>NZ_CP110136.1:0-2400000 GCF_025979705.1 Hymenobacter sp. YIM 151858-1
ATGCAGAAGGATTGCCGTACCGTTTGGGCCAATTGCCTGCGCGTCATCCGGAGCAGTGTCGGAGAGCAGAGCTTCCGTACATGGTTTGAACCCATTGTACCGGTAGGCCTGCAGAAGAACTTGCTCATTATCCAGGTTCCGAGCCAGTTCTTCTACGAATGGCTGGAGGAGCACTACGTGGATGTACTCAAGAAAGCCATTGTGCAGGAGCTCGGCCCCGAAGGTCAGCTGGAGTACTCGATTGTAGTAGACCAGGGCAACGATCAAGCCCGCCCCCGTACCGTAAACCTGCCCGCCACCCGCGGCGGGGCGCCTCATCGGCCGCCCGCGCACACGCCCATGGCAGCCCAGGTACGGCCCATGGCCCCGCAGCAACCTAGCGGCGGCGCCCAACCTGCGCAGCAAAACTTTGCCGGGGCCAACAGTGCTGCTTACCCCAAGCGCCAGACGCCGCCGGCCGCTGCTGCCGCCGTAGCTGCCGCAGCTGTAGCCCCACCGCCGCTGCGCAACCCCTTCGAGGTGCGTGCCGTGTCGGACCGCAGCTACCTCGATTCGCAGCTGAACCAGAACTACACGTTCACGAACTACATCGAGGGCTCGTGCAACCGCTTGGCGCGCTCGGCCGGTTGGGCCGTGGCCAACAAGCCCGGCACTACCTCCTTCAACCCGCTGATGATTTACGGCGGGGTGGGCCTAGGCAAAACGCACCTGGTGCAGGCCATCGGCAACCACATCAAGGAGCACTCGGGCAACAAGTTCGTGCTGTACGTATCGGCCGAAAAGTTTACCAACCAGTTTATCGAAAGTCTGAAAACCAACTCGGTGCAGGACTTCGGCAACTTCTACCTGCTGGTTGATATCCTGATTCTGGACGACGTGCAATTCCTGGCCGGCAAAGACCGTACCCAGGAAATGTTCTTCCACATCTTCAACCACCTGCACCAGGCCGGCAAACAGGTTATCATGACCTCCGACGTGCCGCCGCGCGAGCTAAAAGGGTTTGAAGAGCGTCTGTTGTCGCGCTTTAAGTGGGGCCTCACCGCCGACCTGCAAAGCCCCGACTTCGAAACGCGCGTGGCCATCATCATGAACAAGATGCAGGCCGACGGCATCGACATTCCGCCGCAGGTGGTGGAGTACCTCGCGTACTCCGTCGAAACGAACGTGCGCGAGCTGGAAGGCGTGCTGATTTCGCTCATCGCGCAATCGTCGCTCACGCGCCGCGAAATCGACCTGGAAATGGCCAAGCAGGCCCTGCGCCACATCATCGAGGATGTAGAAGCGGAGGTAAACCTCGATTTCATCCAGAAAACCGTGGCCGAGCACTTCGGCATTGCGGTTGACTTGCTGAAGGCCAAAACCCGCAAAAAGGAGGTAGTTACCGCCCGCCAGGTAGCTATGTACTTCGCCAAGGAGCACACCAACCATTCGCTCAAGAGCATTGGTTACCACTTCGGCGGCCGCGACCACAGTACCGTTATTCACTCGGTACAGACCGTATCGGACCTGATCGACTCGGACAAAACCTTTCGCACCACCATTCAGGAGCTGCGCAAGAAGTTTACGGGCAAGTAGCCCGCGCTGCACCCCGCTACATCAAAAAAGCCCGCGTTGCCGCGGGCTTTTTCGTTTCGGAGCACCTAGGGTTTTACAAATCAGAGGCCGAACGCTCGCGCAGCTCCAGGCCGTTGCGCTGGGCGAAGTTGCTGAGCATGCCGCGCAGGTTTTGCCGGCGCATGCGGCCGCGCACCTGGCGCAGGTTCAGCGAATAGCTGGTACCATCGTGCAGGCGCAGGAGCAGCTGGTTGGGCTCCAGATCGAGGGCGCGCATTTCTTTGGCGGCAAAGGGCTGCTTGGGGGCAAACAGACCGGGCTTGTGCACCAGGTAATCGGGCGTGATTTCGAGGTAGGTTTGGGTGCCGAAGAGGGGCAGGTTCTGCACCGAGATATAAAGCAGGAATACCACCGCCAAACCCAGGAACATCCAATCGAGGTAGCGCAGCACGCCGGGCGTGCGGTTTGGGTCGCCGAGGATGGAAAGCAGGGGGTAAGCCACAGCTACCAAGCCAAACACAAGCTGCCCGAAAAACGGTACGCGAGAGGTGTTGGCCGGCTGCAGACCAATGCGGGTATAGGATGACGGCATAGGCAGGGGAGAGATTCAGCCGGCAAAACTAATACAAAAGCGCCGGGTGCCGGTGAAAGCGAGCGGAGCCGCGGCACTGTGCCCCGCGGCTCCGCTCGGCTATTTACTGTAGCTTGGCTTCCAAAGTCATTTCGGGCACGGCCGATAGCAGCTGCGAAATGGGGCAGTTCTGCTTGGCATCTTCGGCATAACGCTGGAAATCTTCGGCACTGAGGTTAGGTATCTGAACTGAGGTGCTTACCGCTATCTTCACCACCTTCGGCGACATATTGCCCGGGTCGAGCGTTACCTTCGATTCGGTGCGCACCTGGGTGGGCGAGTAGCCTTCGCGGGTAAGCAAGCTCACCAGGTACATGGTGTAACAGGCGGCGTGAGCGGCCCCAATCAGTTCCTCGGGGTTGCTGCCCTTCTGGCCCTCAAACCGGGTGCCTACCGAATAGGGCACTTGCACCGTACCGCTTTGGGTCGTGATTTCGCCGCTACCTTTGATGTCGCCGTTCCAGACGGCCGTACCGCGTTGGTTGATCATGGTGTTTGGGTATTGGTGTGGAAGGATACTTTGGCTGTAATACCAGCAGCACAACGCGGAGGTTTAACAAGGGCATATCATCGTTAAGTTGTGCACCGTTACTTGCAACTGTTATGTACACGATAAAACAGCCCAATAGCTTTCTTAAAGCTCCGATTAGCTTCCGCAGTGCGGTTATCTGTTTAGGATGGTTCGGTTTGGCTTTGTTTCTAACCGACCGATTATTCGACTACGTGCCGCTTGAAACTACCCACTACGGTTTGCTCAAGCTGTTCAATAAGGTTAAAAACCTGTTGTTCTTCATCGTCTGGCCTGGCGCTATGCTCATGCAAGCCAAAGCGGTGCTTGGTAAGCGGAAATGGCCTGTGCTGCGGGTAGTAACTGTAGTGGTGAGTATGCCGTGGTTGTTGTTGGCCCTGGCGTTGTTAGCCTTCGATGATGAAGACAGGTGGGTAGACCAGCAGGTACTGTATAGGAACAATGCGAACCCCGGAGTGCGAATTGCCGCACAATACTTGGAAGATTGGCCCAGCATCAGCCAAGAAGAGCGAATAGTAAAGCTCACCCCTGTGCTGGGGCTGTGGCAGCATGTTGAGACTGTGGATACGGCGACTTTCGACAAAACAGGCTGGCAGCGCGTACCTCAATAGCCGTTACATTTACCGCCTCGCTTTACCTAGTCCTACTGCATGGGCCTGAAGTCCTTCCTGAGCCGCCCGCTCGCCGCCTACACCGTTAGTCAGTACCAGAAATGGGTGCACCAGCCCGAGGTGGCTCAGCAGCGCATTCTGCAGAACCTGCTGCAGCAAGGCACTGCCACGGCTTTCGGCCACGACCACGGCCTTGCCGATGTACGCTCGGTGCAGGACTTTCAGCGCCAGGTGCCGGTGCGCGACTACGAAGCCCTAGGTGCGTACTTCAACCGAGTGAAGGAGGGGGAGCGAGACGTGCTCTGGCCGGGCAAGCCGCTGTACTTGGCTAAAACCTCTGGTACCACGTCGGGCACCAAGTACATACCGATCAGCAAGGACAGCATCGGCAACCACATCAACGGCGCCAAGGACGCCTTGCTGCACTACGTGCACCGCACCGGCAAGCCGCAGTTTCTCGATGGTAAGCTGATCTTCCTTTCCGGCTCGCCGGAGCTGGAGCAGGTGGGCGGCATCCCAACGGGCCGTTTGTCGGGCATCAGCAACCACCACGTGCCGGCTTACCTGCGCCGCAACCAGCTGCCGAGCTACGCCACCAACTGCATCGAGGATTGGGAGCAAAAGCTCGACCGCATCGTGGACGAAACCCTAGGTCAGCCTATGACGCTGATTTCGGGCATACCGCCGTGGGTGCAGATGTACTTCGACCGGCTTACCGCCCGCACGGGCAAGCCGGTGGGCGAGGTTTTTCCGGCGTTTCAGCTGTTCGTGTACGGCGGCGTCAACTTCGAGCCGTACCGCCGCAAGCTGCTCGAAAGCATCGGCCGCTCGGTGGATACGCTGGAGCTTTTTCCGGCATCGGAAGGCTTCTTTGCTTTTCAGGACGAGCCCGGCAACCCCGGCATGCTGCTGCTGGCCAACGCGGGCATTTACTTCGAGTTTATTCCGGCCGAGCGGTTCTTCGAGCCCAACCCGCCGCGCCTGACGCTAGCCGAAGTAGAGCTGGATAAAAACTACGCCTTGGTGGTAAGCTCCAATGCCGGCCTGTGGGGCTACTCCGTGGGCGACACGGTGCGCTTTACCAGCCTGCGCCCGCACCGCGTGGTGGTATCGGGCCGCATCAAGCACTTCTTGTCGGCTTTCGGCGAGCACGTAATTGGCGAAGAGGTAGAGCAGACCTTGCGCGATGCGCTGCAGCAGTTTCCGGAGGTAGAAGTAACGGAGTTTACCGTAGCACCCCTGGTAAGCGACAACAAAGCCGAACCCTCGCGCCACGAATGGCTGGTTGAGTTTGCCCGCCCGCCCCACGACCTAGGCGCCTTTGCCGCCGCCTTGGATGCCGGCCTGCGCCGCCGCAACGTGTACTACGACGACCTGCTGGCCGGCAACATCCTGGCGCCGCTGCGGCTGACGCCGCTGCCGGCTGGCGCTTTCCAGCGCTACATGAAAAGCCAAGGCAAGCTAGGCGGGCAAAACAAAGTGCCTAGGTTGAGCAACGACCGGAAGCTGGCAGAGGGGTTGATCGAAGTGCAGTAGCTGTGGAAAAGCTAGGCGCTGTCAATCACCGGGATGTTTACTACCTCAGCTCGTCGTGGAGCGATGAGGGGGCTGACTTTTTAGCTACTCGTAATTGGGTGCTGTTTGTAGTAGCAGACCAACACGACGAAACCTTATTCGAAAAAGTAGCTGCCGAAGCATTGCAGTACTCGCCGCTGTATGTGTGTAGTACTGGTGCTACGGAGATTCACTTAGATACCGCCTTTGATGAGGAAATAGTCCGGTTGGCCGTCGACTGGGAAGTGAGTCACCAGCAGCAATTCGATTACGGTCAAGCTGCTGTAACCGTCAGCATGCCTGATGTAGCCGAAGCGTTTTGGTTTACTACTTCCGTAGCTCAGCACAGCCGAAAAGGTATGGATGTAGTGCTGTGCCTCGATTTAGCGGGTACCTATAAAGCACGCATTATCGAGCTGATCAGCCTAATTAACAATGGTTGGTCGCCACCCGACTTTGATTTTGAAGCGGGTACCACGGTGCGAATCCTATAGGAGCAGAACACCTACCGCAATTTGCGCCGTTGCTCCTCGATGCGAGCGTAGATCTTATTGAAAAAGCGGTTCCGCTCTTTCTCCGACACCTGGCTGATGAGCGTTGATTTCTCCGTTTGAACGCGCATCCACTGTTTCACCTCGGTGCAGAAGGAGGCATCGGTAGTGTGTAGGTAATCCATGCCGTTGTAGCTCACCAGCACGCGGTCGTGGCCCTCGGCGGCGGTAAGGATGGTGTTGTCGAGCAGCAGAATTTCGTTGAAGTATAGCTGATAAGGGGCCACCTCTAGGTTGTGGCGCAGGGTGCGGCCCGTTACGGCTTGCCGCTGAATGTGCTGCACCAGCGCCTCCAACGCATCGAGCAGACGCGGTACGTCGGCGGGCTGCTCGTACAGGCCGGCATCGTGGTAGTACTCGATTTGGCGCAGGGTACTGTTTACCGTTTCATCGTTCCAGATTTCGACGGTGGGCATGCGCAGGTACTGCTCGGCGGCGGCGGCTCCGGCGGCTAGTACGTCATCGGGGATGTGCTGGGCGGCGTAGCGCAGGTTGCTAAAGGCCGCTACGGTTTTAATGGTTTTCAGCCAGAAGAACACCTTAAAGCGGGCCAGCTCCGGAAACAGAAAGTGGTAAATGGCCGGAATATCCTTGGCGGCGTAGCTGATGTGCGCATTGGCGGCAGCCGCCTGGCCGAAATAGCTCGCCGTGTAGCGCAGGTAATCGCCGATGCCGCCAGGCTGGGCATTGATGCTCATGCGCTGAAACGTAACCGACTCGCGTGGGCTGGCGAGCAAGTCGGTAAGCGGCAGTTGAAAGTGCTGGGCCAGGCGAGTGGCCTCGTCGAGCGACAAGGCGGTTTCGCCGCGCAGGCGACGGTAGGTGCTATCCGAGCTGAGCTGCAGCACATCGGCTACCTCATCAACCAGCGACAAATGCGCGGGCAAGTGCCCCCGCAGTCGGGCAAAAAAAGCGGTTTGGGCCGGCAGCGCAGGAACAGACTTAATGGATAACCCCATAAAACGCGAACGGCAGGCCTAGGTAATACTTGCAGAAATTGAGAAAGCAGACTGCCCAAGTTGCAAAAAACGCCAGTTGCCGCAAACCCGGCTGGCGCTGGGGTGGGGTTTTGCGCTTCCTGCAACCGGCCGCTTTGCAGAGCCGCGAAGGCCGTTGGGCAGCGGGTTGCCGGAGTTCTAGTTTTGGTCAGTGCTCCTTGTCACCTAGCCCAAACCACGTCATGAAGAAAACGCTACTCTGCCTCGCCGTTCTGCTGAGCGCCCACCTAGGGCACGCGCAGAAAACCATTGTGAAGGTCAACACCGTTAGCCTGGCCTTTCGTACCGCTTCGGTATTGGCCGAGCGGCAGGTGCACCCGGCTGTCAGCGTGCAGTTGGGCGTGTTCTACACCCCCAGCACCAGTAAGCTGTTCAGCGACCGGGAGTTGTCGGGCTTCGGCATTACCCCCGAAGTCCGGTTTTATACCTCCGGCAACGCCCCGCAAGGTTTTTACCTAGGGCTGTACACGCGCTACCAGCACTTCCGGGTGCACGAGGACATCAAGAAAACGGACTGGTTTACCCGCCTCGAAGACAACACCCTGCCCGGCCGGCCCATCGATGGCACCATGAATGCTTTTGGGTTCGGCATGAGCGCCGGCTATCAGGTAAGCATACTCAAGCGCCTCCGGCTCGATCCGTTTGTGGGCCTGGGTTTCAACCTGGCCTTCAGCAACGTAACCACGCCGGGCTTCACCAACCACGAGTTTTACACCGCCCAAACCCACGACGGCGCCGAACCACGCCTGGGGCTGGCCGTGGGCTACGCGTTCTGAGCTTGCTCGCGTAGGGCGGGCCGCTGCGTAATTTCGTGGTAGCAAATCACGTCGTCGGCGAAGTAGTGCAGCACCATGCTTTTGCGCGTGCGGTTGGCATCGCGAATGGGGGTGCCGCCGTGCAGCAGGTTGGCGTGCCACAGCAGCACGTCGCCGGCTTGGGCGTGGAACTCCTCGGGCTGCAGCTGGTTTTGGTGCACCACGGCATCGATGGCGTTTTCGTAGGCTTTGTAGGCCGATTCGCCGATGGTGAAGTGCGTGTTGCCGTGGGGGTAATCGTTGTTGAGCACGTAGGGCAAGCGGTGGCTGCCGGGGTAGTAGAATACAGGGCCGTTACTGGCGTCGATGTTCTCGAGGGCAATCCATGCGGCCACCATGTACCCCAGGGGGTAGGTGGTCATGTGGATGGTATCGGAGTGGGCGCGCTGCTGGCTGCCTTGGATGAAGTTGATGCTCTGGAACGGCTGCGTTACCGGCTTGCCCAGCAAAAAGCTGAGCACCGCGTGCAGCTCGGGCTTGGCCACAATCCGCCGAATGGCCTCCGATTGATGAATGGCGAACATGATCTTGACGTGGTTGTAGCGCCAGTTGGCGTCGCCTTGCCCAATCAGCCGCTCAATTTCGCTGTTGATGGTAGCTACTTCTTCAGGCGTAAAAAAGCCGCGCAGCACCATGTAGCCGCGCTCCGACCACGACAGAATGCCTTCCTGCACCGCCGGCGAAAACTGCTTGAACTCGGGGTAGCTGGCAGCTGCCAGACGGCTATCGTGGGCATCGAAGCGCGGCGGCTCGCCGGCACCCAGGGCCTTGAAGTCTTCGGACGAAACGGACTGGTACACCCGTTTGCGCAACCCGTAGCGGCGGTACAACTGCTCGTTGTGGCGCAGCTTGCGCTGGTGCAGAAAGTTGTAGACCGTGTAAGTGAGCTTCAGGGAGCGAAGCCGGTTGCGCAGGTAATCGAGCATTGGTAAGCTGCCGTTATCAGCTCCGAAGTTACCGAAAAGCCACTGGTGCTGGCTTATGCTGGGTTATGAAGGATTTGTAAGGCCTGTTTGTGGCTGCCTGTGCGTTCTTTGTTCAGGAAGCGTTGTAACTAGTATTACGCCTCTTAAAGTATGCGCATCGCTTTCGACCTAGATAACACCCTCATCCGCGGCGTACATGCCTTTCCACTGGAAGCTCCCAAACGCCGCATGTTGGCTCGCTTAATTGGCAAAGAGCAGCTCCGCCAAGGCATAGCAGAGCTCTGCGCTTACTGTCGGCAGCAGGGGCACGAAGTGTGGGTATACACAACCTCTTATCGCAGCCCAGCATACATCCGACGGCTGTTTTGGCTTTACGGCATTCGACTGAACGGGGTAGTAAATCAGGCCTGGCATAATCGGGAAGCGCGCGTACAATGCAGCAAACATCCGCCGAGCTTTGGCATTGATTTGCTGGTTGATGATGCTCCCGGGGTGAGAATCGAAGGCGAGCGTTACGGGTTTCGGGTAGTAGTTATCGATCCAAAGGATGAGCAATGGACTGCCCGTGTTCAAGCAACATTGCAGACCATACTTGCTGAATGAGCCTTCATGCCTGCCCTATGTCAGATACCAAACCAAAGCTATACACCGCCTGCCAGGCCTACGTGCAGCAGCGCATCGATACTTGCCAGGCCGCCATTCAGGCGGCGCAGGAGTCGGCCAACAGCGAAACCAAGAGCAGCGCCGGCGACAAGTACGAAACCGGCCGGGCCATGGCCCAGAACGAGCGCGACCGAAACGCTGTGCAGCTACACGAAGCCAAGAAGCTCCTAGGTGAGTTGGAGCGCATCGACCCGGAGAAGCCTTGCGACGCCGTGCGGCCCGGCGCGCTGGTGCGTACCAGCATGGGCCAGTTCTACGTGAGCATCAGCGCCGGCAAGCTGGCTATTGATGGGGCCGAGTACTTTGCCGTGTCGGCGGCGGCGCCCATTGCGGCGGCGCTAAGTGGCAAACGCGCAGGCGAGGAGGCGACTTTCAACGGAAAGAAGATCCGCATCGAGGCTGTAGAGTAAAGAAAAGTACCTTTGTTAGCCCGTGCCGCCCGTAGCTGCAGGCACATTTGCTAGCATGTCTTCTTTTCAGCCCCGCTCTCTTGCTCTCCTAGGTTCCACCGGCTCCATTGGCACGCAAACCCTCGAGGTAGTGCGCGCGCACCCCGGCCGTTTTTTGGTAGTAGCGCTTACTGCCCAGCGCAACGCCGACCTGCTCGTAGCCCAGGCGCGCGAGTTTCGGCCCGCCGTGGTCGTAATCGGCGACGAAGCCCAGTACACTGCCGTGCAAGCCGCGTTGGCCGATCAGCCGGAAACCCAGGTGATGACCGGGGCCGAAGCCCTGGCCGAAGCCGCCGCCCGCCCCGATGTAGACGTGGTGCTGACGGCCTTGGTAGGCTACGCCGGCCTGCTGCCTACTGTGGCGGCCCTGAAGGCCGGGAAAACCATTGCGCTGGCCAACAAAGAAACCCTGGTAGTGGCCGGGCAACTGGTTACGCGCTTGGCCCGGCAGTACGGCTCGGCCATTTACCCCGTCGATTCGGAGCACTCGGCCATTTTTCAGTGCCTGGTGGGGGAGGCGCCCGGTTCGGTCGAGAAAATTATCCTCACGGCCTCGGGTGGGCCGTTCCGCGGCCGCTCAGCGCAGGAGCTGGCTACCGTAACCAAGGCCCAAGCCTTGAAGCACCCCAACTGGGACATGGGCGCCAAAATCACCATCGATTCGGCCTCTTTGATGAACAAAGGCCTCGAGGTGATTGAAGCCAAGTGGCTGTTTGCCCTGACGGACGAGCAGATTGAGGTGGTGGTGCACCCGCAAAGCATCATTCACTCGCTGGTGCAGTTTAAGGATGGCTCGCTGAAAGCGCAGCTCGGTTTGCCCGATATGAAGCTGCCCATTCAGTACGCCTTGGGTTACCCCGAGCGCCTGCCCAACGATTTCCCCCGGTTCAGCTTCCTCGATTACCCGCAGCTCACCTTTGAGCAGCCCGATGGCGACACCTTCCGCAACCTGCCGCTGGCTTTTGAGGCCATGCGCCGGGGCGGCAACGCGCCGTGCGTGCTCAATGCCGCGAACGAAATAGCCGTAGCCGCTTTCCTCCGCGACCAAATCGGCTTCCTGCAACTGCCCGATGTGGTCGAAAACTGCCTCGCGCGGGTTTCGTACCTTGCCGATCCTTCGCTCGACGACTACGTGCACACCGATGCCGAAACCCGGCGCGTGGCTTCGGAGTTGGTAAAGTAACTTTAAGATTCGCGCGTCAGCCTGAGCAAAGGAAAAGAAGCCTATCACACAAGGCCGTCATGCTGAGCGCAGTCGAAGCATCTCTACGGATAGTAATCTACTATCTCACGAAGCGGTAGAGATGCTTCGACTGCGCTCAGCATGACGTTCTGAATAACTGCCTGAATAGAAGATGACTCTTCGCTTTGCTCAGGCTGACAACTAAAAACTGACAACTGATATAGAATGGATATTCTGGTAATGGCTGGCCAGCTGCTGCTGGGGCTCACCATTTTGGTGGGCGTGCACGAAGCAGGGCACATGCTGACGGCCAAGTGGTTTGGGATGCGCGTGGAGAAATTCTCCATCGGCTTTCCGCCCAAAATTTTCGGCAAAACCATCGGCGAAACCGAGTACATGCTGGGCGCCGTGCCCCTAGGTGGCTTCGTGAAAATCACGGGCATGGTGGATGAGTCGCTCGACACCGAGAGCCTCAGCCAGGAGCCCAAACCCTACGAGTTTCGGGCCAAGCCGGCCTGGCAGCGCCTCATTGTGATGCTCGGCGGCATTATCGTAAACGTGCTCACGGGCATCCTCATCTTCACGCTGCTCACCTACAAGTACGGCGAAAGCTACCTGCCCGCTTCGGAGGCGCAGCGCTTTGGCGTGGTGCCCAACGAGCTGGGCAAGCAAATCGGTTTCCGGCCCGGCGACCGTATCGTGAAGATCAATGGCCGCCCGTTCGAGCAATTCACCGATGTGTACGACGTAGATGTGGTACTCGGCAACGGCAGCTATTACACCGTGGAGCGCGGCGGCCAGCTCATCGACATTCCGGTGCCGAAGGACTTCATGGACAAGATGGCCGACCAGGACCAGGCCTTGTTCGTGCAGCCGCTCGACCCCTTTGTGGTGGATGAAGTAGTACCCGGCGGCCCGGCCTCGAAAGGTGGTTTGCTGCCCTCCGACCGCATTGTGCGCGTGGGCAGTACCAACATTCAGTTTTTCCCAGAACTGCAAGCGGCCCTGAAAGCCAACGCCGGCAAAGCTACGCCGGTGCTCGTGCAGCGCGGCGACCAAACTGTGACGCTGACGCTGAACGTGGACGAAGAAGGCAAGGTAGGTTTCCGGCCCAAATCGTTGCTGAAGTACAACACCCGCGAGTACAGCCTGGTTGAGGCCATTCCGGCCGGTACCAAACAGGCTTTCGGCATTGTGGCAGCGCAGGTAAAGGCCTTTGGCAAAATCTTCCGCGGCGAGGCCTCGGTAAGCAAATCCCTAGGTGGCCCCATCGAAATTGCGCAGCAGTACGGCGGCCGTTTCGATTGGCTAAAGTTTTGGACCCTGACGGGCATGCTCTCGATGGTGCTGGCCTTCATGAACCTGCTGCCCATTCCGGCGCTCGACGGCGGCCACGTAATGTTCCTGACCTACGAAATGCTCTCGGGCCGCAAGCCTTCCGACAAGTTCCTGGAAAACGCCCAGAAGGTGGGCATGGTGCTGCTGCTCTCGCTGATGGCCTTCGTGCTTATCATCAACCCGTTCATCAAGTACGTGCTGTAGCCCCTAGGTAAGCTCCCGGCCACTGTCGTAATGCCATCTTCTTCGCAAGATGGCATTACTTTTTCCGGGCGGTTGTTAGGTCACCAATCCAATACTTTCTTCCTCACTTATGCGTCGTTTTGTTGCTTTCCTAGGTGCCTTGCTGATGGCTATTGCGGCGTGGGCCCACCCGTACCATGCCAGCATCATGGAGGCGAAGCTCAACCCCAAAACTCAACAGCTCGAAATAGCCCTGAAGGTGTTTACCGACGACCTGGAAACCGGCCTGTCGCAGGGCGCGGCGCGCCCCGTGCGCCTGCTCGAAACACCTGCCGCCCAACTTACGCCCGTTATCAGCAACTACCTGCGGCGCAGCATTACGGTGGGCACCAAGCCCGGCGAAGCCCTGCCGCTGAACTACCTAGGGATGGAGCGCGAGAAAGATGCGCACTGGATTTATTTCAGCGTGAAGCTGAACAAGCGTACCCAAAGCATTAACCTCAGCCACCGCCTGCTGATGGAGCAGTTCTCCGATCAGATGAACATCGTGAACCTCGAGGCCAACGGCAAAAAGCAAAGCGCGCTGTTCCGCAGCGGCAACGACACGCAGCGCATTAGCTGGTAGCAACCGTTCCCTTAGCTGTCATTGCGAGCAAAGCGAAGCAATCAGTCCTGAGCAGGGCACATCCGTTCAGCCAGCAGCAACCGTAAACCGGGTATGCGCGACCACCGCTACTTCGTCTACATCCTCACCAACCAGAACCATACTGTTCTGTATGTCGGCGTTACCAACGACCTAGGGCGTCGGCTAGTGGAGCATCGCTCCGGCGCACACAAGGGTTTTACAAAGCGCTACAACGCAACGAAGCTCATCTATTTCGAAGAGCACACGAATATCAACGCGGCTATTGCGCGCGAGAAACAGTTCAAGGGCGGTTCGCGGCAGAAGAAACTCGACGCCGTAGCCAGCCTAAACCCAAACTGGGAAGAATTGCTATCCTAGGTGGTTTTCGCTTAGCGCTAGGTGAAGGGTCGTACCCAGCCCAGGACCGATTGCTTCGTCGTGCCTCCTCGCAATGACAGCCGGTTACACAAAAGGCGCGGGCCGGGAGCTGATACAGCTCCCGGCCCGCGCCTTTTGTGTAAGGTACCTTGGGTTGCTAGTTCCAGCCGCCGGCATCCTTATCGGCGGGTTTTTGCTCCGATTCGGGCTTGATCAGGCGGAACTCCACGCGGCGGTTGATGCGCATGTCCTCTTCGGTGGCTTCCTCCTTCAGCGGCACGGTGCTGCCGTAGCCGCGGCTCTCGATGCGGTTAGGCTTGAGCTTGCCTTTGGTTTCGATGTAGCGGCGAATGGCGTCGGCGCGGTCTTGCGAAAGCTGCTCGTTCACGTCGGGGTCGCCTTTGGCGTCGGTGTGGCCCGAAATGCGCAAGCGGTGGTCGGGGTGGTCGACCATGAACACCACGATGCGGTCGAGGGTGGCGTGCATCGAGGGCAGGATGTTTGATTTGCCCTGGTCGAACTCGATGTTACGGAAGATCAGCGGGATGTTGTAGTCGATGCTGGTAGTCATCAGCTTCATCACCGTGTCCTGCTTCAGGCTGAATTGCTTTTCGACGGTAAAGTACTCCGGGCTCTGAATGAGCATCACGTACTTCGAACCGTCGATGAGGTCGAAATCGAAAGAGCCATCGGGGCGGATGTACTTCGAGGCCACCTCAATGCCGTTGTCCACGTCGATGATGCTAACGATGCCGCTCAGGGGCTTTTGCGTTACCGAGTCGACCAAAGTACCCTCGAAGCGCGTGGTGGCCAGCGGCTGAGCCTCCATGGGCAGCGGGAAGGAGTACAGGTCGAGGTTCTTCATGTTCTTCTCCTCGGAGCGGGCGTAATACAGGTTTTTCGATTCGCCGTCGATGGTGAAGTAATACTCCGAGCCCTTGCCGTTCACGAGCGGGCCAATGTTGATGGGCTCCTGCCAGCGGCCTTTGGTGCGGTAGGCTTTGTAAATGTCGAAGTCGCCGAAGTTCAGCAGCTGCCCGCGCGACGAGAAGTACAGCACGTTGTAGAGCGGGTGGTAGAAGGGGCTTACCTCGCTTTCGCGCGTGTTGATGATGGGCCCCATGTTCTGGGCCTTGGCCCACTGCCCGTTCTTCAGCTTGTAGGTAAACCAGATGTCGGACATGCCGAAGCCGCCCAGGCGGTCGGAGGCGAAGTACAAGGTGTCCTCGGTGCGCGAGAGGGTAGGCTGCGAGTCCCAGGCCGTGGAGTTCACCTGCATACCCAGGCTTTGAGGCACCGTCCACTGGCCGTTTTTGTAGTGGCTCACGAACAAGTCGCAGTTGCCGTGGCAGGTGGGGCACTCGCAGCGCGAGAAGTACATGGTGGTGCCGTCCTTGGTAAGGCAGGCTGAGCCCTCGTTGTAGGGCGAGCTGATGGGCTTGGGCAAGGCCTCGGCATCCGACCACGACTCGCCCTGGCGCTTGGCCATGTACAGCTCCTCGTCCACGATGTTGTGCAGGCCGCGCGTTTTGCGCTTCGAGGAGAAAATGAGTTGCTCCGAGTCGTCGTGGTAGCTGGGGCCGTAGTCCTCTACCTGCGAGTTGATGCCCGCGCCCATGTTGGTGTACACGCCCTTGGGCGGCCGGAAGGTGGCAATGTTCTTCCGGTACTCCACAATGTCGTAGTACGTTTTCAGGGGCACGTACAAGTCGGCGTCCTTCCGTTCGAGCGAGTCGTAGTACAGCTGAATTTTCCGAACGTCCTGCCGGTGGTGCTTGAGGGCCAGGCGGTAGTAGGCCTTGGCTTTGTCCTCGTTGCCGGCGCGCTCAAACAGCTGCCCCAGCCGCCAGAGCATCATGTTGTCCTTGCTGAAGTTCTCGATGCCGAAGTTGGCCACGTACTGCTCCAGCAGGTTGCGGGCCGAGGTCCAGCTTTTGCGCTTTTCGGCGCGGGCGATTTCGCGCAGCGCTTTTTTGTCCTGGAAATAAGCAACGCGGTTGATGTTGATAAAGTCCGGGGTAGCATCGGGCCGCACCCGGAGCTGGCGAACTTTGCCCGAAAGGGCACGCTGGCGGTACGGCTTATTTTGCGCTGCGAGCACACTCGCAAAGCACAAACCCACCAGCAGCAGAAAAAGCGGGCGTATCAAACGAAACATAGGAAGGTAGTCGGCACGGAAGCCCAACGTGGAGCGGGAGCTACGGCCTTCAAAAATATAGCTTTTAGCTGATGACGCAGCGCCCGGCTGACGCCTTGTCGGGCGGAAATTGCTGCCATGGCGGCCGCTTGTGCCCTAGGTGCACGTGGCACGGCACTTGACAAAGAGGTATCTTCGTTTCGTGGACGGCGGCGCGGCGGCTTTTTGCTGCCAATCTGGCGCTGCTGTCGTTTCCTTCTCTATGTCGAAAAATTCGAATCCGCGCTTTCCAGCTTCCTTCCTGCTCATGACCGAAGACCCTGACGGAATGGTGTCGGTAGTTTCGTCCGACTCGGAGCAGGAACCCGCGGCGCAAGGCGAAGCGCCGGAAAAACTGCCCATTTTGCCGGTGCGCAACACGGTGCTGTTTCCGGGGGTGGTGCTGCCCGTTACGGTTACGCGCAAAAAAAGCATTCGGCTGGTGCGCAAGGCCTACAAGGGCGATAAGCTGATTGGGGTAATTGCCCAGAAGAACTCCAACGCCGAAGACCCCGTGCTGGCCGACCTCTACGAGGTGGGTACCATGGCGCGTATTCTGAAGCTATTGGAACTGCCCGATGGCAACACCACCATCATCATTCAGGGCCAGCAGCGTTTCCGGTTGGCCGAAATGGTGCAAACCACGCCCTACTTCACGGCGCAGGTAGACTACCTGCCCGAGCTGCTGCCCACCCGCCAAACTAAAGAAGTAAAAGCCTTGATGGCCTCGCTGAAAGATGCGGCCACCAAGATGCTGAAGCTGAACCCCGAAATTCCGCAGGAGGCTCAGGTTGCCCTCGACAACATTGAGTCGCCGGGCTTTCTGATTCACTTCCTGTCCTCCAACCTCAACGTAGAAGTAGGGCAGAAGCAGCGTCTGCTCGAGATAAACGAGGCCGTAGAGCGCGGTACGCAACTGCTCGAGCTGTTGCTGAAGGAAATTCAGCTGCTCGAGATTAAGCACGAAATCCAGAGCAAGGTCCACACCGACATCGACCAGCAGCAGCGCGACTATTTCCTGCGCCAGCAGCTGAAGGTGCTGCAAGACGAGCTCGGCCACGAAGGCCCCGACCAGGAACTGGACAAGCTGCGTCAGCGCGCCAAGGACAAAAAGTGGCCCGAAGGGGTGGCCAAGCACTTCCAGAAAGAGCTGGACAAGCTGAGCCGCATGAACCCGGCCGCCGCCGAATACCCGGTGAGCCTGAACTACGTGGAGTTTCTGCTCGATTTGCCCTGGGCCGAGTACACCAAGGACAACTTCAACCTGAAGCGCACCCGCAAAATCCTCGATCAGGACCACTACGGCCTGGAGAAAGTGAAGGAGCGCATCCTGGAGTACCTGGCGGTGCTTAAGCTGAAACAGGATCTGCGGGCACCCATCCTGTGTTTGTACGGGCCTCCCGGCGTGGGCAAAACTTCCCTAGGTCGCTCCATTGCTACGGCCCTGGGGCGGAAGTACGTGCGCCTTTCCCTAGGTGGCGTGCGCGACGAAGCCGAAATCCGCGGGCACCGCAAAACCTACGTGGGGGCTATGCCGGGCCGCATCGTGTCGCAAATCAAGAAAGCCGGCGCCTCCAACCCGGTGATGATTCTGGACGAGGTGGATAAGCTTTCCTCGGACTTCCGCGGCGACCCGCAGGCGGCTTTGCTCGAAGTGCTGGACCCGGAGCAGAACTCGACCTTCACCGACAACTACCTGGAGGTGGAGTACGACTTGTCGCGCGTGCTCTTTATTGCTACGGCCAACTCGCTCGACACCATTCACCCGGCCCTGCGCGACCGGATGGAAATTATCGACCTGACGGGCTACACGCTGGAAGAGAAAACCCAGATTGCCAAAAAGCACCTCTGGCCCAAGCAGGTAACCGAGCACGGCCTTACCCAAAAGGATGTAACCATCAGCACCGCCGCCGTGCAGCGCGTGATTGATGATTACACCCGCGAATCGGGCGTGCGCAGCCTCGAGCGTAAGCTGGGGGCTTTGGCTCGCAACATCGCCAAGCACAAGGCCATGGATGAAGCCTTCCCGGCCAAGCTGGAGCCCGATGATGTAAGCAAAATCCTAGGTGCCGCCATCTTCGACCGCGACCTGTACCAGGACAACGAAACCGCCGGCGTGGTAACCGGCCTGGCCTGGACTTCGGTGGGTGGCGACATTCTGTTCGTGGAAAGCCTGTTGAGCCGTGGCCGTGGCAAACTCACGTTGTCGGGCCAGTTGGGCGACGTGATGAAGGAATCGGCCGTGACGGCGCTGAGCTACCTGCGCAGCCGCGCCGAGGAACTGGGCATCGATTACCGCCTGTTCGATCAGTACGACCTGCACATTCACTTCCCCGAGGGCGCCGTGCCTAAAGATGGCCCCTCGGCGGGTATTGCCATTTTCACCAGCATTGCTTCGGTGTACACGCAGCGCAAAATTCGCTCGCACTTGGCCATGACGGGCGAAATAACCCTGCGCGGTAAGGTGCTGCCGGTGGGCGGCATCAAGGAGAAGCTGCTGGCGGCCAAGCGCGCCGGTATTCGCGACGTGATTTTGTGCGAGAAGAACCGCAAGGACCTTCAGGACATCCCAGCCGAGTACCTCAAGGGCGTTACCGTGCACTATGTCGACCGCGTGGACGACGTGGTGCGCGTGGCCCTGCTCGACGAGTTGGTGAAAAACCCGCTGAAGCTGACCGTACGCGACGAAACCGCCGCACCCGCCCCGCTGCACGAGGTGGAAGTACAGTAGCGAGCCGTTAGCTGCTGGCTGTTAGCTATTAGTTTTCGACCTAGGCTAATAGCTAACAGCCAGCAGCTAATAGCTGATTATCTTCGCTACGATGATTCGACCCGTACGCCGTTTCCTAGGTGCTTTGTTGGTGTTGCCCGCTTTGCTGCTGGCTGGCGAGGCGTACGCACAGATAGGCGGGCAGCGGGCTTTTGCTTCCCTGGGTCTGCCACCTACGGCTTACCTGGCCGGGGTAGGAGGGGTGAGCGTATCGGGCCGCAACAACGACCCCGGCATGCTCTACGGCAACCCGGCCCTGCTTAACAGCGACATGGACGGCCGCCTGGCCCTAAGCTACGGCGACTACCTGGCCGATATCCGGCAGAGCACGGCTGCCTACGTGCGCAACACCGAGCGGCTGGGGCGCTGGGGCTTCGGGTTGTCGTACCTGAGCTACGGCGACTTCGAGATGTACGACCCGGCCGGCGCGCCCCTAGGTCAGTTTTCCGTCAACGATTACCACCTCAGCCTGACCAACGCCCACACCTTCGGCAACTTTACCATGGGCGCTACGGCGCGCCTGGCGGTAGCCGGCATTGCGGGCAACCACTCAGTGGCGGTGCTTACCGATGTAGGCAGTGTATTCAAGCACCCCAAGCAGGACTTTACCGTTGGCTTGGCCGTGAAGAACCTAGGCTACCAGCTGAAACCCTTTGAGGGCAGCAGCCGCGAGCCGATGCCGTTTGATGTGCAGCTGGGCGCCAGCATCAAGCCCGAGCACATGCCCGTGCGCTTTACCATCACGGCGCACCACCTGTACCAGCTCGACATCGTGTACCTCGATACGCTGCAGCAGCGCCGCCAAAGCCTCGATGGTCAGCAGAAAACGCCTAAAAAGAGCTTGGGCGACCAAATTGCGCGGCACTTTGTGGTAGGCGGCGAGCTGATTTTGGGCAAAGGCCTGAACGTGCGCGTGGGCTACAATCACCTGCGCCGCCGCGAGCTGCGCCTCGATAACGTTTCGGGCGGGGCCGGCTTTTCGTTCGGTGCCATGCTCAAGCTTGGGGCGTATCAGTTCGAGTACACGCGGGCGCTCTACCACGTATCGGGCGGCACCAACTACCTCACGTTGTCGCGCAACGTGCACGAGCTGTTCGGCAAAAAGGAGTAGCCGCCGTTGCGCCCGCTGTCATTGCGAGCCAAGCGAAGCAATCGGTCCCGGGCAGGGCACAACCCTTCAGCCAGCACTAAGCGAAACCGACCTAGGGCGGGGCCGAACGATGTAGCGCGGACTTTGGCTACGCCGACCTTCGGTTGTAGTCCGCGTCCCCGGATAGTAATGTCTGACCTAGGGATGCAGCGCGTGTAGCGCGGGCTTTAGCTCGCGTTGGCCAGCACGAAATCAATAGGGCGAAACCGCGCGAAACCGTCGTTCACGCAAACGCGGGCTAAAGCCCGCGCTACCTGCAACGATTGATTTTACTATCTGTGGACGCGGACTTGCAGAGTCCGCGCTACAGCAGGCAACCTTTTTCGCTTAGTGCTAGCTGAACGGTTGTGCCCCGCTCAGGACCGATTGCCTCGTCGTGCCTCCTCGCAATGACAGCTAGCGGAACGGTGCTACTTGCCTGCATCTGCCAGAACGGCACGCCTGGGTTTTCGTCACAGTTTTTGCAGCCTGGGCAACCCTTACCACATTGCTCAGTATCTAATCAGCTGGCGGCGCCATAAGCGCAGCCCCTTGCTCATGCTCGATTCTGCGACCTTCCTTACGCCGGCTCAAATTGTAGCCGAACTCGATAAATACATAGTTGGCCAGCACGAGGCCAAGCGCAACGTAGCCATTGCCCTGCGCAACCGCTGGCGCCGCCTGCACGCGCCGCAGGAGATGCAGCGCGAAATCGTGCCCAACAACATCCTGATGATTGGCTCGACGGGCGTCGGCAAAACCGAAATTGCCCGCCGCCTGGCGGCCATTGCCGATGCGCCCTTTACCAAAGTTGAGGCCTCCAAATTCACGGAAGTAGGCTACGTGGGCCGCGACGTGGAAAGCATGGTGCGCGACCTGGCCGAACAGGCGGTGCATTTGGTAAAGCAGCGCCGCAAAGAGGCCGTGAAAACCCAGGCCGCGCAAGCCGTTGAGGATACCATTCTCGATGCGCTGATTCCGCCCATCCAGGGCACGGGTACCTCGGTGGTGAACAAGCCGGGCGTGGGCTTTGGCAACATGGGCTCCGACGATATGCCGCAGACCGATATCGAGCTGAACGAGCGCACCCGCGAGCGTTTCCGCGAGAAGCTGCGCCGCGGCGAGCTGGAAGACCGCCGCATCGAAATTAAAGTGCAGCAGAGCAGCGGCCCCGGCATTGGCGTGCTGGGCGGGCAAGCCGGCCTCGACGAAGCCTCGCTGCAAGGCCTGCAGGACATGCTCGGCTCGATGGTGCCCAAGAAAACGCGCAAGCGCAAGGTTACCATTGCCGAGGCGCGCAAACTGCTGCTCGACGAAGAAGCGGCCAAGCTCATCGATATGGATGAGGTGAAGGACGAGGCCATTCGCATCACCGAAAACGCCGGCATTATCTTCATCGACGAAATCGACAAAGTAGCCAGCAGCAGCGGCAGCCAGAAAGGCGGGCCCGATGTAAGCCGCGAGGGCGTGCAGCGCGATTTGCTGCCCATCGTGGAGGGCTCGGCCGTGAGCACCAAGTACGGCGTGGTGAACACCGACCACATCCTGTTCATTGCCGCCGGGGCGTTCCACGTCAGCAAGCCCTCCGACCTGATTCCGGAGCTGCAGGGGCGTTTCCCCATTCGCGTGGAGCTGCAAAGCCTTACCAAGGAAGACTTCTTCCGCATCCTGAAAGACCCCAAAAACGCCCTCACCAAGCAGTACGAAGCCCTGCTGAAGGCCGAAGACGTGGAGCTTACCTTCGACGACTCGGCTCTGGAGCGCTTAGCCGAAATTGCGTTTGAGGTGAACAGCGAGGTAGAGAACATCGGCGCCCGCCGCCTGCACACCGTGATGAGCCGCCTGCTCAACGATATTCTGTTCGACGTGCCCGACCGCATCGGCGCCAACGCTCACATCCTCATCAACCGGGCTTTGGTAGATGAGCGCCTGCAGAACATGGTGAAAAACCGCGACCTGAGCCAGTACATTCTGTAAGGTGCCCTAGGTGCCGCAACCGCAAAAAGGGCAGCCAAGGGGTTGCCCTTTTTGCTTTCTTACGTAGTCATTGACAAACCCTCCGTTCCCAGTTATGCACTACTACATCATCACCGGTGCCAGCCGCGGCCTAGGCAAAGCCTTGGCCGAGCAGGCGTTGGCCCGCCCCGATACCACCGTGCTAGGAGTGTCGCGGCATGCTACCATCGAACACCCGCGCTACCACCACCAGCCGCTCGATTTCTCCGACGTGGTAGCCGTGGAAAACAACCTGCACAAAGTGTTTCCGGCGCGGCCCGATGCCAGCAGCATTACGCTCATCAACAACGCCGCCGTGGTGGGCGAAATCGGCTACGTAGGTGAGCACAAAAACGAGCACTTCGAATTTGTGTTCGATGTGAACGTGATTGTGCCGGCTATGCTCATGAACACCTTCCTGAGTGCCTACGGCGCCCTAGGGTGCCCGCGTACGGTGCTCAACATCAGCAGCGGGGCCGCCCAGCGGCCCGTTGATGGGTGGGGCGCGTACTGCGCTTCCAAGGCGGCCCTCGATATGCTTAGCCAGGTGGCCCAGCACGAGCAGGAACTGCGCGGCACCGGCGTGCGCATCCGGAGCCTGGCGCCCGGCATTGTGGATACCGAAATGCAGGAGCAAATCCGCAGCTCCGACGAGCGGCAGTTTAGCCAGGTAGCGCGCTTCGAGGCCTACCACCGCGAGGGCCACCTGGCCCAGCCGCAGGCGGTAGCCCAACGCATCATTCGCTGGATTACGCAACCCGCCGCTGCGCAAGAGCCCGTGGTGCTGCGCATCGATACCCTGCCCTAGGTTGTTTTGAATGAACAATTATCAATGAGCAATGAGCAATTGGGGTAACCCACGCGGCGGGCGGGCGTAGCCTCATTGCTCATTGCTCATTGCTCATTGCTCATTGCTCATTGCTCATTGCTCATTGCCCAATAGCAATGGTGCCCGCAAAAGGCGCGTTGTTGAACGTGGGGCTGTACACGATGCGGCGCCCATCCTTCAGTACCAGTTCGTAGGTGAAGGTGAAGCTCTCGGTGGCGCGCAACGAGGCCCGCGTTACGGGCACGCGGGCGCCGCCCGCGGTGGCGTTGGCCCGGGTTACGCCCGCAATCAGCTCGTTGATGCTTACCTCCACGGCGCCGCTGGCGGGGGGCAGCCGCTTCACCAGGATGCGCGGCGCATTGCTGAGGGCGCCGGCCCCCGAGCTGTTGAACCCGCGAAACGTGCTGAACAGCTCGATGGCTTCTACCTGGCCCAGGTCGCCGCCCTGCACCTCGATGTTGAAGCTGGCCGTGGGGTTGCCGGCGCTGCTTTGCACCGCCGCCGCGCTAAAGGTGCTTTGCGGGGTAAGGTTGGTGAAGATCTGCGGGAACTCCTCGGTTTTGGGGAACGGCAGGTCGGGGTCGTCTTTGCAGCCGGGGGTACCCAGGGCCACAAACAGCAGGAACAGGGCAGTTATTACGTTTTTCATGGAAGGCTGAGTTAAAGTTGATTAAGCAGTTGCAGGGCAAGTGAAAAGCAACTTTACCGGTCCCAGAAAACCCGTTCGGTGGTAATGTCCGGCTGCGTTTGCGGCGCGTTCGGGTTCGACAGCAGGTCGTTGATGCGATAGGGCAGGCGCACCGGGAAGCCGCCCGTGGCCACAGTTTGCGGGTCGTTGTCGGTAGCGGCGTTCGGCACATCGGGGTAGCCCGTGCGGCGGTAATCGGTGTACACATCCACGCCGGTGCCAAACGAGGCAATGTATTTCTCCGTCATGATGACGTTCAGCTTGGCCTCGTTGCCCGCGGCGGCATCGTAGCGGGCCTGGGCGGCGGTTACGTAGGCCGTTACGGCGGTGGCCGGTATGGCGGGGCTGCCATCGGCGGCGGGTATGGCATTCACCTTCGCAAACGAGGCATTCAGCGCGTCGGTAAAGGCCGTGCGGGCCGCGGCGGGGTTGCTAAGCACCATCAGCTGCAGCTCCGCCTCGATGTACTTGCGCATGAAAAACGTGATGAAGCGCTGCGGCACGTTGCCCCGGCCCGAGTTGCCCGTAGCCGCCCCGCCCGCGCCGTTGTCGTAGCGGCCGCCCACGGGGTACAGGCCCTGCAAGGTGCGCGTGTTGCTGGTGTTGGAGTTGGCCTGCGGCCCGATGCTGCCAAACCGCACCGAGATAAAGCGCCCGTCCTGAAAATCGACGTCGGTGCGGGGCGTGGCCACGGCTACCTGGTTGTAGAAGTAGTACGGAATGCGCGGGTCCGTATTGTTCTTCATCAGGTTGTAGAAGAACGGGTTAATCAGGTTCTCGCGGCTTGTCGACACGTAGTCGCCCTGAAAGCCGGGGTGGCGGTTTTCGGGGTTGCCCGCGCCAATGCCGTACCGAAACTCGAAATCATCAGCCGCGGTAATCAGGTCGCCCGCAATCAGCGGCGTTACCTCGGTGGTTACGTTGCGCGTCAGCCTGATCTGGTTGTAGAGCTTCAGCTTGAGCGTGTTGCCCAGCCGAATCCACTTGGCCCGGTCGCCGTTGTAAATCAGGTCTTCGGCGCCGGGGTTGCGCGAGGCATCGGTGCGGCGCAAGTTGGCAATGCCCTCGTCAATCAGCCGGAACAAATCGGTGTAAATGGCGGCATCGTCGTCGAACGCGGGTGCGGGGTTGTTGATGCCTTGCAGCGCCTGCGAGTACGGAATGTCGCCCCACACGTCCACCATCTGGCTGAACACGTAGGCTTTCTGAATTTGCGCGATGCCCACGTGGCCCCAGGCCCCGGTGGCCGAACCGCGGCTGATGATCTGCTCGTTGTTCTGGAGCATGCTCGTGTACAGCCCCTGCCACTGGTTGTTCAGGGTGTTGCCATCGAGCGCAAACGCGCCCACCCGGAAGTTGACCAGCTGCTGCATAATGGCCGAGGTGGGCTGGCTCAGGCCCAGCACGCTGTGCCCTAGGTACGTCGACATCGACGCCTGCGCCGTGGGCAGCAGCAGCGGAATATCCACGTCGGTGGGGTTGATGGGGTCCTGGTTTACGTCCAGAAACTTGTCGCAGCCTGTTCCGCCCAGCATCAAGGCCAGCAGCGCCACCGAAATCTTCTTCGTGATGTTCATGGTGATGTGCTCGGTTAAGGATTGAGGAGGGCTAGAAATTGACGCGCAGGTTTACCCCGTAGCGGCGCGCGGTGGGGGCGTTCGAGAAATCGAAGCCCTGCGCGTTGGCGTTGCCGTAGGTGCTCGTCTCGGGGTCGAAGTTCATGTGCTCCGGAATGTTGGGCGAGTACCAGAACAGGTTGCGCGCCGAGAAACCGATGTTCACGCCCCGGATAAACTTCGTCTTGTCGAGCAGCTTCGTCGGTACCTCATACCCCAGGGTCACTTCGCGCAGGCGAATGGTGGTGCCATCGTACACCGAAAACTCCGACGGCCCCCCGATGCCGAACGAGCCCGTACCGAAGTACAAATCGTTAAGCGAAATGGCCGTGGCGTTCGGAATGGTGCTGCCATCGGCGGCGCGCAGCGGCTGGCGGGTATTCGGGTCGCCGTAAATGCCGTCAACCACCACCGTTTTGTTGCGGTCCTCGGTATCCTTCGTCACCCCGCGGCCATACAGCGTCTGGATGGTGGTGGAGTAAATGTCGCCGCCCTGGCGGTAGTCGATTACCCCTTCCAGCGTAATGCCCTTGTAGGTAAAGGTGTTGGTGAAGCCGAACTGGAAATCGGGGTTGGGGTTGCCAATCACGTCGGGCGTGGTCGAAACGATGGGCCGGCCGGTGTTGCGGTCGATGAGCACGCGGCCGCTTTCCGGGTCGCGGGCCGCTACCGAGCCCACCAGCAGGCCAAACGGCTGCCCGGGCCGGTGCACCGATTGCGGGTCGGAGAAAAACGCACCCGTGGTGCCGTTGAGCTGCTGCTGCAGCCCCTCGCGCAGCTCTTCCACAATGTTGCGGTTGCGGGTGAAGGCGGTAAAGCTCGTCCAGCGGAAACCGGCTACATCCACCGGTATCAGCGTCAGGCCCACCTCCACGCCCTTGTTCGATACCTCCCCGAAGTTGGTGGTGAAAGCCGTGAAGCCCGTGGCAAACGGCAGCGTAACGTTGGCAATCTGCGAGGTGGTGCGCCGGTCGTAGTACGTCGCGCTCAGCACGATTCGGTCTTTCAGAAAATTCAGGTCAACCCCGCCTTCAACTTCTTTCGTGAATTCGGGGGTGAGGTCGAGGTTGCCCACCGTGCCGAACACGGCGGCGCCCGAGGTGGCCACCCCGCCCGTGGGCGTGAAGGGGAAACCCAGGCTGGCGGCGTTGTTGCCCAGGCCCGGCGAGAGGCTAAAGCGCGTTAGGATTTGGTACGGCGCGGCGTCGTTGCCGGCTTTGGCGTAGCTCAGGCGCAGCTTCCCTAGGTTCAGCACATCCGACTTAATCCCGAAGGCCTCCGTGAAGATGACCGAACCGCTGATGCTGGGGTAAAAGAAGCTGCGGTTGTTGCGCGCCAGCGTCGAGGTCCAGTCGTTGCGGCCCGTCGCGTTGATGTAAATGAAGTCGCGGAAGCCCAGCGTTACGTCGCCGAGTACCCCAAACAGCCGCCGTTTTTGGTTAAGCGTGCCGTTTTGGGCCACGCTGCGCGTGTTCGTAATGTCGTCGATGTTGAACACCGTGTACGTCGAGCCAACCACCGAGGAGTTCTCGTAGCTGCGCTGGTTTACGTTGTGGCCCACAATGGCCCGTATGCTGATATCCTCCGTGAGGTTGCGGTTGAAGGTGAGTAGGGTAGTGCCTTCGAGCTCGGTGTTGGTAATGTAATCCTGCACCACCTGGCCCAGGCCGCCAGCGGCTACCGAGCCCGGGCGCAACGCCGTGTTGCGGCGGTCGGTGTACACGTTGGCGCCGCCCGTAAAGCTCAGGCTCAGCCAGTCGGTGAAATCGTAGCTGGCGTTGAAGTTGCCGATAACCCGGTCCACGCGCGACTTGTAGCTGTTGTAGCGCGTCGACCAGTACGGGTTGTCGGCCTGGCCCGTCAGCCAGCCCAGCAGCGAGGCCCGCGTAACCGGGTTTTCAAAGGGCAGGCCCGAGAGGTCGAGGTTGCGCGGCAGAAACAGCGCCCGCCCAAACGCCGATGCGTTGCCCAAAGCGTTAGGCGCACCTAGGATAGGCCCGCGCTGATCGGAGTTGACGTAGGTAACCGTGGCGCCTACCGTAATCTTGTTGAATTGCCCCGAACCACCCGCGCTGATGCTGGTCCGGTCGAAGCTCGTGAACGGAATCATGCCTTCCTGATCGGAGCGCGACAGCACGGCTGTAAACTTGCTGTTCTCGCCCACGCCGGTAAGGTTCACGGAGTTTTCGAACAAGTGCCCCGTGTTGAAGAAGTCCTTTACGTTGTCGTCAAAGGCCTGGTACGGGTACCGCGCCCCCCTGAACTGCGGCAGCGGCCCGTTCAGCGCCGGGGTGTCGTAGGGGTGGGCCACATCAGCCGGGGCCTGCGGGCTCCCAAAAGCCGGCCCCCACGAGCCGTTGGCCGCCGAGTAGGCAAAGTTGGCCCCCGAGCCGTAGCGGTTTTGGTAATCAGGCAGGCTGGCAATGCGCTCCACCGCGTACGTAGAGTTGTACCCCACGCGCAGGCCCTTGTCGCGTCGGTTGCGGCTGCCCGTCTTGGTAGTAATTACAATAGCCCCGTTGGCTGCCCGCGAGCCGTACAGCGCCGCTGCGGCAATGCCTTTCAGCACGTTGATGCTCTCGATGTTGTTCGGGTCGATGTCGGCAGCGCGGTTCGAGTACGACGAGCTGTTGCCCAGCGACGAGGCCGAGTTGTCCTGCCGGTTATCAAACGGAATGCCGTCGACCACAAACAAGGGTTGGTTTTCGCCCAGCAACGACGAGTTTCCCCGGATGGTAATGCGCGTAGCGGCCCCCGGCGAGCCGCTCGAACCGCCGATGTTCACGCCTGGCAATTTGCCCTGCAGCGTCCGGAGCACATCGGGTTCGGCCTTCTGCACCACCTGCGAGCTGCTGATTTCTGACACCGCATAGCCCAAAGCCCGTTTCTCGCGCTGGATACCTAGGGCCGTTACCACTACCTCGCCCAGCTGCTGAGTGCTGGGAGCCAAGCCAACGCTCACTTGGTTTGTCGTGCCGATGGGTTGCTCCAGGTTGTTGTAGCCAACCGAGCTGAACACGAGCGTTCCACCTTCGGCCGGAACCGAAATTGTGTAGCTGCCATCGGCACCGGTAGCCGTACCGGTGGTTGTTCCTTTCAATAGCACAGTAACCCCGGGTAGCCCCGTACCATTACTTCGGTCAGTCACCTGCCCCGTAATAGTTCTGTTTTGCGCTGCCACCTGCAGTACCAGCGTCACCATGAGCACAAAGCTCAACAGTAGGCGTTTTTCCATGCTGCACCACGATTTAGAGTATCATGCCACTGATATTATAAGGTAATAATAAATGTTAGAATAATTATATATTGCCGAGCTTCCAACAAACAAAAAGCCCCGACCATTTGGCCGGGGCTTTTTGTGTAAAAGAGGCTAAGCTTAGTAACCGGGGTTCTGCGTGATGTTCGGGTTGTTTACCGTTTCGCGGAAGGGAATCGGTAGCAACAAACGACGAGCATCCGTTAGACTCAGTACCTGCTGGGCACGACCCGTGCGAATCAGGTCAAACCAGCGGTGGCCTTCCAGGGCTAGCTCAACCCGACGGTCGCGCTCGATTTGCTCGAGCAGTTGCGCTTGGGTAAGCGTAGCTACTGCAACGGGCAAGCCTGCACGGGTACGAACGCGGTTTAGGGCAGTCAGCGCGCCGGGCAGATCGTTCTGGCGGGCCTTAGCTTCGGCGCTGTTCAACAGCATCTCGGCCAGGCGAATGGCTTTGAAGTTATCGGTGCCCGTGCCCGGATCAACATATTTGATCGAAGTACCGGTGGGTACCGTGCGGCCGTTCAGGGTAAAAGTGCCATTCGAAATGGTAGCATCCTTGCGCAGGTCGCCAGCTTCGTAAGCTGTCGGCAGGGTCGAGCCAGGGCCCGTCGGAGAAATTTCGTTACGGCCACCATTTGCCGTGGGCAATAGGAAGAAGGCAAACGAGCTCTGCGTCTGCGCATCAAACTGTACCTCGAAGATAGATTCCGAGGGGTTTTCGGCCGTAACAGCTGTGCGGTAGCTCGCGTTGAGCTGGAAGGGGCCGGCAATTACCTGGTCGGCCAGGCGGGCCGCATCGGCCCACTGCTGGCGGTACAGGGCCACGCGCGACTGCAACGCCAAGGCTGCCCAACGGGTAGCGCGGGCCGGGTTGGTCGAGGTCGGCAGGTTAGGAGCCGCCGCCGTCAGGTCCGCCACGATCTGATCGTACACGGCCGATTGGGGCGTACGCGCCACGTTCAGCGTGTTGTCGGGCGTGGTGGTCGGGGTCAGCACCAGCGGCACATCACCCCAGTAGTTGGTGAGGTAGAAGTAAGCCAATGCCCGGATGAACTGGGCTTCGGCAACAATCTGGTTTTTCGTAGCCTCCGGAGCCGTGATGCCCGGGGCATAAGCAATCAGGTTGTTCGCGCGGTTCACCGTGGAGTACAACGAGCTCCACATGCTGGTTACCTCCGTGTTGTCAACCAGAATGGAACGGTTTTTAATCTGGCTGAAGGTCGGGAACGTGCCAACGTGTGCTAGGTTATCGGCAAGCAAATCGGAGAACAGCGGTACCCGCAGGCCGAGATTGTTGGCGCTAAGCAGGTTGCCGTAGGTGCCGGTCAGCACAGCCTGGGCACCCTCCAGGTCGGTGAAAACCTGGGTGCGGTCGAGGGAGTTGCGGGGTTCAGGCTGCAGAAAGTCCGAGCAGCTTACCGCGCCGAAGCTCAGCAGTCCGAGAACAGCCAGCGTCGAAATTTTGGAACGAATATTCATGAATGAGAGAGACTTCAACGAGGGAAAGAATTACAGGCCGATGTTGACGCCCACTTGGTACACGCGGGCCTGCGGGAAGGTGAGGAAGTCGGTGCCCAACGAGGTGTTAGTGCCACTGAACGTGTTTACTTCCGGCTCCAGACCCGAGTATTTCGTGAAGGTCAGCAGGTTCTGGCCAGCTAGGTACACCCGAGCCGATTGCAGGCGCAGCGGACGGATGAGGTTGCTTGGCAGGTTGTAGCCCAGTGTTGCGGTTTTCAGGCGCAGGTACGAGCCATCTTCCAGCCAGCGGTCCGATACACGGCGGTTGTTGTTCGGGTCACCCCAGGCCGCACGCGGCATCGAAGTGCTGGGGTTGTCGGGCGTCCAACGGTCGCGCACCGAGCCCAACTGGCCAAACTGGCCGTTCATGCCTTCACCGAACGCACGCGTGTTGTTGTAAATCTCGTTGCCCTGCGTAAACTGGAAGAAGAAGCTCAAGTCGATGCCTTTCCAGTTCAGGGTGTTGGTGATACCGCCGAAGAAGTTAGGCTGAGCCGAACCAATGATCTTCTGGTCGGCAGCGGTGATAACGCCGTCGTTGTTCAGGTCGCGGAAGCGAATGTCGCCGGGGCGGGGAGTGGTTGCCGCGCTGGTGCCCTGGTACAATGCCGTAGCGCTGCCGGTACGGGCTCGTGCGTTGGCAATGTCGGTATCAATCTCGCCCTGGTTCTGGTAAACGCGGTCTACTACATAGCCATAGAAGCTACCCAGCGGCTGACCAACCTCTACGCGGCTGGCGAAGCCGGCCAGGAAGGGAGCGTTGTTAACCAGACGGGTTACCTTGTTGCGAATGATCGAAACGTTCAGGTTGGTCGTCCAGCTGAAGTTGTCCGTTTTCACGTTCTGCGTGGTCAGGTCAAATTCGAGACCCCGGTTGCGCAGGTCACCGATGTTCTGGGTAACACTGCCGAAGCCCGAAGTGAGCGGCAGCTGGCGGTTGAGCAGCAGGTCCTTAGATTTACGGTCGAAGGCATTTACCGATAGCGAAATCCGGTTTTCGAGCACACCTACGTCGACACCCGCGCTGATTTCACCCGTTTGCTCCCAACCCAGGTCGCTTACACCGAGCTGCGTGGGCGCAAAGCCGGAGATGCCGTTGTAGTTGGCCAAGTTGCCCGCACCAACACCAAATAGGTTGCGCGAAGCGAAGTTGCCAATTTCGAAGTTACCCACTACGCCGTAACCACCGCGCAGCTTCAGTTCGCTGATAACGGGGTTACCCTTCAGGAAACCTTCTTCCGACACACGCCAAGCTGCCGAAGCCGCCGGGAACCAGCCGTACTTGTTTTCGGCGCCGAAGCGCGAAGAACCGTCGCGACGCAGCGAAGCCGAGAGAATATACTTACCCTGGTAGTTGTAGTTGGCACGCCCAAAGTAGGAGAGCAACGTCCAGAGAGTTTCGTCGGAAGACGCATCCGTTTTCACCGAGCCAGCCGATGCCTGACGGATTTTGTTCGTGGCAAAGCCCGATACCGACGTAATGATGCCGTTCTGCACCGAGCGCTGGGCGCTCTGGCCTAACAGCAAGGTCAGCGAGTGGTCGCCAAAAGCCTTGTCGTAGGTCAGGGTGTTTTCGTTAATCCAACCCACATCGTAGCGCGAGTTGAAGTTAGCCGAGCCGTTGCTACCTACGGCCTGCAAGGCCGTGCTCGGAATGTACACGTCCTCTTTAAGGTTGAGGTAGTCGCCGCCCAAGGAGGTGCGGAAGCGCAACGAAGGAATAATCTGGTAATCGGCGTAAATGTTACCGATTGCACGGTTATTCCGAGCCAAGAAAGTCGGCAGCGTGGCCGCGGCAATCGGGTTTTCAACCGACGAGAACGGGTCGCGGCCGAAGGTGCCATCGGCATTGCGTACGGGGAACTGCGAGCCCAGCAGCAGGGCCGTGCTCAATACTCCGTAAATATTGTTGTCGTTGTTGATTCGGTTGCTGAGCGAGCGGCTGCCCGTCAGGCTCATACCTAGGCGCAGCTTATCGGTAGCTTGGTGGTCGAGGTTGATGCGACCACTACCACGGCTAAAGCCAGAGCCTAAGATGATGCCTTCCTGATCGAAGTAGGTACCCGAAATCAGGAAGCGGGTTTTTGCGTCGCCGCCCGAAGCGGTCAGCGTGTAGTTCTGAATACGTGCATCCCGGAACACTTCATCCTGCCAGTTGGTGCTGGCACCCGTGAAGAGCTGCTGTGTAGCAGGGTTGGGGTTGGCAGTTACGTAGCGGGGCGTCAGGCCCACATTGGTACGTGCCTCGTTGATAAGATTCTGCGACTCTTCCCCGTTCAGTACGTCGAGACGACGCCAGGTTTGCTGTACACCTGCGTAGGCGTCGAGCGTAATTTTGGTTCGGCCGGCTTGGCCACGCTTGGTCGTGATCAGCACTACGCCGTTGGCCGCACGCGAACCGTAGATAGCTGCCGCCGATGCATCCTTCAGGATTTCGATCGAGGCAATATCGTTCGGGTTCAAGTCCGAAATGGCATTGAGTTGCTGGTTGCCAACGCCCACGTTCGAATAGCTACCGATATTAATCGGTACACCATCCACTACGTACAGTGGGTCGCTGCTGGCCGAAATAGAGTTGTTGCCGCGGATACGCACCGTAACACCACCGCCCGGAGTACCCGAGTTGGCGTTTACCTGCACACCCGACGCACGGCCCTGCAGCACCTGCTCTACGCTGGCAACAGGTTGGGTTTCGAACTGCTTAGAATCTACCTGCGATACCGCACCCGTAACGAGGGTTTTGGACTGCTCGCCGTAGCCTACTACCACAATTTCGCTAAGGGTTTTGGCGTCCGGTGCCATCCCAACGTTGATCTGGGTATCGGTGCCGATCGGTCTCTCGAGTGCTATGTAGCCAACCGAGCTTACTTGTAAGGTCCCGCCTTCCCCGGATACACTCAGAGTGAAAGTACCATCGGAGTTTGTGGAGACACCATTGGTAGTGCCCTTTACAAGTACCGTAGCTCCAGGCAACCCTTCGCCAGTGGTACGGTCGGTTACCCGACCAGAGATCTGTCGGGTTTGAGCATCCACATGGTGAGCAAGGGCTACCAATGGTACTAAACCCAGTAAAAATTTGTTCATGCGGTTAGAAGTGAGTGAAGTGACAACCGATTTCCAATTTATGCAGGTAAAAGGATTTTACCTAGCAAGTACCAATGCTAAAAAAACGCGATTCCGAAAATTTGGCAAGCGCATGCTCAATTATTGCCAATCTGGCAATCCAGGATTCGCCAGCTCATATGCCCCCTGCACGATGCACTCCTCGAAGCATGCTCCTTGAAACTTGCCTATAAGAATAGCAGATAATCACAGCACAAGCAAATTCGCTTTTCCTTTTTTTAAGATATGGACTTATTTGCTGTATATACATATAACTATTATAAGTGCCGACCAGCTTAAAACCTAAATATTGAACTATTGTAATAATGACTTGCTCTTTCATTCCATGCCCATCCGCAAAACAAAAGCCCCGCCTGAGTTCAGGCGGGGCTTTTGTTTTGCGGATGACCTAGCTATTGATTAGTAGCCCGGGTTCTGTTGTGCAGCCAGTACAGGGTTGTTAGCCACTTCGATGGCCGGAATCGGCCACAGGAAGCGGTAGTCGCTGTACGGGATGGCGCTTACCGAGGGGGTTAGTGCCGGCGACGTGCCGCAAGCGTAGTTGGCAACTACCGACTGCGCGTTACCAGCCTTGGCCGGAATGCCACCAGTAGCACGGGGGCTAAACGAGGTGGGCGACAAGCGGTGGATATCATCCCAGCGGAAACCTTCAGCCAGCAGCTCGATGCGGCGCTCGTTGAGGATGGCCTGCACCAAAGCATCACCGGTGAGGGTAACAGGGTACAGGTCGGCTGCCTGCACGGCGCGGCCGCGTACGGCGTTCAGCAGGGCCACGGCGCGGACGCTGTTGCCCAGACGAGCCTCGGCTTCGGCTTGGTTCAGCAGTACTTCGGCGTAGCGGCTGATGGGGGCAAAGTCGGTGTTGGTGGCAGCGTCCTTGTACTTAAAGCTGTGGTAGCGGGCAGGCGTAGCATTATTGGGTTGCAGCAACTGCGTGCGGCGCAGGTCGTTGCAGGGCCAGAAGCTGGCGTTAAACAGAATCGGGCTGATAGCAATCAGACCACGACCCTGAACACCAACAGGTGCGGTAGCCGGCGAACCAAAGAAGTTGGGCAGCGCGCCGTTTACGCCGGGGTTGTCGTCGGAGCTGTTCTCGATCGAGAAGATGTTCTCGGCCGTAACGCTCGTACCACCCGGGAAAGCGGCCTGCGGCGTGGCCTGCAGTTGGTAGCCACCTAGGGGGCTGCTGAAGCCGCCGGGAGCTGCGGTGCTCACGGCAACCAGCTTATCGCCTTCGGCTTTGGCGGCAGCCCAGTTTTGCTGGTGCTGGCGCAGGCGCTGCTTCAGGGCAATGGCGGCACCCTTGGTAACGCGCGTAACGCGCAGGTTGCCCGTGCGGGTGGTGGGCAGGCTCTGCTCGGCAAAGTCGAGGTCGGCCAGCATGCCGGTGTATACTTCGGCTACCGTATTGCGGCCGGCTGTTTTGGCGCGCTCCAGGGTAGCGGAGGTATTCACGGCGAAGTCGCGGTACGGTACACCGAGGCTGCTGCCGTTGTTATCGGAGAACGGACGCGCAAAGTGCAGCAGCAGCTCGTGGTAGGCCAGGGCGCGCAGGTAGCGGCACTCGCCTTCGTACGCCGCTGCTGTGGCCTGGTCGATGGTGCCGCGCTGCTGAGCTGCGCGTACGCCTTCGATTACCACGTTGCACTGGTTGATGAGCGCATACAGGTTCGACCACATGCCCACCACGTTGGGGCTGGAGGGAGTTTGCACGTTGGAGTACACGATGCCGAAGAAGCCGGCCATGTCTACCACGTCCTCGCCGCGTACATCGCCGAACTCGGTGGCAGCCGAGCCAAACGGATAGCCGCGGGTTTGCAGCGCGCCGCCGTTGAGGGGGTCGTAAAAGCCCGACTGTGCAGCGTTGTACACACCGGTTACGGCCAGGGCAATGCGCTCAGGCGTTGTAAAAGCAGCCGATTCGGTGATGGCGTCCTTCGGCTCTAGGTCGGTTACGTCGCAAGAGCTCATGCCCAGCGACAGGAAAGCTGCCAAGGCCATAGCCCGCAGGCTTAACGGCGCGAAGCGAAACAGTACGTTATTCATGAATTCGGAGTCAGACGGGATTAGAAGCTTACGTTGAGGCCCGTGGTGAACACGCGCTGCTGCGGATTGCTGTTGTTATCAATGCCAAACTGCGTGTTCTGCTGCAGGTTGCTATTGCCCGAAGAGTTAACCTCGGGGTCAACACCTTTGTACTTCGTGAACGTGAAGGCGTTCTGCACTTGGCCGTACACGCGGATGCGGCTCAGGCCCGTGAAGCCCAGCAGATTCTGCGGCAGGGTGTAGCCCAACGAAATGTTCTGGATGCGTACAAAATCCCCGTCCTCAACAAAGCGCGAAACGGCCGAGTTGTTTAGGTTGATGAAGTCGGAGTTGTTGTAGCGCTGCTTCGGCACGTTGGTTTGCTGGCCAGGGGTGGTCCAGCGGTCCAGAATCTCAGTGCCGTTGTTCAGGAACTCCTGGCGCAGCAGTTGCTGGCGCGTTACGTTCATGATTTTGTTGCCGCCCGAGAAGCGTACGAACACCGAGGCGTCGAAGCCCTTAAACGTAAACGAGTTGGTGATACCGCCAAACCACGTGGGGTTGGGGTTGCCCAGGATCTTGCGGTCGACGTTGGCCTGCAGCGGCGTAACCGCCTGACCTAGGGCCGCGCCGGGGTTGGCGGGGTCGTAGGCGTAGTACGAGTTGTTATCGACGTTGGCCTGCACCAGCGAACCGTCGCCTTTGCGGTAGATGGGATAACCGTTGGCCGAGTTTACACCCTGGAAGTCGTAGCCGTACAAGGCGCCGATTACTTCGCCTACCCGCGTGATGTTGTAGGTGGCTAGGATGTCGCCGCTGCCGCCAAGCGACTTAACAATCGCCTTGTTGGTGGCGAAGTTAAAGTTAGTCGTCCAGGTGAAGGCCTCGTTCTGGATGTTCTGCGAGTTGAAGGTGAATTCGAAGCCTTTGCTTTCGAGGTCACCCACGTTGGCGCGGTACGAGTAGTTGGGAATACCCAGCGAAACGGCTACTGGCACGCTCAGAATCAGGTCGCTGTTGTCGTTGATGTAGTAATCAGCGCCAACGGTGATGCGGTTGTCTAGGAAGCCAAGGTCCACACCGATGTCCTTCTTCTTCGACTGCTCCCACTTCAGCTGGTCGTTGCCGAACTGGCCGTCGCGGTTGTAGCCGATACCGTTCTGGCTACCGTATTTGCCGGGGCCGAACAAGCTGGCGTAGGCAAAGGCACCGAAGTCGACGTTACCCACTACGGCGTAGCTGGCGCGGGCTTTAAAATCGGAGATGAAGCCGAGGTTCAGGTTCTTGAAAAACGGCTCTTCCGAAATACGCCAGCCCACCGAACCGCCGGGGAACAAGCCGTAGCGGTTGGCTTCGGGCAGGTCCGAAATGCCGTCGTAACGCAGCGAAGCACTGAACAGGTAACGGTCCTTGAAGCCGTAGTTCAGGCGGCCGAATACGGAGCTAAAGCCGCGCTCCACGTAGCCGCCGCCAACGGTTGGCGTAGCAAACGTGTTAGAAATAAGGCTGTTCGGGCCGAAGAAGCGGTCCGACAGGCCCGTGGCTTGCGACCAGAAGAATTGCGCTTTGGTTTTCTGCAGCTCCGAGCCAACCACTACGCCCAATTTGTGCTGATCAGCTATCAGCTTGTCGTAGTTGATGGTATTCTGCCAGTTCCAGCGCGTGGTGGGCGAGGACTGCTGGTAGATAATACCGTTCGGGCCGCGGCCGTCGCCGTGGCGCGGGTCGTTGTACTGAAAGTCGTCGTTCAGGAAAACGTCGGTGCCCAGCTGGCTGCGTAGGCGCAGGCCTTTCAGGGGCTCGGCTTCCAGGTAGGTGTTGCCCAGAACGCGGTAGTTGGTAGCCCGGTAAACGTTATTCTCCAGCGGGAAAATAATGTTGGGGTAGTTGAAGGCAATGCCGAGGGTGTTGTTGCCTTGGCCGACTACCGCCGGGTTGGAGGTGCTGATGTAAGGCGTGCCATCGGGGTTGCGGGCCGGCACGTTCGGGAACAGCGACAGCGCGTTGGTAACGTTGCCCGACAGGCCGTTCACGCTCGTGTTCAAACCATCGGTGTTGGTGCGCGTCAGGCCTAGGTTCATGCCCACACGCAGCCACTTCAGCACCTCCTGATCGAGGTTGGTACGGAAGGTGATGCGCTGCAGCGAGTTGGCCTTAATAACGGCGTTCTGGTCGGTGTAGCCAGCCGAGAAGAAGTAGTTGGTTTTCTCGGTAGCGCCGCTTACCGACAGCGCGTGGTTTTGCTGGAAGCCGGTGCGGAAAATCTCGTCCTGCCAATCGGTGCTCACGCGCTGCCCATCCTGCTCGAAGGGGAAGGCTTGGGCGGGAGAGTTGTTGTTGCGCAGGCGTTCGTTGTTAATCTCAATGAACTGATCGGCGTTCAGCACTTCGTAACGCTTCACCGTTTGGGCCCAGCCAAACCAGTTGTCGTAGCTAACCTTGGCTTTGCCCAGGCGGCCGCGCTTCGTCGTGATAAGGATAACGCCGTTGGCACCACGCGAACCGTAGATAGCCGTTGCCGAACCGTCTTTCAGTACCTCGTACGACTCGATGTCGGAGGGGTTGATGTCGGCCAGCGGGTTGTTCTGTACTACGCCCGATTGGTTGCCCGTAATAATCGGCACGCCATCCACTACCACTAGCGGCTGCGCACCGGAGGTAATAGTGTTGGTACCGCGAATACGGATACGCGGGGTGGCACCCAACAAGCCCGAGGGCACAGTAGCCTGCACACCAGCGGCGCGGCCAGCCAGTTGCTGATCGAAGCTGGGCGTGGGGAGGTTGGCAATTTCTTCGCCTTTAACCGAGGCGATAGAGCCGGTTACGTCGCGACGCTCCTGCGTGCCGTAGCCAGTTACCACTACTTCGCTTAGCTGCTTGTTGTCAGCTGCCAAACCGATGTTTACCTGGTTTTCGGAACCTAGGGCGCGCTCAATAGAAACGTACCCAACAGAGCTGATTACTAAGGTACCGCCAGCGGCAGGCGCACTCAGGGTAAAAGTACCGTCGGAGTTCGTCGATACGCCCGTGGTGGTGCCTTTCAGCAATACTGTTGCCCCAGGAATACCTTCACCGGTAGCCCGGTCAGTTATGCGGCCTGAAACGGACCTGTCTTGGGCTACCGACTGGTGCGCAAAAGCCACCAGGGGTATTAGTCCCAGTAAAAGTTTGTTCATGCGGTTATTAAATAGTGAGTGAGATGGTGCTGAACCGATCAAGCTCAGCAAATGGTGCGAAAAGATAGCGAAGGAAATTCTTGGGCAAGTGCTTTAATCGTTTTTTAAGCCAATCAGGGCCTTTCGGGCGCTATTGTCCAAACAATCAGTTTTATAACTAAATAGAGGTGTTAGAATAAAAAGGGGCCGCGGTAGCAGCGTTGCAAAGCCTTGAAATTTGCACTGTATGCATTGTTGTTATCATTATTATGTAAATATTGTTTTTTATATGTAATTGTACATTGTTGGAATAATTTAAACCTGTGTTGTATAAGTGAGTGAAATAATGATACCTTATCCTGTTCACTCACCAAATCATCCTAAGAAGAGTGCGTATGAAAACACTGTTAGCTGTTACACCGCTGGCAATGGTTGCCCTTGTGGAGCCTGCGCTAGCACAAAACCGGGAGATTAGCGGCAGGGTTACCGATGCAGCCACCGGGCAGGGCCTGCCCGGCGTCACGGTTCTGGTTAAGGGAACCACCACCGGAGCCTCCACGGGCGCCGATGGCGCTTTCTCCATTAGTGCTCCGGCATCGGCAACTACCCTCACGTTTAGCTTCGTGGGGTACAAGCCGGTTGAGCGCCCCATTGGCACTGCTACGTCCATCAGCGTAGCCATGGAAGCCCAAACCCGCCAGATTGATGAGGTAGTGGTAACGGGCCTGGCCACGAGCGTAAAACGCTCGAACCTGGCCAACGCCGTAACCACCATCAGCGCGAAGGAACTGGTGGGTAGCACGCGGCCGGTTACCGTGGATGCTGCCCTCAGCGGCAAGGTGGTAGGGGCCAACATTGCCCAAACCAGCGGGGCACCCGGTGGGGGCTTATCGGTGCAGCTGCGGGGCATTTCTACCATCAACGGCTCGTCGCAACCACTCTATATTATAGATGGAGTGTACGCTGTAAGCCAGGAGGTAGGCAACGGTGCCGGCTCGGCGGCGTTTTCGTCGGCTTCGGCCGGTACAGGGCGCACCACCCAGGATAACGGCATTAACCGCCTGGCCGACCTTAACCCCAACGACATCGAGTCGATTGAGATTTTGAAGGGGCCGAGCGCCGCCGCCATCTACGGTACGCGTGCCAACGCGGGCGTGGTAATTATCAAAACCAAGCGCGGGGCGGCGGGCCAAACCCGCGTGAGCTTCTCGCAGGACATCGGCTTTGCGCGGGCCTGGCGCCTGTTGGGCAAGGAGGACTGGACGCCCGAGAAAATTGACCTGTTTTACACCGGCGCCCGCGCCGCCGAGGAAAAGCGCCTGCTGGCCGAAGCCCAACAGGCCGGGCGCATTGTCGATTATGAAAAGGAAGTGTTTGGCAACACGGCCTTTTTGCGCAACACCGGCCTGAGCGTTTCGGGCGGCAACGAGCGCACCAAGTTCTTCGTGTCGGGCTTTACCACCAACGAGGAAGGCATTGTAAAGCGCACCGGCTTTCAGCGCCACTCCATCCGGGCCAACATCGACCAGAAGATCGGCAACCGCATCGACCTAGGGGTTAGCTCCAACTACATCAACTCGCTCAACAAGCGCGGCTTTACCGGCAACGACAACCGTGGCATCAGCCTGGGCTACACGCTGGCGGGCGTGCCGAGCTACGCGCAGCTATTCCCGAACGCCAACGGCGAATTCCCCGACTCGCCCTACACCGGCGACAACCCGCTGGCCGTAGTGGAGCGCGCCATCAACGAGGAGGAAACCAACCGCTTTGTGCAAACCGCCACGGGCACGCTGCGCATCATCGACAACAACCGCACCTCGCTGCGGCTGGCGGTGCAGGGCGGCGTCGACTACGCCAACAGCACGGCGCAGCTGGCTATTCCGTCCGATATGCAGTCGCAGCGGGGCCTGCCGCTGCCGGGTGCCGCGCGCGTGGCCAAAAACGAGTTCTTCAACTCTAACCTCCAGGGCTTCCTGATTTACGACTGGCGCCTAGGTGAAACCTTGAACCTGACCTCGCAGGTGGGTACCGTGCGCCTCTCGCAGCGCACCAACCTCACGTTCAACCAAGGTCAGAACCTGTCGCCGGGCCCGCCCTATACTCCCAACCGCGGCACCGTAACCACGCAGGAAACCTTTATTACCGAAGAAGCCGACGTGGGCTTTGTGGCGCAGCAGGAGGCCAACTTCCGCGACATGGTTATTGCCACGGCTGGTATCCGCTTCGATAAATCGAACCGCAACGGCGACCCCAACAAGTACTTTGCTTTCCCGAAGGCCTCGCTGGCCGTGAACGTAGCCAAGCTTGGTTTCTGGGCGTTTGAGCCGGTGAACATGGTGAAGCTGCGCGCGGCCTACGGCGAAACCGGCGGTCCGGCTTTCTTCAACTCGCTGTACTCGCCGCTCACGGCCATTTCGACGGGCGGCCGCCCCGGCCTGCTGCCTTCTACGTTGCTAGGCAACCCCGACATTCGGCCCGAGACAGCATCGGAGTTTGAGACCGGTATCGACCTAGGGTTTCTCGACAACCGCGTAACGCTGGAAGCCACTTATTATAATAAGCAGGTGTTCGACTTGGTGAACACCTACGTGCTGGCGCCGAGCGTGGGCGTAACCTCGTTGCGGGCCTACAACGTGGGCGACATACGCAACCGCGGCCTGGAGCTGGCCCTCACGGCCAACCCCGTGCGCAAGGACAACTTCAGCTGGACCTCGACCACGCAGTTTTGGTTGAACCGCACCGAGGTTACCCGCCTCGACGAAGACCCACTGGTAGTACCGCCCTTCAACACGGGCTTGGGCTTCGGCAACACGTTCGGCCGCAACCTGTTCATTTTGGGCGATTCGCCCTCGCGCTGGTTCGGTACGCCCGTCAACTTCGCCACCAACAACAACTTCAGCGGCCTGACGCGCTACGAGGAGGCCCAGCCCACGTTCCAGATGTCGTTCCTGAACTCCATCAGCCTGCTGCGGAGCTTCGAGCTGTCGTTTTTGTTTCACTGGAAGAAGGACGGTTACAACAGCAACCTGAGCCGCCTGCTGCAGGACGAAAACGGCACTACCGAGGATTGGAGCGAGCCAAGCGGGCAGGTAGCCGCCGACGGCACCCCGCTGACCAAGGGCCAGTTCCGGCAAACCCAGCCCGCGCGCGAGTACATTCAGAACGCCGGCTACGTGCGCCTGCGCGAAGCTTCGTTGTACTACACCGTGCCGGCCGGGGTGCGCACCAGCCTCTTCAACGATTTCGTGAAGAACATTCGGGTGGGGGTATCGGGCAACAACCTGATTACCTGGACGGATTACGTGGGCTATGACCCGGAGGTATCCAACTTCGGGGCCACCGCCAACTTTGCGCAGGTAGATGTGGCCTCGTACCCCAATACGCGCCGCGTGTTCTTCCACCTCAACCTGGATTTTTAGGTCCCTCAGCTTCTTCCGCCAATTCCTATGCTAGCCATACGACGTAAACTGTGGGCCGCTGCGGCCCTGCTGCTCACCCTGGGTTCGTGCGGGTTCCTCGACACCGACCCCGTGCCCGATCCCAACAACCCCAGCCTCGATGCGGTGCTTAGCAACGCCTCGCGGGCCCAACTCGATGCCATGGCCGTGGGCGTGGAGGCCTCGTACCGCAACCAGCACACCACCAACGCGCCCTACAACCAGGTTATCGGCACCTTCGGGCGCGAGGTAGTGGTGCTGGCCGGTACCGAATCGCGCTGGTACACCGAACTGCAAGGCACGCGCGGCCGCCTCGACGATGCCGCCTACTACAACGCCTACTACGTGCCGCTGGCCCAGATGCGCCGCGCCGCGCAGGTGTACCGCGAGTCGGCCAACAGCAGCCAAGCCTACAACGAGCAGCAGAAACAGGGGGTAGCCGGTTTTACCTACACCTACGAGGCCCTGGCCAAGCTTCTGATGCTGAACATGCAGGGCGAAAACGGCATCCGGACCGATGTAAGCAACGTGCTGCGCCCCGGGCCCTTTGTGACGCAGGCCGAAGCCCTGACCAACATCCGCCAACTGCTCGACCAGGGCGCCGCTGCCCTCGACCAAGCCGGCCCTACCTTTGCCTTCGCGCTTAGCTCGGGTTACGCTGGCTTTAACACTCCCGCTACGTTCCGGCGCTTCAACCGGGGTTTGGCCGCGCGCGTAGCCCTTTACCAGCGCGATTACGCCGGCGCCCTCACCGCCATTGGTCAGTCGTTCTACGACCCCGCAGGTAGCTTGTCCCTAGGTCCGAAAATGACCTTCAACCCGGCTACGGCCGGCGACCAGGGCAACCCGTATTTCCAGGTGCCCAACACGCCCGGCATTACGGTGGTGGCCGTGCCCGATAACTTCGTGACGGAAGCCGAACCTGGCGACGCCCGCCTTGCTAAAGTCGGCACCCGCTCCACGCCTCGGGTTACGGGGGGTATTACGGGCACCTACGAGCCGCGCCTGTTTGCCTCCAACGTGTCGTCGCTGGATATCATGCGCAACGAGGAGCTAATCCTGATTGCCGCTGAGGCCAAGGCCAACACCAACCGCCTGGCCGACGCCCTGGCCGACATCAACGTTATCCGGACGCGCTCGGGCAACCTGGCTGCCCTGCCTGCCGGCTCGTTTCCGAACGTAACCGTAGCTACCGACGAGATTGTGCGGCAGCGCCGCTACTCCTTGTTCTACGAAGGGCACTACTTCGTTGATTTGCGCCGCCTGGGCCGCCTGCCTACTGCCGCTCAAACCCAGAACGTGCGCGTAGCTCCGCTGGGTACACCGCCGTATCCCTTCACGCCGCAAACCCTGGCCTTCAGCAGCGGGCAGTACCGCCTGTTCGACCGCATAGAGCGCCCGGCCGCCGAGAAAGCCTGGGATGCCATTAACCCCTAGGTGAACAACGCCTTATTCGCACAAAGGGCCCTGCACCGCTAGCGGTGCAGGGCCCTTTTTTTGGGGCCAACTGATGTGGGGCTATCGATAGTGCAATAATGTGTCTTTAACCCAGCTTTGCCCTGTTGCTCGAGCCCGCCAAATAGTAAACAGAACGTTGGTGTGCCCGGAGTGCAAAGTCTGGATAGCCACTCGGTTCGCCCAATTATGGCTTGGGTAACTACTGATAGAAAGACATGAAGGGCGCGTAAAACCCGTATTTCAACAAAAAGTTATAGCTGCCGCCACATTTTGTATCATGCTTATACAATTTAACAAGAATTTAATACACAGTAGTTTACAATACAATCTTGGCAATTATCGACGCAACAATGGTGCGCAGGCGCTTCGAGAGACTGTTTTCCCTTAGCATATTCAGGTTAAAACCGATTAACTTGCTTTTTCACTCACCATATTTTCCAATACCAAATCATTTATGAGAAAACTGTTAGCTGTACCCCTTCTGGGGGCGGTAGGTATCGTTCAGCCTGCCGTAGCGCAGACTAGAGAAGTAAGTGGCCGGGTAACGGACGCTGCTTCGGGGCAGGGTTTGCCCGGTGTAACGGTGATAGTTAAAGGAACTACTACCGGTGCATCAACCAACGCCAATGGCGAATTCTCGCTGGCTGTGCCAGCTGGTGCCACTACGCTTACGTTCAGCTCAATTGGTTACTTGCCGGTAGAGCGTGCAATCGGTACTTCTTCGACCATCGATGTAGGACTGAGCACCGATACCAAGCAGCTGAGCGAAGTAGTGGTAACGGCCCTGGGCGTTGAGAGAACCCGCAACTCTCTGCCGTATGCAGCCACGCAGATTGAGAACGAAACCATTACCAAGGCCCGTAACACGAACGTGGTAAACGGCCTTTCGGGTAAGGTTGCCGGCGTACAGATTCGCCAGAGCAACTCGCTCGGCGGTTCGTCGAACATCCTGATCCGCGGTACCAAGTCGGTAACGGGCAACAACCAGCCGCTGTTCGTAGTGGATGGCGTGCCGATCAGCAACTCCAACACCAACACCGCTACCCAGCGCAGCGGCGGCGGCGGTTATGACTACGGCAACGCTGCCGCTGACATCGCCCCCGACGACGTAGCTTCGGTAACGGTACTGAAAGGTGCGGCTGCCACGGCCCTGTACGGCGACCGTGCCTCGAACGGTGTTATCATGATTACGACCAAAAAAGGGCGCAAAGGCCTGGGCGTAACCATCAACACTGGCCTGACGGCAGGCAAGGTTGACAAGAGCACCTTCATCAAGTACCAGGACCGCTATGGCGCCGGCTACGGCAACTACTACGAGGACCCCTCGGGCAAGTTCCTGTACCGCGATATCGATGGCGACGGCAAAGACGACCTCGTGGCTCCGCTGTCGGAAGACGCTTCGTACGGCGCGGCCTTCGACCCGAACCTGAACGTATTCCAGTGGGACGCCTTCGACCCGTCTTCGCCGAATTTCGGCAAAGCACGTCCGTGGGTAGCTGCCAAAAACGGCCCGCTGTCGTTTTTCGAAACCGCCGTTTCGACCAACAACAGCGTGAGCATCGATGGCGGCAACGACATGGGTACCTTTAAGCTGGGCTACAACGATATCCGCGACAAGGGTATCCTGCCGAACAGCCAGGTTAACAAGAACATTGTTAACTTCTCCGGCTCGCTGAACGTATCGCCCCGCCTGACCACCAGCGCCTCGGTTAACTTCACGCGCATCAAGGGCCTGGGCCGCTACGGCACGGGTTACTCGTCGCGCAACCTGATGACGAACTTCCGCCAGTGGTGGCAGACGAACGTTGACATTAAGGACCAGAAGGCTGCCTACGACCGCAACAACCAGAACGTAACCTGGAACTGGCACGATCCGGACGATCTGACCGCCATCTACTGGGACAACCCGTACTTCACGCGTTATCAGAACTTCCAGAACGACCAGCGCAACCGCGTATTCGGTAACGTAGTAGCTACCTACAAGTTTGCCGACTGGTTTAACCTGATGGGCCGCGTAACCCTCGACTCGTACGACGAGATGCAGGAGGAACGCCAGGCTATTGGTTCGACCACCAACGACGGCCCGGCTTTTTACTCGCGCTACGACCGTACGTTCCGCGAAGCCAACTACGACCTGATCGGTAACTTCAACAAAAACATCACCGAGAACTTCTCGTTCCGTGGTTTGGTTGGTGCCAACCTCCGTCGCGAACGTTCGCAGTCGATCCGCTCGTCAACTAACGGCGGTCTGGTAGTACCCGGTCTGTACTCGCTCTCGAACACGGCTCAGCCGCTTACGCCTCCCGGCGAAGTGGATTACCGCCGCGCAGTTGACGGTGTATTCGCCAGCACCACCTTCGGTTTCCGTGAGATGGTGTTCCTTGACCTGACGCTGCGCCGCGATGTATCGTCGACGCTGCCGAAGGAAAACAATTCGTTCTACTACCCCTCAGCAGCCGTAGGCTTTGTGTTCTCGGAACTGCTGAAGGACACTCCGTGGCTGTCGTACGCCAAGGCGCGCGCCAACTACGCTGAGGTAGGCTCGGGTGCCGACGCTTACAACGTAATAGACGTGTACGACAAGCCGACCGCCTTCGGGAACGTACCGCTGTTCTCAGTGCCGGGTACCAAAAACAATCCGAACCTGCGCTCGGAGCGCACCAAGGCTGCTGAAGTCGGCATCGAAATGGCCTTCTTCCAGAGCCGCTTGGGCTTCGACGCAACGGTTTACCAATCGAACTCGGTTGACCAGATCATTCCTGTTGCCATTTCGACAGCTACAGGTTACAACTCGCGTTACGTAAACTCGGGTGATGTGCGTAACCGCGGTATCGAACTGACGGCTTACGTAACGCCCTTCCGTACGGACGACCTGAACTGGACCGTGAACGTGAACTGGACGCGTAACCGCAACCGCGTAATGTCGCTGTACGAAGGTGTTGACAACGTTCTGATTGCCAGCTACCAAGGCGGTGTGAGCTCGAACGCAACCGTGGGTCAACCCTACGGCGTGCTGCGCGGCTCTAACTACGTGTACGACAACAACGGCAACCGCCAGGTAACGGTGACCAAAAACGCGGCCGGCATTCCGACTGCTGCTTACTTTAAGCAGAGCGCTACAGCCAACGAAGTTATCGGCGACCCGAACCCGGATTGGACCGGCGGCATCGGCAACACCTTGTCCTACAAAGGGATTTCGCTGTACGCTTTGGTTGACATCCGCAAGGGTGGCGACGTGTTCTCGCTCGACCGTTTCTATGGTCTGGCTACGGGTCTGACTCCGGAAACTGCTGGCAACAACGAACTCGGGAACCCCTCGCGTAACCCCATCGTTCGTAACGCCGACGGCTCGTACGCTCCTAACTCGGGTGGTGTAATCCTGGGCGGCACTTATGCTCCGGGTACTACCATCAACGGTGTTGACGTGTCGGGTCAGCCGAACGCAGTGCGTACCAGCAACACCAACTACGGCCTCTACGGCTACGTGCGCAACCCTGCCGCTGGCTTCGTGTACGATGCCGGCTTCGTGAAGCTGCGCGAAGTGTCGCTGAGCTACTCGCTGCCCAAGACGCTGCTGGCCAAGTTCGGCCCCGTACGTGGCATCGATCTGTCGCTTGTAGGTCGTAACCTCTGGATTATCCACAAGAACCTCCCGGATGCTGACCCGGAAGATGCACTGAGCTCGGGTAACGCCGGCCAGGGTTACCAAGTGGGTTCTTACCCCAACACCCGCCAGATCGGGGGTAACATCCGCTTCAGCTTCTAATTGAATTGTATTCTCAGAAATGAAAAAGCTTCTGTTATTCTGCATCCCGGCGCTGTTGTTTACAACGTCGTGCGTGGATTCGCTGGAGGATGACTACAACGTCAATCCTAAGGCGGCCACCAAAGTACCGGGCGTAACGCTGGTATCGAACGCGCAGCGCAGCCTGGCGCGTACCATGGTGAGCGGCAGCGTGAACCTGAACGTGTTCCGTTTGTACGTTCAGCAATGGGCGCAAACCACGTACTTCGACGAAAGCACGTACGACATCAACACGCGTAACATCAACGGTTCGTTCTGGAATGCGATGTACCGCGATGTGTTGCGCGACCTGCTCGAGGCTAAGCGTCTCATCCAGGCTGACAATACGCTGAGCCCGAAGGTGAAAGCCAATCAACTGGCTTCTATCGAGGTGTTGGAAGTATACGCATGGTCGACGCTGGTGAATACCTTCGGCGACGTGCCCTACACCGAAGCTCTGGACTTTGCCAAGTCGCAGCCGAAGTACGACGACGACAAGGCCATCTACAACGACCTGATCAACCGTCTGAACACGGCCATCGGTCAGTTCGATGCCTCGGCCGCTGGCCTAGGTGATGGCGACCTGCTGTACCACGGCGACGTGAGCCACTGGGTGATGTTCGCCAACTCGCTGAAGCTGCGCATGGGCATGACCATTGCCGACGACGACGCTGCCAAAGCCAAGACGCTTGTTGAGCAGGCTGCTGGCAAGGTGTTCAAGTCGAACGACGACAACGCCCAGGTTACCTTCCTGAGCACGCCCCCGAGCACCAACCCGCTGTGGGAAGACCTCGTGCAAAGCGGCCGTAAGGACTTTGTAGGCACCAGCCTGTTCGTAGGCACGCTCACTTCGCTGAAGGACCCGCGCCTGGATGAGTACTTCAAGCCTCTGGCAAACGGCTCTTACCGCGGTGGTGTGTACGGGGTGAACAACAGCTCTACCAACTTCTCGAACCCCGGCCCGGCGCTGGAGGACCCGACCTTGCCCGGTGCGCTGATGTCGTACGCGCAGGTTGAGTTCCTGCTGGCTGATGCTGCTTCGCGCGGTTTCAATGTAGGTGGCACTGTTGAGTCGCACTACAACGCGGGCATCACGGCTTCTATCCTGCAGTGGGGCAACACCCAAGCTGAAGCTGCTGCATACCTGCTTCAGCCGGAGGTTGCTTTCGCTACCGCTACGGGTACTGCCAAGGAAAAAATCGGCCGCCAGGAGTGGATTGCTCTGTACGGTCAGCCGGTTGACGCCTGGACGGAATTCCGCCGCCTTGATTCGCCGAAACTGACGGCTCCTACGGGCGCTCGTTCGGCACTGCCGCTGCGTTTCCCGTACCCGATTGCCGAGCAAAATGTAAACGGTGCTAACTACGCTTCGGCTGCCTCCGCTATCGGTGGCGACGTGGTAACTACCAAGATCTTCTGGGACAAAAACTAAGTCGCGGAAGTGCTTTCAAACAAAAAGGGCTGCCCGTTTGGGCAGCCCTTTTTGTTTGAGAACGGTGGCATCCCTAGGTGCCGTAACGCAAAAGAGGCGCCCCCACCTAGGGGGCGCCTCTTTTGCGTTACGGCACCTAGGGATGGTGGCTTAGCTTTCCATCAGGTAGGCTTTGATATACTCATCCAGGTCGCCGTCGAGTACGTTTTGTACATCGGTGCGCTCCACGCCGGTGCGCAGGTCCTTCACCAGCTTGTAAGGGTGCAGCACGTAGTTCCTGATCTGCGAACCAAAATCGATGCGCTTTTTGCCGGCCTCTACCTCGGCTTTGGCAGCGTTGCGCTTCTCCATTTCAATCTGGTATAAGCGCGACTTAAGCATGCGCAGCGCGTGCTCCTTGTTCATGAGCTGGCTGCGTTCGATTTGGACGGCAATAACGATACCCGACGGAGCGTGGGTAAGGCGTACGGCCGTTTCTACCTTGTTCACGTTCTGCCCACCTGCACCGCCTGCCCGGAACGTGTCCCAGGTAATGTCGGAGGGGTTGATGGCGATGTTGATCGTATCGTCGACAACGGGGTAGGCGAATACCGACGCGAAAGAGGTGTGCCGCCGGCCGCTGCTGTCGAACGGCGAGATGCGCACCAAGCGGTGCACCCCGATTTCGCTTTTCAAGTAGCCGTAGGCAAACTGGCCTTCTATCTCGAGCGTGGCCGATTTGATGCCTGCTCCTTCGCCGGGTTGGTAGTTTACCTCGCGCACCGCGAAACCGTGCTTCTCGCCCCACATGATGTACATGCGCATGAGCATTTCGGCCCAGTCCTGGCTTTCGGTGCCGCCTGCCCCGGGGTTGATCTCGAGGATAGCCGAAAGCTGATCTTCCTCGCCCGAAAGCATGCGCTTGAACTCCAACTGCTCCACGGCTTGCGCGGCGCGGTCGAATTCGGCGCGCATTTCAGGCTCGGTGGCTTCGCCTTCCTTGTAGAAGTCGTAAAGGACATCCACGTCGTCAACGGCTTTCTGGGCTGTCTCGAAGTCGTCGGTCCAAACCTTAATGCCTTTAAGCTCTTTGAGGGTGGCTTCGGCCTTCTTGGAGTCGTTCCAGAAATCGGCCGATTGGCTTAGCTCTTCGAGCCGGGTTACTTCGGCTTTGCGGTTATCGTAGTCAAAGGTACCTCCTCAAGGCCTCCACGCGGCCCTTCAGGTCTTTCACTTGTTCAGTCGTCATCTGAGCGAAAGGGTAGGGGGGTTAAAGTATACAGTGCGAGCGGCCCGACAAGGCCGCTCGCGGGCAAAGGTAGCCTGCCGAAAACGAAGCCGCCTGCTACGACCTAGGGCCACAGCAGGCGGCAGTACTAATGAAGCTGAACGCGTGGCTTATACGCGCACCATCCAGCCGTGCGTATCGGCAGCCTCGCCGCTACGGATTGCATCAAGCGCTTCGCCCACGCGGCGCGAGAAAGCATCGGCACCTGCTTGCGGCAGCTCGTAGTCGTTGCCCTCGTAGCCAATGGTGGCAATGGGCGCAATGGTTGCGGCAGTGCCCACGCCAAATGCTTCCTGCAGCTTGCCGTGCTTCAGCGCATCAATGATTTCCAGTACCGAAACCTTGCGTTCTTCCACCGTCAGGCCCCAGTCGCGGGCGAGCTGCAGCACGCTACGGCGGGTAATGCCGTCGAGGATGGAGGAGCTCAGTGCGGGCGTAACCACCCGGCCATCAATCACGAAGATGGCGTTCATGGTGCCCGATTCCTCCACGTAGCGGTGCTCCGAGGCATCCGTCCAGATCAGCTGGTTGTAGCCTTGCTGCTGGGCCAGCTTGGTAGGGTACATGGCCGCGCCGTAGTTGCCGGCGTTTTTGGCAAAGCCGGCGCCGCCTTCGGCCGAGCGCACGTACTTTTCTTCGAAGCGTACGCGCAGCGGCTTGTTGTAGTATTTACCTACCGGGCAGGTAAAAATCATGAAGCGGTAGGTATCGGAAGGCCGTACGCCAATGAAGCCATCCGTAGCGAACATGAACGGACGGATGTACAACGCGCTGCCGGGGCTGCTAGGTACCCAGCCCGCATCGACGCGAATGAGCTGCGACAAGCCTTGCATGAACAGCTCCTCCGGTATTTCGGGCATGCACATGCGCACGGCCGATTCGTTGAGGCGGCGCCAGTTATCGAGCGGGCGGAACAAGGAAATGTCGCCGTTGGGGGCCTTATAGGCCTTCATGCCCTCGAAAATGGCCTGGCCGTAGTGCAGTGCCGAGTTGGCGGGGCTCACGGCCATGTCGCCGTAGGGCACAATTTGAGGGGCCTGCCATTCGCCATCAACGTAATCGACGGCGAACATGTGGTCGGCGAAAATTTTACCAAACTCAATGTTGGCGGGGTCCAGCTCACCCAGGCGCGAGGCAGTGGTGGGCTGAAAAGGAATCGTCAGCGTATCAAGCATGACCAACGGGGAAATCAGTGGGGGAATGCGGAGAAAGGGCAGGTGCTTGGTTCTGAAACGGGGCGGCTACTGACGCGGTTGCCAAATAATTTCTTCGGCCCCTAGGTCGCGGGCCATGCCGCGCGCCAGCACGAATAGGTAGTCGGATAGCCGGTTTAAATACTTGACTACCAGGTCAGGTACAAAAGACTCCTCGCGCAGGGCAATGGCCAGGCGCTCGGCGCGGCGGCATACGCAGCGCGTTACGTGGGCCTGCGAAACGGCGGGGTGCCCGCCGGGCAGAATAAAGTGCCGCAGCTCCGGCAGGGTTTCGTTGAGGCGGTCCATTTCCTGCTCCAGCTCGTCCACATCGGAGTCGAGCAAATCGGGCAGTTGCATGCGCGAGCGTTCGGGGTCGGAGGCCAGCGTGGCCCCGATGGTGAACAGCCGATCCTGAATATGCTTGAGCAGCGGGCGGTGCGGCAGGTTTACTTCCTGGTCGCGTACGAGGCCCACCCAGGAGTTGAGCTCGTCGACGGTGCCGTATGCCTCGATGCGCAGGCTCGATTTGGGTACGCGCGTACCGCCAATAAGCGAAGTAAGGCCTTGGTCGCCGGTGCGGGTGTAAATCTTCACAGATGCTGGTGGAAAGGAGCTAGCCTAAGGCGCAAGCGAAATTAGCAGGTAAAAAAAGAAAGTGCCCCAACGGACAGGTTGGGGCACTAATCCAAACAACACAACCTAGGGCATAACAGCAATTAGCCTTGCGTGTTTAGCGCCAGGTGGTGCGTAGCCACATCGTGGTTGGGCAGGTCGCTTTCGATGAGGCCATCGCGCAGGCGCACAATGCGGTGCGAGTAGCGGGCAATGTCCTCTTCGTGCGTTACCATGATGATGGTGTTGCCTTTCACGTACAGGGCCTCGAACAGGTCCATGATTTCGTGGCTGGTTTTGGTATCGAGGTTACCCGTCGGTTCGTCGGCCAGAATGATGCTGGGGTTGTTGACCAAAGCGCGGGCAATGGCTACGCGCTGGCGCTGTCCGCCCGATAACTCGTTGGGGCGGTGCTTGGCGCGGGCCTCCAGCCCTACGCTGCGCAACGACTCCATGGCCCGCTCCTCGCGCTCCTTTTTGGAGTAGCCCGCGTAAATCAGCGGCAGGGCTACATTATCGAGGGCCGTGGCGCGGGGCAGCAGGTTAAACGTCTGGAACACGAAGCCGATTTCGCGGTTGCGCACGTCGGCCAGCTGGTTATCCGTCATGCGGCTCACGTCCTTGCCGTTGAGCACGTACTGGCCCGTGGTGGGGGTGTCCAAACACCCCACGATGTTCATGAGTGTCGACTTGCCCGAGCCCGAGGGGCCCATAAAGGCTACATACTCGCCGCGCTGAATTCGGATGGTAACCGAGCGCAAAGCGTGGATTTCCTCGGTGCCCATGCGGTACACTTTGGATATGTCGGTAGTTTCGATGACAGGCGGCAGCATGAGGGCGTGGGGTTAGTTCCAGGGTGCTACGGCGGCCCGGTGGGCGGCACGCCGCTTGTCGTAAAGCTTACGAAAGGTAATATATTCTGATGAGGGAAGCAACGTGGCAAGTTTAGCAAAAGAAGCCGATGCGTATTCCTCCAAACCGGCATCCGTGGCCGCCAATACATAGCCCTGCAGCATGGCTACCGACTCGGGGTTGTACGACACGGCCCGGCGCATGATTTCGTAAGCCGTAACCGGATCCTGGCGCGCGGCAAAGAACTCCGACGCCTGCAACACCCCCTTCTCATCAAAAGGATCGGCCTGGGTAAGTTTCTGGTACTGACGAGCAGCCGCTTTGGCATCTTTGGAAGCCGTGGCGGCGGCGTTGGCATAAGCCTGCGCCGACGGGCGCCGGGCCCGCGGTGCCGGCGGAATGGTGCCTGCCGCCAGGCTGCGCAACCGGCCTGCGCTGGTAGGGGCAGCGATAATAGCTCGTAGGGCAACGGCGCGGGCCGAATCGGGCTGGCCGGCCCAGGCCAGCGCATAGGCCCTAGGTGCCAAAGCGGCCGCGTTGCCGGCTTGTTCGGCCAGGGCCAGGCGTGCAGCGGCCGAGGGGTAGAGGCCACGCTCGAGCAGGTACATGCCTAATACCTGATGATAATAGCCGCTCGTAACGCCGGTAGCAAGGGCCTCGAGCCGGTCGAAACCTGGGGCTGGCCGCGCGCTGCGGAGCAACTGCAGGCCGCTCACAAACGTAAGCTGATCGGCAAACGGGTCGTTGGCTTGTACTTGCAGCAGGTTTTGCACCAAGGGCAAGGCCGTCGTGTCGTGGCGGGCGGCCTCGGCCAGCCCTAGGTGGTACAGCTGCGCAAACTGGGCAACAGTAAGCACCGAGTCGATAGCGGGCTTGCTGGCGGCTACGGGCTGGTAACGGCCGCGCAGCAGATCGAGCACCATGGTGTTGTTCTGCCAGGCCGGCCAGTTGGGGTTGGGCGTTTCGGTGGCGGCGGCCTGGGCGCCCGCCAGCTGGTTGTTTTTCAGCAGGAAAGCCAGCCAGTTGGTGTGCGGCACGGGGTCGGCAGCGTTGGCGGCGGTAGCCCGGCCGTAGTAGTGCAGCACCGAGTCGGGCAAGAAGGAGCGCGAATACAGCTGCGCCATTTCGGCATTAAGGCGGCCACTGGCCGGAAAAGCCCCCAGGCCCTGGCGCAGCACCTGCTGGCGTTCGAAAAAGTCGGTGGGCTGGTCGAAACGGGCCGCCAGCCGGAGCCACACTTTCTCGTTGGGTTCGCGGCGCAGGGTGCTGCGCAGGATGTTGATTTCGTTTTGCCGCTGGGCCCGGGCCTGGTAAAGCGCCGCCCGACCTAGGGCCGCGCGGGCGTTGAGCGGGTCCATCTGGTCGGCCTCGGCGTAGTAGCGTTCGGCCAGCAGGGCTAGGTACAGGTTATCGGGTCGCTGCTCGCTTTGCAGGCGGGTAAGGTCGCCGAACTGGATGTACTGGCCCGCACTGGCCCGATCAAGCAGATCGAATTGGTTGCGCATCAGTACCACCGCCACAAGGCCAATGCCCAGCACGTACATCACGTAAAAAGGCATCCGGCGCGGGTCGTAAGCCACGCGGTGCACTTGCAAGCGCTGCTGAATGAGCTGCCCAAAGTTGAGCAGTACGTACCCGAAGAAAGCCAGTCCGATGGCGCCAAACGCCAGGGCTATAAAGTCGCGGGTGGCCTGCAGCAGGGGCTCGTTTAGGGTTGCCGATGCGTACCCGAAAGTGCCCGCCGCAACCAGCAGCAGCGCCACGTACAGCCAGGTAGCTGCCTGGCGCGGCAGCCACGCACGATAAGTAGGCTCGCGCAGGGGTAGGGTGTACCAGCCCACCACCGCGGCCAGCAACAGGAGCAGATACGGGTTGAGACGGACGCCTGGCAGAATAGCCAGTTGGCCGCCGTTCCAGTAGTACATCAGCAAAATGCCCAGCAGCAGGGCACTCGACAGCACAAACGGAATCAGGCCGAACCGCCCTTTGGCAGTAGCACCCTGGGTGTTCAGCCAGAGCAGGCCGTAGATCAACTCACCGCCAAGCCATACGGCCAGCAAGGCCACCGCCGCCGCGCCGGCTAGGGTGCCGTAGGCCGCCAGGTGCAATACCACAAAGCTGGCGGGGTGCCTGGTTTTGGCGAAGAGCAAAGCACCTAGGGCGGCAATCAGCAGGGCAAATAGCGCAAGGCGCCGCCCCGGGCTTACGCCCTCGAAAAAGGCGTGCAGCACGAAGGCCGCCCCGATCAGCACCGCAATGCTAAGCACCAGAAAATACTGATCCTGCTCGCCGAACACGCCCAGCAAATCCATGTTGAGCGACATCAGCAGGAAAATAACCACGGCCGCACCGGCCACGAAGGCTGGGCGCCGCAGCTGGCTGATGGCTGCCAGCCAAACCGCCAACCCCACGCTCAGCAAAACCACCCAGGCCCCCGCCGCGGCCGGCCACAGGTTAGGGCCGGCAACGTCGTAGGTTTGGGTAACGAGGTAAGCGTTGGCCGGGAGGCCCAGGGTATCGGGGCCGGCCGGGAGTTTGGCCACGGTGGCGGGCACCGGCGTAAGTTGCGCCACGGTGCCCACCGGCAGCGTGTGCTCGGGGCCCGCAAAGTGGAAGTAAAACGCTAGGCCCAGGGCGGCAAAGAGCACCCCCAGCAAGCCCCACAGCAGGCCGCGCGGAGTATCTTGCTTTACCGATGGAAGTTCGCGCACGTCTTACTCCAGTACTTTAGGTACGCGGAAGTAATCGGAGTCTTTGCGCGGAGCGTTTAGCAGGCCCTCGGCGTGCGAAATCGTGTTCTGGGGCTCGTCGGGGCGCAACACATTGATTTCGTGCGAGAGGTGCACCAGGGGCTCAACGGCCGCGGTATCGAGGCCGCGGAGCTGCTCAACCCAATCCAGAATCTTGTTGAGGTCGTTGAGCATTTGCTGCTCGTTGCTTTCATCAAACTCCAGACGAGCAAGGTGGGCCAGTTGGCGAAGGGTATTCAGATCGGTGCTCACGGGGGTGGCAAATAAATGAAGGTCAGGAGAAAAGGTATCAGCGAGCTACCGGGGTACCCACTGGCCGGGCCGCGGTGCTCTGGGGCCGCGCCCGCACAAAGGGGCTCGGCGCGGGCACACCCGCCGCCGTTGGGTCGAACTCGCTGGCAATGATAGCACGTACGCGCTCTTTCAGCGCGGGTATGTCGTTCAGGGTAAGTCCTTGGGTTGAAATCGGCTCGTGCAGCACGATGCGCAGGGGGGAGTAGCGCACCCGCAAGCCGCCCACATCGGGCATAAAGCGGTGGTTGTAGGGCATGGTAACCGGCACAATGGGCACGCCGGCGGCTATGGCCAGCTGAAACGGACCATCCTTGAAGGGCAGCAGCTCCTCGCCAGGTTTCTCGGCAATGGCGCCTTCCGGGAAGATAACCACCGACCGCCCGGCATCGAGCGTTTGGCGGGCCTGCACCAACGCGCGGCCGCGGCTCACGCGGTTATCCCGATCGACGCTGATGTAGCCGCGCTCGAATATGGGCCCCCACAGGGGTACTTTGGCCAGGGAGCTTTTGCCCATGATGTTCAGGTGGCCGGGTATGGCTTTGAACAGCAGCGGGATATCAATGTAGGAGCTGTGGTTGGGTACGTACACGCAGGCTTGCCCCGGCGGGAGCAGCCGCTTGCGCACCACTGTAACGGGCACGCCCCACATCCGGATGAACAGCATGGACCACGCCCGGTTGAGCGCGTGCAGGTGCCGGTGCCACTGCGGTTGACGCGAAAACAGCCACTGCAGCGGATAGGTAACCACAAAAGGCATCACAAACCAGAAGGTTGCCCACGTGGTATAAATGCGGTGTCCCAGATATTGCAACAGCCTGCGCATAACCGCAAAGGTAAGGCAGCGGTGCCAAGATGCACGGCTGCCTGAAGCACAAAGCCGCGTTAGCCTAGGTTCCGCTCGCGCAGAATTCGTTCGGCTTTCAGCAGCCCGGCCACGCTGATGGCGTCGGTAATGCGGTTGTCCATGCACATCTGCACGGCCTCGGCCAGCGGCAATTTCCAGAGGTGCAGTTCCTCGGTTTCTTCGGGGGCCACTTCGCCGTACTCCAGGTCTTCGGCCAGAAACACGAAGCCTTCCTCGTCGGTAACGGAGTTGGAGGTGTGCAGGCGGGCAATGTTCGTCCAGCGCCGGGCTGTCAGGCCGGTTTCCTCCTTCAGCTCCCGCTGCGCCGATTCGAGAATGTCCAGCTCCACGGGGCCGCCGCCCATGGGTATTTCCCAGGAGTACTCCTCCAGGGGGTAGCGGTACTGGCCCACCAGCCAGGTGTTGCCTTCGGCATCAATCGGGATGATACCTAGGGCTTTGTTTTTCATCGACACCACCCCGTAGATGCCGCGCCCGCCCGTGGGGTTGATGACCTGGTCTTCGCGCACGCTGATCCAGGGGTTCTGGTACTTGGCCTCGGTGCTGAGGATTTGCCAGGGGTTGCGCTGTTCGTCGGGGCGTTCAGTGGGTTGGGCCATGTATCGAGCTTGGTTACGGCCGCAAATTAGCAGCAGCTAAGGCATCGGCCATCAAAGTGCGGTCCTCGCAGTCCACTACGTACAAATCGGAATGCGTAATCAGACGGTACGTATTCAACGCAGATAAAAGCGTGCGTTCAGCTAGCAAATAGTTCTGTTGGGAGAAATACGGACGAGTTGGAGAATGGGCAGAAATAGTTTCGAAGCTGCAACGGCTAAATGCCATTGCCACGAAACGCATTTACTCATTCAAATTCTCAATAGATGAAAACAACCTTACGCTTCGCGGCATTGCTGCTGGCTTGGGGGGCGCTGGGCCAAACAGCCGCATGGGCGGCTAACCCGGTAGCAAGCAATGTTACCAACAACGTTAACGGGACTGCAGTCAACATCCCGGATGCCAACGGTCGGACTCTAATCACTAACCTAAACGTAGCCGACCCCGATGGTAATCCGACACTAGCCTTTTATCGTTTCGTAACGTTGCCAACTTCAGGCACTCTGTACGCTTACAATCAGGCTTCGGGTGCTGCTGTGCAGATTACCTCTGCTGGACAGCAGGTCAATCCGTTTCAGTATCCCAACCTGCTATTCGACCCGGTTGATGGAGGTGCTGCAACCGTTACTTTCACGTTTGCGGGTGTTGACAATACCGGAGCAGTGTCGGGTAATGCTACCTACACGATCAACGTAATTAATAGCGCCCAAGTCAACCAACTTCCCCTAACACGTGAGTTAACCTCACAAAACCTGATTAACACGGCTGGTGCAACGCTGTTGCAAGCTCCGCTGACCGCGGTGGACCCGGACGGCACAATTGCTTCGTTCAACATAACAGCGTTGCCGACGGCTGCCCAAGGCGTGCTAGCGTTGGATGGCAATGCCATCACGCTCAACCAAAGTATTGCAGCTGCTGATGCGGCGCGAATCACTTTTGATCCTGTGGCGGGATTCTTCGGTAACGTTACGTTCCGGTACGCAGCCGTAGATAATAACGGAGGTGTTGATGCTTCGCCTGCTTTTTATTCAATACCAGTCGGTAATGCCGGGTGCGCCGACGGTAATGTCCTAAACTTCTATGGGCGGACAGAACTGGAGGATTGGACAACTGCACGTACGGCAAACGTTGAGGGGGTAACGGTTACGGCGGGTAGCTATACCTCGCCCGGCGGTACAGCTTTGCGCATCGAGGATAACCCGACGATGCCTGGTAAAGCGCTTGTTTGGACAGCAGACTACCCGAACAATGCGACAAACAAATCGTCGTCCATAACTTACAATTTCAATCGTGCGCTCACGGGTTTTACCCTGTCTTTGGGTGATATTGACTTAGCGACTAACGCTTGGATTGACCAGATCAAGCTGGAGGGCTATACGGCCAATAATACGCTCGTAACCCTCAGTGCGAACGATGTACGGGTAGGCAATGCCGCAACCTACTCGGGAAATAACATCATTACAGGTACTACCGGCAGCTCCACAGCCGATGCTAATACAGTAGTCACTTGGCCTCAGGCAATCACCCGGGTAGTTGTAACCTATTCCAATACAACTACGGTCGCTGATCCAATCCAACAGGTGGTGACAATAGAGTCGATGTCGTGGTGCGCTTTGGCCGACGTGGCCACTACGCTCACTGGCCCGGCTACATTAAGCCCCGGGGCTTCGTCGGCGGCATACACCGTAACCTACGCCAACAACGGCCCCGACGACGCGGTAAGTACGACGCGCACCGTAAGCATTCCGGCCAACGCAGTGTCGGCGGTTACGGCTCCTGGTGGCACCGTAACCGGTAGCCAAGCTGGCGGCTGGACGATTACTTACCCCGGCGGTACGTATGCTTCCGGCAATTCGGTGTCCTACAACTTTGCGATTACCCCGCTTAGCACGTACACCGGTAACCTTACCGTTACGAGCAATACTGGCACAGCGACCTCGCAAAGCAGCACAACGAACGATCAGGCTACCGTTACCCTCAACGTAGCTCCGGTTGCCGATGTAACCGTGAGCTTGGCAGGTCCTACCACGCTTTATGCCGGCCAGCCTACGGGCACGTACACTGCTACCTTCACCAACGAAGGGCCAAACACCGCTACCGCCGTAACCCGCACGGTTACGCTGCCTGCTGGTGCTACTCTGACTTCGGCTCAGCAAGACGCCATTCGTGCAGCTTATCCGACGGCCTCCTTCCCCTCGGCTACAACCATCAATTTTGGCTCGGTTGCTTCGCTGGCTAACGATGCGAGCAGCACGGTAACGTTCGCCTTCACGGCGCCCGCTACCATCGGCAATTCGCTGACGCTGGCGGCTAATACTGGCAATGGCGTATCGCAAGGCGCGAACCTGGCTCCTGACCAGGCTGCGCTTACCCTAGGTACCGTAGCCGTAGCCGATGTACGGGCAGCTATTTCGGCCACGCTGACGAATGCTACCACCGGCACCTTCAATGTTACCTTCAGCAACAACGACCAGCTGACGGCTGCCGGTGTAGCTTATACCGTGCAGCTGCCGGCCGGCCTCAACGTTGGTCTGAACGTGGTAACGGCCAGCAACAGCGGTACCTACGACAACACTACCGGCTTGGTAACCTACCCTACGGCTGCTACTACTCTGGCTGCTAATGGCTCGTTTGCCTCGGCTATTAGCTACCCGCTGGCCAACAGCCAGGGCATGCCGGTTACGGCTACGGCCCGCGTATCGACCACTTCGGATGAGGCCGGGCGCCAGGGCAACAACGTGGCCGTGGCTACCATGGCCCCGTCGTTCGACCTGACCACGACGCTGAGCGGCTCCGCCACGGCCGTGGCCGGCTCGCCTACCACGCTGTTCGTAACCACCACCAACAACGGAACGAACCAGGCTGGCAACGCTACCCAAACGGTAAACATCGGCGCCAACCTGAACAACGTGTACGTAACCAACGGCGGCACCTATGACCGGAACACCGGCGTGGTAACCTTCCCGACGCTGCTTAACCTGCCCGCTGGGCAAACCGTAACCAACAGCATCAGCTTCACGGCTCCAAGCGGCAACTTTACGCCCACGGCCGCTGTCAGCACCACCTCGCCCAACGAAACCACCACGAGCAATAACTCGGCTGCCCTCAACGGCGTGGTTGGCACCGGCGTGGTAGTAAGCCCGGCTACGGCTTCGGCTGCGAATGTGGCCACGAGCATTGCCACCACCAGCACCGTGGTAGCACCGGGCGCTTCGGTTACGTACAGCGTAACGGCGACCAACAACGGCCCTGTGGCCGCTACCAACGTAGTAGAGCGCGTGCAGTTGTTGCCGGGCCTTACCACGGGCACGCTGCAAGTTAGCGGCACCACGGGTGTGCTCACAGGCAACGTCATCACCTTCGGCACCGCGGCTACCTACAACACGACTACGGGCGTGCTGCAGTATGCAACCGTTAATACGTTGAGCGTGGGCGCTACCCAGTCTTTCGCCAACATTACCGTTACGGCTCCGGCCAACACCGGCAACAACGGCCAATTGCTGGCTACGGCTTCGGTGGCTTCGACCACCAGCGACAACGTACCTGCCGACAACGTAGCCTCGGTGACTGTGAAGGTGAACACCAAAGCCGAAGTGGCAACGGTGGTAAATGGCCCGAGCAGCACCACCGCTGGCTTGCCAGTTACCTACTCGGTAAGCTTTACGAGCGGCGGCGCCGCCGATGCAGCCAACGTAGTAGAAACGGCTCAGCTGCCGGCTGGCCTGAGCAACGTAGTGGTAACCGATGCCACGGGTGCCGTGGTGGCAAATGCCTACAACAGCACTACCGGGCTGGTAACTTTCCCGGCACTGGCTGCCGATGCCGTTGGCGCTACCCAAACGTTCAGCATTCAGCTAGTAGCTCCTGGTCAAAATTTCCAGGTAATCAGCGCGATTCGTTCGGTAACGGCCGATGGCACAGTACTGAATAACACCGCCCAGCAAAGCACCGCCGTAACGGCCAATGCCGACCTGGCAGTGGCTATCAGCGGCCCCGAAGTATCGGTGATTGGCAATGCCGTAACGTACGTGGTAACCACCACCAACAACGGCCCTACCACGGCTACCAGCGTGGTGCCCACGCTGCAATTGCCCGCCGGCCTAACGCTGGTTGCCCAAAGCTCGGGTAGCACCTATACTACTGGTACTGGCCTGCTCACCTTTGGTACCACGGCTACGTTGCTGCCCGGCACGAGCGTGGTGAACTACGTAACGTTTACCATGCCTGCCAACCCCACTGGTGGCTTGATCAGCGGGGTGGCCTCGGCAAGCACCGCTACCACGGATGCCGTATCGAGCAACAACACGGCGGCGCTTACCACCAGCGTTGCCCCTGCAACGGTAGAGGTAGCTAATATGCTCACTAGCATCTCGGTAAGCAGCAACCCCGTACCGGCTGGCAGCACCATCACTTACACCATTGCTTACCGCAACGACGGCAGCGGCAGCGGTGTCGGTTCGGCGGCTACCGACGTGGTGCCCACGGCTAGCCTGCCGGCTGGCCTATCGGCAAGCACGCTGCAGGTGGGTGGCAGCACCGGCACGCAGTCGGGCGACATCATCACCTTCAGCAACGTGAACGTGAATGGCGCTACGTATAACGTGAAAACGGGCCTGCTGACCTTCCCGACGATTGCCAGCGCAGCGGCCAGCACTTCGGCCAACGCCTCGTACACCGTAAGCTTCCCGGCCCCGAACGGCGGTCAGCTGGTGGTAACTTCGCAGGTGGCTTCGGCTACTTCGGACAACGTGCTGAGCAACAACACCGCTACCAGCAGCGTCACCATCAACACCAGCTACGACGTAACGACCCTGCTGGCAGGTCCGGCCACGGCGCTGGCCGGCAGCACGAATACCTACACGGTAACTACGCTCAACAACGGCGCTTCGGCTACCTCTACGGCTACTACCCAAACGGTAACCCTGCCTGCGGGCGTAACGGCCACCAACATTTCGGGCAATGGTTCGCAAACGGGCAGCGTAATTACCTGGACGGTGCCCCTAGGTCAGACAGCCGGCGCTACCAACGAAGTGGTAAATACGTTCTCGCTGACGATGCCCAACTCGGGCAGCCTGACGCTGACGGCCGCGGTAAACAACGCCAACGACAGCAACACCGGCAACAACTCGGCTACGCTCACGACTGCCCAGGCCAACCTGGCCCCGGTAGCCCAGAACGTGTGGAACACGCTGCAAAGCGTGCGGGGCAACACGGCTGGTACCCTGCTAATTTCGGCACTGAACGCCTCCGATGCCGACGGCAGCATCACCAGCTACACCATCGTAACGCTGCCGCTGGCTTCGCAGGGTGTGCTTTACTACAACGGTTCGCTGGCTACGGCCGGGCAGGTTATCACCGACGCTACCAAGCTGAGCTTTGATGCCGACGCTGCCTTCGTGGGCAACGCTACCTTCAGCTACCTGGCCACCGACAACCTAGGGCAGACCTCGCCTGCGGCACTGTACACGATTCCGGTAGCACAAGACCAGAACTCGACCTACGCCAGCACGCCGGTAAAGGGCGGCGCTACCCCGTACCAGAACGGCGACCTGATTGCCAGCACGTTTGACGTGAACACGGGCAGCTACAGCCTCAGCGGCAGCACCGCCGTGGTAAACAAAAACGGTATTGGCTCGGCCGTACTGGCCACGGGCAGCAACCCCTTGCCCGCAGGCCTGGCGCTCGACGCAGTAACCGGTGCCATCACGGTGGCCGACCGCACGAAGCTGGTAACCGGCAACTACACCGTAATCATCGTGACGGTAGATGCCAACGGCGGCACCAACTCGGTGCAAGTACCCCTAACGATTGGCACGCGCCCGCTACCGGTGGAGCTGGTTGAGTTTGCAGCCAAAACGCAGAACGCCGATGCGCTGCTGACCTGGAAAACCGCTCAGGAGAAAAACAACGACCGTTTCGAGGTAGAGCGCTCTACCGATGGTGTACGCTTCGAGAAAGTAGGGCAGGTAGCCGGCCACGGCACCACCTCGGCCCCGCAAACCTACGCCTACACCGATGCCAACGCCGGCACGCTGGCCACGCAGGTGTACTACCGCCTGAAGCAGGTTGACCGCGACGGTACCACGGCGTACTCGCCGGTGCGCACAGTAGCATTCGGCAAAGAGCTGGGCCAGAACGGCATTGCGCTGTACCCCAACCCGGCTCACGACGAGCTGAGCGTAAGCCTGGGTGCTACCGCGCCGAACGCCACGCTGGAGGTGTACACGGTAAACGGCATGTTTGTGCGCAAGCAGTCGTTTGGCGCCGCTGCCACCACCAAGCTCAACGTGAGCACGCTACCCCAGGGCACGTACCTGCTGAAGGTGACTACCGCCACGGGCACGGTGCTGACAAGCCGTTTCGTGAAACACTAGGGTGGATGGAATAACCTTTCATGAACGGCAAACGCCGCTGCTCCCAGGAGCAGCGGCGTTTTTGCTTTATCACGGCTTAACATAGACTTAACTCCATATTTATTAAAGCCGTAACTTAAGCTAGCCGGCCGCCCACATCCCGGTCGGCATACCGCACTTATGGCCAATTCGCAAAAAAAAGGCGCTACCAACCAAGACACCAACAACATCGGCGACCCGCTATTCAACCTTAAGCATGCTCAGGTAGAAGCAGAACTTCAGCAACAAACCGGCGGCCTCGGGCCGCTCACCAACGAATACATCAGCACCGACGAAGACGGCGAGCTGGACGAAGGCCCCCGCGACAGCCAGGGCCGCCGCCGCGGCGAACCCGGCATAGATTTGGGCAGCACGGCGGGCAAGCACTAGTCCAGCCGATTCTTTGCTCCAGCACTAATGAAATCGTTCTTTGGGCAGCCGGCCCGAAGGACGATTTTTTATTGTGGCGGCCTAGGCGGAGTTCGTGCCTAGCTTTGCAGGCACTATGCTGCTTGCATCTTACACCGGAATGCCCCTGGAGGCGGGGCTCGACGAAGCGGGCCGGGGCTGCCTGGCCGGGCCGGTATTCGCCGCCGCCGTAATTCTGCCCCCCGAGCTGGCCCTGCCCGGCCTCAACGACTCGAAACAGCTAAGCGCCCGCCGGCGCGAGCAGCTGCGCGAGCTGATTTGCCGCCACGCCGTGGCCTGGGCCGTAGCCGAAGCCTCGCCCGAAGAAATTGCCAGCATCAATATTGCGCAGGCCAGCTACCTGGCCATGCACCGCGCCGTGAGCAACCTAGGCGTGGTGCCCGCGCATTTGGTGGTCGATGGAAATCGGTTTAAGCCGTACCCCGGCGTTGCGCACACCTGCCTTGTAAAGGGCGATGCGAAGTACCTGAACATTGCCGCCGCCTCGGTGCTGGCCAAAACCTTCCGCGACGACCGCATGCGCGAGCTGCACGCCGAGTTTCCGGATTATGGCTGGAGCCAGAACGCCGGCTACCCCACGGCGCTGCACCGCAACGCCATTCGGGCGCACGGCCCCACGCTGCACCACCGCATGGGCTTCCGGCTGCTCTGATGCCCTAGGTGCCAGCGCCGCCCGCAAGCGCGAAGGCCCGCCCGGCAGTACCGGGCGGGCCTTCGCGCTTGCGGGCGGCCTAGGTTAGTGCGCTTGTTCTTTCAGCTGCAGCAAATCGAGGAACAAGCTGAATCCATCGACGGTGGCGCCGCCTTCGCCGAACCGGTCGAAGCTCATGGGCTTGATGATGTAGCCGCTTACGGCCAGCTCCCGCGCTTTCAGGCGGTCAGATTCGAGGTCGGAGGTAGTCATGATGAACACGTTCAGGCCCACGAACTCGGGGTCGGAGCGAAGGGCTTCGAGCAGCTCCAGGCCATTCATGCGCGGCATGTTGATGTCGAGCATCACCACGTTGGGCTTCGGAATGCGCTCCTTGCCGCCTTCGCCGCGCAGCATCGAGAGGGCCTCGCGGCCGTTGCGGGCAATGTGCAGCGGCACCTCAATGTTGTGCTTGCGCAGTTCGCGTTGCACGTTCATGATGTCCATCTGGTCGTCTTCGACGAGCAGAATGCTGGGGGAAGCGTGGGTATCGGCAGACATGGGTTCGGAGTAGGAGAGGGCAACAACCTGGTGGAGGGGCAACCGTCCTATACGGCGTTTTGCCCTAGGGGATAACCTTTTTTGCCCGCTGGTTGGCTGCAATGCGTGCTGCCGAGGTTTTCGGCCAGGTAAACGTAAACGTGGCGCCCGCTCCCTCGCTCGACTCGAGCCGGATGGTACCGCCGTGGCGCTCAATGATTTTCTTGACGATGGCCAGCCCCACGCCGGTGCTTTCGAGGGTGTCGCGCTCGGTAAGCGTCTGGAAAATGACAAACACCCGCTCGTGGTACTCGGGCGCAATGCCGGGGCCGTTATCGGCTACGGCGAAGGTGTACTCTTCGGGGTTTTCGCGCAGGGTAATGCGCACCAGGCCGTTGGCGGGGTCGTGGTGGTATTTGAGGGCGTTGCTGATGAGGTTGCTGAACACCTGATGCAGCTCCACGGGCGAGGCTGTGAGCGTGGGCAGGTAGGGCGGCAGCACAATCCGGAAGCCCGCGGGCGGCGCCAGCGAGTCGATGATTTCCGTGAGCAGCTCGCGCAGGTTTACGCGCTCTTGCTCCTCTTTTACCCGCCCAATGCGGGCCAGCTCCAGAATGCCGCTGATGAGGTTTTCCATGCGGTGCACGCGCGTGCGCATCAGCACCAGAAACTCCCGGATGTGGTCGGGCAGCGTATCGCCCATGTCTTCCTCAATCCAGTGGGAGGCGCTTTCGATGCCGCGCAGGGGGGCTTTCAGGTCGTGCGACACCACGTAGGCAAACTGGTCGAGCTCCTGGTTGCGGCGCTCCAGCTGCGAAATCGTCGATTCGATGGTGCCGGCCATGGAGTTGAGCGAGGTGGCCAGCTCGCTGAGCTCGTCCTGCTCGTCGTCGGCCAGGCGCACGTGGTACTCGCCGTTGGCAATGCGCGTGGCCAGTTGCACCATGGAGTTGATGCGCCCGGCCAGCAGCCGCGTGATGATCATGGCCCCGATCAGACCTAGGATAAGCGCCAGAATGGTGAGGGCCACCGAGATAATGCGCGTTTCGCGGATGCTGTCGGCCAGTTTCTCGCGCTGCTTATCGCGCGAGGCCAGCTCTTCGCGGTCGAAGCCCCGGAACAGCACCCGAATCTGATCCATCAGCTGCTTGCCGGTTTTGTCTTCTACCAGGCTGCGGTGCTCCATTCCCTCGATGCCCTCTTGCCGGGCGTTGCGCAGGCGGGCCTGCCGCTTTTCGCTCACGAGCAAATGCGAGTACGCCGACCACCGCTCGTACAGCTCCTGCGCCCGCACCAGCCGGGCGTACTGTGGGTCGTCGGGGTCAAACTCATCGCGCAGGCGCGAAAACGAGCCCAGCAGCTGCCGCTCGCCCTCATAGTACGATTCGAGCAGGCCTTCATTGCCAATCAGCAGGTACCCCCGAAAGCCCGACTCCATATCCACGATGTGGCGCAGCATGCGCGTGGATTGCGCCGTGCGGTTTTGCGACTGGGCAATGCGCTCGGAGTTGCGCAGCACCTTGCGCGAGAGCTGATAGTTGACGATAACTACCGTGACGAACAGCAGCGCAATGGCTAAAAAGCCGATAAACAGGCGGGTGGAGAGCTTCAGCTTCATGCTACGAGGCGGCGCCCAAGGCGCTAAGCGCCCTCTTTACGCAACTTTCGCTCAATGGTATTGATCAGCTCCAATACCTCGTCGGTAAGGGGGTTGATGTCGCTGAGGCCGCGCTGCGCCTGCTCGGCTTGGCCGGCCTGGCGCAGGTCCATCAGCTTGTTGGCCATTTGGTGCAATTGGCGGTGTATGCGGTCGAGCTTTTGGGTTTCGGGCATGTGCCCAAACTGCGGCAGGGCTACGTGGCTGATCCACTGACCTAGGCCACACACGTCGGGGTCGCGCACGGGGGCCTCGTCGGTGCCGCTGCCGTACAAGAAGGAGCGCAATTTGGCTTTAAACAGGATATGCTTGAGTCGGGCTGCGTTAATCTCCCGCTTGATGTCTTCACTCATATGATAGTAGCTGAAAGGCGCGCATGCGGCTGCTAGCCCTTCTACGACAAAGATACTCGATTGGGCGGCGCGGGTTTTCGGCTACTTTTGCGCCGGCTTGGCAGCCCAGGTTGCCGGGTTGCTTATTCCCACCGATTCCCGCAAGCTTTTCCCACCGACATGAGCGAACTGAAAACCGTCGTGCTGAACGACGTGCACCAGCAACTCGGCGCCAAAATGGTGCCCTTCGCCGGCTACAACATGCCCGTGCGCTACTCCTCCGACCTCGACGAGCACCACACTGTGCGCCGGGCTGTGGGCATTTTCGACGTGTCGCACATGGGCGAGTTTCGGGTGCGCGGCCCCCGCGCGCTCGACCTCATTCAGCGCGTAACCAGCAACGACGCCAGCAAGCTCACCGACGGCAAAGCGCAGTACTCGTGCTTGCCCAACGAGCAAGGCGGTATTGTTGACGACCTGCTGGTGTATAAGCTGGCCGACGAAGACTACATGCTGGTGGTAAACGCCTCCAACATCGAGAAAGACTGGAACTGGATCAGCCGCTTCAACCAGGAGTTCGGCGCCGATATGGAAAACGTGTCGGACCAGATCAGCCTGTTTGCCGTGCAAGGCCCCAAAGCCGCCGATGCCCTGCAAAGCCTCACCGACGTGGATCTGAAGTCGATTCCGTACTACTCGTTTGTGCAGGGCACGTTTGCCGGCCACCCCAACGTGATTATCTCGGCCACGGGCTACACCGGCGCCGGCGGCTTCGAGCTGTACATCCCCAACGAAGCGGCCGCCGATATCTGGAACAAGATTCTGGAAGCCGGCAAGCCCTTCGGCCTGAAGCCCATCGGCCTAGGTGCCCGCGACACCCTGCGCCTCGAAATGGGCTTCTGCCTTTACGGCAACGACATCGACGACAACACCTCGCCGCTCGAAGGTGGCTTGGGCTGGATTACCAAATTCACCAAGGACTTCACCAACAGCCAAGCTCTGAAGCAGCAGAAGGAGCAAGGCGTGCAGCGCAAGCTGGTTGGCTTCGTGATGGACGGCCCCGGCATTCCGCGCGCGCACTACGAGCTGGTAAACGAAGCCGGTGAGAAGATTGGCGAAGTTACCTCGGGCACGCAGTCGCCGAGCATGAGCAAAGGCATTGGCCTAGGGTACGTGGCCACCGAGCTGAGCGCGCCCGGCAGCAAAATCTTTGTACAAGTGCGTGGCAAAAACCTGCCGGCTACCGTTACCAAGCTGCCCTTCGTGAAAGGCACGGAGGAAGCGTAGTAGTTTTTATCTGTCATCCTGACGAAGGAAGGACCTTTTCACGCCTGATAGCAACTACCTGCTCCTAGGTCGTTCTCACGTGATAAGGTCCTTCCTTCGTCAGGATGACACACAACTGACAACTGAATCCATGCCCTCTGTTGATATCTGTTTTTCGCCCGAGCTGCTGCCGCTGTACGACTTGCGCGGTCGGGTAGCCGTGGTGGTTGATATCCTGCGCGCTACTTCCAGCATTGTTACGGCGTTGGCCAGCGGCGTTACGCACGTGTTTCCGGTGGCGGAGCTGGCCGAGTGCCAAGCCCTAGGTGAACAACACGGCTGCCTCACTGCCGCCGAGCGCGACGGCCGTGCCGCCGAAGGTTTCGACCTAGGCAACTCGCCCTTCGGCTACCTCGATGGCGTGCTGCCCGTGCGGGGCCGCGCCGTAGCCATCAGCACCACCAACGGCACGCAGGCTTTGCGCCGCTCGCTCGCGGCCGATGCCGTGGTGGTGGGCGCCTTCCTGAACCTAGGGGCCGTGGAGGAATTTGCCCGTGCGCAGCAGAAGGACGTGGTAGTGGTGTGCGCCGGTTGGAAGGGCAAGTTCTGCCTAGAAGACACGGTATTCGGCGGCGCCTTGGCCGAGCGTCTGAGCGACACATTCGACGTGAGCAGTTCCGATTCTACGATTGCCGCGCTGCACCTCTGGCAGCAAGCCAAAGCCGATTTGCACGGTTACTTGCTGCAATCGGCCCACGTGCGGCGCCTCAATTCACTCGAGGCTAACAAGGATTTTGAGTTCTGCCTGCGCGTGGATGAGTACCCCGCGGTGCTGCCCATCTGGAAGGAAGACCGGCTGGTAGCACTGCAGGCCGAAGTAGCGCGAGTGTAGCCGCTGTAGCGCGGACTTTGTAGTCCGCGTCCACGGATAGTAAAATCAAACGGCTCGGAGCATAGGCACCGAGCCGTTGTTGTATAAAGCTAATCCTGCTTTACCAGTCGTTCTGTCAAACGCGGACTGAAGTCCGCGCTAAACGTTGGCGGCTGCTGGGGTAAGAAGTTACTATCTGTGGACGCGGACTGCAAAGTCCGCGCTACGGCGGCTACTGCAGTTTCTCGTTTTGCTTGTGCCGGTCGGCGTCGCGCTGGGTTTTCTTTTCGAGGTTGCGCTGCAGGGCCTCGGTGAGGTTGACGCCGGTTTGGTTGGCTAGGCAAATCACCACAAACAGTACGTCGGCTAGCTCATCGGCCAATACTTTGTCGCGGTCGGAGGGTTTGAAAGACTGCTCGCCGTACTGGCGGGCAATGATGCGGGCCACCTCGCCAACCTCTTCGGTGAGCATAGCCATGTTGGTTAGCTCGTTGAAATAACGCACGCCGGTGGTCTGTATCCACTGATCAACGGTTTGTTGGGCTTCTTCGATGGTCATGGCACCTAGGGTTTAAGCGTTATTGGAACTGGGCGTGTCGAGCACAATGGTTACGGGGCCGTCGTTGAGCAAGCGCACCTTCATGTCGGCGCCGAAGCGGCCGGTGGCTACGGGGCGGCCCATTAACTGCTCGAGTTGTTGCACAAACTGCTCGTACAGCGGAATAGCAACGGGCGGCGGCGCGGCGGCAATGTAGCTCGGGCGCGTGCCCTTGCGCGCATCGGCCAGCAGCGTAAACTGGCTTACCACCAGCAAGTCGCCGCCAACATCCTGCACCGAGCGGTTCATCTTGCCTTCGTCGTCGTTGAAGATGCGGAGCTGCACCAGTTTGCGGGCCATCCAATCGAGCTCGGCGGCACCATCGGAGTGGGTGAAGCCGGCCAGCACCAGCAAGCCGGAGCCAATCTGGCCCGTGATTTCGCCGTCGACGGTAACCGAAGCTTCCGCGACGCGCTGCACAACTACGCGCATATGGAGGAGGTAAAGGCGAACAAGAGCCGCAAAGAAAGGCAGCAAATGCCCATCTTCGCCCACGTGTCGTCTCCATCCGCTACTCCGTCTTCCGCATCGGCTTACCTGCGTTGGCTGCTGCCAGCCCTGTTACTGGTGGCTGCTTTGCGGCTGTGGCACCTGCCCGCAGTAGCCCTGCCCGATTACGACTCGGTGCGTAACTGGCAGATCATCCAAGAAGTAGCGCAGCTCGATTGGCGGCACATCTTCCACCACGGCAGCCCGGGGTTCTACCTGCTTTTCGCGCCCGTTACGTGGCTTACCACCGACTACCGCGTGTACCTGGTGCTGAATGCCTTGGTGGGCGTAGCGGCCCTAGGTCTGATGACGCAGTGGATAGCCCGGGCAGCGCGCCTGCGCGGTCCCGAAACGGCGTTGCTGGTGCTGCTGGCGGGCTCGTCGGTGTTCCTGACGTTCTCGGGCCGCGACTTCACCATGAGCTCCCTTAGCTTGCTGGCTTTGGCTGGCCTGATGCGGGCACATTGGCGGCGCCTGCAAATGCCCACTCAGCGCAATCTGCTACGCACCGCCTTGTGGTTGGCCCTGGGGCTCTCCATCAACTACAAATTCCTGCTCACCGCGCCCATTCTGCTGGTGCTCGAGCTGCTGCAAGCCGATGGGCTGTTGTGGCGCAAGGGCAACTGGTGGCGCTTGCTGCTGGTAGTGGCGCTGCCCTTTGTGGTGCTCGGGGTGCTGGCTTGGCTGATATCGGGCGTGCCGCTGTACCGTTGGCCAGCGGTGTACTTCGTCATCATGTTTCCGGCGGCGGCCAATGCGGCTGGTCGTCAAGGTACCGTGCAGGTCGATTTTGCTTACTACCTGCGCTACCTCGCCGATTTCGAGTCGCCGTTGCTGTTGCCGGCTTTAGGCATGGCGCTGGTGTGGTTTGGGGCCGATTTGCGCCAACGGCCAACCACCATTGGTGCGTATTTGCTGGTGTGGGCCGCCTGCACCTTGGCGGGTATGTCGTTGCTGATAAAGGCGCCGCGGGGCTTGTTGTTTGGCTACATCCCGATGTACGCCTTGCCCGTGCTGCTGCTGCAAAAGTGGCCGCGTGGAGTAGCGCTGGGTTTGCCGGTGCTGGCCCTAGGTTACAACGGTTGGCAGGTGCAGCGGCAGGTGCTGGCTTACGCGCCATCTAGCTACCCACAGGTGGCGGCGTGGCTCAAGCAGCAGCAGATTACACGAGTAGCTACTACCGTGGGCATAAGCTTGGCGCCTGCGGCCGCCGAGCATGGCATTGCTGTAACCGGCGCAAACAACCTAGGGCAGCTAACCGCGCTGCGCCAGAAAGGCTACCGCTACCTGCTGCTCGATGATTACTACCGCGTAGCCGGCGTGCAGCAGTTCGATTCGTTGCGCCGCGTGCCGTACGTGGCGGCTTGGCCCGAGCCCTTGCTCCGCTCGCCGCTCATCTACCTCGAGCACTCCGAGTACACCGGCCTAGGTTATCAAGCCACGCTGCAGCGCCAGCAGCAAGCCGCCCGCGATACGTTGCAATTGCGCCTGATCGACCTAGGCGCGTTGCCGCTTCCGGAGCCGCGCTAGCGCTTAATCCGGAGGCTATCGAGCCAGCGCTGATACTTGCGGGCGTTCCGCTTGTGCTCGGCGTAGGAGGCGGCAAAATCGGAGTAGCCGCTGCCGCCGGCGCGGGCGCAGAAGAACAAGTAGTCGTGTTGGGCGGGCTTCAGCACTGCATCAAGGCTTTGGCGGTTGGCCGAGGTGATGGGGCCGGGCGGCAGGCCTTTGTGCTTGTAGGTGTTGTAAGGCGAATCAACCAGTTTGTCCTTATTGAGCACGCGCTTCACGCCGAAGTTGCCGATGGCCCAGAGCAGCGTGGGGTCGGCTTGCAGGCGCATGCCGCGGCGCAGGCGGTTGAGGTACACACCGGCAATTACGGGCTTATCTTCGGGCTTGGCGGTTTCGCGCTGCACAATGCTGGCCAGCACGTGCACCTCGGCAGGGGAGAGGCGCAGCGAATCGGCCCGGCGCTGCCGCTCCGCCGACCAAAACCGCCGGTGGTGCGCCGCCATGCTGTCGAGGAACTGCCGGGCCGAGGTGTTCCAGACGAACCGGTACCGGCCCGGGATGAACAGCGTCAGCACCGTGGTGGTATCCACGCGGTACTGACGCTGCAAATTGGCCTGCCGATTCAGCAGGCGCCGCAATTGCGTTGAGTCGGCTTCGAGCTGGCGTTGCATCTGGCGGGCCAGCTGCGGCTTGTACTTGAAGGCATCGAGCACAAATTCCACGGTATCCTGCTGGCCTTGCATCAGCTTATCGAGCAGGGCGGCGTTGCCTAGGTTGCTCTCGAGCACGTAGCGGCCGGGGCGCACTTGCGCGGGGTAGCCTTTGCGCTCAGCGAGCCACGCAAAGGTGGCCGGCTCCTGCAGCAGCTCGTGGCGTTCGAGCGAGTCGAGCACATCTTGGTACGTACCGCCGGTACGGATGTAGAGGTAAGCCGGGCCAAACGGCGACGGCTCCACATTGGGGCGCCACAGCACGCGCCAGGCACCATACAGCGCAATGCCGCCCGCAATCAGCAGCACTACAAACAGTGCCCAGCCAACGCGGCGCCACAGCAAAGCAGATTTATTCTTTGGGTAAGCCAATCAAAAGAAAACTTACGCGACCTAGGGGAGAGGTTAGCGGCGTGCGTCGCCTCAATCGCGTGTACTACCATCGTCAACTAGCTCCGGCCAATGCCGGAGCTACAACCCACCTAGGGCTTACGGGCCTTGTACCAACGCCGCAATAGAGGCGGCCAGTTCGGTTTTGCGTTGTTGCTCCACAATCTTCACGGGCGGAGCGGCGCGCACTTCGCAATCCGGAATGGAACACCGCTCGCAGGTTTCGTTTACCCAACGCGTCGGGATAGACTCGTCGGCCAGGAACGCCACTTTCTGCCGCAGGTTGTCGTCGACGGGCAGGCCCACGGTTACGCTGGTGGCGTGGCCCGAGGCATCGTAGCGCGCAATGGTGATGCAGAGGTACTCGTCGGGCGTTTGCCAGTAGCGCGAGCGTTGGGCGGCCACGCGCAGGCCGGGGCTGCCCGCTTGCCGAGCCTGCTCCATCAGCCACAGGCTTACCCAGCGGCGGCAGTAGTGCTCTTGCAGCTCGTTGCCGTGCGGGTTGTGAAGGCGCGATAGATGCAGCTCTTTGGTGAGGCGGAAGCCCTGGCCGTCGGGCTCTTGGTCGAAGCGCAGGAAAAACAAGCTGCCGATGCCGAAGTGACGCGCCAGCAGGTTGGTAACGCGCTGCAGCAGCATTTCCGGCGACACCTCGTAGCGCGTGAGCAAGCCAAGGAGCAAGGCGGCATTCCAGCGCGGTGTCGAGAACAGGGCTTGCAAATCGGCCACTAGCTGGCTTTCCTCCATAATTAGGGCCACGGCGAAGTACGAAGCCCGAAAGTGATTTAGCACTTGCTCGAACGAGCCCGGCGTGGCCGACGGCACATTGGTGTACGGCCGCTCTTTCAGCCCTAGGTAGTTAAAGGCCACCTCGCGGCCCAGCACAAACATTTCCTGCGCCCGCGAAAGGCCCGGCCGCAGCAGCAGGCGCCGCGCCGCGGGCTTGTACACCGAGCGCAGCTCCTGCAGCGCGGGGTGTTCGGCTAGGGTGTGGCGGTCGATGAGGTAGTGGTACTCCTGTCCGAGCAAGTCTTCGAGCTGGTGCATATCGAACGGCGGTTCGGTACGCAGCCGGAAGCGCGCCACGCAGCTGCGCACGGCATCTTCGAGGTCGTCGAAGTAGTTGTCGTGCATTTCCTGGTAGGAGCGGAGGGCGGCCAGGTAAAAGTTCTCCTGCCGCATCTCGTAGTTGCGCGCCAGCTCCAGAATGGTGCTGATAAACGCCATTACCCGCGTGGGCGCGTCGGATATCATCTCGATCAGCCGCGCCGGATCGAGCCCGAACATGTCCAGCGGAAACTCGCGCAGCACATCCGATTGCAGCAGCTCCGAAATAGGCGCCAGGCGCTTGCCTAGGTGCAACGATACCAGCTCGTCGTAGCTCACGCCCAGCACCCGCGCAAAGGCCATAATCTTATCGGCTTTGGGGTACTTCTTGCCCTTCTCAATCTCATTCAGGTACGAGACCGACACATCAACGGCCTGCGACAATGCGGCCGGGGTAAGGCCGCGCTCTTGGCGGAGCTGCCGAAGCTTAAGACCAAAAATTAAGCGGACTACCTGAGCGTGAGTGAGCATGCAAGCGGTGGAGAGTAAGAAAACAAAGAAACGAAACCTGCGCCAGATGCTGTGAAAATCAACATAAAAGCTAATTTTTGTCATTTAGCGAAAATTCGCTTGACAAAAACAATTCGCTCACGTATGTTTGGTACAGATCTTCACGCCCACACTCCCACCAACCAAAACACTATGGAAACGCTTGATCAGCCGATCGTTGCCCCTAAGACTGATTACCTCTGCCCCGAGCGCGTGAAAGTGCTGGGCCGCTGCACGCCGGCCTATGCTGAAGTGCTCACGCCATCGGCTTTGGCTTTTGTGGCTGCCTTGCACCGCCACTTCGAGGGCCGCCGGCGCGAGCTGCTGCAGCGCCGCCAGCAGCGCCACGCCGAGTTTGCGGCTGGTCGGCTGCCCGATTTCCTGCCCGAAACCAAGCAGCTGCGCGAAAGCGACTGGCAGGTAGCCAAACTGCCCGCCGACCTGCTCGATCGGCGCGTGGAGATTACCGGCCCCACCGAGCGGAAGATGATCATCAACGCGCTGAACTCGGGAGCCAAGGTGTTTATGGCCGACTGCGAGGACTCGCTTTCGCCCACCTGGGACAACGTGGTGCAGGGCCAGATAAACCTGCGCGATGCCGTGCGTCGCACCATTTCGCTCGAAACGCCCGCCAAAACCTACAAGCTGAACGAGCGCACCGCCACGCTGCTGGTGCGCCCCCGCGGCTGGCACTTGCCCGAAAAGCACGTGCTCGTGGATGGCGAAGAAGTAAGCGGCGCACTGTTCGACTTCGGCCTGTACTTCTTCCACAACGCCCATGAGCTGATTGCCCGCGGTACCGGCCCGTACTTCTACCTGCCGAAGCTGGAAAGCCACCTGGAAGCGCGCCTCTGGAACGAGGTATTCGAGTTTGCGCAGTGGGAGCTGAAGATTCCGAAGGGCACCATCAAGGCTACCGTACTCATCGAAACGCTGCCCGCCGCCTTCGAAACCAACGAGATTTTGTGGGAGCTGCGCCAGCACTCGGCCGGCCTCAACTGCGGCCGCTGGGACTACATCTTCTCTTACATCAAAACCCTAGGTGCCCGCGCCGAGTACCGCCTGCCCGACCGCTCGCAGGTAACCATGACGGTACCCAACATGGCCGCTTACGTGCGCCTGGTTATCGATACCTGCCACCGCCGCGGGGTGCACGCCATGGGCGGCATGGCCGCGCAAATTCCCATCAAGGACAATCCCGCCGACAATGCCATTGCCCTCGACAAGGTGCACAACGACAAAGTGCGCGAGGCTACCCTAGGGCACGATGGCACCTGGGTGGCGCACCCCGCGCTGGTGCCCATTGCGCTGGAGGTGTTCGATAAGCTGATGCCCCAGCCAAACCAGATTGACAAGCCCCGCTCCGAACAGCCGCTGCCCACCGCCGCTGAGCTGCTGCAAGCCCCCGAGGGTACCATTACCGAAGGTGGCATGCGCCAGAACATTGATGTGGCCCTGCGCTACCTAGGCGCCTGGATTAGCGGCAACGGCTGCGTGCCGCTTTACAACCTGATGGAAGACGCCGCCACCGCCGAAATATCACGCGTGCAGCTGTGGCAATGGCTGCACACTTCCGGCACTGTGCTGGCCGATGGCCGCGAAGTAACCCAGGAACTGTACCGCGAACTGCTGCAGGACACCGTAGAAAAGCTGCGGCGCGAAGTAGGAGAGGACACCTACCAGGAGTACTACCGCCCTGCCGTGCACCTGCTCGACCGCTTGGTACTGGCCGATAGCTGCGCCGACTTCCTGACCCTGCCAGCCTACGAAGTGCTGGCCTAGCGTACCGTAGCGCGGGTTTCGCAGTCCGCGGCCTTGGGTGTTAACCGGCAATCCGCTGGATGATTGACTTTACTGCCCAGAGGCTGCGGATTGCAGCCCGCGCTACATCGCACGCTTCCTCTGCTCACTGCTTACCCCAAGCCGACGTTCAAAATCGTCGGGCTGGCTTTGCATTGCTTACACATTTCTCCATTCCCACATCCAAAACACCACTCGTATGAACCGCGCCGAACGCATTGCCGCCATCAACCAAGATTGGGCCACCAACCCCCGCTGGGAGGGCATCGAGCGACCCTACTCCGCCGAAGACGTTGTGAAGCTGCAAGGCTCCGTAAAAATTGAGTACTCGCTGGCCCGGCACGGGGCCGAACGCCTCTGGGAGCTGTTGCACACCGAGCCCTACGTGGCGGGCCTAGGTGCCCTCACCGGCAACCAGGCCGTGCAAGAGGTGCAGGCCGGCCTCAATGCCATTTACCTCTCGGGCTGGCAAGTAGCGGCCGATGCTAACCTGGCCGGCCACATGTACCCCGACCAAAGCCTATACCCCGTCGACTCGGTGCCGGCCGTGGTGCGCCGCATCAACAATGCCCTGCTCCGCGCCGATCAGATTCAGCACCTCGAAGGCAAAGATGGCGGCGTAGATTACCTGGTGCCCATTGTGGCCGATGCCGAAGCCGGTTTTGGCGGCAACCTGAATGCCTTTGAGCTGATGAAGATGATGATTGAAGCCGGTGCCGCAGGCGTACACTTCGAGGATCAGCTGTCGTCGGCCAAAAAGTGCGGGCACCTAGGCGGCAAGGTGCTGGTGCCCACCCAGGAGGCTGTACAAAAACTCGTAGCTGCCCGCCTTGCCGCCGATGTGCTGGGGGTGCCCACGCTCATCGTGGCCCGCACCGACGCCGACGCCGCCGATCTGCTCACCTCCGATGTCGACGAGCGCGACAAGCCCTTTGTGCTGCAAGAAGCCGAGCGCACCAGTGAAGGTTTCTACCGGGTGCGCTGCGGCGTAGAAGCCTGCATTGCCCGCGGCCTGGCTTACGCCCCGTATGCCGATATGCTCTGGATGGAAACCTCGCACCCCGACCTGGAGCAGGCACGGCAATTTGCCGAGGGTATTCATGCCAAGTACCCCGGCAAAATCCTGGCCTACAACTGCTCGCCCTCGTTCAACTGGGCCGCCAAGCTAACGGTGGAGCAGATGGAGACTTTCCGCGAAGAGCTGGCCGCTATGGGCTTCAAATTCCAGTTCATCACGCTGGCCGGCTTCCACGCGCTCAACACCAGCATGTTCGAGCTAGCCCAGGCCTACCGCGACCGAGGCATGGCCGGCTACTCCGAGCTGCAGCAGCGCGAGTTTGCCCTGCAGCAGCACGGTTTCAAAGCCGTGAAGCACCAGGCCTTCGTGGGCACCGGCTACTTCGATGCCGTGCAGAACGTGGTATCGAGCGGGCAAGCCAGCACGGCGGCGTTGGTGGGCTCCACCGAAGAGGCGCAGTTTCATCACTAAGCGGCTGGCCCTAGGTGTCCCGCCTGTCGTGTCGCTATGCCTGTCATGTCGAGCGCAAGCGAGACATCTGGGTGAACAACATTGGAGGTATCCTGCGCCAGATGTCTCGCTTCCGCTCGACATGACAGACGCGCTCGACCTGCCAGGCGCGGCGTCATGACAAGAAACAAACAGCGCCCGGCTTTGCTGCCGGGCGCTGTTTGTTTGCTGCCGACCTAGGGCGGCTTAGGCACTCACCGCATCAAAGGGCTCGGCAATAAAGTTGTAATCGAGGTTGTGGCGCTGGGTAGCGTCGCGCAGCAGCTGCTTTTGCCAGGGGCGCAGCACGCGCTCGGCCCCTTGCTCCACAATGTCGGCAACCAGCCGGTTCGAGAGCACGAGGTTGGCTACGTAGCTGTTGATGTCGTTGGCGATATGCGACTTCAGCGTCATCAGGAACTGCTCGCGGGCATCGGCGCGGGCGGCCCGGTCGCCGTTGAGGCGGCGGCGGAACGGGTAGCGGCGCTGCTCGTTGGCCAGGGGCGGATCGGGCACGGCCACAAACTTATCCGGCGACATAGCCGCCAGCTGGCCCAGGTACGGCTCGCGCTTCAGCTCGGGGTGCAGGCCACGGGCCGAGCGCCAGTCGTTGGTGCTGCGCGGGGTGTCGCGCACCAGCTCCGAGAGCCGGTCGTTCGAAAACACCATGTAAGGCGGGCGGTCCAGCTCCTTGGCTACGTGGTCGCGCAGCAGGTACAAATCGCGGAACAGGGGCAGCTCGTGCGGCTGAATGCGGTATTTGCCGGCAATGCGCAGGTAGGGGCGTTCGTCGCGGGTGTAGCGCACGTCTTCGAGCGAGGCATTTTCCTCGGCGGCCCAGTGCGTGCGGCCCAGCACGGCCAGTTTATCGGCCAGGCGGTCGGCCAGCTCCAGCAGGTACAGCACGTCGTTGGCGGCGTACTGCTTCTGGGCCTCGGTGAGGGGGCGCTTCAGCCAGTTCGACTTTTGTTCGCCCTTGTCCACCTCAATGCCCAGCTCGCTTTGGATCAGCCGACCTAGGGCAATGTTGTTATCCGACTCGGCCAGCAACGTGTGCAGCACGCTGGTATCGGTAATGCGGCGCACGCGCACGCCGTACAGCTCATCGAGCAACAGAATGTCGGATTTGCAGCTGTGGAACACTTTTTCCACGTTGGCGTCGCCGAAAATATCCCACAGGGGCTGCAGCTCGGCGGCGGCATCGGCCAGCGGAATCGGGTCGATGAGGTAAGCCCTGGCTCCGTCGAAAAGTTGAATTAAGGCAAGGTTCCGGCCGTAATGATGGCGCATGTCGTCGAACTCCAGATCGACGGCAATGCGCGGTTGATTACGCAGCCAGTCGGCAGCTTGCCGAATGGCGTCGGGCGTAGTGAGGTATTGTATTTCAGCCATTAAATCACAAGTAGGCCACAAGGTAGAAACCTTCCGCGAAGGTAGTAGCGCGGCCGCTTTGTACAGGGTAAAGGTAGGCAGGCCAAACGAGCTTCGCCAGCGCTGCACCTGGGCGCTCGGCCCGGCCGGGCGCCAAACGGCTGCACCAGGGCGGTAAGTTGGGGCTGTCGGTCACCACGAAACCCAACGCGACCTAGGGCAGTAAAGACCATACTGTTCAGGTTACGGGTGCGCGGTTAAGGCTTCGAAGCCCTGCTGCAGTACAACCAGCCACTGCTTGGGTACGCACGAAGTTAGCATTAGCCTTTGGTTAGTAACATCGCAAGAATTATTAGGGGCAAATTTGCCAGGTAGTGCTATTGTGTTGCACGATAGTTATATTAGTTGCAAGCCAAGACGTAGTTTACCGGTCGGCAATAGCGTGCTTTTCTCAGCTTTTTTTCTTCTTTTGGCCCCACAAGCTCGACAGGAAATCTTCCTAGGTTCCACAGATAGTTTCCGGCCTGGGCACCCGCCGCGCTGCCTGCCATCGGGGTGGCGTTGTTGCAGAGGCAGTTTCCACCGCTTAGCAGTACGCATGGCTTAATTTTTTCCGCTTTTTCACTCACCAAACCGGCCGCAAGGCCACCCATTATGGATCATAAACTTCTACTCTCGCTGGCCCTTATGGGCCCGGCGGCAGTGGTAGCCCAGGCCCAGACGCGCACCGTGAGCGGGCGCGTTACGGCCGTAGCCGATGGCACCGGGTTGCCAGGCGCTACGGTGTTGGAGCGCGGCACCACCAACGGTACCAGCACCGATGCCGACGGCAACTTCCGCCTTACGGTGCAGCCCGGTGCCACCCTCGTAATTAGTTCGGTGGGCTTCACCACGCAAACCATTCCGGTGGGCGACCAGTCCAGCCTCAACGTGCGGATGGCCACCAACGAGCAGCTGCTCAACGAAACCATTGTGGTGGGCTACGGCACGCAGGCCAAGCGCGAGCTAACCGGTGCCGTTACCCAAGTGGGCTCGCGCGAGGTAGAGAACGTACCCGTGGTCAGCTTCGAGCAGGCCATTCAGGGGCGTACGCCGGGCGTGCAAATCAACCAGGGCACGGGCAAGCTGGGGGCCGGGGTGCAAATCCGGGTGCGCGGCGCGGCCTCGGTATCGGGCTCCAACGAGCCGCTGTACGTGATTGACGGCATTCCGGTAACCTCGCAGGACGTGGGCGCGGCCAACGACGAGCCCATCAACCCGCTGGCCGACCTGAACCCGAACGACATCGAGTCGATTACCATTCTGAAAGACGCTGCTGCCTCGGCCATTTACGGTGCGCGTGCCTCCAACGGCGTAATTCTGGTAACCACCAAAAAGGGCCGCCAGGGCGCTACCCGCGTAAACGTGGGCGCCTACTACGGCCGCTCCGAGCCTACCCGCCTGCGCGAGTTTCTGAACGCGGCCGAGTACAAAGAGCTGTTCGGCGAAGCCATTACCAACGCCGGCCTGATCGGGCCGGGCGGCTACGCCGACTTGGCGGAGGCCTTTGAGGGCGAAGCCGGCCTCGACTTCAACTCTACGTCTGACACCGACTGGAACCGCGCCGCTTTCCGGACGGGCAGCGTGCAGCAGTACGATGCCAACGTAACCGGCGGCGATGCCAAAACGCGCTTCTACCTCAGCGGCACCTTCAACGACCAAACCGGCATCATTGTGGGCAACCGCTACCGCCGCGGTTCGTTGCGCGCCAACATCGACCACAACATCACCGAGAAGCTGAAAGTCGGCTTCAACATTTCGGCTACGCGCTCCGTGAACGACCGCGTGCCCGACGACAACGCCTTCTCGAACCCGGTGCAGCTGAACGCGTTGCCCCCGATTCAGCCCAAAGAAGACCCCAACGACCCCACCGGCCTCAACCGCAACACGCTGTACTACAACGCGCTGGTTGATGTAACCAACGCCAGCAACCGCGCCGGTACGTACCGCTCGTTCAGCAACCTGTCGTTGTCGTACCAGCCCATTCAGGGCCTTACGCTGCGCTCGGAGCTGGGAGCCGACTTCCTGAACCTGAACGAGAACCTTTACCGCGGCCGCTACACCCTCGATGGCGCGCCCACCGGCTACGGGTATTCCAACCAGGTGCAGTCGATCAACTACACCACCAACCAAACCGCTACCTACCTCAAAACCCTAGGTACCGACCACACCTTCGAGGGGCTGGTGGGCTTCTCGTTCCAGCGCTACAACCAGCAGGCTACGGCCGCTGAGGGCCGCGGTTTCCCGAACGACCAGTTCCGCCGCATCGCGTCGGCCTCGCGCATTATTTCGGGCAGCTCGTCGCAAACGGACTACTCGTTTATCTCGTACCTGGCGCGCGTCAACTACACCTTCCGCAACAAGCTGCTGCTCTCGGTTAGCGCCCGCGCCGACGGCTCGTCGCGCTTCCCCGAAGACCGTAAGTACGGCGTATTCCCGGCCGGTTCGGTGGGCTACGTGATTACGGAAGAGGACTTCCTGCGCGACAACTCGGTGCTGAGCCTGCTGAAAATTCGGGCGTCGTACGGGGTAACGGGCAACGCCGAAATCGGCAACTTCAGCTACCAGCGCCTGTTTAGCACCCTGGCCTACGCCGACCAGGCCGGTATTGTGCTGGGTACCAACGTGGGCAACAGCCGCCTCTCCTGGGAAACCACCAACCAGGCCAACGTAGGCCTCGAATACGGCTTGCTCAACAACCGCATCAGCGGTGAGATTGACGTGTACGAGAAGCGCACGGGCGTAGTAACCGGCGGCGGCGCACTGCTGAACCTGCAGTTGCCCTATACCGGCGGCTACCCCATCGTGACGAAGAACCTAGGCGAAATCCGCAACCGCGGCATCGAGCTGAACCTGAACACGCGCAACCTGGAGGGCGAGTTTAAGTGGAGCACCAACTTCAACATCACCTTCAACCGCAATAAGGTGATTGACCTCGACGGGCAGGAAATCTTCGGGGGTGGGCGCAACGTGGGCCGCATCCGCGAGGGCGAGCCGATTGGCGTGTTCTGGGGCAAGAAGTACGCCGGCGTAGACCCCGCCACCGGCAACGCGCTGTACTTTACTGCCGATGGCGGCACCACCGCCCGCTACGCCGATGCCGTGGACCAGAAGCTGGGCGACCCGAACCCGAACTTTACGGGCGGCCTCACCAACACCTTCTCCTTCAAAGGCTTCGAGCTGTCGATTCTGAACCAGTTTACCCAGGGCAACGACATCTACAACGTGGCGGGCCTGTTTCAGTCGGTAAACGGCGACTTCTTCGACAACCAGACGCGCGACCAGTTGCGCCGCTGGCGCCAGCCCGGCGACGTAACCGACGTGCCCCGCGCCGAGCTGTACGCCGCCAACGGCGCCCAGCCCTCCTCGCGCTGGGTTGAGGATGGCTCGTTCTTCCGCTTCAAAAACGTAACGCTGGGCTACAACCTGCCCAAGTCGCTGATTGAGCGCGCCAAGCTGCAGTCGGCCCGCATCTACGTTACCGGCCAGAACATCATCACCCTCACCGACTACACCGGCTACGACCCTGAGGTGAATACCACCGGCCTGGGCAATACCAACGTGCTGCTCGGCCACGACTTTTACACGCCGCCGCTGGCACGCACCGTGCTGGTAGGCGTAAACCTGGGCTTCTAACCGACTGATGACCGTGAATACTTTTTCTTCTCACGTAATGCGGCGAGCCGCCGCGGCGGGCCTGCTGCTAACGCTGGGGCTCGGCACCGGCTGCCAAGACCAACTGGACCTGCAGCCGCAGCAATCTGTGGACGCCGAACAGGCCCTGAGCACGCCCGAGGGCGTGGATGCGGCCGTGGTAGGGGGCTACGCCCGCCTAGGCCGCCCGCAGCTGTACGGCACCAACTACCTGCTGGTGCCCGAGCTGTTGGCCTCCAACAACTACATCAACTGGCTGGGCACGTTCCAGAGCTACCGCGAGCTGGCCCAGAAGACGAACCTGACGAGCTTCAACGTAGAAGCCGACCGCACCTTCGACCACTCGTACCGCACCATCAACCACACCAACCTCATCATCGATGCGCTGCCGGTGGTAACCAACCAGGCGAACCGCCAGCGCTACGAAGGCGAGGCGCGTATGATGCGCGCCATGGTGTACTTTGAGCTGGTGCGCCTGTACGGGCTGCCGTACCGGGCCGGCCAAACCAACAGCCAGCCGGGCGTGCCCATCAACCTCACGCCCAACAAAACCGAGGAACAGGCAGCCCGCCGTCTGCCGCGCGCTACCGTGGAGGAGGTGTACCAGCAGGTGGTAACCGATTTGCAAGCCGCCATTCAGCTGCTGCCCACCAACAACGGCAACCGCCTCGACCGCTTCGATGCGCAGGCGTTCCTCTCGCGGGTGCGCCTGCAGCAGGGCCGCTACGCCGAAGCCCTGGCCCTGGCCAACGACGTAATCAACAACAGCGGCGCCAGCCTCAATCCCTCGGTGCTGTCGGCCTTTACCAACCGCAACACCCGCGAGTCGCTGTTTGAGATTCAGCAGAACGACCAGAACAACGCCGGTGCCGTGAACGACGGCTTGGCCACGTTCTACACCAGCCGGGCTTCGGGCTTCAACGGCCGCGGCGACGTGCAGATTGTCGCTGCGTTTGCCAGCCAGTACGGCCCCGGCGACCAGCGCGGTTCCGGCCCCATTCTGGGCTCGTTGATTTACACGGGCGACGGCCCCCGTGCCGGCCGCCTGCGCAACTTTAAGTACAACGACCCCGGCCAGAACATTCCGCTGATCCGACTGGCCGAAATGTACCTGACGCGTGCCGAGTGCAACGTGCGCCTGGGCTCGTCGGTGGGCGATACGCCCCTGAACGACGTGAACCGCATCCGCCGCCGCGCCGGCGCCGCGGCCCTCACTGCCGTAACGCTCGACGACGTGCTGAAGGAGCGCGAACTGGAACTGGCCTTCGAGGGTTTCCGCCTGCACGATTACAAGCGTACGCAGCGCAACATCACGTCGGTATACACCTTCGATAGCCCGCGCCTGGTGCTGCCCATTCCGCAGCGCGAAATCAACCTAGGCAGCTCCTTGCCGCAAAACCCCGGCTACTAAGCCCGGCCCTAGGTGCTTCAAATAAAAAGCCACCCCGGCAGCTGCCGGGGTGGCTTTTTTTATGCGGTGCGCGGGCGGTGGTTATTCGTCCTCGTCTTCGTCCTGCTCAGCCTGTTGGTCGAAATCCAGCTCCGAAACCAGCTCGAACGCCTCTTCCAGTACCTGATCCATGGCCGGGATGGAATCGGCGTCGAGCGTGCGCTCGAACAGGTTGAGCAGTTGGCTGCCTTCCTCGTTCACGTACAAATCGGTGTACAGGCGCTCGAATCGGTGCGCTTCTTTGGTGATGACAGCGTCGATTTGCTGCGTGGAGCGGGCCTCCAGGGCTTTGTGCAACACCTGCATTACCTGCCGGCTTTCGTCGTGGTCGCCTAGGTCGGCCAGGGCCTTCATCAGGCTCATGGCCACCAACAGCCGCACGCGCTCGAAGCGGAAGCCCTGCTCGGCCGGAGCCGCTTGCTGCAGCGTTTGGTAGGCTTTCACGTCGTCGGGCTGCAGGTAAAGGGGGCCTTCCTGGCGGAAGGCGGCATGAAGGAGCTGCTGGAAGGTAGTGGCAGGCATGGGCACGAAGTAAGTAACCGGGGTAGGGTGCAAAGGAACGGATTTGGGCCCAGCTAACGCGCGGCCGTTGTCTTGCCGTATTACGTACGAGTAAACCGGCAGCCCACGGTCGGGTTGTTGTTGCTCACCTAATTGCTCGACGAAACATGACGCATAAAACCAAGTGGCTGGTATTTGCCCCAAGCGGGCTGGTGGTGGTAGGCTTCGGCATTTGCCTGATTCAGTGGGCCACCAAGCGCATGCAGGACGGCGCCGCCACCAAAGACTGGGTATTGGCGGGCACGGCTGCCCTGGGGGTATTCAACGCCGGGCTTAGCCTTTTTGGCCGGGGAGTGGCCGAGAGCGTGCTGTATCAGCTGAAAGAAAAGCCGCGCGATGAAGCCAGCCGGCCCAAACCGCCGCAGGACTAACGCCACCTGCTGCCCCCAAAAGCAGAAAGCCGCAGTCAAAGACTGCGGCCTTGCCTACGTGCCAGGTAGTTTCTCACCAATACCCTTTTGCTGGCACCTTTGCTTTCTAGTAGCCGCCCGACCCTCACCACAAAAGCCGGACGACGATTCAAAAGTAGAGCTGGCAAAAGGGAACGGCGGCCATACTTGCTGAATGGCAATCAGCGCTGTGCGAACTGCCCCCTCGGGCCGGTGAACACGCGTAGTAGTGCTGTACTGCAAGCCGTTGCTGAGGTAGGCGCACCTAGGGAACAGCATTGCTCGGCAGATTTGAAAAAAATAGTTGCAGATTTAAGACGAGCTGTGTTAAGTTTGCACCCCGTTTCAGCACTGCCTGTACAGGCAAGCAATACCGGGAACCGATTCTGTAGCTCAGCTGGTAGAGCAATACACTTTTAATGTATGGGTCCTGGGTTCGAATCCCAGCGGAATCACTTCAAAGCCTCGCACTTCTGCGGGGCTTTTTTGTTGTTGCAGGTGTCAGCAGCTGCGTGGCCTGCCAACGCATGGGCTCCGGCACCAGCAGGCCTAAAACCGATGGGGGCAGCTGCTGCGTAAGCATTGCAACATCACCTTCTGCACCATGCACATTCGTACGGCTTTATTGCTGCTGCTCGTAGCGGGTTGGTTTTCGGCGGCCCACGCCCAAACCAAGCCTACAGGCGCAAAGCCCCAAAAACCCGCTGCGGCCAGGCCGGCTGCCCCGCGCAACCCGTATTACTCGCGCACCGATACCACGCGCCTGCGGCTAACCGATGCGCAGTGGCAAAAAGTGTTGTCGCCGGACGTTTACCGCGTGGCCCGCGGCAAATACACCGAGCGCGCCTTTACGGGCAAGTACTGGAACGCCAACAGCCGCGGCACCTACTACTGCGCGGCGTGCGGCAACGCCCTGTTCCGGTCCGATGCCAAGTTTGCCAGCGACTGCGGCTGGCCCAGCTTCTTTGAGCCCATGCGGGCCAAATCGGTGAAATACCTGCCCGATAACTCGCACGGCATGGAGCGCATAGAGGTGGTGTGCGGCCGCTGCGACTCGCACCTGGGGCACATTTTCGACGACGGGCCCGCGCCTACCTACAAGCGCTTCTGCATGAACTCCATCGTGCTCGACTTTGTGCCGGGCAGCGGGGCCAGCTTCGGGCTGCGGTAAGGCTGCTCCAAGCTTCAATAACACATTCAACGGCGGTTGGCCTCGTGGGTCTGCCGCCGTTGTTCGTTTTGCTGCAGGTCGTTTAGCTCGATGTTGAGGGCATCCACGGAAATCTGGATTTCCCACAACGACAACGCCAACGATACCAGTAAGGCCAGCAGGCTGGCGCCGAACACAATTTTGCCTAGGTCGGCAAAGCCCGCGTACAGCAGAAACATGCACAGCACGCAGCCAAACATACTGGCAATGCCCACGGCCTGCATGTTGCGCACCAGCCCCAGGCGCCGCCGCAGGTTCCGGATTTGCCGCATGTAATGCTCGCTGTGGGTTTCGGCGTACTGCGCCTTGAGCGTGCGCACGAGGTTGGCCAGGGCCAGAAAGCGGTTGGTAAACGCCAGCAACAGCAGCGACAACGCCGGGAAGAGCAGGGTAGGGGTGGTAAGCGAAATATCCATAAGCAAAGCCGGGGCTTGCCGGCTCCCGCGGCCGCTAAGCTACCCAGGGCGGGTGGTATAACCACTTCGGCTACCTTGTAGCGTACATTCGTTGCGAGGCCCCCGCAGGCCCTCGCTTCTCCCCACGTTTTCCGACCTAGGCACAACGATGACTCTACCGTTTACCCGCGTGTTGCGCGCCGGGCTGCTGGCCCTGAGTGTGGCAACTGCTGCCCCCAGCTTTGCGCAACAAGCGTTGCAGTCGCCCGAGCAGTTTTTGGGCTACAAGCTGGGCAGCCGCTTTACCTACCACGCCGATGTACTGCGCTACGCCGATTACCTGGCGCAGCAACACGCCGACCGCATGCGTGTGGTACCGTACGGCCGCACCTACGAAGGCCGCCCACTCGAGGTGGTGCAAATTGCTAGTCCGCGCAACTTGCAGCGCCTCGACGACATCCGGCGCAGCAACTTGCGCCGCGCTGGGCTCGAAAGCGGCACGCCCAGCCTCGATCAGCCGGCCATTGTGTGGCTGAGCTACAACGTGCACGGCAACGAGGCCGTGTCGAGCGAGGCCGTGCTGCAAGTGCTCTACGACTTTGCCAACCCGCAAAACAAAGAGGCGCAAGCCCTGCTTGAGCGCGTGGTGCTGCTCATCGACCCGTGCGTGAACCCCGACGGGCGCGAGCGGTACGCGCAGTGGTACGGCCGCGTGGCGGGTGCACCTGCCAACGCCTCGCCGCTGAGCTGGGAGCACCGCGAGCCGTGGCCCGGCGGCCGCTTCAACCACTACATGTTCGATCTGAACCGCGACTGGGCCTGGCAAACCCAGCGCGAAAGCCAGCAGCGCATAGCCCTCTACAACCAATGGCTGCCGCAGGTGCACGCCGATTTTCACGAGATGAGCGCCGAAGCGCCGTATTATTTCTCGCCGGCGGCCAAGCCCTTCCACGAGGATATTACGCCCTACCAGCGTAAGTTTCAGAACGTCATCGGCGACTACAACCGGCAGGTGTTCGATAAAAACGGCTGGCTATATTTCAGCCGCGAAACCTACGACCTGTTTGCCCCCAGCTACGGCGACACCTGGCCCTCGTTCAACGGCGCCATTGGCATGACGTACGAGCAGGGCGGTAGTGGCCGCGCCGGGGTGCGCTACATCAAAAGCGACGGCGACACGCTTACGTTGGCCGACCGCATTGCCCACCACCACGCCGCTAGCTGGGCCACCATCAGGGCTGCTGCCGACCACCAGCAGGAAATGCTTAAGGAGTTCGACAAGTACTACCAGGATGCGCGCCAGCGGCCCCGCGGCCGCTACAAAAGCTACGTGGTAAGCGGCTCGCCCGAACGCCTGGCGCCGTTGGTCGACTACCTCCAGCGCCAGCAAATACAGTTTGGCTACCTGGGCGAGCGGCGCAAAACGCAGGCCTACAACTACAGCAACGGCAAGCGCGAAGGCGTAACGCTGCAGCCCACCGATGTGGTGATAAGCATGTACCAGCCTAAATCGACGTTGGTGAAGGTGCTGTTCGAGCCCCAGGCCGCACTGGAGGACTCGCTGACCTACGATATCACGGCGTGGTCGTTGCCGTATGCCTACGGGCTGCAGGGCTACGCCCTTACCTCCAACCTAAAAGCCGGCGGCAAAGCGCCAGCTGCGGCAACTAAGCCCAACAGTACGCTGCCCGCCGCCGATGGCACCACCTACGCCTACATTGCCCGCTGGAACTCGCTACGCGATGCCCGGCTGCTCTCCACGCTGCTGCAGCGCCAGGTACGCGTGCGCGTGGCTTACCAGCCCTTCGAGGCCGGTGGGCAGAAGTTTCAGGCCGGGACGCTCATCATCAACCGCGGCAACAACCAGGGCCTGGGCAACCGCTTCGATGCGGTGGTGCGCAGCCTGGCCGACTCGGTAGGAGCCGAACTGACGGCCGTGAAAACCGGCTTTGCCAGCGAAGGCAGCGACCTAGGCTCGAGCAATGTGCACGGGGTAGGCAGGCCCAGCGTGGCCCTGATGGCCGGCCCCGGCACCGATGCTACGGCGTTTGGCGAAGTGTGGCACTTTTTCGAGCAGCAGCTGGGCTACCCGGTATCCGTAATCGGCACCGATTATTTTGCCTCGGTGCCGCTAAACAAGTTTGACGTGCTGGTGCTGCCCGATGGCAACTACGCCGACGTGCTGAACGAGCGGCAGCTCGAGAACCTGAAAAGCTGGGTGCGCAGTGGTGGCCGCCTCATAGCCCTGGAAGGTGCCATGAGCTACCTGGCCGGCAAAAAGGATTTCGCGCTGAAAACCAAGCCCGCCGACTCCAGCCAGACCAACAGTAAAAAAGGCGCCGCGCCCAACCCGTACCGCCAGCTGCGCCGCTACGGCACCTCGGAGCGCGAGTCGTTGCAGGAGCAAGTGCAGGGCAGCGTGTACCGCGTGGAGCTCGATAATACCCATCCGCTGGCTTTTGGCTACCCCAGCAGCTACTTCGCGCTGGTGCGCAGCCCCCTCAACTACCAGTTTTTGGGCGAAGGCAGCTGGAACGTGGGTGTACTGAAAAAAGGCCAGGCCGCCGCTGGCTTCACGGGCAGCCAGGTGCGCGCCAAGCTCAACGATACAGTGGTGTTGGGCGTGCAGGAAATGGGCCGCGGCCAGGTAATATACCTCGGCGACAACCCGCTGTTCCGGGGCTTCTGGCAGGCCGGCAAACTGCTCTTCACCAATGCCGTGTTTATGGTAGGCCAGTAGGCACCTAGGGCCACCAGCAAAAAGCCCCGCCGGACTGCTCCGGCGGGGCTTTTTATTGCTTCAGGGCGAAGATTAGTCTACGATGTCTTCGGCTTTGTTGCCTACTTTCTTGGCGCCTTTCTTCACGCCGTGGCCCACTTTCTTGGCGCCTTTGCCCACGGCACGGCCTACTTTCTTACCGCCGCGCTTTACGTCGCTGCCGGTGTTGCTTACCATACGGCCCGACTTGGTGCGCTCGTAGGGCGTGTTGGTGCCTGTGGCGGGCGTCGTAGCCGAGCTGTTAGCGTCGTTGGTGGTCGTGGTGCCCGTCGACATGGAACCGCCGGTGGTGGTGCCGCCCGTGGTACCGGTGTTGTAGCTACCCGAGGTAGTACCCGTCGACATGGTGCCCGAGGTGGTGCCCGTCGACATAGTGCCCGAGGTAGTGCCGGTAGTGGTGCTGCCGCTCGTGGTGGTCGACGACGACGAAGTGGTGGTGCCGGTTTGCGCCATGGCCGAAATGCTGGTCAGCGCAACGGCCGACAGGAGCATCAGTATCTTTTTCATAGGATGAGGTCAGATTGGAATCGACCTTTCTACGCAAACCCTGCCACAAGGATACCTAAGGAAGCAATAATGAACTGTCGCCGTAGCTCAAAAAGCGGTAATTATTGGCCAGGGCGTGGTCGTATACGCGGCGCCAATCGTTGCCGATAAGCGCCGAAACCAGCAGCAGCAAGGTGCTTTCGGGCTGGTGGAAGTTGGTAATCAGCCCTTGTATCATCCGGAAGCGGTACCCCGGCGCAATCAGCAGCTGCGTGCTGGCTTGCAGGGCATCGTCGCCGCGGCGCTCCAACTCGTCGAGCAACGCCTGCAAAGCCGTTTGCATGGGCACCTCGGTGGCGTGCTCGTAGGGCTCCCATTGCTGCACCAGCCCCGAAAGGCTGCCGCCGCGTACCACCTGGCAGCCCAGCCAGTACAGGCTCTCGAGGGTGCGCAGGCTGGTGGTGCCCACGGCGATAATGGGCCTGGGTGCGTGCGCAATCAGCTGGCGCAGCACCTCGCGGGTGGCACTAATGGGCTCGGAGTGCATGGCGTGGTCGGCCATTTGGGCGGCTTTCACCGGCTGAAAAGTGCCGGCGCCCACGTGCAGGGTAAGCTGGGCGCTCTGAATACCCTGCTCGGCCAGGTCTTGCAACACGCGGTCGGTAAAGTGCAGGCCGGCAGTAGGGGCGGCCACGGCACCATCGTGGGCGGCGTACACGGTTTGGTAACGCTCGTCGTCGGTGGGGTTGGCTTCGCGGTTGAGGTAGGGCGGTAAGGGCAGGCGGCCCGCGCCGGCCAGCACCTGCGCAAACGGCAGCTCGGCCGGCTGCCACCGAAACCGAATCAGCGAGCTGCCCTCCTCCGCGGCTTCGCGCTCGGCTTCGAGCACTGCCGTTTGCCCGTCGGGCGTGGTAAAGGTGGCTTGCACCACACCGGTTTTCCAGCGCTTGCCGTTGCCCACCAGGCAGCGCCACACGCACTCAGTGGTTTGCTGCATGGCCGGCTCAATAGCGCGGCTGGGGGCCACCGGCTCCAGGCAAAACAGCTCAATTTGCCCGCCCGTGGGCTTGTGCAAGTACAAGCGGGCCCGCACCACTTTGGTGTTGTTGAATACCAACAATGCATCGGCCGGCAACTCGGCGGGTAGTTCCCGGAATATGCGGTCCTGAATACCGCCCTGCCGGTACACCAGCAACCGCGAGCCGTCGCGGTCGGGGAGGGGTTCCGGCGCGATGCGCTCGGCGGGTAAGTCGTAAGTAAAGTCCAGTATGGAAAGCTGACGAGGGTCGGGGGTGTGCATGGGGCAAAATTAACCTAGGGCCGGTAACCGCGTCCTAGGTAGCTACCCGCCAATAACACGGCCGCACCCAATAGGTTGGGTGCGGCCGTGTTATTGGCCCAGGTGCCGAGGCAAATTAAGGCCGCCTGAAGATGAGCAAGTGCTGTTGCGGGAGGGTTTTGATGTTCTCCACAAACTGCAAGCCCACGGCCTGCAGCTCGCGGCGGGCCTGTTCCTCGCTCATGCGATGGATGCGCTTGATGGGCACATTGGGGTCTTCGGAGCGGTACTCCACCAAAGCCACGCGGCCGCCGGGTTTCAGCGCGTTTTTGATGGCCCGCATCATTTCGCGCGGGTGGTCAAACTCGTGGTACGCATCCACGATCAGGGCCAGATCAACGCTGTTGGCGGGCAGGTTGGGGTTTTTCACGGTGCCGAGCACGGGCTCCACGTTCGTAACCTTGCGACGCTGGCTGGCGGCTTTCAGCTTTTCCAGCATCTGGGGCTGAATATCCACGGCCAGCACCTTGCCTTGCGGCACCTGCTCGCTGATGCGGAACGTGAAAAACCCGGTGCCCGCGCCAATGTCGGCTACCACATCGGTGGGTTTCAGCTTCAGCTCGCGCAGCAAAATATCGGTGCCTTCTTCCTGCTCCCGGTCGGGGCGCTCCAGCCAGCCGGCGCCGTCGTGGCCCATTACGTGGGCAATTTGGCGGCCCATGTAGTAGCGGCCAATACCGTTGGGGTCTTGGGGGGCGCGGCGCTGGTAGCCAGCCGAGTCGGGCGTGGCCTCGGTGCGGTGCTGCACCACGCGCGCGGCGTCGCTCTCGGCAATGGGCGTTTGGGTGCAGGAAAACAGCAGCGCAGGCACGGCCAACGCGGCGGTCAGGGCTTTGCGCAGAAACAGGGAGGCATCCGGATGCATAGACGCGTGCAAAGAAAACGGCAACTGCGGGTTTAACAACGCTTGCTGGCAAAACCGTTCGTTGCGCCCCCTACGCCGGAAAAAACCCAATTGATCCTCAATCAATTGAAGAAAGAATATAGTTAATACTTCTTTTGTCTGAGCTAACTCCTATTTTCGGCTCGAATTCGTACCATTCCTTGGTTCAAACCTTTCTTAACCCATAACCACTATGAAGCAACTTGCCTCTGCCCTCCAGAAAATGGCTGCTGCTGCGCTGTTTGCCGCTGCACTCACGGGCTGCGCGCGCAACGAGTACGCTATGCTGCCCAAAACCAGCTCGTACCACGGCGACCAGCACCGCTCGGTAGCCGTTAAGCCCGCCCCGGCGCCGGTAGCCGAGCAAACTGCTCCGGTTGTAGTAGCCGACGAGCCCGTAGCTCCGGCCGCCACGGTAGCTGCTGCCCCCGTAAAAGAAGAAGCCGCTGCTCCGCGCAAAGCTGCCAAAGTAGCTAAGCAAGAGCGTGCCGCCGTAGCTGCTGCTCCGGCTGCCAAGCCCAACATGGTTCAGAAAGCCCTTATTGCCAAGGCCCTGAAGAAAGTTGACAAGCTGGCTGCCAAAGCCGAGCTGAAGAAGCAGTCGAACGCTGCCTCGGCCGACGATGCCAACGCCCTGTCCAAAAACATCAAGCTGGGTATCATCCTGCTGCTGATCGGTGTACTGCTCGGTATTTTCGGCGGTGTCATTGGCCTGCTCGGTCTGATCTTCGCCATCATCGGTATCGTACTGATCGTACTCGGCCTGCTCGAGGAAATCTAGGTCGTGCGCACCGTACCAGCCTAAACAAAAGCGCCCCGGCTACTGCAGCCGGGGCGCTTTTGTTTGTCAGCCCTAGGTCGCGGGCTTACATCGGGTCCACATCAGCCACAATGCGGGCCTGCCGGAAATCTTTTTCGTCGCGCACCAGCGTCATGGCTTCCAGTATCTGTGCCTTGGCGTGCTTTAGCACGGTATGCTCGCGGCTGAGCTTGATGGTGATTTCCTGTAGGTAAAAGTTGCGGATGCGGAAAATGTACGGTGCCTCGGGGCCCAGCACGGCATCCCGACCTAGGCGCTCTACCAGCTCCTGCGTCAGCAGCACAGCCGCCTCCAAGGCTACGCGTTCTTCCACGTGCTTCACCGTAATCTTGATGACGCGGGCAAACGGCGGGTACATGTGCTCGCGGCGCTGCGCAATTTCGTACTCGTAAAAGTCCTCGTAGTCGTTGCGCATCACCTTGTCGAAGATGGGCTGCTGCGGGTCGCCGGTTTGCACGATTACCTTGCCCTTTTTGCCCTTGCGCCCCGCGCGGCCGCTTACCTGCACAAACATTTGGTAAGCCCGCTCGTGCGCCCGGAAGTCGGGGTAGTGGATGATGCTGTCGGCGTTGATGATGCCCACCAGGCTCACGTTGCCGAAGTCCAGGCCCTTCGTCACCATTTGGGTGCCCACCAGCACGTTGGTGCGCTGCTGCTCAAAGTCGCTGATGATTTGCTGGTAGGCGTTTTTGGCGCGCGTGGTGTCCAAGTCCATGCGCTGCACATTGGCCTCGGGCAGCATAATCTTCAGGTCGTCCTCGATGCGCTCGGTACCGAAACCCATGGCCCGAATAGCCCTGGAGCCGCAGGCCGGGCACTCGCGCGGCATGGCCTCGTGGTGGCCGCAGTAGTGGCAGCGCAGCTCGTGGGCGTTTTTGTGGTAGCTCAGGCTCACGGCGCAGCTCTTGCACTTGGGTATCCAGCCGCAGTCCAGGCAGCTGATAAAAGGCGAGTAGCCGCGGCGGTTCTGAAACAAAATCACCTGCTCGCCCTGCGACAATCGGCCTTCAATAGCCGCCGTGAGCTCGGGCGTGAAGTGGTGCGAGGGTTTCTTCTGGCCTTGCTGCGCATTGCGCCGCGTGTCAATCAGCTCTATTTCGGGCAGGCCCGCCTCGCCGAAGCGCTTGGTAAGCTGTACCAAGCCCCAGCGCCCGGCGCGGCACTGGTAGTACGTCTCGACCGACGGCGTTGCCGAACCCAGGAGAATTTTGGCGCCTTGGAAGGTGCCCATCATCAGGGCCACTTCGCGGGCGTTGTAGCGCGGGGCCGGGTCGTACTGCTTATAGCTCGATTCGTGCTCCTCGTCGACGATAATCAGCGACAAACTATCGAAGGGCAGAAACACGGCCGAGCGCACGCCCACCACCACCTGAAACCGACCCGAGAGCACGCCGTTCCAGACCTCCACGCGCTCGTTGTCGGAGAATTTGGAGTGGTACACACCTAGGCGCGAGCCGAATACGCGCATGAGGCGCGTTACGATTTGCGCCGTCAGGGCAATTTCGGGCAGCAGGTACAGCACCTGGCCGCCGCCTTCCAGCGCCTTCCGGATCAGGTCGATGTAAATCTCGGTTTTGCCGGCGCCCGTTACGCCGTGCAGCAGCGTAATGTCCTTCTGGCCGAAGTGCTCCAATATCTGGTCGCGCGCTTTGGTTTGGGCCTCTGACAACGCAAAAGGCATTTGGTTGCCCTCGTTTTCATCCAACGGAAAGCGCGACACAATCTGATCGAACTGCTCGAGCACGCCGTTTTTGATGAGCGTGTTCACGGCCGACGGGGAGAGGTGCGGCGAGCTGGTGAGGGCTGCCTTTTCGAGCCCGTTGTGGTTGAGGTGCTCGTTTTGGTACACCGGCACCCGCTGGATGTAGCGCATCAGCACATCCAATTGCTTGGGCTTGCTGGCGAGGCTCTCGAACAAGCCCTCCAGCGCCGCCTCGGCCACAAAGTGGTGGGCGAGGCGCACTTTCTTCACCACTTTGGGCGCGTACTTATCCGCAATGTGCTCGAACAGAAAGACCACGTCCTTCTGAATCAGGCTCTTGATGACTTTGTGAAAGGAGCTGATGCCCAGGATTTCGCCTACTTCCGAGAAGGTCAGGGCCTTGCCGTCTTCGGTACCTAGGGCCTCCACAATTTTCTGCTCCTGCTCGCTGAGCGGGTAGGGCGTGCCCTCGGCCACGTACTGCGGGTGCAGCTGCACCCGCGACTCGGAGCTGAGTTTAAGCGCTGATGGCAGGGCCGCATTAATCACCTCGCCAATGGTGCACATGTAGTAATCGGCAATCCAGCGGAAAAGCTTCAGCTGGGGCTGCGTTACCACCGGCGCATCGTCGATAAACTCGAGGATGTACTTGGCCTGGTAGTCCTTGGGCGGAGTTTCGTGCACGGCTGCCACAATGCAGCTCAGCGTCTTTTTCGCCCCGAACTGCACCAGCACCCGCCCGCCAATCACCACTTGGTCGTTCAGCTCGAAGGGCACGCGGTAGGTATAGAGCTTGGGCAGCGGCAACGGCAAAATCACGTCGGCAAAAAGCGTGACGCGGTCGGCCGCGGCGGGCTCGGATTGGGGCAGGGAAAAAAGGTGCGTTTGGGACACGGTTCTATCAGCGGCGAATAACAAAGATAGCCCGCCAAACGCCACAATTATTCCCTAGGTCGGAGCATCCGGAAATGGCTATTCAGCCATATGCCTGCCCCAGAGCAGACTGCTGGCACCTAGGGCTAAGCAAACGTTACTGGCCCGCTGCTGCCGCCCGAATTTGCGCCAACGCCTCGGCCACGCTGTGCACCGGCTGCTGGCAGGCGTGGTTGTAGCACACATAAATGGTGGTTTGCCCGTTGGCAGCCTCGCGGTGCTGCAGCAACGGCAACTCGCTGGTGGTGCTGGTGCCCGCCAGCACGGCATTGGCCAGGTAGTGGCGGCTCAGCTCGCGGCGGAAATGCTCGGCCTCGGGGCCCACAATGGCTACTTCGGCCAGCGGCGCCAAATGGCTGAGGTACACCGAGGCCCAATTGCACAGGTGCTGGGGTTCTTTCACGGCTAAGTCCTGCGCCAGCGCCAGCATATCGGCCGCTTGTTCGCGCCAGGCCGGCACATCGAGCAGGGTACCCAGGCGCAGCAGGTTGTGCGCCATTACGGAGTTGGAGCTGGGTATCACGTCGTCGAACAGCTCTTTTTTGCGCGCAATCAGCGCCTCGCCGGTGCTATCGGTGTAAAACAAGTGCGACTCGGCTTCATCGGCAAAGTGCTCCAGCACGTATTCCGTCAGCTCGCGGGCCCGTTGCAGCCAGCGTTCGGCAAACGTGGCTTCGTAGAGGGCCGTGTACGCGTCGATCAGCAGGGCGTAATCTTCCAGAAATGCCACAATGGTAGCGCGGCCGTTCTTGTAATTGCGCCACAAGCCCTTGCCGCGGCGCAGGTGCCGATCCATAAACTCGGCGTTTTGCAGGGCCAGTCCTAGGTGCTCTGGCTGATGGAAGGCGTGGTAAGCATCTACCAGGCCACGCAGCATCAGTGCATTCCAGCCCGTCAGGATTTTATCGTCGAGGCCGGGGCGTACGCGCTGGGCGCGGTATTCAAGGAGCTTCTCACGCCAGCCAGCAGCCAAATCGGCTACTACGCCGGCCGTCAGTTGATGTGCTTCGGCAAACTCCGCATCGGTGTAGCCGCGGTGCAAAATGTTGTTGCCGTGCTCCCAGTTGCCCACAGCCGTGCAGTTGTAGTATTCGGCCGCCAAGGGCGCTTCGTCGCCTAGGGCCTCGCGCAGCTGCTCCAGGCTGAAGACGTAGAACTTGCCCTCCTCGCCTTCGCTGTCGGCGTCGAGCGACGAATAAAAACCGCCTTCAGGGCTCATTAGCTCGCGCTGCACAAACGCCACGGTTTGCTGCACCACCTCGCGCCAGTGCTCATCCTGCGTCAGCTGATACGCTTCGGCGTACAGGCTAACGAGCTGGCCGTTGTCGTAGAGCATTTTCTCGAAGTGGGGCACCAGCCACTCTTCATCCACCGAATAACGCGCGAAGCCGCCACCTACTTGGTCGTAAATGCCGCCCCACGCCATTTCGCGCAGCGTAAGGATGCTTTGCTGCAGCGCAGCGCCGTGGCCGGTAAGGGCATGTGCCCGCAGCAAAAAGCGCCAGATTACCGGCATCGGAAACTTAGGCGCTTTCTTGGTGCCGCCCAGCTGTCTATCGAAACGCTTAGCCAGGTTCCGTAGTAGGGTTTGAAACGCCTCGTGGGCTACCGGCTGAGCCGTGACTTGCGCTCCGTATTTCTCCAGATCGTTGGCCCGTAGCACCCGCGCAAAATCCTCGGCCGACTGGTCTAGCTCGGGCCGATGCTCGGCGCTGCCGTAGGCGTTGGCAATTTGCTGCAGCAGCTCAAACCAGTTGCGGGGCGGAAAGTACGTGCCGCCGTAAAAGGGCTTCGCCTCCGGGGTCAGAAACACGTTCAGCGGCCAACCACCACCCAGGCCCATGGCGTGCAGGGCATCCATGTATACCTGATCCACGTCGGGCCGTTCCTCCCGATCAACCTTAATGCACACGAACCGCTCGTTCATTACCTGGGCAATCTGCTCGTGCTCAAACGATTCGCGCTCCATCACGTGGCACCAATGGCAGGCCGCGTATCCAATGCTCACCAATATGGGCTTTTGCTCGGCCCGAGCCCGGCTAAGCGCCTCCACGCCCCAGGGGTACCAGTCGACGGGGTTATAGGCATGCTGCAGCAGGTACGGGCTCGATTCGCGCGCTAGGCGGTTGGGCTTGGCATTGGGGGCAGGCGTTGCCATAAGCAGTGGCTGGCTTTGGGTAGAGGCTGAAAGTAGGCTTGTACGCTTGTGCGTAAAAACAGCAAACCCGGCCCTAGGGACCGGGTTTGTTTTAAGTTGTAGCAGGCGGCTCCTGCGGCTTCCGGCGCGGCGGGCGGCCACGGCGCTTGGCTTCCGAGGCGGGCACGGCTTCATCGGTAGGCACTGCAGGGGCATCGGGCGTAGCAGCCGGAGCTGCCTCCGGAACCGGCTCGGCCGGCGTTGGGGCTGCGGCAGCAGCAGGTTTCCGCCTAGGTGCCGGCCGCCGGCGAGGCGGGGTGGGGGCTTCGTTACTTGGCTCTTCCGCAACCGGCGCAACGGGCTCGGCGGCGGGCAGGGCCGGCACCAAGGTTGGCAACGCATCAATAGCCGATTCTACTGCTGCCATAAGCTTGCTATTGCCCTTGCCCCGGCCAGCGCGGCTGCGCGACTTGGGCTTTTGAGGCTGCGGAAGCTCTTCGGCATTGGCTGCCGGTGCCTCGGCGGGCGCGGGCTCCGGTGCCATTTCTGCTGCAACAGGTTGCGCAGGGGCCGTAATGCTTTGCTCGGGCTGCTCCTCGGGTTGTGGCTCGGCATACAAGGCCGGCGTTTGGCGAGTAGGCCGCCCGCGCCGCTTAGGCGGCCTGGGTTCGGTTACCTGCTGTTGCGGCTGCTCGGCTACGTGCCCTTCGGCAACCAGCACAACTGCTTCTGTAGCTTCTGTCGGCTCGTTCGGCGCAACTTGCTCTGCTGCTTCCTCCTGAGAAGCATCAGCAACGGTTTCTTCAGCTCCCGCACGGTTTTTCCGTTTGTGCTTACGGCCGCCGCGTTTGCGCTTGCGGCGCTTGGCCGGGCCCGTTTCAGGCGTCGCCGATTCCATTTCGTGGGCTACTTCGGCAGCAGGAGTAACATCGCCTAGGTCTTCCGTTTCCTGTTCCTCCACTGCTTCAACCCAAGCCTCGGGCGAAACAGGAGTTGCAGCCTGCCGAGCTTGCACGGGTTGCGCAACGGGTTCCGGTCTCGGCACTTCCGCCTGCGCGGTGCCTTCGCCAATGTCAATGCGTTCCTCGTCATCTTCAGGCTCGGGCGGCAGCACGGGTTTGGGGGGCGGCGGCAAGGCCACAATGCGCTTATGCACATCGCGCATCTCCGCACGCACATCTACGCGGCCAGCCAGGCGCTGGAGCCTTAGCTGCGTTTGTTCCAGGAAATGACGGTGTTCCGGCGCACCCACATGTAAGGGCCGATGCTCAAGTGCCCTACGGATGCCTTCCCATTCTTGCGCGAATTGCCGGAAGGAGCCGTCGAAATAAACGGCCGTGAACTTCTCCCAGATGTATTGCTCCGCCACTTCCGACGGATGAAGCATGTCGGCCGCGTAAAAGCGGTAATCGCGCAGGTCATCAAGCAGCAGCTCGTACGCCGGAAAGTAAGTGGCTTCCGGCAACAGCTCGCTCAAATAATGGCAAGCTACGCGCAGCACCGATTTGCTTACCGCATTCAGCGGCAATGTATCGCGCAGGTGTCTAACCGGGCTTACCGTCAGAATTAGCCTGAGCTTCGGGTTGATTTGCCGCAGCAAAGCGTAGGCCTCGGTTACAGCCGTAATAATCTCCTCGGCCGAAAGCAATTCTTTCTCGAAACGCTCAGCCGGAATTTTGTGGCAGTTATTTACTACCTCCCCGGTTTCCTGCAGCCGATAGCCGAAAGCAGTACCCAGCGTCCAGACCAGTACATCGGCCGAGCGCACGAACTCCGCCGTTTCGCGTACGGTTTGCTCAATTCGTTGCAGCAGGGCAGGGGGGGAGTCTGCACCTAGGGTAGCATGCAAATCAAAGCTCTGCCAGCGTCCGCGGGCTTCTACTAGGTGTTGCTGCCAATCGGTTTCTTCGCCCGCTACTGCACGCAGCAGCCGCGCTGCCGCCAGCGGATTAAATACGGTGCCGAACGGGTTGACAAGCGTCCGAACCTTGTATTGGGCCAGCCGCTCCCCGATTACATCCGAAAAGCACGACCCTAGCGTAAGCACGCGGGCTCCCAACGACAGAGGGTTGGAATCGGGTCGGAGTGTTAATTCAGTACGAAACATTAGCAAAAACAGCCTCTGGGGCCGTATACGGAAGGCCAACCTACGCAACTAGCAGCTTACGGCCAAACTTCAACTTGGATTGGTGCAGCTTTTGTTGCCCAAGTAGGCCAATGAAAAAGCCCTGCCATGTAGGCAGGGCTTTTCTTTACACTAGCGCATGCGCGGGCAGCTTACTCAGCTACAACGTTTACGCGGATCTTGTGCTTCACCTCGCGGTGCAGATCGATCGAAGCGGTGTATTCACCTACACCTACCGGATCCGAATCAAGGCTGATGCGCTTGCGGTCTACCTCAAAGCCTTTGGCTTTCAGTACATCGGCAATTTGCAGCGTCGTAACACGGCCGAAGATCTTGCCCGACTCACCCACCTTAGCAGGGATGTCGATGCTCAGGTCGCCGATGCGGTCGGCCAGCCCTTGAGCGTCAGCTTTAATCTTATCAGCTTTGTGCGAAGCCTGACGTACGTTCTCGGCTACGATCTTCTTGTTGGTTTTGTCGGCCAGTACGGCCAGACCTTGGGGCAGCAGGTAATTGCGGCCGTAGCCGGGCTTTACCTTCACAACGTCGTTCTTGTAGCCCAGGCCTTTTACGTCGTCTTTCAGGATAACTTCCATCTCGGTCAGTCGTCGTTAGGGGGTAGTGGACTACTTCAGCTGGTCAGCCACGAAGGGCATAAGCGCCAGGTGACGGGCTTTAGCCACGGCCTGAGCTACTTTGCGCTGGAATTTCAGGCTGGTGCCCGTGATGCGGCGGGGCAGAATGCGGCCCTGCTCGTTCACGAACTTCAGCAGGAAGTCCGGGTTCTTGTAATCTACGTAGCGAATGCCGGCCTTCTTGAAGCGGCAGTACTTCTTGCGTTGCTCCTGCTTGTGGATGCGTTCGTTGGCGAGGCTCATGTTACTGGGCTACTGCTTCTGATTGTTTTGCTTTCTGCTGATTCAGCTCGCCCTTGCGACGACGCTCGTTGTAAGCAACGGCGTGCTTATCCAGAGCGGTAGTCAGGAAGCGGATTACGCGCTCATCGCGACGGAATGCCAGTTCCAGTGTATCTACCAGCGTAGGCTCGCTGGCAAATTCTACCAGGAAGTAATACCCGGTCGATTTTTTCTGAATCGGGTAGGCCAGCTTGCGCAAACCCCAGTTTTCCGAATTCAGGATGTCGGCGCCATTTTCCTTAAGCACCTGCGTGAACTTCTCGATCGTCTCTTGAACCTGCGCGTCGTTCAGCACGGGCGTCAGGATGAAGACGGTCTCATAGTTTCTGTTAGCCATTGCGGAACAGAGAAAAAGTAAGTGAGACGATGAATGAGCCGGCAAAGGTAAGACTTTTTCTCAATCAGCTTATCAATTACGATTGTTATTTGTTATTCAGCTCTAAGTAAACTAGTTGAGGATCAACTCTCAAACCTTGTAAAACGTAGTCGGTTAATGAAGACACAGATGCCTTGGTACCTGGCTGAAGTTGTAAGTTTTGAGGGAGGCATTTCTACACCTATATATAATAAGGTGTGTGACAAGGCTTTTTAGAATGTTTCTAAGCAGTGCTGATAGGCCAAAATTTAGCAAACCCCGGTTTGTGGTCTGGCAATCGTGGGCTACATTTGTGGCCCTAAAGCGCCCTGCTTTTACGTTTTTCCAGCACGTTTTGCAATGAGTAGCTTCCGACTACGTCCCTTTTCACACTGGCTTCTTGCTCTGTTTCTGACGTTTACTGCGGTTGGCCAAGTGGCCGCGCAGGATAACGCGACAGTTAGCAAGGAGGGTGTGACCCCCGGCGCCACAGCCGGAGCCGCACCTGCGGCTGCAGCGGGCAGTGCCCCCGCTGGCGACGCTGCAGCCATTTCGGCTGGCGACGCCTTGTTCAAAGGTAACTGCGCACAATGCCACGCCATCAACGATGTGGTAGTTGGCCCCGCTCTAGCCGGTGTTGAGCAGCGTCGTCCGCTGCCATGGCTTATCAAGTGGGTTCAGAACTCCAGCAAGATGGTAGCCAGCGGCGACGAGTACGCGGTGAAAATCTTCAACGAGTACCAGAAGCAACAGATGCCCAATTTCGCGCTGAGCGACGAGGAAATCACCTCGATCTTCGCCTACGTGAAAGCCGAGGCTTCCAAGCCTGCCAATGTAGCGGTAGGCGGTGATGACCGTGGCGCTGAGGGCAAGCCTTCCGGCGAAGTATCGGAAGGTGGCGCCGCTGGTGCCGGTAAGTATGTAAACGTCGTACTAATCGTACTGATCGTTGTCCTGATCGTTCTGGTTGTTACGCTGGTAATCATCGCCAATATCATGCGCGACGTGCTCCGCGGCCGCAAAGACCTCGACGGTCGTGACCTGGAGATGATCGACCAGAAAACCGACTGGATGGCCATTCTGAAATCCAGCTGGTTTAAAGGAGCAGTAGGCACATTGTTCGTATTGGTTGTTCTGTATGAGTCGATTCAGGGCCTGATGGCAATTGGCTTACAGCAGGGCTACCAGCCTTCGCAACCTATCGCCTTCTCGCACAAACTCCACGCTGGTGAGCACCAGATCAACTGCGCTTACTGCCACACTTCGGTGTACAAGAGCAAGTCGGCGAACATCCCTTCGGCGAACATCTGTATGAACTGCCACTCGCAGATCAAAACGACTTCTCCCGAAATCAAGAAGATCTACCGCGCCATCCAGCGTAATCAGCCGATTCAGTGGGTTCGTGTTCACAACCTGCCCGACTTGGCTTACTTCAACCACTCGCAGCACACCCAGGTGGGGGGCATCGAGTGCCAAACTTGCCACGGCCCGATCCAGAATATGGATGTTGTGTATCAGTACTCGGCTCTAACCATGGGCTGGTGTATCAACTGCCACCGCGAAACGCCGCTTAACACTAAGGGCAACGGTTACTACGACAACCTAGTGAAGCTGCACGACAAAGCAAATGCCGGTGCTCCGTTCACCGTGTCGTCGAACGGCGGCACCGAATGCTCGAAGTGCCACTACTAATAATGAAAGTACTGAGCTAGGGTGCCGAGTAAGGAAGCAAGCGGTTCGCTACTTCATACTCGACGCCCTAACTCTCTGCCAAATACGACTACCCAACCCACGATGCAAGAGTCGCCTAAGTACTGGAAGGGAATTGAGGAGCTCGAGAACTCGCCGGAGTTTTTGCACAACGCCCTGAGCGAATTCGGGACGTTGCCGGTGAAAGAAAGCCACCCCTCAACGGATGATACGGTTGCACCGCGTCGCGACTTCCTGAAGCTGATGGGCTTTGGTCTGGCTGCCGCTACCTTGGCTAGCTGCGAAGCGCCCGTCCGCAAAGCCATTCCGTACCTGAACAAACCCGAGGAAGTAGACCCGGGTATCGCCAACTTCTACGCTTCGACCTATTTCAACGGTCAGGACTACAACAGCGTGCTGATCAAAACGCGCGAAGGTCGTCCGATCAAGGTTGAAGGCAATCCGGAGTCGCCCGTTACGCGTGGTGGTTTGTCCGCTCGCGGCCAGGCGTCGTTGCTGAACCTTTACGATCAGTCCCGTTTGCAGTCGTTTGCTATCAATGGCAAGCCTGCCGATAAGGATCAGGTCGATCAAGAGATTCGCACCAAGCTTGCTGGTGTTACTGGCCGCATTGCAATTGTTTCGCCTACTATCATTAGCCCCACAACCAAGCGGGTTATTGCTGAGTTTGCGGGTCGCTATGCCAACACCGAGCACGTTATGTACGATGCAGTGTCGCAGTCGGCGCTGCTACGTGCAAACGGCGGTGTAGTTCCAGGTTTCGATTTCAGCAAAGCTGCTGTAATTGTAAGCTTGGCTGCCGACTTCCTGGGTACTTGGATTTCCCCCGTTGAGTATGCGTCGCAGTACATCGTAAACCGCAAGGTTTCTTCGTCTAAGAAGACGATGTCGCGTCACTTCCAGTTCGAGCCTAACATGACTCTAACCGGCGCCAACGCCGATGTTCGTGTAGCTGTTAAGCCTTCGGAGCTCAATCAGGTTGCGCTGGCGCTTTACAACGGAATCGTTGGTGGAGGTGCCGGTTCTTCCTACAAGAACCCTCAGCTCACTAAAGCTATCAACGAACTGAAGGCTGCCGGCAATCGGGCATTGGTAGTTTCTGGTTCCAACGATGTAGCTGTTCAGACCCTTGTAGCGGCTATTAATGCCGCCCTAGGTAATACTGGCACTACCATCAATCCTGCAACGCCTTCGTTCGTGCGTCAGGGTGATGATGCTCGCATGTCGCGTCTGGTCGCAGATATGAAAGCTGGCCGAGTAGGAGCTGTCATCTTCTACCACGCTAATCCCGCCTACGACCACCCGCTGGCTGCTGATGTAAAGCAAGCTCTGCAGAACAAAGGGCTGCTGAGCATTTCGTTCAACGAAAAGATGGACGAAACTACTTCGCTTTGCCAGTATCAATGCCCCGACCACAACTGGATGGAGTCGTGGAATGACTTCGAGCCTCGTCGTGGGTCACTGAGCTTGTCGCAACCGGTAATCACTCCGTTGTTCAAGACTCGTCAGGCTCAGGAAAGCTTGCTCGTTTGGGCTGGTAACCCTAACACTTATTATAACTACCTGCGCAACAACTGGCGCGGTGTCCTAGGTGGTAATTTCCAAGCCGGCTGGGATAAGGCCGTGCACGATGGGGTTGCCGCTGGAACGCTGAGCCCTGCACCAGTAGCCCAAGTAGCTCCTGCTGTTTCGGCTGATCAAGCTGCAGGTGAGGTTGCCGCTTCCAAAGCTGCTTCCGGTGTCGAGCTTGCTCTCTATGAAAAAGTGGGTGTTGGTAATGGCTCACATGCTAACAACCCTTGGCTTCAGGAGTTACCGGATCCGGTTTCCAAAGCCACTTGGGGTAACTACGTTACTGTTTCCCGTGCCATGGCCAAAGAGCAAGGGTGGGAGCAAGGCGATGTTATCCGCGTGACAGCCAATGGTAAATCCGTAGAACTGCCGGTGCTGATCCAGCCGGGCCAAGCCCAAGGATCGGTTGGTATTGCAATCGGTTACGGTCGTGAGAAAGCCGGTAAAGTAGGCGACAAAGTTGGCGCTAATGCCTTCCCGCTTGCTCAGCTTCGCAATGGCGCTGTAGTGTACAATGTGCCCGTAACGCTCGAAAAAACCGACGCATCGCAGCCCATTGCTCAAACGCAGACGCACCACACCATCATGGACCGCAAGCCGGTGGTGCAAGAAGCTACGTTGGCTCAGTACATCAAGAATCCAAAAGCAGTAACCGAGTACGACAAAATTTCCACGCCGGAAGGTCTGGAGAAGCCGAACAAAGTATCGCTGTGGCAGGACTATGAGTACAAGAACCACCACTGGGCAATGGCTATCGACCTCAACTCATGCATCGGCTGTGGCTCGTGCGTACTGGGTTGCCAGGTTGAGAACAACATCCCAGTTGTAGGTAAGCAAGAGGTAATTAACCGTCGCGAAATGCACTGGTTGCGTATCGACCGCTACTATAGCTCGGATACGCACAAAGACTCTTTCGAGACGGAAGGTAAGCTGGCTACCTACGCACTCATGGAAGATCCTTCGGATAACCCGCAGGTAATTTTCCAACCGATGCTGTGTCAGCACTGCAACCACGCTCCTTGCGAAACGGTGTGCCCGGTACTTGCCACTACCCACAGCACCGAGGGGTTGAACCAGATGACCTACAACCGTTGCGTAGGTACGCGTTACTGCGCCAACAACTGCCCATACAAGGTGCGCCGCTTTAACTGGTTCTCGTACTACTCCAACGAGAAGTTTGAGACCGTAAACGGTCACATGTTCACCGATCTGGGCCGCATGGTTCTGAACCCTGATGTGACGGTACGTGCCCGGGGCGTAATCGAGAAGTGCTCTTTCTGCGTGCAGCGCATCCAGTTGGGCAAACTCGAAGCCAAGAAGGAAAAGCGTCGTCCCGTAGATGGTGAAGTGGTAACGGCCTGCGCTCAGTCTTGCCCAACCCAAGCCATCGTGTTCGGTGACCTTAAAGATCCGAACTCTCGCGTGGCGCAGATTTGGCGCCGCGAAGATGGCGAACGGGGCTTCAAAGTTCTCGACGCTATCAATACGCAGCCGAACATTACGTATCTGACGAAGATCCGTAACACGGACGTATCGAACTTCTTCGCGCCTGAAGCTGAACATGCAGCAAAGGCTGAGCCCCACAATGCGTAAGTCAACTCGAAACTAAATACTGATCAATATGCAGCACGTTTCGCCTGTACGTATACCGCTCGTAACGAGCGGTAAGACGTACCACGACGTCACCCAGGACGTGTGCCGCCAGGTGGAGGCCAAGCCGAACATCCGTTGGATGGCCGCGCTAGCCGTAGCCTTGTTCTTTCTGGGCATTTTCTTCTATTCCGTTTACCGTACGCTTTGGTACGGTATCGGTGAGTGGGGCCTGAACAAAACGGTTGACTGGGCTTGGGATATCACCAACTTCGTATGGTGGGTAGGTATTGGCCACGCTGGTACTCTGATTTCAGCTGTACTCTTGCTGTTCCGTCAGAAGTGGCGGACCTCGATCAACCGTGCGGCTGAGGCTATGACCATTTTCGCCGTAATCTGCGCTGCGATGTTCCCGGTTTTGCACATGGGCCGTCCTTGGCTGGCTTACTGGGTTCTACCTCTGCAAAACACTTGGGGCTCGTTGTGGGTGAACTTCAATTCGCCTTTGCTCTGGGACGTATTTGCTATTTCGACTTACTTCTCGGTTTCGCTGGTATTTTGGTATACCGGTCTCATCCCTGATTTCGCGACCATTCGTGACCGTGCAAAAGGTCCGATTGCTCGCCGTGCTTATGCGCTGCTCAGCTTCGGTTGGAAAGGTGGCGCCAAGCACTGGTCACGCTACGAAACGGTTTCGCTGATCCTTGCGGGTGTTTCTACCCCGCTGGTATTATCGGTGCACACCATCGTATCAATGGACTTTGCTACTTCAGTAGTACCAGGATGGCACACTACCATCTTCCCGCCCTACTTCGTGGCGGGTGCTATCTTCTCGGGTTTCGCCATGGTACTCACGCTGATGCTGATTACCCGCGTTGTGTTCCGCTTAGAAGACTACATCACGCTCGAGCACATCGCTCTCATGAATAAAATCATGATGATTACGGGCTCTATCGTTGGTGTTGCTTACATCACGGAATTCTTCATTGCTTGGTACTCGCAGGTGGAATTTGAGCAGTATGCATTCATCAACCGTGCTACTGGTCCTTACTGGTGGGCGTACTGGTCGATGATGACTTGCAACGTGATTTCGCCGCAGCTGGTATGGATTCGTCGCATTCGCTACAGCATTCCCGCTACGTTCATTCTGTCGATCATTGTGAACATTGGTATGTGGTTCGAGCGCTTCGTAATTATCGTTACGTCGTTGCACCGCGACTACCTCCCATCCAGCTGGGCAATGTTTTCGCCTTCGATCATTGACATCGGGATTTATGTAGGTACGCTGGGTTTATTCTTCACCCTGTTCCTACTCTTTGCTAAGTTTTTCCCTGTGATTAACATGGCTGAGGTTAAATCTATCCTCAAATACGGTGTGGACAACGGTCCGACTTATGGTGGTGCCAACACCGGCGCTCAACAGTCGAGCTACCGTCCGACCGGTGCTCCTGCTTCTGCTCCCGTAAACTACAACAAGCATGACTAAGCGGTACGCGCTCGGCATCTTCGAAGATGAAGACGTGCTCTTGCACGCTATTGAAAACATCCGCGCTGCCGGCGTAAAAATCTACGACGTTTTCTCGCCTTACCCCGTTCACGGCATCGATGATGCTTTGGGTATCGAACGCTCCCGTCTGCCGATTGCTGCGTTCTTCTATGGCTTGTGTGGCTTGTCGTTTGCTCTGTGGATGCAGATATACATGATGGGTTTCGACTGGCCAATGATCGTAGGCGGTAAACCCCACATTGGTCTGCCTGCCTTCATTCCGGTTGCTTTCGAGCTGACGGTTCTCTTCACGGCTCACGGCATGATGATTACCTTCTTCCTGATCAGCAAGCTCTGGCCACGTTGGCGCGTACCGGTTATGGACGTGCGTTCTACGGATGATAAGTTCGTCATGGCAATCGAGCTGAAAGAAGGAACCGATCTGGCTCAACTCACCCAGCTGCTGCGCAGCAATGGTGCTTCTGAGGTGAACGAGAAAGAAATGACCAAAGAATAATGACGCACTTTGTAAAATATGGCGTCCAGGCTTCGGCCATTGTGTTCGCTTCGGTGCTGGTAACTGCTTGCAACGATGCCAACGATCCAGGCTTGGAGTATGCGCCTCAGATGTACGAGTCAATCCCGTACGAGCCGCTGAAACAGTACGATGCTAATACGGTTAATCCGATGGGCATCAATATGCGTAACCCAGCTATTGCTACGGTTCCGCGTGGTAAGCTTGACTACTTCAACCATATCGGTAAAGACAGTGTAGGTATAGCTTCGCGCACTTTGCGTAATCCGCTTGCTTACAGCCGTCAAAACCTGGAAGAAGGCAAAGTCCTTTACACCAGAGTCTGCCAACACTGCCATGGCGAGCAGGGTGACGGCAATGGACCTGTAGGAGCTAAGTTTAAAGGCGTTCCCAACTATTCAGCTGGTGCTTACGCCAACATGAACGATGCTCATATCTACCACGTGATTCAATGGGGTAAAGGACGTATGATGCCGCACGGCTCAATAGTCAACCCCGAAGAACGTTGGAAGATTGCGATGTACGTGCGCGTACTGCAGAAAGGTAAAGGGCCGGAAGGCATGAGCGAGTTGGTACAAGACGAACTCACTCCTACGCAAAAAACCAATCCCGAAAATCAGGAGCCGTACGGTCAAGCTCAGGCTGACAAAGCTTCGGAAACCCCGGGCCAAGGTGGCACGGAAGCTCGTAACGGCACGGCAGAGTAATCAATATGGCTTCAACGCATCATCACGAACCTGTAACGGCTGAGTTCCTCGAACTCTCGCCCGCTGCGCGCCGTCGGTTCATCCTGTTCATTGTTGCCGGGGTCGTGCTAATGGCCATCGGTCTCATAATGGCTGCTATGAATGTGGGCGGCCACCACGAAGTTGCCGCTGCTGGTCATGGTGCCTCAGAGGGCGCTGGTGCATCAGTTGAGCATGGCGGCGATCATGCCCCTATCTGGCTACGTCGGCTATTTGTTAGCCTTTGGCAAAGCAATACCTACCTGATTGGTATTTCGGTTGTAGGAACTGTGTTCGTTGCCATCAACACGGTTGCTTACGCGGGCTGGTCGATCATCGTCCGCCGTATTGCTGAGGCCTTCAGCGCTTGGCTGCTGCCCGGTTTGGCAATTATGCTGATCGTTTTCTTCGCCAGCGGTCATAACCTCTTCCACTGGCGTACTGAGGGCATCATGGATCCGACCTCGGAACATTATGATGCAATCATTGCTGGCAAGTCAGGTTTCCTGAATCTGCCGTTCTACTTAATCCGGATGGTGCTGTTTGTACTTATCTGGTGGTTCTTCTCGGAGCGTTTGCGTAAGCTTTCGCTAGAAGAAGACCAGCTTGGAGGTACAGGCTTTTGGGATAAGAGCATCAATGTATCAGCCTTGTTCCTGGTGCTGTTCGCAGTAACCTCTTCGATTGCAGCTTGGGACTGGGTTATGTCTATCGACACGCACTGGTTCTCAACAATGTTTGGTTGGTACGTGTTTGCTTCATGGTGGGTAGCGGGGATTGCTGCTATCCTACTAACGGCTATTTTCTTAAAGCAAGCAGGCTACTTGCGCTTCCTGAACTCTAACCACCTGCATGACCTAGGCAAGTTGATGTTTGGTTTCAGCATCTTCTGGACCTATATATGGTTCTCGCAATTCATGCTGATCTGGTATGCTAACCTGCCAGAAGAATCGGTTTACTTCAACCAGCGCTTAGGCGGGTTTAATGGGCAGTACACTTGGCTGTTTTTCTTCAACCTGATTATCAACTTCGCTTTCCCCTTCCTGGCTCTGATGACGCGCGATGCAAAACGCCAGATGATCATGTTGAAAATCGTTGCTATTGCCGTTTTGATCGGCCACTGGCTTGATTTCTACATGATGATTATGCCCGGAACGATGAAGGCCGACAGTGGGTTTATCATTGAGATTGGTACTGCGCTAGTATTCCTAGGTGCGTTCCTTCTGCTGATGACGAAACGTCTGTCACAGGCATCATTGATTCCTGTCAATCACCCCTTCGTAGAGGAGAGCGTACATCACACAACCTAAGCCCTGCGCGGTTCGGACCACTGACTTTCACAACGTACAACTAATGATTGCTCTAGGTATCCTTCTGGCGCTGGTGCTCCTTCTGGTCGTGTTCGGCCTCTTGTTCCGGCTACAGATTCTGACTTCCATTTTCTCGGGCAGCTATAACCGGCCAGTAGGCCTCAGCAACCGGGTAAATGCCATCTTAATGTTGTTATTCCTGATTGTAGGAGGCGCAGCATTTGCTTATTCGTTTGTCGACAACTTCGACAAAATGAATCCGCCGATTGCTTCGGTACACGGCATGCATACCGAGAAGCTTTTCTGGACCACAATGGTGGTTATCGGTATCGTATTCGTTATAACTCAAGTAGCGTTGTTTGTCTACTCTTATCGTTACCAGTATCGTGAAGGTCGTCGTGCGTTCTTTTTCTCGCACAACAACAAAATCGAGATTATCTGGACGGTAATCCCAGCGGTGGTTATGTCGGGCCTCATCTTTGGCGGCTGGAAAGAATGGACGAGCATTATGGGTCCTGCTCCAAAAGATGCCATTGAGGTAGAGGTAATGGGTAAGCAGTTCAACTTCCTTGTTCGTTACCCCGGTCGCGACCAAAAGCTCGGCAACATCAACTACCGTTTGATTGATGCTACCAACGAGTTTGGCTTCGATCTGAACGATCAGCGCGGAATGGACGATTTCACGGCTGGTGAGGTACACGTACCTAAAGGCCATCCGGTGCTGATGCGTATCCGTTCGCGCGACGTGTTGCACGCAGTGTACGCTCCCCACTTCCGTGTTCAGATGTACGCCGTACCTGGCATGCCTACTAAGTTTTGGTTTACTCCTACCAAAACTACTGACGAAATGCGGGCTCAAACGGGTAACCCGAATTTCAACTACGAGATTGCCTGCAATCAGATCTGCGGTCGGGGTCACTTCGCAATGAAGGCCACCATTATCGTTGACGAGCCTGAAGATTACATTGCTTGGTATTCTCAGCAGAAGTCGTTCGTAGAGCAAAACCCAGATGTACTTGCCGATTTCAAACAGAAAAAGGCTGCCTCTGTTGAACAAGCACAAGCTGCTGTAGCGGTGCCCTCTACTGTTTCGGCTAAAGCCGCCCTCTAACGAGTAACTATTAAGCAAGCTTTTCTGATGGCTGCATCAAACATTCCGATGGGCTCGGCACCAACCAGCGCGCCGCACATCCAGCATCACGTAGCCGGCGACCACCACGACGAGCACCATGATGAAGGCAACTTCCTAACGAAGTATGTTTTCAGCACGGACCACAAGATGATTGCTAAGCAATTCCTGATTTCAGGTATTGCCTGGGCTTTTATCGGTGCCACGCTCTCCACGCTGTTCCGTATTCAGTTGGGTTGGCCCGATGCTCAGCTTACGTGGCTTGAGCCATTGCTGGGTCGTTGGGTAGAAGGAGGGAAGCTTAACCCCGAATTCTATCTGGCATTGGTTACCATGCACGGCACTATCATGGTGTTCTTCGTGCTAACTGCAGGTTTGAGCGGTACCTTCTCGAACTTCCTCATCCCACTGCAGATCGGTGCGCGTGATATGGCTTCGGGCTTTATGAACATGCTCTCGTTCTGGTTCTTCTTCCTGGCGGGTGTGGTAATGTTCGTTTCGCTGTTCCTCGAAACCGGGCCTGCAGCTGCTGGCTGGACGATCTATCCTCCGCTCAGTGCGTTGCCGCAAGCCATTCCTGGCTCAGGAGCTGGCCAAACCCTTTGGCTGGTTTCGATGGCTCTGTTCATTGTATCGCAGCTCCTAGGTGGTGTTAACTACATCACTACTGTAATCAACCTGCGTACTGCCGGTATGTCGATGGCTAAATTGCCGCTGACAATCTGGTCGTTCTTCCTGACTGCAATTCTGGGTCTGCTTTCTTTCCCGGTACTGTTCTCAGCTGCTCTGCTACTAATCTTTGACCGTTCTTTTGGCACTAGCTTCTTCCTCTCCGATATCTACATTGGTGGTGAAGCTCTGAACCATGTTGGCGGTAGCCCGATCCTGTTCCAGCACTTATTCTGGTTCCTAGGTCACCCGGAAGTTTACATTGTAATCATGCCGGCCATGGGTATTGTATCAGAAGTAATGGCTACGAATGCTCGTAAGCCGATCTTCGGTTACCGTGCCATGATTGGTTCGCTGATCGGTATCTCGCTGTTGTCGTTCGTTGTGTGGGCTCACCACATGTTCGTAACGGGCATGAACCCCTTCCTGGGGTCGGTGTTTATGTTCCTGACGCTCATCATTGCAGTGCCTTCAGCAGTAAAAACCTTTAACTGGTTGGCTACACTGTGGCGCGGTAACATCCGCTTTACTGCTGCTATGCTGTTTGCCATTGGCTTCGTTTCGCTATTCGTATCGGGTGGTCTGACGGGTATCATCCTAGGCAACGCTGCACTCGACATCCAGATGCACAACACCTACTTCGTGGTGGCCCACTTCCACCTAGTAATGGGTAGCTCTGCATTCTTCGGTATGTTCGCCGGTGTTTACCACTGGTTCCCGAAGATGTTTGGCCGCATGATGGACGAAAAGCTCGGCTACGTACACTTCTGGCTAACCATCCTGGCTGCTTACTTGGTATTCCTGCCGATGCACTACGTTGGTATTGCTGGTTTCCCACGTCGCTACTACGCCTACACGGCGTACGAGACCTTCAACCAGTTTGCTGACCTGAACACGTTCATTTCGATAGCTGCAATCTTTGCTTTCTTCGCACAGTTTGTATTCCTGTTCAACTTCGTGTACAGCATCTTCCGCGGTCGTCGAGCTACCGAGAACCCGTGGAACTCGAATACGCTGGAATGGACTACGCCAGTGGTTCCTGGTCACGGCAACTGGCCTGGCGCAATTCCGGCAGTTTACCGCTGGCCTTACGACTACAGCAAGCCCGGCGCAGAGCAGGACTTCATTCCTCAGAATATCCCGTACTCGCAGACTGTTTCTTCGAACCTGCCGTACGAGCGCGAAATGGAATAATACCAGTTCCGCTGAATGTTAAAAGGGAAGCCAGATTCTGGCTTCCCTTTTCTTTTTTCAAGCAAATCAATCGGAACTTCGCAGCCTTATCTGGTTTTACTTTTCAGATGGACACACCAGCTTTTGAACGCCGATTTAAGCTCGTCGCTACCCTAACGTTGGTAGCGGTTTACGTGCTGATTTTGGTAGGAGGAATTGTGAGAAGCACAGGCTCGGGAATGGGTTGCCCCGATTGGCCCAAATGTTTTGGCCAGTGGGTGCCTCCTACTCATATCAATCAATTACCTTCTAATTATAAGGAGATATACACGGCCCAGCGCGTAGCCAAAAATGAGCGCCTTGCTAAAACGCTCGCAAGCCTTGGTTTCGCTGAAGTAGCGGCCGACATTTTCGCTCATCCCAATCAGTACATCGAAACTGATTTCAACGCCACCAAAACCTGGATTGAATACCTGAACAGGCTGACGGGTGTAGTGATTGGTTTTCTAATACTACTCACAGTCGTTTTTGCATGGCCCTACCGTCGAACCGACCCCTTAATTTTTTGGGCAACGTTTCTGAGTTTTACAACAGTGGGTATACAAGGATGGCTGGGCTCATTGGTGGTTTCCACCAATCTGCTGCCGGTTATGGTTACTATACACATGAGTTTGGCTCTGGTGCTGGTTGCGTTACTGATTTGGACTATCGTTAGAGCTGACAAGTGTGCGGTAACAAGGCCCTCACAGCCTTTGCCTACTAGTTCGGCTGTGCTGCTTTTATGTCTGACCGCTCTTACCTTCTTGCAGATTGTGGTAGGTACGCAGGTGCGGGAGGATATTGATATGGTGGCTTTTGGTTTGAACTACATGCACCGCGACCAATGGATTGGGCAGTTAGGTGGTGTATTTAGGTTTCACCGCACTTTTTCGGCAGTGCTGTTGGTAGGTAACGTGTATGTTGCCGTTAGACTCCTGCAAACCGGTAATGCAGCCCTCATCAAGATGGCTTACGCCACGCTGCTGGTACTGGTACTCGAAATTGTAGCAGGTATCACGCTCGCCTATTTTGGGATGCCTGCTGCAGCGCAGCCAATTCATCTTACCCTAGGTACATTGCTGTTCGGGGTGCAGTTTCTGGCCTTCGTACAATACCGAAAGTTGATGCACTTGCCTCAAACCGCCCGGCATCCGCTTGTTGTTGCGTAACTTTGCGGCCCCATTTGGAGCCGAATGCCCGGCTTGATTGTTTTTGCTGCTGATGACAAAGGTCAGGGCCTACTTCCAACTTCTGAAATTCCGGCTTTCGCTCACCGTAGCGTTTTCTGCGGCTATCGGCTTCATGCTCGGCCAGCATGAGTTTGCATGGCGTGTTCACTGGGCCGAGGCTTTGCTAGTAATGCTGGGCGGCTTATTGGTAACGGGCTCTGCAAATACCATCAACCAGATATACGAGAAGGATCTGGATCGGCTGATGAAACGAACGGCCCAACGCCCGTTGCCGCAGGGTGTACTCACCATAACCGAAGCCTGGGTTTTTGTTGTTATTACGGGGTTGGCGGGCCTGTTGCTGTTGGGCTTGTACTTCAATCCGCTAACGGCTGTCATATCCCTGCTTTCGCTTATTCTCTACGGGTTTATTTACACTCCCTTAAAGCGTATCTCTCCCATTTGTGTGGCAGTGGGGGCCATACCCGGAGGTTTGCCGCCCATGATTGGCTGGGTAGCTGCCACGGGGATGCTGACGGTAGAAGCCTGGATTCTCTTTGGCATTCAGTTTATGTGGCAATTCCCGCACTTCTGGGCTATCGCCTGGGTGCTCGATGAGGACTACAGCAAAGCCGGGTTCCGGATGCTACCAACCTCCGGAGGGCGCGATTTGCGCACGGCCTTTCAGATAATGACTTATACGCTGCTGCTCATCCCGCTTAGCCTGCTGCCCATGCAGTTTGGCATGACGGGTAAAACATCGGCGCTTATTGCTGTACTGTGCGGAGTTTTATTCCTGATGCAGACGTTTTACCTCATGCGTACCGGCTCCAAGAAGGCCGCGATGCGCATCATGTTTGGCTCGTTTCTGTACCTCCCGATCGTGCAGATAGCCTTAGTCATCGACAAACTCTAACATTTCGGATATGCATCCTTCCGAGTCGTTAAATAATAAGCAAGTAGCCCTAGGTATTCATCCGTTGCGCTTCCTGCTGTGGCTGATGATCATCAGCATTACCATGATGTTCGCGGCGTTTACGAGCGCCTTCATCGTGCGTCGGGGCGAAGGTGGTTGGCTTGAGTTCGATCTGCCCTCAGGTTTGGTATTCAACTCAGCAGTCATTTTGCTTAGCAGTGCTGCTATGCAGTGGGCTTGGTTTTCGGCTCGCCGCGACGAGCTTCGGCGCGTACAGCTGGCTATGCTGGTAACCTTTGCCCTAGGTGTTCTTTTCCTGATTGGGCAATGGCAGGTATGGGAAGAGCTGGTTCAGAACAAGATTTTCTTCGGGGGCAAGGATAGCAACCCAGGGGGTTCTTTCGTATACGTGCTCACCGGTGTACACGCCTTTCACTTGGTAACGGGTTTGGTGTTCCTGTTAGTGGTACTGCTTAAAAGTCTGCGTTTTCAGGTGCACTCCCGGCAAATGATGGCTATGACCAACGGAACCATCTACTGGCACTTCCTGGGTGGGCTTTGGTTGTACCTGTATTTGTTTCTACTTTTGAACCACTGATTTCGTTTTTCTCGCACACTATGGCCATTTCCACTACGGCAACGCAGAACGCCGCTTACGAAGCGCCGCGCAGCGGCACCTGGGACGGCGGTAACGAACCTTTCAAGGCTAGCTATGGCAAGCTGATGATGTGGTTCTTTCTGCTGTCGGATGCATTCACGTTCGCGGCATTCCTGACCACCTACGGCATGGTGCGTCACCGCCACCTTGCTTACACCGGTACGCCCGAGGCTTTCCAATTCAGCACGGCTTACTGGCCTATTCCGGAGAAAGTATTTAATGCTTTCCCAGGCCTGCACGGGGTTGATATCCCGCTGGCCTTCGTAGCCTTGATGACCATGATTCTCATCGTGTCGTCGGTGACGATGGTACTGGCTGTGGAAGCAGGTCACCGCATGGATAAGGACGACGTGCAGAAGTGGCTGCTGTGGACTATCCTGTTTGGTGGTATGTTCCTGGGTTGCCAGGCTTGGGAATGGTCGCACTTTATCAGCGGCACCGACGAGGGCACGCTGATGGCCGATGGGACGCGCTTCTTCGGAGCAAACCTCACGATGAACCAGTACGGCCCGGTGCTGTTTGCCGATCTGTTCTTCTTCATCACCGGCTTCCACGGCACGCACGTATTCTCGGGCGTTTGCTTGCTGGTATACGCTTTCATCGCGACTACCAACGGTACTTTCCACAAGCGTGGCCACTACGAAATGGTTGAGAAGATTGGCCTGTACTGGCACTTTGTAGACCTGGTGTGGGTATTCGTCTTTACCTTCTTCTACCTGATCTAATTGCTTAATAGTTGGATGGCTAGATGGCTGCATGTTCGTCGAACATCAACCATTTAGCCATCTGGCTGTTTAACCTCTGTCATAATCATGGCTCAGCACGCTCCCGAACACGATTACAACGCCGAAGGTCACGCGGTACACGGCAAGCCCAATGTGAAGCCGATTCTGCGTGCTTTGTTGTGGATTGTTGGTATCACTGCCTTCGAATTTTTGCTGGCATTCATCATGCCTGCTTCCACGCTTCGCAACTCGATCTTCATCATCCTGACCATCTTCAAGGCCTTCTTCATCGTTGCCGAGTTTATGCACTTGCGCCACGAAACCAAGGGCCTGATCTGGTCGATCCTGATTCCGATGGCCCTGCTCATCTGGCTGTTGGTGGCTCTGGTTTCTGAAGGTAGCTTCGTTGGCGAAGCCATCTTCAACGCTTACAAATAAGGCATGAGGCCCCAGAAAGTCTTAATACTGGGCCTCCTTCTGCTCTTGCCGGTACTGGCATTCCTGTTTCTTTACAGCTTCGGTACCAACCATTTCGCGCTGCGCACTTTCTATCCGCTTCGTGTCGACTCGACGCAAGTAGGAGGGAAGTGGCAGCGCGATACGGTTTTTCATCGGGTGGGTTATTTTCGCCTTCAAAACCAATCGGGGCAGTTGGTCACGGCAAAGAACCTGGAGGGAAATGTGTACGTGGCTAGTTTTTTCGCTACCAACTGTGCTGATGTCTGCCCTAGGTTGAACAGCCAATTGCAGCGGGTGCAGGAGAAGTTCAGGAAAGAGCCGCGCCTCAAACTGCTGTCGTTCAGCGTTGATCCGGAGCGCGATTCCGTCGCGGCGCTGGCGAAATATGCCGAGCAGTACGGCGCCATTGCGGGTAAGTGGTATTTTCTTACCGGAGCCAAGGATAGCGTTGCGCGCCTGGCAATGGAGTCTTACAAGCTTGCCGATGCCGGGCCGGCAACCATCAGCTCGTCGGGTGGTTTAGTGAATAGCCCGCGCTTGGTGCTGGTAGACCGCGACAAGCATATACGGGGCGTGTACGATGGCCTTGATCCGAAAGACGTGGATCGACTGATGACCGAAATTCGCATTTTGCTTTACACCTATGACCACGACTAACCCTGGCGTAGCAGCCGGACCCGTAATGCCGCGCGGGTACAAAGTGGTAATGCTTGCACTGGGCGCTATCATCCCGATAGCAGTAGCGGTGCTTTACTATTTTCCGCAGGTCTTTCGCATCGAGGGGGCCGACGTGAGCTTTTTGCCCGCCGTTAATGCGGGGCTGAATTCGCTAACGGCTGTGTGCCTGATGCTGGGTTATTACTTCATCCGGAATAAGGATGTAGCCAAGCACCGGGCCATGATGGGCACGGCTTTTCTGCTGGGGTCCGTTTTCCTGGTGTCGTATGTGGTGTACCATTCCCAAGCCGCAACCACCCGCTTTGGTGGCGAAGGAGTTGTTCGGTACATCTACTACTTCGTGCTGCTCACGCACATTTTGCTGGCGGCCGTAACGGTAGGGCTGGTGTTGTTTACGCTGTATTTTGCCATCAGCAACCAGTTTGCCAAGCACCGCAAAATTGCACGCTGGACATACCCCATCTGGCTGTATGTATCGGTTACGGGCGTAATCGTATACTTCATGATAGCGCCTTACTACGTACACTAGCGCGGGGCGGAACTTCACTTTCTGGAAGCTGTTGAAAGAGGTATGAAAAAGGTATTGTTTGCTGTATTGCCGGTTTTGTTCGTGCTGCTGCTGAGCCTCGCGCCCCAGACGATCTACGCCCAGTGCACGCTCTGCAAGAACAACGTCGAGTCGGCGCGTACCGACAAAGACGGTTACGACATATCGGGGCTGAACAAAGGCATCCTGTACATGATGGCGGCTCCGTACGTGATGGGCGGTTTGGTTGGTTTTTTCTGGTACCGCAACGTGCGCCGGAAGCGTCAGCAAGCAGCTTAGTACTTTGCTTGTGGTGGCCCCTAGGTGCCATTATGCGCCTGGCCTGCCGAAGCGCGCAGTTACCTAGGGCAAAGTGTGGCCCAGGTGGCCGGCGTCCTGCCGGAAAAACTCACCTAGGGCTAACCAACAACGTTGAGTCATCGAGTGCTTTGCACGCAAATGCCGCCTACTGGCGGCATTTTTGCTTACTAGCCCGCCGAATCCTAGGTAAGTTTCTAATCTTGCCACGGTTATACCCAGAACTTCTTTAGTGACGAAGCGCTTTTCACCGCTGGTGCTGCTGCTGGCGGCTTTGCTCTGTTTTACGGGAGCTTTCCTGAGCAACTACTTCACGGCGCCGGGCGTGCTGATGGAGGCCGACATGGCGCGGCTTCAGCAACTGCTTTCTGGGGCTGAAGAGCGGGCCGAGCGCGAGGCCGAAAGTTTGGCCGTGCAGCTGGTGCGCGGCCAGAGCAGCTTTGCCACACTGCAGGGCGCCACGTACCCAACGTTCGTATTTCGGGGCACACAATTGCTGTACTGGTCCGACCACACCATTCGGCCAGATGTGCAAAACGTAGCCCAGCCGTTTCGCGACAAGCTGGTGCGCATGCGTTTTGGTACGTACCTGGCCGTGCGGCGCCCGGCGGGCAACTTTACCATTCTCACCTACATTCCGCTGCAGCGGCAATACGGCATCAGCAACCGCTATTTGCGCGAAGGGCCCGATCTGGCACTGTTCAAAGGCTCGGATGTGGAGCTGCTGCCCGGCGCCGAGCAAAACGACCGGCTGCCCAAGCTCTACTCGCACGAAGGACACTACTTGTTTTCGGTACAGAGCCGGCAACCCAACCCCGTTACGGGCAAATACCTGCCGCTGGGGCTGCTGCTCCTAGGTGTTGGGCTGTATGTGGCAGCCGCCTTGCTGATGGGGCACGAGCTGTTTGGGCGCCGCCAGGCCTGGCTTGGGGCTATGGCTGTGGTGCTGCCTTTGGTATTGCTGCGCGCTGTGCTGCTGCAATTCAACCTGCCGTTTTCGTTTATCGAGTTGCCGTTGTTCGACCCGAAAGTGTACGCGGCTTCGTGGGTGTCGCCGTCGTTGGGCGATTTGCTGATAAACGCCTCGTTGCTGCTGGTGGTGGCGTGGTACGCGCTGCTGCTGTTTCGGCGCTACGGCCTGCTGCGCTATATGCGCAGGCTGGAGGGGCAGCCCAAGCGCCTGGGCGCGGCGGTACTCATCTTTCTGGCATTTTACAGCCTGTTGCTGCTGCTGTACCACTTTTACCTAAGCACGGCTACCAACTCGCAGCTGGTGCTCGATGTAACGCAGAGCATTCAGTTCTCCCGGTTCAAACTCCTGCTTTGCGCCGCCATTGTGCTGCACACCGGCAGTTATTGCTTTGGCTTTTGGCTGCTCACGCAGTTGTATATGGCCGTGGTGCGCCCGCAGCCCAAACCAATACACTTGCTGCTGGTAGGCGTGCCGGCCCTGCTTATTCTGCCGGTTGGTTTTGCCCTAGGCGAGCCGGCGCTGGTGCTGCTGGGGCTCACGCTGCTGTTCTTTTTGCTGCTGCGCATTTCGTCGCTGCGGCTGCTGTCGGGGGTGCTGCCGTACCGCGTGTACGTGTTCGTGTTTCTGATGCTGGGCCTAAGCTCCAGCCTGGGCTCGTTGGCGCTGTACCAGCACTTCAAGGATCAGCTGATTTTGAGCAAGCAGCGCCTGGCCGGCAACCTGTTGGTGGATAACGACCTGCAAGGGGAGTTTATGCTGGTTGAGCGCGCGCGCGACATTGCCGCCGACCCCATCATCCGGACGCGCCTCGCCTCGCCGTTTGCCGATCAGGAGTTGGTGCGTCAGCGCATAGCCAAGTACTACTTGCGCGGGTACTTCGACAAGTACGAGGTGAAGGTGACGCTGTTCGACGCCAACGGCATTCCGATGGACGAACCAGCCAGCACACCCAGGCTGCCGGCTCTGCGCCCTTATTTGCTGCAGCAAGCCATTCCGACGGACCTGCCCAACCTGTACCTGCTCAACCCCGCGGGTTCGTTCGATACGCGCCGGTACGTGGCGTTTGTGCCGGTGCCCACCGTAGCTGGCAACGTGGCTACCGTAATGCTGCAGCTCACGCTGAAAAAGCTGACGGCCAACAGCGTAGTGCCCGAGTTGCTGGTCGATCAGAAGTACTTTCAGCCGGGCCTCGGTAACGAGCTGAGCTACGCCGGCTACGAGTACGACCGGCTGGTGTACAGCGAGGGGGATTTTGACTACGTGAACAACCTGCCCGTGCCGGTGCTGCACGATGAGCGCCTGTACACCGCTGGCGTGGTGCTGAATGGTGGCCACCACCTGGGCGTAAAGGGGCCGCAAAACCGCACCGTAGTGGTTTCGACGCCCACGTATGCCGTGGCCGAATGGCTGGCCAACTTCTCGTTCTGGTTTTTGCTGCACACCATTGGCGGGGTACTGGCCGGGGTGGTGGTGCTGGTGGTGCGCGGGCGGCATCCGCAGCTGCTGCGCGCTACGTTCAGCGCTAAAATCCAGCTGTTTCTCAACATCGGTATTCTGGTAACGCTTTTGGTGGTGAGCTTAGCCACGGCCAGCCTGTTTACCGACACCTACAAGCGCGATTTGCGCCGCACCTACGAGCGCCGCGGCCAGCTGGCGCAGGCTACCTTGCTCAAAAACCGCGACCTGCTAACCGAGCCCGAAGGTCACGAACGCCTAACCGAGCTGGCCGAAAACGTATCGACGCTAACCGAGGCCGACCTGAACCTCTACGACGCCAAAGGCCAGCTGCTGGTAAGCAGCCAGCCGCTGATTTTCGAGGCCGGGTTGGTAAGTGAGCTGATGAACCCCGAAGCCGTGGCAGCCTTAGCCGAGCGAGGGCAACCGCGCATTCTGGTAAACGAGCGCGCCGGCTCGTTGTCTTTCAATACGCTGTATTTGCCGCTGCGCGCCCAAACGGCGGGCCCGGGTGGGGGCGCGGTGCTGGGCTACGTGGGCATTCCGTTCTTCGACTCGGAAAAGGAGCTGAACACCAAGCTGACGGAGCTGACGACGACCATCCTGAACATCTTCACCGTGATGTTCATCTTGTTCCTGTTCCTCACGTTTGTGGCCACGCGCGTGCTCACACAGCCACTTAAGCTGATTACCGAAAAGCTGCGCCACACCACGCTTACGGGGCAAAACGAGCCGCTGGCTTACGAGTCGAACGACGAAATTGGCTTGCTGGTGCGCGAGTACAACACCATGCTGCACAAGCTCGAAGACAGCAAGCAGGAGCTGGCCATGCAGGAGAAAGAAGCCGCGTGGCGCGAAATGGCCCGGCAGGTAGCCCACGAAATCAAGAACCCGCTCACGCCCATGAAGCTGAGCCTGCAGTTCTTGCAGCGTGCCTTGGCCGAAAAGCGCGACAACATCGAGGAAATGATGGGGCGCATCTCGCAAACGCTCATCACGCAGATTGATGTGCTAACCGACATTGCCACGTCATTCTCCAACTTCACCAACCTGCCGGCCATGCGCCCCGAGCGCCTGGGTATTGCCTCGGTGCTGCGGCGCTGCGTGGCTTTGCACCAGCACGTGCGCATGGAGGTGGAGCCCGGCGCCGAAGACGCGGTGGTGTACGCCGATGAAAGCCTGATTGTGCGCACCTTCAACAACCTGTTGCTGAATGCCCTGCAAGCGGTGCCGGAAGAGCGAAAACCGGAGGTGGTGGCGCGCGTGCAACTGCCCGCGCCGGGGTTGGTGCGCATCAGCATCGAGGATAACGGCAGCGGCATTGCCGACGACGTGCGCGACAACGTGTTCAAGCCTAACTTTACTACCAAGGAGAAAGGCTCGGGCATTGGTTTGGCCGTGGCCCGGCGCGGCATCGAGAGTGCGGGCGGTAAAATCTGGTTTGAGACGACGGAGGGCCTAGGTACTACTTTCTTCATTGAGCTGCCGCAGGCCGCCGGGGTGTAGCGCTGCGCGGTGCTCGGCGCTGGCGCCGCAGGCGCCAATGCGGGGCCGCGCCGTTTGGGCCCGGTAGTGCGCAGTTCCGCAGGGCGGCTGTTGGCCGCCGCGCCGAGTATCACTCAGCGCTACAGGATTTTTATCGGGCCACGCTACGTTTGCGTGCCGTACGTTACTTCGCCTTTGGGTTGCCGCCGCTCCGCCGCGAGCTTTCTATGTTGCCACTGATACGCTGCTACTTACGCTGCTTTTTGCTGCTGGCATTGCTAGCAGGCAGCGTGTGGGCGCGTGCGCAACAGCGGCCCGAGGTAATGTCGTCGCGCAGGTGCGTGTGGGTGCGGGTACCCGCCAACCGCGATACCACCGAGTTTCGGCTGACCGATTCGCTAACAGTGGTGCCGTCGTCCGTATCCGTTTCAGTGCCGGGCCGAGCGGTGGCGTACGACCGCACCACCGACCGGTACCGCATCCTGTGGCCGAGCAGCCGCATTGCCGCGCCCGAGCCCAACGAGCCCGATTTGCGCCTGCCCACCAATCGGCCCGACTCGGTGCTGGTGTGCTACCGCGTGCTGCCCATGCGCCTAGGTGCGCCGGTAGCACGCCGACCTAGGGAGCAGATGGATACCATCAGCTTCAACAACCGCCCGTTTATGGGGTACGCGGGCCTAGGTCAGCAGGAGCAGATATTGGCCACGCCGGGCATCAACAAAACGGGTAACCTCACGCGCGGCGTTTCGTTCGGCAATGCCCAGAACGTATTCGTCAATTCGGCGCTGAACCTACAGCTTGAAGGCAAGCTAACCGAGAAAATCGGGCTGACGGCGGCCATCAGCGACCAGAACGTGCCGTTTCAGCCCGAGGGCAACACGCAGCAGCTGCAGGAGTTCGACCGCATTTACATTACCCTGACGCACCCGAATTGGGCGCTTACGGCCGGCGACGTGGTGCTGCGCAACAAGCCCGATTACTTTCTGCGCTTCTATAAAAACGTGCAAGGCGCGGCGGCCGAGGCGCAGTTTCAGCAGCGGCCCGGTTGGCGCAGCTCCACCAACGTGGCGGCGGGCGTGGCCAAGGGCAAGTTTGCCAGCACTACCGTCGACCCCATCGAGAACGTGCAGGGGCCGTACCGCCTGCGCGGGCCCAACGGCGAGCAATTCATCATTATTCTGGCCAACTCCGAGCGCGTGTACCTCGATGGCCGCCTGCTGGTGCGCGGTTTCGATAACGACTATGTAATCGACTACAACACGGCCGAGCTCACGTTTTCGCCGCGCCACCTCATCACGCGTAACTCGCGCATTCGCGTCGATTACGAGTACTCCGATTTCAATTACGCCCGCTCGCTCTACCACCTCAGCCACTACCAAGAGGCCGGGCGCCTGCAGCTACACGCCAATTACTACCGCGAGGCCGACAACCCCGACAACTCGCCCAACCTCACGCTCGACGACGACGACCGCGACTTTTTGCGCCGCCTGCCCGACAACGTGAGCATTGCCGCCACGCCCGGCGCCGATTCGGCCACCTACGACCGCCGCCAGGTGCAGTACAACCGCGTGCGCTACCGCGACCCGGCCACCGGCGAGCAACGTTGGATTTTTGAGCTGCTGACCGACTCGACGCGCAGCGTGTACAACGTGCGCTTTACCGATGTGGGCGAGGGCAACGCCGACTACGTGCTGAGCACCGACCCCGAAAAAACCAACGCCAACGGCCGCGTGTACGAGTATGTGCCGCCCATCGGCGGGGTACCTAGGGGGCGCTACCGGCCCGAGCGCCTGCTGCCCACACCGCTCGAAAAGCAACTGATTTCGGCCGGCGCCACCTTGCGGGTTGATTCGACTACTTCGGTGTTCGTGGATGTGGCCTCGTCGGACCTCGACCTGAACCGCTTCTCGCCGCAGTCGGATAAGGGCCACTCCATGCGCGTGGGCTACGCGGTGCAGGACAAGCCTTTGGCGTTGCCGGGGCTGCGCAACTACCGCCTGCGCTCCTCCATGGATTACGAGTACACCAGCCGGCGCTTTTCGCCCATCGACCGGTACCGCGACATAGAGTTCGACCGCAACTGGAGCACCGGCGCCACCCAGCAGAGCAACGCCATTGGCGGCCGGCTTTCGCGCGAAGACAACATCTTCAACTTTGCGGTGGGCGCCACCAAGGACCTGAACAACCACTTTGGCTACCGCGTGAGCCGGCGCTACCGGGCGGGCGAGGTAAGCGGCGTGCAGCACTGGCTGGAGGCTGCCCAGCGCGTAGGCGACGTGGAGCTGCGCAGCTCGTTGTTTTTGCTAGGTGCCGAAGCAGGCCGGCGGCGCTCCAGCTGGACGCGCGGCGAAGGCGTCGTGCGCTACACCCGTGGCCCGGTGGTGCCCGGCTACGCTTACCGCTTCGACAAAAACCGCGTGGCGCTGCCTTCGGGCGATTCGTTGTCGTCGGCCAACTACTTCGACGAGCACGCCGTGTTTGTGCAAAGCCAGGACAGCGCCCGCACCAAATACCGCCTCGATTACACCTACCGCCGCGACCGTGCGCCCAACGCCGAGCAAACCGCCCTGCAGCTGCGCGGCACCGCCCAAACCTGGCAGGGGCAGCTTACCACGCGCATCGGCCAAAACCAGGACCTGAGCCTGCTGGCCACCTACCGCGACCTGTTGGCCCGCGACAGCGCCCGCCAACGCACGGCCCTAGGTCAGTTGGCCTGGAACGCCTCGCTGCTGCAAGGGCAGGTGCGCTCCGAGCTGACGTACAACGTAGCCACCGGCCGCGAGCCGAAGCGCGACTACGTGTTCATACCGGTGCCAGCCGGGCAGCAGGGGCAAGGCACGCACTACTACGCCGGCGACCTGAACAACAACGGCCGCCAGGACAAAGAGGAGTTTCTGGAGGCCGCTACGCCCGATGCCGTGTTCCGCACGCACATCAAGGTGTTTTTGTTTACCGATACCTACGTAACGGCCTTCACCAACCGCTTTGGCTACCGCCTGCTGCTGGGCGCACCTAGGGCGTGGCGCGAGGGCCGGGGCTGGCAGGCCGTGGCGGCGCGCTTCAGCAACGTCAGCAGCATCAACCTCGATCGGCGCACCACCGATAAGTCGCTGTCGGCGCGCTTGAACCCGTTTGCCTACCAAACCAACGACGAGCAGTTGCTTTCGCTGAATAAGCTGCTGCGCAACACGCTGTACTTCAATCGCTCCAATCCGGTATTCGGGGCCGAGCTGACGGTGCTGCAGAATCAGCAGAAAACGCTGCTCACCACCGGCACCGATACGCGCAACCTAGCCAGCCAAAGCATGCTGCTGCGCCGCACCTTGGCGCAATCGTTTACCTCGCGCCTCACGGCCACGCGCAGCATCCGCGAAAACAGCAGCACCTACCTGCTCACGCGCAACTTCCGCATCCGGCAGTACGAGGTGGCGCCCGAGCTAAGCTACCAGCCCTCGGGCACATGGCGCTTCACGGGCACCTACCAGCACACCACCAAGGAAAACGTGTTCGGCCCCGAAACCGGCGCCCGCGGTGCTTTCGATGAGTTGGGGGTTGAAACGCGCATCAGCCAGGTAAACAAGCGCACCGTTACGGCTGCCAGCCGCTACGTGCGCGTGGCCTACAGCGGCGACCAAGCTTCCGAAGCCTCCGTGGTGGGCCTCGAAATACTGCAGGCCCTGCGCCCCGGCAACAACGTAACCTGGACGATAAACCTGGAGCAGCGCCTCAGCAACGGCCTCAACATCACCATCAGCTACGACGGCCGCAAACCCGATGGCCTGCGCAGCATTCACACCGGGCGCATGCAGGCCTCGGTGCTGTTTTGAAAAACTTACTTCCTAGGTGCTCAGTAGCGCCAGTAACTTGGGCGTCGTACTGCCGGCTGCTTGCCTACTTTCTTGGTGATGTCGCGCTGCTTAAAGCAGAAATCGAACGGGTGACCGGTGCGCAGGGCGCGCAGCGTTAGCTCGGCGCAGGCCAGGGCGTCGGAAAGGCTGTCGTGGTGGTTTAGCTCGATGCCGAAATGGGCCGACAGCTCGCTCAGCTTGCTGCGCCCGATGTGCGGAAAAGCCTCCTTGCACAGCTTAATCGAGCACATGCTGAAGAACTCGGGCATGGGCAGCTGGTGCGTGGCCAGGCTATGCTGCAGCACGCTTACATCGAAAGAGGCATTGTGCGCCACTACCAACTGGCCCTGCATATAATGCTCGATGGCGGGCCACAGCTGCAGCAACGTAGCGGCGGGGCGCAGCTGCTCGGCCGAAATGCGATGAATGCTGTAGTTGATGCCCGACACGCGCAGCTCGGGCGGCCGGATGAGGTGCTGCTCGCGCGCCACGATGTTGCCGCCGCGCACCTGCACAATGCCAATGGAGCAGGCGCTGTCGCGCTTCTCGTACGCCGTCTCGAAGTCGATGGCGGTGAAGTTGAGCTCCTGGAGGTCCTGGAGGAGGCGTTTCTGCATGGCCGCGCGGTAAACTGGGTGGTAAATGATGCCTCGGGGCTAGGCCCGAAAAACGGCATGCAATTACGCACTCTGTGGCCGCAACAGCCCTAGGGCAGCGGCGCTTTTTGGCCGGCAGCTACCGTGGGCCGCGGCCGCACCAAGGTGTAGAGCAAGCGGCCGCGCTGTAAGTCGGCTCCTTGCAGGCGCAGGGCGTACAGGCGTACCGTGTCGGGAGTGCTGATGTAGGCCAACCGACGGCGGCGCGGCGTGCCAGCATCGAGCAGCACGTAATCGAGGTTGTTGGCGTAGGTTTCAGCGAAATCGGTAGCGGCCTGGTAGCTGCGGTAGCGCCCCAGGCCACGCACACTCCCATCGGCACCTAGGCGCACCTGGCTGCAGCGCCCGGCCGAGTCGGTGGCTGCGTAGGTGCCGGCTAGTAGCTGCTGGTGTACGAAGCGTTGCACAGCGTTGGCCTCGGCGCCTGCGGCAGCGGCGTTGCGCTGCAGCCGGATGTATCGCTCCGACGCCAATTGCCGGCCGCTTTTGCTGTAGCGGTTTAGCAGCAGGGTGGTGTCGGCTAAGCGCTTCTCGTAGGCTAGCTCGAAAGCGTCATCAGGCTTCTCGGCGTCGCGGTAATCGGTGAGCAGGCCGGTATTGTTGGCCGTTGGGCGAAAATAGAGCGAGAGGTTGCCGGCTTCGTGGTTGTTTAGGTTGAGCGCCACGCGAAGGCTGTCGCCCGTGCGAGCAGCTGGGTCGATGCGCAGGGCCGCTATGCCCTGCAGAGTCGCAGCGGCTTGCAACGGCGAGCGGGTGCGGGCTACTTCCGCCATGTAGGTTTCTTTAACCCACACCCCGCGCAGCATGGGGCCAAACTCACGGGCCAAAGCCTCCACAGCAGCCGGCGTGACCGATTCGGCAGTTGAAGCAGGGTTGCGTTCGGCTTCCTGCTGACCTCGTTGGCAGGCAAGTAAACCGCCGCATGAAAGCAGTGCAAATAGTAAATGGCGAAGGGAGCAAGGCATGGAGAGAGGAAAAGAACACTCACCTGTACCGCAACTCAGCGCTTTGCGTTGCCCTAGGTGGTGTGCTGTAGCGCGGACTTTGTAGTCCGAGCTTGCTTAAACGGCGTCGTTGAACATAGAAAGTACAACGGCATCGTTCAATCAAACGCGGGCTGAAGCCCGCGCTACACCGGGCTACTGTTGTTCAGGCTGCTTAGCGCGTAATAGCCTTGCGTACCACTTCGGCCAACGGCAGCTCGGTTTGGCCGGCTGGTTTCTTGGCTTGCTCCAGCTGCTTCTGGGCAGCGGCCAGCCACTCGGCCGAAGCTGGTTTGCCTTTCTCGAGCTGCTCGAGGCGCTGCAGCATTAGGGTAGCCACCACGGTGAGCTGCGTTGACAGAGGAGCGTACTCGCGCAGGCTGGCGTTGGCTTGCAGCAGCGGCTGCACCTTCCCATCGTTCTGTTGCCACTGCTTTAGCTGCGTGCGCAGCCGAGCCAGCTGTCGGCGGGTTTCGGGGGTGTGGGGTAGCTGCGTGGTCAGGGCACGCGGGTAGGAGAGCAGGCTGTCGAGCGTAGCCCCAAACTGCCGCACCACTTCCGATTCGGCCGGCGCGGCATCAACCAAGCGGTTGAGCGGCGTTTGGGTAGTGTACTTGAAGCCTTGGAAGTGTCGCTTGTACTCCTTTACGGGCTCTAGCGCATTAGCTAGCGTGCGCAGCGGCGCCGCATCGTAGCCGGCGGCCATCATAGCCAATAGCTGCTCGGGGGCGCGGCGGTGCTGCAGACCTAGGCCTTCGAGCTGCGCTGACACGGCACCTAGGCGCCGGTACATATCGGGTACGTTGGTAACCGTTGCCGGCGACCACAACCGTTCGGCCACCGCCGCTGTGCGCGGCCACACCCGCGAATCGTAGATGACCGAATCGGCAAACTCCGACCACATGGTAGCCTCGCCACCCAGGATGCGCTTTTTCTCTTCGTCGGTTAGCGGAGCATCAGCAGGTATTGGGTCGGGGGCGTAGTGCGATGCCGCCGTGAGGTACAGATCGATGTAATAGCCATTCGACAAAATGGCTTGGTGTCCGGCCTTGGCGGCTTCGTACAGGCCTTTTTTGCCGCGCCAGCTCTGAATTACCGCATCGGCCGGCAACCCGGGGCCCAGGATTTCATCCCAACCCACCATGCGCTTCTGGTATTTCGTTAGCATCGTCAGCACGCGCCGGTTAAAGGCCGTTTGTAGGGCATGCTTATCCACCGAGCCGTCGCGCTTTACCATGCCTCGCTCGCGCATGTACTGGGCAATGCGCGGGTTGCGGCGCCACTGCCGGCCGTCGTTCTCGTCGCCGCCGATGTGGAAATACGGGTCGGGGAACAAGGCCGTCATTTCGGCAAACAGCTTGTCGAGCAGCTCGTAAGTCGACTCCTTGGTAGGGTCCATGGCGATGTTGAGCACGCCCCAGCGCGGCGATACGCCGTAGGTGGAGTCGTTGGAGGCCAACTCGGGGTAAGCGGCCAGCCAGGCTGTGGCGTGGCCCGGCACATCAAACTCCGGAATCACCCGAATGCCGCGGGCTTGCGCGTACTGCAGCACCTCGCGCACCTGCTCTTGGGTGTAGTAGCCGTTGGCGCCGCCTACCTGGTGCAGCTTCGGCAGTACTTTGCTTTCCACCCGAAAGCCTTGGTCGTCGCTGAGGTGCCAGTGCAACACGTTCAGCTTCACGGCGGCCATGGCATCGAGGTTGCGCTTGATAACCGACACGGGCATAAAGTGACGCGCCGGATCAATCAGCAGGCCGCGCCACGGAAAGCGCGGTTGGTCTTGTATCTCTACCTCGGGCAGGTAGCTGCGCTTGGCGTCGCCTTGCGGCAGCTGCTCCAGCGTAGCCAAGGCGCGCAGCACACCTAGGGAGGTGGGCGCATCAATGGTAATGCCGTTGGGCGTTACGCGCAGGCTGTAGCGCTCCTCATCGAACAGCTCCATGCGGCCGAGCTTGCCGTACCGGATTTGTAGGGGCAGGGCATTAGCTGAACCTGTGCCGTTGCGGTGCAGGCGGTCGAGCGTGCGGCCCACGGCGGCGCGCAGCTGGGCGTCGTCGGGTCCGTCGAGCTGCGGTTTCAGCAGCGCCCTAGGTGCCAACGAGGCCTTGCCCCAGCTAACCTGGGCAGGCACGGGCAGAAGCTGGCGGGTATCGGTAGGTTGAGCAAAAGTGGCAAGCGGCAAGAGGAGCAGAAGCAGAAGCGAACGAAGCATAGGGCGAGTTTACGGCGAAGCGCCCAAGCAGGCGCAATTTCTTTGCCGTTTAGCTTCGGGCACTGCTTATATCATGCCCCTCGACTTAAACTCCAGGTACCGGTTGATGGTGTTGGCCGTGAGATTTTGCGGGGCCGTGAGCAAAGCCTGAATGCCGTAGCGCTGCAGTTCCAGCACCATGCGGCGCTTGTCCTGCACAAATTTTTCGGCTACGGTTTGGTTGTACAGTTCCTCGGTGCTGCTGGCCGGGGTTTCGAGCACGCTGCGCAGCTCGGTGTTCTCGAAGAACACTACCAGCAGCAGGTGCCGGCTAGCCAAGCGGCGCAGGTAAGGCAACTGGCGCTGCAGGCCGTGCAGGCTCTCGAAGTTGGTGAACAGCACCAGCAGGCTGCGCTGCTTTACCTGCCGCTGTACCAAGGCAGCCAGTCGCTCGAAGTCGGACTCTAGGAAGCGCGTTTGTTGCCGATACAGCACCTCCAGCAGGCGCGGCAGCTGGCCCCGGCGGCGGTCGGCGGGCACCACGTCGCCGGGCTCGTGGGCGAAGGTGATGAGGCCAGCGCGGTCGTGCTTGATGAGGGCAATGTTGCTGAGCACCAGCGAGGCGTTGATGGCGTAATCGAGCAAGGCCAGCTGCTCGAAGGGCATGCGCATCACGCGGCCTTTATCGATAACGCAGTACACCTGCTGGGCGCGCTCGTCCTCGTGGTGATTCACGAGCAACTGGTCGCCGGCCTGGCTGGGGCGGCGGGCGGTGGCTTTCCAGTTGATGGTGCGCGGGTCGTCGCCGAGGGCGTAGGGGCGAATGTGGTCGAACTCCATGCTTTGGCCCACGCGGCGAATGCGCTTCACGCCAACTTCGGTAAGGCGGTTGCTGAGGGCCAGCAGCTCGTAACGCCGCATCTGCAAAAACGAAGGATACACGGCTACCGTCTCGTCGGCCTCGCCGAAACGGTAGCGGCGTTGCACCAGGCCCAGCGGCGAGCGGGCCAGCACGTTGGTTTGGCCGAACACGTACTCGCCGCGGCGCGTGGGCCGCAGCTGGTAGCGCAGCGTGGTGGCGGTGCCGCCGGCCAGCCGCAGCGGAAACAGCAAGTCGCGGCGCTGAAACTGCACGGGCACATCGTCTACCACATCGAGGCGCGCGGCAAAGGGGTAGTGGTTTTCGACTATTACCTGCACGTCGTTGTCGTCGCCGTTGGAGAGGCGCCGGCCGAGTATCCGCCGCGCAAACACGCCTTCGCCGCGGCCCAAGGCGTAGAGCAGCCCTAGGTCGAGGAGGGTGAAAAGCGTGAGGGCAACGGCCAGGATTTGCGCCGGCGCCACCAGCACGGGCCAGAAGTGCGCCACAATCAGCAGCGTAACTACCGCGGCCCACGCGGCAAAAAAGCGCGGCGGCAGCAGCAACGAGGCCACCAGATTGCGGAAGAAGGAAGTGGGAGCAGGCATCGGCAACGAGGGCGCGTGCGGCAGGGAGTAATGCACCTAGGGCCTAGGTGCGGAAAAGAAAAAGCGGAGGGTCGGGGTTGCTATCCGGCGTCAGCACGCGAGATGTCTCGACAAGCTCGACATGACGTTCTTTTTGCCGGCTGCCTACGCGGCTTACCGCGGCACCTCCACTTGTTGCAGCAACTGCCGCACCACGTCGTCGGGGCCGAGGCCCTCCAGCTCGCGCTCGGGCGTCAGCTGAATGCGGTGGCGCAGCACCGGCGCGGCCAGGTGCTGAATGTCTTCGGGCGTTACGAAGTCGCGGCCGCGCAGGGCGGCCAGGGCTTTGGCGCCGTTCAGCAGGGCAATGGAGGCGCGCGGCGAGGCCCCTAGGTGCAGCGACTTGTGCGTGCGCGTGAGGCCCACCAGCCTGGCTACGTACTCAAACAACCTAGGCTCGACGTGCTGCTGGCGCACCTGGCGGCGCAGCGCGTGCAGCTGCTCGGGCGTAACCACGGCCTGCACCGCATCGAGCGGCAAGCCGCCCGAACCGGCGTGGTGGCCCTGCAGAATCAGGATTTCCTCGGCTTCGGTGGGGTAGGGTACGAGTACTTTGAACAGGAAACGGTCGAGCTGGGCTTCGGGCAGGCGGTACGTGCCTTCTTGCTCCACCGGGTTTTGGGTGGCTAGCACCATAAAAGGCTCCCCCAGGCGGTGGGTGTGGCCGTCGTGGGTAATGTGGCGCTCCTCCATTACCTCGAACAAGGCCGACTGGGTTTTGGCCGGGGCGCGGTTAATCTCGTCGATCAGCACCACGCTCGAGAAGATGGGGCCCTGGCGAAACTCGAAGCTGCCGCGCGCCGGCACGTACACCGAGGTGCCGAGCACATCGGAGGGCATGAGGTCGGGCGTAAACTGGATGCGGCCAAACGGCACCGATAGCGTGCGGGCCAGCAGCTTGGCGGTAAGCGTTTTGGCAACGCCGGGCACGCCTTCGAGCAGCACGTGGCCATCGGCCAGCAACGCTACCAGCAGCAGCTCTACCAGGTCGTGTTGGCCTACGAGTACGCGGCTTACCTCGCGGCGCACGGCCTCGGTGGTGCCCGCAAGCTGGCTGAGGTCGGTGCGGGTGCCGAAGGGCATGTCGGCCGTTGCGTTGGTGGGGTGCGGAGTATGGTTGGTGGAGGGTTCCATGCGGTAAGAAGTGGCCGCGGCACCTAGGGCAGGGCGGGCGGCATGTAGTTGATAGAGGTTAAACCAAGCAATTAGCGCTCGGCGCGTTGCTGAAAGTTGGTTAGCAGTTGATACAGCTTGTGCAGCTCGGTTTCGGAAACGTGGTCGGCATCAAGCCAATTATTCAGGCGGGCCAGCAGCGCCGTTACTTCATCAACCGGAATGCCGGTGCGCAAACTCAGGCGGCGCGGGTAGTCGGCATCGATGGTAAGCGGCACGGGCTCCTGAAAGCGGGTGCGCAGGTAGTCGAAGAACAAGCGGATGCGCAGGGCGGCTAAGCTGTGGTGGTTGCGGCCCTGGCGGTACACGTTGGCCACCGTGCGCACAAACTGCAGGCTGGTGTTGGGCAAGGGGCGCAGCGTAGGCACGGGGCGCTGGCGGCGGCGCGCACCCAGGAGCGCAAACAGCAGCCCCCCGATGAGCAGGCCATTCCAGGCCCAGGTAAGCGCCGGACTGGTGTGCACCACGCGCAGCAGCGAATCGTCGCCCTCGCGCCCTTGGGTGTAAAACTCGTCCCAGAGCACCGGCCCTTGCGGCAAATAGCTCAGGGCCCCGGCCACGAAGTCGGCATTGCGGCCGTGCAGCACGCCGTAGTTGCTGAGCAAAGCCGGCACCGCGCACAAATACAAGTGCCCGCGGCCCACCGATACGTGCACCAGCACCGGGTGCTGCTGGTTGTCGGTGGCGAGTACGGTACCGCCCGAGGTGCGCCCCGCATGCCCGCCCGAAGCAGCCCGCAAGCGACCTAGGCTATCCTGGGCAAAGTAGGTACCCACCACGCGGGCAGGAAGGGCCGCGCTGCGTTGGCGCAACGCTGGCGCCAACAACCTGAAGCGTACGGTGTCTTTAACGTTGGCAGCTAAATCGAAAGGTACATCGAGGGTGGCCGGTACTTGCCAGAGGCTGTCGGTAGCGGCCGAGGTAAGAAACCGCTCGGCCGCTACCCACACGGTGCCGCCACGTTGCAGGTAGCGCGTAATGGCTTGCTCATCGGCGGGGCCGGGCTGAAAGGTTTGCTGCGCCAAGAAATACACAGCCGGCGGCGTATCGGCCGAATCCTGCAGGGCCACGTAAGGCGACTCGCGGGTGGGGCGCACCGGGGCTTTGGTAAGGGTTGGCAGCAGCCGGAAGGTGGCGTAGGTACCTAGGGGCTTTTTGTGGTCGTTGCGGTACGAGGGTGTCCAGTCGAGCTGTTTGGGCTGGTTGTAAGCTATCAGCAACCAAATGCCCGCCAGCACTCCTAACACCGTAAGCGGCCAACGAATAGAACGAAGCATTAGGCGGCGCGGCGGTTATGGAGGTCGGTAAGAAAGGCCTGGCGCATGGCGCGCACCTGCTCGTAGGGCGCGGCCTCCAACTCCAGCTCGCCGTACCACACGTACTCAAACTGGTGCGTAACGGAAGCAAAAACGGGCGCCAGCCGGGCCGCATTGGCTTGCAACTCGGCCTGGTAGTGGTGGTTGGTTTTGTCGGGCGTCCAGGTAATCAGTCCGCGGTCGGTAAGGGCCTTCAGCACCAGCAAGTAACCGAGGCGCGTGGCCAGGCGCCACTGGCCTTGCTCCTCGGCCTGTTGCAGGCGTTGGGGCAAGGTTTGCTCGTGCACGTCGTCGGCTTCGGTTGCGTAGGGCACGGCAATGTTGCGCCCGCGCCCGCGCAGCCAATCGGAAAGCCGAAGGTTGAGCAGCTGCATTACGATGAGCACCAGGGCCACGGCCGCCGCGCCGTAGGCCAGCACGCGCCAAAATACCGCGCCGCTGCCTTCGGGCAGGGCCTCAAACAGGCGGCGCATCAGGTTTTGCCACCAGCGGCTGATCGGGTTGGTAGGCGGTGGGGCCTCGTGGTACTGCAGGTCGTCGTCGGCTTGCAGGCGCTGCAGCTCAGCGGCAGCAAAGTGGCGCACCGAAGCCGGCGCGGGTGCTTGCTGCACCGTGGCAACGGCCGGTGGCCCAGGTGCTTGGGGCTGACCCGGCGCCGGGGCAGCTACAGCCAGCTGCCCCCATAACAAACCAATTGCCAGGCTACCTAGGAGGCAGGTAAATCGACGCGAAAAGGGGAGCATCAAACGGTAGGGTCGCCGTAGCTGGGGCGGAAGAGGGTGTCGTCGGCAGGGGTGGGGCCGGTGCCGGGCTGGGGCATCTGGCCTATTTCCTGCACGCGCCACTGCAGGCTCACGCCGTCGCGGCGCTCAACCAGGTTGAAGTACTGGAACATCAGCAGCAGAAACAGCACGGGGTACAAAGCCATGTTGAGGGCCATTTGTACGCTTTGGATGAGGGCAAAGCCCGCGCTGCCAAACTCATCGGAGCTGAAGAAACCCATAAAGCCGAGTACCAGGCCTATCACGCCGCCCACAGCAGCCGACAAAATGCCCACGCCGAGGCCGCCCACAAACATCAGCCCGAACGTGGACCACCACTTGCCGCGAATCAAGCCCACGCAGCGGCTCAGCGTCTGGCCTAGGTCGGCCCCCTCAAACACAATCACGCAGGGCAGCAGGTACATGGCCATGGTGAGGTACACTCCCGGAATAATAAGCAGCATGAAGCCCAGTGCCACGCAAATGCCGGCCACAATGCCGTAGCCTACCAGCGGCAGCATGTGGGGCCGGGCCTCGGCCCACACCTCGGCAGCGGTTAGCGGCGCGGTGGCATCGGGGCTTTCCATGCGGCGCTTCACGAAGGCATACATCATGGTGTAGGTGGCCAGCATGGCCAGCATGGCAATAATCACCAGGCCTATGTAGGCAGGCATCATCATTACCTGCACCGAGGAAGGGCTGCCACCCGCGAAGGCGCTGCTCAGCACCGAGAAAAACAGCCCTGCCATGGCGGCCATGGTTACCACCATGGGCACCAGCAACACGCGGTAGAGGTTGCCGCCGTGCTTGCCCAAAAAAGCAAAGGTGGCCTCGAACTTCTGGCCGAAGTCGCGGCGGCGGTAAAAGTCCTGCGGGGTGGTAAACGTGCGCTCCGACTCGGTGCGTGGCGCTAGGGTAGAGGTTGGCATGCGGCTATGGTAGTGGTTGTTGAGAATGCGAACTGGAGGCTACAGCTGGTATTCGCCCTCGGCAGTGGCGCCTAGGTCGGTGGGTGGGCCGCCGGCCGCCGGGGCAAGGCCAATGCGCGATGCCCGCCAGCTGAGGCCCGGGCTTTCTTTGCTCTCTACTATGCTAAAGTAGTTAAATGCCAGAAGGATAGCCGTAACCGGCTGCAGCAAAAACTGCAGGCCCGAAATCAGCAGGCGCACGGGCAGCACCCAGGCCAGCCCGACGGATCGATTTCCAGCGCCGCCCCCAGGCTTTGCAGCAGCGTTTGGGGCACCTGAATAACCCCTATGCTCAGCAGCGCCGTCAGCAGCACCAGCCCGAACGTGGGCCACCAGCACCGCTCAATCAGCCGGAAGCAGCGCGACAACGGCTCTTCGTGGTCTTCGAGCAGCACCACGCCGGGCAGCAAGGTAAACGCCGGCCACAGGTAAAAGCCCGGAATCAGCAGGCACAAAAAGCCCAGCACCACCAGGGCGCCGAAGATGAGGTAGCTGCCGAAAAACGAGCCCAGCCCGCTCACGAAATCCCAGATCTGATCGGGCGAGTAGCGGGCCTCGGGCTCGTCGAGGGCATGCATGCGGGCCCGCAAAAAGCCGTACACGACGCCGGTGCCTACAAAGGAGCCAATCCAATAAAACACCGTGCCGATGGGGTACAGCATGGCGCCATCGGTGCCCACCAAATGCTCGCCGGCCACCTGAAACAGCGCCCCGATAAGCATATAAAGGCCGGTGTAGCGCACCAGCGCCCCCAGCAGCTCGCGGTAGTGCAGGCGCAGCAGCTGGGCCGTGGCCTCCCACTTCTGGCCGAAGTCGCGCACCTGGTAAAAGTCGGCGGGGTGGCTAAAGGGCGGTGCGGCCGTGGGCGCCTGGGTAAGCGTAGACATAAAAAACTAACGGGGGAGGTAAGCAGGAGAGCAGCGAAACGGCGGGCGGGGCAACATCAGGGAGCCTCCTCGTCGGTGTCGGGCAGGGCCAGACCTAGGCGCGTGGTGCGGCGGTACACCCACCACGGGTACACCACAAAGTAGCCCACCACCAGCACCAACGAGAGGCCGATAACGGGCAAACTAACGGCCAGCGGGTGGCGCGGCGCCAGGCGCGTTACAAAGCCTTCGAGAAACGCGGCCACCACAATCAGCGGCACCAGGCCCGCCATTAAGCGCATACCGTCGCGGGCGCCGCGGCGCAGGGCCTCGCCCCGCGGGTAGCTGCCCGGAAAAAGCAAGCTGTTGCCGAGCACCAGCCCGGCCCCGGCGGCCAATATTATGCAGCTGATTTCGATGGTGCCGTGCACCCAAATGGCCATGGCCGATTTCAGCCCCACGCCTTGCTCGATGAAGAAGTACTGAAAGCTGCCCACCATCACGGCGTTGCGGAAAAGCAGAAACAGCGTGCCCACGCCGCCCATCACCCCAAAGGCAAACGTGAGCAAGGCCACCCGCACGTTGTTGAAGGCGATGTACAGAAACATGGATACCTCGGGGGAGGTACCGTACACGTCGGTGGGGCGCCCGCGCCGGATGTTTTCGAGCGTCGAGTTCACGTAGGCGTCGCCCAGAATCAGGCGCACAAAGCTGTCGTCTTCGGCGGCCGAGAGGGCCCCCAGGCCCGCAAACAGCAGAAACAGACCTAGGGCCAGCAGCATGGTGCGCCAGTAGCGCACCATCAGCAGGGGCAACTCGAGGCGCCAAAACGTGCCCAGGGGCTGGCGGCGGGTGCTGCGGCGGCGGTACAGTTGCTCATGAAAGCGGGCCGCCAGCTGGTTGAGGTGCTCGGTAACGGGCGCCGAGGGGTAAAACGTGCGGGCGTACGCCAGGTCGTCGGTGAGGGCCACAAACCGCTCGGCCAACTCCTCGGGCGTGCCGGCCGGCGTGTGTTCGTAAGAGTGCCACCGCTCCTGATTGCGTCGGATGAATACAGCTTCGCGCATAAAGAAACGCCCGGCCGTAAGCGGCGGGCGCAAATCGTGTCAGGAAGATTATATTTTTGAAAGTATTCTCCAATAATAGTTTGCCGCCCATGGCTCAGTTGCGCATCCCCACCACCCAAAACGTTACGCTCGAGTACGAAACCGCCTCCATCGGCGAGCGTATTGCCGCCACTTTGCTCGACGGCGTGGTGCAGGCCGGCTGGGTTATTCTGTGGCTGACGCTGCTGTTCGGGGTGTTTGATGTGGAAACCAGCCGCAACGAGGTGCTGGTGGGCGTCGTCGTAATTGCGGTAGTGGTGCTGCCGTTGTTTGTGTACCACCTGGTGTCGGAGGCGCTGTGGCAGGGCCAGAGCATCGGCAAGCGCATCATGAAGGTGCGCGTGATTAGCCTCAACGGCACGCCGGCGCGCTTCACGCAGTACCTGCTGCGCTGGGTGCTGCGCATTGTCGATGTCAGCATGTTCTACGGCATTGTGGCCATTGCGTGCATTTTGGGCAGCGGCCGCGGGCAGCGCCTCGGCGACATGGCAGCCGGCACGGCCGTGGTGCGCCTCAACCGCCGCCAAACCACCGCCGATAACTCCCTGTTCGGCTCCGACTACGACTCCAATTACCGCGTTACCTTTCCGCAAGTAGCCTCCTTGGCCGACCACGACGTGCGCCTGATCCAGGAGCTGGTTACGCAAAGCGAAAAACGCGGCGCCTACCACATTCTCGACGATGTGGCCCAGCGCGTGCGCACCCTCACCGGCATCGAAACCACCATGCCCAACCACGAATTTCTGCTGGTGGTGCTGCGCGACTACGGCTACCTGGCCTCGCAGGCCGCTGCACACTAAGCCGCGCAACGGGCAGGCGCCTAGGTGGTTGAGGACGGCAGCGCCAACTCCCGGGCCGTTTGGCCGTAGCAGGAGGGTAAACCCAACCCTGCAACCGCCATGAACACCGACAATAGAAACGACAACGATAAATTCGATTTCGTAAAGGACAATTCGCCCGCCGAATCGCCCAACCTCAGCCCGCAGCCCGAAAACCTGCGCCGCGGCGCCGAGGTAGCCAACCAGCCCGAGGGCATACCGGGCCAAACGGCCAACCCCGGCCTGCAGGCCCCGCACCAGCAGGCACCCAACTACGGCGACTTTGGCAAGCCCGAAAACGCCCAGCCGCAAAGCCAGGCTTCTACCGATCCGCAGAACTTTCAGCCGTACTACGGCCAGGAAACCCCGCCCGAGCCCGACGATACGCGCCACGGCGACGCCCGTTTCCGGCAGAGCGGCACCCGCAACTGGGAAACCAACGAGCCCGAAAACCCGCACTTGGGCTCCGAGAGCTAAGCTCTTAGTCCCTAGGTACCCAACACGCAAAACGCCCCTGCCAACAACTGGCAGGGGCGTTTTGTAAACAGCTGTGTTTGGTTGCTAACTAGGCCAAGGGCTCAGCGCACGTTCTGCACAACCAGCTCCAAAAAGCGCCCGGGCTGCTGAGCTTCATCTGCACGGGCCGTTACGGGTGTGCTCGTGGTGATTCCGGTATGGGCCAAGTCAACGTGGTTTTTCTTGGGCGCATTGAAGGCGTTCTGGTACTGAAAGTGAACCAGAATAAACAAACGAGCATCGTGCGCACGGTCTTGATGGACGGCTGGTAACCAGGTATCTTGCTGTGTTGCCAGTGCGCGCAGTACTTCCTGGGCAAGCTCCCGGCTAGGCGTAGCTTCTATTTGAGCATCGGTTACCTCGCCCGTACGAGTAACGGTAAACGCCAGCCGCACTGTGCCTTGGGTTTGTGTGCGTAGGGCTATTATAGGGTAACGCAATTCCCTGCAGATGGCGGTAGCGTACCGGTCGTGGCTGCCCAACAAGTGGGGCGGGCGGCTGGGGCGAGCCAACACCCATTCATCAGCAAGGCGCAACATGTGCACCGCCGAATCAGGCCGCACGTACGTTATCCGCCCGCTATCGTAGTCGATGCCTAGGTCCAGCTTGCCGTCGACGTCGAAATACTGCCATTCGCCTTTTGGGCGGCCATTAACCAAGCGGCCGCGCTCGAATTTGGTTTTAACGTTTTGCTCTGCCGGTGATTGGGCCAAGGCTAGTCCTGGCAGCCATGCCACAAGGAACAGGAGATAACGCGACATAATCAGACACAAAAAGGGCCGCAAATTACGCGGCCCTTTGCGGTTGGCAAGCTTAGCCCGCCGTGTGCTGCAATTTGTTTTTGCGGCCGGGCCGCACGGGCAGGCGGTCTTCGCCTTGGCCGAGCAACTCGTCGTCGCGTTCGGTTTTCTTCACCACCCAGCTTACCGAGTACAGGTCCTTGCGCCGGTCGCGCAGGTTGCGTACGGCGCCGCTGGTGTTCAGGTCCTTCAGCAAATCCAGGTCGAGGTCGGCAATGAGCGTCATCTCGGTGTTGGGCGTGGCTTCGGCCACGATGGCGTCGTGCGGGAAGGCAAAGTCGCTGGGGCTGAACACGGCCGACTGCGAGTACTGGATGTCCATGTTCTCTACGCGCGGTAGGTTGCCCACCGAGCCGGTAATGGCCACGTAGCACTCGTTTTCGATGGCGCGGGCCTGGGCGCACAGGCGCACGCGCTGGTAGGCATTCTTGGTATCCGTCCAGAACGGCACGAACAGAATCTTCATGCCTTCGTCGGAAAGCATGCGCGAGAGTTCCGGAAACTCCACGTCGTAGCACACCAGAATGCCGATTTTACCGAAGTCGGTATCAAAGCACTTCAGCTTGTCGCCGCCGCGCATGCCCCAGTACGAGGCCTCGTCGGGCGTAACGTGCAGCTTGTACTGCTCGTCTACGGTGCCGTCGCGGCGGCACAGGTAGGCCACATTGTGCAGCTTGCCGTCCTGGTACAGCGGCATCGAGCCGGCAATGATGTTGATGTTGTAGCTCAGGGCCAGCTCCATCATCTTGGTTTTGATGGGCTCGGTGAAGGCCGCCATGGCCCGGATGGCTACCGAAGGCGTGTCTTCGTTGGTGAGGGCCATCAAGGGGGCGTTGAAGAACTCCGGGAACATCACGCAGTCGGCTTTGTAGCCCGACACGGTATCCACGAAAAACTCGATCTGCTGAAACAGGTCTTCGAGCGAGCGGGTACCGCGCATCTGCCACTGCACAATGCCGATGCGCACGTTGCTCTTCACGTTGCCGATGAGCTTCTCGGCGTCCTCGTCGTAGTACACGTTAATCCACTCCAGCAGCGTGGCGTAGGCCTTCGACTCGGAGTCGTAGGGCAGGTAGCCGCGGATGATTTTGCGCACGTGAAACTCGTTGGATAGCTGGAAGGTGAGGATGGGGTCGGTCAACTCCTTGTTGCGCACCATCTCCACGTACTTGGCCGGCGTCAGTTCGTCGGCGTACTTGGCGTAGCCCGGAATGCGGCCGCCAGCCACCATCGCGCGCAGGTTCAGGTTTTCGCACAGCTCCTTGCGCGCATCGTACAGGCGCCGACCTAGGCGCAGGTTGCGGTACGCGGGGTCCACGAACACATCCACGCCGTACAGCGTGTCGCCGTCGGGGTTGTGCGTGTCGAACTTGCCGTTGCCGGTAATTTTGGCGTAGGTGTGTCGGTCGCCGAAGTCGGAGTACTGCACGATGATGGCCAGGGCCGCAGCTATTACCAGGCCGTTGTCTTCGATGCAGATCTGGCCTTCCGGAAATTTCCGGATCAGGGCATTGTATTCGTCCTGGGCCCAGGCGCCCTCCATGTTGGAGTACACCTTGTCCATGATGTCGCGCACGGCTTTGTAGTCCGATTTGCGGAGCGTGCGCAGCACCAGCTTGTGCGGCTGCGGGGCCTGGCCCTCTTCGGGGGCCATGGGCGTGGCAGCCGCCGCGGGTGCAGCAGGTTTCTTATCGGCCTTTTTGGCTTGGCCGTTTGATTTAGCAGAAGAACTCGAAGCCATGGTAGCGAAATGATGAAACGCGTGCCGCAAAAGTAGAGAGTTGGCGGCCGCGCGGGGGCAATATGTAGCAACGTAGCCGAGGGGCCAGGTGTTCCGCAGCGGGCTGGCTTCGTGCAAACCCTAGGTGGCGCGGCCGCACCCCGTACCCAAGGGCCAAAACAAAAAGCTTCGCCCGGCTCAGGCCAAGCGAAGCTTTTCGGTAGGCGGCAGCCGCGGGGCTACAGCGCCATTTCGGGTACGCCGCCCTCGGGCACCACCAGCTTGCCGGCGGTAGCCGCCTGAATTTGCTCCACCGATACGCCCGGGGCCCGCTCGCGCAGCACAAAGCCATCGGGCGTCACGTCGATTACGGCCAGCTCCGTCACGATCTTTTTCACGCAGCGCAGGCCCGTGATGGGCAGCGTGCAATCGGGCAGCAGTTTGCTCGAGCCGTCTTTGGCTACGTGCTGCATGGCCACGATGATGTTTTTGGCCGAGGCCACCAAATCCATGGCGCCGCCCATGCCCTTCACCATTTTGCCGGGAATCTTCCAGTTGGCAATGTCGCCGCGCTCCGACACCTCCATGGCGCCCAAAATGGTCAGGTCGACGTGTTCGCCGCGGATCATGCCAAACGACTCGGCCGAGGAGAAAATGCTGGAGCCCGGCAGCGTGGTAATGGTTTGCTTACCGGCGTTGATGAGGTCGGGGTCTACCTGGTCTTCGGCAGGGAAGGGGCCCATGCCCAGCAGCCCGTTCTCCGACTGCAGCACCACCTGCACGCCCGCGGGTATGTAGTTGGCTACCAGCGTCGGAATACCAATGCCGAGGTTTACGTAGTAGCCGTCTTTCACTTCTTTGGCAATGCGCTTGGCAATGCCGTGTTTGTCTAACATAGGTTTTAGGGCTTAGGGACTTAGGGCTTGGTTGAGGAAGCCGGCGTCGCCATACGCTTTTTCAAAGTTTGAATGAATTGGCTAAGCATCTTGCGAATCGCAGTTAGCTCTTCAGCAATCTGCTGCCAGGTTTCGGAGGTGAGATATCCCAACTCGTAAGCCAGCAGAAAGTGGTAATCAAGTTCGCTGGCCGAGCCGGCCGCAATGGTGAGAAAGCGCGCCAGCTCGGCATCGGAACCGCGCCCGCACCCTTCAGCAATGTTTGCCGGCACCGATGCGGCTGCTCGTCGCAGCTGACTCACGAGCCCAAACAGTTCTTCGCGCGGAAAGGCTTGCGTGCTTGCATACGTCGTGAGGGTAAGCTGATGGCTACGCTGCCATATCTGTAAAGAACGGTAATTGAGCATGAGAATTAGGGCTTAGTATTTAGGGATTAGATGTTAGTGCTAAGCGAAATCGTTGTACGGAAACGCTGGCCCCAGACCGACAAAATCTAAACTCTAATACCTAATCCCTAAGCCCTAATAGTCCTTTGCTCAATGCGCTTCTCGTAGCGCTGGCCCTGGTAGATGCGCTGCACGTAGATGCCGGGCGTATGAATCTGGTTGGGGTCTAGCTCGCCGGCGGGTACCAGCTCCTCCACTTCGGCAACCGTGATTTTGCCCGCGGCGGCCATCATGGGGTTGAAGTTGCGCGCGGTGCCTTTGTAAATGAGGTTGCCGGCGGTGTCGCCCTTCCAGGCCTTCACGAAGGCAAAATCGGCGTGCAGGGCGGTTTCGAGCAGGTACATCTTGCCGTTGAATTCGCGCGACTCCTTGCCTTCGCCCACCTCGGTGCCGTAGCCGGCCGGGGTGTAAAAGGCCGGAATGCCGGCGCCGCCCGCGCGGCAGCGCTCGGCCAGCGTGCCCTGCGGAATCAGCTCAACCTCCAGCTCGCCCGACAGCAGCTGGCGCTCGAACTCGGCGTTTTCGCCCACGTAGCTCGAAATCATCTTTTTCACCTGGCGCTGTTGCAGCAGCAGGCCAATGCCAAAGTCATCGACGCCGGCGTTGTTGCTGATGCAGGTGAGGTTTTTGACACCTAGGCGAAGCAGCTCCTGGATGCTGTTCTCGGGGATGCCGCACAGGCCAAAGCCGCCGAGCATGAGCGTCATGCCGTCGGTGATGCCCTGCAGCGCGGCCTGGGCATCGGCCACTACTTTGTTGATCATAGAAATCGGGTGGGAGTTTGGTGGCGCCAAAATAGCAACTCCCCGCCGAGCATGCGCAGTGCCGGGCGGGGAGTTGCGTGTACGAAGGCCGGCGCCGAGCGGTGAAATCCCTAGGTGCCGGGGCAAGCAAAGGGCACTGGCACCTGGGGCACGGCAAGGCCGCCTAGGTGCCCCAAGCCGCGTTAGCCGCTGATGAGGTGGCGCCGGGCCTCCTCGGCGTCGTTTCCGAGTTGGGCTTTCAGGGCATCGAGGCCGTTAAACTTCTGCTCGTCGCGCAGGCGGGCCACAAACTGCACCGTCAGGGGCTGGTCGTACAGGTCGCCATCAAAATCGAGCAGGTGCGCTTCCACGGTTTCGGCCAGGTCGCCGCCCACGGTGGGCCGCACGCCAATGTTCAGCATGGCGGCGTGGTGGGCGCCGTCGGCGGTGGTGGCCATTACGGCGTACACGCCGCGGCCGGGCACCTGCTTCAAGGGCTCCTCGCACTTAATGTTGGCCGTGGGGTAGCCAATGGTGCGGCCCAACTGCTGGCCGCGCACCACCGTGCCGGTGTAGGGGTAGTCGTAGCCGAGGTAGCGGTTGGCGGTGGCAATGTCGCCGGCTTCCAGCGCCCGCCGAATGCGCGTGCTGCTTACGCCCACGGCGTCCACGTCTTCGCGCGGTATTTCCTCTACCTCCAGCCCGTATTGGGCCGCGTGCGCCTGCAGGTACTCAAAGCTGCCTTCGCGGTTTTTGCCGAACCGGTGGTCGTAGCCGATAACCAGCTTTTTGGCGCCCACGGTTTCGAGCAGCAGCTCGCGGATGTACTGCTCCGAGGTCCACTCGGCAAACTCGCGGGTAAACGGCACGATCAGCAGATAATCCACGCCGTGCGAAGCCAGCTTTTCGATGCGCTCCTCCAGCGTGTTCAGCAAGTGCAGTTTCAGCGGCTCGGGGTGCGCCAGGGGCGGGGCCAGCACCAGGCGCGGATGCGGCCAGTAGGTGATAACCACGCTGGGCCCGTCGGATTGCCGCGCCACCTCCTGCAGCCGCTGCAGAATTTTCTGATGCCCTAGGTGCACGCCGTCGAAGGTGCCGCTGGTAACCACAGCGTTGGTTAAGCGCGGAAACGCGGCGGGGTCGCGAACAACATGCATGAATGGCAAAATTTATACGGGTAATGCTGCGTACGCAGCAGGTAGCCCGCCGGTCGTAAGCATCCGCAATCAATCAGTAATAGAAGATGCAGCCCTTTGTACGGCGGCAGGGCGCAAATGGCGCTTAGGCTTGCGGCTCGGGTTGCTCGGGCGCCGGGCCGTGGGTGGCGTCGTAGTGCTCCAGCCCGGCCCGGCGCTCGGGGCGCGGCTCGCGCTGGCGGCGCGGGCGCTCGGCCTCGCCCGCGGGGCGGGGCGGGCGCATGGCCTCAATGGTAGCCATGCTCAGGGCGTTTTCGAGGCGGTACTCGCCGATGCGTGTGCGCACCAGCTGGGTCAGGTGCGCGCCGCAGCCCAGCAGCTCGCCAAAGTCGCGGGCCAAGCTGCGCACGTAGGTGCCCTTGGAGCACACAATGCGGAAATGCACGTTGGGCCCGTCGGTTTTGGTTAGCTCAAAGGCCTTAATCTCAACCACCTTGCTCTTAATCTCGGCGGTGTCGCCGCGGCGGGCTACCTCGTAGGCCCGCTCGCCGTTGATCTTCACGGCCGAAAACAGCGGGGGCGTCTGCTCGATTGAGCCGGTAAGCTTAGCTGCGGCTGCCAGCAGGTTGTCCTGCGTGATGTGCTCCCAAGGCTTTTCAGCATCCACGGGCGTTTCCAGGTCAAACGAAGGCGTGGTCTGACCCAGGCGGAAAATGCCGGTGTACTCCTTTTCCTGGGCCTGAATCTGGTCGATGCTCTTGGTTTTCTTGCCGGTGCACAAAATCAGCAGGCCCGTGGCCAAGGGGTCGAGCGTGCCGGCGTGCCCGATTTTGCGGGGCTTGAGGGCGTACTTCACCTTCTTCACCACATCGAAGGACGTCCAGCGCAGGGGTTTATCGACGAGCAAAACTTCGCCGGGGTCCATTTCGGGCTGCGGGGCCTGGGAGCGGCGCTGGGGCTTGTGCTGGTTCATAGCAGTTGCAGGTTGATGCCCAATCCGATCATCGTCAGAATAATGCCCCCGACGATGATGCGGTAAATGCCAAACGCCCGGAAGCCGTAGCGGCTCACAAATGCCACAAACGACTTTACGGCCAGCAGCGCCACCACAAACGCCACCGCGTTGCCGAACAGCAGCACCTTAATGTCGGCGGCCTGCAACGGGTTCAGCTTGTAGGTTTTGTACAGCTCGTAGGCGGTAATTACCGTCATGGTAGGCACGGCCAGCAGAAACGAGAAGTCGGCCGCCGAGCGGCGGTCGAAGCCTTGCGCCAGGCCGCCCACGATGGTAGCCGCCGAACGCGACACGCCCGGCACCAACGCCAGGCACTGAAACAGGCCCACCTTCAGGGCTTTGGCGTAGCTGGGCGTGGTAATCTGCTTGCCGGGGTCTTTAAAAATACGGTCGATGAACAGCAGCACGAGGCCGCCTACCACCAGCGAGGTAGCTACCACCGTTACGCTTTTCAGCAGGTCGGCAATAACATCCTTCAGCAAAAAGCCCAAAATGCCGAAGGGCAGAAACGCCACGGCGAGTTTCAGGTAAAAATCGAAGCTCTGCAGAAAGCGGCGCCAGTACAGCACCACCACCGACAGAATTGCCCCGAGCTGAATGCTGGTAATAAAGGTTTCGGTGAAGGGCAACTGCCCGATGCCGAGCAAATTGGCCACGATAACCATGTGCCCGGTGCTGGAAACAGGCAAAAACTCCGTAAGACCCTCCACGATAGCCAGCAGGAGGGCGTGCCAATAACTCATCCGTAGAAACTAGCGGCGCTGAAACGTAGGCCGTGCCGGTTCGGCCGGGGCAGCCGGAGCGGCGTTCGGCGTGGTGGCACTGGTGTTGGCAGGCTGCGTGGGGGTAGCCGCACCCGACGACGATTTTGCCATGATGGCAAAAAACTCGACCGTGAAGCCAGCTGCCAGCAACAGCGGACCTAGGGTAAGGCCCAGGAAGCCCTCGCCGTAATCGGCCGTGTCGAGGCTCATCGTGATAAAACCAGCGGCCAGCAATGCCAGCCCGATAAACATCAGGCGGTAGTTGCGGGGCCCAAAGGCGAAGCGGGAGGACATATGAGCGGATGAGTAGTTGAGTGGATGAGTAAATGAGCCGAAGAATAGCTGGCTCAACGAGAAGCGGTTTTGCGGGCGGTGGTTAAAATGGCCACAACCCGGCTGTAATCGTGATGCAATTCGTGCAAGCGGCTGGCCGGCACAATCTCGGCTTCGCCGAGCAATTCGAGCCAAAAAAGGGTTTCGTCGGCTTCTTCAATGCAAATGCTGAGTTTGGCGAAGTGCTCTTTCTCGGAACGGGCCCGGCACAAAGCTCGGTAATTGGCTCCAACCGAAGTAGCCGAGCGCAGCAGTTGGCGGCCAATAACGCGTGATTCTTCGGTGGCTGGCAGTTGGCGGTGCAAGCGAATTACGCGCAAAGCCAGGTCTTTAGTTAGCTGACGCAACGCTGCGGTAAATTCGGCTTTGGTGCCGGCCTTGTCCAACGAGGCAAATCTGTCCATCTGCTCAGCCACTCATCTGCTCATCCGAATCAGTACAAATCATCGAGCGACATGCGCAGGTATTTGCGCACGGCCCGGTACGAACTGAAAAAACCAATTACGCAGCCCAGCAGCACCAGCGCCACCAGCACGGCGGCAATCAAGCGCTCATCGCGCAGCAGGCGCAGCTCATCCAGCTGCAGGTACGCCGATTGCAGCAAGGCCAGCAGCAGCAAGGCAGCAATGGTGCCGCTTACAAAGCCCTGCCAGGTGGCGCGGCGCAAAAACGGCCCTTGGATAAACCAGGGCGTGGCGCCCACCAGCTGCATGGAGCGGATTAGAAAACGCTGCGAGAACAAGGCCAGCTTGATGGTATTGTTGATGAGCACCACCACCACAAACGTGAGCAGCAGCGCAAAGCCCAACAGTAGCAGGCTCACTTTGCGCACGTTCTGGTTGATGGAGCTGATGAGGCCCTGCACGTAGGTAACCTCGTACACGCCTTGCTGCTGGCGCAAATCCTGGCTGATGCGGCGCAGCTGTACCGAATCGGCAAACTGCGGGTTGATCTTGAGAATGTAGGCGTCGCGCAGGGGATTGTCGCCCAGAAACTGCTGAAACTCCTCGCCGGTCAGCTCCACAAACTGCCGCGCGCCTTCTTCCTTCGACAAGAAACGCACCTGCGCCTGCTCGTTGCGGTAGGCGATGTAGGGCTTTTGCGCAAACGTGCGCTGCAGGCGCAGCAGCTGGGTTTCGGGCAGGTTGCGCTCGAGGTACACCTGCACCTCCAGGTTTTCCTTCACGGCTTCCGAAAGCTTGTGCGCGTGCACCAGCAGCAGCCCAAACAACCCGATTACCAGCAACGCCAACGTGATGCTGAACACCACCATGGTGTGCGGGTAAGACCCTAGTTTTTTCTTACGGGCGGGGCGGAACTGCGGCATCGGTGGGCAAAAGTACAATGATCAGTGAACAATGAGCAATGAGCAGCAAGCCACCCGGGTTAACCGCCCGAAGGCAGTAGGCGAAGTTCAGCGGCCAACTGAGCATTGATAACTGCTCATTGCATCACAGGGCCGTGCGCGGGTCGTCGTCGATGATAAGCTGCTCGCGGGCTTTGCGGCGGGCCTCCTCGCGGCGGCGCAGGCGCTTGCGGGCAAAGAGCTCAGTTAAGTTGTCGAACTGCTCGGTGTGCACCACCGAAAGGCCCGCCCGTTGCTGGTTGGCAAACTGGGCCTGGTCGCCGATGTCGCGCGGGGTGGTTTCGTAGCGCAGGCGCACCCTAAACTTGCCATCGGCGCGCAGAAAATACTCCAGCCCGATGTCGCCGATGAGCGAGTTTTGGGCCGGGTTCACGGAGGTGCCGTTGGTGTTGTTGGTAATGCCGCCCGAGCGCGTAACGCGCAAGCGGCCCTGCAACAGGCTGTAGCTCAGGCGCACCTGCAGGTCGCGGAGCTCTTCGGCCGTTACGCCGTCGAGGTTGAAGTCGATTTCGAGGTTCTGGTCGATTTGCGAGGTGAGCAGCCCCAGCTGCGTCGACAGAATTTGCCCTAGGCTATTTTGCACGGCGTTGTTGCCGGCAAACAAATCGGGGGTGCCAAACTGGCCCGGCGCCGAGAGCTGGCGGAACAGCAGCAGCGAAAACACCTGCCGGTTGAGCTCCTGCTCGTCGTTGCGGATGTTGGAGAGGAAAGAGGTGAGCTGCCCTTCGAGCGTGGTAGGCGCGTCGTTGAACTCGAGACCCAGCTGAATGCGCGGCAGCAGCATGTCGCCGGTGAGGTGCATGATGGCCGTTACGCTGGCAAAAGTGGCCGAGCCTTCGGTTGCGTTCAAAATGGGCGCCAGCGAAGTGCGCTGGGTGTAGGCCGCCGTTACGTCCATCTGGCCTTCGAGGGGGCTGCCGTTCCAGGTGAGCGTGCCGCCCGGGCGCACCTGGAATTCTTTGTTCACGAGGCCCTGCAGCGTGAAGTTGTAAGCCCCGCGCACCACCTCCAGCTGGCCGTACATATTAAAGTCGCCGCGCGTATCGATGTTCAGGCGCAGCTGCCCGCTGGCCGTACCCCGAATTACGTCGCCGGTGGTTTCGTCCAGAATCACCTCCATGTAGGCGTCGGGCGTCACGTCGAACACGCAATTCAGCAAAATGCCCGATAAATCGACGGCAGCGCTTTTGGGGGCGGGCGTCGCCTTGGTGGTGTCGGCCGGCACGTTGCGGTTTACGAACTGAATGTAGTTGGCTTGCGTGGCGGTGGCGGCGTTGTCGAGGGGCAACGAGAGGCGGGTGCCGGCTTCGCTGCGGGCCCGTACGTTGATAACCAGGTTGTTGGTGGGGCCCGTTACGCTGGCCTCGCCCGTGGCGAAGGCCGTGCCGAAGTACAACTCGTTTTGCCGGCGCGTGGTATTCAGCACTTGCATGCGCCGGAAATTGGCCCGCAAAGCCAGGCGCATGTTCTCGAAGCCCTGGTGGTAAATGGTGCCGTCGAGCGTGCCGGTGTTGCCCAGCACGTCGCGCAGGCGAATGCTGCGGAACACCATGCGGTCTTCGAAAAAGCGGATGTTGTCTTCGAAGGTGTAGGTGGTGTTCAGGTACGGAAACGTGAACACGCCCTGGCGCACAGCCACGTCGCCGCGCAGGGTAGGGGCCGAGAAGGGCCCGGTAAGCCGCAGGGTACCCCGGCCCGTGCCCCCTAGGTTGGTGAGCACGCCGGCCAAAAAGGGCTCGGCCAGCTTCAGCGGCGCATCGTTGAGGGCGCCGGTGAGGTTGAGCTGCTCTTGCGCCGCGCCGGGGGCAATGGTGCCCGCCACGCTGAGCACGTTCAGCTGGTCGCGCCCCACCGAGAGGTTGACACCTAGGCGCTTGCTCGGGTTATCCCAGTTCGACATGCCCGACACGTTGCCAATCAGCACGTTATCAAAATACAGCGAGTCGACGGTGAGGCGCGAGGCGGCTACCAGCTGCCCGAACACGCCGCGCACGTCGCCGGTGGCGTTTACGCGGCCGCGCATGTTCTGGCGCGTTAGCGGCGAAAGGGTGGCCAGCTCCAGGTCTTTTACCTCTAGGTGCAGGGTTTGGGCCGGGTCGTCGGATACTTGCCCGGTGGCCAGGATGCGCTGCGGCCCGTTGGAGAGCGAAAAGTTCGGCACGGTGATTTCGTGGCCGGCGCCGGCAATCAAAATGGCGTCGTCCTGCGCAATCGTCCATTCGCGGCCCAGCAGGTTCAGGCCCGATTTGCGGAACACGATCTGCACGGCGTTCGGCAGAAAATCGAGGGCGCCGTTGATGGTGGCGCGGTTGGTGGTGCCCGTTTGCGCCACCGACGACGAGAAGTTGATCTTGTCCTGGTCCCACACGCCTTCGGCGTAAAACTGCTCGGTGCGACCTAGGACGGGCAGCTCTTGCCGCGTGCTGGTTACGCTGGCCTGGGCCAGCACATCGGGGGCATTGGGCGCTTTCGAGGTCAGCAGGTCGAACTCCACGTTGTGCGCCCGGATGCTGTCGTACTGCACAAAGCCGGCTTTGCCACCTAGGGTTAGGATGGAGGTGGCGCCGTTGCGGAACGAGCCCTCGATGCGCGCCGAATCGCTGACCGTGAGCTGCGGCAGAAACACGTGAATCAGCGGGTTGGCTTGCTTGAGCTGCAGGTTCAGGTCGATGGCGTAGTCGGGCGTTACCTGGCGGCGCTTGCGGCGGTAATAGGCCGCGGTGGCCGCCGCGTCGCCCTCGAAATTGAGGCGGTATTCCTGCACCAACTGCTGCACATCGCGCATGGCCTGCGAAAACTGGTAGTTGCCGCGGGCCCGCAGCCGGAAGGCATCGGAGCGCATAGCCAGCAGCCGCTGGCCGTCGCGGCGGGTAGCCAGCACATCCAGCGTATCAAGGAAAACGGTGCGGCCGCGCAGGCTCAGGCGGGTATCGCGCAGGTGAATGCGGCCCAGCAGCTCATCGAGCGTGAGGCCCTGGAAGCGCACGTCGGCCTGAGTGCTCACCACCAGCGGCTCGCTGGTAATACCCAGGGCCTGCAGGTTGGCACGGCGCACATCCGACACCAGGTCGAAGGCCTGGCGGCCGCGGCCCCAGTTCACGTTGCCTTCGCCAATCAGCTGCAGGTTGGGGTCGTTGATGTTTACCTTGCCTTCAAACTCCTGGCGGGTAAGGCGGCCATTGGTTACCACAATGTTCTGGTAGCGGTACCCCTTCACCCAGATGTGCGGAATGGTGGCATTGGCCTGCAGGCGGGCCGCGTCGGGGTCGAAGCCTACGCCCTCCACGCGGCCGTTCACGGCCAGGTCCCGAATCAGCGACTCATCGCCGAGCAGCTTGCCCAGCTGAAAGCCGGCGGTGCGCACGGTGCCCTCGTAGCTGGAGTTGCGCGGGTCGGTCTTGAACTTCAGGTTGACGTCGGCCGTGAGGTTGCCCAGGTTGGTCTTGAAGTCGCCGTTGGCTACAAAGTCGTTGTAGAAACCCAGGAAATGCCCGTTCAGCTTAACCGTGCCCAGGCGCTGGAAGTAGGGGTACACCGAGGCGGGCAGCACCGGCCGCAGGTCGCGCGGGTTGAGCACGGTGCCGGGGCGCAGGCGCAGCTCGGCAAAGGTTTCCTTCCACTCGGGCAGGCCCTCGGCCGATACGTTGCCGATGATGTGGGTGCCGCCGTTGCTGTACTTCACGTCCAGGTTCTTGGCCGAGAAGTTGCGCACGTAGCCCTTGGCCTCGCCCGATACCAGCACGTGCTCGTTCCAGTTTTCGAGCTGGGGCGCAAACTGGGCAATGTCGTCGGAGTACACGCTGCTGGGCTGCAGGCGCGCCGTCACTTTCACCGAGTCGTTGAAATCGGTGAAAGTGAGAAAGTGCTTGTACTCAAACTTCACGTAGTTGCTGAGGCGGCTCCGGCCTACGCGCAGCGTCAGCTTATCAAACTCCCAAAACCGCGAGGCATACGTCATGTCGGCCGTAAGCTCGCGCAGCCGGGTTTTCGACGGAATATCGACGGCCCGCAGCCCGTCGATCCGGGTGTGCAGCGTATCGCCCCGAAACCAGATCTGCGACACGTCGGCGTAAATGCTGTCGACGAACATGTGCGCGTAGTCCATGGAGCGGCCGTATTCAGAGGCCCTAGGTCGGTCCTGGCGGTCGAGCACAAAGCGGGCATTGCGCAGCGCCACCCGCTCCACCTTAAAGTCGAAGGGCTTGGTTTTTTTGGTGGTGTCGGGCGCACCCAGGAGCCGCTTGAACGCGGCCAAGAACTCATCGAGGTTGGTTTTGGCGTTGGGTGCGTTGGGGTAGGTTACCAGCGCAAAACGGGCCTCGGTAAGCGTAACTTTGCTGAGGTAAAGCTTGTTGGGCGAGAAAACAGAGAACGTGCTGACATCGGCCTCCAACTCGCCGATGTAAAACAACGGCCCGCCACGCCGATCGAGCACCTGCACGCGCTCCAGCACCACTTTGGTAAAGGGCCGGATGTCGACGCGCCCGATGCTAACCGGCTGATCCAGCTTGTCCGACAGGATTTCGGCCGCCCGCTGCGCCACCCGGGTTTGCACCGCAGGCACCCGCAAGGCCAGCACCGCCGCGCCCAGCAACAGGCCAAGCACGAGCACGAGCCCGAGCAGCACCTTCAGGATGGCCTTTATAACTTGCACGCGGTTGTTGGCGGTGTGGTAGAAAGCGGAGCCGCTGCGCGACTGCCCAGCAGCAAGACGTAAACGCTGCCCCAACGGATGCTTGTGTGCTCCGATAGGGCAGATAATCTGCAAAAAAAGCTAACTGCCCGCACATAAGCCGCGGATCATCCTATGGAACACCCAATTATTCTGGCCATTGAATCGTCGTGCGACGATACGGGCGCGGCAGTAATGGCCGGGGGCAAAATTCTGGCCAACGTGGTGGCCTCGCAGCAAGTGCACGAATTGTACGGCGGCGTGGTGCCCGAACTGGCCTCGCGCGCCCACCAGCAGCATATTTTGCCGGTGGTGCAGGCCGCGCTGCAAAAAGCCGGTGTGGATAAAGAACAGCTCGATGCCGTTGCGTTTACCCAAGGGCCCGGCTTGCTGGGCTCGTTGCTGGTGGGCGGCATGTTTGCCAAAAGCTTTGCGCTGGCCCTGGGCAAGCCGCTGCTGGCCGTAAACCATATGCGTGCTCACATTCTGGCGCATTTCATCGAGGAGCCCCGGCCCGAGTTTCCGTTTCTGTGCCTTACCGTAAGCGGCGGCCACACCCAATTGGTGGTGGTGCGCAGCGCCCTGCACATGGAAATTGTTGGCCAAACCCAGGACGACGCCGCCGGCGAAGCTTTCGACAAAACGGCCAAGCTGCTGGGCCTGCCGTACCCCGGCGGACCTAGGCTCGACAAATTGGCCCAGCAAGGCAACCCGTTGCGCTTCCCGTTCCCGGTCAACCAAATGCCAGGCTACGACTTCTCGTTTTCGGGCGTGAAAACGGCCGTGATGTACTTCCTGCGCCAGCAAACGCAGCAGAACCCCAAATTCATCGAAGAAAACCTGCCCGACCTCTGCGCCAGCATTCAGCACACCATTCTGCAAACGCTGATGCGCCAGCTGCGCCGCGCCGCCGCCGATTTCAACCTCACCAACATTGCCATTGCCGGAGGCGTAGCGGCCAACTCGGGCCTGCGGGCCGAACTGCAGCGCTTGGCCGAAAACCACGACTGGCGCGTGTTCATCCCGGCTTTTCAGTACTGCACCGATAACGCCGGCATGATTGCCATGGCCGCGCACTTCCAGTACCTGGCCGGCGACTTTGCCTCCCAACTTGCCAGCCCCGACCCTAGGTTGAAGCTGGCGTAGTAAGCTAAAGTTAGCAGTTAGTTCCCCTCCTCAGATGAGGAGGGGCTAGGGGTGGTTGAAAAGCGAGGATTAGCAGCTAGTTCTAGATGCCGTGCAAACGCCAAGTCAACCACCCCTAGCCCCTCCTCAGATGAGGAGGGGAACTAGCTGCTAACTCGTTAATAGCATTGGTACACTACAGCCGGACAACGAAGCGGTAGAGGTGCTTCGACAAGCTCAGCATGACGTTCTAGAATATCGGCAATGCACAACCCCTTCCACCCAGGCGCCCAGAAAACCCATCACTACACCGTCGTACCTGCCGACTTTGCCAGCTTTGAAGCTGGCAATGGGCTGGTGCACCCCGTGCTGAGCACCTTTGCCCTAGGGCGCGAAATGGAGTGGGCGGGCCGCTTGTTCGTGCTCGAGATGCGCGAAGCAGGGGAGGAGGGCATTGGCACCATGCTGGAGGTGCAGCACCACGCGCCCGCCTTTGAGGGCGAAGCCGTACAGGTTACTGCTACCTTTGCCGCCCTTGTTGGCCGCGAGCTTACCTGCACCGTAGAAGCGCGGGTGGGCGAGCGGCTGGTAGCCACGGGCCGCACCGGCCAGCGCATCGTTGACAAAGCCAAGCTCGAAGCCCGGTTTTCGGCCTTGCGCGAGGCCAAATGACCGCCGCGCCCGCTCTATTTTCGTAAAGCAACGGCCACCGCAACCGCTGCGCTATTCCCCCGCGACATCCATCCATGGCAAAAGCCAACGACACCAAACCACGCTCCATCAACATCCAGAACCGCCGGGCCGGGTACGAGTACTCGTTTCTGGTTAAGTACACCGCCGGCATGGTGTTGCTCGGTACCGAAATCAAAAGCCTGCGCGACGGCAACGCCAACATCACCGACGGCTATTGCACCTTCGGTAGCAACGGCACACTGTGGCTGCACGGCGTAACCATTGCGCAGTACACCCAAGGCACCTACAACAACCACGAGCCCACCCGCCCGCGGCAGTTGCTGCTTACCAAAAAGGAAATGCGCCAGCTCGAAGCCAAAAGCCAGGAGCAGGGCCTCACCATTATTCCGCTGCGTATGTTTATCGGCGAGCGGGGCTTTGCTAAGGTTGAAATCGCGCTGGCCAAGGGCAAAAAGCTGTTCGACAAGCGCGAGGACATAAAAGCCCGCGACGTGAAGCGCGAAATGGACCGCGCCCGCTACTAATCGGCTGCATTGATCTGCCAAGCCGAGCCTTTCCTTGCGTACCTTGCGGCCTGATTTACCTCTAATTACCACCTTGGAACACGGAATTTGCGCCCTGAGCGTGGTGCCGGTGCGGGCCGAGCCGGCTGACAAAGCCGAAATCGTAACGCAGCTGATTTTCGGCGACTGCTACAGCATTGTGCAGGCGCAGGGCAACTGGGTGCAGGTGCGCACCACCGCCGACGACTACCTCGGCTGGATGGACGTGAAGCAGCACACGCGCGTGTCGGCGGAGTACCTGGCGGCCTGGAGCGCGCAAGACCACCCCCGCAGCCTCGATGTGGTGCAAATGGTGAGCAACGCCACCACCCGTATTCCCATTACCCTAGGTGCCCGCCTGCCGTTTTTTGATGGCATGACCCTGCGCCTCGGCTCCGAAACGTATTTCTACAACGGCGCGGCCACCAACCCGCTCAACGGCCACGGCCCGCTGGGCCCCGCCGACAAGCGCACGGCCTTGTTGCTGAAAGCCGGCCAACTGTTCCTGAAAGCACCGTACCTGTGGGGCGGCCGCACGCTGTTCGGCGTCGATTGCTCGGGCCTGATGCAGCAGCTGTTCGGGCTGATTGGCGTGCAGCTCCCCCGCGATGCCCGCCAGCAAATCGATCTAGGCGAGGTGGTGCACTTTGTAACCCAAACCCGCCCCGGCGACCTGGCCTTTTTCGACAACGCCGACGGCCGCATCATTCACGTGGGCATGCTGCTCGACGACCAGCAGATTTTGCACGCCAGCGGCGAGGTGCGCGTGGATGTGCTCGACCACAACGGCATCTTCAACCAGCAACGCCAGAAGTACACCCACAAGCTGCGCCTCATTAAGCGCGTGCTGCCTGCCTAGGTGCCGCCCCGGGCCCTGCAAAATGCAAGCATAATAGGCAAGCTCAACTTGAACCAACCCGCACCTGCGGTGGTTGCGTAAACGGCTGGAAAGCCCTAGCTTACCGCTAGTTCCGAACGCTTACGACCCCCGGTGTATGGACCAAAAAGTGCTCGTGTTGAATGGCGACTACTCCGCCATTACCCTCTGCAGCGTGCAGAAGGCATTTGTGTTGCTGTATCTCGAAAAAGCCGAACTCATTGCCAACAAAGAGGGGGCGTTTTTGCGCACCGTCAGCATGGCCTACCCCAAGCCAAGCATTATCCGGTTGCAGCGCTACGTGCGCGTGCCCTACAAAGGCATTGCCCTGAGCCGCCACAACGTAATGAAGCGCGACAACTTTGAGTGCCAGTACTGCGGCTCCACCAAAAACCTCACCCTCGACCACGTGCTGCCCCGTTCGCGCGGCGGCGACTCGAGTTGGGGCAACCTGCTGACTGCCTGTGCCCGCTGCAACCACGCCAAAGGCCACCGCACCCCCGAAGAAGCTGGACTTACCGTCCGGCAAAAACCCAAGAAGCCAACCCTTGCCGGTTTCCTTAAGCTAAGTGCCGGCACCATCGACCATACCTGGCACGCCTACCTCAACTGAACCGGCGCAGCAGTAGCTGCCCGGTTTTTTTGTGCCGAAACCCTAGGTGCCTCGGCGTTGGCGTCAGAAAAAAGGCCCCGCGGCTACGTGCTGCGGGGCCTTTTGGGCAAGTAAGGGGCCGAGGCTTAACGGCTGCCGAGTGGCTGGTGCGCCGTGGTGTAGCGGCTGTCGTCGCTTACGGGCGAGCCGGAGGCGCCCGTGAATTCGAGCAGGTCTTTGGTAAGGCGGTCTTTGCCATCGGCGGTGGCAAACAGGCCGTGCGGCTCGCCATCGTAGCGGATGTAGGTGGCGCTGGGCAGCAGCTTGGCCAGCTGATCGGAGCTGGACTTGATGGGCACGGTTTTGTCGCTGGTGCCGTGGATGATCAGCGTGGGCACCCGAATGGCCAGCACATCCTGGCGGAAGTCGGTTTCGGCCCAGGCGTGGGCGCAGGCTTCGGTGGCGTGCGGCGTAGCCTGCAGGCAAATCATCTGCATCCAATCGAGGGTGGCCTGGCTTACGGGGTGGCTTACCACGCCCACGCCGTAAAACTGCTTGCCGAAGGTTTGCAGAAACGCGGGGCGGTCTTTGCGCAGGTTATCCACGATGTCGTCGAACGTCGCTTTGTCGACGCCATCGGGGTTGTCGTCGGTTTTCAGCAGGTAAGGCAACACGCTGGCCACCAGCACCACTTTGCTTACGCGGGCCCCGCCGTAGCGGCTCATGTAGCGGGCCACTTCGCCACCGCCCATCGAAAAGCCTACCAGCGTTACGTTCTGCAGGTTCAGGCCCTCCAGCAGCGCGTTAAGGTCGCTGGCCAGCGTGTCGTAATCGTAGCCGTCCCAGGGCTTGTCCGATTTGCCGAAGCCGCGGCGGTCGTAGGCAATTACCCGCTTGCCGTAGTGCGGCAACGCGTGGGCCTGGTGCTCCCACATTTGGTGGTCGGCAGGCCAGCCATGAATCAGCACCACGGGGTCGCCCTGGCCCCAATCCTGGTAGAAGATATTAACGGGGTTGCCTTGGGCATCTTGCCCTACTTTGAGGTAGCTCATATGCGGTGTGGTTGTGTAATTGGGTTGCTATGCGGTATCTGCCTGCGTACTGCCGCAAGCATACCAGGGTTAGCGGGGCTGCCTGTCCGCAAGTATTGCAGCATTAGGTATTTGGCGGCGAAACTCAGGAGGCGCTCGGCAAATTGCCCGATCCTCCCGACGAAAATTATTCCGCCTTTTTTCAGCACACACCCGCAGCCCCGCCACCAACCGCAGCAGCGGCCCTAGGTGCCGGGCAGTGCTGCGGCTGCGGCAGCTTCGGAACAAATAGCCACCTTTGGCCCAATGAGCCGCCATCAGACCATTTTCCTAGGTGCCCATGCCCTGTTACTGACCCTTGCAGCCTGCCAGGAGCGTCAGAAAACCGAAGCCCGCACTTCGGCCGAACAGCCCACCACAGCGCCCGCCGCGGCAGCGCTTAGCAACTCGCCGGGCGCGTGGTACCGGCAGTACCGCGGCCTGCTGCCCGGCAGCCCCGATAGCATTACCCTGCACCTAACGGCCGCGCCTGCCAACCCAACCGAAGCCGAAATAGCCAGCTACTACGGTTCTTACAGCCGCCCCGACGGGCAGCCTTTTGAGCTGGTGGGCTTGGCCGCCATCAGCCCCGATAGCGTGGTGCTGCAAGACATCAGCCCCGAAGTAGCTGCTTCGGATAACAACGGCCCCGTGTGGCGCCTGCGCCGGCAAGGCACCGCGTTGGTAGGCACGTACAAGGGCCAGGCCGTGCGTTTACGCCTGGCCCGGCCGGCGGGCAGCGTAGCAATGGTGGCGCGCTATTTCGCCGATTCGGTAGCGGCTTACCCCGGCCAGGCGCAAACCCCGTATGCGCACCTCAGCCTGTTGGCCTTGCTTCCGGTTGAAGCCCCCGCCGAGCTTCGGGCCAACATCCTGCGCACGCTGCGCGGCGATACGCTCAGCAACCGGCCAGCGCCCACGCTCGCCGGGTACTGGCAGGCGCAATGGCGGAATTACGCTGCCGATTACCGCGCCAACGCCGCCGAAGCCCGCAGCGCCACCGCCCCCGACGATACCACCGCCCTGCCGGCCTACGCCCTCCGCTACGACGAGCAGCAGCTCGTGCGCGTGCTCTGGAACCAGGCGCCGGTGCTTAGTCTGGGCTTTCTGAACTACAGCTACACCGGCGGCGCCCACGGCAACTACGGCACCACCGTGGCCAGCTTTGATGTGCGCACCGGGCGGGCCCTGCGCTACGCCGACATCTTTCGGCCCGGCACAGAGGCGCAGCTTACGCCGGTGCTCAGCCGCGCCGTGCGCCGCACCCTAGGTATCGGGGCCGCCGCCCGCCTCGATGAGGTGCTGATGGTAGAGCAGATGCCCGTTACGCGCAACGTTTACCTGACCGGCGGGGGCGTAGTGTTTGTGTACGTGCCCTACGAAATAGCCTCGTACGCCCAGGGCGAAATCCGGGTGTTTGTGCCCTTTGCCGAGCTGCGGCCCTACTTGCAGCCGGGCCTGCCCCTAGGTACCCACGCCGACGTAGCCGTCCTTTAGGTTTTTGGCCTCCGGAGCCTGCCGCTGCTGAGCGGTGGTTCTCAGCCCGGAGCCCTGGCTGGGCTATTGCCGAGTTGCCTGACCTTTAGCACAATCGGGGAACGAGGCGGCGGTAATCTACGTATGAGAGGTCCGCTTCAAGCCCCAGCCGTTGTAAGCAACAGGATGATAAATGTCATTCGTCTGCTTTGGGTGGTTGGCGTTTACAGCGGCCTTTAGCGCGTACCTTCGCGGCCCATTCCGTTTCCCCGTTTGCATGTCAGTACCCAAGTTTGCCGCCGTTCGGCAAAAAGAGTCGTTTCACAATGAGCTGAAGCGCCGCGTCAACGCCTATTTCGAAGAATCGGGCAAAGCCACTACCGGCAACGCCACGCTGTTCACCAAAGCGGCCCTGCTCACGGGCGCGCTGCTGTTTCTCTACATCCACCTCGTGTTCTTCACGCCGCCTACGGGCTGGGCCATTCTGGAGTGCATCCTGATGGGTGGGGTAGGGGCCGCTATCGGCTTCAACATCATGCACGACGGTGCCCACGGTTCGTTCTCGAAGCACGGCTGGCTCAACCAGGCCGCCGCTTTCACCCTGAACGTGTTCGGCGGCAACTCGTTCATGTGGAACATGAAGCACAACCTCATCCACCACATGTACACCAACATCGACGGCGTGGATGACGACATCGATGCCCAGCCCTGGCTGCGCCTGAGCGAAACCCAGCCGCGCCGCGCCCTGCACCGCTACCAGCACTACTACTTCTGGTTTCTGTACGCCCTCTTCTACCTGGCTTGGGTTGTGATGATGGACTACCAGAAATACTTCAAAGGCTCCATCGGCTCGGTGCCGCTGAAGAAGATGGAAACCAAGGATCAGCTAGTGTTCTGGGGGTTTAAGGCGCTGTACCTCGTGCTTTTCGTGGGCATTCCCATCTACATCGTGGGCTTTCTGCCCTGGGTTATCGGCTTCCTGATCTTCGCCGCCGTGGCCGGTTTCTCGCTCAGCCTGGTGTTCCAGCTGGCCCACACCGTGGAGCCCGCCACCTTCCCGGTGCCCGACGCCCAGACCTACAAAATGGAAGATGAGTGGGCCGTGCACCAGCTGAAAACCACCGCCAACTTCGCCACCAACAACAAAGTAGTTACCTGGCTCCTAGGTGGCCTGAACTTCCAGGTGGAGCATCACCTGTTCCCGAAAATTTCGCACGTGCACTACCCGGCCATCAGCAAGATCATCAAGCAGGCCTGCGAGGAGTTCAACGTGACCTACAACGAATTCCCGCGCATGCGCTCGGCGGTGCTGTCGCACGTGCTGTTCCTGCGGCAGCTGGGGCGGGCGTAGTATTAGACTGTTGATAAATCCTGATAAGCCTCAAACGTTAAAGCGTTTGAGGCTTATTTATTTTCTGGTCATACTCTTGCGGCTGGCTTTCACTCTGCACTAAGCGCCAACCTTGTTCTGCTAGTAATTTGGCTTGAACTCCTATGTAGCAACCATAATCGAACTTCTGAAAGTATTGCGCTATAGCTCTTCGGAACAACTTGATAATTGGCTGAGAAAATTCGGCCTTGTATGCTGTGCTTATAGTTCCTTCAATCAGCACTCCTTCTTTATGGATGCCGCCTGGACGGAAAGAAATGGTATCGGGATTAGATAATTGGTCGACGGCATATTTGATTCCGCCGCTCCGTTGTGGTATGGCACGTACTTGAACTTCGCAGGATGTGGATAAGACAAGGTAATTAGGCGAATGAGCTGAGTCCCTCAGAGCTATTCCAAGCTTAGGAATTAATCCAAGTGAAGGATAGCTGGTTGCTTCGGGTGAATCGAATAGCCCGGTTTCGCAATACTTCAGACTATATCTGGACTCAATGGCTGCGATGACTGAAAGTAGATGCTCCCGGGTTGCGTAGAAGCGCATATGAGCACATACTAGTTTGTTGATTGCCAAAACTAAAGCTTTCTAAACCTCACCCAAACCCGTATCTTTGCGGCCCTGCCAGGGTGGCAGGACGGGGCTTTGGCCCTGGAAATCAATACAAACGCGTTCCGGAGGCTTGGCCCTGCGCCGGACGTGTACACCAGGGCCACTGCAATATCATGGCAGAAATGGTAGACAACTTCGACTGGGACAACGTCGGAGCCAACAGCTTCGGTGGCAACTACTCGCAAGAGGAGCGCGCCCGTCTCGAAGAAATGTACGCCGGTACGCTCACCACCGTTGAGGAGGAGCAAGTAGTAAAAGGCACGGTAGTTTCGGTTAACGACCGCGACGTAATCGTGAACATCGGCTTTAAGTCGGATGGTCTGGTTCCGCGTTCGGAATTCCGCGACCTGGCTGAGCTGAAGCCCGGCGACGAAGTTGAAGTATTCATCGAAGACCAGGAAGATGCCAACGGTCAGCTGATCCTGTCGCGCAAGAAGGCGAAGATCAAGCAGGCTTGGAAGGCCATCTACGACGCACTGGAAAACGACACCATCCTGGAAGGTGTGGTGAAGCGTCGCACCAAGGGCGGTCTGATCATGGAGCTGGACGGCGTAGAAGCCTTCTTGCCCGGCTCGCAGATCGACGTGAAGCCCATCCGCGACTTCGACATCTATGTTGGTCGTCGCATGGAGGTGAAAGTGGTGAAAATCAACGCCGCTTTCGACAACGTGGTTGTTTCGCACAAAGTCCTCATCGAGAAGGACCTGGAGAAGCAGCGCGAAGCCATCCTCAACAACCTGGAGAAAGGCCAGATCCTCGAGGGCGTTATCAAGAACATGACCAACTTCGGTGTGTTCATCGACCTCGGCGGCGTAGACGGCCTGCTGCACATTACCGACATCTCGTGGGGCCGTATCGCTCACCCGTCGGAAGTACTGCAGCTCGACCAGAAACTGAACGTAGTAGTTCTGGACTTCGACGAAGCCAAGAAGCGTATTTCGCTCGGTCTGAAGCAGCTGACCCCGCACCCGTGGGATTCGTTGCCGCAAGACCTGCAGCCCGGCTCGCGCGTACAAGGCCGCATCGTGAACGTGGCCGACTACGGTGCGTTCATGGAGATTGTGCCTGGCGTTGAAGGCCTGATCCACGTTTCGGAAATGTCGTGGAGCCAGCACCTGCGCAACCCGCAGGACTTCATCAAGCAGGGCGACGTAGTGGAGGCTCAGATCCTGACCCTCGACCGCGACGAGCGCAAGATGAGCCTGGGCATCAAGCAACTGACCGAAGACCCGTGGACTCGCGCCGACTTCGGTGGCAAGTACGCTGTAGGTACCAAGCACAACGGTCTGGTGCGTAACCTCACCAACTTCGGCCTGTTCGTAGAACTGGAAGAAGGTGTTGACGGCCTCGTACACGTTTCGGACCTGTCGTGGACCAAGAAGGTGAAGCACCCCTCGGAAATGGTGAAGGTTGGTGACCGTCTGGACGTAGTAGTTCTCGAACTCGACGTGCAGAACCGCCGCCTGGCCCTGGGCCACAAGCAGCTGGAAGAAAACCCCTGGGATACCTTCCAGACGGTATTCACCCCTGGCTCGGTTCACAAGGCTACCATCACCGAGAAGTCGGACCGCGGCGCCGTTCTGGAGCTGCCCTACGGCATCGAAGGTTTTGCTTACCCCAAGTCGCTGGCCAAAGAAGATGGCTCGCAGCCTGAAGTAGGCGAGGCGCTGGACTTCCGCGTAGTTGAATTCTCGAAAGACGACCGTCGCATCGTGCTGTCGCACTCTGCTACCTACGGTGCTGGCCAAGAGGAGGAAAACAACCGCGCTGCCAAGTTCCAGAAGAAGAAGCCTGCTGCTGGCGGCAACGCTGGTGGCAACACCGGCGAAGGCAAAGTTGCCGATCTGAAGAAAGCCGAGAAGTCGACCCTGGGCGACCTCGACGCTTTGAGCGCCCTGCGCGACCGGATGCTGGGCAACGAGCAAGGTGAAAACAACGGCTAATTAGCCGCTGGTAACCTCAGCCCTATGAGAAGCCCCCGGCCGAAAGGTCGGGGGCTTTTTTGTTCAAGTTTTTTTGAGCACGCTACCAGCGATTTAGCCTGCTGCAGAGCAAATACAACGGCGCGGGCTTTGCAAAAGCAAATGGATAACGTATGTTTGCGGCCCCAAGTCTTACCAAGGTGACGTGACCGAGAGGCTAGGTAGAGGTCTGCAAAACCTCGTACAGCGGTTCGAATCCGCTCGTCACCTCAACTAAAAGCCGGCCCGAGCTATTACAGCTCGGGCCGGCTTTTTTGTGCTTGTGGCCGCGCCTAGGTGGTACCGCCAGGGCCGAGGAGCAGGGGCAGTACGAGTATCAGGTACCAGAAAAGCATAAAGCCCCGGCTCAACGAACCGGGGCTTTTGGGCTAACCTAGCAGCCAACAATTGTCGGCTGCGGGTACCTACGATGCTGGGAGGGCCGCTGGATTGGCAGGCGGGGAAATATTTTCGGCGGGCATGAAACGGAAAAAGCCACGGGCCAGTGGACCGCGGCTTTTCCCATATTCCAAACAAAAACGCTCTTACGCGTTCAGGAGGGTAAACCGATAAGGCGACTGATAAGTGCCTGAAAAGGAGGAGGAAAATTTGGGTGGCGTGGATGCGAAGGCTTGCCGCTCACGGATGCCAGACTTTGTGCAGGAGGCCGCAATGGGAGCAGAAGCTACGTATTTGTACGCGATAAAATGCGTATTGTGCTATAGTCAATTGGCAAGGATGAGCCGTAGAATAAAGCTGTGCACGGTGCGCAAGCTCCAGCACAACAAAACGCCTGAGCTTGAGAAAGGTGGCCGTGTTGCTGTGCCCGCAAGAGCAACGGCCGCCGGGCTGAAGCGAAGGCCACAGTGAACAGCGGAAAACTCAAAAATAGGCCGCAACTAACTGCTGAGGCCACATCCCAAAGCCAAGCTCAGCCGTAGAAGCGCCCGATCTGTATTCTCTCAACATCCCCCCCCTGCTATGAAAATCGTCGACCTCCGCACCATGCGTGGGCCTAGCTACTGGTCCGTGAAGCACCCCAAGATTATCGTGCTGAAACTTGACCTGGAAGAACTGGCCGATACCTGGAGCAACGCCGTGCCGGGCCTCGATACGCGCCTGCTGCGCCTGCTGCCCAACCTCGAGGAGCCCCGCAGCAACGACGCCCGCGAGGCCTCCAAGCGCCCTCCGCTCTCGCGCGAGCAAATTGCCGACGGCGAACCATGGGGCCACATTGTGCAGCACGTGGCGCTGGAGCTGCAGCGCATGGCCGGCATGCCCATGCGCTGGGGCAAATCGCATCCGGCGCACGAGGAGAACATGGAGATGGTACTGTTCGAGTACCAGGAGGAGCGGGCGGGCCGTGTAGCGGCCGAAGCCGCCGTTGACCTGCTGAACGCCTTGGTGCGGAAGGAGAAGTACGACGTGCGCGCCATCGTCGACGAGCTGCACGAAATCCGGGAGGAGGAATACTTTGGGCCGAGCACCTACAGCATTGTGGCGGAGGCGGCCTCGCGGGGCATTCCGTACATCCAGCTGCGCGAGAGCAACATCATTCAGCTGGGCTATGGCGTAAATCAAAAGCGCATTTGGGCCACTACCAGCAGCTACACCTCGCACGCGGCCGTGGAAATTGCCGGCAACAAAAACCGCACGAAAGCCTTGCTGGCCGAGGCAGGCGTGCCGGTGCCGCGCGGTACCACCGTGTACGATGCCGAAGAGCTGAAGCAGGCCGTGGAGGACCTAGGGTACCCCATCGTGACGAAGCCGCTCGACGGCAACCACGGCAAGGGCGCTACCATCAACATCAAGAACTGGAAGGAGGCACTGGCCGGCCTGAAGGCCGCGCAACAGTACTCCGAGGCGGTGATTGTGGAGCAGTTCATCGAGGGCTTCGATTTCCGCCTGCTCGTAATCAACGGCAAACTGGTGGCCGCGGCCAAGCGTACTCCGGCTGCCGTTACCGGCGACGGGGTGCACACCATTCAGGAGCTGATCGACGAGATTAACAAAGACCCGCGACGTGGGATTGGCCACGAAAAGGTGCTCACTAAAATCAAAATTGATAAGCACACCAACCAAATCCTGAAGGCCCGCGAGCTGACGCCCAAATCGGTGCTGCCGGCGGGGGAGGTGCTGTACCTCAAGAGCACGGCCAACATCAGCACGGGCGGCACTGCTACCGATGTCACCGACCTTGTCGACCCCTACAACGTGCTGTTGGCCGAACGCGTGGCCGGCATCATCGGGCTCGATATCTGCGGCATCGACGTGCTGACGACCGACATTGCCATTCCGCTGAACGAAACGCGCGGAGCGGTAATTGAGGTAAACGCCGCGCCGGGCTTCCGGATGCACATTTCGCCCGCCGAAGGCCTGCCGCGCAACGTAGCCGCGCCCGTGGTGGATATGCTTTTCCCGAGGGGCGCTACCTCGCGCATTCCCATTTTCTCGGTAACGGGCACCAACGGCAAAACCACCACCACTTTGCTGCTTTCTCACTTGGTAGCTTCCAAAGGCTTTAAAGTGGGCCACACCACCACCAGCGGCATTTACATACAGGGCCGCCAGCTGCAAAGCGGCGACTGCACCGGCTCGCAAAGCACCGAGTTTGTGCTGAAAGACCCCACCGTAAACTTTGCGGTGCTGGAGGTGGCCCGCGGCGGTATGCTGCGCTCGGGCCTGGGCTTCCGGTACTGCGACGTGGCCGTGGTAACCAACGTGGCCGCCGACCACCTAGGGATGCGCGACATTCATACGGTAGAGGAAATGGCCGCCGTGAAGGGCGTGCTGCCGCGCACAGTGCGCAAGAGCGGCTGGGCCGTGCTCAACGCCGATAACGACTACACCTACGCCATGCGGCAATGGGTCGACTGCAAAGTGGCCCTGTTCAGCATGGATGAAAACAGCCCGCGTATCCGTAGCCACGTGGAGGCCGGCGGGGTGGCGGCCGTGTACGAAGAAGGCTACATCACGATTTACAAAAACACCTACAAGCTGCGCATCGACCAGGCCGAGAACTTCCCGATTACTCTAGGTGGCCGGGCCAAGTTCAACATCGAGAATGCCCTGGCAGCAGCTTTGGCGGCCTATTGCTACGGCTTCGATAAGGACGACATCAAGACGGCGCTGCGCACGTTTGTGCCGTCGGCCACGAAAACGCCGGGCCGCATGAACGTGTTCCGCTTCCCAGGTTTCGAGGTTATTGTCGACTACGCCCACAACACGCACGGCATCGAGAAATTCGGCGAGTTTCTGGCGGCCACGCCGGCCACGCACCGCGTGGGCGTGGTATCGGGCCTCGGCGACCGGCGCGAAGAAGACACCATCGACTACGCCCGAACAGCCGGCCGCATCTTCGATGAGGTGGTGCTGCGCCAGGACCGCGACCTGCGCGGCAAAACCGCCGAGGAAATTGAGCGCCTGATGCGCAGCGGCCTCACCATGGATAAGCCCGACCTGCCCATTTCGTACGTGGAGGACGAGCTCGATGCCATTGAGTACGCCGTGCAAACGGCCCGCGAAGGCTCGGTAATCACCATCTTCACCGAGAACATCAAAGGCGCCCTGGGTAAGGTGGAGGAGCTGCAGGCCCGCATTGGCCAACCCCAGCAGCAACCCGCCTAACGGCCCTAGGTGCTGCAACGCAAAACGCCCCGCCGGATGCTCCGGCGGGGCGTTTTGCGTTGAGTCTGGAGGAAAGAGTAGCGCGGGCACTAAGCCCTAAACCCTAGGTCCCTGATTCCTATTTCAGCGTGAAGGTGGTTTTGCCGATCAGGTAGCCGTCGGCGTATAGCTCCACGGTGTGGGCGCCGGTTTTGTACTCGTTGCCTTTGGCGTATACAAACTGCACGGGCTGGCGCGTGTTGTCGTACACGATTTCCTGCTTGGCAGTGTAAAAGGCTTCGTTGCCGTCGATCAGGAACGTGCCGCCGCCGGTGCTCAGGTTGTACAGGGCCGAGCCATCGGGCTCGAGCAGGCGCATCATGATCTGCTTGGTTTCCTTGGGGGCCACGTCGTTGCGAGACAGGTTGAAGGTAACCTTGATTTTCTCGACGCGCTTGGCCTTGAACTCGTTGTCTTCGTCCTGGGCCTCCTTGTTGCGGCGGTTTACCACGCCCACCCGAATGTTTTCGGCCTGCAGGCGCGAGGCAATGGCCACCTTTTCGCTGAGCTCCTGGTTGGAGCGGGCAATGGTGCCGAGCGTATCGGTCAGCTTGTTCTGGCGCTCCTTCAGGGTTTGCGTTTCCGTAAACAACATTTCGTTGTCCTTCTTCAGCTGGGCAATTTCGTCGTCCTTCTGGCGCAGCTGGCGCTCAAAGTTCTGGGCGCGCTGCTGGTAGCGCTTCTGGTCGGCGAGCGAAAACGAGCCCGCCCGGAAGGAGCGCAGCTTCAGCAAGTCGGCATTTACGCTGGCAATTTTGGCCTCCAGCGAGTCGTTGGCGAGGCCCATGCCTTGCAGCTCCTGGCTTTGGCGCTCGAAATCGGCCTTCAGGGCTTCGTACTGCTTGATCTGTTCCTCCAACTTGGTGTCCTTCACTTTGATATCAGCGGCGAGCTGCTCGTTCTGCTTGCTCTTTTGCTGGTTCATGTAGAAGAGGATACCGTTGATGCCTAGCAGCACGAGAAACAGCGCGACAATCAGCAGCACGCGATTATTGTTGCGGCGTTCGGGGGCTTGCTCTTGTTCCATAGGGGGGTGGAAAGTGAATGAAACCGCACCGGGATTAGCCCGGCCACAGCGTTACCTTTACGCCAAAAATACACGGATATTATAGCCGAGCAACTTTATTGCCCAGCTTACCCGTTGTTCGCCGCATGTCAGCAACCCCCTTCGACGCCGCTTATTGGAGCGCCCGCTACGCCGCCGGCCACGACCAGTGGGATACCGGCGCCGTGACCGAACCGCTTCGGGCGTACTTCGCTCAGCTGGGCCCCGGCGATGCCCGCCGCATTCTGATTCCGGGTGCTGGCCGCGCCTACGAGGCTGAGTACCTGCATCGTGCAGGGTTTGCGCAGGTGTACGTGGCCGACATTGCGCCCGAGGCCCTAGGTGCGCTGCAACAGCGCGTACCCGATTTTCCGGCCGAGCACCTGCTGCTTCAGGATTTCTTCGCCTTGCAAGGGCCCTACGACCTAATCGTGGAGCAAACATTTTTCTGCGCCCTCGATCCTGCGCTGCGCCTCCGCTACGCCCAGCAGTGTGCCAACCTGCTCCGGCCGGGCGGCAAGCTGGTGGGTTTACTCTTCGATGGCCAGGTAGGTCCGGGCAACGAGCCGCCCTTCGGCGGTACCCGCCAAGAGTACCGCCGTTACTTCGAGCCGTACTTCGATTTCATTTACTTCGATACGGCCTACAACTCCATTAAGCCGCGGGCCGACCGCGAGCTGTTCATCTGCCTTCAGAAAAAAGCCGACACCCTGGCCTAGGTGCCGAGGCGTCATTCCTCTACCAACATGCTGAATACCCTAACCGCTGCCCTGCCCAACTTCGCACATACCAACTCGGGCCAGTTCTTCCTGATGGCCGGCCCTTGCGTTATCGAAGGCGAAGACATGGCCTTGCGCATTGCCGAGCAGGTGCGCACGATTTGCGACCGGCTGCAGATTCCGTTCATCTTTAAGGGCTCGTACCGCAAGGCCAACCGTTCGCGCCTCGACTCCTTCACGGGCATCGGCGACGAAACCGCGCTGCGCATCCTGCAGAAAGTGGGCCGCGAAATCGGCGTGCCCACCGTTACCGACATTCACGAATCGGGGGAGGCGGCCATGGCGGCCGAGTACGTGGATGTGCTGCAGATACCCGCCTTTTTGTGCCGCCAAACCGAGCTGCTGGTGGCTGCGGCCGAAACGGGCAAGGTGGTCAACATCAAGAAAGGCCAGTTTTTGTCGGGCGAATCGATGGGCTTTGCCGTGGATAAGGTGCGCCAGTCGGGCAACCCGCACGTAATCCTCACCGACCGCGGCAACTCGTTCGGCTACTCCGATCTGGTGGTGGATTACCGCAACATTCCGGCCATGCAAAGCTTCGGCGTGCCCGTGGTGATGGACGTAACGCACTCCCTGCAGGAGCCCAACCAAAGCAGCGGCGTAACCGGCGGCAAGCCGCAACTCATCCAAACCATTGCCAGCGCCGCCATTGCCGTGGGCGCCGATGGCTTGTTCATCGAAACGCACCCCACGCCCGCCACGGCCAAATCGGACGGCGCCAACATGCTGCAGCTCGACCGCCTCGAAGCATTGCTGGAGCGCCTGACGCGCATCCGCGAGGCGGTGCGCGCCTAGGTGCCAGAACTATTATCCGGCATTCGTCATCCTGAGCAAAGCGAAGGACCTTCTCACGCCTGAACGGCTGACGTAATAACGTCTTGTTCTTGTGTGAGAAGGTCCTTCGCTTTGCTCAGGATGACAGCGTTTACACTAAACCCCCAAGCCGCGCTCCGCAATGCGCAGGGTAAAGTGCTGCTTGGGCGCATTGCGCCGGAAGAACACCAGGCCGATAAAGAACAAATCGATGGTCAGCATCACGTCGGGGTGCGCTTTGATGGCCTCCCAGGCTCGGTCCATCTCGCCCGACCAATGAATGTCGTCGAACACGAAAACGGAGTTGTCGGTGCGGTGGGGGAGGCACTGCTCGAAGTAGCGCAGCGTGGGCACGTAGCGGTGGTTGCCGTCGAAAAAGGCGAAGTCGATGGGCTGCTGCAGCTGCGCCAGGACCTGCGGCAGCGTTTCGTCGAAGTTGCCTTCTGTCAGCTCCACGTTGCCTAGGTGCAGCTGCTCGAATGTTTCGCGGGCAACGGCAGCCGTTTGGGGGCAGCCTTCGAAGGTGAGCACCCGGGCCCGCGAACTGGCCGAAGCCAAATAGGCGGTAGTCAGACCTAGGGACGTGCCCAACTCGAGAATAGTAGTTGGCTGCAAGTGGTTCACCAACCGAAACAGCAGCTGCGCCAACCTGGGCGGCTTGGCCGCCGAGCGGGCTATGCTGCGCACGGCCCGCTCGTGGCCGGCGCCCGTGTGCGAACCGGCACCAAAATCGGTGATGCGCAGGCGGCGGGTATCCTCGCGTAGTGCGTGGCGACGGGCTTCAATGGCCTGAAAAGGCGCGAATTGCCCGGTGTGGCAAACCACGTCGAGGTAAACCGAAAAAACAAACGGGGAATGCAGCCCGTGTGCATTCCCCGATCGAAGCCAGTAGCGGATGTAGCGCAGTGCCTGGGGCAGTAGCGACAAAGCGGAGCGGGTTTAGTTGAGGCGGAACGGCACCACGAGCGTAAACTCGGGTATCTCGACCTCAAAGGTACGGCCATCGGCCACACGCTCCATCAGGTAGGTGCCGCGCATCTTGCCGATGCCGGTTTTCAGGTTGCAGCCCGATACGTACTGGTGCGCATCGCCGGGCTCGAGGGTGGGTTGCTGGCCCACCACGCCTTCGCCCTCCACCTCGCGCACCACGCCGTTGGCGTCGTAAATGTGCCAGTGGCGGCGCAGCAGCTTCACGGTGTATTCGCTGTGGTTGCGAATGTCGATTCTATAGGCAAAAACGAAATGTTCCTGGTTGGGGCTCGAATACTCGGACAGGTAGCTGGTCGATACGCTAACCGTCACGCCCTGAGTGGTTGTAGAGTTCATGGCAGCGGGGCCGAAACGGCAATGGGTGAGTATGGAAGGAGCTAACAGCAGCCTTTCGGATTTGGTTTACGTACGCAACCCGGCTACGTTTGGCCCAAGTTGTCGCATCCGTTTACCACCCCACAGGCATGACCGTAAAGATAGATGAAAGCTGGCGCAAGGTGTTGCAGCCCGAGTTCGAGAAGCCCTATTTTCAGGAGCTTATTCAATTTGTAAAGCAGGAGTACCAAACGCAAACGGTATACCCCGCGGGCGGCCAGATTTTCCATGCTTTCGACGCCTGCCCCTTCGAGCGGGTGAAGGTGGTTATCCTAGGTCAGGACCCGTACCACGGCAAAGGCCAGGCCCACGGATTGGCCTTTTCGGTGCAGTTTGGGGTTCGGTCGCCGCCTTCGCTCGTCAACGTGTTCAAGGAGCTGGAAAGCGACCTGGGCATCGCGCGCCCCGACAACGGCAACCTCGACCGGTGGGCCCAGCAAGGCGTGCTGCTGCTGAATGCCACGCTTACGGTACGCGCCTCCACGCCCGGCTCGCACCAGAAGAAAGGCTGGGAGGAGTTCACCGATGCCGTTATCCGCATCATCTCCGAGCAGAAGGAGCACGTGGTGTTCATCCTGTGGGGGGCCTACGCCCAGAAAAAAGCCGAGCTAATCGACAGCCGCAAGCACCTCGTGCTGAAAGCCGCGCACCCCTCGCCCTACGCCGCCGATAAAGGATTCTTCGGCTCGAAGCCCTTCAGCAAAACCAACGCTTACCTGCAGCAGAAAGGTCTGGAGCCCATTCAGTGGTAGGCCCGTTCCTCCGCTGTCATTGCGAGGACGAAGGACGAAGCAATCGGTCCTGGGCTGGGCACTACCTCTCACCTAGCAGCAACCGAAAAAATGTAGCGCGGACTTTCCCGCTCGCGTAGCTCAGATAGTAACTCCTGACCTAGCGACCTAAGCGGTTGAGATTACTATCCGGAACACGCGAACTGGAAAGTTCGCGCTACTTCGTTCGGCCGAGCCCTAAGTGGTTTTTCGCTTAGCGCTGAGGAGCGGTCGTGCCCAGCCCAGGACCGATTGCTTCGCTTGGCTCGCAATGACAGCAGGTTTGAAAACGCGACGGCCCGGTGAGGTAATCACCGGGCCGTCGCGTTTTGCCTAATGGCTGAACTTAGTCGATGGTATTAAACAAGCGGCTCCAGCGGATTTTACCACCCAGGCCGGCGTTCGGGTCGACGGACATCCAGATCAGCACGGCTTTGCCCACGATGTGGTCGGCGGGCACGAAGCCCCAGTAGCGCGAGTCGAGCGAGTCGTGGCGGTTGTCGCCCATCATGAAGTAGTAATCCTGTTTGAAGGTGTAGCTCGTCAGGGGCTTGCCGTTTTGCAGAATCTGGCCGTTGGCTACCGTGATGCCCTCGTTGCGCTCGTAGCGCTGAATAATCTTCTGGTACAGCGGCACGTTTTGCGGCGTCAGCTGCACGGTCTGGCCCTTTTTGGGCACTTGCAGCGGGCCGTAGTTGTCGCGGTTCCAGTTGGTGAGCGGGGCGGGCGTGCTGTGCGGGTAGTCGGGGTTGTTCGGGAACACGTCGGCCTCGGCTTTGCCGGGCTCGGTGGCGTCGTTCACCACGCTGCGCACGTAGGGCTGCTTCTTGAAGAACGCCGCGGTGGTGGCCGTCATGTCAACCATGTACACCGGCGTGTTGAAGGCCGGGTTGGGCTGCGGAATACCGCCCTGGGCGTAGTAGTCAACCACGCCCTGCTGCTGAAACGCGGCTTTCAGGTCGTCGTTGGGCTGCGGCACATCCAGGAAGTAGCGGCGCTGCGACTGCGGCGGCGTGGGCTGCGGCTTGCCGTTGATGAACACCTCCTGGTTTTTGATTTCGAGCACGTCGCCGGCCACGGCCACGCAGCGCTTGATGTAGTTGGTGCGCAAATCGGCGGGGTGCTGGTCCTCGAAGGGCACGTTGAACACCACCACGTCGCCGCGCTTTACCTCCGAAAAGCCCGGCAGGCGGTAGGAGGGCAGCTGAATCAGATCGGAGTAGCTTTTGATGGCCGTGCCCCACAGCGTTTGGTGCGTAAGTGGCACCTGCAGCGGGGTTTGCGGAGTGCGCGGGCCGTAGTGCAACTTGCTCACAAACAGGTAGTCGCCCACCAGCAGCGAGTGCTCCATGGAGGGCGTCGGGATGGTGTAGGCCTCAAACGTAGCCCAGCGAATGAGCGTGGCCGCCACCACCGCAAACAGGATGGCATCGCCCCACTCGCGCCAGAAGCCTTTGGGTTTGGTGGGCTGCTCGGCCGGTTTTTTCTTCCAGAAAGTAACTGCCATGGAGAACAACAAAGCGGCCGGGCCGCCTTTGGGTGTCGGTAGTGAAAAGATTTGTGCGGCTGAATATCTGATTTTCCGCGTCGATTAGCGCTAACGCCGACGAAAACCCGGTATTGCAGCCAGAAGAAACTTGCTTCTGCCGGATATAAAAAGAACGCGCCGAAACGCGTTCCATTTACTCGGCGGCAAACCCTAGGTGCTTGGAGGCTAAAGGCCCAGCAGGTCCTTCATGCCGAATACGCCCTGGCGGCCGGGCAGCCACTCGGCGGCCAGCACGGCGCCGTGCGCAAAGCCTTCGCGCGAGTAGGCCTCGTGCTTCAGCTCCAGGCCGTCCACGGGCGAGGTGTAGGTTACCACGTGGGTGCCTACGGTTTCAGAAAGGCGCTCCGAGATGATAGCCAACTCCTCCGGCGCCTGGGCCGGATCGTTGCGCCAGCGTTTCTTCTCGGGGTAGTGGCGCATAATGCCCTCGGCCACCGTGAGGGCCGTGCCGCTCGGCTGGTCGACCTTGTGCACGTGGTGGATTTCGCGCACTTGCACATCGTAGCCGCCAAACTGGTGCATTTTGGCCGCGATGTACTCGTTGAAGTGGAAGAACAGGTTTACGCCCACGCTGTAGTTGGAGGCGTAGAACAGCGCGCCGCCTTTATCCTGCGCCAAAGCCCGCGCCTCGGGGAAGTGGTGCAGCCAGCCCGTGGAGCCGCACACCACCGGCAGGCCCTGCTGCAGGCAGGCTTGCACGTTTTCGAAGGCGGCATCGGGGTGGGTAAACTCGATGGCTACATCGGCCTCGGCCGGGCCGAACTGGCTAAGCTGGGTTTCGGGGCGGGCGGGGTCGATGATGCCGGCAATCTGGTGGCCGCGGCTGATGGCCTGGGCTTCAATGGCCTGGCCCATTTTGCCATAGCCAATCAAAAGAATCTTCATAGAGCTAAAAGCGGCGCGGCACCGCCGGGCTGTGCCCGGGCCGCAGCGTAAAGGTAAGGGCAACACCGGCCGCCGGCCCGCTCGGGGTGGGCACGGCCGTAGGCTGCCAGCGTAAGCTTAAATCGTCGCTTACATCGAAATCGTGGAGGTGCGCATCCACCAGCGCGTCCAGCATTTGCAGGGCGTAAGCGCCCGCAATGTAGGCAACAAACACGTCGCGCTGGGTGCGGTAGAAGTTAAGCGCCTGCTGCTGGCCAGCATCGGTAGTGAATGTACTTGACCGCGGCCCCGTATCGGGTAAGCCTGCCCGGCGCGCGTTGTACCCGTCGCGAAACTCGCGGTAGCGGTCGAGGTAGAACAGCTCCCCGGCAATGGTACCACCTAGGGCGCCGTATACCAGCGGCAGCTTCCAGTACTTGCGGTTGTACACCTGCCCGGCGCCGGGCAGCACCGCGGCCAGTATCAGGGCTTTGGTGGGGCGGCTCACCCGCAGGCCCAGCAGCCGCTCGCGGCGGCGCAACGAGTCGGGCACGGTGGGGCCGGCCGCTACCTGCGCCGAGTCGGAGCCGGCCGTTACGGTTTGGGCCGAAGCGGGTGCGGAAAGACAAAGCAGCCCCACTGCCATAAGCAATGGGGCTACCGATAGGCGTATAGCGAATGGGTTGCTCATAAGTGCCACCCTCAACGTGGTTAGGCCGGTTGCAGTATGCTGATGATGCGGTGCATGTCTTCGGCCGAATCGAAGCTGATGCGAATTTCGCCGCGGCCTTGCGCTGTGGGCTTCACTTGTACGCGCGAACCAAAGCGGTCGGACAAGAAACGCTCGGCGCGTTTGGCTTCGGCCGGCGGCACGGGCAACGCATCCTCGGCGGGCTGGGGCTGGTTGGGCTTGGCCGCTACCGGCACGCCCTGGCGCACCAGCTGCTCGATGCGGCGCACCGACAGCTCCTCGGCCACAATGCGGTTGAACAGGTTAAGCTGGTGCTGCGCATCCTCCACGCTCAGCAGCGCGCGGGCGTGGCCCATGCTGATAACGTTGTCGCGCAGGCCGATCTGGATATCGGGCGGCAGCTTCAGCAGGCGCAGGTAGTTGGTTACGGTCGAGCGGTTTTTGCCCACCCGGTCGCCCAACTCCTCCTGCTTCAGGTTGCACTCGCTCACCAGGCGCTGGTAGCTCAGCGCAATTTCGATGGCGTTGAGGTTTTCGCGCTGGATGTTCTCGATCAGGGCCATTTCCAGCATCTGCTGGTCGTCGGCCTTGCGGATGTACGCCGGAATAGTCTCCAGGCCCGCGAGGCGCGAGGCCTGCAAGCGCCGCTCACCCGAAATCAGCTGGTATGCAGCGGGGCCGGTTTGGCGCACGGTAATGGGCTGAATAATGCCCTGTACCCGAATGCTTTCGGCCAGTTCCTGCAGCGCTTCCTGATCGAAGTGCGTGCGTGGCTGGTAGGGGTTCGCCTCGATTTGCTCCGTAGGAATAAACCCTACCGAGTTAACCGGGTGCGGCACCAGCCGTTCGCTCTTTTTCTCGTAGCTACCCTCGATGAGGGCGTTCAACCCGCGGCCCAGGCCACCCACGCGGCGCTTGGCCAGCGGCGTCTGGGCGGTTTTCTCTTCGTGCTTCTCTGACATACTCACTCTGAGGCCCTAGGGCCAGACGGCGGCCGAAGGGAAATCAAAAATAGCACAAACCCCCCGGAAGAAATCCACAATTTTTGTGGAACATTGGTGGATAAAGTATTTAACGATTTGCAATACAGGATGTTATCCGTGGAACAATTGTTTCTCGCGGTTCGCGAAAAACACGACTGAGCAGCTTTGAACCGAGCGTAAGTGCTTCGGAAACAGCCCGAAACGCGCGCAGTGCCCGGCCGCGCTACAACTGCTCGCGCACCAGCGTAAGCACGCGCTCCATCTCGTTGCGCACGGGGCCGGTTTCGGCCAGGTGGTTGTTGTTCAGGAAGCTGAAGGCCAGCAGCTGCCCCGAGCGCGTGCGCAAAAATCCGCAGAGGTTGTGCGCGTTGGTGAGCGTACCGGTTTTGCCCCAGAGCCACGGCCCCGCCGGGTCGAGGTACACGCGGCGCAGGGTGCCTTGCCGCCCGCCGGCCGCCAGCAAATCGAACAGGCGAGCTTCGGGTACCAGCTGGTGCAGTTTCAGGAGCACGGCCACCTGGTTGCGCGGGGTGGTGAGGTTCTGGCGCGAGAGGCCCGAGCCATCAACCCAAGCCAGCGAATCGGGCAAATCGTGCAGCCACTGCTGGCGGGCATAAGCAATTACGCGGGCTACATTCAGGCTGTCGTGGCCGAGCTGGCTCGAGCAGAGCAGCATGGTTTGCTCGGCCAGCAGGTTATCGCTCACCCGCACGGTGCGTCGCAGCAGCGAATCGATGCCTACGCTGTAGTACGTCCTAGGTGTTTCGTGGGGGCGCAGGCGCCAGGGGGCAGGGCGCACCTTCCGCTTCAGGGTATCGGCAAGAAGAGTAAGCAGCAGCTCGCGGCTGGTCCTGAACGGCGACTCGTCGGACCAGGACCTAGGGCTGGGGTACCAAGTGTAGCGGTTGGCTTCCAGCTCGCGGCCTACATGATCGGGGCTGGTGGCCGCGGTGGGGGCAGGCTTTACGTATTTGGCAAACCAGCGTGGTTGCACTGTTACGGCCTTTTGGCCGGGCTGGCGGTACTTGAAACGCACTACGTTGCCGTAGATCGGGAACGTACTGCGCTCGGGCTGAAAGTAGTACGGGTAATCATCCCAGCTCCAGCCAGGACCAAACTTAGGCTCGGCGGCGGGCGTTTCGGCGTAGTAAAGTTTGCCGGGCCAGCGTTTCAGCAAATCGTAAGCGCGGCGACTGGGCACGTCGCCGTGCAGCAGGGTAGGGTCGCCGGTGCCGCGAAAGATGAGCGAGTCGCCGTGCACTACGTAGCGCAACGCCGGCACCGAATCGGGCAGAATGCGCAGGGCCGTGTAGAGCGTGAGTAGCTTGTGGGTGCTGGCGGGTACAAAGTATTTATCGGCTTGCCAGCTGGCTAGCGTTTGCCCGGTGGCTACGTCGGTCAGCTGAAAGCCCACGTGGTGCTGGCGCAGCACGGCGGAGTTCTGCAGCTCGGGCAGCAGCCACGCGGCCGGGTTGGTAGCCGATTGGGTTGGTTGGGCCCGCGCCGCGCAGGCCAGGCAAGCAAACACAAGAAAAAGCAACGGGCGCATCATGGGCTAAGCTACGGCTTGGCGCCGCAAACCAACGAGACGCCGCCAATAACCTGCGCCGCACGCCACAACCCCCAACTCTTTCCGTACCTTTGTTTCCCGTTATGCCAGACCGACACCTCACCCCCCCGGCTGCGACGGCCAAGTACATTTTCGTAACAGGCGGAGTAACCTCCTCGCTGGGCAAAGGCATCATCTCGGCCTCCCTGGCCAAGCTGCTGCAAGCCCGCGGCTTCCGGGTTACCATCCAGAAGTTCGACCCCTACATCAACATCGACCCGGGCACGCTGAACCCCTATGAACACGGGGAGTGCTACGTAACCGACGACGGCGCCGAGACGGATCTCGACCTAGGGCACTACGAGCGGTTCCTGAACGTGCCCACCTCGCAGGCCAACAACGTAACCACCGGCCGCATCTACGATGCCGTAATCCGGAAGGAGCGCGAGGGTGCCTACCTGGGCAAAACCGTGCAGGTAGTGCCGCACATCACCGACGAGATTAAGCGGCGCATGCTGCTGCTCGGCCAAGAGGGCGAGTTCGATGTGGTGATTACCGAAATCGGTGGCTGCATCGGCGACATCGAGTCGTTGCCCTTCGTGGAGGCCGTGCGCCAGCTGCGCTGGGAGCTGCCCCCGCACGATTCGCTCGTAATTCACCTCACGCTGCTGCCGTACCTGGCGGCCGCCAAGGAGCTGAAAACCAAGCCTACGCAGCACTCGGTGCGCGATTTGCGCGAGGCCGGGCTGCAGCCCGATATTCTGGTGTGCCGCTCCGAGCACTCTATTCCGGCCGAAATGCGCAAGAAGATTGCCTTGTTCTGCAACGTGCAGGTCAACTCGGTTATCGAATCGCTCGACGCCGACAGCATTTACTCGGTGCCGCTGCTCATGCGCAAGGAGAAGCTCGACGAGCGCGTCATCAAGAAAATGAAGCTGACCGGCGGCTTTCCTGACCCCGACCTGGAAGTGTGGAAAGATTTCCTGGGCCGCCTGAAAAACCCCACCGAGGAGGTAACCGTGGCCCTGGTGGGCAAGTACGTAGAGCTGCCCGACGCCTACAAATCCATTCTGGAAGCGTTTGTGCACGCCGGTGCGCAAAACGAATGCAAGGTGACGGTGCGCATGATTCAGTCGGAGCACCTGACGCCCGAAAACGCCGAGCAGATGCTGCACGGCGCCGATGGTGTGCTGGTAGCTCCGGGTTTTGGCGAGCGGGGCTTCGAGGGCAAGCTGGCCGCCATCCGCTACGTGCGCGAGTCGGGCATTCCATTCTTTGGTATTTGCCTCGGTATGCAGTGCGCCGTGGTGGAGTTTGCCCGCAACGTGCTGGGCCTGCAGGGCGCCAACTCCACCGAAATGGACGCCGAAACGCCGTTTCCGGTTATTGGCCTGATGGCCGACCAGAAGAACATCACCCAAAAGGGCGGCACCATGCGCCTAGGTGCGTACGTGTGTGAGCTGCGCAAGGGCTCGAAGGCTGCCAAGGCCTACGGCCGCACGCACATCGAAGAGCGCCACCGCCACCGCTACGAGTTCAACAACGAGTTTCTGCAGCAGTTTGAGGCCGCTGGCATGATAGCTTCGGGCACTAACCCCGATACCGGCCTGGTGGAAATGATTGAGCTGCCCGAGCACCCGTGGTTTGTGGCCGGTCAGTTTCACCCCGAACTGAAGAGCACCGTGCAAAACCCGCACCCCTTGTTCGTGCGCTTCGTGCGGGCCGCCATTCAGCACCACAAGCAGCAAGTAGCAGTAGCGTAGGGTAAATGAGTTGAAGCATAGCACGTTATGCTTCATCTGACGTCCGCTTGTCGAAGCATCTCCTCTGATAGTGATTTTGCTATCTAGTAAAGCGGTAGAGATGCTTCGACAAGCGGACGTCAGATGAAGCCTGACGTTCTTTATCATTCTTATTCTCAGCCAATTTGGCAGGTTGCCCTAGGTGCGCCCGGTTGTTGCAACCCCCGGAACCCGACCGAGTTTGTACGGGGTTGTTAGCAGTTAGCTGAATGCCACGTACTTTTGCGGCTCGCTTGGGCAGTGGCGAGCCGGAGGCCGGCTGTAACTGCCTTTTACCCAATACCTAATCCATTCATGGATCGAAATCAGGCCACCGGCCTCATGCTCATGTCGGCCATGCTGCTGATTTACCTGTTCTTCTTCTCGCCGAAGAAGGAAGAGCAGGCCCAGCAACCCGCCAAGCCAGCAGTTGCTGCCGCCGCAGCCCGCCCCGATACCACCACGGCCCCCGCTGTTGCCCAGCTCGACTCGGCCGCGCTGGTGCGCAACCTAGGTGCATTTGCTGCCGCTGCCCAAGGCACCGAGCAAAACGTGGAGCTGCGCAACAGCAAGGTTACCGTTTCGCTGAGCACGCGCGGCGGCCGCCCCCAAGTGGTGTTGCTCAACGACGAAAAAACGTACTTCGGCACCCCGTTGTACCTGCTCGATAAGCAGAGCGGCGGTATCGACGTGCAGGTGCCCGCCGCCGATGGCCGCAAGGTGAAGCTTTCGAGCCTCAACTTCCGCCCCTCGGCCGTGCAGCCCGTAACCGAGGGCAACAAGCAAGGCCAGCGCGTGCAGTTTGTAGCTGAGCTGGCGCCCGGCCAGCAGATTCTGCAGACCTACACGCTCTACAACGACTCGTACCAGCTGGCCTACAACCTGAAGTTTCAGGGGCTGAACGGTGTGGTAACGGCCGAGCCGCTGACGCTCACCTGGCTCGACAAAGTGCGTCAGACGGAAAAGAGCGCGAAGCAAAACCGCAACCACACCACCATCAACTACTACCTGGCCGAAGACGATCTGGGCTCGATTGCCGAGGCCAGCGAAGACCCCGAGGAGCAGGTGGCGCCGGGCCCGGTAAAATGGATCGGCCACAAGCACGATTTCTTTACGGCCGGCCTGATTGCTGACAAAGAATTTGCCAATGGCAAGTTCAACTCGAACGTAAACAACGCCGACAGCACCTTCCTGAAGACGTTGCAAAGCACCGTACAGATTCCGGCCGCCGATGTGCAGTCGGCCAGCGGTGCCAGCTTCCAGTACTACTTCGGTCCGAACTCCTTCCCGATCCTGAAGAAGGTAGCGCCCAACTTCGAGCGCAACGTGTACCTGGGCTGGGGTATTTTCCGGTACGTAAACCGCTTCCTGGTTATTCCGGTCTTCAACTTCCTCGAGCAGTACATCAGCTCGTACGGTATCATCATCGTGCTGCTGGTAATTATCATCAAGCTGGCCCTGTGGCCGCTGGTGTATAAGTCGTACCTGTCGCAGGCCAAGATGCGCGTGCTGAAGCCCGAAATCGACCAGATTAAGGAGCGCCTCGGCGACGACCAGATGGCCGTGCAGCAGGAAACCATGAAGCTGTACCAGAGCACCGGCGCCAGCCCGCTCAGCGGCTGCTTGCCCATGCTGGCTACGCTGCCCATCCTGTTTGCGCTGTTCCAGTTCTTCCCGAACGCTATTGAGCTGCGCGGCGAATCGTTCTTGTGGGCGCAGGACCTGAGCACCTACGACGACCCCATTAAGCTGCCCTTCATGGTGCCGTTCCTGGGCAACCACATCAGCTTGTTTACGCTGCTGATGACCATCTCGACGCTGCTGATGACCTGGCAGAGCAACCAGATGAACCCGGCCGCCATGCAGGGCCCGATGAAGTTCTACAGCTACCTGATGCCGCTGATTTTCTTCTTCGTGCTGAACGACTTCCCGGCGGGCCTTACGTGGTACTACTTCGTGTCGAACATCGTAACGTTTGCCCAGCAGGCCATTACCCGCACCTTCGTCGACGAAGACAAGCTGCACGCCCAGCTGCAGGCCAACAAAGAGAAAAACAAGGACAAGAAGCCCGGTGGCTTTCAGGCCCGCCTGGCCGAGGCAATGAAAGCCGCGCAGGAGCGCGAAGCCGATACCCGCAAGCAGTCGAAGAAAAAATAGTTTGGCCGCTCTGCGCTAATGCATTAAAAGCCTCCCGGTTGGTAGCCGGGAGGCTTTTTTGTGCCTGAATATTCGGTATTTGCAGTATTGGTCCGCTTTTGGCAATGGCCCGGGCATCGCCTTCTCTCAACAACTACTATGCGTGCATCTTTACTTACGCTGGGCCTGGGTTTGCTGATTAGCACCCTGCCTGCCTGCACCGTGAACTACTACGTGGCCGCGCCGGCCGCCGCGCCCGCGCAACCCCCGGTTCCGCAACCCGGCTACGACTACGATTACCCCGCACCCGGCCCCGTTGCTAGCGGGCCGGCAGGGCCCTCCAGAGGTCCTGCCTATCCGCCGCCCACGGCACCACCTAGGGTGCCGCCCGGGCGTACTACGCCGCCCCCGGTACGCACCACGCCGCCTCCGCCCGTAAGAACTACCCCGCCGCCGGTGCGCAATAACCCCGCACCCACGAGGCCGCCCGTACGCACCAACCCTACGCCGAGTACGCCAGCCCCTACCACTCCGCCGCCGGCGCACACGCCGGGCAGCACAGCCCCACCGCCCGCCTCGCACACCCCGCCGGTGCGCCCGCCCCGTACGCCGCGGCCCAGGGTTGATGAAACCATCGGTAACCCCGTGCCTGCTACAACCCCAACAGGGGGCAGCACCACGCCACCCGTTGGGCCAAACAAGCCAACCACTTCGGGCACGCCAGGGCCGGGGGGCAACGCGCCCGCGCCAACGCCGCAGCAGCCTACCTTGCCCACGGCCCCTCCAAAGCGGGCCGAGGTACCGGCTGCCCCGGCCGAAAGCCCCGCGCCTCCGACTAGGCCCGAAGCCAACCCCAACAGCCCGGCTTACCCAACTTCGCACACGCCCGATACTAAACCCACGCCCGGCCCGGGCCGCGGGCATGACGCCGACCCCATGCCCACCGCTCCGCCCGTTGAAAGCAGCCCCCAGGTGCCCACCGGCCCCACCACGCGCCTGCCCATCGAGCAGGAGCCGCGGGTTGAGCCGGCACCCGTGCCCCAGAGCAATGCGCCGGTGCTCGTGTTCAGCAAAAGGCCTTGCCTGGGCAGGTGCCCGCACTTCGAGGCCAGTATTTTTGCCGATGGCCGCGTGCAGTACGTTGGTTACCAGCACGTAGTGAAAATGGGTGCCCACGAGTTGCGGCTTGCTCCGGAGGTAGTGGCCGCAATGCTCAATCAGGCCAATGCCATTCAGTTCCGAAGCCTGAACGAGCAGTACCTGAGCGGCGCATCGGATATGCCCTCCACCTTCCTGACGCTCAACGAGCCGGGGAAGCCCGGTAAAACCGTGCAGGTCGAAACCGAAGCGCCTGCGCAGCTGATGAGCTTGCTAAACTTCATCGAAAGCGAAATAGGGCGGCTCACGGGCGAGGCGGCCACAAACTAGCCCTAGGTTGCCCAACCGCCCAGGGGCGGGTGTAGGTGCCGGTTGTCAGCAAACCTTGGTAGTGGGCCAGGTTGCTGATGGCCGGCACCTGCGGCTTTAGGGCAATGACGCAGCAAGCAGGTTGCATTTTTTGAACGGCTGCAATCGGGGTTTCACCCTAAAGTTGTGGTGGTTAGTCGAAAAGAAGATTTGTATATAATAAATACAATATAATCAATTAATAACAATGCTGACGAGGTAGGCGTACAGGTACTGTGGTGTTTGACAATTAGCCGCATTTTGTTCAACAAACCAACTTGATATGTCTCATGCAGAAAGCCAGGCAATATCAAGGGAATACCTCTCGTTTATCAATAACAAAGATTTCCCTTGCGTTGCGGCCAAAACGGCCCTTACCTGGAATCAACTCCATTGCTACGTTGTCGACCACTTGGCTTGCCCCAAGGACGATGCCGACATCCTGCAGTTTGTATACGATTTCGTAGATGCCTACCGCCAGTCGGATAAGCTGTACCACAGCGCCGCCGTGGTGTTCAAAGGCCCCGAAGAAATAAGCGAGGCCATGTTCGAGCAGCTGTTCTGGCAACGGCTGCAGTCGCTCTCCAACCTCGATGCCCGCCGCTACGGCTACGACCCCAGGGTGGTGGCCGACCCAGCCTCGCCCGACTTCAGCTTTAGCCTGAAAGAAGAAGCGTTTTTCGTGATAGGCCTGCACCCGGGCAGCACCCGCGCCGCGCGGCGCTTTAAGTACCCCACCATGGTGTTTAACGCGCACCAGCAGTTTGAGCAACTGCGCGAAAACGGCCGCTACGAATACCTGCAGAAAACCATCCGGAAGCGCGACGAAGCTTTCTCGGGCTCCGTAAACCCCATGCTGGCCAACTTCGGCGAGGCCTCCGAAGCGCATCAGTACACCGGCAGCCTGCACGACGAATCCTGGAAATGCCCCTTTTTAAGCCAACATGGACGAACTGACCGTAATACCGCCGCGTAGCGGTGCCGCCTTCGAGCTGCGCAAGGGCCAACGCTTGCGCGTGGTTGATTTGCAGGGCGAGCAGGTATCGGATTTTGTGTGCTACAACCGGCACGACCCCAACGAGTACCTCTCGTCGGGCCGCACGATTGACTACGCCGAAACCATCTTCCTGACCACCGGGCATCCGTTTTACTCGAACCGCAGCAACGTAATGTTCGAGCTGGTGGAGGACACCGTGGGCCGGCACGATTTCCTGCTCACGCCGTGCTCGGCCGATACGTTTCGCATTATTTACGGGCACGAGCACCCGCACCGCGGCTGCTTCGGTAACCTCTGCGAGGCGCTGCAGCCCTACGGCATCAGCCCCGACAGCATCCCGATTTGCTTCAACATCTTCATGCACGTAACCGTGGACGGCGAGACGGGCAAGGTGGGCGTGCTGCCCCCCAAAAGCCGCGCCGGCGACTACGTAGTAATTGAAGCCAAGATGGACCTGATTGTGGGCATGACGGCCTGCTCGGCCGAAATGTCGAACAACTACGCCTTCAAGCCCATCGGCTACCAAATAGAAGGCTAACGGCCCCTAGGTGCCCGAAACGTCAGGGCCCGGCTGCAGCAGTTGCAGCCGGGCCCTGACGTTTGTAATCCGGGCTTGCCCTAGGTCAGTCTTTCCAGACGCGCTCCAGCACCAGCTGGTTCATGGGGTTGGGTGTGAGGCCATGCACGTTGTTTTGCGTGAGGCGCACCACCTGGTCGTAGTACAGCGGAATAACGGGCACATCGCGCACCACCAGGCGGTCCATGGCCTGGTACAGCTCCCAGCGGCGGCGGTCGTCGCGCTCCAGCTTGGCTTGCTCGTAGAGGCGGTCGTATTCGGGGTTTTTGTAATGGGTTTTGTTGGGGCCGGCCGGCGAGAAGTTAGCGCTGTAAAACAAGGCGAGGTAGTTCTCGGCATCGGGGTAGTCGCCGAGCCACGACTTGGTAAAAAACGCCGCCCGGCCGTTGTCCACCATCTCCTGGTGCGCCGCCGATTGGTTCACGTCGATTTGCACCTGCACGCCCACTTCGGCCCACTTCTTCTGGAGGTACTCGCTTATTTCTTTGGTGTCGGCCACGGTGCTCAGGCGCAGGCGCAGCGGTTTGCCGGGCCCGTAACCGGCCTCGCGCAGCAACTGGCGGGCTTTTTCGGGCTGATACGTGTAGCCCGGCACCGCCTGCTGGCTAAACGACGGCAGCGACGACGGCACGAAGCCCGAATGGCCCGGCACGCCCACGTTGTTGAGGAAATAAGCCAGCAGCTCGGGCTTGTTGAGGGCGTAGTTAAGCGCCTGCCGCACGCGCCGGTCGCGCAGGGCCGGCTGGTCGGCGTCGCCGCGCAGGTTGGTGGCATCCTGCTGAATCCCTAAGTACTCGGTGTTCAAATAGGGCACCTTCTCGAAGCGGAACTTGCCCGCAAAGTCTTCGCGCAGCTGGCCGTTGGGGTACAAAATCAAATCGCGCGAGCCGGCCCGAATGCCCGACAGGAAATCGAGCTTGCCCTGCTGAAACGTCAGAAACTCCGATTTGCGGTCAGAAATAAAGCTGATTTGCACCGCGTCGAGGTAAGGGAGCTGCTTGCCCTTGGCATCGCGCCGCCAGTAGTTGGGGTTGCGGTGGTACACAATGGCCGAGCCCTCGTCCCAGCGCCGGAACACGAAAGGGCCGGTGCCCACCGGGTGCTCCCGAAAGTCTTTGCCGTAGCGCTCCACGGCCTCGCGCGGCACCACGTAGGCATAGGGCATCGTGAGGATACCCAGAAACGGAATGAACGGCTCCTTGAGGTAGATGCGCACCGTAGAGTCGTTGGGGGCCACAAAGGCGGTATCCGATGGTTCGCCCTGGGCGTTTTCGAGCACCTTACCCCGGAAAATCCAGCCGCCGGGGCTGGCCGTGGGCTTGTCGAGGATGCGGCGGAAAGAGTAAACCACGTCGTGGGCCTTTACCTCGCGGCCCTTGCCCCCCGGAAATACCTCCGAATCGTGGAAACGCACACCCGGGCGCAGCACAAAGGTGTAGCGTCGGCCATCGGGCGAAATATCGTAGCGGCGGGCCAGGGCAGGGGCGGGGCGCAGCGAGTCGTTCAGCTCTACCAAGCCGTTGTAGAGCTGCGTAACGGCCCAAATGTTGGCCTGATTGCGGGAAAACGCCGGGTCGAGCGAGGTAAGGGCCTCGGGCTGGTTGTAGCGGAACACGCGCCGCTCGTCGGCGGGCTTATCGGCCGCGCCGCACGCACTCAGCAGCGCCAGCACCGGCAGCGCCAGGCTGCGCCCTAGGTGCTGGCGGCGGCGGAATAAAGCAGGAGGGGAGAAAAGAGGGTTCAAGTGCTTACGGGGCCAGGAGCTAGCAGCCGCCATTGGCTTAGGCAAAGGAAAAGAACTCAGAAGCAGGCCGTTGCCCGGCGGATGAGCGCGCCTTTGGCACTAGGCTTTGGCTCTTTTCGAAGGGGTTTCGGAAGGGCCGCCAGATGCCAAAAAACGGGCTCCGCGAACGGGAAAGACGTGTATATTTGTAGCAAAGTACGGCTAAATCTGCGCTCGGCCGCAGCCGTGTTTATCCGCTAACTTCGCTGCATGGAACTTACCTATTACGGACACTCCTGCTTTGGTCTGCTGGTGGGCGGCTCGCGCCTGCTGTTCGATCCGTTCATCCGGCCCAACGCGTTGGCCAAAGACGTACAGGTAGATCAGATCCAGGCCGACTTTATCCTGCTCTCGCACGGCCACTTCGACCACGTATCGGAAGTTGAGGAAATTGGCAAGCGCACCAACGCCCCGCTGGTAGGTATGTTTGAGGTGCTGAGCTGGTTTGAGCAGAAAGGCCTGCAGGCGCCGTACAAAATGAACATCGGCGGCCGCGCGCAGCTGCCCTTCGGTACCGTAAAGATGGTGCCGGCCGTGCACAGCTCCTCCATGCCCGATGGCTCGTACGGCGGCGTGGCCGGCGGCTTCGTGCTCGAAACCGCCGAAGGCAACCTGTACTTTGCCGGCGACACGGCCCTCACCTACGAAATGAAGCTCATCGGCGAGCGTACCAAGCTCGACGTAGCCCTGCTGCCCATCGGCGACAACTTCACCATGGGCATCGACGATGCTTTGCAGGCGGCCCAGTGGCTTGGCGTAAAGCGCGTGGTGGGCATGCACTACGACACCTTTCCGCCGATTAAGCTCGACCACGACGCGGCGCAGCGCAAAGCGCAGGAGGCCGGTGTGGAGCTGGTGCTGCTGAACATCGGCCAAACGATTAACTTGTGAAAGCTTTCAGCCGATAGCGGCAAGCCATTGGCCGAAAACTTCGTCATAAACTAACAGCTAAAAGCCAACAGCTAATAGCTCAGAACACATGGGTAAAATTATTGCGGTAGCAAACCAGAAAGGCGGCGTGGGCAAAACCACCTCGTCCATCAACCTCGCGGCGTCGTTGGCTGCGCTGGAATACCGCACCCTGCTGGTAGATGCCGATCCGCAGGCCAACGCCACCTCCGGCGTGGGCTTCGATCCGAAGGACATCCAACACAGCATTTACGAGTGCATGGTCGACGGCATCAACGCCCAGGACATTATCCTGCAGACCAATATTCTGCCTCACCTCGACCTGATGCCTTCGCACATCGACCTGGTAGGGGCCGAGGTGGAAATGATCAACCTGCCCAACCGCGAGGAAAAGATGAAGCAGGCGTTGGCGGCGTTGGCCGATCAGTACGACTTCATCATCATCGACTGTTCGCCCTCCCTAGGTCTGATCACCGTAAACGCCCTCACGGCCGCCAACTCGGTGATTATCCCGGTGCAGTGCGAGTACTTTGCCCTGGAGGGCCTGGGCAAGCTGCTGAACACCATCAAGATTATCCAGAGCCGCCTGAACCCGCAGTTGGAAATCGAGGGCATCCTGCTCACGATGTACGACGTGCGTTTGCGCCTCTCCAACCAGGTGGTAGAAGAGGTAAAGCTGCACTTCCAGCAACTGGTGTTCGATACCATCATTCCGCGCAACGTAAAGCTGTCGGAGTCGCCGAGCTTCGGTATTCCGGTTATCCTGCACGATGCCGAAAGCAAAGGCTCGATCAGTTACCTGAACCTGGCCCGCGAAATCGTGGAGAAAAACGCCGTAACCCAGGACGGCGCCGCTTACGCCGAAGGCGACGCCGCGTAAACGTTATTTGCTACTTCAGCCTGCAAGGGCAGCTCCTACCTAGGAGCTGCCCTTTTGCTTTGCCTCAAAAACCCGCGCCGGGGAGTGCGAAGCCGGACAGCGTGCGGCTGGGATTATCGGGTGTTGGTGGTGCGCCGATTAGCCGAAAACCCACGATCAAGCATCTCATCAGTAGGCAATTATGATTTATTGTAGAGGTATTGTATTTGTTATATTATTCCTTGATGAAATAAAATTTAAAGATTAAATTATCTAAACAAAACATCAAACCGTACAAGGTATGGCTCCCTACAGCTACTGCTTTTCCGCCGTGGCGCACTCGTGCTCTTCGCTATTACCCGCCCACCTCTTCTCCACCCGCTATGAAGCATGCTTTACTGTTATTCCTCCTGTCGGTAGGGCAGGTGGGATACTTACAGAGTTCGGCTTCGGGGCAAAACCTGATCCAGAACGGAACCTTTAGCAAGTACCCGGCGCACTCGGCCACTGCCGCCGAACTGCCGCCCGGAACCGACCTAGGCGGCTGGAGCAGTGGTTTGGGGTATGCCGGCACCAGCATGTACCCGCCCGATACCAAGATATCGGTGCAAACGGGCTCCGTTGTTTACTACTACAACATGGTGCGCCAAGGTACTTTCCCCGGCGACCCGGCCAACCGCGTGCCGCCGTCCAGCACTTGGCTGTACTCCAACGGCAATATCAGCGGCTTGCCCATGACGGTGTGGATTCAGCGCGTGGAGGTGAAGCCCAATGCCGATTACCTGTTCAGCTTTTATACCTCCAACGCCATCAGCTCGGAGCGCGACCTGAAGTCGGACCCGGTGCTGCGCATCGAGGTGGATGGCAAGCAGGTAGGAAAAGACATGCAGGTGTACGACGAGGCCGATCCGCGCTCGGGCCACAACGGCCGCGACGGTTGGGACCGGCGCGTAGTGCACTTTCAAACCGGGCCCACCACTACCAGCATCGAGCTGAAGATTATTGACCTGGCCACCGATAGCAACGGCGACGACCTGGCCCTTACCGCCCTGGACTTGCACCAGGCTACCAAGGAAGAAATTATTCGGGCCACCGCGCCCAGCGGGCTGGCGCTGTTTCCTAACCCCGCCGTGCGCTCTACCCGGCTCGACCTGCGCACCCTGCCCTTGGGCAAGTACGAGGTTATGTTTATCGACGCGGTGGGGCGGTGGGTACGCACCGAGCAACACCTGGGCGGCGAAATGCAGGCCATTGATTTGCGCGACCTGCCCGTGGGCACGTATTTGGTGCGGATACGCGGCGGCAAAAACAGCCACACCCTGCGCCTGCTAAAAGAGTAGGCCCGGCCCGCCACCCAGGGGGCTAAGACCACGAATTCTTGTGTCTGGCGGGGGCCGGGAACACCTATGTGTTTCCGGCCCCCGCTTGGTATTTTAGGCCAGGTTGCCTATTGGCCGAGGTGCTACCGGCTGTTGGTAACCTAGATAGAAAAACATTAATTATAATTTTTCTTATTGGGAAATGCTCACTCCAGAGCCTCTGATGGCGAGTGTCAGCTTAGTGAGGTACCCTGGGTAGCGGGATGCTGAAAATTTACCCGCATGGCAAAAGCAGTTGAAAAACAGCTTTTAAGCGCCTTGATGCGGGTTTTTGATAGGACACGCGCTGTTGGCAAACCCGGCGGCAAGCCAGTAGGTTGCCGCTGGCTCGGCTATAAACCGTAATTTTGTGCACTATCCGGTACTTTGCCGGTAATATCACTCTTAATCATAACACGATGCGTAGTCTGATATTCTGCACAGTACTGGCCGGGCTTGCTGCCGGCCCGTTTGGGTTGGTTGGCGCTGAGGCACACGCAATGAGAGGGGAAGGGGCAGCTCGGATGTTCGGGAACGCAGCAATGCGGATAGCCCGCCCGGCGGCATTGCCCGTGCAAGGCGCCGGCAGCGGCCTTACGGCCAGCTACTTTGCCAACGGCACGCTGGCTGGCGCTCCGAGCGTACGCCGCATCGATGCAGCCATTGACTTTAACTGGGGCACCGGCGCCCCCGCCGAAGGCCTGCCCACCGATAACTTTTCGGTGCGGTGGGAGGGGCTGCTGGCCGCGCCCAGCACCGGCCGTTACCGCTTTCTGGCCCGCACCGAGGACGAAGTACGCGTGTGGGTAAACGGTAAGCAAATGCTCGACACCTGGAATGGACGCAAGCCCAGCGCGGGTGAAGGCTACGTGGAGCTGGCTGCGGGCGAGAAAACCAGCATCCGGATTGAGTATGCCGACTCCGAGGGCGATGCCCGCCTGCAGCTGCAGTGGGTGCCACCGGGCCAGGCGGCGCAGGTTATCGGCACGAGCTACCTTTACCCGCTCGGCTCGCCCACCACGCCCGACCCGGTAAACCCCGCCGCGGCCGTAGCGGCCGCGCCGGTTGCCAAACCGCAGCCCACGCCGGTAAAGAAGCCCGCGGCTGCCAAGCCGGCTCCCAAAACGGCAGCCGCCAAGCCAGCCGAAACCAAACCCGTAGCCAAAGCGGCCCCGAAGCCCGAAGCCCCCAAAGCTGAGGCCAAGCCCAAGCAAAGCAAAGCCGACGCCAAAGCGGCCGAAACCGCGGCCGCACTGCCGGCCGGTGTATACATTCTGACCTCGCGGGCGGGCAACAAGCCGCTGGAGGTAATTGAGCCCGGCCGCCCCAACCGCCGCGCTTACTCCGAAGCCGGCGCCGGCGGCCCCACCGTGGAAGGCCGCAGCACGGCCCCGCAGTGGCGCATCGAGAGCCTGGGCAACGGCTTCTACCGCATCGGCGTGCAAGGCAGCAACAAAGTGCTCGAAGTGCTGGGCAGCGCCACCTCCAACGGCACGCCCATGAGCCTCTGGACGTACTACAGCGGCAACAACCAGCTGTGGCGCATCGAGCCGGCCGAAGGCAGCTACTACAAGCTGATTGCCAAGCACAGCAACAAAGCCCTGACGGCCAAAGACTCCATCGAAGGCGGCTTGCAGCAGTGGCGCTACAGCGCGCGTGTCGATCAGCAGTGGAAACTGGAGGCCGTAGCTACCGAAGACGAAGTAGCCTCCGTGGCGGCCGCCGCACCGGCCGACCTCAAAGGCACCGGCTCGTACAACATGAGCATTTACCCCAACCCCAGCAACGGCGTGGTGCAGCTGCGCTACTCGCTGCCCGAAGAAATTCCGATGGGTTGGGTGCTTTACAACCAGAACGGCGCCCCGGTGCGCGTGTCGGACTACCGCCGCAAAAACGCCGGTGCCCACCACCAGACGCTCGATTTCACGGGCCTGCCCGCCGGCGACTACAACCTGCGCATGACAGTAGGTGCCAACACTACGCGTGTGCAACTGCAATTGCGCAAGCCGTCGGCCGGCGAGGCCGCAACAGCCGACGAAGCTTCGGCCTCGGGCGCCAAGCAGCCCTAGGTCGGGTTAGGCCAATGAACACCAAAGGGCTGGCTCCTACTCGGAGCCAGCCCTTTGCGTTAGTACGGATTAGGTTATGTCTGGAAAGTACGAAACGGTCATGTTGAGCCCTTGCGACGACCTAGGGGTCGACAAGCCCGGCATGAGGGTCAAGAAACCCAAATGACCCTACAGCCGCGACTTAATACAGCACCCGGAACTTAATCGTCTGCTCTACCTGCCGGAGGGCTTTAATCACCTCCTGGTCGTACTCGCGGTTCACGTCGGTAATCACGTAGCCGATGTGCTCGTTGGTTTTGAGGTACTGACCCAGGATGTTGACGGCGTGCGCTGCCAGCACGTTGTTGATGTGGGCCAGCACGCCGGGCACGTTGTGGTGAATGTGAATGAGGCGGTGGGCCTGCTGCTGCGGCGGTAGCTGAATGTTGGGCAGGTTCACGCTCTGCAGGGTGTTGCCGGTGTTCACGTAGCCCATGATGCGCTCGGGCACAAACTCGGCAATGTTGCGCTGCGCCTCGGCCGTGCTGCCGCCCACGTGCGGCGTAAGCAGCACGTTGGGCAAGCCGCGCAGCGGGCTTTCGAAAGGCTCGTCGTTGGTTTTGGGCTCGTAGGGAAACACATCCACCGAAGCACCGCCTAGGTGCCCCGAGCGCAAGGCATCGGCCAGAGCCGTGATATCGACGACGTGGCCGCGGGCGTTGTTGAGCAGCAGCGCGCCGGGCTTCATCAGGGCCAACTCAGCGGCCCCGATGAGGTTGGTGTTTTCGGGTCGGCCATCCACGTGCAGCGTTACCACATCGGCCTGGCGCAACAGCTCCTCCAGGGTGCGGCACTTGGTGGCGTTGCCGAGCTGCAGCTTTTCGGCAATGTCGTAGTAGAGCACCTGCATGCCCACGGCTTCGGCCACCACCGAAAGCTGCGACCCGATGTTGCCGTAGCCCACAATGCCCAGCTTTTTGCCCCGGATTTCGAACGCGCCGCGCGCCGACTTGTCCCACACGCCGCGGTGCATTTGCTCCGACTTCACGGGCAGGCGGCGCGCCAGGGCGATGATTTCACCTAGGGCCAGCTCCACCACCGAGCGGGTGTTGGAGAAAGGCGCGTTGAATACAGCAATGCCGCGCTGCATGCAGCCGAGCAAATCAATTTGGTTGGTGCCGATGCAAAAGGCGCCCACGGCAATGAGGCGGTTGGCGCGCTCCAGTACGCGGGGCGTAACCTGCGTTTTCGACCGGATGCCCAGGATGCTGATGCCCTCGATGCGCTCCATCAGCTCCTCCTCATCGAGGCCGCCGGGCACCACCTCCACCTGGTAGCCCTCCTCGCGAAACAGGCGCTCGGCCGTAGGTTCGATGTTTTCGAGCAGCAGCGCGCGGATGCGGTTTTTGGGGTAGGAGAGAGTCATCGGCAACTTGTTTTGGTAGAGAAACTCGTCGAAGGAAGGCACTACCTCATCGGCTTGGGCCACCACGGCCGGGCGGGCCACGTTTTCGGTGAAGGCGTAGAAGCGGGCGGCCAGGCCGGCCTCGCGAATCTGGTAATCGGTAATGCCGTCGCCGAGCACGTACACCGGCGCGTCGTCGAGGCCCAGCAGGTGCAGTTGCAGGATTTTGCCGCCGTCCTGGCTCAGCGGGTTTTCGGGGTCGAAACCGGTGATGCGGCCCTCGGCATCGAAGGTGAACGTGTTGGCCAGCACCTGCTCGGGCGGAATGCCGAACTCGGCCACCACCGGCTCGATGAACTCGCGAAAACCGCTGCTCACGATGTACACGCGGTCGGCGTGCTGCTGAAAAAACGCCTGGTTGCGCCGGATGCTCTCGGTAACCTTGGTGCGCAGGTGCTGCACCAGCTCGTGCAGGTGTTCGCGCCGGGCCGGCAGCAGCTCGATGCGCCGCCGCAGCGACTCGCTGAACGACACGGAGCCATCCATGCCGCCGTCGGTGAGGGCCTTGATCTGGGCCACTACCTGCTCGCGCTCGGGGCGGCCGCGCAGGGCAATATCAGCCAGCTCATCAAGCGCCTCTACCTGCGTAAAGGTGCTGTCGAAATCGATAACGATGTAAGGAAACGGCGGGGCGGTGTTGCTCATGGTGCGGGCAAGGTAGGGCAGAAACGTTTAGGCCGCTACTGCTGCCGGAGCCAGCCAAACGGGCAAGGCAGCAGCGGGCACAAAAAAGCCCGCCGGCAACAAGTGCCGGCGGGCTAGGCTTTGAAGTGCCGAAGCAGGGCGACTTAGTCGTCGATTTTGGCTTTCGACTTCTTCTTCTTGTTTTTGATTTTGGCATCGGCCTTAGCGCCCGGGGCCGTCATTACCGAGGTGCCATCGGTGGTGCCGGCGGCGGGCTGGGTGGTCATCGAGCCACCGGTGGTGGTCGATTCTACCGTGGTGGTAGTGGTTTCGGTGGTAGCCGGCGTGGTGGTGGGCGTTGTTACCGGGGTTTGCGGTGCCGTTTGGGCCGGAGTCGTGGTCGATTGCTTGGTGGTAGTGGTGGTAGTGCTGGTTTGGGCATTGGCAGCATAGGCACCACCTACAAGCAGGGCGGCAAGAACAACAAACTTTTTCATGGGTAGGGGGTTAAAAAACGCTCACACATAAGAAGCTCCGGCGCGAAGCTCCTCTTTAGATTAGCCTTTAACGATATTTGGTAAGCGGGGTTACAAAGCCGCCTGATTATTTGTCGGGCTGGCGCCTGTGGCCCGTATACGGTGGGGCCTCAAGGCAGCGGCAGGCAATAAATCGGTTGTCGCGAAGCGCGGGCACATGCAGCCAGGGCCGCTGGTCCTTTATCTTGTCGTTGTTTTGATTGTACAAAGAATACTACTCGCGTTGTCGGCATTGCTGGGTTCAGCAGCGCAGCCGCAGGCTGCAACCGGGCAGCCGGTGCGCACGCGCACTTTTGGGCTGGAGTGCAAAACCACCGTAAGCCCTGCCAGTGGTGGCGCGCTGGAGCTGTGGGTGCCCGTGCCGCACTCCGATGCTTCGCAGCAAATCACGGCCCTGCAGGTAGAAACCGCTTACCCGTACGAGTTGGTAGAGGGCCGCTACGGCAACCGCATGCTGCACATGCGCCTGGCACAGCCGCCGGCTGCGGAGTTTACCGTGATGCTACGCTGCCGGGTAAGCCGGCAGGAGCACATCAACCCGCTGCTGCCCAGGGCCGCCATGCGCAAGCTGCCGAAACCGCCGCCCGACCCCGAGCTGAAGCGCTGGCTCGGGCCCGACCGCCTGGTACCGCTCGACGACCAGATCCGGCTGTGGGCGCACGAGGTGGCCGCCCAAGCCAACGCCAAAACCGACCTCGAAAAAGCCCGCGCCGTGTACGAGCACGTGGTAGGCACCGTGCAGTACGACAAAAGCGGGCAGGGCTGGGGCCGCGGCGACATTTACTACGCCTGCGATGCGCGCCGCGGCAACTGCACCGATTTTCATGCGGTGTTTATCGGCTACTGCCGGGCCCTAGGTATCCCGGCGCGGTTCAGCATCGGGCTGCCACTGCCCCCGGAGCGCGGCACCGGCGAGGTAAAAGGCTACCACTGCTGGGCCGAGTTCTACACCAAGCAAACCGGCTGGGTGCCCATCGATGCCTCCGAAGCCGCCAAGAACCCCGATAAGCGCGCGTACTACTTTGGCACCCACGACGAAAACCGCGTGGAGTTCAGCCGCGGCCGCGACCTGGTGCTGACGCCCGCGCAGCAGGGCGAACCGCTCAACTACTTTGTGTTTCCGTACGCCGAGCTCAACGGCAAGCCTTACAGCGGCGTGAGCTACCAATACCGCTACCGCGACGCAGCCGAGTAACACCGCTGGGGTGGCTGCCGCAGTACGCTTCGGGAGCAGTTGCCGGAGGGTGATTTATGCCATAATCAGCTAAAAAACTTAGCGGGTAATAGCTATATATTTTAGCTTATATTATCTTCGGTTTATCAACAGCAAAGGGGTAAAGCTCATGGATATACGTGCGGTTAGTACACTCGAGCTAGGGGCTTGGTCGGAGGAAACCTACCAGGGAGCGGCCGATGCGCCGGCTATGGCCCGGGCCACCGCAACCCAGGTGTTCAGCGGCGACATTGAAGGCGAAAGCCGGCTCGAAATGCTCATGACCTACCACCCCGATGGCTCGGCCAGCTCGGTGGGGTTGGAGCGCGTGGTGGGTCGGGTAGGAGGGCGGGCCGGCAGCTTTGTGCTGCAGCACAGCGGCAGCCTCGAGGACGGCGTAACCAAGGCCAACTTGGCGGTGGTGCCCGGCTCGGGTACGCACGAGCTCAACGGCCTGCATGGCCACGGCTGGTGCGTGCGGCCCGCAGGCAAGCCCGGCGCTATTACGCTGGAGTACAGCTTCGAGGGGTAGCCCCGGCCCCGCCCTAGGTGCAGCAGCCGTGCCGGGCAAGCAACAGCTGGGCAATACCCATTTGCGGCGCTGGCAGTACAACGGAGGCCAACCAGGTACCTCCGCCAACATGCCCAGCCAGCGCCTGCCCCACGCGTTTATCCTCCGCACAGTAACCCTGCACCAAGAAGTACACGGGGTCGAAGAACTAACCCTGCATACCAACGCCGGCGACATGCCGGCGCGCTTTCATGCGGCTGGCCCCTATGCCAGCGTAGTGCTGTGGGTGGGCGGCGCGGGCGGCGGCCTCGATGGCCCGGCCTGGGGCATGTACCCCCGGCTGGCGGCGCAGCTGCAGCTGCATGGCATAGCCTCGATGCGCCTGCATTACCGCTTCCCCAACGATCTGGAAGCCTGCGTTTACGATGTGCTGATGGCCGTGCAGTACCTTGTGCAGCAGCGTGCCCTCGGCAGGGTGGCGCTGGTGGGGCATTCGTTTGGCGGAGCAGTGGTGATTTCGGCCGGCGCCGTAGCCGATGAGGTAACGGCCGTGGTAGCCATGAGCAGCCAAACCTACGGCACCAACCTGGCGCCCAGGCTCAGCCCCAAGCCGCTGCTGCTCCTGCATGGCACCGACGACGAAGTACTGCCACCCGCCTGCTCCGAAAACATCTTTGCCCGCTCCGGCGAGCCGAAGCAGTTGCTGCTGTACCCGGGCTGCCGCCACGGCCTCGACGAGTGCCGCGACCAGGTGGACGAGGACGTGGCGGCCTGGCTCACCCACCACCTGATGCAGCCCAGCACCTAGGCGGCTTAGCCTTCTTTGTAGAGCTTGCCTGCTTTTTCGGCCGACACCTTAATGCCCTTGATCATGGCCGAGCTAAAGCCCTGGTGCTCCATTTCGTTGAGGCCGGCAATGGTGCAGCCCTTGGGCGAGGTCACTTTGTCGATTTCCTGCTCGGGGTGCGAGGCCAGCTGCAACAGCAAATCGGCGGCGCCTTTGGCGGTTTGGGCAGCCATTTTCAGGGCGTCGTGGGCATGAAAGCCGATTTCGGTGCCGCCCTGCGAAGCCGCCCGTATGGAGCGCAAAAAGAACGCGATGCCGCAGGCGCACAGGGCCGTGGCCGAGGTCATCAGCTCCTCGTTGATGCGGATGCTCACGCCCACCGTATCGAACAGGCGCTCTACCAGGGCCAGGTCTTCGTCGGTGGCCTCGTCGGCTGCCACGCACGTCATCGATTGGCCGATGGCAATGGCCGTGTTGGGCATGGCGCGCACCACCCGCACCGCCCGCCCCAGGTGCTGGCGGATGTCGGCGCAGCTCACCCCCGATACCACCGAAATCAGCAGCGGCTGCCGGCTTTGCAAGGCCGGGGCTATTTCATCGAGCAGCTTATTCAGCTGCTGCGGCAGCACGGCCAGCACCACGATATCGGCGCCCTGCACGGCCCCTAGGTTGTCGGCGGTGGTGGCGTAGCCGGCAGCGGCCAGCGGGGCCAGGGCAGCGGTGTTGCGGCGCGTGAGGGTAATGTTGCCGGGCGCAGCCATACCGGCTTTCACAAGGCCTTTGGCCAGCGAAAGGCCGATGTTGCCGCTGCCCAGAATGGCAATGTTGGGGTTGGTGCTGTTCATGCAGGAGTAAAGCCGTTACGGGTGCCGCCGATGGCAACGGGCCCACAACAGCGCGGGCTCCCGGTAAAAATGCAGCCCGGCCGCCGAAGGTTGCAGCCCGGCCCGGGCTTTGCGGTGCAATCTTAATACTGCCGTAACGTGCAAGCGCGCTCCGTGCCAGACCTTTGCCGCGAGGATTGCCCGCTTCTGAGCTGCGGGCATAGCCTATACTGAAAAGCCCCGGCGCCCGGCGCCGGGGCTTTGCGTTGGGGGCCGGGCTAGCTCGCCGGTTCGCTTTGGCGCAACGCCGTGCAGGCGGGTATCCAGGCATCGGCCTGGCACTCGGGGCAAATGGCTGCGGCGCCGCGCGCTAGGTGCTGCACGTAGCCGCACCGGCAGCAAGCATGCAGGCCCGTTTTTTCGATGCGTTTGCGCTCCTGCCCCAGCCGCTCGGGCCAAATGGACAAACCGGGCTGCACTTCGTCGGGTGGGTAGAAATAGGCGCTGATGTTGCCGGTGGCCTCGATGTAAGCGCGTCGCACTTGACCCAGGTGCTCTACCTGGAGCTGGCGCAGCTCGCCGAACAGCTCTTTCTGCGTCAGGTTTTGGCGCTGAAAGTTGGGCAGGTGCACGCGGCCTTCCTCAATCAGCAACACCGGCGCGCCCTCGAGCCAATCGCTGAAGCGGGGCAGCTTTTCGGTGAGGCGGTTGAACAGCGCGTACAACCCGGCAACCATGGCAAACACCACGGCCACGTGCAGCAAGGGCACGTCGTCGTAAAACATGGCGTCGCCGGCGGCCGAGCCCAGGGCCAGGATGATACTTAGCTCGAAAATCGAGAGCTGGCGCACCCCGCGGCGCCCCGTAAGGCGCAACACGCTGAGGGTGAGTAGGTAGGCGACAAAGCAGCGGAAAACTACTTCGAGCAGATAAGCGGGCGGAGCCTCCTCCGACAACAGCACGCGCTGCCAGTCGAATGGCTCGATGGACGAAAGCAAAAGCATAGCGGCAACTATGGAGCCCGGGTGTGGCCAGGCGGTAGCAAAAAAAGCGCAGCACCGGTGTGGCGGTGCTGCGCTCTTGTACGCGGCCGCGGTTCGCGCGGCTGCCGTTAAGCTGCATTTTGGCCCGGGGGCCTCGGCCCTAGGTGGCGCGGCGGCCCGCCCGGCAGGGGAGCTTGGCTAGCCGGGCAAGGTGCCTGCCGGCCACCGCACGCCGCCTCCCCACCTAGGCGCTGGCCTGGTTTAGCTGGCGCAAATCCGGGCCGCTCAGCTCCAGGTGCATCGACTTGAGCAGCTCCCGCACTTGCTCGGGGCTGGTGGCGCTGGCAATGGGGGCGGTGAGGCCGGGTTGGGCCATAATCCAGGCCAAGGCTACCTGGGCCGGCGTGGCACCCAGGCGGCCCGCTATTTCGTCGAGCGCGGCCAGAATGCGCAGGCCGCGCTCGTTGAGGTACTTAGCGCCTACACCGCCGCCGCGGGCGCTTTTCTGCAGATCGGCCTCGGAGCGGTACTTGCCCGTAAGGAAACCCGCGGCCAGGCCGTAGTACGGAATTACGCCCAGGCCGTGCTGCTGGCACACGGGCAGCAGGTGCGTTTCGAAATCGGCGCGGTCGTAGAGGTTGTAGAGGGGCTGCAGGCTTTCGTAGCGCGGCAAGCCGTGTTGCTCGCTGGCCTGCAGGGCTTCGGCGAGGCGCTCGGCCGAAAAGTTGGAGGCCCCGATGGCGCGCACCTTGCCCTCTTTGATAAGCTGGGCGTAAGCTTCGAGCGGCTCCGATACGGGCACCGTGGGGTCGTCTTTGTGCGACTGGTACAAATCGATGTAATCCGTTTGCAGGCGCTTAAGCGAGCCTTCCACGGTGCGCAGGATGTAGTCTTTGGAGAGGCCTTTCTGATCGGGGGCTACTTCCCAGCCTACTTTGGTGGCAATCACGATATCGTCGCGGCGGCCGCGCTGCTTTAGCCACTTGCCAATCACGGTTTCCGACTCGCCGCCGTTGTGGCCCGGCACCCACACCGAGTAGCCGTGGGCCGTATCAATGGCGTTGCCGCCACCGTCGACAAAAGCATCGAGCACCCGAAAGGAGGTGGCTTCGTCGGCCGTCCAGCCGAAAACGTTGGTGCCCAGTACCAGCGGCGCAATGGAGAGGCCCGAGTGGCCTAGTTCGCGTTGTTGCATAGTCGAATCAGAGGAAAACAAAGTAGTACCAACCCGCCGGAAACCGCAAGGTTTAAGCAGCCGCGGCACCGGCTGGCCAAGCGGGCGGGCTTGTGCATACGCAAACCACGCCGGCCGCGCCGATAAGTTGCCGGGCCATGCGCACCGTGCCGTATCTTGGGCCCTATGCCCTTCGATAACGCCATTGCGCTCCTGCCCCGCCGCTTTGCCTACGGCTGCCGGGCCTGCCTGCCCGGGGCGGCGGCCGCGCTGCTCCTCTTTGCTGCCGGCAACGCCCGGGCCCAGCAGGCACCTAGGGCTTCACTCATCATCCGCGACGGGCGCGTGCTCGATGGCTCCGGCAACTCCTGGTTGCGGGGCGATGTGGCCGTGCGCCTAGGGCGCATTGTGGCCGTGGGGCGCCTGCCGGCTGATTTTCCGGCCGATACGGTTATCGATGCCAAGGGCTTGGTAGTAGCGCCGGGGTTTATCGATGTGCACACCCACATCGAGGACGACGAGCTGCGCCAACCCACCGCCGACAACTTCATTTACGACGGCGTAACCACCGTGATTACCGGCAACTGCGGCTCCTCGCGCCCCGACCTGGGCCGCTACTTTCAGGTGCTCGATAGCGCGAAGCTGTCGGTAAATGTGGCCTCGCTAATAGGCCACGGCGATGTGCGCAAGGCCGTGCTGGGTCGCGCCAAACGCCAGGCCACCGAGCCCGAGCTGCAGCAGATGGAGCAGCTGGTAGCCCGCGCCATGCAGGCCGGCGCCATGGGCCTCTCCACGGGGCTGATTTACATACCCGGCACCTACACCCGCACGCCCGAGCTGATACGCCTGGCGCGCGTGGCCGGCCAGTACCGCGGCCTCTACGCCACGCACATGCGCAACGAGGGCGACAGCGTGCTGCAGGCCATTGAGGAGGCCCTGCTGATCGGCCGCGAGGCAAACTTGCCCGTGCAGATTTCGCACCTGAAAATCGGCGGGCAGCAGAACTGGGGCCGCGCTCCGCAGGCCCTGGCACTGATTGAGCAGGCCCGGCAAGCAGGCCAGGAGGTTACCATCGATCAGTATCCGTACACGGCCAGCTCTACCTCGCTCAGCACCATTATTCCCGACGATGTGCAGGCCGATGGCCGCGACTCGCTGCGCGCCCGGCTGCAGCGCCCCGCCGTGAGGGCCGCCGTGGAAGCCGCGATGGTGCGCCGCCTGCGGCAACGTGGCCTGAAGCATTACGACTACGCCGTGGTAGCCAGCTTCCCGCCCCAACCCAGCTACCAGGGCCTGAGCATCGAGCAGGTAAACCAGCGCCTAGGCCGCAAGCACAAAGCCGCCGCCGAAGCCGCCACCATTCTGGATCTGGTACTGCAGCACGACGCGGGCATGGTGTTCCATGGCATGAGCGAGCCGGATGTGCAGCAGATCATGCGCTACCCCTTCAACATGGTGGCCTCGGATGCCAGCGTGCGGGTGTGGCAGGAAGGGGCGCCGCACCCCCGCGGCTACGGCTCCAACGCCCGCGTGCTGGGCCGCTACGTGCGCGAGCTGCGCGTCATCAGCCTCGAAGAAGCCGTGCGCCGCATGACGTCGTTACCGGCGCAAACCTTCGGCCTCGCCGACCGCGGCCTGCTGCGCCCCGGCATGGCCGCCGATATCGTGGTGTTCGACCCCGCCACGGTGCAAGACCGCTCCACCTTCGAGCAGCCGCACCAGTACAGCACCGGCATGCACTACGTGCTCGTGAATGGCCGCCTGACGGTGGTGCAAGGCAAGCACCTAGGCACCCGCGCCGGGCGGGTGCTGTACGGCCCCGGCAAGCAGTAGCGCAGTGGCGCTACAAAGGGCTACATTACTGAGCCGCCTTGCCGCGCTCCAGCACGCGGTAGCTGTGCGGCGGTACGGGCAGCGTTACATCGGGCGCAATGGTATAGGCCTGATCCACGAACACATCCTGGTAGTTGCCCGCCCACTGCCGGGGTATTTTCACCTCCTGCAGCTCGTTGCCCATGTTCACGGCTACCAGCACGGCATCGGGGCCTTTGCGGCGCACGAAGGCATACACCGAGGCCGGCGAGGCCAGGCGCACGAATTGGCCGCACGCGTCGCCGTTGGCCAGGGCGGGGTTGCGCTTTTTCAGCTGCAGCAAGCGGGTGTAAAAATCCTGCAGCGGGTAGTTGCCCCACGCAATGGGGTCTTTGTCGAAAAACTTGAGGCGCTTTTTCAGGGCCGACTCCTGCCCGCTGTACACCATGGGAATGCCCGGCAGAAGGCCCGTGAGCACGGCCTGCGGCACGGCGTTTTGGCCCAGGCGTTCGTACTCGGTGCCGTCCCAGGTGTTGATGTCGTGCGAGGTGGTGAAGTACATGAGGTACGCCGAGGCCGGGTACCTGGCGCGCTCGGCCTGCAGGTACGTATCGATGGCCGCTACGGGCTGCTGGCCGCGGGCTACGCTATCGAGCAGGTAGCGCAGGCGCAGGGCGTAGGTGGCATCAAAAGCCTTTTCGAGCATGCGGGTGTTGGGGTCGAACTCGCCCGGTTTCAGGAAGGGCGGGTTGTGCAGCTCGTCCCACTCGGCCAGCATAAACACCGGCTTGATTTTCTCGAGCTCCTGGCGCGTGTTGTTCCAGAACTCCATGGGCACCAGCCCGGCCACGTCGCACCGGAAACCGTCGACATCAGCCTCGCGCACCCAGTAGGCCATGCTTTCCGTCATGTACCGGCGCAGCTCGGGCTTGCTGAAATCGAGGTCGATTACATCCTGCCAATCGGCTACGGGCGGCACGGGCTGGCCTTGCGCGTTGCGCGTAAACCACTCGGGGTGCTCCTGGGCCAGCTTACTATCCCAGGCGGTGTGGTTGGCCACCCAGTCGAGGATTACGTGCATGCCGCGCTTGTGCGCCTCCCGCACCAGGTGGCGCAAATCGTCGAGGGTGCCCATTTCGGGGTTCACGGCGCGGTAATCCTGCACCGAGTAGTAGCTGCCCAGGCTGCCCTTGCGCTTTTCCTGCCCAATGGGGTGCACCGGCATCAGCCACAAAATGCCCACGCCCATTTTTTGCAGGCGCGGCAGGTGCTGCTCGAAGGCCCGAAACGTGCCCTCGGGCGTGTATTGCCGGATGTTCACCTCGTAGATGCTGGCCTGGCGGGCCCACTCGGGGTGCTTAATGGTGTACTGCGGCGGGGTGGGGGCGCAGCTGGCGGGGGCGGAGGTTTCGGGTTGGCGCTGCTGGCAGGCGCCGAGCAAAGCGGCCGATAGCAGCCCCAGCGAAAGAACGGTGACGGAACGCATGGCCTAAACATACGCGGTTGCGCTTGTTGTGCCGCCGCCCCTGCTGCCGCGGCACTGGCAGCAATCGTTTGGAAGTGTACCTTTAAAGCACACCCTCAGCCGCTACGGGCAGGCTGGGGGCGCTTTCGGTTGTTTGCTTATGAAATACCTCTATTGGCTTTTGGCCGGAACAGTGCTGCTGGCTTTCGTAATGTGGGCCCTGGTGCCGGCACCCGAGCCGGCCGCTACGGCTACGTTGGGCGGGCAGGTAGTAGAGTTTTTTGCGCTCCTGCTCGATCCGACGGGCTTTCCGGCGCGGTGGCGCTGCGGCCGCTGGACGGACTTTCACGGCTGGCTCTACATCCTGTCCGATCTGCTGATCTGGGCGGCGTACTTCACCATTCCGTTTCTGCTGATCAACTTTGTGCGGCAGCGGCGCGACATCCCCTTCGACCGGCTGTTCTGGGCCTTCGGCTTGTTCATTTTCGCGTGCGGGGCCACCCACCTGATTGATGCCATGATTTTTTGGGTGCCGGTGTACCGCCTCAGCGGGTTGGTGCGCCTGCTCACGGCCGTGGCCTCGTGGGGTACGGTGTGGGCCTTGGTGCTGGTGCTGCCCAGGGCCTTGCTGCTGAAAACGCCCACCGAGCTGGAGCAGGTGGTGCAAGCCCGCACCGCCGAACTGGGCGTCGCCAACGAGCAACTGCGCCAGCGCGAGGCCGAGTTCAGCACCTTGGCCAACGCCATTCCGCAGCTGGCCTGGATGGCCGAAGCCACCGGCGATATTTTCTGGTACAACCAGCGCTGGTACGAGTACACCGGTACCAACTTCGAGCAGATGAGCGGCTGGGGCTGGGAAAAAGTGCACCACCCCGAGCACCTAGGGCATGTGCTCGAGGTGTGGCGCCGCCACCTGGCCACCGGCGAGCCGTGGGAGGACACCTTTCCGCTGCGGCGCCACGACGGCGTTTTTCGCTGGTTTCTGTCGCGCGCGGTGCCCATCCGCGACGAGCACAACCGGATTGTGCGCTGGTTTGGTACCAACACCGACGTAACCGACATGCGCGAGCTGCAGGAGCAGGTGCAGCGCAGCGAGGCGCAGTACCGCGTGCTCATGGAAAGCATTCCGCAGCTGGTGTGGTCGGCCGATGCGCAGGGCCAGCTTACCTACTGCGACGGCCGCACCACCGACTACACCGGCCAAACCCCGGAGCAGCTGCGCGGCCAGGCCTGGCACACGCTGCTGCACCCCGACGACCAAACCGCTGCCCTTGCCCAGTGGGCCGAGGCGCGCCAAACCTCGGGCCTGCTCGCGGGCGAGTACCGCCTGCGCCGCCACACCGGCGAGTACCGCTGGTTTCTGGTGCAGGCGCGCCTGCTGGGCAGCACGGCCCCGGAGGCCACGGGCCAGTGGTTTGGCACCTGCACCGATGTGCACGAGCAGCACACGCTGCGCGAGGCCCTGCAGGTGCAAAACGCCGAGCTGGCCCGCACCAACCGCGAGCTTGACACCTTTGTGTACGCCGCCTCGCACGACCTGAAGCAGCCGGTACAAAACCTCACGGGCCTTTTTGCCGAGCTGAAACGCACCGTTACTTTCAGCGACCCCGACGCCGAACGCATGCAAGCCATGGTGGATGACTCGCTGACCCAGCTGCTAAGCACGGTGCAAGCCCTGGGCGAAGTAGTGCGCGTGCAGCGCCAGGTAGAGAAGCTGCCGCCCGAGCCCGTGCTGCTGCAGCCCTTGGTGGAGGAGGTAATCCGGGCCGTGCAAGACCTAGGCACCACGCCGCCCACCTGGCAGCTCGATTTCTCGGCCCTTTCGGCCGTGGTGTTTGTGCGCGCCAACCTGCGCTCGGTGCTCTACAACCTGCTCAGCAACGCCGTGAAGTACGCCGACCCCAGCCGCCCGCCGGTAATTGCGGTGCGCACGGAGGTGGCCGATGGCGTGCCCGTACTGGTGGTGCAGGATAACGGCCTCGGCATCGACCTAGGGCGCCACGGGCGCGAGCTGTTCCACCTGTTTCGCCGGTTCCACGACCACGTGCCCGGCACCGGCGTGGGCCTGTACCTGGTGCAGCGCCTGGTAGAGCAAGCCGGCGGGCGGCTTGAGGTAGAAAGCGCTGTGGGGCAGGGCACCACGTTCAGGGTGTATCTGCACGTGGCCTAGGTGCCGCGCGCCTGCCCAGCCCGGCAACTGCCCGTAATGCTTGCCTGTAATCGGCGCGCCAGGCTGCCCTAGGCCAGCAGCCCTAGGTGCTGCAATGCGTAGCCCGCGGCGGCACCGCCCAGCACCAGCCACGCCGAGTTTACCTTGTAGCGCAGCAGGAGCACCGCCGCCAGCCCGGCCAGCAGCAGGGAGGGCGCATCAACCACGGCCGTGCGCGCCAGCCCCACCGATACGGCCGCCATCAGCGCCCACGAGGCCACGTTCAGGCCATCCAGAAAAGCCGCGGCCACGGGCGAGCGGCGCAGCTCGGCCAGCAGCGGAATGCTTAGCGCCACGAACACAAACGCCGGCAGAAATATGCCCACGGTGGCCGCCAGCGCCCCGCGCCACCCCAGCAGCACGTAGCCGATAAACGTAGCCGTGGTAAACACCGGCCCCGGTGTAACCTGGCCCACCACCACGGCATCGAGCAGTTGCCCGTGCGTAAGCCAGCCAAAGCGCAGCACCAGGTCCGCGTTCAGAAACGCCAGCAGCACATAGCCGCTGCCGTACAGCACCGAGCCTATTTTGCCGAAGGCCAGTAACAGGGCACCTGGGCTGAGCGGGGCCGCCGCGGCGGCAGGCGCAGCGCGCAGGCCCAAGGCCCACGGCAGCAGCGCCAGCACCGCCACCGCCCCAAACAAAATCGGCAACGCTGTTGGCACGGTGCGCGTGGGCAGTTGCGGCCAGCGCAGGGCCACGGCCACCGCGCCGGTAGCAAACAGCACCAGCAGCTCGTTGGCGCCGAGCAGGCTTGCGGCCAGCGCCGCTACGGCCAGCACCTGCAGCCCGGAGGTACGCAGCGCCGAGCGCCCCAGGCTCCAGAGCGCCTGCGCCACCACGGCGACAATCACGGGTTTTACGCCGTAGAGCACTCCGCTAAAAGCCGGCAGCGTACCAAAGCGCACGTACACCCAGGCCAGCGCCATCACGATTAGCATAGCCGGCAGAATAAAGCAGCTGCCCGCCACCAGCAACCCGGCCCAGCCCCGCCGCTCGTAGCCCAGATGAATGGCCAGCTCGGTGGAGTTGGGCCCCGGAATAAGGTTGGCCGCGCTCAGCAAATCCAGGAAACGCTGCTGCGTAAGCCACTGCCGACGGCGCACCACTTCTTCCTCCATCAACGCCACGTGCGCCGCCGGCCCCCCAAACGCCGTAGCACCTAGGCGTAAGAACAGGAAAGCCAGTTCGGCCAACGAGGTGCGCGCTTCGGGAGGCTGGGGCATGCGGCGTGAGTTGCTTCGGTCAGTAATATGCATTCCCGAAAAAGCGGCTGCATTAGTGGTTGTGGATCAGTTTGTTACCAGTGTCGTTGGCCGGGTGCAGCCGCGCCGGGGCCACCAACAAGGCCCAAGGGTACGTAGTTATACGCCGAAGTCCGTTTTAATCCCTGCGGTTTGCAGGTGCCCTGAGGGAGGGCAAGTTTACGCCCGTTTGTTATGCTGCTCGAAACCAGGTTGCCGATCCGTTACATCTTCCGGCGCATCATGCCCGATGTGCTGCGGGTGTTGTTTATATCCATTGTATTTCAGTTGATTAAGGAGGTATTCGGGCCGTACTTGCCGCCCGTGCCGCTGCAGCTGCCCACCATTTTGGGTAGCTCGATTTCGTTGCTGCTGGCTTTTAAAATCAGCCAGTCGTACGACCGGTGGTGGGAGGCCCGCCGCATTTGGGGCGCCATCGTGAACGACTCCCGCTCGTTGGTGCTGCAGCTCAGCAGCTTTCTGAAGCCCGAAGCGCAGGTGCCCGGCCCCGACGCACGCACGCCGGTGCAGGCCGTGGCCTACCGCCAAATTGCCTGGGCCTACTGCCTGGGCCAGGCGTTGCGCGGCCTCGATCCGCTCGAGGGCCTGCAGCACTTGCTTACCGACCACGAGCTGACCTACATCAAAGCGCACAACAACAAGCCCCTGGCCCTGATGGCGCTGCACGTGCAGCAGCTGCGCGAGCTGGCCAACGGCCAGTTCCTCAACTCGTTTCAGCAAATTCAGCTCGATGCTACCCTGGTGCGCCTCACCGAATCGATGGGGGCGGCCGAGCGCATCAACAGCACCATCTTCCCGACGAGCTACCGCCTGATGGTGTACTACTTTATCTACCTGTTTCTGCTGACGTTGTCCCTAGGTCTGGTAGAAACCATCGGGCTGTGGGAGGTGCCCGTGCTGCTGCTCACGGCCTCCACGTACTTCCTGCTCGAGCGCACCGCCCGCTACCTGCAAGACCCCTTCAACAACAAGCCCACCGACACCCCCGTGACGGCCATTGCGCGCACCATCGAAATAAACCTGCGCCAGCTGCTCAACGAAACCGACGTGCCCAAGCCGCTCCAGCCCGGCCCGTATTACCTGATGTAGCGCGGAAATCCGTTGGCTACGCTGGCCTTCGGTTCCGCGCTGCGGTTGCCTCAATGAAATTTGCGCAGGCGCTTTTTGCTGAGCTCGTAGCTGATGATGGCCGGCACGTAAAACGTAACATCGGCCAGTAGCTTGGCCAGCAGTATGCCACCCGACAGGCTGCCCACCATGGCTGGCAACGTGTACATCAGCGCCGGCCGGATAACGAAGCTGTCGGCCAGCTCGGCCACGCCAAACTCTACGAACAAAGCCCGCAGGTTTTTCAGGAAAGTGCGGCCGGTGTAGCGCTGGCCGTGGGCGTGGCGGGTGCGGCGGGCATACAGCACATCAATCAGCAAAATGTAGCCGAAGTAGGCCACGTTGCCGCCCCAGGTGCCCGCCAGTGCCGTGGTAATGCGGTTGCCGGTGGCCCAGTGCGCCCAGGCCGCGCACGCCAGCGTAGCCACCACCGAGAGTATTTCGGCGGGCAGGTAGCGGCGCAGCCATTCTTTTACTTTTTGCTTCATGCCGGTAGTGGGCAGGGCTATTGGGGCTTTTTATACCTACACGATGACAATAGATTGACTTATATATTTAGAGCAAAGAAGGGGCATATCGCTCCACCTGCCACGGACGCATTCGTAGATCGATACTTGTCCCTGTTTCATAGAGTAGCATCAAATCCCGGGAGCAAGGTTCCCGTTATACATCCTGAAAAAATACGGCAAGGCATACAGAGGGTCAAGCAACGTTTTAGAGCAGGACAAATTTGGGTCGAGACAATGGCAGGCAAGATCGTAGATGCTGGAATAAACCCTTAACAAAGAACTACTCCATGTCTTTTTTTCAAGAAGGCTTAAGATTTGAGTTACTTGATGATATTAAGTCTGCAATAAAGTGTTACAACCATTCTATTGAATCAGGGGAAAACATATCCGGATCATTCTTAAATCTATCGATCATATACTGGTATATAACATTTGATTTCGGAGTTTATTCATATTATGAAAAAAAAGGTGTAGTCAGCGAGCATAACATTGTTGAATACGGCAAAAAAGCCATGGAGATACTCGATCATGGACTTGATAAGTTTCCGGACAATCCAGAATTTATATTTTGGAAAGTTCACTTAGAAGAAGAATTGAATTACATAGAATATAGTAGTAATGATATTATGTTAAATTTATTGATTCGATACCCCAATTTTAATCTACCATATTTGTATTTAATATTAAGTCAATGCAAGCCTGTTGACAGAGTATTCTTAAATAATTTTCGAATTGAATGCGCTAAACTACCCGCCATAAAAAATAAGTATATTATTGAATTAATAGATTCATTATAGGGCATTGCTAAGATGATGGTGCTGGACGAGCCTGTAGCGTGGGCTTGGCTACGCCTTCCTTCGGTTTAGCCCGCGTTTGCCAGAACGAAATCGTTGGGGCAAAACCGCGCGGCACCAGTCGTGCTGGCAAACGCGGGCTAAACCGAAGGAAGGCGTAGCCAAGCCCACGCTACAACAAAGCAAGTAGCCCCGCCCTAGGTACGTAACCGGGGGCGGGGCTGCTGCAGTTGGCGGAGTTAAGCGGTTAGCGCATCACCAGAATGCGCTGGCGCTGGCCCTGGGCCTCGAAGTAGTACACGCCGGCGGGCACGGGCTGCTTACGGTCGTTTTGGGTATCCCAGCGCAGGGTACGCTCGCCGGGCTTGGTGCCGTCGGCTGCCAGGGTGCGCACCACCTGGCCGGCGGCGTTGCGCACTTGCACCGCGTACTGGCCGGGCGTATGCACCTGGTACTGCACCTCGGTACCGCCGTTGGTGCTGCGGTCGGCTACGGCACCTAGGGTAAAGGCCACGGGCGAGCGGTCGGGTTGGGCGGTTTCGGTGGGCAGCAGGCGCACACCGCGCAGGGCCAGCTCCACGTTTTGGCCGCGCTGCTGCGGCGTGTTGATGCGCAGCGTGCGCGTGGCGGCATCGTACTGCCACGCCGACGAGGCCAGGGGTTGCCCATTCAGCGTAGCCGCGGTGGGGGCGGCGGCTACCCTAGGTATCCACCACTGCACGGTGCGGCGGGCGGGCTCGTTGGGGTAGCCTTTGCCGGGGTACAGCTCGGTGCCCAGCGTCAGCTGCAGCTCGGTGCCGGTGTTGTTGGCGCGCAGGGCCCAGCGGCGGTACTGCTCAGCAGCAAGGGCTTGGGCATTTTTGCCGTCGTCTTCGTACAGCTTGCTTTCCGTGAATTTGACGCCCGGAGCCGCGTAGTAGCGCACGTACAGCGTATCGGTGGGGGCTTGCGTGGTGTTGGGGCCCACTTGTGCCATGGGCAGCAGCGCCCCCGCGCGCACCAGCAGCGGAATATCTCCTAGGGGCGACGAGGCGCCGATGGTTTGGCCGCCGCGCACGGGCGTGCCGGTGCGGTAATCGGCCCAGGTGCCGGCGGGCAGCACCACGTTGCGGCGGCGCTGGCCGGGCTGCGTTACGGGCGCTACCAGCAAATCACGTCCGAGCAGGTACTGGTCGTTGAGGTTGGCCAGGCGTTCGTCGGTGGGGTGCTCGTAGTTCATGGGGCGGGCCAGCGGCGCACCCGTAATGGTGTTGTCGTGGGCGAGGGTGTAGAGGTAGGGGAGCAGCGAATAGCGCAGGCGCACGTAGCGGCGCACAATGCTTTGGTAAGGCTCGGGGTAGTAAATGGGCTCGGGCGGCACGCCTTCGCCGTGCGGCCTGAGGATGGGCGACAAGGCCGAGTGCTGCAGCCAGCGCGTGTAGAGCTCGGCATCGTAGGGGCCTACGCAAAAGCCGCCCGCATCGGAGTGCATATAGCCCACGCCCGAAAGGCCCATGCCCAGCATAATGGGCACCTGCGCCTGGTAGCCGCTCCACGAGCGGTTAATGTCGCCCGACCACGGGAAGATGCTGTGCCGCTGCATGCCCGCCCAGCCCGAGCGCGCCAGCAAAAACAGGCGCTCCTCGGGGTATTTGGCGTAGTGGTTTTCGCTCAGGATCGAGGCCCAGGCCTGTCCGTAGGCGTTGTGAATCTGGCGGGTGGTGCCGCCGTCGTACACCATATCAAAAGGCTGGTTTTCGGGCTCGCCCAGGTCGAACCACCAGCCGCCCACGCCGTCGCGCTTCAGGCGGTCGTACTGTTCCCACATCCACTGGCGCGTGCGGGGCCGAAACATATCGAGCAGCGTGGCCGGCCCGGCCCAGAATGACTCGACGGTGTAGGGCTTACCTGCCTTGTCGCGGCCCACCAGGCCCTGGCTGCGCACCAGCGCATCGTTGCGGGAGGTGCGCATTACGTAGGGCTCCGAAATAAGCACGGTTTTCACGCCCACCGAGTCGAGCCGGCGCATCATGCGGGCGGGGTTCGGGAAGTTGGGCTGGTCCCAGGCAAAGTCGCCCTGCCGCTTGGTGCCGCCAAACCAGTACAAGTCGAGCACCACGCCATCAATGGGGAAACCTCCGGCGCGCATCTTGCGGGCAATGCCTTCGGTTTCGGCTTCGGTGCGGTAGCCAAAGCGGCTCTGAATCAGGCCCAACGCCCAGCGTGGCGGCAGCGGCTGCGTGCCCGTGAGGGTGGTGTAGGCTTCGAGCACCTGCTGAAAAGGCTGCGACTCTACATCGGCGGTGCCGCCCTGGTTGGGGCGCGGCGCTTCGCCTACCAGCAGGTAATAGGTCAGGTTTTCGAGGCCTTCGCCGTCGTAGCGCAGCACGTTGGGCTCGGTAGCGCCTAGATCGAAAGTGCCGGGCGCGTGATTGTCGAAGAACAGGCCATACCCGCGCGACGACAGCACCACCGGCAGGGTGGTATTCAGCTGCGGGTCGCCGTTTTGGTAGGCGTAGTGCGCCACGTTGTAAAGCGCCAGCTTGCGGCCGCGGCGGTCGACGGGCAAAGCGCGCGAGCCCGTGCCGTACAGGTGCTCGGTGGGGCTGAGGCGGAAGCTGGCGCCCGCGCCACCGGCAGCGGTAGCCAGGTTGGCCTGGCGCGTATACAGCCCGCCGGCGTCGGCCAGCAGCGTATCGGCGCCGCGCATAAAGCTGATGCGCAACGGGTTCTTCTGCACCAGCACTTCGAGCAAACCACCTAGGGGCTGCGGGTTTACGCGCAGCGAGTTGGCCGATTGCTGCAGCTTGGGCTGCTGCGTAATGGCCTGGCCGCGCCCCGGCGCCGAGCTGAATGCCGTAATGGGCCGCTGCAGGCGCAGGCTTACCGAAGAGTCGCGGGGTGCGGGCGAGCCGCTAGGGTAAAAATCGACGCGGTAGGCCTCGCCGCTAAAGCCCGCTCCGGGCGCAAACCACGGCTGCACGCGCACGGTGGCGCCGGTGGTGGTGCGGATGGTAAGCACCCGGCCCTGCAACGCGTGGCTTTGGTAGTTGCCAATGCTGCTGATGGGCGCTTCGGGCCGCTGAAACGGGTCGTCGGCGGGCGGGCCGCCGCCTTCGCGTTGGGCCACGGCAGCGGTGGCGGCTGACAAAAACAGCAAGGGCAACAGGCGGCGGAAATGCGCGGGCATTGGCAGAGCAGAAATACTTGAGCTAGCAAAATACGTGTTCGGGAAGCATTGGGCAGAGTTGCGCGCAAAAAGGCTTTGGGCTGCCCTTGCTGCCGATACCGCACCTAGCTGCTGCCAGGCTGGCATAACCACAACAGTAACAACGATAAAGCCGGTCCCGCGTACGCCTTAGGTACGTTCTGCAACCAAACCACACCCGCCGTTATGCAAGCATCCGGAAGTGAAAATACTCCGCAACTAAACGCCACTGTGCAAGCGCTGCAATCGGCCGACCTGCTGCAACAAGGCCCGCAAGCCCAGCAGTACATTCGCGAATGGGCACAGGCCCTGCGTCGCTCCGCCAACACGCAGCTCTCCGATATTGCCTCCGAGCTCGACCGGCTCAACGACCTGCTGCAAACCGCCGCGCCCGACAAAGCCCGCGTGCGCCAATCGCTGCAAACCCTGGCCGAGTACACCGAGCGCGCCGCCGAAAGCATCGGCGGTTCGGGCGGCGACATTCAGCAGCTCAGCCAGGCGCTTAGCAGTGCGGCCGATAAGCTGCGGTAGCAGCACCTAGGGATTTTGGTATACGGAGCTGGTGTTCCGGTAGACTAAGTGAATATTAAGCCGATAATATATTATTCGGCTAGGGCAACTGTGCGCCATCGGCAAGCATCTGCCCAGCTACAAGTGCGCTTCAGCACCTGCAAATCAGCTTACATCCTTAGTCTTACTTATCACCAACCTCGTGAAAAAACGTTTCCGCTTATTCTCCTTTGTAATCAGTGGCGCTGTTGCACTGCTGCTGAGCAGCCCTGCCGCCGCGCAGGCCCAAGCACCCGCCGACAGCGTTGATATGCTGGTAAAGCAAGCCATGCAGCAATTGCGCATACCTGGCCTGCAACTGGCCGTGGTGCGCCACGGGCAAGTGGTGAAGTTGGGCAACTACGGCCTGAGCAACGTGCAGGACTCGGTGCCGGTAACCAGGCAAACGCGCTTTTTCCTGAACTCCATTACCAAAGCCTTTGTGGGCGTGGCCGTAATGCAGCTGGCCGAGGCCGGTAAGCTCGATGTGGCCGCGCCGGTGGGCCGCTACCTGCCCGAGCTGCCCGCCGCCTGGCACCCCGTTACGGTGCGGCAGCTGCTTACGCACACCTCCGGCCTGCCCGATATCATGCCCGAAGACGCGTTGGTAACCGAAAACAACGAAAAAGCCGCCTGGGCGCAGGTGCAAACCCAACCGCTCGACTTCCCGGCCGGCCAGCGCTTTGCCTACAACCAAACCAACTACCTGCTCCTGGGTAAGCTCATCGACAAGCTCAGCGGGCAGCCCTTTGCACAGTTCATTCGGCAGCGCCAGCTCGAGGTAGTGGGCATGCCCCGCACCAGCGCCGGCGACGCCCACGATGTGCTGCCTCGCATGGCCCGTGGCTACACCTTCACGCAGTACGTCGATGGGCAGGTGCGTCGCGGCAAGGAGATGCGCAATTTGTTCGAGGTGTTTCCGCCCTCGCTGCGCACGGCAGCGGGCATGAGCTCCACGGCCGAGGAAATGGCCCGTTGGGTAATTGCCCTGCAACAAGGCAAACTGCTGCAACCCGCCAGCCTGCCCGTGCTCTGGACGCCCGGCCGCCTCAACGACGGCTCGCAGCGCAGCTTCGGCGGCAAGCTCACCGGCTACGCCCTAGGTTGGCCCACGGTCGATCGGCCCGAGCACCCGGCCGTGGCGCCCGTAGGGGGCGGCCGTTCCGCCGTGTTCGTGTACCCCCACGACGACCTCGCCATTGTTGTGCTCACCAACCTGCAAGGCGCCAGCCCCGAGCGGTTCATCGACGAGCTGGCTGCTTGCTACATCCCCGATATGCGCGCCGCCGATGGCTTCGGCTTACCGCCCGTAGTCCGCACCCTGCACCGCACGCTGCGCCAGCGCGGTTTTCAGCACGCCGAGGCCGAGGTACGCAAAGCCAAGCGCCAGAACCCCAACTACCAGCTAACCGAAGCCGACGTGAATACCTGGGGCTATATGCTGATGCAGCAAGGTCAAATAGCCAATGCCCTGTCTGTGTTTCAGCTGAACGTACGCCTGTACCCCAACAGCGCCAACACCTACGATAGCCTGGCCGAAGCCTACGCCGAGATGGGCAACAAAAAGCTGGCAACCCAGAACTACGCCCGCGCCCTGCAGCTAAACCCGCAGAACAAAGCCGCCGCCGAGTACCTGAAGAACTGAGGTAGCACAAGCACGCGTACCAACAAAAGGCCTCACCGACAGCCGGTGAGGCCTTTTGCCTCCTGAACCTTGCCCTGGCTACTGGCCACTGGCGCGAGTCTTAGCCCGCAGGGCGCGACTCGTGCCGCAGCATGGCGGGGAGTCTCCAGACTCCCGTGCCGTGAACGACGCGGCCTAGGTGCCGTTGGGGCCAGAGCAGTCAAGGAGCTTACGCCAGCAAGTGGTTCCCTAGGCGCTGTTCACGCGACGGGAGTCAGAGACTCCCCGCCATGCTGCGGCACGAGTCGCGCCCTGCGGGCTAAGACTCGCGCCAGGGTAATGCTTCCGCCGAACTTGGGCGCACACAAGCCTAATACCCAGCCGCCGTATCGTCGCCGCGCGGGTCGGCGCCGCCTACGAGCGTGCCGTCTTTGCGCCGCTCAATCATGTCGATGCGGCCCCAGGGGTTGCGTGGGTTTAGCTTGTAGCCGCGGCGCTCCAGCTCGGTGCGGGCAGCAGGGGAGAGGGCGCCTTCTTCCACATCAATGTGGTCGGGGAGCCACTGGTGGTGCAGGCGCGGGGCCGCCACGGCTTGCTGCGGATCGAAGCCGTAGTCGAGCACGTTGAGCACCGCCTGCAGCACCGAGGTGATGATGGTGCTGCCGCCCGGCGTGCCCACTACCAGGCGCACCTGGCCGTTTTCGGTAACGATGGTGGGCGTCATCGACGAAAGCATGCGCTTGCCGGGCTGAATGGCGTTGGCCGTGCCGCCAATTACGCCATACATATTCGGTACGCCGGCTTTCACCGAGAAATCGTCCATTTCGTTATTCAGCAGGAAGCCTGCACCTTGCACCACCACCAACGAGCCGTAGCCGCCGTTGAGCGTGGTGGTGCAGCTCACGGCGTTGCCCTGCGCGTCCACAATGCTGTAGTGGGTCGTCTGGTCCGACTCGTAACCGGGCAGGCCCGCGCCGGCTGTTACCTGCGATGAGGGAGTGGCCGGGCCGCCGGGCGTGATGCCTTGCATGCGTTGTTTGAGGTACTTGGCATCGAGGAGCTGCGCCACGGGCACCCGGCCAAAATCCGGGTCGCCGAGGTAGGTGGCGCGGTCGGCGTACACGCGGCGCTCGGCCTCGGTAATGAGATGCACGCTCTCAGTCGAGTGCCAACCCAGGCGACCTAGGTTATAGGGCTCCAGCATCTGCAGCATTTGGAGCAGGGCCACGCCCCCCGACGAGGGCGGTGGCATGCTAATGATGTCGAATTGGCGGTAGCGGCCGCGCACGGGCTCGCGCCACGCGGGTTGGTATTGGTCGAGGTCGGCCTGGCTGATGATGCCCCCGCCGCGCTGCATTTCGGCCAACAACAAGCGGGCAGTTTCGCCCTGGTAAAAGCCCGCGCGGCCGTTTTGCTGAATCCGACCTAGGGCCGCGGCCAGCTCAGGGTACTTGATAACGTCGCCGGCTTGCCAAGGGCGGCCTTCGGGGTGGGCATAGGCCGGCACGTGCTTGTTCACGCTTAGCATATGCGGCCGAACCGAGTTCAGCCCTGCGGCTTCCTTAGCCGTTAGCTGCAAGCCTTGGGCAGCCAACTCGGCGGCGGGGCGCACCAAATCGGCCCACGGCAGCTTACCCAGTTTCTGATGCAGCGCTACCATACCCGCCACCGTGCCGGGCACACCGGCGGCCAAGTGGCCCCGCGTGCTCAGGCCGGCGCGCACGTTGCCTTGGGCATCGAGGTACATATCCTTGCTGGCCGCCAAAGGCGCCTTCTCCCGAAAATCAAGCGCGCCCACCGAGCCATCGGCATTACGGTACACCACAAAGCCGCCGCCGCCAATATTGCCCGCCGCAGGCAGCGCCACGGCCAAGGCAAACTGCACCGCCACCGCCGCATCGTACGCATTGCCGCCTTTTTGCAGCACCTCCAGGCCAATGCGCGTGGCCTCGGGGTGCGCCGAAACCACCATGGCCTGGCGGGCCGTAACGGGCGCCGCGGCCCTAGGTGCTGGCAGGGCAGTAGCATCGGCAGCAGCAGTATGGGTGGCCGGCTGGCGCTGGCAAGCGGGCGAGCCAACCAGCACGGCGGCCAGGCCCAGAGCAAGTAAGGAGCGGTGGAGCATGCAGCTAAATTACGTTTGTTGGTGTCTGGATAGCTATTAGTTGTCAGTTGTTAGCTGTCAGTGGTCAGGCCTAGGTCGAAAGCCAGCAACGGACCACTAACAGCCAATAGCTAAAAGCTAATTGCCTCCATGCCCCACCGTTTCTGCCTGCCCTTTGTGCTTTTGCTTGGCGTGCTGGCGCCGGCCGCTTCGGCCCAAACGCTGCCGCCCAACTTGTTGCTCGATGATTCTTTCGACGACAACCGGCAGGGCTGGCGCGTGGGCTCCGATGCCAACGGTAGCTTTGCCCTGGAGGCCGGAACCTACCGCGTGCGCAACCAGCAGGGCGTGAGCCTCGAGCTGAAAACCCTGCCCCTGAACCTAGGAGCCGATTACGCCCTCGAGGCTACGGTGCAGCAGCAGGGCGCGGGCCGCGGCGGCCTGTTTTGGGGCGCTGCTGATGACGACAACGGCAACGTATTCGCCCTCGAAAACGACGGCCGCAGCTACGTAATTGGCCGCTGGCAGAAAGGCAAGTGGGAAGAGCTGCGCCCCGCCACCGCCGTGCCGGGCAACGCCGCGGGCAAGCCGCACACCCTGCGCGTGCTGGTGCACGGCAACGAAGCCCGCTACTACATCGATGGCGCCGAAGTCTGGAAGCAAACCGCCCTGCGCACCTACGGCACCGACCTAGGTCCCTACGCCAGCCGCCAGGCCGAGCTGCGCCTCGATCGGCTGCGCGCCTGGCACAAAGCCAGCATCCGGCTAGCGCCCGATCTGCCGCTTACCATGCAGCGCGAACACCTGGGCGTGGTGATAAACGAGCCCGACGTGCGCGAAACCAACCCCCGCGTCAGCCCCGATGGCCGCCAGCTGTACTTTGCCCGCGACGTGCGCCAGGGCCCCGCCCTCAGCCTCGACGTGTTTGTGGCGCAGCGCCAGCCCGATGGCCGCTACGCCGACGTGCAGCCCCTGGGTAAGCCGCTCAACAACGAGGGCAACAACGCCGTGGAAAGCATTACGCCCGACGGCAACACGGCCTTGCTCATGAACCTGTACCAGCCCGATGGCAGCAGCCGGCCCGAGCGCGGCGCCTCCGTGGCGCGCCGCCGGCCCGATGGCACGTGGGGTACGCCCGAGCCGGTGCGCTTCCGGGCTTTGCCGCCCGGCGCCGAGCGCGCCGATTACTTTCTGGCCGCCTCGGGCAACGTAATGCTGCTGGCCCTCGATGCGCCCACGCACCCCCAGAAGTGCGACCTGTACGTGAGCCACCTCACGCCGCGCGGCGACTGGACCGAGCCCAAGCCCCTGGGTGCCACCATCAACACGCCCGGCGACGACTACGCGCCCTTTCTGGCGCCCGATGGCCGCACGCTGTACTTCGCCTCCAGCGGCCACCCCGGCTTCGGCGGCGACGATATTTTCGTGACCACGCGCCTCGACGAAACCTGGACGAAGTGGAGCCAGCCGCTGAACCTAGGGCCCGGCATCAACACCCTGCAGGACGACGGCTACTTCTCGGTAACGGCCTCCGGCGATTACGCCTTTCTGGTAGGCACCAACGACCGCGGCAACTACGACCTCTACCGCGTGGCCCTGCCACCTGCCCTGCGCCCCAAAGCCACCATTCTGGTGCGGGGCCGCACCCTCGATGCCCGCACCAACCAGCCCATAGTGGCCGATATCAAAGTAGAGCTGCAGCCCAAAGGCACCGCCGCCGGCGAAGCCCGCGCCGCTACCGCTGGCAAGTTTCAGCTGACCTTGCCCGGCGGCGCCACCTACACCGTGCGCGCCACCGCCCCCGGCTACCTGCCCACCAACGAGCCGCTCGACCTTACGAGCAACACCCAGTACACCGAAATCAGCCGCGATATTCTGCTCACGCCGCTATCGGCCGGGCAACGCATTGCGCTCAACAACCTCTTCTTTCAGCAGAGCAAGCCCGATTTGCTGCCCACCTCGCAGCCCGAGCTCGACCGGCTGGTGCAGGTGCTCAAGGACAATCCCGAGCTAAAAATTCGCCTCGAAGGCCACACCGACAACCAAGGCGACCCCAAGCTGAACGTAAAGCTCTCGGAAGAGCGCGTGCAGCACGTGCAGCAGTACTTGGTAGGGCAGGGCATTGCCGCCACGCGCCTGCAAACCATGGGCTTTGGCGGCAGCAAACCCGTAGCGCCCAACGACAACGAGTACAACCGCCGCAAAAACCGCCGTGTGGAGCTAGTGGTAGTGCAGTAGCGCTGAGTGATACTCGGCGCGGCGGCAGACAGCCGCCATCCGGAACCGCGCAGCCCCAACCCATAACCTGGCGCGAGTCTTAGCCCGCAGGGCGCGACTCGTGCCGCAGCATGGAGGGGAGTCTCCGGACTCCCGTGCCGGGAACGACGCGGCCTAGGTGCCGGTGGCGTCTGAAGCGTCAGGCACCTCACGCCAGTAAGCCGTCCCCTAGGTGCCGCGCGGGCGACGGGAGTCTGGAGACTCCCGCCCATGCTGCTGGCACGAGTCGCGCGCTCACGCGCTAAGACTCGCGCCAGCCTTACTAAATCGTTGTTGATGCCAGGCTCCCCCTCTCCCTCGGAGAGGGAGAGGGGGTGAGGCCCTTTTTATTTGCGTCATTTATTTAACAAATTCACCCGCCCCCGCTGGCTTACCTTTGCCCGAAACCAAACGCCTGCTTTGATGGATACTGCCGAAGTTACTGCCCCGGTTACTGCTGCCGAACCGCAACTGCCCTTGGTGCAACAAGACCCCTGGCTGGCTCCTTTTGCCGACGTAATTCAGCGGCGCCTTGCGCGCTTTGAGCAGCGGCTGGCCGAAATTCAGGCCGAATGCGGCTCCTTGGCGCGCTACGCCTGCCGTCACCAGCAGTTTGGGCTGCACTACGATGTCCGCCGCCGCGGCTATTGGTTCCGGGAGTGGGCGCCGGCCGCCGAAGCCGTTTCCATCATGGGCGACTTTAACCAGTGGGACCGGCACTACACCCCGCTCACGCGCCGCGCCGATGGCGTGTGGGAGGTATTTCTGAGCGAGCAAACCTTTCCGAACCTGGTGCACGGCTCACGCTACAAAGTGCACATAGTGGCCGCCAACGGCTCGCGCGACCGACTGCCCGCCACCGTGCGCCGCGTGGTGCAAGATGAGCACAGCAAGGATTTTGCGGCCCAAGTGTGGCGCCCCGAGCAGCCCTTCCAGTGGACAGACCAGCAGTTCCGCGTCAACAACTACGTAAAGGAGCCGCTTATTTACGAGGCGCACGTAGGCATGGCCCTCGAAGAAGGCCGCGTAGGCACCTGGCGCGAGTTTGCCGACTACATTCTGCCCCGCATTCAGGCCGATGGCTACAACGTGGTGCAGTTGATGGCCGTGGCCGAGCACCCGTACTATGGCTCGTTTGGCTACCACGTGGCCAACTTCTTCGCGCCCTCGGCCCGCTTCGGCACCCCCGAAGACCTGAAGTACCTAGTAAACGAAGCGCACCGCCGCGGCCTGGCCGTGGTGATGGACGTGGTGCACTCGCACAGCGTGAAAAACGAAGCCGAAGGCCTGGGCAACCTCGATGGCTCCGATAACCTGTACTTCCACAAAGGCGAGCGGGGCCGTCACCCCGGTTGGGATTCGCTGCTGTTCGATTACGGCCGGCCCGAGGTACAGCAGTTCCTGCTCAGCAACTTGCGCTACTGGCTCGAGGAGTTCCACTTCGATGGCTTCCGGTTCGATGGCGTAACCAGCATGCTGTACCACCACCACGGCGAGGGTACGGCCTTCACGGAGTACGGGCAGTACTTCGGCCCCGAAGCCGACGACGATGCCATTTTGTACCTGCAATTGGCTACGGCGCTGGTGAAGGAATGCAAGAAATCGGCCTTACTGATTGCCGAAGACATGAGCGGCTTACCCGGCCTGGCGCGCCCCCTAAAAGAAGGTGGCATTGGCTTCGACTACCGCCTGGGTATGGGTTTGCCCGATTTCTGGATCAAGACCCTGAAGCACCAACGCGACGAGGACTGGAACCTAGGTGGCCTGTGGCACCAGCTGAGCAACCGCCGCGCCGGCGAAAAAACGGTGGCTTACGCCGAGTCGCACGACCAAGCCTTAGTAGGCGACAAAACCCTCTCGCACTGGCTGCTCGATGCGCGGGTGTACAGCAGCATGTCGCGCCTCAACTCGCCCGACATCGAAACCGTGCGCGGCGTGGCCCTGCACAAGATGATTCGGCTGGTAACCCTAGGTGCCGGCGGCGAGGCCTACATGAACTTTATCGGCAACGAGTTCGGGCACCCCGAATGGGTCGACTTTCCGCGTGAAGGCAACAACTGGAGCCACCACCACGCCCGCCGGCAGTGGTCGTTGGCCGATAACCCCGACCTGTACTACCACGCCTGGCTGCAGTTCGACCACGCCATGATTGCCTTGGAGCGCCGTACGCGTTTCTTGAATGCCGGCCCGGCCCGCCTGCTCCACATCGACGAGGATAACAAAGTAATGGCCTTTGAGCGCGGCAGTCTGGTGTTTGTGTTCAACTTTCACCCCGAGCGCAGCCTGCCCGATTACCGCTTCTTTGCCGGTACCGCCGGCACCTACGTACCCGTTCTTGATTCCGATGAGTCGCAGTTCGGCGGCTTCGGGCGCATCACAGCGGGCATCAAGCACTTCACCCAGCCCGACGAGCACGGCACGCCGTTCCTGAGCCTGTACCTGCCCACCCGCACCGCCCAAGTGCTGCAGCGGGTGAAGTAGGGGCCTAGGGCACCGTTCCTTCAGGCTGTCATTGCGAGGAGGCACGACATTCCGCGCATCAAGCGGCGTCAATCGGTCCTGGGTTGGGCACAACTCCTAAGTGAGCAGCAACCGAAAAACAAGTAGCGCGGACTACAAAGTCCGCGCTACTTCGTGCGGGCGGCCCCTAGGTCGTTTTCGCTTAATGCTGGGTGAAGAGTTGTGCCTAGCCCAGGACCGATTGACGCCGCTTGATGCGCGGAATGTCGTGCCTCCTCGCAATGACAGCGTGGGGAACGGTTAGCTGCGCTTCTTACCAGCCTTAATCATGCCCACCGCTTTGCGCATGCGTTCGTACCGGATTTCGGTGCTCTTGGCAGCCTCAATCCAGCGGGTGTATTCTTTTTGGTGGGTGTAGGAGAGCAGGTCGAATTTCTCGCGGGCGCCGGGCTCGGCGGCCAGTACGCGGGCAAACTCTTCGGATACTTCCACCACGCGCGGGTTGGTGTCGCGGGCAAGCTCCACGTGTACTTCGTGGCCCCAGGTTTTGTCGATGGCACCGCGCACTTGCTTGGGCACCACCAGCACGTGCGTGCCGTCGCCGAGGGGCATAAGGCTGCCTTGGTACGGGAAACCATCAAACGTTGCCAGCACTTTCACCTGCCCGCGGGTGCCGTACACCTCTTTTACATCGAAGGGCATAAGCACAAACACGCCGCCGCTTTCGCTATCAAGTTCAAGCTGGGCGTCGAAGGTGTGTTCGGGGGTGAAAGCGGGTACGTTGGACATGGGGCAAAGGTACAATTAAGCAAAAAGGCGAGGGTCGAGCACCAAGGCGGCCGTAAGGTCGGGGGCCGAGCCGGGGGCTTGCACGTGCAGGCGCTCGGCGGGTATGCGGTACATGGCTTGCAGGCGCTCAGCGGTATGCTGATCGGGCACCAGCACGCGGTCGGCATGGGGGAGGGCCAGGCGTTCCAGCGCTTCGCCCCAACCCCTATCGACGGGCGACGGACGGTCGGAGGCCAGCTGCGTAACGCGCAACACCAGCGGGCGGTGGGTGATATGCCGGATTTCGACGCCGGCCAGCCACACCGGCCAATCCGGCGCGAAAACCACATCAAAGGTAGCGCTGTGCGCCAAACGCACGGCGTGGCGGGCGTACTGAATGATGCGGAAATTCATGCCGTCGAGGTCGGCGGCCCAGCTCAGCAGGGGTTCAGGCTGCGCCGAAACCGACTCGTTGCGCTGCTCCGGAGTGGGCTCCACGGCTGGCACCTCAGCTGGCGCCAATTGCCCGGGTACTGCCGAAGCGAAAATGGGTGCGTCGGCTTGGGTGGTTTCGGGTTCGGGGGCCGATGCGGCTGCCTCCGGTGCGGCGTTGTCGGCCGGCGCACCTAGGGGCAAGTCGTCGGCTTGCTCATCGACGGTAGTGTACTGGCTGCTTAGCTCGGCGGCTTCCAGCACGCCGGGTTCGGAGGCGGGTTGCCGCTCCAGCAATTCGGTGGTTGGCGTGCTGCCGATGTAGGGCGTGGCGGGTACCTGAAAGCCGTTTCGCTGCTCGTTGGCCAGGTTGCTGCGGGCCGTGGTGTAGGTGCTGCTCCCGATGTAGGGGTAGGCCGGGGCGGCGGTACCTAGGGTGGCGAAATCGGGAGCCGGGGGCAAAGCGCCGCCTAGGTGCTGGGCGGTGGCATTGCCGGGCAGGGCAGCGGCCGCAACCGGCTCGGCAAGCCATAGCTGAACACCTGTAGTAGCGGGCAGCGCGTGGGCCAGCGGCAGCGCTTCGGACGCGGCGTCCCAGCCCAGTAGCAGCACAGAAGCAGAAGCGGGGTTGAGCATAGGCATGAGCAGTGTACGAGGCAGCGCTAACCTAGCACCCGGGAGGTGGGCAAACAACATAAATCGGCCGAAACCTGCTTACCTTGCAGGCTAGCCCGGCCAGAGTCCTCTGGTCGGGCGTCTTTCTTCACCTAGTTTGCCGCAACCCTGAACTGACATGGACAATACCACGATTCAGGAAAACAATTACATGATTAACGACTTGGCCCAAAAGGCTAAGCAGGATTTTACGCCTGGCCAAGTCGTAAGTGCCGAAGTCGTTCCGGGTACCGCCGATTTTCGTTTCTCGGCCGACAACGGGGTGGTGCTGCTCGTGCAGGTTATCACCGACAAAATAATTCGTTTCCGCTACAGCACCGACGGCTACTTCGCGCCCGATTTCAGCTACGCCTTCGAAGGGGGCGTGCCGCCGCGCGAAACCCCCGCGCTGCTCGAGTTTGTGGAAAAGGACGACCACTACCGCCTCACCACGGGCCGCCTCATTTGCATTGTGGGCAAAGAGGGCATGCACGTGCGCCTGCTCAACCGCTCGGGCGTGGTGCTGTGCGAGTACGAGAAGGGCTTCCACTGGGAGTACGACTACGAGACCGGCAACGACATCGTGAAGATGAGCCAGCAGGTGCAGCCCGGCGTGCACTACTTCGGCCTCGGCGACAAGCCCGCCAACATGAACCTGCGCGGGCACCGCTTCTGCAACTGGGGCTCCGATACCTACGGCTACGTTAAGGGCTCCGACCCGCTCTATAAGAACATTCCGTTCTTCATGGCCCTGCACCAAAAGCTGGCCTACGGTCTGTTCTTCGACAATTCCTTCAAGAGCTACTTCGACTTTGCCGCCGAGCGCGCCGACGTAACCTCGTTTTGGGCGCACGGGGGCGAGATGAACTTCTACTTCATCTACGGCCCCACGCTGCTCGAAGTAACCCAGCAGTACACCCACTGCCTCACGGGCACGCCCGAACTGCCGCCGCTGTGGGCGCTGGGTTACCACCAGTGCAAGTGGAGCTACTACCCCGAAAAGCTGTTCCGCGGCATCGGCGAGGAATTCCGGAAGCGCCAGATTCCGTGCGACGCGCTGTACCTCGACATCGACTACATGGACGGGTACCGCTGCTTTACCTGGCACCCCGAGCACTTCCCCGAGCCCAAAAAGATGGTGCAGGAGCTGGCCAACGACGGCTTCAAGACCATTGTCATTATCGACCCGGGCATCAAAATCGACCCGCAGTACCCGGTGTGGCAGCAGGGCTTCGAGAACGACTACTTCTGCCGCCGCGGCGACGGGCCGCTGATGAAAGGCTCGGTGTGGCCTGGCCTGTGCCACTTCCCCGATTTCACGCGCACCACGGTGCGCGAGTGGTGGAGCGGCCTGTTTAAGGGCCTGATTGAAGACGTGGGCGTGCGCGGCGTGTGGAACGACATGAACGAGCCGGCCGTGTTCGAGAAAGGCACCTTCCCCGACGACGTGCGCTTCGACTACGACGGCAACCCCTGCACGCACAAAAAGGCGCACAACGTGTACGGCATGCAAATGGCCCGCGCCACCAACGAGGGCGTGAAGCGCTTCAGCTACCCCAACCGGCCCTTCACCATCACGCGCAGCACTTATTCGGGCGGGCAGCGCTACTCCTCCGGCTGGACCGGCGACAACGTGGCTTCCTGGGAGCACCTCTGGCTGGCCAACATCCAGTGCCAGCGCCTGAGCATTTCGGGCTTCTCGTTTATCGGTTCCGATGTGGGCGGCTTCATCAACACACCCGATGGCGAACTGTATGTGCGCTGGGTAGCCCTGGCGGCGTTCCACCCGTTCTTCCGCACGCACAGCTCCGGCGACCACGGCGACCAGGAGCCCTGGTCGTTCGGCGAGGAGTTTACCGACCTGGCGCGCCAGTTCATCGAGCTGCGCTACCGCCTGCTGCCCTACATGTACACCACATTCTGGCAGTACGTGCAGCACGGCACGCCCATGCTGCGCCCCTTGGCTTTCCTCGACCAAAACGACATCGAGACGTACCAGCGCATGGCCGAGTTTGCCCTCGGCGACCACCTGCTGGTGTGCCCCGTAACGCAAGCCGGCGTGGATGGCCGCTGGATGTACCTGCCCAAAGGCCAGTGGTACTACTGGTGGACCGACGAAGCCCGCGACGGCGGCTCGGAAGTGTGGGCCTCGGCCGGCCTCGACCGCATTCCGCTGTACGTGCGCGCCGGTGCCGTAATTCCGCTGCGCCCCGTGATGCAGTACGTGGAGGAGCTGCCCGTAACCGAGCTCACGCTGCACGTGTACTACAAAAACGGCAAGGAAACCAGCACCCTCTACGACGACGGCGGCGAAGGCTACGGCTACCAGCAAGGCCAGTACACGCTGCGCCGCTACACCGTAACCGGCAACGCTACCAGCCTGCAGCTGCAGCAGGAAACCGAAGGCGAGCTGACGCCCAGCTGGGCCACCTGCCGCGTGGTGCTGCACGGCTTGCCCCTAGGCGCCGAACTGCTTGCCGTGACGGCCGATGGCCAGGAGCTGAAAGTAGAAGTAGCTCCTTCGGCCAACGGCGGCCAGGACCTGCCCCAAGTGGTAGTGCCGGCCGGCTTTGCCGAGCTAGTGGTGCGCACGGCCTAAGTATTGCTCCCGCTGAACAAGAAAGCCCTAGGTGCGACGCCGCACCTAGGGCTTTTTGCTTATTGTTGTGCTGATAAGCTAAACCATACAGGCTCTTGCAACAGCAAAATACGGATGCGCCCAAGCAATGGCTGAGGCTATCCGCAGCAGCATTGTGTGCGCTGATGTGGACTGCTGCACCGGTTGCAGCCCAACGCATAGTGCTGCCCAAAGGCGAGTACATGGATACCACCAGCCTGCGAAACCCTAGGTGCGGTGCGCCCTTTTACCAGTACTATCAAGTGAAGGGCAAGTATCCGGCTAGTTCGGGCACGCTCGCACAACAAGCGCAGGCCTTTTTGCAGCAGCGCAAGCGCAATTACACCGGCTCGGGGCTGATAACTTTTCGCTTTGCCATCGACTGCGAAGGCAAGCGGCTGCCCTGGACCAAAGTATTCCAGACCGACGCGGCTTACCGACCGACGCATTTCGCCCCGGCTTTGGTTGAGGAGCTCTATGCCTTTCTGCAGACGCTGCCCAACTGGCCCCGGGCCTCCGGGGCCAACCGCGAACCGGCCAACTACCTCACGCTGCTAAGCTTCCGCATTCGGGATGGAAAAGTTGTGGCCGTTACTCCTTAGCCTAGGTGGCCTGCTGAGCCTGGGCAGCTGCCAGACCGAAGCCAGGCCCACCGCCGTTGCCGACCCGTGCCTCGATCGGGCGTACCAGGCCAAGCTTATCGAGCGCTACATTGATAATGGCGCGCAGCGCTACGGCTACAACCACCCCAACTGGGAAGTGTACTGCGACAGCCTGATTGCCGCTTGCCCGAATATTGCCGTGGCGTATCAGGAGAAGGCCATTCCGTACCTTAAAAACGGCGACTACGCCCAAGCCTTCGCCCTCGAAGACAAAGCCGTAAGCCTCGACCCCAAAACCTGGACGGCCTACCGCGGCTTTCTGTACTGCATCTTCACGAAGGACTACCCGGCCGCTCTGCGCGACTTCGAGCAAGCCGAAAAGCTGGTGCCAGGCGGCTACCAGATGGACCACACCTACTGGTTTTACCGCGGTTTGTGCCACCTGGAGCTGGGCGACCTGAAAGCCGCAGAAGCTGATTTGCTCCGCGACGTAGCCACGCAGCAGCAAGGCAAAACCAATACTGCGCCGCACTTCAACTCGCTGTTTTACCTCGGCGTAGTGGCGTACGAGGCCAAGCAACTGCCCAAAGCAGCCGACTACCTAGGGCGTGCGCTGCAACAGTACCCCCAGCACCCCGATGCGCATTACTACCTAGGGCTAACCGAGCAGGCACTTAGCAAAACCGGCAGCGCCAGGAAGCACCTTGCGCAGGCACGCCGGTATCTGCAGCAGGGCTACAGCATGAGCGAGGATAACTTGTTCTACGTCAACTATCCGCACCAAATTACAGCCCACGAGGCCGAGCAGGCACTAGTTGCCAAACAGGCGCCCTAGGTTGGTTTACTGCGGCAGTGGCCGGGCAGCTGCCAGCTGCGCCCGCAGGTACTCGTACACCTCGGGGTTGGCCAGCAGGGTGCCGTGGTGCTGCCGCGAAAACACCTGCACGCGCACCTGGCCCAGGTCGGAAGGCATTGTTTTGAACACGCTGCCCGTGGCCGAGTTGCTGCCTACGAGCCCATCGCCGAAGTACTGCGTTAGCCATGATTCGGCATTTTTCAGCAGCGAAGCGGCCAGCACGTGGTACTGCACGCCGGGTAGGGGCGGTACCTCGGTGCGCGGGGGCAGCAGGTCGTCGGCGTGCGGGTTCAGCCAGTCTTCGTCAACTAAGCGGGCGTGGCGCAAGTCGCGGATGCCATTGCTGCGTCGGTCGATGGTATCGGCCAGCAGGCGCGCCAGACGCAAATCGAAACGGCGGAGCATCAGGGCCGTCAGAAAGCTGTGCTGCTCCAGGAACGAGCCCTCGTTGGGCACAGCCAGCAAAAACACCTGGCGCAGTTGGCTAAGCCAGGGGGCTTGCGCTTGTTGCCCGTAGTAGCCGGCGCTCCGGATTACCAGCCCGCCCATGCTGTGGCCCACCAGCACCAGCTCCGATATGGCCTCGGGCCAGTGCGTAACCAGCGCGGTAAGCAGTTGGCTCAGCTCGCGGCCGTTCTGCGAAATATGGCGCCCCGAGTTGTAGCGCACGTACAGGCTGCGCACGCCCAGGTCGTGCTCGAGGCGCGGGCCGTAGCGGGGCACCTCGGGCGAGCCGGTTTGCCAGATGTGCTCGTCGCCCATCAGGCCGTGCACCCACACCACCGTGCGCTTAAGGCCGTCGGTGAGGCCTAGATCGGCCACGGCTACATCGGTGCCTTGGCGCCGGAAGCTCAGGCGAATGGCGCGGTGGTCGCCGCGCGCTTCGAGCTGGTCGCCGATGGCGCCGTTGAGGGCCGGCAGCAGAAAGTGGCGGTAGCTCCGGCCGGTTTGGTACAATGCCTCGGCGCCGGTAAGCGGGGCGGTAGCGGCACGGCGCAGTGCCGATGCGGCTCGGCGCCAGCGCGGCTTATCGTCGGCTGAGTCATACTCGGAAGAGCTGCGGTTGAGGCTGGCCATGTACGGAGGAGCTTGAGGGCATGCAAAGGTACGTGGGTTGCCAATATTCCGTTCGGGTAAGTGCTTGCATCTGAGCGCTCTGAATAAGCCGCTTGCCGTGTTTGCCCCGGTGGCCAAATGACAAAAACGCCGAGGCCAGCTCCCTTTGTTAGCTGGCCTCGGGGTTTCCTTTACCCTAGGTCACCTCGGTGTCATTTGCACCTGAGCAGGGTTAGCGAAAGCCCATCAGCCTAACGCGTGGCTCGCTAGCGAATTACCAAACGGCGCGTAACCAGGCCGGTCGGCGTTTCGAGGCGCAGCAGGTACAGGCCCGGCTGTTGGTTTTGCAGGCGCAGGGCCCGGCCGTTGTAGAGGCTGCGCGGGGCGGCGCCCTCGCGGTACACCTCCCTGCCCAGGGCATCGGTTACGCTGAGCGGGGCCGTAGCTACGGCCGGGTTATCGAGCGAGGCCAGGGCAAACTCGCCGGTGCTGCTGGGGTTGGGGTACACGCTGAGGCTTGCGGCCAGTGCGGCCGATTGCTTGTTGGAGGTAACCCGCGCGCCAAACGTAACCTCATCCACAATCAGCGTGGAGCCGGCCGAAACGCTGCCGGTGCCCACCACAAACCCCAGGCGCAGGGTGTCGGGCGTGAGCGTGCCGGGCGCGTACTCCATGTTGTAGGCGGCTTGCCCAAAGGTGCTGCGAGCGGGCAAATCGAGGCCGCCGGTGCCGATGAAATTGCCCTGCGCCGAGCGCGGCCCGCGCGAAAGCGCCGCCAAAGCCACGGCCGAATCGTTGGGCGCCAGCGTGAGCTTGTACCAGAAACGCACGCTGCCCGGGCGGCTGGTGAACGGGATGCCGCCCGCCGTTTCGGGGTTTTGCGGGTTGATTTTGGCGCCCACGAACAGCACCGAGGGCACGTACCCCGTGAAGGGCAAGCCCGGAAACGCAACCTGCTTGCTTTGCAGCTGCACGGCAAAGTTGCCCGCGTGGCGGTCGGTGGTTTTGGTGGCGAAGCCCAGGGAAATGGGCAGCTGCGTGGCCACCAAATCATCCAGCGAGTACCAGCCGTTCGGGCTTTCGCGCAGGCCGGTGGTGGTCCAGGTTTCGAAGCCGTTGTTGGGCAGGGTTTGGGCTTGCAGGGCAACAGGAGCAAGCAGGCCGAGTAAGAGTAAGAGTTTTTTCATAGCGTGCGGGGCTTGGGCTAGGCGAGCGGCGGTCGGGCTCGGGCGGATATACGTAAACGGAAGGTCTGGTTTCGGCCCGACATTCTCAATGACCTCCGTTACTGAGGTTGAATAAATTACGGATGCGTTTTGGCGGCGCGCGGTTGCAGCAGCGGCCACGCCAGCAGCGCCCCGGCCAGCAAACCCCCTAGGTGCGCCGCGTGGTCGACGTTGGGGTTGAGGTTGCTGGCGAAGTTGGTGCCCACCAGGTACACCGTGTGCACAAACAAAGCGGCCCGGGCCGAGCGGCTGAGGCGCGCCGCGTTGGTAGCCGCCAGCGTAAGCATGGCCCCGTACAGCCCGAAAATGGCCCCCGATGCGCCTACGCTGTTTACGCCCGCGCTGTGCCACCACAAGCTCGCCAGGCTGCCACCCAGGCCGCTAAGCCAATACAGCACCAGCAGGCGCCAGCGGCCTACCAGCGGCTCGAGCAAAGCCCCGATAAACAGCAGGGCATAGGTATTCAGCAACAAGTGCCACAAGCCGCCGTGCAGGGCGCAGGCCGTGAGCAGCCGCCACCACTGGCCACCTAGGGTAAGCGGCGTAAAGTTGGAGCCCCACAGGATCAGGTCGCGGCCGGCGGGCTGCACGGCATCTACGCCGCTGGCTACCATCAGCAGGTACACCAGCACGTTCAGGCCGGCTAGCGCCAGCGTTACGGCTACTACGCCAATGCCGGGCAGGGTAGCGGGTGGGGTGGGGCGGGCAGGTTCGGGCTTGGGCACTTGGCCGCGGCGCTGCAGCTCGGCCCAGGCTGCCTGCACCAGCTGGGGCGCAAACGACCTAGGGTGCTGCGTAAGGTAGAGCAGCTCGGCGTCGGTTTTGCGGGCAAAGGCCTCGGCCAAAGGCGAACCTGGTTCCATGCCAAAGCGCCCCGCCACAAGCAGGCCAAGTAGCTGAAGCCCGACAACTTGGCAACCCCGCGGGGCGAACTACGGCTGAACCGCGGCGCCAGCCTGCCGTATAGCCAGAGCCACACCACCCGAACCGAATACACCATGGAACAGGATCCAATTCAGCAAGAGCCCTACAACCAGGAGATGAACGCCCGCGAAGCCGGACCCGAGTACGACGCGCAGGCCACAGCCTCGGGCCAGTCGCCGGCCGAGCAGGAGCGCGACCCGCAGGGCCGCTTTGGCATGGGCGACCGGATGGGCGTGCTCACGGGCGAAAACGCCGACGATAACTCCGGCAGCGGCGGCAACGTGGGTGGCCAGGCAACCAAAGGCCCCAACGTAAGCCGCAGCACCGAGCACCACAACCCCGGCAACGCCGCCGAAGGCGATGTGGGCGGCAGCACGGCCTCGGCCGGCACTGGCACCTCGGCCGGCCAACCAGGGCAAGTACCCGGTCTGTAAACCAACATCTACCGGGGCCAAGCCTGTAATTAGTTGGCCACAAGGCCGCTGTGCTTACAGCTTCCCGGTGTTTCTTTCAACCTACCCCAACCACCCCTACAGCTATGAACAAAGGACAAGGCAATTCGACCAACCAGGAGAGCAGCGGCGCCGATAAAGTAGGCGTTGCCAACAGCGGTCAGAACCAGTTTCCCCTGAAAAAAGACGCGCAGCAGGACACCGAGCAGCAGAACAAGCAGGACGGGCCGGCCAGCGCAGGTTCGCAGGTGCGCGACGAAGCCAAGCAGGTGAACAGCGGCAGGCACGATTCCAACCAAGGCAATCAGTAACGTACCGCAACCATGAGCAACGCATCGAAAAACCAGTCGGGCAACGACCCGAACGCCAACCGGCAAGTAGCGCCGGGTTCGGCCCCCATCGATAAAACCAGCCCCGACGGCAACATCAACCGCAGCGAGGCCAAGCATGTGGGCGGCGCCAGCCCGAGCAGCACCGGCAGCCCCGAGGCCAACCGCAGCACCACCGGCCAGCACGGCGGCAACCACGGCAACGACCGCGACAACCGCAACGAGCAGCCAGCCTCGGGCGAAAACGCCAAAGGCAGCTCCAACCGCGGCGGGCAGCCCTCAGCCGACCAACGCAACCAAGGCGGCGGGCAGGATTCGGAGAAAAAGCAGAACCAAAGCCAGGCCAAAGGCGAGTCGGATTACTACGCCAACGGCAGCCTCTCGCGCAGCTCCGCCAACGACGGCGGCACCATTGAAGACTCGCAGAATCAGTAAGCGAATGGAGTTGGTGAGTTAGCGAGTTGGGAGTTTAGGAGTTATTGCGAAATGCTGTGCTGAAGCGTTTAGCCCACAAACGACAATAACTCTTAAACTCCCAACTCCTTAATTCATTAACTCTCTCGGGTCCGGTTCATCGGCGCCATGAAGTATCTTCCGGCACGATGAACCGGTTTTTTGTGCTCCTGCCGTTGCTGGCAGCCTGGCCCGCGGCGGCCGCTCAGGCTCAATTGGGCAACCCGCTCAAGCAGTTGCTGCGCCGCGACACCACGGCCGCCGTGCGCCGCGTAATGGCCAACCCCGATGCGCACCGCGTGCAAATCATTTACACGCAAATTCGGCGCGATGCCGCGGGCAAGCCGCACTTCAAATCGTACGCGTACCGGCTGAAGCCCAGCGAGTACTTTTACCCGGCCAGCACCGTGAAGCTGCCCGCCGCAGCTGTTGCCTTGCAGAAAATGCGCCGGCTGAACGCGGCCAAACTGGAGCGCGAAACCCCCTTGCGTATCGATTCGGCCTTTGCCGGCCAAACCCGCGTGCTGCTCGATAGCAGCGCCCTGGGTTACCGGCCCACCATCGGGCAGTACATCCGTAAGGTGTTGTTGGTGAGCGATAATGAAGCATTTAACCGGTTGTACGAGTACGTAGGGCAGCAGGAGCTCAACCGCAGTTTACAGCAAGCCGGCCTCGCCAACACGCGCATCATCCACCGCCTTTCAGTAGGCGACAAAGAGCCGGGTTCGCGCCACACCAATCCGGTAACATTCTTCGCCGATACTACGCTGCGCACCGAGCTGTACCGCCAGCCCGCCGCGTTCAACGAAAGCGCGCTGCCGCCTATGTCGGCAACCAACATCCGCATCGGCAAAGCCTACATGGAGGGCAACCGCCGCGTGGAGCAGCCGCTCGATTTCAGCACCAAAAACGAGTTTCCGTTGCGCGACCAGCAGCAGGTGCTGCGCCTGTTGCTCTTTCCCGAATCGGTGCCGCCGCAACAGCGCTTCGACTTGGCACCCGACGAATATGCCTTTCTGCGCAAGTACATGCGCCTGCTGCCGCGCCAAAGCCGCTACCCTAGGTACAACCCCACCGAATACCCCGACAACTACGCCAAGTTTCTGCTGGCCGGCGGCAAATCGACCGCGCTGCCCGAGGGCGTGCGCATCTACAACAAAATCGGCCAGGCTTACGGCTTTCTGATTGACAATGCCTGCATCGTCGATTCGCTGCGTGGCGTGGAGTTTATGCTATCGGCCGTGGTGTACGCTAACCACGACGAAGTGCTCAACGACGACCAGTACGACTACGACACCGTGGGTTTTCCCTTTTTGCGGCGCCTGGGCGAGTTGGTGTACCAGTACGAGCTGGGCCGCACCTCGGAGCGCCGCCGCGAGCAGGTGCGCACATATTGGAGCGAGCAACACGAACGCGCCACGCCCTGATGCCCGCTCCCGAAATACCCCTGAACCGCTACGGCCTGCCCGTGCTCACCGATGCCGCGCAGTACTGGCACCTGGTGCACCTCAACCCCGAGCACGAGCTCATCGACCTAGGCGCGTGCATCCCCGGCGTGCAGCTTGATATCCGGTACGCCACTTCCAACAATTTTCTAGGCGAAGCCGTGTACGCCGAGCCTGCCGCTTACCTGCGCCGCCCCGTGGCCGAGGCCCTAGGTGCCGCGCAGCAGGAGCTGGCCAAAGTAGGAGTGGGGCTAAAGGTGTTCGATGCCTATAGGCCGTACAGCGCCACGGTGCGCTTCTTCGAGAAGATACCCGACGAAACCTACGCCGCGCCGCCGTGGCGGGGCTCGCGGCACAACCGCGGCTGCTCGGTTGATGTGGCTTTGGTGGACCTAGGCACCGGCGCCGACCTCGCCATGCCCACCGAGTTCGATGCCCTAGGCCCCGAAGCGCACTCCGATTACCTGGAGCTGCCAACGCCCGTGCTGCAACACCGCGCGCTGCTGCACACCGTGCTGGCGCAACACGGCTTTGCGAACTACCGCGCCGAGTGGTGGCACTTCGACCACCAGCGCTGGGCCGATTTTCCGCTGCTCGACCTCGCTTTTGCTGAGCTGCGGCGTTGAGCCTCGGCCGTATGGTGCGTAAATTGCACCGAGTTTCGGTGGGCGGCCAGTATAGGCCGCTGGTTGGTTGTTGCTTGTTATATTTTGTTGATGCGCTGTTGTTTGTCGTTTGCCGCCGCGGCGGCAATGTTGTTTTCGTCGGGTGCCGCGTGGGCGCAGCCATCGGCCGCCGCGCCGCCGGCCGCCAAGTTTAAGAGCTCGGTTCTTACCACACCCATTCCGGCGCCGCCGCCCAAGCGCGAGCTGCGCGGCGTCTGGATTGCCACCGTTGAGAACATCGACTGGCCGAGCCGGCGCAACCTCACGCCCGAGCAGCAGCGGCAGGAGTACGTGCGCATGCTCGATCAGCAGCAGCGCACGGGCATCAACGCGGTGTTTGTGCAGGTGCGGCCCGCCTCCGATGCGTTCTACCAAAGCAGCCTCGAGCCTTGGAGCAAGTGGCTCACGGGCCAGCAGGGCAAAGAGCCGGGCTGGGATCCGCTGCCCTTCCTGATCGAAGAGGCACACAAGCGCAACATGGAGTTCCACGCGTGGTTCAACCCGTACCGCGCCAGTACCGATACCACTTCGGCGCGCCTCGCGCCCAACCACCCGTACCGCCAGCACCCCGAGTGGTTTTTCCGCTATTCGGGTAAGTTGCTCTACAACCCCGGCCTGCCCGAGGTGCGCAACTACATTACCAAGGTTATCATGGATGTGGTGCGCCGCTACGACATCGACGGCGTGCACTTCGACGACTACTTCTACCCGTACCCCGACCCCGGCCAGGTTATCCACGACGAGCGCGCCTACGCGCAGTTCAACGACCAGGGCCTGAGCGTACCCGATTGGCGCCGTCGCAACGTAAACCAGCTGGTGCAGCAGATGCACGACTCCATCGACAGCGAAAAGAAGTGGGTGAAGTTCGGCATCTCGCCCTTCGGCGTGTGGATGAACCAGGTAAACCACCCCGACGGCTCCGATACCAAAGCCTTCCAGGGTCACACCGGCCTCTACGCCGATGCCCGCGAGTGGCTGCGCCAAGGCTGGGTCGACTACGTATTGCCGCAGCTGTACTGGAGCACCAACTTTAAGCTGGCCAGCTACGCTACCCTGATCGAGTGGTGGTCGCGCAACCGCTACGACCGGCACCTGTACATCGGGCACGGCGCCTACCGCATGTTCGAGAGCACCAAGTCGGATACCACGTGGCGCAATCCCGGCGAGCTGCCCAAGCAAGTGCGCCTCAACCGCTCGTATCCCACCGATATCAGCGGCAGCGTGTTTTTCTCGGCCAAATCGGTGCTGAACAACCCGCTGAAAACCACCGACTCGCTGCGCGAAAACTTGTTCCGCTACCCGGCGCTGCTGCCCACCATGCCTTGGAAGGACGCCGTGCCGCCCCGCACGCCGCAAGGCCTTACGTTGGTGCGCGCCGGCGGCCCCGTTACGCTTACCTGGCACCCCGGCCCCGCCGCCGCCGATGGCGACTCGGCCCACGCCTTTGTGGTGTACCGTTTTGCCCGCGGCGAGCAGCCCACCCCCGACAACCCCAGGCACATCCTGCTAATCCAGCCGCGCGCCGGCCGCAACAGCCTGGCTTTCATCGACACCACCGCGCAAGCCGGCATCGACTACGCCTACTACATCACCGCCATCGACCGCCTGCACAACGAGAGCGGCCCCACGCGGGTAACTACGCTGGGTTCAGCTGCTGGCCCAGTGGTGGCGCAAACGGCACCCGAGCCTGCCGCCGCGCCGCCCGCCGCACCCGCCCCGCCGGTGGCCACCGTACCCCCAGCGGTTACCGAAAAGCCGGGTACCACCAAGGTTACCAGCAGCGCCGGCAACGTCACTATCAAAACGAAAACTAAGACCAAGAAGCGCGGCTTCTTCGGCCGGTTGTTCGGGCGGTAGTAGCGCCTAGGCCGGAAACCGAAACGCCCTAGGTCGGAGAAACGAAACGCCCGCCCGGCAGCTGCCGGGCGGGCGTTTCGTTTCTCCGACCTAGGCAGGTGAGAGCTGGCACGAGTCGGGGAACTGGCGCGAGTCTTAGCCTGCAAGGCGCGACTCGTGCCGGCAGCATGGAGGGGAGTCTCTGACTCCCGTGCCGTGAACGATTACAAGTGTAATACCGGCAATATAGCCTCACGCCCCGCGTACTGCGCCGCGCTGCTGTACACGTACTCTTCGGGCAGAAAGCAAATACCGGCGCGCACCGGGTTATCGTGCACGTAGCGCAAACGCTGTTGCACCAATTCATCTGAAGTCAGGGCTACCGGATGGCTGCGCTGCTGCCACACCTGTATGTGCTGGTTGTGCGCGTTTCCCATGCCGTTCCTCTCGAACATCCAGCGCAACCAGCTTCGGCGGCTTTCCTGCGGGTTGGTTTCAAGCTCCAGCATCAGCGTCCTGGCAGTGAATTTCTTAAAGTCGCGCACGATGCCGGAAAGCGTGGCGGGCGGCGTAGCGCGTGCAATCAGGTGCACGTGGTTTGACATGATGCAGTACGCATACAGCTCCAAGCCTTTGTGGGCTTGGCAGTAGGCGAGGCTGCGAACAATGATATCCTTGTATGATTTACGAGTAAATAAGTCGACCCATTCGACGAGCGTAAACGTCAGAAAATAAACCTCATCGGACGACCTGACTTTATACTTTTCGCTCATAAATAGCTTGTTGGGGCGATTTCTTGATACTACGTACGAAAGTGTGCTGGCTGATGGCGCCCTAGGTCGCATCGTTCACGGCACGGGAGTCTGGAGACTCCCCTCCATGCTGCCGACACGAGTCGCGCGCTACGCGCTAAGACTCGCGCCAGTTTCCCCTAGGTCCGAAGAAACGAAACGCCCGCCCGGCAGCTGCCGGGCGGGCGTTTTGTTTCTTCGGACCTAGGGCGCCGCTTACAGCGCCTTAACGTCCATCGTCAGCGTAACGCCCGTGGCCGTACGGTTGATGCCCGTAACGGTGAAGATGGCGTACTGATCGGCGCCGCGCAGGCGGGCAATTACCACGTCGCCGACGACTACGTTATCCAGCTGGGCTACCTGGTTGGCGGTGCCGGCCAGTTGGTACGTCTGGCGGATGCTGTTCAGGGTAGCGCTGTTGTAAGCCGCCGCGCCGCCCGTGGTGTAGCGGAAGAAGCGCGTGGCGTTGAGGGCGCGCAGCTGCACGGCATTGCTAGCGGTGCTGGTAATGGCCACATCCTTGCTGGCCGGTGCGCCCGCTTGAGCTACCGTCGCAAAAGTGGTCAGGTCGAAGGCGGCCTGGTCGCCGCCGGTGGCGCCGGTGTAGGTAAGCGTAGCCGTGCGGGCCGCGGCCAGCGCCGTGGTGGTGCCGGGCACGATGGGCGCTGCCGTGGCCGAAGCCGAGCGGGTGCTGGGGGCAGCGGCCGGCAGGGGCAGGGTGGGCTTGTCCTGGAAGCGCGTCTTGGCCTCGAAGCGGTACACCACCTCCTGGCCGCTCGAGCCCGCGGGCAAGGTTACGTCCACGTTCACGGTAGTGGCCGCGCCCGTTTGGGCCGCCGTGCCCACCGGCACGCGCTGGCGCGCTACCCGGCGCTCGGCGCCCGTACCCACGCGCATGTAGGTAATCAGGCTGTCGATGTCCTTGTAGAGCGTGCCGGCCGCGGTAAGCGAGGTGGCCGAGGTGATGCCGCCGGTGTTGATGCGCACCGGAAAGCGCACCACGTCGCCGGGTACGCGGGCGGCGTTACTGGGCGCGGTTACGTTGGTGGGCGCATCCACCGCAATGGTGGGCACGGCCTCGGCCAGCCGGAAGCTGAACGAGCGGGTTTTCACCTGGGTGTTCTCCGACACCACCACCGCATCCACGCGCACGTTGGCTTTGTTTTGCCCGGCCGGCACGGTGTAGTTTACCACCAGCGTATCGGCGTTGCGCAGGCGCGAAAAGGCCGCCCGGTACGGAATGGTTTGCACCAGCGTAGAGTCGCGGTTCGGCTCGATTTTTTGCAGAATGCGGATTTCCTTGATGGGCGCCGTTTGCGGGGCAAAGCGCAGCTCAAAGCTTACCACCTCGCCGGTGGCGTACTTGGTGGCGGTGCCCAGGGCATTTTCAATAAACGTCGGAAACTGGCCGTCAACCTCGTTGTAAAAGGTATCCAGTTCCGATTCGCAGCCGGCCAGCAGCGGGCCCGCCAGGGCCAGCAGCATAGCGCCGCGGCGCAGATATATCGTTGATTTCATGAAAGTAGATTCGGCGGAAGAAGCTGAAACAAAAGCCTGCGGGCACTACTGCTGGTCCCACCACATGGGCTTGGTGATGTAGTCCTCGGAGTTGGCGGCGCCCACCGACGAGAACAGCAGCGCCACGTTCTGCGGGTTGTACTGCACCTCCGTCAGGGCCGGCAGCATGCGGCGCGGCCACCGGTCTTTGTAGTCGGGCTTGGTGGCCAGCAACGGGTTGGCGTTGTTGGGGTAGCGCAGGTTCACGTAGATGTCGGTGCTGAAATCGAAGCGGCGCAGGTCCGACCACGACTCCGGGTTCAGGAACATGGCAATGTACTTCTGCTCCATAATGCGCTTCAGATCCAGCTCGCCCTCGTTCTGGGCTACGGCCGCGCTGGCCATGTAAGCATCAATCTGCGCCTGCGTAATCACCGGGAAGGTTACGGCCGGCACGGCGTTCGAGCCGCCCACGCCAATCTTGCGCATGTGCGCCTGAATGCCCTCGCGGTACGCGCGCAGCGCACGCGTTTTGTCGCCGGCCCGGAAAGCCGCCTCAGCCTCGATGAACTTCAGCTCGTGGTAGGTAATCACCTCAAAGTACCCTAGGTCGCGGGCGTACCAGCTCGAGTAGAAGTCGGTGGCATTGCCGGTAGCGGCGCTAATGGGCGTGCCGCCCCCCACGCCGGGGTCGCCGCCGGTGCTGTTGGCCGTGGCGATGATGGGGAAGCGCGGGTCGGTTACGCCGGGGTAGGTGGCTCCGGGCGCGCTGCCGTTCAGGTACTTAATGATGTTGGTGGAGAACGTAGCCGAAAACGCCGCCGACGCAAAGTTGGCGCGCGTGGTACCGAAGATGTTGGTGCTGCCCGCTACCGGCGCCACGGCCGTTTCGAACTGCAGCTGCGCATCGTCGGCCGAGGTGCGGAAGCCCTTATCTACCAGCGCCAGCACGGCCTGCGGGTTGTAGCTGCTCTTTTTGGTGAGGTGGTTTAGCTGGCGGGCCTTCAGCGAGTTGGCCAGCCGAATCCACTTCTGCACGTCGCCTTTGTACAGAATGTCGCCGCTGATGCTGGGCGAGGTAACGTAGAGCGGGCGGAAGTTGGCCGAAGCCGGCTTCTGCATTTCCACGATGCCCTCGTCGAGCAGCTTGTCGATGGTGGCGTAAATCTGCTCCTGCGGGTCGTACTTGGGGGTGTAGTTGGCCGCTCCCTGAAACGCCTCCGAGTACGGAATGTCGCCGAGCATGTCGGTGGCGTGGGCCATCGTCATGGCCAGCACAATTTTGCCGGCGCCCACGTAGTACGGCGAGCCTTCTTTCTGGCCTTCGTCAATCACATACCGCCCGTTGCCGGCCGAGTAAAAGTACAGGTAGTTGAAGGTGTTGGTGCTGTTGCCGTTCGAGAGGTAAAACTGATCGGTGCTGGCCAGCGCCGGGCGGCGCACAATGTACTGCGAGATGTACGAGGTCGTCAGGGCCGTGAACATCTGCTGCTGAATGCCCTGCGAAATAGCGCCGGGCAGCAGGAAATTGGGCGTGGCCGTGATGGGGTTGTTGGGGTCGGTGTTTACGTCCAGAAACTTTTCGCACGACGTAAGCACCCCGCTGCTCATCAGCAGGCCCAACGCGAGAAGGTATTTTTTCATCTTGAATGACATAGTAGAAACGGTGCGCTGCCTAGGTGCTTGCGGCGGCCTAAGCGCTGGGCACCTAGGGAGTTAGAAAGTGGCCCGCAGCGACATATCTACCCCGCGGGTAGCGGGCACGCTGCCGTAATCGAAGCCCGTGGAGCCGCCGCCGCGCACGCCGGCCCCGGCGGCCGAGGTTTCGGGGTCGACGCCGGAGTACTTCGTGAAGAGCAGCAGGTTGCGGCCCGTTACGCCCAGCTCGATGCTCTTGATGGTGCCCGAGTTGCCAAGCCAGGTTTTGGGCAGGCTGTAGGTAAGCGTGGCGTAGCGCAGGCGCGTCCAGGAGGCATCCTCGATGAAGGGCGTACCCACGGCACCCAGGATGCTGGTGAAGTAAGCCTGCGTCAGCTCCACGGGGCGCGTGTTCTGCGAGAAAGTGCCGTCGCCGTTAGCTACTACGCCATCAAATACCACTTCCTTGTAACGGTCGAGGGTACGCTCGCTCAAGCCGTTGCGGGTAGTCAGCCAGTCGTTGCCGTTTACCACTTTGCCGCCTTTGCGGAAGTCCCACATAAAGCTAAACGTGAGGCCGTTGTAGCTGAAGGTGTTCGTAACCTGCGTGGTGTAATCGGGGGCGCGGTTGCCGGCATACTGGTACACCGCCGTGTTGATGGTGGGGTAGCCATTGGCGCCAATGATGATTTTGCCCGCGTTCGGGCCCGATTGCACGCGCTGGAAATCGTAGGCGGCAATAGAGGTGATGGGGCGGCCTGGGAATGCACTGCCACGAGCAACGTCGATGATGGAGGCATCCGATTGGTTTACCTCCGTCAGGAAGCCGGGCAGCTGCTTGGCTTTGTTGCGGTTGGCCGTAAAGTTGGCAAGGGCCGTCCACTCGAAGCCATTCGCCAGCTTCACGGGCGTACCCGACAAAGCCAACTCAATGCCGCGGTTAACTACCGTACCACCATTGATGTACTGCAGAATAAAGCCCGAAGCCTGGCTTACGCGCGGTGCAATTAGCTGGTCGCGCGTCTCCTGGTGGTACACGCTGGCATCCAGACCCAGGCGGCCACGCAGGAACTGCAGGTCGAGGCCGGCTTCGTAGGCGCGGGTGCGCTCGGGTTTCAGCAGGCGGTTCGAGCCGAAGAAGCCTTGGCGGAAACCGGCACCGATGTACGTCGACTGCGCCAAGGGCGAATCGACGCGGTACGGGCCGGTATCCTTGCCCACCTCCGCTACCGAAGCGCGGATTTTGCCGTAGTTGAGCACGGGGTTGGTATCGAGGCCCAGGGTGCGGCTAAACTCCCAGCCTGCCGCCACCGAGCCGTAGAAGAAGCCCTTGCCGTAGTTCTTGTTCAGGTTGGGGCGGGGCAGGGTAGAGGAGAGGTCGTAGCGGCCGTTCAGCTCCAGCGTGGCTTGCTTGAAGAAGTCGAAGCTCAGGCGGCCGAAGTTGCCCACCAAACGCCGGATGCGGTTGTTGGTAAGCGCGTTGCGGTTCACTGTGTTGTTAATCGAAACGAAGTTCGGGTTCTGGAAAATCAACCCGATAACGTCGGTGGTTTCGTACACGGCCTGCTCCACGGTGTTGCCGAGCACCAACGAGGTACCCACGTTCTCACTGAAATCGTGGTTGAAGGTGGCCAGGAAGTTGGAGTTCAGCAGGCGCACGAAGTTGGTGGTTTCGGCAATGCCCCCGTTCTGGTTGTTGGGCTGCGAAGTGCCCACGGCGCGCACCGAGCGGAACTTCTCGGTGTACACGTCGGTGCCTAGGTTGTAGCTCAGGCGCACCCACTTGGCAGGGTCGTAGGTGAGCTGCGTGTTGGCAATTACGCGGTTGGTGCGGTCGGTTTGGGGGTTAAACTCCGTCGTCCAGTACGGGTTGTCGGCGTCGTTGGTGCCTACCGACAGGGGCGTGAGGCGGCGGCGCGTGCCGTCGGGGTTCAGGTAGTTGCTGGCGTCGTCGTTGCGGGGCCAGTTCAGCAAGCTCACGAAAAAGCCGCCCGTACCGCCAAACAAGCCGGGGCCTTGCAGCGGCCGGCGGCCGCCCGAGTTCATGTACTGCGCCGAGCCCGAGGCGCCCAGCTTGGGCGACAGCTGCACCTGCCCGCTCAGGCGCACGGTGGTTTTGTCGTAGTTGTTTTGCGGCGTTACCCCCTTGGTATCCTGGTGCGAGGCCGACACCATGAAGTTGGCCTTGTCGTTGCCGCCCGACATAGTGAGGTAGTTCTGGAACGAGGTGCCCTTCTCGAAGAAGTTGCCCACGTTGTCGTACACCGGCTCGCCGGGGGCAAAGCGCGGGCCCCACGAGTTGCGGGTGGTGGGGTCGAACACGCCGCCCGCGCCCTGCTTGTACTGGTTTTGCAGCTTGGGCAGGCGGTTTACCTCATCCACCGAAAACTGCGTGCGGTACGTGATGTTGGTAGCGCCTGCTTTGCCGCGCTTGGTGGTGATGATAACGGCCCCGTTGGCGGCGCGCAGGCCGTAGAGCGCCGCGGCGGCCGGGCCCTTCAGCACCGTCATGCTCTCGATGTCCTCGGGGTTGATGTCGGCTGCCCGGTTGGTAGAGGCCACCGAGCGACCTAGGATGCCGTTGAACGCCGAGCCGCCGCCGGGAGCCGTTGACTCCGTGAACGACGAGTTATCCATGATGACCCCGTCAATCACGAACAGCGGCTGGTTGTCGCCGTCGAGCGAGTTGCCGCCCCGGATTACGATGCTGGCGCCTTCGCCGGCGCCACCGCCCGAGGAGGTAATCTGCACGCCGGCCACCTTGCCCTGCAGCGCGTTCACGATGTTGGTCTGGCGCGTCTCGATGATGTCCTTCGAGGTAACCTGCTGGGCGGCGTAGTTAATCTCGCGGCGCTCCTGCTGAATGCCGTAGGCCGTGGTAATCTGTACTTCCTGCAGCGTGGTAGAGGAGGCTTCCAGCGCTACGTCGATGGTGCCATCGGCGCCCACGGTGCGCTCCAGGGTATTGTAGCCGATAAAGCTGAACACCAGCGTGGTGCCCGGCGCCACCTGCAGCGAGTAGCGGCCATCGGCGCCGGTTTGGGCGCCGGTGGTGCCGCCCTTTACCACCACGTTCACCCCGGGCAAGGGCGAGCGGTCGGCCGCGGCCGTTACCACGCCGGTAACGGTGCGCGTTTGCTGGGCCTGCACCTGCTGCGCCAGCAGTACGCCGGGCAGCATGATAGACCATAAAGATTTCTTCATTGAGTGGGAAGGAATAGGTGGGGAAAAAGGCAAAAAACAAAAAGCGCGCAGCTATATAGCCGCGCGCCGGTATGCTTCAGAAAACGAGGGTGCCGCAGTACAACAGGAAGCGAAAACAGCTGACATAGAGGTGGATCAGCAAGAATAAGTGAAACCTGACGTGTAAAAAGAGAGCCGAAACCGGCGCCCCGAAAGCGTAATGCGGCACAAAACAGGGTTTAAAGCTAAGCGTAGGCCGGGGTTAAGTCAAGGTTAAAGCCTGGGGCGGCGGCCGAATTGTGCAAACGGTTGCAGAGGGGGCGCAAAAGCGTTTACATTACCGGTGTCTACCATCCCTTCCGTCGCTATGCACCCCGTAATCACTCCCGAGCGCGTACCCGTCAGCATTTACTCCGATTCGGAGCAGGCATCGGTGGCTGTGGCCCAGCAAATTGCCGACCTCATCCGGCAGCGCCACGGCGAAGGCCAGCCTTGCGTACTGGGCCTGGCCACTGGCTCGTCGCCCACGCGGGTGTACGAGGAGCTGGTGCGCATGCACCGCGAAGAAGGATTGTCGTTCCGCAACGTCATCACCTTCAACCTCGACGAGTACTACCCCATGCCGCCCGATTCGCTGCAGAGCTACGTGCGCTTTATGCACGAGTACTTGTTCGACTATGTGGATATTCCGGCCGAGAACATTCATATCCCCAACGGTACCATCCGGCAGGAGGAGGTAGCCGAGTATTGCCGCCGCTACGAGGCCGATATTGAAGAGGCCGGCGGCATCGATTTGCAGCTGCTGGGCATTGGCCGCACGGGCCACATCGGGTTCAACGAGCCAGGCTCGGGCGCCAGCTCGCGCACCCGCCTCATCACCCTCGACCACATTACGCGCACCGATGCGGCCTCCGATTTCTACGGCGAAGAGAACGTGCCGCGCCGCGCCCTCACGATGGGGGTAGGCACCATCTTGGAAGCGCGGCAAATCGTGCTGCTGGCCTGGGGCGAAGGCAAAGCGGCCGTAATCAAACGCATGGTAGAGGGCGAGCCTACCGACTCGGTGCCCGCTACTTACCTGCAGCGCCACCCCGCCGTGCAGGTAGTGCTCGACGAAGCCGCGGCCGCCGAGCTGAGCCCGCGCAAAACGCCATGGCTGGCCGGCATTGCCTGCAACTGGCACGATGAGGCGCTGGTGCGCAAGGCCGTAACCTGGCTGGCCCGCCACCTGCAAAAGCCCATTCTGAAGCTTACCGACGAGGATTACAACGAAAACGGCTTGTCGGATCTGCTCGCCGAATCGGGGCAGGCGTACGGCATTAACATCCGGGTGTTCAACCAGCTGCAGCACACCATTACGGGCTGGCCCGGCGGCAAGCCCAACGCCGACGACTCGCACCGGCCCGAGCGCGCTACGCCTTTCCCGAAGCGCGTGCTCATCTTCTCGCCGCACCCCGACGACGACGTAATATCGATGGGCGGCACCTTGCTGCGCCTCGTCGACCAGGGCCACGAGGTGCACGTGGCGTACCAAACCTCGGGCAACATTGCCGTGTTCGACGACGAAGCCATCCGGTTTGCCGAGTTCGTGGCCGACTACGACGCTGCCCTGGGTTTGCCGGGCGGGCAACCCGCCGAGAGCCTGTACCAGCGCGTGGTGGATGCGCTGCGCCAAAAGGCCCCGGGCCAGGTAGATACGCCCGAGGTGCAGCAAATCAAAGGGCTGATTCGGCGGGGCGAGGCCAAATCGGCATGCCGCCTGGCCGGCATCCCCGACGAGAATGCGCACTTCATGGATTTGCCTTTCTACGAAACCGGGCGCGTGCGCAAAAAGCCCCTAGGTGAAGAGGACATTCAGCTGACCATGGACCTGCTGAACCGCATCCGGCCGCACCAGATTTACGCCGCCGGCGACTTATCCGACCCGCACGGCACGCACCGGGTGTGCTTGTCGGCCATTTTTCAGGCCGTGGAGCGCCTGAAAGCCGAGGGCACCGCGTGGCTGCAGGATTGCTGGGTGTGGCTGTACCGCGGCGCGTGGCAGGAGTGGGACATCGACCAGATTGAAATGGCCGTGCCGATTTCGCCGGAGGAACTCACGCGCAAGCGCCGCGCCATCTTCAAGCACCAGTCGCAGAAAGACCGGCCGCTGTTCCCCGGAGCCGATCAGCGCGAGTTCTGGCAGCGCGCCGAGGAGCGCAACCGCACCACCGCCAAAGTTTACGACCAGCTGGGCCTGCCCGAGTACGAAGGCATCGAGGCCTTTGTGCGTTGGAAATACTAGGCCGTCGGTAGCGCAGGGCCGTGTGCCCGGCCAGTCAAAAGCTCGTCATGTCGAGCGCAGTCGAGACATCTCGCGTGCCGATGCTGGATAGTAACTTGATAGCATTTGGATGGTAACTGTCATCCTGAGCACAGCGAAGGACCTTATCACGTTGGCTGACGTTGAACCTAACCCCAGCGTCCTCTACAAAAGAGATGGGGCAGCGTTTACTATCCAGCATCAGCACGCGAGATGTCTCGACTGCGCTCAACATGACAAGGACCTTGAAAAACTCAGATTTAGTAAGGTCCTTCGCTTCGCTCAGGATGACAGGTAATGGTTTGTAACCAATTGTAAGCTTGCCGAATAAGGCCGTTTTCAGCGATTGCAGACGGGCTTAATGCTTAATTATAATGTTTGCATTTTTAATAGGTTAAATATTATAAATTGACGGAGAGTAGCATGCAATTCCCACACCTTACTCCCTGTCAACTATGCCCAACACCTACTCGCTTGCGAGGCGGCCCCTGCTCTGGAGCTGGCTTTCGCTATGCCTATTGCTTTGCCTAGGTGCCGCCGCTTCGGCCTACGCCCAGCAGCAAGCCTATACCCTGCAAGGCCGCGTTATCGACGAGCGCGGCCAGGGCCTGCCCGGCACCACCGTGCTGGTTGGCGGCACCACGCAAGGCGCCTCCACCGATGCCGACGGCAACTACAGCTTTAGCGCGCAGCTAGCGCCCGGGGCTTATTCGCTCACGTTTTCGAGCATCGGCTACACGGCCCAAAGCCGCTCCCTTACCCTGGGTAGCGCCACCAGCATCACCACCAACGTAACCATGCGCGAGGCCCGCCAAAGCCTCGACGACGTGGTGGTGGTGGGCTCCACGGTGAGCACCAACCGGCGCGAGCTCGGCAACGCCATCAGCACAGTATCGGGGCAGGAGCTGACGCGCAGCGGCACCGGGGCGGTGCTGAACTCGCTGCAGGGCAAGGTGCCCGGCGCGCAAATCGTGCAGAACTCCGGCGACCCGGCCGGCTCCATTTCGGTGCGCCTGCGCGGCATCAAGTCGCTTTCGGGCTCCTCCGACCCCTTGTACGTTATCGACGGCGTCATCATCAGCAACAGCAGCACCAACGTGTCGCAGCTGGCCTTGTCGAACGACGTGGGCTCGGCGCAGGTAGGCCAAAACCGCCTCGCCGACCTCAACCCCAACGACATCGAGAGCATCAACGTGCTGAACGGGGCCGCCGCGGCGGCCATCTACGGCTCCAGGGCCGCCAACGGGGTGGTGCTGATTACCACCAAGCGCGGCCGCGCCGGCGAGGTGCGCGTATCGGCCTATGCCAGCTTTAACATGAACGAGCTGCGCAAATCGGTGCCGGTAAATACCTACGGCAAGCAGTTCGGCTTCAGGGATTTGCGCCTGTATACCATTGCGGGCGTGTCGCCGGCGCAGGTGGCGGCCAACCCCGGCACCACCACCGTGCCCATCGTCCGCGCGGGCGTAACCACGCAGCTGGCCTCCAACCTGGTAGACGTGGAGCGCTACAACTACTTCGACGAGATTTTCCGGCGCGGCTACGGCACCGACAACGGCGTGTCCGTATCGGGCGGCTCCGAGAACACGCAGTACCTCGTGTCGGTGGGGTATTTCCAAAACCAGGGCATCATCCGGGGCACCAATTTCCGGCGCTACAACATCCGCACGCGCCTCGATCAGCGCCTCACCAAGTGGGCGCGCCTGACGGCCGGCGTGGCCTTCAACAACAGCGACGCCGACGAAAAAGCCAACGGCAACGTGTTCTACAGCCCCATCAACTCTGTCAACATCACCAACAACATCTACGACATCCGGCGGCGCGACGCCAACGGCAACCTGCTGGCCGTGGAGCCCACCCGCGTAAACCCCTTGTCGACCATCGAGGACATGGATTTTACGCAGCGCATCAACCGCACCATCAGCGACTTGCAGCTGAAGCTAACGCCGGCCAAAGGCCTGTCGGTTGATTACCTGATTGGGGCCGACATCATCGGGCAGGCCGGGCAGAGCTACATCCGGCCGTACCCGTACCAGGCGCAGGCGGGCTTGCCGCTGGCCCGCTACCCGTTTGGCTTTGCCTCCAACGCCCAGCTGAACGCCCTGCAGCTCAACTCCGACCTGAACGTGGCCTACGACCGGCAGGTGGGCGAAAACTTCAAGACCACTTTGCTGGCCGGCTACAGCTACCAGTACGTGCGGCAGGAGCTGACGCAGGCCCGCGGCCAAAACCTCACGCCGTTTATCACCACCATCAGCGGGGCGGCCAACAACACGCTCGTCAGCACCTTCGGCCTGCCCGAGCAGTTCGATTTGAGCGGCGCCTACGTGCAGGGCACGCTGGGCTACCGCAACCTGGCGTTTGTAACGGCGGCCGTGCGCCGCGATGGGTCGTCGAAGTTTTCCAGCTCCGAAACCAACCAGTACTACCCCAAGGTAAGCGGCTCGTTGGTGCTTTCGGACCTAGGCTTTTGGCAGAACGCCGGCTACGCTAAGGCGTTTAACTCGCTGAAGCTGCGGGCCAGCTACGGGCAGGCGGGCGGCCTCACCGGCATCGGCTCCTACGACCGGTTTTACCAGTTTACGCCGGTGCCCTTTTTGGGGCGCAGCACCTACCTGCCCAGCGCGCGGCTGGCCAACGAGCGCGTGCGCCCCGAGCGCCTGACGGAGCTGGAAGTGGGCGGCGACCTAGGGTTTCTGAACGACCGCATCGGCCTGGGCATCACGGCGTACTGGCAGGAAACCAAGCAGCTGCTGGCCAACCGCAACGTGGCGCCTTCCACGGGTGGCCTCACCATCGTAACCAACGTGGCCAGCATCGAGAACAAAGGCGTGGAGCTGCAGCTTACGGCCACGCCCGTGCGCACCGCCAACTTCAGCTGGGACGTTACGGCCCTGTTCAACCGCAACCGCAACAAAGTGCTGGAGCTGCCGGGCTCGGGCGGGCAGCAGCAGGCCATTGCCATTGATAACGTGGCCGGGGCGCCGGTGTACCTGCTGGCCGGGCAGCCGGTGGGCGTGTTCTACGGCTCGGGCTACGCCCGCAACCCCGATGGCTCGCTGCTGCTCACGCCGCAGGGCTTTCCGCAGGACGAGCGCACCCGCGGCCAGGCCGTGGGCGCCACCACCTACGTGCCCGCCCGCGAGGGCAACGGCCAGCCCGCCTACGGGCCCGGCACGGCCATTGCCAACATCGTAATCGGCAACCCCAATCCTAAATGGACGGGCTCGTTCAGCACCAACGTGGCCTACAAGAAGCTCTCGGCCCGCATCCTGCTCGATGCCGTGCAGGGTGTGGATGTGTTCAATGCCGACTACCGCACCCGGCAGGGCGTGGGCCTGGGTGATTTGGCCGAAAAAGAGCTGCGGGGCGAGCTGCCGCGCGGCTACATTTTTGCGGTGTACAACACGCAGGAGTTCCGCATCGACGACGGCTCGTTTGTGAAGCTGCGCGAGGCCTCGCTGAGCTACGATTTGCCCACGTTCACGCCGCTGATCCGCAACCTCAACGTGTCGCTGATCGGGCGCAACCTCGTGTCGTGGGACAATTACAAGGGCTTCGACCCCGAAACCAGCGCCGGCGGCACCAGCGACCTGCTGCGCGCCATCGACTTTGGCAACGTGCCCATTCCGCGCACTTACCAGGTGCGGCTGGCGGCTTCGTTCTAACTCCACCTCATTCGGCATTCTGTCATGAAAAAATACCTTCTGCTGCTGTCGGCGTTGCTGAGCATTGGCCTGGGCAGCTGCGACAAAGAATACCTCGACCCCAGCGCCGCCCGCCAGCAAGATGTGCTGGCCACCGCCGACGGCCTGATTACCGTGTGCAACGGCCTGCAGTACCGCTACACCGTGGGCGGCGCCCTGAGCGTGCTCTACAACAAAGTGGCGGCCGGCGGGCTGGCCACCCGCGAGCTGGCCATCCTGAACGTGGGCAACATCGAGGAGTTTAACGTGAGCGAGGGCGGCACCAGCCTGCGCATCGACAACGGCGTGGTGCGCAACCTCTGGAGCCAAACGCAGCTCATCCGCTCGAACGCCGATCTGGTGCTGGCCAACGCCGGCAACGCCGGCGATGCGGGCACGCGCAGCGGCATTGTGGCGTACGCCTCCATCTTCCGGGCGCTGGCCCTAGGTACGCAGGCGCAGTTTTTCGAGCAGGCACCCCTGGTTACCGGCCCCAACGCGCCGTTTGTGCCCCGGCTGGAGGTGCTGCGCTCGGCCATTACGCAGCTGGAGGCGGCCGCCACTCAGCTGAGCGCCAACCCCGTTTCGGCCGATTTCAACAGCAAAATCGTGCCCGGCATCGACCTGGCCAACACCCTGCAGGCGCTCATTGCCCGCTACAGCCTGATGGCCGGCGACTACGACCGCGCCATAGCCGCGGCCGGCCGCGTATCGCCCACGAGCCGCTCGGTGTTCAATTTCGACGAAAACACCCGCAACCCGCTGTTTGAGGCGGCTTTTGGCAACCGCAACGTGTTTGAGCCCACCGATGCCAACCTGGGCCTGACCGGCGCGCTGGCCCCCGAAGCCGGCGACCGGCGCATTCCGTTTTACGTGCGCCTGAGCCCCACGGCTACCCAAAACCGCGGCCTGGGCTTTTACACGGCGGCCAGCGCGCCCATTCCGGTGTACGTGCCCAACGAAATGCTGCTGATTCGGGCCGAGGCCTACGCCCGCAAAAACGACCTCGTCAACGCCGTAACCGAGCTCAACCGCGTGCGCACCAGCACGGCGGCCGCGCAGCTGAACTCGAGCAACCTGCCGGTGGCGCCCCCCGGCGCGGGCCTGGCGCCCTACGCCGGTCCGCTTACCCAGGAGGCCATTCTGCTGGATATTTACCGCAACCGCCTGGTGGAGCTGGCCTTTCAGGGCTTCCGGCTCGAGGACAGCCGCCGTTTCGGGCGGCCCGGGCCGGGCGCGGCAGGCGCCGAGCGCAACCGCAATTTCTTTCCGTACCCGCGGGTAGAGCGCGAAAACAACTCGGCCACCCCCAACGACCCGGCCATTTAACCGGCCCCCTTCAGCCACAACGGCCCGCCTAAACCTAGGCGGGCCGTTGTTTTGTGGAGTGAAGGCAACGGGCCTCCTGGGTGCCGACGGCGCCGTCGGTACCTAGGCCGGAAACGTAACGGTGAAGGTGGTGCCCACATCGGGCTGGCTGGCCACCGTAATGCTGCCCCCGGCGTTTTCGACCAGGCGCTTCACGATGTACAGGCCTACGCCGGTGCCGTCGACGTGCGTGTGCAGGCGCTGAAACAAGCCGAACAGTTGCGTCAGCTGCTGCTCGCTCATGCCCAGGCCGTTGTCGGTTATGGTTAGCACCACGGCCTGCGGGCGGCGCGTGGCTTGCACGCTTACCTGCGCGGGGCGCTTGGGCGAGCAGTACTTGATGGCGTTGCTGATCAGGTTGTAAACAATGCTGCGCAGGTTGGCCGGATGAAACGACACCACGATATCGGGCGCCACATCGAGGGTGAGCCGGGCCTCGCTGAGCTGCAGGGCCGGCCCTAGGTCGTGGCACACATCGGCCACCACGGCAGCCAGCGGCACCGGTTCGGTGGGGCCCGCCTGCGCCAGCTGCAGCTTCGATACATCGGTGAGCTGCGCGATGGTGTTCTGAAACCGCGCCACCGTGGTTTGCAGCATATCCAGCAGCTGGGCCACCCAGGCATCTTGCTGCACGGCCGCGGGCAGCTGCTCGCGCAAGGCCAGCAAAATGCCCTCGATGTTGGCAATGGGCGCTTTCAGGTCGTGCGAGGCCGTGTACACGAAGGTGTCGAGGTCGATGTTGGAGCGCGTGAGCTGGGCGTTGGTGTCGTGCAGCTCGTCGTTGGCGGTGCGCAGCGCAGCATTGATGCTCGCCAGCTCCTCGTTGAGGGCATGCACCTGCTGCCGCGCCAATACCTGATCGGTTACTTCGGTGGCTACCACCGTAACGGCGGCTACCCGGCCGTTGTCCTGCTCGCGCAGGGGCTGGTACACAAAGTTCCAGTACACCAAATCGCGGCGGCCGTGGCGGTGGATGTAGGAGGGCAGCTCGGTGGCGATGTGCGGCGTGCCGGTGGCCATTACCGCATCAAGCAGCTGCTCAAAGCCTTGGCCTGCAGCCTCGGGCAAAAGCTCGAACAAGGGAGTGCCGATGGCCTGCTGTTGGGTGCGCCCCCAAATGGCGCACACCGCCGGGTTGGCCACCTCGATTACGTATTGCGGACCCCGGAAAATAGCAATGGCAACGGGGGCCTGCTCGAACAGCTCGTTTAGCTGCTGCTGCCGCATCTCTCGCTCGCGCCGCGCCATTACGCGCTGCGTTACGTCGTAGGCGTAGGTTATCAGGCCGTCGATCTGGCCTTCCTCGTTGTAGCGGGCCTGGTAGGTTAGGTCGAAATAAGTGTCCTCCACGGGGCCACCGGTGGTATGGGCCAGCGGCACCAGCACCTCCCGGCCTTCAAAGGTTTGCCCGGTTTCGTACACGCCCCGCAAAATGGCCACCAGGGGGTGGTCGGCAAACTCTGACAGGGCATCAATCAGCCGCTTGCCCAGCAGCTCGCGCCCCGGAAACATGGCCTGGTAAACAGGGTTCAGGAACTCGAACACCAACTCCGGCCCGTCAAAGATGCAAATGGCCGCCGGGGCGCGCCGGAAAAGCTGCTCCCACTGCCGGCGCTGCCGCTCGGCCTCGGCCCGGGCGGCCTGCACCTCCAGCGTACGCTGCTGCACGTGGGCCTCCAGCTGCTGGTTGAGCTCCTGCGCCTGCTGCCGGGCCAGTACCTGCGGCGTAACCTCGGTGCCCAACGTCAGGATGCCGCTGATGCTGCCATCGGAGCGGTACTGCGGCTGAAACACGAAGTTCCAGTACACGGTTTCGAGTCGTCCGTAACGCTCGATGCGGGTGGGCTGCTCGGTTGAGATATGGGGCACGCCCGTGGTGTATACCTGCTCGAAAATGGCCACCACATCGGGGGTGGCGGCTTCGGGCAGCACCTCGAACACGGGCCGGCCTTGCACTTCGGCCAACGACCGGCCCCAAATGGCCAGCGCGGCGGCGTTGGCCAGCTCCACGCGGTACTCGGGCCCGCTGTACACCGCCACCGCGGCCGGGGCCTGCTCCACAAAGCGCAGCAGCTCGTTGCGCTGGTGCTTTACCTCGCGCAAAATGGCTTGTTCGCGGGCCTGGCTTTCGCGCAGGGCCTGCTCCACGGGGCTGCGGTCCTGGTCGGAGGTGTCGGTGAAGCTTACCACCAGCACCGCGCCGCTGCGCTGGGCCTGCAGGCGGAAGTAGTTATCGAGCCCGTCGGCCTGGTAATTCACCTCGTAGGACTGCAACTCGCCCGACTCGAAAGTGCGTCGGTAGTAGCCCAGGATGCCGGCCGCAGTTGTGCTCGGAAAGCGCGTGAGCAGCGTACCGCCCGGCTGCTCGGGCAAACCCGTCATGCGTTGCCCGGCCGGGTTTACGTACTCCAGTGCGAAATCCACGATTTCAGTGCCGGCCTCGTTGTAGATGGGCCGCACCACATGCAAGGCCGCCAGCGACACCGCCAGAAACGCAGGCAACAAATCGGGAGCTAATGCGGCATTGAAAGGGGGCATACGCACGGTAACGATAGAGTGCGTGAAAGTACACACTCGCATTGGTAGGCATTACAATACGACCCGTGCGGTAAAGGTTTCGGGCGGTTTGTGAAACGGCCTGGCTGCTGGCAATGCTGGCGCGAGTGACACTGATACTGGTGATACTGACGCTAGCTGATACTGGCGCGAGTCTTAGCGCGTTAGCGCGCGACTCGTGTCGCAACATGGAGGGGAGTCTCCATACTCCCGTGCCGTGAACGATACCTAGGAAACAATATGCTGGCATAAGCTGCTTGCCTTCCACACCGCCGCCGGCACCTAGGGCGTATCGTTCACGCGACGGGAGTCTGGAGACTCCCCTCCATGTTGCGGCACGAGTCGCGCGCTAACGCGCTAAGACTCGCGCCAGCGTTGCGCGACTCGTGCCAGTTTGCCTACACCACAGCCGCCATTACCACGGGGATGATAACCAAACCCAGCGCCCCACGACTTAGCCCGCGACCAGCGCGGCTCCGCGCGGCGCATTGGCCGGATTTGCGTTCTTTACAACATGCAAAGCACCACCCAAGCCGCCCTCGATACCACCCATACCCAGCCGCTGGCCGAGGCCTCGCAGCCGGGCCGGTTGGTATCGCTCGATGTATTCCGGGGCATTACCGTAATGGCGATGATCCTGGTGAACAACCCCGGCGACTGGGGCCACATCTACGCGCCGCTCGAGCACGCGGCCTGGCACGGCTGCACGCCCACCGACCTGATTTTCCCGTTTTTCCTGTTCATCGTGGGGGTGTCGTTGGTGTACGCCCTCGATGGCCTGAAGCGCCAGGGCGGGCCGCTGGGCGCTACCATGCTGCGGGTGGTGCGGCGCGGCGCGGTGCTGTTTGCCCTGGGGCTATTGTTGGCGTTGTTCCCGAAGTTTGAGTTTGCCACGGTGCGCATTCCGGGCGTGCTGCAACGCATCGGGCTGGTGTTCATTTTCAGCAGCGCCGTTTTTCTGTACACCGGGCGGCGCACGCAGCTGGGGCTGCTGGCCGGTATTCTGGTGCTCTACAACGTACTGCTGCAGCTGGTGCCCGCGCCCGGCCTGGGTGCCGCCACCCTGCTGCCCGGCCACGACCTAGGCGCCTGGCTCGACCGCACCCTGCTCTCGGAAGCCCACCTCTGGAAATCAAGCAAAACCTGGGACCCCGAAGGCCTGCTGAGCACGCTGCCCGCCGTGGGCACCGGTTTGCTGGGCGTGCTCACGGCCCAGTGGCTGCGCCGGCGCGAGGTGCCGCCCGCCGAAAAAGTGGCCTGGCTGTTTGTGCACGGTGCCCTGCTCATCGTGCTCGGGCTGATCTGGAACGGCTGGTTTCCCATCAACAAAAGCCTCTGGACGAGCTCCTACGTGCTGTACACCGGCGGCATTGCCATCAGCGCGTTGGCCGTGCTGTACTGGCTGTGCGACGTGCAGGGCTGGCGCGGCTGGATCAAGCCGTTTCTGGTGTACGGCGTCAATGCCATTACCGTGTTCTTTTTGTCGGGGCTGATACCGCGCATCCTGGGCCTCATCAAGCAGCCTTTGCCCGGCAGCGGCAAAGCGGTGGGCCTGAAGGAGTGGCTGTACCAAACCGTGTTCGTGCCCGCATTCGAGGTGCCCGAAAACGCCTCGCTGGCCGGCGCCGTTACGCTCATCCTCATTTGGCTGGGCATTTTGTGGTGGATGTACCACAAGCGCATCATCATCAAGGTCTGAGGCCGCCCGGCATCCGCCGAAAAGGCCCGCTCCGCGTTCCGGAGCGGGCTTTTTAGTTCGTATTCAGCCAAAACACCCAGGGCCCAAAAGCAAAGCGGGCGGCCCGAAACGAGCCGCCTGCTTCACCATTTCACTCACTATATTCGGGAGCGGCCGTTAGCGCCGGTCCCACACGGTGCCGCCCGCCTCCACGAAGCGCACGACGCCGTATTCCTTGGTATAATATACCCTTTGCACCTGCCACGCCGGGACGGCCTGGCTGGCCGCGGGCTGCAGGGCGGGGTACTCCAACACGTTGCTGAAGGTGCGGCCGCCCACGGCTAGGCTCGGCAGCAGGCGCACATTGGGGGGTAGGGCTTGCTGGCTTTCCAACTCCGCCACAGGCAACGGCAATTGCAGGTTGCCCCACTGCAAAGCGGCCTCCAGGGGTTGCGGGCCCGCGGCGGCACCTAGGGTAAACGCGGCTGCGAATTGCCCCGCGTTGCGGCGCTCGTAATACGCCGAATCAACGCGCTCGAGGCGGGTGCCTACCTCTTGCTGATAGAACTGCACGCGCGCGCCCTTGCTGGCCATACCTGGCTGAGACTTATCGGAAAGGCCTTTCACCTGGTAGCGGCGCTCGTAGCCGGCCTGGTTGGCAAAGCGCCACTCCTCGCCCAGGCGGTAGGGCGCTACCCAGGCTTGCTCCTGCTGGCTCAGCACGTAGTGCGTGGGCTCGTCGCTTTCGGCACCGGGCAGCGCACCGTCGCAGGCGCTCAGCAGCAGCGTGAGCATCAGCGGGCCGAGCAGGGGCAGGCGTTGCGCAAGTGGGTAAAGTAGGGCCATAGCCGGGCGTTGAGAGAGGGCAGGAAGTGGTTGAGCAGGAGTGGTGTTGTGCGGCGATGCAAACATCGGCCGCCGACGCACACGAGTAAATCGCATATGCATGTGAGCAAGCCACCAAACACGCATTAGGCCGTGCGCCGGAGCTTGCCATGCGCCGTCAGTAAACCAGATGCAGAACCCGGGACAAAGGTTGCTTAAGGTACAAAGCAATTGTTGAGCTTGCTATCAATTTTGTCATAAACCGGGGTAAAAACCGCAACTTCTCGCAACCCTAAACCCCGCTGGTGGCTGGCACGTGCTTGCCTAAGCCGTTTGTACCTAGCGCCCAGGAAAACCCTTGGCAGCATGGCCACCCAAGGAGCTTTCTGCGTAGTAGCAGCTATGAAACAGGTAATCATCCTTGCCGCTGGCTTGCTGCTGGCCGCGCCGGCCGCACTGGCCCAAACCACGGCCCCGGCCACCGGCAGCACCGCTACGGCGTCTGTTTCGGCTGGGCAGCGCAAAGCCGCCGAAGAGCTGATGCTGGCGATGCAAATGGAGAAAAACACCAACGCGGCCCTCGATCAAATGCTGGTGGCCCAAATGGCGCAACGCCCCGAGCTAAAGCCCGTGGAACCCGAAATGCGCAGCTTCCTCACGAAGTACATGGGCTGGGCCTCGCTGAAGGAAGATATGGTGCAGCTCTACGCCAAGGAGTTCAGCGAGAAAGAGCTGAAAGACCTGACCAAATTTTACAGCTCCTCAACGGGGCAGAAATTCATCGGCAAGCAAAGCGCCCTGATGGTGGCCGGCATGGAGCTGAGCCAGCGCCGCATGCAGGAAAACCTGCCCGAGCTGCAACGCAGCATCGAGGCTAAAATGAAAACTACCGAGCAGTAAGATGCCCTAGGCGCCCGCTGCCGCCAAAAGCACAAGGCCCGGCCAATTGGCCGGGCCTTGTGCGTGTCACTGTCATGTCGAGCGTGAGCGATACATCTGGGTTCAGTAGCAGAAAAGTGTTTCCCCAGATGTCTCGCTCACGCTCGACATGACAGGATGGGGCTAGTTCAACCCGACCTTACTCCTCCACAGTCGTCTCCACCTTCGGGCGGGCCGATTGCACGGCTTCGATGGCGGTTTGCAGCAGGTTCGAGCGCACGCTCATCTCGGTAATCTTGTTGTTGCGGCGCGTGGGGTTCACGCGGTTGGTCAGCAGAATCACCATCAGGTCGTACTGCGGATCGACCCAGAAGTAGGTGCCGGTGTAACCGGTGTGGCCGTAGCTCAGCTGCGAGGCGCTCTTGGCCGAGTTTACCGAGGGGTTTGCGGCAGGGCGGTCGAAGCCGAGGGCGCGGCGGTTGTCGGGGCAGTTCTGGCATTTGGTGTACTCCTGCACGGTTTCGGGCTTGAGCAGCTGCTGGCCGCCGTACTTGCCGTTCCAGGCGTAGAGCTGCACCAGCTTGGCCAGGTCGTTGGCCGAGCCGAACAGGCCGGCGTGGCCCGAGAGGCCACCTAGGAGCGCGGCGCCTTCGTCGTGCACGGTGCCGTGGAGCAGCTGCTTGCGGAACAGCGAGTCGTACTCGGTGGGCACGATGCGCGCTTTGGGGAAGCGCCACTCCGGGTGCAGGCCCAGCGTGGTAGCACCTAGGGGGCGGTACAGCTCGTCGCGCAGAAACTGCTCGAAGGGCTTGCCCGTTTGCTGCTGCACCAGCTGCGGGTAGAGGTAGAACGACAGATCGGAGTACACGTAGCCGGGCTTCTCGTTGAGCGGCGACTCGGCAATGGACTTCTTCAGGCGTTCGGGCATATCCTTGCGGGCCCACATCTTATCGGCCACTTGCAGCGGGAAGCGCGCCGACGAATCGGGACGGAAGAAGCGGCGGCTCATTTCGGGCACTTCACCGGCTTTCAGCTTCAGAGGCTCGTGCGGATACTTGGCAAACAGGCGGCTGAACACGCCTTTGGGGCGCGTGTAGCTCTGCCAGAACGGAATCCAGGCCTTCAGGCGGGCTTGGTGCGTCAGCACGTCGCGCATCTTCAGGTCCTTTTTGTTCGATTCTTTCAGGAAATCGAAGTACGAGCCCAGGGTTTGCTCGGGGCTGAACTTGCCTAGGTCCTGCAGCTTCATCAGGGCCGGGGTAGCGGCGGCCACCTTTGTTACCGAGGCCAGGTCGTAGAGGTCGGTGTTGCGTACGGGGCGGGCCTTGGCATCGTAGGTGTGCGTGCCGTAGCTTTTGCGCAGCACCACGGTGCCGCGGCGGGCAATGAGCACCTCGGCGCCGGGGAAAGCCTTGGCCGCCAGCGCGGCGCTAATCAGCGAATCGACGCGGGCCTCCAGGTTGTTGTTCATGCCCACGGCCTCGGGCTGGGCGTAGCGCAGGCGAATGCCGCCTTGCGTAGTCAGGCCCGCACCAAAGCCGTAGCGCTCCGAGGCCGAAACCGGCAGCTTGCCGGTAGCGCCCACGCCGCCAAAAATTACCTGGGCGGCCAGCTCCTGGGCATTTTTGCTTTCCTGATACGCCAGCACAATGGCATCGGCGGTGTTCACATCGCGCAGCTTCGATACGGCGTACGCGCTGCCAAACACCGATACCACCATCTTCTTTTTGAGGGCGGCTACTTCGCGCAGCAGCACGTTTTCCTCGGGCGAAATGCCGAAGTTGCTGGCCGGGTTGCGCCCTAGGTTCTGCAGGCCCACGAGCAGCAGGTTGTAGGGGCGCAGCTGCTCGCGTAGCCTGGCCAGGTCGTCGAGTGTGGCGTTGGCCGGGATGGAGAAGTGTGTTGCCGGGGCGTAGTCCGACACCATGCGCTGGAAGTCGGTGGTATCCTTGGTGCCTAGGGTAACGGTGGCAATGCGCAGGGTATCAAGGCGCTGCAGCGGCAGCAGGTTGCGCTGGTTGCGCAGCACCGTCATGCTCAGCTCCTGCAGGCGCTGCGAAACGTGCTGGGCGTGCGGGCTGTTGAGGTCGGCCGTGATGTTCTTCAGCTCGATGGGGCGGTACTTGTTCAGGCCAGCCCACTGCTTCAGGGCCAGCACGCGGCGGCAGCGGATGTCGATATCGGCCTGCTTAATGCGGCCCGAATCGATGGCGGCGCGCACGGCTTGCAGGGCCTTGGGTACGTTTTTGGAGAACTCCAGAATGTCGTTGCCGGCCAGCAGGGCGCGCACGTCGGCTTCGCCGGGCGGGTACTTGCTGGTCACGCCCTTCATGTTCATGGCATCGGTGAAGATGATGCCCTGATAGCCCATCTGCTTCTGCACCATATCGGTTACGATGCGGCGCGAGAGGGTAGAGGGCATGCCGGTGCTATCGAGGGCCGGGATGTTGAGGTGCGCAATCATCACGCCGCCCAGGCCGCGGCTCATGAGCGAGCGGAAGGGGCCGAGCTCCAGCGAATCGAGGCGGCGGCGGTCGGCGCGGATCAGCGGCAGGGCAAAGTGCGAGTCGGCATCGGTGTCGCCGTGGCCGGGGAAGTGCTTGGCCACGGCCAGCACGCCCGCGTCCTGCATTCCCTTCATGTACTGGTAGCTTTTCTCGGTTACGTTGCGCTTATTTTCGCCCCACGACCGGAAGCCGATGACCGGGTTGTTGGCGTTGTTGTTCACATCGACCACCGGCGCAAAGTTTACGTGCATGCCCAGGCGGCGAATCTGGTACGCCACTTCCTGCCCCATTTCATAAAGCAGCTGGTTGTCGCGCACACCACCTAGGGTCATCTGGTACGGAAAGCGCACTACGCTATCGAGGCGCATGCCCACGCCCCACTCGGCATCCATGGCCACGAGCAGGGGCACGCGGCTTTGGGCCTGGTAGCGGTTCAGCAGCTTGCTTTGGCGCACGGGGCCGCCCTGAAAGAAGATGAGGCCGCCGATGCCGTTCTGCTGAATCAGCGCCGAAATGGAGTCTTCGTCAATACGCTGGCGGTTGCTGTACGCGGCCACCATAAACAGCTGCGCTACGCGCTGGTCGGGCGTGAGCGTCTTCATCACCGAGTCGACCCACGGCGAATTCAGGTATTTTAGGAATGCCGGCGCCTCGGCCATTGGTTTGGCCGGCGCAGGTTTTTTGCCATTGGCAACGGCTTTGGCGCTGCTGGCTGACTTAGCTGCCGGGGCAGCTTTGGCGGCCGGGCGCTTGGCCGAGGTATGGGTAGCAGCGGGTTTCTTTTTGGCGGAATGCTGCTTGCGGTGTTGCGCGGTGAGGGCCAGGGGCCCGAGCACCAGCAGCATCAACAGGAGAAATCTGTGGAGGCGCAAAGCGGATGGGGAAAGTGGTACGGTGCGAAGTTAAGCCGAATGGGGCAGGGAAAGGCAGCGGGCATGCCAGCAACCCAAGGTGCCCGCCCCAGGCCCGATTTGAAAATTCAGGTTTACGTCATGCTCCATCTGGCGTACGCGCAGTCGAACCGCAGGAAGGCGCAAGCCAAGCATGAACCCGCGCCTCCAAAATGTCATGTCGAGCTTGCCGAGACATCTCGCCGGATAGTCTTGTCATCCTGACGCAGGAAGGGCCTTCTCACGTCTGAACAACTATTCAGGCCGTCATGCTGAGCCCCGTCGAAGCATCTCTACCGCTTCTTCAGATAGTAGGATGCTATCCGTAGAGATGCTTCGACGGGGCTCAGCATGACGGCTTGGCGTGAGCAGGTCCTTCGCTCTGCTCAGGATGACAAGACTATTCAACGTCAGCACGCGAGATGCTTCGACCAGCTCAGCATGACGTTTAAAATAGGCCCCAAAGGCCCGATATGGCAGAAACGAGCAGGGTTTTTCGGGGCCGTAAGCAACGCAGGCTGTATGTTTGCTGCTCTATATTCTGGGGAGGCTACGTCGGGGGCTGAAAAAGAAGCCTTTAGCCGGCTGCGTGCAGCCCGCGCGGCCCGGCCCCTGTAATTGCCTTGTTCGATTGCTGCCTGTTGCCCGTTGCCGATGCGAAACCTAGTACTAACCAGCTGCGCCCTGCTGCTTGCGCCGGTGTGCGGCATCGGCGCCTTGGCCCAAACGCCCGCAGCTCCTGCCGATACCACCCTGCTTACGGCGGCCACCGAGCACCTGCACCGGCGCTACCGCGAGGCGCTGGGCAGCAGCGCCGCCCTCTACAACGGCGTGCAGTACGTAAACTACGCCTCGGCCACGGCGCAGGGGCATCAGTTTTTTAAGTCGAAAAACGAGCTGCGCGGCAGCGTGCACTACGACGGCTACGAGTTCACTGACCTGGCCATGCAGTACGACGCCAAGCTGGATGCGCTGCTGGTAAACAGCTTCAACAGCCCGGCCAAGTTCCGGCTGGTAGATGAGCGCGTGCGCCACTTCGTGATTGACGGGCACCGGTTCGTGCGCCTGGTGGCCGACTCGGCTTCGGCGAAGGTGCTGACCACGGGTTACTACGAGCTGCTGTTTGCGGGCGGCCCGCAGCTGCAGGTGCTGGCCAAGCACGGCAAAGACCTGCAAACCCGCATGGGCCCGCGCCTGAGCTACCAGGAGTTTACCGACGTCGACCGCTACTACCTGCGCAAAGGCAACGCCTACCACCCCGTGGGCAGCAAAGGCTCGGTGCTGGCCGTGCTCCACGACCGCAAAAAGGAGCTGAAGAAGTACGCCGCCGAGCAGAATCTGAAGTTCAAGAAGGAAAACCGCGCCACCGCCATTGCGCAGCTGGTCCGGCATTACCACGCCTTAACCCAGGCCGCCGCCCGATGAAAGTACCGAACAAATACGTGCCCGGGCGCCAGGCCGCGCGGTGGCTGGTGGGGGTGCTGCTCGGGTGGCTGCTGCTGGGCGGGGCCGTGCCCGGCCTAGGTCAGCAAGCGCCGCCGCTGATCAGTGGGCAGTTCAGCAACGCCACCTTCGAGGAGTTTGCCCGCGCGGTGGAGCGCCAAACGCCCTACCGCTTCTACTTCGAGCCCAGTGCCGTGGATAGCATCCGCGTAACCCTAGGTGCCAGCAACCAGCCGCTGCCCGAGGTGCTCGAAGCCATCCTGAAACCGCGCGAGCTGTTTTACGCCATCGACGCCCGGCAGCGGGTATTCATCACCACGGGGCAGCCCATGCAAACGGAGCTGGCGGCCGGGTATTTTCGGCAGCAGGCAGCAGTTACGGCCGCGGCCACCGACACCGACCCGCTTGATGGCCTGAACCGGCCCAAATCGCGGCGGCAGGCCGAAAGCCAGGTGTACGCCATCGGGCAGGGCAGCAACCCCAGCGGCAAGGCCACCGTGGCCGGGCACGTGCGCGAAAGCAAAACCGGCGAGCCGGTGCCGGGCGCCACGGTGTACGTGGAGGCCCCGGCCGTGGGCGGCTCCACCGATCAGTTTGGCTACTACTCGCTTACGCTACCCCTAGGTCGGCACACCGTGCTGGTGCGCGGCATCGGCATCAAGAACACCAAGCGCACCATTGTGCTGCGCAACGACGGCAAGCTGGAGATTGAGGTAGACGAGGACATTACACCGCTGAAAGAGGTGGTGATTGAGGCCGAAAAGGATAAGAACGTGGCCGGCATGCAGATGGGCCTGGAGAAGCTGGATATCAAAACCATCCGGCAGGTGCCCACGGCCTTTGGCGAGGCCGATATGCTGCGCGTGGTGCTGACGTTGCCCGGCGTGAAATCGGTGGGGGAGGGCAGCACCGGCCTGAACGTGCGCGGCGGCGCCACCGACCAGAACCTGATCCTGTTCAACGATGCGGTGGTGTACAACCCCTCGCACTTGTTCGGCTTCTTCACGGCCTTCAACCCCGATATCCTGAAGAACGTGGAGCTGTACAAAAGCGCCATCCCGGCCAAGTACGGCAGCCGCCTTTCCTCGGTGCTCGACATTACTACCCGCGACGGCAACCGCAAAAAGTTTGGCGGCGCGGGCGGCATCGGGCCGCTCACCAGCCGCCTCACGCTCGAAGGGCCCATCCGGCAGGATAAGGCCTCGTTTATCGTGAGCGGGCGCTCCTCGTACTCCGACTGGCTTTTGCACCGCCTGCCCAACCGAAGCTACCGCGAAAGCTCGGCCTTGTTTTACGATTTGAGCGCGCACGTCAGCCACGACCTCAACGACAAAAACGCGCTCTATGCCACCGGCTACCTTAGCCGCGACAAGTTTCGGCTGGCTTCGGATACCACCTACGAGTACCGCAACCAGAATGCGAGCCTGAAGTGGAAGCACATCTTCAACAACCGGCTGTACAGCGTAGCCACGGCCACCTACAGCCGCTACGGCTACGACATCAGCAGCCGCAAAAACCCGGTAAACGCCTCGGCGCTGGCTTTCGACCTGAACCAGCACACGGCCCAGTTCGATTTCAGCTACTTCCACAGCCCGCGCCACACCGTGGAGTTTGGCGCCGGCACGCAGCTCTACCGCATTGCGCCGGGCCAGCTGCAGCCCCTAGGTGCCGAGTCGCTCATCAGCCCCGAGGTGCTGCAGCGGGAGCAAGGGCTGGAAAGCGCCCTGTACGTTTCGGACCGAATTGAGGTGTCGCCGCGCTTTTCGGTGTCGTTGGGGCTGCGCTACTCCATGTTCAACGCCTTGGGCCCCAACAATGTGCGGCAGTACGCGCCCGGCGGCCCGCGCTCAGACAATACCATAACCGACACCGTGCGCTACCGCGCCGGGCAGGTGCTGGCCACCTACCACGGGCCGGAGTACCGGGTGTCGGCCAAGTACGCCCTCACCGAAAACTCCTCCCTCAAGGCCAGCTACAACCGCACGCGGCAGTACATCAACATGCTCTCGAACACGGCTACCATGGCGCCCACCGACATCTGGAAGCTGAGCGACGCGCACATTCGCCCGCAAGTAGGCGACCAAGTGGCCCTGGGTTACTACCGCAATTTCAAGGACAACACCATCGAAACCTCGGTGGAAACTTACTACAAGCGGCTGCACGATTTCGTGGATTTCCGCAACGGCGCCACCTTGCTGCTGAACCCGGCCATTGAGCAGGACGTGGTAAACGCCGAGGGCAAGGCCTACGGCGTGGAGGTGATGGTGCGTAAGCTCACGGGTAAGGTAAACGGCTGGATCAGTTACACTTACTCCCGCTCGCTGGTGCGCGTGAACAGCGGCACCACCGCCGAAATGATCAACGGCGGCAAGTACTACCCCAGCAACTTCGACAAGCCGCACGACGTGACGATGATCGGTAACTACCGCTTCAGCCGCCGCTTCAGCACCTCGCTCAACTTCACGTACAGCACCGGCCGGCCCATTACGCTGCCGCTGGCCAAGTACTACGTGGGCAACTCGGTGCGCGTGCTGTACTCCGACCGCAACGCCTACCGCGTGCCCGATTATTACCGCGCCGACCTAGGGCTGAACATCGAGGGCAACCACCGCGTGAAAAAGCTGGCCCACAGCTCCTGGACGGTGGGCGTGTACAACCTCACGGGCCGCCGCAATCCGTTCTCGATCTACTACAAATCCGTGAACGGCAACATCAAAGGCTACCAGCTGTCGGTATTCGGGCAGCCCATTCCTACCATCACCTACAACTTCCGCTTCTGACCCTCGCCACCATGACAAGCCAGCCGAGCTACATCCGACGCGCCTTTGCCTGGGCGGCGCTGTGGGTGCTCACGGGCGGTTGCATCGACCCGTTCGAGCCCGCCATCCGCGAGGCCGAAACCAACCTGTTGGTGGTCGATGGCTTCATCAACGCCCGCGGCAGCAGCACCATCAAGCTCTCGCGCACCTACAAGCTGAGCGGCCCGGCCCAGCCCCCGCCCGAAACCCGCGCCCGCGTGCTGCTTGAGCAGGAGGGCGGCGGCAGCGTGCCGCTTACCGAAAGTACTCCTGGTACATACACCTCGGCCGCGCTCAACCTGGGGGCCGGCACGCGCTACCGCCTGCACTTGTACACCAGCGGCGGCCAGGAGTACGCCTCGGCGTACACGCCCGTCAAAATCACGCCCGAAATCGACACGGTAGAGTGGCAACTGGGTGGCGAAGGCGTGCAAATCAGCGTGAGCACCCGCGACGCCACCAACCAGAGCCGCTACTACCGCTGGGGCTTCGAGGAAACCTGGGAGTTCACGTCGGCCTACCGCTCGGTGGTGGAGTACGTGAACGGCCAGATGCGGCCCCGGCAGGAGGACATTTACCGCTGCTGGGCTAGCGCCACAGGCGGCAACATTCGGCTTTTCAACACCACGCGCCTGACGCAGGACGTGGTGTCGCGGCACCAGCTGCTCGAAATTCCGCGCACGGCTACCCGGCTGCGCCTGCGCTACAGCGTACTGGTAAAGCAGTACGCCCAAACCCCCGAGGAGTACGCCTACTGGGACGAGCTGCGCAAAAACACCGAAAGCCTCGGCACGCTCTTCGACCCGCTGCCCTCGCAGGTAACCGGCAACGTGCGCTGCCTCAGCAACCCCGCCGAAACCGTGCTGGGCTTTGTGGGCGCGTACTCCGTTACCGAAAAGCGCATTTTTATCAGCTCGGCCGAGCTGCCGGTGCAGTGGTACCGCACCTACCTTACCGGCTACGAGAACTGCATGCAGATCGACACTTTTAAGCTACGCGACGTGGACGCCGCTTTCCGCGACCCGTCGCTGCAGCCGCTGGAGGGCGTGTACACCGGCAACGGCGTGCTGATTGCCTACACCGGCGCCGCCCGCAAGTGCATCGACTGCCGCGACCGGGGCACCAACAAACGACCCAGCTATTGGCCCTGATGACGACCTCCCGAACCACCCGCTACCTAGGGCGCGCCCTAGGTGCGCTGCTGGGCCTGGCCGCCGGGCAGCCCGCCTGGGCCCAGGCCCCCGCGCCGGCCACCAGCATCAAGCAGGCCTTCGAGAACTACAGCCGGCTCGATGCGCACGAGAAGCTGTTTTTGCACCTCGACCGCACCACCTACCTCGGCGGCGACGTGATGTGGTTTAAGCTGTACGCCGCCGAGGGCACCCGCCAGCGGCCGTTGCCGCTCAGCCGCGTGGCTTACGTGGAGGTGCTGAACGCCCGCCAGAAACCCGTGCTGCAGGCCAAAATCGAGCTGAAGCAGGCCGTGGGGCACGGCTCGTTTCAGCTGCCGGCCACGCTGCCCACGGGGCGCTACACGGTGCGGGCCTACACCAACTGGATGAAAAACTTCGGGCCGGAGTACTTCTTCCAGAGCACCGTAACCGTGCTGAACACCTTTGCCGCCGCCCTGCCCGCCGATTCGGCCGCGGCCCCCGCGCCCGAGGTGCAGTTTTTCCCCGAGGGCGGCAACCTGGTAAAAGGCCTGCCCGGCAAAGTCGGCTTTAAGGTAACCGACCAAGCCGGCCGCGGCCTGGCCGCCGAGGGCGTGCTGCTCGATGCGCAGGGCAAGCAGGTGGCCCGGTTTGCCACCTTGCGCCACGGCATGGGGCAGTTTGCCTTTACGCCCGCGGCGGCCGGCCCCGGCTACACCGCCGTGCTAAAGCTGCCCAACGAGCAAACCCTTACGCGGGCCCTGCCCAGCGTGTTCGAGCAGGGCTACGTGCTGAGCGTGGCGCCGGCCGGGGCGGGGCAGCTGAGCCTGACCGTAGCCGCCAACATGCCCAATGCAGCTACCGAAGAGCTGTACGTGCTCGGCCACGCCGGCCAGCAGGCCTTTGTGGCCCAGCCGCTGCGCCTGGCGGGTGGCCAGGCCCAACTGCTGCTCGATAAAGCCACGCTGCCCGAAGGCGTGCTGCATTTTACGGTGTTCACGGAGCAGCGGCGACCCGTGTGCGAGCGGCTGTATTTCCGGCGGCCCGAAAGCCGCCTGGTTATCGACGCGGCCCCCGACAAACCGCAGTACGCCACCCGCAACCGGGTGAGCCTGCGCCTGGCCACCGCCTCCGGCGCCGGCCAGCCCGCCACGGCCGGCCTTTCCATGGCCGTGTACCGCCTCGATTCGCTGGCGGCGCCCGAGGCCGCGGCCGATATCCGCTCGTACCTGTGGCTGACCTCGGCGCTGCCGGGCCACGTCGAAAACCCCAATTTTTACCTGGATAGCGCCGAGCCCGAGGCCGAGGCCGCCGCCGACAACCTGATGCTGACGCAGGGCTGGCGGCGCTTTCGTTGGGAGGCCGCGCTGGCGGGCACGCCGCCGGCCTGGCCGCACGCGCCCGAGCTCAACGGCCACCAGATACAGGCGCGGCTGCTCAGCAAAACCACTGGGGCACCGCTGGCGGGCACGCCGGCCTACCTGGCCGCGCCCAGCCGCGCGGTACGCCTCTACAACGGCATCAGCAACGCCAGCGGCATGGTGCGGTTTGAGGCCCGCGAGCTGTACGGCCCCCAAACGCTGGTGCTGCAAACCAATTTTCGGCAAGACAGCACAGCCCGCTTTGAGCTGCTGAGTCCGTTTGCTACCGAACACGCCGGGCCGCCGTTGCCGCCCGTGCGCCTGCCCGAGCGCTACCGCCCCGAGCTTACGCAGCGCCACCTGCAGATGCAGGCCCAGAACGCGTACTTCCGCAAAGCCCTAGGTGCCTACGCCCAGCCGCTGGCCGACAGCCTGCCGTTCTACGGCCGCCCCGACGAACGCTACCGCCTCGACGACTACACCCGCTTTAAGGTAATGGAAGAGGTAATGCGCGAGTACGTGCCCGGCGTGCAGGTGCGCCTGCGCAAAGGCCGCTTCCACTTTATGGTGGTCGACAACGGCAACCGCACCATTTTCACGGAGGAGCCCATGGTGCTCGTCGACGGCGTGCCGTTCTTCAACACCGACCGCGTCATGAAAATCGACCCGCTGAAAGTGCAGCGCCTCGATGTGCTAACCCGCGGCTACCTGCACGGCCCGCTCACGTACCCCGGCCTGGTAAGCTACACCAGCTACCGCGGCGATTTGGCCGGCGCCCAGCCCGATGCCCGCGCCTTGCTGCAGGAGTACGAAGGCCTGCAGTGGGAGCGGGAGTTTTACGCCCCGCGCTACGAAACCGAGCAGCAAAAACAAAGTCGCCTGCCCGATTTGCGCCATTTGTTGTATTGGAACCCCGCCCTGAGCACCACCGCCGGCCAGCCCCAGCAGCTATCTTTTTACACCGGCGACGAACCCGGCCGCTACCTAGTGGTAGTGCAGGGCCTATCAGCCACCGGCCTGGCTGGCAGCCGCAGCTTTACGTTTGAGGTGAAGCCTGTAATGGCGCCGTAACAGTAGCGCGGACTACAACCGAAGGTCGGCGTAGCCAAAGTCCGCGCTACATCGCGCTACAAATCCTCACAACCTCATGCCAAACCCAACCCGCTTTGCTTACCTAGGGCTGCTGTGCCTGGCCTGGCTGCTGGGCGCGTGCGGCCAGCAGCTAAAGGAGCCCGTTGCCTTCGAGCTGTACGCCGGCGACGCCGCGCTTCCGCCGCCGCACCAGGGCCTGAGCGTGATACAAGGCGTGGTGCAGCCCGAGCTGATTCAGCTGACGTACCGCACCTCCGATGGGCAGGGCGAGGAAAGCGGCGAGATGGTGCTGCGGGGCGAGGAGCGCGAGCAATGCCTGCAATTGCTCCGGCGCACCAAGCTTAAGCCCACCCGCGAGCAAGCCGAGGGTGCAGGGGCTTTTGAAGTAACGCTCACCGATGCTTCGGGCAAGCAGCTAGTGGGCGTGCCATCGAACCGGGGCGAATGGGCCGCCTTTGCCCGGCAGGTAGCAAACCGCCGCGAGGCCAGCCAGGCCCCGGCGCTGTAGCGGTTATAAACGCACCGGGGCGGCTTTCCACCCCGAAAACAGGATGGAAAGCCGCCCCGGCAATGGTATCGGGCTTATCGGCCTAGCACCAGCGGCTCATCTTGAAGCCGGGCGAGGCGGGTTGGGTGCGTTCGGGAGCGGTTTCGGGTTCGGCCTGGCCGGGCTGCTGCGAACGGCGCGGGCGCGGCGAACGGAGCGGATCGGCGGGGCGGGCAGGGGGCAGGCCCACGTGCGAATCGGAAGCAGGATGAATCGGATGCTTGATCATAGCGGTAAGTAGTAATGGCAGATACCCGGTCAGCCAAGTGGGTGGCTGCGAGGTAGGTATACGCAACCGCGGCGGGAGCGGCTGTGCTTTGGGATGGTTTTTCTGCCAGCGTGCCCGCAGTCGCTAAGCCATAGCTCATCGTTTCGCGTACATGGCCCTAGGTGCTTTGGCGCCTGCCTGCTTGTTTTGACCATGGAACTTCGTCCGAAAGACACCTCGCCGAGCTGGCGGCGCACTGCCTACGGCGTCATTTTTGAAGCCGATACCCCCGCCGGCCGTGCTTTCGACGTGGCGCTGCTGTGGGCTATTTTGCTGAGCGTGCTGGCCGTGATGCTCGAAAGCGTGCGTTCCATCAACGCCAGCTACGGGCAATTGCTGCGCGCCATCGAGTGGTTTTTCACGGGCGTTTTCCTCATCGAGTACCTCGCGCGCCTGATTGTGGTGCGCCGTCCGCTGGCCTACGCGCTCAGCCCGCTTGGCATCATCGATTTCCTGGCCATTGTGCCCACGCTGCTCAGCCTCGTAATGATAGGCAGCCAGTACCTGCTGGTGATTCGCACGCTGCGCCTGCTGCGCGTGTTCCGCATATTCAAGCTGGGGCACTTTGTGGGCGAAGGCGAATTTATCGTGGAAGCCCTGAAAGCCAGCCGGTTTAAAATTATGGTGTTCCTGACGGCAGTGCTTACCATTGTCATCATTGTGGGCACGCTGATGTACGTGATTGAGGGCGGCGCCAACGGCTTCACGAGCATTCCGCAGAGCATTTACTGGGCCATCGTAACGGTTACCACGGTGGGCTACGGCGATATTTCGCCTGTAACCATGATGGGCCGCACCCTGGCCTCGGTGCTCATGATTTTGGGCTACGCCATTATTGCGGTGCCCACGGGCATAGTGTCGGCGCAAATGGCCAGCGCCACCCGCCCGGCCCTAGGTGCGCCTGCTTACAAACAGGTGGTGTGCCACGTGTGCCAGGCCGCCGAGCACCGCCCCGACGCCGGTTTTTGCTGGCGTTGCGGCGAGCATCTGTAAGCGCAGCGGGGCGGTTGGCGCGGGCCCACGGCCAACACTTTGGGGTATGTTGCGGCCGCCTACCCAGGGCTGCTGAGTGGGGCACTGCGCAGCGTGGCTGTATTTTTGCAGGCCGGATGCATGTTTTCGGGGCTGGCTGGCGTTGTAGCAAGCACCTGGTTTAGGTTTCACATCAACAACCGTTCGCAGTTTTGGCTTTATCTGATTTTCCGACGACGGCCTTCGGCCGGTTGCTTTCGCGCGTAGGCTGGCCCAGCGCCGGCGCCTTGCTCGTTTTGTTGCTCGCCCTGGGGGCGGTAGCGCCGGCACAGGCCCAGTACATTATCCGGGGCGTGGTGGTGGATAAGGACACCCAGGAGCCGCTGCCCTTCGTGAGTATCGGCGTGAAAAACTCCACCAAAGGCACCGCCAGCAACGTAAGCGGCGAGTTTCAGCTGAACGTGTCGCAGCTGCCGCAAACGCTCGTGTTCAGCGAAATTGCCCACGTGCGCGACACCGTGCGCGTTACCAGCATCGATCAGCCCCTGAAGGTGAGCCTGGCTACCACGGCCATTACGCTGCCCGAAGTGAAGGTGGGCAGCTACGCCTACCAGCTGGTAGACCGCGCGTACCGCCAGATGCAGCGCAACTACGGGCAGAAGTACTACGGCCAGGCCTTTTACCGCCAGATTACGCGCATCGATAACGGGCCTACCGAGTTGCAGGAAGTAATCTGGAACGTGAAAACCAACCCGGCCCGCATCGAGGGCACGGCCATTGCGCAGGGCCGCTTTGCGGGCAAGCAGGCGGCCATGAACTTCAGCAACTTTTCGCTCTACACCAAGTCGTTCGGGTTGTACGACCCGCGCGCCGACAGCACCGTGAGCCTGGCCCTGTTCAGCCCCAACGTGGTGAAAAACTACAACGTGGAGCTGGTGCGCGTGCTCGGCGACGACAGCAGCGGCGTGGCCGAAATCAACTTCGAAACCCGCCCCGAGCTGAAGAAATACAAGGCCGAAGGCACCGTCTGGATTGACGTGGAAACCTACAAGGTGAAGCGCTACAAATTCACGACGCCCAACTTCACTACCACGCTCAGCAACCCGAGCTACAAGGTGGATAACTCCAAGCTGAGCATTGATATGGTGTTTCAGGACAGCGACGCGCCCGTGGCCCCGCTCGACCACATGCAGGTAAACCTGACCACCGACCTGGTGCGCCCCGGCATGCCGAAAGCGGCCATCAGCGTGGAGTCGTTCACGTTTTTCTACGACACCACCAAGCAGCCCGGCAACGTGCGCTACGCCCGCGTAAGCGCCAACGAAAACGACCTGCAGGCCATTCGGAGCGTGAAATACGACCCCGAGTTTTGGGCCAACAACCCCGTGGTGCAGCGCACCCCCGTGGAGGACGAGGTGATTCAGTCGTTCGAAAAGGCCGGGGCGTTTGGCACCATGGTAACCAAGCCTGCCAAGCCCGCCCAACGCCGCTAGGTACCTAGGGGCCTCACGGGACTGCTACGGGGCACGGCCCCCTCTCCGAGGGAGAGGGGGAGCCAGCCGTCAGCAACGATTTCGTTCAACGATTGCGGGGCCGCCGAACCAAGTTCGGCGGCCCCGCCGCGTTTCCGGCCCCTAGGTCCTGTAGCGCGGAAATCCGTTCCGCGACGCGCCACGGGCGCGTATCCGGTACCGCGCGGTGCCCCATACGCGCCGGTGGCGCGTCGCGGAACGGATTTCCGCGCTACACGGGGCGGCGGCGCAGGCGCGAGCCGCAGCCGCCGCAATCGTTGCTGACGGCCGCGCCGCCGTGGCTCCCCCTCTCTATGACGTCGCGCATGGAGCGAGGTAGGGGGCCGTGCCCCGTAGGGGTCCCGTGAGGCCCCAAAACAATCAGCCGGCAGGCCGGTAGTGCACCTGTTCCGCATTCATCTACGCTCGGGCTCATGCACCACCTCACCGCCGCCGACATTCAGGCTTTTGATAAGATTTACCGCCTCAACCTCGTCAACAGCATCACGGGCTACAAACCGGCCAACCTCATCGGCACCACCGACGGGCAGGGCGCTACCAACGTGGCCATTTTCAGCTCGGTGGTGCACCTCGGCTCCGACCCCGCCGTGCTGGGCATGGTAACGCGCCCCACCACCGTGCCGCGGCACACCTACGAAAACATCCGGAGCACGGGCTGCTACACCATCAACCACGTGCACGAGGGCTTTGTGGCGGCGGCGCACTACACCTCGGCCAACTTTGCGCGCGAGGAGTCGGAGTTTGCGGCCTGTGGCCTCACGCCCAGCTACCGCCACGAGTTTCCGGCGCCTTACGTCGCCGAAAGCCAGATCAGCATCGGGTTGCGCCTGCAGGAGGAGGTGCCCATTCGGCTGAACGGCACGGTGCTGCTCATCGGCAGCGTGGAACACGTGTACCTGGCCCCCGAGGTGCTGCAACCCGATGGCTCGTTGCACCTAGGGGCCGTGGCCGATGTCTGCATCAGCGGCCTCGATGGCTACCACCGCGTGGAGCCCCTGGCCCGCTACGCCTTTGCCCGCGCCGGCCAAGGCCCGCAGCGCATTGCGGAGTAGCGGAATGGAGCGCGCAACGGATTTGCGGGCGGCCGTTGGTACGGTTTTTAACTCAACAATTGTCCGCGCGGCCTGGTGTGGCCGTATGTTAGCAGCCGTGCACGCTGCGGGCGCCTTTGGGCGTTTAGTAGCCGAGTGCCGTTCTTGATCTATGCCCCAACGTTTTTCACTGATTTGGTTGCGCTTGTGCCTGGTTGCCCTAGGTGGCCTGGGGGCCTTGTGCGCGCATGCGCAGCAGCGGCCCGATACCACCAAACGGCCCGATGCGCCCATCCGCAACATTCAGCTCGAAAACGTGGAGGTGTCGCCCACGGCCATCAACACCAAAAGTTGGCTGCTGCTCGACAAGGAAATCCAGCTGGAGCTCGACGGGGCCGTGCGCAACCTCTACAACTTCAAGTACGACAAGGCCGAAAAGCAATTTCGCTCGCTCCGCCGCCGCTACCCCGAGCACCCCATGCCGTACTTTTTGCTGGGCCTGAGCCAGTGGTGGAAAATCGTGCCCAGCAACGTGCAAACCAAGCTCTACGACAAGGTCTTTTTTGCCTACATGGACACCACCATCAGCAAAGGCGAAACCTTGTATAAGCAGGATAAGCAGAACTACGAGGCGTGCTTTTTTCTGTCGGCCGCGTACGGGTTTGCCGCAAGGCTAAACGCCGAGCGGGCCAACTGGCGCAAAGCCACCGTGTACAGCAAAGAAGCCCTCGATTACCTGGCCCGCAGCCAGGAGGCCAACGGCCTGAGCCCCGAGTTTTTGTTTGGCCAGGCTTTGTTTAACTATTACCAGGTGTGGATTGCCGAAAACTACCCGCTGCTGCGCCCGGTAATGCTGTTTTTCCCGAAGGGCAACCGCGACCTAGGGCTGCGCCAGCTGCGCAACGTGGCCGATAACGGCTTTTACACCGGCACCGAGGCCAAGTTCTTCCTGATGAAGATCTTGTACAACGACGAAAACAAGCCCACCGAAGCCCTGCCCGTAGCCCGCGACCTGGCCGCTAACTACCCCGACAACGCCTACTTCCAGCGCTTCTACGCCCTGGCCTGCTACAACCGCGGCGAGTACGACGAATGCGAGCGGGTAAGCCGCGAAATTCTTGAAAAGCTTAACAAAGGCATGCCTGGCTACGAGGCCATCAGCGGCCGCTACGCCACGTACTTTTTGGGCTGGCTGATGGAGCACCGCTACGACAACTCCGAAAAGGCTGCCGAATACTTCCAGCGCTGCATCGTGTTTGCCGAAAGCACCGGCGAAACCGAACAAGGCTTTTACGTGCTGGCCCACCGCCACCTCGCCCGCATTGCCGCCGACCGCTCCGACGTGGCCACGGCCCGCCGCTATTACAACGTAGTAAAGGACAAAGCCCCGCGCAACTCGCCCGAGTACCGCGAGGCCCGCGCTTACCTTAAACAGCACAAAAAATAGCTGCGCCCTAGGTGCCCGGGCACCTGCCACGTGAAAACACCTGAAAGGCCCGCGGGGCACCAGCTACAGTTGGTGCCCCGCGGGCCTCGGCGTGTTTGGTTACCCCTGAAACAATGTCTGCTCAATAGAATCCGGCTGAGCCCTGCAGGCCGAAGCGCGAGGCTTGCCTGCGCACCCAAAAGGGGGAGCAGGACAGCGGTTCGAAATACCGTACTGCGGCCTAGTGCTGAATTGTTGACAGGCCGGAAGCGGCCCCGGAGCGAGGCAGCAATTGCTATCGGGTATTTCGCGGTGCCCCCATCTATTTGGGTAAATGATTGCATAAAGCACACGAGCAAAGCCTGGGCAGTTTAGCTCCGGGCTGGTTTATGTATACCGCTGGAACGAGAGGAAAAGGTCGGCGGCCTACAAAAATAATCAGCCCCAAAAAGTCAGCTTGTGCGTGATAATCAGCGCTATATAACAAAGTGGAAATATCCGGTGCGGGCGGGATAAAGTATTGATTGCCTGAGCTAAACCGGGCCATTGGGCATAGTAGTTATCAAACAATCTTAATATTTAAATATTAAATTAATAAATATTACTTATATAGTTTGTAGTCCTATTTCTGCATCCAATAATACTACAAAGCGTATCAGGCTCCAAATGCGAAAGCAAAAAACCGAAAGCACGGCCCGCTCCGCCGGCCTGTTTTCCCTAGCCTGTACCCATATGAAATCCACCATACTCTGCCTTTCTTTTCTTCTGACTTCTGTGGTTGGCGCTACCCAGGCCCAAGCCCAGTGCACCTACACCTCCAAACCCGGTGGCGGTAAGTGGAGCGACCCCAACACCTGGGTTATTTCGGGCAAAGCCGACGGCCACCTGACGCCCACCAACAACCAACAGCGCAACGGGCAAGAGGCCAGCGACAACATCATCGTCATCAACTCGGCCGTTGAGTTGGATATCGATTACAGCGTAGCCGGCGACAATGCCAAAATGGTAATTACCAGCACCGGCTCGCTCACCGACAAAGCCAACGCCCACAACCTGTACTTCGGCGAGCAAAGCGGCCCCGACATGACGCGCCTGCAGCTCGACGGCACGCTCGATGTGTACAGCATCAGCTTTTACAAGGCCGATGCGCAGCTGAGCGCTACTGCCAACCTCAGCACCGACTGCAATATTTCGCTGGCCAACCAATCGGACCTGATGGTGGCGCCCGGCGCCGAAATTGACATCGACGGCAACCTTATGGTAACGCAGGGCAACCCGCGCATCATGGGCACCGGCACGCTCTCGATCAGCGGTTGCGTACTTACCCAGGGCAACGGCAGCCTCAACGGCCTGTTTGGCAACAGCCTGCGGGTGTGCGTGCAGGGCCAGCCCAACGACTGCGCCACCGATGGCCTGACGTGCAACCCCCGCGTGCAGGACTACATTACCGTGAATGGCTGCGCCACTGCCGCGCCGCTGCCCGTAGAGCTGGCCAGCTTCAACGCCCGCTACGTGGGCAAGCAAGTGCAGCTGCAGTGGGTAACGGCTTCGGAAAAGAACTCGGCCAGCTTTGCGGTGGAGCGCTCCACCGATGGCAAAACCTTTGACGTGGTAACTACCGTGCGCGCCGCCGGCAACTCCTCGGCCCGCCGCGAGTACAGCGCCGTGGACAATAACATGCGCCCCGGCCTGAACTACTACCGCCTCAAGCAAACCGACCTCGACGGCACCGCTACTACCTCGCAGGTGGTGGCCGTGCAGGCCGGCGCAGCCCAGCAGGAGCTGAGCGCCTACGGCACCCCTGGCAACCTGATTGTGGAAATGCGCACCGACGCCGTGTGCCGCGCCATTCGGGTGATGGACAACATGGGCCGCGTGCTGCACACCGAGGTAATGCCCGATGGTGCTACCGGCCTGGTTACGCGCCAGATTCCGCTGCGCCAGAGCTTGGGCGGGGTGTACATTGTGCAGGCCGTAACCACCAACGGCACGCTCACCAAAAAAACGATGCTGCGCGACTAACAGCCGGAGAAGGGACGTAATTACCCGGCCCGAAAGCCCGCGAGGTACTGCCTCGCGGGCTTTTGTTTTGTGGGCACCTAGGGGTGTAGCAATTCGGCTAAGGCAACTGCTTTTTGGCGCGCAGAAAGCGGTTAGATTTAGGCCCTACTTCTTCTCCTCTCTCATGAACAAACGTACACTCGCGGCCGGCGTGCTGGCCGGCGCCTTGCTGATGGGCTGTTCGCAGCAAACCCAGAAAGAAGCCCAGGTAGGTGGCGGTGCGCAAACCGCTACGGCCGAAAACACCCTCGGCTCGGTTTTCGACCGCTACTGGGAAGAAAACTCCAAGCTGTTTCCGTTGGAGGCCACGGCCCAGGGCGACAACCGCTACAACGACCAGCTGCCCAACGACGGCACGGTGGCCTTCCGGCAAAACCTGCAGCAGTTCTACCAGAAATACCTGACGGAGCTGCAGCAGTTCGACCGCGAAAAGCTTTCCGACAACGACAAAATCAGCTACGACATCTTCCGCTACGACCTCGAAACCAAGCTCGAGGGCCTGAAGCTGAACACCTGGATGGTGCCGTTTCAGCAGTTTTGGGGCTTGCCGCTTACCATGGGCCAGTACGGCTCGGGCGAGGGCGTGCAGCCCTTCAAAACCGCCGAGGATTACGACAACTGGCTGGGCCGCGTGCGCGGTTTCTCGGTGTGGGCCGATACAGCTATCAGCAACTTCCGGCGCGGCATGCGCGCCGGCGTAGTGCTGCCCCGCCCGCTGGTGCAAAAGATGATTCCGCAGATGGAAGCCATGGTGGTATCCGACCCCACGAAGAGCTTGTTCTACGGGCCCATCAACAAGTTTCCGGCTAGTGTTTCGGAGGCCGACCGCAAGCGCATTACGGAGGCGTACCGTGCCGCCATCAGCAACGAGCTGGTGCCCACGTACCGCCGCCTGGGTCAGTTCCTGGAAACGGAGTACCTGCCCAAGAGCCGCACCAGCACCGGCATTGCAGCCGTGCCCAACGGCCCCGAAATTTACCGGTACTACGTGAAGTACTGGACCACCACCGATAAAACGCCCGACGAGATTTACCAGACGGGCTTGGCCGAGGTGAAGCGCATCCGGACGGAGATGGAGCGCGTGAAAAACCAGGTTGGCTTTAAAGGCGACCTGAACGCGTTTTTCAACTACATGCGCACCGATAAGCGCTTTACGCCCTACAAAACGCCCGAAGACGTACTGAACGCCTTCCGCGGCATTCAGGCCAAAATCACCCCGAACCTTCCCAAGCTGTTCGGCCGCACGCCCAAAACGCCGTTCGAGATTCGCCAGACGGAAGCTTTCCGGGCCGCTTCGGCCTCGGCCGAGTACAACCCCGGCAACCCCGACGGCTCGCGCCCGGGCATTTTCTACGTGCCCATTCTCGACGCCAAAACCTTCAATACCACCTCGGGCATGGAGTCGCTGTTTCTGCACGAAGCCATTCCGGGCCACCACTACCAAACCTCGCTGCAGCAGGAAAACGACCAGATGCCCAAGTTCCGCCGCTTTGCGTGGTACGGCGCCATGGGCGAGGGCTGGGCTCTGTACACCGAGAGCCTGGGCAAGGAGCTAGGCCTCTACACCGACCCATACCAGTACATGGGCGCGCTGGGCGACGAGATTCACCGCGCCATCCGGCTGGTGGTAGACGTGGGCATGCACAGCAAGAACATGACGCGCGAGCAGGCCATTAAGTACATGATGGACAACGAAGCCATCAACGAGCAGGGTGCCGTAGCCGAAATTGAGCGCTACATGGCTATTCCGGCCCAGGCACTGTCGTACAAAACCGGTTCGCTCAAAATTCAGGAGCTGCGCCGCAAGTACGAGCAGCAGTTGGGCGCCAAGTTCAGGATCAGCGACTTCCACGACGAGCTGCTGAAAGACGGTGTAATGCCGCTGGCCGTGCTGGAGCGCAAGATGGATGCCTGGGCTGCTAAGCAGCAGTAGCACCTAGGGCCCCCGTGCAAAAAGCCCCGCGCCGTTGCTGGCGCGGGGCTTTTTGCTGGCTGCCGGGCTGGCCGGGGCCCGTGGGCACCTAGGCGTTGTCGGCGGTGCGGTCGGTGTCGCGCTCGTGGGCGTGGCGCCCGTCGTGGTTGGGGCGGGTGTGGCGGGTGTGGCGGTAGGCGTGGCTGCGGGCCGCCTGGCTGCCGGCAGAATGCAAACGCTGGCCGGATGCGGCGCCCCGCTCGCTGGCCGAGGAAACCCGATAACGTGAGTACTGCATAAATGGGGTGGGAAGGTGTAGGTTGTAGAGCTTTATAGCTGCTTGTACGCAGCGCAGCTATAGTCGAGTTTCCGAATAGACACGTATTTCAGCAAGATTTATACTTAGAATATTTACATAATTCGGCCACCGTATTTGCCGCCCGCTGCCTCCGCATACCTACCCTTGGTGCGCCCGGCTGCTGGCCGCCCAAAGCCGGCCCACAACCTAGGGCGCCGGCTACCGGTTGCGGAGCCGCCATGGGTGCTGTGCCCTAGGTGTTTGTGCCGCGGTCGGGCATTGCGGAGCTGCCGCTTCGGGCCACAAAAAAAGCCGCCCGCCGAACCAGGTTCGGGGGCGGCTGAGGCCGGTGTCGATGTGCGGCTACTGGCGGTTGTCCTGGCGGCTCGAGTTGCTGTTTTCGCGGTCGGTGTTGCGGCGTGGGCCACCGCCCTGCACGCCTTGCATGGAGGCGTTTTGGGGCGTAGAGCGCGGGATGTTGTTGAGCGAACCCCGGCCCGAGGTGGTGCCGGCTTGCGGCGGGTTGTCGGTGGCGGGTATTTCGGAGTCGTGGGCACCGCGGCCCGTGAGGCTACGGCCGCTGGTGGTGCTGCTGCCGTCGGTGGTGCCGGTTTCGGTGTATTTGGAGGTGTTGGGGTCGCCGCCGGGCTGCGAGCTGACGGCCTCGGCCACGGTGCGGGCGCCCGAGGTGGTGCCCACCGGCGTGTATGCCTTGCCGCCGCCCGATACGCTGTCGCGCTCGGTATCGACGCGGGTAGCGTGCGGAGCACGGTCGAACGAATCCTGGATGTAATGGTCGATGCCGGGTTCCATAGAACGGTCGCAGGCAACAAGCGCCGACAGCAGCAGCAGGGCCGCGCCTAGCGCGTACGGGGTGCGAGACATAGCAGAGGCAATGTTTTGGATGAGAGAATTCGGATTGAGCTGTTGTATACGCGCCGCGCCGCTCTTTTGGCTAACTGCACCTAGGCTCACGCGTGCGAAATGCCCCAACGCGCATCTTTGCGGCATCCAAACCCCATCAGCCTTGACAAACGCCGTACTCAGCTGGAGCGGAGGCAAAGACTCCGCGTTGTGCCTGCACCACGCGCTGCGCAGCCCGCACCTGCGCCTCACGCACCTGCTCACCACCCTCAACGAGCACTACCGCCGCGTGGCCATGCACGGCGTGCGGGCCGAGCTGCTCGAAGCCCAGGCCGAGCGCATCGGCCTGCCGCTGGTGCCCGTGTGGCTGCCCGAAATGCCCAGCATGGAGGTGTACGAGCAGCGCATGACCGCGGCCCTGGGTAGGCTGGCTGCCGAGGGCGTGCGCACCACCGTGTTCGGCGATTTGCACCTGCAGGATTTGCGTACGTACCGCGAGCAGCAGCTGGCGCACGCGGGCTGGCAAGCCGAGTTCCCCATCTGGCACAAGCCGGCTGCCGAGGTGATGCGCGAGTTTCTCGACCTAGGGTTTCGGGCCGTGGTGGTGTGCGTCAACGACCAGCACCTCGACCAAAGCTTTTGCGGGCGCGAGCTCGACGAGCAGTTTCTGCGCGACTTGCCGGCCGGCGTCGACCCGTGCGGCGAAAACGGCGAGTATCACAGCTTCGTGTACGATGCGCCGTACTTCAGCCGGCCTATTGCCTTTGCGCGCGGCGAGCAGGTACACCGTACCTACCGCCCCGCCACCGAAACCGAAAAAGCCAACGACGACTGCTACCGCAACGAGCCCAACCCCTTCAGCGCCGGCTTTTGGTACCAGGATTTGGTTGGCAGCTGTTAGTCGGCAGCTGTTAGCTGTTAGCGGTTGGCTGTCAGCTCTTGGCTGACATGCCATAACGCCAGTAACAGAAAAGCCCGCGACGCAAGTCGCGGGCTTTTCGTTGGGCTAATTTAGGCTGACAGCCGATAGCCAATAACTAACAGCCAACAGCTGATAGCTAACAGCTAAAAAACTAATAACCTTCTGTCGGCGCAAACGGGTCGATTACGCCGCTGGCGTAGGCTTCGGGCTGATCGAGGTGGTGGTGGCGCATGCGGTTTTGCTTGCGGCGCTTCAGGTGCTTGTTGCTGCCGTTGCGGCGCTGCGCGAGTATGGCGTAGGCAGCCAGGCCCACCACAGCGGCAGTGGCGCCCACCAGCAGCGGCGTGCGCGCCCCAATTACGGGCGGCGGCACCGCTACCACACCCGATTCGTCGGCTTGCGCGGGCTGCGGCACGTAGCGGCCGTGGGCCGGCACGGCCAGCCGGTCGAACTCGCGGGCCAGCTGCTCCAGCTCTTGCTGCAGCGCATCGCCGCGCATGGGCACGCCGTGGCCGGTAGCGGCAATGGCCGGTTTCAGCTGGGCCAGCAGTTCAACCGAATTGCGGGCGGCTTGCCAGTCGCAGGTAAAGTACTTGGGCGGGCCGTGCACCTCCTGGCGCTGCTCCCACACGGCAATGGCCGATTCCTGCTCCACCGTCACGAAGGCGTCGCCGGCCAGCAGCAGGCGGTCCGATTCGCGGAAAAACGACACGTGGCCGGGCGTGTGGCCGGGCGTGTGCAGCCAGCGCCAGCCGGGTAGCTGCGGCACCGAGCCATCGGCGGGCAGCTCGTGGGCGCGGCTGCCTAGGTCGTAGGGCGTTTTGGGGTACAGCACCGACATCAGCGCCATGGCACCGCCGCCCACGGTGGGGTCGGGTGGGGGGTACGAGGAGCGGCCCGTGAGGTAGGGCAGCTCCAAGCGGTGCGCGTACACGGGCACGTCCCAGTGCTCGGCCAGGGTTTTGAGGGCGCCGGCGTGGTCGAAGTGGCCGTGCGTCATCACAATGGCCTCGGGCCGCGCGCCTTCGCCAAACAGCGTTTCGGCCGCGTGCCGGATTTTGCCCGCCGCGCCGGGCAGGCCGGCATCAACCAGCACCCACGGACCCGAGTTGGGCTCGGGGCGCACGAAAAACAAATTCACGAACACGTTGCGCAACGCCCACACGCCGGGCGCTACGTACTGCAAATCGGGCGTGGTGGCGCGGTTCGGGCGCGACTTCAGCACATCCAGATGGTGATTGGTCATAGGGTAGGTGTTGGATTGAGTGGGTAGAGGCCCTTGCGGCGGCTAGTATTCGCAGCTGCAAAGCACCTCGCGTTTCGGCTCCGAAACCTGGTAGTTCGGCAGCGATACTTCTTTCATGTACACCACATCGAGGCGCTTCAGGGGCGGGTTGCGCGGGTTGAGGTGCCAGATGCGCAGCATGTAGTTGCAGTAATACGGCCGCATCCAGGAGTTGTCCACGAACAGGTAGTTCTCGGAGTACTTGCGCCACCGGTCGTTTTTGTGCAGCGCCATTACCGAGTACGGCTTTTCGTACGACACCGGCCGGCCCTCGCGGTACAAATCGTACAGGCGCCCGTTGGCGGCGTGGCCTTCCAGAATGTACCAGCCGTCGTCTTTGAACACAGCCGGCGCAAACATGCCCCAGTGCTGATCGGTACGAAACTGGTAGCCAAACCAGCGCAGCGGCTCGCTCATGGTGTAGCGCGGCGCGATGATGCCGTCGAGGTTCCACCAAATGGTGTAGCCCACGAGCACGTACAGCACGGTTTCGCGCAGCAGGGGCAATATTTCCAGCTGGCGCTTGCGGGCCCTGGGTTGCCAGGTGGCTTGCAGCTGCACCTGCAACGGCAGCTGCCAGGCCGGCAGCCGTTGGCGCAGCCCGCCTAGGTAGCCCGAGCAGCGTTGCGTAGCAGGACCCAGCTTGCACTCCAGCCAATTGAGTACGGGCGTGGGCAGCAGGCCCATGAGGGAGGCAAAGTTGATGACGAAGAACAGGCCCACGAACAGCGTAAGGCTGATGCCGATATGAAAGCTGAACAGCACGGCCACAAACACCGTCCGGAAAAACGCGGTGCCCACCGGTATAAACAGCAGAATGGGCAGCAGCAGCTCGGTGTAGTAGGTGAGGTGCGTCAGCCAGCGCATCAGCTCGTAGTGCGGGTACAGCAGGCGGCCGCCGGGCATCAGCACCTGGTCGAGGCTGAGGGCGTAGTAAATGGCCGTGCCCTCGGTGGTCCATTCGGGGGCGTTTTTCAGGAAGGCCGTGCACACGTACACCAGGGCAATTTGCACCACATAGGCCACCGTGGCGGCGCTAAAGTGCGTGTAGCTTTCGGGGGCAGGCTTGCCCTCGGCATCCTTGCTCCACACGCGGCCCCAGGGCAGAAAGATGCTCCAGAACAGCAGCATGCGCAGCAAGTCGTCGCCGCCCTGCGCAATCATGGGGTTGCGGTTTTGCAACGACACCAGCATCACCCACGAAAGCACCGTCATCAGGCGGGTGCGCCAACCCAGCAGCAGGCCCACGGCAAAAGCCGCCGCCGCCAGAAACAGCAGCGCCTGCACCTGCCACAGGCCGCTCATGTTATGAATGGAAAACTCGTAGGGGTTCCAGGCCCGCTCGAACAGCACGTGCAGGGGCAGCACCCCCAGGTTGGTGTAGTGGGCCTCCAAGTCGGTGCTGCGGATGCCCAGGTCGAGCAGGATTACCGCGGCCACGGCCATGCGCATCAGCGCCAGGGCCCGGATATCGACTTCGAAAGGACGGCGCAACAAGGCCAACAACCGAAGGCCGGGCCCGCTGCCGGATGAAGGAGGCGGAGGCGCAGAAAGGGCAACCTCCTCGGTGGGAAGTTGCCCTTGCGCCCGGTCAAGCGGTTCGACCGAAGTATGCAAAGCCGTTAGGAATTAGCGGGTGGTTGAACCGGAAGTAGAACCCGACGTGGTGCGGCCCGAGGTGGTGCCCGACGTAGTACCCGAGGTAGTGCCACGGGTGGTAGAGCCCGAAGTGCTGCCCGACGTAGACGTGCTGCGGGTGGTGGAGCCGGAGGTGCTGCCGCTGGTAGTACCCATGGTGCTACGCGTGGTGGAGCCCGAGGTAGTACCGCTGGTGGTGCCCATGGTGCCCGAGCCCGAGGTAGAGCCGCTGGTGCTCATGGTGGTGCTGCCGCTGGTGGTGCCCGAGGTAGTCCCCGAAGTGCTCATCGTGGTAGAGCCCGACGTAGTCCCCGAAGTGGTAGTGCCCATGTCGCTGCCCATCGTAGTAGTGCCCGAGGTGGTGCCGCTGGTAGTGCTGCCGCTGGTGCTACCCGAAGTGGTGCCGTAGGTGGTGCCGCTGGTTGAGCCCGAGGTAGTACCCGTGGTAGTGCTGCCCGATGTGGTGGCCGGCGTCGTCGAGTCGTAAGTGCCCGAGGTGGTGCCGCTACCCGAGGTAGAGCCCGAAGTGGTGGCGCCGGAGGTGGTTTCGCGGTTGCAACCCGAAAGGGCAACCGAAACGCTCAGCACGGCGGCCGAGAACAGGAAAAGCGGGGAACGAAGCGACTTTTTCATAGCTGTAGGGGGTGATGGTTGTGAGAAGAACTTGTACGCAATGCCTGAACGACGAAACTCTACAGCGGGCCAGGGCGGCGGCTTTCACGCCAAGCCAGCCCATACTCTACGTAGCTCACAAAAGAAGAGCTATATAGCGGTGTTTATTTTTGCCCGACGGGCTTGGAGCAAAGGCAGAAAAAAAGGACAACCACAAACGTGACGTCCTTTTTCTCCCTCCTCTTTCCAAATGTGAGCGTGTGAGTAAGCTAGTTGGTAGTGCTGCCGCTGGTGGTGGAGGCACCGGCGCCGGAGCCGCCCGTGGTGCCGCCCGTGGTAGCCTCGTTGGTAGTAGCGCCGCCGCCCGTAGAGCCCGCGGTTGTGCCGGCCGTAGAGCCGGCGCTCGAGGTGGTGCCGCTCATGCCGCCGCCTGTGGTTACGCCGCCGCCCGTAGTGCCCGACGAGGTGCTGCCCGTGGTGCCCGAACCGGTGCCCATAGTACCAGTGCCCATGGTGTCGGTGCTGCCCATGTCGGTGGTGGTTTCGGTATCTGTGCCTTGTCCGGGGCCCGTGCCATCGGCACCCATGCCGGAGCCGGCGTTGGAGTTGCCATCGTTGCCACAAGAGCCCAAGGCCAGAAGCGCGCACATTGCGCCCGACATGCACCAAATGCGTGTACGGTTCATAAACAGTGTTTTAGGTTGGTTGGTGGTAGTAACTGCTGCGGCGAATACAGGAGGCATATACGCTTCCACATGAAGATCAGATGAACTTTACCAAGAAAATTTTGTGCATGTTTTTTGCATAAACAAGGTGTATTTTCTGAAGCGGCACCGCTGCCAGTATTATTGCGAAGGCCACAACCCAACTGCATTTCGCGGGTTGCGTACTGGCACTGCACCTCTGCTTCAACTTCTTCCGCCATGACACCGGGCTCCTCCATTATCCTCTTCGACGGCGTTTGCAACCTGTGCCACGGCTTGGTGCAGTTCATTATCGAGCGCGACCCGGCGGGGCGGTTTCAGTTTGCCTCCCTGCAATCGGAAGCGGGCCAGCGCCTGATGCCCGGCGGCATCAACCCCGACCCCGCAAACCCCGACTCGGTGGTGCTGATTGAGAACGGCCGGGCCTACACCCACTCCACGGCCATCCTGCGCATTGTGCGGCACCTAGGGGGCGGCTGGCGCCTGCTGGGCCTGGGCATGGTGCTGCCACGTTTTCTGCGCGATGCCGCCTACCGCTTTGTGGCCCGCAACCGCTACCGCTGGTTTGGCAAGCAAAACGAATGCTGGCTGCCCACGCCCGCGCTCAGAGCCCGCTTTTTGTAGGGCGCCGGCTGCCTTTGGGCCGGGTGCTTACTGCGCCCTGCGGCCCTCCCCAAAACCGGCGCGGCCGGCGGCACCTAGGGTGCCGCCGGCCGCGCCGGTTTTGGTATGTTACGCTTGCGCCTGGTAGCAGCTATGCCGCCGACGAAGCTGCGTGCTCGTCGCCGCCTTTGTTGGCCGAAGGCAGCAGGCTTTGCAGGGATTTCACCAAGGAGCCGGCTCCCGCCCCGAAAAACTGCTGATCGAATTCCTCCAGGGCCCACGCGGCGCGCACCACGGTTTTCAGGCCGGCGGGCGTAAGCGAAAGGCTGCGGGCCCGCGCATCTTGCTCGTGGGTGGGGCGCTGAATCAGGCCTTTTTCCTCCAGCGCACGTACGATTTTGCTGGTGGTCATTTTGTCGTAGTGGGCAAACTGCGCCACCTGGGCCTGCGTAACCGGCGCCTGCTGCTGACCTAGGCGCTGCACGGCGGCCAGCAGCAAAAACTGGCTTGGCGAAAGGCCCATGGGTTGCAGCACTTCGCCCAGGCTGCGTTGCCAGTGGGCGGTGGCCTGGGCCAGCAAAAAGCCCGGGTTTACATCGGGGCCTTCAAACGTAAACAATGGGTCGAGCGGGAGTGCCATAGGAATTTCGGTAGGTTGCGCGCCCAAACACGTGGGCCAGGTAGGTTTTCGGCTAAACGAATTTCCCGTAAACAGGTTTACCGTAACCCCGCTTACTATCAACCATTATCCTGTGCAGCCGCCACTTGCGGCACTTTTCTCTGTTATGAAAGCTCTTGTTCTCGATGGGGTGGGCCAGCCGCTGCAACTCCGCGAAGTGCCCACGCCGCAGCCGCAAGCCGGCGAGGTGCTGGTACGCCTGCAAGCCGCCGCCCTCAACCACCGCGACGTCTGGATTCAGAAAGGCCAGTACGCGGGCCTGCGCTTTCCCATCATTCTGGGCTCCGATGGCGCCGGCACCGTGGCCGACCTAGGCGAAGGCGTGCCGGAAAGCCTGCGCGGCCAGCAAGTCGTCATCAACCCCGGCCACAACTGGGGCGACAACCCCCGGGCCCAGGGCCGCGATTTTACCATTCTGGGCCTGCCGCACGATGGCACCTTTGCCGAGTACGTGTGCGTGCCGGCGCGCTACGTGCACCCGCGCCCCGCCCACCTCACGCCCGAGCAAGCGGCCGTGCTGCCGTTGGGGGGCGTTACGGCGTACCGGGCGCTGTTTACGCGCGGCGGCCTGCAAGCCGGCGAGCGGGTGCTGATTACCGGCATTGGCGGCGGGGTGGCCCTGCTGGCCCTGCAGCTGGCCTTGGCCGCCGGCGCCGAGGTGTGGGTAACCTCGGGCTCCGACGACAAGCTGGCGCGGGCCTGCGCCCTAGGTGCCCGCGGCGGCATCAGCTACCGGCAGGAGGGGTGGGGCAGCGCCCTGGCCAAGCAAGCCGGCGCGGGCTTCGATCTGATTATCGACAGCGCCGCCGGCCCCGGCACCGCGCAGCTACTGGAGGCCGCGGCCCCCGGCGGGCGCATCGTGTTTTACGGCGGCACCACCGGCGCCATTACCCAACTGCCGCCGGCGCGCATCTTCTGGAAACAGCTGAGCCTGATGGGCTCCACGATGGGCACCGAAGCAGATTTTGCCGCCTTGCTGCGCCTCGTAGATGACAGCCAGCTGGTACCCTTCGTGGACGCAGTGTTTGCCCTGGCCGAGGGCGAAAAAGCCCTGCGCCGCCTGGACGAAGGCCAGCAGTTCGGTAAGCTGGTGCTGCAGATAAAATAGTTTGTAAGTGGTTGTTTTTCAGCGCGAATAAATTGCAAGCTGAAGTGCTGAAATGGAATGTGCAGCCGGCCCTGGGTGTTTTACTCCTGACACTGAAACAGCAGCCGATACTGACATGAAAACACCCGCTGAATACCTCGACATGCCGGTTTTTTACCTTACGTATCCGACGGGTGAAGTAGCCGAGCAAGCCCCCGTGGTTAGCTACGACGACGCCCTGCGCGCCGTGGAAAACGCCTTGGCCGATGCCGAGAAATACCGCTACCTGCTGATGCGTGCCCTGCGCCGCTCGCAGGAGCCCGAGGGCGGCGTGCCCTTCAGCCCCGCTCCCGAAATCGGTGCTGATGTGCGGCCCATGTACCCCGACATTGCTGCCTAACCTAGGGCGCTGCTTTGCTGATATTAAACACCCTGTAGGCGGCTTCTCACTACGAGAAGCCGCCTTTTTTTGCGCCCGAACCGTAGGCTCGCTCAGCCTGTTGCCAACCCGTGCCTGCAGGTTGCACCGCTCGTAAGCAGCAAAAGTTGGCCCTTTGGCCAACCCATGGCGGGGCGGCCCGCGTATCGGCCGTAAATTGCTGCTTCGTAGCGCACTCTCGAGCCTGTTGCGGGCCAGTCAGTGTCATTACGTTTGGCACAGATGCCTGCTTTCGAATGCCCAATTATTACGCTTTGCTCAAGTATTTCTTTCTGGGGTGGCTGCTGGCCTGCACGTGGCTGGCAGCGCCGGCGCGGGCCCAGCGCTTTGCGGCCATTGGCGACTACGGCTACGCCGGCACGCCCGAGCGCGACGTGGCTTCGTTGGTGAAAAGCTGGAACCCGCACTTCGTCATCACGCTCGGCGACAACAACTACGACTACGGCGACTCCACCACCATCGACCAGAACATTGGCCAGTACTACCACGAGTACATCGGCTTTTACAAAGGTCGCTACGGGCAGGGCTCGTCGTACAACCGGTTTTTCCCGAGCCTCGGCAACCACGACCTGTACACGGCCAACGGCATTCCTTTTCAGCACTACTTCACGCTGCCGGGCAACGGCCGCTATTACGAGTATCGGCGCGGCAACGTGCATTTTTTTGTGCTGAACAGCGACCCGGCCGAGCCCCACGGCGTAGCCAGCACCTCGGTGCAGGCTCAGTGGCTGAAGCGGCGCCTGGCCGCGGCCCGCGCCCCCTGGAAAGTGGTGTACTTCCACCACGCGCCGTACTCCTCGGGCAAGCACGGCAGCACCACGTTCATGCAGTGGCCTTTCAAGGAATGGGGTGCCTCGGTGGTGCTGGCCGGCCACGACCACCACTACGAGCGCCTGGTGGTGGAGGGCTTACCGTATTTCGTAAACGGCCTGGGCGGGCGCAACATCTACAACCTGAACCCCCAGCGCACCGTGCCCGGCAGCCGCGTGCGCTACAACGCCGACTACGGCGCCATGCTCATGCAGGCCTCGGCCGACACGCTGCGCCTCGAGTTTTACACCCGCCGCGGCCAGCGCATCGATTCGTATACCCTGGGCAAGGGCTTGCCCCTCGAAGGCACCTTGTACCCGCCGGCTCCCAACCCGTTTAGCGGTTCTACGGAGCTGGCGTTTGCCGTGCCCGAGCCCGGGCGGGTGCAAATTCGGGTGCTGAACATGCTAGGGCAGGAGGTAGCCACGCTGTTTGATGCCGAGGTGCGCGCCGGCAAGCGCCAGCTCAGGTGGTACCAAGGCTCGCTGAAAGCGGGTATTTACCAAGTGGTGATGACCAGCCCCAGCGGCAAGGTTACGGTACGCGCCGAAGTACTGTAGCCGACTCGGGGTGGTTGCCGGCCAGGCGTTGGGCCAGCACCGCAGCCAAATCGGCGGCTTGCTGGCGCAGCTCCGGCACCGCCGTCGACTCGAACCACAACGGGCGCAGGCTAGGACCTAGGGTGAACAAGTGCTCCGAAGGGATGCCCATGCTATCGAGCAAAGCTCCTTCAACAGAAGTTTGGATGCCCAGGCGCATGGAGTCGGGCACGAGCAGGCCGGCGTGGCGCAGCTGCACAATAAGCGGATCGTTGAGCTGCTGGTAGTCCATCAGCGGGCCGGTGCACAGTACCACATGGTCGGCCTGCAGCCATTGGTGGTTGTGGTCGTGGCGGATTTGCACGGCCAGCTGCTCGTTGCGGCCCTCGATGTGCCGCACGCGGCCCTTTTCCACTTGCAGGCGGCCGCTACCGAGCAGCTCGCGGAGCACGGCGGCGTTTTGCGGCGGGTTGCGGTGCCGCAGCGTCGACCACAAGGTGGCCAAATGGCGCATAAAGCGTTGCTGCTCGGGCCGGGGCCAGTTGGCCCAAATGTGCCCTAGGTCGGGGCGCAGGGCATCGAGCACGGCCCGCCAGTTGTAGCCCTGGGCGGCGCCTTGGGTTACGTGCCGGCGCACCACGCGCAGCACTTCAGTTACGGTGCGCAGGCCAGCTATTTCCGAGGCGTAGTAGTTGGGGTAGGGGGCTACGGCCGTTTCGGTGTGGGCTACGGGCCAGCGGCCGTGGCGCGATACGGCCAGCAAGGGGCCGCGGTGCCCGTCGGCCCGCAAGGCCATCAGTACATCAACGGAGGTGAGGCCGGTGCCAATCAGCAGCACCGACTCCTCGGGGCCGATGTTGCGCAGCGCGCCGGGCGCCCACGGGTTGGCATGGAAGTGCGGGTGCTGGTGGTAACCGGTATCGGGCCGCACGGGCATGCTGGGCGGAAAATTACCTAGGGCCAGCACCACCGTGTTGGCATTCAGCTCGCGGCCGTCGTCGAGGGTTACGCGCATCAGGCAGCCACCGGCAGCGGGTGCGGCGGCTACCGCGCGGTTGGCCAGCCACTGCACGCGCACCCCGTTGATGGCCGTGTTCTCCAACGCTGCCTGCACCAGGCCCTCGATGTAGCGGCCGTAGGTTTGGCGCGGGCAAAAGCCGTACTCACCCTCGGCAATGCCGTTTTGCTTCAGCCACTCCACAAAGTGGTTGGGCTGATCGGGAAAGGCGCTCAGGCCCTGGCTGCGCACGTTCAGCAGCCACTCGGGCCGGTCGTTGGTGTAGGCGGTGCCGGGGCCGAGCCGCTCGCGCGGCTCCACCACCACCACATCGAGCGGCCAGGGGCCGCCGGGCAGGCGCGTAAGCTGCACGGCCAGCAGGCTGCCCGCTACTCCGCCCCCAACAATGACAATGGTACGCCGCGTCATACAAAGCATTGTAAGTCCAAGATTATCTTGGCTATGAGTCCGAAAAAAGGAAATTTTCCGGACTCTGCCTACCTGGGGCTTACAGGCAGCGGGCGCGGCAGGCCGGGCTACAGATACGCGTTCGGCACCAAAAAGTCGCGCACGTACTCGCTGATGCCGTCTTCGAGGCGCGTGAAAGGCCGCGCGTAGCCAATGCTGCGCAGCTTGCTCATGTCGGCCTGCGTGAAGTATTGGTAGGTGTCGCGAATGTCCTCCGGCGTGTCCTTGAACTTGATATCGGCCGTTTTATCGAGCGCGGCAAAGGTGTTCAGGGCCAGGTCGAGGAAAGTGCGGGCTTCGCCGGTGCCCAGGTTGTAGATGCCCGAGTTGCGGCGGTGGTGCATCAGGAAGATGCACACGTCGGTGAGGTCGCGCACGTAAATGAAGTCGCGCATCTGCTCGCCGTCGGCAAACTTGGGGTTGTGCGAGCGGAACAGCTCCATCGAGCCCGTGCGCTGCACCTGCTGAAAGGTGTGGAATATCACCGAAGCCATGCGGCCCTTGTGGTATTCGTTGGGGCCGTACACGTTGAAGAACTTCAGGCCCGCCCAGAAAAACGGCTTCTCTTCCTGCTGAATGGCCCAATTGTCGAAGTCGTTTTTCGAGTCGCCATAGGGGTTGAGCGGGCGCAGCAGCGGCAGCAGGGCTTCGTCGTCGGAGTAGCCGAGCGTGCCCGAGCCGTAGGTAGCCGCCGACGAGGCATAGACCAGCGGCAGCTGGTAACGCACGCAGGCCTGCCACATCTGCTTCGAGTAGTTCAGGTTCAGCAAATCGAACACGGCTTTGTCTTGCTCGGCCGTATCGGTGCGGGCGCCCAGGTGGAAGATGAACTCCACCTGCTCGTGGTTCTTATCAAGCCACTCGAAGAACTCGTTGCGGTCTACGAACTCGCGCAGGCGCTTGCCTTTCAGGTTCGGCATCTTCTTCTCCACCGAGAAGTTATCCACCGCCACCACGTCGTTGAAGCCATCGGCATTGAGCCGGCTTACCATGCAGCTGCCGATAAAGCCCGCTGCGCCCGTCACGATAATCATAAGCTCAGATGTCGTTTTCTGTGGGGCAAAGGTAGGGCAGCCGATGGCAATGCACGACTAGCTGCGCGGCGCCGTGCGCAAATGCTGCGGCGCCGCGTGTGGCTCCGCGCCTCATCGAGGCAAAAAAGCCTGCCGGCACCTAGGGCGCCGGCAGGCTTATCGGTTGGTTGCGAGTGGTTTACTGCCTGCGGTAATGGGGTTAGAGGTTCAGCGAGGCGCTGTACATCCACACCGTTTTCTCCTGCTCCCGAATGTAGTCGCTCATCAGCGCGCCGGTGCCTTCGTCGTTGGCCTCGCCGGCCAGCTCCAGCAGCTGGCGCTCCAGTATCAGCAAGGCCTGAAAGTTCTCGACCACGGTGCGCACGGCGGCGTTGCCTTCCGAAACGTTGGTGGCCTCCTTGATGGTAGCGGTGCGCACGTAATCGGTAAACGAGTGCAGGGGGCGGTGGCCCAGCGTGAGGATGCGCTCGGCTATTTCGTCGATTTTCACGAGGGCATCGGTATACAGCTCCTCAAACTTGGCGTGCAGCTCGAAAAACTTCTCGCCCTTGATATTCCAGTGAAAGCCGCGGGTGTTGATGTAGAAAATCTGGTAGTTGGCGAGCAGGGTGTTCAGGCCCGAGGCAAGCTCCTGCGCCTGAGCCGAGTCTAAACCGATGTGGTTCTTCATGTGCGTGTTTGGAATGGAATGAGTAAAGATCCGTGGCAACCCCGGCGCTGCGCCGGCCGGCTGCTCCTTGGTGCATAAGCAAATCGGGGCACCTAGGGTTACGCCCGGCGCCGATGCCAAAGCTCTACGCTGGGCCGGGCGCTTGGTTTTGGCCGAGTTGCCGGGCGGCCGCGCATGCCCGAAAAAGGGCCCGAAGTTTCCGCTACCTTTGGCGCACTGTTTCTTGGTTGACTTTGCAACCAGACAGCGGCAGGTGCCCGGCCCTAGGTCGGGCTTAAAAAGGGAATCGGGTGCAACTCCCGAACAGACGCGCTACTGTAAGTACCCGCTAGCCAAGTCTTTTCGAGCAAGCCATTGCCCCGCTCCCAGGGGCGAGAAGGCCGAGAAGATGGTACAAGTCAGGAGACCTGCCCGCCGCTGCTTGGGTGACGCCTTCGCGCCTACAAGGCCGTCATCAGGTAAGAAAAGCAGCGGTTATGCGCTGTTGTGCAGCCGCTTGGCAGAGCTGCATCAGCACCGTTCGGTGCCTTGCCTGTTGGCTCCGGAGGAAAGCAGAATGCGCACGGTAATGCAGCCGGGCAGCAGGTATCCGGCAGCCTTCGGGCCAGCCTTTTCTTCTGCTTGATGACGTCTCCTTTCCCGGGTTCTTCCGACCTGTTTGCCCTGCCCGTGCCGCCGCTGGTGCCGGCCGGTAGCCCGCTGCCCGCCGCCGTGCAGCACCGCATCGATACCAAAACCAAACCCCTGGGTGCCCTAGGTCAGCTCGAGGACTTGGCCCGGCAGGCCAGCTTGGTGCAGCAAACCTTGACACCTGAGCTTCGGCAGCCGCACCTGCTCGTATTCGCCGCCGACCAAGGCATTGCTGCCGAAGGCGTAAGCCCATACCCCGCCGAGGTAACCGGCCAAATGGTGCGCAATTTCGCCGCGGGCGGGGCGGCCATCAACGTGTTCTGCCGGCAGCATGGCCTTGCGCTGCAGGTAATAAACGCCGGCGTGGCCAGCGACCTCGCCGACGTGCCCGGCGTGCGCGACGCCAGGGTAGGAGCCGGCACCCGCAGCTTCCTGCACCAACCAGCCATGTCAGCAGCTGAGTGCCAGCAAGCCCTGAATGCCGGTGCGGCCATCGTCGATGAGCTGCACGCCGCCGGCTGCAACGTAGTGGGCTTCGGCGAAATGGGTATTGGCAACACCTCGTCGGCGGCGGTGCTGCTGCATGTGCTCACGGGGCTGCCGTTGGCGCAGTGCGTAGGCCGCGGCACCGGCCTCGACGATGCCGGCCTGCAGCATAAGCTTGCGGTGCTTACCCAAGCTGTAGCCGCTCACCCCGAAGTATCGGCCCGCAACCCCTTACAGGTGCTAGCCACGTTTGGCGGCTTCGAAATAGCCCAGCTTTGCGGTGCCATGTACCGCGCCGCTGCCCGGCGCATGTTGGTGCTGGTCGATGGTTTTATCGTAAGTGCCGCCCTGTTGGTAGCGGCCCGCCTCGAGCCCGCTGTGCTCGACTATTGTGTGTTCTGCACTCAATCGGCCGAGGCTGGGCACCGCCATTTGCTGGCCGCCCTAGGTGCCCGCCCGCTGTTGCAGCTGGGCTTGCGCCTGGGCGAGGGCACCGGCTGCGCTTTGGCGTACCCCTTGGTGCAGTCGGCCGTGGCCTTCCTCAACGAAATGGCCTCCTTCGAAAGCGCTGGCGTAAGCACTGCCACCGAAGCTACAGCCTCCGAAGCCCGATGAAACAGTGGCTTCGCACCCAAGTAGAGCTGCTGCTGACGGCCGTAATGTTCTACACCCGCATACCTTGCCCCAGCTGGATTGGCCACTCCGAGGAGCTGCTCAACCGCTCCACCATCTATTTTCCGCTGATTGGCTGGCTGGTGGGCGCGGCTTCGGCCGTGGTGTACCTAGGGGCGGCTTACCTGTGGGGCTCGGCCATTGGCTTGCTCCTGAGCATGGTGGCCTCGGTGCTGATTACCGGGGCTTTCCACGAGGATGGCTTTGCTGATGTGTGCGACGGTTTTGGGGGTGGCTGGACGAGCGGCCGCATCCTCGAAATCATGAAAGACAGCCGCGTGGGTACCTACGGCGTGGTGGGCTTGGGCTTGCTGATGGCAACCAAATTTGGTTCGTTGTACCAGGTTAGCAACGCCGAATCGGCCATCCGGGCATCCATACCGGTATTACTGCTGGTAGCACATCCGCTTAGCCGCCTTACGGCCCTCAGCTTCGTGTTCACGCATCAGTACGCCCGCGAAAACGACGACGCCAAAGCCAAACCCGTAGCTAAGGCCCTCGACCTAGGTCGGCTGCTGACGGCCAGCGCCTGGGGCCTGCTGCCATTGCTAGCGTGGATGGCCTACGCCCAAAACCCGGGCATGCTGCTGGTGCTGCTACCATTAGCCATTCTGCAAGTGGTGCTGGGTCGGTGGTTTCAGCGCTGGATTGGCGGCTACACCGGCGACTGCCTCGGCGCTACCCAGCAACTGGCCGAGGTGGTTATTTACTTGTTCTTCACCGCTAGCATCTGGTTCTGATGGCCTCTCCGCTGCTCGACGTTTACCTGATTCGCCACACTGCCGTGGCTACACCCGGCCTCTGCTACGGCCACCACGATGTGGGCCTGGCCGAAAGTTTTGCCGATGAGGTAGCCGCGCTCCAAACCAAGCTGCCCACAGCGCCGGAACAAGGTTTTCAAGCGTTTACCAGTCCGTCGACGCGGTGCCGGCAGCTGGCCCACACCGTTGCCAACAGCGCCGTCCTCGACGAACGCCTGCGCGAAATGCACTTCGGCGCCTGGGAAAACCGCGCGTGGGCCGAGCTGCCCGAAGCCGAGCTTACGCCCTGGATGGCCGACTACGTAAGCGTAGCGCCGCCCGCCGGCGAAACCTTCCAGCAGCTGCAAGACCGCGCCACCGCATTTCTGGCCGAGCTGCCGCAACTCTCACCCGAAGCCGGACCGGTGCTGGTGTTCACCCACGGCGGCGTAATCCGGGCTCTGTTGGCGCACTGCCTGGGCTACCCGCTGCGCAATGCCTTTCAGGTTACCATCGATTTCGGCTCCGTTACCCAGCTCACGCACCAACACGGGCGCTGGCAGGTGCGCACCGTCAACCGCTGACCCGTTCCCCTAATGTGTGTGAACAGTCAGCAAAAAGAACGTCATGCTGAGCGCAGTCGAAAGGTCGGCGTAGCCAAGCATCTCTACTGCTTCGCCAGATAGTAGAATGTTATCAGCAAGGAGGCTTGGCAACGCCTTGGTGCGGTTCGACAAGCTCTGAAAGTTTTTTGCATTCGCCTTCCACATTCCCCTAGGTCCATAACCGCGCACCTTCTCCCCACACCTGCGCGCTACCTTTGCCAGCCATGCGCTACCTGTATTTGCTGCTGCTCGGGGCTTCGATGGCCGCTTGCTCCCAGGCTTCTGATTCGGCCAACGCCACCAAGGTCGAAGCCCCGCTGCCCGCGCGCATCACCGTTACCGACGACCTAGGTCGCGCCGTCAGCATTCCGTCGCGCCCGAAACGCGTTATGGCCCTGGCGGCCTCCATGACGGAAATGCTCTTCGCCGTAGCTGATACGGGCACCATCATTGCCCGCACCCAGGCCTGCGACTACCCCGCGGCGGCCTTGCGCAAGCCCAAAGTCAACAGCTACCCCGTCGATTTTGAAACCATTGTGGGCCTGCACCCCGATGTGGTGTTCACAGTAGAAGGCATGACCAGCGCCGCTGATGCCGCCCGCCTGCAGCAATTAGGTGTGCCGGTGTACTACCAGCGCTACCGCCACGTCGCGGACATCCTCCGCGGCCTCCGCGACCTAGGCCGCCTGCTCGGCCGCGAACCGCAAGCCAAGCACCTCACCGATTCGCTCCGGCGCGAGCTGGCCAGCCTTCCTGTCACCAACGGCTCCAAGCCGCGCACCCTGGCCATTACCTGGCTCGACCCCATTTACGCCTACGGCCGCAACACCCTTTTTACGGACAAAATCCGACTGGCCGGCGGCCAAAATGCTCTGCAGGATTCGTTTCCGCAGCCCTACCCAGCGCTTACCCGCGAGTACATCCTTAAGCTGAACCCCGATGTGCTCATCGGCGGGCGGTTTGGCAAGCTCGATAGCACGTTCTTCCGCATGTACCCCGAGCTGCGCCGCATTCGGGCCTACCAAACGCGGCAGGTGTACCCCGTCGATGGCGACCTGATGGCCCGCCCCAGCCCGCGCATTATTCAATCCGTACGCGAGCTACACCGTTTGCTGCACCCCACTACATGAGCCGTCGTGCGCCGCTGCTTTTTGGCCTTACTCTGGTAGCTGCCGTGGTGCTGCTGCTAATAGGCATGCGCCTGGGCAGCATCGAAAGCGCCGATTACGCCACGCTTTGGCAAGCCCTGCAGCACTACGATGCCAACAACCCGGCGCACTTGGTGCTGATTGAGCTGCGCTTGCCTAGGTTGTTGCTGGCCTTGCTGGCCGGTGGGGGGTTGGCCCTGAGCGGCTACCTCATGCAGGCCATGGTAAACAACCCCTTGGCCGACCCTTACTTGCTCGGCACCGCCTCGGGCGCCTCCCTAGGTGCTTTGGTGGTGAGCGTGCTCTTGCCAGCGGCCAGCACCATCACGCCCTGGATTTTACCGATTGGCAGCCTGGCCGGCGCCGCGGGCGCCACCCTGCTGGTAATCGGCATCGGTTCGCGGCGCGGCCGGCTTATACCCGCGCAGTTGCTCTTGGCTGGGGTAGCCGTGGCCTCCATGCTCAACGCCCTGGGTGGCCTCATCATCTTTCAGGCCCAAACCGATTCGCAGCTGCGCGCGGCTGTGTCGTGGGCATTCGGCAGCCTCGAGCGCGCCGGTTGGGGTTTGCTCACCGGGCCGGCTATTGCGGTGGTTATCGGTTTGGGCCTGGCCTGGGCCCTGCGTCGCCACCTCAATATTCTGCTGCTAGGGGAGGAGCGGGCTACTGCCCTAGGTCTGGATGTGGGCCGAACCCGCTGGGTGCTGCTGCTGGCGGCCAGCGGCATTACGGCGGGTGTGGTAGCCCTGTGCGGGCCGCTTGGCTTTGTGGGGCTGATTGTGCCGCATATCACTCGCGGGCTGCTCGGCGTTACGGGCCGGCTCAACGTGGCTTTTTGCGCTTTGCTGGGCGGAACGTTTTTGCTGGCCTGCGATTTGCTAGCGCGGTGGCTGTATCCGCCGGCCGGTTTGCCGGTTGGGCTGATAACGGCCCTGTTCGGCGTACCGTTCTTCGTATATTTGCTGCGAAAAAAAGGGGCTTAGCGTCTTGGGGGCTTGGGTCTGGTCTGTCGGTCTGGCAGCTCGAACCCAGGCCCCCAAGCCCCTACGTCCCCAAGACCCTTCCAAATGATTTACCTAAGCCGTCAGGAGCACTTCAACGCCGCCCACAAGCTCTACAACCCCAACTGGAGCGAGGAGCGCAACAAAGAGGTGTTCGGGCCCTGCGCCAATACCAACTGGCACGGACATAACTACGACCTCATCGTTACGGTAAAGGGCCAACCCGACTCCGAAACCGGCTTTGTGGTCGATCTGAAAGCCCTCAGCGTACTCATCCGCGAGCATATCGTGCGCCACGTCGACCACAAAAATCTCAACCTCGACGTGCCCTTTATGGCTGGCAAGCTGGCCAGCACCGAAAACCTGGCCATTGCCTTCTGGGAAATCCTGCAGCGCGAGCTGCCGAGCATTACCCGCACGGCGCAGCTGCACTGCGTCAAGATTTACGAAACGCCCCGCAACTTCGTCGAATACTACGGAGGGTAAAATCAATTAAAAATTGAGAATTAAAAATTAAGAATTAGGTCGGCAAAATGCAGGCTGGTTTGCTTCATTGAGCGTTTTGATGCTTGCAAATCGCCTGGCTAATTGCCCAATAATTCCATTTTTAATTTTTAATTTTTAATTATTAATTGATAATGAAATACTACCTGATTGCCGGCGAACGGTCCGGCGACTTCCACGCCGCACGCCTCATGCGTGCCCTGAAGCAGCAAGACTCGACCGCCGAGTTTCGTTGCTGGGGTGGCGATATGATGAAAGAAGCCGGTGGCGAGCTGGTGCACCACTACGACGAAATGGCCATTATGGGCTTCGTGGAGGCGGCTACCAGCGTGTTCAAGTTTCGGCGCTTTCTGAAGGAAGCCGAGCAAGACCTGCTGGCCAACAAGCCGCACGTGCTGATTCTGGTCGATTATGCCGGCTTCAACCTGCGCGTGGCTAAGTTTGCTAAGGTCCACGGTATCAAGGTGTTTTACTACATCTCGCCGAAAATCTGGGCCTGGAACCAGAGCCGCGTACACAAGATCAAGCAGCTCGTCGACCGCATGTTCGTTATCCTGCCCTTCGAGCAGGAGTTCTATAAGCGTTTCGATTACGAGGTCGACTACATCGGCAACCCCACGGCCGATGCCGTGCACGAGCACCCCGCGCCCACCGATTTCTACCAGCGCAACGGCTTCGACCCGGAGCGGCCCATTGTGGCCGTGCTGCCCGGCTCGCGCAAGCAGGAAATCGAGGAGATGCTGTTTGAGATGCTGCGCATCCTGCCGCCCTTCCTCGATTACCAGTTTGTAGTAGCCGGCGTTTCCAACCTCGACCGCAACTACTACAATCACTTCGAGCGCAACAACGTGCGTATCGTGTTCGAGCAAACTTACGATTTGCTCCGCCACGCCAAAGCGGCCATCGTAACCAGCGGTACCGCCACCCTCGAAACCGCCCTGTTCGACGTGCCGCAAGTGGTGTGCTACCGCACCAGCACCATTTCGTACCGCATTGGCAAGGCTGTCATCAAGGTGCCGTACATTTCGCTCGTCAACCTGATTGCCGGCCGCCAGGTGGTAAAGGAGCTGATCCAGGGCGAGTTCAACGCCCGCAACCTCGTGGCCGAGCTGCACCGCCTGCTCGAAGACGACGCGCACATCGCCGAAATAAAAACCGGCTACGCCGAAATCCGCGAGAAGCTGGGCCGCCAGAACTCCGCGCAAAAAGCCGCCGAGCTGATGGTGGGCTACCTGCTCACGCGCTAACCGCCCTAGGTACCAAAAGCCAAAGGGCCCCGGATCAGCTGATCCGGGGCCCTTTGGCTTTTCGAGCCTTTGCCAACCTAGGCGGCGCGCAGCTGCTTCAGCGGCGACTTCTCGAACTTCTCGTGCGCGTATTCCAAATCGATAACCAACTCGGTCGTGTCCGTCACCGAAGGCATATCGAACATGGCGTCCGTCATGATGCTCTCGCAGATGCTGCGCAGGCCGCGGGCACCTAGGCGGTACTCGTCGGCCTTGTCGACGATGTAGTCCAGCGCCTCGTCGGTAAAGGTCAGGTTGATGCCTTCCATCTCGAACAAGCGGTGGTACTGCTTCAGGATGGAGTTCTTGGGCTCCGTCAGAATCATGCGCAGCGTGGCTTTATCGAGCGGGTTCAGGTGCGTGAGCACCGGCAGGCGGCCGATGAGCTCCGGAATGAGGCCGAACTGCTTGAGGTCTTGCGCCGTGATGTAGCGCAGGAAGTTGTTGGTGTCCACCTTCTCCTCCAGCATCGTTTTGGCGAAACCTAGGGGCTTGGTATTCAGGCGGCTCTTGATGATGCGGTCGATGCCCACGAAAGCGCCGCCGCAGATGAACAGGATGTTCTCCGTGTTCACGGTAATCATCTTCTGCTCGGGGTGCTTGCGGCCGCCGTGCGGGGGCACGTTTACGGTGGTGCCTTCCAGCAGCTTCAGCATGGCCTGCTGCACACCCTCGCCGCTCACGTCGCGCGTAATGCTGGGGTTGTCGCTTTTGCGGGCAATCTTGTCCACCTCGTCGATGTACACGATGCCGCGCTCAGCGGCTTCTACGTTGTAGTCGGCAGCTTGCAGCAGGCGCGTCAGGATGCTTTCCACGTCTTCGCCCACGTAGCCGGCTTCTGTTAGCACAGTGGCATCGGCAATGCAGAAGGGCACCTGCAGCACCGAGGCCAGCATTTTAGCCAGGAAGGTTTTGCCCGTGCCGGTTTCGCCTACCATGATGATGTTCGATTTCTCAATCGTCACATCGTCTTTGCCGGTGGGCTTCTGCATCAGGCGCTTGTAGTGGTTGTACACGGCTACACTCAGCACCTTCTTTGCTTCATCTTGGCCTACCACGTACTGATCGAGGTATTCCTTCATGTCGCGGGGCTTCACGAGGTTAAACTTCGGCGCCTTCGCGTTCGAGCGAATTTTGTTCTCTTCGTTCAGGATTTGCTGCGCCTGTCCAACGCAACGCTCGCAAATGTGCGCGTTGATGCCGGAAATCATTATGGAAACCTCGCGCTTGCTTTTGCCGCAGAACGAGCAGGTGATATCTGCCATTGTCGAAGGAAAGTCGAAAATCTAACTGTACAGCCTAATTGGGTAATACAGCCTCAAAGGTACGAATTCGGAAACGCCGCTTGTACACCCAAAGGTGCCACCGCAAGCAGCTTCTACAAAAAGAACAACCGTCTCATCCTGAAGTTGCAATTCAGAATGAGACGGTTGCATGCTACCTGTCGTGTCGAACAAAGTTAGACATCTGGTTGCCTAAGTCAGGAGCCAGATTCCTCGCTACGCTCGGAATGACAGACCGGCGAATTATTTCTCCAGCTTGTGGCGCTCCAGCACTTCGTCGATGATGCCGTATTCCTTGGCTTCGTCGGCGCGCATCCAGTAGTCGCGGTCGGAGTTGTCGTGCACCTCCTGGTAGGTTTTGCCGGTGTGTTTCGCCAGAATGTCGTACAGCTCTTTCTTGAGCTTCAGAATCTCACGAGCGGTAATTTCGATGTCCGACGACTGGCCTTGCACGCCGCCCGAGGGCTGGTGAATCATCACGCGGGCGTGGGGCAAGGCCGAGCGCTTATCGGTGGCGCCGCCGGCGAGCAGCACAGCACCCATCGAAGCAGCCAGGCCGGTGCAGATGGTGGCCACATCGGGGCCCACGTACTGCATCGTGTCGTAGATACCTAGGCCGGCGTACACCGAGCCGCCGGGCGAGTTGATGTAGAGCAGGATATCCTTCTTGGCGTCGGCCGACTCCAGGAAGAGCAGCTGCGCCGTGATGATGTTGGCAATGTAATCGTCGACGGGCGTGCCCAGGAACACGATGCGGTCCATGATCAGGCGCGAGAACACGTCAATCTCGGCAAAGCGCGTGGGGCGCTCCTCAATCACCGAGCGCGTCATGTTCGTGACGAAATGGCGGCTTTGGCCTTCGATGTGGTGCAGATACTGATCGACACCCAAACCGCTCAGGCCTTGGCCCTTAACGGCAAATTTGCGGAATTCCTGTTTGTTCAGCATTGACTGAAGGGGTAGGAGAATGGTTGGTACGGCATGATGCCGGCACAAGGCCGGGGAGCCAAGGGTACGAAAAAAGCCCTTACTCCGACGAAGTAAGGGCTTTTTTTTAGTGGGAATCAACCCCGATGCTAATTAAGCATTGGGCTGGTTCCGGAAGTCCTCGGCCGTCATCGGCTGGTCTTTAACAACAATCTGGCCGCGCAGGTTGTCGAGTACTTTTTCTGCCAGAATGGCTTCGTACTCCTGCACGTAGTTTTTGCCGTTCTCCTGGCGTAGGTAGTTATCGGCGAAGCCGCGCACCGATTCGCGCAGCTCGTCGGATACCTCCGGCATGTTGAACTGGCTCAGAATCTTGCTGATGGTGCGGTCCAGAATCTCGTCGTTCGACACGTTCAGGCCTTGCTCTTCCACCACTTTGTTGCGGATCAGCGACCATTTCAGCTCCTTCTCGTAGTCCGAGTAGTGCTCTTCTACCTGCTCGGGCGTCAGCTTGCCTTTGTTGGCCGCCACCAGCCACTTCTTGAAGAACTCTTTGGGCAGGTTGATTTCCGTCTCGGCTACGATTTTGTCGATCAGACGACGGTTCAGCAGGTTATCCGATTCACGGTCGTAGTTCTCCTGGATGGTTTCGCGCACTTTGGCGTCGAAATCTTCCTTCGAGGCTACGGCATCTTTGCCGAACACTTTGTCGAACAGCTCCTGGTTGAACTCAGCCTGCGTCGAGCGGTGGATTTGCTCCACTTCGAAAGCGTACTCGCCTTCAACGCCGGCAGCCAGCTCCTTCGAGAGGCCCGTAAAGTTGGCAATCAGGGTAGCGTCGCCGCCGAAAGCTTCTTTCAGGTCGAACGTTACCACGTCGCCGGCTTTCACGCCCACAAACTTGTCAGCGCCGTTCTTCACCTTGTTGGTGGGCAGCATCACCTTCTGCGAAAACTCGGTGGTTTCCTGCTTCAGCTGACCCGAGATGTAGTCGCCGGCTTCCGAGGTTTCGGGCGTGCTGTTTTCGCCAAACTGGCGGCCAATCTGCTCGTAGGTTTCGTCGAGGGTGTTCTGGTCGAGCTCTACTTTCGGGCGCTCCACTTCAAACGAGTCGCCGGTGGGCAGCGTGAAGTCCGGAATCAGGCCAAGCTCGAACTGGAATTCGAAGTCCTTCTGCGTGTCGAAATCAACGTTGGTAGGCACGGGCAGCGGGTCGCCCAGCAAACGCAGGTTGTTTTCTTTGATGTAGCCGTCAACCGACGAGCTCAGCAAACGGTTGATTTCGTCGACCAGGATGCCTTTGCCGTACATCTTGCGCACCAGACCCGCCGGCACTTTGCCCGGACGGAAGCCCTTGATCTGCGCCCGCTTGCTGGTTTCCTTGATCTGCTTTTCTACGGCTTCCGAGTAGTCAGCTTCGGTGAGGCGCACCGTCAGCAGGGCGCCCTGCTGTTCGTCTTTTTTGTCGAGGGTAATGTCCAAAACGAGTCGGAGGTTAAAGGTAAGCGGGCCGTTGGCCCAGTTAGGTGAAAAGGCAACAAGCCCCCAACGCACCGGGGCCGGGGAGTTGAGGGCTTGTATCGTTTGGCTGCCGAAACAGCATGCGAGTGGTGCGGATGGAGGGACTCGAACCCACACGCCTTGCGGCACCAGATCCTAAGTCTGGCACGTCTACCAATTTCGCCACATCCGCATAGTCCGCAACCGTCTGCCGCGGGGCCGCAAAACTAAGCAAGGTTCTCGGAAAATCAAATCCTTGCGAAAAGATGGCAACGCCGAGCCCAAAATTCGTGTTATAGCCGCAGGTACCGAAGCCTCCCTAGGTGAAACGGGCCGCCTTGGCTTCGGGCACCACGCCCTGGGCGTAAGCGATGGGAGGAGGTTTTCGTACCTTCGTCTGCCGTTTCCGCAAGCGGCCCGCAGTGCTTTTTTCGCCAATGGCAACTCTTATAGATCCTGAGGTAGAACGCCAGGAAATCCTGCGCCACTACCGCCGCCTGCTTCGCACGGCCAAGCCTTACCTGAAAGAGGGCGACGCCAAGCTGATCAAAAAGGCCTTTAATACCTCGCTGGAGGCGCACAAAGACATGCGTCGCAAATCGGGCGAGCCGTACATTCTGCACCCGCTGGCCGTAGCCCAGATTGTGGTGGAGGAAATCGGGTTGGGCACCACCAGCATCGTGGCGGCCTTGCTGCACGACGTGGTGGAGGATACCACCTGGGAAATTTCCGACGTGGAGCGCGAGTTCGGCAGCAAGGTGGCGCGCATCGTCGATGGCCTCACCAAGATTTCGGGCGTGTTCGACTACGGCACCTCCGAGCAGGCCGAGAACTTCCGCAAGATGCTGCTGACCTTGTCGGAGGACGTGCGCGTGATTCTCATCAAGATTGCCGACCGCCTGCACAACATGCGGACGCTCGACTCGATGCCGCGCCACAAGCAGCTCAAAATCGCGTCGGAAACCATTTACCTCTACGCCCCGCTGGCGCACCGCCTAGGTCTGTACGCCATCAAGAGCGAGCTGGAGGACTTGCACCTGAAGTACACCGATACCGAAACCTTCCGGGAACTGACGCAGAAGGTGCGCCAGAGCCGCGGCGCGCGCAACCGCTTTATTAAGGAGTTTGTAACGCCGCTGGAAGATGAGCTGAAGGAGCAGGGTTTCGACTTCGAGATTAAAGGCCGGCCCAAAAGCATCTACTCCATTCTGCGGAAGATGCGCAAGCAGAACATTCCGTTCGAGGAAGTGTACGATCTGTTTGCCATCCGCATTATTCTGAACGTGCCGCCCGAGCAGGAGAAAGCGGCCTGCTGGCGCGTGTACTCTATCGTTACCGATTTTTACCAACCCAACCCCGACCGCCTGCGCGATTGGGTGAGCACGCCCAAAGCCAACGGCTACGAAAGCTTGCACACCACCGTGATGTCGCAAACCGGGCAGTGGGTGGAGGTGCAGATCCGCTCGCGCCGCATGGACGACATTGCCGAGAAGGGTTACGCCGCGCACTGGAAATACAAAGACACCGGCGCCGTGCAGCCCGAGTCGTCGTTGGAGGCCTGGATTAGTAAGGTGCGCGAGATGCTCGAAACCAACAACTCCAATGCGCTGGAGTTTATGGACGAGTTTCGCCAGAACCTGTTCGTAAAGGAGGTCTACGTCTTCACGCCCAAAGGCAAGCTCATCATTCTGCCCGACGGCGCTACGGCCCTCGATTTTGCCTTCGAAATTCACACGCACATCGGCCTGCAGTGCCTAGGTGCCAAAGTGAATCAGAAGCTGGAGCCCCTGAGCTACCGCCTGCGCAACGGCGACCAGGTCGAAATTCTGACCTCGCAGAAGCAGCGCCCCACCGAAGAATGGCTGGGTTACGTGACGACCTCCAAGGCCCGGTCGCGCATCCGCGAATTCCTGCGCGACGATAAGCGCACGAAAGCCGAGGACGGCAAGTTTTTGGTGGAGAAGCGCTTGGAGCTCCTAGGTGTCGAGCCAACTTCCGACAACCTCAACCGTTTGCTGGCGCACTTTAATGTGCACAACCTGCACGAGTTCTACTACCGCCTGGCCATCGGCCAGATCGACGGCCGCGAAATCAAGGAGAGCCTGTTCGACCCGGCCACGCCGGCCCCTAGGTTGCCCTCGATGCTCGAGCCCAAGGCCTTCGACCAGGAGGTGCAGAAGCTGCGCGGCGTGCGGCCCGATATGCTGCTGATAGGGGAGAAAACCGACACCATCCGCTACACCATTGCCACTTGTTGTAACCCCATTCCTGGCGACGATGTGTTCGGCTTTGAAACCGATCAGAGCATCGAAATTCACCGTACCTCGTGCCCTAAGGCTACCAGCCTGATGTCGAGCTTCGGGAACCGCATTGTGCGCGCCAAATGGACGGACCAGCTGGAGTTGGCTTTCCTAGCCGGTATCCGCATCAAAGGCTCCGACCGCGTAGGCCTGGTCAACGACGTCACGAAAATCATCTCGAACAGCCTTAAGGTGAACATGCGCTCCATCACCATCGACTCGGACGACGGCATGTTCGAAGGCCAGATCATGGTGTTCGTAAACGACACGGCTCACCTCGAAAAGCTAATACAACGTTTGTCGCGCGTGCGGGGCGTGCTGTCAGTGGAGCGTTTCGGCTCCTAGGTCGGGCAACCAAAAAGAGCAACGGCCAAGGGCGGCATGTTTGGGTATATCCGGGTACACAGTAGTATATAAGGGAGCATAGCATGCTTGATGTTGAGAAATACGAGGAGGTAAAGAAGATTTTCACCGCGTACCTCGAAAGCAAGGGCCTTCGGAAAACCTCCGAGCGGTATGCCATTCTGGAGGAAATCTACTCGCGCAACGGCCACTTCGATGTAGAGGAACTGTATGCGGGTATGAAGGAACGCGGCGTTCAGGTGAGCCGCGCTACGGTTTACAACACGCTGGATTTGCTTGTTGAGCACCATTTGGTGAGCAAACACCAATTCGGCCGCAACCTGGCACAATACGAAAAGTCGTACGGCTATCGGCAGCACGACCACGTCATCTGCACTGAGTGCCATAAGGTGGTGGAGTTCTGCGACCCGCGCATCCACGGCATCCAGACGATGGTCGGGGAGTTATTGAACTTCCATATCTTGCACCACTCCTTAAATCTTTACGGCATTTGCGGCGACTGTCGCGCGAAAGCCGCTCGTACCACCACCGAATGAAAACTGACGCCAACCTGCAAGACGGCATCCTGTCGGTGCGCCTCACCGGCGACCTGATCGGCAGCCCCGATTCCCAGCAACTCCTGCAAACCGTTGATCAGCACCTAGGCGACGACGCCGTGAAGCTGTGCTCGGTCGATTTGTCCAACGTGCGCTATGTCAACAGCTCGGGCATTGGCGTACTGGTGTCGCTGCTCACCAAGTTCCGCAGCCGTGGCGGCGAGCTGGTTTTGATCAACCCCGCCGAGCACCCCCGCAAGATGCTTGCACTCACCAAGCTCACTTCCATCTTCACCATCGCCGACGACGAAGCAGCTGCTACCAGCCTGCTCAAAAACGCCAACTAATGCCAGTAGACGTACTCGTCGGGCTCCAGTGGGGCGACGAAGGAAAAGGAAAAATCGTGGACGTGCTAGCGCCCACGTACGACGTAGTAGCTCGTTTTCAGGGCGGGCCCAATGCCGGCCACACCCTCACGTTCAACGGCACCAAGCACGTACTGCACCAAGTGCCCTCGGGCATTTTCCACCCACACATTATTAATGTGGTCGGGAATGGGGTAGTGCTCGACCCCGTAGTGTTTCGCGAGGAGCTGCGCAAGCTTGCCGCGCGCGGCATCGACGGGACGGCCAATCTCTACATCTCGAAGAAAGCGCAGCTGATCCTGCCCTCGCACCGCGCCCTCGACCGGATTTGGGAGGAAGCGCGTGGCGGCGGTCGTATTGGCTCTACGCTAAAAGGCATCGGCCCGACCTACCAAGACAAAATCGGCCGTACGGGTCTGCGCATTGGCGACATTCTGCGTGCCGATTTCAAGCAGCGCTACCAGGAAACGGTAGAGCGGCATCGGCAGCTTGCCAACTTTCACCAGCGCGAATTGAGCATCGAAGCTGACGAGGCAGCCTTTTTTGAAGCGGTGGAAGAGTTGCGCCAGCTCAACCTCACGGATACGGAGTATCTGCTGAATGACCTGCTCAGCCAAGGCAAGCGCATTCTGGCCGAAGGGGCTCAAGGCTCTCTGCTGGATATCGACTTCGGCACTTATCCTTTTGTTACCTCGTCGAGCACCATTGTGGCCGGTGCCTGCACCGGGCTTGGCATCGCGCCCAAGCACATACATAAGGTATACGGTATCAGCAAAGCCTATTGCACCCGCGTGGGCAGCGGCCCATTTCCTACCGAGCTGCATGATGAGGTAGGGGAGAAGATTCGCCAGGCTGGCCGCGAATTTGGCTCCACCACTGGTCGTCCGCGCCGCTGTGGTTGGATCGACCTTCCGGCTTTGCGCTATGCCATCATGCTGAACGGCGTCACTGAAATCCACCTGATGAAAGCCGATGTGCTTTCTGATTTCGATGAAATCCGCGTTTGCACGCATTATCGGAATGCCGATGGCAGCATCACGGAGCAATTGCCCGACCTAGCCGAACTACAGGAGCTAAGCCCTGAGTACATCTCACTGCCAGGTTGGCAAACCAGCCTCGACAATATTAACGACCCCAAAGCCCTTCCCGCTCAGCTGACAACCTACGTGCAATATCTTGAGCAGCAACTGAAAGTGCCAGTCACCATAGTAAGCGTCGGCCCCGATCGTACGAGCACCCTCCACATGAACTGATAAAAAATGAGTACGCCTCGCTTGATTTTTCGCAAGCGAGGCGTACTTTTGTCCTCCCAGAACGGCAAACGGCCTACTGATTTTCCTGATCATAAAGCTCTGGAAAATTTTTTTGCTTCAGCTCTTGACTTTGAGGTTTCGGCAGTGCTACTTTTGCACCCCGATTCAACTGGAAACGGGCAGCTTTGCGGTTCTGAAAAGACCTGTGGTGGTTCGGTGAAAAGGATAATGTTCTAACCCCTTGATTTTTCGCTCATCAAGAAGACGAAAAAAAGAAGGGGCTTGGAACTTGCAAAGTGGCAACGTGGTTTGCTACCTTTGCAGCCCGGTTCGAAACGCGAGCGGGCAGCCGGAAAAGAGGCAAACGGGGCGGCGAAAAAAAAGTTGCCCGGGGGCTTGCAAACAACGAACTGCGCTTCGTACCTTTGCCACCCCAAACGCAAACAACCGAAGCGAGCAGCGCTTCGCCACGAACACGACCGGTGTTCGCACGTTCTTTGAGAGAGTGTTGAAAACGACAAGGTAGTAGCCGCTTGCGGCGCCGCGAGGCGCGGGCAAGGGGCGAAGACAAGCGAAACGAACAAACCGATCCTGTCAGCCGCCCTTCTCTTGTGGAAGGGCAACGACAAAAGATTGCTAGGACACAACGCTGCGCTTCGGCGCGGCACACAAACTTTTACAATGGAGAGTTTGATCCTGGCTCAGGATGAACGCTAGCGGCAGGCCTAATACATGCAAGTCGAACGCGGGGCAGCGATGCCCCGAGTGGCGCACGGGTGCGTAACGCGTAGGCAATCTGCCTACTTCTGGGGGATAGCCCGCCGAAAGGTGGATTAATACCGCATAAGACCACGGCGCGGCATCGCGCAGGGGTTAAAGAATTTCGGAAGTAGATGAGCCTGCGTGCCATTAGCTAGTTGGCGGGGTAAGGGCCCACCAAGGCGACGATGGCTAGGGGAGCTGAGAGGCCGATCCCCCACACTGGCACTGAGATACGGGCCAGACTCCTACGGGAGGCAGCAGTAGGGAATATTGGGCAATGGCGGAAACGCTGACCCAGCCATGCCGCGTGCCGGATGAAGGCCTTCTGGGTTGTAAACGGCTTTTGACCGGGAAGAAAAAACCCTTGCGAGGGGAATCGACGGTACCGGTTGAATAAGCACCGGCTAACTCCGTGCCAGCAGCCGCGGTAATACGGAGGGTGCGAGCGTTGTCCGGATTTATTGGGTTTAAAGGGTGCGTAGGCGGCCCGGTAAGTCCGTGGTGAAAGCCCCTCGCTCAACGAGGGAACTGCCATGGATACTGCCGGGCTTGAGTCCAGACGAGGTTGGCGGAATGGATGGTGTAGCGGTGAAATGCATAGATACCATCCAGAACCCCGATTGCGTAGGCAGCTGACTAGGCTGGTACTGACGCTGAGGCACGAAAGCGTGGGGAGCAAACAGGATTAGATACCCTGGTAGTCCACGCCGTAAACGATGGATACTCGCTGTGGGCAATATGACGGTCCGCGGCTTAGCGAAAGCGTTAAGTATCCCACCTGGGGAGTACGCCGGCAACGGTGAAACTCAAAGGAATTGACGGGGGCCCGCACAAGTGGTGGAGCATGTGGTTTAATTCGATGATACGCGAGGAACCTTACCTAGGCTAGAATGCGCGTGACCGGCCCAGAGATGGGCCTTTCCTTCGGGACACAAAGCAAGGTGCTGCATGGCCGTCGTCAGCTCGTGCCGTGAGGTGTTGGGTTAAGTCCCGCAACGAGCGCAACCCCTATGTTTAGTTGCCAGCGCGTCAAGGCGGGGACTCTAGACAGACTGCCTGCGCAAGCAGCGAGGAAGGCGGGGACGACGTCAGGTCATCATGGCCCTTACGCCTAGGGCTACACACGTGCTACAATGGGCGGTACAGCGGGTTGCCACGCAGCGATGCGGAGCCAATCTCGAAAAGCCGTTCTCAGTTCGGATCGCAGTCTGCAACTCGACTGCGTGAAGCTGGAATCACTAGTAATCGCGTATCAGCAACGACGCGGTGAATACGTTCCCGGGCCTTGTACACACCGCCCGTCAAGCCATGGAAGTCTGGTAGACCTGAAGCCGGTGCTCGTCACAGAAGCCGGTTAGGGTAGAACAGGTAACTGGGGCTAAGTCGTAACAAGGTAGCCGTACCGGAAGGTGCGGCTGGATCACCTCCTTTCTGGAGCACTTTTGTTACGCTGACCGGATTGTGGTTCGTCAAGCTGACGCTTGTTGTTTTCGCACTCGCTCAAATAATTTAGTTGAGTAACGAGGATTCACTGCGGCCTGCGGGCGGCAACTGAAGGCCCGGGCTTGTAGCTCAGGTGGTTAGAGCGCGACACTGATAATGTCGAGGTCCGTGGTTCGAGTCCACGCAGGCCCACTCGCTTCGGCGTCCGGCCGCGGCGACTTGTACGACGGGGGATTAGCTCAGCTGGCTAGAGCACCTGCCTTGCACGCAGGGGGTCAACGGTTCGAATCCGTTATTCTCCACTCTTACCTAGGCGGTTGGGCTTCGGCCCACCTGCCTCCGTGATGGACAGCAGGTCCGTCATACGTTCTTTGACGTAACGGCTAGCAAACATAGAAGATAAGCCCAACCACCTGGCGTGGTTGCGCATCACACGAGCAAACGACAGTTCCCTGCTTACTCGGGAACGACCGTTACTTACGGAAGTAACGAAGGGCGCACGGGGGATGCCTAGGCTCTCGGAGGCGACGAAGGACGTGATAAGCTGCGATAAGCTTGGGGGACGGGCACATACCGGCTGATCCCGAGATTTCCGAATGGGGCAACCCACCAGGTTGAAGACCTGGTATCCGAATCCGCAAGGACGGAGGCGAACGCGGGGAACTGAAACATCTAAGTACCCGCAGGAACAGAAAATAACAATGATTCCCCCAGTAGTGGCGAGCGAACGGGGACGAGCCCAAACCGGGTTGGTTACGGCCAGCCCGGGGTTGTAGGACCGCGGCGTGGGACCTTTTTACGGTAGTCGAAACAGGTGGGAAACTGTACCAGAGACGGTGAGAGTCCGGTAGACGACATTGTAAAAGGCCCTAGCGGGATCCTGAGTAAGGCGGGGTTGGAGACGCCCCGTCTGAATCCGCCGGCACCATCCGGCAAGGCTACATACTCCCGAGAGACCGATAGTGAACCAGTACCGTGAGGGAAAGGTGAAAAGAACCCCGGATAGGGGAGTGAAAAGAACCTGAAACCGTGCGCTTACAAGCGGTCGGAGCTGCTAGGTGCAGTGACGGCGTGCCTTTTGCATAATGAGCCTACGAGTTGCTCCTCCCTGGCGAGGTTAAGCGTCTGGAGACGCGGAGCCGCAGCGAAAGCGAGTCTGAACAGGGCGCAGAGTCAGGGGGGGCAGACGCGAAACTTTGTGATCTACCCATGGGCAGGGTGAAGGTTGGGTAACACCAACTGGAGGCCCGAACCAGTTTCCGTTGAAAAGGATTTGGATGACCTGTGGGTAGGGGTGAAAGGCCAATCAAACTGAGAAATAGCTCGTACTCCCCGAAATGTATTGAGGTACAGCGTCGTGGTCGAGTCACCTGGAGGTAGAGCTACCGATTGGACTAGGGGGTGTCACAGCCTACCGAATCCAGACGAACTCCGAATGCCACGGTGATATACACGGCAGTGAGGCCTGGGGTGCTAAGGTCCCAGGCCGAGAGGGAAAGAACCCAGACCATCCGCTAAGGTCCCTAAATCCGGGCTAAGTTGAACAAAGGAGGTCCAGTTGCCTTGACAGCCAGGATGTTGGCTTGGAAGCAGCCATTCATTTAAAGAGTGCGTAACAGCTCACTGGTCGAGCGACAGGGCATCGATAATACGCGGGCATCAAGTCCGGTACCGAAGCGATGGATTCTACTTATGGTAGAGTGGTAGGGGAGCATTCCAGCAGCGGCGAAGCCACGACCGGGAGGCGTGGTGGAGCGGCTGGAAAAGCAAATGTAGGCATGAGTAACGATAATGGGGGTGCGAAACCCCCACGCCGATAGACTAAGGTTTCCTGCTCAACGCTAATCGGAGCAGGGTTAGTCGGGACCTAAGGCTAAGCCGACAGGCGATGACCGATGGCCAGCTGGTTGATATTCCAGCACTTGTTCAGTGGAGTGATGCGGTGACGGAGAAGTGAAAGGCACGCGGGCGGACGGAAGTGCCCGTTGAAGCGCGTAGGTATAGGACCGGTAGTGAAGTACGCCGGTTTTGCCGAAACGTGATAGTAGGCCAAGCCCCTCGGGGCGCGGCCATAGTTGCCCTAATCAGACTCCCAAGAAAACCCGCTAAGCGTTTACCGCTGGACAACCCGTACCGCAAACCGACACAGGTAGTCAAGGAGAGCATCCTGAGGCGCTCGAGTGAATCACGGCCAAGGAACTCGGCAAAATGGTCCTGTAACTTCGGGAGAAGGGACGCTTCCTCCTAGCAATAGGAGAAGCCGCAGTGAAAAGGCCCAGGCGACTGTTTAACAAAAACACATGGCTTTGCGAACTCGCAAGAGGAAGTATAAGGCCTGACACCTGCCCGGTGCCGGAAGGTTAAGAGGGGGACTTAGCGCAAGCGACGGTCTGAATCGAAGCCCCGGTAAACGGCGGCCGTAACTATAACGGTCCTAAGGTAGCGAAATTCCTTGTCGGGTAAGTTCCGACCTGCACGAATGGTGTAACGATCTGGGCGCTGTCTCAGCCGTGAGCTCGGTGAAATTGTAGTCTCGGTGAAGATGCCGAGTACCCGCCACGGGACGGAAAGACCCCGTGCACCTTTACTACAGCTTGACATTGACCCTGGGCACCGCATGTGTAGCATAGGTGGGAGGCGTTGAGCCGGGGGCGCCAGCCCTCGGGGAGCCGACGTTGAAATACCACCCTTGCGTTGCTTGGGGCCTAATCTCCAGGAAGGGGAAACAGTGTCTGGTGGGTAGTTTGACTGGGGTGGTCGCCTCCAAAAGTGTATCGGAGGCTTTCAAAGGTCCGCTCAATCCGCTTGGTAACCGGATGCAGAGCGCAATAGCAGAAGCGGGCTTGACTGTGAGGCCGACACGCCGAGCAGGGTCGAAAGACGGATATAGTGATCCGGTGGTTCCGCATGGAAGGGCCATCGCTCAAAGGATAAAAGGTACGCCGGGGATAACAGGCTGATCTCCCCCAAGAGCTCATATCGACGGGGAGGTTTGGCACCTCGATGTCGGCTCGTCACGTCCTGGGGCTGGAGAAGGTCCCAAGGGTTCGGCTGTTCGCCGATTAAAGTGGCACGCGAGCTGGGTTCAGAACGTCGTGAGACAGTTCGGTCCCTATCTGTGGCGGGCGTTGGAATGTTGACAGGACCTGACCTTAGTACGAGAGGACCGGGTTGGACCAGCCGCTGGTGTACCAGTTGTGCCGCCAGGTGCAGCGCTGGGTAGCTACGCTGGGTCGAGATAAGCGCTGAAAGCATCTAAGTGCGAAACTCACCTGAAGATGAGCATTCCGTTGTATAAGGTCCGTGGCAGATCACCACGTCGATAGGCCGCAGGTCTTAAGCCGGAAACGGCCAGCCGAGCGGTACTAATGAACCGAACGCTTCCGAACCAGTGCCTCGTGTTTTCCCCTTCTGCGTTTGCTGGCCGTGCGTCACAAGTTCACGGCTCCCGCCGCCCCCACCGGGCCGGGATGTCCGCTCACGACAATGGTGGCTTTAGCCCGGGTGTTCACCTCTTCCCATTCCGAACAGAGTCGTTAAGCCCCGGAGCGCCCATGGTACTGCCTTCGCCGGCGGGAGAGTCGGTCGCCGCCAACCCTTGTCTGTTCGCGCTGCCCCCCGCGGGTTCCTCCCCCAGGAACCGCCGCGGGGGGCAGTCCGCGTTGCGGGCGAAACGCGGGCCCGCGCGACCTGCCACCCCGGGGCTTCAGCCGCCGGGGACGCGCAGACGCAAGGGCTGCTTATTCCTACCGGTTGATACACGCTGGCGCCCCCGGCCGCCCCGGCGGGCCACAGCCTTGCCGGAGCCGGTGGGCCGGTCGCCTCGGGCCAGGCAGGGCGCGGCCCACCGAACCGGTGGGGAATGCCGGCTGCGGAAGCCGTGCGTGGGCCCGAGCCGCTTGGGCAACGGCACGAAGCCGGTCTGTGCGGGGGGAAGGCGCGTACGCGTGGCCCTCACGCACCACGGTGCGGGCGCAGTGGCGGACCAGTTTCTGGGCCCGGGCGGGTAACTGAGCCTGCGGCCGGCTGGGCTTCGGTGCCCGGCAGGGGGAAACGCCCCAGCCCGGGCACCGAAGACCGGTTACCGCGCCGTTGGGCCCGCCGGGGCCAGATAGCCCTGCGCCAGCTCGCGCAGCGCCTCAGTCGTCACCGCGCTTTAGGTAGTTATTAATCAGATTGCGGTTTAAGGAGTTGTCACTACACCTTTATGTAGGGCTTCCTAGTGCAGTTGTATTAATCGTTCTAGGCGTCTTTTTACTACTATTTACGTTCTTTAGGTACTGCATTTCTAGTACCTCATGAATCTAACATATCCATGGTTTCTTTTAGGGCTAATTGCTCTAGCTATACCCATAATCCTTCATTTATTTGAGTTACGTCGCCCTCAGCGGGTTTTGTTTACTAATGTCGACTTCATTAAGGATGTCAAGCTGGTAACCGCAAAACAGCGGAGGCTCCAGCATCTATTGGTGTTGTTTCTTAGGTTGGGGTTCATCAGCTTTTTGGTGTTGTTATTCTGCCAACCTTTCCTTCAGGCTTTGGATAACGGCACCACGGGAGTTGATAGCAGAACTGCGTTTGTTATCGATAACACCTTGAGCATGTCGGCTGAAGATGCGCAGGGACAGCAATTGATTGAGAGAGGTGCGGATGAGGCGGGTGAAGTGGTGGGTATTTTTCCGCGCACTGCTACAATTGATGTATTGGCTGGATCCAGGCGTCAGGCCTCTTTAACGCCGCAACGAGCTCAAGAAGCCCTGAACGCTGTGACGGTATCTGCTAATAGTCAAGGCCTAGGTGCTCAATTGGCTTGGCTAACAAGCGGCCTCCGCAACAGTAATCCCTCTTCCGTATTTCTTGTCTCCGACTTTCAGCGGATTGGGTTCAACCCGAGCATGATAATGCAATTGGGAACGAAGCAACAGGTGTATCTCCTGCCGCTCCGTTTTACTCCCGCAGCAAGCATTTATGTTGATAGCGTATATGTTGCTGATGAGTTTGTGAGGCCCGGTGGGGACTTGGCTTTGCAGATACGCCTGCGTAATGGCGGGAGCAAAGATGCTCAGCGCGTTGGCGTGCGCGTATTGATTGCTGAGCGACAAGTCGGAGCCTTTCAAATCGATTTGCTGGCTGGGCAAACTACCGTGACTACGGTTCGGGCAAGGCTCAACGGTGCCCAAGCGGTGCAGTGCCGAGTGGAGGTCGACGACCAACCCATCCGCTTCGATAATACTTATTATTTTGTGCTTAAGCCCGTTAGCCGCGTGCGGATACTGGAAGTTGGTGCGGGCCGGAGTGCCTTGCAGCGCTTGTATCCAAACGAGGCAGTTTTCGGTTACAGTCAGATTTCGGTAGGCGATATTCGGCCGGAAGTACTTAGCAATGCCGACTTCATTGTTGTTTCTGCCTTTGCTTCTTCGGATAGCGGCCGGCGAACGGCATTGAGGCGGTTCGCCGATGCGGGGGGCACCATCTTGTTCATTCCAGCCGCTAATTCAGCAGGTGCTTCCCTCAACGAGGCCTTGGCTGACCTAGGGCTGTCGACACTGCGGCCGCTTAACGGGGCAGGTGCGAGTACCCCCCAAGAACTTGCACCGCCCGACAAGCAGAATCCTTTCTTCAAGGATGTTTTCGCGGAGCAAACGCGACAGGCCGATATGCCCCGTGCCACCCCGCTGCTTACCTGGAGCCGCTCGGCCGTTGATGTGTTGAAGTTTCGTGACGGGAGCCCTTTTATATCAGGGTTCCGCACTGGCAACGGGATGATCTATGTGGTGGCTTCGCCGCTTGCACCTGCGTACACCACGTTCGCGGAGCACCCCTTGTTTGTGCCGGTAATGTACCGCTTGGCCACGTCGAGTGTACAGCTGGACCAACTGCCTGCGTACCGGCTAACCGACCGGACGGTAGTGCTGCGGCAACCCGTTGTGGCTAATGCGGGCAAAGAGCAAGTATACAAACTGGTAAACGACGGTAGCTCCTTTATCCCGGCTCAGCAAGTGCGCGACGGACGCCTGTACCTGCAATTGCCGCCCGATCTGCGTCAGCCCGGCTATTATAAGCTTAGCCTAGGAGAGCACACCGTCGGGGAGCTGGCATTCAACATCGATAAGAAAGAGTCGGAATTGGCTTATTACTCGCTGAATGAGCTGCGCCAACTCGAAGCAACCCACCCCAATGTGCACATTTACGAAGTGGCAAGCGGGCAAAGTGTTGCGGCCCGTTTTGCCCAACAGCGTGCCGGTACACCGCTATGGCGTTACTGTCTGATAGCTGCTTTGCTATGTTTACTGGGAGAAGTGCTGGTGTTGCGCTTTGCCGGGGCAAAGAATACTGCCGCTCCACTTGCTGCCTAGGTCGTCGTTTCGGCAAAGTGCTCTAACTTGCCGCAAAGCTCAACGATTGAGCACAGCGTAATTAAAATGATGAATCAGGCTGGGTTGCGGACAGCAGTACGCGTGGGTGGTATTGCCGGTGCTTTGTGTGTGGCTTGGGTGCTGATGCTCTACTTTACCGACCAGAACCCCTACGGGCCCAAGCGCCTGATGACGGTGTTTGTGCCGCCCGTTGCGGTGTTGGTGGCGCAGTGGAGCGCACGCAAGCATGCACCCAATAAATTCGGGTTTTTAACGGCCTTAATGACGGGCGTAGTTGCGCTCCTGATAACGGCTAGCCTCTCGGGTTTGGGCGTTTACACCTTGGCCCGAATGGGCAACCCCAAGCTGATTGAGCAAAACCGGGTTCAGATGGAGCGCATGATTCAGGCAGAGCGGGCCAATTTTATGAAAGAGAAAGGCGGCAAGGAGCAGTATGAACGCAGCCTCCGCGGCATTGCCAGCACACCCGCTGGCTTGGCGCAGGACGATTTCAGCAAAAAGCTTTTGGCCGGTTTGTTTTTCTTTTTGCCCGGCGCCATTTTCTTTCGGAAATAACTTCTCTCATCCAAAACACTAACTCTAATGGAAAACACCGCTACTCCCTCTGTTTCGCCCTCGTCCGTTGGCGTGCGCTACGGCGTCATGCTCGGCATCGTATCCATCATCTTCACGGCCGTAACTATGATGGCCGGCTTAGAGCAGAATACCGCTATCGGGTTGCTTGGCGCGGTAATCAGCATTGCTTTTATAGTGTTGGCTCACAAGGCGTTTAAGCAGGCTAATGGCGGTTTCATGTCGTTCGGGCAAGGCGTCACGATTGGGGTTGTTGCATCGGCCGTTTCGGGTTTGCTGGCGTCGGTATTCCGTTACATCTACCTCACTTTCATCGACCCCGAGGCTTTGGCCCGCGGCGCCGAAGCGGCTCGCGCGAAACTCGAAGAACAAGGCATGTCGGATGAACAAATCGACCAAGCCATGTCCGTGAGCAGCAAGATGACAGAAGGGCCCGTAGGAGTGGTTGTTGCAATAGTGGTTTCAATCATTATAGGCCTAATTTTATCGCTGATCATCTCAGCCATTACCAAGCGTACGCGCCCCGAGTTTGAGTAAGAAGAAGTTAAAATCATTTCCCGTCGAGCTGTCAATCGTAATTCCGCTGCTCAACGAGGAAGAATCGTTGCCGGAGCTGACGAGCTGGATTGGGCGCGTGCTGCAGGCGCACGGGCTTTCGTACGAGGTCATCCTGATCGACGACGGTTCGACGGATAACTCCTGGGAAGTGATTGAGGAGCTGGCTGCCGCGGATGTACACATCCGCGGCATTCGCTTCAACCGCAACTACGGCAAATCGGCGGCCCTCGACACCGGCTTTCGGGCCGCCGAGGGCCGCGTGGTGTGCACCATGGACGCCGATTTGCAGGACTCGCCGGAGGAGCTGCCCGAGCTTTACCGGCTCATTGCCGAGGAGGGTTACGACCTGATCAGCGGCTGGAAAAAGAAGCGCTACGACCCGCTGAGCAAAACCATCCCGACGAAGCTCTTCAACGGCGTAACGCGCTGGATTTCGGGCATTCAGCTGCACGATTTCAACTGCGGCCTGAAGGCCTACGACAGCCGCGTGGTGAAGAGCATTGAGGTGTACGGCGAGATGCACCGCTACATCCCGGTTATTGCCAAGTGGGCCGGGTTTCGGCGCATCGGCGAGAAGGCCGTGCAGCACCAGGAGCGCAAGTACGGCACCACCAAGTTCGGGCTGGAGCGCTTCGTGTACGGCTTCCTGGATCTGATGAGCATCACGTTTGTGAGCCGCTTCCGGCGCCGGCCAATGCACTTTTTTGGGTCGATGGGCGTGCTGTCGTTTTTCCTAGGTGCTGTAATCACGCTGTGGCTGGTAGGGGAGAAGGTGTGGCTGGCGGCGCACAACCTGCGCGCCCGCGACGTCACCGATCAGCCGCTGTTCTTCCTGGCCTTGGTGGCTGTGATTGTGGGCGTGCAGTTGTTTCTGACGGGTTTTCTGGCCGAGCTGACCTCGCTGAACGGCCGGCGCAAAAACCAATACCTGGTGCGCGAAACCCTGAACCTGCCCACCACCTAGGCGCATGGCACGGGTGGTGATTATTGGGCCGGCATACCCGCTGCGTGGGGGCCTGGCTACCTACAACGAGCGGCTGGCACGGGCTTTCCGCGAAGCCGGCGACGAGGTGCGCATCGTTACGTTCAGCCTGCAGTACCCCAACTTTCTGTTTCCGGGCCAAACGCAGTTCAGCACCGAGCCCGGGCCCGCCGACCTCGCCATTGAGGTAAGCATCAACTCCGTAAACCCGCTGAGCTGGTGGCAGGTAGGCCAGCGGCTGCGGCGCGAGCGGCCCGATTTAGTTGTGTTTCGGTTTTGGTTGCCGTTTATGGGGCCGGCCCTAGGTACTATTGCGCGCCTGGTGCGCGGCAACGGCCACACGCGCATCGTCACCATCACCGATAACGTAATTCCGCACGAGAAGCGGCCCGGCGACCGGCCTTTCACGCAGTATTTCCTGCAGGTGTGTCACGGCTTCGTGACGATGAGCCGCTCGGTGCTGGCCGATTTGCGGCGGCTTAATCTCAAGCAACCCGCTTGTTACCAGGCACACCCGCTCTACGACAACTTCGGGCCGATTGTGCCCCAACGCGATGCTCAGCGCCGCTTGCACCTAGGGCCCGAGTACCGGTACTTGTTGTTCTTCGGCTTTATCAGGGCATACAAAGGGCTCGATGTGCTGCTGCAGGCCTTTGCCGATGAGCGGCTGGCTAAGCTGCCCTTGAAGCTGATTGTGGCCGGCGAGTTTTACGAAGACGCTGCGCCCTACGAGGCCATCATTCGCGAGCACAACCTGGAGAACCGCCTGGTGCGCGCTACCGATTTCATCCCGAACGAGCGCGTGGCCGATTACTTCTGCGCGGCCGACATGGTGGTGCAGCCCTACAAGCACGCCACGCAAAGCGGCGTATCGCAGATTGCCTACCACTTCGAGCGGCCGATGCTGGTGACGGACGTTGGCGGCCTGGCCGAGCTGATACCTGACGGCGAGGTGGGCTACGTGGTGCCACCCACCGCCCAAGCTATTGCCGATGCGCTGGTCGAGTATTTCACGCACCCCGAGCTGCAGGCCCGGTTTGAAGCCGGCACGCGCCACTACAAGCAGCAGTTTTCGTGGAGTGAAATGGTGAAGGCGCTGAAGGAGGTAGCCGCCGCCCCCGGCACCTAGGCGACAAGGCTGCTTTTCGCACCAAAAAACAAGACCGCCCCGCTTCGTTGCTGCCGTTTGGCTAGCGCGAAGCGGGGCGGTCTTGTCTTAGGCATTCTCAGCTAACAGAGATGGGCAAGCTGGCCTGCACCGCCGCCAACACCTTCGTGGCTGGCAACTCCTCCATGCAACTGGTGCCCAGCTTGCAGGTGCCGCGGTAAAAGCACACGCATTGGCGGTCGGGCTGCACAATCTGGCCGCGGCCGTACAGGTCGAATTCGTAGGGGTTGAAGATGTTGTTCATCAGCACGGTAGGCTTGCGCAGAGCAATGCTGATGTGCATGGCCATGGTTACCTGCGTCACGATGAGGTCCATCTGATCGAGCAGGTTGATGAACTGCGGCAGCGGAAAGTGCCCTAGGTACGGCGCGCCCGTGGCTGCGTGCAGGCGCTGGTTGCGCTCCTCTTCGGCGGCGCCACCCAGGAGCACGGGCGCGTAGCCGGCTTGCTGCAGCTGGGTAATCAGGGCAATCCATTTTTCATCGGACCACAAGCGCGTCGTCCAACGGTCGCCGCAGCCGGTGTTCAGGCCCACGCGGCGGCCGGCAGGGGGCAACTGCGGCCACTGGTAGCCTTTGTCGGCGTGGTTGTCGAACACGTATTCCTCGCCCCGGAACTCGTAGCCGCACAGCTCAAAAATCTCCTGCACGTAGGGCTTGGTGTTCTGCAGGCTGAGCTGATCGAACACGCCCGTCAGGAATTTGTGCTGGGCCAGGTCGTTGGCGGGCCAGGCCACGCCATCGTAGGGGCGCAGGGCGTAACCGAACTTTTGGGGGGCCTTGAGGGTGTTCAGCAGCGCGCCGGCTTCCTTGTCTTTGTCGAGGTTGAACACCACGTCGAACTCGCGGGCTTGCAGTTGCAGTACGGCCGCGAAATCGAACTTCAGAATCTCATCGACGGCATCCTGGGGCAAAATGGCGGGCGTATGCGTCAGCCAGGTAATGTAGCCCTGCGGGTACTCCTGCCGCAGGCGGCGCAGCAGCGGCGTGGTTCGGATTACGTCGCCGATGGCCCCGAGCTTGATGATAAGGATGCGCTGCTGCACCGGCGCGTACACGGGGCAATCTGCGCACTGGTAGCCGTGCTCCTTGTTGGGGCGGCACGGAATGTCGCCCCGAAAATGGCGGCAATCCGGGTGTACAACGGTATGGTTCAGGATGTTGGTGCTCAACTCGGCGGTTCGGTTAAATGCCCACGTAGTTCCAGGGCGTGATGGCGCGCAGCTCGGCCTTTACCTCGGGGCGCACGTCGAGGGTTTCCACGAATTCGCTGATGGTGGCCTGCGTAACCGGGCCGTGCGTGCGCGTAAGGGCCTTGAGGGCGTTGTACGGATCGGGGTATTGCTCGCGGCGCAGAATGGTTTGGATGGCCTCGGCCACTACCGGCCAGTTGGCCTCCAGGTCGCGGCGCAAGGCTTCCTCGTCGAGGGCCAATTTGCCCAGGCCGCGTTGCAGCGCCGAAACGGCAATGAGGATGTGGCCCAGCGGCACGCCCAGGTTGCGCAGCACCGTGGAGTCGGTGAGGTCGCGCTGCAGGCGCGAAATGGGCAATTTGGCCCCTAGGTGCTCGAGCACGGCATTGGCCAGGCCCAGGTTGCCCTCGGCATTCTCGAAATCGATGGGGTTTACCTTGTGCGGCATGGCCGACGAGCCCACTTCGCCGGCCTTGATGGTTTGGCGGAAGTAGCCCAGCGAAATGTACTGCCACACGTCGCGGGCCATATCGATGAGGATGGTGTTGAGGCGCTTGAGTCCGTCGCAGGTGGCGGCCAGGTGGTCGTAGTGCTCAATCTGGGTGGTGGGGTAGGAGCGGTGCAGGCCCAGCTGCTCGTTCACGAACCGGTTGCCGAAGGCGTGCCAGTCAACCTGCGGGTAAGCCACGTGGTGGGCGTTGAAGTTGCCCGTAGCTCCGCCAAACTTCGCCCCGAAGGGTACTTGCTTCAGCAAGGCTAGCTGCGCCTCCAGGCGAGCCACAAACACCTCAAGCTCTTTGCCCAGGCGCGTGGGCGAGGCGGGCTGGCCGTGCGTGCGTGCCAGCATGGGCACGGCGGCCCACTGAGCGGCGCAGGCCCGCAGTTGGTCGGTAAGCTGCTCGTAGCCGGGCACGATTTCGCGGTGCAGGGCCTCGCGCAGGCTCAGCGGCACGGCGGTGTTGTTCACGTCCTGCGAGGTCAGGCCAAAGTGGATAAACTCCACGTAGGCGCCTAGCTCCAAAATCTCAAACTGGTCGCGCAGCCAGTACTCCACGGCTTTTACATCGTGGTTGGTAACGCGCTCGTGCGCCTTAATGGCCTCGGCGTCGGCTTCGGTAAACTCCTGATAAAGCAGGCGCAGGCGCTCAAACACGGCTGCATCAACGCCCTGCAGCTGGGGCAAAGGCAGCTCGCACAAAGCAATAAAGTACTCCACCTCCACCAGCACGCGGTAGCGAATCAGGGCCAGCTCCGAAAAAAAACCGGCCAGCGGAGCGGTTTGGCGGCGGTAGCGGCCATCGAGGGGCGAGAGGGCCGTGAGGGGCGTCAGTGCGTCGTGCGTCATGCGAGAAAGGAACTAGCAGGCCTTAAGCCCTGGTTTTTATGGCAACGAGACAGGTGGTGCAGCCGCCGGCTGCGTTGCGGGCACGGGCCCGACCGCCGATTTGCCCGCGAAGGTAGGAATGCCTTGCGGCCGGGACAACGTATAGCCGGGCTACGCGTAGGGGCACTTTGTGGTACTTTTGTACCCGAAGCGGCTTTGGTTCGGCACGAAACTGGCGAGGCAGGCCGCTGATTATCTACACTTCCGTGCGAGTGAACCCAAAAACCAAGAAAATACTGTACTGGTCGCTAGGTACTTTCGGAGCCTTGTTGCTCGTGGGCCTGGCCGTGTTTCTGCTGAAGCGCGAGGAGCTGCTGCAGTATGCCATGCGCCAAACCAAAACCAAGGTCGAGCGCAAGTACCCCGTTACCCTTACCCTAGGTCCGGCCCGCTTTACCGATCTGAACACCGTGCAGATCACCAACGTGAGCCTGGTGCCCCGCACCGGCCTGCAGGATACCTTGCTCACGGCCCGCCGCATCAACGCCAGCATCAGCCTGCGTTCGTTGTTTGCCCGGCGGCCGGTGTTCAGCAACCTGCAAATCGAGCAAGCCCAATTGCTGGCCCGCAAAACCGCCACGGCCGATAACTACGGGTTTCTGATTAAGCGCACCGGCAAAACCACCGTGCCGCGCGATACCACCAAGGGCACCAACTACGGCGTGCTGCTGAACCAGGTGCTCGAAACGGCGCTGGAGAACATTCCGGGCGAGGCCGATTTCCGCAACTTTCTGGTGGCCTACGAGAGCCCGCGCCACCGCGCCACCATCACCATGCCCGAGCTCACCATTGAGGACGGCGACCTGGCGGGCAAGCTCACCGTTGAGCTCGACTCCGTAACCAACCGCATTGGCCTGCGCGGCCACGTGGAGCAGGGCGACGAGAACATGGACGTGCAGGTGTTCAGCCAGGGCCGCCAGCCGGTGGTGCTGCCGTACCTGCAGCGCCGTTTTGGCGCCAGTGTGCAGTTCGATACGCTGCACCTGCAACTGGCCGGCAAGGATTTCGACGACGAGCGGCTTACCGTACGCGGCGCCGCGCTGGCCAGCAACTTCCGCCTGAACCACCCCAAAATCTCGGACGAGGACGTGGTGGTGCGCCGCGGTGGCATCGACTTCGTGGCCACCCTAGGTCAAAACTACCTCGCGCTGGAAAAGGGCACCAAGGTTACCCTGAACAAAATTGTGGCTTTCCCACAAATCAGCGTGCGCATGCGGACGCCGGCCGAGCTGGGCCGCCGCGTGGCCGCCGAAACCCGCCACTACAGCCCGCGCCTGCGCGGCCTGCTGGTGTCGCTGAACGTGGAGTCGGACGAAGTGCCGGCTACCGATTTCTTCAACTCGCTGCCGCAGGGCATTTTCGGGGCTGTGGAGGGCATGCAGGGCACCGGCACGCTGCAATACCACCTGAGCGCCGCCCTCGACATGCAGCAAGTGGATAGCCTGAAGTTCGACTCGGGCCTGCGCGCCAGCCGCGACTTCAAAATCACCCGCTTTGGCCGCGTCGATCTGCGCAAGCTGAACACCGAGTTTGCCTACACCGCCTACAACGACCGCGGCGACTCGCTCAAAACGTTTGCCGTAGGCCCTTCGAACCCCGATTTCGTGCCGTTCAATCAGGTATCGAACTACCTAAAGTACGCCATCATCACGGCCGAAGATCCGCGCTTCTTCACGCACAAAGGCTTTATGGAGAAAGCCTTTGTGAAATCAGCCATCCAGAACATCAAGGAAAAGCGCTTTGCCCGCGGTGGTAGCACGCTCTCGATGCAGCTCGTGAAAAACGTGTTCCTAACGCGCAAAAAAACCGTAGCCCGCAAGGCCGAAGAAGCCCTGATGGTGTGGCTGATCGAGAATACCCGCCTCGTGAGCAAAGAGCGCATGATGGAGGTGTACCTGAACATTATCGAGTGGGGCCCCAGCCGCTACCGCTGGCCCAGCGGCGAGCGGGGCGTGTACGGCGTGAAGGAGGCGGCCCGGTTTTATTACGACAAAGAGCCTTCGCAACTGACCCTGCAGGAAAGCCTGTACCTGGCCAGCATCATTCCGAAGCCGAAGTACGCCCGCGAGTCGTTCAACCAGTACGGCGACCTGAAGGCCAGCTCGCGCTACTTCTTCCGCCTGATTGCCGACATCATGGCCCGGCGCGGCTACATCCCCGAGGCCGAGGCTGATGGGCTGAGCCGCTCGGTAAATCTGGCCGGCCCAGCCCGTCGCTTCATGAACTTCTCGGCCCGCCCCGATACCACGCGGGCGGTGGCGGCCGACAGCAGCCAGTTCGACCCCATCAACCTCATCGACCTGCTGAACACCGGCGGCCTGCCCGACGAAGGCGCCAACACCAACGCCCCGGCCACCGAAGGCACCGACAACAACGGCGGCAAACAGCCCTAAACCCTAGGTGCCCAAGCAAAAAGCCCGGCGGAGCAGCTGCTCCGCCGGGCTTTTTGCTTGGGCACCTAGGGCAAGGCCCTAAAGGTTGGGCTCGTCGGAAGACGATGACGAGGCCGCGGGCTCGGGCAGGTCATCGTCGTCGGTCTTTTTGGGCAGTATCAGCGACACCACTACCGACAGGGCAAGCACGGCCGCTACCACCCCCAGGGCCCACTCGGTGGGCAGGTGGAAAAAGTCGTGCAGCAGCAGCTTGCCCCCGATGAAGATGAGAATGAGCGAGAGGCCGTAGTGCAGGTAGTGGAACAGCTGCATGAGGCCCGCCAGGGCAAAGTACAGCGCGCGCAGGCCCAGCAGGGCAAACACGTTGGAGGTGTACACGATAAACTTATCCTGCGTAACGGCCAGAATGGCCGGGATGGAGTCGGCCGCAAACACCACGTCGGTGGTTTCCACCATCACCAGCACCACAAACAGCGGCGTGGCGAACAGCAGCTTCTCCTTGCGCACGAAGAACTTGCCGCCCTCGTAGCGGTTGGTGATGGGCAGGTGGCGGCTCAGGAAGCGCACCACCGGGTTGTTTTCGGGGTCGATTTCCGGGTCGCCGCTGGTGGTGGCCATCTTGAAGCCGGTGTACACCAGAAACGCGCCGAGCACGTAGAGCGTCCAGCTGAACTTGCTGATGAGCGCTGCCCCGATTACGATAAACAGCGCGCGCAGCACCAAGGCCCCGAGCACGCCCCAGAATAGGATTTTGTGCTGGTACTCGCCCGGCACCTTGAAGTAGGTGAAGATGAGCAGGAACACGAAGAGGTTGTCGACGCTCAGGGCCTTTTCGAGCAGGTAGCCCGTGAGGAAGTTCATGCCGGCCTCGCGCCCGAACTCGCGGTACACGAAATAGTTAAATGCCAGCGAAAGCGCAATCCAGAAGGCGCTCCAGCTCAGGGCTTCGCGCATGCGCACTACGTGGGCCTTGCGGTTGAACACCAGCAAGTCGAGCAGCAGCATGGCCAGCACAAAGAGGTTGAAAGCAACCCAGAACCAGGGAGTTGTAGTCATGCAAAAAACGCATCAGCAGGCAGCGGCCGAATGCCCGGCCGCCACCTAGGGTAGTGGAGCCTACCGCGTTTCGGGCGCGGAGGTTACGGCGGGGGTAGCCGTGGCGGTTTGGGGCAGCGGGGTGTGGGCCGAATCGGACCTTCCGAAATGGCGGAACCAGCTCTCAACCTTCATTTGCACCACGCCCAGCAACGCTTCCTTAAAAATACCCTTCGACATTTTGGAGGCGCCGCGGGTGCGGTCGGTGAAAATAATGGGCACTTCCTTGATGCGGAAGCCGTGCTTGTAAGCCAGCCACTTCATTTCGATCTGAAACGCATAGCCCACGAAGTGAATGCGGCTGAGGTCGATGGTGCGCAACACGGGCGCGGTGTAGCACTTAAAGCCAGCGGTGGCATCCATGATGGGCATGCCCGTAACAAAGCGCACGTAGGCCGAGGCAAACCACGACATCAGCACGCGGTCCATGGGCCAGTTTACCACGTTTACGCCGGTGATGTAGCGCGAGCCGATGGACATATCGTGCCCCTCCACGGCGCAGGCCTCGTAGAGGCGCACCAGGTCGTCGGGGTTGTGCGAGAAGTCGGCATCCATCTCGAAGATGTACTGATAGCCGCGCTGCAGGGCCCACTTAAAGCCGTGCAGGTAAGCGGTACCTAGGCCCAGCTTGCCGGTGCGCTCTTCCAGGTGCAGGCGCCCCGCAAACTCGCCCATCAGCCCGCGCACCACGGCGGCGGTGCCATCGGGCGAGCCATCGTCGATGATGAGTACATCGAACGCCTTCGGCAGCGAAAAAACCTTGCGGATGATCAGCTCGGCGTTTTCCCGTTCGTTGTAGGTCGGTATGATGACGAGCGAATCGTTCATTAATCCAAAGGTAACAATTAGGCTATGCTGCCGAGGTTAATTTTTGCGCCACTTCCTGGGCCCGGCGCAGGCAATCGGGGATGCCCACCCCGGCGCGCCAGTTGGCTACCGCCCAAATGCCTTGCGGCTCCAGGGCATCGGCCGCGGCGTGTGCCGGAATGATGCGCGCATCGAACTGCGGGATGCTTCGTTCCCACCGGTAAATGTGCTGCAGCCGCGCCGGAGCATCGGCGGCAAGACCGTAGAGGCGTTGCTGTTCGGCCCGCAACGAGGCCAGCAGTTGCGCGTCGGGCATGCGGGCGTTGGTTTCGTACTGGGCGCCGCCCACAAACGAGGTGAACAGCACCTGCCCCGCGGGGCACCTATCCGGAAACAGCGAACTGCTCCACAAGGTGCCCGCCGCCACGGGTTGCTCCACGCGCGGGCTGAGGGCGCCAAAACCGTTGAGCGGGTGCTGCACGGCGCTGCGGTCGTAGGCGGTGTGCACGGCCGTGAGGGGCGGGTAGTGCACGGCACCTAGGGCCGCGGCTTCCTGGGGGTGCAGTTGCTTCAGCAGATCGGAAGCGGCGTAGGCCGGCAATGCCAGAATTACGGCATCGTACAACTCGGTTGGCTCCGACTGGCCGGCCAGCTGCAAGCGGTATTTGCCGCCATCCTGAGGCAACAAGGCCTGCACGCGGGTGCCTAGGTGCAGGTGGGATAAGCGGCTGGCCAGGGCATCGGTAAGCACCTGCAAACCACCCCGGAAGGAGATGATGCGGCGGCGCGCTACGCCCTTCATGGTGCGGGCAAAGCCGCGCAGCACCGAGCCGTGCTCCTGCTCCAAAGCGGCCAGCTGCGGAAACGTTTTGTGCAGCAGCAGCTGGTTAGGGTCGCCGGCGTAAATGCCCGATACAAACGGATTGACGGCGTAATCAAGGATTTCCTGCCCGAAGCGGCGCCGGAAAAAGTGGCCAATGGTTTCGTGCGCATCAGGGGTTGCTTTGCTGCGCCGCAGCTCCGATAGCACCTGCCACTTGGCTTTCAGGCTGAAGAAGCCGCCGAACAGCAGCTGCTGCGGTTTGCCCGGCAGCTCGCGCAGCGCCCCGCCGCGCACCACGTAGCGGTGGCCGCTCACGGCGCTGGGCTCCTGTATCTGGTCGGTTAGCCCTAGGTCGGCAATCAGGCCTTCGAGCTCGGGGCTGAGCTGCAGCGAGTTGGGGCCCAGCTCCAGCACGTAGCCCTCGGGCAGGTGGCGCGTGCGCATGTTGCCGCCGGCCGCCGGGCCGCTCTCGTACACGTGCGCTGTGGCGCCTTGTTGCTGCAGGTACCACGCCGTGGCCAGGCCCGTGATGCCGCTGCCGATAATTGCTACGTTCATGCGAAAGTGTAAACCACCCAAAGCTGCAAAAGTAAGCTGCCGAGGATACTCATTTTGCTGATTTATTTCAATTGGAGGCGTGGCAGGGGGCTAGGTGGCGCCGGCTGCCGGTGCGCCGAACAGCCCGGCCGCGCGTACTTTTGACGGGCATGAATGCTACTTCCACGGCCAAAGCCGTTTTCCTCGACCGCGACGGCGTGCTGAATGCCGAAATTGGTACCTACGTGTGGCGCCCCGCCGATTTTGTGGTGCTGCCCGACGTGCCCGTTGCTTTGCAGCGCCTGCACCAGGCTGGCTACCTGCTAATTGTGGTTACCAACCAGGCCGGCATTGCCAAGGGCCTCTACACGCCCGCCGACGTGGCGGCCTGCCACCAAAAGCTGCAGGAGGCCTGCGGTGGCGTAATCGATGCATTTTACTACGCGCCCGGGCACCCGTCGGTGTCGGAGTCGCTCATGCGCAAGCCCGATTCGCTGATGCTCGAAAAAGCCATGGCGCGGTTTGGCCTGGGTGCCGCGCAGTGCTGGATGGTAGGCGACCGGCCCCGCGACTTGCAAGCCGCCGCCAAAGTGGGCGTGCGCGGCATACTGGTTGGCGAGGAGCCCTTGGTGCCCGATGCGCCGCTGGTGCCCAACCTGGCCGCCGCCGCCGACCTGATTTTGAGTGCCTGATACCTAGGCCCCGCAAAGCCGCAGCCCCACCGGGCAAGCCAATTTGGCCTGCCCGGTGGGGCTGCAGAGTAGGAGCGCGTTGCTTACTGGCGTTCGGCCGAGGCCTCGGCGGCGCTGGCCGTTACGGCCGAAGCCTGCTGGGTGGCGGGCTTTTGCTGCGTGTAGGCAGGGCACTTGGTGCTGCACGAACCCAAGCCGGCGGCCATGGCCAAAACGCCCAGAACTGCAATCTTCTTCATGTAAATGTTCAATTGTGCGCGAGAGTTACGCGGGGTAAAAGATTCGGTACTAACGGAGTATAGCTCGGGTTTAGTTTGAGGTGAACTAGAAAAACTTCAACCTGGTAAATTCCTGATAAATCGTTGCACTGCCGGGCTTGCGCCTGGTAGCAAGCCACAAAAAAAACCGGCCGCGGTGTCCTGAGCAGGACACCGCGGCCGGTTTAGGTAAGAGCGGGTGCTTACTGGCGCTCAGCCGGAGCAGCAGCCGAGGCTACTACCTCTGCTTTCTGGGTAGCGGCTTTGCCGTAGGCCGGGCACGACTGCTTGTTGCAAGCACCGAGGCCCAGCGTAGCAGCGGCGGTCAGAAGAAGTAAACCTTTTTTCATGAGTAGTACAGATTAGCTTATCGGAATACAAACATACTGCTGCCGTGGGCCTTACTCCAAACTGCCGAAGGCAGAAAAGTGCTATACTGCTGAGCTTGTATAAATGAGCCTGCTGGGGGTGTTTCTCCAAAACAACGCTCCCGCGCCAGGCAGCTGCCTAACGCGGGAGCGAGCTTAAACCACCTAGGGTTAGCGCAGCTTAGGCGTAACCCAAAATGCGCATCATCGATTCGGGGTCTTGCTCCGGGGCAAATTCCCAGTCGCGCACGGTGCCGTCGGCGTCGCGGTCGAGGATGACGTGCTTGGGCGCCGGAATGAGGCAGTGCTTGATGCCGCCGTAGCCCGAAAGCTGCTCCTGGTACGCACCCGTGTGGAAGAAGCCCACGTACAGCGGCTTCTCCTGGCCGCGCTCGGGCAGAAACACCTGGTAAATGTGCTTCTCGGCGTTGTAGTAGTCCTGCGAGTCGCAGGTGAGGCCGCCCAGCTGAATCTTCTTGTAGTTCCGCTCCCAGCCGTTGAGGGCCAGCATGATAAAGCGCTGGTTGAGGGCCCACGTATCGGGCAGGTTCGTGATGAACGAGCCGTCGATCATGTACCACAGCTCCTTGTCGTTCTGCAGCTTCTCGTCGAGGATGTTGTAGATGTGCGCCCCCGACTCGCCCACCGTGAAGATGCCGAACTCGGTAAAGATGTGCGGCTCGGGCACGCCTTCCTCGCGGCAAATGCGCTGGATGGTGCGCAGCACTTCCTCAATCATGTACGGGTAATCGTACTCCGGCTGAATGGAAGTTTGAATGGGCAGGCCACCGCCGATGTCGATGGTGTGCAGGGTGGGGCACACCTTGCGCAGCTCGCAGTACTTGTGCACAAAGCGGCGCAGCTCCGACCAGTAGTAGGAGGTGTCCTTGATGCCCGTGTTGATGAAGTAGTGCAGCATCGTCAGCTCGAAGCGCGGATCGTTCTTGATCTGCTCTTCGTACAGCGGAATGGCATCGGCGTAGCGCACGCCCAGGCGCGAGGTGTAGAACTGGAAGCGCGGCTCCTCATCGGAGGCCAACCGAATGCCTAGGTTGGCGCGGGTGTCGGCGTGCACGTGCTCCTTGTAGTACTCAATTTCCGACAGGTTATCGAGAATCGGCATGCAGTTCACGAAGCCGTCGTTCATGAACTCGGTGAGGTAACGCTTGTATCGCTCGCGCTTAAAGCCGTTGGCGATGATGTACGTCTGCTTGTTGATGCGGCCCTTGTGGTAGAGCGCGCGCACAATGTGCATGTCGTAGCCCGAGGATGTCTCGATGTGCACGTCGTTTTTCAGGGCTTCTTCTACCACGAAAGCAAAGTGCGAGGCCTTGGTGCAGTAGCAGTAGGTGTAGTTGCCCTGGTAGCCAATTTTCTGGATTCCCTGCTCAAACCACTGCTTCGCCCGCTGGATGTTCTCGCTGATTTTGGGCAGGTAAGTAAGGCGCAGCGGCGTACCGTGTTTCCGGATCAAATCCATCAGCGGAATGCCGTGAAAGCGCAGCTCATTGCCCTCAACGGTGAACTCCTGCGAAGGAAAGTCGAAGGTTTGGCTAATAAGGTCGTGGTACGTGTCCATTTTAGGGCTTAGTGGTTAGGAACTTAGGGCTTAGGTGCTTGTTTTTGGGTAGAAGGTAAGCTTAGCCGGGCCGGGCCGACGGAGGTTGTTCATCGGCCCCTAAAATCCGTTACTAAGCCCTAAAACCTAAGTTCCTAAGCTCTATCTTCAGGCCCGCAAAGATACCCCAACGGGGGTGTTTTGGTTGTTGAATTGTTCGTTGGTCGCGGAGGAGGGTCCTCCGACACCAAGCCTAACCGGCGCCTACGGGTGTCAGCCCTTGTGTGTTAGCACCTTGGGGTTCCGGTAATCGGCAAGCAACACTACCGCTCCTAAACTTATTTAGCCGATGTAGTATGCGACGAATTAAACTCATTGAAGTACGGTCCGAACTTGGGGCCGGTACCCGTGGGGCAAGCCTGGGCGTCGATGCCCTTAAAGTGGCCTGCCTGAACAAAGGTTCCGATTACTTCCGCCGCTTCAACGCCGTGGCCGTGCCGGACCAAAACCACGTGCTGTTCGATAAAAATCACTTCCCCTACGCGAAGCACATCGACAGCATTTACACCGTGCTCAAAGGCATTGCCAACACGGTAGAGCAAACCCTGCGCTTTGGGGAGTTTCCGCTGGTGCTGGCCGGCGACCATAGCAACGCCGCCGGTACCATTGCCGGCATCAAGGCCGCGTACCCCCACAAAACCCTCGGCGTGGTGTGGATTGATGCTCACGCCGACATTCACTCGCCCTACACCACGCCCTCGGGCAACGTGCACGGCATGCCGCTGGCCATGGCCCTAGGTGCCGACCACCGCGAGCTGCAGCACAACAACGTGGAGCCCGAAACGGAGTTCTTCTGGCGCAAAATCAAGAACCTGGGCGAGGAAGGCCCCAAGGTTACGCCCGACCACCTGGTGTACGTGGTAGTGCGCGACACCGAGATGGAAGAAGACGCCATCATTGCGCAGCACGGCATTCGCAACTTCAAGCTCGATGAGTTCCGGGCTAAGGGGCCGCGGCAGGTAGCCCGCGAGATTTACGAGCAGCTGCGTTTTTGCGACCTGGTATACATCTCGTTCGATGTGGATTCGCTCGACTCGCGCTTCAGCAAAGGCACCGGCACGCCCGTGGAGCTGGGCCTCGACGTGGGCGAAGCCAAAGCCTTGTGCCGCGCCCTGCTCGAAAATGACCGCGTAGTGTGCTTCGAAATGGTGGAAATCAACCCCACGCTCGATTCCGAAAATACCATGGCTGGCAACGCTTTCGAAATTCTGGAAGCGGCTACCGAGGCTATTCAGGAACGCCTGCGCCTCGACGACATGGTGACCGGGCGATAAAGCCGGAAACTTATTGTTGGCATTGTGCTAAAAGCGGATACATTCGTGAAAACCAGTCGCGTTTGTATCCGCTTTTCTTGCTGTTGCCATGAATTCGTACGCGCTTCTGAGCGCCCTAGGTGCCGCCGCTCTGCTAGGGGCTTGCACCGGCCCGTCGGCCACCACCTCGGGCAGCTACGGGCAAACTAATACCACCGCCGTGCGCGACTCCGTAACCGGCACCGTGGCCTACCGCGAGCGTATTGCCCTGCCGCCCAACGCCGTGCTGCGCGTGCAGCTGCAGGACGTAAGCCGGCAGGATGCGCCGGCCGTGGAGGTGGCCTCGGCTACCGTAGAGTCGCGGGGCCGGCAGGTGCCGCTGCCCTTCGTGCTGCGCTACGACACGGCCCGCATCGACCCCACCAATACCTACGCTGTGCAGGCCCGCATCGAGGTCGATGGCCGGCTCATGTTCACCAACGATTCGGCCTACCCCGTCATCACGCGCGGCAACCCCAAGCAGGTGCAGATGATGCTACGCCGCGCCGCGGGGCAGTAAGCGTGTAGCGTGGGCTTGGCTACGCCTTCCTTCGGTTCAGCACGCGTCTGCGTGAACGTTAGACCAAAACGGCCCAATTTCATTCGTGCTGGCAAACGCGGGCTAAAGCCCACGCTACACCGCGCTGCATCCCTAGGTCGGGAAACAGAAGTTATTAACCAGAGACGCAGACTGCAACCAAAGGCCGGCGGGCTAAAGCCCGCGCTGCGGTTGTGCAACCACGGAAACAGCTGCCACCGAAGGCCGACGAAGCTAAAATCGGTGCTGGCCGCGGCATCGGTGTAAATCCGTGCTTAGCTTTGCGCCCGTGAAACCGCTGCCAGTCTTTGTATTGAACCCTGTGGTGCGGTCGTTTCGGAGCCGAAACGAGCGACGAATGTAGCGTAAGCCTTCGGCCTGCGCCGCCGCTGCCTGCGGCCGCCGCGAGGGTTTACGCCAGCGTCCGATTTCAGCTCTCAAACCCATTGTATCTCAGCGCCCCGCCCCGTGGCAGATTGCGCTCCGACATAAACTCCGCACCCCTGTGCAACAACTCGAACAAGACCTCAAAGCGGCGCTGAGCGCGGCCCTTCAGCAAGTATTTGGCGCGGCGGTGCCGGCCGAGCAGCTCACCATTCAGCCCACGCGCAAAGATTTCGCGGGCACGTTTACGCTGGTAACCTTTCCGCTCACCAAAGCCTTGGGCAAAGGCCCCGAGCAAATCGGGCAGGCCCTAGGTGAGTGGCTGCAAAACAACGAGCCGCGCGTAAGCGGCTTCAACGTAGTAAAAGGCTTTCTGAACCTGGAAATTGCCGATGCCGAGTGGCTGCGGTTGCTGCGCCAGCTGCGCGCCCAGGACATTGCCGCGCCCGTGCCAACCGGCGGCCCCCAGCGCGTGGTGGTGGAGTACTCCTCGCCCAACACCAACAAGCCCCTGCACCTAGGGCACCTGCGCAACAACTTTTTGGGCTATTCGGTGGCCGAGATTCTGAAAGCCACGGGCGCTACCGTTACCAAAGCCAACCTGGTAAACGACCGCGGCATCCACATCTGCAAATCGATGCTGGCGTACCAGCAGTACGGCCAGGGCGAAACGCCGCAGAGCGCGGGCATCAAAGGCGACCACCTGATCGGCAAGTACTACGTGCTGTTCGAGAAGCACTACCGCGAGCAAATAAAGCAGCTCGAGGCCGAAGGCGTAGCCAACGAAGTAGCCAAGCGCGAAGCCCCGCTGATGCGCCACGCGCAGGAAATGCTGCAGCAGTGGGAGGCCGGCGACGAGCAGGTAGTAAGCCTGTGGCGCCAGATGAACGGCTGGGTGTACGAAGGCTTTAATGACACCTACCAGCGCATCGGCGTCGATTTCGACAAGTTCTACTACGAGTCGGAAACCTACCTGCTGGGCAAGGAGCGGGTAGAAGAGGGCCTGGCCAAGGGCGTGTTCTTCCGCAAGGACGACGGCTCGGTGTGGGTCGACCTCACCGACGAAGGCCTCGACCAGAAACTGCTCCTGCGCGCCGATGGCACCTCGGTGTACATGACCCAAGACCTAGGCACCGCCGAGCTGAAGTACCAGGACTACCAGTACGATTCGTCGGTGTACGTGATTGCCGACGAGCAGAACTACCACATGCAGGTGCTCAAGCTCGTGCTGAAAAAGCTGGGCAAGCCCTACGCCGACGCCATTTACCACCTGAGCTACGGCATGGTGGATTTGCCCTCGGGCAAGATGAAGTCGCGCGAAGGCACCGTGGTAGATGCCGACGAGCTGGTGCAGGAAGTAACCGACGCCGCCAAGCAAACCACCGCCGAGCTGGGCAAAATCGACGGCCTGAGCGAGCAGGAAGCCGCGCAGCTGTACCACACGCTGGGCTTGGGTGCCCTGAAGTACTACCTGCTGAAGGTGGACCCCAAGAAGCGCATGCTGTTCGATCCGAACGAGTCGGTGCAGCTGCAGGGCCACACGGGGCCGTTCATTCAGTACACCCACGCCCGCATTGCCCAGCTGCGCCGCAAGGCCGCCGAAATGGGCATTCAGCCCGAACTGGCCGAGGGCGTGGCCGCGCTGCACGAAACCGAGCGCGACGTGGTGCAGGCACTGGCCAGCTACGCTACGGCCGTAGCCGAGGCGGCCCGCACGTATTCGCCGGCCGTTATTGCGCAGTACGCCTACGATCTGGCCAAAACCTACAACCGCTTCTACACCGAAGTGCCGGTGCTGCCCGAGCCCGACGCTGCCAAACGCAGCCTGCGCGTAGCCCTGTCGGCGCAAGTAGCCGACACCCTGCGGCAGAGCCTGAAGCTGCTCGGCATTACGGCGCCCGAGCGCATGTAAACCCTAGGCAGTGCCACGGCCCGCAAGCCGTGGCACTACTTATTTAAGCCCGGCGGCTGTGGCGCGGAGTGGTACTCCGCGGGCGGCCCGGGGCCGCCATCCGGGCACGCGCTGTTCATTTATCCCAAGCATTTTATTGGCGCTTCGGGCGCCACGCGGAGTACCACTCCGCGCCACTTCTTTTCGCATGAAATCAATTGCAGTTTATTGCGGCTCCAGCGCCGGCACCGATGCGCGCTACCGCGAGCACGCCACCCAAGTAGGCCAAACGTTTGCCCAACGCGGCATCACGCTGGTGTACGGCGGCGGCAACGTAGGCCTGATGGGCGCCGTGGCCGATGCCACCATGCAGCGCGGCGGCCAGGCCATCGGCATCATCCCCGGCTTTCTGAAAGACAAAGAAGTAGCGCACCTAGGGCTCACGCAGCTCGAGGTGGTAGAGAACATGCACCAGCGCAAGCTGCGAATGGCCGAGCTGGCCGAAGGCTTTATTGCCATGCCCGGCGGATTTGGTACTTTGGAAGAGTTGTTTGAGGTGCTTACCTGGGGCCAGCTGGGCCTGCACCGTAAGCCCATTGGCCTGCTGAACGTGGCTGGCTTCTACGATGCGCTTATTCACCTGCTCGACCACATGGTGCAGCAGGGCTTGCTGCGGGCCGAAAACCGCCGCCAGTTAATGGTAGCCGACAACATCGAGGAGTTGTTGGGCCACATGCAGGCCTGGCAGCCCAGCAACGTGGAAAAGTGGCTGACGCCGAGCCGCACCTAGGCGCCGCCGCAAACAACGGGCCCTGTACGGGGTTAGTGCCTCGAATTTGTTTTCGCTCTTAGTAACACCACCGTCCGAAATGAAATCTTTAGTCCTTTACTCCCTGGCCGGCGCCCTGGCTGCCTGCGGCGCCCGCTCGGCCTCTACCACCGACAAGCCCACCGCCATGGCCGAAACGCCCGCTGCCACCACCGAAACCGCTGCCGCCCGCAGCACCGTGTACGATTTCACGGTTACCGATATCAACGGCAAGCCCGTGCAGCTCAGCCAGTACAAAGGCAAGAAGCTGCTGATCGTGAACACGGCCTCGGAATGCGGCTACACCCCGCAGTACAAGGAGCTGGAGGAGCTCTACAAAAAGCACGGCGACCGGGTAACCGTGCTGGGCTTCCCGGCCAACAACTTCGGTGGGCAGGAGCCGGGCTCCAACGAGCAGATTGCCGCTTTCTGCGAGAAAAACTACGGCGTTACGTTCCCGCTCTTCAGCAAAGTATCGGTGAAAGGCGACGACACCGCGCCGCTGTACAAGTTCCTAGGTGATAAATCGAAGAACGGCTACACCGACGAAAAGCCCACCTGGAACTTCTGCAAATACCTCATCAACGAGCAAGGCCAGGTTATCGGCTTCTATCCTTCCAAAGTGAAGCCGATGAGCGAAGAGCTTGTTTCGGCCATCCTGAAATAAACCTCCTGACGGTCTGTTGCCCCAGTTCGTAAACGTGTTTACTACCTAGGGTAACAGCTAGTAAACCAGGTTACCAACGTTGTAAGCGCTTGTTTAGCAGGCGCTAATCTGCGCCTTGCCTTGACGACCACTTCCGATACCACCCCGCGAAACCCAAGCCTCATCGGGGCTTGGGTTTCGGCTTTCCGGCCGCGCACCTTGCCGCTGGCCCTGGCCAGTATCCTGATGGGCGGCTTTCTGGCCGCCAGCCGCCACCAGTTCAACGGGGCAGTAATTGGACTGGCGGCGCTTACCACCGTGCTGCTGCAAGTGCTCAGCAACCTCGCCAACGACTACGGCGACTCGCAAAACGGCGCCGACAGCGTGCACCGCGAGGGGCCGCAGCGCGCCGTGCAAAGCGGGGCCATTTCGCCGGCCGCCATGCGGCAGGGCATGTACGTGTTCGGCGCCCTGTCGCTGGCTTCGGGGTTGCTGCTGCTGTGGGTGGCCCTAGGTGCCTCGGGGCTGTGGCTGTTTATGGGGTTTCTGCTGCTGGGCCTGGGCGCCATTTGGGCGGCCATCAACTACACAGCCGGCGCCCGGCCCTATGGCTACGCGGGCTTGGGCGACGTGTCGGTGTTTCTGTTCTTCGGGCTGGTGGGCGTGTGCGGCAGCTACTTTCTGCAAACCAGCGAGCTGCCCTACGAGGTGCTGCTGCCGGCCATCAGCCTCGGCTGTTTCTCCACGGCCGTGCTGAACGTGAACAACATCCGCGATATGCGCTCCGATGAGCTGGCCGGCAAAATCACCATTCCGGTGCGCCTGGGTGCCCGCCGGGCGCGGGTGTACCACTGGCTGCTGTTGCTGCTGGGCCTAGGTGCCGCGGTGGTGTATGTGCTGCAGCACTACCGTACGCCGTGGCAGTGGCTGTTTGTGGGCGCGGTGCCGCTGCTGGTGTTCAACGGCGTGCAAGTCTGGAAACGCCAGCAGTCCATGCAGCTCGACCCGCTGCTGAAGCAAATGGCCATGAGCACCTTGCTCTTTGTGCTGCTGTTTGGTATCGGGCAGCTGCTGTAGCCCAGCCGGCTCCGGTCCAAACAACGATTTTATCTACTGCCAAGCCAGTCTTCGCGCAAACGGCCGCCCCTGTGGGGCGGCCGTTTGCGCGAAGACTGGCTTATGTGGCGAGCGGGCTAGCCCCGCAAGTACAGCCGAAAGGTAGTGCCGATGCCCTCTTCGCTCTCCACCTCGATGCGGCCACCATGGGATTGTACCAGCCGGTTCACCAGAAACAACCCCACGCCGGTGCCGTCGCTGGCTTGCGGGTGAAAGCGCCGGAACAGCTGAAACAGTTCCGCGCCGTGGCGCTCCAGGTTCATCCCCAGGCCGTTGTCGCTGATTTCGAGCACGGGCTGGCCGGCCACCACCTGGGTGCGCAGGGCAATGCGCGGCTGGCGCTCGGCGTGGCGGTATTTGAGGGCGTTGCTGAGCAGGTTGTGCAGAATGGTGCGCAGGTTGCTGCGCACGTACAGCAGGGCGGGCAGCTCGGCAAAGTCGGTGCAAATGCTGGCCTGGCTGGCCTGCACCTGCGGCCGGATGACCTGCAGCACCTCACCGGTAAGCTCGGCCAGCTCCACCAGCTCGGCGGCGTGCTCGCCGGGCTGACGCTGCTCCTGCACCGCGGCGGTAAGCCCATCGATGGTATTCGACAAGTCGCGCAGCGAGTCTTCGGCCAGCTGCAGCACTACGGTTTCGGCGGGGTCGGGAAAGGTGACGCTGCGGCGCAGCTCGTCGAACAGGCCGCACAGGTTGTTTACCGGCTGGCGCAGGTCGTGCGAGGCCGCGTACACAAAGTTGTCGAGGTCGGCGTTGGTGCGGGCCAGCTGCTGGTTGGCTACTCCCAGGGCCTGGTTGCGGGCCTGGATGGCCGCGTTGGCCGAGGTCAGCTGGTCGTTGCTTTGCTGCAGCTGGCGGCGGGTTTCGGTAAGCTCAGCCAGCGATTCGCGCAGCTGCTGGTTTACGGCCTGCAGCTGGCGGCGGTGTTCGGCCTCGTGCTGGCGCCACTCGTTTTTTTCGATGGCGTGCAACACGGTTTTGGCCAGCAGCTCCTGGTCGAAATGGCCCTTCACCAGGTAATCGAGGGCGCCGTTGTTGAGGGCGCGCACGGCCAGCTGCTCGCTGCCGCCGCCCGTAATCATCACCACGCAGAGCGTATCGGGCGGTGCAATGCGCTTTAGCTCCCCTAGCAGCGTCAGGCCGTCGGTATCGAGCAGGTTGTAGTCGAGCAGCACGCAATCGGGCTGGTGCTGGGCAAACAACGCCAGGCTTTCTTCGCCCGAGGCGGCCTCCAGCACCTCGTACGCCTGCAACTCGGGCTGCCGGCGCAGGTAGCGCTTGTACAGCATCCGGTCGTACTCGTTATCGTCGACAAGAAAAATTTTCTTCACGCGCAGGGAAAGCGGCTAGCTTTCGGAGGGAAGTTCGGAGGTATTGAGCCAGTAGCGCACTAAGGCGCGGGTTTTCTCTTCCAGCACCGAAAATTCGATGGGCTTGGTCATGTAGCTGTTGGCCCCCAGGCGGTAGCAGTCCTGAATGTCGCGCGTGTTGGAGGAGGTGCTGAAGATAATGACCGGAATCGACTGCAGCCGCGGGTCTTTCTTAACCACGTCGAGCACGGCGCGGCCGTCGGTGCCGGGTAGGTTCAGGTCCAGCAACACGAAAGCAGGCAGCTGCGCCGGCCAGTTGGGGTGCTGCCCGTAGCTCTGCAGGTATTCCAGGGCTTGGTCGCCGTCTTCGCAGCGCAACACGGGGTTGGGCAGCTCCTGCTTGCGGAAAGCGCGCCCCAACGCGGTGAAGTCTTCCACGCTGTCTTCTACCACCAAAATGGGCTTGTGAGAGAAGGTAGTCACTTATAAGTGCTTAGAGAGGGAAAAATAAAACGTAGTGCCTTGGCCCGGCACCGATTCCAACCACAATTCACCGTCGTGGCGTTCCACCATCTTGCGGGCAATAGTCAGGCCAGCGCCCGTGCCACCGCCAAATTTGTCCTGCGCGTGCAGGCGTTTAAAGATTTGAAGATGGTTTGGTGGTGTTTGGGGTCGATGCCGATGCCGTTGTCCTGCACGTACAGCACGTGGTAGTCGGCCGGGTCGCCGGTACCGCGCGGGCCGCGCACTTCGGCCGGCGCTTTGCCCACCGCAATCCGCCGCTCGGGTTTGTCGTTGTAGCGCATAGCGTTGGTGAGCAAGTTGTTGAGCACTTCCCGTATACGTACTTTGTCGCAGCGGAAGGTGGGCAGCGGCCCATTTACCGTTACCTGGGTGTTGGTTTGCTCGAAGCGCGGCTGCAGCATGTCGAGTACTTCTTCCAGCACCTCGTTCAGGTTGGTGGGCACCACCACCAGCTCTTGCCGACCCACGCGCGAGAGCTGCAGCAGCGACTCGATAAGCGCCTCCATGCGCTGGCTCAGGCGCACCAGGGTTTGCAGCTTGTTTACGCCGTCGGCATCGAGCTGGTGGGCGTAGTCTTCGAGCAGGAAAATGGAGTAGTTGTGGATGCCGCGCAGCGGCTCCTTCAAATCGTGCGAGGCCACGTAGGCAAACGAGTCGAGCTCGTCGTTGCTGCGCTCCAGCTCGGTGTTCAGTCGGCTCAGGCTGGCGGCGCGGGCCTGCAGCTCGTTAAAGATTTTCAGGCGCACGTCGGAGAGGTGCAGGCGGATTTCCTCGGCGGCGGCCACCTCCATGGGGCGCCACGGCAGGGCGGTGTTGGTTACCTCCTGGCTCCAGGCCGCAAACGACTGCCTCGGCGAAAGCTGCAGCACGCCGTCCTGCATTACTTCGGCTTTTTGCTCTTTGCCGGCCCAGGTTACCGTCTGAATCAGCTCGGGCCGGAACCAAATGAGGTAGTCGCCGGGGTCCTGGGCCAACGACACAGCCATGATGCCGCTGGCTGTACCGCGGATGGCCACGCCCGCCGGGTTGTGCTGCGCGTAGGAATTGGTGCGGAACAAATCCTGCTTCATGTTCAGCTGCAGCCAGGTGCGCAGCTCCTCCAGCTGGGCCTGGGTAGGCGTGCTGCCTAGGGTTATGATGTTGTCATCGAAGCAAATGGCCACGCCGCCGCAGTCGAACACGTCCATCACGGTGGGCTTGCGCTGGTACAAGCCGTCCACGAAGTTGTCGTGGCGCGAAATCTGTTCGAACAGCCGTACCTGGGTTTCGCGGATGTGCAGCTGGTAGGCGTAATCGTCTTGCTGCTGTTTGGTTTTCAGCAGCGCCGAAAACGTTTTGCCAATAAACAGGCACAGCTCGCGCAGCTCGTAGCCGAGCAGGCGTGGCGTAAGGTGGTGGCAGGTAATCAGGCCCCAGAGCTTGCCCTCCACGATGACGGAAATCGTCATGGTGGCGGCCACGCCCATGTTGCGCAGGTACTGCAGGTGTATCGGCGATACGCTCCGCAGCACGGCGTAGGTCATGTCGGGCGGGCGGTTGGCCGTGGGGTGCAGCACGGGCACCAGCGGGGCCGGCTCGTACGACACATCCGGAATAAAGCGCAGCCAGTTTTTCAAGTACATGGCCCGCGCCTGCGGCGGAATATCCGTAGCGGGGTAGTGCAGGCCCAAAAAGGGCTCCAGGTCGTCGCGTTTGGCTTCGGCTACTACTTCGCCGCTGGCGTCCTCGGCAAAGCGGTACATCACCACCCGGTCGAACTCGGTAATGGTGCGCAGCTGATCGACGGCAAACTGGCAGAACTCGCGAACCGAGCCGGCCGTGAGCATTTGCCCCAGCGCCACGTTCAGCGAGGCCAGGTCGAAGGGGGCGCTGGTGGTTTCGGCCACGGGCTCAAACTCCACCCACAGCAGGCCATCGTAGCGGTGCGTAATCAGCTTGTAGTAAGGCTGATGGGCCAGCTGATCGAGGCGGGTGCCGAGCAGCTTGGGCGTTTCGCTCAGGCCCGTCCACAGCTGCTCCAGCTCGGCCAGCGCGGCGGCACCTAGGAGGCGCTCCAGGCCCTGGCCCAGCAGCTCTTCGGCCGAAACACCGATGAGTTGGGCCGTGTTGGCGCTGGCGTGCACCACGCGCCTGGTTTGCTCGTGGAGGCACAGCAAAAAGCCGTAGGGCTGCACCGAGCCCGGTATGTGAATGGGCTCCCGGTCGCAGTTGGTGAGCGTAACCGGCGTATTGAGAAGGGTTTCGTCGGAGAGGATTACCGTAGCTCGATCCACGCGTGTAGCTTTTGAAACGTCTGGATGGCGGACTGCACAATTTCCGTTTCGTTGTCGGGCGTGGCTTCGGCTGCCAGCAGTTGGCAAAAGCTTTTCCACATGGGGCCGGTGTGCTCGGCATAGCCCGTAAAATAAGCGCGGGTGCTGATGCCCGCTTTGGCGAGTTGGCGGGTAATCACCTGTCCGCCCAGGGTGGAGCCCTCGAGTACGTACAGCGCCCCCAGCAGTTGAGGTCGGGTGCGCAAATCGGGCATATCGGCGCATTCGGGCAGGCAAGTGGCGTCGGCCAGGTCCTGCTCGATGAGGTGGGCCCGTTGCCGCCGCTCAATCTGCCAGTCGGGCCCAAACGAGTGGTGCCGCAGGTGGGCCTCGTAGGGCCGCAAAAAGCCGTAAAGCTTGGCCAGAAAGCGCGCGGTAGCTGCCGCCGAAACGCTGCCCGCCGCCAATGCCTGGTTGAATTCGGTTTGCTCCAGCGCGTGGTGGTACGGGTGCGTTTCGGCACGCAGGCGCTGAAGAATCATTGGTTTATCGAGAGCTACAGGCATGAAGCGGGCAGTAGATGGCAGAAATATAAGCAACACCACCGCCAGCCATTGAGTGCTGCGTGGCGGCTGAGCGCACCCGGACCAGCAGCCAAAAACACAAAAGCACCCCGCTACCAACCGTAGCAAGGTGCTTTTGGGCTAATCGGTTATTCGCTGGCGGCCGGAGCGGTTACGCTCTGCGGAGTGCCCTCGGGCTTTGGGCCCCGGCGGTTGCGGCCGCCCCGCTTGCGGCGGCGCTTGGCGACTTCGTCGGGGGTGCCTTCGCCGGCGGCTTCGGCCCTAGGTGCCGAGGCTTCGGAGGGGGCAGCGGCACCTTCGGCAGCGCCCTCGGGGCGCGGCTTGCGGCGGCGTTTTTTCCGGCGCTTCTGCTCCTCGGTCTCCACGGCGGCCGGGGTACCTTCGGCACCTAGGGGTGCGGGGGCAGGGGCAGCAGCGGCCGGCGCGGCGGCGCGCTCGGGGCGGGCGTTGCGGCTGCCCGGTTTGCCACTGCGGCCAGCAGGCTTGCCGGCGTGGGCGGGGCCGCGGCCGCGGTATTTTTTGGGGTCGAACTCGGGCGAGGGGCCAATTGCCTCGGGGGTGGGCTTTTTCTCCAGCTCCCGCTCAATCAGCTTCTCGATCTTCACCACGGCGTCCTGGTCGTGGTCCGACACGAACGTGATGGCCATGCCCGAGGTGCCGGCGCGGGCCGTGCGGCCAATGCGGTGCACGTAGTCCTCGGCGTCGCGGGGCAGGTCGAAGTTCACCACGTGCGACAGTTCGCTCACGTCGATGCCGCGCGACATCACGTCGGTGGCCACCAGAATCTGGAACTGCTTGTTTTTGAACTCGCGCAGCACCTGCTCGCGCTCCTCCTGGGTGCGGTCGGAGGTGATGCCGCGCACGTTCAGGCCTTTTTTGCGCAAGGCGCGCTCAATGGGCCCCACGTTCATCTTGCGCGAGGTGAACAGGATCATGCTCTGCACTTCGAGCTGCCCGATGAGGTGCTCCAGCAAGGCCAGCTTGTTGGTGTCGTACACCATGTACAGCTGCTGGTTGATGTTCTCGGCCGGTTTCGACACGGCCAGGCGGATTTCCTCCGGCTCGTGCAAAATCTTCTTCGAGAACTCGCGGATCTTGTTCGGCATGGTGGCCGAAAACAGCAGCGTCTGGCGCTTTGTAGGCAGCTGATTGACAATCTGGATGATGTCTTCGGCAAAGCCCATGTCCATCATCTTATCAGCCTCGTCGAGGATCAGGAAGTCGATCTGATCGAGCTTCACGTAGCCCAGCTGCATGTGCGCAATCAGGCGGCCCGGCGTGGCAATGATGATATCGGCGCCTTGGGTGAGGGCGCGCTTCTGCTGCTCCCAGATGTCGCTTTTGCCGCCGCCGTAAATGGCAATGCTGCTGGCGCCCACGTGGTAACCGAAGCCTTCTACCTGCTCATCAATTTGCTTGGCCAGCTCGCGCGTGGGGCACAAAATGAGGGCGGTGGTGTGCTCGGGGCGCTCGTAGGCGATAAAATCGAGAACGGGGAGGAGATAAGCGGCCGTTTTGCCGGTGCCGGTTTGGGCACAGGCTATCAGGTCTTTTCCGGCCAGCGCGGCCGGAATGGCCTGCTCCTGAATGGGGGAGGGCTTGGTATAGCCCATACCCTGCACCCCGTCGAACACGTCGGGGTGCAGTTGAAATTCGTCGAACGTCAAGGGTTCAGCAAGTTGGGTAAATGATGGCTGACCTTGAGTTCCTGGGTCAGCAAAAACAGCGTATTGGCGCTAAATATACGCGAATCCAACAGGTGCGCCGCCGCGATGGTTCGCTCCGTGAATATTATTGCAACGCAATATTTGGCGTAATTATGCCCACTGCTGGCCGGGGAGCCCATTGGCGGGGCTACGGGCAAGCGCACCTAGGGCATCAATTTGTTGGCGAGGCGTAAGGTATTCCGCGGCCGTCGTCGTTGTGTATAGCATACCGCCCTGCGCCGCTGCGGGCGCGGCTAGCGTACCCTACCGATGAAAGTAATTATTACCGGCGCCACCGGCATGGTGGGCGAAGGCGTGCTGCACGAATGCCTGCGCGATGCTGCTGTCGAGCAAGTGCTGGTGGTTACGCGCCGGCCCACCCATGTGCAGCACCCCAAACTGCGCGAAGTGTTGCTGGCCAACTTTGCCGACCCCGCCCCCGTGGAAGATGAGCTAACCGGCTACGATGCCTGCTTTTTCTGCCTGGGGGTATCGTCGGTTGGCATGAGCGAGGCCGAGTACACCCGCCTCACCTACGACCTCACCCTGGGTTTTGCCCGCACCCTGGCCCGCCTGAACCCGCCGATGACGTTCTGCTACGTTTCGGGCGCCGGCACCGACGGCTCCGAGCGGGGCCGGCAAATGTGGGCCCGCGTAAAAGGCCGCACCGAAAACGCCTTGCAGCAGCTGCCTTTCCGGCGGGTGTATGCCTTCAGGCCCGGTTACATGCACCCCACGCCCGGCCTCAAAAACACGCTTTCGGGCTACCGCTACTTTGCCTGGGCGTACCCCGCGCTGCGCAAGCTGCTGCCGGGGTACGTGTCTACGCTGCAGGAAATGGCGCAGGCCATGATCAACGCAGCCCGGTTTGGGTATCCGAAGCCGGTGCTGGAAGTACGGGACATCGTGCGGCTGGCGCACCAGCAGGCAGCGCCGCGAGCTTAAGCTGTGTCAGGAAAGCACAAAACGCTCGTGCTCAGCGTAATCGAATCCTCTCTGCCGCTTCGTTGGGGTTACTACCTCACGTTCGCAGGCGAGATGCCCCGGCAAGCTCGACACGACATTCTGTAATGGCAGCAGGCGAAGCGGGAGAGGTGCTTGGCTACGCCTTCCTTCGGTTCGACGGGGCTCAGCACGATGCTCAAGAAACACAGAATGCGTTTTCAGCCACCACCTAATTGGCGGGCATTTCCCAATGCTCGTCGGGCTCGGTTAGGGCCTGCAGCTGCCAAACCAACTGCTCCTCGCTGATGGGGTACGGGGCCCCGCGACGCAACGATTGGTATACTGCCTCGAACAATTGCAGGTAGTCGCCTTTGGGCGCGGGCAGGGGTTGTTGGGTTTGCTGACCATCGGCGGCCACCAGCGTCAGCAGGCCGGCTTCGGAGGCGGGCTCCAGGCCGTAGGCGGCATCGAGCGGCGTGAGGCCTTGCAGCAGTTGCGCCTCCTGCACATCGGCCCTGGTTTTTCGGAAGCTACCCAGGGTGCCGTGGAGCACGTAGGCCGGCAACGGTTGCGCAATTACCAGCCCCGATACCAGCGTAACCACCGGCCCGTGGGGGTACAGCAGCTGCAGCTGAAAGTAGTCGTCGACCTGCGAGCCGGGCCGGAAACGACCTAGGGTGCGGCGCACGCGCGCGGGGCGGCCAAACAGGCTGAGGGCCTGATCGAGCAGGTGCGGCCCTAGGTCGAACAGCAAGCCGCTGCCCGGCAGGGCGGGCGTTTCCTTGAACCGCTTGTGGTTTAGTGCCAGCTTGTAGCGGTCGAACCGAAACGTAGCCTCGGCCAGTGGCCCCAGCTGCCCGCCGGCCACCACCTGCTGCACCAGTTGAAAGTCGCTGTCGTAGCGGCGGTTTTGGTAGGCAAAAATCCGGCGGTTTACGGAGCGGGCCAGCTGCCACAGCTCCTGCACCTCGGCCACGGAGGTAGCCACGGGTTTTTCGAGCAGCACGTGCTTGCCGGCTTGCAAGGCCTGGCGCGCCAGCGCCACGTGCGTGTCGTTGGGCGTGTTCACGATAACCAGCTCAATGGCAGTATCGCCGAGCAGCTCAGCCACCGAGTCGTAGCTGATGATGTCGGGGTAGTGCTGCCGGGCTTGCTTGCGGGTGCGCTCGGCCACGGCGCGCAGCGCAAAGCCGGGGTGGGCCGCCACAAACGGCGCCTGAAATACCTGGCCCGACATGCCGTAGGCAAGCAAGCCGGTTTGGATGGCGTTGGTCATGATGAGCGAAGGTAAGCGAATAGCCAAACCAGCGCCGCCGCGGGTAGCCTGGCGCGAGCTGCGCGTGCACGCACGGCTACCCCGGCACCATTGCCCGGGGCAACCCACAGCGGCTCGGAGGGCCGCAGCCTAGGCCATTGAGGCTAAGAAGGTTTTGAACGGCATTTCGCTATTTCAGCCGCTCGCTCCATACTTTTGCTATCCGCTGGTATGTATTCCGGGCAATGCTGCAATAGCTCCGTTGTCGTTTGCTTGATGCCTGCCCCGGTTGCACCTTCCCACACCTAGCAAGCCGCCGCGCCGTAGCGGCTTACCGCCGTTTTTATGCTTTTACTTCATAGCGATGCTTGCGCGCAGGTTTTCTTACACGACAACGGCTACCGTGCGGCTTTGGAGGTCAGGTGGCTGAACAGGTGCAACGGCGCCGAACTGCAGCGGACTTCCGTGCGGGCGACCATGTTGGCCCGCCGCCACCAGGTGAATGCCTGGATTGCCAACGACCAGGCCCTGGGCCCACTAAGCCTGGGCGACCTGTACTGGGCTGAGCAAATGCTCGACGGCATGCAGCGCGACCTGGGCCTGGATCGGTTTGCGTTGTTGCTGTCGGATTTGCCGCAGAACCGCGAAAAGATCAGCCCCTTCATCAGCAAGTATACCCAGCCCCACGCGCTGCTGCAGCTGGCTTTGTTCGAGAATGTTGCGCACGCCCGGGAGTGGGCCCTCGAGCTTAGCTAAACCACCCCGCCGGCCAAATGCCCCGCGCGTTGCGGCCCGCTTCCCTAGGGCATTCGCGCTGGCTGCCGCCGCGCCAGGTAAGAAATTCGGCTATACTGCGGGCTAATTCGGACGGCGCGCCTGCCCATGCGCGGCGCGCGCCGGAAGCACGTATTCTGTTCCTAAGCTTTGAGTAACGTTTCTGATTTACCGGCCGAGCCGCCCCTGCACGGCCTGCGCGTGCTGGAGCTGGCCAGCGTGCTGGCCGGCCCGCAGGTAGGCCAGTTTTTGGCCGAACTAGGCGCCGAAGTCATTAAGATTGAACCGCCCACCGGCGACGTAACCCGCAGCTGGAAAACGCCCGCCGAAGCCCCCGACACCGACGTATCGGCCTACTTTGCCTGCGCCAACTGGGGCAAGCAGTCGGTGGTGGCCGATTTGCGCACCCCGGCCGGGCTGGGCTTGGTGCAGCAGCTGGCCCAAGTGGCCGACATCGTGCTGGCCAGCTACAAGCCCGGCGACGCCGAGAAGCTGGGCGTTGATTACCAAACCCTAGGTGCCCGCAACCCCCGCCTCGTGTATGGGCAGATAACCGGCTACGGCCCCCACGAGCCCCGCGCCGGCTACGATGCCGTGGTGCAGGCCGAAGCCGGCTTTATGTACCTCAACGGCCAGCCCGGCGGCGAGCCGCTCAAAATGCCCGTAGCCCTGATGGACCTGCTGGCCGCGCACCAGCTGAAAGAAGGGTTGCTGACGGCCTTGTACCGCCGCGAGCGGACGGGCCGGGGTGCGCTGGTGCAGGTATCGTTGTGGGAGGCCGGGCTGGCTTCGTTGGCCAACCAGGGCAGCACCTACCTCAGCACCGGCCACGACCCCCAGCCTCTGGGCTCGGGCCACCCCAGCATTGTGCCCTACGGCACCGTGTACCTCGGGGCCGACGGCGTGCGGCTGATACTGGCCGTGGGCACCGATCGGCAGTTTCAGCAGCTGTGCGAGGCGCTGGGCCGCCCCGCGTGGGCCACCGACGAGCGTTTCGGCAGCAACGGCGCGCGGGTGCTGCACCGGCAGGCGTTGGAAGCTTTGTTGCACGAGCGGATAGGGCAGATACCGGGCGCCGGGCTGCTGGCCGAGCTGGCCCGCTTGGCCGTGCCGGCCGGGGCGGTGCGCACGGCCGGGCAGGCCCTGGCCGAGCCCGCCGCGGCCGCTATGCTGCTGCCGCCCCAGCCGGGCTTTGCGCACGCGGGCTTGCGTACGGTGGCGTTTCGGAGCCCCCACTGGCCGGCTGCCGGGGCATTATCGGCGCCGCCGCACCTAGGCGAGCATAGCGCAAGGTTTGGCGCGCCGCAAGGCACATCGGGCGAAAACCAAACCCCGTTCAACTAAAGCTTCGTACCATTAACTTATAGCTGTTCGTGTTTGCGGGCTTGCCTAGGTCCGCAAACCTTCCTCCGACCCAAACGGCGTATCGCCGCCCGCCTATGCCTCAGGAAATAGAAAATTCGTCTCCTTCCGCTGAGTTCAACGACAAACCCGGCGCGCCGGCCACCGAGCCCGCTGCCCAAAGCCCCGCACCTGCCGAGGCCGCGGTAAGCGCCCCGCCCGCCGATGAAAACGCGCAGGCCCAGGCATCGCCCGAGCCCGAACCCGCCGCCGACACCCCGCACGAGGAGGTAGAAGACAAGCTCGACATCATTTTCGAAGGGCTGCGCCAGAAATCGACGGCCAAGCAAGCCATTTTCCGCAACACGCAGGCGGCTTTCGAGTGCCTGCGCACCGTAACGCAGGAGCTGGTGCTGGAGCTGACGCGGCGCATCTCCACCGTCGATTCGAGCGTGGTAATCGAGTACCGGCCCATCAACGAGTTCGAGTTTCACATCCGGTTTTCGGGCGATTTGCTGGTGTTTGTGATGCACTCCAACATCATCACCTTTCCCGATGATTTCCCGCTGTTCGGCTCGCGCTACGTTACCGACGACTTCCGCCGCCGCTTTTTCGGGCACATCATGGCCTACAACTTCATGGCCGACTCGATTAAGTACCAGCGCATGAACGACCCCGGCTACCTGGTGGGGCGCCTGCTCGTCAACATCGAGAACCACTACTACATCGAAGGCGCCAAGCAGCTCGAAATGCCCGAAAACGACATGGAGCACAACGTCATCAACGATGACGCGATGCGCCTGTACGTGGAAAGCGCCATGATTGCCGCCGTCAACAACGACCTGATGGCGCCCTCCATCCAGGACATTCAGAAAATCACCGTCAAGCAAAAGCTCGAAAACCAGCAAGTAAGCCGCGGCAGCAAAGTCGGGTTCAACTTCCGCAACGAGCAACGCCACCACGGCTACGACGGCCTGATTTACTAAGTAGCTGTCTGCTTGTAAGTCAGTCTGACTCTGTCATCTCATTTGTCATCCTGAGCAAAGCGAAGGACCTTATCACCGCTGAACTAGTCGTCGTAACGATTTTCGTTCTAGGGTGATAAGGTCCTTCGCTTTGCTCAGGATGACAGGACAGGCAAGAACTACCTAGGCGAGTAGCCCACCCGCTCGCGCACTTTGTTGAGCACGGTGGTGCCGTAGGCCTGCGCTTTGCGGGCGCCTTCGGCCAGGCGCGCATCCAGCTCGGGCAGGTTTTCCATGTAGTAGTTGAACAACTCGCGCTCCTTGGCAAAGCGCGTTCGAATCACCTCGTAGAGCGCCTGCTTGGCGTGGCCGTAGCCGTAACCGCCTTTCAAATAGTTTTCGCGCATTTCGGCTACTTCGGCCGGCGAGGCCAGCAGCGCGAACAGCTTGAAGGTGGTGTCGGTATCGGGGTTCTTGGGCGCTTCGAGCGGGGTGCTGTCCGACACGATGCTGCGGATGTTCTTCAGCAGGGCTTTGTCGTCGAGGAAGATATCGATGATGTTGCCGTACGACTTGCTCATCTTCTGCCCGTCGAGGCCCGGAATGGTCTGGATTTGCTCGTCTACGCGGGCTTCGGGCAGCACAAAGGTTTCGCCGTAGCGGTTGTTGAAGGCCGAAGCAATGTCGCGCGTAATCTCCAGGTGCTGAATCTGGTCTTTGCCCACGGGCACAAACTCGGCATCGTAGAGCAGGATGTCGGCGGCCATCAGCACAGGGTAGGTAAACAGGCCCGCGTTTACGTCGGCGAGGCGGCCCGATTTATCCTTAAACGAGTGCGCGTTGGCCAGCATTGGGTAGGGCGTCAGGCACGAGAGATACCACGTCAGCTCGGTTACCTGCGGCACATCCGACTGGCGGTAGAACAGGTTTTTGTCGGTGTCGAAACCGCAGGCCAGCCACGCGGCAGCCACGGCGTAGGTGTTCTGGCGGAGCAATTCGGCATCGCGCACGGTCGTGAGCGAGTGCATATCAGCAATGAACAGCAGCGACTCGTTGCGGCTGTCTTTCGACAGCTCAATGGCGGGCAGAATGGCGCCGAGCAGGTTGCCGAGGTGCGGCCGGCCCGTGCTCTGAATGCCGGTAAGAATGCGGGACATTTTTTAAGCTTTTAGCTGACAGCTGTTAGCTGTTGGCTTTCGGTGGAAATAACGTTGGTCAGTCTTGTTTGCCGGAAGCTGTGCCGATGCTGCTCAACGGGCAGGGCAGGTTCCGGTTGAGCGAGCGAATAACGGGAATCAACGTTTCCGGTGTTGCTATTTTTTCATCGACGAGCCTAACCAGATCGGGGCGCGAGACCAGAAACGGCCGAAGCATTTCGCGAAAATACGCGCCGCCGTTCCAGCTACTGGTGGTAAGGGCCGTAAGCGTGCTGTCTTTGGCCCATCTGATCAGATATTCGGGCTTGCTGGATGCACCACCCCCAACCATGCCGCCTCCCGCCGTCATGTGCCCGGCCGAGCCAACCGTGTAGGTATAGTTCAGCAACACTACCATGCCGCTATCCACTTGTTCCACAAAGGCTTTGTCGACGTAGCTGCTGCCCATGTTGACGAGGAAACCCTTGGCAACGATGTATTTACGTCTGCCAATGCTGAAGGACTGAACCTCATCGGGAGTCAACTTCAGAGTTTTCCCTTGCGCGTTCTTCACCACAAGGGTGTTGCCGTCGCGCAACTTCAGCTCGCCGTTGTGCCGAACCGTTTGCTCTTGATTAAGAATGTAAGAGCCTGACTTAAAGGAAGTGGATTGTGCCCAAAGCAGCTGCGGCAACAACAGCGCAAGGGCGAAGCAGAATAATCGCATGTAACGGGTAAGGAGTAAATTTTTTTATGCGCCAACCCAAGAGGCATTGCCCAGCTTATGGCTGCGAATGTTTAGCGGCCTAGGTGCTGCTGGCCCCGTGCGCAACGGGCCCGAGTGTATGCGGGACATGTAATCGAACTTACCGTGCGGGACAAAATTGATCGTTGAAAGTGCGCACGTAAGCAGGGAGGTTTCTACAAGTGAGCTTATGCTGAGCAAACAACTGCTGCAAGTTCGGATCGTTGCCAAACACTTTGAGCAGAATCTTTCGGTCGTGCGCAGAAAATTCGCCTTCGTCAAATTTGTTGCTATTGTCACGAACGACTAAATAGGTGTTGTTGCCGCGGGTCTTGAGCAAGTAAAAATATCCTTGTTGTGAAGGATTCAGTAGCAAATCATAGACAAGCAAATCCACGCGCCCAGTATCCGCTATCCATGCAAAATCATGGGTTATGCGCAAGCGCTTATTCCTATTTAAGCGCACCACGAAGTCGGATACCGGCACGAACCGACGCGAAGGCGACGTTTCAAACCACCTAATCTGATCAGCAGGCAGAGTTGCGCGCTCAATTGTTCGCACTACCACTTTGCGGGTACCATCAGGAAGATACCGGATTTGCCCAGTGCCTAGCGTGCCGTCCTTCAGCTGATAAGTGGCCGTTTGGGCCGAGGTTACGTGAGATACGCAGCTGATGAAAAACAGAAAGAAGCACCAACACAGTACGGGCATAACGAAGTAGCTATGTGGAACGGCGAATGATTGTAAGTGATGATACTCTCACATGCGCCTCTGCTTCCCGCCTCCCTAGGTAGCGGTCGACGGCACAGGTGATTTAAAAGACAAAATTAGTGACCCGTTGACGTAGCTTGGGTTGCAGGAGGATAGGGTTGATTGCTGTTGAACGCCTGAATGACGGCACGCAGATTACTTTCCGTTATGCGGCTTTGCTGAACCAGCTCAACCAAATCTGGCCGTGCTGCAAGGTGCAAGGAGAGTACCTCCCGAAAGCGACTGTTGCCCGACTGTGTACCAACCGGCAGTACCGTGGCCACGTAGCTGGCAGGCGACTGAAGCAAGTATAAGTAGCGGCGCGTAAAGGAGGCACCGGAGGGGTATTTTGGATCGGTTATGACTACAGCCTGTTCCTTGTACTCGTAGCGCATCAGCATAATGCGGCCACTGTCGAGCACCGGAACAAAGGCCCTCGTAACGATGCCGCCGGTCAGCAGCTTGGTGCCGATGTTGAAGCTGCCAGCCGTTAGGTAGCCTTGTTTGCCGATGCGGGCATACGTTACTTCTTCCGGTGCCAGCTTGAGCGTTTTGCCTTCCGGGGTGCGAACCACCAGCAACTGCTTTTTCTCCTGAAGCTTAAGCTGTGCCGGGTAGCTGATGCGCGGGTCCTTGCCTAGGATGTATGCCCCTGATTCGAAAGAAGTGAATTGTGCTCGTAGCGCCTGCGGCAACAGCAAGAGAAAAAGTAAGCAGTAAAGCTTCATCAATTCAGATAACATCGTGCACTTACACGCTCACATTCGCCTCGGCCTCTTGCTGCAGCTCCACCGTTTCCTCTTTTCCTAGGTAGCGGTCGATGAGGGCGTGGGCGAGGTAGAGCACGGGCGTGAGCAGAATCGCGGCTGCGAATTTATACCAGTAGTTGGTGTTGGCTACGCTCAGTACTTGCTCGAAGCTCCAGTTGCCGAAAACGTAAAAGGCCACAAACAGCACCACAAACGAGTCGACGAGCTGCGACACGAGCGTGGAGCCGGTGGCGCGCAGCCAGATAAGGCGGTTGCGCGTGATGCGGCGCAAGGCCTGAAACACCGTGGCGTCAAGAATCTGACCGACCACAAAGGCCACAATGGAGCCGATGATGATGTTGCCGCCCTGCCGGAAAATGCTCTGGTAGGCGAAGTCGACGTTGAAGGGGCGGCCTAGGTCGTCGGTCTTGTTGACATCGAGCCAGAAGGCCGCCGGGGGCAGCTTGGTAGTAGCGTAGATGATGCCGAAAGCGTACAGAATGAGCCCGGCCGTGAGCAAGCTCACGCGCAGCACTCCCTTGGGGCCGAAGTACTCGTTGAGGATGTCGGTAGTAACGAACACCACCGGCCAAATGAGCACGCCGGCCGTGAGGTTGCCGGGCAGGCCCATCAGCTCATCAACCGAAAAAATCTTAACCCCGATGATTTCGGCGAGCAGCGCATTCACCAGAAAAATGGCGCTTAGCACGAGGTATAGCTGCTGCTTTTTATGCGCAAACGAAGTGGTAGCGGTACTGCTCATGGCGCAAAGTAAGGTGCCCGTGAGCAGTTACAAGCTGTGGGGCCGGCCAGCGCAGCAAAACAGTTGACGCAACCGGCACCCGAACGCGCCGGTAGCGCCATGTTTTGCCGGGTGCATCAAGCCAAACCTTGGGGAAGCCAAAACAACCCGCTAAAGCCGCCGCACCTTACCCAGTGGCTACCTAAACCGCTACCGTAAGGCCTTCGAGGGCAAGCTGGGTGTTTTCGAATTCGCGCTTGGCTTCGGTGAGCAGGGGCTGCAAGTCGCGGTAGCGCGACGAAAAGTGCCCGATAAGCAGCTGTTTTACCTCGGCCAGGCGGGCCAGCTGGCCCGCCTGGCGGGCCGTGGAGTGGCCGGTTTGCTGGGCGCGCTCGAGCATTTCGTGCAAAAAAGTGGCCTCGTGATACAGCAAATCGGCACCGCGCACCAACTCGGCCAGGTTTTCCTGGTACACGGTGTCGGCGCAGTAGGCGTAGGTGCGGGGCGGGGGCGGGGCCACGGTTACGTCGGCGTGGCGCAGGAGCACGTGGCCGCCTTCGTCGTGCAGGTCGTGGCCGCGCGTGAGGGCCTGCAGCTGCTCGGGCGTGAGGCCGGCCGGGAGGTTTTCCTTGATGAGGCGGCGGCGGCGCGGCTGCTCCCGGAACAGGTAGCCGCAGCACGGAATGCGGTGGCGCATGGGCAGGGTATACACCTGCACGGCGGCGTCTTCAAAAATAAGCTGGTGGCGCTCGGTATCCACGGGCGTAAACTCCACGTCGTAGGCCAGGGGCGTGCCGGAGCAGCGCAGCTGCGTGGTAATTATCTCATCGAGCCCGGCCGGGCCGTAGATGTACAGCGGTTCGTGGCGGCCTTGCAGGTGCAGGGTGCCCAGGAGCCCAAACAAGCCAAAAAAATGGTCGCCGTGCAGGTGCGAAATAAAGATGCGGTTGATGCGCCCAAAGCGCATGCGCTGCTCGATGAGGCGCTCCTGGGTAGCCTCGCCGCAATCAATCAGGTAGGGCTCGCGGCCTACCGTAAGCACTTGTGCCGTGTGGTGGCGCCCCAGCATGGGAGTGGCCGAGGCGCTGCCGAGAATGGTTAGCTCGAACTCCAAATTAGCTGTCCGTTGCGAGTTGTGAGTTGTCGGAAGCGGCGCCGCAAGGGGCAGACGGCCGCGAAAAGAAGAAGGTTGTCAGATGTCAGCTTCGAGCACTGACAACCGACAACCTTCCGAACTGACAATCAAACGAAAACTACTCCTTGTTGGTAAGGTCGCGCTCGATGGCGTGCAGGAAAATGCGGTCGATGCCTTCCTCCACGGTGGGCAGAATGTGCAGCACCGACTCCAACTTGGAGATGGTAATGAGCTTCATCACGTGATCCTGCAGGCCCGTGAGGACCAGCAGACCGCCCGTAGAGTTGCACAGGCGGTTGGCAATCAGAATAGAGCTCAGTCCCGACGAATCGGTGTACTTCACATTTTGAAGGTCGAGGATCAGGTTGTTGATGCCTTCGGCGTTGAGCTTCACGAACTCCGATTTCAGATCGGGCGCGACGGTAGTGTCGAGCTTTTTCTCGTCAATCGTGATAATCGTGTAGTTCTCTTTTTTATCAATGGAGTACTTCATACGGGACGTCTTCGGTAGTACGTGGGAGTTGCGAAGGTAGTAAAAAAATGAATGTCTGAATCTAAGAGAAATCAGCCATTAATTGATGCGCGCGGATAATTATCGGCCCGGAAAAGCAAAGGTAAGCGTGGCCCAGGTGCTTTGCCAATCGGCTGCGGCGGGGGTGGGGTGAGGCTCCATCCGGACGGTGCTCAGCAGCACGTCGGCGGGTTGGAGTAGGCGTAACAGCGTACGGCCATTATTGTTGGTGCGCAGGGTAAAATGTTGGGTAGTGCCCCCGGCGTGGGGCCGCAACCAGGCCCGGAGCGCTTGGTTGGGAGCAGGGCGCCCGGCAGCCAACACAACCACGGTGAGGGCTGCTCCGGGGCGCAGCGTATACGGGTTCTGCTCCAAAAGGATTTCGAGCGGGTGCCCTAGGTGCCGTTGCCAGGTGGTATCGGCGGGGGCGGGGGTGCCCACCCGGATGAGCGTTTTGGCGCAGCGGCGGTACTGCTCGCGGGCCGGGGCGACGGCCTGGCCGCGGCGCTGGCGTAGGGCCAGCACGTCGTTGAGGCCTTCGGCGCGCAGGTAATCGGAAAAGGCCGGGCCCGTGAAGCCAAGGCTGGCGTTGTTGGTTTGGAGCGCCAGCAGGTGAGTGCCGGCTTGCTCGAGCAACACGCTGGTTTGCAGGGTATCGGCCTGGCGGGCCATGGCCGTGAGGTTGGCCTTGCGGCCGCCCGGCTGCAGGTGCACCAGCTCGGCGAGGCGCTGGCTGGTGCCGGCCCACCGCTCGCCCCGAAACTGCTGGCCCACCCAGCGCCCTAGGTGCACGCGGCTGCCGGGCGCCACAACAAAGCGCACGGGCTGCAGCCAGAACTCGTTGGCCGAAGCACCTAGGGCAAGCAGCAAAGCCGAAAGCAAGCCAACACGTCGGAGAAGCATCCGACAAAGATGGGCGAACGGCAAACAATTTTAGAAGATAGAGGTATTGTGTTTGTTGAATGTTTGTTGACCAAAACTTAAACAAAACATGAAAGCTTCCCCAAACCTGCTTGCGCGCGTGCTAACCCGTGCGTGGATGATTTGCGCCGTATTGGCCAGCCTGGGCCTCGCCGCCTGCGACGACGACGACGATGACGCCGGACCCGCCCAATCCAACATTGTGCAGGTGGCGCAAAGCAACTCCAACCTCACCACCTTGGTAGCGGCCGTGCAAAAGGCAGATTTGGCCACCACGCTCAGCGGCACCACCCAGCTAACGGTGTTTGCCCCCACCAACGACGCATTTGCGCAGCTGCCCGCCCCGTTTAACAATGCCCAGAACATCGGCGCCATCACCGATGCCAACCAGATTGCCACCCTGCGCGGCATTTTGCTGTACCACGTGCTGGCCGGCGAGCTAACCGCCAGCGGCCTGAGCGCGCAGGCCTACCCCACGCAGCGCCCCGCCACCGCCGGCACCAACGACAACCGCATTTACATCAGCAAGCCCGCCGCGGGCGGCGTGGCCATCAACGGCAACACGCGCGTAACGCAGGCCGATGTAGACGCCAGCAACGGCGTGGTGCACGTGATTGATCGGGTGCTGCTGCCGCCCTCGCAGCGCATTTCGGAGATTGTGGTAGCACGCGCTTCGGCCAGCACCAACCCCGAGTTTACCTTGCTGCTGCAAGCCTTGCAACGGCCCGCCGCTTCGGCGTTGCTGGCGGCGGCCGCCAACCCCGCCTCCAACCTCACGGTGTTCGCGCCTACCGATGCTGCTTTCCGGGCCTTGCTGCAGCAGCTCAACCTCACCAACCTCAGCCAAGTACCCGATAACGTGCTGGTGGGCGTGCTGCAGCTGCACATCGTGAACAACACCCGGGCCTTCTCGACGGACCTCACCAACAACCAAACCGTGGGCACGCTCAACGGCAACGTAACCATTGGCGTGAGCGGCAACGCCGTAACCGTGCGCGGCAACGGCAACGGCAACACGCCGGCCAACGTGGTAACGGCCAACGTGCACGCCAGCAACGGCGTGGTGCACGTGATTGATCGGGTGCTGCTGCCGTAGTGCGGCGCCCGAACCCTAGGTGCCCCGCCCAAAAAAGGCCGCTGCCAGTGCTGGCAGCGGCCTTTTTTGGGCGGGGCACCTAGGGCTACTCACGCTCCATGGCCAGGGCGTAGGCGCGGTCGTAGTACTGGCGCAGCTGGTGCCAGTCGAACTGCTCGGATGCGCTTTCCACCTGGTTGCGCTGGGTAATCCGCTCGCGGCGGTTCTGAATGACGAAGCGCCAGAGCATGTCGCACAGCTCGTCGGCGGCCTCATCGAAGCTCTTTTCTTTGCGCCGCACCACAAAAATGCCTTTCTGCTCGTGCTCGGGCACGTGTTGCTGCACGTAGTCGCCGAAACCCGATAGGTCGGAGGTAATGGCCGGCACGCCGCGGGCCACGCATTCGAGCGGGGTGTAGCCCCAGGGCTCGTAGTAGCTCGGGAAAACCCCTAGGTGGCAGCCGCGCACAAACTGCCCGTACTCCATGCCGAACAGCGGCGAGGTGGGCGACACGAAATCGGGGTGGTACACCACCTTCACGCGGTCGTGGCGGTTGTTCACGAGGTTGGCCCGGCGCAGGAAATCCAGGATTTCGTCGCTCGCGTCGTCGACGAGGTTGTGGGTGATAACCGGCGGCAGGCGCGAGGTTTTCCAGCTTTGCAGCGTGCGGCGGTAGCGCAGCTTCCAGTAGTCGTCGACCAACTCAGAAAGGTTGGGCAGCTGGTACTCGGTGCTGCTGGCGGCCTGGTAAAACAGCCGCTCGCCCACCTGCTGCTCAATGGCCTGGCAGGTGTCGCGCACCTCATCGAGCATGGCCCGGCTTTGCAGCACATCGGGGTTGATGCTGTGGTAAGGGCGTTTGGTGATGATGAACAGCACTACCTGTCCCTCCAGGCCGCTTTGCTGAATGCGGTAGTTGAGGCGGGCCAGGGCTTCCAGCGTCAAATCGAAGCCTTTGTTGTGGTACTCGTAGCGGCCCGAGGTGAACAGGTAGAGCGTCTTATCGAGGTCGAAGGAGTACGACTGGAAGAAGTGCGCCATCACGAACTCGTGGATGCGCTGCTTGTACTGCTGGTGCAGGTTCTGGAACTCGTGCAGGGCCACAAACCGCTCGATGTTGAGGCCGTTGGGCAACACCGCGTCGGGGATGCGGTCGAGCAGGTAAATGCACTCGCGCACCGTTAGCTCCGACACCGTGGTGAACACGTGCGAGCCGTGCGCGGCGGCGCGCTCCATGCGCACGGCCGTTTCGATGTTGAAGTGCCGCGCCTCCCGCTCCCAGTCTACGTACAGCAGGTGGTCGTAGAAGTTGGGGTCGTTCATGGCCAGGTAGCGGCCCAACAGCGTGGCGTGGGTGGTAAATACCAGGTGCGCCTTGGTTTGCTCGCGGCGCAGGGCCGGTATGGCCGAGCCCACCATCCACTCATGAAAGTGCGCCAGCAGCTGCAGGTTGGCCTCGGCCAGCTCGGCCTCCAGCGCCTGCACAAACAGCTTGGCCAGGTGCCCAAACGCCGTTACCTGGTGCAGCAAATCGTCGTGGTCGGGCGACGGAATGCCGTGCTGCTCCCACAAATCTTTCTTCAGCTGATTGAGCTGCGGATAGGCCTGGTAGGGCGAGAGCAGCACCACGCGCGGCTTGCCCGTTACGAGCCAGTGGCCGTAGCACACATCCAGGCCCTGCTGGCGCAGTTTTTTTACGGCGCGGGCAATGGGGTCGGCATACGCAGCGGCCATCTGCGTATCGGAAAGCGGCTCGAACTCGGCCTGCGCCGTTTGCGGAAAATACGGGCCCACCAGGCAGTACCGGTCGCCCCAGCCCTCCACGGTAGCCGGCACCTTCGAGCGGATTACCGTGTAGATACCGCCCACTTGGTTGCATACTTCCCAGGCTACTTCCACGAGCAGGGCACCGGGTACTACGGCTTCGGGGGCGGGCATAGGAAACTGCATAAGGTGGCAAGATTGGTGGAGGCGGGTGAAATATAGGCTTGATTGGCGCTTAGGCAACCGCTGATTACGTACGCAACGCGGTTTGTAGCGCGGCAATCCGTTGCGCGGCGCCAACCTACGGTTCGGCGCTACACCTCGGCCGATTGCGACAGAATCAGCGCCGAATATGCCGGCAGGCCAAACTCGGCAAACTGCGGGCAGCCGTCGTAGTCGCCCGCCTGCGTGTCGGCACCTAGGGCCGGGAAGTTGTCGAAATCGGCGTCGTAGCCCTCCCAGTCGCTGTTGAAGCGCACGTGCCAGTGGCCGGCGGCGGGCAGGCCCAGGCGGTAGGCCTCGTGGGTGGTGTTGCTGAAGTTCAGGATTACCACCACGGTATCGTGGGGGCCGCCTTCGTGTGCCCAGCGCTGGTAGGCTAGCACTTTTTGCTCGTGGTTGAGGTGCAGCAGTTGGGTGTGCTGGCCCAGCAGGCCGGCCGAGTGGCCGTGCAGGTTGCGGCGTAGGGCAATCAGGTCGCGGTAGAGGTGCACGAGGCCGCGGTGCTCCTGGGCGCGGCGCCAGTCGAGTGGTTGGTCGTCGGAGAAATAACCGTCCTGCAAAAACTCCTGCCCCTGAAAGATCATCGGGATGCCCGGCGCCGTGAACACCAGCGCGGCACCTAGGGCGGCGCGCTTTTTCGGGAACCAGTGGGCGGCCTCGCCGGGCATAATCTCCTCGGGCACGCGCGATTTGCCGTTGGCCACCTCGTCGTGCGACTCGGTGTAGATGACGCGCTGAAAAGCATCACCGTTGTAGCACTGCAGCAGGCTTTCGGCCACGGCCCCTAGGTCGCGGTCGGCGTCGTGCTGCGTGATGAGGGCATCGCGCACGCGGTTCACGAAGGCCGCATCCCACTGCGCGGCAAACCCCTGCCCGTCGGCCTCCGGGGCGCGGGTGATGTACTCGTTGCCCAGCAGGTCTTCGGCGATGGTGATTTTCCAGGGCATCCGCTCCCGGATTTCCTCGTTGATCCAGCGCATCAAACTCCAGCCATCGGGCAGGTCGCGGGCGGGGTCGGCGGAGCCATCTACGTTGCGCACGTGGGCAATGGCGTCGGCGCGCAGGCCATCTACGCGGTATTCTTCCAGCCAAAACAGGGCGTTGTCGCGGATGTACTGGCGCACCTCGGGGCGACCGTAATCGGGGCGGTTGTGGCCCCAGGGCGTTTCGGCGCGCCAGTCGTTGTAGAAGTAAATACCGCCGCCGTCGTTTTCGTGCCAGCCATCGAACTGCCACAAATCCAGGTCGCCGGGGCCAAAGTGGTTGTACACCACATCGAGCACCACGGCAATGCCGTGCTGGTGGGCGGCTTTTACGAGTTGCTTGAACGCCAGCGGCCCGCCGTAATCGGTTTCGAGCGCGAAGGGGTGGGAGGGGTTGTAGCCCCACGAGCGGCTGCCCGGAAACTCGGTGGCCGGCATCACCTCGATGCAGTTGATGCCCAGCTTTTGCAGGTAGGGCAGGCGCGCAATTACATCCAGAAAAGTGCCGGGCCGCTCGGCGTCGGGGGCGTTGAAGGTGCCCACGTGCAGCTCGTAAATCACCAGCTCGTTCCAGGCGGGCATGGTAAACTGGTCGTCGGCCCAGTCGAAGGCGGGGTCGTGCACCACGGAGTTGCCGCTCGAGTGCGTTACCTCGCGGGCGTAGGGGTCGTTGCGGGTAAGGGCGTGGCCCTCGGCGGTACGCAGCCAAAAGCGGTACTCGGCGCCGGCTTGCACCGCGGGCACATTGGCAGCCCAGTAGCCGTTGGGCTCGGGCAGCAGCGGGTGCTGCCGGGGGTTCCAGTCGTTAAAATCGCCGACTACCGAAACGGCGGTGGCGTTGGGGGCCCATACCCGAAAGGCGGTGCCCGTGGCATGAAGAATGGCTCCCATCCCAGCGGGGAGGGCGGCCACAGGTGCGGCCGCGGCAGGCGCAGCACCTAGGGTTGTAGCAGACATGGTGTGGTACGGAAAAGCTCGTCAGTACCTGCTGCTACTGGTTTTCGGTGGGTTTGGTTGTGCCTGGCCGCAGGCCGCGGGTTGCACCGGCCGCCAATTTTCGCGTGCTTGGGCGCCATGAACGCCGCTGCTACCTCCGCCGAACGCCTCACGCTCTACCACCGCCACCACGCCAAGCGGCAGCGGGGCAAGGCGCTGTCGCACCTGGTGCCCGCGCTGGTGCTGCTCAGCAGCGTAGCGGCGGTGCTGGGCGGCGAGGCGTTTACCTGGGTTACGGCGGCCGAAATTGCCGTGGGCGCTGCCTACGTGGTGCTGCTGGTGCGCGAGCTGCTGCACTTGCGCAAGCACCCGCACCACCGCGAGCGGGTGGCCTGGCTGGAGCTGGCCGCGGCCGGCATTTTGCTGCTCGAGGGCTACCACATCTGGCACCGCCACCACGAGGCTGAGCTGGCCGGTGCGCCGCACAAGTTTCATGTGCTGCCGTGGATTTATGCGGCTGCGGCCGTGGCGTTTGTGGTTATTGCTTTTCGGATGCCGCAGCTCGATGCCCGCCGGTTTTTGCACCTGCACGCCGAGGGCTTCAGCGTGCGCCTGAAGCCTTTTGCCCGCATCACAGAAGTGCGCTGGGCCGAGGTGCAGGCCGTGGAGCCGGCCGGCCCTACCGACGTGCTCGTAACCTGGCCCGGTGGCCGGCAGCAGCGCCTTGGCTTGGGGCAAATGCACAACGCGGCCGAGCTGCAGCAGCGGGTGCTGGCCCACGCGGCCCAGCACCACCTAGGGGCCCGGCCAGAGCAAACAGCAGGGCAGGCTTAAGCTGCGGCTCGCGCATGGTTCGGCTGGCAGGTTCCAAAGTTCACTTTTAAGCTAAGGCACCTAGGCGGTGCCGGTACGCGCGGCGCAGCCGGCCAAGCGGGTTTTGGGCGGGCAACCCTGCGCCAGAGCAGCGGGCCAGGCGGTTAGGCGCAGGCAAGCGGGCGTGGTTACTTTTGCCGCCGCAAACTCCCGAGGCCGCTCCGGCGTTTGTGCTTACACGCTCACCAACTGCTACTGCCCGTGCCCCGTCCCATGCTCGAATTTGGCCTTTATGGCTGGACCCCCGCCTACGGCTACACCTACGTGCACCCGGCCAACCGCCGCACCTTCGAGTGGGTGGAGCCCGTGAACAAAGTGTTCGAGAAAATCAGAGAGGACGAAGAGTGGATTACGCTGCGCTACGACGAGCAGCAATACCTGGTGCGCCCCGAGCTGTTTCGGCCCATCCGGCGCCCCCCGTTCGGCTTCGGCGACCCGGTAGAAGCCGTGGCGATGGAGCCCGGCCAGCCCCGCCTGCGCGGCGTGGTGTCGGATATTTTCTGGGACGAGCGCACCGACCGCGCCCGCTACCAGATTGTGGTCCGCAAAAAGAAAGTGCCCCACGTGTTCGAGGCCGAAGAGCTGAGGGCTTCGTAGGTGTTAGGGCTTAGGTATTAGGGTTTAGGCTGAGGAATATTTAGGCTCGATAACCTAGACCTAACCTCCAATGCCTAAGCCCTAACACCTAAATCCCTACCGCAATGGCCAGCACGATGGCGGCGGCGGCCAGCAGCAGCAGGAGCAGGTAGAGCGGCAGCACGAAGCGCCACCACTGATCGAAGCGCACGCCGCAGGCGGCCACAATGGCCATGAGCGCGCCGTTGGTGGGCGTAATCAGCTCGCACAAGCCCGCGCCGTACTGGTACGCCAGCACCGTAACCTGCCGCGACAGGCCCAGCAAATCCGACAAGGGCGTAAGAATGGGCATGGTAAGCACCGCTTGCCCGCTCACGCTGGGCACCGGCAGGTGCAGGGCCGTGTGCACCCCCAGCATACCTAGGGCCGAGAGCGTAACCGGCAACTGCGCCAGCGGTGCCGACATGCCGTGCACGATGGTATCGACGATCTGGCCTTGCTCGAGCACCACGAAAATAGCGCGGGCAAACCCGATGAGCATGCCCGAAAAAGCAATGTCCTTGAAGCCGGCAATGAAGCCTTCGGCCGTGCCCGTGAGGCCCAAGCCACCCACCAGGCCAGCCGCCACGCCCAGCACAAAAAACAGGGCCGCCATTTGGGTGAAATCCCAGCCCTGCTCCAGCACCCCGTAGGCAAAGTACCCGAAGGTGGCCAGCAGCAACAGCAGCACCAGGCCTTGGCGGTTGCCGCCTGGCTGCGTAGCGGTTTCGGCCTCAAGCTCAGGGGCATCGGCCGCGGCACCTAGGGGTGCGGTTTCGCGGTGGCGCAGGGCGTAGCGCAAGGTGCCGCCAATCCAGATCAGCAGGGCAAGGGCCAGGAATACCAGCCGGAAGCCCAGGCCCGAGAGCAGCGGCAGGCCGGCCAGCTTTTGCGCAATGCCCACCTGAAACGGGTTGAGCGGGCTGAACGCGGCGCCCACCGCCGCGGCTCCGATACTTACCGCCGCAGCCGTGAGCACGGGGTAGCGCAGGCGCCGCATCAGCACCAGCAGCACCGGCACCAGGGGCACAATTTCCTCCTGCATGTTTTCGAGGGCGCCCATGGTGGCAAACAGCAGCGCCACCACGGGTATCACCAGGGCCTCGCGCCCGCGCAGCCGCTGCACCAGCCAATCGACGCCGCGCCGCAGCGCCCCGGTTTGGTCGACCACCGTAAACGCGCCGCCGGCCAGAAATACCAGGAAAATAACATCGGCGGCCCCCTGCAACCCGCGCGGAATGGCCGTAACGGCATCGAGCGGCGAAACCGGCGTGGCCGGCACCAGGCGGTAGGAGCCGGGTACCACCACTTCGCGCTTGGTCAGGGCATCTTCGCGGCGCTCGAACCGCCCGGCCGGCAGCACATAACTCAGCGCCACGGCCAACATGATAAAGCCAACCAGCAGCACCAGCGGGTGCGGAAAACGAAACTTGGGCATGGGTGCAAAAGCAGGTGTGAGCCGCAAAAGAACAAAGCACCGGCCGAACCGCGCGCCGCGGCACGGAATTCAGGGTGCCGCCTACGGCGCTACTTGCGGCCTGGGTGCTTGGCTGCGAAATGCCCAACGGCAGGCCCGTGGCATACCCATATGCGCTCCTTGACCCAGGCACACGGCCGGGAACCCGCCGCCCGTCAATCGTTGTATCTTCGGTTCTGGTCGGCCGCGCCGTGGTGGCCGTGTTGTTATGAAATTCGCCGCTTTCGCCCAATTACCCTTAGGTCAGCAAACCGAGCACCTGCTGCGCACCGGCCACCACCTGGCCGACCGCGCCGAGCACGGGTGCCGCTTGCAGCTGTATGCCCTGGAGGATTTTTATGCCGAAGTGTGGCGCCTGGTGGGCGAGGAGCGGGTGCTGTTCATCAACCTGTTCCAAAAGCCGGCCTTGCTGCAGGCCTGGCTCGATAGCGTGCGCCTGCCGGAGGAGCTGTAGCCTCACCCCCCGGCCCCCTCTCCGAGGGAGAGGGGGAGCCAGGCGTCAGCAACATCAGCAACGATTGCGGGGCCGCCGAACTTTGGGTTCGGCGGCCCCGCTGCTTTACCTGATTATTCGTTTGTGCACCTAGGGCGCGGCGGCGAAGGCGTCAGCCGCAGCCGCCGCAATCGTTGCACGGAATCGTTGCTGACGCCGTGGCTCCCCCTCTCCACGATGTCGCGCATCGAGCGAGGCAGGGGGCCGTGCCCCGTAGGGGTCCCGTGAGGCCCCGGTAGAGCGAGCCGCACTACCCGCACGGACGCGCTCAAACCCGCACCTTTTGCCGCTTCGGCTCCCGATCGAACCGCTCCAGCACCAGCGGGAAGATGATGATTTCGCCGAACAGCGCCGCCGCTACCGATACGGCCGTGAGCACGCCGAACAGCTCCACCGTTTTCAGCGAGCCGAAGCCCATTACGGCGTAGCCGGCAAACAAAATAAGGCTGGTAAGCACAATGGTGGGCCCCACGTGGGTAATGGTGCTGAGCCGGGCCTGGTGCGGCGACTGGCCCCCGAGCCGGGCCTGCCGGTAATGGTGGATGTAGTGCACCGTATCATCGACGCACAAGCCCAGCACAATGGCCCCGATGCTGGCCGTGGCCGTGTCGAGGGCAATGCCAAACCAGCCCATTACGCCAAGCAGCACCAGCACCGGAAACAGGTTGGGCACCACCGTGAGCAGCGCCAACCGAAAACTGCGCACGTACAGCCACACCAGCCCGAACACCATAAAGGCCGATAGCATTAGGCTGTTGGTTTGCGAGGTGGTTACGTACTGCACAATGCGGGCGTACAGGGGCTGGTAGCCCGCCGGCCGCACCGCGGCCACGTTGCCTAGGGTGTTGCGAGCCATGCGCAAGAGCGTGTCGGTTTTGGCGGTGAGCTGCCGCGCCGAGAGCATAGCGCCCGAAACGGTGATGCGCCCGGTTTGGCTGGGCTGGTGCATAAACTGCGCGGCCAGCTGCGGGTAATCGGCGGTTAGCTGCGCGTGCACTTTCCGCAGCAGGCTTTGGCTGCGGAGCGCCGCGCGGCCTTTGCCCGGAAAGCGCGTTTCCAGTCCGGCTTCGTAGAGCGACTGAAAACCGAACACGCGCCCCACGCCGGGCAAGGTACGGGCCGAATCGGCGAAGGCAGCGGCGGCCTGCACCACGGCGGCATCGGCGAGTTGGTGGCCGGGCTTGGGCTCGATTAGCAGCTCCAGGGGCATATAAGGGCCCCAGGTTTTTTCCATGGCCTGGTGGTCGCGCACCACGGCGTGGTTCCGGGGGAAATAACCCAGGGTGTAGGTATCGGCTTGCAGCCGGGTAGCGCCGGCCGCGGCCAGCAGCACCAGGGCCACTGAGGCCGCCGCAAATACGCCTTTGCGGCCGAGAATTACCTCGTAGAGCCGCGCCAGCCCCGCGCTGGTGGTGCGCGTGGCCCTAGGTGCGGGCTTGGCGTGGGGCAGTATCAGCACACCCAGCAGGAAGGTGAATAGCAGGCACAGGGCAATACCCAGGGCCGCGAACAACCCGAAGTTTTGCAGAATGGCCATGGGGCTGGTAACCAGCGCCAGAAATCCCGCCACCGTGGTAAGCATGGTAGCCAGGCAAGGCGAAAACGTGTTGCGCAGCGCCCGCAACGCCGACTCCTGCCGCGACATACCCGGTGCGGCCAGCAGGTTGCGCTCGTTGATGACGTGCATGGCATCCATGAAGCCCAGCAGAATCAGCACCACCGGCAGCAGCACCGTCATCAGGGTCAGCCGGTAACCTAGGGCGCCGTACACGCCCAGCGTTACGTAGGTGGCCAGCCCCACAATGCCCAGCACGTAGAGCAGCAGCCAGCCGTTGCGGTAGAGCAAGGCAAACACGGCAAACATCAGCAGGTAGCCCAGGCCCAGAAAAAAGCCGAAATCCTGCTGCGACAGGGCATTCAGGCCGGCGTAAATCACGCCCACGCCGCCCAGGTAAGCATGCTCGCGGGGCATGTGGGCGTACACCGTGCGCTGCACGGCGGCCACAATGTCGCCGCGCTGCGCATCGAAGTCGGGCAGCTGGCGCATGTGCACCAGCAAGCGCGCCGTGCGGTAATCGGGGCTGAAAAGCTGCTCGCGCAGTACCGCGTGGTTGGCCAGCAGCTGCCGCACGTCGGCGGGCTGGGTGTGGGTCCCGAGCAAGGGTTGGGCGCTGCCACCTAGGGCTGCCCGCGTGGGCACCACGGCATTGCCGGGCCCGATTACGCCCGCCACCGCCGGCAGGCGCTCCAGCGCCTGGCTAAGCCGCCGGAAGCGCCGGAAGTACGCGGGCGTCAGCACCGACTGCTCGCCGTGCACCACCACAATGATTACTTCGTCGTTGCCGAAGCGCTGCTGAAAGTCGCGGTAAGCCTGCAGGCTCGCGTCGCCTTCCAGAAACCAGGCCTTCAGGCTGTTATCAACCTGCACGGCCGCCCGCACGCCTGGCCACAACAACGCGCACATCACCAGCACCAACCCGAGCAGCCAAAAACGAAATTTGTGTAATCCCTCGATCATGTGGGTGCGATAGGGCGGCCGTGGGTGTAATTTGCTTGCCATGAATTGGCGCCACTTTCCTGCTTACCTGCACGAGCGTTTTCCGCTCGTCAACATGGCTTTGTTTGCCATCTTGTTTCTCACGGTGTTGGCCGTGGCGCAGGCCACGCAACCCGCAAAACCGGCAGGGTTCGGCCCGCAGGAAGCCGTGGGCATTCTGGCTACAATATCCTTCTTTTTCCGGCTCCGGGTATTCGACGAAATCAAAGATTACGCCTCCGATCTGGCGCACTTTCCGCACCGTGTGCTGCAGTCGGGCCGCGTTAGCCTAGGTCAGCTGAAGCGCGTGGCCTGGGCAGGGCTGGTGCTGGAGGCGGCGTGGTCGGCGTGGGTGGGCTGGGGCACGCTGCTGGCCTGGGCGCTGGTGGTGGGCTACAGCCTGCTGATGCGCTACGAGTTTGGCGTGCGCGAGTGGCTGCGGGCCCGGCTGGTGCTCTACGCCTTCACGCACCTGCTCATCATGCCGCTGATTATCGGGTGGGTGTGGTCGGCCTACGCCGCGCGGCCGCTGCTCTCGGTGCCGTTGCTGCTGCTGGCGCTGCTCAGCCTGCTCGGAGGCTTGTCGTTCGAAATTGCCCGCAAAATCAAAACGCCCGAAGCCGAGCGCGCCGGCGTCGATTCGTACTCGCGCACGCTGGGCTACGCGGGGGCCATCGTGGCCGTGCTGGTGGTGCTGCTGGCCGGGGTGCTGGTGCAGGGCTACTTGCTGAATTTGCTGGCCACGCGCCTGTGGCCCTTTGCCCTGATGGGCGTGCTGTACCTGGTAACGGTAGGCACCTACCTGGGCAGCTTGGCCAAGCCGCGCACCAAAACCCTGAAAGTGGCCGAGCTGCTGGTGTCGCTGTTCATGCTCACGAGCTACGTGTCGATTATCGTCGAAATTGCCGGCCGGCTCTGGTAAGTTGGACGTGTGTCTGAAAATATTGAACGTCATGCTGCGCTTGTCGAACCGAAGGTCGGCGTAGCCAAGCATCTCTACCGCTTCGTTTGCAACCGTCACGGAATGTCATGTCGAGCTTGCCGAGACATCTCGCTTGCTGACGCCGGGTACTAACCGCCCCCCTCTCTTTTGGAGAGGGGCCGGGGGTGAGGTCCAACGTGAGAAGGTCCTTCCTGCGTCAGGATGACAATACTATTCGGCGAGGTGCCTGGCTACGCCTTCCTGCGGTTCGACGGGGCTCAGCAGGACCGACCCAAACGTAAACTCTCCGACCTTTATCCATCCGCCATTTGCCTCAGCAGCAAGCCCCGCCGCGCTGCCCTTAGCTCACTTCTGCATGATTCTGACCTCCGCCGAACCGCAGCCCCCACGCCACGCCGTGGGCGGCAAAGCGGCTGGTTTGTACCGTTTGCAAGCCACCGGCATGCGCGTGCCCGATTTTGTGGTGCTGCCAGCCGAGCAATTCGATGCGCTCTTCCTAGGTATCAGCACCGACGAAGCTGGCCTGCAGCGGCGCCGGGAAAAGCTCCTGCACTTTCGCCTCGGCGAGGCCGAGCGCAGCACGCTCTCGGCTCAATTGCAGCAGTGGAATTTTCCGCAGCAGCCGGTGGTGGTACGTTCCTCAGTAGCCGATGAAGACGGCCAGCAGGCAGCCTTCGCGGGGCTGATGGACACCTTTATGAACCTCACCACGCCCGAAGAGGTGGAGCAGGCAATTGCGCGCTGCGCCGCCAGCGCGTACTCGGAGCGGGCCGTGGCCTACCGCCGGCAAAAAGGCTTGCCGCTGGCGGCGCGCCCGGCGGTTATCGTTCAGCGGCAAATCACGCCTGCGGCCAGCGGGGTGCTGTTTTCCACCTTCCCCGAATATCCGCAGGAGCTGGCGGTGCATGCCGTGTGGGGCTTTGGCGAGGGGCTGGTGAGTGGCGCCCTCGCGCCCGACGAGTTCTACTTCAGCAAGCAAACCGGGCAGGTGCACCGGCAAACCATTGCCAGCAAGGATCAGCAGTACGTGGCGCGCCCCGCGGGTGGGCTTCTGGTGCAGGCCGTGCCGCCCCCGTTGCAGCACGAGCCCTGCCTGAGCGCCGCACACCTAGGGCAACTGTTCGGTATCGGTACGCAGCTGGAGCAGGCCCTGGGCGGCCCGCAGGACGTGGAGTTTGTGGTGGCGGGCGAGCAGCTGTGGGTGGTGCAGGCGCGGCCCATTACGCAGCCCATTCCGGAGGTGGTGGTGTACGACAACTCCAACATTCAGGAAAGCTACTGCGGCGTAACCACGCCGCTTACCTTCAGCTTTGCGCAGCGCGCCTACGCCACCGTGTATCGCCAAACCATGCACGCGCTGGGTTTGCCCGCGGCCCAGATTGCGGCGCAGGAGCCGGTAATAACGCAACTGCTGGGGCTGGTGAAAGGGCGTATTTACTACAACATCAACAACTGGTACCGCGGCCTGCAGCTGCTGCCTTCGTTTCGGCAAAACAAGGCCGATATGGAGCGCATGATGGGCCTCGAAGAGCCCGTTGATTTCGTGCAGACGCAGGAGAAAACCCTGGCGGCCAAGTTGCGCATGGCCCCGCGGCTGGTGCTCAACCTCTCGCGGTTGCTGTGGGCCTTTTCGCGCCTGAACGAGGCCGTGCGGGCGTTTCACGCGCGTTTCGAGCAGCATTACCGGCGCTTCTACCGGTTGCAGCTAAGCCGGCTAAGCGCCGATGCCTTGCTGGCCGAAAAAAAGCGCCTCGACGACGAGCTGCTCGGCAACTGGAGCACGCCCATCGTCAACGATTTCTACGTGATGATGACCAACGGCCGGGCCGTGCGCCAACTGCAACAGGCCGGCGCCCCCGAGCCCGAGGCCCTGCTGCGCCGCTACCTGGCCGGCGACCAGGATCTGGCCAGCACGCAGCCCACCAAGCACATGCTGGCCCTGGCCGAGCAGGTGCGGCCCAATGCCGCGCTGCGCCAGCTCATTTTGGCGCAGCGCAGCGATTTGCCCGCCCAGGTGCAGCAGCTAGCGCCCGCGTTTGCCGAGCAGGTAGCCGAGTTCATCAGCCGCTACGGCGACCGTACGGTGGGCGAGCTGAAGCTGGAAACCCAAACCATGCGCACCAACCCGCAGATATTCTACCAATACCTGCGCAACTACCTTACCGCCGAGGCGCCGGCCACCCTAGGTACCCACGGCAGCCAGCAGGTGCTCGGCCAGGCCCAGGCCGAAGTAGAGGCTTTGCTGCAGGGCAAATCGTGGGTGCTGCAGCGGCAGGTGCGCCGGCAGCTGCGGCAGCTGCAGCAAGCCATCCGGCACCGCGAGTCGCTGCGGCTGGAGCGCACACGGCTGTTTGGCATGTACCGGGCCTTGTACCTGGCCATAGGCGTAAAGCTTGCCGCTGCGGGCCTGCTGCAAGAGCCCCGACAGATTTTTTACCTCACCGAAGACGAGGCCACCTCTACGCTAAAGGATGGCTTTCTGGCTGATTTGCCGGCTACCTTGGCCACGCGGCAGCAGGAGTTCAGCGCGTACCAGCGCGCCGATGTGCCTGCCCGCGTGGTTGTACCCTCGCCGCCGCTCACGCCGGCCGAGCACGACGAAACCAGCGAGGCTGCCATGCGCGGCACGGGCTGCTACCCCGGCCAGGCAAGCGGCGAGGTGCTGGTTATCACCTCGCCCGAAGACAACCTAGGCGTGGCCGGAAAAATCGTGTGTGCGCTGCGCACCGACCCCGGTTGGGCGGCCCTGTTTCCGGCCTGCCGCGCCGTCATCATCGAAAAAGGGTCGTCGTTGTCGCACTCGGTTATTCTGCTGCGCGAGCTGGGCATTCCTACCATCATCAACGTGCCGGGCATCACCAAGCGCCTGCGCAGCGGCCAGTTCGTACGCCTCGATGGCGCCACGGGCGAAATAGAACTGATGTAGCCCTGAGCAGTGCTCGGTGCAGGCGGGGCAGGCGCCAATGCGGTAAGGGGCAAAGCCGCGCACACTGGCGCGGGCCACCAGGGGCCCTGGCGCGCCAGTGTGCGGCTACTTAGTCGTGGGCGTTCTTTAGGGCTTGCAGCTGCTGCCCCAGGGCCTCAATCTGCGCTTGCTGCTCTTTCATGGCTTCCACCAGCACGGCGGTCAGGCGCCCGTAGTCAAGGCTTTGGTGGCCACGCGCATCGGTGCACACCAGCTCGGGGTAGTGCTCGGCTACCTCCTGCGCTACCAAGCCCACCTGTGGGTCGGTGGCAAACCGCTGAGCCGGAAACTCCTTGGCGCGCCACCGGAAGCGTACGCCCTGCAGCGCCAGCACCTTGCCCAAGGCATTTTGCAGGGGCTGCACATCGGTTTTGAATTGCGCATCCGAGAGCTGGGTGATAGCGCCGCTGGCCAGTACGTCGCCGATTACGTGCAGCGTAGCCTGGGGCGCGGGCGTGCCAATGCCCACCCGCACGGCATGGGGCCCCGTGCCACCTAGCACCAAACTGTTGCTTTGGCTAACCTTTGCGCGGAAGCCAATGGCGCCCGCGTTTTGCAGGTTGCCCTCGCTGGGGCCTGCCCAAAAGCCAAGGGCTATGTTTTTGCTGCCGCTGGTATTGGATGCGCCGCTGGCCGCCCCCACAAAGGTGTTGTGCTCACCCGTCGATTCGATGCCGCTGGCCGCGCCCAGGTAAGTGTTGTCGTTGCTGCTGGTGTTCTTGATGCCGCTGTTGGCGCCTGCAAACGTGTTGTTTTTGCCGTCGGTGTTGGCTTGGCCACAAGCCGAGCCGGTAAAGGTATTGGAGCTGCCGGTGGTGTTGGCCTTCCCGCTATTGCGCCCGCAAAACGTGTTGCTGATGCCGGTAGTGTTGGCCGTTCCGCTTGCGCCTCCCACAAAGGTGTTGTCGAGGCCCGAGGTGTTGCTCCGGCCGCTGTGCGTGCCCACAAAGGTGTTGCCGCTGCCTGTGGTATCGGCCGTGGCGGGGCCGCTCCGATACCCCAAATACACATTCCGGTTGTTGTGCTGGCCCAGGTTCAGCCCACCTTGGGCCGTTACGCCCACGCCTATAACGCCGGCGGCAAGTTCGTGTCCGCTGCCCGTAACGGCCGATCTGCCAATGTTCAGGGTCGGGTCGGCGAGCGGGGCCTCGGCCGCGTTGGCACGCCGCTTTTTCCGGCCGTTGGCTCGGCCGTTTTTGCTGTTTGACTTCAGCCACAAAGCGGCCAGGGCAGAGCTAGCCAAAAGGGGTAGGGCATAAGCCCAGGGTGCCGTGCTTCGCATAGGATTGAGGGATAACGTGAATACTGCGTGCAAATCGGCGGTAATGAATGTGTATTTTTTCGTGCTGTCAATATGATTATTTCGGTTTGGTGTGCCTCCGCGGAAAATGATCCGGGCGGGCAGGGGCGTGGCATGGTTAGCACCCCAACAGCTGCCCGGTTCCGTATTGGCGCGTGCCGCGCCAGCGCCGAGTGCTGCTCAGCGCTACCTTGCATCCACCATGCCTCAGCTACTCCGCATACCTTACCAAGGCCAACTGCCCGACTGGTTCTGGCAGGTGCCGGCGCGCGTTTACCACCACCAGCCTTTTCGGCCCGACGAGAACCCCGCCGTAACCGAGCAGCTTTTTGCGCACGAGGCCACGCGCAACGGCATTGTGCTTTTCGGCCACCACGACGCCACGCTGCGCCTGGCCGGCATCTTTCCCGAGAACAGCCCCGATGCCTACTTTGGCTTTTGGGAAACGCTGCATGATACTGCCGCCAACGAAGTCGCCTTTGCCGCCTTGGCCGAGGAGGCCCGCCAACGTGGTTACAGCCGCCTGGTGGGCCCGCTTAACTTCAGCACTTACCACGCCTACCGCCTGCGCCTGGGCGAGCCGCCCTCGTGGGGGCATTTCGATCGGGAACCCCTGAACCCTACCTACTACTCCGAGCTTCTCGCCCGCCTAGGTTTTCAGCCGATCAGCACCTTCGAGAGCCGACTGATTCGGCCTGAAACCGTGCCCGCGGTGTTTGCCGACAAGGACATGCTGCTGCGGGAACTGGGCAAAATTCCGTACGACTTCATTCCGCTCACGCCCGAAACCTGGGAGCAGCACGAGCACGCTATTTACGAGCTGGTACAAGCCATTTTCGGTGCCAACCCGGCTTATCGGCCCGTGTCGTTCGAGCAATTCCGGCTGCTTTACAACCGCCGTTATGCCGAGCGCCTGTGTCCGTGCACCTCGGTGCTGTTTCGCGACCAGGCCAACGGGCATTTGGCGGCGCTGAGCTTTTGCCACCCCAACTACCAGGCGCTGCAACTGCCTGCCACCGAACACCCCGTGTTCGAACGCGACTTTGCCAAGCTGCCCCGCAAAGTGCTGCTGGCCAAAACCGTAGGCGTGCACCCCGACTACCGCCAACGCGGGCTGATGTCGTACATGGGAGCCTACGGCATGGTGCACTTCCGCGAGCGGTACGAGGAAGTAATCTTCTGCCTGATGCGCACCGGCAATTACTCCCTGCACTTTACCGATGGCCTCGATTACGAGGTGGCGCAGTACGCGCTGTTTGGGAAAGAGCTGTAGCGTGGGCTTTAGCCCGCGTATGCTAGCACGAGCGGCATTGCTGTAGCGCGGACTTTGGCTACGCCGACCTTCGGTTGTAGTCCGCGTCCTCGGATAGTAATTTCTCATTGTGTAGATGATTGGGAATACTATCCGGAGACGCGGACTACAAAGTCCGCGCTACTGCCGCGCAACAAAGAGGAAGAGATGCTTCGGCAAGCTCAGCATGACGCCCTAGGTAAACAACGATGGGTCAACCACCCCCAACCCACGCCGCTCCATTCGCGGAATTCATCTGAGGAGGGGAGCTAGCTCTAGTTTCTGATCTTAGTCGCGACTATGACTTGCGCTTGGGAGCGGAGCGGTTGCAGCTGCGAAAGGGTGTTGAAGTAGCTCTGCACCACGCGCGGCAGGAAGGGGTAGGGGCTGACGGTGTGCGCCATCATATACATGCCCAGGCGGTGAAGGCCGAAGTCGAGGGCGGCCAGGCCGGCAATGTGGTTGAACTCCTCCGCGTTCGGGAACAGGCCCGTGAGGGCGTGCAATTGCTGGCGGTAGTACTCCAGGTAAGCTGGGCGGAGGTGGTAGCGGTCGGCGTCGAGCACGAACGTGAGCAGCTCCACCACATCGTACTGCGGCACGTGGTAGGTGGCCAGCTCCCAATCGTAGGCGCACAACTGCAAACCTAGGGCCGTGCGCCGGAAACAGGTGTTGCGCGGGTTCAGGTCGTTGTGGATAAGCGTTTTCGGGTGCGCCGCCAGCTCAGCCCAATACTCCGGAATGGCCCGGATGGCTTGCTGCAGCTGCGCCGCCTGCGCCGGGCCGTAAAGCTCCGGAAAGTGCGCGGCGGCATTGCTTAGCAACGCTTCCCACAAAGGCGCAAGCGCCTGCATGTATTCTGCGGAAGGCTGATCGGGCCAAACGGTGCGCGAGTGCCCGGGCTGCAGATGGGCGGCATGCCACTCGGCCAAGGCACCTAGGGCCGCGCGCAGGTGCTCGTCGGTCCACTGGTCGGGCGTCATCACCGCGTTCAGCAGCTCCACCTCGGCGAGGTATTCCATCAGAATGGCGTGCACGTCGTGGGCCTGGTCGTGATGCAAGCCCCATATTTCGGGCATCAGCGGGGCCGTGCCGTACTCGGCGTACACCTGCAGCTCGCGCTGGTGGGTGTGGAAAAAGCCGGTGCGAGCGGCGTAGGTAGGGTACACCGCCGCCAGCTCGCCGCCGCAGGCCTGGGCCAGGCTCGTGAGCATGGCCGATACTTCGCGGCCGGGCGGCTTTAGCTTCAGCACCATGTCGCGCGTCAGCAGTTGCCCGTCGGCCTCAAAGGTTACGCGTAGGCCGAAGTGGCCTACCGGGCGGTTGGTTTGGCCGGCCGTGAGCACCACCAAAATGCTGGCCGAGTTATCGAGCGGTAAGGGGCTTACCGCGTGCACCCGAATACCGCGCTCGGGCGCGTGTGCCTGCATCAGCTGCTCGATGAAAGCCGCGGAACAGTAGTGGGCTGCGCTATGCATGGGCCGAAACCAGAGCGGGAGCAGAAGCGGGAGTGGGTACCAGGGCGGTGTCGAGCACGCGCACATCGCGGAAGTAGTAGCAAGCGCCGGGCTGCCGACCTAGGGCCAGCGAGGCGGTGCGGTCGAGGGGCACGCCGGGCACCACGTGGGAGGCGTGCGCTTGCAGCAGGTTCCAGAACACGAGGCGCAGGGGCTGCTGCGGCCGGCTCATGAGGGCGCGGCTGGTGCGCAGGAACTCGGCCGGACTTACGTACTCGAAGATGTTGGACAGGCTGGCTTTGCAGATGTGCTGGCCGGCCTCAGAGAGCAAAAACGCGGTGGCCTCGCCGGTAACTACCGTAAGCTTGCCTTGCTGCAGCTGGGCGCGCAGGCGGTAGAAATTCTGCTGCTGGTAGCAGGGCGGCAGAATGGCCTCGGGCAGGTTTTCGGGCCCGAGAAAGAAGAACCGGAAAAAGAAGTTGTCGCGCAGCAGCTCCGTGGACACGTGCCGCACCAAGCGCCGGTAAAACGCCTGCCCACCCGATTCGGGCGCGTAGCGGAACAGCTTCGTATCGCGGCCGCGGCTAAGGTTGGCGTCGTCGAAGTAGCTGATAAACTGATCCTCGAACGCGGTGCCGTGCAGCTCATCCATAAACCAGCGCCGCTGCTCGGCCAGTCTGTCGAAGGCCGCTAGCTGGCGCACCTTGGCTTGCAGCTCGGGGCTGAGGGTAGGCAGAAAACCTAGCAGGTAGCTTTCGAGCCGACCAGCCGGCAAAATACCCGCCGCGTGGCTCTCGAAAAACGGTGCCCAGTAGGCGCGCAGCTCCTCGGGCAAGGTAGGCTCGAGGGCGTGCCAGGTAGGCAGCACGGCGGCGGGGCCATCGAGGCCGAGCAAGGCGCGCAGCACCTGCGGCTCGTGGTGCAAAATGAGGTACTGCTTAAAGCGCAGCAGGTGGTTTTGCACCGGGTTCAGGTCGATGGCCGTTACGCTGCGCGGTTCCTGCAGCAGTGCGTTGAGGGCATTGCACCCAGCCGAGCTGATGACCAGCACGTCGTCGGTGGCCTGCAATTGCAGCGCTTGGCACAGGGTGGTGCTGCTTTCCCACACCAGCGAGTAGCGGATGCGGTCGAGGGCTACGTTATAGAATTCGGAGTGCATCAGGTGTTAGCGGAGCTGGTCGTAGAGAATCTTGGACAGGTGACGGCGGTCTACAGGCAGATGCCGCCGGGGCAGTACGCGGTTGCAAAGGCCCGCCGGAAAATGTTGAGCCAGCACCGCCCGCACAGCCGCTTCGGAGGCCGTGCCTTGGTAGTAGATGTCGAAGCCGGTAGCGGTGGCGCGGGCTGCGGCGCGCTCAACGCCTACTAGCATTTGCAGCACGTGCTCGATCTGGTAGTGCTGCACGCCTAGGTGAATGGCCTCGTTGCCTTGGCGGCCGGTAAGCCACAGCCGGTTTTGCTCGTCGAAGTAGCCGAAGTCGCCGGTGTGCAGCCACGCGCCCGGCTCGGCAGCCACGTGCGCGCCTTGCACGCACACTTCGCCTACCTGGTAGTGGCTGCCGTTGGGCAGCACCACCGCACCTAGGGGCTGCAGGCGGCAGTTGAGGCCAGCTTGCACGGGGCCCACGCAGTAGCCGCCGCGCGGGTTGGTGGCAGTGGCGGCCGCCCGTACGGCAATGGGTTCGGCCTCGGAAGAACCGTAAATCATGTACACCTCGGCATCGGCAAAACAAGTGCGCAGGCGCTGCAGCAAGCTCTCGGGCACCGGCGAGCCACCCACACCTAGGGCCCGCACGTGCGGCAGGGGAGTGGGGTGCTGCTCGAGGTAGCCGCACAGCGCCGCGAAGTAGAACACGTTGCCCGTAAGGGTTTCGACCTGTGTGGCCAGCAGCTGCCGCACCACGCGCGCGGGTTCGAGGTCGGCTAGCTGGCCCCAGGGCACGTCGGGCAGCACGCTCACGGCACCCACCGATAGGTTATGCAGCAAGATGTTCGGGAACAGCGGGAAGTCGCGCTGACCTTGCCACGGCGGAAACGCCTGCTTCAGCACCTGGTGCTGGGCTGTGAGCACCGCGTGGCTGCGCCGAATAGCCTTGGCCTGCCCCGTAGAGCCCGAGCTGTGCGACACCAGCGCTGGCTGCGTGGGCGGCACGGCTTGCGGCGGCAGCAGTTCGGCGGTGCCTAGGTGCTTGGGTGCCCCGAGCAGGCGCAGACCTAGGCCGCGCGCCAGCCAGCCATACCGCCGCGCCCCTTTGCTCGGCACTAGCGCAGCGCCAACGCCGTTATGGCGCAGCAGCTTCAGCAGCCCTGTGGCCGATGCGCCGGCAGGCGGCAGCACCGGCACGGCACCCAGACTCATAATGGCGAGCAAGCCGCAAATCAGCTCGGCGCCTACGGGCAATGCCAGCAGCACCGGTTGGCCGCCTTGCACGCCCTGGCCGCGCAGCAAGTGCTGGTAGGCGGCAATGCGCAGGCCTAGGTCGCGGCCGGTGTAGGAGGTGCTATGGCCTGCCCTAGCCCCGCCCGGCCACACCAGCAGCACCTGCTCGGCCTGGTGCTGCAGCGTATGGTGAATGTGGTGGTAGAAGTTGGGCAAAGGCATGGCAGTTGAGGCGGCAAATCCGATGACCAAAGCTGTGAAATTAGTAGCACACCACAGCGTCGAATAACGGCCCGTATCTGACTTTTCAGAACGCTTTGATAAGAACACAAAACTGGCTTTACATCGAATCTGAAGCAGATATTGAGGTGTAAAATCAGATTTTTAGGTGTTATAAACCGCTATGCCGTTGCGCACCTCCTGGGGTATGTGCCCCAGGCTCGCCTAACTTGCTGCATGCTTCAGCTCGCGCACATACATCACGTTGCTATTATCTGCTCCGACTACGAGGCTTCCAAGCGCTTTTACACCGAAGTGCTGGGCCTGCAGGTGGTGCGCGAAGTGTACCGCGCCGAGCGCGAGTCGCACAAGCTCGATTTGGCCTTGGGCGAGCAGTATATCATCGAGCTGTTTTCCTTCCCGGCACCGATGCCTCGCGTATCGCAACCTGAAGCAGCTGGGCTGCGCCACTTGGCGTTTGCTGTACCCCACCTCGATGCTGCCCTCGCCGAGCTCGACCGGTTGCAAATAGCCCACGAACCGGTCCGCACCGACGAGTACACCGGCAAGCGTTTCTCTTTTTTCTTCGACCCCGATGGGCTGCCGCTCGAGCTATACGAAGCGTGAGTACGGGCCTGAGTTATCTGTGTGATTGTATGCGTTATGATGCACCGCTTATCTAAAAAACTACTGCTGATTGGCGCCCTGCTAGTAAGCTGGTTCGCTGAGCTTGCTCAGGGACAAACCCCGCCCAAAACGCCCGCCGATTTTGGCTACCGCCACCTGCGCACCACCTTCGGGCGCGACAGCGTAGACGTGCTCGTGATGTCGAAGCCGGGCGAGGAGCAGCAGCGCAAACCCTTGCTGCTGGTGGTGCAGGGTTCCTTGCCCCGGCCGCTGATTGTGCCGCACGCCAAAGGCGCGTACAATGGGTTTGGCTTCACACCCAAGTTGTATACCGATGCCTACCACCTGGTTATCATCGGCAAGCCGGGCATACCGGTGCTAGCCGAGCAAACCGAGCTGCAGCGCAACCTGAGCTATTTCGAGCCCCAAACGCAGGCGCCGCCCGCTGCCTACTGCCAGCGCAACTACCTCGATTATTACGTGGCCCGCAACAATGCCGTGCTCAAGTACCTGATTAAGCTGCCTTGGGTTGATAGCCGCCGCGTGGTGGTAGCCGGGCACTCCGAGGGCAGCAACGTAGTGGCCAAAATGGCTGCTACCAGCCGCCACCTCACGCACGTGGTATACCTCAGCGGCAACCCCCTAGGTCGGATGTCGACGATGGTGAACCAGCAGCGCAACGCCGACCCCGAGGCCAGCGCCGATGAGGCCTTCCGCAACTGGCAGCAGATCGTGGACGAGCCCGACAAAGTAACCTGCGGCCCCGGCGACTCACCCAAAACCACTTACTCGTTTTCGGTGCCGCCCATGCAATACCTGCGCAAAACCCGCGTGCCCGTGCTGGTGGTGTACGGCACCCGCGACGCTGGCGCGCCCTTCTGCGATTACCTGCGGCTGGAGATGATCCGGGAGCAGAACACGCGGGTGTCGTTCAAGGAATACCCCGGCCTAGAGCACAACTTTTTCGGCTTCAAGGATGGCAAAGTTGATTATGAGAACCAGTACCACTGGGACGACGTGGCGCAGGATTTTCTCAGTTGGGTGGAGGGCAAGCCGATGAACGCGATGAAGCCCGAAGCCAACGATAGTGTAACGCCCTAGGTCGGCGGCGCGCAGATGCACAACAAGAGCTAGCTTCAGTTGCACCGCCAAGCTTTGGTTAGCCAGCTTGTACCCTGGCGCACTGGCTGTACTTTGCTTTGCTAAACGGTAAGGGCTACCTTGGAGCAGCGACTTGTGTAGTTCGAGCTATCTATTGCCACTGGCTGCAGCAGCCCCATTTTTTATACCAAGTATGAGTATCAAACACCTGCTTTCGGGCCTAACCCTGGTTATGCTCGTTTGCTTCAGCGCCACGGCGCAGTCGCTGCCCGAGCGCACTGCTAGCGCCGCTTGCAATTGCCTGGGTACCATTGCCAATGCCGATACTCTGCAGCAGCGTCTGAAACGCTGTTTGCCCGAAGGCATGGTTACGGCCATGGCAAACGGCTCGGCCAAGGATCGGGAAACCATGAATACCGTAGAAGGCATTCAGGGCAACATCAAACAGGCCGCTCAGCTGCTACCGAGTGTGTGCCCCGAGGTGAAGCGTGTGCTTGACGCTCAACCCAAACCCCTGCAAGCCGCTGCCGCCGAGCCCAACGCAAAGGAGGCCCAATACTACCGCTTATCGGCCTCCGAAACCGCCAACAAGTACTACGACGAAGGCAACAACCTGCTGAAGCAGCAGAACTATAAAGCGGCTCTGAAACAATTCGAGAAAGCAGCCGAGGCCGATAAGCAGTTCGTATATGCCCTCGACCACATTGCCATTTGCCACCGGCAACTCGGCAACCTCGACAAAGCCCTGGAGGCGTACAGCAAATCGTTGGCCGTGTACCCCGAGGGCAATTTGGCCCTACTGAACACAGCAGTGGTGTACTCGCTCAAGAAAGATTGGGCCAACTCGCTGAAATATTACGAGCTGCTCCGGCAATACCACCCCAACGACCCCGAGGGGTATTTTGGGGTAGGCCGCATGGCCATGCTACAGGAAAACTTTGAAGTGGCGCTCGACAACCTCTTTAAGGCGCACCAGCTTTACGTGGATGCCAACTCGCCCTACCGCGAAGACAGCAGCAAGCTGGTGGGCGCGCTCTACGGGCATATGAAAGCCAATGGCCAGCTCGATTTGTTTATGCGCAAAGCCAAGCAATACGGCATCGAAATCAACGTGCAGCCCTAGGTGCTCAGCCGTTCGAAACAACAAAGGGCCACACCGTTGCGGTGTGGCCCTTTGCGTTGGATAGCTGATAAAATGGTTGCTTACAGCGACTTGCCGCCGAAACGACCGCCGAAAAAGTCGCCCTTTTTCCAGGTGGGGCGCTGCGGCTCGTTGGCCACCTGGTAGCCGATAAGGAAGTTCAGCTGCACGTACTTTTTGCCAGCTTCAAAGTCGAACAGGCCGTTGATGTCGTCCTGCGGTTTGTGGTAGGTTTCGGCGCGCCACTTCTGCACCAGCTGGCTGAGGTTGTTTTTGCCATCGGTGGTGCGGTTGCCGTACTTGATGTGCAAGGCCGGGATGCCCTGCGTTACGAAGCTGTACTGATCGGAGCGGATGAAGCGGTTTTGCTCGGGCTCGGGGTCGGCTTCCACCGTCAGCCCTAGGTAAGCGGCGGCCCGGTCAACCGGCTCGGAGAGCGAGGAGTGCTGGGCACCCAGGGGCACTACCGACAGCAGCGGGGCAATGATGGTGGGCATATCGGTGTTCACGTCGGCCACAATTTTGGCCTTGGGCACCGTGGGGTTCGAGGCAAAGTAGGCCGAGCCGAGCAGGCCCAGCTCTTCGGCGGTTTGCAGCACCAGCAAAATGCTGCGCTTGGGCTTTTGCTTGAGGCGCGAGTAGGTGCGGGCAATTTCGAGCACCGAGGCCACGCCCGAGGCATTGTCGTGGGCCCCGTTGTAGATGGAGTCGCCTTTTACGGGCGTGCTGATGCCGATGTGGTCGAGGTGGGCCGAGTGCACCACGTATTCGTCGCGCAGCACCTTGTCGGAGCCCGTAATCTGGCCCACCACGTTGTAGGAGTCAAAATCCTGATACGTGGAGCCGAAGCTGAGCTTGGCGGTGCTGTTGAAGGCCGTGGGGGCTGGCTTGCCCGCACGCAAGGCCGAAAAAGCACGGCTGGTATCAGACGAAGCTGCCACAAACAAGCGCTGCAGCGTGGCGGCGTTGATGTTGCCGAGCACTTGCACGCCGGTAGCGTAGCTGCGCGAGGCGGCCACTTTGCCGTTGCTGCCCAGTACGCTGTAAGCCCCGCGGCGCAGGTTGGGCAGGGTGCCTTTGGGGTTGGTTGAGGCCACAATTACGCCCACGGCGCCGTGCTGCACGGCGTTTTGCATAATCATGGTGAGGTCTTGGCTGGCGGCCGATACCGTGGAGGGAAACGCGGCCGGCGCGCCGCGCACGATTACCGCAATCTTGCCTTTGGCATCGAGGCCGGCGTAGTCGTCGTAGCCCAGCTCGGGCGCCGAAATGCCGTAGCCCGCAAACACCAGGGGCGCCTCCAGCTGCACGCCGGGCAACTCGGGGTTGGGGTAGAATACGTAATCCTGACCGGCCGCTAGCGGCGCCGCCGCGGCCGGGCCGGCGCTAAGCGCAAAGCTGCTTTCGGGCTTCAGAAAAGCGCGGCGCAGGCGCACCCGCTGCACAAACGAGCCGTTTTCGCCGGCCGGCTTCACGCCGTACGATTTCAGCTGCTTGGTAACGTAGTCGACGGCCATTTGGTAGCCCTCGGTGCCGGGCTGGCGGCCTTTCAGCTTGTCGTCGGCGAGGTATTGGATGTGGGCCTTGATGTCGTCGGGCCGAACCTGCCCCACAGCCGCGGCCACTTTTTTATCGATGGTGAGAGACTGAGCCGCAGCGGGCCCCGCAAGGGTAAGCAGGCTGCCCACAACGAGCAGCGGACGGAAAAAGGCCATTGGGAAAGCAAAGGTGTATGAATGCCAAAGGTACTGGCTACGGCAGCTAAGGTTGCACGCAGGCGGGCCGGGGCTGCACTTTTTGGCGGTTGGGCGGCGCCGGGGCCCTGGGTGCCGCACCCCGCAAAAGCAAGCAGCAGCCACGGGTACACCCGGGGCTGCTGCAAGTAAGGCGCTGCCGCAAGGGCAGGCCCGGTCGACTACTCGGCTGCGGGGCGGGCTACTTCCACCAGCTTGTCCTGCTGGTGCATAATCTGCAGGTCGTACTGCGTCAGGTCGAAAGACTCGGCGTCGTAGTTCGCGGGCTTATCGAGGCCTGCCACTTCGCTTTGGCGGTTGGTTTGGTAGCTGTTCTGCTGCAGGCGCAGGCTGTTGCCGTTTACCTGCACCACTTTCAGCAGGGTATAAAAGCCTGGCTCGTCGGTTTTCACGTGGTACCGGTCGCCCACGCGGGGGTGCTCCAGCAGCTGCTGGTCGTTGCGGTGCTGGGCGTAATCCGATGCAAACGAACCCACGATGATAAGCGCCAGCAAGGCCAGGCCGGCGAAGTGCCACTTGGGCACGCGGGCGCGCTCTTTGGCGGCCTCGAACTGCGGGCGCAACTGAGGCGGCAGCTCGTTGGCGCGCAGCACCTGCTGGCAGTGCACGCATTGGGTGCCGCCCGTTTTGCCGAACGGGAACAACGGTACCCAGTACACGTGGGCATAGCGGCCGAGCACGCTCAGGCGCAGCGCATCGGGCGTGCCGCAGCTGTGGCACGCGGTGTCGGGCACCGGCTCGGTAAGTAAATGAGAAGAATTGCTACCGTAAAAAATCATCGCATAGTGCGGCTGTTGGGGTACTGAAATCGATTGCAGGTATTAAATCTAGGTTAAAAACAGCAATAGTCGAATATATGTTAATCGAATTGTAGGCTTTGCGGCAAACAGCGGGCCCTGGAGCCGGCAGCTCTTACTCGTGCGCAAAGCCTAGGTCAAGAAGCCTAGGTTTGCACCCGTGCCAGCCCAGCCCGAACCAACGCGTAGCCGGGCCCGCGGTTGGCCCGCCGCGCCCCACGGCCCGGCTCTTAAGTAGGCGGGGCCGGCCCACCACCTAGGTGAGCCGGCCCCGCGGAGCTTTTGTGGTTGAATAAGCCGGTTAGGTGGCGCGGCTGCTGCGCTCCAAGGCTTGCAGCAGCTGCTCAATGCGCTCGGAGTGCCGGTCAATCTGGCTCAGGCCTTCGCGCGCTTCCTCAATTTGCCCGCGCTTGTACTGGGCTACCAAGGCCTGGCCGGCGTCGAGCATGCGCTGAAGCACCCGCTCGATTTCGGTTACCTCGGGAGCCTGGTACCTGGGTTTTACTACCGACTCCAGCCACTGGCCGAGCGGGTTCTGGCGGATGTCGAATAGGAACGCGTCGGCTTCGCGCACGCCGTAGAGCACGGAGCGCAGCCGCGATTTAAAGAGCACCTGCTTGATCCTGGCTTGCTGAAAGTCCAGGGCGGAAAGATCCATACGGAACGGGGTAGGGCGTAGGAGCAGGGGGAGTTTAAGCCGGGTTGGTGGAGTTGCCTTCCAGCACCTTTCGGGCCTTTACCAAATCGGTAACATCGAAGGCAAACACCGAAATGCCGGCTTTGGCATCGGCCTCGTGGTATAGCTGGTAAGTGAAGTTCAGGTACGACATGGTGAGCTGGCCGCTGCCGTCGCGGTCGAGCATGATTTGCACCTCGTTGCCGATATAGGTTTCGCCGGTTTTGTACACGTTATCGAGCAGGGCCACAAAGCCTTGCTCCACTACCTCGGGCAGGGCCTCGGCCACGGTGCGGCCCAGTAGCTGGCGGTGCGGAAACAGCTGCTGGTACTTGGGGTTCACGAAATCGTAGCGGTGCTCGGGCCCGCGCAAAATGCAGATGAGCGCCGGTGCCTGCATAAACAGGTTGTGGAAGGTTTCGCGCTGGGTGCGCATCAGCTGGTAGCTCTGGTAGGCCTGGTCCGACAGCACGGCCTGCTCCTCGTTGGCGCGCAGCAGCTCCTCCACCATCTGCTTCTGGTCGGTGATGTCGATGCTGCCGCCCACGCGCAGCACGATGTTGCCCGCGGCATCGAGGCGCGGCACGGTGCGCATCAGCATCCAGCGGTACTCGCCGTCGTGGCGGCGCAGGCGGTACTCGTGCTGGTATTCTTCGGTGGAGTAGCGCACCCGCTCCCAGTCGTCGGCGAGGCGCTGCTGGTCGTCGGGATGAATGGCGCCAACCCACTCGCCGGCCACCAGCTGCTCGTGCGTGAGGCCGGTAAACTGCATCCAGCGCTGGTTAAAATAATCGGCGCGGCCATCGGGCCTGGAGCTGCTCACCAGCACCGGCACGGCCCCGAGCACAAAGTGCGCGTACTCCTGGGCTTCGGTCAGGGCTTTTTGCATTTCCTCGGCGCGCTGGGCGGCCAGGTACTGCTCGGTAATGTTTTGGGTGCGCTGCAAAATGTACTGCAGCTTGCCCTCGGCGTCGAGAATGGGATAGTGCGTGGCCTGCCAGTACATTTCCTCGAAGCCGCCGCCTTTTTCGGCGGGCACCGCCAGGTCGTAGCGGATAACGGGCATGGTGTGCGGCTGCAGGTGCTGGCGCACGTGCTCGTGCGAGCGTTCAATCTCGTCGCCCTGGTTCCGGTCGACCACCGGGTAGGCCTCGAAAAGGTTGCGGTTTATCACCTCCTCGCGCGGCTTCAGCGAAGCGGCCACGTGGGCATCGGTATTGTCGAGAATGGTGCCGTTGGGGGTCATCAGCAACAGCGCATCGGGCAGCGCATGAAAAAGCTGTTGGTAATCGACGGAGGTGGGTAACGCGGCGGCCATAAAAGCAGAAACGGAATCGATAAGGTGCGGCTTGCAGCCGGCATAAACCGGCCACACAGCTCCTAAGCTGCAGCCCGAAAGTACAACGAAAAGTGGCAACCTCCTCCGTAGCGCTGCACGGCGAAGGTTGCCAGTAGGATTGCGGGGCTCTGCCACCTAGGGCAGGCGTTGGGCTAGCGCAGGCGCAGGTCGTCGTCGACGCGACGCTCCACGATGCGGCTGCGCTGCGGCCCTAGGTGTTGGGCGCGCTGCTGGCCGGGCAGCAGGTGGTCGGGGTCGGGCACGGGCGAGCCGCCCTCGCCAATGGCGCGGTGCTGAATGCCCATTTCGTGCACGTTGGCGGCGCCGGCGTGGTCGAGCAGGTCGCGGGCGCGCTCGGCTTCGGCCAGGGTGTGGGTGTGCACCGTAACGACCGAGCCACGGCGGGCCGCGTTGGCGTAGGTGTGGGTGTCGGAATCGGGGTGGCCGCTGAACACTGCCCGGAAAAAGCGGTGGAAGGCGTCGTTCTCGCCAAACTCGCCCGTGGGGTTTTCGGTCGTAACGGTAGAGCTCTGCGAAATGTCAACGTCGGCTTCCGCAAACCCATTTTGCGTCAGTTGGTCGGCCGCGCGTTGGGCGGCATCGGCGTTCGGAAAAACGCCAATCACGGTTTGTGCCATGGTTGTGGACGGGGTTTTGGTGAGAGGAAGAAGTGCGGATGCGCGGCGCGAAGGCGCCGCTGGCTTGTGTTACGGACGAGCGCCCCGCCGGTTTACGGAAAATATAGTGCCCAGCCGATTTCCGTGCTACACGGCCTAGGTGGTTTTGTACAGATACCAGCCGCCACCCAGGGGCTTAATCACGATGATGTGCGCCGGGTTCATGGCGGGTACCGCGGCGGGGTTGGGCTGGTAGAGCAAGCCCACGGTATCGTTGGTTACGCCCCCGATCAGGAACTCGAGGCACGCGCCGCAAGCGGTGGTGCGGCGCGTAAGGCGCCGGATGTAGAGCTGCTGCAGGCGGTCTTTAATGGCCGGGTCGGTGTTGGCTTGCTGCTCGGCCTGGGGGGTGGGCTGGGCCAGGTAGCCGCGCGCTTCCACGGTGCGCACCACTTCCTCAAAGCCTGCGCGGTTGCGGTTGAAATGCTCGATGATCCGGGCATCGGCGCCGATCCACAGCTTCAGGTTTTCCACCGTAAAGGCGTGGTCGGCGTCGGGGTGGCTTTGGTTGTAGCGGCTTACCTCGGCGTCGGGCATGCCCTGCATCAGCTGCAGCATTTGCTTGCCCAGGGAAGTGCCCGATAAGCCGCGCACGGCCTGCAGCTTCCAGTCGTCGGCTTCTTTTACAAAGTGCAGGTAAAAGTCGGCGGTGCTGGCGGTATCGCGCAGCTCCACGGCCACTACGGCCGAAGCGTTATCTTGCTGCAGCAACTGGCACTTGCGCTCCAGGTTGGCGGGAATTTGCTGCCCCAGGGTTTGCGCTTTGGCCTGTTGGGCCACTTCGCAGCACAGGTAGCTCTTCATGCGCGGCCACTGGCCTTTGGCCACAAAGCGGCGGGCAATTTCGAGCGGCTGCACGGGCGCCCAGGCCTGCGCCGCCGGGGCTCCGCCAAGCAGCGCGGCCGCCAGCCAATACATTGCCCATACCCGTTTTTTCCAGTTCATGCTTAGTAGCTAAAGTTGCCTGGGGCCGCCCGCGGGGCACAACACGCCCCCGATTCCCTGCGTTACGAACACCAAACCTACCCACATAAAATCCCTTCCAGCCATGGCCAAGTCGCAAAACGCCCGCAAAGAGAAGAAAAAGGAGCCTGCCAAAACCGACAAGGAAAAGAAGGCCGCCAAAGAAGAAAAGAAGCGCCAGCGCGACCGAAGCAGCGAGTAAGTTGCTGATATTTTACGGATTAACCCACTCGGTCAAACCGGCTGCCGCCTACTTGGTGGCAGCCGGTTTGGCTAATTGCAGAATGCGCACGGCGCCGCGCAGCACCAGCGCAAACACCACGGCGCCAATAAGCAGATCGGGGAGGTTGGAGTTGAACACGCGCACCAGCACCGCGCCCGCCATTACGCCCAGGTTGATGAGCACGTCGTTGGAGGTGAAGATGATGCTGGCCTGCATGTGGGCCTCGCCGCGCGTGCGGCTTTGCTGCAGCAAGTACAGGCAAGCCGCGTTGGCCAGCAGCGCCAGGGCCGATACCCCCAGCATCAGCCGAAAATCGGGGGTGGTTTCGTAGCCCCCAAAGCGCCGCAGCACCTCTGCCATGCCCAGGCCGGCCAGCACCAGCTGAAAATAGCCACTGGCCCGCGCAACGCTGCGCTTGCGCAGGGCACTGCTGCCCACGGCCCACAAGCTAAGCCCGTACACCAGGGCATCGGCCAGCATATCGAGGCTATCGGCCAGCAGGCCCATCGAGTTGGCCACGTAGCCCGCCAGCACCTCCAGCAAAAAGAACGCACCGTTGATGAGCAGCACCGCCCACAGCAGGCGGGCTTCGGGGTTGCCTTGCGGCGCGGGCAACGGGGCCTCGGGCGCGGTTGCCGAGTGCACCACCGACGATTGCAGGTGCAACGCGTTCAGCTGCTGCGTAATGCGCGGCAACTCGCCTAGGTGGTACACCGTGAGGCGGCGCTGGGGCAAGTCGAAAGCGAGGCCGTGCACGGCGGGGTCTTCCTGCAGCTGCATGCGCACCAGGGTTTCCTCGGCGGCGCAATCCATGTGCGCAATATGAAAGACCGTTTTGTCCATGAGCAGAAACCGGTAGCTGGGCACTCCGGAAGCTCTACGTATCCTGGTGGGCAGGCAGCCGTACTGCAACCGCCCGGCCGGTAGTTGGTGGGCGCTATTCCGTTGTCCCGATTCGGGCCGCTATGCGCCCTGTTCCCCACGATACCCCTCTGGCTTAGCTGCGCGAGGGGTTTTCGGTTATCCTGAACCGTTGCCGCCGCTACCGCACCGGTATTCTTCGGCAGCCAAATACGGCTGCGCTTCGCGCATCGGGCTGCTGCCTACGGGCCCTGGGTCACTCAGAAATTCAGCTGGGCCTGCAGGCGCAGCAAGCCGCCTCGCTGGCGGTTGCCCTGGGTTTGCAGGTCCTCGAAGCGCCGCGCCGACAACGTGTACATCGTTACCAGCTCGAAGTTCTTGAGCGGCTGCCACTCCAGGCCCAGCTCCAGCTCGCGCACGGCGTAGCTGCGGGCGTCGCGCTCGTGCTTTTTGCCGCCCTGGTAGTACTGCCCGCGCACAAAGGGATAAAACTGCTGCTGGCCCACGCGGGCGCGGTAGCTGAGCGTGGCGTAGCCGCCGTGCAGGCGCCGGGTTTCGATGCTGTCGGTGCTGGCGTTGAACTCGGGGCCGCGCCCTAGGTTGTACTCGGCCTGAATGCCAAAGGGCTGCGGATACAGCACGAAGGTGGCGGCGGCCCGCTGATCGGGGTAAGTGAGGTCGGGGCGAACTTTCACGCGCGCCGAAAGCTGGTCTTTGGCCAGGGTGTACCGGCCGGTGTAGCCCTGCAGGCCGGGTTCAATAATTTGGTTGCCCACCTGAAAGGGGTAGCTCACACGGGCTACCAGGTGCTGGCCGTTGTTCAGCTCGGAGCGGTTGGCCGCTTGCCCGTTGAACACGCCAAACCCCACCACGCCGTAGTCGCCCGAGCCTTTCAGCCCCTCGCTCACCAAGGTGGCCAGGCGCTTCCGGATGCTGGCCGGCGCCCAGTACACAAACGCACCCAGGTCGCGCTCGTTGGCCAAGGCGCTGTTCAGGGCATCGTTGCGGTCGAGGGGCAGGCGCTGCTGGCTCGATTGCATGTTCTCGAAGCCGTAGGGCACTTTGCTTTGGCCCAGGCGCAGGCGCCAGGTGCTGGTGGCGTTCAGGCCCAGGTCGAAGTAGGCATCGCGCACCTGCGCAAATTGCCCCGTGTTGCTGCCGCCGGGCGTGCTGGCAAAATCGGGCTGCAGGTAAAAGTACACGCGGGGGTGCAGCTGCCCGTACACAATCAGCCGGATGCGCCGAAACGAAAACCCGCCGTTTTCGCCCCACGATTTGTCGCACTGCTCGCATTGCAGCTGGGGGTTGGTTTCGAGCAGGCGGTTGTAGCGCACCTGCATGTAGCCCCTGATGGATACGGCCTCGAACCACTCTTTCTTGCGCGCCTCGGGCTGGCTTTGGGCCGGCCGGGCAGCCGGGGCCTGCCGCGCCGTATCGGCCTGCTGACCTAGGGCCGGCAAGGCCAGCAAGAGCATCGCACTTAACAGATATTTCATGCAAAAACAACCTTGGGGCAAAGTGAGGCATTTACTGTTACCCCCAGGTCAAGGGCTTGTTAAGCCTGTGTTACGATGCGGCTTGGCAACCGCGGCGGTTGTGGTTTGCCACGAAGGATTTGGCTTGCGCCGACACGCAAGCCGGCAAGCACGGCGCAGCAAAACCTCCGCGTTTTCAGGTAGGTAGCTGATAGTTGGTTTATGGGTTGATATACAATGGGTTATTGATATAAAGCAAGGCATGCGAAGTACCCGGCTCAAGCAAAAAAATCGGCCGAGCTGTTACCTCAGCGAAAAATCTGCGTAGGTATATGACATAACCGATAATGAAATTAACTTTTCATACTTATGGCAACCTCCAACGACCACAACCGCCACGACGCGCGTCACCTTGAATTTGAACCCAACCGCCAGGGCCGCAGCAGCCAGGGCAACGATGATAACTCTTCGGCCTCGTCGTCGAGCAGCTACTACGGCAGCAAGCACGGCGTGCAGGCTACCGGCCAGAGCAGCAGCCAGCGCGAGCAATCGTCGGGCAGCAACTGGATTTCGCGCGGCAACAACCGCACGTGGGTAGGCGCCTCGCTGGGCGTACTAGCCGCCGGCGCCTTCGTAGCCCTCACCCGCGACAAATGGTCGTCGTGGGGCAGCAGCCTCAGCAGCCTGGCCGATAAATCGGGCCTCACGGGCAGCCGTTCGGACCAAGGTCAGCAAGACGGCGAGCAGAGCGGCAACAACCAGCGCCGCGGTTCGCAGCCGAGCTCGGCTAGCGCCAAAAGCAGCGGCTCGCAAAAGTCGGCTTCGGGCCAAAAAGGCAGCCAGGCCGATGCCTCGCTGAACCGCGAAGCCGCCAGCGGCATCAAGTCGAGCCCTTCGTCGAGCAAATCCTTCACCGACGAAGGCGCCACCGGCAACAACGACTAACAACCCGGCGGCCGGGCGTGCTTAGCACCCCGGCAACCTAGGGTCCTTGCCCCGCCAATCGGCAAAGCAAGGCTACACAAGAAAGCGCTGCGGCACCGGGTTTCCGGCGTCGCAGCGCTTCTGTTTTAAGCAGTGTCGAACGAGGCTATATCCGGGCGCTGTCGGCGTTCGATAGGGCTTCGGCTACCGAGTGCTCTACCATGCCCTCGCCGCCGGCGCGCGTGTTGCTCAGGGCGTTTACAATCAGCGGAACTACGCCGAAAGCCAGCGGCAGCAAGCGGTATTTGAGCGGAATGTTTTTGGTGAGCAGGCTTACGGCCGTGTATATCGGCAGGCCTACCAGGCCGGTGCTCACGTGCGTGCGAAAACTCAGCAGCGGCACCACCGCCGGCGGAAAATTGGTAACGGTGGCGTTGGGGCCTTCGAGCAGGGCGTTGGCCAGCAGCAGCTTAGCGGCGGGGCGGTTGCGCGGCCACAGCCAGTACGCCAAACCCAGCATGGCCGGAAAAGCTGCCAAATCGAACAACGCGTGGGCTTGCGGCGACACCACCTTGGGCAGGCGCTGCGTAAGGCGTTCGAGTACGTCGGAGGGGTTGAGGCGTGCGGAAGAAGTTTCGGGGAGCATAGGAGATTGGGTTGAGGGAAGGAGAAACTGGCGCCGCTATTCCTAGGCGCTACCAGCCGGGGCGCTGCCGGTTAGGGCACCTGCGTGGAGGCCGGGTTGCTGATGCGGAAGCCCACGCCGAGCAGCCCGTGCGCCGCCACGTTGGTTACGTTGGCGTGGCCGTTTTCGATGGGCACCCGCACGTAGGCCGCCGTGGCCCGCGCTTCGGCCTGCACAAACCACCTGGGGGCAAAGGCGTAGCGTTTGGCCACGCCCACCTCCAGCACCGGCCCCGATAAAAAGTAACCCGTGCCCAGCAGCCCGCCGCGCTCCGGAAAAGTCTTGTTGCGCACCGTCGACTCGGGGTGGGTGATGACGGCCCCCGCGCCCGCCGCCCACGCAAAGCCGTGCCGCTGCCACAGGCGCGTGAGCGTAATCAGGTTGAAGCCATCGGTGATGGAAAAGCGCTGCACCTCGGGCGGGCGGTTGCGCAGAATGATTTTGTGGTGCGTGAGGCGCAGCGCCCAGCCCTGGCTGCCGCGCCAGGTGGCCAGGCGCGCATCGTAGTACACGGGCGGCCGAAACGGCTCGGTGCGGTAGCGGGCCTGCAGCCTAAGCACAGGGGCCTCGCGCTGATGAATGCGCAACGGCGTGGGCACATTGAGGGCCGCGCCGCCCGAAAGGGCAGCTTCCCAGGTGCGGTGCTGGGCCTGCCCTAGGTGCGCTACAGCTATGCCGGCCAGCAGGCCCAGCCAGGGGTAAACTGCGCGGCTCATAAGCGGGGTTGCTCTTGTGCTTGGGTGGCAAAAACCGTGGCCTGCAGCCCGGTGCCATTGGGCTAAACGTGCCCGGCGCCGTGCGGTTAAAGCCGAGGTGCCCTAGGTGCGGGCGGGCGCAACCACCTAGGGCAGGCCACAACAAGAAGCGGCAGCCGGAAAACCAGCTGCCGCTTCGGGGTAGGCTAAAAGCAATTGCTAGTCAGCAGTAGGCTAGAGGCCGCTGCCGCGGTTCAGGTCGTCCTGGTCGGAGGAGGCGCGGCGCTGGCGCATGGGGTCGTCGGAGTTCAGGCGCTCCACATCCACGTCGGTGCGGCGCACCGTGTCGCGGATGGTTTCGTCGCGCTCCTCTACCTCTTTGCCCAGGCGCACTTCTTCCACCACGCGGGCTTCCTTGTTTACCACGGGCACTTCGGCGCGCTCGGTAATTTCGATTTCGCCCTCTCTGAAGTTCTGAATATCGGCTTCCGAAGCGGGGCGGTTTACGGGGTTGCGCTCAATCCAGGCGTGCTCCTGGCGCAGGCGCAGGTGCTCCTCCACGGGGCGCTCCACAATGCGGCTGCGCAGGCGCATGGCGCCGGTTTCTACCTCGCGCTTGCCCACTTGCAGGTTTTCTTCGATGATCGGAATCGACTGATCCGTTACGTCGGCGCCGCGGCCCACCATGTCGCGGCTGCTCGTGCCGCTGGCGGTGGCGTCGGTGCCGGCCGTCAGGTTCTGCTGCTGGCCCATGCTCTGCTGGCTCATGCTTTGGGCGCCCATGCCTGTCCAGCCGCTGCGGTACTGCTGGGCGCGCTCGTCCACATCAACGGCGCCGCAACGGTCGAGCACCTCGGCGGCCCGTTGGGCTTCCATCTGATCGGAGGCGTGCACGGTTACCATCGCGCCGCGGCGGGCCACTTCGGAGTAGCGCGATACTTCGTCGTCGCTGGTAAACAGCGAGCGGAAAAACCCGCTGATGCTGTCGTCGTTGGTGGTGCTGCTGGTAGTGCTGGCGCTGGTGGTGCCCGTGGTGTTCTGGGCCGAAATATCTATATGGTCGCGCGTAACGCCCATGCTTTCGAGTTGTTGCGCGGCTTGTCGGGCTTGGTTGGCATCGTCGAACATGCCAATTACGGTTTGTGCCATGGTACTGGGATTAGGGTTATTGGTTGGGTTGGGTAAAAAGGCGGACCAGGTTTAGCCCGCGGGTTGGTTAGGATCATTCGTCACCCGCTCCACGATAATCTCTTCTTTGCGGAGCGTAACAGGTTGCGTGGTTTCGGCTTGCACCTGGCGTTTGGTAATGCGCACTTCTTCTACAAACAGAATGCGCTTTTCAACCACCAACACCTCGCGCAGCACCGGCATAATGGTGGTGTCGCCCTCGTAGCGCACGGCGGGCGGGGCCACATCCACGTATTGATTGACGGGCACCCGCTCCACCTCAATTTCTTCGCGCACGGTGGGTGCCGTTACTTCCTGGTGCTCCTCGTGTACTTGCTTGGTTACGCGAATGCGGCCGGTTTCTACCACGCCGCGCTGCACCTGCAGCTGCTCCTCAATCACCGGAATCACCACCGGCTGCCCGGGCTGCACAAGGGGCTGGTTCGAGGCGTTGGGTGGGGTGGGGTTTTGGGGCGGTTGCATAGGAATGTAGGGTTTGGGCCGGCCGGTGCCGGAATCGGATAAAGCCAACTTCGAGGAATGTAGGATGGGCTTACGGGGCTCAATTGCTATTGTTATTGTTCAGATAGCCAGATTAAGTACAATAAATGGTTGGGCTAGGCGCAAGCTCGGCGGGCCGAAGCGCAACCATAAAGCGCTGCTGCATTGGGGCTTGCAGCGGCCGTATTGTTGGGCTAACCAACAAGCTCCAGGCCTGATTGTGGCGGGCAAATTCTTGGGTTTCGGTAATGCATTTCGTCCTGGTGAGCTACGGTTCATCGGGCTCATGCTACACTTCGGTAGCAACAAGTGGCAAGGGGGCAGGCCGGGCGGCCACTTTTGGCTGGTCAATCAGCCGCTACCCCCCATGAAACGTTTGCTACCCCTCGTACTGCTGCTCCTGCTGGCCGCCCTAGGTCGGGTGTCGGCCCAAACCGCCACCGCCCTTAGCGGCACCGTGCGCGATGCGCAGGGCCAGCCGCTGCCCGGCGCCAACGTGTTCCTGAAAACCACCTTCGACGGCGCCACCGCCGATTCGCTGGGGCGGTTCCGCTTCAGCACGCAGCAAACCGGCACGCTGCCCCTGGTGGTTACGCTGATGGGCTACGAGGTGCAGGAGCGGCTCGTGGTGCTCGATGGCGTGGCCAAGCGTTTTGCCGTTGTGCTGAAGCCCGTGCGCAACCAACTCGGCGATGTTACCATCACGGCCGGCGCCTTTGAGGCCAGCGACGAAAAACGCAGCACCGTACTCACCACCCGCGACGTGCAAACCACCGCCGGCGCCCTGGCCGACATCAACGGCGCGCTGAACACCCTCCCTGGCACCAGCAGGGTAGGCGAGGAGGGCAAGCTGTTTGTGCGCGGCGGGGCGGCCGGCGAAACCAAGCAGTACCTCGACGGCCTGCCCTTGCAAAGCCCCTACAACGCCAGCGTGGCCGGGGTGCCGGCGCGGGGCCGCTTTTCGCCCAACCTGTTCAAGGGCACGGTGTTTAGCACGGGCGGCTACTCGGCCGAGTTCGGGCAGGCGCTGTCGGCGGTGGTGGGGCTGAAATCGTACGACCTGGCCGACGAAACCCAAACGGGCGTGTCGTTGCTGTCGGTGGGCCTGGGCTTGTCTCACCAGCAGCGCTTCGAGCGCAGCTCAGTGGCCGCTACCCTGGATTACACCAACCTGCAGCCTTACTACGGCCTGGTGCCGCAGGAGTGGGGCTGGCTGAAAGCGCCGCAGTCCCTAGGTGGCTCGGTGGCCCTGCGCCAGCGCACCGGCGACATGGGCATGCTGAAAGTGTACGGAGCCTTTACGCGCTCGGAGTTTGGCCTGCGCCAGCCCGACCCCGACTTTGCCGGCGGCCGCCCCATTGGCCTGCAAAACCAAAACCACTACCTCAACGCCACTTTCCGGAGCCCCTTGCGCCGCGGCTGGAGCGTGCAAACCGGCGTGGCCGGCACCCGCGACGCGCAAACCGTGCGCCCCGACGTGCAGTACCTCCACGATCTGGAGCAATCGGTGGTGGGCCGCGTGGTGCTCACCAACGATTCGGCCGGCACCTACTGGAACCTTAAGCTCGGGGCCGAGGGCCTGGGCCAGCGCTACCAGCAGCAGTATCAGGCCTCCGGCGAAGCACCGCTGCAGCGCCTCGGGTTTGAGGAAGCACGGGTGGCGGCCTTTGCCGAATCGGACATTGCCTTCAGCAACAACCTGGTGGCCCGCGCCGGCGGCCGGGCCGAGTACTCCAAAGTGCTGGGCCGCTGGAACGCTGCGCCGCGCCTAGCGTTGGCTTACCAGCTGAGCGAAGGCGAGCAGCTTTCGGGGGCGTGGGGCTACTTCTACCAAACGCCCGCCAACGACCTGATGCGCATTGGGCAGTACGCCGCTAACCTGCGCTTCGAGCGGGCGGCGCACTACCTGGTTACGTATCAGCGCATCAAAAACAACCGCACTTTTCGCGGCGAAGCTTATTACAAAGACTACGCGCACCTGACGCGCTACGCAGCCCCGGCCCTAGGTACCAATGTGCCGCTGCCTTTTGTGCCGGCCGCCTACCAGAGCACCGGCAAGGGCTACGCCCGCGGTGTGGATGTGTTCTGGCGCGACCGGAAATCGGTGAAGGGCCTCGACTACTGGGTGAGCTACGGCCTGCTGGATACGCGCCGCCAGCAGCGCGCCGACCCGCAACTGGCCGTGCCCACGTTTGCCTCGCGCCACAATTTCTCGGTGGTTGGCAAATATTGGTTCAACAAGCTGCACACGCTGGTGGGCGCCACTTACAGCTACGCCTCGCCCAGGCCTTACTACAACCCCAACCTGCCCGGCTACAACCAAGCCCGCACGCCCAGCTACCAGGATTTAAGCCTGAACCTGAGCTACGTTACCTCGATCGGGAAAAACCTGACCATCGTGCACCTGGCCTGCTCCAACGTGCTCGGCCGCGACAACGTGTTCGGCTACCGCTACGCCAACACGCCCGATGCCACGGGCACCTACCAAGGCGTGGCCGTTACGCCCTCGGCCCCGCGCATGTTTTTCGCCGGCTTGCTGATTTCCATCAATAAAAAGCGCCCGGCCGATACCAACACCGCGCCGGAGTAGCGCGGTGTAGCGCGCTACACGCCCCCAATCGCCCACGAGTCGGTACCCGCTACCCACACTTCAGCCGGCTTATCCGACACTTCGGCGACACAAAATTTCGGGCGGTCCTAGGTCGCCGCACCTTTGAATCACCAGACAGGCACGACGCCAACAACCAACCAATTATCAACCCCTTAACCCAACGCACTGCCATGAAAACCTCGCTGCTTATCCTCGCCCTTGCTGCCGCTTCGTTCAACGCTTCGGCCCAACAAAAGACGGCTCCGGTCGCCACTGCCCAGGCCGCGCCGGCCGGCTACTCCGATATGCTGGCTGCCACCGTGCGCCAAGTGACAAGCACCGGCGACCCGGCCCAGCTCAAGGAAATCGGCGGTAAGCTGGAGCGCGCCGCCGCCGTGGCCCCCGCCGACTGGCTGCCGCGCTACTACCAGGCCTACGCGCTGATGCTGACCACCTTTGTGAGCAAAGAAGAAGGCGACGTGAAAGACAAGTACCTCGACCAGGCCGAAGCCGCCCTGGCCAAAGCCCGCAAGCTGCGCGGCGACGAATCGGAGCTGCTGGTGCTGCAGGCCTACATCTACCAGGCGCGCCTGGGTATTTCGCCCATGATTCGCTCGATGAAATACTCGCAGCTGGTAAGCGAAACCATAGAGCAAGCCAAAAAGCTAAACCCGGCCAACCCGCGCGCCTATTTGGTGCTGGCCAACAACGTGTACTACACGCCCAAAATGTTCGGGGGCGGCGCCGAGGCTGCCAAGCCGCTCTACGAAGAAGCCAAAGCCCGTTTCGCCGCCTTCAAACCTGCCTCCGAGGTAGCGCCCAACTGGGGCGAGCGGCAGGTGCTCGGCCGCCTGAAGCAATACGAGCAAGCCACCGCCGCCAAGTAGTAGCCACCGTTCCCCAAGCTGTCATTGCGAGCCAAGCGAAGCAATCGGTCCTGAGCCGGGTACGACCCTTCAGCCAGCACTAAGCGAAGTGCACCTAGGGCGGGGCCGAACGATGTAGCGCGGACTTTGGCTACGCCGACCTACGGTTGTAGTCCGCGTCCAGGGATAGTAAAATCAATCGTTGCCCTAGGTCCACAATTAGACATTACTATCCGGGGACGCGGACTACAAAGTCCGCGCTACATCGTTCGGCCCCGCCCTAGGTGCACTTCGCTTAGTGCTGGCTGAAGGGTTGTGCCCTGCCCGGGACCGATTGCTTCGTCCTTCGTCCTCGCAATGACAGCTTGGGGAACAGCTCTACCCACCTAGGGCAATGCCGCCACGGCGTGCTACCTTGCTGCGGGCTCCCATTTACCTTACTGCCATGTCTACGCTGTTTCCGCCTACGCCGGACGAACATGAAGCGCTGTATGCCCACAACGCCCAAATGCCGCCCGTTCGGTTTTGGCAGCGCTACTCGCGCCGGCGTTGGTTGCGGCTGGGCCTCACCATCCTGGCACTCACCTTCAGCATCGGCACCTTTGCCTGCACCGAGTGCTGGGGCGACGCCCGCAAAATGACGGTGAACTACGCCATGACGTTTGTGTACTCGCTGGGCCTGTGGGTTACCAACGGGTACGCCGTCGACTGGCTCGATCGGTACGCCAACTGGCGGCGCGAGCCGGTTAAGCGCCTGGTGCTTACGCTGCTTACCTCGCTGGGCGGCTCGCTGGTGGTGATTGCGGCCATCAACTTCTGGTTTTTGGTGATCTACCGGGGCTACGATGCCTCGGTGATGCTGCAACCGGGCGTAATGGCCCGCGTGGTGTTTCCGCTGCTGGTAACCACCATCATTTCGCTGGTGCTGCACAGTCGCTCGTTCCTGATGAGCTGGCGCGAAGCCCTGATCCGCAACGAGCGGCTGCAAAAGGAAATGGCGCAGGCCGAAGCCGAAACCCTGCGCCAGCAGCTCGATCCGCACTTCATGTTCAACGCCCTGAACGCGCTGACCTCGCTGGTGGAGGAGGAGCCCAAGCTGGCCGTGCGCTTTATCCGGCAGCTTTCGCAGGTGTACCGCTACGTGCTCGACGCCCGCGGCCGCGACGTGGTGCCCCTGCGCGACGAGCTGGCCTTTGCCCAGTCGTACCTGTTTCTGCAGCGCATCCGCTACGGCGAGGCCCTGCAGGCCGAGCTGCCCGACCCCGAGAGCGTATCGGCGCACGCCGTGGTGCCGCCCCTCAGCCTGCAGCTGCTCATCGAAAACGCCCTGAAACACAACGTGGCCACCGCGGGCCAGCCCCTGCACCTGCGCATCGAGCTCGACGGAGCTGGCCAGCACCTGCGCGTCGTCAACAACCTGCGCCCGCGCCGCCTCGCGCCGGGCGAGTCGATGGGCATTGGCCTGCCCAACCTGCAGGGCCGCTACCGCCACCTTACCAAAAAGCAAGTACAGGTGCAGCGCACCGCCACCGAGTTTGCCGTAACCCTGCCCGTGCTGGCGCTCGAAGACAGCGCGATAGTTAGCGAGGTAGCGAGTTAAGGAGTGAATGAGTTGGTGAGTTTACGAGTTCAAACTGACGAGCTAACCCTGTTCCTCCGACCTCCCGCAAGTGCTGACTTCAGCCCTCAACAACCCCTCAACCCACAAACTCATAAACTCGCAAACTCAACAACTCCTAAACTCCCCATGACTGCCTTTATCATCGAAGACGAGCCGCTGGCTGCCAAGCGCCTCACCGATTTGCTGCGCCGCCAACAGCCGCCCGTGCAGGTGCTGGCCACGGCCGACTCGGTGGAGGCCGCCGTGGCCCTGCTCGAAACCGCCGCCGCGCCGCCCGACGTGCTCTTCCTTGATATTCATCTGGCCGATGGGCTCAGCTTCGAGCTGTTTGAGCGCGTGGAGGTGCGCTGCCCGGTCATCTTCACCACCGCCTACGACCAGTACGCCCTGCGCGCTTTCAAGGTCAACAGCGTCGATTACCTGCTCAAGCCTATTGATGAGGAGGAGCTGCAGGCGGCCCTGCACAAGCTGCGCCAGCTGCGGGCCTCGGCCCCGGCCACCGGCCCCGGCGGCGCCCTAGGTCTCGACCCCGCGGTGCTGGCCCAGGTGCTGCAGCAGTTGCAGCCGCAGCAACAGCAATACAAAAAGCAGTTTGTGGTGAAAGTGGGCGAGCATCTGAAGGTGATTCCCGTGGAGCAGGTCAGCTACTTTTTCAGCCTCGAAAAAGCCACCTTCGTGCAAACGCGCGAAAACCGCCGCTTCGTGCTCGATCAGACCTTGGAGCAACTCGAAAAAATGCTCGACCCGCAGCAGTTTTTCCGCCTCAACCGGGCCTACCTGGTGCACCACGCCGCCATTCAGGACATCATCCACTACACCAACTCGCGCCTGAAAACCACCTTGGCACCGGCCTCGCCCGAGGGCGACGTGCTCGTGAGCCGCGAGCGGGTGCCGGCTTTCCGGGCCTGGCTTGATCGGTAACGCGCCGCTATGTGCCCGGCCACCCAAAACCCGCCCACGCGCCGCTACAACCCCAGGTTGGTGCGGGTAGCTTATTGGGTTTCTGCCCTGGGTAATCCGCTGTTTACGGCCTTGGTGTTCGTGGGCGTGCTGGCGTTTCGGCTACTCGAGGTGCGTGTTGCGGCTGGGGTGGTGGCGGGCCTGCTGCTCGGGGTGGCCGCGCCCATGTCCATCTGGAACTACCGGCAGGTAAGAAGCGGCGCTTACACCGATTTCGACGTATCGGTGCGCGAACACCGGGCCTCGTTTTACCCTAGGTTAATCGCGCTGCTGGGCTTGGCAACGGCGCTTGTGTGGGCTACGCAACCGGCGGCTCCGCTGCGTGCGGGTATGTTGGCTGCCCTGGGTTTGCTGGTGGCTTGTTACGCCATCAACTTTCGGCTGAAAGTGTCGCTGCACGCCGCGCTGTCGTTTTTTATGGCGGGCTGCGTGTTGGGCATGAATCAGGCGTGGGGCCTAGGTGCCCTGCTGGTGGCTAGCCTGGTGGCAGCCTCGCGCCTCGTGCTGCAGCGGCACTCGTTAGCCGAGTTGGTTGTGGGTACTTTGGTGGGAAGTGGAGTGGCCTTGCTATCAGTGATGCAGGCGTGACGAATAACGGTTGATGAATAAGGTAATGCTAATAATATTTCACAAAAACCGAATCGAGCGGGAGAACTGTTGGGGTATTAACATAAAATCACTTATTGCACTAGCTGATACAGCTGATTCATAAGCTTAGCTCAACCTGATTATTCCCCAATCTGAGTTTTGTTGTTCTGGGATGCCTTTACCCGCCCCACTATTAGGGCTGAATCCTGCTGTTCACCGAAAGAAACATTAGATTTATTCGCCTCGTGTGGAATTCCGCTTTTGACCGTCGAGTATGTCTTTCCTTCTAGTACACTTCGTGTGGCCACTGCTGTTCACTGTGTGGAGCCTATTTGCTTGTCTTGGTCTAAGTAACCTCTCCGTCGTGACTTATAGCGGGCACACTGATGACACCGTTGGACCGGTAGTGGGTCTCACAGTACGGGCTACCTGTGATTCTTTGCACCTACACCTAAAGAACAACTCCAACGCCTACGCCTACTTCCAACTAGAGCTCGAGGGATACGAAAGAGCAGCAAGTCAGGGGGAACCAAGTTGGGTCTTACTTGATACTGACATCCTGGCCCCCAATAATCAAGTGGGCGTCATTCGCCGGCTAGCTCCGCAGGAAGCCGTTACTTTTCACCGATCCACCCGAGAGGTTCTGGGGTGGTGCAACAGCCGTGGGAGCGGCAAATATCGAGTAGTGTTGCATGCGGGTAAATCGCTGCGTATCAAAGCGATGCAGTATTCCATTTCTTTTTCATGTTCTTAGGCTCAAAAGAACACAAGGGGGAAGTTCATACTCCATAAGAAGACCTATTTCCCCCGTTCTATTCGTTCACTTGGAAGGGGAAATTAGCAGAGGATGCCCCCCTTGCAGCCTATTCCACCGCCCGGCTGTGTTGCTTGGCCTGTTCACATATTCTAAAAAGGGTAACCCCTTTCACGGCTAGTTGTGAGCCAATAAGTGTGCTTGAAACCCAATCGAATCTGCTGAAAATTGTCAGCTAGTAAGTAGGTTTCCTTTGTTTGCAATTAGACAGAACTGTGGGCTATCAGCTGTAAGAAGGTAGCTCCCATCGCGGAAAAGTTGCTTAACGTAATGGTAGTTATTCACCTGATATTAGTTATGTTCTATTAGGATTGGTTTATATTGAATTGTAATTCCACGATGTGCGTTAGGTGCCGCGTCTCTGAGGATTAACCGCCTACACAGAGCCAGCACCAACCCACCTAGGCAGCCAAGCGTACCGACAGCTACCACCAAGCTATTGCCGCCCATGCCTGCTCCCGAAACCGCCGAACTCCAGCAAACCCTAGGTAAAGCCACCGAGCCCGAAGCTGCGCTCAACGAGGCCCTCGCCCAAATTGGCCACTACCTGCGCGCCGACCGCTGCTTCTTGTACGTGCGCAACCCGGAGCAGGGGCGGGGCCGCATCGCCTTGGTGTGGCGCCTCGATGATGCCGTGCCCGACCCGCGCCACCCCTGGCAAGACGACACCGGCGAGCTGCCCGAGCAAGACCCCTTGTTTCGGGCCGCGCTGGCCGCCCAGCCCTCGGTGTTTGTCGACGACGTGGAAGCCGCCGGCCCCGAGGTGCTCAACCGCGAGTTCGAGCGAAAAACGTTTGGGCACCGGGCCTTGGTGCACGCGCATATCGTAGACGACGCCCACCAGCTGTGGGGCATTTTGCAGCCCTGCGTGTTCGGGCACCCGCGGCACTGGACGCCCGCCGAGCGCGCGTACCTGGAGGCGGCGCTGCCCCTGCTGCTGCCCGTGGTGCAGGCCTACATGCAGGGGCGCAGCACGGAGTAGCCGCGCCCTAGGTGCCGCGGGTTACTGGCCGGGTTGGGTGCCGTTCAGCTCGTGCTGCAGGGCCTCGAAAAACAGGCCCACGTGGTAGCCATCGGCCAGGCCATGGTGCACGTTCACGGCCACGGGCATCAGCAGCTGCTCGCCCACCGGGCGGTAGCGGCCCACCGACAGCTTCGGAATGCTGTCGGGGTGGGAGTAGGCGCGGGCATGGGTGAGCCCCGTGAACGACAGCCACGGAATAGCCGAAAAGTGTACCACATCGAGGCGGGCGGCATTGGGGCTGAGGCGCAGGCCGGTGCTCTGCTGCACGGCCTCCATTTCGGCGGCCAGCCCCAGGCCAAACTCGGTAAGGTCGGGGGCGTAGGGCACGAAGGAGAAAGCGAAGGTGGTATCGGGGCGGGTGAGCGTGGCCGATACGTGCACCGCGTCGTAGCAGTACACTTGCCCGTCTTCGATGCGGTAGCGGAAGGCCTCCACCTGATTGACGGCGCGCAGCACCGCGTGCAGGTACACCTGAAAAAACGAAACCCCTAGGGCCTTGGCGCGCTCGTAGGCCTGGCTAACCTCCACCTCGGCCACAATACCAAAAAACGGCTCCTCGAAGGCCGAAAAGAAGGCAAAATGCTCGCGGCGGTTCCAGGTGGCTAGGTCGATGGGCTGCTTCATGGGGGCGCAAGTTCGGTAACTTTGCCCGGCATCCGTACGCTTGCTCCTGCCCCCATGCCCGTTCCCAAGCTCGTGGCCTTCGACGCCGACGACACCCTGTGGCCCAACCAGCCGCACTACGATTTGGCCGAAGCCCAACTCTACCAGCTGCTTACCCACTACGCCGACGCCGATACGCTGGGTCAGCACTTCTACCAGGTGCAGCGCCGCAACCTGCCGCTGCTGGGTTACGGGGCCAAATCGTTTATGCTGGGCATGATTGAGACGGTTATCGAGCTGACCGAGGGCCGCGTGTCGGGCCACGAGATTCAGCAGATACTCGACCACGGCAAGCGCCTGCTCAGCTTCCCCATCGAGCTGCTGCCGCACGTGCCCGAGGTGCTAACCACCCTGAAGGAGCGCGAAATACCGCTGATGCTGCTCACCAAAGGCGACCTGTTCGACTAGGAAAGCAAGCTGGCCCGCTCCGGCCTGGGCGAGTACTTCGACCACCTCGAAATCGTGAGCGAGAAAAACGAGGACACCTACCGCCGCATTCTGGCGCGCTACCAGCTGCTGCCCGAGGAGTTCCTGATGATCGGCAACTCCCTGAAATCGGACGTGCTGCCCGTGGCCCGCCTAGGTGCCCAAGCGGTGTACGTGCCCTACCACACCACCTGGGTAATGGAGCGCGTACCCGCCGAAGAATTGGAAGGCGTGGCATTTCACCAGATCAGTTCACTGGCCGAAGTACCCGATTACCTGACGGAACTGGAGCTACAAGGGTAGATGACTCCTGGGTTTACAACCAAGGTGCCATCAGAACACCAGCTCTGCTGTTGGTAATTGTGTCATCCTGAGCACAGCGAAGGACCTTACCACGTGAGAACGACCTAGGGACAGGTAGTTGCTATCGAGCGTGGTAAGGTCCTTCGCTTTGCTCAGGATGACAGTTTGTAACTGTTAGCCAAAGCTGGCAGGAGTAGACGTTATCTACTATTACCCCTCCAGCCAGCTCTTCACCGCCGCGGCCTTTTCGCGGCTTACAATCACCTCATCCGTAGGAGCGGGCTGCAAATCAAGCTTTAGCTTGCCGTTGAACCACGGATGCAGCCGCTGCACGGCCGATAGCTGGGCGATAAACTGGCGGTTGAGGCGGAAGAACAGCTTCGCATCAAGCAACTGCTCGAGCTGCTCCAGGGTGTAATCGACGAGGTAGCGCTGCCCTGGGTGCGTAACCAGCGTAACGGTTTCGTGGCGGCTCTGGAACCAGGCAATGTCGGTGGCCTGAATGGGGAGCAGCTGCTCGCTTTGCCTCACCAAAAACCGCGTTTTGGGTTGCGCAGGCGAAGCGGCCGTGTTGGCGTTGAGCAGGCTTTGCAGGCGCTGCGCCACCTCCGAGGCCGCCAAAGCGGGGCTGTGCCACTGCCGCAGCTTTTGCAGCGCGGTTTGCAGCTCGGCCAATTTAATGGGCTTCAGCAGGTAATCAACGCTGTGCGTTTTAAAGGCTTGCAGGGCGTACTGATCGTAGGCCGTGGTGAAGATAACGGGCGTGGTAACCACCAGCTGATCAAACACATCGAGGCTGATGCCGTCGGCCAAGTGAATATCGGCCAGGATGAGGTGCGGCTCGGGGTGGGTGCGCAGCCACTCCACGGCCCCGGCTACGGTGTCGCAGTGGGCAACTACCTGCGCATCGGGGGCGGCTTGGGCCAGCAGGCGCTGCAGCCGCTCGGCCGCCGGGTATTCGTCTTCGAGCAGGAGAACGTTCATCCTTCGTTGGAATTCTGAATTATGAATGCTGAATTATGAATTCGTGTATTCGGAAAAAGCGGGGCATAAACTCGTCTCACCAAGCTTGCCTCGGGGCGTAGCGGCTACTTCCAATTCATAATTCAGCATTCATAATTCAGAATTAACTAAACAAGCGGTAGCCGTACGCTGAAGGTAGCTGCCTCGTCGAGGACCTCCACGGGGCGCTGCGGGGTCAGCAGGGCGTACCGCTCGCGGATGTTGCGCAGGCCCGTGCCGGTGCTGGGCCCCAGGCTGGTGGTGCGGGCGCGGCGGGCGTTTTGCACCGTCAGCCAGCCTTCGGGGGTGGCCGTTACGTGCACGTGCAGCGCGTGCTGGCGCGAGGCCTCGTTGTGCTTCAGGGCGTTTTCGATGAGCAATTGCACGCTCAGGGGCGCTACCTGGTGCTCGAGCAGCTCGGCGGGTACATCGAGGCTGACTTGCAGGTTGTCGCGCAGGCGGGCTTTTTGCAGCGCTACGTAGGCCTCCACAAAGGCCAGCTCTTCGTGCAGGGGCACCAGGCTCCGCTCGCGGCTCAGCAATACGTAGCGGTACACATCGGCGAGGCGCTCCACGAAGTCCTGCGCAGGCTCGTTTTCGGGCTCGATGAGGGCCGATAGGGTGTTGAGCGAGTTGAACAGAAAGTGCGGATCGAGCTGCTGCTGCAGGGCCTCGAGCTGAGCGCGCTGGTTGGCGCTTTGCAGCTGCTCGGCGCGGCGCACGTTTTGCTCCCACTGCAGAAAAAAGTGCCGGCTCTCGTAGCCCAGCTGCACCACCGTGGTGGGTATCAGATCGAAGATGATTTGCCGCACGATAAACCCCGGCGCCAAGCTAAAGTACTGCGGCATGAGCAGGTGCATGAGCGCCACTAAGCCAATGGTGGCCAGGCTGGTGTAGAGCAAGCTGCCCACGGCCAGCCACCAGAGGCGCCGGGCGGTTTGGTGCACCTGCGGAAAGCGCTGAAACAGCACATCCCAAAGGGCGCGGTTGCCCAGCCACAGCACCGCCGTGAAGAGCAGCGACACCGCCCAGTTGACGAAGAACGCCGGCCACGAGTGCAGCTGACCAGCGTTGCCAAGCAGCACGATGAGGAGGCTAAGCAGCGGTATACCGATCAGGCTAATGCGACGGTCGTTCATGGCGAAGTGCTGATGGCCCCTGGGCAACGCCGTGAAGATAGCCACCTAGGGCAGCGAAACGAGCGGCAGGCCCTGCACGGCGTGCCAGTACAGCCAGGCCACTGCCCCGGTATACAGCGCGGCAAACAGCACCACGCCCAAGGCCTGGGCGCCGGGGCGCAGCTGGGGCAGGTAGCGCGTAATCAGCCAGCCCACCAGCGGAATGGCTTGCAAGGCGTGCAAACCCAGGAAATGCGCGGCGCGCAAATCCCCGTGGCGGGTGCTCCAGCCCAGCAGGGGCAGGCCCGCGCCGCCATCGGCGGCGCCCACGGTGTGCGCCATGCGCGCCGACATGCTGCCGCCCACCGCGCTGCCCACCAGAAACAAAATCAGCCCCAGGCGCATGCCCCAAACCCACGCCGAGGAGCCGTGCGGCCGGTGCCGGAACATCAGCCAAATGGCCCACACAATGGCAACGGTGTTGATGAGGATAAACACCCCCATCAGCTGAAACACGATGGCATCGAACCAGGAGCTGATGTTGAAGTGCGAGGTGGTGCCGCGGGCCGCCTGCAGGTACACGCAGCTGATTTCGATGGCCAGCGCCACGCCCACCAAGCGCCCGATGCGGCGCGCACTGCGTTGCACCTGGGCGGGCAAATCGGCCAGCAGCCACGCCAACGACCACAGGTACACCACCCCGGCTATGCTGAACTTAATGGGCTTAACCCACACGTTGAGGCCCGTTATGGTACGCTCATCCAAAGGCCACAGCACCAGGGCTGCCGCCAGCAGCGCCACGTGCAGCCAGCCTGCCCAAGCCAACGCCGGCTGGCACCCGTGGATGATGCGCAACCAGGTGGGGCGCTTAAGCAGCGCGGCCGGGGCGGCTTGGAAATTGATTGCGGGGGCAAGGGCAGTTTTCATGGCTCAGAAGGGCAGGTTAATTGGATAGTGGTTGGGTTAGGCAAGCGTAGTGGCGGCAACCTCGGCGGCCGGGGCGGGGCGCAGCAGGCGCAACCCGGCGTAGAGCAGCAAGCCCAGCGGGCCAACCAGGAAGGTGAACAGCAGGGCCGGAATCAGGAGCACGTGCGGCAGGCCGCGGCGCTCGGCATCGCGCACTTCCCAAATGCCCACGCACAAATCAAAGCACAGGTAATGCGCCCAGCCGGCGGTTAGGGCCCACGGGTCGCGGAACAGGGCGGCTACTTCGGCCAATGAGCCGAAGCCGCCTTCGCCGCCGTGCGGCCCTAGGTAGTGCACCACCAGCAAGCTGCCATAAGCCGCGGCATAGAGCAGGGGCCAGGCGCCGCTGCGCACCAGGCGACGCGTAACCACCCAGCGCGGGGCCACGGCCAGCAGCAGCCAGGCCGGCAATATCAGCGTGTTGGCGATGGTAAAGGCGAGTTCGGGCGTCATGGTAGCGGGGCGGCGGTGTAGTGTACAGTTCGAAAGTACTGCCGCACGCGGCCGCGGGGTAGCGCAACCGGGGCGAAACGAACCGCCCGCCGGGTGAACCGTAGCAAGCCGCCGGGCGAACCGGTGGGCTAATAATTGGCCCGGCCAGGGTTATTTACCTGGTTTGGCCGGTGCTACCGACACCTAAGCTGCCCACGCCCGTACTTTTGACCTGTGAACCTGCTCGTCCGCTACTCGTTGCTCGGAGGCTTGCTGGCCATTGGCTGGCCCGCGGCTGCGCGCTCGTTTTCTGCTAGCCCCAACATCCTAGGTGCAGCCGATAGCAGCCGCGTGCGGCAGGCACACCGGCGGGTGGTGTTTCAGTTCGATCAGCGGTTTTCGCTGCTGCAAAACGAGTTGGTGGGCATCAACGGCGTAAAGCTGGGCGTGGAGTGGCGCGGCCGCCTGCGCACCGGCGTGGGCGTGTATTTTTTAGGCAGTGCCTTGCCCACCAATGCGCCCGCACCTTTTCCGCTGCCCGCCGGCACCGAAAACACCGTGCGCTTTCGCTACGCCGTGCTTTACGGCGAGTACGTGCTCATCGGCACGCCGCGCTGGGAGCTGAGTGTGCCCGTGCAGGCCGGGCTGGGCCGCTACTACGTGCGCTACGAGCAGCCCGATGGCAGCGTGTTTCGCACGCCGCGCCAGCACATCTGGCTCGTCGAGCCGACCCTAGGTGGGCACATGCGCGTGTTTCGGTGGGTAGGCGTGGGCGCCGGCGCCGGTTACCGCCAGGCCCTGCTCACCAACGAAAAGCTCGAAAACGACATCAGCGGCGCCATTTTCTACGGCCGCGTGAAGCTGTTTTTGGGCGACCTGTACAAAATCGTGCGGGGCCGCCAGCGCTTGTTCTCGCAGCAAGGGCTGAGGAGGAGTGACAGGTGATGAGGTGACAGGTGACAGGTGACAGGTGACAGGTGACAAGGAACGGGTAAAACAAACGGCCGGGGCCGGACGCTACCAGCGTCCGGCCCCGGCCGTTTGCGATAATGCGAGGGTTGGGCTGGCTTAGCGGCCGACCTGTCACCTGTCACCTGTCACGTGTTACTTGTTACCTCATCACCTAATTACTGTTTCGTAACGGTTACGCCGGTTGAGGTGCGCGAGCGGCGCATCATAAAGCGCATGGTTGCGCCGGTGGCGCCTTTGCCGTCGAGGTTGTCGGTTTGCAGCAGCTCCCAGCCCAACGAGCCCATGTAGTTAAGCGCCGTAACGTAGGTGCTGAATACCTGGAGCTTGCCCACCTCTACCTTCGAGAGCGAACCGCCGCCCAGCTTCTCCACGCCGTAGCCGAAGTCGGAGAAAATGTCGCCGTTGTTGCGCACCGTCAGCTCGCAGTACTCGTAGCGGGGCGCATCGGGCGCTGCCGCCGTGGGGGCCGCGGGTTTGGTTTGGGCGCTGGCTACCGACGGGGCAACGGCGCAGGCAGCAAGCAAAAACGAAGCAGCGAAGAGCTTTTTCATAAGCAGTTAGGGTATTCGAGGGTACTAAGAAAGCGAAAATGCCGGCTGCTTGGGTCAGGCAGCCGGCATTTTCAGTACTGAAAGGGCAGGAATATGGTTGAGCTTAGACGAAAGATACTTTTTCGTCGTTGGCTTGGTCCAATCCTCGCCTAGGTCAGTTCGCGTTCGGCAAGAAGGAGTACTTGCGGCCGTACTCCAGCATCTGCTGGGCAAAGTCGCTGGGGTACTCCAGCTTCACGTCCACCACTTTGCCGTCGCGCTCCACCGGCACCAGGCGCGGCTGAATAAAGCCCGCGTACGGCGCGATGTTCAGCTTTTGGTAGCGCTGCAACACTTCTTTGTGCAGGGCAGGGTCCACCTTCACGCCGTAAGTCTCGATGAGGGTTTTGGCGCCGTTGTAGTCGCCTTCGCTTGTAATGCGCTGGGTTTCGCGCAGCAGCTGGCCGAAGAGGTTGCGCAGCTTGTCGTAATCGTTGATGCGGAAGTAGGTTTTGCCGTCCTTCTGCACCTTCTCAATCACCTTGTCCTTCTGGCCCTTTTCGTAGGCCCACTTGGCCACCATCTGGCGGTTGCGCATGTGCGCCTCCTCCACGGTTTCACCTAGGGTCAGGCGCGAAAGCTGCGTCATCAGGCCGTTGCGGATGTAGCTGTCGTACTCGGCTTTGCCCACCTCCAGGTTGGGCACCACGCCCAGCTGAATCAGCTTGGGGTCCATGAGGTAGTACAGGGCAACCAGGTCGGCGCGGCCTTCCTCAATGGCCGAGGCGTAGCTTTTCAGGGTCTCTTTGGTAGTGCCCACGCCGGGGTTCAGCTGGCCCGATGCGTGGCCGATTACCTCGTGCATATCGGTGTGCAGCTTGCCCGCGAGCGAGCCGTACTGCCGGGCGCGCTGCTTTTCCTCGTCGGAGTAAGCAAACTCATCGAGCATACCGCCGGCCGAAGCCTGGTCGTAGGCCTCCACGATGTTGCCGAGCTGCACCGACTTTGAGCCGTGCTCCTTGCGAATCCAGGTAGCGTTGGGCAGGTTGATGCCGATGGGCGTAGCCGGAGCCGCGTCGCCCGACTCCACCACGGTGGTAATCACCTTGGCCGTGATGCCCACCACGTTTTTCTTTTTGTGCTCGGGCTTGATGGGCGAGTTGTTCTCGAACCACTGCGCCTGGTCGCCGATGGCTTTGATGCGCTTGGTGGCCTCCAAATCCTTAAACGATACCACCGACTCGTACGAGGCGCGGTAGCCCAGCGGGTCGCCGTACACCTCGATAAAGCCGTTTACCACATCCACGCGCGACTTGGTATCGTGCACCCACGCAATGTTGTAGTCGTCCCACACCTTCAGGTCGCCCGAGCTGTAGTACTTCACCAGCTTCTGCAGGGCCAGCTTTTGCTCGGGCGTTTCGGCTACGTCGGCCGCTTTGCCAAGCCAGTACACAATCTGCGTAATGGCCGGGCTGTAGAGGCCGCCCACTTTCCAGGGCTGCTCCACAATCTTGCCCGATTTGTCCTTTACCAGCCGCGAGTTGAGGCCGTAGGAAATGGGGCGCGGGTCTTTTTTGTTGATCTTCCTGGCGTAGTAATCCTCTACCTCTTTCTGCGTCAGGTTTTGGTAGAAGTTGTTGGCCGAGGTTTTCACCAAATCCTGCCCGGCCTCCTGGTTTACGCGCTTGGCATCGAGGGTGGGGTCGAAGATAACGGGCGTGATGGCGGCCAGAAACTCATCGACCGACTCGCCCGGCAGCAGCGGCAGCGCCTTGCTATCGACGCCGCGCACCAGCTCGCCGAAGTACTCGCGCGTGCACTCGGGCACAAACTTGCGGGTGCTGTAGTGGTGGTGCACGCCGTTGCTGAACCACACGCGCTTGGCGTACACGTTAAACTTCTGGGCCTGATCGACTTGCTGCGTGTTGGAGGAGCTGGCCATGCGCTGCTGGTTGGCCTCCCACAGCGCCTCGAGGGTGCGGCGCACGCGCAGGTTGTGGCGGTAGTTCTGGTCGTAGATGATGTCGCGGCCGGCCAAAGCGGCTTCGTACAGGTAGTACAGCAGCTCTTTCTGCTGGGGCTCGAGCTGCTCGAAGCCCGGCACCTGGTAGCGCAGCACGCGCAAATCGGCAAACTGCTCGGTAACAACTTTAAACGACTGCTCGGCCGCGGGCGTAGCCACGGGGGCAGCAGGCGTGGCTGCGGCCGCCACATCGGCGCCCAGGCCATTTACGGCATTGGCGGTGGCCGAAACAGCCGCGTCGGTGGTTGGTTGGGTGGTGGCAGCCGCGCAACCTGCCAAGCCAAGGCTCAGCAGCCACGCAGCGTGGCGGGAAAGGGTGTTTTTCATGGGTAAGTGAGAAAGGGCAAGCAAAAGCCGGCGCAAAGCAACGCATTCAGCTTGCCAAATCACAATGCAAATACAACGCCGCAATGGCCTGGCGCGTCAGCAGCGCGGTGTAGCGCGGACTTTGCAGTCCGCGTCCCCGGATAGTAAAATCAATCGTAGCGCGGTACCGCGGTGTAGCGCGGGCTGAAGTCCACGTTGGCGTGAACGAAATCGTTGATGCGAAACCGCGAGAGTCTATCGTTCTGACACACGCGGGCTAAAGCTCACGCTGCATTTCCCTAGGTTAGAAACAGAAATTACTATCCGGGGACGCGGACTGCAAAGTCCGCGCTACACGCAGCTACAACCCTAGCTGCTGCAAGGTGCTGCGCCGATCGAGCTTGCCGCTGGCGGTTTGCGCAAACGCGGGCACGTAGTGCACGGCGCGCGGCACCTCGTAGCGGCCGAGGCGCTGGCGCAGCGTATCAGCCACTTCAGCCCATTGTGCTTCGGCCAGCGGCTGGCCCTCGATGATGGCCGTTACCTGCTGACCTAGGCGCTCATCGGGCAGGCCCGTAACGAAGGCGCGGCGGCCCAGGTGGTTTAGTTCAGCCAGGGTTATTTCGAGCACTTGCTCCACTTTTTCGGCGGGCACTTTTACGCCGCCCGAGTTGATGACGAAATCGGCGCGGCCGAGCCACTCAAACAAGTGGTGGTCGTTTTCGGCAAAGCGCACGAGGTCGTTGGTTTGCACCAACTCCTGGTTGGTTACGTCGCCCCGAATGGCGAGGCAGCGGCGCTCGTCCTGCTCCACGTGCAGGCCGGGCAGCACGCGGTAGTAGGCCGAGGCATCGGGGCCGTTGAGGCGGCGCAGGGCAATGTGCGAGCAGGTTTCCGTCATGCCGTAGGTGTGGTAAACGGGCACCTGCAGCGTACCGGCCAGCTGCGTCAGGGCGGCATCAACGGCCGCGCCGCCAATCAGGATGGCCTTCATTTGCTCCAGGCGCGGAGCGTGGCCGTGCTCCAGCACCGTGCGCAATTGCAAGGGCACAAACGAGGCAAAATCGAACTCGGCATCGGGCGGGAGCAGGGCAAACGGGTCGGCCACGGGCTCGGTGATGGTGAGGTGCAAGCCGTGCTCCAGGGCCCGAATCAGCATCATCAGCCCGCCGATAAACTCGCAGTTGAGGCATACCAGCATGCGGTGGCCGAGGCCCAGCCCTAGGTGGCTCATGGTGCGCGCGGCGCTGGCAACCAGCTGGCTGCGGCGCAGCACAATGGGTTGGGGCGTGCCCGTGGAGCCCGAGGTGGTCAGCACAAACTCCTGGGCCCCGTTGAGCCACTGGCGGCAGTAGTCGAGCACGCGCGCTTCGTAGCCGTTGATTTCGCCGCCGGCGTGGGCGGGGTACTCCTGCACTTCGGCGTAAGGGTAGCGGCGGCCATTGAGCAGCAGCGAATCGGGGAGGGTGGTAGCGGGCATGCAGCGTTGGGGTACGGGGCGAAAAAACAAAAGCCGATAGCTGATACCGGCAACGCAAAAGAAAGGATGCGCTGCCAATGCCGCGGGCAGGCCGCGGCACCTAGGAAATCAGCCACTGCTGGTAGCCGCGGGCAGTAGGCCAGTTGAGGGCCAGCAAGCCGGCAAACATTACCCCGTAGTACAGCAAATCGAAAAACTGCCCGCTCGACTGGTACAGCAGCAGCGGCGGCAGGGCCAGCAGGCCCAGCAAACTGTTGCGCAAAATCAGGCGGCTCCGGAACACGCGGTGGTTTTCGTGGCTGGGGCGGCGCAGGTTGGGCCGCAGGTACCGCGACATGGTGTAGAGGCTGCTGCCCACCATCAGCACCAGCAAAGCCGCCAGAATAACGTACGGGCCCAGCGAAGGTGCCGGGCCCAGCGCCCCGCTGGCCATGCCGCCCCCGGCCCACATTACCAGGGCCCCCATCAGCAAGGCTTGCAGCAGGTACTGCACTACATGAATCAGTTGCGTCAGGCGGATGGGCTGCATGAATACGGCGGTGGACAACTCCTATCCAGCTCTTACGCAGGCCGCTGCGGTAAGGTCGTGGTGCCCGGGCACTGGTTTGGCCCGCCCCAAAAACCGGGCTGCGGGGCCAGGGCAAATACGGCTACTCCGGCGTCGGGTAAAAATCGGCTACCGAGGAGGTCGTCAGGAGGTAATCGAGCGGAAAGCGGCGCTGAAACACCGCGGGCGGCTTGCTGCCGGCTGGCACCAGCATCAGCCCCGATTTGCCGGCCAGTTGCAGCGGCCCGCCGGGCGCCGGCGTGGGCCGTTGGTCGAAGGCTACTTCGTAAAAATGAAGGTAACGCTGCACAAAGCGCCGGTAGGCCCGCTGCCGGCCGGGCGCCGCCGCGCCGCCGGCCTGTATAAAGCTCACGGGCTGGTTTTGCACCCAGGCCGCCTGCAACTCCACGGCGCTGAGCGGCACCTGGTGCAGCGTGGGCATCAGGTCGAACTGAGCATCGAGCAGGGCCCATTTGCGGTGTTCGGGCAGCCATACCTCCGTGAGCACGTGGCCGGCGCCGGCGCGGCGGGTTTCGGCATCCCGGGTTTTCAGGGCCAGCACCCGGGCCTTAAAGCCCAGGGCCAGCAGCGCATCGGTGGTAACTTTGGCGTACTCCACGCACCGGAAGTTTTTGCCCGCTTTGGCCTCGCGGATGATGGTAAGGGCATCGGGCGCGGAGGGCTCGTTGCGGCCGCTGTGCCGCCAAAGCCCGTGCACCCATTGGCTTACGAGCAGGGCTTGGTCGCGGCGCTGGGGGGCGCGGGCGGTAAGCTGCTGCAGGCCGTTTTCGCGGCGCAGCCGCCGCAGGTACGCATCCTGCGCCGTATCGGGGTAAGCAAAGCGGATGGCCGGGTTGGCCGTTTGGCTGCCGTACGCGAGCGGCTTGCTTTGCGCCCGGCCGGCCTGCGGCGCGAGCCACAGCGCCGCTGCCATGATGCCTGATACCAACGTTTTGCGCATAGGGCATTGCGAAAAGAGTGGTTCGAATCATGCGTGGCGGGGCAAGCCGCCGGCCGCCGGCGCGCGGCCCCTACGAGTGCTGCACAATGGCGAAGTACAGCGGCATACCTAGGGTAATGTTGATGGGGAACGTGACGCCCAGCGCCATCGGAATGTACAGGCCGGGGTCGGCTTTGGGGGCGGCCAGGCGCATGGCGGCGGGCACGGCAATGTACGAGGCGCTGGCGGCCAGAATGGCGAAGATGAAGCGGTTGCCCACGCTATCGGTAACCAAGTGGCTGGCGCTGGCTACCAGGCAGCCGTTGAGCACCGGAATCAGGATAGCAAACACCGTTACGAAGCGGCCGTAGCGCGTGAAAGCGGAAAACCGGCGCGCCGTTACCATGCCCATTTCGAGCAGGAAAATGGCCAGAAAGCCCTTGAAAATGTCGGTAGTGAAGGGCTTGATGCCGTCGGCCTGCTTGGTGTCGGCAATGAGGCCGATGAGCAGGCTGCCCAGCACCATCAGCACGCTGCCGTTGGTGAAGGAGTGCTGAATGATGGAGCGCAGGTTGGACTGCGCGTTGTCGGCAGGAGCTTCGTTGCGCATCATCAGCACCACGCCCACGATAATGGCCGGCGACTCCATCAGGGCCATTACGGCTACCATGTGCCCCCCGAAGTTGAGCTGCTGCGCCTCCAGAAACGACACCGCCGACACAAACGTAACCGCGCTAACCGAGCCGTAGGCCGCCGCAATGGCGCCCGCGTCGCTGGTGCTCAGGCGCCGCTTCAGAATGAAAAACGTGTAGAGCGGAATCAGTGAGGCGATAAGCAAACCGAACAGCAGCGAATACAGGATTTCGCTGCTGAAGGGGCTGTGTGCCAGCTCTTGCCCGCCCTTAAACCCAATGGAGAACAGCAGGTACAGCGAGATGAACTTGCTGGTGGTGGGCGGAATCTCCAAGTCGCTCTTGACGGCGGTGGCCACAATGCCCAGGGCAAAAAACAGCAGCGTGGGGTTGGTAAGGTTGGAGATGAGTAGCTGTGAATCCATGCAAGTGTGGGGCGAATGATGCCCAGGGCCCTAGGTGTTGCCGGCGGCAGCACCTGCAACGGGTGGCACTTTGCCACTGAGGCCTTGGGCGACCTAGGCGTGAAAGCGGGCGCAAGTAAGTGAATAATAGTAAAACTATCATTGGTGATTACAAAGCTTCTTGTTGCCGAGGCCGATGCCGCCGTGCCGCTATACCAAAGAGCAATAGCAGAAGCACAGCGGCGTGGGCGTGGCGGTTGTGGCAGCCGTGGGCTTGCTCCCGCGAGGCCACAAAAAAGCCCGCACCTAGGGCGCGGGCTTGCTGAAGCAGCAACCTGACTATGCCTGGGGCTTTTGGCCGCACACAATGCGGGCCCCAAAATCGATGGCCGCGTGGTGGTCGGGGTATTTCTGCGCTACCAGCTCAAACACCTCCCGCCTGATTTTCTCGCGGGTGCTGCCATCGGCTTTGCTCATGGCGGCCACTACCGGCGCGGCCACCTCGTTCATAAACAGCCAGTAGTTGTCGGGGCTGCCGGCCCGCAGCTTGCCGGTTACTTCTTTTTCGACGATGCTTACCAGCCCGGCCTGCCCCAGGATATCGGCCAGCATACCCGGCGTGCCGCACCGGAACATGCCCGGTGCGCCGGGCGGCGGGGCCGGCAGCTGCAGGTTTTTGTTGATGGTGCCCATAATCATCGTTACCCAGGGGTTTTGCTCGGGCGTACCCCACACAGCCGCCGCCAGGCGCCCGCCAGGCTTCAGCACCCGCTGCATTTCCTGCGCGGCCAGCTGCATATCGGGGAAAAACATGAAGCCCATGCGGCAGCTAACGGCATCAAAGGTGTTGTCGGCGAAGGGCAGCTCGCACACGTCGCACGCTACGGTTTCGTAATTGCGGATGCCGCGCCTAGCGGCGTTGTCGCGGGCTACTTCCAGCATGCCTTCGGCCAGGTCGGTAATCACCACGTGGCCGTCTTTCACAATCCTGGCAATGGAAAGGCCCGGCTCGCCAGTGCCAGCGGCAATATCCAGCACCACATCGGTGCTGCGGAGTTGCAAGGCACGGATGATTTCGTCGCCCATGGGCCTGAGCCAATCCATGGTAAAATCATCCCACTTGCGCCACCCCGGCGAAAACCTGTTCCAGGTTTCCTTTTGCTGTTCTCTGATTTGTTCCAGTTGAGCTTCCATGGCGTTCGGTTGCTGAGATACAACATACATAGGCCCAATGAGGCAGGTGTAATATCTTCATCAGAAACGCCCGGTGCAATCACATAAACTAGTGATAATGAGAGGGTGCTGAAACGTTTGCCTAGGTTGCGGGGCTACACAGGCCCCTTGCCCCGGCAGTGTAGCCGCCCGGTTTAATGGCCGGTGCCTGCCGAGTCGGGTAGCAGCCGAAACGAGGTGGCCACAAAACGGTTCTTAACCACCCTTCCGCTCACCTCGGCGCGCCGGATGCTGTTGCAGAACCCGTCGTTGGCATGGGCGTCGCCGTGCGAGTCGATGGAGGTGCCCTCTACGAAATACGCTTTGCCGCCAATGCGCACGGCCAGGTCGCAGCCCTTGCCGGGCAGCCCCAGGCGGCACTGCCCGCACGAGGCTTCCACCACCTGCTTGGCCGGTGCCGGCGTGGTTTGAGCCTGGGCCGGAGCGGCAAGCCCAGCTAACAACGGAAGAAATGCCAACAGCTTCATGGGAGGAGGAGAAATATGCCGAAGAACAAAGTACGTGTGTAAAGCAAAAACGGCCCGCACAACCGGGTTGTGCGGGCCGTTTGCGGGGCCTAGGTGGCGCGTAAAGCTTAGGGGAACTTGGGGTACTTCGAGAAGTCGGGCTTGCGCTTCTCCATGAAGGCGTTTTTGCCCTCTTTGGCCTCTTCGGAGAGGTAGTACAGTAGCGTGGCGTTGCCGGCCAGCTCCTGAATACCAGCCTGCCCATCGAGCTCGGCGTTGAACGACGATTTGAGCATGCGCAGCGCCAGCGGGCTTTTCTCGAGCATCTTGAAGCACCATTCGAGGGTGGTGCTTTCGAGCTGCTCCAGCGGTACCACTTTGTTTACGAGGCCCATGTCGAGGGCTTCCTGGGCGTTGTACTGGTCGCAGAGGTACCAGATTTCGCGGGCCTTCTTCTGGCCCACGATGCGCGCCAGGTACGAAGCACCAAAGCCACCGTCGAACGAGCCTACTTTGGGGCCGGTTTGGCCGAAGCGGGCGTTTTCGGCGGCAATGCTCAGGTCGCACACCACGTGCAGCACGTGGCCGCCGCCAATGGCCCACCCGGCCACCATGGCCACCACCGGCTTGGGGATGGAGCGGATTTGCTTTTGCAGGTCGAGCACGTTGAGGCGCGGCACGGTGTCTTCGCCCACGTAGCCGCCGTGGCCGCGCACGCTCTGGTCGCCGCCCGAGCAGAAGGCCTGGCCGCCTTCGCCCGTCAGGATGATGACACCGATATCGGTGCGGTTGCGGCAAATGTCCATTGCCTCAATCATTTCCTGCACCGTGAGCGGGGTGAAGGCGTTGTGCACCTGCGGGCGGTTGATGGAAATTTTGGCAATGCCTTCGTAGTAGCTGAACAGGATTTCCTTGAATTCCTTGATCGGCGTCCAGGTAACTTGCTGGGACATAAAGAGTGAATTGAACTCAGCGCCCTCTGCGCAACCTGCCGGGTCTTCTGCAGGCCGAAAATCGTGGGTACGATTGCGGCCCGCAGAAGACGCAGGGGTTTTCGCAGAAGACGCCGAGGGTTTCAAGAGGAAAAAGAAGTGCGCACGGCGGCGCGGTATTGTTCGAAGAAAGCCGCGTTGGTGGCCGAATCGGTGGTGATTTCGAGCACGGCGGCGTTGCCTTTTTGGGTGGGCGCAAAGAAAACCGGCAGCGCCTTATCTAGTTCGGCAAAGGTGCGGGCGGTGTGGTAACCCAGGCCGAAGTCGCGGGCCGTGTTTTCGGCCGTTAGCTGCTGGCGCGTCTCAAAAAACTCCTCCAGCTCGGGCTGCTGACGCGGCCCATCAATCAGCCGGAAAATGCCGCCCGCGTGGTTGTTGATGAGAATAATTTTGAGGTTGGGCGTGGGGTAGTTGTGCCAGAACGCGTTGCGGTCGTAGAAGAACGCCACGTCGCCGGTGAGCAACACCACCGGGCGCTCGGGCTCGGCCAAGGCGGCGCCCACGGCCGTTGAGTTGCAGCCATCGATACCGCTGGTGCCGCGGTTGGCAAACACCTCGATGGCGCGGCCCGCCGGCACACCCAGGATGTTGGCGTAGCGCACGGCCATGCTGTTGGCCAGGTGCAGCGCGGCGCGGTCGGGCACGTGCTGCAGCGCCCGGTAAATGGCCGTAAACTCGTTGAAGGGCTGCTGCGGCTGTTGCATGAACTCCTTCAGGAAATCGGTAGCCCAGCCGTTGGCGCGCTGCCACGGCGTGGTAAACGCATCCTTAGGGGCAGCGGCTTCGTCGCGGGCCGAGCCGGGGCCTTGCCAGCTGAGGCGGGCCGGTTTGCTGCCAGTTGCAACAGCGAAATCGGCTTCGGCGGCCTTGGGCTGATCGGCCAGCAGCGCCTCGAAAAAGGCGGCCGGCTCCATGCGGATAGTGCGCGTGAGCGAGCGGAACGTATCGGCCACGGCGCCGGCCGGCTGCACGTGCCAGTGCTGCTGCGGGGCATAGTCGCGCAGGTAGTTTTTAAGGGCCTTCGAGATGAGCGACTGGCCGAAGGTGATGAGCAGCTCGGGGCGCAACGCTTCCTTAAGCCCCTGCTCCGGCACGGCCATAAACACGTCCTGCCGACCTAGGGGCGCGGTGCGCACGTCGTAGTCGGGGCCCACGGGCAGGTGCACGTTGGCAATCAGGTCGCCCACCACGGGTATTTGGTACGCGGCACCTAGGCGGCGCAGCGCCAGCAGCAGCGGCTCATCGGCGGAGTGTTGGCCGGCCACGATGAGCACGCGCCTGGTTTGGCGCAGCTGCGTGCGCAGTACCTCCAGCTCGCCAGCGGGCAGCTGCGGAGCGCCGGCCACCTCGCGGCTGATTTTTACGGCCTCGTACTTGATTTCCTCGCCCGCCGCGGGGTAAAAAGGCTCGCGCAACGGCACATTCACCTGCACCGGGCCCTGCGGAAACTCCTGCGCAATGTTGATGGCTTCGTTTACCAAACGCGCGGCGTGCCATTGCGCGTCGCGGTGCGCAAAGTCGGCGGGCAGCTCGAAAGCGGCCTTGGCGTGGCGCCCGTACAGGTTGGTCTGCCGAATGGTTTGGCCGTCGAGCTGATCAATCCACTCCGGCGGGCGGTCGGCCGTGAACACCACCAGCGGCACCCGCTGAAAGTACGCCTCGGCCACAGCCGGCGCATAGTTCAGGCCCGCCGTACCCGAGGTGCATACCAGCGCCACCGGCCTGCCCTGCGCCTGTGCCAGCCCCAGGCCGATGAAAGCGGCAGCGCGCTCATCGGGCACTACACGCACGCGCAGCTCGGGGTGGCGGGCAAAGGCAATGGTAAGCGGCGCCGAGCGCGAGCCGGGCGACAACACCACATCGGTGATGCCGTGCTGGGCACAGATCTCGGCGATGTTGTGGATGGGCTGGAGCGTTGACATGGACCGCAAAGGTAGTGGCTAAACCGTGGCGCGGAGTGGTACTCCGCGTGGCGCTGCCGACGCCAATAAAGGACCGCGCAGCACCGGATGGCGGCTGTTGGCCGCCCGCGGAGTGCCACTCCGCGCCACAGTTATTCACCATTCAGGATTCAGATAAGAAAAGGGCCATTGTTGCCAATCGGCAACCAAGCCCGCTTTTACTGGATTATGGAGAATGTAGCTGATTACGCGCTGCATTTCCTCGCCGCCTCGTCGTACGACATGGTCGTAACTTTCGTCTTGCCAGAAGGGACCGGAGCGCGCGAGCAAGGCATTGCAGCGCCGGGCGGTACGGGCTTTCAGGCTTTGTAAAGTGTGCACGAAACCAACTGTTTCATTGGCAATAGTAGCCACGAAGTGCACGTGATTCGGCATGACGCAGTAGGCCCAAAGCGTGTAGTCTTTTGGGTGCCGAAAGTGCAGGGCCTCGCCAACTACATTGGCTATTTGGGGTAGGCGAAGCCAATCAGGCCCCACAGCGGGGGCTTTGCTGTCGAGCCATGTATCTGTTTGTCCGTACGTGGGTTGCTGTCCCGTCTTGCTTTGTGCTGAGCGCCATTGTTCTAGCGCTGCCACTGGCACGGAGCCTGCGAGTCGGAAGGTAACAAACACGGTTTCGTTGGGCGGGAGGATATGCGGTAGGTTGCGACGATAATGCGTTAAGGACACAAAGCGGTAGTTAGTGGCGCGGAGTGGTACTCCGCGTGGCGCCCGAAGCGCCAATAAAATGCTTGGGATAAATGAACAGCGCGTGCCCGGATGGCGGCCCCGGGCCGCCCGCGGAGTACCACTCCGCGCCACAGCTCTGGCTGCTAATCCAGCACCGAGCCCACCGTGCGCAGCTTCAGCTCGGTTTCCTGCCACTCGCGGCTTGGGTCTGATTCAGCGGTAAGCCCCGTGCCGGCATAAAGAATGGCTTCGGTGGGGCGCAGCTGCATGCAGCGCAAATTCACGAACAGGCGCGAGATGCCTGGCGTGGGCAGGTTTACCGGACCTAGGAAACCGCTGTAGTAAGTGCGGTCGTAGCCCTCGTGGCGCTGCAAAAAGCCGAGCGCGGCTTCGCGGGGCATGCCGCCCACGGCCGAGGTGGGGTGCAGCAGGCGCAGCATATCGGTACCCAGCGTCGGGAAACGGTTGCGCTTCAGGTCGACGCGGAAATCGGTGCGCAGGTGCAGCAAGTTGCCGGCGGCTACGGTGCGCGGGCCGGTTTCGTCGTAGTCGCGCAGGCGCAGCTGCTTAAAGCAGTTCACGATGTAGCGCGCCACCAAGGCTTGCTCCTCGATGTCTTTCTGGCGCCACACGGCCGTTTGGGCGGTCATCTCCTCCGTGATGGGCTGCGTACCCGCCAGCGCCATGGTGCGGAACTCCGAGCCATCAATTTCCACCAGGATTTCGGGCGTGGCTCCCAACCAAGTGCCCGCTTGCGGCGCACTCACCAGCGACACAAATGCCCGAGGGTGCTGGCGGCAGAGCGCATCGAAAGCACCTAGGGCATCGAAACCAGCAGGCAGCGGCCGGCGCGCCGCCCGGCTCGATACCACCTTCACTACCTCGCCTGCCCGAATAGTTGCCACGCCGCGCGCTACCAAGGCTTCGTAGGTTTCGCGGTCGGCGGTGTTGGGCACCGGCTGCGGGCTTACGTGCCAAGGTAGTTCTTCGGGCGCGGTGGTGTCGTGCAGCACGCGTTGCACAGCAGCGGCTGCTTCGGCTGGCAGGGCGTGCGAAAGGCTTAATTGCTGGCCGGCCGAGAGGTCGAGCACGGCATCGGCAGGCAGCAGCATGGCCTCGGCGGTGTCGCTGTCCTGGAAAGGGTAGAAGGCAAAACCAGCCTGCGCTGTGGGCTCAAGCGAAGGCGGCAAACCCGATAAGTGCAAAGGCCGCAAACTCAGCAGCAACACCGGGGCAGCGGCATTGGGCAGGCGCCACAAGGCCACTGAGCCGTCGTGCCGCAGGGCCAGGGCGGCCAGCCGGCGTACGGTAGCGTGCGCGGCCGTTTCGGCTACTGCGGGGCTGCTCACGATTGCGCGCTTTTACCAGCCGGAATGTCAATCACAGCCATGGTGATGCGGCTGATGCACACCAAGGCGTCGGTTTCTTCGTGCCGAATCTTTATTTCCCACACCTGCGTGGAGCGGCCCACGTGGATGGCTTCGGCGCGGCCCACCACGTAGCCCGAGCGCACGCCCTTCAGGTGATTGGCGTTGATTTCCAACCCCACGCAAGCCTGGCGCGTACGGTCTACTTGCAGCACTGCGCCAATGCTACCTAGGGTTTCGGCCAGGGCTACCGAGGCACCGCCGTGCAGCAGGCCCATGGGCTGATGCGTGCGGTGGTCAACGGGCATCCGGCCTTCAATCATTCGCTCGCCCACCGCCGTGAGCTCAATGCCCAGGGTTTCGCCCATGGTGTTGCGGCACCACGCGTTGAGTTCGGCAAGGGTAGGGAAGGAGGCAGGCAGCATCGCGTATCAGCAAAAAACGGTTGGCGGCCCGCAAAGCACTACTTTCGGGCCCTTATTCAGCAAAACTACGCCCCGAAACCGCGTGGTCAAGAAAATCTACCTCATTCGCCACGGCCAGACGTACTTCAACGTGCGCGGCATTGTACAGGGCAGCGGCGTCGATGCGCCCCTCAACGAGCAGGGTTTTGCGCAAGCCGCGCAATTCCACAGCGCCTATCACGACGTGCCCTTCGATCGGGTGCACATCTCCACGCTGATGCGCACCCGCCAATCGGTGCAGCCTTTCCTTGATGCCGGCTTGCCCTTCGAGCAGCACCGTGCCCTCGACGAAATCAGCTGGGGTCACCGCGAAGGCACGCGCATCACGCCCGAAGAAGACATCGAGTACCACGGCATCCTGCGCGCCTGGCAGCGCGGCGAAACCCACCTGGCCTTTGCCGGCGGCGAAAGCCCCGAGCAGGTAGCCGCCCGCCAGCGGCCGTTTATTGAAGAAGTGCTGCGCGGCCGCCCCCACGAGGAAACCATTCTGGTGTGCATGCACGGCCGCGCCATGCGCGTGCTGTTGTGCCAGCTGCTCAATTACCCGCTCAGCGCCATGGACCTTTTCGACCACCGCAACCTGTGCCTGTACCGCGTGCATTATACCGGCTCCATGTTCACGGTGCGTTCGTATATGGATACCCAGCATTTGGGCTGATAACGATTGCATAACTTCTGGTTTGTGCCCGCGAGAAATACGGTCTATTTTTGGCGGCTTGAACCCAACTGACGACTTGAAATGGCCGAAATCATAAAAATGCCCAAGATGAGCGACACGATGACCGAAGGGGTCATTGCGGCGTGGCTCAAAAAGGTGGGCGACAAGGTAAAGTCTGGTGATATCCTGGCTGAGGTAGAAACCGATAAGGCTACCATGGAGCTCGAGAATTACGAAGACGGTACCTTGCTCTATATCGGTCCGAAAGAGAAAGAAGCCGTGCCGGTTGATGGCGTATTGGCCATTGTAGGCAAAGAAGGCGAAGATATTTCCGGCTTGCTGAGCCAAATCGGCGGCAACGGCGGCGCGGCCTCGCAGCCTGCCCCGGCACCCGCACCGGCTCCGGCCGCTGCGCCCGCACCAGCCCCCGCAACGCAGGCCGCTGCGCCGGCCCCGGCCGCCGCTACCGCCACTGCCAAGCCCGCTGCCGGCAACGGCAAAAAGGCCACGGTGGTGCGCATGCCCAAAATGAGCGACACCATGACCGAGGGCGTAATTGCCTCGTGGCTCAAAAAGGTGGGCGACAAAGTAAAATCAGGCGACATTCTGGCCGAAGTGGAAACCGACAAGGCCACCATGGAGCTGGAAAACTACGAAGACGGCACCCTGCTGTACATCGGCCCGAAGGACGGCGAGTCGGTACCCGTTGACGGCGTGCTGGCCATTATCGGCGAAGAAGGAGCCGACGTTGACGCCCTCCTAGGTGGCGGCTCGGGCGGCAGCCAGCCGCAGGGCGGCTTTACGCCCACCGCCGCCGGCGAAGGCGAGCAGGCCGACGCCAAAGCCAACTCGGAGCTGGAAGACGCCAAAACCGACCGCGACATTCAGGCCCGTGCCGAGGCTACCGGTCAGTCGTCGGGTGGCGTGGCGGTGCCGGCTGGCTCGCAAGGCCAGGCCGCTTCGCAAGGCGCACCCCAGGGCGGCCGCGTGTTCGTGTCGCCGCTGGCGAAGCGCATTGCCCAGGAGAAAGGCATCGACCTGAGCACCGTGAAGGGCTCGGGCGAAAACGGCCGTATCGTGTCGCGCGACCTGGAGAACGTGCAGCCCGGCGCCCAGCCCCAGGCAGCTCCGGCTCCGCAAGCTGCCCCCGCTGCAGCACCGGCACCTGCCGCCCAAGCTGCACCGGCCGCTGCGCCTGCCCCGGCTGCTCCTGCTGCCGCCGAAGGCACCTACACCGAAACGCCGGTGACGCAGATGCGCAAGGTGATTGCGCGCCGCCTGGCCGAAAGCAAGTTCTCGGCGCCGCACTTCTACCTCACGATGGAAATTTCGATGGACAAAGCCATCGAAGCCCGTCAGCGCCTCAACGAATTGTCGCCGGTGAAGCTGTCGTTCAACGACATGGTTATCAAAGCCTCGGCCGTGGCTCTGAAGCAACACCCCACCATCAACTCCTCGTGGCTCGGCGACAAGATTCGCCAGAACAAGGTGTACAACATTGGTGTGGCCGTTGCCGTGGACGAAGGCCTGCTGGTGCCCGTAATCCGCAACGCCGATCAGAAAGGCCTGTCGCAGATTGCCGCTGAGGTGAAAGACCTCGCCGGCAAGGCCAAGAACAAAAAGCTGCAGCCCTCGGAGTGGGAAGGCAATACCTTCACCATTTCGAACCTGGGGATGTTCGGCATCGAGGAGTTCACGGCCATTATCAACCCGCCCGATGCGTGCATCCTGGCGGTGGGCGGCATCAAGCAAACGCCCGTGGTAAAGGATGGCCAAATCGTGGTGGGCAACATCATGAAAGTAACCCTCTCGTGCGACCACCGCGTGGTAGACGGTGCCAGCGGCGCTGCCTTCCTGCAAACGCTGAAAAGCCTGCTGGAAGACCCCATGCGCATGCTCATCTGAGGAAATAACGCTCACTTGTCATCCTGAGCCCAGCGAAGGACCTTATCACGTAAGGTCGTCATGCTGAGCTTGCCGAAGCATCTCTACGGATAGTAATCTACTATCTAACGAAGCGGTAGAGATGCTTCGGCAAGCTCAGCATGACGTTCTGAATGGTTGTTCAGACGTGAGAAGGTCCTTCGCAGTGCTCAGGATGACAGTTTTTAACTGACTTATGACCCGCATAAGATCAACTACCGTTCTGGGCATTCGGCACAACGGCGAAATTGCCGTAGGGGCTGATGGCCAGGCTACCATGGATAAGCACGTAGCCAAAAACAACGTGCGCAAAATCAGGCAGCTGCACGGCGGCAAAGTCGTGACGGGTTTTGCCGGCTCCACGGCCGATGCCTTTACGCTGCTGGAGCGCTTCGAGGAAAAGCTAGGTCAGTTTGGTGCCAACCTCAAGCGGGCAGCCATCGAGCTGGCCAAAGACTGGCGCAAAGACCAATACCTGCGCAAGCTGGAAGCCATGATGGTAGTGGCCGACAAGGACGAGCTGCTGATTGTAGCCGGCACCGGCGACGTGCTCGAGCCCGACTCCGATGTAGCCGCCATTGGCTCGGGCGCCATGTTTGCCCAGGCCGCCGCCCTAGCCCTCAAAAAGCACGCGCCGCACCTCACGGCCCGCCAGATGGTAGAAGAAGCCCTGCACATTGCGGCCGACATCTGCATCTACACCAATCACAATATCATCATCGAAGAACCGGCCCGCGGGTAGTCCTTACTGCTGCAAAAACTTTAGCCCGGCCATTGAACTACACCCAGGGGGGTAGCGTTAGGGGCCGGTGCTTCGGTTGAACTGCCGGAGGCACCCCGTACAACACACGCAAAATGAACGTAACCAACTTCCTCAAGCACCACTACCGCCACTTCAACGCTGCTGCCCTGATCGACGCAGCCGAAGGCTACAACAAGCACCTCGCCGAGGGTGGCAAGATGATGATTACCCTGGCCGGCGCCATGAGCACCGCCGAAATGGGCATTCAGCTGGCCGAACTGATTCGCCAGGATAAAGTGCATATCATCAGCTGCACGGGTGCCAACCTCGAGGAGGATATCTTCAACCTGGTAGCGCACGACTTTTACGAGCGCGTGCCGAACTACCGCGACCTCACGCCGGCCGACGAGCAAGCCCTGCTCGAGCGCCACATGAACCGCGTAACCGATACCTGCATTCCCGAGGAGGAAGCCATGCGCCGCCTCGAGCACTCGGTGCTGAAGTTCTGGGAACAGGCCGACAAGGCTGGGGAGCGTTACTTCCCGCACGAGTTCTTCTACCAAATCCTGAAGTCGGGCGAGCTGGAGCAGTACTACCAGATCGACCCCAAAGACTCGTGGATGCTGGCCGCGGCCGAGAAGAACCTGCCGATCATCTGCCCGGGCTGGGAAGACTCGACCCTCGGCAACATCTTCGCCGGTCACGTAATCTCGGGCGACATCAAGAACGTGCACACCGTGCGCACCGGCATCGAGTACATGATGTACCTGGCCGAGTGGTACACCAAAAACGCGCAAGAGGAAAGCACTGTGGGCTTCTTCCAGATCGGCGGCGGCATTGCCGGCGACTTCCCGATTTGCGTGGTGCCGATGCTACACCAGGATTTGCAGCGCACGGGTGTGCCGCTGTGGGGCTACTTCGCCCAAATCTCCGACTCCACCACCTCGTACGGTTCGTACTCGGGTGCCGTGCCGAACGAGAAAATCACTTGGGGCAAGCTGGGCCAGGACACCCCGAAGTTCATCATCGAATCGGATGCTACGATTGTGGCGCCGCTGATTTTTGCGATGGTACTGGGCCAGTAATTGGCTTAGTTAGCAATACAAAGCCCGCTGCGGATGCTTCCGCAGCGGGCTTTTTTGTGGTGCAAACGGTATGATTAGAGCGTGGTGGCGGACGCACTTCGCAGAGGCAGCTTGGGAGGCAAATAAACAGTTGCGGAGTGCTCTTTTGACTTGAACCAGCCGCGTTGGCCTAACCGCCTCGTTTCAACTTTCTGAACTCACCTGATCGGAGCCGCTTGCCCTGGATGTTGCCCGGAAGCCATCTTCTGCTGAAAGTCCTTAAGCAGGGAGGGGTCTTGGCGGATGAGCGAAAAAATGATGGCCGCATACACCAGTATAATGCTGATAAACAGGATGATCGTTTGCAGCACCACGGTGCCGATGCCGCGCACCCATTTATTTTTTAGGGGCATGCGGGCCGGTTCGAGCAACTGGCGGTACACCCACGCGGAGTAAGCCATGTGGGGTAGCATGCCCAGCATAATAAATTGCTGCAAAGCCGGGAAATACGGCGTCAGCAGCATCATCGGGAGCATCACCACGGAGGATATGATGGTAGTGGTGCCCGAAATGAACGCCTGAGCCAGCAGCATTTCGGCAAAATTGAACCGCGTTGGGCGCAACAGCCACATAGCCAGCAGCGCATTGGCAGGCAGGAGCACGACGTAGATCAGGGTAGGGTACTTGGAGTACAGTTGCAGGTAGCGCTCCATCGTCAGCTGCAACAGCCGCGGCATATCGGCCTGCTGGCTGGCGGTCATGGGGTTCATGCCTACCGCCGAGAGCAGCAACATGCTCACGGCCGTAACCAGGAGCAGGTAGGATATGGGCCGGAAGTGCTGAGCCCGCCGGCCGGCCATGTACTCGTGCAAGGTGGCGCCGGGCCGCGTCAGCAGCTGCCGTAAGGTGTAGCCAATGCCCTTGTCGACGTGCCAGATGGAGTGCGGCAAATCGTGGAACAACAGGAAGCGCAGCGTAAAGCGGTGCGTGTGGTGCGCATCTTGTCCGCAATGGGCGCAATACTGATCGGTAAGCGTGGTGCCGCAGTTGAGGCAGGCCGCGGCGTGGGGCGGCGCTTCGTCGGGGCCGACGGCTGCCAGGCTTGGGGCAGGCGCTAAGTTAGCGGTGGTGTTCATGGCAGTTGGTGTGGTGCTTAAGCCTGAATAATAGCAAATTACCCGACACTTGAAAGCTCGCCCGAACGCCGGCCTAGGTGGTACGTAAGCAAAGCATCGTCACCACCATCCGAAGGAGCTATATGAAAACATCTATCCGATGCTTGCAGGCCGTTGCGGCCGCTTTGCCCTTGCTGCTCAGTGCCTGCGGCGACCAAAACACCAAGTCGCCGGTGCAGGCGCCGGGCGCCGAGAAATCGGTGAAAACCAAAGTGCTGGAGGCCGGCGCCGACGTGCTGCAGGGCAAAGCCCCGCTGCGCCAGCTGGATATGTACCTCGACGGCTTTCACTTTTACAGCGGCCGCATGAACGAGCAGATGGAGGCGCACCACTTCTGCCAGAAGCTAAACGAAGACGTGACGCAGTGCGTGATTTACGACGGCAACGAAGCCGGCGCCAAAATCATGGGCATCGAGTACATTATTTCGGGGCGCTTGTTCGAGAGGCTGCCGGCCGAGGAAAAGAAACTGTGGCACAGCCACAGCTACGAGGTGAAATCGGGCACGCTGGTGGCGCCGGGCATACCCGAAGTAGCCGAGCACGAGCTGATGGAGCAGATTGTGAGCACCTACGGCAAAACCCTGCACACCTGGCATACCGATAAAGACAAGGAACTGCCCTACGGCGGCCCGCAGCTGATGATGGGCTTTACCCAGGACGGCCAGGCCGACACCGCCATGATTGCCCGCCGCGACCAGCGCCTAGGTGTGTCGAGCAAGGAGAACCGCAGGCGGCGCGCCGACATTGTGGCCCCGCCCGTGCTGCCCGGCGCCAACGCCTGGGAGAAAGGCGAGGTGCGCCAGTTCAGCATCAGCAACCAAGCCGGCAGCCACAGCCACTAACCGAACGACAAACTCCCCTCCTCAGCTGAGGAGGGGACGCGGCGGTTTACCGCCGCTGGGGTGGTTGACAATCGTTGCTGACGCCCGCGCCATCCGCCTGCCAGGCCTGCCACCCGCCCCACCTGCTTAAACCACCTAGGGCCCCGAAGCACAAGCGCCTGCCCCAGTAGCTGGAGCAGGCGCGTGGTGTTGAAGCTGACCTAGGGCCGGAACCTAGAAGCGGAACAGCGGGCGGGCCGGGTTCCAGATGCCCCACGGAATCATGAGCAGCACCAGCAGCAAGGCGATGCCGAAGTAAATGGCGGCGCGGCGGTGCTTGGTCACGTCGTCGGCGGGCTTTTTGGAAAGCGAGCGGCCGATTTGGGCAAACACCACGGCCAAAATCATGGTGGTAATGTGCTCCACGCCCCAGAAGCGGGCGGCGGGGTCTTTCATTACGGCGCCCATGCCACCGGCGGCTTCCATGCCTTTTACGCCGAAGGGGCTGAGGGCAAAGTACAGAATCAGGCCGAGCAGCAGCTGCAGGTGCATCGAGCCCACAAACGAGGCGCCCATGCCGTTGTCGGCACCGGTGTAGGGCTTGCGGCCCAGCCAACCCGAAAGGGCACGGAACAGCGCAATCAGACCAAAAATCAGCACTAGCCAGCGCGACCAGGAGTGCAGCAGCAGTACAATGGAGTAGGCGGACGTCATAGGTAGCAGGTTGGTGAGGCGGTAAAGGTAAGGAGTACTTGGTATTGCGTATTGGGTATAGAGACAAGAGAAAAAGTGCGTAGTGGCGCAACCCGGGCCCTAGGTCGGCCATACGCAGCTAACAGCTAACAGCTAACAGCTAACAGCTAACAGCTAACAGCTAACAGCTAACAGCTAACAGCTAACAGCTAACAGCTAACAGCTAACAGCTAACAGCTAACAGCTAACAGCTAACAGCTAACAGCTAACAGCTAACCTTCCAGCGGATACACTTCCTCGGGAATAAACTGCTCGCCTTCTTGCCGCAAAATGGCCAGGTTGCTGATGCGCAGCTTCAGGTTGTAGGTTTGCTCGTTGAGGTACTGCAGCACGGGGCCCAGCAGCTCGGGGGTAGTATCGTGCAGGGCCAGCGAAATGTGCGGCAGCCACAGCTCGGGCGTGCTGAATTTGTCGGTGCGCTGGCAGAGCGGGGCAGTGGCGGCCAGCAGGCGGGTGTGCAGGCGGTTGAGCTCCTCGGAGCGCAGCACCGGGATGTAGATAACCGGATTGGGCCCCGGAAATAGCCCCAGGCCCGTGGTAAAAGCTTCGAAGGGCGGGGTGGTGGCGGCTACGTCTTCGAGCACCCGCTTTAAGGACTCGTGCTGGCTTACGCCGGCCAGCAGGTAGGTAATGTGCGGGTCGGGGGTGTCCTGCACGTCGTCGAGGCCGAACTCATCTTCCAGGCTCTGAATGATGCCGTTGATCAGGGACGCGTTCTGCGGATTGAGCAGGGAAGTAATTGCTAGCATATGCCGGGCTTAAACTGCCGATTGGCCCCGAAGGTTAAGGCCGGGATTGGCTTGCCGGCGCATGGCGGCGTTGAATTGCTCGCTTTGCCCGCGCGGAATACTGAGGGTTTGCCACGCTTCGCCCCGTATTTGCTTAGCCAATTGCACCAGCTGCCCGGTGTGGTAGGCGTAGTGGGTTGCTTGCCGCTGCAGCGCACCCAGGGCCGTGTAGGGCTCCTGCCTGATGTACACCGTGCGCAGCCAATCGGCGGGGTGCTGCTCCAGGTGCTCGAGCACGGCCCACAAAACCGGCCATGCCTGCTGCCACTGCTGTTGTAGCTCGGCCACGGCCGCGGGCGAGGTTGGCTCCTCGAATTCCTGGTCGCGGTGGCGGTCGGGTTTTTCGCCGTCGGAGGTCCAGAAGTCGGTAAAGCGCGAGCGAAGGTTGCCCACCAGGTGCTGTACCAGCACGGCCGCGCTGTTGGCCTCGGGGCCGGGGCGCCACAGCCATTGCTCGGGCGTAAGCTGTGCCAGGGCCTTATCGGCAAGTGCCTGGTATTGCTGAAAGCTATGGCGCACGGCTGCCAGCAAGCCGGCCGCCAGCGCATCGGGGGCTGACATAAGCAGTTGCAATTGGGTAGGAAATGCGGGCGCTAAGGTATACGCCTGGTTGGCATTGCGCCCCAACATCGGCCGCGGCAGCGGGTTTTTCGTTTACGCACTGCCCGACCGCCCCAATGCCCATGCCCGATACCCCCGCAACCCCGCACGCCGAAGTTGCTGCCCGCGCCCGGCCGCGCCGGCCAAGGCGTTGGCTTTGGTGGGTAGGCGGCGCGGTACTACTGCTGGTTGGGCTGGTGGCTGTAGGTTTAACCATGCTCGACCCCTGGCTGCGCCGCACGCTGCAGGAGCAGGTAGCCCGCAAAACCCACGGGCAGTACGAGCTGCGCATTGGGGCCCTGCGCACCAGCTTGCGCCAAGGCTCGCTCACGCTGCGCAACGTGTGGGTGCGGCCTGCTGGTTGGCCCAAGCACAAGCAGCCGGCCAGCCAGCCCGCCCCGTGGCTGCTGCTTACCGTCGACTATGTGCGCGTGGGTGGTGTGAGCCTGGGTGCGTTGCTGAAGGGCGAGCTGGTGGCTGTAGATACAGTGTTGATCGAAACCGTGCGGGCGCGCGTGCTCGGTACACCCGCCAAGCCCGGCGGCAACCAGTCCTTGCACGAGCAGCTGCCTAAGCGCATACCGGGTATCCGCATCGGGCATTTTGCGTTGCGCGATGTGCGCGTGGCTTCGGGCCAGCGGGGGCAAGAGCGCACCCAACTGCGGCAAGGCAACCTCGTGGCGCAGGATATCCTCATCAGCCGCGGCGGTGCTTCCGACTCAACCCGCCTTGGGTACGCTTCAGCTTTCGAGATGAATGCCATTAGGCTCGAGGCGCAGGTGCCCGGCCACCACGTGCGCCTAGGTGCGGCGCGCTTTAGCAGCCGTAGCCGGCAGCTCCAACTCGATTCGTTGCGCGTGGTGCCTGTGGCCGATAAGCAGGCCAAGCCAGGCAGCACAAAGGCCGATTTGTGGTTGCCCCAGGTGCGGCTAAGCGGCCTGCAGCCCAAATTGCTGCCGCGCCGCGTGCTGCAGGCCGATTCGCTGCGCGTGGTGGCTATGCGCCTGCACGTGGCCGCGCCGGCAACGCCGCCCCCGCCGCTGCATAAAATGCTGGCGCCTTACCTGCAGCGCGTGCAGGTGCAGCACGTGCACCTAGGGCAGGGCCAGCTGCGCGTAACGCGCGTTTCCATGCTGCCCGAAGTGCGCGACCTGAACATTGTGGGCACCAACATCCGCATCGACTCCCTAGCCGCCCAGGATGCCCGACGGGTGCTGTACGCCCGCAACTGGCAAGTACGCACCGGCCCCGCACAGCTCCGCCTCGATGGCCCTTATTACCGCATGCGCACCGAGCACCTAGGGCTGAGTACCCGCGGGCAGCAGCTGCGCATTACGGGCCTCTTGGTTCAGCCCACCATGGGCCCCGAAGCTTTGGCCCGCAGCAAAGGGCACCAGGCCTCGCACGTTACGTTTCGGCTACCGGAGCTGCGCGTAACCGGGCTCGACTTTGGGGCGCTGGAACGGCGCAAGGCCGTGCTGATGCAGGAAATCGAGCTGTGCAACCCGCGCATGCACATCATCAGCAACTCCAAACACCCCATTAACCCCAACCCCTCGGTGGTAACGCCCGAAAACGTGGGCAAGCTGCCGTTTCGGCTCGATGTGCGCACGCTGCGCGTGCGCAACTTCGATATGCGCTTCACCTTCACGGGCAAGCGGGCCTTGCGGCCGGGGCATTTTACCATTACGCGCCTCAACGGGGTGGGCACCAACATCAGCAACAACCCCAAGCGCATGCGTGCGGGCCACCCCGCCATGCTGCAGGCCACGGCCTACCTAGGGGGGCGGTGCCGCATGCAGGCCAAAGCCTGGGTGCCCTTGCTCGATGCCAACGGCACGCACCGCTTAGAGGGCACTTTCGGCCCCACGCCCTTCGCGCTGCTCAACCCCGTAACCGAGCCCACCCGCTTTGCCCGGTTCGAGCGGGGGCAGCTGCACGGGCTGCGGGCCACGCTGCTGGTAAACCGCCGCGAGGTAACCGGCGCCATGTGGGCCCGCTACTCCAACCTGAAAGTGGATTTGCTGAGCCGCCGCGGGGGCGGGGCCGATCGGCAGAAGCTGCTGACCAAAGTGGTATCGAAGGTGAGCAACGTGCTGGTGGTGCGCGACGACAACCCGCGCAGCAAAGGCAGGCCGCTGGAGCCCGGCAAAATTCGCTCCGACCGCAACCTGCACTACGGCGTGTTTTCGGTGTGGCTGCAGGGCATGAACAGCGGCCTGCTCAACAGCGTAGGCGTGCCCAGCAAAATGGCCGAAGAAATCAGCGAGCTGTAGCGCCTAGGTGCCCGGCCGTTCTGAGGGGCAGTAGCACCTGGGGCGTAGGTATAAAAAAGAACGGCCCGGAACACGCGTTCCGGGCCGTTGCAGTATGCGAAGCAATGGTGCTTAGCGCGTCAGGATAAGGCGTCCGCTCTGGGTTTTGGCGCCGGTCGAGAGCTTGTAGAGGTAGGTGCCAGCAGGCAGCTTGGCGCCATCGAAGGTGTGCTGATGGAAGCCAGCGCTTTGTTGGGCATTCACTACGGTTTCAACCTTGCGGCCCATCACATCATACACCTCCAGGCGTACGGGGGCGGCCTCGGCCAGCTGGTAGGTGAATACCGTGCGCTGCGCGAAGGGGTTGGGCGCGGCGTACACCGGCGCATCAATGGCCGGAGCGGTTTCAGTGGCCGTGCGAGCAGCAGTTGCCGAGGCGGTGCTGGCGGCAGCGTCAACCGGGGCAGAGGTCCACTGATCGTGGGTGCGCGTTACGATTACGGCAAAGTCGGCCCGCTTTACCTTTTGCTGCGGCTTAAAGGTGGCGTGCAGCGTGGGCTGCAAATCGTAGGGGCCTTGCATTACGCTGTAGTAAGCGTTGATGATGTTCATATCCAGAGCCACTTGCACGTAGCCTTCGAGGCCGGCCGGAATTTGCGCCGCATCATCAATAGCAATACGTTGGCCGTTTACCTCCACCGTTACGGGGCCGGTGGCTTGCTGGGCTTTGTTTTGCAGCCCCAGGCTTTGCACCAGCGAGTAAGCCAGGCTAGCCCGCGTAACAACTGCGTTCGGAGCAAACACACCGGGCGAAACCGGCTGCATCACGCCGTTTTGCACGTGGTACCGGTCGCGGAGCGCCGCGCCGCGGGCCGTTACCGACTCGGCCAGCAGCGCCTGCACGCCCGTTACGTCGCCGAAGGAGTTGGCGCCGCTCACCGGCAGGTACTGGCGCACGGCCTGGCCCATCAGCAGATAGTCGGCCAGCTGAATGCGGCTCAGGTCTTGGTCGGGCTTAAAGCCGTTGCTGAGGCCATCCATCAGGCGTTTGCTGACGGCCAACTGAATCGAGGTTTCGGCCGGGTGGCCAGCGGCGTCGCCTAGGCCCGTGGCACCTAGGGCTTTGTTCAGGGCGATGGTACCCGAAACGGTTTCGGGCAGCGCGGCGCCTTGCAGGCCATCGAGGCGCACCGTCCAGGTGCCGGCTTCGGGGCTGGCTACGGCCACCGCGCGGCCGGGGCTGGTGGCAAACAGCACCGAAATGCCCGAGGCGTAGCGCTTACCGCTCGGCGAAAGCAGCACCAGGTTTACGGGGTTGCCGGTTTCGCCCAGCAGGCCGGTTACTTTGCAGCTAACCTCCAGCGACGACGTGCCGGCCGGTACCGCAAACGTTTGGCTGTTGGTGGCGGTGGTAGCCGGGTTGAAGTTGATGGTAAAGGGCGCGCTCGAAACGGCCGAGTTCACGCTGCTGTTGAAGGCGCGCTTGGCATTTACCGTGGGGCCGTAGCCAGCAGCCCGGAAGGCGCGGTCGACGGCGGCGTAGGCGTTGGCCATGCCGTGGCCAATTTCCCACGACTCGCGGTTGGGCAGGTTGGTAGCGGTTTGCTCCAGAATGCTTTTAACCTCGGCCGGCGTCAGGTTGGGGTTGGCGTCCAGCATCAGGGCCACGATACCGGCCACGTGCGGCGCCGCCATGGAGGTGCCCGTAAGGTGCGTGTAGAAGGGCACGTGGGCCGGCTCCAGGTTTTCAACGTCCTGCTGGGTGCTCAGCACCCCAACCGGCGACACGGCGCGCGTCGAGACGATATCGGTGCCGGGGGCCGTTACGGTCGGCTCATCGCGCCACGGCAGGGTTTGGCCGTCAATGGTTACCGTGCCGCTTACGCCCTTACGGCCGCGCGACGACGAGGGCGCCAGCACGCCCGCTTTATCGGAGTTGGCCACCGTAATTACCCACGGCGCCTTTTTGTAGTTGCCGGTAATGGTGCCCGAGCCCGCGCCCGAGTTGCCGGCCGAAAACACCACCACAATGTTGCGGTCGACGCAGCGCTTGGTGGCAATGGTGATGGGGTCGGCAGGGTTCGGCTCGGTGGCAATGTCGGAGGTAGTGCCGAAGGAGTTGGTGATAACCCGGATGTTGTACTGGAACTGGTTTACCAGCGCGTAATCGAAGGCGCCCACCACATCCAGAATAAACAAGCCCGCGCCGGTGCCGTAGCCGATGAGGTCGGCGCCGGGGGCCACGCCGGCGTGCTTGCCGTTGGAGGCCGCGCCCGTGGCGCCTACAATGCCGGCTACGTGCGTGCCGTGGCCACCGGTTTGGTCGGTGTTCGGGATGTTCTCCAGGTACGTAATCGGCAGCAGCGCATTCTGAGCCTTCAGGTTGGTGGTGCCCAGTACGTTCTGCTTCAGATTTTTACCTAGGGTGTGGTCGGGGTGCGTGCCGTCGATGCCCGAGTCGTTTACTACCACCCCAATGCCCTTGCCCGACACCGGCAACCCGCCGTTGCGCTGGGTAAACAAGGGCTCGAGGCGGGCGCGCTGGGCACCCGTAAGGGCGGTGGCGCCGTCGTTGTCGCGCACCAGCGAGCGGTTCAGGTAAATCGACACCACGTTGGGGTCTTGGGCGAGGCGGTCAATCTGGGCGCTGGTGGCCAGCACGCCCGCTACCGGCAGGGCGCGCATAGTTACGCCCTGCACAATGCCCAGCTGCTGCAGTGCCAGCTTGTTGGCCAGGGTAGGGGCCGAGTTGCCCTTAAACGTTACCACCACCTGATGCAGATCGAGCGGGTTGGTGAGCAGGGGTTGCAGGTGCGAGTCGAGGTAAGCTTGTGCGAAAGTCCCGGTGCTGCCCATCCAGAGCAACACACCGAGTAAAGTTCTTTTCATAGGGAACAGTAGGGGGTTGGTTGTGAGCGGATGTACGCACCCTACTGCGGCGGCGGTTTTCACCTCAACCGTAAATTTTTTAACAAAATCGCAGAATCAGTGTTTATACGTTGGAGGTATGGTAATAATACTTGCGTTTATTATTAATAATGTTAAAATACGCTTTTGGATTCAGCTTGGAATAGCAAAGGGCTCAATTCAGATAGTCATGCTATTACGGCAAAGCAATATTGGCTTAAAGCAAGCCCTGCCGCAAGGCTACCCGTTGGTTGCAACCGGCTGCGGCAAGCCCTGTCGTGTTGCTGCAGCCGCCGAAAAAAAATTGACCTAGGGTTGCCGTGCCTTGCCCGAGAGCAGGCCAAAGGGCTGCTGGTGCGAAACCGGAAAGTGCACCAAAAACCAACCGGGTTTCGTTTACTACGAATACCGGGCGCTGCCCGGCAGCGCAATGCCAAGGCCAATGTCGGGGTTGTTGCGTAAGTTTCGAAAGCAGTTACCGAACCGAAGCAAGCGGACCTACCCCCAAAGGCGCCCAGGTTTCCCTTCCAGACCTGTATTCACGCACTTTTACCGTTTGCCGCCATGATTATCTGGGTCGCCTTTTTCGCGCATTGGTACCTGTCGCTGTTTGCGCAGTCGTTTTTTCAGCACCGCTACGCGGCGCACCGCATGTTTAGCATGCACCCGCTGTGGGAGCGGTTTTTCTTCGTTTTCACGTTCCTCACGCAGGGCTCGAGTTTTATGTCGCCGCGGGGTTATGCGCTGCTGCACCGCATGCACCACGCCTACTCCGATACCGACAAAGACCCCCACTCGCCGCACAACTCCACCAATGCTTTCAGCATGATGTGGAAAACCCGCACCGCCTACCAGGAGGTGCTGAAGGACGAGCACCCCAACGCGCACCGGTTTGCGGGCGGCGACTACCCCGTGTGGCAGGCGCTCGAGGAGTTCGGCAACAAGTGGTACACCCGCGTGGGCTGGGGCGCGGTTTATGTGCTGTTTTACGTGGCGTTTGCCACGGCCTGGTGGCAGTATTTGCTGCTGCCCATTCACTTCGCCATGGGGGCCGTGCACGGCGCCATCGTTAACTGGGGCGGCCACAAGTACGGCTACCAGAACTTCGACAACCACGACAAGTCGCGCAACTCCCTGTTCTTCGACTTCCTGACCGGCGGCGAGCTGTTCCAAAACAACCACCACAAGCTGCCGTTGCGCGTCAATTTCGGCGTGAAATGGTGGGAGCTTGACCCCACGTACCCCGTCATCTGGACCTTGGATAAGCTGCACATCGTGCGGATTAAGCGCAAAGCGGGCCAAGACAGCGTTCCGCTGGCGGCCTAGGTGCTGCCAGATGCAATGTGCGCGGCCGGCGGCTACCCCTAGGTGGCAGCCGGCCGCTGTGTTTCAGGGGGCTAGTCGTTATCGGACAGCGGGGCCGAGGCAGGTAGCTCGATGCAAAAAGAGGAGCCCTTGTTTTCTTCGCTCCGGAAGGTGATGCGGCCCTCGTGCAGCCCCACAATGGTTTTGATAACCGACATACCCAGGCCGGTGGTTTTTTCGCCGCGCAGGCCCGGCCGGCGCGCTTTCGTAAACTTATCGAAGAGCAGGGGCTGCAGGTTTTCGGGTATGCCAATGCCGTCGTCGGATACGCTGACGCGCACATGGGTACCCGCGGGCTCTACTTTAACGGTGATGTGGCCGCCGTCGTGGGTGAACTTGATGGAGTTGGAAATCAGGTTGTTGAGCACCTGCTCGAACTTGTTTTTATCGCAGCTGACGTAGATAGGGTCGGAGGGCGCGATGAAATGGAAATGCTTGTCGAGCTTCTGGGCCGAGCGTTGGTATTCCTCCACCACGGTGTTCACCCAGGCCACCATATCAACCCGCTCGCGCTTCAGCACCACGCTGGCCGATTCCATAAACTCCTGATCCACGAAGTCGCGGATCAGATCGACGCTGTCCTTGCAGGTTTCGTGCAGCAGCCGAATCAGCTCGTTCAAAGTAGCATCCTGGTACACGGCCGATTGCTGGGCAATGTGCTCGGCCAGCTGTTGGGCCACTACCAACGGGCCCGCCAAATCGTGCGACAGGATTTCGAGCGTGGCGTTCTTCTTGGCGTTGTACTTGTGCGCATTATCCATGTACTGCTTCGTGCGGGTAATGTCCTGCGCCGAGCCGCTGATGTACGCGCGGTTATCGGGGCCCAGCACGCGCACGGCCGTAAGGCAGAGCCACTGCCGGCGGCCATCCGGGTGTTTCAGGCGCAGCTCCAGGTCTTCTATCAGTTGGCCGTTGGGGGCTTGCGCCAGCTTATCGGCCAGAAACTCCAGGTCGTCGGGGTGCATGCGGGCTTTCAGCTCCGGCAGCTCCTCGTTCACCAGCTCGGGGCTGCCGCCAAACACGCGCGCGTAGGCCGGGCTGACGTAGGTCAGGCGGCGCGCATGCAAATCATAAGCGTAGTAAACCACTTGGCCGTGCTCGGCAAGAGGGGCAAATAGCAGCGAAAAATCAATCATGGGATTAGGCTACAAGAATGGTGAGTGTACCATATTCCTGCTGGTATTGTTGTATTTGCTGCAGGCTTGGGAGGCTAAAAAGGCAGACAGCACGGCCGCAGCCGTGTAAAATGGCGTGGCCGCACCAAAATGACGCAACGGCGGTAAGTAGTTCCGGCCTGCCAAAATCAGCAATTATCGGAGGGGCAAACCCGTATAAATCGTGGACCTAGGGCCCGATGAATGCCGTTTAAGGCAGTGTTGGTTGGCCGGGCGGCGGGGTATTCCGTAAGAGGGCCCGGCTACAACGCTACTTGTATCATCTTTCATCTTGGGCATTTTCTGCCGTTATGCAACCTGCATCAGCTATTCAGCTACACCTCGTACCGGCGGGGCGTCGGCTCGATTTCAACGTCAGCCCGGGCAACTACGCTTACGTTTACCGCCGCTGCCGCAACCAGGAGTGGCAATGCGTGGCCCACAACGCCTGCAGCCCCTACCTCGATAAGGCCCCGATTGAACCCAGCGCCGCGCCCGAGTACATGGTGCACTACCGCAACGCCGACGGCACCGTTACGGCTGCCACCGACGTGGTGCGCGCCGACCCGGCCGGTATGCCACGCACCACCAGCTGGATTAACCTCGCCTAGGTAGCCCGGGGCTGCATTGGCCCTTGGGCTTTGTTACCACGTATCCAGCCAACGCGAAAGGGGCAAGCCGAGCTTGCCCCTTTCGCGTTAATGGTAAAACAGCTTTTCTTCCTTCGTGATGTTCCAGTAGTACAGCATTTTGCCTTGCTCATCGGAGTAGCGCGGATCGGTGATGGTGCCCCAGTTCATGATGGAGCAGTTGGCCTCGAGGTGCACCGTTTTTTCCTTTGATTGGGCGATGGTGCGCAGGGCCTCTACCTCGCAGTTGTTTTCGAGCAGGTTGGAGCGGTCGTGGGCGGAGTAAAACCACGTGAGGCCCACCAGCAACGCGAGGTACCCGTACCGCCATGCGCCCCGCAAATGGTAAATTTATGCATGCACCCGATACGCCATGTGTCGACTGGGTATTGGAGTTGGCCATAGATGGGCACCTTTGGAAGAGCACATTGATGCAGCAACGTGCAGATTTGACAGAGTAAGGGTATCGGCGGCAAATATCCAACAATGCCCGAGGATAGCTGTGCTGCCCGCTGCGAATCTGCCGCAATACGGCAATGGCCCGGCCGCTTGGGGTGCCCCCGAATGCCACAGCCCCCTAGGTCGGCTTGCTGACCTAGGGGGCTGTGGGTGTTATCGGGCTGATAAGAGCCGCTTACTGCACCGGCGAAACGGCCCGCAGGGCATTCAGGCGGCCGTAGCCGTAATACGGGTCGCGGCCGGGCTTGCCCAGGTCGTCGGCCGAGGCGCGCAGGGCGGCTTCTACCTGCGCCGGCGCCAGCTGGCCGCCGTGCTGCCCAATAATCAGGGCGGCTACGCCCGCCGCGTGGGGCGCCGCCATGCTCGTGCCCGCCGACCAGGTGTAGCCGCCGGCGCGGTTCGTGCTCAGCACCATGTCGAAAGCCCACACGTTCGAGCGGAAGCCCCGGAAGTTCACCAGCTCGTTGGTGGGGTAGGAGTAGTCGCCGCCCGGCGCGGCAAACGTGACATCGGCGGTGCCGTAGTTGGTGTAGGCGGCCATGCGGTCGAGGTTGGTGCCGGGCAGGTTGTTGGCCCAGCCCATGGGGGCCGTGGCCGAAATGGAAATCACGCCCGGCGAGGTGGCGGGCACGTTCACGAGGTTGCCGTCTTTGTTGCCGTCGTTGGCATCGTTGCCGGCGGCGGCAATTACCGTTACGCCTTGCTGGCGGGCGTAGCTAGTGGCTTTGCCGATGGCGACCAGCAGCTCCTGAATCTCGCGGGTTTCGTTGACCAGCGCGTCGTCGGCGGGGTTGTCGGGCGTGCCGTTGTCGTCGAGGTAGCGGTTGTTGCGCGGCACGGCCGCTCCCAGGCTCAGGTTGATGACATCGGCCTGCTGGGCTACGGCGTAGTAAATGCCGTTAATCATCCAGGAGAACGAGCCGGAGCCGTTGTCGTTCAGCACTTTCACCAGTATCAGCTTGGCATCGGGCGCCACGCCCACCACGCCGCGGTTGTTATCGACGGCGGCTACGGTGCCGGCCGTGTGCGTGCCGTGGCTAAAGGCCATGCCCATAAATTGCGTGGGCTCGGTGGGTACAAACGAGCGGCTGGCCACGATGTTTGCCTGCAGATCGGGGTGCTGCAGATCGAAGCCACCATCGAGCACCGCTACGCGCACGTTCTGGCCGCGGGCGCCCTTGCTCCAGGCCTGTGGCACCTGCATAGCCTCGAAACCCCACTGCAGGGCAAAGAAAGGGTTGGTGCTACCTAGGGCCGTGCCGGCGGCCGCAGCGCTGGCATCGGCATCGAGGGTACGAGGCTGTGGGTTGTAGCCCTGGTAGCTGAAATCGTGGATAACCGAGCGTACGCCTTCGATTTTGGCCGCTTTGCTGGCAAACTCCGGATCGGTGGAGGTAGCGGTGGCCAGTCCTATTTCCGGTAGCTCGGCCGTGAGCTGGCCGTTGGCCGAGGCCGTTTTGCCCTGCAGGTCGGCGGGCAGCTTATCGGTAGCCGAAAGGATGATGTACTGGTGCGCCCGCCGAACAAAAGCCGATGCGCCGGAAGTTGCGGCCGCATTGCTGGCCTGTGCGGTTGTGCTGGCGGGGGCTACCTCGTGCTTGTTGCAGCCGGTGGTAAATAGCAGACCTAGGCAGGTCGTGGTAATAGCAGCGACGTGGAATAGGTTGTTTTTCATGCGCTTAGCTTGAGGGATTTGGAATACCCCAAGTGAGGCATTTGTCTAATCATATCAAAACAGTACAATCAACTAGTTATAAAATCACAATAATAATTATCTATATAGTGGCTGATGCGTTTTAACTAATCAAAGACCGGACTAGCTTACAAGCATAGAATGCCAGTTTGCGTAAGGCTTGTTTCTGTCGGGCTTGTTAGGGGCTTTTTGGTAAAATGCAATTGACTGAATTGGGTTATGTTGCTGATACATAAAACGCAAGCACAGCAGCAAGCCAACTGGGCAGCCAAATGCCAACGCGCAGATCTGGCGCAGAACATAGGACTTGCTACACTGCGCTGCCGAGACAAGTGAGGCCAGGCCATCGACCAGCTCGTCAATTGCTCGTATAAGGAGCTGTCAGCGGCATTGTTCGCCTCGTTGCGGGCGCGCTGCAACCCCATTCATACCAACTTTCGGCCTTATGCCTACCACACCCAACTTCCCGCACCAGCCCAACGACGAAGCTCCGCGCAAACCCGGCACCGACGCCCGCGTGAACGACGGCTCGAACGATAACCCCGACGAGTTCAGCGAATTCCGCAAATCCGGCTCGTCTGCTACCGAAGACTACTCCCGCGAAAGCCGCCAAGCCGACCCTGCGCAGCAGCCTGGCCACGTAGAGCAAAACCAGAACCCCGAAGGCGTAGCCGCCGCCCAAAACGCCTCTTACGACGAGCAGCGCGAAGCCTGGGCCGACGACGACCCACGCTACGGCAGCGGCCCCCGGCCCGATACGGGCAGTGGTGCTTAAGCATTGATAGCGCAACCGGTTACCGGTTCTTATGCTAACAGCAAAACCCGCGTTCTACTGAGTAGAACACGGGTTTTTGCTTTCCGAATCGGAGACGTAAGCGGTTAAAAACAAGTAAGTCAGTGATTCGAAACAACCGTGCTGGAAGTAAAAAAGCCGCTTCGGCTTGGACTAGATAAGCGGCCAATTGGAGCGCAATAGCAGATTAGCAAGGGCCTGTAAATAACCCTCCGCCCAAACGCCGTACCTTTGCCGTTCCTGCGCTGCAAGGTATCTACATGATTTCCATCTCGAATCTAATATGGTGGGATGATAAAATACTCTGTTTACAAAAACCTTGTTTTTGCCTTGTTTATGCGGTTTGCAGGAGAGCATCGGGGAATCGGTTCTACTCTGCTAGGCTCTGTTTGCTGACTAAGTGCTGACTAAATTCCCGAAATGGCTGCTATCTTGCCATGGCGTCTAACAAAAGCGGGCGCCAGCGCATATATGCCCAAAAAGCCGAATTCCCGAAATCTAACGGTGGTACTCCGCAACCTCGATAAGCACGGGTTTGCCAGCGTCTATGTGCAGTACACCTACCAACGGCAGCCCAAGCGTTTCCCGACCGGCGTAAAGGTGCTACCGGATGGCTTTGAAGATGGGAAGGTGGTGCCGTGCCAGAAGGTAGCCAAGTGGGCAGAGCATAACGCTACCGTAGCCGCCCGGAATTCCGATATCGACAAGGTGAGAACGGAGTTAGACGGATTGATTCAGCTTCACCAACTGCAATTCAAGGCGCTGCCGCCGTTGGATTGGGTAGCGGAGCGGTTTGAGGCGCCTCGCAACGTGGAAAAAGGTGAGAGGCGGGACTTCTGGCAGTGCTTTGACGCCTTACAAATAGAGTCAGAGGCATCGGTAAAACAGAAGACTGCTAAAAACAACACGGTGCGGACGTTGAAGCCGCTGCGCACGCTGTTGCGGGAATTCGAAACGGCGCGGGGTATCCGGCTTACGTTCGACTCTTTCGATTACAAGCTGTTCGGGGAACTTAATTCGTTTATGCTGGCAGATGGAATGCTAAACGGCAGCATTCGCACGCGGCTGGCAAAGCTCAAAGCGGTACTTAACCATTTCGTGCGGGAGGGAGCGTGCAAGAATGTGGCGTTTCGGGAGTACCGATTCGACCGGACAAAGCAGAAGGATGCTCCCAACAACCAAAGGATTTTCGCGCTGAGTGAGCAAGAGTTTGATGAGTGGCGGGCGGTGAACTTGTCTGATAACCCTCGATTAGAGTATGCCAGGGATTTATTCGTGCTCTGCGCTTCTACAGGGTTGCGCTACAGTGATGCTATTAGGGTGAAGCCTACCAACGTAAGCGGGGGTGTGCTGCGCATTACCACACAGAAAACCGGGGATAACCTTGCCATTCCGTTGAACGAAAAGTCAGCCGCCGTACTGGCGAAGTATCCCAAGGGAATGAAGGCGGTTGACTTGGCTCTGTACAATGCGCGGCTGTTAGAAATAGCCCAACGTTGCCCCTCGTTACATGTGCCTTTCGAAACCATGGCCTACAGCGGAGGGCGGGAAGTGCGGCGTACGAAAGGAGGGGAGGTTAAGGAAATGCGCTGGCAGCACGTAACCTCGCACGCAGGGCGCCGGACGTTTGTTTGCCTCTGCCTTGCCAAAGGATTTCCCGAATTCAAGATTCGCAGTTGGACGGGCCACAAAGACCTCAGCTCGTTTGTGCGGTACGTGGACACCGAAACGGGGGGAAACGCTATAATGGCCGGTTTCTAAGCTGTTTTGTTGCGGGTTTATTCGTGGTAGCTTGCTCTACACTAATAAACCAACCATCCAATCATGCTTGAAGTCAAAACAGAGAACGGCATTCGTTTAGTCAATCCTAATTACATCGTAGGCGCCCGTTGGGTTAGCAAAACCAGTGTGCTTATTCAGATGCAGCGCGAGCACTTGGACGCGGTTGTAGCCTTCGACAGTGCTGAAGCGGCTCAAGAATTTTGGGACAAGCTGAAAGGTAAAACCGGCAAAGAAGGCAGCGTGTACGATACCCGTGGGCTACTAGAATTCTAAGCCCTACGAATACAAGCTCAATAGCCTCGTTGCCCATGGCGACGGGGCTTTTTAGTGGAGCAATACAGCAATAGCGGGTTTGTAACCTTTCAGAGTTAATATTAGTCCATGAAACGAATCGGGGCTATCGTAAGCTATATCCTCACTCTAATGGTCGGGGTACCCCTAATACTTGCTGCTGGCTGCGCACTTATCGCCTTTATCTACTGGCTGATGATTTTCGGCCCTTCCGAAATGTGGGCGGCGCTTACTACTGCTATTCGAGTCGGGTTCAATCACGAATGGAAATTTGCTGAAGTCTTACTGGTGTTGCTTGTGGCATATCTAGTGCTCCGCAAACGGAACCCAACTGGGGCATGAAAAAGAGCTTCGAGAACTACGCCATTCAAGTTTATTCAGTAGTAGGCGGGTTGCTTTCAGCCGTATGGATGCTGCTTGTAGTATGGGAGGTGCTGGTAAGAGTACTGCCAAGATTTGCAGAATGGGCTAACGAGGTTGGGCAAACGTTCATGCAGCATCATTGGCGTTGGGAAGAGGCCGTGCTTTATGGAGGGCTAGCCGCCATTGTTTACCATCGTTTTCATAAAGCATGGGAAAGCTTTCTCAGATGGTTGTGGGGAAAGGTGAGGCGCCGTGCTAGCCACGTTGCAGAGGAAAAGTCACTGTAAGGTGGCTTTTTTCGTTTTGGAGCAGCGGGAGAGGCTACCGCATGAATAAATTGTTGCTGTGGGGCGCCTATTTCATGGGATTTTGAGTGGAGTGTCCAAGTATAAATCCAACCGGTTTCTTGTAAAAAAGATGGTAGCGACACCATAACTTGCTGCCCGCTTTTACCTGATACCGTTTGACCTGTGGCACTAAGCCTATTCGAGATTAAAGACCGTGCTATTCGCTTTGCGCAGGAGTGGCAAGGCGAAACCAGAGAGCACGCCGAAGCCAAGGCGTTCTGGGGAGAATTCTTCGATGTGTTCGGCATAAACCGCCGCCGCGTGGCCACTTTCGAAGAGCCCGTTAAAAAGCTATCGGGGCAGCAAGGGTTTATTGATTTGCTCTGGAAAGGCACCCTGCTAGTAGAGCACAAATCGCGGGGCAAAGACCTCGACAAAGCCGTGCAGCAGGCCAAAGACTACTTTCCCGGCCTCAAAGACCACGAGCTGCCCAAGTACATCTTGGTTTCCGACTTCGCCCGCTTCCGTCTCTACGACCTCGATGAAGAGACCAGCTTCGACTTTCCGCTCGAAGAGCTGCACCAGCACCTACACCTGTTCTCGTTCCTGACGGGCTACCAGAAGCGCCAGTATAAAGCCGAAGACCCCGCCAACATCCGGGCGGCCGAGCTGATGGGCGACCTGCACGACGCCTTGCTGCGCGGCGGTTACACAGGCCATAAGCTTGAGGTGTTGTTGGTGCGAATTCTCTTCTGCCTGTTTGCCGAAGACACTGCCATTTTCGAAAAAGACGCGTTCCGCTCTTTTCTGGAAGAGCACACCCGGGACGATGGCTCCGACGTGGGCACCCAGCTGGCCCAATGGTTTTCAGTGCTCGACCAACGCCCGCAAGACCGGCAGCGACAGCTACCCGCGCACTTGCAGCAGTTGCCTTACGTTAACGGTTCCCTCTTCACCGAGTTCTTCCCATTTCCGGCCTTCGATGCGGCCCTGCGGGAGCAGCTGATTCGCTGCACATATTTCGATTGGTCGCGCATTTCGCCAGCCATTTTCGGCTCACTGTTTCAATCCGTAACCGACCCCATAAAGCGCCGCAACTTAGGCGCCCACTACACGTCTGAAGCCAACATACTGAAGGTAATTCAGGGGCTGTTTCTCGACGAGCTGCGTCAAGAGCTGGCCGCCGCTGGCCAAAACCGTCAGAAGCTCGACCAGCTGCACCGGCGCCTCGAAAAACTGCGCTTCCTCGACCCCTCATGCGGCTGCGGCAACTTCTTGGTTGTTACCTACCGCGAGTTGCGCCTGCTGGAGCAGGAAATCCTAGAGCGCCAGTTCGCCGCACAGGTAGCCAAAGGCCAGACCGTTGATTTAGCATTGTATGCCCGCGTGCAGGTAGACCAAGCCTACGGCATTGAGGTAGAGGAATTCCCGGCCCGCATTGCCGAAGTGGCCATGTGGTTGATAGACCACCAACTGAACCTGCGCCTCTCCGAAGCCTTTGGTAACCTCTACCTGCGTTTGCCCCTCACGCGGACTGCCAAAATTATACATGGCAACGCGCTGACCACTGATTGGGAGCAGGTAGCGCCGAAAGACCAGCTGACCTACATCCTGGGTAATCCGCCATTTATTGGCTCGAAGCTGATGACGGAGCAGCAGCGCAAGGAGTTACTGGCAGTGACGGGGCCAAAACTGCAAGGCGCGGGCGTGCTCGATTACGTAGCCGCGTGGTACCTCAAAGCCGCGCAGTACATCCAAGGCACCGCCGTGAAAGTAGCTCTGGTAAGCACCAACAGCATCACACAGGGCGAGCAGGTAAGCATCTTGTGGGGCGAAATGCTTAACCGCTACGGCATTCACATTCAGTTTGCACACCGCACCTTTAAATGGAGCAATGAGGCGCGCGGAAATGCCAACGTGTTTTGCATTATCGTAGGATTCGGGCTTGATGCTCCTGCTGTTTGTCGGCTCTTTGATTACGTAACCCCTCGGTCTGAGCCGCAAGAGTTGCGCGTCAAGAACATCAACCCTTACCTAGTTGATGCAGGTAATATTGTAGTTGCAAGCCGTAGCAAACCTTTAGCACAGATTGCACCAATGCGCTTCGGCAATATGCCTCTTGACGGTGGGAACCTAATACTGGATGAGCAGGAAAAAGAGGAGTTATTATCAGCAGAACCATTAGCCGGAAAATTTATTCGTCCCCTCATAGGCGCCCATGAGTTCCTAAATAATAAGCATAGATGGTGCTTATGGCTAGTTGATGCAACCCCTACAGACCTGAAGGAGTTGCCCTTGGTTCAAAAGCGAATTAAGCTTGTAAAAGAATTTCGGGAATCCAGCACCGCTCCCTCTACCCGGAAATTTGCACTAGTACCCAGCTTATTTCGTGATACCAAGCAGCCGACCAGTACCTACTTGGTTATTCCACTTCACTCATCCGAGTCAAGGCGATATATACCAATTGGTTTTATTGAACCTCACTGTATTGCGAACAATAGCTGTTCGATAGTGCCAGATGCTAACTTGTATCAGTTCGGGGTAATGACGTCCGCTATGCACATGGCATGGGTACGACAAATCTGTGGCCGTCTAAAAAGTGATTTCCGCTATTCAAAAGACCTCGTCTACAACAACTTCCCCTTTCCCGCCTCGCCCACGCCCAAGCAGGTAGCCGCCGTAGAGGCCGCGGCCGGGCAAGTGCTAGCGGCGCGGGCGCAATTCCCTACCGAGAGCCTAGCCACCCTCTACGACCCTTTAACCATGCCTCCGGCTTTGGTAAAGGCCCACCAGCAACTAGACAAAGCTGTTGACCTGTGCTACCGTGGCGCCGCATTCCCAACTGAATTGAGCAGATTAGAATATCTATTCGAGGAATACCGTCGTTTAGCCAGCGAGCCAGGGAAAGTAACAAAGGCAAAGCAGATTGCAGTATAAAAAAAGGGCGGCTGAAGAGCTGCCCTTTTTTATAAATGTTTAAAAATTAAAACGGAATTTATTTCTCGGTGATGTGTGCGTAGGTCCTACATTTTCCACTGCCCCGGCCTATCCTGGGGGGAGGAGGGGGATATGAGCGTATTTTGCTGTCCTATTATATTCAGTGTGCTTTGATTAACACCTGTGCTATATTGCCTGCATGAATAAAACATCGGTATAAGTGCAAAAAAACAACATTAATTGAGGGTTAGGAACAAGGTGTTTTACGCCATGGTGGTATCGTACTGTTAACCCAGGTTGTTAATAGGGGTTAGGCAACGAAATACATGTTCAATGTTGACTTGACGAGTCATGGCTTCTTGCGTCGGCGCCCCATTGTAGGACTCCGCATACTTAGCTAGCAAATCAAACCACGAGGAAGCTCCCATTGGGATGGGCATGGAATTAATGAAATGTAGAATGTAATCCCTCTCCACACCCGAGCCCATTTCAACATACCGATGAACAGCACCCTTCAAGGTTACGCGGTTAAGCCAGTCTTTGGTTCTGCGGGTAGAACTTGCTGGCGCCATAGCTGGAGGCTCGCCATTCAAAGCATCTAGATTCAATAAGTTGTATCTGCGGTAACGTTTATTGCGGTGCTTGTCGCGCTCGAACTCTCTGGTATCAACAACTATTAAGGCATTGCCTAATGCTTTGCGGAATAGCCGTTCGAGCTGCATCGTGTCATTTAGTTCGTCGGGGCCGAATTGAAAAGCTCGCAGATACCGACGTACTAGCCGCACCTCGACTCGCTCGATGGTGGCGCCAACATCGAGACCGTTGCGACGGTGAAATGAAGTAATATAGTGCTTCTGCGAGTGGAGGATTTCCTTGCTTTTGTTGTACACTGTTACCTGCTTGCCACAAGAGCCATTTTGGAAGACGCCACGACCAAAAATAAACTGCTCATCTCCATGGAAGCATCTTAAAGAGTGCTGCGCGGGCTTGAACCAAGCTTCAGGATTTTGTTTTATCCAAGTCGAGTGCCTGTAGATATAGCTTAAATCCTTCAATAAATTGCCGGCCATGTCAAGAGCCAATTCCATTGTGCTAATTTTCACAAATGAAAGCCCAAACGTGGCGCAAATATGTAGGTAGTAGTAATGCCATCCAGGCTCCGTGTAAAAAACCTCGTTTTCAAATCGTAATCTTACGATTGCCCGATTGGATGAATCATGAGCATTCGTATGTAGAATGCCAACTTTGCGATTGTTAATCCAGATATCGAAGCGATAATGAAAATAAGTGTCAGGCTTCCTAAGCGGCCGGAGTACTATTTCAGGGCTAACTAAAATAGAGCGCCCTTGTGATGGATACAATCTAGTTAGTTCAGAGTATCCAAGCTGCCCGGATGCAGGCTCTAAGTCTAAAGCAAGTTTGTCAAGAACAAGGGTGTGATTATTCGGTACAGATATACCGTCATTGATTAGCATTTAAGTTGGTGTGAGAGTAAGTACTACACACCAAACATTCCGACATCGAACGAGAATTTGGGGCCTTTTCGGAGGGAAGTAGCCGATTTTCGTGTTTTTCTATGCTTAGCAATAGTATTTGTTGGGCAACTGATACATTATTGCTCGTAGCTCAAAAAAAGCTGTGGGTGCTTCACGGCCGTTTCATAGGATTCTTACGTTGGCAAATCCGTTTCCCAAACTCGCCAGCACGCCCTTTGATTTGTGCTCTTCTCATTGAGGTTGTGGGCCGGTAGTTGTCCGGCCTCTATCATCTTGTACACCTTGGCGGGGGTGATGCTCAGGCGTTGCGCTACCTCGGCAACAGTAAGGCGGCGGGCGCCAGTTGCGGCATTGGTGTTGCGGCGGGTTTCTTCGGCTGCATGATTTTCTTGGCGCTGCCAATCATCGGCCATAATAAAGCCTGACACGGCCACGGAAAGGCGGGAGAGAGTATCGGCTAAGGCTTGCAGTTCTTCGCGGGCTACGGCGAATGTTAGACGCTCGTAGCGGGATGCCAGGACGGGCGCCAACTCTGCCGGTTGAATTCGTTGCATGCGGTACAGGGTATCCTCTATCAATTGGCGGTGGTGTTGCTGCATGGTGTCGCGTTTACCGATAGTGGAAAACGAAAAAAGGCTCCCATTGGGGAGCCTCAGTCGGTGGTGTTGCTGTTTGGTGCATATATGGTTAAGCCATCGTGTTTGTTAGGACGGGGCACAACTTTTTCGCGGGCGGGGTTTCGTACCTTTGCGGCGCGGCTGGGCTTCAAAAGTTGGGGTACGGCCGCTGTAGCTGACTGAATGCTGACTAAGTGCCGTAAAAAGTGCTTCTGTTGGCTCCTAATGCGGATTACGTGATTTCCATCTCCGACCTCGACTTTCACTTCGGTGCCCGTACGCTTTACGACGGCGCCAACCTGCATATCAAGCCCAAAGACAAAATCGGCCTTATCGGGCTGAACGGTCAGGGCAAATCGACGCTGCTGCGCCTGCTGGTGGGCGAATACAAGCCCGACGGCGGCAGCATATCCATGAGCAAAGACGTATCGCTGGGCTTCCTGAACCAGGATTTGCTTAGCTACGACTCGCACGAGCCGATTCTGATCGTGGCCATGCAGGCTTTCGAGGAGGCCCTGGGTCTGCAGAAGAAGATCGACGAGGTGCTGCTGGAGTTTGAGAACAACTACACCGACGACCTCGTGGATAAGCTGGCTGCCCTGCAGGAGCGCTTCGAGGCCCTAGGTGGCTACACCATGCAGGCCCGCACGGAGGAGATTCTGGAAGGCCTCGGCTTTACCACCGAAGAGCTGCAGAAGCCGCTGAAGCTGTTTTCGGGTGGCTGGCGCATGCGCGTGATGCTGGCCAAGATTCTGCTGCAGCAACCCTCGCTGCTGCTCTTGGACGAACCCACCAACCACCTGGACTTGCCCTCCATTAAGTGGATTGAGAACTACCTGGCCGATTACGAAGGCGCCGTCATCATTGTATCGCACGACCGCGAATTCCTCGACAACACTACCAACATGACGGTGGAGGTGACGGGCGGCAAGCTGGTGCCCTACGCCGGCAACTACTCCTATTACATGGAGGAAAAAGCCCTGCGCGACGAGATTCACCAGGGGGCCTACGAAAACCAGCAGGCGGCCATCCGGCAGGCCGAGCGGTTTATCGAGCGTTTCAAGGCTAAGGCCTCCAAGGCCAAGCAGGCCCAGAGCCGCCAGAAGATGCTCGACAAGATGGACCGCATCGACTCGGTAGCGCCCGAGGCGGCCAAGGTCAACTTCTCGTTCCGCTTCTCGGTGCAGCCCGGCCGCCACATCCTGCGCATGGAGCACGTCACGAAGAAGTACGGCGAGAAGATCATCTTCCGCGATACGAACGTGCACATCGAGCGCGGCGACAAAATTGCCCTGATCGGGGCCAACGGCAAGGGTAAGTCTACGCTGATGCGCTTGGTGTCGGGCACCGAAGCGCCCACGGCGGGCACGCACCAGCTGGGCCACAACGTGATTATGGCGTTCTATGCCCAGCACCAGCTCGAAAGCCTGAACGTGGACAACGAGGTGCTGCAGGAGATGGTGCAGGCCGGCTCGAAGCGCACCGAAATGGAGTTGCGCACGGTGCTGGGCTCGTTCCTGTTCACCGGCGACTCGGTGTTCAAGAAGATTAAGGTGCTCAGCGGCGGCGAGAAAAGCCGCGTGGCCCTGGCCAAAACGCTGATTTCGGAAGCCAACTTCCTGCTGCTCGACGAACCGACCAACCACCTGGACATGCAGTCGGTAAACATCCTGATTCAGGCCCTGGATCAGTTTGAGGGCACCTTCCTGGTCATCAGCCACGACCGGTACTTCGTGGAGAACGTGGCCACTAAAATCTGGTACATCGAGGACTACCAGCTGAAGGAATACCCCGGCACCTACCACGAGTACGAGCAGTGGCAGGAAGAGCGCGCCAAAGAAGCCAAAAAGCTTGGCCTGAATACGCCGGCTGCTTCCAAAGCCAAGCCCGTGGAGGTGAAAAAAGAACTGAGCCAATCGGAGCGCGAAACCGCCCAACGCGAGCTAAAGCAGGTAAGCAAACAGTTGCAGGAAGTAGAAGCCCGCGTAAGCAAGCTGGAGCAGGAGCTGGCCGGCTACGAAAAACAGCTCGCCGACCCGAACATCTACAACAACGCCGCCCAGCTCAAGGACGCCACCGTGAAGTTTGAGCAGGTGAAGAAGGAGCTCGGCAAGGTGAACGACCAGTGGAGCGAGCTGGCCGAGAAAGTAGAAGTGCTGGAAGGCAAGCTATAGCTGAAAACACCTGGCCAACTGGCCGTCGTCACATCAATACAAAAGCCCCGCCGGATGCAGCAGCTTCCGGCGGGGCTTTTGATTTTTTGAAAAGATATATCAGCTGTTTACCGCCAACGGAACAGGGCTTTGCGATGTCGTGGCATTCCGTGTTGGGTCAGTTTAAATTTGTTACTAAATTTTAATAGTATTACAATCGTTCAGTACTTGTTTATCAGCCACCATGTCGCAAAACCGGTGTAAGGCGATGTTTGTTTTGACGACTACAAAAAAATGCCAGGGCGGTTATCTTCAATAACTTTCGATACTTTATCAATTACTTCAACACAGCCTTTTATAAATTTGTCATCGACGTCAATTAAGGCGGCTACTTCAGAAACATCCCCCTCATTGAAGAAATTTTCTGTAGATTTCTTGACTTGCGAGGTTAACGTCCCTCCATTTTTCGCAACTAAAGCATTATAACTTCTTCCTTGCCCGTGTTTCAAAGCATTAATGGCTAATTCGATGTCTGTGAATTCTTGCAAAAGAGTTGCCTGACCTGCTTGCTTTAAAATGTTCTTTGCTTCGACAAAGCCGTTATTGCAACTTAATCTGTCTTGTAAAAGCGCTTCGAACACTGAAAATATTCCGACAGCGAAAATTATTTTGTCTAGTCGAACCATTTGTAGCGTTTTGACTAATGGTGTCACTGCACTTGTTTGCAATTCCTCAACTGTTTTGTCTTCCACTTCTTGCAAAGTTGTAAGTGTGAACGTAGCGCATCTATATGCTAATTCGGGAAAGCTGTGCATATCGTCGTTGATAAACTTATGAAATGCTCATTCAATTTCGCCTAACGCTCTTGTTAACGCTAGCCGGTTTCGTGAAAGTAGAGTTAATAACTTTTTAAACCGAAGGGTAGTAGCGTTTAGCATACCAATCGGGCGCGCTTGCCGCTGCCGGAAGGATTACAAGCCTAGGCTGTCGAGTGGAGAGGCCGGGCGGTTGCGTTGGGCGACATGGGTGTAGATTTCGGTGGTTTTGATACTGGCGTGTCCGAGCAAATCTTGGATGACCCGGATACCCGTCCCGGCTTCCAGCAGGTGCGTGGCATAGGAGTGGCGTAGCATGTGCAGCGTGACGGGGCGCCGGATACCGGCCCGCGCGGCGGCTTGTTTTACCAGCTGCTGCAGGCTTCGCTCGCTGTACGGCTCGCCCGGCTGCTGCCCCTCAAATAGGAACGTAACGGGCCGAAACTGCCGGTACTGCTTGCGCAATAAATGTAGTAAACTCACCGGCAGCGGCAGGTCGCGGTCTTTTTTGCCCTTGCCGCCGCGCACATACTGCGCCATTCGTTTGCTGTCGATGTCGGTGGGTGAGGGCCAGCACTTCGCTCAGCCGCAGGCCCAGGCCGTAGGCGAGCATCAGCATGTCCCGGTGTTTCCGGTTGTCGGTGCCGGCCAGCAGGGCGCGCACCTCCACTTTGGCCAATACTTTCGGATTGGTCAGGGGCTGCTTGGGGCGGGGCACGGCGTAGTGCTGCCGGGGCTGGCCTTCTACCTGCTCGTAGTAAAACTTGATGGCGTTGTTTGGTACGTCTCCGAAATACCGGTCCCCACGCGCGCCGCCAGGTAATCCAGCACGTCCTGTTTGCTCAGCTCCAGCGGCAGGCGCGGGGCGTGGTAGGCAAGCAACTGCTGGAAGGCCGTGCGGTAGTTTTTGAGGGTGGCCGGGCTGTACCTTGAGGCCGCGCATAGCAGTAGCACGAATAGCAGGATAACATACGCCGCCCGTACCTTCGCAACATGCGCATCTCCACCGTTGCCCTGCTACTCGCCGTATCCGCTGCCCCGGCCTGCGTGCCCCTGGGCACGCCCATCACCGACCCCAACGCCGGACGCCCCGGGCAGGGCAGCGCCGTGCAGGCACCTAGGGCCAACCAGCAGCTGCGCTTCGAGGATGCCGTTTACGACCCCGACGTGCAGAGCGTGCAGTGCTACGCCGCTACCGGGCAGCCCACCGAAATCTTCAACCCGCCGGTGGTGCCGCTCGCGAGTAGCGGCAGCATGGTGCTGGAGTTCGACATCCTGGGTAGCCAAAGCCGCCGCCTCACGGCGCGCCTCGTGCACTGCAACGCCGACTGGACGCCCTCCGTCCTCACCGATCTGCAGTTTCTCAACGAAATCAACGAGTTCAACCTCACGCAGTACCGCACTTCGGTGGGTACGCAGGTACCGTATTTTCATTACCGCTTGCCCATTCCGTCGGTAAGAATCTCGGGCAATTTTCTGTTGGTGGTGCAGGATGGCACCACCCGGCAGCCGTTGTTGTCGCGGCGCTTGCTGGTGTTTGATAACCTCGTGGAAGTGGCCGCGCAGCCTGGGCTGGCCCCCGGCGGCAACGCCCGCTACACCATGCAGCAAATTGATTTTGCCATTCGCTACGGCAACTACCCGCTCGTGAACCCGGCCGTGGAAACCAAGGTGGTGCTGCGCCAGAACTTCCGCTGGGACAACGCCAAGTACAACCTGCGGCCCACCTTCGTGCGCGATGCCGAGCAGCAGCTCGATTACCAGTACTTCAACTTCGAGAATGCCTTTCCGGCGTTCAACGAGTTTCGCTTCGCCGATTTACGCTCCTTGCGAACCGCGGGCCTGGGCGTAGCTCAGCTCAATATCGAAGCCTCCCCGCGCGAGGTGCTGCTGCTGCCCGAAGAAACCCGCGCCAGCCGCGCCTACACGCAGTACGAAGATGCCGACGGGCAGCGCGTGTTCGAGAGCCGCGAATACGGCAACGGCGCCACCAACGCTGATTATGTCTGGACAACGTTTCAGCTGCGCGCCCCCAGCGTGGCGCCGGGCCCCGTGTACGTGTTCGGCGCCCTCACCGACTGGAAGCTGAAAGACGATTTCAAGCTTACCTACAACGCCGCCCAACAGCTCTATACCGGCCGGGCGTTGCTTAAGCAGGGCTACTACAACTACTACTACGTGGTGGGCCAGCCCGGCAGCGCCCCCGATGCGGGCTATTTCGAGGGCAGCTACCAGCTCACCCAAAACCAGTACGATATTTTGGTGTACTACCGCCCGCCCGGCACCCGCACCGATTTGCTCATCGGCTACCGCCCACTGCAGGTAAACGGCTCGCAAGTGCGCCAAAGCCAGCCGGGCCTGTTTCGGAGGTAGCGGCTGATGGGTGCGGAGTAGTTGGTATTGAGTAGGTAGTGTTGGGTACTGAGACCAAGAAAAAGGTGCGCAGCGGCGCAACCCGCGGCCTAGGTCGGCCATACACCCTAAGCCCTAAGCCCTAAGCCCTAAGCCCTAAGCCCTAAGCCCTAAGCCCTAAGCCCTAAGCCCTAAGCCCTAAGCCCTAAGCCCTAAGCCCTAAGCCCTAAGCCCTAAGCCCTAAGCCCTAAGCCCTAAGCCCTAAGCCCTGGCTCCCAGCACCCGCTGCGAATCGCGCACCACGGTTGCCCAGGTTTGTTGCATCAGCTCTGCCTCTACGCCAGTACGCTCCACGTACTGCTGCTGATAGCGCTGCAGGCGGTCGTGCAGGGCGCGGCAGCGGGCCTGAAAGCGGGCGAAATCGGCTACCAGTTGGCTTTTTTGCTCGGGTTGCAGCAGGCGTTGGGCGTGTACTTTAAAGTAGGTGTCGGCCAGGTAGCGGCGCGATACCAGCAGGCGCTGCAGCTCGTCGCGGTCGGCATCGGCGAGTTGGTAGGCCAGCTGGGTTTCCACGGCCAGAATGTCGGCGGGCTTGTCGGCGGCGGCGTATTCCTCAAAAATAGCGCTGTACTGCTCCGGCGTTTCGGGCTTCACCTGAAACAGCTTATCGAAGATGAGCATGTTGGCCAGCTGCTGCTCCACGGCCTGGCCGAAATATACCGCCAGCCCGAAATGCGCGTAAACTTCCTTGGTTTGCTCTTCGGGGCTGAGCTGCTGAAAATGGTCGAGGATGGGCTGAATGTTCATGGTGACTGTGGAGCAGCCTGCAAGTACGGCAAAAAGCAGTTGGCCCGGTATTGGCAAACGCCCAGGTGCCCCGGCCACTGTTATGGCTCGTGCACCTAGGGCCGTGGCCCTAGGTACCGGCACGCGTAACCTTAGCCCGCACCTGGGCCGTTGCAGGCATAGTTGCACTTGTAACCACTTACCCACCCCAAGTACTTCCACACATATGCATAACAACTTGCTCCGCCGACTCCGGCCTTTGGCCTTGCTCGGCTTGTTGCTGCCGCTGGCGGGCTCTACCAGCCCCGCGCTCTACGCTCCGGCTCCGGCCAAGCGCGTACCCGTGCAGGGGGCGCAGCCCGATCCGCAGGTGGTAGCCATGTTCGGCCTGCTCGACAACGCCAAGCTGCAGAGCTACATCGACGAGAAAGGCCTGCAGATGGGCCGCATTTCCGACCGCCCCGCCGATGTGAAAGGCTTTACCATCGTCGATTCGCCCATCATCAATGCCTTTGCCACGCCCGATGGCCACGTATACTTTACGCGCGGCATCATGGCGCACTTCAACAACGAGGCGCAGTTTGCCGGCGTGCTCGGCCACGAAATCGGCCACATTACGGCGCGCCACGGCCAGAAGCAGCAAACCCGCTCCACCGTGGCCAACGGGGCGCTCATCCTGGGCTCAATCCTGTCGCGGCGGGTCGCGTCTATTGCCCAGCCGTTGTCGCAGGTGGCGGGCCTGGGCCTGCTGAAGTACGGCCGCGACGACGAAAACGAATCCGACAAGCTTGGGGTGAAGTACTCCAGCAAAATCGGTTACGACCCGGCCTCCATGGCCGATTTCTTTCTGACCTTGCAGCGCACCGAGCAAAGCAGCGGCGCTGCCACGGTGCCCACGTTCCTGTCGTCGCACCCGAACTCGGCCGACCGCTACCAGAACGTGAAAAAGATGGCCGTGCAAGCCGAGCAGCAAGCCGGCCGCCAGCTGGCCGTCAACCGCGACCAGTACCTGCGCATGATCGACGGGCTGGCCTACGGCGACGACCCGCGCCAGGGCTACGTGGAGGGCGGGGCCTTTTACCACCCCGAGCTGAAGTTTCAGTTCCCGGTGCCGCAGGGCTGGAAAACCCAAAACTCGCCGCAGCAATTTCAGATGGCTGAGCCCAACGGCCAGGCCGTGCAGGTGCTGCTGCTAGCTCCCGGCAACTCCCTCGACCAAGCCGCCCAAGCCCTGGCCGAACAGCTGAAGCTGCAAAACGCGCAGGCCTCGCGCACCACCATCAACAGCTTCCCGGCCATTGCCGTGCAAGGCGACCAAATTGGCCAGAACCAGCAGGGGCAGCAGGGCATTACGGCCCGTACGCTGTCCTACCTCATTCAGGATGGCCAAACCATTTATGCCTTGGTAGGCATGAGCGCGCCTAGCACCTTCAGCTCCTACGGCCCCACGTTCCAGCGCGTGGCGCAAGGTTTCCGCCGCCTCACCGATGCCAATAAAATCAACCGCCAGCCCGAGCGCGTGCGCATCAAAACCGCTACCGGCACTCAAACGCTGGCGCAGGCCCTGGCCGCCAACGGCGTGCCCAGCCGCCGCTACGAGGAAATGGCTATCCTCAACGGCATGAAGCAGAGCGATAAGCTTTCGAAGGGACAGTTGTTTAAGGTGGTGGGCCGCTAACGGCAGCCGCTCCTGCGCCTACCAAACCAAGCGCGTACCCAGGCTAAGCTGCGTAATCAGCTCGGTGTAGGTGCCGTAGGCGTCGCGCTCCTGGTAGGGGCCGGTGGCGTTCAGCTCGGCGGTTAGCTGGTGCGGGCCCACCGGAAAGGCGTAGCCCAACCGAAACGCCGGCAGCACGTTCCGGCGCACCGTGTGCCAGCCACCGGTCCAGTCGGCGCGGTATTCATCTTCCAGGCGCTGGGCGGCCACCCCGGCGGCAGCAAATAGGCCCCGCTCGGGCTTGGCGCCTAGGTGCACCTGGGCCAGCAACGCAACGGTGCGGCAATCGAAGCGGCCATCCTCAAAGCTGGCGCCGCTGGCCCGGTCAATTTTGCGGCGGAAGTAATGCACATATGCCGTGGCGCCCAGCACATGGTTAAACCGGTAATCGGCCCCCAGCTGGCCCGACGGCCCCAAGTAGTACATCTGGGCATCGCCGCTGGCATGCAAGCCCGCGTAAGGCCGTAGTTTGTGCTGCGCCTGGCCCGTAAACGGCAGCAAGCCGGCCAGCAGGAATAATGTTTTTCGCATCGGCTACCTTGATAATTGCTTCGTTATAAAGGTATAAGGCACGCCCGAGTTGCCACCATGATTCGGCAGCCATACGGCACGACAGCAACAACCTTAGGCACCAAACCAAAACGCCCCAGCCGAATACCGGCCGGGGCGTTTAAGTTACTACCTAGCCTGCGCTCGGCATAACGACCTAGGGCGAACTGCTTACACGTTGAAGCGGAAGTGCATGATGTCGCCGTCCTGCACCACGTATTCTTTGCCTTCCACGGCCATTTTGCCGGCTTCCTTGATCTTGGCTTCCGAACGGTACTGTACGTAGTCGTCGAGCTTAATCACCTCGGCACGGATGAAGCCTTTCTCGAAGTCAGAGTGGATAACGCCGGCGGCAGCGGGGGCTTTGTCGCCGCGGTGAATGGTCCAGGCGCGTACTTCCTTCACGCCCGCGGTGAAGTAGGTGATGAGGTTGAGGATGTCATACGAAGCGCGGATGAGCTTATCCAAGCCCGACTCCGTGAGGCCGTACTCACCCAGGAACATGGCTTTTTCCTCGGGGTCGTCCATCTCAGCAATCTGCGATTCGATGGCGGCCGAAATCACCACTACCTGGGCGTTTTCGTTGGCAATGTGGGCGCGCAGAGCCTCCACGTAAGCGTTGCCGCCGGCCGGGATGCTGGCTTCGTCAACGTTGGCAGCGTAGATAACGGGCTTGATGGTGAGCAGTTGCAGGTCTTCTACCGCGGCCAGTTCTTCCTCCGAGGCATCGAGCGAGCGGGCGTTGTTGCCAGCCTCCAGGTGCGCCTTAAAGCGTTGCAGCGCGGCAACCTCTTTCTTGGCAACAGCGTCGCCACTTTTAGCCGAGCGCTCCGACTTCTGCAGCTTCTTGTCGATGCTTTCGAGGTCTTTCAGCTGCAGCTCCGTGTCGATTACGTCCTTGTCGAACACAGGATCAACGCCGCCGGCTACGTGCACGATGTTGGGGTCGTCGAAGCAGCGCACCACGTGGATGATGGCATCAACCTCGCGGATGTTGGCCAGGAACTTGTTGCCCAGGCCTTCGCCTTTAGAGGCGCCTTTCACCAGACCGGCAATGTCGACGAACTCCACAATGGTGGGCACCACGCGCTCGGGCTTCACGATTTCCTCCAGCACTTGCAGGCGCGAGTCGGGCACGGTTACCACGCCCACGTTGGGCTCGATGGTGCAAAAAGGGTAGTTGGCCGATTCGGCCTTGGCGTTCGACAACGCGTTGAACAGGGTAGACTTACCTACGTTAGGCAGCCCGACAATACCGCAGCGAAGACCCATGTCTTTCTATAATTCTGAATGTTGGATGCTGAGTGCTGAATCAGACCTAGGGCCCAATGCGGGGGCAAAGGTACGAAGCCCGGCCGGGGTTAGCACCGTGGCCCTAGGTGTGGCGCGGAGTGGCACTCCGCGGGCGGCCAGAAGCCGCCATCCGGCAGCGCGCAGCTACGCGTTCAAGGGGTGCCTGGTACCACCTTAGCGCCGCACGCGCCAGTACCGAGTACCATGCAGCGCTATACACGCAACAACGCGCTACCATCGGGGCCGGAGCCGCGGCGGAAGCGCGTTGCGTGAGAAAGAGGGATGTTGTAAAGCTTAGTAGTTGTCGGGCGTATAGGCAGGGCCGTCGTAGCGGTTGGGGTCTTCGAAAGCAGGGCGGGGGCGGTCGAGCTCGGCTACTTCTTCGGGCGTGAGCAGCTCCTGGCGCACGTAGTCGATGGCGTCTTGCAGCGCATCGGCAAACTTCAAGAAGTCCTCTTTGTACAGGAAAATCTTGTGTTTCTCGTAGGAGAAAGTGTCGTCGTCGCGGAGGCGGCGCTTGCTTTCGGTAATCGTCAGGTAGTAATCCTGACCGCGCGTTGCCTTCACGTCGAAAAAGTACGTGCGCTTGCCGGCTTTAATGCGCTGGGAATAAATCTCGTCCTGTTCGTAGCGGTCTTCCACGGGGTCCAGCTTAAAGATGAAGAAATGGAAAATTTATTGGGTTATTTTGAGAAGATTGAAAATTCTCCGGCTAAAGCTACCGGTTAGGCGCCGTATATGAAAATTTATTGCTAAAAATAGTGTCTAGCCAAGTTTAAGGCCAATTTCCTGGCCCTCGGCGTGGCACATTTCCGCGGCAGCTCGGCCGTGGCGGGCACTCGCCCGGCAACTTGCGCGTTACTTTCGCAGTCTGTATTGCTTCGCACCTGCTTTATCCGTTGCTATGGCTTCTCAACCACTCGATTTAGCTGCCGTCCGCTCGTTTGAAAACCTGGAGTTTCTGGCGCGCCAGCTGGTCGATGGGTTCATCACGGGCTTGCACCAGTCGCCGTACCACGGGTTTTCGGTGGAGTTTTCGGAGCACCGCCTCTACAACCCCGGCGAAAGCACGCGCCACCTCGACTGGAAAGTGCTGGCCCGCACCGATAAGCTTTTCGTGAAGCGCTACGAGGAGGAAACCAACCTGCGCTGCCACATCCTGCTCGACGTGTCGTCGTCGATGTACTACCCGCGGCCGAGCAACGACAAGCTGCACTTTTCGGTGCTGTGCGCGGCGGCGCTGGCTACGCTTCTGCAAAAGCAGCGCGACGCGGTGGGCCTCGTTACGTTTTCCGACAAAGTAGAGCTGCAAACGCCCGTGCGCTCTACCAGCACGCACCGCCACACCTTGCTGCTGCAGCTGCAGCAGCTGATGGAGCGGCAGGCCCCCACCGAGCGCGGCGGCACCGAGGTAGCCAGCGTAATTCACCAGATTGCGCAGCAAATCCCGAAACGCTCGCTTGTCATTATCTTCTCGGATATGCTCGGGCGCAGCCAACAAAAGCAAGCCGATACGCTGGCCGCGTTGCAGCACCTGCGCCACCAGCACCACGAGGTGCTGCTGTTCCACGTGATGGACCGCGCCACCGAGGCCGAATTCGAATTTGCCGAGCGCCCCTACGTGTTTGAGGACGTAGAAACCGGCGAACGGGTGAAGCTGAGCCCGGCGCAAGTGCGCGAGCAATACCGCGCCGCCATGCAGCAGTTTACCAAGGAGCTGGCCGAGCGCTGCGGCCAGTACCGCATCGATTTTGTACCCGTTGATATTCGCGAGCCGTTCGATCGGGTGCTGTACGCTTACCTGGTAAAGCGCGGCAAAGTGCGCTAGCCAGCTTCCTTTCCCGAAATGATTGACTTTCCGTTACTGATTATCTGCGTTGTTCTCACGTTTTTCAGCGCGCTCATTACCACGTACATCGCCCAGGGCAAGCCGTTCTGGCGCTGGTTCCTCATTGGCATGGTGCTGCCCTATGTGAGTATCTTCATTGCCATGATCGTGACCTACCTTGATCAGAAAAAGGAAGAGCAGGCGCAGAAGTAACGCATCCTGAATTGTCATTCCGAGCGGCAGCGAGGAATCTGGGGCAGTGCTTTGAACGACAACCCGCCGGGCAGTTCGCACCCATATTCCTCGCTGCGCTCGGAATGACAAGTCTAGCGCACTATGCCAATGGAGCTACTTCGCCGGCTCGTTGTCGAGCGACTGCCACAGGTACTTGCAGGCCAGCGAGCGGTAGGGGCGCCACGGTCCGGCCAGTTCCGTCATGCGGCGCAGCAGGGCGCGGCCGGTTTCCTCGAGCTGGTAGTGGCGGCGCATGGCATTTTGAATCCCTAGGTCGCCTTCAGCGAAAACATCGGGCTGATCGAGGGCGAACATCTGCAGCATCTGGGCCGTCCAGCGGCCTACGCCTTTTATTTGGGTGAGGTGCTGGGTAAAGGCGTCCTCATCAAGCTGCGAGAGGTGGGCATGATCGAGCTGGCCTTGCAGGGCAAACTCGGCAATGGCCCGCAGGTAGCCGGCTTTTTGCCTGGAGATGCCGGCGGCGCGCAGCTCGTCGTCGGAGAGGTGTACCAGCACGTTGGGCTCGGGGTAGCCATCGGGCTTGAACAGGCCTTCGAGCTTGCGCCAGATGGCCGCGGCGGCCTTGGTGGAAATCTGTTGGCTCACCACGGCCTTCAGCAAAGCCAGGTACAGGTCTTCGTGCGCCGAGGGTTTGACGGGCCGGCCCTGGGCAATAAGCGCAGCCAAAATAGGGTCGGCTTGGCTGAGGTGTTGCAGGGCGGCAGCCATGTCGAAGGAGGCAGGAGCGGGCATGTGCTTTCGGATCAGCAGGTAAAACGACCTAGGCAATATCGAGCGCAACGGTAGGCACCGAAAACTGACCTAGGATGTCGCCGGTAGGGGCGAGGCGCAGGCCGGTGAGGCACGCGCCGCGGTAGGCGCCGGTGTCGATGTAAAGCGCGTCGTGGGCAGTGTCGTGGTAGTAGCGGCCGTTGTCGGTGGGGGTGTGGCCTACCACCTGCCGCTTGCCTAGGTGCCGCAAAGGACCGCGGCGCCACAGGATGCCGTCGGTGTTGTCGGGGTCGAAGGGGTCGGCGGTGTCGGCTATGCCGGCGTGGCTTACCACCACGTGCTCGTTTTCCCAGGCCATGGGGCGCTGGGTAAGCCAGGCCAGGTGCTCGCGCAGCAGGTTGGGGCGGCCGTTGTACTGCGCCACCGTGCTTTTGCCACCCCAGCTTAACCAGTTGCGGTTGGGGCCATCGGGGCCGTAGTGAATTAGCATTTCGTACTCGTGGTTGCCGAGTAAAAAGGCGGTGTGGCCGGGGTGCTGCGCCTCCAGCTCGCGGGCCAGCTGCACGCACTCGGGGCTGTAGCGGCCGCGGTCGACCAGGTCGCCCACCTGGATCAGCAGTTCCTCGGCGGGTTTCCAGTGCTGCAGCAGAGCCTCGAAGGTGTGGTAGCAGCCGTGCACATCTCCAACTACAAACAAATTCATGCGGGGCGGGAGTTTGGGGCTGATGAATTGGAGCCTGCGGAACAGGGCGGCAAAGTTACTTGCCCATGCTTTTCAGCACCCGTCGGATAAGGCCGTCCATGGCTTTATCCTCAATCCAGCGCGCTACAATTACAAGGTCGTTTTCCTGATCGACGTACACGATGTTGGCACCGGCCCCTAGGTGGGCGAAAGCCGTGGCGGGGGCACTGGGGTACAGCTTGCGGTCGGTATTCAGGAAGTAGTTCATGAAGCCGTAGGTGGGCTGCGCAGGCGTGGGCGTACGGGCCAGTTTCAGCCACTCGGGCGCAATTAGCTGTTTGCCGTTCCACTGGCCGTTGCGCAAGGTGAGGTAGCCGAAGCGGGCTTGGTCGAGCGCCGAGATGAACAGACCGCCGCCCCAGTGCGAGCCGCCGCTTACGGCCTGCATGGGCACGCCATCCATTACCACCCAAGAGTTTTCGTAGCCCGTCCAGCGCCACGAGTTAGAGGCGCCGATGGGGTCCATAATCCGCTCTTTGAGCACCTGCGGCAGCGGGCGGCGCCACACGTTCATGATGGACAGGGCCAGCACGTTCACGCGGGTGTCGTTGTACTTGTACACCGAGCCGGGCGCGTTGCGCGGCCGGGTGCGCCATTCGTTGGCGGGGCCCTGCGGGCGGTCGGCCCAATCGGGCTTGCCCCACAGCGTGCCTTCCCAATCGGAGGTTTGGCGCAGTAGGTGGTCCCAAGTGATGAGGCGGTTGTGCTCGGTGCCGAACAACTCAATTACATCCTGCTGGCCCAGCTCGTCGGCTTTGTTGGCGGGCGTGTTCCAGGGGTTGAACGGGATGATGGGCGCCATGTAGGGCGCTACTTTGTCGTCGGGGCTGCGAATGAGGCCATCCTGATGGGCCAGGCCTACCATCGTCGAAACGAAGCTTTTGGCTACGCTGAAAGTGAGGTCGACGCGCTGCGGCTCGCCCCATTGCGCCACGATGTAGCCGTTTTTGATGATGAGCCCGGTGGGAGCGCCGCGCTCCTTCATCGGCCCGATGGGGTAGCCGAAAGGCTCGCGCCCGAATGCGCTTTGGTAATGCGCGTCGCGCAGGTCGCGCGGGGCTTTGCTTTCGTTGGCAATGGCGTATTGCACGGCCTCTTGCAGCGCTGCCGGGTCCAGGCCCAGGGCCTCGGGCCGACGCTGCTCCCAATTGTTGGCCGGCGGAAAGTAGGCTTTGGATTTGCGTTGCGCCTGCGCCTGGCCTAGGTGCATCAGGCAAAGCAGCAGCAACAGCAACAAACGAGCAGAGGTAGCGGAGCGAGGCATAACAACAAACCTAGTGTTTTCGGGCGCTGCTTGCTGCGGTGGGGTATAGATGCTGCACCTGCCGCACGGCGTTCCGGCCGGTGCACGGGTACCGCCGTAACAGCTTGAGCAGCTTAAAGGACAGCTTTTGTAGCGTGTGCTTAAAGTTTGAGCCGTAAATTCGTGTGGCTATCACGGTAAGATGCGCGTGGTAGCCGTATGCAAAGTATTGCCGAGCGGGCAATGCTGTATCTGCCAATTTTGCCAGCAGTCGGGCTTGCGTGCCCGTTGCGTGGCGCCAGTACCATTGTTTTCATGCCCCTCCGACGCATTATTATCCCCATTCGCGAGCTGTCCGAAAGCGGAAAGCTGGCCGGCTTGCTGCTATTGCTGGCCACCGTGGTATCGTTGGTGCTGAGCAATACCACGGCCGGCCCGGGCTACCTGGCTTTCTGGGAAACCCACGTTGGCTACGGCGCGCTCGATAAGTCGGTGTCGCACTGGGTCAACGACGGGCTCATGGCGGTATTTTTCTTTGTAGTAGGGCTCGAAATCAAGCGCGAGGTGCTGTACGGCGAGTTGGCTGAGCCGCGGCAGGCCCTGCTGCCGGCCGTGGCCGCGGTGGGCGGCGTGCTGCTGCCGGCGGTGATTCACCTGGCGTTTACGCGCGGCACACCGGCCGCTTCGGGCTGGGCCATTCCTACCGCTACCGATATTGCTTTCTCCCTGGGTATTTTGTCGTTGTTGGGCGATAGGGTGCCGTTTGGGCTGCGGGTGTTCCTCACGGCGCTGGCCATTATCGATGATCTGCTGGCCGTTATCATCATCGCGGCGTTTTACACCAGCGGCATACACAGCGGCTTTTTGCTGGGGGCGGCCGCCATTTTTGCCGTGCTGGTACTGCTCAACCGCTTCAAGGTAAAGCCGCTTGGGCTATATATTTTGCTGGGCTTGGGGTTGTGGTTTTGCGTGCTGAAATCAGGCATACACGCCACCATTGCGGGTGTGTTGCTGGCCCTGAGCATTCCTACCGATCGGCTCGAAGACCTCGAACATGCCCTGCAAAAACCCGTCAACTACTTTATCCTGCCGCTATTTGCGCTGTGCAATACCGCTATTGTGCTGTCGGCCGACATCGTGCCTGAGCTGTTTTCGGGGCTGGCCCTAGGTGTAGGGCTTGGCCTGATGGTGGGCAAGCCGCTCGGCATTGTGGGCGTAACGTGGCTGGTGGTGCGCATGGGCCAGGCACAGCTGCCCACCAACGTTAACTGGCGGCGGTTTATCGGGCTGGGCTTCACGGCGGGTATTGGTTTCACCATGGCCATTTTCATCGCCACGCTGTCGTTTAACAACGAAGCAGCCGTGGACCTGGCCAAGCTGGCGGTGCTCATCGGCTCGGCGATTTCAGCCATCATCGGCATGATTATCCTGGCGCCGGGGCAGCTCACCGAAGAACCCGCCGATCCGATTCCGCTTAAAGAAGAGGTACGCTAGCATAACCCCTCCAACGAGCAAGGCCCCGTAACGCTGGTTACGGGGCCTTGCTCGTTGGAGGGCATTCGCCACCTAGGCGTACTGCGGCACGGCCCGGATGGCCTCGAGCACGCGCTCAATGCCGGCGTCGTCTACGTCGAGGTGGGTTACAAAGCGTACCATTTGCGGGCCGAAGGCCGAGGCCTTCACGCCGAACTCGCCCAGGTGGGCGAGGAACTGGTCTTCGGTAAGGCCCTCGCGAAGGCGGAAAATGACCAAGTTTGTTTCGGCGGGCAGCACGTAGTCGACGTACGGCGCCTGCTCCAGCGCTTCGGCCAACTGGCGGGCCCGGCGGTGGTCGTCGGCAAGGCGCTCCACGTGGTTTTCGAGGGCGTACAGGCCAGCCGCCGCCAGGTACCCTGCCTGGCGCCAGCCGCCGCCCATGGCCTTGCGAATGCGCTTGCACTTACGAATGAACTCCTGCGTGCCCACCAGCACCGAGCCCACGGGCGTACCCAGGCCTTTGCTCAGGCAGATGGAAATGGAGTCGAACAGCTGGCCGTAATCTTCGCTGCGCTGCCCGGTGGCCACCAAGGCGTTGAAGATGCGGGCGCCGTCGAGGTGCAGCGGAATGCCTTTGCTCTGGGCCAGCTCGGCAATTTCCTCGAGGGCCTGCCAGCTGTAGCAGCTGCCGCCGCCGCGGTTGTGCGTGTTTTCGAGGCTGATGAGGCTGGTGTTGGGGTAGTGCACGTTTTCGGAGCGGATGGCCGCGGCCACTTGCGCCGCCGTAAGCCGGCCCCGCTCGCCGGGCAGCAGCGCTACCGAAGCGCCTGAGTGAAAGGCAATGCCGCCCACTTCCCACAGGTAAATGTGCGAGGTTTGCTCGCACACCACTTCCGACATGGGCTGTGTGTGTGCTTTAATGGCAATTTGGTTGGTCATGGTGCCAGACGGGCAGAACAAGCCGGCCTCCATGCCGAAGCGGCGGGCGCATTCGTTTTCCAGCTCGCGCACGGTGGGGTCTTCTTCGTACACGTCGTCGCCTACCTGCGCCCGAAACATGGCCTCGAGCATGGCAGGGGTAGGGCGGGTAATGGTATCGGAGCGTAAATCAATCATGGTTGTTGAGGTAGAAGCACCTAGGGCGCCGTTGCAGTTGCCGATGAGCTGGCCGCGCTGCTTGATGCGGCCGTTTGCGAATACCAAACTACTGCCCCGGCGCCAACTTGCTGCTATATTTGGCGCCCGAATCGGCAACAATCACTGGGCGAGCAGCAAAACGTGTCGAACTTTTGCTTACCTTTGCCCCCTCATTCTGCAGAATAGACTCAAACCGACCGCGTCATGACCGTTACTCGTCTTAAGCGTAAGCACCGCAAGAACATCGCCCGCGCCAACAACAAGGTGCAGGAAATTAAAGATCTGCTCCGCACGCCCGTTCTGAAGAACGTGGATATCGAGGAGCTGAAGGCTAGCTTCAAAAAGAACGAAGCAGCTGCCTAAGTTTTAAGCCGCGGCTTCCTCCGCGGGAAGCCGAAACGGCACTCCGGCCGGTCGGCTGGTAATAGCAAAAGCGCCTTGCGTGGCCACGCAAGGCGCTTTTGCTTTTTCGTGTGGTATGAGGTAGCGCGGGCTTTGGCTACGCCGACCTGCGGTTGCAGTCCGCGTCCTTGGATAGTAATGTCTGGCCTAGGTCGGTAGCGCGTGGTGGCTGGAACAGAATCGTTGAGGCGAAACCGCGCGGTACCACTCGTGCCGGCATACGCGGGCTGAAGCCCACGCTACACCGCGTCGCCCGCAACGATTGAGAATACTATCCGGGGCCGCGGCCTACAACCGAAGGTCGGCGTAGCCAAAGCCCGCGCTACTGCGCGCTACACCCGCGGGCCGAGCTCCACTGCCTGCAACTGCTCCACTTTCCCATTCTCGACCCGAAACTTGAGCAGGGTGCGCACTTTATGAAAGCCGTGCTTGCCGGCTGCACCGGGATTCAGGTGCAACAGGCCCAACTGGCGGTCGGGCATTACGCGCAAAATGTGCGAGTGGCCGCAGATAAACAGCCCCGGCCGCTCGTGCTGCAGCAGCGGGCGGGCGGGCGGGGCGTAGCGGCCCGGGTAGCCGCCGATGTGCGTGATGAGCACCTTCAGCCCGTTTACCTCGAAAATATGGTGCTCGGGGCAGCGCAAGCGAATGCTGCGGTCGTCGATGTTGCCGAAAACGGCACGCAGCGGCGCAACGGCTTGCAGCTCGTCCAGAACTTTTTCGTGGCCTACGTCGCCGGCGTGCCATATCTCGTCGCAACCTTGCAAGTGGTGCAAAATGCGGTCATCGAGGTAGCTGTGTGTATCGGAAAGCAGGCCGATTTGCATGGCGGTACGGTTGAGTTGGCGGTTGCAAAGTACGCGCCCGGCAAACCTGGGGTGCTGCAATGAAGTGAATATTCGGGGAGCGTGTTACCTTTCTCGCTCACAACCGTATTCCGCCTAACTAGCCGAAGCACCCGGCTACCTCAGCTGGCCTTTTAGCATCCAAGCACCTTTCGTATACCGAAATTAATGCTGTGTTTTGCAGCCTGCCGGACGACCATCTGCTCCCATTTTCCTTCCGACTTGCCGCGATGAATGTTTTCATCAACGACATCCCAATAATCATCAAGAAGACCTCCGAAAAGGTCTACAAGCACCGCTACGACCTCATCCTAGGTCCCGAAGACGAGTTCATCTCGAAGGACCTGGTGGGCGATGTGCTGGTGCGCGACGTAACGCCGGCTTTTATCGACCGCATGCTGCGCCTGATGGAGGTAAAAAAGCTCAAGAAGCTTACCTCGCTCACGCTCATGGCGAAAAAGAAAAAGGCCCTCATCCTGCACCTCAAAGACCAGTTTAAAATTGCCAAGGCCGCTGGTGGTCTGGTAGTGAAAGACGGCTTGGTGCTCATGATTTACCGCCTCGGCAAATGGGATTTGCCCAAGGGTAAGCTTAAGAAAGACGAGGACCCGGCCGAAGGTGCGCTGCGGGAAGTAGAGGAGGAATGCAACATCAAGGTGGCCCTAGGCGACGAGCTGCCCAGCACCTGGCACTCCTACGCCTACAACGGCAACAAAATCCTGAAGAAAACCAACTGGTACATCATGCAGTGCCTCGATGATACCCTCATGAAGCCGCAGGCGGAGGAGTACATCGAAGAAGTGCGCTGGATGCAGCCCCAGGAGGCCCTCAAAGCCCTCGAAGAGTCGTACGCCTCTATTTCGTTGGTGGTGCGCCACTACCTGAGCGAGGTGGCCGGCGCGGCTACCGTAACCAACAAGTAGCCTTAGCCTGCCGGGGCGGCCGCACTGGCTCCGGCTTCATGCGTGTAGCTTATGCGTTCAAGCCGTTCGTGCTTGCTGATGCTGGTGTTATTGGTATGCGCGGGTGCTGCCTGCACCCGCACTACCCCGGCCATCGAAAGGGATGCCGCACCGCCTGCGCAAGCCAAGCCCGTGACCGGGCTAAACATGCCGGCTCTGGTGGGGCGCAACATCGACGAAGTGCGCCAGGTGCTGGGCAAGCCCCGCGAAGCGGAGGCGGCTTCGGTAGGTGCCGAGCCTACCGCTAAGCAGCTGCGCACCAACCAGGCCGACGAATGGCTCAATACCTTTGACTACCAAGGCGCCACGGTTGTAGCCACTTTTAATGCCCGCACCCGCAAAGTGCGCGACCTGGTGTTGCTCGGTACCAACGAAGACGAGTTGATGCGCCGTGGCAACCTCGACTTGGTAAGCGACACTTATTTGGTGCTGCCTGTACCGAACCCCGCCGAACCGTCGAAAATCACGGGAATTCGGGTGCTGGCCCGCAAATAGATGGGTCAACCCATGCCTGCCGCGGAAGTAACCTAGGTTGCTTCCGCGGCAGGCATGGGTGAGAAGATGTTCAGGGCCTAGGGTTGTTGGGCCGGGGGCATCTGGAATGGCACGAAGTCATCGACGTTGCCACCAAAGCGGTGAATTTCGCGGATGATGGTGCTGCTGATGGCGGCCAGGGCAGGGGAGGTAATCAGGAAAACGGTTTCCAGCTCGGGGTTTACGTGGCGGTTGGCCTGCGCAATGGTGTTTTCGTACTCGAAATCGGTGGTGTTGCGCAGCCCGCGCAGCAGAAACCTAGCACCCGTTTCGCGCGCGAAGTCGGCCGTGAGTCCCTTGTAGGCCTGCACCGACACGCGCGGCTCGTCGCGAAACACCTCGTTGATGATATCAACCGTTTGCTCAACCGGCAGGTAGCGCGTTTTGCTGCTGTTGTTGCCAATGGCAATGATGATGTGGTCGAACAGCTCGGCGCCGCGCCGCACCACATCGAGGTGGCCGTTGGTAAACGGATCGAACGAGCCGGGAAATAGGGCAATGCGCATTGGGTTAATTAATAATTATGAATTAGTAATTATTAATTGTTGCTCTTGGTGCTGACCAGAATGCGGGTGATGATTTTGCCAAGCTCATTGATATCCGAAAAAAGGGAAAGATGGGAGTCGGAAGAAAATCGTTGTCGTGCAGTAGCCGCAACCAGTAGTTGGTTTCGCGGGCTTCTTTTGCCGCGATGGTTAGTTTATGAACAAAATCGGCGCGGGAAGCTGCTGCCAATGCTTCTTCCACGTTTGCCCCGATTGACGTACCGCTCCGCAAAAGCTGTTTCGACAATACATACTCCCGGTGTTCGGCCACCAGGTACCGATATGCCTTCACAATTCGGGAAGCAAAGGCATACGATTTCGTCTGAATAATATTTTCACGCATTACTAATTACTAATTATTAATTACTCGCAGAGGTGCAGGCTGTACAGCTCGAAGTAGCGGTACTCGAACACGTCGTTGAGGCGGTAGCTGTAACTAAGGTCGTAGGGGCGGTTGCCGAAGCGCACGTTGCGGATGTACTTGCGCAGCACCGAAAACAGCTCCGAGTCGTGCATCAGGTCGCCGTACACGGCCACGGGGTCGTCGTCGGGGTTCAGGCCCAGCTCCTGCATCACCAGGATGACGTAGTAAATGAAGTCCTCGGCGGTGCTGAAGCTGAACACGTTGCAGAACAACGGGCGCTTTTCGCGCACTACGGCAATGGTAAGCTCGTGCGGGCCCACGCTCAAAAACAACCTAGGCGGGCCCTGTCGCTCGCTTTGGTGCACTACGCCTTCGAGCAGGGCGCTGGTTTGATGGAGCAGCTTTTGTTGCGGGTAGGTGCGTTCAAACCAATCGGCCAAGGCCTTTTCAACCGAAAATACGCTTACCACCTCTCGGTTGGGGTGCAGAAAGCGGCGCACTACCTCGTGTTGCGCATCGAAGCGGTGGTGCAGGCGCAGGTATGCCGCCTCGTCGCCGTCGCGGAAAAGCGGAGCGGGCAGCAGCGTGAAGTGGCGGTTTTGCACGGCCAGGCGCACGCGGTTCCAGCCCTGCAGGCCAACCAGGTCGTGGTGGCTGGCCAGGGCTTGCAGCTGCCCGGCCAGCGAGGTAGCAGGCTCGGGGGCGTAATCCTCGAGCACCACAAACTTGTTGCGGCGCACGTCGGCTACGCCTACGCGCAGGCCGTGGGCCCCGGCAGTCAGGTACAGGTTGTAGCCCGCCAGGTTAGCGGTATCGAGGGTTTCGTCGCGCAGGCGGTGCAAGGCTGTAGGCAAAGCCGCAGCGGCAACGAAATCGGCAGAATCGGCGTGAGACACAGGCGGCACAGCAGAACTAATATCTGCTAAAGGTAAGCAGGCCGCCGTTTTGTGCCGCAATTAGCGCAAGCGGAGTTGCGGAATATACGCGTCGTCGGCGCTGATGAGGTCGCGCAGAATGGGGTGCACTTGCCGCGGCGGCAGCTTCACCAACTCGCGCGGCGTAAGCCAGGCCAGCTGCGTAAGCAGCTGCCTGTCGGGGTGGTGCTCGGGGTCGGAACCTAGGCGCGGCAACGCTTTGGGGTTGGTGGGCAGCACCTCAAAAAACATTTCGAGGGCTTGCAGCCGGTCGCCGTGGTACTCGTGCAGGTGCAAAAAGCGGCCAACTTGCACTACCAGGCCGGTTTCTTCCCGAAACTCGCGCACCACGCCTTCGCGTAGGGTTTCGCCAAACTGCCATCCGCCGCCCGGCGGCGACCAAAACGGCTCGTCGTTGGCCAACAGGCCGCGGTGGGCAGTCAGGAGCAACGAACCATCGTGCACCAGCAGGCCACAAACGCGCACGCGGGCGCGTTCGGTGTAGGCGTGCAGCAACGATTCGGGCGAGGCAGAGGAAACAGGCATAGGTGCGGAAAGCGGAGCGGTAACAGGCCCCTAAACCTATGAAATGCCCGTATGGTTGGGGCTGCCGGCCGAAAAATTTGCCTGCCTGCGCCGCCGCAGGCGGCGCAACCGGCTGCCGATGAATACGATAGCGGCAATAGCTGCCCCCGCTACCAGCAAGGGCAAAAGCAGCCCCAGTACCGAGCCTACCACGGCCAACGTATTTTCGATGGTGGCCAGCACGGGGTTGCCCAGGCCGCCGGTAGCCGCCGTAGAGCCCGCCCGCAGCACGGCCGTGCCGGTTTGGATAATTCCTGCTGTACCGCCGCCCACCAGCACCCCCAAACCCCAGCGCAGCACTGGGTTTAGCTCGGGCAAAGCGGCCGTCATCAGCAGCGTACCGGCCACAAACGAGGCCGGCGTGGTGAGCGAATCGAGCAGATTATCGACCACCGGAAAGTAATAGGCCAGCATTTCGGCCAGGGTGGCGGTGCTCAGCACACCTAGGGCGGCCCAAGTGCCCAGCCACGCAAACCCCGGCGACGGCGCCAGGTAGCCGGTGCGGTAGGCAATGCTGGCCGCCAGCAACGGCACAAACACCCGAAAGCCGCTGCACGCCGCCAAAGCCAAGCCCAACGCGCCCGAAATAAGGTAATCCGACAGGTTCATGATTATCAGCAGTGAAGCCTGCGAAAAGATACGCGCTTTGGCTGCCAATTGGCACGGGCAAACCTAGGGCGGTACCTTTGCGGCAATGTCTACTTCGCCTACCACTGCCCCCACCGACGACCTCACGGCGCGTATTCGTCGCAAGCTGGAGCGCCAGCACTTTATGCACCTTATTGGTGCCGATATCACGACCATCGAGCCAGGCCGCGTGCAGGCCGAACTCGACCTAGGCACGCAACACCAGCAGCAGCGCGGCTTTGCCCACGGCGGCCTCGTAGCCACCATGGCCGACCTTGTGGCCGGGTTTGCCGGCGTTACGCTCATCCCCGACGACCACGGCCTCGTTACGGCCGAGCTGAAGGTAAGTTACCTGCACCCCGGCCTGGGTGATAAGCTGATTGCCACTGGCTGGGTGCTGAAAGGCGGGCGCCGGCTGCATTTCTGCGAAGCAGAAGTGCGGGCATTTGGCGGCCAAAACCCCGAAGAGGGGTTGCTAATTGCCAAGGCCACAGCTACAATGGCCGTGGTAGAGCCAGCCGCCTAGGAGCCGGAGTTGTGAAAAGGCTTATTTCCTCGGCATGGGCCAACTGGGTGGTGTTGCTGTTGTACTTAATAGCGGCTGTAAACGCCTTTGGAGCTGTTAACACGGCCGTAAGCCTGAAGTACGAAACGAACGGCCCACCCGAGTGCATTTCGCTGGTAACGGGGCGTAACTTGTGTGCCGACCTGCAGTTCTGCAAGTACATGGCCCTGGCATGCTTCGGGCTTGGCTCCGTGCTGTTGGCGGGGCGGCTTTACGCGCTTGTTTGGGGCGCACCGAAAAAGCCAAGTGCATAGGCCCAAGCAGCCGTGCAGCTTGGCAAATATCGCATCGGCATCGAATGCGCTTGCTCAATCTTTTGTTCTGCTAGCTGAGTTATAAGTCTCGAATGCTGACGACAAGAATACCCTCTGTTCGCAACTATTTTCCCTACGAGCCCACCGAAGATCAATCGTATCTGTTTGGGCAGCTCGATGGGTTTTTGAAAGACCAACTGCCCGGCCGGAAGGTTTTTTTGCTGCGCGGCTACGCCGGTACCGGCAAAACCACGGTGGTAAGCGCCTTGGTAAAGTGGCTCGACAAAATGGGCCGGAAGTACGTGCTGATGGCGCCCACGGGCCGCGCGGCCAAGGTAATGTCGCAGTACTCGGGGGTGCCAGCCAGCACCATTCACAAGCGCATTTACCGTAAGTCGGGCGGTTCGGAGAGCATGGCCTTTGCGCGGCAACCCAACCGCTCCGGCGAAACCATCTTCATCGTCGACGAAGCCTCGATGATTTCAAACGAGAAGTCGTTTGGCGAAAGTGCTTTGCTCGACGACCTGCTCGGCTACGTGTTCGAGAAAACCACCAACCGCCTGCTGCTCATCGGCGATACGGCCCAGCTGCCGCCGGTGGGCCAAAGCATTAGCCCCGCCCTCGACCCCGGCGTGCTGGCTAGCTCGTACCGCTGCCGCGTGGAGGCCGCCGAGCTGCGTCAGGTAATGCGTCAGGCTGAGTCGTCGGGTATTCTGATGAACGCCACCGTGCTGCGCGAGGAGCTGCGCGATGCGCAGGAAGCCACGCCCGGTTCGGCGGAGGCTTCGCCCAACATTCAGTTTGTTACCAAAGGCTACCCCGACATCTACAAAATGGGCGGCGACAAGTTGGAGGACGGCTTGCGCTGGGCCTACCGGCACTACGGCCACGAGAACACCACCATTATCTGCCGCTCCAACAAAAACGCCAACCAGTACAACCAACTGATTCGGCGCACCTTGTTTGATGCCGAAGACGAAATTGAGGCCGGCGACTACCTGATGGTGGTGCGCAACAACTACACCTGGCTGCCGGCCGAATCGGAAGCGGGCTTTTTGGCCAACGGCGACTTTGTGGAGGTAACCAAAATTGTGCGGCGCATGGAGGAGTTTGGCTGCCGCTTTGCCGATGCCCGCCTGCGCCTCGTCGACTACCCCGACGAGCCCGAGCTAGAAGCACGCTTGCTGCTCGATACCCTGCACACCGAAAGCCCCGCTTTCCCGGCCGACCGCTCCAAGGCGTTGTACGAAGCCGTAAGCGAGGATTACTCTCACCTGACTACCAAGAAGGAGAAAGCCGCCGCCATGCGCGCCGACCCGTACCTGAACGCCCTGCAGGTGAAGTTTGCCTACGCGCTTACCTGCCACAAGGCGCAGGGTGGTCAGTGGCCCGCCGTGTTCGTCGACCACGGTTTTCTGAAGGAAGACATGATCAATGCCGAGTTTACGCGCTGGCTGTACACGGCCGTTACGCGTGCCTCCGAAAAGCTCTTTTTGCTGAATTTCAACGCCAAACTTGTCGACGGAGGCGCGGAATGAATTGGGCAGGGCAGGTGTTGGGGTAGCAACTTGTAACTGCCCCGCATGAAGCTTGCTTGCGCCCTAGGTATCGGTTGTTGGTTGTGGCTGGGCAGCGCTCAGGTAGCTACGGCGCAGGTGCGGACGCCGCGCAAGGCCGCGCCGCCTGCTGCCGCCCGCAGCAACATGCCCTCGGTGTGGCGCAACCAACCCGCCCCCGAGGCCCGGCAGCAGCTGCCGCTTTCGCGGCAGGATAAGCAAGCCTACGAAAACTGCCCCGACCCCAAACGCTACGCCCGCAAACACCGCCGCCGAATGGTACGCATCTGGTAGCTTTGCCCGAGGCAGCTGCCCGCAATTGGTCCGATTGTTGGCTAGCGGCGCGAAAGGCTTAACTTGAATTACCCTCCAACTCTTACTGTCACCCGCAACATGAAAAAGGCACTTGCTCTGGCGCTGTCGCTCTCGTTGGCCGGCTTCGCCGCTCAGGCTCAAACCCCCGCGGCTCCCGCACAAGCCGCTACTGCCAAGGCAAATGGCCCAGCCATCAGCTTTACCGAAATGAAGTACGATTTCGGCAAAATCAAGCAGGGCGACGTGGTAGAGCACACGTTCAAGTTCAAGAACACGGGCACGGCTCCGCTGGTAATCTCGAACATCGGCACCAGCTGCGGCTGCACCACTCCTGACTGGACGAAGGACCCCATCATGCCAGGCAAAACCGGCAGCATCACGGCCAAGTTTAACTCGGCCGGCAAGCTGGGCATGCAAAACAAAGTCCTGACCATCGAGTCGAACGCGGCCGGTGGCAGCACCATGGTTTCGCTGGTAGGCGAAATTCTCGACCCGGCTGCAGCCCCTGCCGAAACGGCCGTGGAGGCCAAAACCAAGACCAAGGAAACCGAGACCAAAACCAAGGTAAAAGCCAAGAAGTCGTAACAATAGCCTGGCTGATAAACACAAAGGCCCGGTTGGCAGCTGCCAACCGGGCCTTTGTGTTTTTTGCTTTGCGGCTACCTAGGCGAGGCGCATGGCCGCTACGGCCAGCATCACCCAGCCAATGATAAACAGCACCCCGCCAATGGGCGTAATGGCGCCCAGCCACCGCAAGCCGGTGAGGCACAGCAGGTACAACGAGCCGCTGAATATGATGATACCGCCCAGCCACAGCCAAGCCACCGTACCCAGGCTAACCGCATCGGGGCGAACGAAGCGCAGCACACCTAGGGCCATGAGGGCAAGGGTATGATAAAACTGGTAGCGCACCGCCGTTTCGAAGGTTTCGAGGCGGCCGGTAGCCTCGAGGTGCGCCTTAAAGGCGTGGGCCCCGAAAGCACCCAGCGAAACCCCCAGGGCACCCAAAATGGCAGCGGTGATAAGGATGAGGCGAGCATTCATGCAGCAGAAGTATGTAATAAGCTAATGGCGGGGAGCCGTGCAAAGGTAAGCCGCTTTTAGCGGGCAACGCCCGGAGCCTGGCTACCGCCGAGGTTGCAACCTAGGCCGGGTAGGCGCGGTGGCCGAAGATGGCGCTGCCCACCCGGATGAGCGTGCTGCCCTCTTCGATTGCCAGGCGGTAGTCGCCGCTCATGCCCATCGATATTTCGCTGAACTCTTGGTTGTTGGCAAGGAGCTCGGCCTTCAGCCGCTCGAAGTAGCCGCGCAGCGTGCCGAACTCCTGGCGCAGCTTGCTTTCATCATCGGTGTTGGTAGCAATGCCCATTACGCCGGCAATGCGCACGTGCTGCAGTTGCTGCACCGCCGCGTCGCGCAGCATGGCTTCGGCCTCCTCCCACGACAACCCGAACTTGGTTTCTTCGTCGGCGATGTGGAACTGCAGCAGCACGCGTATCTGGCGCTGGTGCCTGGCCGCCTGGCGCTCCACTTCCAGCAGCAGCTTCAGGCTATCGATGCTCTGGATGGTGTGTACAAACGGGGCGATGTACTTTACCTTGTTGGTTTGCAGGTGCCCGATGAGGTGCCACTCGATATCGGCGGGCAGCGCAGGCTGCTTGGCCGTAAGCTCCTGCACGCGGTTTTCGCCAAACAGCCGCTGCCCCGCGTCGTAGGCTTCCTGGATTAGCTCGACGGGGTGGGTTTTGGACACGGCAACCAGGCGGCAGCGGGTACCGGTTAGCTCTTGCTGGAAAGCACGAATGTTATCAGCTATCGACATGGCGGCAAAGGTAGGGTGTGGCACCGAGTGGCACTCGGTGCTGGCGCCGCAGGCGCCAAGGCGGGACCGGGCTATGCGGCCCATAATGCGCGGCACCGCAAGGTCTCACACTGGCGCGAGTCTTAGCGCCTTCGGCGCGCGACTCGTGCCCAAACATGGAGGGGAGTCTCTGACTCCCGTGCCGTGAACGAGGCGGCCTAGGTGCTTTTCTTACTGGAAACATCAGGCAGCCCAAGCCGGCAAGCCGTTATGGTGCGTTATGGTGACGGGAGTCTGGAGACTCCCCTCCATGCTGCGGCACGAGTCGCGCGCTTCGCGCTAAGACTCGCGCCAGTGTGACTGCGCGGCCACGACCCAAGCGGCCCGCTCCCGCCTTGGCGCCTGCGGCGCCAGCACCGAGTGCCACTCGGTGCCACACGCGGTTAGTCTTCCATGGCGCTTACCATAAAGGTGTTTTTCAGCCCGAGCCACAGCAGCCACAGGCCAATGCACCAGTACAGGTAAAAGCGGTAGTAATCGTGGGTGTTGCGGTAGCGCGTCAGCTTTACCTCGGTTTTCTCGAGCTGATCGATTTGGGCGAATACGCGCTGCAAGGCCGAGTTATCGGTGGCCCGGAAAAACTGGCCCGCGCCGGCCTCGGCAATCTGGCGCATGGTGGTTTCGTCGAGGCGGGTTTCCACGAACCTGGGGCGACCTTGCTCGTCGCGGCCGTAGGGCACGGTGCCGTCTTTGCCCAGGCCAATAGTGTAGAGCTTCAGCCCGAAAGCGTGGGCGAGCTGCGCGGCCGTCAGCGGGTCGAGCGAGCCGGCGGTGTTTTCGCCATCGGAGAGGAGGATGCACACCCGCGAGCGGCCCGGCGAGTTGCGCAGGCGGTTGGTGGCCACGCCCAGAGCGGTGCCAATGGCGGTGCCGTCGGTGGGGATCAGGCCCAGGCGCAAGTTGTTAAGCTCTTCGTTGAGCAGCTCGTAGTCGGTGGTGAGGGGCAGTACGGAGTAAGCGTCGCCGGCAAACGCCACCACGCCGATCCGGTCGCCGCGGCGGCCGCGCACAAACGCCTGCGCCATGCGCTTGGCCGCTTCCAGGCGGTTGGGCTGAAAATCCTGCAGCTCCATGGAGGCCGACACGTCGACGGCCAGCACGATATCAATGCCGCGGCCCGATTGCTCCACGCGCTCGTCGGTGCGTTGGGGGCGGGCCAGGGCCAGCAAGCCCATCATCAGGCTAAGCGCCAGCACCAAATCGGGCACAAAACGCAGCAACGAGCTCCAATGGCTGCGGGCCTGCCCCCGCACGAAGGCCACGCCGAGCTTACGGCGGCGGCGCTGGGCCAGGGCTTCGCGCAGCAGAAACAGCAGTGGTACAGCGGCCAGCAGCAACAGCACCCGGGGGTAAGCCCAGGTGTAGCTGGTGAGGGTGGAGTAGCGGAGCCCATCGAACGCCGGTACTACTACTTGCTGCCAAAACTGCTCCATGCAGCCGGAAAGTTAAGCAGAAGCATTGGCAGCACCGCGGCGCCCTAGGTGCCATTGGGCCGAAACCGCGCCGGCACCTAGGCGCCGCGCAGCGACGCGGTGCGCACCAATTGGTAGCGGCGGTCGGCAAAGCGGCGGAGCAGCTCCAGGGCGTGGTCGGTTTGCTCGGCGGCTTCGTCGGGCAGCTGGTTGCCGTAAATCATGCGGTCGGAGAGGCGCAGGGCCGTGGCCACGTCGGAGTCGCCCTGGTAATGGGCTACAATCTCGCGGGTGGTTAGGGTATTCAGCGAGTTGCCTTCGAGGCGGGCCAGGTAGTTTTTCCAGAGCGTGATGGAGCGCTCCATGTTGGCGAGCGAGCGGCTCAGCTGAAAACGCTCCAAGTGGCGGGCGTACTGCGCCATAAAATACACGTGGTTGCGGGCCATGCGGTAGCGCCGGTAGCGCTGGCGCAGGTTGCGCCCAAACGTCCACCAGATTACGCCCGCTACGGCCAGTACCGCCAGAGCCCCGGCAATCCAGTAGGGGTAATTAAACAGCGGCTCAACGGGCAAAGGGCGCAAATCCTGTCGCAGCGGGGGCAGGTCGGCGCCGGGGGCCACGGTGGGGGCGGTGCGTACCAACCGCACGGCGGCGGGCGCGGCGTACAAGAGCACGGTGTCGCGGCCGCGCAGCACCGTTACGGGCACTTGCAGCTGCTGCACCGAGTCGAGCGAAAACGTGCGCAGCGTGTAGCGGCACCGGTCAAGACTGATGCCGTTGCGGGTGCGCGTGGGCCAGTACTCGCGCCGCACGTACTCAAACGGCTTAAACCCGGCCGTGGAATCGGGAAAAACGACATTGAGCGCGGGCTCGTGCCGGAAGGTCAGCTCAAACTCCACCAACTCGCCAACCCTCGCCGCAGGGCGCAGAAAACGGCCTTTCGGCAGCGAGTCGGGCACGGAGGCGGGCGGGGTGGCAGGTGCCTTTGCCGGGGCTTGCGCACCGGCACCTAGGGCGCCGAACAGCAACCCCAGCAGCCACAACCAACGAACTACGCGCAGCTGCATCAGGAAGCGGGCGAAGCCTGAGGTTGAGCGCCGCGGCGGTTGCGCAGGCGAAACAAATTGAGCAGCTGCGGCACGTAATCGACATCGGTAGCGATGCTGAGAAACGACGTGCGGTGGCGGCGGCAAATCTGGCCGATTTGCTCGCGGTTTTGCTCGTAGGTAGCGCGGTAGCGTGCCCGCCACGCCTTGGAGGAGGTATTTACCCACACGGTGCGGCCGGTTTCCTCGTCGCGCAAGGGCACAATACCCAGGGGCGGAAACTCCTGCTCGCGGCGGTCGTGCAGCTGCACCACAATCAAGTCGTGCTTGCGGGCCAGCATGGTCAGCTCGCGTTCGTATTCGGTGTCGATGAAGTCGGAGAGGAGCAGCACGAGGCTCCGGCGCTTCAGCAGACCCAGGGCCTGCCGGATGCCCGCGGCCACGTTGGTGCCGGGGCTCTGCGGCTCCAGCCCGAACACCGATTTGATAAGCGCATAAGCGTGGCGCAAGCCTTTGCCGGGCGGCAGGTACAGCTCCTTCTGATCGGAAAAAGCCAGTACGCCCAGCTGGGCATCCTGCCGCGCCGCCGACAGGGCCAGAATGCCGCAGATTTCGCGGGCCACATCGAGCTTGCGGCGGCCTTCGGCCCCCACGCGCTGCGAGCGGCTCACGTCGAGCAGCAGCAGCACCGATTGCTCGCGCTCCTCCTTGTACGTTTTCACGAAGGTGCCGTGGCCTTTGGCCGTTACGGCCCAGTCGATGGCGCGCACTTCGTCGCCGTACTGGTACAGGCGCACCTCGTCGAACTCCAGCCCGGTGCCCTTGAACACCGAGTGAAAGTCGCCCTGCAGCTGGGCATCCACCACCTTGCGGATGCGGATTTCGAGCTGGCGCAGGCGCCGCAAAATGCTTTGAAGGGAGTTGTCGGGGCTGGGCTGACTCATGAGCGGTGGCTAAAATAACGCGTTGGAACCGCAGCTGTTATTTTTGGGCCGTGAAGAATCCTCTGATTGTATTCGTTTTGTTGCTGAACACGCTGCTGTTCAGCCAGTGCGACCGGCCCGAAGAGCCCGCGCGCCCCGCCCAATTGTTGCCCCGCGACAAGATGGTGCGCATACTCGTGGATTTGCACCTGACTGAAGCCCGCGTAGAAAACGCCGGCACCACCCCCGATTCGGCCCGCGCTTTGTTTCTGCGCGAGTCGAAGAACCTGTACCGCCGCCACAACACCACCGAGCCAGTATTCCGGCAAAGTATGCGGTACTACGCCATCCACGGCAAGGACCTGGAGGAGATTTACGGCGTGGTGATTGACAGCATCAGCGCCCGCGAGGTAAAGCTGCCGCGGCAGTAACCCGACGGTAGCCCACGCTACACGCGTTGCCGCCTTACGCCAGGCGGCTGCCGTTGGGCACGGGGCCGGCCAGCGAAGCCAGCACAATATGGCCTTCGGCATCGGGGGCGCCGGTTACCAGCACCTCGGAGCGGAACGGGCCGATTTGTTTTGATGGGAAGTTAACCACGCAAAGCACCTGCCGGCCCACGAGGGTTTCGGGGGTGTAGTGCCTGGTAATCTGGGCACTCGACTTCTTCAGGCCTAGCTCGGGGCCTAGGTCGAGGAGCAGCTGATAAGCCGGCTTGCGCGCTTCGGGGAAGGGGCGGGCCTCCACAATGGTGCCCACGCGGATATCCACGCGCTCGAAGTCGGACCAGGTAATTACAGAAGGTTGTTCGGCTGACATGGCCGCAAGGTACGCGGGGCAGTTGTAGCGCGGAACCGAAGGTCGGCGTAGCCAACGGATTTGCGCGCCGCGTTTATTGGCCGCCGCTGGTGCTGGCTGCCGTAGCCTCGGGCGCGGCAAAAGCCTGCAACTGCGTGAGGCGCTGCTGCACCTGCTCGTGCCAGGCTTTTTGCTTTATCAGGTTCAGGCCGTGGTTGGTTTCTACGTCGTAGCGTTGCTGCTCGCGCTGCCAGGCCGTAATGGCCACCTTCATCAGGTTGTTGAAGGCCGGTTGCAGCCGCTCGCAGTCGAACTTGATGGTTTGCAGGCGCTGGCGCAGCATGCGGGCGTGCACCTCCGTGAGGTCGAAGTGTACTTGCTCGTGGTGGAGCAGGGCGGCCGAAGCGGTTTGCGGCGCCTTCACCCACGATTCAGTAGGCGTGAAGGTGGCCTGCACGTTGGCTGAGAAAACGTAGTCTTTGCAGCCAATTTGCGCGCCAATGTTGGCCGTGGTAAGGGCGTGCAGCGGATCGGCGGTGTTGGGACGGGCTTTGAAATCGGCCCAGGTAAGCGGGCGTTTGGCCGACCAGGCCAGTAGCTCGGGCTTGGCTTGGGCGGCGGGCTGTTGCTGCTGCACCGCGGGTTTGGGAGCTACCTGCTGCTGGGCAGGTGCGGTAAACGGAAGCGCCAAAAAAGAACGCAGAAGCAGCGGGAAGAGCAGCAGATCGAGCATAAATCGAAACCTAGGAAAGCGAAGCTACGTACTGCCGCGCTAACGCGCGAGCACGGCACTTTCGTTCATTGCCGAACCGGCCACGGGAGCAGCTTGCGTTTCGCGGGCGAAGCGGCGTAATAAGATAGCAGCTACCGACGAAAGGCCCACCAGCAGGCCCACCCAAACGCCCTGCGCGCCCCAATCGAGCCAAAAGCCGAGCACGTAGCTGAGCGGCAGCGCCAGCACCCAGTAGGAAAGCAGGGCCACCAGCGAAGGCACCTTCACGTCTTCGAGCCCGCGCAAGGCACCCAGGCCCACCACTTGCAGGCCATCGGAAATCTGGAACAAGGCCGCAATCAGCAGCAGACTAGCCGCTTGGGCCACCACGGCCGGGTCGGAATTGTAGAAAAGCGGGACGTAATGACGGGCCACCACCAGCAGCAGCCCGCACGTTGCCATGAACAGGAAAGTGAGCAGGTAGGCCGTGAAGCCCGCCCGGCGTGCCCCGGCCAGGTCGCCGATGCCGCGCAGGTTGCCCACCCGAATGGTGGCCGCCGTGGCTACGCCGCTCACGGCCATAAACGTTACCGAGGCTACGTTGATGGCAATTTGGTGGGCGGCCTGCGTGCTGGCGCCCAACCAGCCCGCCATGATGGCCGAAACGCTGAACGCGCCTACCTCAAACACCAAATGCGCCCCAATGGGCAAGCCGATATCGAGCAGCCGGCGCTGAATGTGCCACTCGGGCTGCCAGCTGACGATGGCCTCGCGGTAGGGGCGCAGGCGCCCGGCGCGCAGCACATACGCCGCCATGAGCGCGGCCATAATTACGCGAGCAATGAGGGTGGCCCAGGCGGCGCCCATCATGCCGAGGTTGGGGGCGCCCAGGCGGCCGTACACGAAAGCGTAGCACAGCACGGCATTTATCACGTTGGCCAGTACCGACAGTATCATGGCCTGGCGCGTGAGGCCCAGGCCTTCGGCAAACTGCCGGAAACCCTGAAACACCATCAGCGGAATGAGCGACAGGAACATGACGCGCACCCACGGCGCGGCCAGCGCCACCACCTCGGCTGGTTGGTTCAGGTACTTCAGCAATGGCGTAATCAGCCAGCCCAAGCCGGCCAACGCTACTCCCGCAACCGTGCTCATGATTACGCCGCCCGTAAGCAGCTGGCCCAGGCGGGCAATGTCGCGCTGGCCATCGGCGGCCGCTACCAGGGGCGTAATGCCCATCGAAAGGCCCATACCCAGCACCATCAGCAAAGTGGTAACGCTTACGCCCAACGAAACCGCCGCCAGCGGCACCGTGCCGGTGTGGCCCACCACCATGCTGTCGACCACATTCACGAGCACGTGGCCCAACTGGCTGAGCATTACGGGGTAAGCAAGCAGCAGAGTGGGGCGGATGTGCGGGCGCAACGAAGTCAGAGCCATAACCAAAGCGAGTAAGCGAACCACAAAGGTAACCACCCGGCCGGCTCCCTAGGTGGCGAGCGGGCCGGGCAGCAGCTACGCAATTGGTTGGGGCGGCGTTAGCAGTGCGGGAACGACTAAGCCGGAATGTAGCGCGGGCTTTAGCCCGCGTTGGCCTGAACGAAATCTTAGGGCGAAACCGTGCAGGACCAACCGTTCAGGCCAACGCGGGCTGAACCGCAGGAAGGCGTAGCCAAGCCCGCGCTACTGCGCGCAGTTAGCCCTGCGGCGCGAAGAGCACGTCGGCAAACCACTGTTGCTCGTCGGTGAACACCTGCTGCACCGCCAACCCCGCGGCGGCACCTAGGGCCTCAATTTGTGGCAGCGTGAACTTGTAGGAGTTTTCGGTATGGATCGTCTCCCAGGCGGCAAATGCAAAGCTGCGACCTAGGGCCGCCACGTGCACCTGCTGCGCCCGGCGGCTCACGAGGTACGAGCGGATAACGCCCACCTGCGGGTCGTAGTCGGTAAAATGCTCCCACTGCCCTAGGTCGAAATCGGCGCCCAGCTCGCGGTTGAGGCGCGTGAGCAGGTTCAGGTTGAACGCGGCCGTTACGCCTTGGGCGTCGTCGTAGGCGGCGCGGATCTGGCGCGGGTTTTTTTGCAAATCGAACCCGATGAGCAGGCGGTCGTTGGGGGTGAGCTGGCTGCTGAGCGCACGCAGGAACTGCTGCCGGGCCTCGGGATGAAAGTTGCCGATGTTGGAACCCAGGAACAGCACCGCTTTGCGGCCTGCCTGCGTGCGCATCTGGGTCAGGGCTGCCGCGTATTCCGCCACCAACGGTTGCACCTGCAGCGCGGGCATTTCGTGGCGCAGGCTGCTGGCTAAGCCCTCCAGGGCCGAAGCCGAAATGTCGACGGGCGCATAGACGACATTTGTGCCCGTATCGAGCAATTGGCGCAGCAGAATTTTAGTTTTCAACCCGTCACCGGCGCCGAGCTCCAGCAAGTGAAAAGCGTCCTCGTTTTCCGGGGTTAAAGCCGTGCAAATAGCTTCGCGGTGTCGGGTAAGCAGCTGAAACTCGGTGCGGGTGGGGTAATACTCCGGCAGCTCCATGATCTGCTGGAACAAGCGGCTCCCGGCCTCGTCGTAGAAATACATCGACGACAACGCCCGCTGCGGTTTGCTGAGGCCCTCGAGCACGTGCTGCGCTAGTTCATTGTTCGTTGCTCGGTTTTCGTTGTTTGTTGTCCGTTGTTCGCTTTCCGACTCGGGTTTGTCGTTGTGCAACGCTGGTTGCGCTTGGGTTACGGCTGAAGCATCAGCAGCCAACGGGCTGGCGGCCGGGCCGGAAACAGAAGAAATAGGTGCAGACATAAATGCAGAAAAGCCGAAAACGAAAAACGAACAACCAATAACGAACAACGAGAACCCTACCGCACCAGCCGGATGCCGGTGTACTGCCAGCGCTTATCGGGATGGAAGAAGTTGCGGTAGCTCAGCCGAATGTGGCTTGCGGGCGTAGCGCACGAGCCACCGCGCAGCACCATCTGGTTGATCATGAACTTGCCGTTGTACTCGCCCAGGGCGCCGGGCGCTTTCTGATAGCCGGGGTAGGGGTGGTAGGCCGAGTACGTCCACTCCCAACAGTCGCCGAGCAGCTGGTGGCACTGCGTGGGGTCGGCGGAGGCGGGCACGGGCGTTGGGTCGAAGCGGTTGCTTTCCAGAAACTGAGCCGCCCCACCATCGGGCGCAAAGTGCCGCGCCGCCAGCTCCCACTCCTGCTCGGTGGGCAGGCGCGCCCCGGCCCAATGCGCGTAGGCATCGGCCTCGTAAAAGCTGACGTGCGTAACGGGTGCGGCCGGGTCGAGGGGCTGCAGGCCGTGGTGCGTAAAGCGGTGCCAGCTGCCATTGGGCTGCTCCACCCAGTACAGCGGCGCCTGCCAGCCTTGCTGCTGCACCAAATCCCAGCCTTCGCCCAGCCAGTACCGGAAATCACGGTAGCCGCCGGCCTCCACAAACTGCAGGTATTCGGCGTTGGTAACCAGGCGGTTTTGCATCTGAAAAGCCTCCACGTACACCGCGTGCGCCGCTAGCTCGTTATCAAAGCAAAAGCCGGGAGGGTCGCCGGCTTCGGGCTGGTAACCGATGGTGCCTAGGCCGCCGGGTACTGGCAGCCACGCCGGAGCCGGGGCGGCCACCGTTGCGGGCAGCACTGCGTTCGGCTCGCCCCAGTAGGAGGGCGCCAGCGGGTTGGTGCTGAGGATGTATTTGATGTCGGTAACGAGCAACTCCTGGTGCTGCTGCTCGTGCTGCAGGCCCAGCTCCAGCACTTCGGCAAAGGGGGCATCGGCCACGGTGGGGTACGGCGCCAGCAGCTGCTGCATGTGCTCGTCGACGTAGGCGCGGTAGGCGTACACATCAGCCAAAGGCGGGCGCGACAGGGTGCCGCGGTCGGCGCGGTTTACGCGCGACCCCAGCGAGTTGTAGTACGAGTTGAACAAGTAGGCGTACTGCGGGTGGTACACGCGGTAGCCGGGCAAGTGCTCCTTCAGCAGAAACGTTTCGAAAAACCACGTGGTGTGGGCCAGGTGCCACTTGGGCGGGCTCACATCGATAATGGGCTGCACCACGGTGTCTTCGGGCAGCAAGGGGCGGCACAGCGCCTCGGTTTGGGCGCGCACGGCGGCGTAGCGTTCGGCAACGGTGGCAGCGGCACTAACCGCGGGAGGGGCTGAAGCGGCAACGGAAGACATAGGCTGCAGGAACAGGAAACGTGGGCTAGCTACGGGAATACGGCCAACGGCGGCCTGATACGTAAGCGAATTACGGGCGGATTGTTGGGGATAAATATCTGGTTTGTAGTATGTATTAGTGGATAAATATATCCAGAAAATACTTGGCAAAACTCAACCCGAGGCGGGGGCGGGCGTACACAAAAGCCCGCCGCAAGGCCGGTGGCTGCCCCGCTTTGGGCCGCCGTTGGTGCGGCGCCCGCCTAGGTGGTAGCTGCGGCAATCGGCCGCAGCAGCGCTGGGCTTTGGGGCCGTATTTGTGACTCACAACCATCACCTAACCGCATTTCCCATGGCTAATAATCAGCAAGGCAAACGCAGCCAGAACGACCCGAACGCCCCGCAAAACCAGGGCGATAAGCAAAGCATCCAGTCGTCGGACCAGGCGCAGCACATGGGCTCTACCGACCAGAACAGCTCCATTCAGAGCGGGGTGTCGGGCATTCCGAGCCAGATGCACGTGGGCGCCGACCGCGGCGACGACCTCGAAGACCAGGTAAACACCACCATGACGAGCGGCATGGGCCAGAACCGCGAAGGCGAAGGCCAGAACCAGAGCCGCCCCGGCAACTTTGGCACCAGCCCCTCGCAGAAAGGCGGCGAAAGCCGCAGCGGTGGCGACACCGGCAGCGGCATGGGTACGCAAAGCGACCAGAACGCCACCAGCGGCAACCGCCGCAACGGCTAAGCCCTAGGTGCCTACCGGCAATAATTGCCCACTGCCCCTGCAGGCCCCGCTTGCAGGGGCAGTTGTGTAACCGATGGGTTCCGGATTGGCGTATGCTCATCAGCACCCGATGTTCAACCACACTCCCGATTAATCATGGCAGAGCAACAGCAACCCAACTCGCAACACAACCTGCGCGAGGATAAAATTGAACAGAACACGCCCGGCAGCCAGAGCAGCAGCGGCATGAGCGACCAAATCAACGACTCGTTGGTGGAAGCCCTGGAGCGCGAAAAACTGCAGCGCGGCGAAGACCTCGACGTGCCGGCCGATGCCCTGGGTGGCGTGGCCAACAACCAAGCCCAGGGCCGTGCCACCGAGGACAACCAGCCCGGTTCGCCTATCAATCGCGACCCGGAGGCCACCACGGGGCCGGTGATTGATTAAAAGGGCCTTAGTGGTGCCTCACCCCCCGGCCCCCTCTCCGTAGAGAGGGGGAGCCACGGCGGCGCGGACGTCAGCAACATCAGCAACGATTGCGGGGCCGCCGAACTTTGGGTTCGGCGGCCCCGCCGCGTTTCCGGCACCTAGGGCGTGTAGCGCGGAAATCCGTTCCGCGACGCGCCCGAAGGCGCGTATGTCCGTAATGCGCGGTTTCAGATACGCGCCTTCAGCGCGTCGCAGAACCGAAGGTCGGCGCAGCGAACGGATTTCCGCGCTACACCGGGGCGGCGGCGAAGGCGCCAGCCGCAGCCGCCGCAATCGTTGAACGAAATCGTTGCTGACGCCTGGCTCCCCCTCTCTACGGAGAGGGGGCCGGGGGGGTGAGGCCCTTTGCCCGCTGCACCAAGCCATCCTACTTTTGAGCCACCCACATTCGCCCACTCCGCATGCCCCTACAGCTACGATACTCGCACCGTGCGTTGCGCTTCAACTTTCCGGCCCGCACCTCGCGCGGCGCGCTTACCGAGCACGTAGCCTGGTACCTGCACCTTTCCGATGACGACTCAGGAGTTGAAGGCATAGGCGAGGCGGCTCCGCTGGCCGGACTCAGCCCCGACCACCGCCTCGACTTTGAAGGCCGCCTGCAACGGCTGTGCGAGGAGTTCAACCACCTAGGGCTTGCCGAGGTACCGGCCAACTGGCAGGAGCTGGTAGAGCCCGAATGGCCTGCGCTGCGCTTCGGCCTCGAAACGGCCCTGCTCGATTACCAGGGCGGCGGCCGCCACCAATTATTCGATAATGCCTTTAGCCGCGGCGAAGCGGGCGTACCCATCAACGGCTTGGTTTGGATGGGCGACGCCGCGTTTATGCAGGAGCAAATCCGGAAAAAACTCGGCGAGGGCTACCGCTGCCTGAAAATGAAAATCGGCGGCATCGACTTTGATACCGAGCTGGCCCTGCTGCGCAGCATTCGGGAGGTGGCCAGCCCCGCCGAGCTGGTGCTGCGCGTGGATGCCAACGGTGCCTTTGCCCTGCCCGATGCCCAACGCAAGCTCGAGCAGTTGGCCGCGTTCGGGTTGCACTCCATCGAGCAGCCCATAAAAGCCGGGCAGTGGCAGGCCCTGGCCGAGCTATGCCGCACCTCGCCCGTGCCCATCGCCCTCGACGAAGAGCTGATCGGCGTAACCGACCTAGGGCAGCAGCGCCGGTTGCTGGAGCAGGTGCAACCGGCCTACGTGGTGCTCAAGCCCACGCTGCTCGGCGGCCTGGGTGCTGCGGGCCAATGGATTGCCGAGGCCACTCACCGCAACATTGGCTGGTGGATGACCTCGGCGCTGGAATCCAACGTAGGCCTGAACGCCATCAGCCAATACACGGCCCAGTACCCCATGGCCGATTTTGCTCAGGGCCTGGGCACCGGGCAGTTGTACCACAACAACGTGCGCAGCCCGCTGCAGGTAGCAGGCGGCTATTTGCACTACAACCCCTTGGGTAGCTGGGAGGAGCCCCGCTAAAACATGTGGTTGCGGGGCGGAATATTTTGTATCTTATTACGCCCCAATTCTTCAGCCCCATGGCCTCGTCAAGCCCGTGTCGTTGTCCGTTGCTTGGCCGCGTGCGGCTTTGGGTGCTGGCCTGGTTGGCAGGGGTGGTTGTAGCGGCCTGGGCACCTAGGGCCGGCGCGGCACAAACCACGTTGTTTAAGCTCACGCAGAGCAAAAGCACCAGGTGCCGCCTGCCGTTTACGCTGCAGCGCAACCTTATTGTGGTGCCCGTAATGCTCAACGGCCGCGGGCCCTACTACTTCATGCTCGATACGGGCGTGGGCACCTCGCTGATAACCGACCCCGGCCTGCGCGATTCGCTCGATTTACGCCTGGGCCAGCGCTTTTTGGTGGCCGGGGTAGGCGAGGAGGCCCCGTTGGTAGCCTTTCAGACCGATAGCGTGCGCGTGCAGCTGGGCGACAAAGCCTCGTCGCCCAGCATTTCCTTTCTGCTGCTCTCCGACGATGTTTTCGACCTCTCGAGCTACGTGGGCCAGCCTATTCACGGCATTTTGGGGGCCGATGTCTTCCGCAGCTTTGTGGTGGAGGTGGATGCCGAGGAGCAAGTGCTCATCCTGCACGACCCTACCCGTTTCCGGGCGCCGCGCGGCCGCCGCTGGACGCACCTGCCCCTCGATATCGAAGGCGATAAATCGTACATCAACACCGAGGTGGCCCTCAACGACTCGGTGCGCATGCCCCTCAAGCTGATTCTGGATACCGGCGCCGGCCACGCGCTTTCCATCGAAACCAGCTCCGATGCCCGCCTTACCCTGCCGCCCAAGCGCCTGCGCACGCACCTGGGGCGCGGCCTCAGCGGCGATGTGCACGGCTACCTGGGGCGCGTGCAGGGCCTGCAGCTGGGCCGCTACTACGTCAATTCGCTTATCACCTCTTTCCCCGACGACAAGGCCGTGCAGGCCAAAGTGAACGTGCCCCGCAACGGCAACGTGGGTTTCGAGCTGCTCAAGCGTTTCAACGTCATCATCGATTACCCGCACAACAAGCTGTGGCTGAAGCCAAACGGCCTGTACCGCGACCCGTTTGAGCACGATATGTGCGGCCTGGAGCTGCTGGCCACCGGGCCGCAGTACCGCCGCTACGTGGTGCAGCGCGTGGAGCCCGGCTCGCCGGCCGACAACGCCAACATAAAGCCGCGCGACGAGATTTTGTCGCTTAACCTGGCCCCGGCCGAGTCGTTTTCGCTCACGCAGCTCAGCCGCCTGCTGCACTCGGCCGATGGCCGCGAGCTGATCCTGTTTCTGCGCCGGCCCGACGGCGAAATCTACGTGGCGCGCATTACCCTGAAACGGCAGATTTAAGGCACCATGACCACGAATCGGCCAAACGCGTATCTTGGGTTCAACCCCGGCGCCTTCGGGGGCTTCCACCAGCTTCGTAGTGCCCCCGCCCCGATGTCCTCGGCCACCGTTTCTGCCGCCTCTACCCAGCCGCCTAGCTCGGCAGCCATCCGGGCCAATCAGCGCATCTACCACGATCATTACGACCCGGACTTCGTTCGCGCCCTCGACGAAAACATCCTGCAGCTGCTCGACCGGGTGTGGTTCCGCTCCGAGCTGGTGGGCTTTGAGGAGCACTACCCCGAGCGCAACAACCCGCACCGGCCGCTCATTTTCTGCTCCAACCACTCGGGCATGGCTTTCCCCTGGGATGCCATCGTGGCCCTCTCGCACCTCTACCGCCGGGTAGCGCACAAGTCCGATTTGCCCCGGCCGCTGTCGGCGCCGCTGCTCAGCCAATCGGCCCTGATGAACCCCTTCCTGCTCCGCGACTTCTGGAAGCGGGCCGGCTGCGTGGATGCCACCACGCTGAACTTCGAGACGATGATGTACTACAACGACCACAACCTGATGCTGTACCCCGAGGGGGTACCCGGCATCGGCAAGGGGTTCAACCGGAAGTACCAGTTGCAGCGCCTCGCCAGCAGCATCGTGCGCCTCAGCATTCAGCACAACACCGATCTGGTGCTGTTTTCCACCGTCAACGGCGAGTACCTCAACCCCGGCGCTTATAGCTGGGATTGGCTTAACCACCTGAGCAAGAAAATCGGCATTCCGTTTTTGCCCGTCACGCTGCTGCTCATCGGCATTATCCTGCAGCCCTGGATGTTTTACATGGCCTTTCCGGCCAAGCTCACCTTTGTGCTAGGCAGCCGCATGCGCCCCGCCGATTGGGTTGATAAACCCTTTGAGGAGCTTACCCGCGAAGACTTTGTAGTCCTGACGGAGCGCGTGCAGCAGCAAATGCAGCTGGAACTCAACGATGCCGTGGCGCGCTACGGCCAGCAGCCTTACCGCCTAAGCGAGCTGTGGCAGCGCATGAAAGAGAACTGGCGCTACTTCCCGTTCTTCCTGCCGCCGTTCTGGCCCATGTTGTTTCACGAGTTCGAACGGCAATATTCCAAGAACGGCCGCAAGCAGTTTCGGCTGCGGCTCGCGGGGTTTGGTACCACGCTGCGGCTGCTGTGGCGCAATCCGTTTGTTATCAATTTCTTTATACCGATCCTGGGCTGGATACCTATTGCTATCCGGGGATACTACAAAAACCGCATCGGCCAGAAACTGCCCGGCCAGCGGTAGCAGCTACGCCAAAGCGGGCGAGCTATGTCAGTAGAAAATTTCTAAGAACGCAGGAGCTGGCATTAGCTTCAAAATACGCTATATTTTCAACTCCGCCCGAACGGGTTGCGTACTCAGCGTAGCGTTTGCTTTTGAGTACCCAAGCGCGGTTCCGAGTTACATAGTAGTCAGTTAAGCTCCTCGCATGCAAGTCCGCGCCCCGGGCTTGTCCGCTCCGCTCGCACTGCGCTTCCTACCTGCATTTCCCCACCATGCCTTCCTTTCAGCATCAGCTGGTCAAAACCTTGCTTTCGGCCGCAGCCGGGCCCATTGCCCGTCGGCGGCCTGCCATCAATACCTTGCGCCTGGGCCTGGAGCTAAGCACGTTGCTGCAGTTTATGCCCTGGAACGTGCACTTCGAGCGGGCCGATACGGGCACTACCGGCGTGGTAGCCGAGTGGATTGAGCCCGACGGCGCCGATTGCCGCCGCGTGCTGCTCTACCTGCACGGCGGCGCCTACGTAATGGGCTCCCTCAACACGCACCGGGGTTTTATTGGCGCCTTAGCGCAGCACTGCGGCCTACGCGCCCTATCGGCCGATTACCGCAAAGCGCCTGAGCATCCTTTTCCGGCTGCTTTGCACGATGCCGCCGCCGCCTGGCACTGGCTGCTTAGCCAAGGCTACCGCCCGCAAGATGTAATCCTGGCCGGCGACTCGGCCGGTGGCGGCTTGGTGCTGGCGCTGATGCTGTACCTGCGCGAGGCCGGCTTGCCCCAGCCCGCAGCTGCCTTGTGCCTTTCGCCCTGGAGCGACCTAGCCATACCGGGTAGTGCCGCCAACAACTCAGGCAAATTGCCCGACGAGGCCAAGCTGGTGGAGGCCCTCGAGATAAAAGCCTGGGGCCGGCAATATGCCGGCACTACGCCGCTTACGCACCCCATGCTCTCGCCCTTGTTTGCCGAGCTGCACGATTTGCCCCCGTTGCTGCTGCAAGTATCCGATGGCGAGTTACTCTACCCCGATACCCTGGCCTTGGCCGCCAAAGCGCGTGCAGCCGGTGTTCCCGTAACCCTCCAAACCTTCGAGGGGCTGGTGCACTGGTGGCACTTATTTTGGCGCACCGTGCCCGAGGCCAAAGTGGCCTTGCAGCGGGCTGCTGGCTTTGTGCAAGGCGTGTGGCGTGCCCAGGCCGCTGCCGAGCAGCTGCTGGCCCCAAAGCACCTAGGCGCACGGCGGCCGAAAGTCGTTCGGCCGGTGGCCAGAGCGGCGGCCTAACTGGCTTCAAATACCCGAGTTAATGGTTGAGAAAAATCATGCAAGAAATTGGTGCTCAATCATCCGCGAATATTTACCTTTTCGTAGGTTTGTGACAGGTAGTCGGCATGCATACTACTTTGGGTTTGCCTCACCAGCCGCGCCGGTTTTAGTTAACCTCAACCATTTCTCAAGTCATGGAAGACCTGTTTAAGAAGTTCATCTACGCTGGCGTTGGGTTTGTTTCGCGCACCAACGACCGGGTGCAGGACACGATCAACCAACTGGTGCAGGAAAACAAACTCTCGCAGAAAGAGGGGCAGAAAATCCTGAACGAGCTGCAAAAGAACACCGACACCAAGCGCAAGGAGTTCGAAACCCAGATCAACAGCATTGCCAAGCGCGTGATGAAGGGCATGGGCGTAGCCTCGAACTCGGATGTGGAAGAGCTGAAGAAAGCCGTAAAAGGCAACGGTAGCAAAGCCGGGGGCGCCGCTACCAAAGCTTCGGGCACCGCCACGGCCAGCAAAACCAAGAGCACCACTGCCAAAAAGGCCGATAGCGCCACGGCTGCGGCTCCGGCTAAAAAAGCCGCAACGGGCGGTAGCAAAAGCAGCTCGGCTAAAAAATCGGGCGCCTCGGCCGCTACGGGCAGTACCGCTGCTGCTTCCGACAACGCTTAACGTCCGGAACGTATTTGCACAGCCCCGCCGGCCCTAGGTCGGCGGGGCTTTCTTTTAGGCAAGGGGCCTGCGCCGCGCCCGATTTTTTCCGATTTTGGCCGCAATGTTCAAAAACACGATAACCAACCTCGGTCGCATTCGCCAAGTGGTGGAGGTGCTGCTGCGCTATGGCTTTGAGGACGCCGTAACCACCACGGCCTTGCGGCGGCTGGTGCCCGAGCGGCAGCGCCGCAGCTGGCACCACGGCTCGCAGTCGGTGTTCGAGATGTCGCGTTGGGAGCGGGTGCGCATGGTTATCGAGGAGTTGGGCCCCACGTTTATCAAGCTGGCGCAGGTGCTCAGCAACCGCGCCGATTTGCTGCCCCAGCCCTTGGTTGATGAGTTTGCCAAGCTGCAGAGCAGCGTGCCGCCCTTTGATAGCGCCGTGGCCCGCCAGATTGTGGCGCAGGAGCTGGGCCGTCCCATCGAGGAAGTGTTCAGCGAGTTCGACGACGTGCCCCTGGGTTCGGCCTCTATTGGGCAGGTGCACCGCGCCCGCCTGCTCGATGGGCAGGAAGTGGTGGTGAAGGTGCAGCGCCCCGATGCCCGCGACAAAATCACGACGGACCTGAGTTTGCTGCGCGAGCTGGTTCGCCTGACGGGCGGCTACCTGCGCCGCCAAGGCATCAGCAACCCGCAGGACATTGTGGAGGCCTTTGAGCGCAGCATGATGCAGGAGCTCGACTACACCTCCGAAGCGCGGGCCATGGAGCAGTTTCGCAAGCTCTACGCCGAGTACCACACGTTTTACGTGCCCGAGCCGCACCGCGCGCTAAGCACGGCCCGCGTGCTGGTGATTGAGTTTATCAGCGGCTGCAAAATTACCGACAAAGAGCAGCTGCTGCGCTGGAACCTTGACCCCGCCACGGTGGCCGAAACCGGCATGGACATCTACCTGACGCAGATTTTCGAGTTCGGGATATTCCACGCCGATCCGCACCCCGGCAACGTGCTGGTGCGCCCCGATGGCAGCATCGTGCTCATCGACTTTGGCATGGTGGGCCGCCTTACCAAGCAGCAGAAGTACGCGTTTGCGGGCGTGTTCATCAGCATGGGCCAGCAAGATGCCCGCGGCATGGCGCTCAACTTCCGGCGCCTGGCCCTCACCTCCGATATCCGCGACATGCGCACCTTCGAGGCCGAGCTGCAGCAGCTCATCGACGACTTCACGGGCCTCGATGTGAAGGAGATGAGCATGAGCGCCCTGGCCGAGCGCCTGCAAGGCGTTATTTATCGCTACAAGCTGCAGGTGCCCGGTTCGGTGTTCCTGATTCTGCGGGCGTTGGTAATCTTGGAAGGCATTGGCAAGGTGCTGCACCCGGCCTTCAACACCTTCGAGTTTGTGCGCCCCTACGGCCGCCGGCTGATTATGGAGCAGTACTCCATGAGCAACATCGGCGCCGAGCTGCAGTACACCGGCCAGCAGCTGCTGGCTCTCATGTACACGCTGCCCACCGATTTGCGCCAGATTGTGCGCAAGCTCTCCAAAGGCGATTTGCGGGTGCAGGCGCAGCTTTCGGGCTACGCACCACTGCTTAGCACGGCCGAAAAGCTGGTATCGCGCACCATTATTACGCTGCTGGCGGTGGCGTTTCTGCTGTTTTCGGGTTTGTCGTTGCTGGGCAATTACCCGGCCGGCCAAATGCCCTATTACCGCGGCTTACCGGCCGTTACGTGGTGGGGCCTGGGCGGCACGGCCTTCTGGCTGCTGGTGCTGTTTATTCTGACCATCCGCAAGGAAGAGCAGTAGCCGCTCCCCGCCGCTGTCATTGCGAGGAGGCACGACGAGGCAATCGGTCCTGGGCCGAGTACAACCGTTCAGCTAGCACTAAGCGAAAAAGGTTGCCTGCTGTAGCGCGGACTCTGCAAGTTCGCGTCCACAGATAGTAAAATCAATCGTTGCAGGTAGCGCGGGCTTTAGCCCGCGTTTGCGTGAACGACGGTTTCGCGCGGTTTCGCCCTATTGATTTCGTGCTGGCCAACGCGGGCTGAAGCCCGCGCTACACGCGCTGCATCCCTAGGTCAGACATTACTATCCGGGGACGCGGACTACAACCGCAGGTCGGCGTAGCCAAAGTCCGCGCTACACCGCGCTACATCGTTCTGCCACGCCCTAGGTCGGTTTGGTTTGCTGTTGGGAGAAGAGTTGTGCCCTGCCCGGGACCGATTGCTTCGCTTGGCTCGCAATGACAGCGGGCGCAACGGCGGCTTTTCACTTTTTCAGGAACATTTCATTGCAGCAACGCCGCAAGGCCATGAACTTTGCACCCGTTTAGCCAGGCCGGATGTATCGGCCGCGTTTGGGATCTGCATCGTGCGTTTTTGTTCTGCCTTCCGTTTGCTCGGCGCCCTGCTGGGGCTGTTGTTCTTGAATCCGGCCACCGCCAACGCGCAAAGCTCGCTGCTGCGCGACGTCATCATTCGCACCGATACGGCCACCTACCAGCTTAGCCGCCACACAGCAAATGTGCAGGGCGAGCCGACGCTGTTTTTCTGGTTTCGGCGCGACGACGAAACCGTGGAGCTGCGCCTGTTGCCCGAGGGCAAATTGCCCGGCCAAAAGCCCTTGCGTCTGCGCCACTCTGCCGATTTTCAGCAACTCGATTCGCTTACGCTCGAAGCCGACGGCACCTACCGCACCCGCCTGAAATTTCAGGACCTGACCAGCAGCCAGTTTATCCGGTTGGTGGTGGAGCAACCCGCCGACGCCCCGGGCCAGGAGGCCTGGCGCGACGTGGTGCCGCTGCTGCCCGTGGCCCGCACCTCGGTTTCCATCCGCCGCACCGACGACGAACTGTACGTGGGCGAGGAGAAGGTATTTGAGCTGAACAGCTCGAACCCGCGCAACGTGCGCGCCACCGGCGAGTGGGTGCGCGGCGAGGATTTCGACTACCGCGTGGTGCGCGAGCAAAACGGCACTTTGCGCCTGCATGTGCTGCCCAACCAGCTGGGCCGCAAAGCCCTAGGTGTGCGCCTGCAAACCGAGCGCCCGCAGTTGCTCAGCGGCGGCAAGCTCAGCTACCAGCTGCCGCTGCTGCGCCAGGAGTTTACCGTGAAAGCCTCGCGCCTGCGGTTTTTGTCGCCCGATAAGCGCAGCATCACGCTCGATGATGTAAGCCGGCGCCGCGGCGTGGAGCTGATACTGGACAACGGCCGCGCGTTTGAGCTGCGCCGTACCTACCGCCTCGAAGACCAGGAGGAGCCCGGTGGCGCGCTCATTGCCGAGCTCTATACGCGCCAGTACCTCAGCAACGACCGCGTGCTGTGCTACCTGCGCCCCTTCAACACGCACCGCCAAACCGAGGGCTACCTCTACATCAAGCAAAACGACCAGGCGCAGTACGTCACCAACCTCGACATTACCCCCAAAACCACCATTACCAGCGTGCAGGTGCTGCACCGCGGCGGCGACTGGACGTCGTCGCTCAATGTAAGCCCCGGCGAAACCGTGGACGTGCGCCTGGAAGGGGAGGGGCTGCAGAAAGCACGCTTTCATTTGGAGGATTTGCAGGTAATTCCGTCCGATTCGTCGGTGCGGACGGAGGCGCGGGTGGTGCTGCGGGTGCAGGTGCCCGTAACGTTCGACAAGCGCAAGAGCATGATCCTGAACGCCGGGCAACCCACCGGCTTTGCGCTTACGGTGCGCGAGTTTCAGCGCCCGCACCCGCTCGATTTCGTGTCGGTGAGCTACGGCGAGTCGTCGCGGCCGATTACGCGCCTCAACGGCCCGGTGCTCTACGAGCACACCATCCGCGACGTGGTGTTCAACTTCAACACCAACGCCATCGATACCGACAAGTCGCTCTACGGCAAGCAGTTCCTGTCGTTCGAGATTCGTACGCTCAACAGCAAAGGCGAGCTGATCGAAATCCGCAACGTCGAGAACGTCGTCATCTGCCCCGGCGACAACTCGCCCCGCGCCGCCTTTTACCAGGACAAGCAGTGCCGCACCGATCCGCTGAGCCTCAACAGCCTGCTGGGCCGCAAAACCTACGACCTCGACGAATGGAGCCGCATTGTGGTGGTGGTGCGACATCAAGCTTCGCAGTACAGCGAGCCGCCCTCCACCCAAACCGTGGAGCTGGTGCTGAAGCGTAATTTCAAATTTGATATCGATATCAGTTTCCCGGCTGGTTTGCTGACGCGTAAGCTGGGCCAACCCGATGCCAACTACACTTCCTTCGGGGGTATTTCGCTGGCCACCTTGGCGCAGTTCAGCTTCTACAACCCCGAGAAAATCAACCGCCTCCGGCCCTACAAAATCGGTGCGGGCTTCGTGGCGCTCAACGCGTTCAACCTCAGTAGCTCCAGTGATGTCAACCGCGACCTAGGCATCGTAATCCTGGGCTCGGTATACCCTACGCGCCGCGACGCCAAACTCACCTTCCCGCTGTACCTGGGCGGCGGCTACCTGCTCAACGGCAAAGTGCCAACCGACCAAGGCAAAGCTTATCACTGGTTTGTGCTGTTTGGGCCAGGTATTGGGGTGCGGTTGTAAAAAGCCGAGCGGGGTGCTCGGTTAACAAGCCTCGCTGCTTAACGCAACCAATGGTAGCCTACCTGAACTCCAGCAAAGCTCAGCCCCGTCAGCAACAGATTGCGGTACCACCCCTGCAGGCGCAACTCCCGTTGGGCACCTAGGGGCAGGTGCACGCCGGCGGTCAGGTCGAGGTGCGCGGCAACGCCACGCCCGCCATGGTAACTTTCGGCCACCCGAAACGGCCCCGCGCTGCCCGCCGGGCGCTGCTGCACCTCGTTGAACTGATGAGCCATAAACGAAAGGCCCATGCCCGCTCCTGCGTGCAGGCCTACTCGCTGGGGCTGCCCCCAGCGCTTACCTAGGGCAGTGGTAGCCGCTGCCATGCCTGCCCGGCTGTACTCGCGCTGCTCCACGGGGGCGTTGAAGTTGTTGGTTGTCCTGGTCACGCCGGAATAAGCACTCAGGTAGCTGTAATCAAGCTGCAGGCTGGCGTACAATCCGCTGGCCCGCAGGCCCGTCCACTCAAAGCCAACCTGCGGCAGCAAATTGGTCTGGCCTTTGTTGCCCAACAAGCCGAATAACCCGGTCGCTCGCACGGCAAAGCCCTCCTGCCAAGCAGATGAAACCGAAGGCTGGCGCAGGCGCCACTCCCGATCAACGCAGGTGTTGTACTCCGTTAGTACCCGTCGCACATTTTCGGGCGAGTAGGGTAGTTCCAGCACACGGGCATCGGTTTGCTTTAAGGTAGCGCAACCCGTTAGGTAGCGGTTGAACAACACATGCCAATTACTCGGGCTGAGTTCGTAAAGCGTATCGTTAGCGGCGGGACGCAGTAGCATACCGCTCTGCGAGGCATCCATGTATAGGCTGGCGGGGCCGATTAGCTGCGGCAACACAAACCACACCGAATCGGCGCCGGAGGCCAAGCGCACCACCGAGCTGTGAATAGGCGCGTTGGCCCCAACGGCGTAGGCCTTAACCTGGCTCGGGCCGACCCGCTGGGGCGTTGCTGCATTTGCTTGGCGCAGGTACACCTGGCCGCGGCGCTCGGTAATGGTTCCGCGTACGGTGTCGCCGCTCAGCTTAAGTACGTAGCCCGGCAGGCCTTGGGCCAAAGCTGCAATTGGTAATAGTACAAGGGAAATCAGCGTGTAAAGTCGAATCATGCATTCGGTTGTAAAGCGGTGCATTCAAGCAAAAAGTAAGTCTCCCACCAAGCCTGGGCTTGGTGGAGTAGATGATGACCGAGCATACGGCAGCCACACTCCCTAAATGATGCACTAGGTATGGCGGTTGGGGTGCTGCTTATGTATGCAGCGGGCAATTGCCGCAGTAGTGCAAATGGTGGTACCTGATGCGGCGGCGCTGCGTGGCTGGTTTGCAATGGTTGCACCTGCCGCCTTACCGCGGCTTGCTGCTAATATCCATTCCCAGTTCAGCGGATACGAAACTGCTTCGAAGAACCGGATTAGAGAATAAGCCATACTGGCCATATTGTACGCTCAGTTGCAGCTCACGCGCGGCTGATAGAGGTACACTCAGGCCGCCGCCTAGGCTGGCTTGTGCGCCAAAATTGCCGTAGAGTTTTTCCTTGACGCCAAAATCGGTTAGCGTGTTGGAGTAGTCGTAACGGCTCTGGTACTTACCGGTTAGTGCAAAGGACGGAGCTGCCTGAAAATGCACAAAAGGCCGGGTACGCCCCGGTACGCCAAAGTAGCGTCCGGTGCTGAGTCTGAATAAAAAGCTGCTGACGTGGTAGGTTTCCGAATAGGACAAACTGAACATTGTGCTGCCGGTAAACGCCTGATAGGGCTTAAGGCCGCCGCGAAACTGTTGGGCTGCTACCCCCAATCCCAACCAAAACCCATCGGGGCGTAGCAAACGCATATCAACGCCTAATGCCCAGCCTGGGCGGCGTTCTTTTGGCGACTTAGTGCCCTCGTAAGCACCGTTGTATGTGTAGTTCGCCACTACCATTGTGCCGGCCCAAATATGCAAGCCAGACCGAACAAAGGAGGTCTTTTGCTTCTGAGGTCGCCAACCAGGTTGGCGGCACCGGTTGTACTGCTCCACCAAATCGGTAATAAATTTGGGGGTATACCGGTGGCCGATTACCCGCAAATCGGTCAGGTTTGGCTGTGCGCAGCCTGATAAGAAACGCACAAACAGCAGGTTCCAATTACGAGACGTGAGCTCATACAGGGTATCCTGCGCCGGCGGAGCCAGCCAAAGCGTGGCGCTATCAAACGAGGTCCTGTAAATGCTGGCGTGCCCCACCAGCACGGGTTGCGCAAACCGTAGCGAGTCTTGGCCGGTGCGCAAACGAGCAGGGCGGCTCACGAATGTTGTATGTTCGCCTACGCCATAAGCTTTGGCCAGCGAAGGAGTAAAATACTGCGGCTGAGCCTCTGGCCGCACCCAATACGCTATGCGCTGGTGGCTGATTTCAGCAACCAGGCCCCGCAGGGTGTCGCCATTGGCCTTTACGATGTAGCCGGGCAGCCCCTGGGCATCCGCACTTGAGCGTGCGAGTAGCCAGAACGTGGCAAGCATCAGCAACCATAAAAACAAAGCATTGCCTTGGCGGGCATCCATAGAGGAGTAAGGTTTGATCATAGATTAACTAGTGTATTGCTGCAGTCAAAAGCCAATGTTGCACGTTGCTCAATCACGATGAATAGCAAAGCGTAAGGTGTTTTCTGCTTCGGCCCGTGAAGGTACCTAGCAAGTATTAGTAATGAAAAAGCCCAACCGTTACGGTAAGGCTTTTTCTTATTTAGGCAAGTCGGCTGGGGTTACTGCAGCTGCATCTCCCGAATAATCTGCTGAATGCGGCCATCCAGCTGCTGCTGGGCTTGCTCGAAATCGGCGCCGTTGCCGAAGGGCTGCTTCAGGCTGAAGTAGAACTTGATTTTGGGCTCGGTGCCCGAGGGGCGGGCCGATACCTTGGAGCCGTCTTCGGTGAGGAACTGCAGCACGTTGCTGCGCTCCAACTCCAGGGGGCGCTCCTGGCCGGTGCGCAGGTCGCGGGCCACTTGCTGCTGGTAGTCGAGGAGCTGCACCACGGGCGAGCCACCTAGGGAAGCGGGCGGGTTCTGGCGGAGCTGGGCCATCATTTCCTGAATTTCCTCGGCGCCGCGCTGGCCTTTTTTGGTCAGCGAAATCAAGTCTTCTTTGTAGAGGCCGTAGGTGCGGTACATCTGCACCATTTCCTCGTACAGCGTGCGGCCCTGGTCTTTGGCCACGGCGGCCATTTCGGCAATTAGGCAGCAGGCCGAAACGGCGTCTTTGTCGCGCACGAACGAGCCGATCATGAAGCCGTAGCTTTCCTCGCCGCCGCCAATGTAGTAGTGGCCTTCGTTGCGGGCCTCCAGGTCGCGGATGATGCCGGCAATGTACTTGAAGCCGGTAAGGGTTTGGTAAGAGCGGATGCCGTAGTGCCGGGCCACGTCGCCGAGCACGTCGCTCGTCACGATGGTGTACACGATGTAATCCTTCTCCTTATCGAGCTGGCCGGCTTGCTGGCGGGCCGATACAAGGTAGTGCGTGAGCAGCGCGGCGGTTTGGTTGCCGTTCACGAGCACCCACTCGCCATGGGTGTTCTTCACGCCAATGCCTACGCGGTCGGCGTCGGGGTCGGTGGCAATTACAATGTCGGCATCGAGCTGCTTGGCCTGGTCGAGGGCCATCTGCATGGCTACTTTCTCCTCGGGGTTCGGCGACTTCACCGTCGGGAAGTTGCCATCGGGCGTGGCCTGTTCCTGCACGATGTGGATGTTGTCGAAGCCGAAGCGCTGCAAGGCCTTGGGCACCATGGTAATGCCCGTGCCGTGCAGCGGCGTGTACACGATTTTGAGGTCGTGCTGGCGCTTAATGGCATCGGGGTTGATGCTCAGCTTGGCAACTTCGCCTAGGTAAGCATTGTCAAGGTCTTCGCCGATGATGTGGATGCGCGACGGATCGGCCTGGAACTTCACCGCATCGACCGATTGAATGGCGTTTACCTCGCGGATGATGTTTTTGTCGTGCGGCGCTACTACCTGGGCGCCGTCCTGCCAGTACACCTTGTAGCCGTTGTACTCCTTGGGGTTGTGCGAGGCCGTAACCACGCAGCCGCTGTGGCAGCCTAGGTGCCGAATGGCAAACGACAGCTCGGGGGTGGGGCGCAGCGCTTCGAACAGGTACACCGTGATGCCGTTGGCCGAGAAAATGCCGGCTGCGGTTTCGGCGAAGGTGCGCGAGTTCAGGCGCGAGTCGTGGGCAATAGCTACTTTGATTTCCTCGCCGGGGAACTGCTGCAACAGGTAGTTGCACAGGCCCTGCGTAGCCATGCCCAGGGTGTAGCGGTTCATGCGGTTCGAGCCCACGCCCATAATGCCGCGCAAGCCGCCGGTGCCGAATTCCAGGTCGCGGTAAAAGGCGTCGTTTAGGGCTTCTTCGTCGCCGCTTTCTTGCAGGCGGCGGATTTCGGCCTTGGTTTCGTCGTCGTAGTTGCCGCTAAGCCAGGTGCTGATTTTTTGCTGGATGTCGGAAGAAAGAGGCATAGAATGCGAAAGTTCGGGTGGCGTTTGTACGTCAAAGAAAACGGAAGTTTGGATACAGAGCAGCCGGGGCAAGGTAAAGCTCACATTATCATGCGATTGAACTGCAGCTGGTTTTTCGCGGACTTGCCGGTACAAAAGCCAGTGCTTTGTGGCAAGCTGGCTTGGTTGCTCCACCGCTGTTCCGTCCTCATTTCCTTACCCGCTATGAAAACCGCTCACCGCCTCGTCAGCCTGCTCCTGTTTATGCTGCTGGCCTTGCTTGTAGCCCTGCCCTTTGCCGTTGCATTTGCGCAGGCCCCCGCCAAGGCTGGCAAGCCAGTTGCCCACGCTTCGGCCGCGCAGCTGTGGGCCCGCACCACCGGCCTGCACGGCAATCGGTAGAGCCCCTAGGTGGGCCTGGGGCCAGCAACACCGAGGGCGCCGGAGCAGGTTGCTCCGGCGCCCTCGGGGCATAAGCAAGGGTAGCGCAACCTAGGGCTGCACCAACATGGTGCGCGAAACGGTTTGCCCTTCGGTGGTGAGCTGGTAGCGGTACATGCCGCTGCGCAACGAGCCCCGGAACGGCACCGTGTGCGTGCCGGCAGCCCGCTTCTCGTCGAGGAGGGTGGCCACTACGCGCCCGGTTACGTCGAGCACCGTCAGGCGTACGGGGGCGGCGTGCTGCAGCGTAAAGGTAATGTTGGTTTCGTGGCGGAAGGGGTTGGGGTAGCTGGGTTGCAGCATGGCCTCGGCCAACTCGGCGTTTTTGCGCGAGCTGGTAATCACCGACGTAACGGCTACTGGGTCGCTGTCGTCGGCGGTGGCGCTGGTACCTAGGGTGCCGGCCGGGCCGCCCGGCACTTGGTTGGCCACGGTTTGGCCCGTCACGTTTTCAAACTTGTAATACGCCAGCAACGAGGCCGGCGGGTTGGCCACGCCGCTTTGCATGTCGGTCATGATTTGGCCGCTGCGGTCGTCCTTCCACACCATCACCTCGTCGATATAGCCCTGCCAGCCCGTATCGCCGGAGTTGTGGCCGATGCCCAGGTTGTTGACGGTGGGCAGCGTCCAGGGGGCTTTGGTGGAGGTGGCTACCTGGGTGCCGTTCACGAACAGGGCGCCGTTGGTGCCGTCCCAGGTGTAGGCCACGTGCGTCCAGGCGCGCATCGGCACGCGCCCACCCGAAGCCACGTTGTATAACTCGAGCTGGCCCTGGCTGTTCACGCCAAACCAGGGCGTGTCGTCGCCGAACTCCATAATCGTGTAGCGGCCGGTGCCGCTCGTGTACGAAGTGCCGTTGAAGTAAACCCACGCTTCCATGGTTACCGCGCCGTTGGGCGCTTGCAAAGGCACCGTTACTTTCGAGGATTTGCTGCTGGTGAAGCTCAGGCAATGGCCGCCTTGCTGAGCGTGTGCGCCGAAGCTGAGGCCGCTACCCAGTGCGAGGGTAAAGGCAGTGCGAAGAAGTGTTTTCATAGGGGTGGAGAGCTGTATTAAGAAATGGTTAATCTTACTCAACTCCTCAGTATAAAGTTTAACTCCACCTTATGATAATCTAAAGCTGGGTTGCACAATAACCGGTTGGCAGCACCAAAACCACCCACTATTTTCTCAGAAGTACTATTCGGCTTGAAAAAAGATAAGCGCTAAAACGCCACAGGCTTAAGCCTGCGCTGGCTGCGCCACTGGGGCCGGTGGACCCAACCTGGCACAAGTACACACCGGCCTACCAGCCGGGGGCCGCGGCTACTCGAAAACGGGCCGCATTCGCCGCCGGACTGAGGGCAGGCAGGTTACAACCGCTAAAAAGCACCGCCCTAGCGGCTCAGGCGGCTGCTCGTCAACAGAATACGGGTGCGGTGGGGTACCTGCCGGGCACAAAAAAGCCCCGGCCACCTAGGTGGCCGGGGCTCCGATGAGCACCCGGAGGGCTGCCGCCTTACAGGTTGCCGCGCAGGGCCTGCTCGCGCTCAATGGCCTCGAACAAAGCCTTGAAGTTGCCTTTGCCGAACGACTTAGCGCCTTTGCGCTGAATGATTTCGTAGAACACGGTGGGGCGGTCTTCCACCGGTTTCGTAAAGATCTGGAGCAGGTAGCCTTCGTCGTCGCGGTCCACAAGCAGGTTCAGCTCTTTAATCGACTGCAGGTCTTCGTCGATTTGGCCTACGCGCTGCAGCAGGTCGTCGTAGTACGTATCGGGCACCGACAGGAACTCCACGCCGCGGCGGCGCAGCTCGGTTACGGTCGTGCGGATGTCGTGCGTAATCAGGGCCATGTGCTGCACGCCGGCATCGTGGTAAAAATCGAGGTACTCCTCGATCTGCGACTTTTTCTTGCCTTCGGCCGGCTCGTTGATGGGGAATTTCACGAAGCCGTTGCCGTTCGACACCACCTTCGACATCAGGGCCGAGTATTCCGTTGAGATGTCGTCGTCGTCGAAGGTGATGAGCAGTTTAAAGCCCATCACGTCTTCGTAAAACTTCACCCACTGGTTCATCTGGCCCCAGCCCACGTTGCCCACGCAGTGGTCCACGTACTGCAGGCCCACCGGGTTGCCCTGCGGAACGTTGCTTTTGCGCGCTACAAAGCCCGGCAGAAACACGCCGTTGTACTTGGAGCGCTCCACAAAAGTGTGAATGGTTTCGCCGTAGGTGTAAATGCCTGCCAGCGTCACCTCGCCGTTGGCGTCGGAAATGGTGTAAGGCTCGAAAGCCGGCTTGGCGCCGCGCTTGGTGGTTTCCTCGAAGGATTTGCGGGCATCATCCACCCACAGGGCCATTACCTTCACACCGTCGCCGTGCTTGGCTACGTGGCGCGTAATATCGGAGTCGGGCAGCAGCGAGGTGGTAAGCACCAGCCGGATTTTGTTTTGCTGCAGCACGTACGAAGCCCGGTCGCGCACACCCGTTTCGGGCCCGGCGTAGGCTACCAGCTCAAACCCGAACGCCGCCTGGTAGAAGTAGGCCGACTGCTTGGCGTTGCCAACGTAAAACTCAATGTAATCGGTGCCGTTTAGAGGTAAGAAATCAGCGGTAGCGGGAGTGGCCGCGGCGGCCGGAGTCATCGTTTCCATACGCAGGAGCGGGGTTCGGGTGGTTTATCGGGTGTCGGGAATACTTCCGTAAAAATACTGTTTCGGGGTAATTTGTGCCCGACGCCGCTGTTTTCTTGAATCTTTCACAAATTTGCCAATGCAGCCGCGCGCCCGCGCCGCCGTCATTTTTCGCCTATGGATACTAACGCCCTGAATAAAGCCCTTGCGGCTCTGCTGAAGAAAAAGCACGAATTGCACCAACTCGCCTACAGCGACGCCCGCTACGACGATGTTGAAGAGGAACTGCACGACCTCGAAGACGACTTCAACGAGGAGTACGGCGAGTTCCTGGAAGCCGCCCTGGAGAAAGTACACGGCGAGCTGGGCTCTGATACCGACGTGCTGCTGCCCACCGCCTACCTGCCCAACGGCCCCGAGCCCACCGCCGAAGACGGCGTCTGGATCGACTCGGAGAAGTACCCCGGCAAGGTGCGCCTGGTGCTGCTGCCCAGCCCCACGCGCCTGGTGCTCAACACCAGCAAAGGCCAGCAGCACGAGCTCTGGAAAGCTTAGGTCAATTAAAAATTGAGAATTAAAAACAAAAAACGGGGCTGACGGCGCTGGCTGTCCGCCCCGTTTTTGCGTTCCGGGTACCGCCTACTGCGTTCGGAGCTGGTTGGCCTCGGCGCCGCGAACAGCTGGGCAATTCATAATTATTAATTCCTAATTCAGAATTAAAGAAATGCTTTACCGCGTAGCCGAGCTATCCGATTGGGAGCAGGCCCAGCAAACGGGTTATTTCGCCAGCGCCGATTTGCAGGCCGAGGGTTTCATCCATACCTCCGAGCTGCACCAGCTCCTCGAAACCGCCAACCGCTACTACCTGGGCCGCGCCGATGTGGTGCTGCTCGAGCTCGACGAAGCGACCCTAGGTGCCGCGGGCGTGTTAGTGAAAAGGGAGTGGGCCGAGAGCCGCGGGCAGTACTTCGCGCACGTGTTCGGGCCGATTCCGTTGCGGGCCATTGTGCGGGCCATTGATATGCAGCCCGACCCCGAAGGCCGGTTTCGAATGCCTGCTCAGCTTGAGGGGTGATTTCGTGGTAGCCAACTGAGGTACCTAGGGCCGAAGATATGCCAGCTGCCTCCCGACGGTGGCAACTCGGCTATGTTGTAGAAAACGCAGAGGTAACCCTGTTGAAACCAAGTATTTTAGGTTGTAATTTAACTATTCTGATATTATCCAAGGTTATACAACGATTGGTCGGGGGCAGATAAAAGCTGTGGCGTAATCTTGCCGCTGTGCAGCTTCGCTTGGCCGGTAGCGTGCCCGGCAGAGCCGCACACTGCTCTACCTCACGACTATGATACACAACTTACTGAAGGCAAGCGTTATATCTGGCGTTTTGCTTGGGTTGCCAGGCATCGGCTACGGGCAAATCACCGGCGCGCTTTGGCAAAAGGTACCCGCTCCCGATGCGCTTCGGGCTGCAACCCCGGGCGGCCACTGGTACGCGCTCGATGCAGCCCAACTTCGCTCGCGCTTAGCACAGGCGCCAGCCGAAACAAGGCCGCAGCAGGCCGTACCGCTCGAGCTGCCGTACCCCGATGGCACCCTGCACCGCTTTGCCATTACCCAAGTGCCCGTGATGGAGCCGGCGCTTGCTGCCCGTTACCCGCAGATACAGGCCTACGCCGGCCGCGGCATTGATGAGCCGGCCACTACGGTGCGGCTGGAGTGGCTGCCCACCGGACTGCACGCGCAGGTTACCACTCCCCAAGGCGTGCTGGCCATCGGTACCGAAGCCCAGACGCCTGGCCGCTACCAAAGCCGCCAGCAAACCCCTGCTGAGTTCAGCTGCCAAGCCATTGAGCTGCCCGGCAACGGTGCCCGCCCCGCGGGCGGTGCGCCCCCAACCGCGCCGGCTCCTTACGGAACGCAGCTGCGTACGCTGCGCCTGGCACTGGCCGCCACCGGCGAATACGTGCAAAGCCTGGGCGGCGGCAGCGTTGCCGGTGCCCTGGCCAGCATGGTTACGCTCGTCAATAACATCAATGCGGTGTATGAGCGCGACTTATCGATGCGCTTGCAGCTGGTAGCCGATACGGATAAGCTTATCTACCTCGATGCCAACTCCGACCCCTACGATAACGGCAGTCCATCGGCGCTGATGAACGCCAACGATGCGGTGGTGAATAGCGCCCTAGGTGCTGGCACATACGATATCGGGCACGTGCTGGGCTACCGCTCGGGCGGGTATTCGGGCGTGGCGTACGTGGGCGTAGTGTGCTCCTCTACGCGCCCGGCCGGAGGTTCATCCACGGGCGCGTCGGCCGGGCTGATGGCTACCGTGGTAACGCACGAAATCGGGCATCAGCTGGGCTCTGGCCATACCTTCAACGGCGACAAAGGCAATTGTGGGAGCGGCAACCGCAGCGCCAGCCTGGCTTACGAGCCCGGCGCTGGCAACACCATCATGTCGTACGATTCGCGTTGCGCCCCCGATAACGTAGGCAGCGCCGTGCGGTACTTTCATGCCGGCAGCATCAGCGCCATAATGGGGCGGCTGCGCTGCGGTACCCTCACGGCCAACGGCAACAGCGCGCCCAGCGTAAGCGTGCCGCCCAGCGGCTACGTCATTCCAAAGGGCACCCCGTTTACCTTGGAGGGCAGCGGCTCGGACTCCGACGGTGACGCCCTGGGGTATTCGTGGGAGCAGCTGGACCTAGGCGACCCCAGCGGCCTGGACGGCGCCGCTACCGATGTTTCGGGCCCGCCGCTGTTTCGCAGCTTTGCACCGCAGCCGAGTCCTGCGCGCACTTTCCCAAGCATGGCGGCCGTGCTTTCGGGCAGCTCGTCGCTAGGCGAAATACTGCCGCTGGTGGCGCGTACGCTCAACTTCCGCCTCACTGCCCGCGACAACCGGGGCGGGGTAGCAGCCGCCAATACGGCCCTAACCGTAGCCGATGCCGGGCCATTTAGTGTAACGGCTCCGAACACGGCCCTGACGCTGGCACCGGGTAGCACCTATACCCTCAATTGGAACGTGCTCGGTACCAACCAGGTACCCGTAAACTGCACCAACGTGCAGGTACTGTTTTCGGCCGATGGGGGCAATACTTTCCCTACGGTGCTGCTGGCCAGCACGACCAACGATGGCAGCGCCGAAATACAGCTACCTAGGCTCAACACCACGAAAGGACGCCTGAAAATTCAGGCCGTCAACAACGTCTTTTTCGCCGTCAACAACGCCAACATTACGCTGGCTGGCACGCTACCGGTGGAGCTAACGGCTTTTCGGGCCGAAGCGCGGGGTGGCGTGGCGCACTTGTCGTGGACTACCGCGCTGGAGCGGAACAACCAAGGTTTTGCGGTAGAAGCTGCCTTCGACGGCGTCAGCTTTCGGCGGGTAGGGTGGGTGCCGGGGCGGGGCAATAGCACGGTTGCCACCTCGTACCAGTACGCCGACAACGGCCTGAGCGGCTACGGCGCTACCACCGTGTACTACCGCTTGCGCCAGATCGACCAAGACGGCACCGAAACCGTTTCGCCAGTCCAAATCGTGGTTCTAACTCCCGCTGCTACTCCTGGTTTGCAGCTTTGGCCTAACCCCGTGCATGAGCGCGTAACGGTTTCCGGGCCCGCCCCCGGGCAGCCCCTGTACCTGCTCGATCTTACGGGGCGAGTAGTGCTGCGTACCACGCTACCCGCTTCCGGAACCTTAGAGCTGCGCTTGCCCGCCGGCTTGCCGCAGGGCGTGTACATGGTGCGGAATGGGGCAGCGTCGGGGCGACTTATCGTTCAATAACAAGTGTTTTGCCCGGGGCTGCTGAAATTAGCATTGCCAATAAAAAGCCCTCCAGCGGTAGTGCTGGAGGGCTTTTTATTGGAAAGATCGGAAGGCTGGCAACGCTAAAAGCTGGCTCAAGCGTAATTGGGCCAGAATAGGCGGCCAAACCGTTACTTCACCGCAATGGGCAGCTCCATGGTTTCCCAGCGCAGCACCACGCCGGGGCTGGTAACGGTGTAGGCGAGGCGCTCCATCATGGCGGCTTTGCGCGGCGTTACGGTTACGCGCAGCGCATCCTGGGCCTGGTCGTACTTGTAGGCGCCCCACTGGTTGGCGGTTTTGTTGAAGATAACCGTCCAGGCTTGCTCCGTAGGGATTACGAAGAACGAATACGTGCCGGCGGCCAGCGGCTTGCCCTCCACCGTAACGGGCTTGTCGAAGGTGATGGTGGTGGCCTCGTTGGCGCCGGCCCGCCACACCTGGTTGTAAGGCACCAGCTCGCCCCAGATTTTGCGGCCTTTTACCGCCGGGCTGCTGTACTTGATGGTAACGTTGGCCTTGCCGGCCTTGCCGGTGGCCGTAGCTGCCGGGCTGGGCTTGGCCTGGTCCTGGTTAGTGGCAATGGCATCCATAACCATAGGCCGGCGTGCGGGTTCGTCTTGCGCCACGGCGGGCAGAGTAGCTAGCGTGCCTAGGTTGATAAGTGCCAGCGAGAGCACCAAGTAGGGTTGAACTTTCATAGCTTGTGGGTGAGCTGAAGTGAGCAATTGTACAGAAGCAAAAGCAAGATAGAAGTTGCCTCGGTAGTATAGAATGGCACGAATATTTCTGCGGGTTTTACTGCCATTTTATCCCCGCAAGCCTATGCGTCTTTCTACTCCGCTACTTCTCCTAGGTGCCTGCTTGCAATTGGGCGGTTGTGTGCCGCAGTACCACATTGCCCTGAAGCCCGCCAGCAATGCCACACGCTGGGAAGGCGGTTTAGAAATGGTTTCCGACGAGGCTGATAGCGTGGAAGTGAGCATGGCCGCGGCTTCCACGGCCGGCAACTTTCTCGAGTTCGATGTAACGCTGCGCAACCGCAGCGCGCGCGCCGTGGTGGTGGCGCCCGAACAGTTTTACCTGCTGGCCAGCTTTCCGCCGGCTGCCACGCCCAACGCTGCCGCTGCGGTTGGCCCGGTGCGCGTACCGGCCATCGACCCCGAAGAAACCATCCGGCAGCTGCAGCTAAGCGCGGCTTTCCACGAGAAGAAATCCACGGCCATTCCGGCGGTCGAAATCCTTTCCGGCATCAACGAAATAGCCCAGGACCTAAGCAGCCGCAAGCGCAAAGAAACCGACGCCCAGCGCGACGCCCGCAACGCTGCTTACCACGCCGAAATGAACGGCTATCAGCAAGAGCGCACCGACCACGCCGTGCGCGCCGCCGCCCTCCGCGACGAGCTGCGCGCCACCGAAACCGACCTGCTGCGCAAAACCACCCTCGACGCGGGCTTTGCCGTGCGCGGCCGCGTGCGGTTTTTGCGCACCGCCGATGCCGCCGACCGCCTACGCGTGGTGCTGCCGGTGGGCGGCCGCGCGCTGGCTGCCGAGTTCACGCAGTTCCGCTACCGCCCCAACGGCTACCAGCCCGCCACGGCCCAGGCGGCACCTAGGGCGCTGCCGGCCGTTAGTCAACCAGCTCCGCCAGCTCCAGCCACCGCTCGCCCTTAGCGTCGAGGTCGGCATCGAGCTGCTGCAGGCGGGCGGCCCATTCGGCTAGTTGCTGGTGGCTGCCGCTGCCGCTGTTCATCTGCTCCACGAGTTGCTTTTTCTCGTCTTCGAGCTTGGCAATGGCGGCTTCGAGCTGCTCGTATTCCTTTTTCTCGGCGAAGGTGGCGCGGCGCGCTTTGCTGGCAGCCGGGGCCGCAACCGCCGCGGCGCTGGCCGTGGCTTTGGCGGCTTTGGCCGCAGCCGCCGCAGCTTCGGCGGCCTGCTGATCCTTAAGGAACTGGCGGTAATCAGTATAGTTGCCGGGGAAGAGGCGCACGCGCCCGCCGGGCTCCAGCACCAGCAGCTGCTCCACGAGCCGGTCCATAAAGTACCGGTCGTGCGATACGAGCACCAGGCAGCCGGCGAAGTTCAGCAGGAAGTCTTCCAGGATGTTGAGCGTCACGATGTCGAGGTCGTTCGTGGGCTCGTCGAGGATCAGGAAGTTGGGGTTTTTGATGAGCACACGCAGCAGCTGCAGGCGGCGCTTTTCGCCCCCGCTGAGCTTGTCCACCAAGGTGTACTGCTGGGCCGGCGGAAACAGGAAGTGCTGCAACAGCTGCGAGGCCGTGAGCACCGAGCCGTCGGCCATTTCCACCACCTCGGCCACTTCCTTCACCACGTCAATCACGCGCTGGTCGTCGGTGTACTGCAGCTCTTGCTGGGTGTAGTAGCCGAACACGGTGGTTTGGCCGGCCTCTACTTCGCCGCTGTCGGGCTGCAGGCGCTGCGTAAGAATGTTGAGCAGGGTGGTTTTGCCGGCGCCGTTGGGCCCTACAATGCCCAGGCGCTCCTGCTTCCGAAACACGTGGCTGAAGTCGTTGAGCACGGTTTTCTCGCCGAAGCGCTTCATCAGGTGCTTGGCCTCCAGTACCTTGTTGCCCTGGCGCGTCGATTTCACCGATAGCTCTACCTGCTGCTGCGGGCCGCGGCCCTTGGCTTTCTCCTGCGTTTCATAAAAAGCCTCGATGCGCGCTTTTTGCTTGGTGCCGCGGGCCTGCGGCTGGCGGCGCATCCACTCCAGCTCCTTGCGCAGCAGGTTGCGGGCTTTTTCTACCTCCACAGCTTCCATCAGCTCGCGCTCGGCCTTTTTCTCCACAAAGTAGGCGTAGTTGCCCTGGTAGCGGTGCACCTGGCCGCGGTCGAGCTCCACAATTTCGTTGGCCACGCGGTCGAGGAAGTACCGGTCATGGGTTACCATCAGCAGCGTGAGGGTGGGGGAGGCCAGGCGGTTTTCGAGCCACTCAATGGTGTCGAGGTCGAGGTGGTTGGTGGGCTCGTCGAGAATGATAACCTCCGGCTCCTCAATCAGCAGGCGGGCCAGGGCCACCCGCTTTTGCTGCCCGCCCGAGAGCGAGCCTACGCGCTGCTCCAGGTCGTGAATGCCCAGCTGACCTAGGATTTGGCGCACCTGCGCTTCGTAGTCCCAGGCGTTCAGCACGTCCATGCGCTGCAGGGCGTGCTGCAGCTCGGTGGGGTCGGCCGCATCGCCTTTCAGCATGAGGCGCTCGTAGTCGCGCACGGCCGCCAGGGTGGCGTTTTCGCCCGCGAAAATGCTTTGCTGAACGGTGAGGTTGTTATCGAAGGTGGGTTGCTGGGGCAAAAAGCCCAGGCGTACGCCGTTGCGCACGCCCACCAGGCCGGTATCGGGTGGCTCCAGCCCGGCCAGCACGCGCAGCAGGGTAGTCTTGCCCGAACCATTTACGCCTACCAGCGCCGTGCGCTGGCCTTGTTGCAACCCAAACGACAAGTCGCGGAACAACCAGCGGTCCGCGTAATTCTTCGATATATTCTCAGCCGACAGCAAATTCATGCTGCAAAGGTAGCTGGTAGGGAGTATTGGGTATTGAGTACTCGGTACTGGGTACTAGGTATGGGGTCTTGAGAAAAGTGCACGCCCGCACAACCCGGCCCCTAGGTCGGCCATACGCAGCTAACAGCTAACAGCTAACAGCTAACAGCTAACAGCTAACAGCTAACACCTAAATCACCCTTACCCGGTCCACGTGCACGTCGTCGCGCAGGATTTCGAGGCCTTTGTAGGCGAGGGGGCGGCCGGTGTTGGTGGTCAGTTCGCCGCCATCGGCGTGCAGGCCGGCTACATCGAGCACCAGCTGCGTGTATTTCCGTTCGCCAAGCTCGATGGCGACCGGGCGGCCTTGTTCGGCGTTGTAATGAGCAAGCGCCTGGTCTATCTCCTCCAGAATGACGCTTCGGTTCATAAAAGCAGCAGTAGTTTGCTGAGCAACATACACAATTGCCCGGAAATGCAACCACGCCGAAGCACGCGGCGCATTCGGGCCGGTTTGTCGCCAAACCGCATTGCCTGGGCTTGCCAGGCGGCGCACCAACAGTTTGGCTTGCCGCTCAGGCGCTTGCCTGCACCCGGCCCGGCCCGCGGGCACCTAGGGCCTGTGCACCACGAAACCGCCGTACCTTCGGGCCCATGTCAGTACCTGCATCCAGCACGCCCGATTCGCGCCCTATCGGGGTTTTCGATAGCGGCATTGGCGGCCTCACGGTGGCCCGTGCCGTAAACCAGCTGTTGCCGCACGAGCGGCTGGTGTACTTCGGCGATACGGCTCACTTGCCCTACGGCGACAAGTCGACGGCCGCTATTCAGGCCTACAGCGTGAAAATCTGCGATTTGCTGCTGCGCCAGCATTGCAAAGTAATCCTGATTGCCTGCAACTCGGCCTCGGCGGCAGCCTACGAGCTGGTGCGCGAGTACGTGGGCTCCAAGGCGCGCGTGCTCAACGTAATCGACCCGATTGTGCAGCAAGTAGGCTTGCACTACGCCAACCGCGAAGTGGGCCTGATTGGCACCAAGCAAACCGTGGGCTCCAACGTGTACCGCAAAAAGCTCGACCAGCTCGACCGCGACATTCGGCTGCACGCGCTGGCCACCCCGCTGCTGGCCCCCATGATCGAAGAAGGCTTCGTGCGCGGGGCCGTCAGCCAAAGCGTCATCAACACGTATTTATCCGACCCCGCGCTGGAGGGCATTGAGGCGCTGGTGCTGGCCTGCACGCACTACCCGCTTATTCGGGAGCAGATTGCCGACTACTACCAAGGCCGCGTGGATGTGCTCGACCCATCCGACACGGTTGCTTTGGCCTTGCAGCAGCTCTTGCAAGCGCACGGCTTGTCGGGGGCGCCGGCCGAGCGCCTGCCGCAGCACCACTTCTACGTTTCCGATTTTACGCCGTCGTTCGAGGAAAGCACGCGCCTGTTTTTCGGGCAGGAAGTGAACCTCGAGCACTACCCGCTTTGGGAATAGGGCCGAGCCCTAGCCCGCTGTGCTGCCGCCCGGCCCCGCCTGCAAGGTGAGGCCGGGCGGCTTTTTTGGCGGGCGCCCAAGCCAACCGACGAGCTTGCACTTTGCACATGCCGTTTCATCTTTCTGGGAAAATACATTCAAAATGTTGAATAATTAGAATATTCGATTACGTTTACACAATAGCATTTATCCTATGTATTGATGGATGCTGCAATGAATGATTCTGCCTCTTTGTTGTAGCTGCCCTAGCAATGGGGCCTAACCCTAGGTGTTATGAAAGCGCCCGCCGCCTTGCCCACACCCCCGGTACCAAGCGTTTGCTGGTGGCGCCCGTGGCTGTTGGCAGTGGCCAGCGTAGCGCTGGGCTGGCTGGCTGCCTTGCCCGCTCACGCTCAGGCCGAGAAGAAAGTGCCCACCCGAGCCGATGCGCCCAGCCGCGCGGCCACGGTGCCCGCCCGCGAGAACAAATCGGCTCCGCTGCCGCCTAAAAAGCTGGAGGAGGCCCTGCAGCTGCTGCTCAGCGCCGACTCGGTGCGCCGGAGTGCGCCCAAGGCCCTAGGTCCGGAGTCGGCAGGCTTGGTTATCGACCAAACCATCACCAAAATCGGCCACGATTTCTACGATGCCTTTTACGCCGTGTTCGAGCCGCCGCCCGGCGTAACCGAGTACTCCGTGGTAATTGCCGAGCGCCCGGCGCGCATGGGCAATTCGGCCCTGGTGGCCGTGTCCGTCGACAACACCGAGCTGCTCGAAATGCCCATGCAGGCCCGCTACGACGTGATTGAGGCCTCGGCTGCCGATGCCGCCGCGGCCGTGTACGGCTACCTCGAATCGGCCCGCAACCTCAGCCAGCAGCTCGAGCAAGGCGAGCTGCGCGGCACGGGGCAGTATTAGGCCGCCCGTTTTATTCTGCCACCTTACCCCCGCCCGATGTTTATGAAAGTATGGTTTACTGCGTGTATGTGGTTGCTGCTGGGGCTGCTGGCCCGCCCCGCCGCCGCCCAGGATCTTGTGTACGAGCCGAAAAACCCCTCGTTTGGGGGCGGCAACACCTTCAACTACCAATGGCTGCTGAGCTCGGCCTCGGCCCAGAACACCATTGAGGATACCAACGCGCGGGACGGCCGCGACGGCCGCGACAACGCCGACCCGCTCACCAGCTTCGCCGACAACCTGAACAAGCAGCTGCTGGCCCAGCTTACCAACCGCTTCATTACCTCGCAGTTTGGCAGCGGCACGGGCCCCGTAAAGCCGGGCAACTATACCGTGGGCGTGTACCAGATTGAGGTGGTGCCCGGCTCCAACGGCGTCACCATCAAAATCACCGACTCGGGTACCGGCAACCAAACCACCGTTACCATCCCCAACGTGCCCTAGGTGGTGCAGCGGTTGCGGTTTCTCCTCCACCTCCCAGCTTTCTTGCACTCCCCACCACGTATGAACACTCCGCTGCTGCGCCCTGCGCACCGGCTGGCACTGGCGGCCACGCTCGTGGCCGGCGGGTGCGCGCCGTATTTCCACCAACCCCTGGGCACCCAACCCGCACGCCTAGGTGCCGAAGTAAACGCCAACGCCGAGCTGCGCGACCTGCCCGCCCCCCGCGAAAAAGCGGTGGTGGCCGTGTACAAGTTTCGCGACCAAACCGGGCAGTACAAGCCCACCTCGGGCGGCTCCAGCTTTTCCACAGCCGTAACGCAGGGCACCACCACCATTCTGATGCGCGCCCTGGAAGAATCGCGTTGGTTTGATGCCATTGAGCGCGAAAACCTGAGCAACCTGCTGAACGAGCGCAAAATCATCCGCTCGACGCGCGCCGAATACTCCGAGCAAACGGGCCAGCGCCAGCCGCCGCTGCCGCCGCTGCTGTTTGCGGGCGTAATTCTCGAAGGCGGCATCATCTCGTACGATGCCAACATCCTGACGGGCGGCGCCGGGCTGCGCTACTTTGGGGCCGGGGCCTCGGGCCAGTACCGCCAAGACCGTGTTACGGTGTACCTGCGGGCCATCAGCACGGCCAACGGGCGCGTGCTCAAAACCGTGTACACCAGCAAAACCATCCTGTCGCAGCAGGTCGATGCGGGCTTGTTTCGCTTCGTCAACTTCAAGCGCCTGCTCGAAACCGAAACCGGCTTTACCTACAACGAGCCCAGCGAAATGGCCGTGAAGGAGGCCATCGAAAAATCGGTGCGGGCCATGGTGTACGAGGGCATTAGGGACGGCCTGTGGGCCCCCCGCAACCCCGAGGAAGCCAACGGCCCCGGCATGCGCGCCTACCTGCAGGAAAAAGAAGAAAACTTAACCGTTGACGTGCTCGGCCGCGATATGCGCCCGCGCCGCAGCACCTTAGGCATTGGCCTCTCGGCGGGTTTGCAGCGCTACAGCGGCGACTTTGCCAACCCGCTTATTCGGCCGCAGGGCGCGCTTACGGTGCGCTACCAGCTGGGTACGGGCCGCTGGAGCGCCTTTGCAGCCGTGGGCCGGGGCCAGCTTTCCGCCGAAAAGTACCTCGACCGTACCCTTAACTATACCGAGGGTGGCATAAGCTACCGGCTCTTTCCGCTTGATGCGTTTACGCCCGTGGTGTTTGCGGGCGGCGGCGTAACGCTGCCCTTGCGCGTGCGCGGCGGGGCGCCAACGTCCCCCGTGCCGCATACCTTATTTGGCCTAGGGGCCGAACTGCTCCTGACCAAGCGCCTGGGTTTGAATGCCAGCTTGGAAAACCGCTATTTCCTGAGCGATAAGCTCGACAATATGCCGCACGGCTCCTACAACGACTACACTTGGGGCGGCCGTTTGGGGCTCACTTACTACCTGGGCGCTGCTTCGTCGGCACGCACTGCCAAGTAGTTGATGTTTTATTTAGCTGATAATTAGTGTATTGCACATTACCCAATCTATATCTAACTATCCCAAGAAAAAATTGAATAAAAAAATTACTCGTCGGTATTTGAATATTAGATATCGTTCATATATTTGAACTGTCTATCCGGAAAAGACAAGAATTACTTACCAAATTTATAGTACAACCCATTCCCAAACCTTCCTACATCATGAAGAAAATCCAACTTCTTGCCGCTGCTCTGTTGTTCTCGGGTGCTGCTTTCGCCCAGACTACTCCCAACGCTAAGCCCGCCGCTCAAGGCCGGACGGCTGGCATCCGCGCACTGCCAAGCAATGTGCAAATCAGTGCCACCAGCCGTAACAACGTACTGGTAGATAACGATTCGTATCTGCAGCAGGTTGGTAGCGGCAACTACGGCAGCGTAAGCCAGATCGGCTCGGACCACAGCGCCGATATGTATCAGAACGGCACGGGTAACGACGCTTACCAGACGCAGCGTGGCCTGTTCCCAGTTGGAGGCGGCAACGTAGCTTATTCCTCGCAGTACGGCACCCGCAACTACGTTGACCAGGATCAGAATGGCTACCGCCAGGAGGCTATCGTAGAGCAGGGCGCTGCCGGTGCTAACGTGACCGAAAACTACGCAGTGCAAGATCAAGACGGTGATTTCAACTACGGCTTCATCGACCAGGACAGCGACCGTAACTTCGCGCACCAGAAGCAAACCAACGCTGCTTTCTCGGGCGCTGGCAACTTTGCCGATACCCGCCAGGGCAACGGCCCTGCCGGCTCGGGCAACGCCGACCGTCAGTGGAGCCAAGTGGTGCAGAACGGCAACGGCAACGCTGCTATCGTTCGCCAAGACCACGACTAATAGCTAAGCGCGGGTGCGCTATAAACACCCTTAGCACCGGATCCGCTTGCTTGGCAAGCGGGTCCGGTTTGCTGGGTTACGGCGTGCCCAATTAGCCAGAGCCATGAGCAAATTATTGGCACTTTTGACCGGGGGGCTCCTGCTAGTGGGTGCGGCCCCGGCCTGGGCTCAGCAACGGGAAAGCGAAACGGGCAGGGCCGAGCAGCGGCTGGCCGAGGAAATCGGATTGGACCGGCTGCCCGCATCGGCACCGAGCCCCCTGAACGCGAACAACGTGGCTACGCTGCACCAGCAGGGGGTAGGCAACCACGCCCAATCGGTTCAGAACAACCCGGGGCTGCTCTCCAATCTGGCTTACATCCGGCAAGTAGGCGCCGGCAACGAGGCCCAGCTAAGCCAAACCGGCAGCGGCAACCGCTCCTCGGTGCATCAGCGGGGCAGTCGCAACCGCGTAGCCAGTTCGGTAGTCGGCAACGACAACGAAATTGAAGTGGTGCAACGCGGCAGCCAGAACGTTGTGAGCAGCGAAGTGGTGAACGACGGGCGGCAGTACACCATACTGCAGCAAGGCAGCAACAACCGGCTGAATCAGGTGGAAACCTCGCCTGCCTCGCCCAAAGGCTACACCGTGGAGATGCGCGGCAACGGCATCAACATCACGATTGAGCAGGGCAAGGCCTGGTAGCTACCGGCCGCCCGGGCCAGCGCACCGCCTAGGTGGCGCTGGCCCGGGTTAGGCCCGGTGGCCGCTAAAAGCAAATACATATGAATAATTGAATTTATATTTTACCTTACCTCATCCGTACCGCCCAGTCAATTGTAGTGCGCGCGCTTCGGTATTTGCTTTCGCTGCACTACCCGACGCACGCAGAACTCCACAAGGTGGTGCGCTTAGCCGGCCCAGCGCTGGCCGCTCAGGCTGCCACGCCCTAGGTGCCCGGACAACCGGCCCGTGCGGGCAGCGGCTTACCCCATGCATGCTTACCCCGCTGTATTGCTACCTCTACCACTTACTCCCTCCACCATGCTTGTTTCTTTTACTCGCTATGCTTTGGCCTGGCGCCCGCTCCGCATGTGGGCATGGCTGTTTGCCTTGCTGCTGACAGCCTGCACCGAAGACCCCGTGGAGCCTCTGCTGGTTGGGCACGTCGAAGGCGTGGTGCGCGACAGCCGCACCAACGCGCCCATTCCCAACGTGGCCATCAGCACCAACCCGGCCTCCACGTCGCTCACCACCGATGCCGCCGGTCAATTCAGCTTCCGCGACCTAGAGATTGGTAAGTATGCCCTGAACGTGCGCCGCGCCGGCTACCGTACCGAAACCGTAAACGTGACCGTGAGCGAGGGCAAAGCCACCGCTGTAACGGTAGTGCTCGAGCAATCGACGAACAACCAGCGCCCCAACGCCCCCACCAAACCCTTCCCCGGCAATACCGCCACCAACCAGGACGTAAACCTGAAGCTGAAGTGGAAAGCCACCGACCCCGACGCGGGCGACTCCTTGCGCTACGATGTGGTGCTGTACCAGAGCAACTCCAGCCAGCAGCAGGCACTGCTCACCAACAGCCGCGACACCACCGTGCAAGTAACCGGCCTGAAGTTTAGTACCACGTATTTCTGGCAGGTAACCGTGCGCGATAAGGCCGGCGAAACCGTGCGCGGCGACGTCTGGACGTTCACGACCAAGCCCATGCCCGAGCTGCGCTATTTGTTTGCCCGCGAAGCCAACGGTAACACCGATGTGTACGCCTCCGATGGGGCAGCCGATGGCGTAACGATTCGGCTTACCAGCGCGGCCAGCATCGAAACGGCCCCGCAACTCAGCCCCACCCGCGACCGGATTGCCTACGTTAGCAACGTTACCGGGCAGTTTCAGCTCTATACCATGAACCGCGACGGCTCCGATGGCCGGCGTATCACCTCCATTCCGCTCGACGGCTACCACAACACCGGCAACGCCTACCGCTGGTCGCCCGATGGGGCCCATTTGATCTACGCCCACTACGACCGGCTGTACCGCATCAACCGCGACGGCACCGGTCTTACGCTTCTGGCCACGGCGCCCGTGGGGCGCCACTTCCGGGAGATGGATTGGTCGGAGCTGCAAAACGAAATTATGGTGCAAACCATCGGATCGAACGTGTTCGATGCCGAGGTGTATGCCTACCGCGCCAACGGCACCCTGCTGGGCATGGCCTTAGGTAATTTGCCCGGCCGCACCGACTCGCCCTGCTACAGCATCGATGGCAAAAACTGGCTGTACACCCGGGATGTATCGGGGGTGAATAACGTTACCGGCCGCCAGCTTGACGCCCACGTTTTCGCTGCCCGCACCGACGGCTCGGCGGTAGTTGACTTATCGGCTAAGAAAGCCGCGGGCACCAACGACTTGTACCCGCGCTACTCGCCCGACGGCTCGAAGATTATTTTCGTGAATGTTGCCAATGATAACATCACGCCGCCTGACGTCTGGATTATGGACGCTGATGGGGGCAACCGTAAACTATTGTTCCAAAACGCTACGCTGCCGGATTGGAAGTAATACTAGCCATGTCGGCAATGAACTCCGCCGCGCGGGACCTAGGCATAGGGCCCGCGCGGCGGAGTTCATTTTGTGGGCGTGTTTATCCGAGCTATGCAAGGAGTAAAGTAGGTTTAGGTACTTAGCGTTACGTTCCCCAACTTTGCAAGTGAAAGGAATGAATAACTAGCTGAACGGTAAGAAATTCAATCCGTACATAAAATTTGGGACAAAGGAATTTAATTTTACACTTAAAGCCTTTGCTCAGCATTGTGGCACAAGATATGAGGGGCGAGGTACTGCTTTGAACAGAATAGTTTTCTTAAAACAGAAAAAGTAAAACTAATTATTGGAAAAGTAAATACCCTTTTTCAATGTCAAGCGTAATCACGCTCAAACCAAAAACGAAACATTTGTAACCAATTCCTTCCCTATATATGAAAAACGCTTACTTAAGCGCAATCAGGCGAGCTAGCAGCTGGCAGTTTTGCGCGCTTTTGTTCACGTTGCTAAGCGTGTCGTTTGCGAGCTTTGCGCAGACGATTACGCTAACGCCAACGCAGGCTGGCGACCCGCAAGACTTTGGCAGTGTGGCCGTTGGCCAAGTGTCGGGCAACAGAACTTTCACTTTATCGGCATCGGGCCTACGTAACCCCCTGCAACTGATCGCACCCGACCAGTTCGAGGTAAGCTTGAGCCCGAGTTCCGGTTTCGCAAGCACAATTTCGCTTACTCCCACTGCCGGCAGCGTGAGCAACACCACTGTGTACGCTCGTTTCCGCCCGACGCAGGTAGGTACGATTGATCCGGATCTGAATTTCCTGTACGCGCAATCGAATACGCGTCCCTCGCCGCCGCCCGCATTCGCCTATTCGGATTTTATCCGCTTAACTGGCGTGGGTACTGCAGCTCAGCCCGAAATTCAGGTAAGCCCCACGGCACTGGGTTTTGGCTCCCAAACCATCAACACTACCTCCACACCGCAGGCCATCACGGTAACGGGCTTGTCGCTGACCAATCCGATTACGGTGACGGCTCCGGCTGGCTTCCAGGTTAGCAACGGCGGTGCGTACGGTACCACCACTACGCTGCCAGCAAGCGGTGGCACCGTAAATGTAGTGTTCGCGCCCACCGTGGTGCAGAACTACGTTGACGAGGTAACTTTCAGCAGCGCGGGAGCTCCCAGCAAAACCGTTTCGGTATCCGGTGCGGGCGAAGCTCCGGCAGCTGTGCTTAACGTGTCGCCTACCAGCCTGAACTTCGGCACCATTGATCAGGGTTCGAGCAGCCCGGTACAGAGCATTCAGGTTAGCGGCAGCTTCCTTTCGAACGACGGCACTGGTACCCTTTCGGTAGGAGCTCCGAACGGCTTCCTGATTCGTACGGGCACCAACAACTTCGGTCCCGGTCCTATTGCCTTGCCGATCGTAAACGGCAGCGTGGCGCAAACTACTATTGACGTAATTTTTGCGCCTAATACGGCTGGGTCGTTTAGCGGAAATATCTCGTTTGTAGCGCCTCGCATCACCCGCAATGTGTCGGTGCAAGGTCAGGCAAACGCCGTTACTACGCCCACCATTACGGTAAACCCCGACAACCTAAACTTCCAGACGGTTTCGAATTCGGGCTCGGGGCAAACGCTCAGCTTTACTGTTCGCGCCATCAACCTGACCGAACCGCTGGTGCTCACGGGCTCGTCGAGCAACATCGTATTCCGCGATGCTACGGCTAGCGGCGGTTTCGTGAACGGTACTTTGAGCATCAACCCCGAAGCTGATGGATCGTTGGTACGCGTGATTGAAGTTCGGTTGGCTGGTCCGTTCGCTACTGGCACTACCAGCTTCAGCGGCAACATCACGGCCAGCAGCGCCGGCGCTATCAACCGCGTTGTAACGGTTACGGCCTCGCCTGTTTTGGCCGGCAACTCGGTGATCAACGTATCTGGCGACCTTGTTCAGTTCTCAACGGTACCCGGCGAACCTTCTGCTGTGCAGACCTATACGGTTGAGGGTTCGAACCTGCTCCAGCCTCTGACGGTGCAGGCGCCGCCTTTCTTCCAGATCAGCAAATCATCTGATTTTGATTTCCTGAATGGCGCTACCGGTAACTCGCTGCAGTTTGTGGCAGACCGTGGCAATGACCTGATTGCGAAAACAATCTATATCCGCTACCTGCCGCCGAACGCCCGCGACGATGCCGAAAGCATTTTGCACTCGAGCGACCCTGCGCAGGGTGTGGCCAAACCCGTAACGGGCACCAGCCAGCCGACGATTTTCCTGGCTAATGCCTTCAACGAAGTTCGTCAGGTAGTTATCAACACTACCTCGGCTGCGCAACAACTGAACCTGCGTGCCGAGCGCGTGCGTCGTCCGATTACCATTTCGACTACGGTTGAGCCTAACACGTTCAACCCGAGCAACACGCAGCAATTCGAGTTTTCGCTCACCGGCGTCGAAGGGTCTTACCAGAGCTCGGTAACGATCAACCCGAACGCTACCACGTTCAGCGTGAATCAGCAGATTTATGTGCGCTACAAGCCCACTTACCTGGGCAGCGCCCTAGGTCAGCTGCGCTACCAGAGCAGCGACTTCGCGATTTCCGGTCTGCAGTTCTTCCAGAACAACGGCTTGCTTACGGGTCGCTCGATTGACACGCAGCCCACGAAAGAGGCTACCGTACAAGATGGCACCCTGCGCGTAACCCGCTCGGGCAGCACCGCTACGGTTGAGTTCCTGTTGCCGCCTAACTACGTGGCCGAGGGCTACGGCGAGGGTCGCCTGATTGTGGCCAGCGAAAGCGCAGCTCTGCCGCCTGCCAACCAACCCGTTGACGGCACCTCGTACCAGACCGGCAACCAGCGCTACGGCGAAGGTCCGCAACTGGCTCCTGGCTACTTCTCGGTATACGCTGGCTCCAACCTGCAAGCTGTTATCGAGAACCTCGATCCGACGAAGGACTACTACTTCTACATCTTCGAGTTCAACAACGTATTCCGCCTGGGCAACACCGACTTTGCGGTGCAGACGGCTGAGAACTACAAGACCCCGACGGTACCCGACCCCATCATTGGTATCCGCGTGCCTGGCACTCCGCAGCCTCCGCTGCCGGTTGAGCTGGTGTCGTTCGATGCTAAGCTGCGCAACGGCAAGGTGTACCTGAACTGGGCTACTGCGCAGGAGAAGAACAACCGTGGCTTCGAGGTAGAGCGTAGCCAGAACGGCAGCGAATTCGCCAGCATCGGCTTCAGAGCAGGTCATGGTACTTCGGCCCAGCGCCACGAGTACAGCCTTGTTGATGAGCAGCCCCTAGGTGGCGTTTCGTACTACCGCCTGAAGCAGCTCGACAACGATGGCAAGGTGAACTACTCGCCGGTGCTCACCGTGAAGAACGGCCGCGTGGCTGACGTAGCAGTGTATCCGAACCCCGTGGATGACGTGCTGAACGTGCGCCTGAGCCAGGGTGGTGCCGATGCCGACGTGGTAGTATCCGATCTGTTGGGCCGCATTGTACTGCGTGGCAAGCTGTCGGCTAACGGCACCTTCAACACCAGCAGCCTGCAACCCGGCAACTACGTGGTAACCATCACGAGCGGTGCCGAGAAAGTAACCCGCAAGGTGACGAAGCGCTAACCGCTCATCACCCATACATAAAAAGCCCCTGCCTGCCGGCAGGGGCTTTTTGTTTGTGTATCAATGTGAAACAGCTCGACAGTAAAAGAATAATGCAATTTGGTTGAACTCTGTAAATCAGGAAGTGTTAGGGCTGCTATCCAGAATTAGTTGTAACCAGATAGTCGTTCTATGATTTCAACCTCTTCTACTTTTCGGGCGTTTGGGTTTGTGCTAAGGGTGTGCTGGCTGTTGCTCCTTATCGGAGGCAGCGGCCGGGCGTTTGGCCAGTCCGCAATTACGCCGGTACACACCGGGCGGCTTTCCGATTTCGGAGCCTGGAGCTACAGCGGCGACGTGACGACGCAAACCGTAAGTAGCAACGATTACCTGCGCCTGCAGAACAGTGCGGCTACGGTGATTACCCCCACGCTCAACTTTGCTAACTATACTTCCAAGTCGCTCAACTTTAGGTTGCGCACTTTTAACGGGACGGACGCGACTAAGAATACCATTACCGTTACGGTTTCGGCCGACAACGGCGCTACCTGGACGGCTGGTACTTACACCCGCACGCCAAGCTCCAGCACGCTTACGGCCGTGAGTACCATCGATCTGTCGGGCATCAGCGCAACGCAGGTGAAAATCCGCTTTCAGAGCCTAGGTTCCGACGGGGTGGTGGGCCTTGGCATTGATGACATTGCCATTACCGGCAGTATCAACACCGCCAATTTCAGCATTAGTGCTCCTACGCTTTCAGAGGCCACGGTATGTGCCGGCGCTAACCTGAGCGTGGCGTTTGCTGCCAGCGGCAACTTCGGAACCGGAAACGTATTTACGGCCCAGCTCTCCGATGCCAGCGGCAACTTTGCCAACCCAACCAGCATTGGCAGTGCTGGCGCTTCGCCTATTGCGGCTGTTGTGCCGGCAACCGTTGCGGCCGGTTCGGGCTACCTGGTGCGGGTAGTTGCCAGCAACCCTAGCATCAGCAGTGCCAGCTCGGCGGCGCTGCAAGTGGCAAAACCCAGTGTGAGCATATCACCTGTCGGCGCGCAGAGCGTGGCCCTAGGTAGCAGCGGTGCCCCCCTTACGGCCACCGAAGCGGCCGGGGTCATCAGGCGGCAATGGGCTGTGGGTACCAGCGCTGCGGGGCCGTTTACGGCTATTGCTGGCGAAGTTGGCCCTACTTACACGCCCAATATTTCGGCGGCAGGTTCGTATTTCGTTGTAGTGCAATCGGAGTACGGAGCGCCCTGCAATACCACCGTACGAAGCAACGTGGTGCAGGTAAACGTAACCTTGCCCAAAACCTTGTTGCGTTGGGATGGCGGCGGCGACAAAATATCATTCGCCGATGCCAACAACTGGAGCCCCGACCTACAACCTGCCGACGGCTACGACCTGTTGCTGGATCATACGTTCGTGACATCGGCCTACCAAGTGGTGCTGCCAACCGGAGCGCCAGCACCGTTGAGCTTGTCGTCGATGGTGGTGAACCCCAACGGTGGCGCAGCCATCACGGTAACGCTGCCTAGCGGCAATACTACCGATGAGTACCTCCGCTTTACACGCAGCACCGATGCCTTGGTACTGCACAGCGGGGCCACGTTCGTGAACAACTCGGGCTCGGGCACAGGTACGCCCGTGGATGTGAGCACTGCCGGAAGCAATTTTGTGCTGTACAACGGTGGCGCGTACGTGCATCGGACCAACCGTTCGGTATCCGCATTGCTTGATAATCTTTCGGCTATCGAGGGTACCGAAAATGGGTTATTTGCCTTCGAAACCGTTGGGACCAGCAGCTCCACCCTTTCGCTAAACGGCCGTACGTTCGGGCGCTTAGCCTTTCGGGCTGTGGCGGGCAATATCATTTACTCGTCGTCGGGCACCAACGCGCTTACCATCCGGGGCAACCTGGAAATCGACGCGGGTGCGACGTTGGTGGTCAACCTGAACGCCGATGTTACGCTGCGCGGAAACCTGATCAACAACGGCAACTTTCGTTTTTCGCCGAGCAGCGCCACCGCTCGTCCGCGCCTGATATTCGGCGGAAGTGCGCCGCAAACCATCAGCGGCACCGCCCTAGGTGCCACCACGGGGGCATCGTACCTGGGAACCAACGTATTGTTGCAACTCAACAACAGCCATGGCCTGACCTTGGCCACGCCCGTTACGCTCAACGCAGGCGCTGCCACGGCCACTAATAATGGCGGCCTGGAGTTGCTTAGCGGCAAACTCACCACCAACGCAGGCGCTCCGCTAACGTTGGCTCCGAACGCGGTGGTCCTGAGCCCTGCTAGCGCAACCAGCAGTTACGTAAGCGGCCCCATGATCCGGGAGGTAGCCATGGTGGCATCCACGGGAACTGAGCAACCGGCCAGCAGCCCTACGTTGGATTTTCCGGTAGGCTCCGCCGACCGCCTGCGCACCGTTTCGCTTACCCTTTCTCCGGCTTCCACCGGTACCGCCACGTATCTGGTAGAGGCTTTAGAGCAGGGCGCGCCTGCCCTAGGCTTGCCGACCACGCTCGAGCGCGTGTCGGCGGTGCGGCATTACCGGGTACAGCGCCTAGGTGGTACCGCGGCCATTGCCCAGGCCAGCATTGCGCTGCCCATCAGCAACGACGATTTTGTGACCAACCCTGCAGGCTTGCGCGTAGCCGCTGCCAACAAAGAGCAAAGCACTTTCAGCGACCTGGAGGGCACGGTTAGCAACGGAGCTATTTCGGCCGTTGCCCCGGCGGGGCTGAGCGCACAGCCTTACGTGTTTGCGTTGGCAAGTGCAGTGGGGGCAAACAACCCGTTGCCCGTGGAGCTTACTGCCTTTGCTGCTACCCGGCAAAAGCATCAAGTACAACTGCGCTGGCAAACTGCGCAAGAGCTAAACAGCAGCGGGTTTGAGGTGCAGCGCAGCACCGATGGCAAACGATTTGAGCTGGTTGGGCGGGTAGCCGCAGCAGGGCATAGTGCTACCCTGCGCGAGTATACTTGGCTGGATGCTTATGCGCCGGCCGGAACGCTGTATTACCGAATGCTGCAGGTTGATAAAGATGGTTCATCGAAGTTTTCGCCTGTGGTAACGGTAGCCGCGCTGCTGCCCGGAGTGGTAAGCATTTACCCCAACCCGACAAGTGACGTCTTGCGCATCGATGCACCCGCTACCCCTTGGCAGTGGGAAGTGCGCAACAACCTAGGGCAGGTGCAACTGCAGGGCAATGCTGCCGGGCCTGCAGAAATCAGAATTTATAACCTCGCCGCCGGAGCGTATTTCCTGCACATATTAAGCAACGGCCAACAGGTAAAACATCGGTTTGTAAAGCGGTAACCTCGATACTACTTAACACAAACGCCCCGGCCATGGCCGGGGCGTTTGTGTTAAGTAGCAGAAGCAATAGGGGGGCGGTGTTATTGCGTTTAGCATGGGCGCAGGCCCAGCTCGTGCAGGGCTACAACCAAGCACTCAGCCTTTTTGTACTGTAGTCAGCCAGCCGAGAGGCCCTAGGTCATTAACCAAAAAAGGCCTCCCAAAAGTAGGAAGGCCTTTTTTGTTAGCGTCAGCTAGAGAATTACACCGAGAAACTCTCGCCGCAACCGCAGGTGCGCGAAGCGTTGGGGTTGTTGAAGAAGAAGCCTTTGCCGTTGAGCCCGTCGGAAAAATCGAGCTCGGTGCCGGCCAGGTAGAGGAAGCTTTTCATATCGACCACCACGCGCACGCCTTTATCCTCAAACTCCTGGTCCATGGGCTTCACTTCGTCGTCGAAGTCGAGCTTGTACGAAAGGCCCGAGCAGCCTCCGCCCGAAACCGAAGCCCGCAGGCGGAAAGCATCGGTAAGGCCAGCATCGCTGCGCAGGCGCTCAACTTTCTCCTTGGCTTTATCTGATACGGTAATCATGTTTGGCAGTACTTAGTATGGAGTACTCGGTAGTAAGACATAAAGCAGCGAGAGAAGGTGTCTCGATGCCCTATACTAATTACTCACTACGCTAGGAAGAAGGATTCAGGACAACGCTAAAGACCGTGATGGTGTTTAAATCGCGGCCGTAGTAAAGCTTGTCCAGCGCTTCGTACACGTTGTGGGCGCGGAAATAGGAGGTTTGCAATTCCTTTTCGCCGCGGGCCCGCCACTGCAGGGTGTAGGAGCTTTCGTTGTCGCGGAAGTTCTGGACGTAGGCCAGCATCTTGCGCAGCGCATCGAGCTTGTCGTAGCCAACCTCGTAGCGAAACAGAAAGCTTTGGTGGTGGCGCGGATTAACGGTAATCAGGTCGAGGCGCACCTGCCCGTCGAGCTGGCGGTAGTCGAACAGCAGATTACCGGGCTGCATACCCAGCGTGTCCTCAATCAGCCGCTGAATGCGGGCGCTTTCAACGTGAACGTCGTGCGAAACCTCCATGTGGTCAGTTGTCAGATAACAGTTGCGAGCTGCCAGTGCATCAGTTCGGTCTTGCCGCCCTGACAACTAACAACTCGCAACTGACAACCCTATTAATGGTGCGACTTGGCGGCTTCCAGTTCAGGCAGGCCGTTCTTCACGCGGAAGTCGTTGATGGCTGCCTTGATGGCGTCTTCGGCCAGCACCGAGCAGTGGATTTTAACCGGCGGCAGGGCCAGTTCTTCCACAATCTCCATGTTGTCGATGGCCAGGGCCTCATCCACCGATTTGCCCTTCAGCCACTCGGTAGCGAGCGACGACGAGGCAATGGCCGAGCCGCAACCAAAGGTCTTGAACTTGGCATCGGTGATGATGTTGGTGGTTTCGTCAACCTCGATCTGCAGGCGCATTACGTCGCCGCACTCGGGAGCACCCACAAGGCCGGTGCCTACGTTTTTCTTGCTTTTATCCAGCGTACCCACGTTGCGCGGGTTGCTGTAGTGGTCGATTACTTTATCGGAGTAAGCCATGACGGACTTAAAGTTTGAGAGTTATGGAGTTTAGGAGTTTAAGAGTTTGAGAGCGGAGCAGGTGAGTTGAGGACAACTCATTAACTCTCAAACTCAAAACTCGCCAACTGATCTTAGTGTTCTGCCCACTCGATCGAGTTCAGGTCGATGCCTTCCTTGAACATCTCCCACAGCGGCGACATTTCGCGGAGCTTGGTTACGGCTTCTTTTACGTGGCCGATGGCGTAGTCGATCTGCTCGTCGGTGGTGAAGCGCGACAGGCCGAAGCGCAGCGAGGAGTGCGCCAGGTCGTCGCTCAGGCCCAGGGCCTTGAGCACGTACGAAGGCTCCAGCGAAGCCGAAGTACAAGCCGAGCCCGACGAAACGGCGAGGTCTTTCACGCCCATCATCAAGCCTTCGCCTTCCACGTACTTAAACGAGATGTTGGCCGTGTGCGGGAGGCGGTGTTCGCGCGAACCGTTCACGTAGCTTTCTTCCAGCGTCAGCAGCTCGCGCTCCAAACGGTCGCGCATGGCCGAAATGCGCTGGGTGTCGGCGTCCATTTCCAGGCGAGCTACCTCGCAGGCCTTGCCCAGGCCCACAATGCCGGGCACGTTGAGCGTGCCCGAACGCATGCCGCGCTCGTGGCCACCGCCGTCCATCTGGGCGGTTACTTTCACGCGCGGGTTCTTACGACGCACGTACAGCGCACCGATGCCCTTGGGGCCGTACATCTTGTGGCCCGAGAACGACATCAGGTCGATGCCGTCGGCAATTACGTCGACCGGGATTTTGCCCACCGCCTGGGTGCCGTCGGTGAAGAACAGCGCGCCGTACTTTTTGGCAATGGCCGAGATTTCGCGGATGGGCTGAATTACCCCGATTTCGTTGTTGGCGTACATGATGCTCACCAGAATGGTCTGGGGCGTCATGGCGGCTTCCAGCTCGCCTAGGTCGATGAGGCCTTCGGCGTTTACGGGCAGGTAGGTAACGCGGGCACCTAGCTTTTCGAGGTGCTTGCAGGTATCGAGCACGGCTTTGTGCTCGGTGGTGGCGGTGATGATGTGGTTGCCCTTCTGAGCATACATCTCGTACACGCCTTTGATGGCAAGGTTATCCGACTCGGTTGCGCCCGAGGTGAAGATGATTTCCTTGGGGTCGCAGTTGATCAGCTGCGCAATTTGCTCGCGGGCATAATCCACGGCTTCTTCGGCTTGCCAGCCAAAGGCGTGGTTGCGCGAGGCGGCGTTGCCGAAATGCTCGGTGAAATAAGGCAACATGGCCTCCAGCACGCGCGGATCGAGCGGGGTGGTGGCGTTGTTGTCGAGGTAAATGGGCAGCTTAAGCATGGTGCTTACTATTGTCGGCGTAAAGGTAGCTAGCGGAGAATGATTCGCCACTAGAACAGCAAAGTTGACGCGTAGGTTTACTTTTACGCCACAAAAGTAGACACAATCCAAATAAGCTCGGCATACCGGCCGTAGCCTTTATCTGAACCCCCATGTTTACCAATCTGGAACACCTAGGCCTGGCCGTTAACGACCTGGAAGCGGCCACCGCGCTCTACACCACTTTGCTCGGAATGGAGCCTTACAAGCGCGAAACCGTGGCGAGCGAGGGCGTGGATACGGTGTTCTTTCGGGTGGGTGGCTCCAAAATTGAGCTGCTGGGCGGTACCACGCCCGAAAGCGCCATCAGCAAGTTTGTGGCGAAGAAAGGGGAGGGGATTCATCACGTGGCGTTTGAGGTGAGCGACATCCGGGCCGAGATGCAGCGCCTGCGCGAAGCGGGCTTCCAACTGCTCAACGAGCAACCCAAGCGCGGGGCCGACAACAAGCTTGTGTGCTTTGTGCACCCCAAAAGCGCGCACGGCGTATTGGTAGAGCTGTGCCAAGAAATCACCTCGGCCGACATCGAAGTCGACTAGTGCCATGAGTACAAAACAGATGCTGAACGAGGTCGACGCCGCCGTGGATGCGCTGATCATGCAGCTCGTTATTTTGCACCCCACCGATACGGTGTGGGGCCTGGGCTGCGACGCCGAGGTGCCGCGGGCCGTCGAGAAGCTTTACAAGCTGAAGCAGCGGCCCGAAGGCAAGGGCTGCATTGTGCTGGTAGCCGACGAAACCATGTTTGGCCGCTACGCCGAGCAGGTGCCCGCCAACCTAGGCGAGCTGCTGGCCCGGCAGGAGCGCCCCACCACCTACGTAGTAAAGGGCAGCCGCCACCTGGCACCCAACCTGCTGGCCCCCGATGGCACCGTGGGCCTGCGCGTGGTGCGCCACGACGAGTTTACCCACAAGCTGGTGCGCCGCCTGGGTCACGGGGTGGTATCTACCTCGGCCAACCGCAGCGGAGAGCCGGCGCCGGCTTCCTATAAGGACATCGACCCGGCCATTGTACGCGCCGCCGACCACGTGGTAAGCTGGCGCCAGGACGAAACCTGCACCGTGCCCTCGCGGGTGGTGCGCGTGCTGCCCGACGGCTCGCTGGAGGTTTTGCGCGACTAACCTGCCGTTGTCGGGGTGTGGTACGAAGCAGCAACTGGCATTGGTGGCGCTGGCTGTGCTCGGACTGCGCTACACCCGCATTTGGCCCTAGGTAGCCGACGTCAAAACCGAAGGCCTGGGCTATCTGCCGTACCTTTGTGGCTTCACCTACTTACCCGCGCATGAATCTGCCGCCCCAGCTGCCCGACCTGCCCTTGTTCCGAACCATTGCCGATGCGGCCCAGGAGCTGGGCTACCCGGCGTATGTAATTGGCGGGTACGTGCGCGACTTGGCCCTGCAGCGCCCCAGCAAGGACGTGGACGTGGTGTGCGTGGGCGACGGCATCGGGCTGGCGCAGGCCGTAGGCAAAAAGCTGCCCAACCGGCCCCGCGTAACCGTGTTCAAGAACTTTGGTACGGCCATGCTGCCTACGCCCGAGATTGAGCTGGAGTTTGTGGGCGCCCGCAAGGAGAGCTACCGCGCCGAGAGCCGCAAGCCGGAGGTAGAGGCTGGAACGCTTGAGGAAGACCTAGCCCGCCGCGACTTCACCATCAACGCCCTAGGTCTGAGCCTGAACGCTGAGGACTTCGGAACCCTGATCGACCGGTACAACGGCGTGCAGGACCTGAAGGACAAGATCATCCGCACGCCGCTCGACCCCGACATTACGTTTTCCGACGACCCGCTGCGCATGATGCGCGCCATCCGGTTTGCCACGCAGCTGAATTTCGACATCGACCCCGACACCTTCGACGCCATCGTCCGCAACAAGGAGCGTATCAAGATTGTGTCGCAGGAGCGCATTACCGTCGAGCTGAACAAGATTATCATGGCGCCCACGCCCAGCTACGGCTTTAAGCTGCTGTTTGCCAGCGGGCTGCTGCAGCTCATTTTCCCGAAGATGGCTGCCTTGCAAGGGGTGGAGCGCCGCGGACAGCACGCCCACAAAGACAACTTTTACCACACCCTGCAGGTGCTCGACAACGTGGTGCAGGCCGGAGCCGACTTGTGGCTGCGCTGGGCCGCCATTCTGCACGACATTGCCAAGCCGCCCACCAAGCGTTTCGACCCGAAAGTAGGCTGGACGTTTCATGGCCACGAAGACAAAGGGGCCCGCTGGGTGCCCGGCATCTTCGCCGATCTGAAGCTGCCCCTAGGTGAGGAAATGCGCATGGTGCAAAAGCTCGTGAAGCTGCACCTGCGGCCCATTGCGCTGGTAAAAGAAACCGTTACCGACTCGGCCGTGCGCCGCCTGCTCTTCGAGGCCGGCGACGACATCGACCGCCTGATGACCCTCTGCCGCGCCGACATTACCAGCAAGGACCACCAGCGCGTGGCGCGCTACCTGCGCAACTTCGAGCGGGTAGAGGAGAAGCTGAAAGAAGTAGAGGAGAAAGACCACCTGCGCAACTTTAAGCCGGTGATTACCGGCGAGGTAATTATGCAAACCTTCGGCTTGTCGCCCTCCAAAACCGTGGGCGAGCTGAAGGACGCTTTGCTGGAGGCCATTCTGGAAGGGCAGGTGCGCAACGAGTTCGACGAAGCCTACGCCTTTTTGCTGGCGCTGGGCCGCCGCAAAGGGCTCGAGCCCAAGCCCGCCGGTGCGGCGGGCGCTGCCGCGCAGCCCCAACCCTAAAGCCGCGCCTAACTACCTAGGAAAAACAAAACGACGTGCCAGCACTGGCACGTCGTTTTGTTTTTCTGTCAGACAGAGCACCCGCTGCGAGTTCGAGGAAACCGTCACCTTCCAGTTGCAGCGCGAAAGGTTAAAGGTCTCCTCGGGGGCAACCATTCACTCACCAAGGAGCCCCTAAACTCGTCGAGTTGTAGCGGTAGGTGTTCAGTCTCATGCCCCTGCTTACGCAGTTGGCCGACGAAGGATACACCTGTAAGTTAAGGAGTAGCGTAGTAATTGAATACCTGGCGCGGGGCTTTGTTTTTGGAGGCTACTCCTCCACGCGCGTGATTTTGGAAGCCCCCGACTTGTTGTTGCGCACGTTGGTGGGGTTGCCGCTGTAAGCCACCTGGCTGGCGCCCGATACATCGGCGCGCAGCTGGCGCACTACCTGCAAACGGGCTTTGCTCACGCCCGTCAGCTCCACCTCGGCGTTGTTCACCGGAAACTCGCTGGCCTGCACCTGGCAGGCGCCGCTGCCTTCGATGCGCAGCTGCTCGGCGCGGCCGCTCAGCGACGATTTGCAGGCACCGGCCAAATCGAGCGACAGCAGGTTGCAGTTGCCGTTGAAGCGCAGGTGGCTGGCACCGGCCTGCTCCACCTCCAGGCTGCCCAGGTCGTCGAAGCCCGAGGCTTCGGCTTTCACGGCCCCGGCCAGCTCTAGGTTGCGCAGCGTGGGCAGCGTTACCTCCACCAGTACTTCGTCGCCATCGGTGCGGCGCCAGTTGCCGAAGAGGTTGTTGCGGCGGGGGCGCACCACCAGCTCGTCGCCGTTGCGGTGCACGTCCAGCTGGTTCAGCTCGCGGTCGGTGCCGTAGGCGTGCACTTTGTACTCGCTGCCCTGGCGCAGCACCACGTGGTAGGCGCCGTTGACTTCTACTTTGCTGAAGTCGCGTTCGGTGTAGTTGCGGCGGGCGTCGCCGTAATCGGCCGGGTCGGTCGAGAACTCGTCGATGTCGCCCAGGTCCACGTCGATATCCACCTCGTCGTTGTCCGTGTCCACGTCAATGCGCACGCCGTTGCTGTCGAACTCGCCCTCGTAGCTTTCCTCGCCGTCTTCGTCGGGTTGCGGAAAATCGGTGGGGGTGCAGTCGATGCATTCGAGCTGGTTGCCGCGCAGGCGGTACAGGTGCTTTGATGCATCGTCGGGGCGCTGGTCGTTCAGGAAGTTGTAATCGTCGAGCAAATGCGCGAAAGCAGGCGTAATCCGGAACTGCTTGTTGCGCGGCAGACGCAGCGTTACATCAAGCTCCTGGGCCCGGAAAATAGCGCCCGGCCGGAACGAGAAGCGGTTATCGAGTACCACGCTCGAATCGCGCAGCACGGCGCGGTAGGCAATGGAGTTGCGGGCGGTGTTGGTGGCATCCTCGAAGGTGCGGCCGTGGGCCCGCACTTCCTGCGTAAAGGCAATCACGTTGCCGCTATCGGCCGCCGCAAACATGATTTCGGGCTGCATATCCCAATCGTAGTCAAGTCGGCGGGCATCCAGCGTAACGGTATTGCCCGGCAGCGCACCCAGGGTGCGGTTTACGGTGTAGCTGCCTTCTTCCTGAAACTCCTGCGAGGTACGAACCCCGCCGGCAATCGAGCCCACGATGCCCAGCATCCAGAGGCCCAGCAAAATCAGGGTAGGCGTGCGGCCCAGCAACCAGCGGCGCATCAGCAGGCCAATGCCCGACGAGAGCAGCAGCAGCACCGGAATACCAGCCGCCAGAAAACCGCTTACCACAAACCACCACGGCACGCCGGCCAGCACGGCATAGGCAGGGCCGTTGCCCAACTGTATGTTTTGCGACTCGGGCAGCAGGCCTACGGCCACGCCGGCCACAATCAACAGGCCCATGAGCAGGGCAAAGCCCGTCAGGATAAACATCAGGCCCACGAACACGCGCACTACGGTGCCCAGCACCCGGGCTACCGGCCGAATGGCGCGGCCCAGCTCTTCAATAAAAGCACCTACCGGGCGATTACTGACGGGCGTAGTGCCCTGGTTGCGCAGGCTTTGCTCGAGGCCCGACAGGGTTACGGCTTCGCCGCGCATCTGCGCCTTCTGGGACAGGGTGCGCGCAGGCGGCACCACCATCCACAGAATCAGGTACAGCAGCAGGCCCGTGCCACCCAGGAAGATGCTGAGCACAAACACGATGCGCAGAATGGCTACCTCGATGCCCATGTAGGCTGCCAGGCCGGCGGCCACGCCGCCAATCGAGCCGCTGTCGGTGTCGCGGAAGAGCTTGCGCGTCACGTCATCGTCGGGCATGGGGCGGTCGTCGTAGCGCTTGGGCAGCGCAATCCAGAGCACCGCGTAGGTGAGCAGGCTGATGGCCGGCAAGGCACCCACAAAGTCGCCGATGATGGGCGAAAACAGCGAGCCAACGAAGATGAGGCGTACCCACAGCGGGTTGATGTTGAAATAGCGCGCCAACCCGGCGGCCACGCCCGCCACGCGGCGGTTGCTCATGTCGCGGTACAGGCGGCGGGGTTCCTCCACCACCGTAGGCGCGGGGGCCGTGGCGGTGCTGGTGCCGGCGTAGGCGCCGCCACCTAGGGGCTGGCCGTAGCTGGCGGTGTCGGCGGCATCGTCGTCATCGTCGAGCTGGCCATCCTGCTGAAAATCCTGCACGCGGCCCATTTTGGCGACCATGGCCTCCACGTCGTCAAACGTGATAACCTGTTTGGTGCTGGAAAGGCGGGCGGCAAAGATTTCGGCGATGCGTCCTTCGATGTCGGCCACGATTTCCTCGTGTCCGCGGTAAGTGCTGAAGTACGCCTTCACGTCCTGCAGGTAGCGCTGGAGTACTTCGTAGCCATCTTCCTCAATGTGGAAGATCAGGCCCTGCAGATTGATGCTGATATTTTTTTTCATCGCAGTGCTGCAACTGTAGGGGTGGTGAGTCAGATGGAGGCGCCGGCCGGCGCGACGCTGGGGGAGGAACTGCCGTTGGGCTTGGAGCGGATGATCTGGATCGAGTCCTCAATCTCCTCCCACGTCAGGCGCAGCTCGTGCAAGAACTGCTGCCCCACCTCGGTGAGGGTGTAGTACTTGCGGGGCGGTCCGCTGCTCGATTCCTTCCAGGTATAATCGAGCAGGCCGGCATTCTTCAGGCGGGTGAGCAGAGGGTACAGCGTCCCCTCCACCACAATCATGCGGGCTTGGGTTAGCTCCTCCAGCATGTCGGAGGCATACACCTCGCCCCGCGCAATGATTTCCAGGATGCAGAATTCCAGAATGCCCTTCCGCATCTGCACTTGGGTGTTTTCGACTTTCATAGGCTTTGCGGGCAGTAGTCGGTGAAGTATGGTACAAATATAAAAGCAGGTACTTTGTAAAGCAAGGTACTTGGTTAAAATAATTTTTGTTTCACGATGTTCCGATTAAAAAGGCCGTTGACAATCAGCTGCTTGTTTGCGGCGCGCCTGCCCTAGGTGCCGGGTAGCCTTGCAGCTCAGGGGGGCCGCGGCAGCAAAATGCACCTAGGCCTGAAACTTCTGCAGCCCAAATCGGCTTTGGCTTGCAGCTGACCTGCCATGGTGGGAAAGGAGGAGGCCCGGGCCCAGCGCTGCACTAGAAATAAGTAACTTGCGTTGTGAAAGCCCGTTGGTAAGCAGGCTTTTTCGTTATTCTATGACACACTTCTTCCGTCGTTCTATCACCGCGCTGCTGGTTACCCCGCTGTTGGGGGTAGCGGCGGCGCAGGCACAATCCTCCCAGCCTCCCCGCGACAATACCCCCAAGTACAGCAACGACTTTCTGTCGATAGGAGTGGGCGGCCGCGCCCTGGCCATGGGCAGCACCCAGGTAAGCCTGGCCGACGACGCCACGGCCGGCTACTGGAACCCGGCCGGCCTGCTGCGCCAAAAAACCAAGTACGACGCCGTGCTGATGCACTCGGAGTTGTTTTCGGGCATCGTAAAGAACGACTACGCCGCTTTCTCGATGCCGCTCGACGCGCGCAGCGCCATCGGGGCCAGCATCATTCGGGTAGGGGTTGATGATATTCCGGATACCCGGGCGCTGGTGAACGAGTACAACCAGGTTTCCTACGACCGCATTACGTACTTCTCGGTGGCCGATTACGGCTTGCTGCTGTCCTACGCCCGCAAGCTGGAGGCCGTGGAGGGGTTACAGGTGGGCGCCAACGCCAAAATCATTTACCGCAACGTGGGCGACTACGCCAACGCCTGGGGCTTTGGCATTGATGCCGGCGCGCAGTACGAGCGCAACAACTGGCGCTTCGGCCTGATGGCCCGCGACATCACCACCACCTACAACACTTGGCAGATCAACGCCGATAAGTTTCAGCCCACCATCGATACGCTTGACTTCGTGCCTAGCAACAGCACCGAGATAACGCTGCCGCGGTTTGTGCTGGGCGTAAGCCGCTCGTTTAAGCTGCCCGGCGAGCTAACTGCCGTGGTGGCTACCGATCTGGAAATTACCACCGACGGCAAGCGCAACACGCCTATTTCCAGCAGCTTCGTGAGCATTGCGCCGCACGTGGGAGCCGAAATCGGCTACCGCAACCTGCTGTTTTTGCGCGGCGGGGCCACCAATGTGCAAAAGATTCAGGCCTTTAGCGGTAAGGAAGAATGGAAGGTGCAGCCAACCCTGGGTGTGGGCGTGGCCCTGAGCGGCCTGCGCCTCGATCTGGCGTTGTCGCGGCTGGCCATCGAACGGCTGGGCCAAAGCTCGCAGGCCAACTCCATTATGGTGTCGTTGGGCTACGCATTTAAGTAAAACAGGATTTGCAGGAAGCGGTGGCGCCTAGGTGCCGCCGCTGGCTTTATGAATAGCAAGGCTATGAACAACCTATACGCACCCCGCTTGTGGCGGTGGAGCATGTTGCTGGTGATGTTGGTGCTGGGGGCAGCCCAGTCGACGCTGGCCCAATCGCGGCAATACGGCAACGAGTGGATCGACCACAACAAGACGTATTACAAGATCAAGATTATCAAGGACGGCCTCTACCGCCTCGATCAGGCCTACCTCTCGCGGCTGGGCCTGAGCGGCGTGGAGCCCCGGCGCCTGCAGCTGTGGCGCCGCGGGCAGGAGGTGGCTATGTACGGCGGGGGCAACCAGACCCAGCTCGACGCCACCACCTACCTCGAGTTTTACGGCCAGCGCAACGACGGCAAGCTCGACCGCGACATGTACAAAACGGCCGCCGAGCAGCCACACCAGCTCTACAGCCTGTTTACCGACACGGCCGCTTACTTCCTGACGTGGTCGGCCAATTCGGCCGGTAAGCGCATGGCCGAGCCCGCTGCCACGGCCAGCGGCAGCCACGGCAACTGGCTGCAGCCGCGCCTGCTGCTCGACAACGGCGACTACCACTACGGCCAAACCGATGCGCAAGTGGCCTTTATGCCCTGGGCTGATAGCGGCGAGGGTTTCTTAAGCGGTGCTATCGGCAGGGATAATTTCACCAGCTTCACGTATCAGCTCGACGGCATTGGCCGCCGTTCGGCCCAGGGCGCTATGCCTTGGGTAGAAGTGTTGCTGGTAGGGGCTTCGCCCTCGATCCACAACACCCTTGTATCGGCCGTGGCCGGTGGCAACGGCGCCGAACGTTTGCTTACGGCTACACCAGTTAATTACGGCCCCTATGCCGTGCGCCGGGTGCGGTACCAGCTGCAGCGCAGCGACATTGGAGCCAACGGCCGGGTAGGCATCAAAGTGGCGGTGAGCAACCCCGCCGCCCCTTTTGCCGACAAGTTTCGGGTAGGCTACATCCGGGTGGTGCACCCCCAAACGGCCACGTGGCAGGCAGGGCAGGCGGCGCTGCAGGTCTTCAACGACTCTACCCTGGCCGGGCCCGCCAGCTACCAGCTTGATAGTATTCCGGCTTCGGTAATCGGGTACGACGTAACCGATCCGGCCAACGTGCAGCGCATCGCTGGCGCAGCCGGAGCCGGTAATGCGCGCGTGTTCACGTTCCCCTCGGCCGTTGGCCGCACGCGCCAGCTGTTGCTGGCCGATGCCGCGCAGCCCGAGGTGCCCATGCCCGCCGTGCGCGTGCGGTTCCGGCCCATTTCGCCGGGTTCGCACAACTTCCTGATTGTAAGCAGCGGTGCCCTGATGCGCTCGGTGGGCAACGTGGCTAACCCCGTGCGCGAATACGCCAACTACCGCGCCTCCAACGCCGGCGGCCGCTACGATACCCTGGTGGTAACCAGCGACCTGCTCTACGACCAGTTTCACTACGGCGAACGGTCGCCGCTGGCGGTGCGGCGCTTTGCGCAGTACATGCTCACGGCGCCGGTGGCCAACCGCTACCTGTTGCTGCTGGGCAAGGGCGTAATGATTACCGAAGGCTGGGGCGGCACCTTCTACCGCAAAGCCTCCACGGCTGCCCGCGCCACGTTCCCCGATCTGGTACCGGCCAGTACCCGCGGCGGTTCCGATATCTTCTTCACGGCCGACTGGCAGAACGACTCCTACTTCCCGAGAATACCTACCGGGCGCCTGGCCGCCCAAACGCCCACCGATGTGCTCAGCTACCTCAACAAGCTGAAGGAGCACGAGGCCCTGGGCGTTGAGCCCTGGCGCAAGAACGTGCTGCACCTAGGGGGCGGCATCCGCCAGAACGAGTTCGATCAGTTTCACGGATACCTGCGCCGCTACCAAAGCCGCGCCGAGGCGCCGCTGTTCGGGGCCAACGTCGAAAACATCTTCCGCAGCAACCTAGGGCCTTACCCGGTTGAAGTGGACTTGTCGCCGCAACTCAACAAAGGCGTGTCGCTGATTACTTATTTCGGCCACGCCTCCAATAGCTACCTCGACCTGAATCCCAAAGACATTACCGTAGCCAGCAACGGCTACGCCAACAAGGGCAAGTACCCCGTGTTTATGGCATTCGGTTGCGCTGTGGGCAACAACTACACGCCCTACGGCTCCATTAGCGAATCGTGGGTGCTGGTGCCCGAAAAAGGTGCTATCGGCTTTCTGGCCGACTCCGACTTTGGTATCGATCAGGAGCTGAACGACTACGCCGACCGCCTGTACCAGCTGATGTTTAACGACCCGCAATGGTACGGCAAGCCGCTAACGGTGATTCAGACCGAGGTGAACAAGCGCCTGATGGCTATTCCGCAGTACACCAACAGCCGCTACGCGGTGAGCATGCTGATGAACACCACGTGGCAGGGCGACCCGGCCGTGTCGTTGTACGCGCCCGAAAAGCCCGACTACGCTGCCAACAGCGCGCAGGTGCTGCCGCTCGACCCCGGCCCGGTGCTGGCCTCGTCGCAGCGCTTTAAGCTGCAGATTGCTGCCAGCAACTTCGGCAAATTCACTTCCGACGAGGTAAAGGTGACGGTGGAGCGCCAGGTAGGCAGCACCATCACGCGCACCTCCAAAACGTTTGCTGGCTGGCGCAACAACCAGGTGCTCGATTTTGAGCTGACCAACACCGGCAACGTGTTTGGCCTGAACACCTTTACGGTGCGCCTCGACGACCCGAACGCTATCGACGAGCTCAACGAAAACAACAATTCCGTTACCACCACCTTCAACTTTTTGCAGGGCGGCGTAACGGCGCTCAACCCCCACAACTTCGCCATTGTGGGCAAGCAAAACGTGCGCCTGGTGGCCCAAAGCAACCTGCCGCAAGCCCAGCCGCGCACCTTCGAGTTTCAGCTCGATACGGTGGCCACGTTCAACTCGCCCTTCGTGCGCAGCACCACGGTGCAGGCCACCGATGTGGTGGAGTGGCGCCCCAACCTGCCGGCGCCCACTGCCCCGCGCGACTCGGTGGTGTACTACTGGCGCGTGCGCTTCGGGGCCAACCAGGGGCTCGATGAAAGCTGGGCCACCAACTCGTTCCGCTACATCGGCAACAGCCCCGGCGGGTGGTCGCAAAGCCACTACGGGCAAATGGCCTCGAACCAGAAAACCGGCCTGACGCAGGACGCGCCCTCGGGCCGCTGGCAGTTTGAGGAGCGTACGCGGCCGGTGCTGCTGAAAACCGCCGGTGGCGGCAGCGGCGGCAACACGTTCCGCCCCGGCTACGGCGTGCTCACCGATAATATCTCGACCCAAACCGACAACTGCGGCTCCATCCGCTCGGGCACGCCCAACATCATTGCCGCCGTGTACGATGGCCGCACGCTGCAGCAGCTCGGCAACCTAGGCTCGGGCTACCTGCTGTGCGGCCAGAATGGGGCTCCGCTGTACCACTTCTACGCCGATGGCAGCAACAACATCAACACCGCCAGCGGGCAGGCCAAGCTGCTGCAGTTTCTGCGCGATGTGCCGGCCGGCCACTATGTGGCGTTGGTGAGCATGAACACCGTGCGCTTCGGCAGCATGGATGCCGCCCTCAAAGACGAGCTGGAGGCCCTAGGTTCGCGCCTCATCAAGCAAGCCCAGGACGGCGACCCGCTGGTGATGATGCTGCGCAAGGGCTTCCCGGCCCAGGCGCAGGAGCGCACCTTCGATGCCGGCAGCACCACGCCGCGCCAAAGCCAGGAAATCAGCCTGGGCGCTACCGTGAGTGCCCGCACAGGCACCGGCACGGTGGTGAGCACGCGCATTGGCCCGGCCCAGCAATGGCAAACGCTTCACCACACCATCAAGAAGCAGGAAGCTACCGACGCCTACACGCTGCGCCTGGTGGGCTACGATGCCCAGAACAACCGCACGGTACTGGTGCCAAGCGTTACCAACCTGGCATATTCGCTGGCGGGCGTAAGCGCCCAGCAGTACCCGTATCTGCAGCTCGAAGCCGTGCTGACCGATAGCGTAAACCGCACGGCCCCGCAGCTCAAGCAATGGCTGGTAACCTACACGCCGCTGCCCGAAGGCGTGGTGCGCCGCGACCACCCCACGCTGCCCGCCAACGTGTACGCCCCGGCCAAGCTGAGTGCCGACGCCGCCAGCTCGGGCTTCCTCGATATTCCGGTGAAGTTTGAGAACGTATCGGCCGTGGATTTTCCGGAGCGCCTGTGGGCCAAAGCCACCGTGCGCGAAACGGCCGCCAACGGCCAGAGCAAAGAGGTGGAGCTGCAATCGGCGCGCGTGCTGAAAGCCGACTCGGTGGCTACTTACGTGTTCCGCCTCGATGTGCGCACGTTTAAAGGCGAAGGCGCCGTGCGCATTCAGGTGAACTCGCGCCAGGTGCCCGAGCAGTACTACTTCAACAACGAGCTGAACCTGAGCTTCCAGTCGCCCAACACGTCGGTGCCGCCGGTGGTAGATGTGGCTTTCGATGGCGTGCACATCCTCAACGGCGACATCGTATCGGCGCGGCCCGAAATCCTGGTTGACGTGAAGTACGAGGACAAGCGCCGCCCCATCGACGACCCAAGCAAGGTGCAGGTATTCCTGACGCGCCCCAACCAGGCCCCGCAGCAGGTGTCGATGACGGATGCTTCGCTGATTCGCTTTGTGCCCGATGCCGCTTCGGGCCGCACGCGCGTGTACTACACTCCCGGCCTGCTGGCCGATGGCGTGTACAAGCTGGAGGTGCAGGCCCGCGACATGGCCGATAACCAGGCCGGGGCGCAGCGCTACGCGGTGAATTTCGAGGTAATCAATACGTCGAGCATCACCAACATCTTCCCGTACCCGAACCCGGTTACCAGCCGGGCGCGCTTTGTGTTCACGCTCACGGGCAGCGAGCTGCCGCGCAACATGAAGATTCAGATCCTGACCATTTCGGGTAAGGTAGTGCGCGAAATCATGCAGGCCGAGCTGGGCCCGCTGCACATCGGCAACAACATCACGGAGTACGCCTGGGACGGCACCGACCAGTACGGCGACAAGCTGGCCAATGGCACCTACCTCTACCGCGTGGTGATGGACGACCCCCAGAACAAATTTGAGCACCGCACTACCAACTCCAAGGCCGAGCAAGCCTTCAAGAAGGGGTGGGGCAAGCTGGTGCTGTTGCGCTAAACGCTTCGGTAATCGGCCTAAAACGGAAACGGGGCCGCGACTTGTTAGTCGCGGCCCCGTTTCCGTTTGCGGGATAGTGCCAGCAGTGTTACGTACTGCCGCCTAGGTATTTGGCGGGTGGCGGCACCTAGGGCGTTGGCCCTACTGCCCTAGGTGCCCGGGGCCTAGCGCCGCCGCTGCAGCGTTACAAAGCTGAACGCGTGGGCGTGTTTTTCGTCGGGCCCGTGCCGTTCGCGGCTGGTTTCGCGCCAGCTGGTATCGGCCGTGAAGTCGGGCAGCACGGTGTCGCCCTCGGCGGCGTAGTGCACCTCGGTGAGGTAAACAGTATCGGCCGCGGGCAGGGCCTGGCGGTAAATTTCGGCCCCGCCGATTACGTACACGTCTTCGTCGGTTTGGCGGGCCAGCTCCAGCGCGCCCAGCACGGAGTGGGCCACCTCGGCGCCTTCGGCCTGCCAATCGGCCTGGCGCGTTACCACAATGTTGCGGCGGTTGGGCAAGGGCTTGCCGATGCTTTCGTACGTGCGCCGCCCCATCACGATGGGGTGGCCCGAGGTGAGCTGCTTAAAGTGCTTGAGGTCGGCGGGCAGGTGCCAGGGCAGTTGGTTGTCGCGGCCGATTACGCCGTTGTCGGCCCGGGCTACTACAAGTGCAATCATGGGGGAAGGATGAAGGAGGAATGAGGAAGAAAGGGAAAGCAGTAACCTCGTCTGGCGTTGTTGGCATCAGTTACGCACTGACGCACAACAACGACGTCAAGAAGCAGTAACCTCGTCCTGCCTCATTCCTCCTTCCTCATTTCCAGCTTAAAGCCGCGCAGGAAGTCGCCCACGGGCATGCGCTTTTTGCCTTCGAGCTGCACGTCGAGCAGGTCGAGTTGGCCGTCGGCGGTTTGTACGCGCAGGTGGCTGCGGCCGTCGGTAAGCCAAGCACCTAGGGGCGTTTCGGCGGTGGGGGCGCCCGGCAGGGCCTGCGCCCGAAACACCTTCAGGCCGCGGCCATCGGGCAGGTTGGTAAACGCCGTTGGAATGGGCGAGAGGCCCCGCACCAGGTTCACCAGTGCTTCGGCCGGTTGGTTGAAATCGAGGCGGCCGGTTTCCTTTTGCAGCTTGGGCGCCGGGCGCAGGTCGCCGCGGTCGGGTTGGGGCGTGCTGGGGGCCGTGCCGGCGGCAATGGCCTGTACGGTGCGCAGCGCCAGGGCGGCACCGGCTTGCTTCAGCTTGCCGTACAGCGTGCCGAAATCGTCGTCGGGCGCAATGGCCACTTCGTCCTGGTAAATCAGGTCGCCGGTGTCGATTTCGTGCCGCAGGAAAAACGACGTTACGCCCGTAACCTGCTCGCCCTGAATGAGGGCCCAGTTGATGGGCGCCGCGCCGCGGTATTGCGGCAACAACGAGGCGTGGATGTTGATAGACCCCAGCCGCGGCATGTTCCAAACCGCTTCGGGCAGCATCCGGAAGGCCACAATCACCTGCAAATCGGCTGCGTAGCTGCGCAGCTCTTCCTGAAACTCCGGCGACTTGAGGTTGGTAGGCTGCAGCACGGGCAAACCCAGCTGCACGGCCACCTGCTTCACGGCCGATTCGTTGAGCTTCTGGCCGCGGCCGGCGGGCTTATCGGGCGCCGTAATCACGGCCACCACCTGGCAGCCCGGCCAGCCGTGCAGGGCTTCGAGCGTAGGCACCGCAAAATCGGGCGTGCCCATGAAAACTATTCGGAGCATGTTGGTTCGGATGGGGTTTAGCCCGCAGAGGGCGCGGAGGTTTGCGCAGAGGGCGCTGAGTTGTTCTGCGTCTTCTGCGCCCAACTGCTGCGCCTGCTGCGGGCTCAATAAAAAAGCCTACTTAAAATCCGGGTACAGCAGGTACTTTTTGCGCAGCTGCTTGTACTGACCTAGGGCCGGCTCCCAGGCCTGCCGGATTTCCTTTTCCGACTTACCCGCCACAATCATGTCGCGCACCGAGCGGGTGCCGGTCAGCTGCTCAAAGTACTTGCCGAAGAACTTGTCCTTGGCCGAGCTCTTCTGGTAGTAGTCGATGAGGTAGCGCAGCGTAAAGCCCAGGTCGTTGCCGGTGTTGCGCAAATCCTCGCCGTAGCAGAGCTTGCCGTTTTGGGGCGGCGTGGGCGAGCCGGTGTTGGGCCTGGGCGTGAAGCTGAACGGCCGGGTGCTCGGCTGCGTGGGCGCGCCAATCACCTCGAAGGGAAAATCGGTGCCGCGGCCCACGCTCACATCGGTGCCCTCGAACAAGCACAGCGTGGCGTACATGGCCACTGCGTGCGGGTTGGGCAGGTTGGGAGAGGGGCGCACCGGCAGCGCGTAGCGCGTGGCGTGGGTGTAGCCATGCACGGGCACCACCGTAAGCTGGCACTGCTTGCCGCCGGCCAGCCACTTTTCGCCGTTTATCATTTGGGCCAGCTCGCCCACGGTAAGGCCGTGCACCACCGGAATGGGGTGCATGCCCACAAACGATTTGTGCTGCGGCTCCAAAACGGGCCCATCCACGTACCAGCCGTTCGGGTTGGGGCGGTCGAGCACAATCACGGGCTTGCCCTGCTCGGCGGCGGCCTCCATTACGTAGTGCATCGTGCTGATGTAGGTGTAGAAGCGCGTGCCCACGTCCTGAATGTCGAACACGAGCACGTCCACGTCCTGCAGCATTTCGGCGGTGGGCTTTTTGGTGGCGCCGTAGAGGCTGCGCACCGGTTTGCCGGTGCGCTCGTCTTTGCCGTCCTTAATGGTGGCGCCGTCGGCCGCTTCGCCCCGGAAACCGTGCTCCGGCCCGAAAATGGCCGTGATGTTTACGCCCTTGGCCAGCAGCGTATCGGGCAGCAGCGCCCGGCCTACCCGCGAGGTTTGGTTTACCACTACGCCCACGCGCTTGCCTTGCAGCAGGGGCAGGTACTCGCCGAAGCGCGCAGCGCCCACTTGCAGCCCGGCCGGGGCCGGGGGCGTAGCGGCCGCCGGGCGGGTGGCCGGGGCATCGGCACCTAGGGCGGCCTCGGTAGCCTTATTTGCCAAGGCCGGCAACGTTGTGGGCCGAGCCGGCGTACAGGCCGGACCTTGCAGCAGGAAAAGCGCACACAGCGCCGAAAGGCTGTTGGGTATCATCGTTGGCACTCTAGCGGTGAAAAGCGTCACAAACTTAGCCGGCTTCGCGTAGCTTTACGCCCAGTGAACGTTTCGCGGTACATATCCCAGAAGATTGAAGGCTCCGACTCGGGGTCTTTCACCTCGTCGGTGACCAAGATAGCCATCATCAGCATTGCCCTCGGTTTGGCGGTGATGCTGGTGTCGTTTGCTATTCTGGAAGGCTTCCGCAACGAAATTCAGGCCAAGATATTTTCGTTCGGCGCCCACCTTACCGTCAGCAAGTACGACAACAATAACTCCCTGGAGGTGGAGCCCATCAACGGGGCCGAGCTGACGCGCGACTTGCGGCGGTACCCACAGATTAAATCGTCGCAGCCGTTTGCGCGCAAAACCGCCATCATCAAAACCCGCGACGAGGTGCTGGGCGTGGTGCTGAAGGGCATCGACGAGCAAAACGGCCCCTCGCCCATGCGGCAAAACATGCTGGCGGGCAAGTTCCTGAGCTTCCCCGATTCGGCCGCGTCCGAGCAGATTCTGCTCTCGCGCAAAATGGCCGACAAGCTGCGCCTGAAGGTGGGCGACGATGCCCTGTTTTACTTTATCCAGAATCCACCTAGGGTACGCAAGTTCGTGGTGTCGGGCATCTACCAAACCGGCCTCGACGAGTTCGACGAGGTGTACGTAATCGGCGACATCCGGCAGGTGCGCGAGCTGAATGCCTGGGCCGACTCGCTGGTGGGCGGCTACGAGGTGGTGCTACGCGACTTCCGCCAGCTCGACCCCGTATCGGACAACCTCTACAACTCGCTGCGCTACGACCTCAAGCTCGATAAGATTACCGATCAGTACGCCCAGCTCTTCGACTGGCTGCAGCTGCTCAACCGCAACGTTATCATCTTCCTGGTGCTGATCATCTTCGTGGCGACCTTTAACATGGTGGCTACGATATTCATCATGATTCTGGAGCGCACCAACATGATCGGTATCCTGAAAGCCATCGGCGCTACCGACAATCAGATTCGGCGGATGTTCTTCTTCCGCGGCCTCAACCTTACCGTGAAGGGTATGCTATGGGGCAACGTGGTGGGCCTGGGCTTTTGCGCGGTGCAGTACTTTTTCCACCCCATCCCGCTCGACCCCGAGAACTACTACATGGACCGCGTGCCCATCTTCTGGGACCCGCGCATCATTCTGCTGCTCAACGCGGCCGTGTTCATCACCTCGCAGCTGGCCGTGCTCATCCCCACGTACCTCATTGCCCGCATCAAGCCGGTAGTGGCTATCAAGTTCGATTAAGTGGTGTTTCGGTTTTAGCCCGCAGAGGACGCAGAACAGCTCAGCGCCCTCTGCGTTAACCTTCTGCGTCCTCTGCGGGAAACCTTACAGCCACCGGCTTTGCAGCACCAGGTTGGGGTTGGGGCAGAGCGCGGCCCAGTATTCCTGCTCCTCGGGCAAAGCCACGCCGGGGAAGTCGCCGCGGCGGCCTTGCATATCGGCCATCAGCTGAAAGTGCAGGTGCGGGGGCCAGTCGCCGTTTTCGGGCCAGGGGCCCACGGTGGCAAAGGCCTCGCCCTTGGCAATACGCTGGCCCTCCTGCAAATACACCAGCTCGGCGCGCCCTAGGTGGCCGTAGAGCGAGTAGAACGTGGTGCCCGCCAATTCGTGCTGCAATATCACGGTGGGGCCGTAGTCGCCGAAGTTGTCGTTGTCGGCGAGGCTGTGCACGGTGGCGGCCAGCGGCGCCAGCACGGGCGTGCCGGCGGGCAGCCACACATCCACCCCTAGGTGCAGGGAGCGGGCGGGCAAGGCAACATCGCCAAAAAGGGTAGGGCTGCGCCGGTAAATCACGCGGTTTTCCAAGTAGCCACCTACGCCGATGCGGGCATTTTCAGCGGCCAGCAACTGGTTCACGAGCTCGTCGAACGACTCGGTATTGCGCAAATCGGCGCCGTGCAGCCGTGGGTTGCCGGCCGTAAAATCGAGGCGGGTTACGTCGGCGCCGTTCAGGTCGACGGGCAGTACGGGGCCGAATTCGGCGGCGTGGCGCTGCAGCAGCTCGGTTAGGGAAGTAGCCAAAGAGGGCAGGGAATTAGCGGGTGGAAGTTGCTGAAAGACGGGCGAGCCTTGCTCTTTCGGCTGCAACTAACAACATGCGCCGCACAACTAACAAGTGTTAGCTTCTAACTATAAACTAACATCGGCTTTTACCGTACCTTGCACGCCCGTTGCCGCAACCTGTGGCAGCGCTGCTTGTTGTTCCACCGAACCCTGTTTTCGAACGCCTTCCACTGGCCGAGAACCGCATGAGTACAAGTCCGTATCTGACCCTGAACGTTGTCGAGCTCACCCGTGAAACCGACGACGCCATCACCATCCACCTCGAGCGTGCCGACCGCCAGGCCGTGGCTTGCCAGCCCGGGCAGTTCCTAACGCTCATTGTGCCCTGTGGCTCGGGCAGCCGCCCCGAGCGTCGCTCGTACTCGCTCAGCAGCACGCCGGGCGAGGCACCGCGCCTCTCCGTAACCGTTAAGCGCGTAGCCGGTGGCCTCGTGAGCAACTACCTGCTTGATAACGTGCAGGTAGGGCAAACCATGGAGGCCATGGTGCCCATGGGCAACTTCACGGTGCAATGCAACCCCGCCGCGGCCCGCTCGCTGGTGCTCATTGGGGCGGGCTCGGGCATCACGCCGCTTATGTCCATCCTCAAAGCCGTGCTGCAGCAGGAGCCGCAAAGCCAGGTGCTGCTCGTGTACGGCAACCGCAACGAGGAGTCGGTGATTTTCAAGCAGCAGCTGGCCGAGCTGGAACAGCAGTACGCCGGCCGCCTGCAGGTAGAGCACGTGTTCAGCCAGCCCACCAAGCCCGTGGCGCCGCACCAGCACTCGGGCCGCCTCAACCGCACCATGCTGCTGCGCATTCTGGAGAAGCGCCAGCAGCAGCCTGCGGCCCAGGCCGAGTACTACATGTGCGGCCCCGAGGGCATGATGTCGGAAGCCAAAGCAGCGCTGGAGCTGCTGGGCGTACCGGGCAGCCAAATCTTCCGCGAGAGTTTCGTGGCTTCGGCCGATTCGGCCGAAACCGCTGCCGCCCAGCCCGGCGGCCACGGCACCGTTTCGGCCGACGATTCGGATGAAATCGTGGCCCGCAAAGTAACCGTGCAGTACGAGGGTACCGATTACGTGCTGGAAGTGCCGCCCGGCAAAACCATCCTCGAAACCGCCCTCGATCAGGACATCGACCTGCCATACAGCTGCCAGGCCGGCCTGTGCACGGCCTGCCGCGGCAAGTGCCTGTCGGGCAAGGTGCACCTCGACGAGCGCGAGGGCCTGTCCGACTCCGAGCTCAAGCAAGGCTACGTGCTGGTGTGCGTAGGGCACCCGCTCACCAACGACGTGGTTATCGAAATCGGGTAATTACCTGCGCTTATTAGGCGGCCGGGCGTATACTGAAAATTGCGCCCGGCCGCTTTAGCCTTAGAGGCCCGATCTGCGTAGGTACATAATTTGTTGCTGCGAACGTTTGCTGCTGCTTTTTCGCCCATGATTCACTCCCTTCCGGAAATATCCGCCGACGTTACGGCGCCCACCCGGCCGCCCCGCCGGTACTTGCCCGAGGCATTTACCGTAACCGATTGGGCCGCGCTCGAACCGTATTTTGTTGAGCTACGCGACCGGCCGGTGAACAGCGCCGAAGAGCTGGAGGCGTGGCTGCTCGACCGCTCAGAGCTGGAATCGGTGCTGAGCGAGGATTTGGCGTGGCGCTATATCCGCATGACCTGCGACACGCAGGACCAGAACCGCTCCGAGGCTTTTCAGTACTTCGTGAGCCAGATTGAGCCGAACGCCGCGCCCTACGACCACGCCCTCAACGAAAAGCTGGTTGCCTCGCCCTACATCGACGAGCTGAACCAGGACCGCTACCGCATTTTCTTGCGTTCGGTACGCCGCGCGCTGGAAATTTACCGGGCCGAAAACATTCCGCTCAAAACGGAAATCAGCACCAAGCAGCAGGAATACGCCGCCACCGTGGGCGCCATGACGGTAACCCTCGACGGCGAGGAAATGACGCTGCAACGGGCCGCCGACCGCCTCAAAGACCCAAACCGCGCTAAGCGCGAGGAGGCGTGGCGCGCCGTGCAAGACCGCCGCGTGCAGGACGCCCAGAAGCTCGACGGGCTGTTTACGCAGCTGATTGGCCTGCGCCATCAGATGGCCCTGAACGCCGACTTTTCGAACTTCCGCGACTATATGTTTGCGGCCCTGGGTCGTTTCGACTACACCCCGCAGGACTGCTTCGATTTTCATGCGGCCATTCGGGAAACAGTGGTGCCCCTGATCGACGAAATCGACCAGCACCGCCGCCACGACCTAGGGCTGGCCGAGCTGCGCCCCTGGGACCTCGACGTGGACACCTCGGGCAAGGCGCCGCTGCGGCCTTTTGAAACCGGGCAGGAGCTGCTGGGCAAAACCATTACCGTATTCCAGCGCCTCGACCCCTTTCTGGGCGACTGCCTTACCACTATGCGCGAAATGGGCCACCTCGACCTGGAGTCGCGCAAGGGCAAGGCACCCGGTGGCTACAACTACCCGCTCGACGAAACCGGCGTGCCGTTCATTTTCATGAACGCCACCTCGTCGTTGCGCGACGTGATTACCATGCTGCACGAAGGCGGCCACGCGGTGCACTCCTTCCTGACGCGCCGCCTGCCCATGGGCGCCGATAAGCACCCGCCGAGCGAGGTAGCCGAGCTGGCGTCGATGTCGATGGAGCTGATTTCGATGGACCACTGGGACGTGTTCTTCGGCAACGACGACGAGCTGCGGCGGGCCAAGAAAACCCACCTCGAGAGCGTGCTCGAAACCTTCCCGTGGGTGGCCACCATCGATAAGTTTCAGCACTGGATTTACGAAAACCCGCAGCACAGCCCGGCCGAGCGGCAGGCCAAGTGGGTGGAGATTTTCGACACGTTCAACCAGCGCACCGTGAGCTGGGAGGGCATTGAGGCCTACAAGCCGTGGTTGTGGCAAAAGCAGCTGCACCTCTACGAAGTGCCATTTTACTACGTGGAGTACGCTATGGCGCAGCTGGGAGCCATTGCGGTATGGCGCAACTTCCGCCACGATCCGCAAGCCGGCCTCGAAGCCTACAAGCGCGCCCTGGCCCTAGGGTATACGGCTACCATCGGCGAGATTTACGAGGCGGCCGGCATCCGGTTCGATTTCAGCACCGAGTACCTGCGCAGCCTCGCCGACTTTGTGCGGCAGGAAATGGCGCAGCTCTAGTGCAAGCAAGCTAAAAAGTCGGGGCCCGAATCAAGCTTGATTCGGGCCCCGGCTTTTTAGTGCCTAGGGCTTTGTAAGCGTCAAGTGCCTAATTGCCAGCCGACTGCATGGTGCGGAGGCACGTTATCCTGACGGACTCGCCCACCATGCAAATGCTCCCGCGCGATTCCGGCTCGTAGCTAACCATAACTTTGGCGCCGTCTTGCTTCACAAGATCTTGCCACAATTGGCCCGCCGGCTCCAACCGTTTGCCGTCGGGTAGCTCGAGCACGTAGCCGCAACCGTCGAGCCCGGTCAGGTTGCGTACGGTGGCAATGGTGGCGCAATCCTCGCAGCTGGTTGGCTCCGGATTGTTCTTGTCGCAGGTAAAAGCCGCTTGCGTCAGCAGCAAAGCAAACAGCCAAAGAGCAGGTCGGGGCATAGGTAGGGTAGGTTAGGATGGCATAAGTGTATACCTAAGAGTAGCCAGCCAGCCAATTGGTTGCAGGGTTGTTTGCCACCACGGCGTTGCGGTGGGCACTAACCCGACGCAGCCGCTCAAGCACCTGGGCTCGAGCGGCTGCGTCGGTTCTTCCGGAAAGTGGCCCTAGGTCAATACTTCAGCTCGAACAAGGGCAGGGGCTGCAGCTTGGCATACTTGCGGCCCGCTTTTTTGAGCGACTGTCCGTGCATCTGAATGTAGTTGTTGTAGAGCTTCACGGCCTGATCGTAGCGCACGCGGTAGCCGGCCACTTCGCTGTCGGATACCTTAATGGTTTCCGTCAGGGCCTGCACATCTTGGTTCTTGTCGTAATGCGGCTGCGCCAGGTTGTACACGGCCTGCAGCACCGAGTCCTGGGCCATGTCGTAAGCATCTATGCGCTCCGAAACCGACATGGTTTGCTGGTCGTAGCGCAAGCCGAGGAGCCGTTCGTTGGCTTTGGTAAGTTGCTTGGCCTGATCGGCGTTGGCGCCCGGCAGGCGTTGCAGCTCGGCCAGCACAGCGGTAGTGGCTACCAACTTCTGGTTGTCGCTGTTCATCATCTGCTTCCAGCGCGAGTCCACGGAGTCGCGCAGCACCTGGAGCTGGGCACGGGCAGCCGCGGGCGAGGTCGGGTCGACAACCGCAGCGGTAGTAGGAGTATCGCCAGTTTTGCGGCACGAGGCCGCCGCCAGTAGCATTACCAGCGGAATAAAAGTCAGCAGTTTACGCATAGCAGCTAGAACGCAAGAATTGGCCTGAATATTCCCTGAATCTACCTGCTAACAGCTAAAATCCGGCCTTATACCGGCTTAAATTGCTCGAAGCCCTGGCGGCAATCGTTGCAGTAGTGCAAGGCGCGGCAAAGCGTAGGGCCGAAGGGGCTGCGCAGGGTGGTGTTGTGGCTGCCGCAGTTGGGGCACTCGGCGTACTCCAGAATGTCCAAATCGACGATGCCCTGGTGCATGGGCGGCGGCGACAACCGGTGCGCTTTGAGCGCGGCGCGCCCGCGTTCGGTTACCCAGTTGCTGCTCCAGGCTTCTTCCAGCGACATTTCCACGGCAAACCGCGCCACGCCGTGCTCGCGCAATACGCGCTCCACGTCGCGCCGCATGTAGTCCATGGCCGGGCAGCCCGAGAAGGTAGGCGTCATGCGCACGGTTACGTAGCCATCGTCGGCCACGCGCACGTCGCGAATCACCCCCAGGTCGACCAGCGACACCGTGGGAATCTCGGGGTCGGTAACCACCTCCAGCCACGTCAGAATGGTAGCCTTGTCCACGACTGCGTTCAATTAATAATTATTAATTACTAATTAATAATTAAGCCCTTACCAGTCGGCGGTAGGGTCGAGGCGGAATACCTCGGCCATTTCGTCGAGCAGGGGCTGCAGGTGCTCGGTATGCTCGCCGTGGCGGCCGCCGTACACCGGCGCAACGGTGGCGAGGTCGGGCAGCTCGAGGTTGGTTTGCGCCAATACTTTGCTGATGCTCTCCAGCCACTGCGCCTTCAGCGCGTCTTCGCCCGCGAAAACGCCATCGGCAATAATGGCCTCCTCGTGCTCGGTTTTCTCGAACAGACCTAGGGCGTAGGGGAGGGTTTCGTTCAGTGCCGTCTGCAGCTTCTCGATGGCCTCCTCGGTGCTGGTGCCCAGCTGCTTTACCCAGGTGTTGGCGTGCAGCACGTGGTACTTCAGCTCGCCCTTCAGCTTGCGCGCTACCTGCGCCAGGGGCTCGTACGAGCTGGTAGCCAGCAGCTGAAAGCGCAGCAGCTCGGCGTGATCGTAGAGGAAATGGCGGATGAGGCTGAAAGCGTAGTCGCCGATGGGCAGCTCCACCAGCTGCGAGCAGTGAAACTGCGGCGCGTTGCGCGTAAACGCCACCGTGTCGGGCTCGGCCTCGCCCAGGTTGTGCAGCAAGGTGTAGAGCTGCAGCGAGTGGCCCAGCTTGTCCTGCGCCATCGACGAGAAGGCAATGTCCTCTTCCAGAATCGGACCCAGGCCGTTCCACTCGGAGTTGCGGTGACCTAGGATCAACTGGTCGTCGGCGAGGCGGTAGAGCAGGTCTTTGAGCGCGGTGGTGTTCATGGGGTGGGTTACAAGTGACATGTAACAGGTGACAAGCGGGAAGGTGCGGAGCGGAAAAACGTGTTACCTGTTACCCCTTACTTGTTACCCTCCTGCTTAAAGCGGTCGATGCGGTCCTGCACTTTGTAGGCAATGGCGTCGCGGTACTTCTTCTCGGGCGTGGTGCTCCAGATGTCGCGGTCGTCCTCGTCGGAGGTCAGCACATCGGCCCAGCGTACCACCCATACGTTTACCACGGGGCGTTGCTCGCCAAAAACGGCCTTGGCTTGCAGCAGAGCCTCTTCGGGCGAGGCGGCGCGCACCATGCCTACATGCACGTGCGCCTTGCCGCGCTTCTTCAGGTGGAAGATGGCGTAATCCTCCTCGCCGCGGGCGTAGGCCTCGGCTTGCTGCACGCTCTCATCGGGCTCGGCACCCGTTTGCGCGGGCAGATGCTCGGTAACAAAGTCGTACACCGACTCGGTGTCGCCCACGTAGCGCGTCAGGCTGATGGCCCGCGTAGGCGCCACCCACATGCCCGTGCACGGAAAGCGGCGGCTGTACTGCTCCTTGGCAAACAAGAAGGCCACATCGGCCGCGGGGGCATGCACCGGACCTACGTAGGTGTAGGCGGTGCCTTCTTTCTTCTGGTGGAACGCCTCGTACGTTTCAAACTGGTCGAACGCTTCTTTGGGCTCGATGGATGGGGGCGCATCGGGCAGGTGCAAGCGCGTAATACGAGGATCGAGAGAGGTGAGCATTGAGGGGGATGAGTGGATGGGCAAACGAGTGGATGAGCGGAAACGAGGAGCAAAGCCAACGGCCAACTCACTCATTCACTCACTTACTCATTCGCAGTAGCGCAGAGCAGCAGCAGGGCTTCCAGGTTCGGGGAAATGCTGGGGGAATGCAGGTTTGGAAGCCCCGCCGCGCTCGTGGCAGCGAACATCTACCGTTGATCGTTTACCGGCTCGGGCGGGATGTAGGAACGGGAATGCAGCCCGTAAACGACCAACGACAGATGCTTAGGCCAGAGGCCGCACGTGCTTGGCGGCTTGCTGCTTGGCCTGCAGAGCCCGGCGTACCCAGGCTCCGTTTTCTTCGGCGGCGCGGCGCACCGCCAGGCGTTCTTTGTTGCAGGGGCCGTCGCCGTTAATCACGCGGCGCAGCTCGTCCCAATCCGGCTCGGTGTATTCCCACTTGCCGGTTTCTTCGTTCTTGCGCAGTTTGGGGTCGGGGATGGTAAGGCCGATTTCCAGAATCTTCGGCACGTACATGTCGAGGAATTGCTGGCGGCAATCGTCGTTCGAGGCCATCTTCACCTTCCAGCGCATCAGGATTTCGGTGTGCTGGCTCATTTTGTCGGCCGGCCCGAAGAACGTCATGATGGGCGGCCACCAACGGTTCAGGGCTTCCTGCATCATGCGGCGCTGCGTGGGCGTGCCGGTGGCCATGTGCACCACGGCATCGTGGCCGTACTTCAGGTGAAACGACTCCTCGGCGCAAATCCGCTCCAGGGCGCGGCAATACGGGCCGTACGAGCCTTTGGCGTTGGCCATTTGGTTTACGATGGCACCCGCGTCGATCAGCCAGGAAATTACGTTTGAGTCGGCCCAGGTCGGCGTGGGGTAGTTGAAGACGTTGGAGTACTTCGACTTGCCGTTGATCAGGTCCGTAATCATGTCCTCGCGCGTCTTACCTAGGGTTTCGGCGGCCGAGTACAGCAGCTGGGCGTGGCCCACTTCGTCCTGCACCTTGGCCATCTGGGCCATTTTGCGGCGGAAGCCCGGCGCACGGGTAATCCAGGTGCCCTCGGGTAAGGAGCCGATGATTTCGGAGTGCGCGTGCTGCTCAATCATGCGAATGAGCTGCTTGCGGTAGAGCGCCGGCATGTAGTCGTCGGGCTCGATTTTCTCGCCGCGGGCAATGCGGGCCTCAAACTCGGCCAGCAGTTGCGGGTCTTCGTTTTCGAGGCCGGTGGTTGCCTGCGCCGGGATATCGTGGGTGCTGACGGAGCCGTACATGGTATCTTGATTGGGAGTTTGCGTGAGGAATTACTTGGCTAAACCGCCCAGTAGCTGATCGGTTAAGCGCTCGGCAATCTGATCGGGCCCGAGCTTGCCATCTTGGCGGTACCAGTTGGGCAACCACGTGAGGCTGGCAAACAGGGTGAGGGCCGCAAAAGCCGGGTCGGGCGTTTGCAGCTCGCCGGCCGCCACGCCGCGGGCAATCAGCTCGCGGTAGGCGGCTTCGTAATCGTGGCGCAGCTTCAGAAACTCCGACAAAGCCGGTTCGCTGAGGTGGCGCCACTCGTGCAGAAACACCACCGAGGCATCGGCATCGTGGATAAGCACGCGCACGTGGCTCTCAATGGCGCGGCGCAGCCGCGTAGCCGCCGAAGCCGAGGCATCGGCCGTGGCGTGGCGCAAACCGGCCATAAACTCGTCGGCCAGCCGGAAGCAAATGCGGTGCAGGATTTCCTCCTTCGAGCGGATGTGCGAGTAAATGCTACCCGCCTCAATACCCAGGGCCGCCGCCAACTCGCGCATGCTGGTAGCAGCGTACCCGCGCCGACGAAACAGGGCCGTAGCCGTTTGGTCGATCTGGGCTTTGCGCGAAAGGTTAGGAGCCGTAGTTTCCATATTTGCTATATGCTAACAAATGTATGGTTCCTAACGTTCGTTAGCAAGGTTGGGTTGCTTTTTTTGCAAACGATTGCAGAGGGCTTTGTGCGAAGGCGTTTGGGTAAGGCAACATGTAAGCTATTACAAGCTCAGCCTGACGTTCAGGAAACGTAAAATGCCTTTTCAGGCACAACCTCATTCAGCTTGAACAATGGAGGCGAGCCGCGCAGCCTCTGCGGTGGCCGACTGCCTAGGTCGATGGGGCTGGCCGCACGCAAAACAGGCGAAGTGTTTGGGCATTGGCACAAAAACACCGCCGGGGGCTACCTTTGCGCCCCTTGCACCGTAGTGCTACCGTTATGTCAGAACAAGTCACCCCGCTTAATCAAGTCGGCGAAATCGGCCTGATTCGCCTGATCCAGGATACCATCACGCTGCACCAGCCCAGCACGGTGCTCGGCATCGGCGACGATGCCGCCATTATTGCGCCGCCCGCCGAGCACGAGGTGGTCGTCAGCACCGATTTGCTGGTGGAGGGCGTCCACTTCGACCTGATGTTCTGCCCCCTGAAGCACCTAGGCTACAAGGCCGTGGCCGTGAACGTATCGGACATTGCGGCCATGAATGCGCTGCCCACCCAGATTACCGTGAGCCTGGCCTTGCCGGCGCGCTTTTCGGTGGAAGCCGTGCAAGAGTTTTACGAAGGCGTGCGCCTGGCCTCGGAGGCGTACCGCGTCGATGTAATCGGCGGGGATACCACGGCCTCGCGCGCGGGCTTGGTTATTTCGGTAACCGCCATGGGCACCGTAGCCCGCGGCAAAGCCGTGCGCCGCAGCGGGGCCAAGGTAAACGACCTGCTTTGCGTAACCGGCGACCTGGGCGGCGCCTACCTCGGCCTGCAAATTCTGGAGCGCGAAAAACAAGCTTACCTCGCCGACCCCGAAACTCAACCCAACCTGGCGCCCTACGACTACGTGGTGCAGCGCCAGCTGCGCCCCGAAGCCCGCATGGATGTGGTGCACATGCTGCACGAGATGGAGGTGGTGCCCACCAGCATGATTGATATTTCCGACGGGCTGGCATCCGAAATAATGCACCTGTGCGCGGCCTCGGGCGTGGGCGCCACCATCTTCTCCGACCGCCTGCCTGCCGACCAGCAGGTGTACGACGTTGCCGACGAGTTCCGCCTCGACCCAGTGATGTGCGTACTCAACGGCGGCGAAGACTACGAGCTGCTTTTCACCGTACCGCTCGCCGATTTCGACAAGCTCAAGAACCACCCCGACATCACCATCATCGGCAAAATAACGGAGGCTTCGGAAGGCGCTATTCTGGCCACCAAGGGCGGCAACGCCGTGCCGCTGCGGGCGCAGGGCTGGTCGCACTTCGGCAAGCAGCAGTAACAACAAGCGCATGCAAACAAAAAGCCCGCGGCAGCTGCCGCGGGCTTTTTGCTGGTGGGTACCTAGGTTAATCCTCGGGGTAGGGCACGAACACGAACTTCGTGAACTCCCCATCAACCACGAACAGACAGCAGAACTCGTCGGGGTCTTTGTAGGCGCGCTGAAAGTCCTCGACGTGCTCGGGCGAAATCACGCCTTGCTGCACGAAAATGTCGAGGTACGAGGCTAGCACGTACCACTCGGTTTCCATCTCGTCGGGCGAGATGAGCAGCGAGCCGAAAGGCACAGGTATGCGCGCGAACACGAAGATGGGGTGCTTCGAAATGTCGCGGCGCCGGATCTGGTACGAGGCTTCCTTGAGGGTGTCGGCTACTACGGCAAAGTCCTTGGTGATGGTGCCGAGGTATTTGCCGCTCAGCTCGGGGTCGTTGGCGTAATCCATGGTGGTGAAGCTCAGGGCTTGAAGTTCGGGTTAAACAGCCTTTTGGTAGGTCGGCTTGGGGGCAAAGCGGTCGGCCACTTTTTTACCCAAGCGAATCGCCGGCCGCTCGACCAATATGTTAAAGATGGTGGAGGCAACGAGGGTTCCGACTACCACGAAGGCCAGCAGTATCCAGTACACGCGCCGCTCGCCGCCGATCAGGGAGGCAAGATAATCCCAGCGGTCCATCACGAAGATGACGAACAGCCAGTGCAGCAAGTAGAGGCTATACGAAATGCGACCCAGGAACAACAGCGGGCGGATGGTGAGCAGGCGTTGCAGCTGCGGCTGGTTGATAACCAGCGCCAGAATAGCCCCTGCGGCCAGGCCCGTAAAGTGAAACAAATCGAGGCGGAACAGGCCCAGCCAATAATTCGCGACGTCGCCCAGGGGGTAAATGCGCGTAATGTGCCGAATGGAATACAGCGCGAAAATCAGCACGTAAATCCCGTAGCGGTACGGGTACCAGCGGGCTTTTTTGATGTCGTACTGCTCGATGTCGCGGAAATAGTACGTGAGCAGCATGCCCAGCCCAAAATGCAGCACGGCCCAGCTGATGGTGCCGGTGGCCAGAATCACCGCCATCAGGCTCACGAATAGAACGCGGCTGTTGCGCAGCAGCAAGGTCAGGAATGGCACCAGCAACGACACCACCATTTCAACTTCGAGCGTCCAGGCCGGCAGGTACAAATCGTGCTTGCCCCTGATCAGCAAAGCCTCTTCAACCCAATGGGTTTCGTTGGTAACGAATTGGCGCACCAGCAGCCCTAGGTCATCGGCGCGGTGGTTGTAGAGGTAGTACAGGGCCAGCGCCGCCAAAAAGGGCACGTACAGGCGCACGATGCGGTTGAGCACAAATTGCCGGAAGTGGGAGCCGTTAATCTTTACCGACTCGTCGGGGTGGAAGTACTTCCACGATAACACCAGGCCGCTAAGCACAAAAAACAGCGAAACCGCGTCGCTGCCGTTGAACACCATCGAACCCAGTTTGTAACTTAGGGTTTCGGCCCAGCGCCAACCGATAAAGTGATAAATCATCACGGAGAAGGCCGCCAGGCCTCTCACACTATCCAGATACTCAACTCGACGCATACGCAGCGTGGCTCACAGATACTGCCAGCGCGCTATCTGCCCGCTGTTTATCCGCCAAAAATCCGCAGAATTTCCGGGTATAGCGTATGGGCCGCTGCACATATCTGCTGCACAGCCGAATTGGTTGCTACGGGAGCTGCCCGGTTGGTCGCCGCACCCGGCGGCACCATTCCCTAGGTTGGGCGGCAAGGCGTGTTAAGCGGCAGCCAGATGTTGGTTGAGGCGGGACACGAGCAGACGCATCATCTTTTCGTTCTGGCCGAAGGAGAACGGGAGTCTGCCGCGGCGGTGGCCAATGTGCAAAACGTTCAAAAGCAACCGGTTTGGCTGGATTAAAGCAATGCCCACCTGGCTAATATAGCCATCGGTAAAAGCCCGTACTACCTGCGGGGTGTTTTGCTGGATGTTCCAGTTCAACTCTCCAAAAACTGTCTGGATCAGCTGCCAATTGGCCTCCGCGCTCAGCCCGGTTTCGAGGGTTGTCAAACGGTTTTCGCGAAGCTGGCAGTACACGGCGTAGAAAAACAGCCAGCCCAAAAACGGAAACAGCAAAAGCGCAATCGTCCGGTAGAAAGCCGTAGGGCCATTACCCACAAAATACCCACACAGGCCCCAGTACACCAGGAAAAGCAACGCGGCAAATACCTTGGTTGACCAATTGGGCGGAATAGCCAGCCGGTTTTCGCGGACTGACGTGGCTACTTGCTCTTCGCTGAGGTTGGGGTACCAGAAGCTCATAGCTGCCAGAGGTCGGGAGTGGGTTGAGCTTTAGTGCCTGAATTATTTCGGAAGCATCAAATTATGCCGGCTTAAGTTTCAAACGCACCAAAGTAAGTACTGGGTGAGCAACGTTTTGAGGGTCATATTCTAACGAGCGGAAAACTTCAAACCAGTATACCCGGTACTTATGATCCATAAGTTTGAGGTATGTCTTGCCAGAAACTTCCTTAATCTTGAACCAATATAATCCACTGCCATTTATTGCTGAAGTAAAATAGCCATGACCTACACAAGGAAAGTAAGATGACTGGCTGATGGTTGATCTTGAAGTGAAAGACCAATCCAGAAACTTACAAACCCCTTGTGCTGCCAAGTAGTAATTCCAATTGTGGAAAGAGACAGTGTCCCTGGTGCTGATATTAGAAGTATCCTCGGCAATCCAGTTTGGGTGCAGTGAATAAGGCTTCTTTCTGCTTTCTGCGAAATCTTGTCGTAATGTTTTCTTCAACGAGCCTTGGGCGAAGCTGGAGTTAACACTTAAAGACAGGCAGATTAGCAACAGCAGCCGCATAGATAAAGTCAAATACTACTTCAGCTCCAGCAGCACCACATTCTCCACGTGGTGGGTGTGCGGGAACATATCTACCGGCTGCACGCGCGTTACGCGGTAGGTGTCGGCCAGCAACTCTAGGTCGCGGGCTTGGGTAGCGGGGTTGCAGCTCACGTACACTACGCGCGGGGCGCGCAGCTCGATGAGGCGGTTTACCACATCTGCGTGCATGCCGGCGCGGGGCGGGTCGGTGATGATGACGTCGGGGCGACCGTGCTCGTCGGTAAATTCCTTGGTGAGCACGTCCTTCATGTCGCCGGCGTAGAACTTGGTGTTCTGCACGCCGTTGATTTCCGAGTTCAGCTTCGCGTCTTCAATGGCCTGCGCCACGTACTCCACGCCGATTACCTTGCGGGCCTGCTTGGCCACGAAGTTGGCAATGGTGCCGGCGCCGGTGTAGAGGTCGTACACCAGCTCCGTGCCGGTGAGGCCGGCAAAGTCGCGGGCAATTTTGTACAGCTCGTACGCTTGCTCCGAGTTGGTTTGGTAGAACGATTTCGGCCCCACGCGGAAGCGCAGACCCTCCATCTCCTCGTGGATGTAGGGCAGACCCTTGTAGCACACCACTTCCAGGCCGTCGAGCGAGTCGTTGCCCTTGTCGTTGAGCACGTAGTTCATCGACGTGATTTCCGGGAACAGCTCCAGCAGGTGGTCCAGAATAACCGGAATCATCTGGTGCTGGCGGTAGAACGCGGCCACCACCATGATTTCGCCGGTGCTCTTGGCCGTGCGGATGGTGAGCGTGCGCAGCAACCCGGTGTGCTTCATCAGGTTGCCGAAGCGCAGGTTGTTGGTGCGCGCGTAATCGCGGAAGGCCAGGCGAATCTGGTTGCTCGGGTCGGGCTGCAGCCAGCAGTGCTGGATGTCGATGATCTTATCGAAGCGCGAGGGCAGGTGGTAGCCCAGCACGCGGCGGTCGTACTGCTGCGACTCGTCGGCAATCTGCTCCGAGGTCAGCCAGCCGTTGTAGCTGAAGGTGTACTCCAGCTTGTTGCGGTAGTAGGTGGTTTCCTTCGAACCCAGAATGGGCATAATCTCGGGCAACTCAACCTTGCCGATCCGCTGCAGCGTGTCCTCCACCTGTTGCTGCTTGTACTGAAGCTGGGTTTCGTAGCCTAGGTGCTGCCACTTGCAGCCGCCGCAGGTGCCAAAGTGCATGCAGAAGGGCTGCACGCGCAGCTCCGAGTACTTGTGAAAGTGCACGGGTACAGCCTCCAGAAAGCTCTTTTTCGACTTGGTGATGCGCAGGTCGACCACGTCGCCGGGCGCTACGCCCGACACGAAAATGACGAGGTTGTTGTGGCGCACGAGGCACTTGCCCTCGGCTACCATGTCTTGTATTACCACTTCGCGGAGGTCCTCCGCGGGGATCTTCTTCGGATTGGGCATTACTTGATTCACAAGCGCAAAGATAACCCACGGATTTTTGCGGATTTGCCGGAATGCATGGATTTTAGGCTGCGCCTGCATCCTCGTACCAACCCTTGCCTTAACCCTTGAAGCCCAAGCGATATGCCGGGCCAATGAACCTAGGGCCGTTGTCCCACAGGGCGACTAACTGTTCTGCTCAAGCCAACGCTATTTGCTTGGCTCGAAACGAGCAGACGCGGCGACAGAACATGACCACTGCTAAGCCAATGACGACGCTACGCGACCTAGGGCGCCGCCAGGGCGGGCGAGGAACGCGGCATGAAAATCAGGGCATCGAACTCGCGGCGCAGATTGTGGCGGTTGAAAGGCGCTTTCGATTCGAAAATGCCTACGTCGCGCAGCAGCAGGTTTTGATAGAGCCATTGCGTGCCGGGCGCCAGGGCGGGGCTGCGCACATCGAGCAACGACAACGGCAGCTTGGCCGCATGAAAGTAGTACTCGTAGGTGCCCACCGGCGCGGCCGTGGCCTCGGCCCGCACAAAGGTGCTCGTGCTTTGGTCCTCGGCCCGAAACGAGCCTTCGTGGAAAGCCATGCCCACGGCGAAATACGCCGGGCCGTAGGCGCGGCGCAGCCATTCGCCTAGGTTGCGCTCGGCGCCTTCGCCCTCGGCAGCTACGTGGGCGTTGTGCGCCCACACCGCCACCTTGGCGCCGGCCAGCTGCCCGCGCAGCCAGTGCACGTTTTCGGCCATGCAAGCATCGCGGTACGCACTGCCGAACACTTTTTTCAGGCTGATAAATGTGCTGTATTGCTCAATCAGGTGCAGCATCTGGCGCTGCCAGGCCACATCGGGCAGGTCGGTATCGTCGCGCAGTTTGCTTTGCATCTCGAAACCGCCGCGCAGCTCGGCCAGCTGGCTGCGCAGGGCTTGCAGCGCAGCACCTGGCCGGCTGTCGGCGGCAAACGGGTTCAGGGGCGATTCGCTTCGGCGCAGCTCTTTCACCTGGTTTTCGATGCGGGTGAGCAGGGCGTGCAGGTCGGTGCGCTTGGCGGGTACTTGCGCGCGCAAGTAGGCAATGGCGTCGTACGGGTGCTGCATATCCATGCCCAGCAGCTGAATTTTGGTGCTGGCGCGCTCGTTGTGGGTGCGCATCCATTGCACCAGCTCCAGCACCTCGGCGGTGTTCCACACACCTAGGCTCCGTACCAATTGGCGCACGTCGCCTTCGCCGGTGAGCACGTAGCGGTTGAGGGCCAGGCACGTGCCCATGTTGGCCTCCAGCACCAGCGCCCGCACGCCTTTTTGCTCTACCAGGTAGCGAAACAAACGGTGCTTTACCTGAAAAATCTCGCGCGAGCCGTGCGTTACCTCGCCCAGGCCGATTACCTCGGCCGCGCCTACCAGCTGCCCAAAGGCCGCCAAATAGCGCACGTCGCCGCCATCGGGCTGCACGGTGCGCAGGGGCCGAGCGGCCTGGCGCAGCCACGCCAGCTCGGCCGCCGTGGGTAGGCCGGCCGCCCTAGGTGGCCGCGGGGTGTAGGGGCGCCCGTTAATAAGCAGCTGCACGTTGTCGATCCAAATTGGCTCGCCGCCGTCGAGGCGCACGCCCAGGGCCAGTTGCTTCGCAAACGAGTTGTGCGAAATGGGCACCGAAAGCTCAAAGGCTTGCCAACCGTTGGCCGCCGGGGCGCCGGCAGTTACCGGCGTTGCCGAAAAGCTTTCGCGCTCACGAAACGGCCAACCAGAACGGTCGTCGTGGGTGAGCATGGCGTGGTAGAGCACGAGAGGTTTATTGGTTGCCCGACCAGCTGAGTAACGCACGTGTCCGCGCACCACCAGCGTTTGGCCGTGCAGCGTATCGAGCGGCACTACGCCTAGGTAGGCGTAGGGGGCGGCAGCGCCCGGCACCGGCAGCAGCTGCAGGCTGGAGCGGCCGTTTTGGGCCAGCGTCGAATCGAGGCGCCAGCGGTACTGCGTGGGTGGGGTAGCGGTGGCGGGGCCGCGCCGCTCGAAATTCCAATCGGGCAACGGGGTGGTGGTGCTCAGCAGCAGCGGCTCGGTGCCTGGCAGGGGCGCATTGCGGTACGTGCGGCCGTTGTAGTGTACCTGCAAATCATCGAGCCAAACGGTGCCCTGGCCCCAAAACCGCAGGCCCAGCAGCAGCTGCTCGGCCTCCGCGCCCACGGGCAGCTGAATTTGCAGGCGCTGCCAATCGGCCGCAGGGGCAAGTTCGGCGGCGGGCGGGGTGTCGTGCGAGGCCAGATTGGCGCCGTGCCCGGCGGTTTGGGCGTGGGCGTAGAGCCACACTTTGCCAGCAAAGCCTTTGGTCCGTACCCAGCCCGTGATGGTAGCCGCGTGCCCGCGCAGCGAGTCGATGGGCTCGAGGGTGGTGTAAATGGCGGCGCCTACCGGCTCGGGGGCGCGGGTGGCATCAATCAGCAAACTGCCCCGGCCGTGTTTGGCTTGCGTGGTATCGATGGAAAGCCGGATGGCCTGACCACCCTTGTGCGCCCACAGCAGCAGCGGCTGCCGGCGGTTGGCATCGGGCTCGAAGCTAAGATTATGAATGGCCTGGCTTGCGGCTGGAAAACCGGTCAGCAACACGAGAAATAGTAGCACAAAACGCATAGGGCCTAGGTACACGAATAAGTCGAGATTGGGCGCAAGCCCCAACAAAAAAACGCCCCCGGTTGGGGGCGTTTTTTTGTTGGTAGTGTCGAGCAACGCGTGTTAGCGCACCACCTCAAACCAGCCTTTGCTAATCTGGCCGTTGCTCTGCTTAAACTCGAAGTAGTACGTGCCGGCGGGTTGGCCATCGGCGCCCCAGGTGTTGCGGTAATTGCTGGTGCGGTACACCTCTTTGCCCCAACGGTTGAACACTGCGAAGCTGTTGCCGGGGTACAGCTCCACGCTCCGGATAAAGAACACGTCGTTGAGCCCGTCGCCGTTGGGCGTAATCACGTTGTAGAAACCGAGCTTGTTTTCGAACGCCGCATCAGCCTGGTTCGACCACGCCTGGCTGGCCTGCGCCTCCGCGCTGATGGCCTTGATGCGGAAGCCCTGGTTGAAGCCCGCCGCGCTGCTGGCAAAGCCGGCCGTGTAGGTGGGGCTGGCGGTGGCCGGCACGGTGGTCATCAGCTGCAACTGGCCGCCGTCGGCGGTGCGGTACACCTCGTAGCGGGCTACCGGGAAGCCCAGGTAGGCGCTCCAGCGCAGGGCAACTTTACCTTCGGTGCGGCCCTGGCCGGGCTCGGCGTTGGTAAGCTCCAGGCGCATGGTGGTGTGGTTGGTGCTGCTGAGGGTGGTGCCGCAGGCATTCACCAAATCGAGGCGGTACTCGTAGGCTTTGTCGTCGGTGTTTACGCCGGTGTCGGTGTAAGTAGCGGCTGTGTTGGCCACGGTGCCCACCTGCGCAAAGGCCGCCGTGCTGCCCGCGTCGCGGCGCATAATGCGTACTTGGTTGGGCGAGTTGGCGTTGTTGGGCACATTCAGCGCAAGCGTAATGCGGCGGTCGTCCTGCAAATCAACCGAGGCCGTGTTCAGCGCTACCGTAGCGTTATCGAGCACTACGCTGAAGCTGGCAGCGCAGCCCACGGCCGAGGTTTCGGTTACCGACACGCTGCGGGCCGTGGCGTTCGGGTCGAAATCGACCTGCACCCGCTCGGTGCCCTGGCCGCTTACTACCGCGCCGCCCGTAATGGCCCACTGGTACGTGCTGCCCGGCGCCCCGGCCAGCGAATAACCCAGGCCGGCAAATGAGCCCGGGCACACGCTGCGCGGGCCCGTAACGGCGGCCGCCGTAAGCTGCGGCACCACCGTAAACTGCATGGTGGAGGCCACGCCGGTGCAGCCCAGGGCGTTGGTTTCGCGCACGGTTAGGGTGTAGCTGGTGGGGGCCGTAACCGCCGCCGGAGCCGGCACCGCGAACGTGGCCGTGGTACCCGCTGCGCTCAGCGCTACCGGGGCGCTGGTGCCTTGCTGCACCGTCCACTGGAAGGTGGAGGTGCTGGCGCCCGCCACCGAGAAGCTTACCGTGCCGGCGCCCGCGCACACGCGCCTAGGTCCGGCAATGGGTGCGGCGGCAGGGGAGGGCAGCACCGTTACGAATAAGGTATCGGAAGTACCCAGGCAGCGCACCGAACCCGGTTGGCTGGTTTCGGTTACCACGATCTTGCCCGTGCCGGGGCGCGTCCATTGCACTTGCAGCGTGGCTTGGTTGGTGCTCACCTGCGTGCCGCCAATAATTTGCCAGGCGTAGCTCGAGCCGTTGGTAAACTGGGTTTGGTACGTGAAGGGGCCATCCGTCTGGCACACGCGCGTGGGCCCGGTGGGGCGCTCGGTGGCCAGCAATTGATTGATGCGCACCGGAAACACCACCGTGTCGGACGAGCAGCCCTCCGCGTTCAGGCGAAACGCTTTCAGGCTGGCATTGGCGTTGGTGCTGCCCCAGTTTACGGTAACGCTGCCGGTGCCCTGGCCGCTGCCGATGGTGCCGCCCTCGATAAGCCACTGATACGCCGTGCCGCGCGGGTTGCGGATGCTGTAAGCCACTGCGCCGGCCTGCGGGCAAACGGAGCTACTGCCCTGAATAGCATCGGCCTCGGGGCGCGGGTTGATGCGCACCAGCACCGAGTCGCGGGCCGAGCAGCCCTGCGCCGTGGTGGCCGTGAGGTATAGCTTCAGCGTTTGAGCAGTGCTAACGGTAGGCGCCGTAAACGTAGGCTGGGCCGCGCCGGCGCTGCTCAGGCCCGCTGCCGGGCTCCACTGATAAGTGTAACCACCTAGGGCCGCCGTGCCCAGGCGCACGCGCTGGTTGGCGCACACCGTTACGTCGGGGCCCGCATCGGCCGCGGCGGCGGGGTTCAGGGTAATTACCACCTGGCTGGCAGCGCTGCAGCCCTGCGGCGAGGTGGCCACCACCGTGTACGTAAGCGTTTGCGGGGCCAGGCCGGCGGCCAGCGTCTGGCTGAATACGGGCTGGGCCACCGTGGTGCTGCTCAGGCCCACGGCGGGGCTCCACTGGTAGGTGTAGCCCGTTACGGCTGCCGTACCTAAGGTGGTTTGCTCGCCCGAGCAAAGCGCCCGGTTGGCGCCCGCATTGGCCACCACGGCTGGGTTCACGGTTATCGTTACGCGCCCGTTGGAGCACTGCGCATTGGGCGAGGTTACGGTGTAGGTAGTGGTTTGGGTGGGCGACACCGTAATGCTGCTGCCCGTGTAGGTTTGCCCGCCGCCCGACCAAACGTACGACGTGGCGCCGCTGGCCGTAAGCGTTACCGATTGGCCCGGGCAAATAGTCGGCGAGGAGGGCGTAACGCCCAGCGTAACCGCAGGCAGTATGTTGACGACGCTCGTGGCTGAGTCGCTCAGGCAGCCCAACGTGGAGCGGTTGCGCACCGAAACGCGCCCCTGGCCGCTGCCATTCCACAGCACCTGCACCGACGAGCCGTTGCTGGCGCCCTGAATAACCCCGCCCTGCACGCGCCAGCTGTAACCGTTGGTGGGGGCCGGGCCGGTGGCGGTGTACGTGTACGTACGCGAAAGGTCGCAGAGCTCCTGGGTGCCCGTCAGGCCGGTGGGGGCTGTGGTTTTCGTCACGAAAATCTGAAACACCTCGGCCACGGTTTTGGAGCCGCAAGCCGCATCGGTAGCCGTTACGGCCACGTCGTAGGGGTTGGGGCGGGCTTCGCCGCAGCGGGGCGTGAAGCTGAACTGCCCGCTGGCGCTGCCGTTGCCCGATACGGTAACCGTGCCGGTGCTGGCGCCGGGCGCAATAGTGCCCGGCAAGCCGGCAAACGTGGCGTTAAAGCCGCCCGCGCCGTCGAGCAGGCCGCTGTTCACGCGCAGGCTCACGGGGTTGCCGTCGGCATCGGTGGCGCTCAGGTTAAAGTTCAGGGTCTGGCCCTCCTCAATGGTAAAGGCGCGCTGACCTAGGGTGGCCGGCGTAAACTGCGGACTCCGGTTGGGGGCGCAGGGCCGCACCACCAGCTGCACGTCGCGGCGGGTGGTGCCCACCTGCACCTCGGTGCCGTTGATGCGCCGGTACTCTTTCACATCGATGGCGACTACGTACTTGCCCATGGTGGTGGCCGCAAACCGGGCAATGCCGGTGCTGGCGTTGAGGGCAGCGTAGTTGCCGGCGCCGGGGCCAAACGGATTCACGGCGCTGTAGCCCGGCAGGTAATTAACCGGCACGGGCGGCAGCACAAAACTCGGGAACGGCGGGTTGCCGGCCGCCGGCGTGCCAAACGTGTAAATCAGCCGGTCGCCGTCGGCATCAAAAGCGTTGTTGATGAGGATAGTGGTATCGCCCTGGCACACCACCACCACCGCCGTATCCGAAAACACCGGCGAGGTATTCGGAATCAGCGGCGGGGCCATTTCCGTGTACAACGACATGTTGGTATTGCCCGGGTTAACAATGTTGTTCACGTCGTTGTTGCGGGCAATGTCGCTGTAAAAGGCGTAGTAGCCATCAAACGACACGGGCAGGTTTACCACGGCCGTGTACTTGGCCAGCGTAACCGGCACGTTGCCGCCCGGAATGGTGCAGCCGCCGGGCAGGCTCGGGTTGATGCGTACCGTGCTGGTGCGCGGTATGCGCAGCAACCCCCCCGATGCCAACGGGCTGTTGATGGTGGTAAGCGGAATGCGGGCGTTGCCCTGCGACTTGTTGTAGATGGATACCTCCACATCGGGCCGGCCCAGGCCGCTGGGCGTGGCCGGGCTGTCGGAGTTCACGTACACCACCACCGTCAGCTGGTAGCGAAACGGGGCGGCTTGCGGCCCGTTGGCATCCAGAAACTTGTACTGCATTTCGCCGCCGAGCAAGTGCGAACCTAGGGCGGAGCCCCCACTCAGCAAAACCAGTACAAACCACAAAGCTCCAAAGCGGAGTAAAGTTTTCATCATATAGTACCGAAGAGAGAAGCGAAAAAACGCGCCGGCGGCTGCCACCTGTTTGCTGAGTGGCAGCCGCCGGCGGCCGGATTAATTGCGCACCACGCGCCGGGTAGCCTGCTCGCCGTTGGGGGCGGTAAGGCGCAGCAGGTAAACGCCCTGCGCCACGGCCGATAAATCGAGGGTAGCGGCTTTGGCAGCACCCAGCTGCACCACCTGCCGTTGCACCTCGCTACCTAGGAGGGTTTCGAGGGTGGCGGTGTAGGTACCCGTTGGGCCCGTGGGCAATTGCAGCGTCAGCTGGCCATCGGGCGTGGGGTTCGGGAAAACCGACAGGCTCGCCATGGCCTTCGACTCGCGGGCGGGCAGCGCCGAGGTGATATTAACCGAGTAGTCCTCCGTTTCGGAGTTTAGCTGGTTGGTGATGCACGGGAAGGCGAAGTTGGTGTTGAGGCGCATTACCACCCGCATGCGCGTAAAGCCGATGGTGGCAGGCGTGCCGGGCACTACAAAGGCGTTGGTGGTGGTGCCGTTGGTGGTAGCGTTCATCACCATTTCAACCGGGTCGAAGGTGCCGTCGCGGTTGTAGTCAATCCAGGCGGTTACGGTGCGGCCAAAGTTGGTGGAGGCCGCCACGCTCAGGGTATAGTTCAGGCCGGTGCGCAGGTCAATTACCTCGCGGGTGTAGTTGCCGTAGCCGCCGCTGTTGGCGCCCGAGGTGTTGCTGAACGGCGTGGTGAAATGCCCGCCGCTTACGCTCACGTTGGTTATCCAAACGCCCTGGTTGGTGCCGTTGGAGGCGCAATACTGCACGCACGGAACCGTAAGCGCAATGTTGCGCCGCTTCACCACCGTTTGCACGCCAAAGGCGTTAGTGGCTGTCAGGCTTACATCAAACACGCCCGATTTGGTATAGGTATGCGTCGGGTTTTGCTGGGTAGAGGTAGTGCCGTCGCCGAAGTTCCAGAGCCAGCTGGTGGGCGCGTTCTGGCTGTCGTCGGTAAAGCGCACCGTACTCGAGCAGGTGCCGGCGTAGTCGGAGCTGAACTCGGCCACGGGCGGCTGGGTGTTGGCCTGCACCAGCACGCTGTAGTCCTGGGTTTGGCCGTGCTGCAGGTTGGAGCAGGCGTTGAAAACCGAGCCCACAAAATCCGACATGATGCGCAGGCGCAGCGGCACGTTTTTGAGGGCCGAAACCGGAATGGCAATGGTGCCCTTTACCGGCGTAGCCTGGTTTAGCAACGTAAGCAGCAGCTCCGACGCCGCAAACTGCCCGTCGTTGTTGGCATCCAGCCACACGCGCGTGTCCTGGTTTTGGGTGCCCGTGCCAATGCTGATGGGGTAGCGGTTGCCTTCGGTGAGCGTTACTTTGCCCGTGCAGGTAAAGTCCTGGTAGCCAAGGTTGGAGTTGCTGGTAACGTTGCTGAGCGTACCCAGCTGCACCTGCGTAATGCCGTAGCCGCAGCAGGCATTGGTAGTTTGCGGCGTGCAGCTGGCCGCCACGGGCACCTGGTTATCGTAGCGGATGTAGTTGCTGCGCGTTACGGTGTTGGTGCCGGCGCTGTTGGTAGCGGTTAGGGTAACGCTATACGTGCCGGGTTGGGTGTAGCACTTGTTGGGGTTTTGCTGGGTAGAGGTAGTGCCGTCGCCGAAGCTCCAGAGCCAGCTGGTGGGCGCGTTGGTGCTTTGGTCGGTAAACTGCACGCAGCCCGAGCAGGTGGTGGTGCGGTCGGCCACGAGGGCCGCCACCGGTGCCTGCGTATTGGCCTGCAGCGTTACGCGGTAATCCTCGGTTTGGGAGTACTGCGAGGTCGAGCAGGGGGTAGGCTCGGTGGCATTCTCGTAATCGGCAGCTACGCGCATGCGCAGGGCCGTGCCAAGGGTTGCGCCGGCCGGCACGCGCACGGTGCCGCTCTGTACGTTTTTCCCCAACGAGCTGAACACCAGCTCGCCGCCGTTGCTGGTTGGCGTGTTGCTGAACTGGCCGTCGTTGTTCAGGTCAATCCAAACGCGCACGTTCTCGTTTACCGAGCTGTTGGTACGTACCGCAATCGGGTAATCCTGGCCCACCACCAGGGTGGTGCCAAGCGTGCACGCGTAGTCGCGGTAGCCCTCCTGTACGCCCAGCGTTGTGTTGCTGATGTTCCCCAGCGTTACGTTGAAAATGCCCATGTTGAAGGCGTACGACGTGCTAGGTGCTGAGCCCGGCGTGCAGGCGCTTTGCGCCGCGGGGCATTGTGCTTGTACGCTTCCGGCCCAGAGCAAGGCCACGGGTAAAAACCAAGCCGACGACCAGCGCCGCAGGCGTAGAGGTGTTGTCATATCAAAGCCGTAAAGGCAGGTACAATCTTTCCCCTAAATGTAGCGACTAAATGCAGCTGGACGTAACGTAAATGCAAGTTTGCCGTAGCCAGGCGGCTGCTACCCGGCCACCTCCCAAAAAGCCTGTAGCTTTGCCGGGCTGCGCCTTCGCCAGGTGAAAGGCACAGCCAGCCACCAAGCATGCAAGGAAAAGTAGTACTTATTACAGGCGGCACCTCGGGCATCGGCCAGGCGTGCGCCGTGGTTTTTGGGCGCGCCGGTGCCCGCATAGCCTTCACCGGCCGCGACGAAGCCCGTCTGCAGGAAACCAGCCAGCAGCTACAGGCGCTGGGCATCCGCAACCTGGCTATTCGGGCCGATGTGGGCGACGAAGCCGATTGCCAGCGCGCCGTGGCCGAAACGGTGCAAGCGTTCGGGCAGCTCGATGTGCTGATCAACAATGCCGGCATTTCCATGCGCGCCACCTTTGCCGATGCTTCGGTGGAGGTAATCCGCAAGCTGATGCAAACGAACTTCTTCGGCACGGTTTACACTACCAAGTACGCCCTGCCCCACATCCAGCGCAACCGCGGCAGCATCGTGGGAATTTCGAGCATTGCGGGCTACCGTGGCCTGCCGGGCCGCACGGGCTATTCGGCCTCCAAGTTTGCCATGAACGGCTTCCTCGAATCGTTGCGCACCGAGCTCATGCCCCAGGGCGTGCACGTGCTCACGGCGTGCCCGGGCTTTACCGCATCCAACATCCGCAACACCGCTTTGGCCGCCGATGGCTCGCAGCAAGGCGAGTCGCCGCGCGACGAAGCCCGCATGATGACCAGCGAAGAAGTGGCCGACCACATCCTGCGCGCGGTGCAACAGCGGCGCCCTACACTGGTGCTTACCGGCAAAGGCAAGCTTACCGTGTTTCTGAACAAGTGGCTGCCCGCCAGCATTATGGATAAGCTGGTGCTCAACGAGTTCAAAAAAGAAAAGGACTCGCCGGTGCGGTAAGCCTACGTGCCGCATACCCCAAAGCCAAGCCGGCGCCCCTAGGTGGGGCGCCGGCTTGGCTTTGGCAGGACTCATTAATTTTCGGCACCAACCCAATAGCACCCCGGGCCAGGCTGTTTCAGCCCCCAACGGGTGCTGCCCCGGGTAGCACCTAGGGTTGGTTCGGGCTAGTTGATGAGCACTAAATCGTGCTGCCGGATGTAGGCGGTACGGCCGCGCCAGAGCACCTTAATCCAGATATCTTCCCGCCCCTGCACCAGCAGCCGGTCGCCGGCGGCGGCGGTGCTCAGCCAGCTCGCGCCTGCGCTTGGCGCCGTCATGAGCACGGCCCGCGGCCTGCACACCAGGCCCGTAGCGGGCGTATCGAACACGTTCAGAAAGGCGCCTACCAGCACTAGGTACACGCCGTAGAGGAGCCACCACCCGCGCGCTGCACCTCTGCGGCGGAGCACCAGCAAGGTACCCGCCGCCACCGCAACCCCCAGCAAGCTTTGCAGCACCGTGGGGTAATAGCGGCGGAAAGTAAGCGCTACCTGCTGGCGCCACGTGCTTGGGTAGCCCGTGAGCCGGTGGGTTACGGCCAGCTCCGTCATTTTGCGCCACACGGCCGTGCTGGGGTAGTGCGCCTGGTACAGGTTGAGGTAGTACAGCGCCGAAGGGTACTGGTCGCGGCTTTCCTGCACCGCCGCCAGCCGCAGCAGCATTTGCGGGCTGGCTTGCCCTTGGCCAAGCACCTGTTTGTAAAGCTGGTATGCCTCCGCGGGCTTACCCGCGTTGAAAAGAGAGTCGGCTTTTTTTGTGAGGAAAATTTGCTCCTGAGCCTGAGTTACTTGGCTGGAAAAAGCCCACAGGAGCCAAAAAAGCACGACTTTTTTTGCCGAAAAGTTTGGCATCAATAAATCCGACCTACTACTTTTGTGCCACAATCAACGACAGCAGGTCGCTGAAACCACAAAGAAAACGATTCTGTAGCTCAGCTGGTAGAGCAATACACTTTTAATGTATGGGTCCTGGGTTCGAATCCCAGCGGAATCACTCCAAAGCCTCGCACTGCGGGGCTTTTTTGTTTAGCGCCTGTTTGGGGCAGCATTCGTAGCTGCTTTCATTCTCTGGAAGTAGCAATTACGCTCGGCTACCAAAATACCCCGGCAGATTTACTGCCGGGGTATTTTGGTATATCCGTAGCCGTTGTAAAAATCCCGGAAAGAGTAGTAGTCGGCTTGGCTGCCTGGGCTGAAAGTAGTGCGTGGCGCTGTACCGGGTTGCGCATGCAATAGTGCTTTGTAAGCAACCAAGGCGCCTAGTGCGACAAGCACCAGAACCGCCAACAACAGGAGTAGCATAGGGGTGGGGAAGTAGAAACGGGCTCCTGCTTTGTACGCGGGTTAAGACTTATTGTTGACGTTGGGAAGAGCGGTCTAGCGGCTTTTGATGCTTTGCTGCTGTTAAGCAAAGCCTGCCCCTGGTTAAGGTCTGTAATACGTTCGGCCTAGGGTAAGATGCTGGTTGGTTGAGCAGGGAAGGGGTGATGCCCAAGCATGATGTAAATCATGTAAGTGGCTGACATAACTCGCTGTGATTGTATGGGTTGGTGGGGTAAATTGATTGCTATAGCCAGATGCCGGCGCGGCCCCTTTGAATCGGCCCCGGCATAGCTGCCCGGCGCCGCTGCCCCATGCGCTACCTAGGGCTGCTTCGCGCCGCAGTAGTGGGCGGGCAGCAACTTGTTTTCGGCACCTCAACTATTCCCCCATACTGCCATGTCACACGAAGCTTACGCGCTTTTTTTCCGCGAGCTGGCCAACGATAAGGTTGCGCTGGTAGGAGGCAAAAATGCCTCCCTAGGTGAAATGTTCAACCGCCTCACCCCGCAGGGCATCAACGTGCCGAACGGCTTTGCCACCACCGCGGCGGCCTACTGGCTTTTCCTCGACGAGAACAACCTGCGCGAGCCGTTGGCCAGGCTTATGGCGCAGGTAGACAAGCAGGAGTACAGCAATGTGCAGCAAATCGGCGCGCAGGCCCGCGAGCTGCTGCGCTCGGCCCGCATTCCGGCGCCGGTGGCTGCTTCTATTATTGATGCTTACCGCGAGCTATGCGCCTCCTACGACCGCGAAATACAAGTGGCCGTGCGCAGCAGCGCCACCGCCGAAGATTTGCCCACCGCCAGTTTTGCCGGCCAGCACGATTCGTTCTTGAACGTGCAGGGCGAACAGGCGCTGCTGCAGGCTTGCCTGCGGTGCTACGTGTCGCTGTTCAACGACCGCGCCATCAAGTACCGCCTGCAAAACGGCTTCGACCACTTACGCGTGGCATTGTCGGTGGGTGTGCAGAAGATGGTGCGCTCCGACCTCGCCTCGGCCGGCGTGGCTTTCACCATCGAGCCCGAAACCGGGCACGATAATTTTATTTACCTGACCGGCAGCTGGGGCCTGGGCGAAAACGTGGTGCAAGGCGCCGTCAACCCCGACGAGTTTTACCTGTTCAAGCCCGCTTTGCGCGGCGGCTTTCGGGCGCTGGTTACCAAAAAGCTCGGCGACAAAGCCAAGACCATGCGCTACGTGGAGCAGGGCACCGGCATTGTAAACACCGATACTCCCGCCGAAAAGCAGTCGGTGTACGTGCTCACCGATGCCGAGGTGGAGCAGCTGGGCCGTTGGTTTTTGCAGATTGAGGAGCACTACGGCATGCCCATGGACATTGAATGGGCCAAAGACGGGCACGATCAGCAGCTCTACATTGTGCAGGCCCGGCCCGAAACCATTCACCACGGGCAGCGGGCGCTGCGCCTGCACGAGTACCACCTAACCGAAAAGCACAAGGTGCTGGCCACCGGCAAAGCCGTGGGCAACCAGATTGCCTCGGGCGTGGCGCGCATCATCAGCTCGCCGGCCGAAGGGCACCGCCTGCAGCAAGGCGAAATACTGGTAACCGACAGCACTAGTCCCGACTGGAACGTTATCCTGAAGAAAGCCGCCGTAATTGTAACCAATAAAGGCGGCCGCACCAGCCACGCCGCCATTGTAGCGCGCGAGCTGGGCCTCTCGGCCGTGGTGGGCACCCAAAACGCCACCGAGCAAATTCAGGACGGGCAGCTCATCACCGTGTCGTGCGCCGAGGGCGACGAAGGCAAGGTGTTCGATGGTAAGTTGGCCTGGCAGGAAACCGAAATCGACCTGGAGAAGGTGCAGCTGCCCAGCACCAAGCCCATGCTGATCCTGGCCGACCCCGACCGAGCCTTGCAGCTAGCCCGCTACCCCAGCCAGGGGGTGGGGCTGATGCGCATGGAGTTCGTCATCAACAACGCCATTCAAATTCACCCCATGGCCTTGGTGAAGTTTGATGAGCTGCAGGACTCGCAGGCGCGCGACGTGATTGAGCAGCTTACTGCGCACTACGACAGCAAGCCGGCCTACTTTGTGGATAAGCTGGCGCAGGCCATTGGCTTTGTGGCCGCGGCCTTTTACCCGCGCGAGGTTATCGTGCGCATGAGCGACTTCAAGACCAACGAATACGCCAACCTCATTGGCGGGCAGCAGTTTGAGCCAAGTGAGGAAAACCCGATGCTGGGCTTCCGGGGTGCCTCGCGCTACTACAGCCCGCAGTACCGCGAGGGGTTCCGGCTGGAGTGCGAAGCCCTGAAGCGCGTGCGCTCCGAAATGGGCCTCACCAACGTGAAAGCCATGATTCCGTTTTGCCGCACCGTGGCCGAGGGCCAGCAAGTGGTAGCCCTGATGGAGGAATTTGGCCTGAAGCGCGGCGACGACGGCCTGCAGATTTACGTAATGGCCGAAATCCCGAGCAACGTAATCCTGGCCGAAGACTTCGCGCAGGTGTTCGACGGCTTCTCCATCGGCTCGAACGACCTCACGCAGCTTACCCTAGGTATCGACCGCGACTCCTCGATTGTGAGCCACTTGTTCGACGAGCGCAACGAGGCCGTTACGCGCATGCTCGCGCAGGTTATCCGCATCAGCAAAGCCTGCGGGCGGCCCATTGGCTTGTGCGGCCAAGCCCCCAGCGACTACCCCGCGTTTGCGCAGTTCTTGGTGGCGCAGGGTATCAACAGCATTTCCTTTACGCCCGATGCGCTGCTGAAAGGCATTGCCAACATGGTGCAGGCCGAGCAGGCCGTAGCCAACGGGCAAGTGGCCACGTCGCAAGAGCAAGCAGTGCCCGCCTAAACCTGCCACCCCGACGCACCGATTGCCCCCGGGCACCTAGGCCAACCCTAGGTGCCCGAGGGGCGGGGGCTGATACGGAGCTAATTGTAGCGCTTAACAGGCTGTGCAAAAGTGCGCTATGGGGTAGGCTGCTGCAGCGGAATGCGTGTGTTTGCGCATCCGCTGCCGCCTAGGTGAGCGGCTAATTGTTGCTTGGCCGTTTGGTTTTGCCGATCTGTTTGCGGGGCTTTAGCGGGCTTATGATGCAGGGCAGTTTTGGTTGCGAAGCTTGCAGCCTGCACGGCGCAACAGATGGCTGCAGGGCTCGGCGTGGCCGGCGGCACCTTCAGTCTCTTTCGTGGCAAAGGCCCGGCCCGCGCAGTGCAGCACTGCGCGGGCCGGGCCTTTGCTTGCCGGATGATGCTTTAAGCTTCGGGCATTGCGCCGCTGTTGGCGGCGGGTTGTTTGGCGTGTTGCGCCTGCGGCTTGGGTTCGGTTACCGGAACAACCATCATGGGCACCCGGGTGCGGGCCATTACCTGCGCCGTTACGCTCCGATGAAACACCTCGCTTAGGTAGCTGCGGCTGCGGGCCATAAGCAGTACGAGGTCGGCGCCTACGTCTTGCTGGGCTTCCATAATGCCCGTGGCGGCGCTTTTGTGCAGGTAGCCGCGCAGGCTGAGGCTGCGGTTGGGCGCCAGGCCGCTGTGCTGCACGGCCCGCAGCGCCCGGGTGCAGCCCGCGTTGTCCTCCACCTCCGATACGTACGCCACCGTCAGCTCCGTACCCATGTGGCGCAGCAGTGGCGTAACCACTTTGGCCGCTTCGGTGAGTTCGAAGGCTTCGCGGTCGGCGGCTACGAGCAGCTGTTGGGGTGGGTTGGGGGCGGTGCCCTCGGGCACCAGCAGCAGCGGCAGCTGCGCGGCCCGCAGCAGATCGAGGGTGGTGGCGCTCACCTGCTCGGGCGAGTTGTGGCTCGCCGCCGGCAAGCCCAGCACAAACACGGCCGGGTAGTAGCGCGCCGCCAGATCGGCCGCCACCGTGGGCAGCAAATCGGTGGTAACCTCCACCGTGGCCGGGACGCGCAGCTGGGCGGCCAGCTGCGCCAGCAGCGCCTCCGTATCGGCCGATTGCTCAAGCTCCTGGCGCCGCCAGGCTTCGCCGGCAAACACGTAGGGGTCGTAAAGCGAGGCGCGGTTGGCATGTAGCAGCACCAGCTGGCCTCCTTGGGCGCTGGCCAGCGCATCGGCGTACTGCAGCGCCGCCCGCGCAGGCGGGTAAAAGTTCGTCAGAACAATGAAGGTGGTGCCCATGATGAAAAGCCAGGTAAGGGGGCAGGTGGAAAGGAGCGGAAACCTAGGCGCTGCGCCAGGCCTAAAAGGGCTGCGTGGTTAATAAGCGCTGCCGTACACGCCCAGGGCGTGGGCATTGCGCAGGCCCTCGGCTTCGGTCAGGGTGTCGTTGAGGCGGTGCTGACCTAGGGGCGAGGAGTAAGCCTCGGCCGTGGCAGCCCACGCCTGGCGGCCCGAATACTTGCCAAGCTGGCCGGAGCCGTGGTGCAAGGAGGCTGACCGCCCGGAGCGCGGGCGCAACGTCGGAGCAGTGCGGTAGTTCATAAGCGGCGAGGTAAGTGAAATGAAGCGAAGCCGAGCCTGTAGGTGCCGCCCTTGCAACTGCAGGCGGTGCACAAAGTGCAGTAGCAAGTTGCCTGGTATTCAGGGGGTATTGCATGACGTGCGTTAATAAATATACTGACTTATATCATATTAAATATTAGCTTAATATTATTGTTGTGCTTGGTGTCGGCCGTTGTAAGCGCTTAAACTTAAGCGCAGTAGTGCCCGAGCAGCCCCGCCCGGGGCCGGGCTTGGCCCCGGGCGGGGCTGCTTCGTAACGCCGGCTGCCGCGTACCTAAGCGCACCAAGTGCCTGCACGCGCGGCTTAGTAGATCCAGGGGCCGTTTTGGGCCGAGCGGTACTGGTGCCAGCTGATGGCGGCCAGCATCAGCACTACCAATGAAAACCAGAAGGTGGGGGTTACCATGGCTATCAAAAGAAAAGAGGTGAACACTGCGCACAGTGGCCAACCGGCCAGCCGAAAGATGCGGCTACGCCATAGCCCATGGCAATGACGATGGTCAATGCAAATGGTGCTCAAAGTCAGGCGTACAGCTTCGCGCGGGTGCGATATTTCGGTGCCCGCAGCCCGCACTGCTACATCCGCTAAGCCGTTAGTTTTATGCCCCCGTTGGTAACTCAGCCCGAAACTTTGCCCGCTGGCCTTTCGGCTGCCGAGGTGCAGCACCAGCGGCAGCGCTTCGGGCGCAACACGGTGGCGCAAGCCCAGCGCAGCAGCCTTTGGGCCAGCCTGCGCCGCCTGGCCGCCGAACCCATGTTTGTGCTGCTGGTGGTTACGGCGGGCCTGTATTTGCTGATGGGTAGCCGGGCCGAAGCCCTTACGCTGCTCGGGGCCACGGGGCTGGTGGCGGGCATTTCGCTGTACCAGGAAGCCCGGAGCGACCGGGCGCTGCAAGCCCTGAAAGCCCTGACGCAGCCGCGCGCTCGGGTACGGCGCCAAGGCAAGGAGCAAGAGCTGGCCGCCGAAGAAGTGGTGGTAGGCGACGTATTGGTAATTACCGAAGGCGAGCAGGTAGTGGCCGATGGCCTGCTGCTGCAAGCCCACGATTTGCTCACCGACGAGTCATTCCTGACCGGCGAGTCGCTGCCGGTGGCGAAGGCCGTCGACGGGGCGGAGCAGGTGTATGCGGGCTCTACCGTTGCGCGTGGCACCGCCGTGGCCCGGGTGGCAGCCGTGGGCGCACGCACGCGCCTCGGGCGCATCGGCGGGCTGATTGGCGAGGTACAGGCTCCCGCCACGCCGCTGCAAAGGCAAATTGCCCTGTTTGTGCGCCGCATGGCGCTGGTGGGCGGCGTGGCTTTTGCGCTGGTGTGGGCCTACAACTGGTGGGAGTCGGGCAGTGTGCTGCACGGGCTGCTGCACGGCCTTACGCTGGCCATGGCCATTTTGCCCGAAGAAATTCCGGCGGCCCTGGCGGCTTTTATGGCCCTGGGTGCGTGGCGCCTGATGCGCAGCGGCATTCTCACCAAGCAACCCCAAACCGTCGAAACCCTCGGCTCGGCCACCGTTATCTGCGTCGATAAAACCGGCACGCTCACCCAAAACCGGATGGCGCTTACCCAGCTGTACTGCCCCGGCCAAACGGCCCCCCGGGCCTTGGCTGCGCCCCCGCACCTAGGGCCCGCCGAAGCCGAGCTGCTGACCACGGCCATGTGGGCCAGCGAGCCGCAGCCCTTCGACCCGATGGAGCAAGCCGTGCACGCGGCTTATGCCGCCACCGCCGCCACCGACGAGCGGCCCGCCTACGCGCTGGTGCACGAGTACCCCCTGGGCGGGCAGCCTCTGCTCATGACGCACGTTTTCGCCAACGCCGCCGGCCGGCACATAGTAGCGGCCAAGGGTGCCCCCGAAGGGGTAATTGGCCGGTGCCAGCTGCCGCCCGCCGAGCGGGCCGCTGCCCTAGGTGCCCTGCAGCAAATGGCCGCGGCCGGCCTGCGCGTGTTGGGCGTGGCCAGCGCCGAGCTGAGTACAGCCGACTACCCCGCCACCCAAGAGGAGTTTAAGTGGCGGTTCCGAGGCCTCGTGGGGTTCAGCGACCCGCCCAAAACCAGCACCGCGCCCGTACTGCAGCAGTTTTACCAGGCGGGCATTCAGGTAAAAATGATTACCGGCGACAACGCCCTGACCGCCGTGAGCATAGCCCGGCAGGTGGGCCTGCAGCAGCCCGAGCCGGTGCTAACCGGGGCCGAGGTAACGGCCATGCCCGCGGCCGAGCTGCGCCGGCGGGTAACGGGCGTCAATGTTTTCGCGCGCATGTTTCCTGAGGCCAAGCTGCGCGTGGTAGAAGCCCTGAAGGCCAACGGCGAAGTAGTAGCCATGACGGGCGACGGCGTAAACGACGCCCCCGCCCTCAAGGCCGCGCACATTGGCGTGGCCATGGGGCAGCGCGGCACCGAGCTGGCCCGCCAGGCCGCCGCCCTGGTGCTGCCCAACGACGAGCTGACGGGTATGGTAACGGCCATCGGTTTCGGGCGACGCATCTATGCGAACCTCAAGAAGGCCGTGCAGTACATCATCGCCATTCACATCCCGCTGATTTTGGCCGTGCTGGTGCCCTCGCTGCTGGGCTGGCAGTACCCGGTGCTGCTGGGGCCGGTGCACGTAATTTTTCTGGAGCTGCTGATGGGCCCTACCTGCTCCATCGTGTTCGAAAACGAGCCCATGGAAGCCGGCACCCTGCAGCAACCGCCGAGGCCCGTTACGGCCACCTTCATGTCGGTGCGCGAGCTGGGACTGAGCCTGGTGCAGGGTGGGGCAGTAGCATTGGGGGTACTGGGCCTGGGCTATTACGCGCAGGCGCAACAGGGGAGCGAGGCACTGGTGCGTACGGTGGTTTTCAGCACGCTTGTGCTGGCCAACGCCCTGCTTACGGTGGTAAGCCGCTCGCGCCGCCACACGCTGCTTACCACGTGGCGCTACCGCAACGCCTTGCTGCTGCTGGCCCTGCTGATAACCCTAGGTGCCCTGGCGCTGTGCCAGGCGGTGCCGGCCCTGCGGCAGCTGTTTGTGCTGGTGCCGCTGGCGGGGGCACAATGGGCGGGCTGCGGGGCAGTAGCGGCTGCCTGTACTTTGTGGTTCGAGCTGTACAAGGCATGGCGCTACCGGGCGTACGCCTCGGCGCTGGGCACCTAGGGCCCCGGCGCCAAGCAAGGGGCAAGGGCTGATGCAGACCCCGTGCTCAGGCTTAGCTTGGATGCGTTAGGCTTGCCGGTTCGTGGTCGAGGGCCTGGATTTGTGCCCGGTACTCGGCGGGCAGCAGGCCGGTTTTGGCCCACTGGCTGAGCTTGAGGTGCTGCGTGCGGCGGTACAGCGGCACTGCCGGGCGCAGCCACGGAAACCGGCCCAGCGGCAGCAAACGGCGCACCGGCGCGGGGGCTACCAGCAATTGGGCCTGCCGCAGCAATTGGTAGCGCAAGGGCCCCAGGTGGCGGCGGTACTGGCGGTAAAGGTCGGTGGTGAAGCGGCTGTGCTCGAGGTGCTCGGCGAGGTGCTGCTCGCGCATGGGCACCCACTCGGCGTAAGTGGCGGGCAGGCCGGGTATGCCCATGCGCCGGCCCACGCGCCCGAACACGTCAAACACTTCTTCCTTTTCGGGCAGCGTGAGGGGGCGCTCCAGCAGCTCGTAGGCCCGGATGGAGTAATCGATCAGCATAAACAGCACGTCGCGGTAGGCCCAGTCGGGAATGGCGGCGCCGCGCTTGGCCTCCACGCCGGCATGAATGGCGGCAATGGTATCGATGGCGCGTTCGGCCGCTGCGCGCGGAGCAAACACGATGCGGCGGGCGTACTCCACCGTCGAGAACAGCCGGGCCAGCGGATCGGCGGGCAGCCGCCCCGTGAAGTACAGCCAATCGATGGCCTTGTTGAGGGCAAACTCAGCCGCCGCGCCGGCAAACACAATGAGCACCGTGTCGGCTTTGCCCCAAATGGCGCGCACTACCGAGTGCCTGGCAACAAAATACTCCATACCCATGCAAAGCAAATTGCGGCGGCGCCGCGTTCAATCTGGCGCCGTACACCCGGCTATTTCAGCTAGTTTAGCATGTTTGCACCTAGGTACTGCTCCGGCGTACCCGTAAGTTTTATCTTGTATTCTGGCTTGCGTGTTTCCGAACCGGCTGCCGGTTATGAATTTTGCATACCCGACGTGCGGTTTTCTCTCGTGCGCCCCGTCCTCCTATGTCAGCCAAAAAGCACCAAGCTTCTATCCGGGATATAGCCCGCCAGCTCAATCTGTCTACCTCCACCGTGTCGCGCGCGTTGTCCGATCACAAAGACATCAGCGACGCCACCAAGGCGCGGGTGCAGCAGCTGGCGCAGGAGCTCAACTACCGGCCCAACCAGCTGGCCGCCGCCCTGCGCAAGGGCCGCAGCCAAACCATCGGCGTTATCGTGCCGCACATCAAAGGCTACTTTTTCCCGGCCGTGATGAACGGCATCGAGAAGGTGGCCACGCAGGAGGGCTTTAAGGTGATGATGTGCCAGAGCAACGAGGACCTGGGGCGCGAGCAGCAAAACGTAGAGGCCTTGCTCGACGCGCAGGTGGAGGGCATTTTGGTATCGGTATCGGCCACTACGTTCAAGGAAGTTGCCCACTTCGAGCAGGTGCGGCGCCACGGCACGCCGCTGGTCTTCTTCGACCGGGTGCCCGAGCTGGAGCAAAGCATGGCCGTTATCCTCGACGACTTTCAGGGCGCCTACCAGGCCACCACGCACCTCATCGAGCAGGGCTGCACGCGCATTGCCCACCTGGCCGGGCCGCAGCACCTCAACACCAGCCGCAACCGCTTTTTGGGCTACCGCGAGGCGTTGCAGGCCCACGGTTTGCCCTTCGACGAGCAGTGGGTGTTTTCGCTGCCCGCCCTCACGCACGAGGCCGGTCGCCAGGCAATGCAGCACCTGCTGAGCCTCCAGGCCAACTTCGACGGCATCTTCGCCGCCTACGCCATCCCGACGGTAGGCGCTTTGGAGGTGCTGCGCGAGCACGGCCTGCGCGTGCCCCACGACGTGGCCCTCGACTGCTTCAGCAACGAGCCCTTTACGCTGATGACGCAGCCCCGCCTGACGGTGGTCGATCAGCGGGCCGAGCAAATGGGCGAAACCGCCGTGCGCCTGTTTTTGCAGCTGCTGAAGCGCGGCCCCGAGTACACGCCGCCCCACGTAATCCTGAAGCCCGAGCTGATCGTGCGCGAGTCGTCGTTGCCGCGCCCGCAGGAGCAAGTGCTGGCCCGGTTGTAAGCGTGTGGGCCGTTCCCTCGGCTGTCATTGCGAGCCAAGCGAAGCAATCGGGCCTTGGCGGGGCACAACTGTACAGCCAGCGCTGAGCAAAAATGTACTTAGGGCGGTGTAGGGCGCCGTAGCGCGGACTTTGCAGTCCGCGTCCCCGGATAGTAAAATCAATCGTTGCCGGCAGCGCATGTAGCGCGGGCTTCAGCCCGCGTTTGTCAGAACGAAATCGTTGGGGTGAAACCGCGCAGCACCACTCGTTCACGCCAACGCGGGCTGAAGCCCGCGCTACATTTCCCTAGGTCAACGATTAAATTACTATCCGGGAACGCGGACTACAAAGTCCGCGCTACATCGCGCTACTGCCGCGCTAATCCCGGTAGTTAAGCGCCGGCTTGCGGTTGCCGAGCAGGGGCTTGTACTGGTAGCTGTCCACATCTTGCTTGAACTCCTCTTTGGCCTGGCTAAGCAGGGCAGGGTTGGTGAACAGATCGAGGGCCGTCAGGGTCATCGTTTTGGCGGCTACCAACATGCCTTTCGTGCCGATTTCGGTGCCGCCGCACGCCACGGCCTGCCAGCTGTGCGCGGCGGTGCCGGGCACCCACGTGGCGGCCTCCAGGCCCACGGTGGGCACGGCGTAGCTTACATCGCCCACATCGGTGCTGCCGCCGCCCTCGTGCATGGTGTAGGGCCCGATGCCGGCCGCGGCCTCGAGCGGCGGGGCCGGAAACCCGAACGATGCCTGAATTTTGCGCCCGAACTCCTGCTCCTGCGAGGTGTATTGCACGCCGCCCACGCGCTCAAGGTTTTGCTGCAGGGCTTTCGCCAGGGTTTCGTTGAGCAGCAAATCGTGGGTGCCGCCAATGATTTCGTACTCCATGGTGGTGCCGGTGCCCAGTGCGGCACCTTCGGCGGCCTTCACCACGCGGTTGAAAATGGCGGCCACCTCGTCCTTTTTGGGGTGGCGCACATAGTAATACACCTCGGCGTAATCGGGCACCACGTTGGGCGCTTTGCCGCCGCTGGTAATTACGTAGTGAATGCGGGTTTCCTGCGGCACGTGTTCGCGCATCAGATTTACCATGTGGTTCATGGCTTCCACAGCATCGAGGCCGCTGCGGCCGCGCTCGGGCGCCATGGCCGCGTGCGCCGACACTCCCCGGAAGCGAAACTTGGCCGATGAGTTGGCCAGGTAATTATTGAGCATGGTGCGGTTTTCGTTGGCGGGGTGCCAGTGCACCACGGCATCCACGTCCTTAAAAAGCCCGTCGCGCACCATGTATACCTTGCCGCTGCCGCCCTCTTCGGCGGGCGTGCCATACACCCGGATGGTGCCTTTCAGCTTGTGCTGCTGCAGCAATTTCTTCAGCTCGATGCCCGCCGCCACGCTGGCCGCCCCAAACAAGTGGTGCCCGCAGCCGTGGCCCGCGTCGCGGCCCGCCACGGCCTGCTTGGCCGGGGTGGCCTGCTGCGAAAGGCCCGGCAGCGCGTCGAACTCAGCCAAAATGCCAATTACCGGTTCGCCGCTGCCGTAGCTGGCCACAAATGCCGTCGGAATTTCGGCCACGCCGGCCTGCACGCTGAAACCGTTGGCGCGCAGGGTTTTCTGCAGCAGGGCCGAGCTGCGGGTTTCTTTGTAGCCTACCTCGGCAAAATCCCAGATCTGCAGGGCCACTTTGCGGTACTCGGCGTAGCTGCCCTCCAGGTCTTTCAGGGCCTGTTGTTTCAGGGCTTCCACGGGAGTGGTATCGGCCGGGCCCGAGGCCGCGGTGAGCAGCAGCGTGCCCAGCAACAGCGCGGCGGTAGCATTTCGCATGTGGTGCAGGAAGATTAAGAGCTGAAAAAGGAGCAAGCAAAGCGGGCGGCGGCGCTCAAATTAGCGGAAACGCAGCAGCATTCGGCAGCGGCCGCCTGCCGCGCTGCTCCACGGCGCCAGGCACCTAGGGCCAGGAATGGCTGCCATCAGCCGCAAGCCAGCATACCACCTAGGCGCAGAAGAATATGTAGCGCGGAAATCCGTTCCGCGACGCGCTGCAGGCGCGTATGTGGTTCTGCGCTTTATTGCATACGCGCTCAAGGCGCGTCGTGGAACGGATTTCCGCGCTACAAAAGCTCTTGACTAAACCCTGGGCCGGTTGGCCGCTTCGCCCGAAAGTACGTAGGTAAGCGCGTCGCACTGCTGCTTACGGGCAGCAAAACCACACCGCCGTCGATGTCGCTTTATCCTGTTTTGCTGGCTGTGCTGGGCATAGCCATTCTGGGGGTTTCCTGGCTGCCTTCGTTGCTCGCCAAGTATCCGCTTTCGTATCCCGTGCTGTTCATCGCCTTCGGGCTGGGCGTGTATTTGCTGCCCCTCGATTGGCCCGCGGCCGAGCCGCTGCTGCACAAGCCGCTGGTAACGCACTTGTCCGAAATCTGCGTGATTGTGGCCCTTACGGGCACCGGGCTCAAAATCGACCGGCCTTTTTCCGTCCGAACGTGGCGCACGCCCTTGCTGCTGGTGTTGGTGCTGATGATTTTGAGCATCGGGGGGCTTACGGCCGTGGCCTGGGGCGTGGCGGGCCTGAGCGTGGCCTCGGCGCTGCTGCTGGCCGCAGCCCTGGCGCCCACCGACCCCGTGCTGGCCGGCGACGTGCAGGTGGGCGACCCCGGCGAAGGCCGCGAAGACAACGTGCGGTTTTCCCTGACCGGCGAGGCCGGCCTGAACGACGGCCTGGCCTTCCCGTTCGTGTACCTGGCCATTGCCCTGCTGCCCGCGGCCGAGCCGCTTTCCGAGCGGGTGCTGCAGTGGGCCTGGTACGATGTGCTGTACCGCACGGCGGCGGGCATTGGGGTGGGGTGGCTGTCGGGCAAGCTGCTGTCGTACCTGATCTTCAACCTGCCTAAGCAAATCAGCATCAAGCCCAGCGGTTACGGCTTTGTGGCTCTGGCTATTACGCTTACCAGCTACGGCCTTACAGAGCTGCTGCACGGCTACGGTTTCCTGGCTGTGTTTGTGGCGGCCATTACGGTGCGCAGCCGCGAGCGGAAGCACGAGTACCACCGCCAGATGCACGCCTTCACCGACCAGATGGAGCGCGTGCTGATCGTGATTATTCTGGTGTTGTTCGGCGGCAGCCTGGCCAGCGGCCTGCTGAAACCGCTAACCTGGCCGGGCGCGGCCGTGGGGGTGCTGCTGGTGTTGGTAATCAGGCCGTTGGCGGGCTACCTCACGCTGCTCGGCGATAAGCAGGTAAACCGGGCCGAGCGGTGGGTTATTGCCTTCTTCGGCATCCGCGGCATCGGCTCGGTTTTCTACCTGAGCTTTGGCCTGGAGAAAGGCCAGTTCGACCACGCCGAGGAGCTGTGGGCCATTTTGGGTTTCAGTATGTTGCTTTCGATAACCCTGCACGGGGTGCTGGCCACGCCCGTGATGAACTGGCTCGACCGCCGGCACGGCCGCCCCACCGCCGAGGAGCACGAGCAGCAGCTGGAAGAAGCCGAAACCCAGGCCGCCGACTAAATGCCGCGCTGGCTCGGGGCCGCCCCGGCCAGTGCCGCGCACCAAGCGCCGCCCTAGGTGCCGCGGCCCGAAACGGCGGCCGGCACCTAGGACTCACGACAACGGCTCGGGAGCGGCGGTGCCGGCGGGCTTGCTGCCGTCGTGCGGCAGCGGGATAAACGCGTGGTTGTCGGTGGGCGGCAGGGCAATGCGGCCGGCCTGCCAGTCGGCCTTGGCCTGCTCAATCCGCTCGCGCCTCGACGACACGAAGTTCCACCAGATAAACCGCTCGCCTAGGTGTTCGCCGCCCAGCAGCATCAGGGTGCTGGCTTCGCGGGCGCGCACCACGGGGTCCTGGCCCGCCGAAAACACCAGCAGCTGGCCCGCCGTGTAGGTGCGGCCGCTTACCTCCAGGCTGCCTTTGGCCACGTAGGCGCCGCGCTCGGCGTGGCCTTGCGGCAGGCCAAACCGGGCGCCGGGCTGCAGCACCACGTGCAGGTAAAACAACGGCGAGTGCGTGCGCACCGCGTTGTGCAGGCCGTAGGCGTGGCCGGCAATCAGGCGCATCCACACGCCCGTATCCGTAAACACGGGCAGCTCGTGGGGCTGGTAGTTCACGAAGGAGGGCGCGGTTTCCTCGTCGGCAGCGGGCAGGGCTACCCACGTTTGAATCATTTCGAGGTTTCCGCCAGCCAGCGCCGCCGGGTCTTCAAACCGCTCGGAGTGCGCAATGCCGCTGCCGGCCGTCATCCAGTTTACCTCGCCGGGCCTGATGATTTGCTCCACGCCCAGGCTGTCGCGGTGCGTAACCTGCCCGCCAAACAGGTAGCTCACCGTCGAAAGGCCGATGTGCGGGTGCGGCAGCACATCGAGGTTGGGCAGCTGCTCAGGGGCCAGGTTCACGGGCCCCGCGTGGTCCATAAAAATAAACGGCCCCACCATACGGCGCATCCGAAAGGGCAGAATCCGGCGCACGTTGAACCCGGCACTGATAGCGGCCGGGCGGGCATCAATCACTAAATCGAGCATGGCGGCAGGTAGTTTGGGTGCGGCAAAGCCAGCATTTTGGGCTGGGCCGACAGCTTAATCTACAAATACTTACCACACGGCCGGCCACCAACTAGCACCGCACGCCGCCCGGGGCGCAAGCCCTAGGTGCCTGGGGCTAAACCAAAGGTGGCAGCCAACTGCCGGCACTCGGCATGGCGTGGGCAGCTCAGCAGGTGGTCGTTTACCAGGCCGGCAGTTTGCATCAGGTTGTAGCACGTGGCGGGGCCGGTCATCATAAAGCCGCGGCGCTTCAGCTCTTTGCTCAGGGCTTCGCTGGCGGGCGTTGAGAGCGGGGGCGGGTTGGCGGCGGTGCGCTGGTTATCGAGCGGCTGCCCGCCTACAAACCCATAGAAAAACCGCAGCAGCCCTAGGTCGCCGCCGAGCTCCTGGCGCAGTTGCAGCCAGGCCCGGGCGTTTTGCACGGTGGCCTCCAGCTTGCGGCGGTTGCGCAAAATGCGCGGGTTGTGCAGCAGCTCCTCCACGTCGTCGGGCCCGAAGCGGGCCAGGCGCTCGGGCTCGAAATTGGCCAGCAGCTCCCGGAACGCCTCGCGCCGCTTCAGCACCACCGGAAAATCGAAGCCGATCTGGAAGGAGTGGAGCACGAGGTACTCGAACAGGATGCCGGCATCGGCCACGGGTTCGCCCCATTCGTGGTCGTGGAACGCGCGCATTTGCGGATTGAGGTCGGCCCAGGGGCAAGGGTTGGCGGCCATGCGGCAGGGGGTAGGTGCTGGTATTTAACCCCGGCCGCGGCTTTGGGGTTATGCGCCGCGGGCCGCTTTTCGGGCTTGGCGCGGCCCGCTTAACCCGGCCGCCCCAACGAAACAGGCTCAGCTGCTGCGCAGTACCGGGCGCGGCCGGGCAGGGGAACCTATCTTTCGGCAGAAGGCTTATCTTGCCGATATGTCTTACGAAGTAGCCAACCTCTCCCTGGCCGAAGCCACGCAGCTGGAGCCTGTTTTGCACTACGCCATTTGCATCGACGCCGACAACCGCCCCGGCAACCACGTGGGCGACTGGCCGGAAGAAGGCAAGGTGTACCCCGTGCGCCTGGTTACCAGCAAGCTCGAAGGCATGGAGCTGGTGCACGTGCTTGGTTTTCAGGCCGAAGCGCCTTACTACAATGCCTTTGCGCCCCACCGCTTTGCCGTGGTGGCCGAAGTTTTTCTGAACTAACCCCCCGGCGGTAGCGCGCCGGCGGCCACCTAGGCCGCCGGCACCCGCTCCGACGACTCGCGGATGAGAAGCTCGGGCTGCAGCGTAATCTGCCGGCCCGTCGGCTTCTCATCGTTTTCGTTTTGGGCCATCAGCTCCAGCAGCAGGTGCACCGCCGTGCGGCCCATTTCCTCGCAGCGCTGATCGACCGACGTGAGCTGCGGCTCGGTAAGCGACGAAAACAGCTCGTTGCTGAAGCCCGCCAGCGCCACGTTGTTGGGCACGCGCAGGCCGTGCTGCTTTAGCACCTGCATGGCCCCCACCAACGACAAATCATTGGCCGCAAACACGGCATCGAGCTGCGGCGCCTGTTGCAGCAGCTGCTCCATGCCGTCGTGGCCGTCCTGCATCGAGAGGTTCGAGAAGTGCACCAGCGCCTCGTTGTAGGCAATGCCGTGGGCCTGCAGGGCTGCCTGGTAGCCGCGGTAGCGGTTCTGGCAAATGTTCACGTGCTGCGGGCCGCCCAGGTGCGCAATGTGCGTGCAGCCCTGCTCAATCAGGTGCGATACGGCCTGGTAGGCGCCCTGGTAATCGTCGAGCACCACGGCGCTGGCCTCGGGCGTTTCCACCACGCGGTCGAAAAACACCAGCGGAATATTGCGCCGGCGCACCTCGTCGAAGTGGCTGAAGTCGCGCGTGGTCAGCGACACCGATACCAGAATACCATCTACCTGCGCGTTGAGCAGCGTGGCAAGGTTCTTTTTTTCGTGGGCCTCGTTTTCGTTCGACTGGCAGATCATCACGTTGAAGCCGGCCAGGTTGGCAATGGTTTCGATGCCCTTAAGCACCAGGGCGAAGAAGTGCCCATCGATGTGCGGCACCACCACACCTAGGGTATTGCTGCGGCCCTTGCGCAAAGCCGCGGCCAGGTGGTTGGGCTGGTAGTTGAGCTGCTTGGCCAGTTCCCACACCCGCTTTTTGGTAGCGTCGCTGATGGCGGGGTGGTTGTTTAGCACCCGCGAGATGGTGGAAACCGACAGGTTGAGCTGCTTGGCGAGGTCAGAGATGGAAGCGCGACGAGTAGCCACTGGGGAGTGCTAAATAAGAAATGAGCCCGCAAGTTCGGCGAAAACGGGCACTGATGCGGCATGGCTTCGCCGGAGCCAGACTTGCAAGTAACAACAAGTATTACCGGCACCTGGGTTCGGGCTGTGTTACAGAACAATGGCGCCCCTGGCGAAAGCACTTGGCGCGAAGAAGCTGGCAGATGTTTTATGCAAACGTTTGCACAGAATAATTAAGTCGCATACATTTGGCAAGTGAGCTACCGCTCCCGCCCGAGGTATGGGCCGCAAATGCCTCGTTCGGGTGGTGCCCGCACCTACCGACCCTTGTGTCTTTCCCACCCAAAACACATCGTTAGCCTTTAGTCACTGTTACCAATGGGCCGTCAGCGTTACACCTTACAGCTTACCCGCAAGCAACAGGCATACCTAGCCGATTTTGTCAGCTCCGAAACGCTTTCCAAGCAGCAGCGCAACCGCGCCTTGGTGCTGCAGCATTGGTTGGCCAACCACTCGGCCCAGGAGTCGGCCGAAACACTGGGCCTGAGCATCGACCGCGTGTACAGCATGCGCCGGGCCTTTACGCAGCAGGGCTTCCGGGGCTACCTGCACGAGGTGCCGCGCTGCGGCGCCCCCAACAAGCTCACGCCCGAGCTGGAGTTGTTGCTGCGCAAGCTTACGCAGGGGCAAGGCCCCGCCAAAGGCAAGCGCTGGACGCTGGCTTTGCTCGCGCAGCGCATTGTTGAGCTCGGCCATACCGACCGTATTTGCACCCTCACGGTGCACAAGGCCCTGAAGCGCATCCGCACCACGGCGCCCGCGCCGCAGCGCACCGCGCTAAGCCAGGCCGCCTAACTTTCTCCTCGCCAAGCCGCCGATACTGGCTACATCCGTTGCCAGGCTTCCAGCAGGAGGGCAATCAGCGGAATAAGCATGCCCGCACCCACGGTAGCAATGCTAACCCAGGCTGGCAACGTGCGGTCGGCATGTTCGTGGTGGCGCAACCGGTAGCGCTCTACGATAAAGGTATGATGCATGGCACAGGTCGGTTAGCGTGGGATATTATGATAATATAAACATAAAATTTAACTATAAACCGATGTAGCTGGAATTTTCAGCTGGTCGGTACTTCCAGACTACCCCGAAACCCGACGCCCCGCGGCCTGCAATTGCAGGCCGCGGGGCGTCGGGTTTCGGGTCAGCTGCTTCGGCAGGCACCTAGGGCCGCAGCATATGAATGTGTTCGATGCCGTCTTCGAGGTAAATATCGTCGAGCTGCTCGAAGCCAAAGCTGCTGTAGAAGGCCCGCAAGTAGTACTGCGCCCCGATTTTGATGGGTTGCGCACCAAACAGCGCCTCGCATTGGGCAATGGCCTGGCGCATCAGCTCGCGGCCCAGGCCGTAGCGGCGGTACTTCGGGCTGACGACCACGCGCCCAATGCTGGCTTGCTCGTAGGAGCGCCCGGCCTCGAACAAACGGGCATAGGCCGCCAGCTCGCCGGCCGGGGAGTAGCCCAGCAAGTGTAACGCCTGCTGATCCAGTCCATCAATGTCCTGAAAAGCGCAGGTTTGCTCCACCACAAATACCTCGCTGCGCAGCTGCAGCAGGGCATACAATTCGGCTAATGCCAGCTCGGCAAAGGGCTTGGTGCTCCAGGTAAGGGTCATAGCATCGGAATGAGGCCGCAAAGGTAGGCGCCCGGCGGTGGTTTGGTTGCGCCGGGCGCAAGCGGCACTGCATTTACCCCAAGCCCCGGGCCGCCCCGCTACTGCACCAGCAATGGCTGGGTCAGGCGCTGCCCATCGAGGCTAAGCTGGCACACGTACATGCCTGCAGCCAGGCCCGCGGGGCTAAAGCGCAGCGCGTAGTTGCCGGCGGGGCGGGGGGCATCGAGCAGTACGGCTACCTCGCGGCCGGCCATATCGAGCACGGCCAGCCGCACGTGGGCACTGCGGGTAAGCACAAACGGCAGCACGGCGCCCTCGGCGGCCACGGGGTTGGGGTAAGCGCCTTGCAGCTGCGCCCAGGTGGCGGCGTTGCGGCGCGTGCTGGTTACCACCGAGGTGGTCGGCACGGGGTCGTTGGCCTCCACGGCGTTGGTCGAACCTAGGGTGCCGGCCGGGCCGCCCGGCACTTGGTTGGCCACGGTTTGGCCCGTCACGTTTTCAAACTTAAAATAGGCCAGCAAATCGGCCGGGGGCACGGCCACGCCGCTTTGCATATCGAGCAGGATTTCTTCGCTGCGGTCGTCCTTCCACACCATCACCTCGTCGATAAACCCTTCCCAACCCATGTCGTCGGTGTTGTAGCCGATGCCCAGGTTGTTGGCGGTGGGCAACGTCCAGGGGGCTTTGGTGGAGGTGGCTACCTGGGTGCCGTTTACGAACAGGGCGCCGTTGGCGCCGTCCCAGGTGTAGGCCACGTGCGTCCAGGTGCGCAGGGGCACCGCGCCCCCGGCGGCCACGTTGAACAGCTCCAGCTGGCCCAGCGCGTTCACGCCAAACCAGGGCGTGTCGTCGCCGAACTCCATAATGGTGTGGTGGCCTTTGCCCGTGGCGAAACTCGCGCCGGTGTAGTACACCCACGCCTCGAGGCTAAGGGCGCCGTTGGGCACCAGCAACGGCACCGATACTTTCGACGACTTGCTGCTGGTGAAACCCAGAAACTGGCCGCCTTGCTGGGCGAAGCTGCTGAAGGACAGAATTGTACTTAGCAAGCCTATGAAGGTAATGCGCAGAGGTGTTGGCATAGAATGCAGCGTAGGTGGTTGGAATAATCTTTAAACGGGTGCGCGGCAGTTGTGTTTTGTGGTTAAAATATTTAACCGCAGCGCGTTGGCCGCAGGCTTTGCCAGGTGCCGAATGGGCCTGCGAAGCCATCAGGCACGAGCGTTTGCTACCGGCAGTTTGCCACTACGATGCAATAGCATTATTGCGGCAGCAGCTCGGCGGTGCGGCTCGGGGTTGCGAGCTATTGCCCTAGGTGCAGCGAAGCCAGATAAGCCGCCAGCTGGGCGGTGGGCATGCCTTCCAGCGTCAGCAGGGCCTCGTATGGGTCGCCGGGCAGCTGCAGCAGGTGGGCAAAGGCCGGTTCGGTTTTCAGGCCCTGCTGCTTCAGGTGGTGCACGGCTGCGTGCCAGGCCGGGCCGCCGGCCTGCAGCACCGCATGCTCTATCACCAGGTGACGGTAGGCGTGCTGCTGCCGCACGGGCAGCCCCTGGCCAAACACCTCAACGGCAAACCCACCGTACCAAAACCCGCAAACCACCGAAGGCACCCCGCGCACCAGCTTGTGCTTCAGGCGGTAGTGGTGGTGGTGGGCATAGGTTTGCTGAAGCAAGGCCACGAACTGCGGCTGCCCGGGTTGGGGTACTTCGCAAATAATATCCAGGTCGCTGGCGGGTGTGTCGAGGCCCAGCGGCACGGTGCCGGCCATCACGGGCCCGTAGGCCGCCAGCAACTGCCACAAGCCCAGTTGCCGCACCACCGCGTGGGCTTGCTGCTGGCGCGGGTTGCCGGTGGCGAGGTAGCGCAGGTCGTGCCAGTTCATGGGCAGTGCCGATTGGTACAGTGTATGGCGCAGGTGCTACCCGCAGCAGGCAGCGGCAGGCTCCCGGCGCGGCGGCTGCAGTTTTCACCTAGGGCGGGGGCGGGGCTGCTACCAGCCGAAAGCCGCTTAGCGCGCTTTGCCTGCGGCCGAGCGGCAAACTCCGTGAATAAAAGTCAGCTTTTCAACCACCTTCGGCGGAATCACAAAGGGGTACGAATCGGGCAGGCCCATGCTGCGGTTGAGGCTGTTGAGGGCCAGCGTAAGCGGTAGCCATTGCTCCATAATTCGGTCGAAGCTAGCCTCGGTGTAGGGGTCGTGGGTGATTTCGGCGGTAAGGTTATCGTCGGCTTCGGCTACCTGCGGCCGCACCCGTAGGCCAAAGGCCGAGGCGGTTTGCAGCGTGTCGATGATGTGCAGGTAATGGGCCCAGGTTTCGGCCCAGTCTTCCCAGGGGTGCGTGGTGGCGTACGCGCTGATGAACTCCTGCTGCCAGTTGGCGGGCGGGCCCTGGTCGTAGTGTGTTTTCAGGCTGGCGCCGTAATCGGCGCGCTCGTCGCCGAACAGCTTCCGGAAGGGCTCCAGGTTGGGCGTGTTGTCGATGAGGCGGTCGAAGTAATAATGGCCCACCTCGTGCCGAAAGTGGCCCAGCACGGTGCGGTACACCTCGTCCATGTTGCGGCGGGCCATTTCGCGCTCCACGTCGTCGGCCTCGGCAATGTTAATGGTAATCAGGCCGTTGTCGTGCCCGGTCATTACCTTTTCGCCTTTGGGCTTTTGCGCGTCCGAGAGAAAATCGAACGCCAGTCCGGTATCGGCGTTGTCGGTTTTGCTGACCACCGGCAGTTGCAACTGCAACAAGCTGTAAACCAGGCGGTGCTTAGCCCGTTCGAGGGTGCGCCAACGCTCCAGGTGCTCGGGCTCGTCGAGCTTGGGTATGGTTTGGTTGAGCGAGCAGGCTTTGCACAGCGCATCGGGGCTTGCGGCCGGCAACAACCAGTTGCATACGTCGTGGGCGTGGTTGGCGCAGTACTTATAATTGGTGCCCTCGGGCTGGCCGCACTGCTTAAATTGCTGGTGGGGTTGCGGATACAGGGCCACTACTTGCTGCTGCTCCAGCACAAAACCCAGCGGGTTGTGGCACTGCTCGCACTTATCGTTCTCGAAGTATACCACTTGCCCGCAGTGCGTGCATTTGAAAAGCTTCATGCGCTGAGATGGTTAGCAGGGCCGGTGCCGTTTGCCGCGGCCGGCCCCCGTGGGCTGATTACAACGGGGCACCGCGGGCTTGGGTTGGAGCGCTCTGCTGCCCTCGTTCGCGAGCGTGGCAAATACCTAGGGTGTATAAGGAAAATTACATAACATGCCCTAGGTATAAATGACCGCCCGTAAGTACATAACCACCTGCGTACCTAACGTCGGCTTAGGCACCTGCGCAAGCGGATAGGGGTTTTTGAGTAATTGGGTAGGGTTTTCAGGCGAGCTTATAGCAGCGCCTAACCACCAAATAAGCAACCTGCTACGAGCCGATACGTGCTTGCCCGGGCTTGCTGGTCAGCATTAAATCAACAGCCGGTTATTTATAAAATACAACTTAACGGCACCGCAGTCGTAAGCGGAGGTGTGCCAGCCCGGGTGCCCCTGCGGGGGCTGGGCTGCGGCAGTTGCCGTGCGCTGGCTACTTACCCCTACTTATGCAATACAACTCCCTGCTGCAAGCCTACCAGGAGCAGCCCAACGTTTGGGACGAAATGTTTCACACGGAGCAGGTTCGTCCGGAGTACCAGAAATTCGTGGCCGCCATCGAGAACCTGCCCGGCACCGAGATGACGCGCAAAGACGAGCTGGCCAAAAAGCTCTTCATGAGCCAGGGCATCACGTTTACGGTGTACAACAGCGGCGAAGGCATCGAGAAGATTTTCCCCTTCGATATCATTCCGCGCATCATTCAGCACCAGGAATGGCTGCACATCGAGGCCGGCATCAAGCAGCGGCTGCGGGCGCTCAATATCTTTCTGAAGGACATTTACCACGACCAGTTCATCATCAAGGACGGCCTCATTCCGGCTCAGCTGATTTACTCGTGCCCGCAGTTTTTGCGCGAGATGATGAATGTGCAGGTGCCCTACGACATCTACACCCACATTGCGGGCGTGGACTTGATCCGCGACGCCGACGGCCAGTTTTACGTGCTCGAAGACAACTTGCGCACGCCCTCGGGGGTGTCGTACATGCTCGAAAACCGCAGCATTACCTCGCGCATCTTCCCCGATTTGCTGCCCAAAAACAACGTGCAGCCCGTCAAGAACTACCCCAACCTGCTGTTTCGCAACCTGCTGGCCCTAGGTAACCGCCACGCCAGCGACCCAACGGTGGTGCTGCTCTCGCCGGGCATCTACAACTCGGCCTACTTCGAGCACGCTACGCTGGCCCGCCTGATGGGCATTGAGCTGGTGGAGGGCGGCGACCTGGTGGTGCACAACCACCACGTGTTCATGAAAACCACCCGCGGCCTCAAGCAGGTAGATGTGATTTACCGCCGCGTCGACGACGAGTTTATCGACCCCCTGGTGTTCCGGCCCGATAGCATGCTGGGCGTGCCAGGCCTGTACGCCGCCTACCGCAAAGGCAACGTGGCCATCGTAAACGCCATGGGCAATGGCGTGGCCGACGACAAAGCCGTGTACGCCTACGTGCCGCAGATGATCCGGTACTACCTGGGCGAAGAGCCCATTCTGAAGACCGTGCCCACGTACCAAATGAGCAACCCCGAGCACCGCCAGCTGGTGTTCGACAGCATGGAGCGCATGGTCATCAAAAAGACCAACGAGTCGGGCGGGTACGGCATGCTCATCGGCAGCAGCGCCACTGAAGAGCAGATGCAGAGCTTCCGGGAAGCCATCGGGGCCGATCCGCGCAGCTACATTGCCCAGCCCATCATCAGTCTTTCTTCCACGCCCTGCTACATCAACGGGGTGCTGCAGCCGCGCCGCGTCGATTTGCGGCCTTTCGCGCTCTACGGCCCTTCGGGCATCGATATTGTGCCCGGCGGCCTTACGCGCGTAGCCTTGCAGGAAGGCTCGCTGGTGGTAAACTCCTCGCAGGGCGGCGGCAGCAAAGATACCTGGGTGCTAGGGCCCACGGCGAATGAGTGAGTGAGTAGATGCGTGATGCTCGTTCTGCGGCAATCACTCATGCACTCATTCACTCATCCACTCATTCACTATTTCACCGATGCTAAGCCGCGTTGCCGATACCCTTTACTGGATGGCCCGCTACATGGAGCGTACCCAGGCCATGTTGCAGGTTATCCGGGTTCATTACCAAACCTCGCAGGACAACCCCACCGATTTCAGCTGGCGCCCGGTGCTGTACAGCTACGGCAACCTCGCGGCCCCCGAGCTGGCCGCCATCGAGCGCGACACGCCCCGGGTGCTGGAGCGCTTGCTGCTCGACAAGAACAACCCGGGCTCGGTGCTGAACAACGTGCTGCAGGCCCGCGAAAACGCCCGCGCCGTGCAAGACCACATTACCCAGGAGGTGTGGCAGTGCCTCAACGACTTTTACCACGCTACCCGCGGCGGCGAGGCCGTGCTGCAGATCCGGCAGGGCGACCCGCTCTCGGGCATCGATGCCTTGATGCGCAACGGGCTGGTATACATTGGCGCGGTGCAAAACACCATGCCCCGCGACGAAAGCTACGGCTACCTGAGCATGGGCAAGCTGCTGGAGCGCGCGTTCCAGACGGCCGACATCCTGCGCATCAGCTGGCTGGGCATCGCCGAAAAAAACCAGCCCGACGGCGAGGCGGCCGAGCTGCGCCACCTTACGCAGGCCGTATCGGGGCAGGAGCTGTACCTGCGCACCAACCGCGGCAACTTCAACCCCGAAAGCGTGCTGCAGTTTGTGCTGCACAACCCGCACTTTACGCACTCGCTCACCTCGTGCCTCAACCGGCTGAGCTGGTATTTCGAGCGCCTGAAAACCGATAGCCAGCCCAAAAGCCACCAGGAGCTGGAGTTTATGATCGGGCGGCTGAGCAGCCAGGTAAAGTACACCCGCGTGGCGGCGGCCCGGCCCGAGCAGCTCAACGCGTTTTTGCTGGAGGTGCGCAAAGCCCTGCTCGACATAGCCGTGGCCCTCGGTAAACATTTCTTTGGAAGAAGCCAGTAGCACCCATGCCCGCCTACAACATCAAGCACATTACGCGCTATACCTACGCCTCCGAGGTTATCGATTGTGCCAACCAGATTATGCTGTACCCGATTGAGGACGAGCGGCTGGAGGTGCTGCGCCACGAGCTGACCGTGGTACACGACTCGGGCGAGCGGCAGCCCACGGCCATTGGCACCTACACCGATTGCTTCGGCAACACGGTGGGGGTGTTCACGGTGCTGCAGCCCCACACGGTGCTCGTCATCGAGTCGGAAAAGCAGGTGGTGACCCGGCCCGTGGCGCTGCCCCCCGACGACGTGCCGGCCGAGCAGCAGTGGAAGCACTTGCGCACGTTGGCAACCAACCCGGCGTTCATCGATTTTATGGCGCCGGAGGATTTCCCCTCGGCCCAGGAGGTCCAAAACACGCTCAGCCCGTTGGTAAGCTTCGCCAGCACGCCGCTGCAAAACGCGCAGGCGCTGTCGGCGTACGTGTACAATAACTTTCTGTACCAGAAGGGCATAACCAACGTGGAAACCCCCGCCGAGGAAATATGGCGGCTGAAGGCCGGCGTGTGCCAGGATTTTGCCCACATCCTGCTGGCCATGCTGCGCCTGTTTGGGATACCGGCCCGCTACGTAAGCGGCTACGTGTGCCCCCGCGACGAAACCGTGCGCGGCACCGGGGCTACCCACGCCTGGGTGGAGGCGTACATCCCGTTTTACGGCTGGCTGGGCCTCGATCCGACGAACAATTGCCTGGTGAGCGACGGGCACGTGCGCATTGCCCTCGGGCGCAGCTTTGCCGATTGCACCCCCGTGAAAGGCACCTACAAAGGCAGCGGCAGCCACAAGCTTTCGGTGGCGGTACACATCGAGAGCAGCCAGCCCGAGCAGGCCAAACAGGCCTTGGCGCTGCCCCTGGCCCCGCAGGAGGCGCGCGATGCGGACGCCCCCGTTAACTCGTACCGCCACCACCTCGAGCAGCAACAGCAGCAACAGCAGCAACAGCAATAGGGCCGCCAGGCTTGGGAGGGGGGCCGCTGCCCTAGGTCCAGAAATTAGCCGCAACCTCGACAGCCGCGGGCAGGGGCGGCGCCGTATGCAGGCATATATAACTTTGCCCGCATATGTCGCTGCAAAACCTTTCCTTGCGCCGCTCCAACGAGGTGCTGCTGCTCTTTGTGCTGAGCGTGGTGGTGCTGTACTTCGGGCGGGTATTTCTGATTCCGCTGGTGTTTGCGGCGGTGCTGGCCATGCTGCTGGCCCCCGTGGCGCGGCGGCTCGAGCGGTGGCACCTAGGGCGGGTAGGGGCGGCGCTGCTGTGCGTGCTGCTGTTGCTGGCGTTTGTGGGCGGCTGCATTTTCATCATCGGGGTGCAGGCGGCCAACATTTCGGAGCAGTTGCCCCAAATTCAGCAAAAGCTGCAGCAGCTGCTGGCCCAGGCCCAGCACTGGATTCAGCAGCAGTTTGGGGTAGCGCCGGCCCAGCAGATTAAGTTTGTGCAGGAGCAGGTAAGCCGGCTGGCCCAATCGGCCAACCAGTTTCTTACCATGTCGCTCAAGGGCATCGGCGGGCTGCTGAGCGGCTTTGTGCTGGTGTTGCTGTACTTGTTTTTCCTGATTTGGGGCCGCGATAAACTGCGGAAGTTCTTTTTGCAGCTCGGCCCCGCCGAGCGCCGTGCCGAAGTAGGCCAGGTGCTCGACGACATCACCAAGGTGGCCGGCCAGTACCTCTCGGGGCGGCTGCTGTCGATGCTGTTTCTGGCCGTGTTCTACGGTGTGGGCTTTTCCATCGTCGGGCTGAAAAACGCCTTGCTGCTAAGCCTGATTGCGGTGCTGCCCACGCTCATACCGTACGTGGGGGCCTTTGTGGGCGCGTTTTTTCCGCTGACCATGGCCCTGGTGAGCGGCACCTCGGGGCAAATGCTGCCGGTGGCGGGCGTGCTGGTGGCCGCCCAGGTAATCGACAACAACATCATCGAGCCGCTGGTAATGGGGTCGCAGCTCAACCTGAGCCCCATCTTCACCATCATTGCCATCGTAATCGGCGAGCTGCTGTGGGGCATACCGGGCATGATTCTGTTTGAGCCCATCCTGGCCGTAATCCGGATTGTGTGCGCCCACGTGCCGGCCCTGCACCCCTACGCCTTTCTGCTCGAAGACGAAGTGGCCGAGCCGCGCTGGGTAGGGCGCATCAAGCAGCTGGTGCAGCGCAAGTAATAAGGTGCATAAACACCCAGGGCACTGCCGGCGCTTATCAGCAGTGCCCTAGGTCGGGAGCAAGTGCCTGGGGCCGATGGGGTTACTTTACCCCGTCGATGGCCTTTTGCATGAAGCCGGCAATGTTGGGGTGAGAAAGGGCATGGAACACGACTTTGCCTTCCTTATCGAGCACCACATTGGTGGGGAAGGCCCGCACGCCGTACCGCTGCGCCAGCGCCCGGGCGCCGGGTATGTGGGCGTAGGCAAACGGGTTATCCTTGGTAAACTTCTGAATGGCGAATTTCTCGTCGAGGGCCACGGCCAGAAACACCACGTCCGGGCGCTGGGCGTTTTGCTCCACCAGGCGGTTCAGGTCGGGTATTTCGCGGCGGCAGGGCGGGCAGCCGATAAACCAGAAGTTGAGCACCACCACCTTGCCGAGCAGCTCCTTGCTGTCGTACTTCCGGCCATTGATGTCCCACACCTTAAATGGCGCCATGGCCTGGCCGGTTTTGAAAAACGGGCTTTCCGCGGGCGGGGGCATGCGGGCCAGCTGCGCCGCCCGCTCCTCGGGGCTTTGGGGCAGCACCACAAACACCGGGTTGGCCGGCGAGTAATTAGGCGCAGGCGTCAGCTTAAACTCACCCGATGCTACCAGGCCGCTCCACACCTGGTACGGCAGGCGCTGGCCTTCGGCATCGGTCACCACGGAGTTCTGATCGACCCGAACGCGCTGCGGCGCGGCTGCGGTAGTTGGTGGGGTTTCTTGCGCAGCAACCAGGCCGCAACCGGCCAGCAGCAAGCCGAGCGTAAGTACAAATTGCTTCATCGATGCAATGCTAGCTATTGATAAAAAGAAGGTTGTGGCTTGGCTGCCGCGCCGCAGCTACCAACGCGCCCGGTACGGCTACCGCCCAGCCAGGCGCAGCCACGCGCCTAGGTGCCAGCGCCGCTCACGACAGCAAGCGGGCCTGCTGCGCGGCTTTGATAAGCGCCGGGGCATTTTTGAGCGTGGCCAGGGCAACCTCCTTGGCGGCTTGCTTTACCTCGTCGCGGTGGATGTCGCGAATTTCCTCCTGCACCAGCTCGGTTAGCGTTTGCACGGCCTGGCTGAGCGCTTGCCGGCGCGGCCGCTCGGTGCGCAACTCGGCCAGGGCCTCGGCCACGTGGGCCTGCATGTTTTTGCGCCGGATATGAAATACCGACTCCTGCGCCAATTGCCGCTGCACCGAGTTGAGCAACGTTACCAGCGGCAGCAGCTTGCAGGCCCCGCTAATCATTGCCCGGTTGAGCCGGTCGGGGTGCGGGGCCGCGTCGGCGGGGGCGGCCAGCACCGGGCCCGGCTCCGGCACGGACTGAAGCTCGAGGGCCTCGTGGTAATAGTGGGGTTTATCGGCTGAAAGCATGGCCTAGGTGGCAGCGGGATAGTTGCGCCGCCAAGGTAGCAAGCCCACGCAATTTTATGGTAAGGTGTGGGGTTGGTTTGCCGTGCGAGCTACGCCGCGGGGGCCGCGGCCGCAGGCCCTAGGTGCACTGGGGGCCGCTAAGCCGGGCAGCTCCGTGCTGGTACGGGTTTTTAGTATAGATGAATTGCAATACTTGTAGGTAGTAGGACAAATCCCTAGGTTGGCAGTACCGCACCGCTGCCTACCACCACCTTATGTCCATGTTCAAAGCTCTGCTGCTTGCCAGTTTGCTGTGGGCTGGGGCGCCCGCCCCGGCCGCACGGCAAGCCTACATAACCCGCCCGGCCGCCACAGCGCAAACCGTGTATGTGTGCGTCAGCAAATCGTCGGTGGCGTACCACGCATCCGACGATTGCCCGGGCCTGAACCGCTGCACGCACGAGGTGCGCGCCATGGCCGTGGGGGCAGCGCAGGAAATGGGCAAGCGCGCCTGCCAGAAGTGCTACTAACCCCGCACGCCCCGGGCACCTAGGGCCACGCACAAAAAAGGGCGAACCGCTGGGTTCGCCCTTTTTGCGTGCTGGCAGCCAGGTTGTTGCTACATCACCAGCTGGGGCAGTTGCGCGTCGAACAGCCTGGCAAACTCCTGCGGGCTCAGGATGTGGCCCTGCTTCTGGGCGTTGTTGGCCAGGCTGTAGCCCCACTCGGCGGCAGCCATGCGCTGCGCCGGCGTGCCGTGGTGCCCGTCGCTGGTAAAGGCACAGTCGCCGATGTTGAAGAACACCTCCAGGAACAAGCGTACGCGCTTCCACTGCATGGCGGCGCCGCGGGCGTGCGAGAGGTAGTAAGCCGAGTAGGCATCGGCCATCAGCTCGGTGCGGCGGGTTGCCTCGGGGCTTTCCACATCGCCGAACAAATTGAGCGCAAACTGAATCTGGTGGCCGAACTCGTGAGCCAGGATGGCTTGCGGGGCCACGTCGCCAAAGCCAATGGCCGTGTAGCCTTCCATGATGCCGTCGCCCATCACGATTTTATCCGGAATGGTAGCGAAGGGCGGGTAGTCGAAGCCATCGAGGGCAAACGCGTTGAAGGTAAAGATGGGGTGGGTGCCGTCGCGGAACTGCGGTATCTGGTCGGCGAGCAGGGCCACAATCTGGGCCAGCGTAGCGGCGGTGGTTTTGCTGACGCCGTAGGCCGCCTCGTAGGTTTTGGCAATTTTGGTTTGGTCGAGCAGCACGTTGCCGTGCATGGCCACCATCACCATTTCGCCCGATTCAATCGTCCAGAAACGGCGCAGGTCCTTAAACGATTTGGTGAGGCGCTGGCTGTACTCGCCGTTCTGGCCAAAGCTTTGGTTGGCCGAGCTGTTCTCGAACACGAAGGCGTAGTACGAGGGCAGGTTCAGCATGTCGTACCGGATGGCGTAGTTAATCACCTGCCGGTTCCAGTCGGATAGCTGCCCGTCGAGCCACAGGTTCAGGGGCGTGCTGTCGTCGCAGGGGGTGGGCTCAACGGCCAGCAGGCGCTGGGCCAAATCGCGGTACTGCGGATCGGTTTGCAGCAGCCGCGCCGAGCGTTGCTGCAGTTTTTCCTCGACCCCGGCCGGCAAAGTAGCCCGCAGCTGCTCAACGCGCTCGATAGTCGCCGCCGCCGAGAGCTGTGCCGATTGCGTGGTTGCCACCGGCGCAACCGTGCTATCAGCCTCTTTCTGGCAACCCGTGAGCAGGGTAAACGAAGCGGCAACGCAGGCCAGCAATAGCTTTACTTGTTTCATACAAACGGATGGGAAGGTGAAACGAAAGGGTATAGTAAGGCGTGGCCCGGCTGTAGGGTGTCGGTACAACCGGGGTATGTGCTAATCCCAATGCGGCTAGTGCTCCTGGTGGAAGAGGTGTTCTAAAGTATGATTAAGTATAATAATATCATAGCAAAATCTTATTTGATGTTGATTGAATGTTTGTACCGACTGCCAGGCAATGCGGTCAGGCCCTCTTCGAGGGTGGCTGCCGAACGTAACGCTACTCCGCGGACGCCCGAGCTTAAAACCTGCTTCACTACCGGGCTAAGGCTTTTGGGCACCAAAATTGCGCGCAGCTGGCAGCGGCTAGTCCACAATCCATAGCTCCACCCAAAAGCCCAGGGTTTTGCCCTGGGCTTTTGCTTTGCGGGCTGGGCCATAGGGCCCACGCGGATAACGGGCACGGCTTCAGCGCAGAATGGGGCCTGATGCTAACGTATGCGGCAGCTTTGCCGGGCACAGGAAAGCCCGGCACCTGCCGCGTGGCGTAGTTACCGGGCTCGTCTGGGGGCGAAACGGGTTTGCCTCGTTTCGCGGTAGGCACAGGGAAGCCGTTCGTTGTTTTCCATGCCCAACAAAGCATTTCCTGCGGGTCGGCCGTTAGGCCACCGGAAGGGGGCAGGGCTTGCAGTTCGCTCCTGAAGCAAACCCCTAGCAAGACCTTGGCCGGTTGGTTTCCGGGAACCAACCAAGGCTTGCTACCGGGCGGCGCCCGGGTAAGCACCCCTTACGGATGCTGCAAAACTGTAAGGCCAACATTAACCGCGGATTAAGTTCGTATTAGAAGTTATTAACGGCGCACCAACGGGCTGCGGAGCTGGTGCTGTGTTAGCTTACGGGCCGTTGCCCCGGCACGAGCTGCGGCAGGTGGCCGATGCCACAGCTACCCGGAGTTGTTTTTGGGCTCAAGCACCTTGGCGCGGCGGCAACTGCCGGCCCAGTGAGCTGGCTTAAGCGAAGCACCAGAGCCAGTACCTAGGGCCCGCGCGGCCTCACTTCGCGCGCCCGGCTATATCTTCCGGCCATGAGACCCTTGCCTGAGCTTGTTCCCGTACTCGTGTTTCTTGGCCTGGGCATGGGCTACAGCTACCGGGCACGTAAGCTCACGGCAGCGGGCGTATGGGCGGGCGGGGTGCTGGGCCTGCTCATCTTTTTGGGCACCGGCTACCTAGGGCTGAGCTTGCTGGCCCTTTTTTTCGGGCTTGGCACCGCGGCTTCGGCCTGGCGCGTGGCCGACAAACGCCGGCTGGGTTTGGCCGAAGAAAACCGCGGCCAGCGCACCGCCGGGCAGGTGCTGGCCAATGCCGGGGTGGCGGGCGTGCTCGGGTTGCTTAGCTGGGCGCTTCCGGAGTTTGCGCCCCTGGGTACCCTTATGCTGGCCGGCGCCTTCGCCTCGGCCACCGCCGATACGCTGTCCTCCGAGCTGGGCAATGTGTACGGCAGCCGCTACGTCAACGTCCTCACCCTGCGCCCCGACACCCGCGGCGAAAACGGCGTGATTAGTATCGAGGGTACGCTGCTCGGCGCGGCCGGCAGCGGCGTAATCGTGCTGGTTTATTGCCTGGCCGAAGGGTGGGGGCCCTGGGCCTGGTGGCTGCTGCTGGCCGGCACCACCGGCAACCTCACCGACTCGGTGCTGGGCGCCACCCTGGAGCGGCGCGGCCGCTTATCCAACGACGTGGTAAACAGTCTCAACACGCTGGTGGGCGCTATGGTAGCGGCGGCCTGTTCCCTGATTTGGTAACCGTTTCTGCATCCCATTGCGCAGAACCCCGGCCCCGTGCCTGGTCGCGGCCGCGGATGACCTAGGGGCAGTCAAGCCGGGTAGGAGAGGTGTTGGCCAAGGCGCACGGCAGGAGGCCAGGCTGTTTCTGAAAAGGATGATACGATTATGCCGAGCTTGTCGAAGCATGACCGTTTTGCTGCGGTGGTTATCTGGCGAAGCGGCAGGGATGCTTCGACACGCGGACGCCAGATGAGCATGACGTGCAAGAAACGCGACATTACTTTTCAGGCATAAGTCATTTCTGGCCCCGAACGCTTTCTAAATAGTTCAGGAAATAAACAAGCACTTTGTATTGCAAAGTATCGGTTCAATACATTGCTTTGTATCGCAAAGTTCTTTCAACAGTTTTTCGACCTTCGGCGCAGCCTAGCTAATTAAGCTAACTCAACGCTAAGTGCTGGCGCCCGTTCGCTGGCTGATTTGCCCTTGCCCACACCTCGACTTCACCCGCCTGCTGAGTTATTATGGAATTACGGATACGCAATGTCTCAAAGAGCTACGGCAACGGGGTGCAAGCCCTGCAAAACGTGTCGCTGACCATCCCGGCGGGCATGTACGGGCTGCTGGGCCCGAACGGGGCGGGCAAGAGCACGCTCATGCGCACGCTCGCCACCCTGCAGCAGCCCGATGCCGGCACCATCCACCTAGGCGACCTCGACGTGCTGCACCAGCCGGAGCAGGTGCGCCAGACCTTGGGCTACCTGCCGCAGGAGTTCGGCGTGTACCCCAAAGCCCGGGCCGAAGAGCTGCTCGATTATTTCGCAATCCTCAAGGGCATCAGCAACCAAAGCGAGCGGCGCCAGGTGGTGGAGGCGTTGCTGCGGCAAACCAACCTCTGGGACGTGCGCCGCCAAAAATTAGGCGGCTTTTCGAGCGGCATGAAGCAGCGCTTCGGCGTGGCCGTGGCCTTGCTGGGCAAGCCTAGGTTGCTGATCGTAGACGAGCCCACGGCCGGCCTCGACCCGGCCGAGCGCGTGCGCTTCCTGAACCTGCTCAGCGAGCTGGGCGAAAACAGCGTCGTCATCCTCTCCACCCACATCGTGGAGGACGTGGCCGAGCTCTGCACGCGCATGGCCATCATCAACCAGGGCCGCATTTTGCTCGAAGCCGAGCCGCTGCACGCCGTCGAGCAGCTGCAGGGCCGCATCTGGCGCCGCATAGTGGAGAAGAGCGTCCTGGCCCGGATCGAGCAGGAGCATAGCGTAATTTCCACCAAGCTGCTCAGCGGCCGCACGCTGGTGCACGTGTATAGCGAGGCGGCGCCCGGCGCGGGCTTCGAGCCCGTGGCGCCCGACCTGGAGGACGTGTACTTCAGCACCATGGCCGGGCATTTCGGTCCGCACGTTGCCGAACCGATGCAGGCCGTACGCTCATGAAGTTCTGGGCGATTTACCGCTTCGAGCTAGTATACCAGCTCCGCCGTCCATGGCCCTGGCTGTTTGTGGTGGTGCTGCTCGGACTCAATTTTCTGATGACGCGCGACGGCTCCGTAGCCGAGGTGCTATACTCCGAATTTTACCTGAACTCGCCGTTCGCCGTAGCCAAAACCACGGTGTTCGGCAGCCTGGTGTGGCTGGTAATGGCCGCCGCAATTGCCGGCGATGCGGCCGCGCGCGACGTGCAAACGCGCATGCACCCCTTGCTCTACACCACGCCCATCAGCAAGGCACAGTACCTAGGGGGCAGGTTTTTGGCCGCGCTGGTGCTCAACGCGCTTATTCTGCTGGCGGTGCAGGCCGGTATCGTGCTGGGCGTGTACCTGCCCGGCGTCGATGCGGAGCTGATCGGCCCGTTTCGGCCAGCGGCCTTTCTGGGTGCGTACGGCCTGATTGCTTTGCCCAACGCCTTGGCAGCTACTGCCATTCAGTTTGGGCTGGCTGCGCGTACGGGCCGCGCCATGGCCAGCTACTTCGGCAGCTTTCTGATTGTGTTCATGGGGTTTTTCGTGGCCTCCATGCTGCTGTTCAAGCGCAGCCTGGGCTCCCTGCTCGACCCCATCGGCATCCGCTTCGTGGTGGAGGACATGGCGCACCTCTGGACGCCGGCCGAGAAAAACGGGCGCCTGCTCGCGCTGGAGGGTACGCTCCTTACCAACCGCTTGCTTTGGCTAGGCCTTGCGGTAGTTGCTGGCATGCTTACCTACTTAAGCTTTCGGTTCGCGCACCGCACCGAAAGCAGCTGGCTGAGTTGGTTCCGAAAACGCTCCAGATCAGCCGACACAGCCGGGCCTGCCCGCCTAGGTATTGCCGCCAGCACGCCGGTAGTAGTACCGCAGGTGCGCCAGCATTTCGGTCCGGCTACGCACGTGCGCCAGCTTTTGGCCGTAGCCTCCGATTCGTTCCGGGTGATCGTGACGAGCTGGGCCGGGCTGGCCATGCTGATTGCGCTGCCGCTCCTCACGGTGCCCGTGGTGCTCGATCAGATGTCGTCGAACGGGGTGCCGCTGGTGCCTACTACAGCGTTGGTGGTTAAGCAACTAACTGCCTCGCTGGCCGATGAGCTGAGCCGCTGGGTTGTTGTGCCTTTCCTGATCGTGTACTTCGCCGGCGAGCTGGTGTGGCGCGAAAGGGATGCCCGCGTAAACGAAATCACCGACGCCATGCCAAGCTCCGAGTGGGCCTCCTTCCTTGGCAAATACCTAGGGCTTGGTGGTGTGCTGCTCGTGTTTATGGCTTTGCTGGCCGGGGCCGGCATGCTTGCCCAAGCCACCCAGGGCTACCAAAACTTTGAGGTAGCGCTGTACCTAAAAACCTTGTTCGGGCTGCAGCTGCCCGAGTACCTGCTTTTTGCTATGCTGGCCTTGGTGGTGCACGTGGTAGTCGATCAGAAATACGTTGGGCACCTGGTTGCCATCCTGGCTTTTGTATTCATCACGCTGGCCTCGCTGTTCGGCATCGAGCACAACCTGCTTATCTACGGGGCGGGGCCGGGGTGGTCGTATACCGAGATGAGCGGTTTCGGCAGCTCCCTAGGTCCGTGGCTGTGGTTTAAGCTGTACTGGGCTGCCTGGGCATTGCTGCTGGCCGTGGCGGCGCGGCTGCTGTGGGCGCGCGGCAAGGAAAACAACCTAGGGCTGCGGCTGCAGATAGCACGGCGTCGGTTTACGCGCGGTACGGCCGTAACGGCTGGCATTGCTGCGGTGCTGGTGCTGGGCCTAGGTGGGTTTATCTTCTACAACACCAACGTGCTGAACAAGTACAAAACCGCTGCCGAAGGCCAAACGCGCAGCGCCGAGTACGAGCGGCGCTTTGCCCGGTACGCCCACCGCCCGCAGCCGCAGCGCACCGCCGCCAGCTTGCGCGTGGAGATATATCCTGAGCGGCAAGCAGCCGATATTCGGGGTACCTACCGCCTTGTCAACCGCAGCGCCGTTGCCATCGATTCCGTTCACGTGGCCACGGCGCCGGGTGTCGAAACGGATGTAATTACGTTCGACCGGCCCGCCACCCGCGTGCTGGCCGATAAGGAGCTTTACCAGCATATCTACGCCCTGCACCAGCCGCTGCAGCCCGGCGATTCGCTGCAACTCAACTTCCGGGTGCAGGTGGCGCCGCGGGGCTTCCGCGAAAATGGCGTCGATGGTTCGGTAGTAGCCAATGGCACCTACTTCAGCAACACTTGGCTGCCAACCATTGGCTACCAGGCAAGCCGCGAACTCGTCAATGCCGGCGAGCGGCGGGCACACGGCCTGGCACCGCGCCCGGTAATTGCCTCGCTCTACAACACGGCCGCCCGCGGCACACACGGCGAAGGCACTGCCTTCGAGGCCGTAGTGGGTACCGCCCCCGACCAAGTAGCCGTGGCGCCGGGGGCGCTGCGCCGCACCTGGGCCGAAGGCGGGCGCCGCTACTTCCGCTACGCAACCGATGCACCAATCGGCGGCGAGTGGGGCTTCTTCTCGGCCAAGTACGCCTTGCATCAGGAGCAATGGCAGAACCCCGATAAGCCTGGGCAAGTGGTTGCCATTCAGCTCTACCACCACCCTAAGCACACGGCGCACCTAGGGCGCGTGCTGGCAAGTGCTAAGGCTTCGCTGGATTACTACACCAAGCAGTTCGGGCCGTACCGCTACAAGCACCTTAGCATTGTGGAGCGGCCAGGCCTGGGTACGGGCATGCACGCCGATGCCAGCATGATTTCGCACGGCGAAGGATTCACCTTCTGGAACCCCGAAAACACCCCCGGCAGCCACGACCACCCTTACGCCATTGTAGCCCACGAAATGGCCCACCAATGGACGGTGCCCTACGCCGCCGTGGAGGGTGCCCCGGTGATGTCGGAGAGCCTGGCCTGGTACTACGGCCTGAAGTTGGTGGAGCACGCCAAAGGCCCCGAGCACCTGCAACACCTGCTGGGCTACATGCGGCAGCCCTACCCGTACCCGGTTATCCGGCGCGGCGAACCGCTGTTGCGCGGCCTCGACCCGTACATGTCGTACCGCAAAGGGCCCTTTGTGCTCTATGCCCTGAGCGAGTACCTAGGGGAGGAGCCGGTTAATGCCGCGCTGCGCCGCCTGCTCGAAAAGCATCGGCAAGCCGATGCCCCGCTGGCCACCACGCTCGATTTGTACCGCGAGCTGCGCGCCGTTACGCCCGACTCGCTCCGGCCGCTGCTGCACGATTTGTTTGAGGTGAATACGTTTTGGGAGCTGAAAACCGAGCGCGCCACCGCCAGGCAAACCCCGGCAGGCACTTGGCAGGTAGCCCTCGAAGTACGCGCCCGCAAAATGGTGGTGGATAGCGCCGGCACCGAAACCGAAGTACCCATGAACGATGTGGTGGAGGTTGGTGCTTCCGCGGCCGACAACAAGCCGCTGTACCGGCACAAGCACCGCCTGCGCACGGGCCGGCAAACCGTCACGTTCACGGTACCTCAGCAGCCATTGCGCGCCGGTATCGACCCCAACCACTTGCTGCCCGACCTGAAGCCCGAAGACAATACCGCCGATATCAAGCCATGAAGTTCCGGAGCATCTTTCGCTACGAGTTCCGCTACCAGCTGGGGCACGTAAGCACGTGGCTGTTTTTTGCGGTGCTGCTGCTGTTTCCGTTGCTGCTGACCAAGCTCGGCACTCCTTCCGATGGCACCTACAACAACGGTCCGGCATCCATTGCCTTTTTCACGGTATTCGGCAACGTGGTTTGGCTGCTGATGGCCGGGGCCATTAGCGGCGACGCTGCCGCGCGCGATGTGCAAACGCGCATGCACCCTTTGCTCTACACCACGCCCGTGAGCAAGGCCAAGTACCTGGGCGGGCGCTTTCTGGCGGCCTTCGCGCTCAATGCACTGCTGCTGCTGATTGTGCAAGTCGGGCTGATATTGGGTTTTTACACGCCCGGCTGGAAATCCCAGTTGCTCGGTCCGTTTCTGCCCGTAGCTTACCTCACGGCTTACGCCTTTCTGGCGCTGCCCATTGCCTTTGTGGGCACCGCCGTACAGTTCTGCCTGGCCCAGCTCAACGGGCGCGGCATGGGCAGCTACGTCGGCAGCGTGCTGCTGTTCATCACCTCGCATTTTATCGTGATGATTGCCGCCAAGGCCGTGGGCTGGTGGGATTTAACCAAGCTGCTCGACCTCGTAGGGTTTGCCAGCATTGTAAGCGGCCAGATTGAAACCTGGACGACCGCGGAAAAGAACACGCGGCTTATCGAGCTGGCGGGTTTGTTCGGCTGGAACCGCATGCTGTGGCTTGGACTTGCCGCCGGCGTACTTGCCTTCACCTACCACGGCTTCCGGTTTGGCAACCCTGCCGTTAGCCGCGGGTGGGCGCCCTTCAAACGCCGGGCAAAAGCAACAAGCGCAACGCCCGCGGCAGCCCCGTCGCTGGCTAGCCGCCCGGTTACGTTGCCGCAGGTTAGCCGCACGTTCGGTTTCGCTACCGATGTGCGCCAAACCCTGGCCGTAGCGTGGTCGTCGTTTGGCAAGGTGGCCCGCAGCCGCATTGGCCTGCCGGTGGTGGCGCTTATTGCCCTAGGTTCGGCACTGGTCGGGTCGGAGTTCATGGAGCAGAACAGCATTCCCATCTTCCCAACCACCCAGCAGGTCGTTGATTTCCTGACCACGCCGCTGGGCAATGTCAAAACGCCCTGGATTGTGCTGCCGCTGCTCATCATGTACTTCGCCGGCGAGCTGGTGTGGCGCGAGCGAGAGGCCGGCCTCAGCGAAATTTCCGACGCGGCCCCCGTATCGGAGTGGGCGTTGTTAGTGGGCAAATTTCTAGGCCTGAGCCTGCTGATTGCCACCTGGATGCTGATCCTGCTGCTGGGCGGCATGCTGCTGCAGCTCATCCTGGGGTACGATAAGTTCGAAGTAGGCTTGTACCTGCAGGCGCTGTTCGGGCTGCAGCTGCCCGAGTACCTGCTTTTTGCCATGCTGGCCTTGGTGGTGCACGTGGTAGTCAACCAAAAATACCTAGGGCACTTGGTGCTGTTGCTGGTGCTGGGCTTCATGGGCTTTGCCGCCAAGCTTGGGGTGCACCACAACCTGCTGGTTTTTGGCGCCGCGCCCGATTGGTGGTACACCGACATCCGAGGCTTCGGCAGCTCCCTAGGTCCGTGGGTGTGGTTTAAGCTGTACTGGGCGGCGTGGGCATTGCTGCTGGCCGTGGCGGCGCGGCTGCTGTGGGCACGCGGCAAGGAAAACGACTTAGGCGCCCGAAACCAACTGGCGCGTAGCCGCTTTACGCCCGCAACCGCCGCCACAGCCGCGGTGGCAGGCGGGCTGGTGCTGGGCCTAGGTGGGTTTATCTTCTACAACACCAACGTGCTGAACAAGTACAAAACCGCTGCCGATGTAACCGAGCAGCGTGCTGAGTACGAACGACGTTATGCCCGGTACGCCGATGTGCTGCAGCCGCAAGTAGCTGGTGCCAAGCTGCGTGTGGAGCTGTACCCCGAGCGGCAGGAAGTAACGATTCAGGGTACCTACCGCCTCGTCAACCGCAGCACGTTGGCTCTTGACACCATTCACTTAGCCCCCGCCCTAGGTGCCGAAACCAGCGCCGTGTCGTTTGGTAGGCCTGCCAAGCAAGTGCTGAACGATGATGAGCACGGCCACCGCATTTACACCCTTCAGCAACCGCTGCAGCCCGGCGACTCCCTGCGGCTGAGCTTTCGGGTTGATGGCAAGCCCAAGGGTTTCACCAACAACGGCAGCACAGCTTTGGTAGAGGCCAACGGTACCTACCTGATGAGCCAGGATGTGCTGCCCGCCATTGGCTATCAGCCCCTGCGCGAACTGCGCGAGGCCAGCGCCCGCAAGCAATACGGGCTCAGCGTGCGCCCCGAAATTCCGTCGCTCTACGATGTGGCCGCCCGCCAGAAATCAACGCGCGGCGACTGGATGACTTTTGACGCGGTAGTTGGCACCGCTGCCGAGCAAGTGGCTGTGGCCCCCGGCACGCTGCGCCGCACCTGGGCGGAAGGCGGGCGCCGCTACTTCCATTTCGTTACCGATGCGCCCACTCAAAACCAGGCGGCGTTCTTCTCGGCCAACTACGCGGTGCGCAACGTGCAGTGGCACAACCCCAAGCTGGCCAACAGCAAACCCGTCGCCATCAGCCTCTACTACTTTCCGGGGCACACGGCCAACGTGGAGCGCATGTTGCGTAGCGTGCGGGCTTCGCTTGATTACTACACCGAGCAGTTCGGCCCCTACTCGTATGGCCACCTCACCATCATCGAGCGGGCCGGCACCGAGGGCGAGCTGAACGCCGAAGCCAGCACCATCGACTACGGCGAGCAGTTTGCCCTGATGAACCCCGACGACAGCCCGCGCGGCTTCGATCTGCCGTACTACGTGCTGGCCCACGAGGTAGCGCACCAGTTTGGCCTGGGCTTCGCAAGCGTTGAAGGTGCGCCTTTCCTGGCCGAGGGCCTGGCGGTGTACTCGGGCATGCAGGTGCTCGAAAAGAACTACGGCTACGGCCACCTGCGCCGCTACCTCAGCTTTTTGCGCCAGTCGTACGAGGTGCCACGCTCCCGCGCCATGGTGCCTTTGCTGCGGGCCAACAATGCCTTTATGGGCTACCGCAAAGGCCCGCTGGCGCTGTACGCGCTCAGCAAATACATCGGCAAAGAGCAGGTGAACACTGCGCTTCGGGAGCTGAAACGGAAGCACAGCTCGAAGCAGCCACCGCTGCCCACCACCCTCGATTTGTACCGCGAGATAAAGGCCGTTACGCCCGATTCGCTCCACTACTTGCTGCACGACCTGTTCGAGGCCAACACTTACTGGGAGCTGAAAACCGAGCAGGCCGCCGCGGTGCAAACCAAAACCGGCAACTGGCAGGTAACGCTAGATGTGCAGGCGCACAAAGTAGTAATCGACAGCACCGGCGCCCGGCACGAGCAACCCATGAATGATTGGGTGGAAATAGGGGTAATTGCCCCGCGCGGGAAGGATGAGGACTATGGCAAGCCGCTGTACCTGCAAAAGCACCGCGTCCGCTCCGGCCACCAGACGATTCAGGTAACCGTGCCCAGCAAACCCGCCCGCGCCGGCATCGATCCGTACCTGTTACTCGTGGATTTGGATGGCGACAACAACGTGGAGGATGTTAAGACAGCTTCTTCGGTTATGGCCCGGCAAACAGGCAACAAGTAGCGACTTTATGCTTACTCAATTCCTGCACAACAACTTACGAAGGGAACACCGTGCTGCGGCTGTGCCCAGCCAGCACTACCACCTAGGGGTGCGTCAATCATGGCCGTGGTGAAAAAGTGTGGTACAAAAGCTGAACGGCGCAAGCCAGCAGGCGGGCGTGCCACCGCCTGCCGACAGCCGAGAGCGGACAGGTTTCCGAAAGCGGCACCTTGCTGGTGTCCACAATCGGAGGCATTTAGGTAAACTGGAACGGGACCAGGAAGAGGGTTCACTTCATTGCCCTCGTGGCCCTGCCTTGTTGACCCGTTTGTATGCATTTTGGCTATACCCGCGTCTTGGCCAAAGAACAACAGCTCGATGCCCAAACTCGACCATCTCAAGGCCGCAGGAATCAACCACCTATCTCAGGAAAAGCCAGCGGCACCACCACACAACGGCTGGTGCTCACCTAGTTACGGGTTGCCCTGCGCGCCGGCGAAACCGTGGCCGTAGCTCGCGTGAACCGGCTAGGCCGCAACAGCGCCCACATCATGCAGGCGGTGGCCGACCTGCACGCCCGGCAGGTGCGTTTCGCACCCCCACACGTGGGCACCAACACGGCCAAGCCCGCCGGGTGCGGGCATCTTCGCTGCGCTGGCCGAGCACGGCCGCGAAAACATCCGTAACCGGGCCATGACGGGCATCATCTTGCCTAAGGAGCAGGCACCTGAGCCGCCGCCCGGGGCACGCTGCGAGGCCGGTCAGGTTGCAGGTCCCACCGGCCGCTGGTATGTCCGTGTTCAAACCGTGGCCGCCACAGGCATCAGCTAGTCGAGCGGCAAGCGCTACCGGCGGCAGTTGGCCCCGTAAGCCGGTGCCGCAGCACGGCGTGGCTGTCGGGGATAAACCGGCCAATCATGCAGGCGGTTGAGCAGGCAAGGGCAGGCGGATGCGCACGTAGGCACCCCCGGTGGGGGCGTTGCCTGTTTCCAGCTGGCCCCCAAGCAAGGCCACCCGGTCGCGGATGCTGCGCAGGCCAAGCCCGGGGCGGTTTGTGGCGGCCGGGGCAAAACCCGCGCCGTTGTCTTCTACCCGCAGCAGCACCCAGCCCGGAGTGGTTTCCAGCTCCAGCGTAGCCGCCGTGGCACCGTGGGCGTGCTTAACAATGTTTTGGACCAGCTCCTGCGCAATGCGGTAGAGGGCCAACTCGAGGGCGGGCGTCAGCGGAGCTGCATCCTGATCAAGTTCGACGTGGCTGCGCAAGTGCAAATGCGGGGTGCTCATCTTGCGCCCGATGTCGTGCAGGGCCGCCGACAAGCCGAACTCTTCCAGCGCCATGGGCACGAGCTCGTGCGAGAGGGCCCGCGTTTGGTGAATGGCCTCGCTTAGCAGCTTGTCGGCCTCGGCGCTGGCAGCGGCCAGGGCGGGGGCCGACCCCAGCAGCGGGGCGCGAAGTTGGTCGAGGCGCAGCTTGGTGGCGTAAAGAATTTGGCCGATGCCGTTGTGCAGGCTTTCGGCCAGGCGCTTGCGCTCGGCCTCCTGAGCGGCCTGAACGGCCTGAAACAAAGCCAGTTGCTGCGTCAGACGCAGGCGCAGGTTGTCGGCTTCAAGGCGCTGCAGCTCGCTAATATCCAGATCCACGCCCAGCACGCGTGCGGGCTGTCCGGCTTCGTCGGGCAGCGCCACGGCTTTTAAGCGCACCGTTTTAATTTCGCCGGCTACGCGCAGGCGCAGCGTTTCCTCAAAGCCTTCGCCGGCCCGGAGTAGGCGCACCAAGTTTTCGGCCCGGTCCCGATTCTCGTCCAGCACAGCCCCGAGGTAGTAGTCGGGCGACACGGCGCTGCCCACGGGCAAGCCGAACAGGTGGTACATGCCTTCGGACCAGCGCAAGGTGCCGGTAGCCAGCTCGTAGTCCCAGCTGCCGAGGCCGGCCACGGCTTCGGCCTGCTCCAAGAGGCGCAGGTTGCGCAGGCGCTCCTGCTCAGCCCGCTTGCGGGGGGTGATGTCTTCGCCGATGACCAGCACGCCGTCGTCGCCGAGCTTGGTGGCGTTGGAACGGAACCAGCCCGTGAGCGTACCGTCGGCGTAAGACAGCTCCCGGTCGTCCCGCTCACCGGTTTCGATTACGCGGCGGTAAGAGGGCAGCAAGCCTCCGCTTTCCACCTCAGGAAACAATTCCGAATAGCGCCGGCCCACCAGCTGCCGCCCACCGGCTACTTGTTCGGCGGCGGGGTTGACGAAGATGTACTCCAGATCCACGATGCGCCCCTGCTTGTCGCGCACGGCCTTGAAAGCGCACACAAAGAAGGTAAGGGCCTCGGCAATGGCGTGCAGCAGGTCGCGGTTTTCCTGCAGCTGCTGGGTGCGCCGCGCCACACGTTCCTCCAGTTGGGCGTTGAGCTGGGCCAGTTGAGCCTCGCTGGTGCGCAGGCCTTCCTCGGCCTGCTTGCGGGCGGTAATGTCGAAGTTAACGCCTGCCCCGCGCACGGGCCGGCCCTGGTCATCGAAATAGAAGCGCCCGTGGCAGGCCATCCAATGGATGCTGCCGTCGGCCCAGCGCACCCGCACCTCAAACTGCAGTTCGCCCGTTTCCAGCGCGCGGGCAAAGCCGGCGTCGAATGCCGCCCGGTCGTCTTCCAGCACGTGGTGGCGGGCAATTTCCTGTCCCCAGGCAGACTGCGAGCTATCGTAACCGAAAATTTGGTCGTGGCGCAAGCTGCGGTAGCTTGAAGGGTCGTTGGTCAGGTCCAGGTACCAGGTGCCCATCTCGGCCGCTTCCACGGCGATTTGCAGCCGCTCCTGCGCGTCGTGCAGGGCGGCTTCGGCACGGGCGCGTTCCACGGCGGCCCAGGTGCGCTCAGCGGCTTCCTGTATCAGCGCCACGTCGTCGCCGCTCCACTTGCGCGGGGTTAGGTGCTGCGCGGCGAAGGAGGCCACCCAGCGTCCTTCTTTGAGGAGCGGCACGGCCAGCAAGGCCGCCAGGTTCACCGCCCGGCACTCGGCGCGCGCCGCCTCGCTTAGGTTCGGGTCGGTTTCGGCGTCGGCGATGCGCACCAGTCGGCCGGCGCGCAGCTCCTGGCCCGCCCAGCCAAAATCCTCCACCCGGCCGCGGCCGATGAGCGGTGGCACGCCTTCGCGCACGTAGTTGTCGGCCACCACCCAGTGCTCGTAGTCCGGCTCAATGTCGACGTAATACACGCGGTCGGCCGCCAGAAATTCGCCCAGCACGCGCATCGCCGCCCGCTGCATGGCCACCGGGTCGGCGAGCGGGCGCAGCGCGTCGCTGAGCTGCAGCAGAAACGCCTGCCGCTGCTCGTGGCGCTTGCGCTCGGTGATGTCGTTGAACACGCCGGCCACCCGGCGGCTCCCGGGCCCGCCTACGCGCGTGCACTGCATGGTGAACCAGCGGTCGAGGTGGGCCTGGTAGCCTTCGGTGTGGAGCGGCTCGCCGGTTTGGTACACGCGGGTCAGGGCGTCGAGCCAGCTTTGCTCGAGGTTCGGCATCAGTTCGCTGGCCTTCCGGCCGTTGGCGTCGGCCAGCCCGGTGTGCCGGGCGAAGGCGCCGTTTGTTTCCCGGTAGACGAGGTCCACCACCTGCTCATGCTCATTCACCACCAGCTCCTGGAGGCAGAAGCTTTCGTCGATGGATTCGAATATGGTGCGGTATTTTGCTTCCGACTCGCGCAGGGCTTCCTCGGCGCGGGCACGTTCCAGCCGCAGCCACACCCGGGCCGCCACCTCCTGCAGCAGCCCGATGTCGTCGGGCGCCCATGCGCCTGGCTCGGAACGGCACACGCCCAGGTCAAACAGCCAGCGCCCCTCAGCCACGTAGGGCGTATTCACCAGCGCCCGGACGCCGATGGCGCGGTATGCCGCGGCCTGCGCGGCCGGGCGCTGGCCGTCGTCTACGTCGCTGACAATCATGGGCTGGCCCGCCGCCAGCCGCTGGTTGTCTTCCTCGGTGTGGAAGGTGGCCAGAGGATACGTGCCGGTCATGGTTGGCAGCCCGGCCGGGTGGGCGTGGTGCAACACGGTGCACTCTCCGGCTTCCGCGTCGACGGCGACGCAGAAGCAGTGCACCAGCTGCAAGTGCTCGGTCAGGCGCTGGCCCGCCAGCTCCATTACCTCCTCCACGGTGCTCAGCGGCGCGAAGTCGCTCATCAGGCCGGCTATAAACGCCAGGTTCGCCTCGCGGCGCTTGCGCTCGGTGATGTCGCGGAACACGACGGCAATAAGCGGGCTGCCCTCGCTACCGACGCGCGCATAGTACAGGCTAAACCAGCGGTCCGTGTCGGCGTGGTAGTCTTCCATCCGTTCGCCAACGCCGGTTTGGTACACGCGGGTGAGGGTGTCCATCCACGGCAGCTCTGTGTTGGGAAACAGCTCGCTGGCTTTGCGGCCGACGACATCTCGCGCGCCCGACTGCCGCGCAAAGGCGGGGTTGGCCTCGTGGTAGAGGATGTCGACCGCCTGGCCCCGTTCGTCCAGGAGTACCTCGTAGAGCGCGAAGCCCTCGTCGATGTTCTCGAACAGGGTGCGGTATTTTTCTTCCGAGGCGCGCAGGGCGGCTTCGGCGCGGGCGCGCTCGATGCGTGGGAACACACGGGCCGTAATTTCCTGCAGCAGCCCGATTTCGTCGGGTCGCCACTCCCGGGGCTCACGGCTGGTAACGGCGATATGCCCCACCCATTTTCCCTCCTGCAGAAAGGGGACGGTTACAAAACTACCGACCTGAATGCTGGCGTAACTCTCCGCGTTGCTGCGCTCGTCTTGGGCGGTGTTGCGCATGATGAACACCTCGCCGGCGCGCTGCGACTGACGGTATTCTTCGGTGAGGTACTCGTCCAACCGGTAGCTTTGTTTCAGGCTTTGCACCTCGGCGGCCGACCAGCCTTGGTTAACCGTTAGTATTCCCCCGATGTCGTCGACATCCACAAAATAACAGCCCGATAATGCGAGATAGGCTCCAACGCGCTTGGTAACTGCCTGCATGATGTCGTCGGACGCGGAGAGCACGGACAAGTCGTGGCTGACCTCGGCCAGCAAAGCGACGTTTAACTCGCGGCGCTTGCGTTCGGTGACGTCGTTGAAGAGCACGCCCACCTGCCGGGCTTCGGCCGGCCCGATGCGGAAGGCGTGCGCATCAAACCAGCGCCCGAGCTGGTCGACGTGGTACTCCAGGCGCTCGGCCTGCCCGGTGCGGGCTACGCGGCCATACACCTCAAACCAGCGCGGCTCCAGGTCGGGCACCAGCTCGCGCACGGTTTTGCCCCGGGCCTCGGCCGGCAGGCCCGAGTGCTGCACAAACGCCGGGTTGAACTCCAAGTAGCGGAAATCGACGGCGTGCTGCCCGGTTTCATCGAAGAGCAGCTGCAGCCGGCAGAAGCCCTGGGTGGTGGCCGCCAGCAGGGCGTGGTAGTTGTCGGTGGCTTGGCGGGCCAGCTCGTCCTTAAGGCGCAGGATTTCGGCTTCGGCCTGTTGGCGCTCGGTCACATCTTCCCAGGTGTGCACCAGCCGTTCGCCGTCGAGCGGGGTGTTGGTAATGGCAAACCACATTTGGCGGCCCCGGAACTGGGCTTCGTGGACGTAGCTGTTGCGCTGGCCGGTTTCGAGGACTTCGCGGAAATGTGGGAGTTGCACCCGAGCGTTTTTGCCGTGTTCGGTGAAGAGCCGGCCGGTGACGTCTTCGCCCAGCATGTCGCGGCTGGCCCGGTTGATGTACTCGTGCACGAAATCCACGACGGCACCGGCTTCGTTGCGCACGGCCCGGTACACGGCAATGCCGATGTGGGGCGCGTCGATGACGTCCTGGAGCAAGGTTTTGCTTTCGCGCAGCTCCTGTTCGGCCTGTTTGCGGGCGGTGATGTTGCGGGTGGTGGTGGCCACGCCGTCGTCGAGCTTGACCACCGATTGGTAAAACCAGCCGTCGAACTGCTCGTGCCGGTAGTGCCGCTCGCGCTGGTCGGGCACGCCGGTTTCGAGCACCTGCCGAAAAGTGTCGAAAATGCCTTCTTCGATGACGCCGGGGTTACGCTGGCACAGGCGCTGGCCGATGACGTTGCCGTACACCTGCTCAGCGGCGGCGTTGTTCAGCACCCAAGTGAAATCGACTACCTGGCCCTGCTCGTCGCGCACGGCCTCGAACACCTGTACCAAATCCAGGGAGCTGTCGATACTGCGGCGCAGCAGCGCCTGGTTTTGTTGCAAGGCCTGCTCGGCCTGCACCCGCTCGGTAACGTCCTGCACCAGCCCGCGCAGCCCGGTGGGGGTGCCAGCTGCGTCGCAGCGCACCTCGCCGTGGGCTTCGAGGGTGCGCCACTGCCCGTCGGTGCGGCGGATGCGGCGTCGGTAGGTATAGGGCTGCCGGGTAGCCACGGCCTGGTCGAGCACCTGACGCACAGCGGCCGCGTCGTCGGGATGCGAACGGGCGTCGATGACCTCCAGCGTGACCTCAAAGGATTGGGGCTCTTCGCCGAAGAGGTGGTACAGGCCGTCGGAAAAGTAAAAGCTTCCCGTCGTGAGGCCAGCCTCGTAGGAGCCCATGTGGGCCACAGATTCCATGTCGAGCAGCAGCTGGCTGCTGCGCTGCTGAGTGGCCTGGGCGCGGTGGCGGTCCGTAACATCCTCCCAGAACACCCAGCGCTGCCCGGCCGGGGCGGGGCCCAGGCGCAAGCTCACCCATTGCCGGGCGTGGGGCAGCCACACGTCGGGCGGCGTATCGCCCGCGGCCAGCAGCCGTTCCAGAGCGGTGGCCAGAGCGGGCGGCAGGGGTGCCTGGGCGAGGGATTGACCGAGTAGGGCGTCGGGTTGGGCCTTGCACCAGCGGGCCGCCATCGGGTTGACGCGGCAGATGATGCCGTCTTGGTTGAGCACAAGCACGCCCCAGGGCAGCGCGTCGAGCAGCGCGGTGCAGTCGGACGGCGCTTCGGGGAATAAAGCGTCGGGCGGAAAGGGTGGAGGCGTGACCATGCTTAGCAAGCGAAACAAAAGGCTCCGCCACTCAAGTGTACGACACTTTTGCCGGCTCAGGCAAGCGCCACGGTAGCAAGCCGGAGCGTAGCGCAAAGGGCTATGCCAGCATTGCGGCTGATTAGGCGAACACGGGCTTGGCGACTTTGCAGGCTCCTGGCCGCCACGTAGTCAAGGCTAGCAAGGCGTTGGGCAAGGCAGTTGCCGACGTTCGGCGTGTGGCTGCATCAGCTGAATTTGGCAATGGGCGCGTGATAAGCGTGCATGGCCAAGTGCAGATTTATTTCCGGCGCATCGAAGAGCCGCTTCAGCAACAGCCTCGACGCTTTTTAGGCACTGGTTTACTCTTACTGCGGGTAGCCCAACTCCTTGTGCCCACCCAAAAAGGAATGGGGTGAGCCAGCGCCCCAAAGTGGGCCGCCGCTGCACGCCGGAGAGGCTTCCAGGCAGAAGGGCATCCGCTTGGGGCTCCGGAGCTGCGCCTACCGAAGGCACCGGTCGTTCCGGCAGTCGTGGGGCCCACCACCGCCCAAGCGAGGGCAGCTCAGCATTCCCGCATACATCTTTCTGCCTTACAGTGGGCGTCCCAAGCCCGTCCATTTGTTTGACCTTCGCACCAAATTTTTAACCAAGCGCAATCACGCTCACTCTACTGATGACTTGTTCGGCGGCACCTAGGCTTTCTTCTTCCACTTGATGGTGCAACCAATGGCTTTGGTAGAAGTAGTTTGCACGGGCTGGCCGGCCAGCAGTTGCGCCATGGCCGTTTCCACGTAACGTTCGGTGGCGGCGCTGCCGTCTTCGGTGTTGTTGTCGATTGCGCCGATGTACGCCACCTTAAAATCCTGACCCGAGCGCTGCAGTATGTACACGTGCGGGGTGCGGGTAGCGCCGTAGGTGCGGGCCACGTTCTGGGTTTCGTCGAACAAGTAGGGGAAAGCGTACTTCTTCTCGGTGGCGCGTTCCTGCATTTTCTCGAACGAGTCGCCGGGGGCAATTTGCGGGTCGTTGGGGTTGATGGCCACTACCGGATAACCCTGCGAGGCGTATTTCTGGTGCAGGGCCATAATGCGCGATTCGTAGGCTTGGGCGTAGGGGCAAGTGTTGCAGGTGAACACCACGATGTAGCCTTTGGCGCCGGCGTTGCTGGCCAACGACATCGTTTTGCCATCCACGTTCTTCAGCTTGAAATCTATGGCTTTGTCGCCAACCTTGTAGCCTTCATCGGGGCCAGGGCCGGGGCCGGGAGTGCGCATGTAGGTGCTAAAGCCGACTATCAGAGCCAGCACCAACAGCAGGGGGAGGATGTACGCTGCTTTCTTCATGGGTTGTTTGGGTTGTGAGAGAGGTTGACAACAAAAACGGACCTAGGTCCGCACAAACGGGCGCAATGCCTGGGTTAGCTCGGCTTCGGTAAGCTGCTTCTCGAAGGAAGCGCGCAGCTTGCGCTTGTTATTGACGAGCAGCGTAAACGGCAGCGCACCCGACCACTTTGGGTCTACCTTATCAATGTAAGCATTGGCATCGGTTTCGTTGAGCAGCCACACCGTAGAAGCCAGGCGCTGCTGCTTCACGAAAGGCTTCACCTTCTGCTCGAGCTTCGATGGAAAATCGAGGCTAACGAGCAGCACCCGCACTTTTTGGTTGGCATACCGCGCCCGCACTTTCTCGAAGTGCGGCAGCTCCTCGATGCACGGCTTGCACCACGTAGCCCAAAAGTTGATGACGTAGGTGGTGTCGGTGGGGCGGGCCAGCACGCGCTGCAAGGCGGGTAGCTTTACTACCGATACCTTTTGGGCCCAAGCCGGAGCGGCACCTAGGCAGAGTAGTAACAGAAACAGAATACGCAAACGGTTCATGGGCAATTGCCTAGGTGGTGGCAGAAGGAGGTAGTAAAACAAGACACCGCGTCGGCAGAAGTGTTGCGCGGTAGCCTGCACGGGAGCATAGCTTCACCATAATTTATGCAAGTTGGCCAATTCGCCACTGCACGGCATGCTGCTAACCTCCCGCCTTTGCAAACCGATGCGGGCACCTAGGGCGTATAGACGAGGCAAGCCCTGGGTTGGGGCTGCTGTTTATGGCGCGTGCTTATGAATGCTGTTCGGTGGCTTATGCTGATGGTTGCGCTAACCGCGCCTTTGTTGCTGCTTGTAGCCAACGAGTACGCCGTGGCACGGCCCAGCCGCCGCACGGCCGACATTGCTTACGTAGCCGCCAACGCGCCCGACTTCGACGCCGAACGGCACCGGCTGGATGTGTACGCCCCCCGTCGGCGGGCCGCAGCTGGGCACCCGGTGGTAGTATTCATCCACGGGGGCAACTGGAACAGCGGCCGCAAAGAAATTTACCGCTTTATCGGGCGGCACCTCACTAAGCAAGGCGTAGTGGCCGTGGTTATCAACTACCGACTTTCGCCGCAGGTGCAGGTACCCGCCATGGCCAACGACTGTGCCCGCGCCGTGCTGTGGACCAAAGAACACATCAAGGAGTTTGGTGGCGACCCTGAGCGCATCTATCTGATGGGCCATTCGGCCGGAGGCGGATTAGCCGCCCTGCTCGCCACCAACAATGCGCTCTTCGCCCAGCTAGGTCTGAAAGAAAACCCCGTACGCGGCGTCATCCTCAACGACCCCGCCGGCCTGAACATGTACTCGTACTTGCTGAAGAAGCAGTACCCCGACGACTCGCAGTACATGGTGGCTTTCGGCAACAAGCCCGAAGGCTGGCGGCAGGTGTCGCCGTACTACTACCTCACGCCCAAAAGTCCGCCGTTTCTCATCTTCGTGGGCGGCGAAACCTACGGCTCCATTGCCAGTAGCAGCGAGGATTTTCGGCAGCGGCTGACGGAGTTGGGCCACCGGCCGGGCTTTACCGTGATGGAGGGCAAAAAGCACGTGCCCATGGTGCTGCAGCTGTATTGGAAAAACAACCTGATTTACCGGCAACTGCTGCCCTTTGTGGGGGCTAAGCCACAGCCCGAGCACCTAGGTTCTGCCCAGGGCCAACCCTAGGTGCGCAGCGGCTTACTGCACTAGCTTCTCGGCCCGAAACACGTCGTCGGCGGCTTGCAGGAGCTTGGCGCGCAGCTTGGGATTGTAGTTGGGGTGCGCCTGCAGAAAGCTCCGGACTGTGGCCGCTGCGCTGGCCGTCTGGTAATTACCTAGGGTAGCCTGCAGCCAGGAGTAGGGGAAGAAGATGTCGCCGGTCAGCTGAATTTCTTCGAGCAGCTCGAGGCTTTGCGGCAGGTACTTCTCGGAGGTGCGCTGGCGCAAGGGGTGGTGCAGCGCACCTAGGGCCGAAAGCACCCACGCTTCCTTTTCGCGGTTGTGCTCGTCGCGCAGCGAGGCGAAAAACGCGTCGCGGGTGGCCACGTCGGGCGAGAGGGCGGGCATCAAAAACTGCAGGCGCTTTTGGCGGTCGGGGTTTTTGATGCGGGCCAGTTGCTTGGTCAGAATCTGTGGATCGGCAGCGTAGTCGCGCACGGCCAGCGCCTGCGCCAGCGAGGTGTAATCGTCTTCGGTAAGCGTAACGCCAGTAGGGGCCTGCTGCTTGTCCCAAACCTGGTACAGGCGCTGCTGGGCAGCGGGTGTGAGGGCAACCGATTGGTAGCTCTTGAACAGCAGCTTGCGGATGTTGGCCGACGAGTTTTGCGACATGGTACGCCACAAGTCAGCTTCGAGCGCCGGGGCAAGTGCAGAGCGTTCTTCAGGCTTCAGCAGCTTCCAGTAGATGTCGGAAAGCTGGCCGGTGAGCAGCTTCAGGTTCAGCTCTTCGATTTCGAGGGGAAGCTGTTGGCGGTACAGGTCGAGGAGCTGACGCGGGGGCAGCACCCGGCCGTTGAGCATGTTCTCGTAAAGGCTGATGTAGGCCGCGGCCCGCGCCACCGGGTTCGGCAGTTTGCCTAGGTTGGGCAGCAGCTGCTTATCGATGGGGAACACCCCGTAACCTAGGCCCGAGGAGTTGAACAAGACAAACGCCGGAGCTGGTTGGCCAGCCGCTTCCGCCAACTGCACCTGCCGCTCGTTCATGTTTACGGTCAGCTCCTTGCTGGTGCCGTTGGGGTATACCAGCAGCACCTCGAACACCTGCGGCCACAGGCGGTCGGAGTTGTCTTCGGCGCGCTGCGTGAGTTCGAGCTGGCTGATTTTGCCGCCTTGGGTTTGCAGCTTGTAATCAATGACGGGGCGGCCAGGCTGGTTTACCCACACCTGGTTCCAGGCCTGCAAATCGGCGGGCGTGCGGCGGTCGAGGATGCTGATGAGGTCGGGCCAGGTGGCGTTGCCGTGGGCGTAGGTGCGCAAGTATTCCTGCAAGCCCTGCCGGAAAGCTTCTTCGCCCATCAGCCGCTCGAGCTGCCGCATCATAATGGGCGCCTTGTGGTAGATGATGTTGCCGTAGAGCGAGCCGGCATCCTGCAGGTTGTTGAGCTCCTGCCGAATGGGGTTGGCGCCCTGGGTGCGGTCGATGCCGTACGCGGCCGGGAAGTGGTCGGTCACGAACTTGAGGTCGTAGTTGGAGCCCTCTACGGCCACCTGCGTGATTTTATCGGCCATGAAGTTGGCAAACACCTCCTTCATCCACACGTCGTTAAACCACTGCATCGTCACCAGGTCGCCAAACCACATGTGGGCGGTTTCGTGGGCGATGAGCGAGGAGCGGGCAATCTTCTGATCCTGCGTGGCGCCTTCGTCGAGGAACAGCGTGGAGGCTTTGTAGTCAATGGCGCCCACGTGCTCCATGCCGCCGTACTGAAAGTCGGGAATGGCCGCGAAATCGAACTTGCGGAAGGGGTACGGAATGCCCGTGTACGCCTCCATGAACTTCAGCGCATCGGCATGAATCTGGAAGATCGGGCCTAGGCTAAGCTGCAGTTTGCTGGGGTCGGTTTCGCGGTGCAACAGCTGCATGGTGCGCCCACCCGCCTCGCGCGACAACCGCGTGAACTTGCCCGCCACAAACGAGAACAAGTAGGTGCTGATGGTGTCGGAAGGGGCGAAGCGGTAGGTTTTGGTACCGGCCGTGGTTGTGGAATCCTGCACCGGTCCGTTGGCCAAGGCTTGCCAACCCTGCGGCACCGTAAGCTGCAGCTGAAAGCTGGCCTTCAGGTTGGGCTGATCGAACACCGGGAACACCGTGCGGGCGCGGTCGGGCACCAGCAAGGTGTAGAGGAAATCGTCGGAGCGGTTCAGCGACAAATCACCGGCTACAAACTCAATCTGCACGGTATTCGGGCCGCGCTTGAGCGCGCTGGCCGGCAGCACCAGGTGCTCGTCGCGGTGGTCGATGGCAACCTCTTTGCCGTTCACCACCACGCGCTTGAGGTGGTCAGTTTTCTCCTTAAAGTCGAGCTGCACGGGCTGGCTGGCGTCCTTAAGGTTAAACGACACCACCTCCGACGCAACCACCGGCTCGGCTTTGCGCTCGGGTACGCTTAGCTGCAGTTGGTACCCTAGGTTGCTGATGAGCTGTTTGCGTTGCTCAGCTAGCTGCAGCGAAACGCCCTTCTCCACGGGCACAGTCGTAGCGGTGGTTGGCGCCATGTTTTTTTGGCAGGCAGTAGCAAGCAAGGCAAGCATAAACCAGCTTGCCTGTTCATATTTACTGAAACGTATGTTCATCGGGCCAGATCAGTACCTAGGGAAGTAGTAAAAGTAGAAACACTAGGTCAGTGCTGGCGCTGCAACGTTTTGATTAATGCATAAAGGTTATTGTATTGTCGACAAGAACAGTGCAACAGGAAGAGCACAAGTTTCTAAATGCGTTTTAGAGAACGATGGCGTTAGTTGGCGACTTAACAACCGGCGATATCGGCGTGGCTGTTAAATAGAGCAGAAGCAAATTCCACAGCTGATACAATAAGTAGAATTGTAAGTAGCTTATCTGCCAACGACGCAGCCAATGAAGACAACGGTAGCAAATGGGAAAAATAGGAACAAACCCAACGCTATGGGGATACTGATTTTGATAACAACAGGAATGACGATCGGCGTGATGTGTTATAACAGTTGGTCTAATACACGTTTTATTGAGGAGAATGGATTGTACACTAATGGCATCATAAAGGATGTAAGGTATTTGAAGAGCGAATACACACATCGTATTCATTTTACATATAGTGGAAAAATGTACGAGTCCAGCGGTACATCTCAACAAAAGCATGTTCAAGGAGACACTATCCGCATTCGATTCAACCAAAACAACCCTGCGAAAGACGTAGTAATCATCGATTGAATTGTTTAGGGTAGCGGCTAAAGCCAGATGGAGGAGAATAGGATGAAACAAGCAGGCTGATAATACAAGCTGCGCTGGCAAGGGTAGGGAGTAACTTGCCTATGTTAGGCCAATGAATGAATACACCCCACCAAAGCCGCGAATGCAACCCGCCGTGCAGCTGTACCCGCTGGGCGATGCGGCCGTGGTGGTGGAGTTCGGCAACAGCATCAGCCCGGTCACGCACGAAACCGTGCAGGCATTTTGCCAGCTGCTCGAACAACAGCCGTTCGCTGGCTTGGTGGAGTATGTGCCGGCCTTCACCACCGTAACCGTGTATTACGACCCGTGGCTGCTCCGCCAGCAAGCTGCCACGCCCTACGACGCCGTGCTACAGCAACTCGAGCAGCTACTGCGCAGCGCCAATACCACCGCAGCACCGCCCGCCCACCGGCTAGTTGAAATACCCGTGTGCTACGGCGGCCAGCACGGCCCCGACCTAGGCTGGCTGGCCGATTACAAGCACCTTGCGCCCGAGCAAGTGGTGGCCCTACACGCAGCCCCCGAATATCTGGTGTATATGATTGGGTTTGCGCCCGGTTTCCCGTACCTGGGCGGGCTAGATGAGCAACTAACCGCCCCGCGTAAAGAGCAGCCGCGCCCCCTGGTGCCAGCCGGCACGGTAGGCATTGCCGGTAAGCAAACGGGCGTGTACCCGCTGGCCACGCCCGGCGGCTGGCAGCTGATTGGCCGCACGCCCTTGCGCTTGTTTCGCCCCGAAGCCGAGGTGCCCAGCCTGCTGCAAGCCGGCGACCGGGTGCGGTTCGTGCCCATTTCCGATAGCGAGTACCAGCGCCTGCAACAGCATGAGCTTTAGCATCATCAGCCCCGGCCTGCTCACCACCGTGCAAGACCTAGGCCGCGTGGGGTACCAAAAGCAAGGCATCATCGTGAGCGGCGCCATGGATGCCACGGCCCTGCGCCTCGCCAACCTGCTGGTGGGCAACCCCGAGAACACCGCCGGGCTGGAGCTAACCCTGCTCGGCCCCAAAATCCGCTTCGAAGCCGACCACCTCCTTGCCCTCACCGGCGCCGACCTTTCGCCCGCAATCGATGGTGAGCCGGTGCGCATGTGGCGGCCCATGCTGGTGCGCACCGGAGCGGTGTTGTCGTTCGGGGCACCTAGGGCGGGGAGCAGGGCGTACTTGGCCGTAGCCGGCGGGCTGACGCTGCCATCAGTGTTGGGAAGCCTTTCCACTTACCTGCGCGCTGGCTTGGGAGGGCTGCAGGGCAGGGCCTTGCGCAAAGGCGATGTGGTGCCTTGCGCCGAGCCAACGCCCAATACTGCGGCACTGATGCAGACCCTGGCAAGCAGTGCAGAAGCCCTAGGTCGGCGGTGGGCTGAAGCTAGCTGGGCACCCGATGCAACCTTGCTGCCTAGGTACGAAAGCAGCATCGAGGTACGCGTTACCACAGGCCCTGAGTACCACTTGTTTTCGGCTGAAAGCCAGGAAAATTTGTGGGCAGAAGAGTACAGCCTCAGCACCGAATCGGACCGCATGGGCTACCGCTTGCTTGGCCCGGGGCTGGCGCTGGAGCAAGCGCAGGAGCTGCTGTCGAGCGCCGTTACGTTTGCTACGGTGCAGGTACCGGCGGGCGGCTTGCCCATTGTGCTCATGGCCGATCATCAGACCGCCGGCGGCTACCCGCGCATTGTGCAGGTAATCACGGCCGATTTCTCGCGCTTGGCGCAGCTACCCCTAGGTGGTAAAATCCGCTTCCGGGAGGTTACCTTGGCCGAAGCGCAGCAGCTCTACCTGCAGCACGAACGACAACTACGTGCCCTGCGCGAGGGCATCCAACTGAAATTGCAGCATACATGAGCGCAAGCTTTACCGTTGATCTTAACTGCGACCTAGGCGAAAGCTTCGGGGCCTATCACCTCGGCGCCGACGAAGCCATTCTGCCCCACGTTACATCGGCCAACATTGCCTGCGGTTTTCATGCCGGCGACCCCGCCGTGATGAAGCGCACCGTGCGCCTTGCCCTGCAGCACAATGTAGCCATCGGCGCCCACCCCGGCCTGCCCGACCTGGTAGGTTTCGGCCGCCGCGAAATGGCCATTTCGCACGAGGAAGCACACGACATGGTTGTCTACCAATTGGGCGCGCTCGAGGCGTTTGTGCGGGCCGAAGGCGGCCGCATGCACCACCTCAAACCCCACGGCGCGCTTTACAACATGGCCGCCGTAAACGCCGCCCTCGCCGAGGCCATTGCCGAAGCCCTGTACCGCGTAAACCCCGAGCTGGTGCTCTACGGCCTGGCCGGCAGCGAGCTGATTAAAGCCGGCGCCAAGCTGGGCCTACGCACCGCCAACGAGGTGTTTGCCGACCGCACCTACCAGCAAAACGGCACCCTCACGCCCCGCCGCCAACCCGATGCGCTCATCACCGATTCGCAACTGGCCATACGGCAAGTAGTACGCATGGTGAAGGAGGGCAAAGTGCGCGCCCAGCAAGGCATGGATGTGGCCATGCAAGCCGATACCGTGTGCATTCACGGCGACGGTGCGCACGCCGTGGAGTTTGCGCAGCAAATCAGGCAGGTGCTACAGCACGAGGGCGTACAAGTGCAGGCCCCGCAGCCCCGCGCCACCGCATGAAGCAGCGGCACAACTGGGGCGTGCTGCTGGGCGCCGCCTTTCTGATGGCTACTTCGGCGGTAGGCCCGGGCTTTCTCACGCAAACCACCGTGTTCACCGAGTCGCTGGGCGCCAGCTTCGGCTTTGTTATCCTCACGTCCATCCTCATCGACCTAGGTGTGCAGCTGAATATCTGGCGCGTAATTGCCGTGGCCGAGCGGCGCGCGCAGGACATTGCCAACGCCGTGCTGCCGGGCCTGGGAGCGTTCATTTCGGTGCTGATTGTGCTCGGCGGCCTGGCCTTCAACATCGGCAACGTGGCGGGGGCGGGCCTGGGCCTGCAGGTGCTTACGGGCATGTCGGCCGAACTAGGGGCGGCTATTTCGGCGGCGCTGGCAATCGGGGTTTTTCTGGTGAAGGAAGCCGGCCGGGCCATGGACCGCTTCGCGCAACTCATGGGCTTGCTGATGATCCTGGTTATCATCTATGTAGCAGTTACCTCAGCCCCGCCCGTTGCCCAAGCGGCGTTGCGCACGGTAGCACCTAGCAAGATCGATCTGATGGCCATTGTAACGCTGGTGGGCGGCACCGTGGGCGGCTACATCACCTTTGCTGGTGGCCACCGCCTGCTCGATGCAGGCATAAAGGGGCAAGGCGCGCTGCCGCAGGTTACTTCCAGTGCGGTGTCGGGCATCACGGTGGCATCGGTTATCCGGGTGCTGCTGTTTTTGGCTTCCCTGGGTGTTGTCAGCAAGGGGCTGGCGCTGGATGCCGCCAACCCGCCGGCCTCGGTGTTTCGGCTGGCGGCCGGCAACCTGGGGTACAAGCTGTTCGGGGTGGTGATGTTTGCGGCCGCCATTACCTCGGTCATCGGCTCGGCTTATACCTCGGTGTCGTTTCTGAAGTCCTTTCACGCCAGCATCGGCCGCCACGAAAACCGCGTCATCATGGGGTTTATTCTGCTCTCCACGGTGGTGTTCGTGCTCGTGGGCAAACCCGTGAAGCTGCTGGTGCTGGCCGGGGCCGTCAACGGGTTTATTCTGCCCATCACGCTGGCTACCATTCTGGTAGCGGCTCACCGCCGCAACGTGGTAGGGGCGTACCGGCATCCGTGGTGGCTGACGCTCTGCGGGGTGCTCGTGGTGCTGGTAATGGCCTGGATGAGCGCGAGCGTGTTTGTTGAGCAGGTGCGCAGCTTGTAGCCGCCGAAACCAGGCAGCGCAGGTTTTTGCGGGCGTGGGTGTAATCTTTTGGGCCGAGCGGCGACTAATAAGCCAAACCACACCGCTATGCCGCTGGTAGCCCCGCCCGATTTCGTCGAAACCTTAGCCCAGTACCGGCCCATGCTTTGGCGTGTGTGCCGCCTGTACTGCCCGGCTTCGCCCGACGACCAGCGCGACTTGTACCAAGAGGTGGTGCTGCAGCTGTGGCAGGCCTGGCCCCAGTACCAGGGACGCGCCAAGCTCAGCACCTGGCTCTACCGCATTGCGCTCAACGTGGCCATTTCGGCTTTGCGCCGAGAGCGGCGTCGCCCCGCCGCCAGTGGGCTCGACACCGCTGCCCAGGAACTGCCCGCTCCCAACGCTGCCGGCCCCGATGCCGACGAGCTGGAACAACTCTACGCCGCCATCGAGCGGCTTTCCGATGTCGACAAAGCCCTGGTGCTGCTGCGCCTCGAAGAGCGGCCCGACGACGAAATAGCCGACATCCTGGGCATCACCGTGAACAACGTGCGCGTGAAAATGCACCGCGCCCTGCAACGCCTCCGTCAACTATTACCCCCGCACTAACCATGGACCTAGACCGCCTCAGCCGCAACTGGCAGCAACAGCACGTAGCTGCCCCAAACGCCGCCGTTCCGGCTGCTGCCCCCAGCAGTGCACTTAGCTTTCCGGTGGCACAAATGCAGCGCAACGCCTGGGCCGAGCTAATCGGTGCGGTGCTGTTCGGCGTGCCCATTATGCTTTGGGTATTCTCGCTCAGTTGGCGCTATGCCGCCTGGGCGGGTGGCTTGCTGGCTGGGCTGCAGCTGGTTACGGTGCTCTATCATTACCGGCAGCTGGCCTTGCTCCGCGGCATGCGCCAGCCGCTTGGCGCGCTGCGCCAGGTGCTGCCACCGCACATTGCCCAGCTACGCCAACTGCTGCGGCTGAATTACCAGCTGAGCATGTGGCTTACGGCGATGGTAGCGGTAGTAGTGTTGGCCGGCATGGTGCACTATGTGCTGCCTACGCTGCCCCCTGAAATTCAACCTAGGGTTTGGATTTGGTTGGTTCTGACAATTATGGTTAGCCTGCTGATGGTACACCTGTGCCTGCGCTGGCACTACAAGCACTCGTACGGCCAGCACCTGGCGCGCCTCGAAAGCACCCTGCACGACCTGAACGCAGAAGCCTAAGGGCCGCACAGGTTTCGGGCAACCGCCTTTACCAGAACCGGTTGGTGCACACGGCCTGCGCTTTTTTCTTGATCCGAAGCCCAAGCAATATCTCGTGGCTGCCGCCGTGGTAGCCCGCCAGCTCCGAGAGGCCGGCATCGTAGGAGTATCCTAGGGTGAACTGCTCGTAGCTGAGGCCCGCCATGGCCACCACCGAGTCGAAGGCGCGCCACGATACGCCGGCCCACAGCAAATCCTGGTACTTCACCTTGGCGTTCAGGTCGATGGACAGCGGCGAGGGGTTCACGGCCTTCAGCAGCACCGAGGGCACAAACGACCAATCCCGGCTGAGCGGCACGCGCACGCCGCCCGTCAGAAAGTAGTGGCGCTTGAGCACGTTGCCCGGCGCGCCCGACTCCAGCTGGTTGGGGCCGTAGGCAAAGTTGAGGCGGTTGCCCAGCAGCTGCGCCCCCGACACGCCCACGTAGAAGCGCGAGCTATACACCCACAGGCCCACGTTGGCATCGGGCACCCGCGAGGCGGCGCTGGGCGCCACGGTAGTGGGGTCGAAGAACTGCAGCTGCGAGCCATCGACGGCAAATTGCTGCAGGCCCACCGTGGCACCCAGGGCCGCGCGCAAATCGGGCCGCAGCACCAGGTTATAAGCGTAGGAGGCATAAAAGCCCGAGCGGCTGGTGGGCCCGGTTACGTCGCGGTACATAATGCCGCCGATGGCATGAAACGGCCGGCGCCGGTCGCGGAGGGTGCGCTTGCTGGTGCTGCGCCATTTGCCCAGCGAGGAGTTGGCCGTGAGGTAGTACGTTTTGGGCGAGCCCTCCAGGCCGGCCCACTGCGTGCGGTGGCTGGCTTTCACGTCGATGTAGTCCTCCACGCCCGTGGCGCCGGGGTTCAGCAGGTAGCTGTTCTGCATGTATTGGCTGTACTGCGCTTGCTGTTGAGCCCAGGCCGGCGCGGCGGCCAGCAGCAGCGGAAGCAGCAGTAGGGGTAAAGCTCTTTTCATAACCGTACGGGGGGCTTAAAGCCAGTCCAGAAAACAGGTGCTGCTGCCGCGCCGCCACCGGCCCGGCAGCACCTAGGGGGTTAGTACAGAATGGTAATCGAGCCGCTGTACGAGCGGCCCAGCGGCCCCTTCGTCACCACCACGTAGTAGTAGGTGCCCACCGGCGCCGGCTGCCCGTTGATGTCGCCGCGCCACTCGTTGGAGCGGCCGTAGTTGTTGGCCGAAAACACCCGGTTGCCCCAGCGGTTGAACACGCTCACGGTATTCTCCGGAAACTGCTCAATAAACTCAATTTGCCAGGTGTCGTCGCGCCCGTCGCCGTTGGGCGTAAAGGCGTTCGGAATGCGGATGGGCGGCCGCACCGTTACCGTCACCTGGTCGCTGTCGGCGCAGCCACCCTCGCCGGCCGAAAGCGTGTAGGTGGTGGTAACCGTGGGCGCGGCCAGCGGCCGGAGCGGGTCGTTGTCGGGGAAGGTCAGGCCCGTAGCGGGCGTCCAGCGCACGGGGTAGTTGCCATCGGCGCGGCCCTCCAGCCGCACGGAGTTGCCGGCCAGAATTTCGCGGTCGGGGCCGGCATCCACATCAACCGGCGGCTGAATGCGCACCGGTATGCCATTCGACACGGCCGCTACCGGCTGGGCGCACACGTTGGTGGTGCGCAGGCGCAGCGTCACGGTCTGGCCCTCGCGCAGGGTGGTGCTCGTAAACACCGGCCCCGTGGCGCCCGGTACGTCGGTGCCGTTCACCTGCCACTGGTACTCGGGCGCGGGGCCGGGGTTGGTTACGCTGGCAATGCTAAACGTAAGTGGCGCCCCCAGGCAAACCGGCCCGCCCGGCTGCACGGCAATGGCCAGGGTGGGCGGCGGCGTGGGCGTGCGCGTTACCGTAACGCTTGCAGTGGCCGGCCCGGTGCTGCACAGGCCCGCAGTAGGCGTTACCTCCACGCGCACCACGTCGTTGGTGGCCACGGTGCTGCTGACGAAGGTGGGCCCCGTGGCCACGGCCGCGTTGTTCACAAACCACCGGAAAGTAGGCGCGGCTCCCGCGTTGGTGGCCACGGCCGTAAACGTAAGCGGCGTGCCCGGGCACTGCACGGGCGGCTGCGCCAGGCTTACGGCGGGCGTAACCAGCGGCTCAACCCGTACCCGCACCACGTTCGAGAAGGCTGTGGCGCAGCTGCCCGTGCCGGAGGTTACCCGGCGGCGGAAGAACGTGGTAGCCGATAGCGGGCCGGGGGCAAACGTCTCGTTGGTGGCGCCGCCAATAGCCGTCCAGCTGGTGCCATCGGCCGAGGATTCCCACTGATACGCAAACGTGCCGGTGCCGCCCGAGGCCGGGGCCGTGCTGGTGAGCGGGGCCGGGGCCGTGCCTGCGCAAACGTCCTGGTCGGCCGCTATGCCACCCGCTACCAGGGGCGGCAGTACAGTTATTATTACCGAGTTTGAAGCCGGAGCCGTGCAGCTACCCGAGGTTACCAGCCGCCGGAAGTACGTGGTGGCGGTAAGCGGACCTAGGGTGAGCGTTTCGGCGGTGGCAGCGGCAATGTCGGTCCAGGTCGAGTTGTCGGGCGAGGACTGCCATTGGTAGGCAAACGAGCCCGTGCCGCCCGAGGCAGGCGTGGTGCTGGTGAGCGGGGCCGGCGTGGCACCTAGGCAAACCGTTTGCGGGCTGCCGATGCTGCCGGCCGTGAGGGCCGGCAACACCGTGATAATAATCACGTTGGAAGGCACCGGTCCGCAAACCCCAGCCGTTGCCTGACGGCGGAAGTAGGTGGTGGCCGACAGCGGACCGGGCGCAAACGTAGCCGCCGTGGCACCGCCAAGGGCCGTCCAGCTGGTGCCATCGGCCGACGACTCCCACTGATACGCGATGGTGCCCGCGCCGCCGCTGGCAGCCGCTGTGCTCGTGAGCGGCGCCGGTGTTGCGCCGAAGCACAGAGTTTGGCTGGCGGCAATGCTGCCAGCCGTAAGGGCCGGCAGCACGTTGATAACAACGCTGTTCGAGGCCACGCTGCCGCAGGTATTGGTGCTGATGCGGCGGAAGTAAGCGGTAGCCGTAAGCGCGCCCGGTGCCAGCGTAGCCGCGTTGGCTCCCGGAATATCGGCCCAGGTGCTGCCGTTGGGCGAGGATTGCCACTGGTAGGTAAAGGTGCCCGAGCCGCCCGAGGCCGGGGCCGTGCTGGTGAGCGGCGCGGGCGCCGTGCCGGCGCAAATGGTTTGGTCGGCGGCAATGCTGCCCGGCGCCAACGGGGGCAGCACCCGGATGATGACGGCCGGCGTTTCTACGGGCCCGCAGGGGCCGGAGCGCACTTGCCGGCGGTAGTAGGTAGTAGTAGTGAGCGGGCCCGGCGCAAAGGTTTCGGCCGTAGCGCCTGCAATGTCCGTCCAGGCGGTGCCGTCGGCCGACGATTGCCATTGGTAAGTGTAGCTGCCCGTGCCGCCCGTAGCAGCCACGGTGCTGGTGAGCGGCACCGGCGTAGCACCAGGGCAAATGTCCTGGTCGGCGGCAATGGAGCCAGCCGCCAAAGCCGGCGCTACCCTGATGGTTACCACGTTGGAAGCAACCGGTGCGCAGCTTCCCGAGCTTGCCTGCCGGCGGAAAAAGGTGGTGGCATTAAGTGCGGCTGGCGCGAAGGTGGGGCCGGTAGCGCCGCCAATAGCCGTCCAGCTGTTGCCATCGGCCGACGACTCCCACTGGTACGCGATGGTGCCCGTACCGCCCGAGGCCTCGGTCGTGCTGGTGAGCGGGGCCGGCGTAGCGCCCGCGCAGATGGTCTGGTCGGCGGCGATGGTGCCGGCCGTAAGGGCAGGTAATACGGTGATGGTAACGATGTTGGTAGGCGGGGCCGGGCAAGGGCCCGACGTAACCTGCCGCCGGAACGAAGTAGTGACGCTGAGCGGCCCCGGCGTGAGGGTTTCCGCAGTACCTCCCTGAACGGGCGTCCAGGTGGTGCCACCGTCAGCCGACGATTCCCAGCGGTAGGTAAACGTGCCCGCGCCACCCGAAGCCGGTACGGTGCTGGTGAGCGGGGCCGGCGTAGCACCGGCGCAAATGGTTTGGTTGGCGGCAATGGTGCCGGCATTCAGGGACGGCAGCACCGTGATGGCCACCGAGGCGGTAGCCCGCGGGTCGCAGTACGGGCCCGTGCCGCTGGGCAACAGCAGCTGCGCGCTTCGCCGGAAGTAGGTAATGCCAACGGGCAGGTTGGCAGGCGGCTGATACGTTGCGCCGGTAGCCCCGACGAGTGTAAAATTGACGTTATCCGTCGACGACTGCCACTGATACACTACCGGCAAACCGGCGTCGCTCGTGGCCGGGGCGGTGCTGGTAAGCGGTGCCGGTGCAGTGCCGGCGCACACCGTTTGCGGGGCCGCAATGCTGCCGGGGTCGGGTAGGTTTGGTACCCGGATAATGCCCCTGGTTTCGCGGCAAAAGCATTCGTTGGTTATCCGCAGCGTAACGGTGTAGTCGCCGGGCGTGGCGTAGGTATGTACGGGGTTTTGCTGATTTGATTTGGTGCCGTCGCCGAAGTCCCAGGAGTACACCAGGTTGGGCGCCTGCACCCCAAAACTGGCCTGGAAGGTAATCTGCCGGCAAGCCGTGATTTCGGCCCCGATACCCGCCCGCAGCAGGGAGCTTTGGTTGAAGTTGGGCAAGCCCAGGCCACCGCGGCGCCCGCCCAGGGTCAGGCTGTCGTCGGCGTAGGCAATGGCTTCACCTAGGGAGTCGGGGTAGGCGATGAAACCAATCGTAGTCTGGTTTTCGCGGGCCACGTAAATCTTGCCGTCGGGGCCGGCCTGCATCGAGCCCAGGTTTACCGGGGTGGTTTGCTTAAGCGGAATGCTCTGCTTGCTGGCCGGTATGTTGGTGGCCGTCAAATCGAACTGCAGCAGCTGGGGCGGGCTAAGCACGGTGGCGTAGAGGCGCGAGCGGCCCGGCGAAAACTCAACGCCGTAATACCGCCCCGCGCCGCTGTCCACCACGCGCCGGTTGCTGACCACGCCCGTGGCCGCATCAAAAGCAAACAGCTCCACGGTGCTGCTGCTGTCGCCCAGGGTTTCGCTGTAGCGGGCCACGGCCAGCTGCTCGCCGTCGGGGGTTACTTTCATCTGCCCGCGGTAGCCCTGGGGCCCTAGGTGCCGCGCCCCCACCTGAGAAATGATGGGTGGTAGCTGCACGCCCGCCGGCGTGATGCGGTAGGCCAGAAACGCGTCGCCGCGGTTTTCGGTGCCGGAGGTGGCCGGGCCGTAGCCGTGCACGATCAGCCACACATCGCAGCCGTTCTTGTGCTGCACGGCGGTCATCTTCTCGGCGGTGCCGCGCGTCAGGAGTGTGTTTTTGGTGGCGGCCACCACCTCGCCCTGCCCACCGGCCGGAATCACGATTTCGGAATAGCTGAGCCCTTTGGGGCCGCCCTGCGCATCCTGCGTAAACAGGTAGTAGGTACGGGGGCTTCCCGCGGGCACAATGCCCGGCTTGCGAATGGCCAGCGGGCCGTCGGTGGTAAGGCGGTTGCCGCCCAGGCCCGTGCCGTTGGGCATGATGCTGTGGTTGCGGCTCCAAACGGTGTCGCCGTTGCTGTAGAACAGCAAGGCGCCCGTGCCATCCGACATCACCCCGGAGCCGGCGGGCGCCACCATCTGCCCGTCGGTCAGCACCTTCGGCGGAATGGAGTCGGTGGCCTCGTTAAAATCAAGCCCCGCCTTGTAGCCGAAGTACCAGTTGTTGATATACTTCTCGTCCTCGCTGCACTCCGGCGGTGGGGTGGGCGCCTGGGCGTGGGCGGCGGGGGCAGCAGCCAGCAGCAGCAACAGCATCAGCAGCCAGCCGGCCGCCGCTTGCGCCCGGCGCCCGGCGCGCCGCCAACCGTGGCGGGCGGGCAGGGCAGGTTTCGCAACGGGCCGACAGGTGCTGGGGGTATCCGTTTGGGCAGGGTGGTAGAGCTCAGCGGGCATAGCGAGGCAGGTGGTAAGTAGCCGGACGGGTAAGCGGGTACTCAGCAAAAAAGCATCACTCCACTGCCCGGCAGGATCGGAGCTTGGCGAGCCGCAACGCTTGGCAAAGCGCGGCCACCAATGTCCCTAAGCTACACACTGCTCGTCAGGTTTATGCAATGTAATGTTTAAATAGTGCCAGATGAGCTTTCAGCCCGGTTTTGGGCGGGTTTCGGGCTTATTTGCTAAGGCTCTTTGGGTTAGTGGCCGTGGCAAGTGCTTCGTGGCTGAATTGGTGAGCGCAGCCGAAGCATCCCTACTGCTTCGTCTGAGATAGTCACAGCCCGTCATGTCGAGCGGAGCCGAGACACCTCGCTGGATAGTATTGTCATCCTGAGGCGCTAGCCGAAGGGCCTTCTCACGTGAGAACGACTTTCCCTAGGTCGTGTCATGCCGAGCTTGTCGAGGCATCTCGCGTGCTGACGCTGGATGGCATCTGCTCCCTCGCTTTTAGAGAGGGGCCGTGCCCCGGAGGGGGCCCGTGAGGCCCAACGTGATAAGGTCCTTCGCTTGGCTCAGGATGACAGTCCCTGATTAGTTACTATCCGGCATCAGCACGCGAGATGCCTCGACGGGGCTCGGCATGACGTTCAGGCGAAGCGGTAGAGGTGCTGCGACAAGCGCAGCATGACGTGCTGCGGATAGTTTTAACACAATCCCGATAAGCTTTTAGTAGCTGCCCGTAGCACCGCCGCCGCCGGCCTGGCCGCCGCCAAATGCAAAGGCCGGCTCGGCGGGTACGGCGGGTTTGTTGAGCTGCACCGTAACCAAGGCCTCCAGGTTCAGCGGGTCGGCGGCCTGAACGGGGGCCGCCGTGAGGCCGTGTTTGGGCTGGCGCAGGTAGCGCAGGGCCACGGCCGAGAGCAGCACCAGCACGGCGCCACCTAGGGTTAGGGCGGCTTCGGGCGGCAGCACCGAGCGGTAGTGGCGCACCGTGTAGAGCGAAAACGCCACCGCGAGCAGGCCTACGTGCAGCAACAGGCGGTTGTGCCGCTGCAGACCGCGCACCACGTACGCAACCGGAATAGCAGCCGTGAAAACGTAAAACAGCGGCGCGAAGCCGATCTGCACCGAGGTAGGCAAATCGTTGAGCGCGGCGTTGGCCTCGCGCACCACCAGGTAGTTGCCGCCCAGGTACGCCGTAACCAGCGCCAGGGCCGAGGTAAGCCTGATGCAGGTGCGGTAGTACAGGTAATCGGGGCGGCGCTTGAGTTGCTGAAGCGCCCCGTACGCGGCCCCCGAAACCAGCATCAGCACAAAGGGCAGCAGTACTTTGCCCAGGGCAAACTGCAGCGTGAACGTGGCCACCAGCAGCAGTATAGCGAGGTAGCACACGGCGGCCACCAGGGCATCGGCGTAGCGCACCACGGCGGCCAGCAGCAGGGCCACCACCGGCACCAGCAGCAGCCAGAACACGCCCCGGCCGATGAGCGCGTCGTCAAAGATTGGCAGGCCGAGAATGTGGTCGTAGAACAAGCCCAGGGCCGTGAGAAAAGCACCTAGGGCGAAGTACAGCAGGGCGTTATCGGTGCCGGAGTGGTAGAGGCGCGAGCTGCGGATGAAGGCATCGAGGGCCACCACGGTGCCCGCACCAAGCAGCAGGCAATCGACGAGCAGCACGCCTTCAAACTCTATTAAATGGCTGTCGGAAAGGGTGCTGCCGAAAATCAGCAGAAACAAGCCGCCCGCCATAAAGCAGCCAAACCACGTGAACAGAAACAGGCCAACCTTGATGAAGAAGTTGGGTTGGTAGAAATCGAGCGGGTAGGCCTGCACAATGGCCGCGGCCTGCACCTCAGAGAGCAGGCCGGTTTTCAGCCAGCGGCGGGCCCGGCGGCGCACCTCCTGGTTAAAGCTCCACGCGGGGTTATAAGCCTTCGGATTCATGGCCACGCACGATTTTCTTGATGTTTTTCAGGAGCCAGATAACGCCCGCCGCCGAGGCCGGGAAGTAGAGCATGGCGCAGTAAAAGGCCAGCGCCGAAATAAGGCTGCTGTCGATGGCGGTAATCAGCTCGATGAAGACGTAAGTAACCGCCACGTAGCCGTAGAGCGCGGCCAGCAGCACAAACAAGTAAGAGTGGCTGCGGCGGCCGTACCACCACAGCCCGGCGCTGAACGCCAGCAGCAAAACCACGCCCAGCGCCGCGGGCAGGTGCGCCGTTTCGTAGGAGCTGCGGAACAGCGAGGTAAGGGCGGCCAGCAAGGCCAGGTTGCTGCCCATCAGCACGTAGGTGTAGGCAAAGTGCGGCTTGCGCTGGTAGCGCTCCGAGGCCACACCGGCGGCCACTAGCGCAAGACCCAGTAACACGGCCACCACATCGAGGTAAGGCGCCGAAAAGTCGTTTTGCCTGAATACATCGGCCGGGGCGGCGGCCAGGCCCACCCACGCCGCCAGCGCCGTAATGCCCATGGCCAGTACCCCCCGATGATCGAAACGGTAGGCGCAGCCGAAAAACAGCAGCGCGGGCAGCAAGGGCAGCCACCCGTAGCGCGCGCCGAATACGCCGTACTGCGCCTGCAGGTAGCCCTCGAGCGTGAGGAACGTGAGGCAGCCGAGCAGCAGGGCGTAATCGGCAAACACCGAGGCCCTGGGTGCCTCGGCCCAGGTAAACGGCTGGCGGCGCCAGTAAGCGTAGCCAAACCCCGCCGCCGACACCAGCGCAATACCGGCTACAATCACGGCGTGGCTGATGCTGTCGAGGTTTTGGTAGAGGTAGATGCCCAGGCCCGTGCTGAGCAGCGTAACGCCCAACGACAAGAGCGCCCGCAGCTCGAAGTACAACGAAAACGGCCGGGTGCGCTCGTGCTCGGCCAGCGCCCGGGCGTGCTCCGGCGCGATGATTTGCCGCTGCTGCAGCGAGGCCAGGATGTTGGGGTCCATAAGCAGGGGATAACGGCCACCAATATAGGCTTTTGGCGATGCGTTGGGGTGCCAAGGCTTGTTCGGTTCGGAAGCACCTAGGGCAAGTGGCGCGGCTGAGCACCGAGCTGGCGAATTGGCGTGAGCGAACTGGCGCGCGTCTTAGCGCTTTCAGCGCGCGACTCGTGCCTGAGCATGGTTGGGAGTCTCCGACTCCCGTGCCGTGAACGACGCGGCCTAGGTGCCGGTGGCTTTTGAAAGGGCAGGCACCTCACGCGGGCATGCCGTGCCCCAGGTGCCGTGCAACGCCCGGGAGTCTGGAGACTCCCCTCCATGCTCGGGCACGAGTCGCGCGCTGAAAGCGCTAAGACGCGCGCCAGTTTGTTGCTTCACCTCGCGCCAACTGCCCCGGCTGGCATACCAAGCCGCCCGGGTGTAACTTCGTAACCTCGACAACAGCACGTGGAAGCGGCCGAAGCACACCGGAAAATCATTCACCTCGACATGGACGCGTTCTATGCCTCGGTGGAGCAGCGCGACAACCCCGCGCTGCGCGGCAAACCCGTGGCCGTGGGCGGCTCGCGGGAGCGGGGCGTGGTGGCGGCGGCCAGCTACGAGGCCCGGCAGTTTGGGGTGCGCTCGGCCATGCCCTCGGTGGTGGCGCAGCGCAAATGCCCGCAGCTGGTTTTCGTGAAGCCGCGCTTCGAGGTGTACAAGGAAGTATCGCGGCAGGTGCGGGCCATTTTTGCCGAATACACCCCGCTGATCGAACCCGTGTCGCTCGACGAAGCCTACCTCGACGTGACGCACAACCTCAAGCACATGGCCTCGGCCACGCGCATTGCCGAGCAAATCCGGGCCCGCATTTTCGAGCAGACGCAGCTGACGGCCTCGGCGGGCGTGTCGTACAACAAGTTTCTGGCGAAGCTGGCTTCCGATTACCAAAAGCCCAACGGCTTGTTCGTCATCAAGCCGCACGAAGGCCTGGCGTTTGTGGAGCCGCTGCAGGTGGGCGATTTTCACGGCATCGGGCCCGTTACGGCCGCGCGCATGAACCAGCTGGGCATTTTTACCGGGGCCGATTTGCGGCAGCAGTCCGAGCAGTGGCTGCGGCAGCACTTTGGCAAGGCCGGCTCGTACTACTACGCCATTGCCCGCGCCATCGACCACCGCCCCGTGGTAGCCGACCGCGTGCGCAAATCGGTGGGCTCCGAAAACACCTTCGAGCACGACCTGACGGAGTACGAGGAGCTGGTGGCCGGCCTGCAACCCTCCCTCGACGAAGTGTGGGAGTACTGCCAGCGCACCGAGGTACTGGGCCGCACCGTTACGCTGAAAGTGAAATACGCCGATTTCCAGCTCATCACCCGCAGCCGCACCAGCTTTGCGCTCATCAGCTCGCAGGCTTTGCTGGAGCGCCTGGTGCTGGAGCTGCTGGCGGGCCTGCTGCCCTTGCCCAAAGGCGTGCGCCTGCTGGGGGTGTCGCTCTCCAACCTCGATAACACCGACGACCTGGTGGGCCGCCAGCTGGTGCTCGATCTGTAAGCTACCTAGGGCACTGTGAGCAATAGGTGCAAGCGGCACTCGCATGCTGTTAGCCCGTCATGCTGAGCCCCGTCGAACCGAAGGTCGCCGTTAGGCAAGCATCTCTACCGCTTCGACGGGGCTCAGCACGACGGGCTTTGTACTTACCGCCCACCCAGGTTAGGGCTTGCCGGCGGCGCGGCGCACGCGGCTTTTGGTGGCTGTGGCGCGCTTGGGTTTGGGCTTTTTGCGGCGGCGGGCGGGTTGGCGCAGGCGTTCGGCTTTGCGCTCGGCCCGGGCCTCCAGGCGCTGCGGCATGCGCTGCATCAGGCGGGTGCGCACAAACTGCGCCAGCTGCGAGAGCGGAATGGAGTGGGCCGTATTCAGCAGCTTGGTAATGTCGCGGCGGCGCAGCAGGCCCACGTGGTACAGCCCTAGGTCGGCCAGAAACTCTTTTACCTCGGTGAGGCGCAGCAGGCCCGCCACGGCACCGCGCTGCACGGTGGCGTTGTAGCCCGGGGCGCGGTGGGGGCGCAGGCCCGCGGGCGTGGCCACCAGCACGCCCACCCACGCGGGCAGCAGCGGGAGCAGCTTGTCGAGGTGCTTTTCCGTGACGACGAACGTTACCAGGTCGTAGGCATTGGTGTAACAGGGCAGCTGCTTGGGCACCCGCTGCAGCGTGTCGTGGTCGCCTTTTATCTCGAAACCGTGCATGTAGTGCTCGGTAATGTGCACCACATCGGCGCGGGTGGTGCTGGTGGGCAGCTCATCCACGTACACGCCGCCTTGCAGCAGCGGGTAAAGCAGGGCTCGGATTTCGGGGTCGTTCATGCGGGGGAAGCGGCGTGCCGGCCGGCGCGCGGGGGCGGCACGGCCGCAAAGATAACCCCGCCCGCACGCCCTAGGTGCCCGCCTGGCGTGCGGCCCCGGGCACCTAGGCCGGCAGCGTAATCACAAACTCGGTGTAGTGGCCCTCCTTGCTCTCGACGCTGATGTTGCCGCCGTGGCCTTTGGTTACGATGTCGTGGCTGAGCGAAAGGCCCAGGCCGGTGCCCTCGCCCACGGCTTTGGTGGTGAAGAAGGGCTCGAACACGCGCTGGCGCACGGCCTCGGGCATGCCCGTGCCGTTGTCGCGCACGCGCACCTCCACGCCCGCCGCGGTGCGCCGCGTGCTGATGCGCACTTCGGGCTGGTAGCCGTTGCCGGGGCTCAGGTGCTGGCGCTTGCGCACCGCAAAAAAGGCGTTCGTGAGCAGGTTCAGCAGCACGCGGCCCAAGTCGGGCGGCACAACCTGCACCTCGCCCAGGCTGGCGTCGAAATCGGTGGTGAGCGTAGCCCGGAAGTTGGGGTCCTGGGTTTGCACGCCTTCGTAGGCCAGGCGCAGGTATTCGGCGGCCAGGGCGTTCAGGTCGGTGGCTTCGCGCTGGCCGGTGCCCGAGCGGGAGTGCTCCAGCATGTCCTTGATGATAGACGACGCGCGCAGGCCGTGCTGGCTGATTTCCTGCAGGTTTTTCTTCAGGCCGGCCAAAATCTCCTGCTGCAGCGGTTGCCCGTTGTGGGCGTGGGCGCCTTGCTGCGGCATGCCGTCAATCATGGTGGTGCTCACCTCGGCAAAGCGCTTCATGAAGTTGAGCGGGTTTTGCAGCTCGTGCGCAATGCCGGCCGATACCTCGCCCACAAAAGCCCATTTTTCGGCGGCCACCAGCTGGTTTTGGGTTTGCCTGAGCTGCGCCAGCGTGCGTTTGTTGATATGCAGCTGGCGGTACAAAAACACCCCCAGCCCCGACACCAGCACCACCGCAAGCAGGGCAATAACCAGCAGGCGGTTGCGCTGGCGCAGGTGCAGCTCCTGAATGGCCTGCGCCTGCTGAAGCGCGGCAATGCGCGTGTTCTGGGCTTGCTCCACCCGCTCGCCCTCGTACTGCGCCACCAAAAACGCGCTTTGCTCCTGGTGCATCGAGTCGGTAAGGGCCAAATACAGCTCGGTGTACTGCTGCACCTGCGCGGGCTTTTGCTGCGCCGCGTAAAACCCGATGATGTCGCGCAGCACGCGGTAGCGCAAAATTTTCAGGCGGCCGGCCGTGGCTTTGGTATAAGCCCGGCGCCAGTGCTGCTCGGCCTGGCCGGCCTGCCGCGTGGCCTGGTAGTACTTGGCCCAGGTAGCATCAAGCAAAAACTCGCCCGGCCGGCCCGAAATGCGCAGCTGCAACGAATCGGCCAGGTACTGGGCGCGCTGCAGCATGGGCAGGGCCTCTTGCGGCCGGCCCAGGGCAATCGTCACGGCGCTTTTCTGAACCAGCGCGTAGGCCAGGCAAATTTGTTTCTGCAGCGGGTTTTGCGCCTGGGTTACTTCCTGCAGGTTCAGGTTGGCGTAGCGCAGCGCATCGGTCAGCTCGCCTTCCTGCAAGTACACCTTCGAGAGCGACTGCACCGTGTAAAAGCGCTGCAGCCCCTCCACGCCGTACTTATCCTCCAGCGCCATGGCTTGCCCCAGGTATTGCAGGGCCTTTTGGGCGTTGCCCCAGTCGGCGTAGAGCGAGCCGGCCACCATCAGCTCGTTTACGTGGTATTTCGGGTCGAACTGCTTGAATAAATCGGCGGCGCGCAGGCTGTAGCTGATGGCCTGGTTGTAGGCGCCCATGTGCCGGAAGTACCCGCTGATGACGAGGTAGCAGGAGGCGGTGTTTTCGAGCGAGTTGTGCAGGCGGTAGTAAGCCAGCTTGTCCCGAAAGTAGGCGTAGCGCTCCTGCGATTGGTGCAGGCGGTTGTAAAGCGGGGCCAGGTCGATGAGCAGGCGCGGAATGGGGTGTTCGAGCCGGTCGAACTCGGCAATGGCCTGCTTAATGATTTCGAGGGCCTGCTGGTCGTTGCCGCCTTTTTGCCACAGCACCACGCCCCGGCGCAGCAGCCGGTAGGGGGTATCGTCGAGTAGCTGCGTGCGGGCATTCAGGGCAAGCAGCTCGTCAATCATCGGCACGGCTTCTTCGCGCCCCCGAGCCTCGGTAAGCTCCACCAAATCGAGCAGGTGCACCAGGGTACGCATACGCGCACTGTCGGTTTGCTGCCGGGGCAGCGCCTTGCGCAGCGAGTCGTAACTGGTGACCCAGTAACTCCGGCCGGCATGGGCCGGCAAGGCACAAAAAAGTTGAATCAGCAGAACGCTGAAAAAGCAAAATGCAATAGCGCGCACAAACGGGTGGGGTAGCGGTAGTGGTGGCCGAATGCTCGGAGATTTATGCTAGCGGTTGTGTAACAATCATTTGCTGAAGAACCGGAAGCGGTAGCCGTATTCGGTAAGGAAAGCAGGGAGCAGAATCGGGTACAAAATAGAAGTTATTGGCAACAAAACAGGGCTTGGCTTTCGGCTAGCCGGGGCCGGTGCTGGCAGCAGCTTTCAGCTCGCGCCGCGCCACAGCAGGCGCGGCGCTATCGGTTGGCCGGGGCAGCCAAGTGGTCTTCAGCCGTGCGTACCGGGTTGGTTGGGATGGCAGCAGCGGGCACTTGGCCAGGCTGATAATTGCTAACGAGGTTTCCGTAGGTGTTTATTAGTTTATTGTAAATCAATGGAATAAACCAGAAGGGCTCAACTTCAGGCTTAATTAGCGCATGCGGCTTTGCTGCCTTCCGCAACCAAGCTAAGCATCACCTAGGACCTACATCCGCCGGTGGCAGTCCTCCTCATTTTCGGGCAACGCCACCGGCGCCCGCCCCAAGCCAGAATGAGCGCACTAAGCCCGCAAGCCCTAGGTGCCTGGGGGCCGCCCGGCATCGGGCACCTAGGGCCTGGTGCGGCCCGATTGAACCGACAGCCCGCGGCCTGCGTTCGGGGCCTTAAGTTTTGGTTGATGGAGCTTAAGATCAACAATTTAGCCGCTAACTCCTGCGCCAAAGCGCCGTACACGCACACCCTGCACAACATATTATCCGTACCATGCGCATGAAAAGCCACTACCTGTTGCTTGCCACTTTGGCCACTGCTGTTGCCTGCACCCGTACCGATCAGGTTCGTTCCACGCCCGATCGGGTGATTGATCGGGATAGTGTTTCGGCCAGCGCGGCCATAGCAGCCGATACGGCGGCGCCTGTTACGGCCTCGGCTGCGCCCACGGCGGCCCCGGCGCCCGCATCGGGCAAAAGCACCCTGAACCCGGCCGTGGTTGAGGCGGCCGCCAGCCTTACCGTGGCCCTCAACAACGATGCGCGGCGCCTGGCGGATGTGCGCACCACCGGCAACGCCGACCACGACTTTGCCGCCATGATGGCCGAGCACGCCGTGGGCGCCGTGGATCTGGCCCGCGTGCAGCTGCGCGATGGGAAAAGCCCCGAGCTGCGGCGCCTGGCCGAGCAGATTGTTGCCGAGCGCCCGGCCCAGGCCGAGCGTTTGCGCGTAACGGCCAAGCGCCTGGCGGGCGCGCGCCCCACCTACAACCCCCAGGACGCCACCGACCCCTACAAAGCCCGCCTGATTGGGGTGATGCGCATCATGAAGCAGCCGCTGGTGTCGTCGGAGAAGATTGACGTGGACTTTGCCCGGTTGCTGCGCATTCATACGCAAAGCGGCATTGCCCTCACCAACGCCGTAGTGGCCCACGGCCGCGATGCCGAGGTGAAAAAACTGGCCCAGCGCCTGGCTTCGGAGCAAACTGCCTCGCTGGCCCAGCTCGAAACTTGGCTGCAGCAAAACGAGCGGTAAGCCAACTCGGCGCCGCACGCCCCAAAGCCCGCCGGACGGCCACGCAAACCCTAGGTGCGTGGCCGTCCGGCGGGCTTTGGGGCGTGCGGTAAGGCTTAATCGTGGGCGGGCAGCACCAGCACGGGTACGGGGCTTAGCTGCATCAGCCGGTCGGTTACGCTGCGCTGAAACAGCTCGCCCAGCACGCTGTGCCGGCGGGCAATAAGCACCAGCAAATCGGCTTTGGTGGCCTCCACGGCTTGCAGCAGGCCGTGCGCGGTGGAGAGGTGCTGAAAGGCGCGGGTATGCACCTGCCGCGCGCCCTCGCAAAGCCCGCTTTGCTCTACCTGATACCGGGCGGCCAGGCAGTAATCGTCGGTTTCGATGATGGACACGTTCACCACCGTGAGGTCGGGCTCCAGCTCGGCCAGCAGCTGCCGGGCGCCGGTGGCGGCATCGTCGAGGCGGAAGGCGTCGCCGTCGGCGGCTATGGCTACCTGCGTGGGGCACGAGGTGCCGCGGTACGTTTCGGGTACCAGCAGCACCGGAAACCGGCCCGTGCGCAGCACCTGCAGCACGGCGGCGCTCAGCTCGGCCAGCTCGGTGGCGGCGCGGCCCACCACAAAGAGGGCGGGCTGGTAGCGCTTGGCCAGGTCGAGGGCGACATCGGGCTGCAGGCTGGGCACCAGCTCCACGCTGGTGGGCACGTACACCTCGTCGGCCAGGGCATTCAGGGCCATCAGCAGCTCGCCGTCGCGCTCGTGCGCATCGTGCAGCCACTCGGGGCCGGTGGCGTCGTCGTCGGCCAGGGCAGGCGCTTGCCGCACGTGCAGCAGCACCAGCTGCGCCCCCAGGGGCGCAGCCAGCTCGGCCGCGTACCGGATGGCGCGGTGCGCCGCCGGGAAAAAGTTGGTCAGCACAATCAGCGACAGCGGCGTGCCGAGGGGCGCGGCCAGCTTGGCGGGCTTGGGTTGGGCGGTAAGTTGTGGCATGGCTGGTATGGCTTGGCGGGTGTGGCTGGGCTGAAAATGCGCCTAAGTAGGTTACTGGGTGTGCAGCACCAGCACCGGTACGGGGCTGTGGCTCATTACCTGGGCCGTAACGCTGCGGTGAAACAAGCCGCCGAAAAAGGAGTGGGGCCGCGCCAGCACCACTACCATATCGGCCTGCAAATCGGCCACGGCTTGCACAATGCCTTCGGCGGGGTCTTCGTCGCGCACTTCGTACAGGCGGTTGTCGGGCACTTGCTCAAACAGGCCAGTGCGCCGCACGTAGGCCAGCGCCGCCCGCGCCTGGGCAGCGGCCGGTGGCCCATCGGGCGCTACGTGCACCACCGCCGGCTCGGCCTTGAGGGCCGCAAACAGGGCCTTCGTGTTCGTCGAGGTGTGTTTGAGCTGAAACGGGTGCTGATCAGCCGCTACCAGCACGCGCGTGGGCAGCTTGGGCTCGGGCAGCCGCTCGGGCACCAGCAGCAGCGGAAAGCGCACGGCCCGCAGCGAAGGCAGGGCCAGGTTACTCACGAGCCGGTCGAGGAAATTGTCGGTGTGCTCGCGGCCGGCCACCAGCAGCAGCGGCTGGTAGCGCTGCACGGCATCGGCTACTACCTCCGGAATGGTGTTGGCGGCCACGGCCACCTCGGCGGGTACGGGCAAGGTTTGGGCCAGCCGCTGCAAATGCTCCGTTACCTCTTGCTGGCTTTGGTAATACGCCTCCACGGGTACCGTTACGAGCGCGGTTTCGGTTACCAGCAAGGGGTCGTGGTAGAGGTGCAGCAGTACCAGGCGCGCCGAAAGCTGCCGGGCCAGGCCGGTGGCGTAGCGCAGGGCCGCCTCGGCGCCCGGCGAAAAGTCCATCAGCACGATCAGGGAAGCAGACATACGGGTGGTTGGTTGAGGAAGAGAGGGAAAACAACGAAGGGGCAACCGGGCAACGAGCGCGCCTACTCGGCGGCGGGCAGCAGCAGCACGGGCACGGGGCTTTCGGCCACCACCTGCGCCGTTACGCTACGATGGAACAGGCTGCCAAACAGGCTGCGGCGCCGCGCCACCAGCACCAGCAAATCGGCTTTTACCTCGTGGGCCGCCTGCAAAATGCCCGCCGCGGGTTCGGTGTGGTACACGGTGTGCACGCTGGTGGCGGGTATTTCGGAGCTGATGCCGGCGGCGCTGGTTAGTTTCAGCAGGCTTTCGGGCGTGGGCTCGGGCTCGTGCGGGGGCGCCACGTGCACCAGGCTGAGGCTGGCGCCCAGGCAGGTTTGCAGCCGCCGCACCAGGTCGTCGTGCTGCATCAGCGTAAAGGCGCTGTCGTCGATGGCAATGGCCAGGCGGCGCGGCGGCACGGTGCCCCAGCCCACGGTGGGCACCACCAGCAGCGGCCGGTGCACGGTGCGCATCAGATCCATGGTGGCGCCGGTTACCAGGTCGGAGGGGGTGTTGGCGGTGCCGGGGCGGCCCAGCACCAGCATCAGCGGGTGGTGGTGCTCCACCGATTCGCGAATGGCATCGGGCAGAAAGGCGTCGGAAATTTCGGCTACGGCGGGCACGGGCTGCTGCTCGGCCAGCTGCACCAGCTGATGCGCGGCCTTGTGCTCTTCGCGCCGGGTGCGGTGCGGGCCGTGCTCGGCCGGGTCGAGCAGGGCATCGTGCTGCACGTGCAGCAACACCAGCTGCGCACCCAGGGGCTCGGCCAGCTCGCCGGCGTACGAAAGCGCGCGGTTCGAAACGGCGAAGAAGTCGGTAAGAACGATGATGGAAGGAAAAGGCGTCATGGGGCTTGGGTGCTTGGTTAGCCGGCAGCCCGGCCGCGTGCGTTTGGAAAGCGTGACGTTGCGAATGTGCCGGCGGGGCCCGGCATCTGCCCCGAGGGGTGCGGCCCGGCCGCCCGCAGGAGCGGCGAGGCCCTAGGTGGGGCGGGCCGCTTTGGGCCCCAGGGGCTTAGGCCGCGTGGCTGTGCACGGGCGCGGCCGCGCGCCGGGTGGCGTGCCGGCGGGCGTGCTGCCGCGCGGGTTGCGGGCGGTGCAGCAGGTGGTGCTGCAGCAGCAGGGCCAGGTTGGCGGTGCGGGCCTTCAGCTCGTCGGCTTGGTGGCGCGGAAAGTGGGCATCCAGGGTTTCGGCCAGCACCTGCTGCCACCGCCCAAAGGCCGCCAGCAAGTGGGGCACGGGTTGCGGGCGCGGAAAAGGCCGGCCTTCGTAACAGCTGCCTTGCATGGCGCTTTCCCAAAACAGGTACACCAAATCGGGCTGCGGCACGCGCGCAAGGCTGGCCGCGTCGCCGAAAAGCGGGCGCAGCATGGCATCGAGGCTGATGCGGCGGTACAGGTCGTGTACGAAGGCTTTGGGATTGGCCGTGGGGCGCTGGCCCATGAGCGAAGCTAAAGCAGGCATGGTAACTGGTTGAGAGGAACAACACGCGTAAGCAAAAGCAACGGAACCCGGAGCGGCATCAGGCTCGCGGCGGCGCAAACGGGCAGAGGCGCCGCGCAAAGATTCAGCAGGCCAAAACCACCTGCGCCGCAGGGCAGATGATGCGATTCGGCGCTTTACAAATATGACATTCGCAGAGTACTAATACACTGATTTATGTCATTTTTTTGACAAAAACTTTACTGCTAGTTGCGCCGTGGTATAATAGGCGGCAACACCAGCGCCTGCCGGCGCCACGTCTTTCAGATGTTTCATACTCTCCGCCGTAATCCTGCCGTTCGGGCGCTGCTCGGGGGCTTGGTATTGCTGGGCGCGGCCGCCTTGCTGCTGGCCCTGCGCGGCACGCCCAACCCGGTAGCCTTGGTTTTGCCCGCGCTGGCGCCGCCCGCACCCGCCCCGCCCGATACGGCCCTGCAGCACCGGCTGCGCACGCAACTCACCGACTCCGCCGCTGCCCACCCGCACCTAGGGGCCTACGCCCAGGTGCAGGCCTTTTATGCCCGGCGCAACTTTGCCCCGGCCTGGCACGGTGCCGCCGGCCAGGCCGTGCCGCTGGCCGACTCTGCAACGCAGCTGCTTACCCGCGCCGCCGCGTACGGCCTCGACCGCCGCCACTACCACTTTGCTGCGCTGCAAGCCCTGCGCGACTCTTTGCCACAGCAGGCCGCCCCCAACCTAGGGCAGCAGGCCCGCACCGAGCTGCTGCTTACCGACGCTATGCTGCAGGTGTTGGCGCACGTGCAGCGCGGGCGCATGCGGGCCACCGCACCACCGGCCCCGGGCGGGCCGGAGCCCACGGGCCCGGTGGCCGGGCTGCAGCAGGCTTTGCAGGAGCAAGGTTTTGCCACCGTGCTGCGCCAAAGCCAACCCGCCAACCGCGAGTACCGGCAGCTGCAAGCCGCTTTGGCCAGCTGGCTGAGCGCGCAGCAGCAATGGGAGCCCGCGGAGCTATGGCAGCAGCCCCAGTTCAGCAGTGCCGCGTTCAGCCTGGAGCGTTGGCGCCAGGAGCCCATTTCCGATACGGCGTACGTGCTGATCAATTTGCCAGCCTACGAGCTGCAGGTAATCAGCCAGGGGCGGGTGGTGGCCACGCACCGCGTAGTTATCGGCAAGCCCGAAACCCCGTCGCCCACGCTCAGCAGCCGCATCGGCTACTTCACCACCGCGCCCGATTGGTACGTGCCGCGCTCCATTGCCACCCGCGAAATACTGCCCCGCCTGCAGCGCAACCCCGGGTACCTGGCCGAGCACAACTACGCGCTGTACTCCGAGCAAGGCGCCGTGCTTAATCCATACAGCATCAATTGGCAGCAGGTATCGGCCGCGCGGTTCCCGTACCTTATTCGGCAAAGCGCCGGCTGCGACAACGCCCTCGGCAACGTGGTGTTTCGGTTTGCCAACCCCTACGCCGTGTACCTGCACGATACCCCGGCCCGCGAGGCCTTTCGGGCACCCGAGCGCGCCTTTAGCCACGGCTGCATTCGGCTGGAGCACCCCATGCAGTTTGCGGCTTATCTGTTGCAGCGCGAGGGCCGCAGCAGCGCCCAGCTGCCCTCCGAGGCCGAGTGCGCCCGGCAGCCCCGGCCCCGGCATTACCACCTGCGCAAGCCGTTGCCCATTCATATTCGCTACGCCACCGGTGCCGCCGAGGGTGGGGAGCTGCGCACCTATGCCGACGTGTACGGCCGCGATGCCCGCCTGGCGCGCCTTTGGGCAACCCGGCCCCTGCAGTAGTCCGGCTGGGGTTGTGGTAATTTTAAGAGAAAGTAGTTGATTTTCAGTGCCGCAGCATCTAACTTATGGTTAGATGTTTAACTAAAAGCACCTACGGCTATGGACACGAATGTGGGAACTTTGGATCGGGAGATTCGGCTGGCGGTGGGCGCCGTTCTGATACTGATTGCGCTGCTGCCCATTGGCGCCAGCCAGCCGGTGTTGGTGCTGTTGCTGGTGTTCGGCGGTATCTTTTTGCTAACCGGCGGCGCTGCCTATTGCCCCATCTACGCCATCCTCGACATCTCGACGGAAGACGGCCGCGACGAGCTGGAGGTAACGCCCTAGGTAGCGCGCCTGCCACCCGCCTTGGGCAGCATGCAGGCAGCTATTCCTGGTTGCCCGGGCGCGGTTGATGCTCTTCCTGCCCGGCCCAAGTGCCTACCGCTGCTGTTGCAGTTTGCGCAAAAACTGCAGCATTTTGGGGTTGTCGTACTGCGCCATGCCCTCGTGCCGCGATACAATGTCGCCGTTGGGCGCGATGATGAACGTGGTGGGAATGGACTGCGTGTCGAACACCCTGGGTACGTCGCCCGCGAGGGTGTAAACAGGCATGGTAAAGCCGCGCCGCGCCACAAACTTGCGCACTTTCTCGGGGTTGTCGTCGACGGAAAGCAGAACCAGCGAAATGCGGTCGGTGCCGGGTTGCAGCTGCTCGTGCAGGCGCTGCAGGCTGGGCATCTCGGCCACGCACGGCGGGCACCACGTGGCCCACAAGTTCAGCACCACCACCCGGCCCCGCAGCTCACCTAGGGTAATGCGGCGGCCATCGAGCGTGCGCAGCGGCAACGAGTAATCGACTTTGGCCTCCGCGACCGGCGGCGTATCGGGCAGGGTAGGCGCCAGCAGACCGGTAGCCAGCACCGCTTGCTGCACCCGCCCGATTACCTCGGTGTGCCAGCCCGTGAGGTACAACGCCAGCGGAACCGTAACGAAAGCCGAACGGCGTAGCGGCCGCCAAAGGGTAGTGAGCAGGTTTCTCATCGATACTTAATTGCGGTAGCACGGCAATCGGTTCCGCGGCTCGCTAGCTGTTGCGGGGCAATTACGCATACGCACCTAGGGGCGCGTTGCGCAACCGAAGGTCGGCGTAGCCAACGGATTTCCGTGCTACACTTCGGCCAGCAGCGCCTGCACCTGCGCTTGCAAATCCTGCAACGAGCCCGTGTTGCGCAGCACGGCATCGTAGTGGGCGTAATTATCGAGGGCGGTTTCGCTGGGGTGGTTGTCGTCGCGGGTGCCGTCGCCGCGCTGCTGCAGCGGGTCGCCCTCAATGCGCCACACCACGCCGCCACGGCTCCGGATGGCCTCGGCCTCGTCGGGGAAGCGTAGGTCGGCTACCACCACGGGCTTGTCGGCGGGCAAGGCGGCCAGCAGGGCTTCAATCCAAACCTGCGGGCGCCACGCGCGCAGCGCGCCGCCTACTTGCTGCAGCAGTTCGCCGCGCGTTAGCCCAAAAACCGGCAGCAATTCGGCCTTGCCTTCCTGGCTGTAGTAGGGCTGCGTAGGCTCGGAAGCCAGTGCGGCGCTGACCGCCTTTATACCATCGCCAAAGGCCAGAATTTGCCAGTTGCGCTCGGGTTGCATTGCCTGAACCAGTTCGGCCACGGTGTTTTTGCCGCTGCCACGTTTGCCCGCAAGGCCAATCAGCTGAAGCATAGGGAGAATAGGGGAGTAGTGCTGAAGAAACAACTGCGTTGGGCAGTCGGCCGGGCTTTATTCCGCGGCGCAAGCTGCAAAGTTGCGCAAGCCTGGCTGAATTTTGGCCGGGCCGTTGTTGGCGCCCCCGCCCACACAACCCAGCCGCCGCAAGCGTAGTACATTGCACTACGCTATGCCCGAAAACACCCCTTACCGCCGCCCCGATCTGCTGCGCCTTTCGTACGACGATTACCGCGCCCTGCCCGCCATTGCCAACTCCGACCTCTCGAAGCTGCGCGATGCGCTTAACGGCCGACCCCGGCGCGAATCGGGTGGCAACTCGGCGCTTAGCTTCGGCACGGCTTTTCATACGGCCCTGCTCGAGCCCGACCAGTACGTGCCCAGCTACCCCGCCGTAAACGACACGCTGGTGTGGTGGCTGGTGGAGGGCGTGCGCCTGCGCGACGACCTGCGCGAAATGATCGACAACGGCGTGGCCGAGCCCAGCTGCGTGTTTACGGAGCCCATTACCGGCACCATGTGCAAGCTGCGCGCCGATTTGGTGTACAACGTGCCCGGTGAGCCCTACACCATCATCGATTTCAAAACCACCATTGCCCGCGACTACCACCACTTTGTGGCGCAATGCTCCGGCTACGACTACGACCGCCAGGCCGCGTTTTACTCCGATGCGCTGCGGGCGGAACGCTTCTTGCTGGTAGGGGTGCAGAAGGTAGAACCCTTCCACGTATTCGTGTTCGAAGTGCCGCCCCACATGCTCGAAGAAGGCCGCGCCAAATACCTGCGCTTGCTGCGCCTGCTCGACCCTAGCAAGCTGCCCGACTACCTGCACCCCTCCGTGCGCGAGGTGGTGCTGGAGCTGGGCCACACCCCGCCCGAGCAGGAAGACGACCCCGACACCACGCCCGATACCCTTGCCTGATCCGCCACCCCGGCGGCGGTTTTAGTTGCCCCACTGTTCACCTCCTCATCCGTACCACGATGCTTAAGCGAGATTTTCTGAAGAACGGTTTGCTGACGATTGTTGGCGCCATGGTAAGCCCCAGCCTGCTGGCCCACGCCCGCGACGAAAAGCTGCTGCGCGAAGCCCGCGCCACGCCCATTGCCGACGGCCCCTTTACGCTGCCGCCGCTGCCCTACGCCAACAATGCGCTGGAGCCGCACATCGACGCGCGTACCATGGAAATCCACCACGACGCCCACCACAAAACCTACGTGTCGAAGCTGAACGAGGCGGTGGCCGGTAAGCCGCTCGAGAAAATGTCGCTGGCGCAGCTGTTGGCCTCGGCTAGTAAGCAGCCCGATGCCGTGCGCAACAACGCCGGCGGCCACTGGAATCACTCGTTTTTTTGGCAGCTGATGGCCCAAAAGGGCGGCGGCCAACCCACCGGCGAGCTGGCCGCGGCCATCACCAAAGATTTTGGCTCGTTCGATAAGTTCAAGGAGGAGTTTGCCAAGGCTGCCACCGGCCGCTTCGGCTCGGGTTGGGCCTGGCTCATTCATGACCCCAAGGCCAACAAGCTGGCCATTACCTCCACGCCCAACCAGGACAACCCGCTGATGGACCTACCCGGCATTCAGCGCGGTACCCCGCTCATCGGCCTCGATGTGTGGGAGCACGCCTACTATCTCAAGTACCAGAACAAGCGGCCCGACTATGTGGCCGCTTTTTGGAACGTGGTAAACTGGAGCGAAGCCGGCAAGCGCTACGACGAAGCCCGCAAAGCCAAAGGCTGAGGCTGCACATAGCCCCTAGGTAAGAAGCCGCTCCTGATGGTTTGGGAGCGGTTTTTTGTTTTGAAATAATCCGGTAGCCGGGTCGTCTTAAGATGCGTCAGGCAAACCAGGCCGTCATGTCGAGCGCAGTCGAGGCATCTCGCGTGCTGGCGTTGGATAGCGACTGTCATCCTGAGCAAAGCGAAGGACCTCACCCCCAGCCCCTCTCCAGAAGAGAGGGGAGCAGATGCTATCTGGTGTCAGCACCCAGATGTCTCGGCTGCGCTCGACATGACAGCTGGGCCCTAGGTCGCCGTGGCTCCCCCTCTCTTTTGGAGAGGGGGCAGGGGGGGGAGGTCCCGATAAAGGCCTTCCTGCATCCGGATGATATGTGCCGGACCTAGGGGAGCAGCAATGCAAAGCAGGGTTAATTACAACCACTAATTATTGCGCTTGAAAAAAATATTGATGTCGATATGTTGCATTGCTACCCAAGCTTTATAATTTGGCCAAACAAAACGCCCTAAAAGCGCCAATCATGCTTCAGTTCGCCAACAGCCTCAATAATCAGAATCGGAATAATAATTCCGACGCTGGAAGGCTATTGGTCTGATGTACAGACGTAAAATCAGTAACTGATTTCAATAAGCCTTCCGAATTCGGGAGGCTTTTTTTTCGCCCATACGCGGCCAATAATGGGTTTTCGGCACCGAAAAAACATCGTGTTTTTTCGGTCCGGCGAAGCCTTGCCTGAACATTTCTAATTGCCGAATCCAAACACAATTCTTTAATCCAAAAACCACACATTTCGCATGGAAGCAACACTAGCCCCCGCCAAAGCCCAAAGCCCCGCCGGGCTGCTCAAAACCGAAGAATCCATTGGGTTCGTGAAGGACACGTTTGCCCGCGAGCTGGCCCGGCAACTGCAGCTTACCAAGGTGTCGTCGCCGATAGCAGTGCTCGACGGCACCGGCATCAACGACGACCTGAACGGCGTGGAGCGCCCGGTGTCGTTTCCGGTTAAAGCCCTGGCCGAGCGCCGCGCCGTGGTGGTGCACTCCCTGGCCAAATGGAAGCGCCTGCGCCTCACGGAGCTGGGCATACCGGTGGGCCGCGGCATCCTGACGGATATGCGCGCCCTGCGCCCCGACGAGGATTACTCGCCCATTCACTCGATCTACGTCGATCAGTGGGATTGGGAAAAGCACATTTTGCCCGAGCAGCGCACCGTGGCTTTTCTGAAGGAAACCGTGGAGAAAATTTACGACGCGCTGCGCACCACCGAGCTGCGCGTGGCCGAAGAGTACGCCGACGTGGTGCCCGTGCTGCCCGAGCAAATCACGTTTATCCATGCCGAGGAGCTGCTGCAGCGCTACCCCACGCTCACGGTAAAGGAGCGCGAAACCGCCGCGGCCCGCGAGTACGGCGCGGTGTTTATCGTGGGTATTGGCGGCGAGCTAAGCCACGGCGAAAGCCACGACGGCCGCGCCCCCGATTACGACGACTGGAGCACCGAAACCGCTCCCGGCCGGCGCGGCCTGAACGGCGACATCGTGCTGTGGCACCCGGTGCTGCAATCGGCGTTTGAGGTATCGTCGATGGGTATTCGGGTGGATAAGGCGGCTTTGCTGCGCCAGCTGGCGCTGCGCGGCTGTCCCGAGCGCGCGGCCCTAGGTTTCCATAGCCTGTTGCTGGCCGGGCAGCTGACGGAAAGCATCGGCGGCGGAATTGGGCAATCGAGGGTGTGCATGTTTATGTTGCGCAAGGCGCACATCGGCGAGGTGCAGGTAAGCATCTGGCCCGAAGCCGTGCGGCAGGAGCTAAGCAGCGCGGGCGTGGCACTGCTGTAGGCCACGGGTAATTGTTGGGTTGACAATGCGAGGGTATGCCGGCTACGGCGGGTGCACCCTCGCATGCTGCTGCCTAGGTGCTGATTTACAGTTGCAAACGCATTGGGGTCGGGCCGCTGGCTAAATCGGTTTCGAGAACGAGAAGGGCAAGAAATGCTGACTAAAAATGCAGCTGATGGCAAGCTTTATTAAACGAAGCCCGCGTTTTGGCCGTATCAGGCAGCCAAGCTAACCATACGACACTCTAGCTATGAATCAACCGCAATCCTCTTCGAACACCGGCGCACAAACGGGCGCCCACTCGCAATCCGACAACAACACGCAGGCCGGCGGCTCGCTGCTGAACCAGGCCCAAAACTGGCTTAGCCAAGGCCGCGACCTGGTGGGCCAGCTGCCCGCGCCGGTACGCAACGTAGGCACCAACCTGGGCTCCAGCATTGGTCGCCTCAGCACCACCCAAAAGGTAGTGGGCGGTGCGCTGCTGGCCCTGGGCGTAGGTTATTTTGCTACCCGCGGCCGCACCGGCGGGCAGCGCGGCACGGCTGCCACTCTGCAGGAGTTGCTCTTGTTCGTGAACGACCGCATCGAGGGCTACCAGCGCGCCGTGGATGAAAGCACCGACGCCGAGCTGCGCGGCTACTACAAGCAACTGGTAAGCCAGAGCCAGCGCTTTGCCGGTATTCTCAACGACTACCTGCGCGAGGAAGGCGGCACCCGCGAAACCAAAACCACCCTGAAAGGCAAGGTGTACCGCGCCTTCATGGAGGCCAAAGCCGCCGTTACCGGCTACGACGAACAAGCCATTCTGGGCTCGAACATCTACGGCGAAGAGTGGGCCATCAAAGCCTACAAAGAGGCCCTGGCCGACCAAACCCTCACCGGCGAGCTGCGCCATGAGGTACAGCGCCAGTACGATCAGTCGCTGAAAACCTACGAGCGCCTGAAGCAGTTGAAAGAGCAAACCAACAAGCACTAAGCAGCGCCCTAGGTGCCTGAATTACAACGCCCCACCTGCCAGGCAGGTGGGGCGTTGTGCGTTGGTACATTGTCATCCTGAGCCCAAGCGAAGGACCTCCTCACGTCAGGACCTCACGGGACCCCTTCGGGGCCCGGCCCCCTCTCCAAAAGAGAGGGGGAGCCTGACGACCTAGGGCTCGGCTGTCATGTCGAGTAAAGCGAGACATCTGGCGCGCCTACTCTTGTTAGTATTCACTCCCCCTCTCCCTTTGGAGAGGGGGCCGGGGGGTGAGGTACCGGTAAGGTCCTTCCTGCGTCAGGACGATAATTACCGCCCACCCAGATGTCTCGCTTGGCTCGACATGACAGCTGAGCCCTAGGCCAGTACCTGAATAACAGCTTCCGAGAAACGCTCCATTTCCTCAAGCTGCGGGCTGCACTGCAGCAGGAACAGGTCAACGCCCACGGCCTCGAACTGCGCCACGCGTTCGGCAATCTGATCGGGCGTGCCGGTGAGGCCCGAGCGCAGGCCGCGGTTCGACACGGAGTAGTCCTGCAGCGACACCTGCTTTTCGAGCTGCGTGCCGGCCAGCCACTGCTGGTAGTTTTTGTAGCCGGCGGCCGAGCCGTTTACGTTCGTGATGCGCTCCAGCTCGCGCTTCACCTCCTGCTCGGTGTTGCGCACAATGCTGTACGCCGCCACGCCAAACTTCATCGGGGGCAGGCCTAGCCGGTCGCGGCGCTCCTGCAAATCCCGAATGCGGCGGCCGATGGCCGCGGGCTCGTCGCCGTGCATCACGTAGCCGTCGCACTGGGCGGCAATCAGGTTCTTGGCCGCTTCCGATTCGCCGCCGGCGTACAGGAACGGCCGCGGGCGCGACACCGGCTTGGGCTGCAGAATGCTGTCCGTCACCTCGTAGTACTTGCCCTTGAAGCTGAAGTGGTCTTGCTTCCAGAGGTTGTCTACCACGTGCAGCCACTCGGCGGTGCGGGCGTACCGGTCGTCGTGCTGCTCAAAGTGCACGCCGTACTTCTTGGCCTCGTCCTGCCACCACGACGACACCACGTTCAGCGACAACCGCCCGCCGCTGATGTGGTCGATGTTGGCGGCTTGCTTGGCCAGCAGCGCCGGCGAGTGGAAGGTAGGCCGCACGGCCACCATCAGCTCGAGCTTTTTGGTAACGGCCGCCAGCGCGGCCGCCGTGCTCCAGGCATCGAGCGAAGGGGCTTCTTCGCCTTTGATGTCGTTCAGGTTCAGCTCGGCGATAAGCGACAGGTCGTAACCGAGCTCCTCCGAGCGTTGGGCCAGCGTTTTCACGTAGTCCCAGTCGGCGCGCATGTTTTCATCCTCAACATTGCGCAGCCACCCGCCAAAAACGGGCATCCAATATCCGTAACGCATGGTTTCTTGTCTTGTAAGAACGTCATGCTGAGCCCCGCCGAAGCATCTCTACGGATAGTAATCTACTATCTGGCGAAGCGGTAGAGATGCTTCGACAAGCTCAGCATGACGGGCTGGTTTAGTTAGTGGCGAGGCTCAGGGCCAGCTCGGCAGTGGCGGCGGCCAGTTCTTGCTCCAGGTAGTCGACAAACAGCGCGTAGGGGTCGAAGCCGACCACGTTCACGGCATCGGCCACGAAGTTGGACAGCGCGTTGATGTCGTAGAACAGCACCTCGCCGGTGCGGTCGTCGACGAGGTATTCGATGCCGCCCACGTCGATTTTGGCCGCGGCTACCAGGCGCTCCACGGCCTCGATTACCTCGGCCGGCGGCGTGGTGGCTTCTACCTGAATGCCTTTCTTGGGGGCTTGGGTAAGGCAGAACTCGCCTTCCGCTGCGGGCTCGTCGGGAATCTGGCAGATTTCGGCCGGGCACAGGTTGAAGCTGGTGCCGGTGGTGTACACCTTCATGGCGTACAGGAACTTGCCGTTCAGCGTCTCGACGCGAGTGATGTGGCCGCCGCGCGGGGCCACAAACTCCTGCACCAACGCAGTCTGGTCGATGCCTAGGTCAATCTGGCCGTTATCAACGGCGGCTTGCAGGCCTTCGGGCGTATCGAAGCGCACGATGCCCGCGCCGCTGCCGCCGATGTTCACCTTTACTACCAGCGGGAAGCTCAGCTCCTTGGCCGCGTCCGGAATGCGTGACACGTGGTTTACCACCCGCGACTTCGGAAATTTCAGGCCCAAACCGGCCAGCAAATCGAGCTGCCGGGCTTTGTTGGTTTCGATGCCCGAGGCCACCGTGCCGTTGATAACCCGAACACCCAGGCGCTCCAGATGCGTAAGGAAACCGGCCGTGTGAAAGATGCCCTGGCCGTGGCCGCGCAAGTACGCCGAAGAGCTCATGCGGTTGATTACCAATGCGTACGGGCTTTCCGACTCCGAAGGGTCGAAGAGGTGGTGCGCGGCATCAATCTTCTCGTAGGGCAGGCCACGGCGGTCGAGCTCGGCGAAGAGCGGCTTAAACCATTCGGGGTGCTCGTAATAAATTCCTATGGGCTTGGGGTATTGTGCCATGTTTAGCAGAAATAATGACGATGTAAGCGGAAGGGAAAAGCAGCCGCAAAAGCGCTGCTGAGCTGATTGTCGGTTGGAAAGTGCAGCTGCAACTGCCCCAGGTGCTGCAGAGCAGGGCAGCCGAGGGCAGCACGCGCCCACGCTGCCGAAAAGCCGGAGCCGCAGCAGAAAATGGAAAACAGGGAAGGAGGCAGTTGCCGGCCGAATTCACAAGCCACCAAGTGCTTGGAAATCAAGCGCTGAACTGAGCCGATGGCAATGCCAGCGCAAATCGGGCTGGCATTGCGACGCACCAAGCCCTAGGTGCCCAGGCACCTAGCAGCCATGCAGCAGCAAGGGGAGGGGGTGTGGGTTGGGCTCAACAACAACAGGCCGCAACTGCCATGCCCATACAGCAACGCTGCGCCTGGCGCAGGTTGGGGGCGGTGGTAGCAGAGCGAAAAGCGGCGGTGCGGGTAGTTGAAGCCACGGCTACTTGTTTTTATATGGTCAGGACTTGGCACCGTTCCCGGGAGTTACCCCGCTGGTGGTTGCCGGCGCTTCAGGGAGCCTGTCTCTCCACGCCTCTGTATAAAAACAATCCTTTGGTCGGAAAGAATTGATGCTGCAAAGGTATAGCAGCGTTTGCCGAAAACACAAATATTCTTCGCAACGAACAAGCCCGGCGGTTATGGTTTCGGCAACAAAAAAGCCGCGAAACGGCCGCCAGGGCGGCGCGTTTCGCGGCTGATAAGGCGGCTAAAATGCCTTAGTTGACCGGGAATTCGGCGAACGAGGAGAAGTCGACGAGCTTGCCTTTCTGAATCAGTTTCAGCTCGGTTTGCAGGTTTTTCTGGTTGCTCTTGGTGGTGTATTCGGTGTCGAGCTTGGTGAGGTCGGGCTTGCCGGCATTTACCCAGGCCGTGTACCAGAAGTTGGCCGTGGTTTGGGCGGCGTTGCGCATCTGGCGCTCAATCATGTGGTTGAGGGCCTTGTGGTAGGCGGCCGAGTAGGCGGGCGTGTGCACCCAGCTGTTGAACACGTTTTTCTTTACCTGGCCGTCGGCGTTCAGCACGTACAGCGCTTCTTTGGGCGTTTCGCCGGCCAGCTTTTTCTCAATGGTCAGCATCGAGTCGATGGCGGCGTGGCTCTGGGCCACAATGCGCCACGATTCGGCCACGGGGTCCTGAATCAGCTTGGGCTCCGCAAGCTTGAAGTTGTAGTTCCGGCCAAACTGCTCGGGCAGCTGCGACTCGTAGAACGCATGAATACCACGCTGCCCGGTGCGCTGGCCGTCGTGGTTGGAGGAGGTGTGCAAGGGCTGGTGCGCATCGCCGAGGTAGTGGCCCAGGTCGGCGGCCAGAAACAGGATTTCGTCCTTGCGCTGGTTTTTCATGGCCGTGGTCAGCTTGGCCAGCATATCCTGCAGGTACCAGGGCAGGCGGCCGTGCTTGTCCAGCGTTTCGGCGTCGTATTTTTTGTAGGCATCGGCAGCGGCTTGCGGTATCTCCGCTACCGGGCCATACTCTTCCAGATCGATGTAGTGCCGCGGAAACTCGGCTTTGTCGTTGATGCTGTACTTGCGCGAATCGGGGATGACCGATTCCGTCACCACGTAATCGATGTGGTTGTAGAAGAACGTGCGCATGGCCGCGGGCAGGGCCAGCACGGCCGCGCGGTTGATGCGTTGGTGGCCCCAGTTGCCCCAGGCAAACAGCAGCGAGGGAGCGGTAAGCAGCAGAGCCGTAGCCAATACCAAACGGCGGCTGCGGCGGCTAAAGTTGAACATACGTAGCGTAGGCATAAGAAAAAGAAAAGGCAAATATCTGGGCTTGGCAGGCATCGGCCAAATACCGATTTGTGAATCAGGGTTTTGGGTAATCAATTTCCTGACTCTTTGTAGGTTGAAGCCGAAGCAGGCCGTTGCAGCTATGGCCTGCCTGGCCGGCGGCGCTTGCTTTGCACCTAGGGATAAGTCAATTACTGTGGTTTCGCCGGCAATGCCGTGAGCCGGCAATGCCCGTGCGGCCCCGGGCGGCGGCCCAGGCCGTGCACATGCCCGGCGGCGCGGCGGCTGGCATGTTTTGGGGGCGGCAGCGGCGCGGGGCCGCGCTGGTGCGCTTATATTTCTGCGCATTTTGGCGGCCGTAGCACCGCCTGTCACTTCCGAATCTACAAGCCGCGGTATGCGCAACGATCTGGCTCTTATCGACCTGTTGGTCTTTCTCATTTACCTCGTGGGCGTATCGTTGTACGGCTACTACATCTACCGCCAAAAAAAGCGTACCGAATCCGATTCGAAGGACTTTTTCCTGGCCGAAGGCTCCCTGACGTGGTGGGCTATCGGGGCCTCCATGATTGCCTCCAACATTTCGGCCGAGCAGTTCATCGGTATGTCGGGCGGCGGTTTTGTGCAGGGCATTGCCATTGCGGCCTACGAGTGGGTAGCGGCGCTCATCCTGATTTTCGTGGCGGTGTTCTTCATGCCGATTTACCTGCGCGAGAAGATTTACACCATGCCGCAGTTTCTGGAGCAGCGCTACAACGCCACGCTTAGCCTGATTATGAGCGTGTTCTGGCTGTTCCTGTACGTGCTCGTCAACCTCACGGCCATTTTGTACCTAGGGGCGCTGGCCATCAACAACATCGTGGGCGGCGAAAGCTTCCACCTGATACTGCTGGCCCTGGCCCTGTTTGCCTTGTTGCTGACCCTAGGCGGCATGAAGGTGGTGGGCTACACCGACGTGGTGCAGGTAACGGTGCTCATCATCGGCGGCCTGGCCACCACGTACATCGCCCTCACGCTCGTCAGCCAGCAGTTTGGCCTTGGCAACGATGTGCTGGCCGGTTTTTCGGCCATGATGCGCGACGCCGACGACCACTTCCACATGATTTTCGAGAAGCCCGGCCCCGCCGCCTCCACGGCCGAAACGGCGCGTTACCTGGCCCTGCCGGGCCTGGCCATGTACGCCGGCGGGCAGTGGGTGGCCAACCTCAACTACTGGGGCTGCAACCAGTACATTACGCAGCGCGCCCTAGGTGCCGACCTGAACACGGCGCGCACGGGCATCCTGTTCGCGGGCCTGCTCAAGCTCATCATGCCCGTAATCGTGATGCTGCCGGGCATTGCGGCCTACGTGCTGCACAAAAACGGCGGCCTGCAGGCCGAAATGGCTTCCACCGGCGCCTTCAACCCCGACAACGCCTACTCAGCCATTCTCACCTTTCTGCCCAACGGCCTGAAGGGCATGGCGTTGGCCGCCCTCACGGCAGCCATCGTGGCCTCGCTGGCCGGCAAAGCCAACTCCATTTCCACCATCTTCACGCTCGATATCTACAAGCGCTACCTCAACCCCCAGGCCGACGAAAAGCAGCTGGTGTGGGTGGGCCGCCTCACCATTCTGGCCGCCATGCTGCTGGCCGTGTTCCTGACGTGGAAGGACGTGCTCGGCATCAGCGGCGAAGGCGGTTTCACGTTTATTCAGAAGTACACGGGCTTTATCTCGCCGGGCATCGTGGCGGTGTTTGTGCTGGGCATGTTCTGGCGGCGCACCAGTGCCCCGGCCGCGGTAGCGGGTATTCTGGCGGGTTTCCTGCTGTCGGTGCTGTTCAACAACTACGCGCCCACGCTGTTCGGGCCCGAAACGGTGCTCTACTCGGCCTTCCGCAATGCCCAGGGCGCCTACGAAATTCCTTTCCTGGTAAGCATGGGTTGGTCGTTCTTCTTCACGGTGGCGCTCATGGTGGTCATCAGCCTGTTCGGCCCGCGGGTGAACCCCAAAGCTCTGGTACTGAATGCGGCCATGTTCCGGGTGAGCCCGCAAAACACTTTCCTCATTGTACTGATTTTGCTGATGGTATCGGCGCTCTACGTAAAGTTCTGGTAGGCGCTGTAGCGCGGAACGGATTTCCGCGCTACACATGACCAACTACCCCCTCGACATGGAACGGTGGAAGATTTTGAAATCGGAGCTGGTGGTAAACCACCGCTGGTACAAGCTGCGGCGCGACCACGTGGAACTGCCCACCGGCCAGGTGCTCGACGACTACTTCGTGAGCGTGCGGCCCAACGTGGTGCTGGTGTTTCCGCTCACGGCCGATAACCAGGTGGTGCTGGTGCGCCAGTACAAGCACGCCGCCGCCGATGTGTTTATCGAGCTGCCCGGCGGCGTGGTTGATGAAGGCGAAAGTACCCCGCTCGAAGCCGCCCGCCGCGAGCTGCTCGAAGAAACCGGCTACGCCTCCGACGACGTGGAGCAGGTGCTGGACGTAACCGACAACCCCACCAAAGACACCAACCGCATCTACTTTTTCGTGGCCCGCAACGCCCGGCGCGTAGCCGGGCAGCAGCTCGACGACACCGAAAACATTGAGGTGCTTACGGTGCCGCTGCACGAGATTGAAGGCCTCGTGATGAGCGGGCAGATACGCGTAGCCGGCTCGGTGGCGCTTTGCCTGCTGGCCCTGCGCAAGCTGCAGCCCGCGGGCACCTAGGCCGAGGTGCCGCCGGTCTCGCGCGCCATTTTATCTTCCTGCTTCTCAATGGTATCGAGCACGTGCTCGGGGTTCACGTCTTTGGCCAGCTCCGGAATTTCGGGGTCGTTGGCGGCCTCGATGCCCATTTTGCGCGCTATTTCGGTGGTCAGGATGATAAGCCGCGTGATTTCGTGCTCCGAGAGCAGGCTGACTTGCAGGTCGAGGTCGGCGCGTTTGTCGGCCACGGCGGCCATGCGGTTTTGGCTGATGAGCACGAACGTGGACAGGAAGATGGCCTCGACGGAGGCAAACATAGCCAGCACCACAAACGACTCGTCGAACGGCTTGAGGCCCAGCCAGCCCAGGTTCCAGACAATCCAGAGGCCGAACAGCCCTAGGTGAATAAACACAAACGTCATGCTGCCGGTAAAGCGCGTAACGCCGTCGGCAAGGCGCTCCTGCCAGTTTTTGCGCTCGTCGTGCTGGCGCTGGCGTTGCAGCAGCGCATCGATGTTGCGTTCAACGATATCGGCCATGCCGGACTGCCCGGCCCGCAGCGGCTGGTTATTGGAAGCGAAGGATGTCATAGCTGAAAACGTAGGGGGAGTGTGGTATACGTCTCAGCAAAAGGCCCGGCTGGACAGTTAAGCCGCGCCTGTGCCCTGAATCGCAGCCTGGTTGTGCCTGAAAAGTGATGCCGCGTTTCTTGAGCGTCATGCTGAGCTTGTCGAACCGGAGGTCGGCGTAGCCAAGCATTTCTACCGCTTCGTTGGATAGTAGAATACTATCCGTAGAGATGCTTGGCTACGCCGATCTTCGGTTCGACAAGCGGACGCCAGATGAAGCAGGACCGTTTCATCCTTTTCAGATACCGCCTGGCTCGACGGTGCCGCTGGTGACGTGCGCTGCCTCACGGGCCTGCGGGTTACTCCGCCGCGAGCAGCTTTTGCGCTGCCTGCTGGCCGCTGGCCAGTGCTGCCTCCACGGTGCCCATGGCGTGGCCTTCGTACAGGGCTTCGCCGGCAAAAAAGAGCGTGTTGGCTACGGGCTGCGCCAGCACTGCCCGCGCCTCGGCTGCCCCCACGGTGGCGTAGGCATAAGCACCTAGGGCAAAAGCATCGGCCCCCCAGTTAGCTACTTTGTGGGCCACCAACTGCTCGCGCACGGTTGCGGGGCTGCAGCCGAGCAAGTACGCCACCGATTCCAGGGCCTGCTGCAGCACCTCGGCGGGCGGGGTGTGGCGCAGCTTATCGGCGGCGGGGCCGGCCACCCAGCCCGTTAGCAACGGGCGCGCGTCGGGCCGCTGCGACCACCACGTGGGCACCGGCGCATCCGAAAACAAGAAACCCAGGTTGGGCAACGGCCGCTGCAAGGCCGGGCCGGCGGTTTCCCAAAACGTTGTCTTGAACTCCAGCAGCACTTTAATCACGGGGCCAAAACCTAGCGCCTGGGCAGCCGCGCGGTGCTCGGGCAACCCGGGCCGAAACTGCACATTGCCAGGTTGGCCGGCGCCGGCCTGCAGCACACCCAGCGGTAGCGTGAGCAGCACTTGCCGGGCCGCAAATTGCTGGCCGTTGGTGCACCGCACCTCGCCGCGGCCGGGTTGCCACTGCACCGTTTGCACCACGTGCCCTAGGTGCATTTCGCAGCCAGCGGAACGGCAGGCATGGGCCAGGTGCTCAATAAGTTGTCCGTAGCCGCCGGCAGGGCGGGGCGAGTCTTCGGCGCCGCCGGCGGCCCACTCGTCGCGCAGGGCAAATACGCTTACGCGGTGGGCATCGGCGGCATCGTAGCCCTCGGCAAAGCGCGTTGCCCAGGTGCGCAGGGCGGCGTACTGATCATCGGCGAAATAGCGGGCCAGGTAATCGGCCAGGGTCATGTCGTGCTCGAGGGTTTGCAGGTGCTCCAGCAGCGTGGGCAATTCCTCGAACATGCTTTCGGAAGCTTGCACCTCGCCGTTTTCCACTTCGTACAGCTCGCCCGCCGTATCGTGGCAGGCCACGTGGGCCTCGGCCAGCAGGCTGCGGGTCAGGGGTACGTCGCCGTGCAGAAACTCGGCACCCAGCTCGGTGGGGGCGGTAAAACCCTCGCCGGTAAAGGTGTAGATGCGGCCGCCCAGGCGGGGGCGCGCTTCCAGCACCACCACGCGTTTGCCGGCCTGGCTTAGCTCGCGGGCCGCCATTAAGCCAGCCGCGCCGGCGCCTACAATCAGTACGTCTGCTTCTGTCATGTCGGGCACTCCTACAATCGGCCTCGCCGAAAGGTTTTGGGCCGGAAGGCAAGTTAGCGTGCGGCTGCGCTTGAAGGTTTAGGTTAAGCATCTCTACTGTTTCGCCGGCACGTCATGTCGAGCGCAGTCGAGACATCTCGCGTGCGGTCGTCCGTTAGCATACACTCCCCCTCTCCTTTTGGGGAGGGGGCCGTGCCCCGGAGGGGTCCCGTGAGGTCCTGACATGATAAGGTCCTTCCTGCGTCAGGATGACAATACTATCCGGCGAGATGTCTCGACTGCGCTCGACATGACGTGCCGACGAAGCGGTAGAGACGCTTGCCTTGCGCCGACCTGCGGTTCGACCAGCGCAGCATGACGTACGAAATTGAATGTCAGCAACCACACAATTGCGCGCCCAGGCACAGCGCATAGGCGGATGTGCAACGGTGCGGCGGGCCCGTATTGGCTTAAGACCAAACGCCACCTAGGGACCGAAGCGGCCGCTATTGAAGCTGGCGCAAGGTAGTGTCGAGGGGGTGGGCGAGCAGCAGCCGGCGGCATTGCTGCTGCAGCAAGGTTTGTTGCTGGCGTTTTTCCTGGCCCTTGAACAAGCGCAGGTTGTTGCGGCCGCGCGGGGCGCGGCGCAGGTTCACGTAGGTGAGGTTGCGCCCCGGGCGCCGGGCAGGCTCGTCGCGCAAAATGCGGCCCACGCGTTTGGCGTTGTTGCCCAGCAAGGCCTGAAACGGGCTCAGGCCCAAATACAAATTGGCCTGCCCGCTAAGGTTGTAAAAGCCGCTGACATCGAGGTCGGTGAGGTTGCTGTTGAGGTGCAGCGAGGGGATGAGCACGGTGCCCCGGTCGAAGAAGAAGCGCGAGCTGACGGGCTCGAATACCAGATGACTGGTGCGGCGGGCGCCGGCCAGCTTAAAGGCCTGTTCGAGCGCGGCCACGTTCAGCAGCTCCAGGTTGAGTACGTCGGCGCTGGCGTAGCCCACGGTGCGGCCCGCGGCCGGCAAAAAGTTGGCATCGAGGGTGGTGCGTACGTCGGCGTTGCAGTGCAAGGTGCCGCGGATGTTCTGGCTGCCCAGCACATCGAACTGCAGGGCATCGGCCAACCGGAAAAGCTGCGGCAGGGCCACGTTGCCCAAATCGAGCTGGGCATGCAAGGGGTGCAAGCCCTGCACCGCCGTGGTTTGCAGCCGCCCGCGCAGCCGAAAGTAGCCGCCAAACGCATGCAGGGCACAGTCTTCGAGCCGGGCACTGCCGGGTTGCAGGGTAGAAAGTGCCCGGAAGTTGGAGCCCGTAAGCACGCCGTACCGCACCTGCTCGGCCCGCACCCGCAGCCGGGCGCTCAGGCGGCCATCGGTGAGCATGCGGCTGGTACCGTTGCCGTTGGGCTTAGCCGAAGCAGTGGCGGCGGGGGCGTCGTCGGCAGTCTTGTCGGGCGCCAGGCTGGCCAGCTGCAGCAACAGGCGCTGTATATCGAGCGTGCGGTAGCGCAAATCGAGGTTGGCATTGGCTGCCGCCAGCTTGCCGCCGGCCAGGCGGGCGGTAGCGGTGGCGCGGCCTGCTCCGCCGCCCGAAGCGCTAAAAAGCATGTACGGCATGCGCAAGGTGTTGCCGGTTTTCAGCACCCGCAGGCGCAGGTTTTGCACCTGCCCGCTGGCGGGCAGGTGCAGGGTTGCAATGCGGCAATTGGCCTGGCCGTTGGCGGCCAGCAGCATTTCAGAAAGCGCCGAAGCCGGTGCGGCCGGGCGGCGCCGGGGTTTGGCCGTAAGCAAATGCACCATGCGCTGGTAGCTGAGGGCACCAAATCGCACATCGAGCTGCAGGTTGGCCGGCGCTTGGTTTGTGGCTTCGGCGGAGGGCCAGGAGGCCTGGCCGCGCACCTCGCCACCCCACACCCGGGCCGAGAGGTTGCGCAGCGAGGTGCGCCGGCTATCGTGCTGCACGGCGGCGGCCAGGCGGTACACGGTGTCGGCGGGCAACAGCAGGCGCTGGCAGCTCAGGTCGATGTTCAGGCGCAAGCCCGGCGGTATCAGGCTGGTATCGGCGGGGGCGTGGCGCGGGCGTGGGTTGGGCCTGACGCCGGCGGCCCTAGGTGCCGCCGGTTGCAGCAGGCGGCGCAGGCGGGCCGTGCGCAGCTCCTCTACCGCAAAACGGCCCCTGATGTGGGTAGCAGGGGCGAGGCCCGTGAAATAATCGAGCAGGTGCGTGGCCGTGGCCGAGGCTTGAAAGCGCATGCCGTCGACTTCGCCGGCCAGGTTGTTGAGCTGCCACACGCTGTCCTGCATCCCTAGGTGCACGCGCAGGTTGCGCACTTCGGCATTGCGGTCGGGCAGCCGAAAGGCCGCGTTGCGCAGCACCACAGTGCCGCGGGCCTGCAGGTTTTCGGCGGCGTGCCGGGGGCTGATCTGGCCGGGCGGGGGCGGCAGCAGGCCGCGCAGGGCTATGTCGAGCTCGGCGCTGCCCCGGTGGGCCTGCCAGAAACCGGGCGCTACCAGGGCGGCCAAAGCCGGCAAATCGGTGCGGCCGCGCATGCGCCCCACCAGGTACGGCCGCCGAAAGTCGCGCATGGTCAGCTGCACGTCCAGCTCGCCCACCGACGAAAAAATGCGGCAGTGCTCCAAGCGCAGCGTGGTGGTGCGCGGGTGGTGCGCGGGGCCGTTGTCGAGCACGGCCAGCAGGTTCCAGCGCCGGATGCGGCGGGCCGAATCGGGCCAGTTGAGTTGGGCATTGCGCAGCTGCAGGCGCGTGGTGCTGCGGGGCCACACCGTGGGGCCGGTGGCGCCCCGCAGGCGGTATTCGATGTAGGCTTTGCTGGGGCTGCGGGCATCGGCCACGTAGGCGGCCAGGCTGGGGGGCAGCATCGGGGGCAGCACGCGGCTAAGCGGCTGCTTGCCTTTGATGCTCAGCTGCAAATGATTGCCTGCCAGGCCGGTGGTGTGGGTGGCCGCCACGTGCAGCGTGTCGCCGTGCAGGGTAACGCCGCTTTGCCGGAGGCTGCCTTGCCGGCTGGCGTGGTGGTAGCGGTAGTGCACCCAGGCGCGCATGGGTTGGCGGGCCACCATGGTGCCGCGCCGGCCGCGCAACAGCTCCAGGGTACCCGCCAGCTGGCCCTGCACCTGCAGCAGCCCGTCGGCCTGGCGGGCCTTTAGCTGCGCCTGTTGGATGACGGCCGCAAAAGCGCTGTGCTTGTAGTCGTTGCGAAACTGCAGGCGCACGTTGCTCAGGCGCAGGCTTTTCAGCTCGAAGGGCAATGGGTCGGCCGGCTGCGCAACTGAGTCGCGGCCGTGCACGCCCCAGCGCCGCCCCGCCGAGTCGACGTAGCTGCTCAGCACTACATCGGCCAGATGCAGGCGCCGCACCTGCACGCGGCCGCGGAGCAGCGCCAGCACGTGCAGGCGCAAATCGGCGCGGCCCACGCGCAGCACCTGCCGGGGGCGGCCGTGGGCCGTATCGGTAAGCGCAAAACCCTGCACCGTAGCCGTGAAATGCGGAAAATCCTGCCAGGTAGAAAGGCGCACCGTGTAGGGGCTTGCCACCAAGCTGGTGCTTTGCCGCAGCTGCTCGCGCAGCTGTTGCTCCAGCTGTTGCCGGCCCGAGCGCGTGCCCAGCAGCGCCAACACCAGCCCGCTTCCTACCGCAGCAAGCAGTAGGGCCAGCAGGGCAGCTCGTCGGAAATTCTTCAGCAGCATAGCGCAGTGCCGGGTGCCGCACCGCTCCGGAGCCCAGGGCGTCGTTAGCTCCACGGTAGCACCCGCAATGGGCAGTACGCAGTTGGGCCCCCGGAGGCTACAACCGGCCTAGGTGCCTGCGCTGGGTTTGGCTGCCGGCAGCGCGGCTACGAGGCCGGCGTGGGCTGAAAAGTGGGCTGCTCGGCTTTCAGCCACTCGGTGGCCTCGTCGAGGTTACCGAACAGGCGCATTTCAAAACGGCCCTCCACGCGGTGCAGCATTTCTTCTACCGATTGCTGCGCAAACAGGCCCGGCGCCAGAATGTGCGCAAAGCGGCGCAAGCCCAGGGCTTTGGCTTTGGGCATCCAGTGGTGGGCAATGTAGTCGTTGGCCTGGCTCCACGAGCCTTTTACCTCGCGGTTGTCGTTGAGCAGCAGCCGGCAGCCGGTGGCCTGCATCACCTCCAGCACCTGCTCGCCGCCCTTTATTACGTTTTCCTTCGAGAGCATGCCCTCCCAGCGGTTGTAAATCCAGTGGTTGGCTGCGTCCCACCGCACCGTGAGGAAGGGTTTGCCGAAGGAATTCTGCAGAACAACTTGTTGCATACGAGTAAGCCTAGGGTGGCTGCAATCAGCAATAATCACTTCGGGCCGGCCGGTGAAACGGCGCGGCAACATGCAACAGGTGGAAGGCAGGCGTATGGCTCCATAGCAATATATATACTCGGATTTATACCACCAAAACTTTGCCGGCAGGGTTCGGGGCCGAAATGTAAAGTGCAATTCGCCGCCGGATAGTGCAAAGCCGGCCATTTCTGCTTATTCTTACCGTTCAGAAAGTACCAACCTCCTCGTACACGCCCCTTTATGAAGTCTTACTACCTGGGTCTGCTGGCTGCGGCGCTGCTCGCGGCCGGCTGCAACCAGTCGGCACCTAGCACCGAGCAACCCGAGGCCGCTGCCGGCACCACCGAGCAAGCCACCGCGGCCGATAGCAGCGCCACCACTGCCGCGCCAACCGAGGCCAGCACGCCGGCCGCCGCGCCCACTACTGCCGCCCCCGTGCCCGCGAAATTGTCGTTTCGCTTCGAGCCTGTGAAAGATGCCGAAAGCGGCCAGAAAAAAACCACGGTGTACCTCGTCATCAAAGGCAGCGAAACCAAGGAAGTCGACCTGGGCCGCTTTGCCGGCAAGCCCGATGTGGTAGACGAAGCCAAAGCCAAGCGCGCGGAGTTTCCGAGCAATACGCTGGTGGGCTTCCGGAGCTACGACGCCAACTCCGGCACCGGCTCCGATGTATCGGTAACGCCCGGCGACGGCGCCCGCCTGCGCATCCTGCAGCGCCGCATCGACGAGCAAGCTGACAAGCCCTTCACGTTCCAAACCGCCCGCGAAATTCCGCTGCCCGACAACACCGTTGTGCAAGCAGCTCCGCTGGCCAAGAAGTAAGCCCGCTCCAACAGCAAACGGCCCGCAGCAGGGTAGGCAAAACCTACTCGCTGCGGGCCGTTTGGCGTTTGTATTAGCATTGAAGCCAGCTCAAGTTGGGTTCTAATCAGAGTAGCAAGCTTGTTCCAGGTCTTGTAGGTAAGTTGTTAACAATTAGTTAGTTCGTGTCTTTTGGTATAATTTGAACTTGAAGCAGTTATATGCGTGGTTTTTACGGATATGAAGTAGCAAGCAGCTAATCAATTAGTTGCGCAGTTCGGTCGTTCGGGCCGGACGCCCCTAGGTACAGCTGCTGTTGAGGACACAGGGGAGCAAGCTAATGCACCGGTTTGCTGAAGGCCGCACCGCCCGACTGCCGCCGCGCCAGCGCGTAAACGCTGGCTGCCAAACCCGCCGCGAAAGCCGTGCCCAGCCAGGCGGCTACGCCGGGTTTGCCGCTGCTGCCCCAGCCACCTTCTACATCGGTGCCGTGCGGTACGGCGGTTGGGGCCAGCAGGCTGCCGGTGCTCACGGGGGCGGGTTTGGCCTGCTTCAGGTAGAGCCTGAAAAACCGCGCCAGCACCGAGCGGGTGGCGTTGGGGGCCAGGGCATAAGCCGTACGCATGGCAGTGGCCGTCCAGCCCACCATGGTGGTGTTGCGCGGGTGCCGGGCCAGCTCCACCAAGGCATCGGCTACTTTGTACGGGCTGAAAACCGGCGACGCCGGCTTGATGAGTTTGCCCGTGTAGTTGGCGCCGTGCTGAAAACCGGGCGTATCGACGAAGGCCGGGTACACGTCGCACACCCTAATGCTGGGCGTGTCCGTCAGCTCGGCGCGCAACGACTCGCTCAGGCCGCGCAAGCCAAACTTGCTGGCCGTGTACGATGCCGTGAAGGGCATGGGCACCCAGCCACCTAGGGATATCACGTTGATGAGAATACCGCCCTGCTGCCGCTTAAATAGCGGCAACACCGCGTGCGCTCCGTAGAGGTAGCCAAGCAAATTAAGGCGCAGCACCTGCTCGTGCGCGGCCACGGGCACCTCATCAAAAGCACCCACGGCACCGCTGCCGGCGTTGTTAATCCACACGTCGATACGGCCGCCAAAAGTTTCGGCCTGCTGGGCCAGGCGCTCCACGGCTTGCGCATCGGTGGTATCGGTGGGTACGGCCAGCGCCCGGGCCCCTAGGTGCTCGCACTCGGCTACCACCTCGGCCAGCACGTTGGCCCGCCGGGCGGCCAGCACCAGCCGGGCCCCGCAGCGGGCAAACGCCAAAGCCGTAGCGCGGCCAATGCCGCTGCTGGCGCCCGTAATAACCACCGTTTGGCCTGCTATCGAATGCTTGCTCATGGCCGTATCGCGTTTGGTGAGTTAGGTTTAACGCGCCGGCGGCCAGGTTGTTCGGGGGGGTGGGGCGGCGGGGCGGCTATGGGCTGAGGGAGTTGCGGGCGGGCGCGCGGGCCAGGTAAGCAGCGTCAGGTTTTGGGCTGATAAATGTCATTTCGGTGCCCGGAGCGGCCGCGTAGCTTCGCCCCAACCAAATGCCCCAACGGGGACTTTACTCATGAATTCAGCTACTTCCGCGGCCCTGCAAACGGGCAGCTTGCTTGGCGGGCGCCACACCGCCATCGGCGAAACCAAAGCCCAGGTATTGGTCGATAAAAACGGGCAGAAAGTCATTTTCAAGACGTTTCGGGCCGGCGAAACCATGCCCACCCACGATGCCCCCGTTGATGTGCTGGTAACCGTGCTGGCCGGGCGCCTGATTATTACCGTGGAGGATACGGCTACCGAAGTGGAAGCCGGCGACTACATCGTGTTTCCGGCCGGGGCGCGCCACTCGCTCCATTGCCTCGACGACGCGCGCATTCTCATCTACCGCTAAAGGCGCTGCCCCGCGCTTGCCGTAGCGCCTGGGTGGTTTTGGCCCCGCTTGCTGCCCGGCAGCAAGCGGGGCCGGCTGTTTGTTGGGGGCGGGCACGGCGGCTTTCCGTGGCTCGGTCGGCGGCGCGGGTAAGCGTGGTGTGCTCGTTGGGCCTCAATTGTGTCGTAGGTATAAGTGTAGATGATGTCAGGTAAGCATCTGATTAGCAAATGTATATTCAGCTAAAAATTGGTGGTTGATTTCGCGTTTGTTGTTGAGCGGCATAGCTTACTACAAGAGTAATGATGGCTCGCTGCCGCTCATCAACAGCGCGCCACGGCAAACCTCCGAACGCGCGTTCTGCGCTGCAGGCCGGGGCGGCGGTATCGGGCCCTAGGTGCGGAGTACGGCCAGTGAAAAAAACACCTAGGTAGCACGAACGATGCTGCTGGTCAGGGGCCGAGCCGGCCCGCCGGCTGGAGGTAGCCAGGCATACGCCGCAGTGGCCCGAAACGCAGCGAGGCACCCCGTGGGGTGCCTCGGCAAAGCGGTTTGCAGGAGCGGGGCTACGGCTGCCGCACCAGCCAAGCTATTGCGTCGGGCTCGTTGTCGAACATGCGGTAGGTGAGGGCAGCGGCTTTGGCCTCGTGCATCATGTTGTTTACCGAGAGGCGGGCAAACACGTCGTTGGGCAGCAGCACGGCCCCGTAAATGGTGCTGTCCTGCCGCTCCTGCGACAACCAGTAGCCTACAATCCACTGGCTTTCTTCGTCGGTAAACGGCGCCATCAGGCGTTGGTCGCCGAGCAGCTTGTTCCAGTTGCGCAGCTGCAGCAAGCGGCTGGTGTGCGTCAGGAAGGCTTGCAGGTGGTGCAGCTTGCGCTTGCCCGGGTGGTACAGCACCACGGCAAAACCACCGGGGTGCTCGAGCACGCGGCCCACAGGATTCTCGAAGTACAACCGCAGGGCGGAGTCAGTCATTCGGGTAAGTAAGATTGGTGACGGATACGCGGCAACGTTCCTCAATGCAATTGCGCGGCAGTCAGTTCCGCCGTTGGCAGGGTTGCAGGCTGCAAAATTACAATACCCTGGGTTCAGAATGGTAATCTGTCCGTTATTCGGGTAGGTTTACGGGAGCGAATCGTAGTAGGCCAGCAATTTGGCTACGTCGGCCTCCGCGTTCAGTTTCAGGCGCTGCTGCTCGATGAAAGCCTGCAGGGCAGCTGCGTGGGTTTTGCCTAGCGCTTCGAGCACGGAGCGGCTGGTCAGCCGAACCGGCGTCAGGGTGTTATCGGAGTGCTTGATGTAGTAGGCGTTCATGTCGTGCCAGGCCGAGCCTTTGGTGCCGGCGAGCGAGGGCGAGTTGCCGTGCTGAAACACCGCCCGGGTGCGGTGGCGCAGCAGGGCGGTGCGGCCGGCATCGTAGCGTACGTCCCAAAACGTGGCGCGCAGGGCGGGCTTATCGGCCTTGATGTCGGGGTACAGCCGAAAGGTAAACTGCTCGCCCCGCGCCGAATCACCCAGGGTAAATTCCTTTACCTGCGCCATCATCACCTCCACCGAGTCGCCGGTGGGGCGGCGTACCAGCAGGCGGTTTTGGGCGAGGTCGTACTTCAGCAGGGCGCGCCGCGGGCCCAGGCTGGTGCCAACAAGCCGGCCGCTCGTCCAGTGCGTAAACAAAAATGGGCTGCCGGTGGTGGCCGAGCGCGCGGCCGCACCCTTGCCCTTGGCTAACTCGCTATCCAGGATATCGGCGTTGGTGGGGGCGGTGAGGCCGGCGCGCGTTTGGGCCCACGCGGGGGCGTGGGCCAGCGCCGCCAGCAGCACGAGCAGGAGGGCACGGTTCATGGGTTGCTGAATTTGTGGGAGGAGGTAGGCGTGCTGAGTTAAGGTAAAGAATAAACAAGTTTTTTAATATAGCGACGGGGTAGCCCGGAGAAAGCGTTTTCAGGGTAACGCTGCGGCGTTGTGATGCTAAGGCGGTGCAGCAAAGCTGGCGCCAGTGGCACCCCCGTTTTTCTAACAGCCATGGTATTTTCTGATCAGGACCTAGCCCGCCGGCTCGAACGCGCCGAGGGCCGCAGCAACGCCAGCTTTGTGGAAGCCCGTGCGCAACTGTTCCCAAACAGCGGCGCGCAGTGGCTGGAGGTAGCCGGCGCCTACGCCATGTTCGATGGGCCCGAGTCGCCGCTTACCCAAACCTTTGGCCTGGGCTTGTTTGGGCCCGTGGGCGAAGCCGAACTGACCAGGCTGGAACAGTTTTTTGCGCAGCGCGAAGCACCCGTGTGCCACGAGGTAAGCCCCATGGCCGATGGCGCCTTGCTGGCCTTGCTGCCCGCCCGCGGCTACGTGCCCATCGAGTACACCAGTGTGCTGTACCTCCCGCTGGCGCAAGGCGCGTTGGCTACCGGTACCGTGCCCGGCTCCCGGGTGCAAACCCGCGTGGTGCCCCCAACCGAGGCCGATGCGTGGGTAACGACCCTGGCCCAAGGTTGGAGCACCGAAATGGACAACGCCGAAGCCTTTATGCATGACTTCGGCCGCATTAATGCCCACAGCGCGGGCTACTCGGCTTACCTGGCCGAACTCGACGGCGTGCCCATTGCGGCCGGCGGTATGTATGTGCACGGTGGCGTGGCCCTGCTGGCCGGTGCCACCACGGTGCCGCACGGCCGCCGGCAAGGTGGGCAGCAGGCCTTGCTGCACGCGCGCCTGCGCGATGCCGCCGCACAAGGCTGCTCGTTGGCTATGATGGGCGCCCTGCCGGGCAGCCAGTCGCAGCGCAACGCCGAAAAGCACGGCTTCCGGATTGCCTACACCCGCATAAAGTGGCAGCTGCCGCCCCGGCCCTAGGTGGTTTGCTAGGTGTGCAGGGTAAGCACCGGCGGGGCGGCGTGCACGGCTACGCTCTCGGCGGTGTTGTTGTGCAGCATATGGCTAAGGCCGGTGTGCGCGTGCGTGAGCATCACCACCAAATCGGCGTGGGCCTGCTCCACAAAGCGCGGTATGCCAATGCTCACCTTCGGCGCGTCAATCACGTCGGGCTCGTAGTGCTGCAGCTGGTGGCGGCGGGCAAACGCGTTGATGCGCGCCAGCACGGCGGCGTCGCGGTCGTGCGAGGGCACCACGTCGAGCAGGTGCAGGGTGGCTTCGGGGAAGGCCGCCTGAATTTGCTTGAGACTGGGCACCACGCGGTCGGCCTCGGCCGAGAAATCGGAGGCAAACACGATGTGCTGCACCTTGAAATCGGGGGCGGGCTGCTTCACGGTAAGCACCGGGCAGGGTGCGGTACGAATCAGCCGCTGCGAGGTGGTTTCGGTGAATAGGCGCGTCCAGTCGCGGGGTTCCTCGGCGCCCATCACCACCAAATCAATGTCGCGCTCCTCGATTACCTCCATGATGGCGTCTTCGAGCGAAGCGGTATGGATCAGGTCCTGCACCTCCACGCCTTCCACGCGGCGCTGCGCCTCGGCAATGAGCTCGTACATGCGGTGCTTAACTACTTGCAGCAACTTAATGGCGTACAAGTCGTTGAGGGTGCCGCCGCCCGCCGGCCCGCCCGACGAAACCACCCCGCCGCCGGCCGGCATATCCACCACGTGGAGCAGGGTAACGTGGCCGCCCGTGCGTTGGGCGAGTTGCAGGGCTACCTCAAAAGCATTGTGCGCTTTGGGCGTAAAATCGGTGGGTACGAGGATGTTCTTCATGGGCCAGGGCAAGCTTAATAGGAAGTACCGCGTCCGGAACGCCCACGCCGAGCGCACTGGATTTCGTGTATAATATAGTTATTTATTTGGATATTAAAACGAGTTGCAGGCGGTTCGGCTTAAACAGTTTTTTGCTTCGGCTGCGGCCTTTTGCGCCGGGAGCAAGCCCTAGGTGCGCCAGGCCCAGCCGGAGCCTGGGAGCCGGCCCGAAGAAATAGCTGTTCAATTTTCGGTTGCCGGCCCTTGGGTGGCGCGTCTACTTTCGCCCAAAATCCCACGAGCATGACACCATCCAACGCGCAGCTATTCCGGGAGCTGCACCACCACGCCGAGCCCCTGCTGTTGCCCAACGCCTGGGATGCCCGCAGCGCCGCCACCTACCAGGAGCTGGACTTTCGGGCCGTAGGCACGTCGAGCGCCGCTATTGCCGGCATGCTGGGCTACGCCGATGGCGAGCAAATGCCCTTCGCTGATCTGCGGTTTGTAGTGGCGCGCATTTGCCAGGCGGTGCAAGTGCCCGTTACGGTTGATGTGGAAGCCGGCTACAGCCGCGACGCCACGCAGGTGTGCGCCAACGTGGCTCAGCTCGCCGAGCTGGGTGTGGTCGGCATCAACATCGAAGACTCGGTGGTAAGCAACGGGCACCGACAGCTAGTGCCCGCCGCCGTGTTTGCTGAGCTGCTGTACCAACTCAAAAGCTATCTGGCGGCGCGCGGCTTGGAGGTGTTCATCAACGCCCGCACCGATACGTACCTGCTCGGCACGGCCCAGCCCTTAGCCGAAACCAGCCAACGCGCCCAAGCCTACGAGCAAGCCGGCGCCGATGGCCTGTTTGTGCCGGGTCTAACTGACCTAGGCGAGATGCGTCAGCTGGCCGCCAGCACCGCCTTGCCCCTGAACGTGATGTGCCTGCCCAACTTGCCCGATTTCGGCGAGCTGCAGCAAGCCGGGGTGCGGCGCATCAGCATGGGCAATTTCGCCTTTGAGCACCTAGGGCGCGTGCATGCGCAAGCCATGGCTACGCTGCGCTCCGAGCAAAACTTTGCGACCTTGTTCCGATGATTGCCGACCCCGCGCTGACCCACGAGTACTACCGCGCCCTGGTAGCCAAGGATGTAGCCTACGAGGGCACGTTTATCGCCGCCGTGAAAACCACGGGCATTTTCTGCCGGCCCACTTGCACGGCCCGCAAACCCAAGCCCGAAAACGTGGAGTTTTACGGCACTACCAAAGAGGCCTTGGTGCGCGGCTACCGGCCCTGCAAAGTGTGTACGCCCCTAGGCAAGCGCGGCGAGGCACCGGCCTTTATCGGCGAGCTGCTGCAGGAAGTACACGCCCGGCCCGCCGCCAAAATCAACGACCGGGAGCTGCGCCGCCGCGGCCTCGAGCCCAGCATGTTGCGCCGCTGGTTTCTGAAGCATCACGGCCTCACGTTTCAAGCCTACCAACGCATGGTGCGCATCAATACCGCATTCAAGAAAATACAGGAAGGCGAGTCGGTAACAGCTGCCGCCTTCGATGCCGGCTACGAGTCGCTGAGCGGTTTTCAGGATTCGTTTAAAGCGGTATTCGGCGTGGCGCCTTCCAACAGCCGCGCGCAGCGGGTTATCGATCTGCTGCGTTTCGAAACGCCCCTAGGTCCCATGATTGCCTGCGCGGTGGAGGAGGGGATATGCCTGCTCGAATTCACCGACCGCAAAATGCTCGAAACCGAGCTGAAGGCCTTGGCTAAGCTGCTGAACGCCTCCGTTGTGCAGGGGCCAAACCCGCACTTTGCCACGCTGCGGGCTGAGCTGGAAGAGTACTTTGCCGGTAGGCGGCGCACCTTTTCGGTGCCGCTGCACGCGCCCGGTACGCCGTTTCAGCAGCGCGTGTGGGAGCAGCTCCAAACCATTGCCTACGGCAGCACCCGCTCGTACCTGCAGCAGGCCAACGCCCTGGCGCAACCTGGTGCTGTGCGCGCCGTGGCGGCAGCCAACGGCATGAACCGCATTTCCATCCTCATTCCGTGCCACCGCGTTATCGGCGCCGATGGCAAGCTTACGGGCTACGGCGGGGGCTTGTGGCGCAAAAAGTGGCTGCTCGAGCTGGAGCGGCAAACTCCCCAACTGGCCTTGTAACTTGGCGCCCATGAACTACCGCACCACCCGCCCCGCCGCCACCGAGTTCGGCGCCTACTACGCGCGCTACATCAGCCTGATTCCGGACGGCGCCGACCCCGTGCAGCAGCTGCGCAACCAGCAAACCGAGCTGAAGCAAATGATTGGCAGCCTCTCCGACGAGCAGGCCTTGCTGCGCTATGCACCCGGCAAGTGGAGCATCAAGGAAACGCTGCTGCACATCATCGATACGGAGCGCATTTTCGCTTACCGCGCCCTGCGCGTAGGCCGCGGCGACAAGCAGTCATTGCCCGGTTTCGAGCAGGACGAGTACGTGGTAACCTCCGGTGCCGACGCCCGCTCTCTTGCCAGCCTGCTAGCCGAGTACGACGCCGTGCGCGCCGCCACCTTGAGTTTATTTGAATCGTTCGGACCTGAGGCGTACGAGCAGCAAGGCACGGCTAGCAACCAGCCCATAACGGTGCGTGCTTTGGCCTACATTACCGCCGGCCACGAGGCCCACCACCTGCAGCTGTGGCGCGAGCGTAGCCTGCCGCTTTTGCAAACCGCTCAGGCGTAGGTGGGTTTTCCTAGGTCGTGATGGGGCGCGGCTGTAGCGCGGACTTTGTAGTCCGCGTCCACAGATAGTAAAATCAATCGTAGCGCCGGCTTCAGCCCGCTCTACATCGTGCGGCACCTAGTGCCCAAACGATTGAGAATACTATCTGTGGACGCGGACTACAAAGTCCGCGCTACAGCCGCGCTACTGCGGTGCCGCACCTAGGGCAATTGCTCAGCCAGGTACAGGTATGGCAAGAACAAGTGGTGCCCGAATATGCGCTTGGGGTCGTCGGGGAAACGGCGGTAGTACTCGGCCGTGGGCTGCAGCACCACGGGCCGGCCGGTGCGCACGTAGTTATTGCTGGCGTAGTAGGTGCCCGGTTGGTACTCGGGCAACGTCTTGCGCACCTCGCGCGAGGCAAACGTACCCAGGTAGCGCTGGTAGTTGCGCTGGGCCTTGCGCGTAGGCTTATCGAGCTGCCGGTACACGTAGCCCAGCGCGAGTCGCTTGGGCAAAGTTTGCTTGCGAATGATGCCGCGGGCACCCACAAATGGATTGGTGGGGTTGAAGTCGGTGAGGGTTTGGATCGAAATGGGCGTTTCGGGCACCCAATCGGCCGCGTTTACCACGTTGAAGCCCCAGCCGCCATCGGGGCCGTAAGTTTGCGCTTCGTACTCGTAGGCGTACTGCAGGTTGCCGGGTTTCGGCGCAGCGCTGCAGTAGGTTTTCAGGCGTACATCGGCGGGCAGCTCGCCGCGGCTTTGCAGGTTGCGCAGGTGCGAGGTAAGCAGGTAGGCAATGGCCCCGCCTTGGCTGTGCCCCAGCACCACCACATCCTTGGAACCGCGGCGGTAGCACGAGTCGATTTTGCTCACGATGTCACCGGCCATCGAGGCCATGCCCAGCAGCCAGCCCGCGTGCACGGCCGCCTGCGGGTGCTGGGCCAACTCGTACCGAAACGTGCGCTCCTTGCTGAGCCGCAGCTCGCCTTTGGCAGGCAGCATGGCCGCGTAAAAGTTTTCGAGCCAGCTCTCGTTGTTTTGGGTGGTGCCGCGCAGGCTCACCACCACCGTGCCGCGGCCGTTGCTCCACAGGTCCCAGCGGTTATCGAGGCCCACCACGGGCGAGCGGTACACCCGCCGAAACTGCTTGGGCGCGGCCACGCCGGCGTAGTACACTGAGTCGGTAGCTTGCCTCGACGACACCCGCAGCAACTCGATGTATTCCGCCTTGTCGAAACCGGGTTGCAGGCGCTGCGCCAGGGTAGAGGGGGCGGTTAGCCCAAACAGGCAGCACACGAGCGGGAGCAAACGTTTCATGGAGCACAGGGGTAGTAGCGTAATGCACTGAATACCCGCTCCACGGCAATAGGTTTGCGCGTAGCTGCGCTGTTGGGCTGCCCTGGTGTGGTGTGAAGGCGCAGCATCAGCCACGCAATAAGTACTTAGCCACGGGCACAAAGCCTAGGTGTTAATCAGGGTTTTGATTGGCAGGCCCGACTCGCCAAGCGCCCGGTGCCGTAAAGGAATCCTGAGCAGCCACGCGGTGTTGCCGACATTGCGGCGCCAAACCCAGGGCTGCCGCTTACTCCTTCCGCTTTTTTGTATGTCAGCAAATACGTTTTCCATAGATCAGGCCTCCTTCGAAAACTCCTTGGTTGAGGAGTTGCGCGGCGAGGCTACGTTTGATAAACAGCCGCGCCAGGTGCCCGGCTTTGCCTACTCGCGCGTGCAGCCCACGCCCGTGCCCGATCCGCACCTGCTGGCCTGGTCCGACGACCTGGCCCGGTACCTAGGGCTCGAAAAACCCGCCGAGCGTGGCCCCGCCGTGGAGGTGCTGGCCGGCAACCGCGTAACCGAAACCATGAAGCCCTTTGCCGCCCGCTACGGCGGCCACCAGTTTGGCAGCTGGGCCGGCCAGCTCGGCGACGGCCGCGCCATTTCGCTGGGCGAGCTGCGCGCTACTGATGGCAGCCCCTGGGAAATTCAGCTGAAGGGCGCGGGCCCCACGCCGTACTCGCGCCGTGCCGACGGCCGCGCCGTGCTGCGCTCGTCGGTGCGCGAGTTTTTGTGCTCCGAGGCCATGCACTACCTGGGCGTGCCCACCACCCGCGCCCTTAGCCTGGTAGGCACCGGCGCCAAAGTAGTGCGCGATATGTTCTATAACGGCAATCCGCAGGAGGAGCCCGGCGCCATTGTGGCCCGCGTAGCGCCCACGTTCGTGCGCTTTGGCAACTTCCAGATTTTTGCCGCCAACGGCGAAATGGATAACCTGCGCGAGCTGGCCAATTACGTAATTCGCCGGTACTACCCCGAGCTGGGCGAGCCGTCGGCGGAGGTGTACCTGCGCTGGTTTGAGGAGGTGAGCCGCCGCACCGCCGTCATGATTGCGCACTGGATGTCGGTGGGCTTTGTGCACGGGGTGATGAACACCGACAACATGTCCATCCTGGGCCTCACCATCGACTACGGCCCCTACGGCTGGCTCGAGCCCTACGAACCCGACTGGACGCCCAACACCACCGATTTCAGCTACCGCCGCTACGCCTTTGGGCAGCAGCCGCAAGTGGCCCTCTGGAACCTGGTGCAGCTGGCCCGCGCTATTGCCCACCTCGTGCCCGACCCCGAGCAGCTGCGCCCCGGCCTCGACCTCTACGGCACTACCCTGGCCGAAACCATGCAGGCCATGATGCTGCGCAAGCTCGGCCTCACTACGCACGAAACCGCCGACGATCAGCAGCTGATCGAGGACATGCACCAGGTGTTGGTTGACGCCGTGATGGACATGACGCTGTTCTTCCGCAACCTCTCGCACCTGGCCCCCGCGTTGCTGCGCGATGCCGCCAACGAAGAAACCCAGCTGCTCGAGTTCGTCGAAGCCAACTCCTACGCCCAACCCGGGTACGCCGGCCATACCGTGCTGGTGCAGTGGCTGCAGCGCTACCTGAAACGCCTGCGCCAGGAGCCCGCCACGCCCGAGGCCATTCGCGAAAGCATGCTGGCAGCCAACCCCAAGTATGTGTTGCGCAATTACCTGGCGCAAAAGGCCATCGAAGCCGCCGAAACCGGCGACTTATCGGTGCTGAACCGCTTGATGCAAGTGCTGAAAACGCCCTACGCCGAGCAGCCCGAGCACGACGACTTAGCTGCCATGCGCCCCGATTGGGCCGCCTCCAAGCCCGGCTGCGCCACGCTTTCGTGCAGCTCTTAAGGCGCCGTTCCCGCCGCTGTCATTGCGAGCAAAGCGAAGCAATCGGTCCTGAGCCGGGCACAACCGTTCAGCTAGCAGCAACCGAAAAACAAGTAGCGCGGACTTTGGCTACGCCGACCTGCGGTTGTAGTCCGCGTCCCCGGATAGTAACTCCAATCAGCTGGACGATTGAGAATACTCTCTGCGGACGCGGACTACAACCGCAGGTCGGCGTAGCCAAAGCCCGCGCTACTGCGTTCTGCTACGTCCTAGGTCGGTTTCGCTTAGTGCTGGGTGAGCAGTTGTGCCCTGCCCAGGACGGATTGCTTCGTCGTGCCTCCTCGCAATGACAGCGTTGGGAACGGTACTTGCCAAGCTCGGCCGTTGCCACCCATTGCCGCCCGATTTCGTTATCAGCGGAGAAGCTTGCTGCCTCTTTGCCCTGCAATCAGCGCAGTGCACCTAGGGCGCAAGCATCGGCCACCAAATACCCCGTGAGCATGATAGCAGAGGAGCTTAAAACCCAAACCGCCTTCGATATAGCCCAGATTATGGGCGGCCTGTACGGCGACGGCATTATTGGCCTGAAGGGTGCTTTCAGCCGCGAGTGGGCGCAGCAGCTGGGCGAAGACATTGCCGTGCTGTACCAAGATGCCCTGAAGCGCCCGGGCGGTGCCATCGGGCGCGGGCCCAAGCGCCACTACGTCGAAATTCACCCCGAAGGCATCCGCGGCTTTGTGGAGCTGTGCACCCACCCGTGGGTGGCGGCGGTGTGCGAAGCGGTGCTGGGGCCGGAGTACAAAATCGTGGAAATCGGGTTTGATGTGCCCAACCCCGGCGCCGTAAACCAACCCTGGCACCGCGACTTTCCGGCCCCCGACGACACGATTGTGGGCCGGCGCCTCAACTCCCTGGCTTTCAACCTGACCACCGTCGATGTGACGCCCGACATGGGACCGTTTGAGGTGGCGCCTGGCACGCAGTGGGATTTGCCCGAGGGTTTCGAGCACGGCATGTTTCCGCCTAGGTCGCTGTACACGCGCTACGAGGCAAGGGCTCAGCAAAAAATGCCGCAGATGGGCGACATTTCGGCCCGGTCGGCGCTTACCATCCACCGCGGCACTGCCAACACCTCCAATACCCCGCGCCCGGCGCTGGTGCTGGGCGTGGATGCCCCCACCGCCAACAACGCCGAGCGCCACGATTTGCAGGTAACGCGCGCCTACTACCAAGCCCTGCCCGAAAGCCTGCGCCGGCACCTTACCTGTCGCATCGTGGATAAGCTCGAGCCCATTGTGCAGGCGCACACCATCGAAGGGCTGATGATGGGCGAGGCTTAAGGCTAACCGCCTAGGTACAAAACGTCATGTCGAGCTAGCCGAGACATCTCGCGTGCTGATGCCCGCTAGTAACCGGGTGGTAAGTGGCTGGTAATTGTCATCCTGACGCAGGAAGGACCTTATCACGCCAGCCAACGTCAGGACCCCCACGGGACCCCACGGGGCAAGCCCCTCTTCCGTAGAAAGGGGAGTGGTTAGTATCTGACGGCGGCACGCGAGATGCCTCGGTTCCTTGCTCGATGCGCAACATGCTCGGCATGACGACCTAGGGCTGGCAATATGACGCCCGACCAACCGGCACCGTTCACCAATACCCCGTACAACCACCTCATGCACACGCCCGACGACCACATTTACCAGGAGGTGCACCTGGCGCCCATGACGGTAGACGAGATAAACGTGATGACGGCCCGGGCGCGGGCCGAGCCGCCCAGCGGCGACCAAACCCACGTGCTGGTGCCCGACGGCGAAGACCCGTGGGTGATTTCGCACGAAAACCACCTGTATTACTGCACCGTGGATCGGCTGAAGCAGAAAATCCTGATCAGCCGGTTCTCGAAGCTCCAGGACATGGCCACGGCCGAGCTGGTGCAGGTGTGGCCCGGCAACCACGGCGCCGTGCCCGAGTACCGCGAAATTTGGGCGCCCGAGCTGCAGCGCATCAATGGCCGATGGTACATCTACTTCGCCCTCTACAACGCCCGCAACGGCGAGGAGCGGCTCTACGCCCTCGAAAGCCTCACCGACGATGCCCTGGGTGCGTACGCGTTCCGGGGCAAGCTCGAGGTGCCCACCGACCGGTGGGCCATCGACGGGACGGTGCTGCAGCTCGAGGGCGAAATGTACTTCCTGTGGTCGGGGTGGGAGGGGTTCAGCAACACCAGCCAGAACATTTACATCGCCCGCATGCGCAACCCCTACACCATTGCTTCGGATCGGGTGTGCATCAGCCGGCCCGAGCACGATTGGGAAAAGCAGGGCTACCCGCACGTAAACGAGGGGCCGCAGGTGCTGCAGCACGCGGGGCGCACGTTCATCATTTACTCCGCCAGCGGCAGCTGGACGGACGATTACTGCCTCGGCCAGCTTACCTACCTGGGCGGCTACCCGCTCGAGCCCGCGTCGTGGCGCAAGGAGCCGCAGCCGGTGTTCTCGAAAACCGATACCATCTTCGGGCCGGGCCACGCTTCGTTTGTGGTCGTGGATGGGCAGCACCACATCATTTACCACGCGGCGCGCAGCAGCCAGGCCGGTTGGGCGCGGCAAATCAGAGCCAAGCCGTTTGGGTGGCACCCCGATGGCTCGCCCAACTTCGGCCGGCCGTTGTAGGTTTAGGTTGCGCCTGAGGAATGATTTCGTGATTCTTGAACGTCATGCTTCATCTGGCGTCCGCTTGTCGAACCGAAGGAAGGCGTAAGCCAAGCATCTCTACCGCTTCGTCCGCAATCGTCACAGAACGTCATGTCGAGCCCAGTCGAGACATCTCGCGTGCTGACGCGTGGTAGTAACCCGAACGGAGCGGTAGAGATGCTTGGCTACGCCGACCTGCGGTTCGACAAGCGCAGCATAACCGTCTCATTATTTCCAGACACAGCCTGGTATGCAGCACGTTGCGCTGCCGGCGCCGGCCACCCGCCTGGCCCGGCGCACGTATGCAGGCATAGTCCACCTCCTCGAACCTGTTTGCCCACTGGTATGAAGCTTCCCGGTTTAAAGCGTCGGCCCATTCGCGACGAATCGCCCGACGACAAATACATTAAGTGGGGCTGGTACCTGATGGGGCTGCTCGCCGTGGCCTGGGCGGTGTATAGCTTGTTTTTCGAGCAGTAAGCCCTAGGTGCCGCCGCGCCCGGGGCCGGCCAGCAGCCACGATGCCCCGCGTATTGCCGACCTTTGCGGCATGCATACCCTCGAACAGCTGCGCACCGGGCAATTGGCGGGCATTAACCGGCTCGATTTATCGTGTGGCCTCACGGAGTTCCCAAACGAAATTTTCGACCTGGCCGACACGCTCGAAATCCTTAACCTGTCGGGCAATGCCCTATCAGCGCTGCCTGCCGACCTAGGGCGCCTGCACCGGCTGCGCATCCTGTTCTGCTCCGATAACCAGTTTACCACCGTGCCCGAAGTGCTGGGCCAATGCCCGCAACTGAGCATGGTGGGCTTCAAGGCCAACCGCATCCGTACGCTGCCGGCCGCCGCCTTGCCGGAGCAGCTGCGGTGGCTGATTCTCACGGATAACGAGCTGGAGGAATTGCCCGCGGAAATCGGCAACTGCACCCAGCTGCAAAAGCTCATGCTGGCCGGCAACCGCCTGCAGCACCTGCCCGAAACCCTGGCCCGGTGCACCGGCCTGGAGCTGCTGCGCATTGCCGCCAACCGCCTGGAGGCCTTGCCCGAGTGGCTGTTGCAGCTGCCGCGGCTTGCCTGGCTGGCCTACGCCGGCAACCCCTTCGCCGACGGCATCGAGGCCGCAGCCGTGGCCCGGCGCCCCATCGTCGGCATCGATTGGGCCAGTTTGCAGCTCGAGCAGCAGCTGGGCGAAGGCGCTTCGGGCGTCATCCACCGGGCGCGGTGGCAACCCGAACGGGCTGCGCCCCAGGCCGAAGTAGCCGTAAAGCTGTTCAGAGGCGCCGTTACGAGCGACGGGCTGCCGCACAGCGAAATGGCCGCCTGCATCAGCGCCGGCGCGCACCCCAACCTGATTGCCGTGGCGGGCAAAATTCAGCAGCACCCCGCCGGCGCCGAGGGGCTGGTGCTGCAGCTCATCGAGCCCCGTTTTGGCAACCTCGCCGGGCCGCCCAGCCTGGCCAGCTGCACCCGCGATGTGTACGCCGCGGGCACCCGCTTCTCGCTGCCCGAGGTGCTGCGCATCGCCCTGGGTATTGCCTCCGCGGTGCGGCACTTGCACAGCCGCGGCATTCTGCACGGCGACTTGTACGCCCACAATATTCTGGTGGCCGCGGGCGGCCAATGCCTGCTCGGCGACTTCGGCGCCGCCTGCTTTTTCGACCCCTCCGACGAGGCTACTGCCCGCGCACTGCAGCAGGTAGAGGCCCGCGCCTTTGGCTGTTTGCTGGAGGAACTGCTGCAGCGTTGCGTTGATGACGCCCGCCCCGAAGTACGGCAAGCCCTAGGTGCTTTGCAGCAACGTTGCGTGCAGCCAGAGGTAGCCAGCCGCCCGCTGTTCGCCGAAATCGAGCAAGCCCTAGGTGAGTTGCAGGCCTAGCGCTCCGTGCGCGGCTCCGGGCCGTACTGAGTGGTATGCTTCGTTGGTCCGACGTTATCAAGTACGCCAAATACAGCAACCCCGAGCCGCCGCGGCGCGTCGAGAAAACCGATGCCGAATGGCGCCGGCAGCTTACGCCCGCGCAATACCACGTGGCGCGCGAAAAAGGCACCGAGCCGCCGTACCGCAATGCCTACTGCCGCGCCTACGAGCCGGGCGTGTACGTGTGCATCGGGTGCGGCAGCCGGTTGTTCGATTCGGCCACCAAGTACCACGCTATTTCGGGCTGGCCCAGCTTCACGCAGCCGGCGGCTAAAAACGCCATCAAATACGCCTTCGACGGCAGCCACCACATGCAGCGCGTGGAGGTGCTCTGCAACGTGTGCGATTGTCACCTAGGGCACGTGTTTCCTGATGGGCCGGCGCCGCACGGGCTGCGCTACTGCATCAACTCGGAGTGTATCCGGTTGCTGGAAAACCCGCTGCGCGAGCCCTAGGTGCAGTTGCTGCAGCCAAATCAAATAAGCCAACGCAGTAAGCCCGGAGGGCGCTAAGCCGCACGAGCACCTAGGGCTAATGCGCCGGTTCGGCCACTGCCGCCTCGGCCTTAGCGGGCATGGGCGTAACGTTGCGCCGCCCCACGAGCAAAATCAGCAGGGCCACCACCGAGGTTACCATCATGATAGCCACCATGGGCACGGCCGTGTGGTTGTTGAACACGCTAACGGCCGCCGACGCCATGGCGCCAATGCCCATGCGAATGGCGCCCATCAGCGACGAGGCACTGCCGGCGTTTTGGCTGAACGGAGCCAGCGACAAAGCCGCTGTGTTGGGGCTGCTGAAACCCAGGCAGCACAGAAAAACGAAGAGCAACGCGATGGTGCCGTACAGGCCGATCAATCCGTTCACCGTCAGCACCAAAAACACCACGCTGGTAGCCACCTGGCAGCACAAGGCGCCAAACACCAGCTGCTCGCTCCGGAAGCGGCGCAGCAGCACACTGTTTACCTGGCTGGCGCCGATGAGGCCGATGGACAGGAAGGCGAAAATCCAGCCGTATACTTTGCTGTCGACGCCGAAAATATCCATGAACACCAGCGGCGAATCGGCCACGTACACAAACAACCCGCAGAACGACAAGGCCCCCGTGAGGGTGTAGGTGTAGAAGCTGGGCTCGCGCAGCACCTGCCAGAAGTTGGCGAGGATGGGCCGGGGTTTCAGCGACAGATTAGGGTTGGGCTGATACGACTCGGGCAGCCAGAGCAGGCAAGCCAGCAGCAGCGCCACGCCCATGAGGGCCAGCGTTACAAACACGCCCTGCCAGCCAAACGCGGCCGTAACGTAGCCGCCCACCGTGGGCGCCAGCATGGGCGAGAGGCCCACCACCAGCAGCAGCAAGGCAAACACCTTGGCGGTATCCTGCACCGGAAACAAATCGCGCACCATGGCCATGCAGGCTACCGCCGCCGCGCAGCTGCCCACCGCCTGAAAAAAGCGCAGGGCAATAAGCGCATCAATCGAGTGCAGGGTGGCGCAGGCCGCCGAGCTGAGAATGTAGAGCGCCAGGCCCACGTACAGCGGTTTTTTGCGCCCGTAGCGGTCGAGGAGCGGCCCGTAGAGCAGCTGCCCCGCCGAAATACCGATGAAGTAGCTCGACAGCGACAGCGCCACCCGGGCCGGCGTGGTATGCAAATCCTGGGCAATGGCCGGGAAGCCCGGCAGGTACATATCGATGGTGAACGGACCCAGGGCCGACAGGCTGCCCAGGATCAGGATAAGCGAAAAGTATCGTTGCTTCGTCATGGAGAAAGTACCTGGGAAAATGCCGGCGGCACTTTGGGCGGGGTGGGCCAGAGCCGCTACTGCGCCCGGAAATACCCGGTGCGTAACTGCGGGCTAAGGCGTTGATGAATAGGCTAGTAGGGGCGGAGTGCAGAGTGCGGCGCCTCAATCAACCAGCTGCTGCCTGCGCGTTGCCGGTGTAAAGTAACGGCATTGCGTGGGGATGGATGCGCACGAGCCGGTGATTTGTAGGTAACCTGGGCAGGGCAGTTGCGGCAGCTTTTGCGGTGATGAAAAAGCACCTGGCCTCGCCGCTGCGCTTAAGGAATTGGCCGGGCCCAGCGCGGCGGGCGGGCGGCCCGGGTGGTTGTTGGCGGCGGAGCTACGTATGTAGGGGCTGCAGGCTACGGCCAGGCTTTGGCCGCGTTTCTGATCCATGGCAACACAAAATCCTCCTGCTTCGGCAGCTCCCGATTTCACCGGCTTTGTGCACGTGCGCGGCGCCCGTGAGCACAACCTCAAGAACGTAGACCTCGAGATTCCGCGCGATGCCCTGGTGGTGTTTACCGGCGTGTCGGGCTCGGGCAAATCGTCGCTGGCATTCGGCACGTTGTACGCCGAGGCCCAGCGCCGCTACCTCGAGTCGGTGTCGCCGTACGCGCGGCGCTTGTTCCACCAAATGGCTGTGCCCGAGGTCGATAGCATCGACGGGCTGCCGCCGGCCGTGGCCTTGCAGCAGCAGCGGGGCACGCCCACCACGCGCTCGTCGGTAGGCTCGGTTACTACGCTCTCCAACCTGCTGCGCATGCTCTACTCGCGCGCCGGCGACTACCCCGCGGGCCAGGGCATCATCTACGCCGAAGCGTTTTCCTCGAACACCCCCGAAGGCGCCTGCCCCACCTGCCACGGCCTGGGTAGGATTTACGAAGTAACGGAGCAGAGCATGGTGCCCGACCCCACGCTTACCATCCGCGAGCGGGCCATTGCCGCGTGGCCGCAGGCCTGGGGCGGCCAAAACCAGCGCGACATCCTCGTGACCCTAGGTTACGACGTGGACGTGCCGTGGCAGGAGCTGCCGCAGGAGCAGCGCGACTGGATTCTGTTTACCGAAGAGCAGCCCGTGGTGCCCGTGTACCCCGGCTACTCGCCCCAGGAAACGCAGCGCGCCCTCAAGCGCAAAGAGCCGCCCAACTACATGGGCACTTTTACCAGCGCCCGGCGCCACGTGCTGCACACCTTCGCCAACACCCAAAGCCCCCTCATGAAAAAGCGGGCCCTGCAGTACATGCTCAGCACCGAGTGCCCGCTGTGCCGCGGCAAGCGCCTACGGCCCGAGTCGTTGTCGGTTACGTTTGCCGGGCTCGATATTGCCGAAATGGCTGCGCTGCCGCTCAAGCGCGTGGCCGCCCTGCTGCAGCCCTTTGCCGAGGGCACCGCCAAAGGCCGCAAGCGCCACGATGCCGAGCACCCCGAGCAAGCCATTGTGGCCCAGCGCATCGCCCACGACCTGGTGGCCCGCCTCGCGGTGCTGCTCGACCTAGGGCTGGGCTACCTCTCTTTAGAGCGCAGCACGCCCACGCTCTCGCCGGGCGAGCTGCAGCGCCTGCGGCTGGCTACGCAGCTGTACTCCAACCTGTTCGGGGTGGTGTACGTGCTCGACGAGCCTTCCGCCGGCCTGCACCCCTCCGATACCGAGGCGTTGCTGCAAGCCCTGCACAGCCTCAAGCAAGCCGGCAACTCGCTGTTCGTGGTCGAGCACAACCTCGACGTAATCCGGCAGGCCGATTGGCTGGTAGATGTGGGCCCTGCCGCCGGCGAAAAAGGCGGCGAAATCCTGTACAGCGGCCGGCCTGCTGGCCTGGCGGAGGTAGCCGCCTCGCAGACGCGCCGCTACCTCTTTAACGCTGCCGAGGCCGAACTACCTAGGAACCCGCGCACCCCCGGCGGCTGGCTAAAGCTGGCCGGCATCTCGCGCAACAACCTGGACAACCTGGCGGTAGCCTTCCCGCTGGGCGTAATGACCACCGTAACCGGCGTGTCGGGTTCGGGTAAATCGAGCCTGGTAAGCCAGGTGCTGGTGGAGCTGGTAGGGGAAGCATTGGGAGTGAAGACGGAAGAAGGAGGAATAGCAGACGAAGGCGAGGCAGACCTTCTTCATTCCTCATTCGTCGCTCTTCCTTCTGAAGGTCGCATCGTGAGCGGCCTGGAAAGCATCAAGCGCCTCGTGCGCGTCGATCAGAAACCCATCGGGCGCACGCCGCGCTCCAACATGGCCACGTACACCGGCCTGTTCGACCACGTGCGCAAGCTGTTCGCCGCCACGCCTGCCGCCCGCAAGCGCCGCTACGATGCCGGCCGCTTCTCCTTCAACGTGGCCAAAGGCCGCTGCGAAAACTGCCAGGGCGAAGGTTTCGTGATGGTGGAGCTGCTGTTTCTGCCCAGCGTGTACGCGCCCTGCCCCGTGTGCCACGGCGCCCGCTACAACGCCAAAACCCTCGAAATAACCTACCGCGACAAGAACATTGCCGAAGTGCTGAACCTGACCGTAGACGCCGCCTGGGAGTTTTTCGACGAGGAGCCTGCCGTGCACCGCGCCCTCACGGTGCTGCGCGAGGTAGGCCTGGGCTACCTGCGCCTGGGGCAACCGGCCACCGAGCTATCGGGCGGCGAAGCGCAGCGCATCAAACTGGCCACGGAGCTGCAGCGCCAGGGTCGCGGCAACTCCCTGTACGTGCTCGATGAGCCCACCACCGGCCTGCACCCCTCCGACGTGGAGAAACTGCTGGTGCAGCTCGATGGCTTGGTGGAAGCCGGCAACACCGTGGTGGTAGTAGAGCACGACATGCGCGTGGTGGCCGGCAGCGACTGGGTTATCGACATGGGCCCCGGCGCCGGCGACGAAGGCGGCCACGTGGTAGCCGCCGGCCCGCCCGCCGAAGTGGCGAAAAGCAAACAAAGCCGCACGGCGCCCTACCTGCGGCGGTTTAAATAACCGCCCCGGTGTGGCACCGAGTGGCACTCGGTGGTGGCGCCGCAGGCGCCAAGGCGGGGCCGCGCAACTGCTGGCGCGCGTCTTAGCGCTTTCAGCGCGCGACTCGTGCCGCAGCATGGAGGGGAGTCTCCAGACTCCCGGGCGTTGCACGGCACCTGGGGCACGGCATGCCCGCGTGAGGTGCCTGCCCTTTCAAAAGCCACCGGCACCTAGGCCGCGTCGTTCACGGCACGGGAGTCGGAGACTCCCAACCATGCTCAGGCACGAGTCGCGCGCTGAAAGCGCTAAGACGCGCGCCAGCAGTTACTTCTCAGTACTGCGCGGTTCCGCCTTGGCGCCTGCGGCGCCACCACCGAGTGCCACTCGGTGCCACACCGGGGCGGCACCCGGGGCCGGCAACCCGCGTACAAGCAACTGCCGCGCATGGCCCAATCTGCTTTTTTGAAACCCGCTTTTGCCTATGTCTTTTCTTGAAGAATTTATCCGCAACCCGGCCACGGTGGGCTCGATGGTGCCCAGCTCGCGCGAGCTGACCGAGCAGGTAATGGCCCCCATCGATTTTGCTACGGCCAACTGCATTGTGGAGTACGGCCCCGGCACGGGGGTATTTACGGAGGCGCTGCTAAAGCGCCGCCGGCCCGAAACGGCCATTGTGCTCGTCGAGGTAAACCGCCGCTTCAGCGAGCTGCTGCGCCAGCGCTACGCTGCCCACCACAACGTGCACGTCATCCACGGCTCGGCCGATAAAACCGCCGAGTACCTGCAGCCGCTGGGCATCAGGCAAGTCGATTGCGTGGTGTGCGGGCTGCCGTTTTCGTCGCTGTCGAGGCGCCTGGGCTGGCGCATCCTGGAGCATACCCAGCAGCTGCTCGAGCCCGACGGCAAGCTGGTGTTGTTTCAGTACTCTATGCGCAACAAGCGCTTGTTCGAGCGGTTTTTCAGGCCCGTAAGCCACGAGCACGTACTCCTGAACCTGCCCCCGGCGCACGTGCTGGTGTACGCGCCGGCCGCGGCCGGCCGCCACGGGCAACCCGCGCAGGCCGCCTAGGTGCGCCGCCCGCGGCTACGTATCGGCACCCGGGCAGCAGCCTCGCGGCAGAAAATACGCAGCCGAAATTACCGGCATCGCGCAGCGCAAATCCCGTAGTTATCGGCCCTACCCGCCGCGGCCGCCCACGTTTAAGCTAGTGTGATTCGTCGCCTTAATGCGGCAACTCGCGTAGTTTCTGGTGTGGTACTACGTGTGGCGCCGAATCAGTTAAAAACGCCCCCTCGGCAGACGGCCGAAGGGGCGTTTTGTTTTTGCTCCGTCGTGGGCTAAGCCGGGGCTGCCAATCACAGCACCTTTTTCTCCTCGGCCGCCCGGGTGGGTTTTTCGTCTTCGCAAATGATGCTGATGCGGCCCGATGGCTCCATGTAGGCTTCGCGGATGCGGCTCAGATCGGCAATGCCGTTGGCGCGAACTTCGCTCATCAGCTCGCTGTGCGTGATGAGCTCCTTGCGCATGTTTTCGCGCAGCATCACGCCGTTTTTCACCAGCAGCAGCTTGCCGGGTTTCAGCAGCCGCTGAAACATAGGAAAGTGGAAGCCCAGCCAGTTGAGCACGTAGCTCCACACGATGATGGTAACCACCAGAATCAGCCCTTCCGTGACGGAGGTGTAATCGGCCGTCATGCCGCTTTGCGAGGCGTCGGCAATGAGCACCACCAGCAGCATGTCGCTGATGCCTAGCGTACCCGATTCGCGCTTCAGGATAACGCGCATCAGCAAAAACAGGCCGAGGTAAATGAGAGTACCCCGGATGACGATTTCCAGGATGGGTATTTTCGGCACGAACATGCCGTGCCAATCTACCGGCTCAAACATGGTACAGCGGTTGGGTGGGTGTTGCGGGCGGCCGCGGCGCCGGCCGGGCCGGGCGGGCCTCGCCTGTGTACGCAACTCGCCGCGCAGCCAGCCAACCCCGGCCCCACAAACAGGCCCGGCCGATAGCATCGGCCGGGCCCTAGGTGTTTGGGTGTGGAGGTGCGGCGTGGCCGCTTGCCGGTTAGGTAGTGGCCGGGGTTTCGAGCTCGGAGTGCAGGTGAAAAACGGCATCGAGCTTCAGCAGCCGCAGGCAGCGGCTGAGGGCGGGGCTGGCGTTGCGCACCCACACATCGGCGCCGGCTTTGCGCAGCACCAGCAGCTCCGTAATTACGTGGCTCACGCCCAGGTGCCGCAGGCACTTCAGGTTGGCCACATCAACGAGCAGCAGGGGGCGGGGCTGTTGCGGGCAGCGGGCCAGCGCGCGTACCACCTGCTCGGCGGTTACCGCGTCCAAATCAACCGACGCGATGTTGGAAGCACTCTGCCGGTTGGGCAGAAACTTCTGTTGGGTGACTCTCATGGCCGGGAAGGGTTTTGGTAGTAGGCAACAAACGGGGCCGGCTCGGCCGGGGGGCAGCGTGCTTGTTTGGCCACTGCTCCTGATTGCTAAGTTACCCGATATAATGGTAGAATGTAAGGGTTAAAATGCTGAAAATCAAGCTGCGTGTTTGTTCCGGGCGGGGTGAGTACTTATGGCGCAGCTACAAGTCAGGCGTGCGGGTTGCGGCCGCGCGGCCCCGGCTTGTGGCGGGCGGTACACGTAGTTGCCGAGGCGAGGGGGGCGGGGGCAGTTGCTGCCGGCTAACTGTTACATTAGGAGGCCCATTGGCTGGCAGGCTGCCGCAGAAAGCCGGCGCGTGGCTGCTTATGGGGGTTATAAGCCAGGGTTACAGGTATATGCAAGTATTAAAGCGCAACAACGTTACCGTATCGGGGGCGGCCGATAAGCAACCAATAGTATTCGTGCACGGCTTCGGGTGCGACCAGCGCATGTGGCGGCTGGTGGCGCCGGCTTTCGAGGCCGATTACCGCGTGGTGCTGCTCGATTTGATTGGAGCCGGCCAATCCGACCTAGGCGCCTACGACCCCGCGCGCTACCAAACCCTGCACGCGCACGCCCACGATGTGCTGGAGGTGCTGGAGGCACTCGGCCTGCGCGAGGTGGTGCTGGTGGGCCACTCGGTAAGCGCCATGATTGGGGTGCTGGCCGCCAACCAGCAGCCCGGGCGCTTTGCCCGGTTGGTGCTGGTGGGGCCCTCGCCGCGCTACATCAACGACCACGGCTACCACGGCGGCTTCGAGCGGGCCGATATCGAGGAGCTGCTCGAGGCCATGGACAGCAACTACCTGGGCTGGTCGGCGGCCATCACGCCGGTTATCATGGGCCACCCCGATCGGCCGGAGCTGGCCGAGGAGCTGAACCAAAGCTTCTGCAGCACCGACCCCGTAATTGCCCGCCACTTCGCCCGCGTTACGTTCCTGTCGGATAACCGCGCCGATTTACCCAGGGTGCAGGTGCCCACGCTCATTTTGCAGTGCGCCCACGATGCCATTGCCCCGCGCTCGGTAGGCAGCTACATGCAGCAGCGCATACCCGGTAGCCAATTGGTGCTGCTCGAAACCTCGGGCCACTGCCCGCACCTAAGCGCGCCCGAGGCTACCATTGCCGCCATCGAAAATTATTTGGCTGCCGAGCGTATGCAACTGGTATGAGCCTACCCGACGACGAGCTGCCCGCGCTGGACTTGCGCCTGACAGAGGAAAATCTCGACGACCTGTACGAGAATGCCCCCTGTGGCTACTGCTCGTGCCTGCCCGATGGCACGCTCGTGAAGCTCAACCAAACCTTGCTGCGCTGGCTTGGCTACACGCGGCCGGAGCTGGTGGCCCGGCAGGGCGTGCAGCAACTGCTCACCGTGGGCAGCCGCCTGCACTACGAAACCCACTGCGCGCCCATGTTGCTGCTGCTCGACGGGGTACGCGAAATCAGCTACACGCTGCGGAGCAAAAGCGGCGCCACCCTGCCCGTACTCATGAGCGCCGAGCTGCGCCGCGACTCCGACGGCCAGCCCCTGCTGCTGCGCTTTACCTTTTTCGACATTACGGAGCGGCGCAAGTACGAGCAGGAGCTGCTGCGCGCCAAAGCGCAGGCCGAGGAGCAGCGCGAGCAGCTGGCCCGCGCCAACGAGCTGCTCACCACCAAAAACGAACAGCTCACGCGCATCAACGCCGACCTCGACAGCTTTGTGTACACCGCCTCGCACGACCTCAAGCAGCCCATCAACAACATGGCGGGTTTGTTTGGCGAGCTGAAGCGGGTGGCCTCCTTCAACGACCCCGAGGCCGAGCCCATGATGCAAATGTTTGAGGATGCGCTGCAGCAAATTCTGACTACCATTGGCGGCCTTACCGAGGTAGTGCAGCTCCAACGCCAGCTGGAGCGCGTACCCGCCGAAGAAATCTTGCTGCAGCCCGTGTGCGAGGAAATTATCCGCAGCCTGCAGCGCCCCGACGAAGTACCCGCCCACTTCAGCCTCGACTTTGCCGCCGCGCCCACCCTCCGCATGGCCCGCCCCGGGCTGCACAGCATGCTCTACAACCTGCTGAGCAACGCCATCAAGTACGCCTCGCCCGAGCGCCCGCCCCACGTGCACCTCAGCACCCAACCCGACGGCGACCAGGTAGTGCTGCGCGTGCAGGATAACGGTCGCGGCATCAACCTGCAGCGCCACGGCCACGAGCTGTTCCAGCTCTTCCGCCGCTTCCACCCCGAGGTAGTAGGCTCGGGCATGGGCCTGTACCTGGTAAACCGCCTGGTGCACCAGGCCGGCGGCCACGTCGAAGTCGACAGCACAGTAGGCGAGGGCACCACCTTCCGCATCTATCTCCCTAGTTAAAGCTGGAAGCTTTAACCACTAAAAACTAAGCGAGGGCTAGATACTAGTTCCCCTCCTCAGATGAGGAGGGGCTAGGGGTGGTTGAAAGGCTAGAGCTACAACTACCTAGGACTACTTCCCGCGTCTGTCATGCTGAGCTTGCCGAACCGAAGGAAGGCGCAGCCAAGCATCTCTACCGCTTCGCCAGGTACATTTCTCAATTAGCGGCGTCTATTGAGTATGCTATCTGCGGACGCGGACTACAACCGAAGGTCGGCGTAGCCAAAGTCCGCGCTACACCCAGGCGAAGCGGTAGAGATGCTTCGACTGCGCTCAGCATGACGCGCAGATACGTTCATCAACCACAAAACCAAAACAGCCCCAGCTGCCAGTAGCAACCAGGGCTGTTCACGCAAAATAAACCTAGGGCAAAGCGCCGCGCTAGTGCACCACCACCAAGCGCTGCACCGAAACCTTCGGGCCCGATTGCACGCGCAGCAGATAAGTGCCGTTGGCCCAGGCCTGGGTATCAACCTGATAATTGCTGCCGCTAAACGACACGGTTTGCACCACACGGCCCTGCAGATCGTACACGCGCAGCTGCGTTTCGCCGGTAGGTTTGCCAGGCAGCTCCAGGCGCACTACATGGCTAGCCGGGTTGGGGTACAGCCTAGGGCTGAAATCAGCTTTGCCAGCCCTAACCGGCGTAGGCTGAGCCGGAGTAAGGCGCAGCACCCACGTTTGGTTAGCGGCCAACGCCGGCAGCCCCACACGCCAGTTGCTAAAACCACCCTGCGCATCGAGCGTAACCACGCCGGCCGCCTGCCCCGAAAGCAAATCGGTAACCTGGTACTGGCCCGCGGCCAGCGTAGAAAGCTGCACCGAAAGCGCCGTGTTGCTGGCCGCCGCGCTGCCCAGGTTGGCCACCGTGACGACGGCCTCCTGGTTGTACACGCGGGCGTAGCCCAGCACCGAGCTGGCTGAGGCCGTAACGGGCAGCAGGTAGCCCTTGCGCAGCGCCTCGTGGGTGTTGCGCAGCCTGATGAGCTGCTTGTAGTGGTTAAGCAGCGAACCAGCATCGGCTTGCTGCGTGGCTACGTTGTACTGCGCGTAGTTGCCGTTGAGGGCGCGCCAGGGCGAGCCGCTGGTAAAGCCCGCGTTCAAGCCGGCCGTCCACTGCATGGGCTTGCGCTTGTCTTCGTCGGGGCCGGCGCCGAGCATGCCTACCTCTTCGCCGTAGTACAGGAAGGGCACACCGGGCATGGTGAGGTACAAGGCAGCTGCCTGCTTCATGCGGGCCATATCGCCACCTAGGGTCCCGAGCACGCGGTTCTGGTCGTGGTTGCTCAGGAAGGTGGCGTACTGCAGCTTGGGGTACGTGCGGTCGACAACCTCCAGCTGCGTGCGCAGCGCGGCCGGGTTGCCGCTATTCAGGCTGCTGATGATGGCTCCCTGCAGGTCAAACTCGAAGCAGGCGTCGAGGCGGTTGTTCACCACGTAGGGCACCACCTGCGGCGTGGCCGACCACGCTTCGCCCACGGTAAACGCGGCGGGGTTCACGGCCCGAACCGAGTCGTGAAATTCCTCCAGCACCCCGTAGGTTTCGGGCGTGTTCTCGATGGTGCTGCCGTTTTCCACCAGGTACTTCACGGCATCGAGGCGGTAGCCATCCACGCCCTTTTTCAGCCAGAAACGCGAAGCATCCCACATGGCCGCGCGCATTTGGGCGTTGCGCCAGTTCAGGTCGGGCATGCCGCTCCAGAAGTAGGCGTAGTAGTAGCTGCCGTTTTGCTGATGCCAGCCCAGGCCCGGGTTGGTGTTCTGCCACCGGTACCAGTCGCGGTAGGGGCTGCCCACGCTGCTGGCCGCCAGCCGAAACCACGGGTGCTCGTTGGAGGAGTGATTCAGCACCAGGTCGATAATCACCTTGATGCCGCGGGCGTGGGCCGCGGCCAGAAACGCCTCGAACTCGGCCATGGTACCGTAGTCGGGCTCGGTGGCTTTGTAGTTGGTTACGTCGTAGCCGTGGTAGCTCGGCGACTCCATCATGGGCATCAGCCAAATGCCCGTAATGCCCAGGTCGGAGGTGGTGTTGGGGTTGCCGTCGTTCAGGTAATCGAGCTTCTGCGTGAGGCCGGCAAAGTCGCCCTTGCCATCGGCGTTCGAGTCGTAGAAGCTGCGCACGAAGATTTCGTAGAACACGGCGTCGTTCCACCAATGCGTGGCGTAGCCGGTGGGAGTGGGGCCGCAGTCCTGGCAAGTGCCAAAGCAGGCGGGGGGTACGGTGTTGGTGGCGGCCGTAGCCTCGAACACGCGGGCCAAAGTGCCGGTGCCATCATCGGTGCCGCAGGCGGCGGGTACCTGCTCGGCGCCGGCCAGCGTAGCGCCGTTCACGAAGCGGTACTGAAAACGCATGGGCGCCGGCAGCGCTACCTGCGCCTCGTAAATGCCGTCGCCGTTGTTATCGGTTAGCGGTATGCTGGTAGGGTCCCAGTTGGCGCTGTAGCCGGCCAGTGTCTGAAAGTTGCCTACCACGTGCACGCCGGCTCGGGTTACGGTTTGGCCGCGCATGTTCACCTGAAATTGCACCAGCGTAGCACACCCGCCGAACGGCACCGCCGGCACCCGGTAGGCCGTGCCACCTAGGGAAACCTGGCGGTTTACGTTGCCCGCGCCATCGGGTACGCCACAGGCCGCGCCGGGCTGCTCGGCCCCGCTCCAGCTGTTGCCATTCACAAACTTGTAGAGGTACTGGCCCGCGGGCACATCCACGGTAACCTCGTAAATCTGGTCGTTGTCGGCGTCGGTGAGTAGGGTAGTGGCGGGGTTCCAGTCGGAGCCAAAGCCAGCCGCCGCCTGAAAGTTGCCGGCCACGTGCACACCGCTCGCGGCCACGGTTTGCCCGCGCATATTCACGCGGAAAGTAAGCTGCACCGCCTGCGCCCAAAGGCCCTGCAGGAGCAGCAGAAAGAGTATCGGGTATTTCATTTGTGGCCTAGGTGAAAAGTAGGCCAACAAAGATAGGGCGCTGCTGGGGCTGCCTGCGCTAAAAGGATGCTTGCCGACCTAGGGTTAAGGTAAGAATTAAGGCCAGGGCTGAGTGCCAAAGCCAAGGTAAGGAGCTAGAGCTAGTTCCCCTCCTTAGATGAGGAGGGGCTAGGGGTGGTTGACTGGTCGTTGAACTGTTGCTAGCCTACTTTCTAACTTTTGCCTTTCAACCACCCCCAACCCCTCCTCATCTGAGGAGGGGAGCTAGTTTTGTAGCCCTTTAGCTGTTTGGCTCTAACTATTAACCAAATTATGGCTACCGAGCATCTGCATAACCTACCCCACCGAAAACAACACCGCCGCGACCTGCGCAACAACGCCACGCCTGCCGAAGCTATTCTGTGGCGTTGCCTGCGCAACAGCCAACTGCAAGGGCGCAAATTCCGGCGCCAGCAAAGTATCGGGCCGTACATCGTCGATTTTTACTGCCCTGCGGAGCAGCTGGTCGTGGAGCTGGACGGGGCCGGCCATTTCAGCGTGAGCGGCGAAGCGCATGATGTGGCCCGTACCGCTTACCTGCAGAGCTTGGGGCTGCGCGTGTTGCGTTTTGAGAACGTGTTGGTGCTGCAGCAGGTAGAGAGTGTATTGGCGGCTATTAAGGCGGTGTTTGGGCATAACATTGGGGCAACTAACAACGACCGGTCAACCACCCCTAGCCCCTCCTCATCTGAGGAGGGGAACTAGCACCTATCTTTAGCTCTAAGCCTAGCTTTTCCCTAGCTCACCCCACCAACCACCCGCCACACTGAACCCCTAAATTACCTGCCTATCCGTTGCCTAAACCGCGCTACATTTAGGCCCCATCCCACGCTAGGCGGTGTTCTCATTTGAGCCACAGCAAGATGGCTCTGGCGTAGACGAAGGCCAAGTAGCTATCGGCGCATTTGTCGTAGCGCGTGGCGATGCGCCGGTGCTGCTTGAGGCGGTTCACCAAGCGCTCGGCCTGGTTCCGGTCGCGGTAGGCGGCGCGGTCCAGCGGCGGGGGCTGGCGGCGGTTGGGCTTGGGCGGAATCACGGCCACGGCGCCCGCCGCGGCAATCTGGCCCCGCAGCGCGTCGGAGTCGTAAGCCGTGTCGGCGATGACCAGCCGCCCGGGTGCTAAATGCGGGGCCAGCAGGGCGGCGGCTTGCGGCGCGTCGCCAGCCTGCCCGGCGGTCAGCGCAAAACCCAGCGGGTAGCCCGCCGCGTCGCCGGCCAGGTGCAGCTTGGTGGAGAAGCCGCCGCGGCTACGCCCCAGCGCCTGCGGCCCGTTTTTTTCGCGCCCCGGCCGCGTGCTGGTGCGCCCGCACCGTGGTCGAGTCGAGTTGTACCTGCCGGCTGCGCGGGCTGCCCACGGCGCGGCCGCGGGCTTGCAGCGCGGCCAGTACGCGCGCCCACACGCCGGCCTGCCGCCAGCGCGCGAAGCGCACGAACACCCGGTGCCACTGGCCCAGGTGCGGCGGCAAATCGCGCCAGGGCAACCCGGTGCGGCCCACCCAAAGCACGGCCTCCACGAACCGCCGGTTGTCCGCGGCTGTCACCCCGCGCGTGCCCGCCCGGCCCGGCAGCAACGGGGCCAACACGGCCCAATCGGCATCACTCAACAACGTGCGGTCTGTGTTCATGGCCTCAAATTAACCTGCTACGCCGCCCATGCAAACGGGTTATTGAGAACACCGCCTAGCGCATTTCCACCTACCCCGTGAAGCACCTTTTCCTATCAACTGCGTTGGCTGCTGCCTTGCTCGGCACGCTGATGAGCCACCGCGCCGCGCCTACGGCGGCCGATTCGCCGCAGCTGGCGAGCATGTTCGAGAAGTACTGGGACGAGCGTGCCCAGCTGTTTCCGCTCGAGGCCACCGCGCAGGGCGACAACCGCTACAACGATTTGCTGCCCAACGACGGCACCCAGGCCTACCGCGAAGCCCAGCGCCAGTTCTTTCAGCAGTACCTCGAGGCGCTGCAGAAGTTCGACCGCGCCAAGCTCTCGGCCAACGACCAGGTGAGCTACGACATCTTCCGCTACGAAATGCAGATGCGCCTCGACGGCCTAAAGCAGCTCTCCTGGATGATGCCCTTCTCGCAGTTCAACGGCCTGCCCATTTCGATGGCGCAGCTGGGCGCGGGCACCGGCAACCAACCCTTCCGAACCACCCAGGACTACGACAACTGGCTGGGCCGCGTGCGCGCCTACCCCGTGTGGGCCGATACCGCCATCAGCAACATGCGCCGCGGCATGCGCGCCGGCGTGGTGCTACCCAGGCCCTTGGTCGAGAAGATGCTGCCCCAGCTGCAGGCCATGGTTACTACCGATGCCAGCAAGAGCATTTTCTACGGACCCGTAAGTAAGTTTCCGGCCGCGGTTTCGGCCGCCGATCAGCAGCGCCTCGCGGCGGCCTACCAGCAGGCCATCAGCCAGCAGGTGGTGCCTACCTACCAAAAGCTGCACGACTTCCTGCGCAACGAGTACCTGCCCCCACCGGCATTTCGGCGGTGCCCGGCGGCGAGGGCATGTACCGCTACGCCGTTAAGTTCTGGACCACCACCGACCGCACCCCCGACCAGATTTACCAAACCGGCCTCGACGAGGTAAAACGCATTCGGGGCGAGATGGAAAAGATCAAAAACGAGGTCGGCTTCAAAGGCGACCTGCAGGCCTTCTTCACCTACCTGAACACCGACCCCAAGTTCATGCCCTTCAAAACCCCCGAAGAAGTGCTGAACGTGTACCGCGGCATTCAGGCCCGCATCGATCCGAACCTGAAGAAGATGTTTGGCCGTGTGCCCAAAACCGGCTTCGAGGTGCGCCAGACGGAGGCTTTCCGGGCGGCCACTGCCTCGGCGCAGTACAACCGCGGCCTGCCCGACGGCTCGCGCCCCGGCATCTTCTACGTGCCCATCGTCGATGCCACCAAGTACAACGTAACGCGCGGCATGGATGCACTTTTCCTGCACGAAGCCATACCCGGCCACCACTACCAGATTTCGCTGCAGCAGGAAAACACCGCCCTGCCCAAGTTCCGCCGCTTCAACGGGTACAGCGCCTTTAGCGAAGGCTGGGCCCTGTACGTGGAGAGCCTCGGCCGCGACCTAGGCGTGTACACCGACCCCTACCAGCGCATGGGCGCCCTGAACACCGAAATGCACCGCGCCATCCGGCTGGTGGTGGATGTGGGTATGCACCACAAAGGCATGACGCGCGAACAGGCCATTCAGTACATGCGCGAAAACCGCTCCATCGACGAGCAGGGCGCCACGGCCGAAATCGAGCGGTACATGGCCATGCCCGGCCAGGCGCTTTCCTACAAAACCGGCCAGATGCACATCCTCGGCCTGCGCAGCAAGTACCAAAAGCAGCTCGGCCCGAAGTTCAAGCTCAGCAACTTCCACGACGAGCTGCTGGCCAACGCCGCCATGCCTCTAGCCATTGCTGAGAAAACGATGGACGCTTGGGCGGGGAGGCAGAAGTAGGTAGGGTTTACGCCTCTGTGGGGGTGTAGCATGGGTTGTTGACGCGAAGCTTAGATACAAAAAACCGCCCCAGCTAATGTTGGGGCGGTTTTTTGTATCTAAGCTTCGCGTCAAACAGGCACATTAGCAAGAGTAAGACTAAAAATATGAGAATTAGCTCAGCAATATGATAAGGATCCTATTACTTTAGCCTCATCAACAGTAGCCAACTCTTGTTTGGCTTAACCTAACTTAAAAGCTTGTATGACCCAGAACTACAGATTGCTAGCCGAAAGTGTTAGAAACAGAATAAACCCTGAACATCTTGCTTTTCAAAAAAGATTTTCGGAGGAGCTTTCTACTTTATCTTATAGTGATGTGTTGGTCTATGTTAGGCTGGCAATGAAAGGAGTTGATCCAGATTACACACGTAGGAGCAAAGAGGCGGGTGAAAGAGTGAAAGACCACCTAAATGCTTCGTTGAATGACGTGGCTTTCCGATATCAAGGTTCGGTCATGACGAATACCCATATTAGGGCTCATAGTGATATTGATTTGCTGACAATTTCTAATAAATTTTATTCGTATGATGCTCATTCAGCTAAGAAAGCTGTTGATGAACAGATTGGTAGTTTGTCTTGGAGCCAATTGCAGAAATTGAGAAGTGAAGTTGATATGTCTCCCTATACAGGCTCTCCATTAGAGGACTTGAGACTGCTAAGAAGGGATTGTGAAAATATACTTAAGAATAAGTATTCAATTTGTGATATTTCACATGCGAAGGCTATAAAAATCACTAATCTTAGTCTAGGTAGAGATGTTGATATAGTCATTGCAAACTATTATGATGATGTTATGTCTATTCTGCACGATAAAGGGGAGTATAGAGGTATACAAGTGTATAACAAAGACACGCATACTCGTGGTATGGTTGATTTTCCTTTCTTAAGTATCAAACGCATCAACGATAGGGGAGAAGAAACCGTTGGTCGTGTAAAGAAAATGATTAGATTTTTGAAAAATATTAAGGCAAAATCTTCAGTTGATATTAAGCTAAGTAGCTTTGACTTCAATGCTATATGTTATGATATAACAGTTGATAAATACAAAAATGCTAAATTTTACGAGTTGGTTCCTGTTATTTATCAACAAGTTAAGAGTTTATGTGATGACCAAAGGCATGCTGATGCTCTGAAATCTGTTGACGGGAGAGAGTATATCTTCAGGAACAACCCAGCTAAACTTGAAAGCTTGAGAAGTATTCTCAATGAAGTCTCGGGGATATACAATGACTTAATCAAGTCTGGTGTATTTGGCAAAGTTTTAGTATAAACGAGGTTGAAAGCTTAAGAAAATGCAACAAGTAAAAAAAAGAATATTTATTGGCTCCTCCTCTGAGGAATTGACCCTTGCTGGAATTGCAAAAACAGTTTTAGAAAAGGATTTCGATGTTACAATTTGGAATGATAATGTATGGGATACATCAGTATTTAAAATAAATCAAAATTTCCTTTCTGATTTATTAAAAGCTTCATTGCAATATGATTTTGGTGTTCTGCTAGGAACGACTGATGACAAAGTTATTTACCGAGATAAGGAATTACTCCAACCTCGAGATAATGTTTTGTTTGAGTTAGGTTTGTTTACTGGGCGTCTCGGCTTATCTAAATGTGCATTTATTATCGAAAAAGAACTTAAGGTAATGTCAGACCTTAGTGGTATCTCATTAGCAAGGTTTGAAAAAGGTGATCTAAAAGGATTTATTTCAGCAGTTGAACAAGTTCGTGATTTGTTTCTTTCAAGTAGAGATACGGAAATTAATTTTTTCCCATCTGCTACTCTTGCATCTGTATATTTTGAAAACCTTGTTGTTCCAATTTGCAAGCATGTAATTGAAAATGATGGATTCGATCTGGGGGAAATAAAATATAACAAATGTATTCTAAATATAGTTATTCCTGAAAAAATAAGTTTAGATGTTAATATACAATTTGAAAAAATGAAACGTGGTGTGGAAATGGAAAATGTTTCTTTTAAGTACGCAGGAAGACCCAGGTACATAAGTATTGAAACGAAAATTAAAGATAATGTTTTAGAATTTGTTGATTTCCCAACAATCATTGCTGGTATCAATCATGCAATACAAAATTTGCTGCCTGCTGATTTCAACTCCATGAGTCCTGATTATGAGTCAATACTTGATAGAGAATTAAAGCGTTTTATAACGACATTGAAAACATTGTTACTGAGACACGGATTTGATGAAATGGTGTGTATTAAAAGAGATATGGTTTCAAGTAAGGAGTAAAACAAAGGAGTGCCTCACTGAGGCACTCCTTTGTTTTTTAACTTGCTAATGGTGTTAGTTGTTCTACTGTACCTCAGGATTGCTTGCCTTTTATACTCCGCATTAGCTTAGAGCTTCATTAGCACATGCGGCATCTGGTCGGCCAGGGAGTTGCGCATGTTTTCCAAGTAGGTCTACTTAATCTGCTGCTAGTGCTGCTGCGCGGCGTTGACTCAGCCTAGCAGCTCTATTAACTTCCCGATTATAGTTAATAACTGAGCGCTTTCTTGACCATCTTCGTGCGGCTGACCACTACTGGTACACAAGAAAAATCCCGACAGCTTCACTGCCGGGATTTTTCTTATTTGCTGGCTCAGGGCGTTAGCCGCTAAGCCTTCTTGTTGCTGGTTTTGGGTGCCGGCTTTTTGTTGCTAGGCTTGGCCGTAGTAGCCGGGAAGCCGCGTTCCTTCATCAGCGCATCCACTTTCGGGTCGCGGCCGCGGAACTTGCGGTAGGCTTCGGCGGGGTCAACGGTGTTGCCTACCGAGAACACGTGCTTGGTCAGGCGCTGGCCCACGGCTTTGTCGTAGGCACCACCAGCTTCGGTGAAGGCGCTGAAGCCGTCGGCCGCCAGCACCTGCGACCAGAGGTAGCCATAGTAGCCGGCCGCGTAGCCTTCGCCCGAAAACACGTGGCCGAACTGCGGCGTGCGGTGGCGCATCACAATCTCCTTGGGCATGCCCAGCTCGGCCAGGGTTTCGCGCTCAAACTTGTCGGGGTCAATCTTCTGGTCGCCGGCCAGGTGCAGCTTCATGTCGATGAGGGCGCTACCTAGGAACTCCGTGGTTTCGAAGCCCTGGTTAAAGGTCGAGGCCTTTTCGATACGGTCGACGAGCTCCTGCGGAATGGGCTTGCCGGTTTTGTAGTGCAGGGCAAAGCGCTGCAGCACCTGCGGCGTGGGCAGCCAGTTTTCGAGGATCTGCGAGGGGAACTCCACGTAGTCGCGCAATACATTGGTGCCCGAGAGCGAGGGGTACGTCACGTTCGACGACAGGCCGTGCAGGGCGTGGCCAAATTCGTGGAACAAGGTGCTGGCGTCGGTCCAGGAAATCAGCGTCGGCTCGCCGTCCTTGCCCTTCACAAAGTTGGAGTTGTTCGATACGATGGTGGTAACCTCGCCATCGAGGCGCTCCTGCTTGCGGTAGGCGTTCATCCAGGCGCCCGAGCGTTTCCCGGGGCGGGCGTACGGGTCGAAATACCACAGGCCTACGTGCTTGCCCGAGGTCTTGTCTTTCACCTCCCACACTTTCACGTCGGGGTGGTACACGGGCACGTTCGTTACGGGCACGAAGGTGAAGTTGAACAGCTCGCCGGCTACCCAAAACATGCCCTCGCGCATTTTATCGAGCTGCAGGTACTGCTGCACCTCGTTCTGGTCGAGGTCGTAGCGGGCTTTGCGCACTTTCTCGGCGTAGTAGCGGTAGTCCCAGGGCTCAATCGTGATGTTGGCGCCCTCTTTGTTGGCTACGGCCTGCATGTCGGCTACTTCCTCGCGCACGCGTGCCACGGCCGGCTTCCACACGTCCTCCATCAGCTTCATGGCGGCTTCGGGGGTTTTGGCCATGGTGTTGTCGAGGCGCCAGTGGGCGTAGGTTTTGTAGCCCAGCAACTTGGAGCGCTCGGCCCGCAGCGGCAGAATCTGCGAAATGAGGGCGTTGTTGTCGCGGGCGCCGCCGTTGTCGCCGCGGTTGTAGAACATGCGCCAGGCTTTCTCGCGCAGCTTGCGCTGGTCGGAGTACGTCAGGAACGGCTCCACCGACGAGCGGGTGTTCACGATAACGCCCGCCGCCTGCACCTTGCGCGCCGCGGCGGCGTTGGCCGCATCGGTTTGCAACGAAGCGGGCAGGCCGCCTAGGTCGGCCGCGGTTTTGAGCACCAGCAGCGAGTCGGTTTCGTCGGCCAGCAGGTTCTGCGAAAAGCGGGTGTAGAGGTTGGCCAGCTCCTGGTTGATTTTGGAGAGGCGGGCTTTGGCGGTGGCATCGAGCTTGGCGCCGGCCCGCACAAAGTTGTTGTAGTACACCCAAGTAAGGCGCTGCTGCTCGGGCGTCAACTTCTTTTTGTCGGGCGAGTTGTACACCGCCTCGATTCGCTTAAACAGCGCCGCGTTCTGGTTTATCTGGTCGCTGAACGCCGCAAGCTTCGGGGCCATTTCGCGCTGCACGGCTTGCACCTCGGGCGTGCTCAGCGTACCCGACCAAATGCCGTACACCGTCTGCACCTCGTCGAGGCGCTGGCCGGCGCGCTCCAGGGCGGCAATGGTGTTGTCGAAGGTGGCGGGTTGCTTGTTATCGGCAATGGCCTGAATCTCGCGCAGGTTTTCGGCCATAGCGCCTTAGAGGGCAGGCTTAAAGTGTTCCACCTTCACCTTGTCGAAGGGCGGCACGCCGCCGTAGGGGCCCGTCCAGCCCGCCAGCAAAGGATTAGCCGCCGTAGCCGAGGCGGCAGGTTGGGTAGTTTGGGCCGAGCTGGACATAGGCGCGACAGCCGTAAGCTGTAGAGTAAGTAAGGAGCCGGCTAGCAGCAGGCGGGTGGGGAAAGGTCGGAAATCGGGCATAGGAGTGAGGCTGGTATTAAGGCAGCCTAGGCTAAAGTACAGGAAAGCGGCCGAAAGGAACATGCCGGGAAGCGCCCGCCCGAACCGGCCGGCAGCACGCCTCGCACCGCCAGCGCCTTAGGCAGAAACTGCCCCGCGGCAATGCCATGCCGTGACCTGGGCGCCTGTTCAGGCATTCAGGCGCATGCTGAGCCCGGTCGAATCGGAGGAGGGCGCAAGCCAGGCACGAGCTGATTTGGACTCCCCAACAAGCCCTAGGTGCCTGCTTCGGCGCCCGGCTCGGGGGTTGCCAAGAATATATGTCGTAACTAGCTGAACTTAACTACCGGGGAGCTGCTTGCTTCTGTAACAACCCCGGTGGCTGCAACCGAAAGCCGGGCTATCGGCCCGGTTCCTCACCTAGGGTTGCACCACTTGCAGGCCTTGCCGTTGTAGGCACCGGCCCCCTTACGGTTTAGCGCGCCGCCATCCCAACGCCGCTGCAATCATCCGGGCGGATGTGGCAAGAAACCGTACTGCCACCCCACGCCGGAGCCACCCCCACTGCTTTGTTTTGGCCGCTTTTAGGCGGCCGTACGCGTGCTGCGCGGCCCGGCGGCCGTTCGCGGGGCTGTTGCCCAACCAGGGCCGGCCGCGGCATCAACCCCCACACTTGTTTTCCTATCGACATGACGGATACTTACCTGCGCAGCCTTGGCTTTGCGCCCGTGCAGCCCGACGACCTAGGCGCCCGCCGCCCCTTCGGGGTGGCCTGGCGCTACCGCCACGAGCGCCGCGCCCTCGACGGCTCCTTTCTTTTCATCGAGCACCCGCTGGGCGTGGCCAGCTGCCGCCTGAGCAACCTGGTGGCGCCCCTGGCCCCGCAGGATGTGTTTGCCAGCACCGCCCTGCACGACGGCCCCGCTTTGGAAGCTGCCACCCAGGCGTTTTTCGCGGCGCACGGCGGCATGGGCGAGGTTGCGGCGCCGTTCGTGCCTTACGTACACCGGCCCTTCCGCCGCTCGCACTAGCCGGGTTGCTCCCTCACACTTTGTTACTCCCAATTCTGATGAACCAAGACCTGCAAGATAGCCTGGCCAACAACGCCAAGGAGTGGCTGGCGCTGTCGTTGTCCATTTCGTCGGCCGAAAAACTGGCCTTCAACAAAGTCCACGACGGCTTTTACACCTCCTACGGCCCCGCCTTCATGGCGCACGTGTACCGCAGCACCATCGAGCAAACCCTGCAAAGCATGCCCGATGCCGAGCGCACCAAGCTGCTAGCCGCGTTTCAGGAGGCCATGAGCAAAGCCATCGACGAGCACTACGCGCCCTCGGGGCAGTAGCCAGCTGGCTCATCGGCTCCAATAGCGGCACCTGAGGGTAAAACGTAAACGGCCCAACACAACCTCGGCATGGCAGAGGTGGGGCAGCTGCTTCCCTGTAGCGCCAAAGCACCTTGGGCATACTTCGAGTCAACGCAGGCCAACCATCAGGCAGGCACCCACAGCGCCTTGCGCATAGTAAGGCGAGACTAATACCTGAGTGCCCCCGCTGGCTTGCTGCTTGGGTTTGCGGCCCAAATGCTGACCTAGGCGCTGGGCGGTCCGTTTGAGCGCGGGGTAAGCCCAGTAGGCCAGCTCCGTAGACAAAATGCCCACACCCGCGCCAGCTACCACGTCGGATGTCCAGTGGTTGTCTTTCGCCACGCGCAGGGCCGCGGTAGAGGTAGCCATGGCATAGGCGCCAACGCTGTACCAGGCACTGCGGTGGCCGTATTCTTTGTGCATGAAATGAGCCGTGGCGAAGGCCGTGCTGGTGTGGCTGCTGGGGAAGGAGCGCTGGTTCTGGCCGTTGGGGCGCTCCACCTGCGTCCAGCGCTTCAGATGACTGGTAATGCCGCTGTTTACCTGATAAATGAGGCCCAATAGCAGGGCCTGATCGAGTATTTTGTTGCTGCCCTTCACGCCGGCCACGCTCAGTCCCAAGGTGGCGTAGGCGGGCACGTGCCGCAGGTAATCGTCGATGTTGGTGCGCACCCCGTAAAGGTGGCGCTGCGCACCATCGCGCACCGATTCGTCGATTTCCATTTCCAGCTCGAACAACTCCACCTCGTTGCGGATAATGGCGCCCGTACCGATGAGCAGGACCGGTACCCCAAACTTTTGCACCACCGGACGTTGCCTCACCCAAGCGGCGTGCCCGCGAACGGTGTAATAGACAGTGCGCCCATGCCGCAGCAGCGAGTCGACGCAGGTTTTCAGGGGGCGGGCGGAGCTATCCGGCGGCATTGCGAGGGCCTGGCTTTCGCAAATGCCCGGCAGCCACGCCAGGCAGAGGCTACCAATTGCGGCAAGGCGCCCCACCAGCCGACGGCAAAAGGAATCTGGCCCGGTGTGCAAGAAGCAGTGCAGCATAGTACGGTCGACTTAGGAAACCGCCCCCGATTCTGCCATTGCCCCAAGCGCTAAGTGGACCGTTACGTGAGCGGAAGTGAAAGCAACAAGGCCCGGCCGTTGAGGTTTGCAAGCAAAGCCACAGCCCGGCCGGTTGTATAAGAATTCAGGAGGGCCAATAAAGTTTGCTTTGGGCACGTCGAAAAATTCAGCACGACAGCCGCTGTTTGGATTCGCTCATTCCGACCACAGGAAGTCACTTCGCACCGCGCTTTGAGGGGTGCGAAGTGGCCCTGATGGCATGACTTTGAGTATGGTTTTAAGGGTGGTAACCCTTGCTGAGAGGTGAATAACTCAGGTGCTACCCGGCATCATGGCCGCTACCCTGAAGGGGAAGCTGACTCTAGCCTGCGGAAGTCCCTTTTAATACCTGCCTTATCCCGCTCAGTCCGCCCGCAATGGCCTCCAGCTTCGTGAGCACCTGCAGCACCTGCCTAGCTTGCGAGTTGCGCCAGTTTGGCCTCTAGTTCGGCTACGTGGCTTTTGAGGCGACGCGTGTAGCGCTGGTAGGCAATGCCCAGAAACATGGTGCCCAGCACCAGCATGGAGATGGTGTTTTCGGGCGAAACCAGGTGCAGCAGGCGCAGCACCATGGCCCTGATCAGCAGCAGGATTGAAGCGTAGTAAAGATGCTTTTCGTAGGCGTTTATTGGGGTAGTATTGCGGCTATGGGCTGCGTCTGTTGGAAAGCGCTTGGCTGCTTAACAAAGTGGCTTACGCAGGCGGTGGTTGGGGGTATTTTCGGGTAGGTTTGCTTCGCAATGCTACCCAAATTCCCCGTTGGGTTTGCCAACCCATCCAGAAAAAATCGGCTGTATGTCCTACATCGGAAACAATATCCGGAAGATACGAGCGGTTAAAAAGCTAAGCCAAGCGGCATTTGCCGAATTGTTTGGCTTGGCAAGACCGAGCGTGGGAGCGTACGAAGAGGGCCGCTCGGAGCCAAAAATGGAAACGCTGATTCAGATTGCTCAGCATTTTGGCTTATCGGTAGACCTGCTACTAACGAGAGAACTCACCGTAAACGACCTCTACCGCTTCGATATTTTTCAGCAGGAGCTGAAGGCCGCCCCGCCGCCCGACGTGAAAGCCGAAGCCGACAAGCAGGCGCACCTCACGCCGCTGGTGCCCGCCGATCGGGTGCTCGAGTACATCGTGCACCACCACAACCCCGGGTTCGTCGACGAGCTGACCCCGCTCACGTTTCCGCACCGGCTCGGGCCAACCACCCGCGCCTTCGAGCTGAGCGGGGCCGATATGCAGCCCACCCTGCGCCACCACGATGTGGTGCTGTGCTGCCCCGTCGACAGGGCCGCGCCCGTGCTGCGCGTGGGCGAGGTGTATGCATTTGTGACGCAAAACCGGTTGCTGGTGCGCCGCCTGGCCGAGCGCCTGCCCGATGGCCCGGTGCTGCGCCTGCGCGCCGACAACTCCGACTACCCCGTGCAGGAGTTCGACCTAGGGCAGGCGCTGGAAATCTGGGAGGTGAAGGCCGTGTTCAGCACGCACCTGCGCCCGCCGGCCGTGCTCGACGAGCGCGTGAGCAAACTGGAGCGGCAGGTAGAGCAACTGCTGGCGCGTTTGCAGTAGCCCGAGCGGCTGTATATTTCGCGCCGCAAAACGCGCGGGCGGCACTTTCAGCGGCCCGCGTGCTACTCCCCACAACCGCATGAGCCAACTTACCATCAGCAGCCTCGCCGACCTCGAGCAGTACGAGGGGCAAATGCTGGGTGCCTCCGAGTACCACGCCATCAGCCAGGAGCAAATCAACAGCTTTGCTGCCGCCACGCTCGATTTTCAGTGGATACACACCGACGCGGAGCGTGCCCAGCGCGAGTCGCCGTTTAAGGCCACCATTGCCCACGGCTACCTCACGGTAGCGCTGTTGCCCTACCTCTGGCAGCAGATTGTGCGCATCGAGAACCTGAAAATGCAGGTGAACTACGAAATCGAAAACCTGCGCTTCAACCAACCCGTGGCCGTGAACAGCGAAGTGCGCCTGCTGGCTAAGCTGCTGTCGGTGAAAAACCTGCGCGGCATTGCCAAAGCGCGCATCGAGGTGATTCTGGAAGTGAAAGACAGCAAGAAGCCCGCCTACACGGGCATCGTTACCTTCCTGTACCACTTCAACGACTAGGGAGCTACGGCTAAGAGTGCGAACCGCCAGCACTCGCCTTTCCAGGGGTAGTGCTGGCGGTTTTTAGTAGATGTGGCGCGAGGTAGCGTGGGCCGCACCGCAAGAAGGGGTAGGCAAGCCCGCTCTGCGCTGGCCTGCCGCTAAAAATATCCGGGGTTGCGGCGTGTTGGCTGAATAGCTGCCCGGGAGCTTTGCGTATAGCATTGCCCTAGGTGCCGCGTTGCCCTGGTTCGAGTAGGAGCAGGCAGCCCGCTTTTTCCCACACCACGTAAGCAAGCGCCGCCCCTTGTGTCACCTTGCAACAACACGTAGGTTATGATGAATACGTATTCGCCCGCGTACGACAGCACCGCGCGCATCATGCCCCCGCATGCCTCGCCCTCCGAATTTCGCTACGCCGAGCCGCCGGGCATTGGCTGGGTTCGGCTGAAGTTTCGGTTGCTTTCGGCCCTCTCCACGGAGCTGGCGTTCCGGGAGGCCTGGCGGATGTTCTGCACCCCGCGCCGCTTGCCGCGCAAAAAGTGGGAAGAGGCGGCGCTGGCGACGGCGCGGCCGTTTCGGGTGCCCTTCGAGCAAGGCTACTTGGCCGCTTACGAGTGGAAACCCAAGGGCCAGCGCACCGTGCTGCTGGTGCACGGCTGGGAGCACCGCGCCGCTTTTTGGGGCGTGTTTGTGGATGCGCTGGTGCGCGCCGGTTACCGCGTGGTGGCTTTTGATGGGCCTGCGCACGGCGACTCGCAAACGGGCCGCCGTACCAACCTGCCGCAGTACGGCCGCGCCACCCAAACCCTGGCCGATTACCTGGGCGAGGTGTGGGCCGTGGTAAGCCACTCGTTTGGCGCCGCCACCACGGCGGGGTTGCCCGTGGTTTTCAACCAAGGCACGGGCTTGCCTAGGTTGGTGCTGATGAGTGCGCCCGGCAACACGCCTGCCGTAGCCCAGCGCTTCGCCGATTTGCTGCACCTCTCGCCCAAGGTGCTGGCCCGCATGGCCCGCCACGTGCGCGAGCAGCACGGCCGCGATGCCGAAAGCTTCAGCCTGGCGCAAGCCGGCCCCCGCGTGCAAGCCGAGCGCGTGATGCTGCTCCACGATTGCAACGACGATTCGGTGCCCTTCGGGGAGGCGCAGGAGGTAGCGCGCAACTGGCCCGGTTTAGACTTCCGGCCCACCAACGGCCTAGGTCATAACAAGATCATGCGCGACAAGGGCGTGATTCAACAGGTAGTGGAGTTCCTGCAATAGCGGCCGTGCCCCTTAGCTGTCATTGTAAGGACGCAGGGCATTCCGCGCATCGAGCGGCGTTAATCGGTCCTGCGCAGCGCACAACCATTCCCTAAGCTGTCATTGCGAGGAGGTACGACGAAGCAATCGTTCCTGTCTGTGGCACAACCGTTCACTCATCACCAACCAAAAACCCGGAGCCACTAAAAACCGCACCGCCCGACGCCTGCATCAGGATTCGGGCGGTGCGGTTTTTGGTTGCTGCCAGCTGAACGGTCGTGACCAGCCCAGGACCGATTGCTTCGCTTGGCTCGCAATGACAGCGGCGGGCACGGTTGGCTTATATCTCCTCGTGGCCGGCTTCGTCTAGCTCCCGAAGTAGCTGGCGCAGGTTCTCGGGGTCCTGCACGGCTTTGTGCACGAGCTCCAGGTACTCGGCCTCACCGCGCAGGCTACGCTTAACTTGCCGCAACTCCGCCTCCTGCTTTTTGCCGGTGCCTATGAAAGCGTTTCGGTCGCCGAACTTCAGCTGCTGCAGGCGCAGCTTCAGCTCGGTTTGCTGCTGTTGCAGGGCGCGGGTGTAGCGCATCAGTAGCTCATCCGATTCGGCGTCGGAGTCGCCCTGGCGGTGTTCGGCTAGCAGCTGGAGCAGGGCGTAGAGGTCGTCGGCTTCGTAGGCGCGGGTGATGCGCTGCATGCGCTCGGTTTTCTGGCGGGCCAGCTCCGGGTCACGTTCGAGGTCGGGGTGGTTGGCGCGGGCCAGTTGGCGGTATACGGCTTTGGCACCGGCCTGCAGGCGCTTTTGGTCGGCGGCCAGGGCGCGGGCGGCAGCTTCCTGCTCGCGGTCCAGCTTCGATTTGCGCTTGCCCCGCTGGTGCGCGTGGTGTTCGGCGTGGTGCTGCCAATCGTCCGATGCTTCGTGCTGTTGCGGTTGGCGGCCGCTTGGCTGAGGCTCAGTTGAGCGCGGTTGCGGCGCGTACTTCCGAATCAGTTCAGGCACCTCCTCGCCGAAGCGGTTTTGCAGGGTAAGCGCGTTGCGCAGCAGCAGCTCCTCGATGCGTTGCTCCTCCAGGCGGCTGAAATAGCCGGTGGTAAGCGCAGCCTCTAGTGGCTCAAACAACGCGCGGCGGGCGGCCACCACGGTATCGGCAAGCGGGCCTACCTGGCGCCAGTACTTGTTTTTGGCTTCGCGCTGGGCCTGCTCCAGCTCCTGCACCTGGTTGCGCAGGTTTTCTACATCCTGCACCGCCTGCCGAAATGCCTGCTGCGCCGGAGTGCCGGTGGGTTCGTGGGCTTGGCCGTGGCGCCCTACCTCGCGCTGGGTTTTGGGTGTGTTGCGGGCGTCGAACTCTTCAAACTCGGGTAGGGGCATGGGCATCGACAGCGGTCAGGGTGGGCGAAGCAGCGGGCAAAGGTCGGCAAGAAGCCGCGCCCCACAGCTCGTAAGCCACCACAAAGGTGTTGCAGTGCGCGTCCACGATATCGGCGATGCGCTCGGAGTAGCCGCCGCCCATGCTCACGGCCACCGGCAAACCCAGGCGGTGGCACAAGCCGAGCACGTACGCATCGCGCTGCCGGCAGCCGGCGGGCGTAAGGGCCAATTTGCCGAGCTTATCGGTAGCCAGCACATCCACGCCGGCCTGGTAAAAAATGAAGTCGGGCTGCACGCGCTCAATCAGGCCCGGTAGTACTTCGTGCAGCTGCCCTAGGTAGGCGGCATCGTCCATGCCTAGGGGTAGCTCGATGTCGAGGTCGGATTGCTCCTTGCGCAGCGGGTAGTTGGCGCCGGCGTGCATAGAGAAGGTGAACACCCGCGGCTCGTGCCGAAAGATGGCCGCCGTGCCGTCGCCCTGGTGCACGTCTAGGTCGACAACCAACACCTGCCGCGCTAAGCCGTGGTGCAGCAAGTGAGCGGCGGCAATGGCAATGTCGTTGAGCACGCAGAAACCCTCGCCGCGGTCGGCAAAGGCGTGGTGGGTGCCGCCGGCGCAGTTCAGGGCCACGCCGTCGCGCAAGGCCCGCAGCGCCGATTGCAACGTGCCGGCCGAAGAACTCAAGGAACGTAGCACCAGCTGTTCGCTCTGCGGCAACCCTAGGCGGCGCACCTCGGCAGGGGAGAGCTGCAGGTCGCGCACCTTGTGCCAGTACTCGGCCGTGTGTACGCGCAGCACGTCTTCTTCGGGGCACAGGCCCGGGTCGTAAAAATCTTCGGGCGGCGCAATGCCCTGCCACAGCAGCTGCTCCCTGATTAGCTCGTACTTGGCAATGGGAAAGCGGTGGCCCTGGGGCAGGGCAATGGTGTAGCGGTCGGAGGTGGCTAGGCAGGGCATGCAGGTAAGCGGGTGCGAAAGGTATTGAACGCAAAGCAGTCCGCCTCAGATGAGGAGAGGAGTACTAGGAGTGGTTTTTTGCGAGCGTGTAGCGCGGACTTCAGTCCGCGTTGGCCAGCACAATTGGCAATGCTGTAGCACGGACTTTGGCTACGCCGACCTTCGGTTGTAGTCCGCGTCCCCGGATAGTAACTTCTGGTATCTAGCTCAACGATTAGAAGAATGTATCTGCGGACGCGGACTACAGAGTCCGCGCTACACGTGGGCGAAGCGGGAGAGATGCTTCGGCAAGCTCAGCATGACACAACCAAATACATTATGAATAGCATCAGTTTGCAAATGCTCGTTTGATTAACAACTGATGTAAATAATAATGATTTTAAATTAATAAACAGGTTTAGAGTACTGGACAGATAATGGTTGCAACAAGTGATGAAGAATATTTTCAAAAAAATTTTATCTGGATATTGCTTTATAGAAAATAACCTTTCTACCTTTGGCCCGTTCAAAGCACAAAACACAAACGCCTTACCCGACTTCACTCGTCATGCGCCGCCACTTTAACCAATACCTAGGGATGCCAACCAGCTCGGTGGATAAGATCCAACTGGGGTTCGGCGCGCACGCAGCGAGATGAGGTTTCAGAGATAGAAGCCATCCATTGCAAAACGCCCGAACCCCACCCGGTTCGGGCGTTTTGCTTTTTCAATCAGTTGCTTAACTGCTCACGCTTATGTTGTCGAACCAATACCCCCAGCTTCTTGCCCTGGCCCATGCACCAGCCGCCGCAATGCTTTGGTATTTCGGCAGCGAAGCAAATATACCGGCTGATTTTGGCTGGCGGAAACGGGTTAGCCACTGCTGGCAATACCCGGGCCTCTAGGTAACCACCTAGGGTAAATTTCGAGGTATTTATTTCTTGAGTATCGCCGCTAATAATTAGCGGTGCGGGAAAATATTGCCTTCGCGAAACAGTAATTATTTCAATTAATAACGGCAATTAATTCCTGAGAAATTGCCGAACGGATTTCTACACTCTTTACGCAACGGTATTATGCGCTTCAACTTTACTTTTCGCAAAAACAAGCCGGCGCAAGTAGCAAACCACGAGGGTGCTCCGGCTTTCCAACTCACCCCGGCTTTGGAGCTGTACGCCGCCGTGGCAACCGCCGCGCTGAGCGACCATTTCTACGAAAAAGCCGGCACCCGCCTGCAGCGTTTACGCGAGCTGGTAGCCCAGAATGATCCGCGCTTTGTGGCTCAGCTGGCCGTGTATGCTCGTGAGCGGCTGAACCTGCGCTCGGTACCGTTGGTGCTGGCCGTGGAGCTGGCCCAAGTGCACCGCGGCGACAACCTCGTGAGCCGCTTGGTGGCCCGCGTGGTGCAGCGCGCCGATGAAATAACCGAACTGCTCGCCTTCTACGCCCTGGCCAACCAGCGCCAGGGCCCGAAAACGCTGAACCGCCTCTCGAAGCAGCTGCAGAAGGGCCTGGCCCTGGCCTTCAACCGCTTCGATGGCTACCAGTTGGCCAAGTACGACCGGGCCGGGCAGGTGCGCCTGCGCGATGCCTTGTTCCTGGTGCACCCCACCGCCAAAAGCGCTGAGCAGCAAGCCTTGTTCGACCAACTGGTGTGCGGCGAGCTGCCCACGCCCTACACCTGGGAAACGGAGCTGTCGGCCCTAGGTCAGGAGCCGTTTGCTACGGCCGAAGAGCGGCAAGCGGCTTTCCGCAATAAGTGGGAAGAGCTGATTGCGAGCGGCAAGCTGGGCTACATGGCCTTGCTGCGCAACCTGCGCAACATCCTCGAAGCCGAGGTTTCGGCGGCGGCGGTGGAGCAGGTGTGCACCAGCCTCGCCGACCGCTTTGCCGTGGCGCGCAGCAAGCAGCTGCCGTTCCGCTACCTGGCCGCCTACCGCGAGCTGCTGCAGGTGCGCTCGGGCCACGTGCCCCGCGTACTCGAAGCCCTGGAAATGGCCATCGGACACTCCATCCAAAACCTGCGCGGCTTCGATGCAAATACGCGGGTGGTGGTGGCCTGCGACGTGTCGGGCTCGATGCAGCAGCCGGTATCGGCGCGCAGCAAAGTGCAGCTCTACGACGTGGGCCTGGTGCTGGGCATGTTGCTGCAGAGCCGCTGCGCCAACGTGGTAACCGGCATGTTCGGCGACCGGTGGAAGCGCATTGCGCTGCCCCGTAACCAAGTGCTCAGCAACGTGCAGGAGTTCTACCGCCGCGAAGGCGAGGTAGGCTACAGCACCAACGGCCACTTGGTGGTGCGCGAGCTTCGGCAGCAGCGCGAGGTGGTAGATAAGGTGATGCTCTTCACCGACTGCCAGCTCTGGGACAGCCACAACCACGGCGACACCTTGGCGCAGGAATGGGCCGAGTACCGCCGCACAGTAGCACCCCAGGCCCGCCTGTACCTCTTCGACCTGGCCGGCCACGGCAACACGCCCGTGGAGGTGCGCCACAACGATGGCGTGGCCCTCATTGCGGGTTGGTCGGATAAGGTATTCGACGTGCTGCAGGCGCTGGAAAACGGCGGCACGGCCTTGTCGGAAATCGAGCAGATCGAGCTGTAGGCCTGCCTGGCAGGCAATCAGTTAGCAACTACAACTACCATCATCCGTGCCCAATCCTTACCCACAATTCTGCTAAACCAAAGCTGCCGGGGCGGCGGCTAATCCGAGCCGCTGCCCCATCATCCCGGACACTTTTTTCAACTTCTTACTGCAATGAAGCGCAGATAACAACATCAAGCATCGGCCCTAGGTGCTGATGCCTCCGCCGCGGCCAGCCAACTCGTAAGGTGCCGTAGACGAGCGTTACTTCGTGGCATCGTTTTCGGGTGCGGCGCAATGGTTGCCGTATCAACGCGGGTTCGAATCCCGTCCCTGGCCAGTGGTCAGGTGGTGAAAACATTTCGCTTGTCGCCTGTAGCCCTTGCAGTTGGTTAGGCCAGTGGATCATAGCTTGCTAAGCGGGTGCCGTAGCGCGGCCATCCTTCGTACCATCCTTGTCGCGGGTTCGACTCCCGAAGTGGCGCCCTAGGGCACTGCGCATACGCGAACGGTAGGGCAGACTCGTTGGCCGGGCACCAATTGCCCCGTTTAGCTTAAACCTTGTTGGGTGCCGTAGCCGGGCCATGCTTCGATTCAGATTCGCCGTGTCGCGGGTTCGATTCCCGCTCGCCAGCCCTAGGTGGTTGGCGGTAGCTCAGTTGGTAGAGCAGGATATGTAGGCTTGGCGCTTGTTGCCCCAACACTTTTCTTACTGCTGACCGGGTGCCGTAGGACGGCGTTACTTCGGTAAGATCTGACGATCGTGCAGGTTCAAATCCTGCGCCTTGCCGCCTAGGTGGCAAGTGGCGCACCCGCCTGCGGGTGTGCCGGCAACGCCAGCCGCTTGTTGCCCCGTGTCAGCAGCTCGTTCCGAAAACTCCCCTCCTCAGCTGAGGAGGGGACGCGGCCACGCAGTGGCCGCTGGGGTGGTGGGCCTCGCGTCGGATAGTAACCTCAACCAACCAGCACGTCATGCTGAGCTTGTCGAAGCATCTCTACCGCTTCGCTTGGGTTACTAGCTCACGTCAGCACGCGAGATGTCTCGACTACGCTCGACATGACGATCAGGAGAAGCGGTAGAGATGCTTCGGCAAGCTCAGCATGACGCCTCATGGTTATCGACCTAGGGTAATCGTTCGGGCATTAGCCCAGCGACCATCAACCACCCCGCCCTTCGGGCACCCCTCCTCATCTGAGGAGGGGAGTTCGTTCTCACCTTCACTTTCCCACCATTATGGCTAATCAATTACGCGGCAACGACCTTCGGCAGCTTGGCTTCCCCGAAGGACGTGCCATCGGGCTAGCGCTGGCTCAACTACAGCGCAAACAGCTGAAGCGCCTGTCGCAAACCGACCAGATGGCTTTGCTGCAGGCCCTCATCCACAACCCGCACAACTTCCTTACCGACCTCGACTGGAGCCACACCGCCGCGGCGCTGTTGCCCCCGCCCAGCCGGCACATTGCCTTAGCCGAGCGCAAGGAGTACGTAACGTTCGGGGCTGAGTACATTGACCCCAGCGCCGTGCACCAGATGGAGGTAGCCATGAAGCTGCCCGTAACAGTGGGCGGTGCCCTAATGCCCGACGCCCACCACGGCTACGGTCTGCCCATCGGCGGCGTGCTGGCTACCGACAACGCGGTGATTCCGTACGCCGTCGGCGTCGACATTGGCTGCCGCATGGCCTTGTCCATCTTCGCGCTGCCGCCGCAGTACCTCACGCAGCGCGTGCAGGAGCTGAAAAACATCTTGCTCGCCAACACCAAGTTCGGCAACCGCGACGTGTTCCGGCACGGGCAGAAGCTGGGCCACGAGGTGTTGGAACGCGATGAATTCAGCACGATTCCGTTCTTGCGCAACAAGCAGGAAACCGCCGCGGCGCAGATTGGTACGTCGGGCTCGGGCAACCACTTCGTGGAGTTCGGCTTTGTTGAGATTACCGACCCCAGCAACGAAATGGGTGTGCCCGTGGGCCAGTACCTGGGGCTGCTGTCGCACTCGGGCTCACGGGGCCTGGGTGCCAGCGTGGCGCAGCACTACACCAAGCTTGCCAAAGACACCTGCCAGCTTCCCGCCGAAGCGCAACACCTCGCGTGGTTGACTTTGGACTCGGAAGCCGGGCAGGAATACTGGGCCGCCATGAACCTGGCCGGCGACTACGCCTCGGCCTGCCACCACCAGATTCACCAGCGCATTGCCCGCGCCCTAGGAGAACGGCCCTTGGCCAAGGTGGAGAACCACCACAACTTTGCCTGGAAGGGGCGCCTCTCCGATGGCCGCGAGGTTATCGTGCACCGCAAGGGCGCTACGCCGGCCGGCAAAGGCGTGCTCGGAGTTATTCCGGGTTCGATGACGGCGCCGGGATTCATTGTACGCGGTCGGGGAGTGGCAGAGTCACTGGCTTCGGCTTCGCACGGGGCCGGGCGGCTGATGTCGCGCACCCGGGCCAAGCAGGAGCTGGGCGAAGCCGAAGTGCGCCGCCACCTGCAGCAGCACGGCGTGGAGCTGATCGGCGGCGGCGTCGACGAAGCGCCGCAGGCCTACAAGGACATCTACTCCGTGATGGAAAGCCAGCGCGATTTGGTGGATGTGCTTGGCACTTTCACGCCTAAGATTGTGCGCATGGATGGTGCCTGATCTGCCCAAGTGCCGCCTAGGTGCCAAGGCCTCTCTGAGCCGAAAACAAACAAGCGGGTCCGACGAACAGCTGTTCGTCGGGCCCGCTTTTGTTGTACGCACCTAGGGCGCTGCTATTCCACAAACAGGCGCTTGGTCAGTTGGCCTTCGGCCGTGTTTACCTGCACCAGGTACAAGCCGGTTTTCACGCCCGAGAGCGAAATGGCGGCCGGTTGCGCACCGCGCGCCGTAAGGGTTTGCTGGCTAACCTCCTGGCCCAGCGCATTCAGCACCCGTACGGTGAGGGGCTGCTTGGTGAGTTCGGTAGGCAGCACCAAGTTGGCCGTGCCCTGGGCCGGGTTGGGGTACAGCGACACTTGCGCGGCCAGTACGCTGGGCACCGTAGCCGTGGGCAAGCCAGCCTGCGAGTAGGCCGCCATGCCGCTGATGTTGATGCCACCGCCCACGGGGCCCACCAGCGTAGTGGCACCCGTAGTCAGGTTCACGGAGTAGAGGTTATCCGAGGTGCTGGTGCCGGTGCTGGCTGCCAGCAACGCCTGGTTGGTGGTACCGTCGGTGATGATGTCGAAATCGACCGAGTTGGTGGTGCGGTTCACGGTAATGCCCGAGCTGCCCACGGTGTTCAGCACGCCGTCGTTGGGCGGGGTTTGGGTTACCAGCACGTTCAGCGCGTCGTCGTAATTGAAGAGCGTGGTGGTAGTGGCGCCGTTCACGTTGTTGGTATAGGCCGAAGCCGAAACCGACGGCGTAGCGCTGGCATTCACGTCGGTAGCGGCGTAGTTCAGCTGCCCATCGGTAGCGGCAATGGTGCCGTCGTTGGGGTTGAGGCGGAAGTTGCCGCGGTTGGTGCTCGTTACCCGAATGCGGTCGACGGTGGGGTTGAAATCAAAACCGATGCGGTCGGTGGCAGCCCCTAGGTTAAGGGTAAGGGCCGAGCCCACGGCAGTAGCAGCGCCGGTGGTCAGGTTGAGGCGGTAGAGCTGCGCCGTGGTGTTGGCAGCGCTATAACCTAGGGCAAACAGCTGGTTGGTGGCGGGGCGGAAATCAACCCCCACCAAAGCCTGCCCAGCGGTAAGGCCCGTGATGGGCGTGAGCGTGCGGATGGTGCCAGGCAGAGCCGAATCGAACGACAGCAGGTTGGTGCCCGACACGGCGTAAATCAGACGGCCGGTAAGCGTGGCCGGCACTGTGCGGTCGATGGCTACGGCAATGTCGGTAATCATGCTGGTGGCCGTGCCCACGGCACCTGCGGCGGTTGCTGCGCCGCTGGTGAGGTTCACGGTGTAGAGCGTGGTGCCCGTGGAGGTGCCCGCCATCGTTACCACCAAGTAGGCCGTGTTGGTTTGGTTGGCGGCGTTGTAGGCAATGTCGAGGTCGGCGCTTTGGGTGGCGCCGCTGGTGGTTACACCTAGGGCACCAATGGTGTTGAGGGTGCCGTCGTTGGGCGGTACTTGCGACACCAGGCGGCTGTTCACCTCATCGATGTTGTAGAGCGTGGTGCTGCCCGTGCCGATGTAGCTGTTGGTGTAAGCCGAGGCGCCCACGCCGGGCGTTTGGCCCGAGTTGGCATCGGCCGGGGCGTAGGTTAGCTGGCCGTCGGTGGCGGCCAGGGCGCCGTCGTTGGGGTTGAGGCGCAGGTTGGCGCGGTTGGTGCTGGTTACCCGAATGCGGTCGACGGTGGGGTTGAAGTCGAAGCCGATGCGGTCGGTGGTGCCGCCTAGGTTCAGCGTGAGGGCTGTGCCTACGGCAGTTGCGGCGCCGGTGCCCGCATTAATGCGGTAGAGCTGCGCCGTGGTGGTGGCCGGGTTGTAGCCCAGGGCAAACAGCTCGCCGGTGTTGGGGCGCACATCCATGCCTACGATGGTTTGACCGGTGGCTACGCCCGTAATGGCCGTGGTAGCCGTGAGCGTGCCCGGGGCCGAGGCCTGGAAGGTAACTAGGTTGGTGCCCGATAGGCCGTAGATGGTTTGGGCCGCGGCGGGTGCCAGGGCAGCCAGGCTCAGCACCGAACCTAGCAGGGCGGCGCGGCGCATACGGCGGGCAATCAGGCGAGTAGTGGGCAACAGTACTGGTGTTTGCATGGGATATGGTAAGATTGAAAATGGCGTACAGCTCCGCTGGCTTGCTTAGCCAGCGAGGTAGGAGCTACGGACCACCAACACCCGGCGGATTGCCAAAAGCCATTAAATCCGCATTAAATATTCAACCTCATCTATGTGTTGTCGGTAGCTGATCCATCATACCTAAGGCATGCAGCATCAGCATGCACATGCAACCCGGGCCACGCCAGGTGCGGTAAACCCACTACCATCCTTCCCATCTGCATCATGGCCAAAAACACCAATAAACTTCACAGCAAGGACCTACGCCAGCTCGGCTTCACCGACGACAAGCAGATCAGCCTTGCCCTCGACATACTCGACCAACGCGAGCTGCGCAAGCTCGATAAAGGCAGCGCCCTGGCGCTGCTGCGCGAAATTAAAGCCGACCCCTACAAGTACGTGCGCGACCAAACCTGGCGCCCCTTAGCCCAGGAGCTGGTGCCGCAACCCAGCCGCGACGTAAAGCTGAACCCCGAAATAAAAGACTACCGCCGCTACGGCGAGGCCTTTATCGAAGACGGGGCCCGCAAGCAGATGGACACCGCTATGCAACTGCCCGTTTCGATTGACGGCGCCCTTATGCCCGACGCCCACCAAGGCTACGGTCTGCCCATTGGCGGCGTGCTGGCCGTAGATAATGCCGTGATACCCTACGGCGTGGGCATGGACATCGGCTGCCGCATGGCCTTGTCGGTGTTCGAGCTGCCGCCGCGCTACCTCGAGCAGCGCCGCGACGAGCTGAAAAAGCTGCTGCACAACCACACCCGCTTCGGCAACAAAGAAGTATTCAAGAACCCCGCCGACGACCCCGTGCTGGAGCGGCCCGAGTTCAAGGAAATCGGGGTGGTGCGCGGCAAGCACGAAGCCGCCGTAAAGCAGCTCGGCTCATCGGGCTCGGGCAACCACTTCGTGGAATGGGGCATTGTTGATATCACCGAGGAAGAAAACGACCTCAACCTGCCCCTGGGCCAGTACCTGGGGCTGCTCTCGCACAGCGGCTCGCGGGGCCTGGGCGCTGCCATTGCCCAGCACTACACCAAAGTAGCCATGAACAAGTGCCAGCTGCCGCCCGAAGCCCGCTACCTTGCCTGGCTCGACCTCGACTCGCAGGAAGGGCAGGAGTACTGGCGCGCCATGAACCTGGCCGGCGACTACGCCTCGGCCTGCCACCACGACATTCACCGGCGCCTTAGCAAAGCCCTGGGTTACAATCCGCTGGCGCAGGTAGAGAACCACCACAATTTTGCCTGGAAGGAAACCCTGGCCGACGGCCGCGAAGCCATTGTGCACCGCAAGGGCGCCACGCCGGCCGGCCAGGGTGTGCTGGGCATTATCCCCGGCTCCATGACGGCCCCCGGCTTTATCGTGCGCGGCCGCGGCGAGCGGGATTCCATCCAGTCGGCCTCGCACGGGGCGGGGCGGCGGCTTTCGCGCACGCAGGCCAAGCAGCAGGTAACCGAAGGCGAGCTGCGCCGCCTGTTGCGCGACCAGGGCGTGGAGCTAATCGGCGGCGGCCTCGACGAGGCCCCGATGGCTTATAAGGACATCCACCAGGTAATGGCGCACCAACGCGACCTGGTCGACGTGCTCGGCTCCTTTACGCCGCGCATTGTGCGCATGGACGCCGGCGGCTCGGGCAAAAGCAAGTACGGCGGCGAGTAGGCCGCGCGGCGGCACCTAAGCGGTTTGTTGATCGGTGCGGCCCGGCCACCGCGAAGGCTAAGCGGTGGCCGGGCCGGCACTTTTTTTTGCGCATGCAACCAACCAGTAGCCCGAGCGCATCGTGCGGCTACACGCCATCGGCTTCGGAATTATGCGAATCAGGTTATTGGCCCTAGGTGCCAGCGCAGCCTTGGCATTTGGGGGTTGCACGAAGGAGCAGGCGCCCACGCTGGTGGGCGGGTGGGAGTGGGAGCGCAGCGTAGGCGGTATGACCGGCCGGCAGGTAGAAACGCCGGCCACGCACGGCCCGAAAACCTACCGTTTCAGCGCCGATAGCCTGTTTGTGCAGTGCGGCAGCGGCGGCTGCGCCGAGCCCGTCAAATACACGCTGCGCCGCGAGCGGAGCCGGCTGTTCGGCGACGAGCGGCTGGTGCTTACCATTCGCCGTAAGGTGTACCTGGCCCCGCCCGACACCGGGTATCACGTAATTCGGTGGCGGTACCTGGTCAGTGAGCTTTCCGATAAACTTGGGCTCGACGAGGACATGCCGGATGGCTTCGGCAAAGAATTTCGGCGCAAGTAAACCGAACAGAAGCAATCAACCGGGCAAGCCTTAATCGCGCGCTACCGCTTTGGTTATTTGCAACGTATTGACGTTGTTGCCCGCGCTACCATTGCGCATTCCCTAGGTAAATCAATCAACGATTATGGCTATCAAACGCGCTGCTACTGCCCGCTGGGAGGGCAACGGCACCACCGGCACCGGTCAGCTCAACACGCCCAGCACCGTGCTGCAAGCGGTGCAGTATTCCTACCATTCGCGCTTTGCCGAGGGCATCGGCACCAACCCCGAAGAGCTGATTGCGGCCGCCCACGCCGGGTGCTTTGCCATGAAGCTCGCCTTCAACCTGCAAACGGCCGGCTTTGCCCCGCGCTTCATCGATGCCACCTGCGAAATCGTGCTCGAAGAGGGCGTCATCACCACCTCGCACCTGCGGGTAGGCGCCGATGTGCCCGGCCTCGATCAGCAGCAGTTCAGCACGCTCGTCGACGACGCCAAGCTGAACTGCCCCGTATCGAAGGTGCTTAAAGCTGATATTCAGTGCGAGGCTTCATTGGTCTGAACTATAATAACTTATAAATATTATAAACTAACAATATTCGCCCGGCTAGCCTGGCGGCTGCCAGCGGCATTGGCCGTGCCCTAGCGGGCTTTTTCCGACATGCGCCGTACCAGGGCCGTTACCATTTTGCGCGGGGCAAAGCGCACCGACTGCGCCATCAGCGCGTTCAGCAAGCCGTGCACCGCCACGGTTTCGCCGCGCAGCAGCGCCCGGTAGCCGTACGCGGCTACTTCGGCCGCGGTGGGCAGCTTTTTCCCCTTCACCAGCCTGGAGTCGTTGAGGGCCGCCGCATCCTGAAAGCCCGAGGCCGTGGGGCCAGGGCACAAGGCCGTTACCGTTACGCCGGTGCCTTGCAGCTCGTTGGCCAGGGCTTCGGAAAAGCTGAGCACGTAGGCCTTGGTGGCGTAGTACACGGCCATCAGGGGCCCGGGCTGAAACGCGGCCGTGCTGGCCAGCTGCATAATGCGGCCCGAGCGGCGCTGCACCATGCCGGGCAAAAACAGCTTGGTAAGGTGCGTAAGGGCCCGGATGTTCACGTCGAGCATTTGCTCCTGCTTGGCCCAGTCGGCCTCCACGAACAAACCGAAGTCGCCGAAACCGGCGTTGTTGATGAGGTAATCAACCGCAATGCCGCGGCGCTGCAGCTCCGCGTACAGCTGCTGCGGGGCCTCGGGGCGGCCTAGGTCGGCGGGCAGCACCACGGCCTCGATGCCGTGCTGTTGCTGCAGCTCCTGCTGGAGCTGCTCCAGGGCTGCCTGGTTGCGGGCCACCAGCACCACGCGGTGTTTTTCGCGGGCGAAGATGCGGGCCAGCTCGAGGCCAATGCCGCTGCTGGCGCCGGTAATGAGAGCAGTTTTCATGGGTGTGGTTTGGGGGTTGGGATGCTGGGCAACGTGCCGGACCTAGGGCCGGCGGCAGCGGCACTATTTCTTGAGGCCGTTGAGGAGCAGGGTGAGGGTGTAGGTAAGCTTTTCCTGCACGGGGGCGTAATCTACCTCGTGGGCAAAGCGCGTGCGGGCGCGTTGCACGGCTTCGTGCTTGATGCCGTCGGCCACGGTAAGCAGGGCATCGGCCGCGCGCTCGGGCTGCAGTTTCAGAAACTCGCGGTCGGCCACGCCTTCGCTGAGCAGCTCGCCCAAAAAGGCCAGCTCCTGCCCGCGCACGGCCTGGTACACGTCGTCGAACATCGGCTCAAGGCGCTGCAGGTTCTCGATGCTGAGCTGGTGCAGGTTCAGCACCTGCTGGTAATACTCGAGCCGCCCGGTGAGGTACGTCACGATTTTATCGGTGGCGCGCATCAGCGGCTGCACCTGCTCCTGCAAAGCCCCTAGGTAGCGCTCGGCCTCCAGCAGCACTACCTGCACGAACAGGTCCTCTTTGTTGCGGAAGTAGTAGTACAGCGAGGCCTTGTTGAGCTTGGCCGCGTCGCCGATGTCCTGCAGCGTGGTTTTGTCGTAGCCGAAGCGGCTGAAACAGTGGGCTGCCGCCTGCAAAATCGCCTCGCGCTTGTCGTCCTTTTTGGCTGTCATCGTGCCGCAAAGGTAACGGTTTTCTAAACTTTCAAACAAAATACGTTAATGTTTGAAAAGTAGAAGTGGCATTTTATTGCCGGTTGCCGTCCGTTGGTAAAATAATTTACCAATCGACAACAGGCAGTAAATCAAGGTCAAGCTTGTCGGCATCAGCTGAGCTCATTTGCGCAATGCCGAACCGGGAGCAGCGAAACGCCGCCTAGGTTGAAACCCGGAAAAAGGGTGTGTCAGCAGGCAAACTATTCTTGGTGCACCACCTGCACCGCATCGCCGACGCGGATAAGGCCGCCCTGCAGGATGCGGGCCGTGAGGCCGCCGTGGCCGCGCATGGCGTTGTAGCCGCCCGGGCCCAACTCCTCTTCCATGCGCGAGCAAGGGTGGCATTCGCCGGTAATCTCCAGCACCACTTGCTCGCCGATGCGGATGCGCCGGTTTTTCAGGGCCAGCAGATTCAGGCCGCTGATGCTGAGGTTGCGGCGCAAACGGCCGGGCTCTACGGGCTCGGGCAAACCCAAAAAACCGGCCACCGAAGCCAAATGCTCGTGCTGAATAAGCGTGGCCTGCCGCTTGCCGCCGGGTTTGGGGCGGGCGTGGTCGCCGGCCAGGTGGGCGTCGGTCAGGGCCTCCACTTCCGGCACCGACTGCAAGGGCTGCCGCCGGGCCGGGCGCACGCCAATCCACTCCACGCGGCCTACTTGCGGCAGCGTGGCCAGCAAGCGCGCCACGACCGATTTATCGTCGCCGAAAAAAGGAAATGCCATGGCTATGCAGAACGGGTAAGGCGGGCGCCGAGCGGCCCTAGGTGGAAACCTCGCGAACCGGCCGCTAGGGCTGGGGCTCGGTGGCGGGGGCAGCGGTGGCTAGCTCGGGGTGGCTTATTTTGCCGCCTTCCCAGCCGGCGTAAGCCATTAGGGCAAAGCTGACGGCGGCCGCGCCTACGGTCAGGAGCACCAGCAACCGGGCCCGCGCATGCTGCCACAGCATCAGGGCTACCAGCGCCAGCGCGGCCGTGAGCTCCAGGGCCCAGAAGGCCAGCTCGGCTGCTTCCTCGTGCTCATGAATCAGCCGGTGCGAAATGCCGGGGCGGTGCTCAATCAGCTCTTCGGCGCCCTCGCCGGTAAGCTGGGTGGGCACGGCGGCAGCGGCGGCAACCAGCAGCATGATCAGGCCCGTTTTGGTTACGCTGGCGTTGCGGCGCAGGGCGCCAACCAGCAGGATCACAAAACCGGCAAGGCTACCCAAAATCGGAACGTGGTTGAGCAGCAGGTGAAGGTGAGCTTCGTTCATGGTAAAGCACCCGGGCTAATGGGCGGCCGAAAGGTACACGGCGGAAGGCAAAATACGTGTCGCGGGGGGGCGCTGATTACAGGGCTTCCACCAACCGCGCCACGCCAAAGGCCGCTGCCGCGGCCAAGGCCCCGATGCCGGCCATTTTGAGGGCGCCCCGGGCGGCCGGCTGGCCCGTAAGGCGGCTTTTGAAGTAACCGAACACCAGCAAACACAGCAGCGTAATGGCGGCCGACCACCCCAGCCCCTCGGCGGGCGTAGCCGTGAAGAAGTACGCGCTCAGCGGGATGAGCCCACCTAGGGCGTAGGCCAGCCCGATGGTAGCCGCGCTGTTGCGGGCGCGCTTGGGGTCGGGCTGCTCGAGGCCTAGCTCGTACTTCATCATAAACTTCACCCACTGGTCGCGGTCGGAGGTAAGCTCGCGCACGGCTTGCTCCTGGGTGGCCGGCGAGAGGCCCATATCGGCCAGCAGCTCGCGCACTTCCTCGCGCTCTACGTGGGGCACTTCGTCTACCTCGCGGTATTCGCGCCGCAGCTCCGAGGCGTAATGATCGAGCTCGGTGCGGCCCGAGAGGTAGCCGCCGAGGCCCATGGCAATGGAGCCCGCCACAATCTCGGCCAGGCCGGCCGTTATCACCAGCTCGGACGACTGCACGGCGCCGCTCAGGCCCGCAGCCAGGGCAAACGGCACCGTAAGGCCATCCGACAAGCCAATGACGATGTCCTGCAACACAGCCGAGCTGGTGAGGTGCTCCTCGGGGTGGGGGTGTTGGTGGTAGGCTGCCATACCGGTAAAGATAGCGCCCGGCGCAAACCTGCAGCCGTGCTGTGCGTAAGCCAAACCGAGCAGCTGCAAGGCTGTTTTACCTGAACACTCGCATACGCACCACACCCAATGGCTACCAAAACATCCGCCAAAGCCGCGGCCGCTCCGGCCGCCAAAACGCCGGCTTCGGCCAACGGCCGCGTCGGCGGCAAATCGGCCCCGAAACTCTCGAGCAAAGCAACCGCCAACAACGGCGACATTGATGCGCCCATCACATTGGCCAAAAACGGCACCGATATGGTGCAGCCGGTCCTGAATCAGCAGGAAAACTCGCCCCGCGTGCTCCAGCGCTTCGGCACCGTGGCGCAGCGCCTGCCCATCGGCCTCGACGATGCCACCCGGCTGGAGAGCGTAACCATGCTGAACCAGCTGCTGGCCGATACCATCACGCTGCGCGACCTGTACAAAAAGCACCACTGGCAGGTGGTGGGCCCTACTTTTTACCAGCTGCACCTGCTCTACGACAAGCATTACGAGGAGCAGAGCACCCTGGTGGATACCATTGCCGAGCGCATCCAGATTTTGGGCGGCATTTCGCTGGCTATGGCCCCCGACATTGCCGAAGCCACCAGCATTCCGCGCCCCCCGCGTGACCGGGAGGAGGCCCCCGTGCAGGTTTCGCGCCTGCTCGAAGCGCACGAAATCATCCTGCGCGCCTGCCACGAGTTTGCCGAACGCTCGGCTGACTCGGGCGACGACGGCACCAACGACCTGGTGGTAAGCCAGGTTATCCGCACCAACGAAATGCAGGTGTGGTTCCTGTCGGAGCACCTGGTTGATACGCCGCTGGCCCGCTCCTAAACCGCGCCGCCACCGCACACCAAAACGGCCCGGGCTGCAGCTGCAGCCCGGGCCGTTTTTTACCAGGTCGGTTAGTTACCGGGAGCGGTGCTTCACCATTTTCTCGGCGTGGTTTTCCTCGGCTTCTTCCACGGTGTGGGTGCGCCCTAGGTCGTTGTCCTTCCTGGCTTTCTCGGCCAGCAGGCAGTAAAACCGGTGCAGCGTGTCTATTTCTTCCTCGGTGAAATCCTGCGCGTTGATGAGGCGGTTGCTGGCGCCTTTGGTGGCGGCAATCAGCTCGTTCAGCTTAAGGTGCAGCACCAACGAGTCTTTGTTTTGCGCCCGCTGAATCAGAAATACCATCAGGAAGGTGACAATGGTGGTGCCGGTGTTGATGACGAGCTGCCAGGTTTCGGAATATTGAAACATGGGCCCGGTTAGCGCCCAACCCAGCACAACGCCCAACGCTAGCAGAAAGGCCGACGATGAGCCCGACCATGCCGTGATGGTGTGCGCAATGCGCTGGAAGATGGAGCCTTGGTTTTGGCTGCCTATTTCCTGCAGCGCTTCTTTGGTAGTCATGGCGAAGGGTGTGGCTAAAAGTCGACGGAAGCTTAATTTACAATGGGTGAGGAACGCATGAACGGTGCCGGCTGAGAATTTTTGTAGCTGATAACCTTGCCAGTACAACGCCAATGGGCAAAAATGCCCGGGCAGGACTTGCACCAACCAAACCCACCTACTACTTTTGTCGCCACTTCGCCGCCCTCTACGGCGGAGCGGGCGCACCCAAAGCGCCGATTTAATGTGACCTGCGCACATGGTGAAATTGGTAGACACGCCATCTTGAGGGGGTGGTGCCTTCGGGTGTGGGAGTTCGACTCTCCCTGTGCGCACACCAGCTAAGCGGCTCGCTTTCTTCGGAAGGCGAGCCGCTTTGGCTTTTCAGGGGGGGCAAAACTGCTAGCTGATGCGAGCGGCCCTAGGTGCCGAGCGGCCCACCTCAGCCAGGGCACCTAGGCGTTGCGCTCGTAGGGGTTGGCAGGTACCACCAGCACCACTTTTTCGCGCTCCACAATCACCTTTCCGGCCTCGGCACCTTTGGGCTTGCGCACAAACTTTTTGGGCGTAACCGTTACGGGGCACAGCGAGTCGTTTTTGCGGCGCGAGTACCACGCGGCCAGTTGGGCCACGCGCTCCAGCACGGGCTCGGGCACGGTTTGGCCGGGGCGCTGCTTAATCACCACGTGCGAGCCGCTTACGTCCTTGGCGTGCAGCCACAGGTCGTCTTTGTGGGCGTAGCGCTGCGTCAGCAGGTCGTTGTTCTGGGCATTGCGGCCCACCAGAATGGTAAAGCCGCCATCTTCGAACACTTTAAACGGCAGTTCGTTGGCTGCTTTGGTTTGCGTGGCCGCATCGAGGGCGTGCTGCTTGCGCCATTGGCGCAGGGTGCGCAGGTCGAGGAGGGTGGGCAGCTCCTCCAGCCGCTCCAGGCACCACAGGGCTTCGGTTTCGCGCTTCTCCACGCGCTCCTGCAGCTGCTGGGTTTCAATCTGCTGGTTTTTGGCCTTACGGTAGAGGTTTTGGGCGGTGCGCTGCGGGGTTTCGGTAGGCTTCAGCTTGATGGTGCGCAGCTGGTCGTTTTGGTAAAAATCGACGACTTCCACCTGCGCGGCTCCGGCCGGAATCTGGTGCAGGTTGGCCATGATCAGGTCGGCGGTTTGGCGGTAGCTGGCCTCGTGTGCAAGCGCGTGCAGGCGCCGGCGGGCCATGCTGGCGCTGGTGGTGGCTTCGTCGGCGCGTTTTTCGAGCAGCTGGCGGAGCTGGCGCAGTTCCGCCTCGTAGGCCCCGCGGCCCAGCAGCAGCGGCACAAAGGCCCGCAGGGCCGCCACGGGCTCGGGCGCCAGGGTTTGCTCCACGGTGCCCACGGGCAGCAGGCTAAGTCGCGTACGGCCTTCCAACTGAATGATGAAGAATGCCTCGGGGGTACTGAGACGCCGCCGCACCTCGTGCACCAACGCCACCCGCCCAGGTTGCGGAGCCGAGTCGTAGCCTTGGGAACGGAGCCACAAGCGAGGTACTTCGCCTAGGGTCGGAAACAGGCGGGCCGGGTCGGGGTGGGCGCTTACTTCCGCCTCGGTGGGGGTGGGCTTGGCAGGCTGGTGCAGCAATTCGGCATCCTCCACCACACGCTGCTGAAACAACTGCGCCGGTGCGCCGGGCGCGGGGCAGAACACGGCATTGGGCCTAGGTCCGAACAGCTTCAGCAGCAGCACGGCCCCATCGGCAAACGCGAACCGCAGCACCCGGTCGTTGGGCACAGTATCCACCTCGGTTACCTCGCGGCCCAGCATATCGGGCAGCAAATCCACGGAGTTCTGGCGGGCGCGATGAAAGCTCTCGGGCAACGACAACAGCGGCTGCGTGCCGGCCAAATGCGCCTTCAGCCAAAATTCCGCGGTGCCGTTTGCCAGGCCGATAACCAGCTCATCCTTCTCCTGCGAGAAGCACGCTGCCACGCGGTAGCCGCCTAGGTGCTGAGCAAGGGCAGGGGCCAGCAGGCGCAGAAAGAAATAGTTGTTGTGCATGCCGAAAAGCTTCGGGTTCAGCAGCCCCGACGCAGCCAAAAAAGTACCTGTTCAGGAAGATATTACAGCTGCACCCGCAGGCCGTCGTAGGCCAGCTTCACGTGCGGCGGCAGCGTGGCCTCTACCTCCCGATGCCGGCCCAGCAGGTGGCTGATGTGCGTCAGGTACGCGCGCTTAGGCTGCACATCCTCAATTACTTCCAGGGCTTCGGATAAACTGAAGTGCGAGATGTGCGGCTCGTGGCGCAGGGCGTTCAGCACCAGCACATCGGAGCCGCGCAGCCGCTCGCGCGACTCGGGCGAGAGGTGGTTGGCATCGGTTACGTACGAAAAGCGCCCCACCCGAAAACCCAGCACCGGCAGCTTGTAGTGCAGCGCCCGGATGGGCTGAAACTCGATGCCCTCGACCTCGAAACCGGCCGTGTCGCTGAGGATGGGAATGGTTTTGACCTGCGGTACGCCGGGGTACTTCTGGTCGGCGAAAATGTAGGCGTATTCGCGCTTCAGCTGCTCGAGCACGCGCGGCTCGGCGTACACGGGCATATCCTGCCGCTGCTTGAAATTGTACGCCCGAATGTCGTCCATGCCGGCGGTGTGGTCTTTGTGCTCGTGCGTGAACACCAGGGCATCCAGGTGGTCGATTTGCTCGCGCAGCACCTGTTGCCGGAAATCGGGCCCCGAGTCGATGATGATGCTGCGGCCCTGCACCTGCAAGTGCACCGACACGCGCAGGCGCTTGTCGCGAAAGTCGACGGAACGGCACACCGCGCAGTGGCACCCGATTACGGGCACCCCCTGCGACGTACCCGAACCGAGGAAAGTAACCTGCACTGCGTGCTGAATTATGAATTGAGAATTATGAATTCTGAATTACCGGAACCGTAGCTATGCCGAACCCCATCCATTCAGAATTCATAATTCAACATTCAGAATTACCCGATGTGCTGCTTAACGGTGCGCACCAAGGCGTCGAAATCCAGGGGCTTGGGCAGGTAATCGGTGATGCCGGCCTCGCGGAAATCGTCCATGGTGTAGTTGTTGGCATTGCCCGTAATGGCGATGATGGGCACCTGGCGGATCTTGTCGTCGCCGTGCTGGCGAATTTCGCGGGCCACCGTCATGCCGTCTTTCACCGGGATGTTGATATCGAGCAGAATGCAGTCGATGGGCTGCGCCTCGAGCTGCTTTACTACCTCGCCTCCGTTTTTCGCCGACACGATGCGGTATTTCTGCAGCTCCAGGATCTTCTTGGTCAGGTTCAGGATAACGGAGCTGTCCTCCGCAATAAGGATGGTTTTCGAGTCGGACATGACTGACAGCTAGAATGTTTGGAGTGAGTTGGTAGGGGCGTAAACTAACGGCAGGGCGTCAGGTGGCGCTGGTTTGGACCGGATAAGTGGCCACGAACTGCGCGAAGTAATGCAAAAGCACCTGAAAATCCTGCACTGCATTCTCCGTACGGCCCTGCTTTAAGTCATGTTCCAAATGTTTTGCTTGCTCGGCCAGGCGGGTGAGGCCCAGCGTGAAGCCGGTGCCCTTTAGCTGGTGCAGGTGGGGCAAAATGTCGGCGTATTTTCCGGCGTCAACCAGGGCTTTGGCTTCTTTCAGCAAAGGCCCGGCCTCGTGCTCGAAATCGGCGAACAACCCGGCCGCGAAATCAGCCCCGCCCAGCTGACGCAGTTGCTCCACCGTGTCCATATCGATGATGGGGCGTGGGTCGGGGGCCTCCTCGGCGGCGGCGGCGGGTGCCGGGGCGGCCACCACGGCGGTGGCCTCGGGGTCCGGGGCGGTGGGCGGCTCGGCGGCACCTAGGGCGCCGGCGTTGGCGAGCAGCGCCGCCTGCGGGCGCCAGCGGCACAGCACCTCGTACAGGTCCTGGCTTTTCACGGGCTTGGGCACGTAGTCGTCCATGCCTTGCTGCACAAACCGCTCGGCGTCCTCCTTCATCGAGTAGGCCGTCATGGCTACCACCGGGGGACACCCCGGACCTAGGCGCCGCCGGATTTCGCGCATGGCCGTAACGCCGTCCATTTCGGGCATCTGAATGTCCATGAAGATGACGTCGTAGCGCAGGCCGCTGGTAGCCAGGCCGATGGCCTCAAACCCGTCGCCGGCTACATCGGTGCGGCAACCCAGCTTATCGAGCAGGCGCACGGCCACTTTCTGGTTGATGGGGTTGTCGTCGACGAGCAGCACGCGCGGGGCTTGCTCGAAGCGCATTACCTCCGAGCCGGTCCGGTCGCGCGAGGCCTGACGCTCCTGCAAAATCTCCATTTCGTTGGTGGCCACGCGGCACCGGATGCTAAACCAGAAAATGGAGCCTTCGCCCACGTTCGAGTCGACGCCGATGCTGCCGCCCATCAGCTCCGTGAGCTGCTTGCTGATGGCCAGACCTAGGCCCGTGCCGCCAAACGATTTGGTGGGGGTGGTATCGAGCTGCGTAAAGTTGGTGAACAGCAGCTTCGCGTTTTCGGGCGAAATGCCGATGCCCGAGTCCTGCACCTCGAAGCGTAGGGTGTGCTCCACGCCATCGGTTGATACCGACGTAACGCGCACCGTTACGGAACCCTGCTGCGTGAACTTGATAGCGTTGGAGGTGAGGTTGCTCAGCACCTGCAGCAAACGCGTTTCGTCGGTGATGATGAAGCGCGGCGTGTGCGGCGTGATTTCGTAGGTGAAGTTGAGGTGCTTTTGCTGCGCGCGGTTGGCAAACAGCGAGTGAATCTTGTCGAGGGTGTAGTGCAAATCCATGCCCTCCTCGTTCAGCTCCATTTTGCCCGCCTGAATCTTCGACAAGTCGAGGATATCGTTCAGGATGGCCAGCAGCGCATCCGACGACTTCCGCAGCGTATCGATGTACTCTTCCTGCTCCTCCGAGGCCACCGTTTGGTGCAGCAAGTCAATCATGCCGATGATGCCGTTCATGGGCGTGCGCAGCTCGTGGCTCATGTTGGCCAAAAACTGCGTTTTGGCATGCAAAGCCTGCTCGGCCTCGTCCTTGGCGCGGCGCAGGTCGTCGTTCAGGGTTTTCAGCTCCGTGATGTCGCGGGCAATGCCCTCGGTGCCGGCTGGGCCATCTTGCACCATGCGCGCGTTGATGAGCACACTTACCGGGTGCCCGTCTTTGTGGCGCATGTCAATCTCGTAGTTGCGCACTTCGCCATCCTGCTTAATGGTTTGCAACAGGGCGTCGCGGTCGGCGGGGTTCACGTAGTAGTTCACGATGTGCGTGCCAATCACCTCGTGCGGCTCGTAGCCCAACATATCGTGTACCGAGGGGCTAAGCAGCGTGAGGATGCCCTGGCCATCGGTGCGGTAGTACACGTCCTGGAACGACTCGAAGATGGCCCGGAATTTTTCCTCCTGCGCCGCCAGCTCCAGCTGTCCGCGTTTCTTGTCGGTGATGTCGTGCGCGATGCCCGAAATCTCCTCGAAGGTGCCATCGTCGAGGTAAATCGGGTTGAGGTAGATTTCGCGCCAGGTGTCGTGGCCGCGCACGTCGCGCAGGCGCACCTCGAAGCGTTGCGGCACGCCCTCGAAAGCGCGGGTATAGTGCTCGATAAACAGCTGGCGCGCATCCTCGTCCATCATGGCCAGGTCGGCGTGCCAGAGGTTGATGTTGAGGGCCGGATGCACCCCGTTGCGGCGCAGGAAGTACGCCGCGTAGTTGCGGTTGAACGAGGTAAGGCGCGACTTCAGATCGACGGACCACATCAAGTGCGTGCCGCTCTCGAAAATGGCGTTGAGGCGCGCGTTCTGCTTGTTGATCTGCACCTCGTTGCGCTTCCGCTCAATGGCCAGCGCTACCTGGTTCGAGATGAAGTGCAGAATCTCCAAATCAGAGGGGGCGTAGGCTTCGCGGTTGGAGTAATCCTGCACCGCAATTACCCCGATAATCCGGTCGCCGATGCTCAGCGGCGAGCAGAGCATTACCTCCGGCATCAGCCCGTAGGCCGTAATGGTGCCGTCGGCAATCAGCATCTGCAAATCCTCGCGTACCAGAATCTGCGGCTTGCCCGTGCGGATAATGTACTCCGACACCCCCGACGAGAACGGGCGCGTTACCATCGCCTTCTCGCCCTGCGAGTTCTGATCGACGAAGTACGCGAACTGCAGGTGCGTGCGGGCCTCGTCGCAGAGCGCGATGTAGAAGTTGTTGGTCTCGATGATTTTGCTCAGCTCGCGGTGGATGGCCCCGTACAACGAGTGCAGGTCCTTGGAACTGATGGCCAGGTTGGCAATGCTGTAGTAAACCTTCTGCAGGCGCTCGGCCTTGATGCGGTCGGTGATGTCGTGCAGAATGGCGCGTGTGCTTACCGGCTCGCCCTCGTCCCAGTGGCAGGTAATGGAGCCAATAAGGTGCACCGGCTTGCCTGTTTTGGTGAGGAACACCGTTTCGAGCTTGTTCACCTTTTCGCCCTTGTACAGGTTGCGCAGCTGGTACAGCAGCTTGGCCTTGTAGTAGGGGTGCACCACGTCACCTAGGGTCAGCTCCGAAAGCTCGTCGTCGTCGTAGCCCAGCTTTTCCTTCCAGGCCTTGTTCACGAACAGGAAGCGGTTATCAACCGAAAGGTTCTGGATCAGGTCGTGGGCGTTGTCGAGAAAGTCCTGCAGGCGCGAGCGGTTGTCGGTCAGGGCTTTGGCCGTTACCTGCCGGTCGGTGGTGTCGTAGCCGATAAAGAAGATGCCCCGGATTTCGCCGGTGGGCGTGTGGGCAAACTCGGAATGCCAGAACAAAGTGCGCTTGCTGCCGTCGCGGCCCAGCAAGGAGCGCTCCACAAAGTCGTAGAGCTTTTGCTGCTCCAGCGACATGCGGAAGGCGTGGCGGCGCGGTTCGCGCTCGGCCACCGGGGCAAACGTATCGAAGTACTCGCGCCCCACAATCTCCTCGCGCGTGTAGCCCGTCAGGTGCTCAAAGTGCTCGTTGAAATCGGCGATGTGCGCGTTGCGGTCGAGCTCGAGGTAGCACATATTGGCCCGGCTCAGCACGTCGCGCAGCTGGCTGTGCAAATGCTCGACGGCCACCTGCTGCTTGGTGGCTTCGTTGGTGCGGCGCTGGGTGGTTACGTCGCGGGCGGTGAGCTGCACAATCTTACGCTGATCGGGCAATTGCAGCCGGTGCAGCGTCAGCCACACGTCGAGCTCGGTTTTATCGGGGTGGGCCGCGTACCACACGCGCGAGGCCTGCTCGCCGGTGCGGGCGCAGTGCCGCACGGCGTCGGTCAGCTCGGTTTCGGTGGCCCAGTGCGGCTCGGCGGTTGCCACCGGCCGCGTAAAGCTCATCATGCCAGCTTCGAGCAGTTGCTCGCGCGAGGTGCCCAGCAAATCGAGGGCGCGCTGGTTGCAGTCGAAAAGCCGGCCCTGCTCGTCGTAGAGCAGAATGGCATCGAAAGCACCATCGAAAAGAGCCCGGTAGGTTGCGTAATCGGTGGCCGATACGGCCTGATCTGTGTGGAATGACATCGCAGAAACTACAGCTGCAGCGGCCCCTAGGTTGGGCCGTAGCCGGTGATAAGCAGGTTAACCGCTTAAATTTGTCAAATATATCCTAACCGAACACCCTACCGGGTGCACATCGGAAGGATGAATTTGTGCATTGCCGTGCGCCGCCTGCTCTTCGCCGTTACCTCCGACCTTACCTACGACCAGCGCATGCAGCGCATTTGTGCCTCGCTGGCGCAGCACGGCTACCGTGTGCGGTTGGTGGGGCGGCAACGGCCCGGCTCGCGGCCACTGGGTGCGCAACCCTTTGAACAAGTGCGCATTCGGTGTTGGTTCAACAAGGGCAAGCTCTTCTACGCAGAGTACAATATCCGGCTGCTGCTGTACCTATTGCGGCAGCGCGGCTGGCACGCCTACGGCGCCGCCGACCTCGACGCCGCCCTGCCCGTGTGGGTGCGGGCCCGGCTTGGCGGCCAGCCCTTCGTGTACGATGCCCACGAGCTGTTTACCGAAGTGCCCGAGGTAGTGGCGCGCCCGGGGGTGCAGCGCGTGTGGCAAGCAGTGGAGCGCTTTGTGGTACCTAGGGCCACGCTGGCCTACACGGTGGGGCCGGCGCTGGCGCAGTGGTTTAGCCAGCGGTACCAGCGGCCTTTTGGGGTGGTACGCAACATCAGCCGCCTGGGTGCCGAAACGCCCGGCACCTCGCCGGCTACGGGGTACATTCTGTACCAGGGCGTGCTGAACGTGGGCCGCGGCCTGGAGGCATTGATTGATGCCATGCCCGCGGTGCAGGGCCGGCTGGTAATCTGCGGCGAGGGCGACCTGTCGGCCCAGCTGCGGCAGCGCGCCGCCGACCTAGGACTGGTAGCCGCTGGCAAGGTGGAGTTTCGGGGGTACGTGGTGCCGGCCGAGCTGCGGCAGGTAACCCGCGGGGCTGCCGTGGGCATCAGCGTGCTCGAGCACCTAGGGCTGAGCTACTACTACTCGTTGGCCAACAAGTTTTTCGATTACCTGCACGCCGGCGTGCCGCAGCTGATTTCGCCCTTTCCCGAATATGTGGCCCTGAACGACGAATACCAGGTGGCCGAAGTTGTGCCGGAGCTAACACCTGAATGCCTGGCCGCCACGCTCAACCGCCTGCTGCGCGATGCGCCCGAACGCCGCGAGCAATTGGCCCGTAACTGCCAGCGCGCCCGCCAGGCCCTCAATTGGCAACACGAAGAGCAAGAGCTGCTGCGTCTGTACGCCGTGCTGTGGGAAGTCCCGAATACCCAACCCCTTTTGGCATGAGCAAACAAGCAACCCCGCGGCCGCTGCTGCTGGTAGTAGCCGGCCCCACGGCCGTGGGCAAAACAGCCCTGTGCGTGCGCCTAGCCCAGCACCTGGGCACCGAGGTAGTATCGGCCGACGCACGCCAGTTTTTCCGTGAGATGAGCATTGGCACCGCCAAGCCCACTGCGGCCGAAATGCAAGGCGTGCCGCATCATTTTATCGACTCGCACAGCATCAGCGAGGACTACAGCGCCGGCCGCTACGAGGCCGACGGCCTGGCGTTGCTCACGCGTTTGTTTCAGCAGCACCCGGTGGTAATCCTGACCGGCGGCTCGGGCCTGTACCTGCAAGCCATTACCGATGGCTTCGACGACCTGCCGCCCGCCGACCCAGCCGTGCGCGAGCAACTGCAGCAGCAGCTGGAGGAGGGGGGCTTGCCCGCCCTGGTGGCCCGGCTGGCCGAACTCGACCCCGTGTGCCACCAGCGCATCGACCGCCAGAACCACGTACGGGTGCTGCGGGCCCTGGAGGTGACTATGAGCACCAGCCGGCCATTCAGCTCCTTCCACGGCAGCAGCAGCAAAGCCGAGCGCCCCTTTGAGGTGCTGAAAGTAGCCCTTACCCGCGAGCGGGACGAGCTGTACCAGCGCATTGATTTGCGCGTGGAGCAGATGCTAGCCGAAGGCCTGCTCGACGAGGTGCGCGCCCTGGTGCCGTTCCGCGACAAGCAGGCGCTGCAAACCGTGGGCTACCAGGAGATTTTCGGTTTTCTGGATGGCGACTACGACTGGGACGAAGCCGTGCGCCTGCTCAAGCGCAACACCCGCCGCTACGCCAAGCGCCAGCTTACCTGGCTGCGCCGCGACCCGGCCTACCACTGGCTGCACCCCGAGTCCGCCGAAGCCTGGATTCAAGAGCATATAACGTCGCGGGGGATGTAGGCTATTGCCGGCCTCGTCACCGCAGCACTAAAAAAGCCGGTGCCTACCGCCAAAACGGTAAGCACCGGCTTTTGCTTGCAAGTGAATCAGTTACACCGACAGAATCTCGACCATGCGCATAAAGCCCTGGTTGATGAGCTTCTTTTTGTAGATGGTATCGTGGAAGGGGGTGTACACCAGTTTGCGGTCCACGATGCCGGCCATCACGTTGCGCATGCCGTTCACGAGGCCTTCCACGGCCGCAATGCCGATTTGCGAGGCCAGCAGGCGGTCGGCGGCCGAGGGCGCGCCGCCCCGCTGAATGTGGCCAATCACGGTTACGCGGGCGTCCATTTCCGGAATGGCCTCCTTCACCTTGTTGGCAATAATGGTGGCGTTGCCTTCCTCGTCGCCTTCGGCCACGATAATCAGGAACGACGACTTCTGGCGCTTGCGGGCGGTTTGCAGCGTTTCAATCACCGTGTCGATGCTTTGCTGCTGCTCGGGCACCAGCACGATTTCGGCCCCGCCGCCAATGGCGCACGGAATGGCAATGTAGCCCGAGTCGCGGCCCATCACCTCCACAAAAAAGGCGCGGTCGTGCGAGTCGGCCGTGTCGCGGATTTTGTCGATGGCGTCGAGGGCGGTGTTCACGGCCGTGTCATAACCGATGGTGTAATCGGTGCCGAACAGGTCGTTGTCGATGGTGCCGGGCGCGCCTACGGTCGGGATGCCGAACTCCTCCTCAAACTTCATGGCCCCGGTAAAAGTACCGTTGCCGCCGATGGCTACCAGGCCCTCGATTTTGTGGTTGACAAGCTGATCGAACGCCTGCTGCCGGCCCTCCTTGGTCAGGAACTTCTGCGAGCGGGCCGACTTGAGAATGGTGCCGCCGCGCTGCACGATGTTGGCCACCGAAGTGGTGTCGAGCCGCACGATTTCGCCTTTGATCATGCCCGAGTAGCCGCGCATAATCCCGTAAACTTCAATGCCGTGGTAGAGGGCCGTGCGCACAACGGCGCGGATGCACGCGTTCATGCCGGGCGCGTCGCCACCGCTCGTAAACACTCCGATGCGTTTCATGCTAGTAAAAAGGGCAGAAAAACGGGCCGACCGGCGGCCCGTTCAGGTGTGGCAGTTTAGAACAACCGCTAACCGGTACGGCGGGTTGCTGATTTAAGCCTGCAAATATGCGCCATTATTTGACAGTTTTTTTTCGAGTTTCGTATGCATGCCTGAGAGGGAAAGGATAAATTAACATTACCCTCCCTGCCAACTGGCTTGGCCGCGGGTTGGCATTAGCCAATTTGGCTTTTGTGGCGGCCGCTGTTCCTCACCGTTTCTTCTCCCACCCCTATGTTTGGTTTCTTCGAAAGCGAACAATCCAAGAAAGTACGCAGCCACATTCACAATCTGGCTTCGCTGGCCCGGGTTGATGGCCACATCGACGAGCGGGAAATGAACTTCCTGGTGTCGGTGGGGAAGAAAAACGGGCTGAGCTCCAGCGACGTGCGCAGCGTGGTGGCGCAGGCGCAGCAGCACAGCCTCACCCTGCCCGATAACGACTCGGAACGCTTTGATCAGATCTTCGACCTGGTGGACATGATGCTGGCCGACGGCGTGGTCGACGACAACGAAATGGATTTCTGCATCGACATGGCCGAGAAACTCGGTTTCCGCAAGGCCATTGTGGGCGTGCTGGTGCGCAAAATCTCGATGGGCGTGCGCGACGGCCTGCCCCGCGAGCAAATCAAAAATGAATCGGAATCCTTCCTGAATTTCAAGGGCGAAGGCACCGCCGCGCACGGCCGCGGGCTGTAGCGCACCTAGGGCGTTTCTGCCCACCTGTCATCCTGACGAAGGAAGGACCTTATCACGCCTGATAGTAACTACCTGCTCCTAGGTCGTTCTCGCGTGATAAGGTCCTTCGCTGTGCTCAGGATGACAGAGAAGAGCGAACGGAAATTTCGCGCTACGGCTGAACCACCGCATCGATGGCCCGCAGCAGGGCGGCGCAGGCATAGTCGATTTCGTCGTCGGCGATGGTGAGGGGCGGGGCCAGGCGCAGGGAGTTGTCGCAGAAGAGGAACCAGTCCGTCAGGATGCCTTCGTGGGCGAGGGCGTGGTCGATGATGGGCTTGAGCACCCCGAACGACTCGAACTCCACGGCCATCATCAGCCCCTGGCCGCGCACCGCCCGAATAGCCGGGTGCACCAGCTGCTGCCGGAAGCGCGCGGCTTTGCCAGGTACGCCAGCCAGCAGGTGGTCGTCGAGGATGGTGCGCAGCGTGGCCAGCGAGGCCGCGCACGACACGGGGTGCCCGCCAAACGTGGTGCAGTGCCCCAGGATGGGGTTCGTCTTGAAGCCCTGCATGATTTCCTGGCGCGAAATGAACGCCCCGATGGGCATGCCGCCGCCCATACCCTTGGCCGTCAGGAGGATATCGGGTTCGATGCCGAATTGCTCGAACGCCCAAAACGTGCCCGTGCGCCCGAATCCGCACTGGATTTCATCGAGGATGAGCAAGGCGCCGACCTCGGTGCAGCGGCGGCGCAGGTGCCCTAGGTAGTCGTGCAGGGGCACGCGCACGCCGGCCTCGCCCTGCACCGTTTCCACGATTACGGCGGCGGTGCGGGTGGTAATCTGCTCGAGGTCGGGGAGGTGATTGTAGCGGATGTGGCGCACATCGGGCAGCAGCGGCCGGTAGCTGCGCTTAAAGCCCTCGGAACCGTTTACCGACAGCGCGCCCTGCGTGGAGCCGTGGTAGGCATTGTGGCAGCTAATCAGCTCGGTGCGGCCGGTGTGGCGCTTGGCCAGCTTGAGGGCGCCCTCCACGGCCTCGGTGCCCGAGTTCACGAAGTACACGTTGTCGAGCGCCGGGGGCAGGGTTTGGTGCAGGGCGTGGGCCAGCTCGGCCGGCGGCGCCTGCACCAGCTCGCCGTACACCATCAGGTGCAAGTACTTATCGAGCTGTTGCTGAATGGCTTGCAGCACGCGCGGGTGGCGGTGCCCCACGTTGCTCACGCCAATGCCCGAAATCAGATCGAGAATGCGGCGGCCATCGGGCGAGTACATCCATACGCCTTCGGCGCGCTCAATTTCGAGCAGCAGCGGGAAGTCGGAGGTTTGGGCCTGGTGGCGCAGAAAGAGCTGGCGAGGAGTAAGCATAAGCGTGCAGAACGAGCCCGCAAAGTTACCACCTAGGCGTGGAGTGCCGCTGCGGCTGCCCCGTACACCTAGGGCAAACAACAAAGGCTGCCCAGCGGGCAGCCTTTGAAAAGCAGTGGCAAGAAAGCGGGCTAATCGTTGCTGATGGTAGTCTGCGTTGGGCGGTTGTCGAGGCGCTTGATGAGGGCCTTGGTAAACTCGCGCTCGGCCTGTTGCAGCTGGGCTACCTGGCGGAGGGTGATGACCTTCTGAAACCGCTTCACGTAATCCTTGTCGAGGTTTAGCTCGTTTTGGCGGGTGGCAAACTGCTGATCCAGGGCAGCCTGAATTTCGCGGTCCGACATGGTCGTAAAATCTTTGCCGCGCATGGTCTGGCCGCCTTCGCGGCGCAGTGCCCGGCGCTTGTCGGTGTACTCATTGTAGAGAGGCCAGAAGCGCTGCGACTGTTCGGGCGTGAGGGCGAGTTTTTCGGTGATGTAGGCCACGCGGGCGCTTTCGAGGCGCTCCATGCGCGGGCCGCCGCCGGGGCGCTGGGCCATGGCGGGTGCCCCGGCACCTAGGGCCAGCAGCATCAGCAGCAGCAAATGGGGCAATCGGAAAAGCTTCATATCAGAGGAAGGAGGTTGCAAAGATGGGCTTACAGGTAAACATCCACGCTGGGCTGCTCGTCGAGGGCGGCCTCCAGCTCGGCGCGCGAGGAACCGGGCAGGAAGGTGGCCGTCAGGTCGCGGTCGGCCACGGGCGTTTCGGCCAAGTCCTGCAGCGTCAGGCGTTCATCGTTGGTAAGCAGGTACTGTACCACTTCGGCGTGGGGCACGGCCGCCAGCGCCTGCGCCGACCTAGGCGCCGCGGCGGTGGCCACGGCAGCCGCCGGGCCCGTGCCGCGCCCGGGGTTGCCGGTAAGCCAGAACGCGCCCACGAAGGCCACCAACAGCAGCACCGAGGCCAGGGCGGTGCGCAGCGGCGCGCTCAGCGCCGCCAGCCAGCCGAACAGCGGAGCCGCGTCGGGCTCGGCGGGGCGCACGCGCTGCATCACGCGCAGCGGCAACTTATCAAAGTAGCCATCGGGCGGCGCGGCCAGCGGCTGTTGGCGCCGCGGGTGGTCGTCCAGTCGAAAAGGCGTTTTCATATCGGTTAGAGGGCCGCAAAGCCCTGAGGTTTAATGGCTGGCTTCGTTTACGTATTGCTCGATCTTCTTGACGGCGTGGTGGTACGAAGCCTTGAGGGCCCCCACGCTGGTGCCGGTTACCTCGGCCATTTGTTCGTAGGGCATTTCGTCGTAGTAGCGCAGGTTGAACACCATGCGCTGCTTATCGGGCAGGCGCAAAATGGCTTTCTGCAGCTTCAGCTCCACCTCGTCGCCGGCCAGGCTGTCGTCGGCTTCGAGCTTGGCCGATAGCTCGGCGCCCACATCGTTGAGCGGCAGGAAAAACTTGCGCCGCTTGCTTTGCAGAAAGTTCAGGCACTCGTTGGTAGCAATGCGGTAAATCCAGGTGTAGAGCGAGGCATCGGCCCGAAAGTTTTCGAGGTTGTTCCACACCTTCACGAACACGTCCTGCACGAGGTCGTCGGCATCGTCGTGGTCGATAACCATCTTGCGCACGTGCCAGTACACCCGCTGCTGGTACTTGCGCACCAGCTGGTTGAAGGCCACATTGCGGGCGGTGGGGTCCCGGAACTTGAGGAGGATTTCCTGGTCTTCCAAGCGGGGTAGTGGAGAGGTGGTAGAGGCGGTTGGCGTGTGCGGGGTTAGACGAAGGCACGGGGGCTGGGTTTAACCAGGGCCTCAGAAATTGTTGGTTGCCGGCAGGGCCGCCTCAACTAGCCTTAATTTAGAGCCTTGCCGCCACGCAGTGGGCAAGCGGCCACCGCTGGTTTGGGCCAAGCCAATCGATAAGCAAATTTGCGGTCGGCAAATAACCGTTGCCTCGGCCAATTTTACTACTCGCGGTCAGCCGACTGCCTACAGCAAGCAACTAATTTCATTTCCATCGAACCATGCATAAACCAACTGTGCTGCTGCTCGCTTTCGGGGCAATGGCTTGCCGGCAAGAGCCCAAAGGCGTCGAGGTTTCGTTGGCGGTGGTGGCAGAAGCGTACCAAGCCGGCGAGCTTAAGAAGTTGAGCTACAGCGAAGCCGACAACCTGGTACTGGCCGAACCAACCCGCGAAGCCCTGAATACCTACAAGTATTCGGACATGATGGACTATTCTTCGGGCAACGGACAGATAAAGCAAGCCCAGGAACTCAGGCTCAAGGTCAAAGTCATTTCGCTGGCCGATTTCAATCGCGAAATGGAAAAGGCTACGGGGCGCCGTCCGGTTGTGGAAATCCTGAAGTAGTGCCTGCCGAGGCCGCCGGGGCGCAGCATGGCCCTAGGTGCCGCTTGGGCGGCGCCACCGCAAGGGCCACCTGTTTTAGCCGGCCAGGGCAAGCAGTTCGCTACCGCCTTATCGTGCCCAAGTACGCTGCCCGATTGTTTTGGGGCGGCTGAGGTGCGGCCACTTACCCAGATAGTTGTGGGTTATTTTGTTTTATAAGTCCCTAAGAGAATGTATATTGATAGACCCTGCCCACGCTCTGTGCGGACTGTGTTGCCGTAGCTCAGGCATAGGGCGTGCCGGCAGGCTTATGGTTTCGGAAGAATAATCAGCCTGATCTTATGCTCCGATTCCGCCTTACCGCCGGCTACGCGGTAGCACTGCTGGCCCTCATGTTCCTCACGCAAGAGGTGCGCATGAGCCTGCGTATGCTGCTGCTGCGCGCCACGTGTGGCTGCTGGGGCAACCGCACCTTCAGCGACTGGGAAAGCTGCACCACCTGCGCCGCCACCGAGGCCGGGCAGCTGGGCGGGCAGGCCCTAGGTGCCGGTTTGCCCTACCTGCAAATGTGGCTGGGCTACCTGCTGCTCGACGAATCGAACCAGGCCCGCACCCGCGCTTTTGGCCTGGCCCTGGTGTTTGCCGGCTTGCCGTTGGCGCGGCTCACCTCGGCCACCCTCGCCGCCGGGCCCGAAACCTACGTGCTCCGCCAGCTTATGGGCGAGTGGGGGGCCAGCTGGCTGGCTACCATTTTGCTGGTGCTGCTGCTGGTGGTGCCGCCCGCCATTAGGGCCCACGATGCCTTGGTGCACCCTAGGCGCGGCGTGGTGTTTCTGGGCATGCTGGTGGTGCCGCTGGTGGCCAACGCCGTGGTGGTGGCAGGGGTGCTGAACCCGCTGCTGCGCGTGGGCGTGCTGGCTAGCTACGGTCCGCTGCATGTACCCTGGCTGGCGTTGCTGTGGCTGGGCGTACTGGCAGCGGTGCTGGTGGCCTCGTGCCGCTGCCTCAGCCTGGGCGAAGAGGCAGGGCGCTTTTCGGTGTTTCGGCACCAGCGCACCTCCGGCTTGGCATAACCGGATTATTGGAAACCCCGGCGGCTCTGAATGCAAACGCCCCGGCCACCTAGGTGGCCGGGACGTTTCGCGCGACGGGGGCTTCGGCAGCAGGTTACTTCCGGCGGCTCATTACCTTCTCAACGGCCGCCACAATGGCTTGCTCGTTCAGGCCGTACTTCTCCATCAGCTGATCGGGCGTGCCCGATTCGCCGAACGAGTCGTTTACGGCTACCATTTCGAGGGGCAGGGGCTCCTCGCGGGCCAGCAGCTGGGCAATGCTGTCGCCCAGGCCGCCGTGCATTTGGTGCTCTTCGGCTGTTACCACGCAGCGGGTTTTGCGCACCGACTGCAGCACGGCTTCCTCATCAAGCGGCTTGATGGTGTGAATGTTGATGATTTCGGCGTTGATGCCCTTCTCGGCTAGCAGGTGGCCGGCCAGGATAGCCTTCCATACCAAGTGGCCCGTAGCGAAAATGCTCACGTCGGTGCCTTCGTTCAGCATCAGGGCTTTGCCGATTTCGAACTTCTGGTCGGCGGGCGTAAAGTTGGGCACCACCGGGCGGCCAAAGCGCAGGTACACCGGGCCTTCGTAGTCGGCAATGGCCAGGGTGGCGGCTTTGGTTTGGTTGTAGTCGCAAGGGTTGATGACCGTCATGCCGGGCAGCATTTTCATCATGCCTACGTCTTCCAGAATCTGGTGCGTAGCGCCGTCTTCACCTAGGGTAAGGCCCGCGTGCGATGCGCAGATCTTCACGTTCTTGCCCGAGTAAGCAATGCTCTGGCGAATCTGGTCGTATACGCGGCCCGTGCTGAAGTTGGCGAAGGTGCCCGTGAACGGAATTTTGCCACCGATGGTGAGGCCGGCCGCCAGGCCCATCATGTTGGCCTCGGCAATACCTACCTGGAAGAAGCGCTCCGGAAAGTCCTTCACAAAGGCATCCATTTTAAGGGAGCCAATCAGGTCGGCGCACAGGGCTACCACGTTGGGATTGGTTTGGCCAAGCTCGTGCAGGCCGGCGCCAAAGCCGGAGCGGGTGTCTTTCTTCTCGGTGTACGGGAAATCTTTCATGTATGAGGTTGGGAGAGGGTTTCTAAAAAAGGAAGAACAAACTCCCCTCCTCAGCTGAGGAGGGGTGCCCGAAGGGCGGGGTGGTTGACAATCGTTGAACAGTGGGTTGTTGAACGATTATCCTAGGCTGATTACCTAGGGCGTCATGCTGAGCTCCGCCGAAGCATCTCTACCGCTTCGTTGGGCTCGGCAGGTTCGTCATTCCGAGCGAAGTCGAGGAATCGCGCGTGCGGATATCAGAGAGGAATTATACTATCTGGCGAAGCGGTAGAGATGCTTCGGCGGAGCTCAGCATGACGTTCTTTCATCAAACGAACGGAGGGGTTGAGGTTAGTATCTGACGCGGGGGCAACCACCCCAGCCGCAGCCTTTGGCGGCTGCGTCTCCTCCTCATCTGAGGAGGGGAGTTCGTGCACGTCAACTCCGTTCATCACTTGCCAAAAATGCTGACCGAAGTGGTTTGCCCACTGCGGATGGTGAAGGTGCGCACGTCGGTGAACTTGCTGCCGGTGGCGGTGCTGGTCCGGAACACCAGGCGGTAGTTGCCGGGCTGCATCGTCAGGTTGATTTTGCTGCTGGCATTATCGCCCAGGGTGTACACCCAGGTTTGGGTGTCGTCCTGGTTCAAGCGGTAAATGCTGCCGTAGCCTTTCAAATCCGACAGGATGTTGAGGGCGCCGGGGGCATCGTACGTCACCACGGTTTCCTTGCCTTGCTTGATGCTCACGCGCCGGGTTTGCCTGGGCAGGGTCAGGATTTCCACCTCGTAATTGCCCGCCAGCAGCTTTTGCTTGCTGCCGAAGGGCCGCGACACCAACGTGGCCGGGTTGCCCTGCTGCCGCACCACCGCGTGCATGGTGCCGTAGGGGTTGGGCGTAAGCTGCGGGTTTTGCAGGTTCAGGGTTCCTTGCGGCGTCTTGAAGCTCAGTACATTGGCCTTGCCCGGCTTAATGGGCAAGTTGGCCTGCCGCACCGGCGGCACCGTGTTGATTACTAGGTCGTACGACTGCAGCGGATCAACGTCGAGCACATCGGGCTGGCCTTTGGCGTCGCGCCAGTGCACGTAGTTGTACTCGGGCGTTTCGGTGAGGCTGTTCAGGAAAGTCAGGTTCACGTTCGACTCCACGGGCCGGCCGTTCTCGTCCGTCAGGTTTACCGCCACCGTGGTTTTGGCCAGGGTCTGGGCAATTACGTCGTTGAGGATGGTCCGGAAAGTCTTCACGTCGGCCGCATTGTAGTACTGACCCAGGCACTCCAGCTGCTTGCCGAAGTCGCGCTCGGCCCCGATGCCAATTACAAACGGCTTGAGGAAGATGCGCTTGCGCTGCAACGCCAACGAGGTAGCGCACGGGTCGCCGTTGCACGACTCCAGCCCGTCGGTAATCAAGATGAGCACGTTGCGCGAGGTTTTCTCCGACGGAAAATCCGAGGCCGACTGCAGCAGCGAGTACGTGATGGGCGTGTTGCCCTGCGGCTTCAGCTCCTGCAGCTTTTGCTTGATGGCGGCCGCATTTTTGCGCGCAAAGGGTACTTCCAGCCGCGAGTCTTCGCAGTTGTTTTCGTCTTTGTCGTGCAGGTGGCCGTAGGCGCGCAAACCCAGCTCCAGGTTGGGGTAAGCATTGAGCGAATCGGCCATGCGGGCCAGCAAGCGTTTGGCTACGTTCCAGCGCGGCTCGCCCTCCCACGGCGCCAGCATCGAGCCCGAAGCATCGAGCACGAACAGAATGCGCGTGGTTTTGGGCTGGCTTTGCGGCCCAGCTTGCTGGGCGCGCAAAGGCCGGCCGGCCAGCAAGCCGGCAATAACCAAAAGCCAGAGGATGAGCGGGCGGAGTAACATGCGGTGGAGGCCTGGGCTGCCCCTCCAAAATACAGGGTAGGAGCAGCTTAACCTAGCATTGACGAGCGCAGAAAGCAGTACCGCAGGCTAACGCCAAACGTGCGGCAATCGTCTGTGCCGAGGCAGTTCAGGGGCTTAGTAGTCGGAGTTCTGCTCAACCTCGAGCTGCTGCAGGGCCTTCTCCAGCTGCTCGTCGTTGGGGGCCACGCCGTGCCATTTGTGCGAGCCCATCATGTAATCGACGCCGAAGCCCATTTGGGTATCCATCAGCAGCATTACGGGCTTGCCCTGGCCAAGCAGCGACTGGGCTTCTTCCAGCGCGGGCAGCAGCGTTTCGAACTGGTTGCCGTCGGCTTCAATTACCTGCCAGCCGAAGGCTTCGAACTTGGCGCGCAAATCGCCCAGGCCGCCCACTTTGTCGGTGGGGCCGTCGATCTGCTGGCCGTTGCGGTCGACTACGGCAATCAGGTTATCCACCTTGTGGTGCGGGGCGTACATGGCGGCTTCCCAAATCTGGCCTTCTTCCAGCTCGCCGTCGCCCATCAGCACGTACACGGTGCGGTCGTCGTTGTTCAGCTTTTTGGCTTGCGCCGCGCCAACGGCCACGCTCAGGCCCTGGCCCAACGAGCCCGAAGCCACGCGTACGCCGGGCAGGTGCTCGTGCGTGGTGGGGTGGCCCTGCAGGCGCGAATCGAGCTTGCGGAAAGTAGCCAGCTCGCTTACCGGGAAGTAGCCCGAGCGGGCCAGCACCGAGTAAAACACCGGCGAAATGTGGCCGTTGGAGAGGAAGAACAGGTCCTGGCCCACGCCGTTCATATCGAAGGGCTCGGGTGTGTGCTTCATGAACTTGAAGTACAAGGCCACCAGCAAATCGGTGCAGCCCAGCGAGCCGCCGGGGTGGCCCGAGTTTACGGCGTGCACCATGCGCACGATGTCGCGGCGCACTTGCGCGGCAATTTGCTTGAGCTCGGTGATGGAGCGGGTCGCCGTGGCTGCGGCGGGAGAAGAAGAAGCTGACATATGGGGTAAGTGAGGGGGTTCGGGAGAATAAGCCAACAACAGCGCCGCCTTATGCGGCAAATCGTTGGCGAAGGTTACGGGCCAGGTTCAGGCAATAGCGCCTAGGTGCCAGCAAAAATCGGCAGTGGGCAGCACCTCGCCAAAACCAAACCGGCGGGCCTACAAGAGGTCCGCCGGCGGCTGAAATTACTTGAGCAATTGAGCAGCGTGGTTCTTGGTGTCGGGTCGGCGGATGATACGCTCCACGCGGCCGTCGGCATCGATCAGGAAAGTGGTACGCACCACGCCCCAATAGGTGCGGCCGTAGTTTTTCTTTTCCTGCCACACGCCGTAGGCCTGGGCCAGCTGCTTGTCGGGGTCGGCGAGCAACTGAAAGGGCAGCTCGTATTTCTGAGCAAACCGCTGGTGCGACTCCCCGGTATCGGGGCTGACGCCGAGTACGGTAATGCCGGCGGCTTTCAGCTCGGTTTCGCCGTCGCGCAGCGAGCAGGCCTGGGCCGTACAGCCGGGGGTGTCGTCTTTGGGGTAGAAGTACAGGGCCACGCGCTGGCCGCGCAAATCGGAAAGGCGCACGGTTTGGCCGTGCTGGTCTTGCGACGCGAAATCGGGGGCTTGGTCGCCGGGGTTCAGCGTAATCATCGGGGCAAAGGTAAAAGCCTTGGCCAGATGTAGCGCCTCCCTAGGTGCCCGGGTGCCCCGGAGCCGGCAGCACCTAGGGCTGCTCGGCCTCTAGCTGCTCGGTGTAAATGAGTTTCTCGACCGGATAGCCTTTTTGCCGGGCTACCTCCACGAGGTTGTGCAGGGTAGGCAGCGAAAGGTGTGGCCTGCGGGCGAGTATCCAGAGGGCTTTGCGGTTGGGCGTGCCTACCAGGGCAAACTGGTACTCGGGGTCGAGCGTCAGAATCCAGTAGTCGCCCTCGAACGGCCACTGAAACTGCACCTTCAGCTTGGCGTTGGTTTCGGTATCAACCACGCGGGCCACGCCGTGCACGGCCTCAGCAGGCCCGTACACCGAGTTTTTGCGGCAGGTATTCTTCACCTCAATGCGGCCATCGGCCATGGGGTGGTACTCGGCCGTTACGTTGGTGCAGCGGCGCTCGAAGCGCTGCGGCAGGCGCGCTATTTCGTACCACAAACCGGCGTAGCGGTGCAAATCGACGTGCGGAACGGTAATCAGCTCGGGGCGTTTGCGGCGCGTAAGGGCGTACACGGCCGCACCGGCTGCCACGGTGGCCGCGGCGGCCGTGAGCAGGCCAGGCTTACGGATGTTGGGAGTAGGCATATGGTTGGGGTGTGGTTTGGGGCGCTGGGTGCCAGCCCTAGGTACGTTGGGGCGACATTTACGTTAGGCCTGCCGCGCACCCCGTGCTGCAACCCTGCCCGAATGGGGGCACAAGAAAAAAGCGGAGCCTGGGCTCCGCTTTTTATGCTTTACAGCTGAAATGTGAGGGTCTTTTCGTTGCCGGCCTGGTCGGTGATGTGCAGGCGGGCGGCCCCGCGCAGCGGCGGCCCGAGGGTGTCTTCGCGCTCGGTAAACAGCGTGGCGTTTTTGTGCTCGAAGCGAAGGCGTTTAAACTGCCCGTTGATTTCGAGGCGGTAGCTGGCCAGGCCCGACAGGTCGTCGCCTACTTTAAATACCAGCCCACCGTAGCCTTTGCTCACCAGCCTGGCCGAAGGTGCCGTGGTATCGGCCAGGATGCGGTACTGACCCAGGATTTTGGTGGTGAAGGAAACGGCCTCGCCGTCCCACTTACCACCCTGGTAAATGCGCCCGTTGCCGCGAATCAGGTACACCGCCGAGCGGCGCTTGTCGGCCACGGGTACCTCAGGCTTCAGGGTGACGCGAATAGGCGCCAGCAGCGGCGTACGCGGGTTTTGTACCGTCCAGAGGCCGTTTTTGTAGCTGGTTTGCAGGTACAGCGTATCGAACAGGGTGTTGGGGCTGAACGCAATATTCAGGTGCTGATTCGAGAACAGCTGCTCGGTTTGGGCCGGTATGGCCGCCACCCGGTCGAAGCGTTGGGCCAGCCGGATACCGGGGAAGCGCAGGGAATCGGGCAGGCCAGCGCGCAAGTCGTAGAGGTACACCGAGCGGCTTTGGTCGGTGTAGCTGGGCTTCAGCTGCAGTTGGCGGTTGCCGCGCAGCAGCGTCAGGTTGGGCGCCTGGCGGGCGGTATCGTCGGCGGTTACGCGCAAAATGTTGCGCAGCACATCGTAGCGCAGGGCGGGCTTGCGCACCGCGGCCGAGCGCGTTTGCCAGTAATCGGAGGCCACGCCGCGCAGCACCATGCGCAGCGGTGTGGTGTTGCCGTACGAGTCGGACAAGCGCATTTCTATGGTGTACACCTTGCCGGGCTCGGTACGCAGGCGGCCTTTGCTGGGGCCGGTTTCGTAAATGGGCAGGGTGTTGCCTTCGTCAACCCACAGCTTTTCCATCGTCCTACGAGTGGTCATCATGTACTCGTAGTCGGTGTGGTGGTTTACCTGCCGGGTTTCGTCGGGGAAGCCCACGCCGTTGATGGCGTGCGTGTAGTGCGGCGCGCCGTTCACGCGTACCTCCACCCGCTGCAGGCCGTTTTTGTTCCAGGCGTTGTCGAACCGGTCGAAGCCCTGCAGCAGCAAGCCCACCGTGCCCGCCACCGGAATGGTATCGGCTACGGCAAAGCCCGCGGTGTTGGTGCCGGTGGGGGCAAACAGGCGCTTCTCGAAGCGGCCCTGCACGCGGCCATCGATGCTCAGCGGCTCCACGGCCGTCATCACGGCGGTGGGCGGTATGTGGTCCTGAATTTCGGCAAAGCCGCCCCACTGCAGCGGGTTCAGCTGGGTGTCTTTGGCGTCGCGTACTTCCCAGTGCAGGTGCGGGCCCGCCGAGCCGCCGGTGTTGCCCGAAAGGGCCACCACGTCGCCGCGCTTCACCGCAAACTCGCCGGGCCGGAAGAACAGCTCCAGCTCGTAGGTCTGCTTTTCGTACTGGCGCTTCAGCAGCTCCTGGGCCACCGGGCCTTTAAACTGGTTGAGGTGGCCGTACACCGTAACCAACCCGTTGGGGTGGGTGATATAGAGCACGTTGCCGTAGCCAAACGACGACTGCTTGAGGCGCGAGATGTAGCCGTCGGCGGAGGCGTACACGGGCAGGCCCACCACGCCGTCGGTTTTAATGTCGAGCCCGCCGTGGAAGTGGTTGGGGCGCAGCTCGCCCATGCTGGCCGCCAGCAGGTTGGGCTTGCCGGGCTTGATGGGGAACAGGAAATAATCCCTAGGTACCGAAACGCTGTCGGGCGGGGCGGGGGCGGGTTTGGCGGCCGCCGGCTTGTCGCCTTTGTTGGTATCGGTGGTGCAGGCCGAGGGGGCCGCCGAGGCAAGCAACAGCATAGCTGGGCCAGCCAGCAGCCAGGTAGAGAGCAGGCTATTCTTCAGCACAATCAACAATCAACGTTCAACCAACTACTCCTTATTTCACGGCTACGTCGAGCAGCTTTTCGTCTTCGAGGTAGCCCGTGAGCTGGTCGCCCACTTTAATGGGCCCGACGCCGCTGGGCGTGCCGGTAAAAATCAGGTCGCCCATTTTCAGGGTGATGAACCGCGACACGTAGCTGATGATTTTGTTGAAATCGTGCAGCATCAGGCCGGAGTTGCCTTGCTGGCGCACCTCGCCGTTTACCTCCAGCCGGAAGTTGATGTTGCCTAGGTCGGCAAACTCCGAAACGGGCTTGAAGGTGGTGCTGAGCGGGGCCGAGCCGTCGAAACCCTTGGCCAAATCCCAGGGCAGGCCTTTGCTTTTGGCTTTGCTTTGCAGGTCGCGGGCCGTCAGGTCGAGGCCCAGGCCAACGGCATCGTAGTAGGTGTGGGCAAACTGCTCCTCGATGTGGCGGCCGTTTTTGCACACGCGCAGCACCAGCTCAATCTCGTGGTGAATGTCCTGCGTGAACTCGGGGTAGAAAAACGGCATGCCGCGCTGCAGCAGGGCCGTATCGGGCTTCAGGAAGATGACGGGCTCGTCGGGTACTTCGTTATTCAGCTCAGCAATATGTTCGGCGTAGTTACGGCCGATGCAGAGAATCTTCATGAGAGGCGGAGTCGGGGGGGATGGGGGAGGAAACCGGTAAACGACCGGCCCTAAGCAAAAGTACACCATTGCGGCCGCGCAGAAAACGCCGGCGGCAATGCGGCCCCTTACGCAAAAGCGGCTGAGCACGTTAGGCCCGCGCACAACATTTGGCCTGGGTGCCACCGTATAGCAGCCATACCGCGGAGCTCGGCTGAAATCAGTATTCTAGCCGCCGGATGCGGTTTTTGCCCTCCTGCCCTCTGAAACACACACCACCCCGATGTTAAAAAAGCTGATGGTAGCCGCGGCCATGTTCGCGGCCGTGAGCTGCTCCACGGTGCCCATCACCGGCCGCTCGCAGCTCAACCTCGTGTCCGATCAGGAAATGAACGCCATGGCCGCCCAGGAGTACCAGAAGGTGCTGCAGTCGAGCCGGCTTTCCGCGGATGCGGCCCAAACCGCCATGGTACGCCGCGTGGGGCAGCGCATTCAGCAGGCCGTGGAGCAGTACTTTCGCCAGAACAACGCCGCGGCCCAGCTCGAGGGGTATCAGTGGGAGTTCAACCTGATTCAGGAAGACCAGCAAAACGCGTGGTGCATGCCCGGCGGCAAAGTAGCCGTGTACACGGGCATTCTGCCCATCACGCAGGATGAAACCGGCCTGGCCGTGGTGATGGGCCACGAAATTGCCCACGCCGTGGCCAAGCACAGCAGCGAGCGGATGAGCCAGCAAATGGCCACGCAGGGCCTGGGCGGCGTGCTCTCGACGGCCGTGGGCCAGAACCCCTCGGCCACCCAAAACGTGTTTCTGCAGGCAGTGGGCGTCGGCTCGCAGCTGGGCTTGCTGAAGTACGGCCGCAACCAGGAGTCGGAAGCCGACCGGCTGGGGCTTATCTTCATGGCCATGGCCGGCTACAACCCCGACGCGGCCGTTGCGTTCTGGCAACGGATGGCGGCCCAGGAGCAGGGCGGCAACATCGAATTCCTCTCAACCCACCCCTCCAGCGCTACGCGCATCGCCGACATTCAGCGCCAGTTGCCGGAGGCCCGTAAGTACTATACCGCCCGCTAACGCGGGCTACACCTGTGTTCACGACCCGTTTTTCCCGTCTGCTTACCACCGCCGCCCTAGGTATTGCGCTCCTATCGGCCTGCGAAACATCCAGGCAAAATTTCCCCGAAGGCCGGGGCCCCAACCGCAAGGTGGAGGAGAGCCTGCGCGTACTCGATTCGCCCAACCGGCTGGTGGCCGTGGTGGAGGCCGGAAAAGTGGAGTACAAAGTGCCGCGCCAGCAGCTGATGGTAAACTTCACGCGGCAGTTCGGCGACGGCACCGTGGTGAACAACGCCCAGGTGCGCAAGGTGCAAAGCTCGGCCAAGGAGAAACCCTCGTACTTTTTGGTGGGCATGGGCTTGCGCAACGGCATGTTCCGGGCCATGGCCATGCCGCTGGAGCTAACCACCGACAACGAGCTGTACCTGAGCTCGGCCACCGAGCGCTACGTGCTGGAAGGCCGCGGCTGCCAGATGTGCTACTTCAACTTCAACCGCAGCGCCATTACCGGCTCCACGTGCGAAGACAACTCGGGCGGCGGCACCTGCGACCTGGAAATCAAGGAGAAGAACACGTTTTTCCCCACCACCGCCAACAACAGCCGATGAGCCGCAAGTGGATTTTGCGCCTGACGCTAACGGCCCTGGCGCTGCTGGTAACCACCGACCGGCGCCGGAAACCCGCTGCACCCGCGCCACCGCCGCCCCCCAAACCCGCCGACGAATAAAAAGCGGCCTGCCCCTAGGTGGAGCAGGCCGCTTTTGCGTTGGGCAGGTAGCGGGCTAAACAGCCGCCGCTATGGCAAACTCCCGGATGCGGTGCGTCAGCGCCCCTAGGTCGGCGCGCTCAAAGGGGTGCGGCGTATTCGGCAGTACCTCGAAGGTGGCCGTGGGCAAGTACATGGCAAACTGCCGCGAGGGCTCCACGCCGGCGGTTTTGTCGCCGTCGCCTACCAGCACCTGCACCGGAATGGCCAGCGCCGAAAGGTTTAGCTCGTGCAGGGCCGGGGCGGTGCCCAGTTCCTGCATCATGGCGGCGGTGGAGGTTACCACCGCTTGCCAGTTGCCGGGGCCGTGGGTGCGCTGCAGGTGCTCCACAAACTGCGGCACTTTGGCTTGCATCTTATCCGCGTCCAGCATCTGCACCTCCCGGGCCGCTACCTCCGGCGACCAATCGAATTTGGTACCTAGGGTAGTGATGGAACGGATGCGGCCGGGGTCGGATACCGCGCTCAGGATGGCCGCGTAGCCGCCCATGCTGTAGCCGAATACGTGCACGTTGTCGAGGTGGTGCTCGGCCAGAAAGTAGCTTACTTCGGCCGCGAAGTGCGTCATGTTGAACTGCTCGGGGTGCAGCTCGCGCCCGCCGTGGCCGCTGAACGAGAAAGAATGCACTTCGAAATCGGCCGCCAGCCGCTGGGCCAGGGGCTCGAGCTGAGCCGCCGAACCTAGGGCGCCGTGGAGTAGCAGGAGGGTGGGTTTCATAGCGGCGTTAAATGTAACAGAAGCCAGCGCTTCACGACTTTTGAAAGGGGCTGCAACCAGCAGATACGTTGCCTGCGGCTGCCTGGGTCAGAAGTCTGCTCAAAACCGCAACAGCCCGGAGGATAGCTCCGGGCTGTTGCGTATTCAAAACCAAACGTGCCAAGCACGCCGCCAGTTAGTTGCCGGTTACCTCGCTGGCCAGCTTGCCCAGGTCGATGCCGTCGAAGGTGCCCGAGGTCATCATCAGCAGGTTGGTGTTTTGCCAGTTTTGCTCCTGCAGATACGCCGCAAGTTTGCTGCTGTCGGTAAACACACGCAAATCGGCGCGGTGGAAGGCCTCGGCCACCTGCAGGTCGCTGAGCGGAGGCAGGCGCTTGTGGGCCAGCACCTGCGGGTTGAAGTACACCACGGCCACGTCGGGCGCGTCGAAGGTGCCTTCGTACTGGGGCAGGAAATCGGGGTTCAGCGAGCTGAAGGTGTGCAGCTCCAGGCAGGCAATCAGGCGGCGCTGCGGGTACTGCTTCTTGAGCGCTGCCGAGGTAGCCTTGAGCTTGGAGGGCGCGTGCGCAAAATCTTTGTACACCACCGAGGTAGCGCCTTGCTTTACCAGCTCGAGGCGGCGGGCCGCGCCCTTAAACGTGGCCACGGCTTCGTAAAAGTCTTTGCCCTTGATGCCGAGCTGCTTGCACACCTCTTTGGCCGCCGAAATGTTGCGCAGGTTGTGCTCGCCGAACACCTGAATGGGCACCAGCTCGTCTTTCTTGGTAACCAGCGAGGTGACGCCGTTCTTGATAACGTGCTCGTGCGGGCCGTAGCCCACGTACTTCACATCGGGGTTGGAGGGCACGCTTACCAACTGCGCCTGCTCGTCGTCGCGGTCGTAGATGAGCACGCCGGCTTTGGGCGTCATGCGGGCAAAAATGGCAAACTGCTCGCGGTAGATTTCTTCGGTCGGAAACACGTTGATGTGGTCCCAGCTGATGCCCGAAATCACCCCGATGTGGTGCTGGTACAGGTGAAACTTCGGTCGCCGATCCACGGGCGAGGAGAGGTACTCGTCGCCTTCGATGATAATGATGGGTGCGTCGTCGGTGAGCTTCACCATCAAATCGAAGCCTTCGAGCTGGGCCCCAACGGCGTAGTCGAACTTGAGGCCGTGGTGGCGCAGCACGTGCAGAATGATGCTGGTAATGCTGGTTTTGCCGTGCGAGCCGCCAATTACGATGCGCTGCTTATCCCTGGAGGCCTCGTAAATAAACTCGGGGAAGGAGAAAATGCGCAAACCCAGCTCCTGGGCGCGGTGCAGCTCCGGGTTATCGGGGCGGGCGTGCATGCCCACGATTACCGCGTCGAGGTCGTCGGTGATGCGGGCGGCATCCCAGCCCATTTGCTCGGGCAATAGGCCGGCTTGCTGCAGGCGGGTTCGCGCCGGATCGAAAATCTCGTCGTCGGAGCCGGTTACGTGTATGCCTTGGCGGTGCAGTGCCAAGGCCAGGTTGTGCATAATGCTGCCGCCCACCGCAATCAGGTGGACGCGCCGATAGTTTGGTAAGGCCATGCGGGCAGTAGGTGGTACGCTACACAAGGGCGGCTCAAAAGCCGAGCCACAAAAGTAGCAAAGGCCGCGCGGGTCGGCTGCTACACCCGGGCTAATTGGGCCAAAGTAGCGAAAACTCTGTCGGCAATCAACGTCGACAAATCACGCCGGCGGGCGTAGTTTTGTAGCCCTTTTCTGGTACTTTCGGAATAAGTGGATCTGCCGCACGATGATGGACGAAAGCAACAGCCGCGTTAAGCAACTGGCCGCCAGGGCCCACAAAGCCTGGAACAAGCCCGTTGTAGCCACCAACCCAACCGGCAAGCTCCCCCCGCAAGCCCTCGATCTGGAGTCGGCCGTGCTGGGAGCCCTGATGCTCGAAAAAGATGCCCTCACCAGCGTTATCGACATCCTGAAGCCCAAAAGCTTTTACAAGGAGGCGCACCAACAGATCTTTCAGGCCATTTTGTCGCTGTTCGACAAAACCGAGCCCATCGATATCCTGACGGTAACGCAGGAGCTGCGTGCCATGGGGGCGTTGGAAATGGCCGGGGGCCCGCAGTACGTAGCCTCGCTTACGTACCGCATTCAGTCGGCGGCCAACATCGAAACGCACGCCCGCATCATTACGGAGCACGCCATTAAGCGCGAGCTGATTGCCATTGCCTCCAATGTGCACCGCGACGCCTACGAGGACACGATGGACGTGTTTAACCTGCTCGACCAAACCGAGCAGGCCTTGTTCGAGGTGTCGGAGTCGAACATCCGGAAGAACTTCGACGACATGCGCAGCCTGATGGGCAAAGCCATCAAGGAGCTGGAAGAGAAGAGCAAGCAAACCGGCGGCCTTACCGGCGTAACCTCCGGCATGGTGGCGCTGGACCGCGTCACGTCGGGCTGGCAAAAGTCGGATCTGGTGATTATTGCGGCGCGCCCGGCCATGGGTAAAACCGCTTTCGTGCTCTCGTGCATGCGCAATGCGGCCGTGCTCGATAAGAAAGCCGTGGCGTTCTTCTCGCTCGAAATGTCCTCGATTCAGCTGGTAAACCGTCTGATTTCGGCGGAAGCGGAGCTGGATTCGGAGAAGATCAAGAAGGGCAACCTGGCCGATTACGAGTGGCAGCAGCTCAACCACAAAATTGCCACGCTCTCGAACGCGCCCATTTTCATCGACGATACGCCCGGCCTGAGCATTCGGGAGCTGCGCACGAAGTGCCGCCGCCTGAAGTCGCACCACGACATTCAGATGATCATCATCGACTACCTGCAGCTGATGACCGGCAACGGCGACGGCAAGCCGGGCGGCAACCGCGAACAGGAAATTGCCTCGATTTCGCGCGCGCTCAAGGGTATTGCCAAGGAGCTGAACATCCCGGTAATCGCGCTGTCGCAGCTTTCGCGCTCGGTTGAAACCCGTGGCGGCGACAAGCGCCCGCAGCTGAGCGACCTTCGCGAATCGGGCTCGATCGAGCAGGACGCCGACATGGTAATGTTCCTGTACCGCCCCGAGTACTACGGCATTACCGAAGACGAAATGGGCAACCCCACGCAGGGCGTAGGCGAGGTAATCATTGCCAAGCACCGTAACGGCGGCCTCGATACGGTTCCGCTGAAGTTTATCGGCCGCTTTACCAAGTTCTCGGACCTCGACAGCGGTGGCTTTGCGCCCGAAGCGGCCAACTACAACACCGGCCAACTGCCCGCCAGCAACTTCGACAGCGGCTTTGAGGACGACCCGGGCTTCGCGCCGAACACCATCCGCTTGGGTTCGCGCATGAACGACCTGGGTGCCTCGCCCCAGCCCTTCCCGAAGAGCAACTTCGGCAACGAGGATCCGCCGTTTTAAGCTTAAATAATTACTCCCAAGCAAAAGGCCCTAGGTATGCACCTAGGGCCTTTTGCTTGGGAGTAAGCCGGCTTCAGTGTCAGGCGGAAACCAGGGCAGCCTTGCGCTGCTTTTTGCGCTCCTTCTTCAGGCGGTTCAGCCACAGGATTACGCCCGTAACCGGGAACGTAACGCCCAGCACGCACACCACCAGGGCAATAATTTTGGAGGGCGTGCCGTAAATGGCGCCCGTGTGCACCGGCTTTAAGGTGCGGCGCACGCGCTGGCCCAGGTTACGGTCCGCGAAGGCGAGCTTACCTAGGGGGCGGCCGGTGTATTGGTCGAGGTACAGCTCGTCGGTGGCACCTTCGTAGGCGGCGTTGGCGGTGGTGGTCATCACGCGCACGGCTTCGGCCGAGTCTTTGGGCATGGCAATGGCGTACGACAGGGCGTTGGGCACTTGCTGTTGGGCCACGGCATAGGCCTGGTTGAAGCCCAGCTTGCCGCCGCTCAGCAGCACTTCCGATTTGGGTGCTTCGGGGCCTTTGGGGTTGGAGCTGGTAACGGCGAAGATGCCGTTGTTGAACCACTCGAACGACCACGCCAAACCCGTGAAAGCAAACACGAACAGGAACAAGGCCGAGTAGAAGCCCAGCACAATGTGCAGATCGTGGTTGAGGCGCTTCCAGCTGGCATCCCACTTAACGGTGAGGCGCTGCTTGAGCACCTTGCCGGTAGCCGGGAACCACAGCACCAAACCCGTGGCGATGATGAACAGGAACATGAGGGTGCTCACGCCCACGATCAGCTTGCCCACGGGGCCGCCCACCATGCCGCGGTGCAGCGCCATCATGGCGTAGAAGAACGTTTCGCGGTACACGTAGGGGCCTACCACGGCGCCGGTGTAGGGGTTCACGAAGTAAACCGGGCCACGGCCGCCTTCGCCACCGCCTTTGCCGCCCTTCTCACCTTTGCCTTCTTTGCCGGCTTTCGCGCCTTGTTCGGCAGGGGCGCCTGCGCGCTTCTCGCCGCCCTGGCTGCCGCGCATGGCACCTTCCTTACCACCCTCTTTACCGCCGGGGCCACCGGCCAGGTTTACCTCGGCGGTGCGCATGGGGTCGGCGTAGAGCTTAATGCTGGCCACCTTGGCCTGGGGCACCTGCGCCTGCACGGCCGCTACCATTTGCTCGGGCGAGAGGCGCTGCGTGCCTGGCTGCGCGACGAAGTAGCGCTCGGGGTTAAATGCCTGCTCGAGCTCTTTCTCGAACACGAGCACGGCGCCCGTAAAGCACACAACGGCAATAACCAGCCCCGAAATCAGGCTCAGGTAAAGGTGGATGTTGCGGAAAAGAACCTTCATGGTAGTAGGGCGCCTGATATGCCGAACCCACCGAACCTAGGCGGCCCGATGGGTTGGCGGCAGCGAAAAGGGTTGGGAGCGTTAGATTTTGAAGGAGAAGGTGGCCGAGTAGTTACGCGGCGCAATGGGGTTCACGCTGTTGTCGTCGTGCATGTTGTAGCTCAACTCGTTCAGCAAGTTGGCAAGTTTCAGGCGCAACGAAAAACGGTTGTAGGTGTAGCCCAGCGAGGCATCGAACAGCAGGTAGTTGGGCACCTCGATCAGCTGGAACGCATCGCCGGTGCTGGCCGGCCAGGGCTTGCCGTCGGCGGGGTTGTAGAGGCGCGTGTTGCGGCCCGCTACTTTGTCGCCCATGTAGTAGCCGGTTACGCCGGCGTTCAGGCCCTTCAGCAAGGAGTGCTCGAAGGTGTAGAACAGGCTGAGGTTGGCGGTGTGCGCGGGGTTGTAGCGCAGGCGGCTGCCTACTTCGTAGATGTTGCTGCGGGTGTAGGTCGTCATGTTGTAGCTGTAGCCCGCAATAACCGACCACCCCAGGTAAGGCTTGCTTTGCACATCCAGCTCCAGGCCTTTGCTGGTTACCTCGCCGGCCAGTTCCTTAATGTTGGCATCGAGGTTCATTTTAACCGTGCCGTCGGCGTTGAGCACCGGCGAGCCATCGGCCTGGTACAGCGGCCCTAGGTAGGTTTGGGCCAGGTTGCTGTTGACGATGCGGTAGGCCGTTACGTTGGCCGACAGCGCGCCGTTGAACAGGTCGTTCTTTACGCCCACCTCGTACTGATCGAAGGTAGAAGGCGCCAGCGAGGCGCCGTTGGCGTCGCGGCCGGTGTTGGGCTGAAAAGAGTTGGCGTACGAGGCAAACAGCGAGGTATTCTTGATGGGCTGGTACACCAGGCCCACGCGGGGCGAGAAGGCGTTGTCGAAGCGGCGATTTTCGTCGAATTTGCCCGTAGCGTAGGTGTACACGTCGCTGGGCGTTTCCTGGTAGCTCCAGCGCAGGCCCGCCAGCACTTTCAGCTTCTCGCTGATGCTGAGCAAATCCTGTGCGTAGAAACCGGCGCGGCGGGTGTTGCCCAGCGTCAGCTGGTTGCGCTTCAGGTCGTTGTAGCCGCTCACGGCGCCGGCCGGGCGGCTCAGCTCGCGGCCTAGGTCGAGCACGTTGATGTTGTCGAAGGGGGCCGCCACGTACGAAATCGTGCGCGTCTGGTACTGGTCGGCATCGGCCCCGAGCAGCAGGGTGTGGCCCAGAAAACCGGTGTGGAACGAGCCCGTCAGATCGAGCTGACCCAGGAAGTAGTTTTCGGCGTTTTGGCTGCGCTGCAGGTTGCGCGTCCAGTTGCCGCGCAGGGCCGGGTTGGTTTTGCCATTGTTAATGTTGGTGGGGCGGGCGGCGCTGCGCTGCTCCACCTCGTAACGCTGGAAGCCGGCCACGCCCCGCACCTGCCAGGTGTTGCTGAGGCGGCTGGTGAGCGTAGCGGTTGCGCTGGTTTGGCTGGCAGCGTTGCGGGCGTTGCCTAGGTTGAGAAAGCGCGTGCGCGATTCCAGCACCTGGTAATCGATGGCGCCCACCCCGAAATCGGGCGTGCGGTTGTCGCGCAGGTGGTCGCCCTCCAGCACCAGATCGGTTTTGGGCGTCAGCTTAAAGAGCAGCGAGGGATTTACGTAGAAACGCTCCGATTGCACCCCGTCGCGGAAGCTGTTGCCTTGCTCGTAGGTGGTGTTCAGGCGGTAGGCCACTTTATCGCTCTGGCCCACGGCGCCGTACACATCCACCATCGGTTTCCAGAAACCAAAGGAGCCGGTGCGCAGGGCCACCGAACCGCCGCGCTCGAACTTGGGCTTTTTGGTAATCAGGTTGAGGGCGCCGCCGGCCGACACGTTGCCGTACAAAATGGCGGTGCTGCCCTTCAAGACCTCCATGCTCTCCAGCGACGACGCCTCGGGCATGATGCCGTTGTTGAAACGCACCCCGTTTTTGAAGGTGTTGTTCGAGCCGTAGGCAAAGCCGCGGCCGCCCAACTCTTCCTGGGTGCCGCCGGTGGCTGCCATCACGTACAGGCCCGGCGTGTTCACGATGGCGTCGCTAAGGCGCAGCACCTGCTGGCGTTCCAGCGTTTCCTGGTTGACGCTGAGCACTGCCTGCGGCAAATCGAGCGGGCGGATGGGCATCTTGCTCACGCCGGTGGGGCGCTGGTTGATGGAGCGCGTCTCGGTAATGCGCACCTCAGTAAGCTGCTGCGCGCTTTTGGCCAGCGTAATCGTGTTCAGGCTGAGGGTGCTGCGGTTGGGCACCTCCACCTCAATTTCCTGGGTTACATACCCCAAAAAGGCCACTGCCAGGGTTTGCTTGCCGCTGGGCAGGCGCAGGCGAAACGACCCATCGGCATCGGTGCTGGTGCCGATGGTGGTGCCCTTCACCATCACCGAAACCTGCTCGGCCGCCTGGCCATCGGCCAGCACCACGCGGCCTACCACCTGGCCGTGGGCTACATAAGGCGAGTTGGTGGGTTGGTCGGAGGGGTGGTTGTTATAAGCCAGTAACGATTGGGCAGTAACGGCTGCCGGAGCAGAAACCAGAAGCAGGAGGGGGAGGGTGCGGCGCATTCAGTTATTTAGACTGATTCAAAAGTGACGCAAAGCAAACATCTATTTAGATCCAGTCCAAATAAAAATACGGCTGAGGTTAAACTTTTTAATTTGGCTTGATCGTAGTGCCCGTTTTCTGCGCTCCTAGGTGCTCTGGCCCGTTTTAGCTGAAAGGGTTTCGGGTGAGTCTTTAATCCTAGCCGGCCACGACCAGCTCCGGTTAGTGATGCGCAGCCGCTTCAAGCCGCCCGGGTTAGTGGCCGGCACGCAGGCGTTGCTGCCGATATTGCGACTATGAACCTAAGGTCGGCCGACGTACTGCGAGCCTATTTTGCCGAGCGGCTACCGCTCAGCGAAGCCCAGCTCACCGCCGTAGAAGCCTTGTTCGAGCCGCGCGTGCTGCGCCGCCACGAGGTGCTGCACCGCGCCGGCGAGGTGGCCCGGGTGGGGGCTTTTGTGGCGCGGGGCTGCTTGCGGGCGTTTGTGGTTGACGCCAAAGGCAAGGAGCACGTGGTGCAGTTTGCGCCCGAGCATTGGTGGATTGCCGACCAAAACAGCCTGCACCGCCGCGAGCCGGCCATGTTTGCCATCGATGCCGTGGAGGAATCGGAGGTGTTGCTCTTCGACGCGGCCTTTTACCGCAAGCTCAGCCAGATTACGCCCGCCTTCCCGGAGTTCTTTACCACGCTGCTGCAGAACAACATGCGCACCATGCAAAAACGACTGGTGCTCGCGCTGAGCGCCACGGGCGAGGAGCGCTACCTCGACTTTGTGCAGACCTACCCGACGCTGGCGCAACGCCTGCCCCAGCGCCTGATTGCGGCGTACCTGGGCGTAACGCCGGAGTCGCTGAGCCGCATCCGCCGCGAGCTGGCCGGGCACTGAACGGTAACGCGTGTAGCGCGGACTTTGGCTACGCCGACCTTCGGTTGTAGTCCGCGTCCCCGGATAGTGATTTCTGACCTAGGGCGGCAGCGCGTGTAGCGTGGGCTTGGCTACGCCTTCCTGCGGTTCAGCCCGCGTTGGCGTGAACGATTGGTGCCGCGCGGTACCGCCCCAACGACGTCGTTCACGCCAACGCGGGCTAAAGCCCGCGCTACACGCGCTACACCGGGCCATTTCTTACCATACATCAAGGCATGGGCCCTAGGTGGCGGGGTAATTTTGCCGTGTAACCAACACCGCAACAACCGCCATGGACCGCAAGACTTTCCTGAAAGCCCTGGCTGTGCTGCCCATTGCTTCTGCTATGAACCTGCAAGACCTCCGTACCGCCACCTCGTCGTTTCAGAAAAGCAGCAAAATGCCGGTGCTGTTCATCGGGCACGGCTCGCCCATGAACGCGCTCGAAGACAACGCCTTTACGCGCATGCTGCGCCGGCAGGGCGAGGCAATCCGGCAGCGGCAGGTGCCCAACGCCATTCTGGTGGTATCGGCGCACTGGCTTACCCGCGGCTCGTTCGTGACGCTGAACGAGCGGCCCGAAACCATCCACGACTTCGGCGGCTTTCCGCCGGAGCTGTTTGCCATGCAGTACCCCGCGCCCGGCGCGCCCGCGTACGCCCGGCAGGCCATGGCGCTGGTGCCCGATTTGCACGGCTCCGACGAATGGGGCCTCGACCACGGCACCTGGACGGTGCTGCACCACCTCTTTCCGGAGGCCAACGTGCCCGTGTTTCAGCTGAGCCTCGACTTCTACAAAACGCCCGCGCAGCATTTTGCCTTGGCCGCCCAGCTGCAGGAGCTGCGCATGCGCGGCGTGCTGATTGTGGGCTCGGGCAACGTGGTGCACAACCTGCGCCAGAGCATGCCCAAGCTAATGAGCGGCGACGCGCAGCCCTACGCGTGGGCCGCGGAGTTCGACGAGTGGGTAAAGCAGCGCATCGACCGCCGCGAGTTCAGCAGCCTGTTCGATGTGCAGAATGCCGGTGCCAGCGGAGCCCTTGCGGTGCCTACGCCCGACCACTACTGGCCGCTGCTCTACACCTTAGCCCTGGCCGACAAAGACGAGCCCATTGCGCACCTGTTCGAGGAGGTGTCGTACGGCGGCATCAGCATGCGCACGGTGGCGGTGGGGTAAGCCGCCCGGCCCTAGGTACCGGCACACAAAAGCCCGGGGCTAGAGCCTCGGGCTTTTGCATTTTTGGTGTTTTGGTTGCAGAGTAGTATCGAAAAGAGCGTAGGGGGAGACTTAGTTGGTGCGGTTGGCCAGGTAACGTAGCTGGGCGGCTTCGGCGGCGGGGCCGCGGTACACCAGGCGGCCGTTCTGCAGGTCGCCGGCGTAAACTTCTACCTCCAGCGCATCGTCGGGCAGAAACACCCGTACCGACTCGCGCATGCCCGGCCGAACGTAAGTTACGCCGGCTACCACCTCGGTGTGGGGCCAATTTACTTCGTAGAAACCTGCCTCGCTCAACTGCACCTTTAGCATAACCGTGTTTATATGTTTGACGGGATAAGGCAAAATTAGCTTGGATAGTTCATGTTTGAAGCAGATAATATTACTGAGATTTATCAGGGATAAATACGGGGTTTTGGTTGCGGTTAATCATTGCTTATCAATGGGTTGAGCTTGGTTTGGGGCTGGGAGGCCAGCACTGATACCGGCAAAAGGGGATTTAAGGCCAGCCGGCCCACAAAAGGCGGCCAACCCCGGGCCAGCACCGGCCGCAAAACAATCCTGGGGCTGATACCCGGCCGCTGAGCCCAACTTGCCGTAACTTTTCGCCGTTTTTGCCTTAGCGCCGCCCGCTTTTGTGGGCCGGCTCCTTTGGTTCCGCATACTTCCGACGACACACCGATGCGCTTTCATCGCACTTTCGAAATCCTGAATCAGCGCGCCGCCGAAGCCCCGCAGGCTGATTGCCTCGTGGCCAAAACCGGCGGCAACTGGCTGCCCCTGAGCAACCAACAGGTGCAGGCCGCAGCCGATGCCTGCAGCCTGGGCCTGCGCCGCCTAGGCGTGGAGCGCGGCGATAAGGTGGCCATCATCTCGAACAACCGGCCCGAGTGGGTGCAGGCCGATTTCGGTATTGCGCAGCTCGGCGCCGTGAGCGTGCCCATGTACCCCACCATTACGGTGGAGGATTACCGCTACATTTTTCAGGATGCGGCCGTGAAAGTGGTGCTGGTGTCGGACCGCAAGCTGTACGCCCGCGTGAAGGAGGCGCTGAAAGACCTGGAGCAAGCGCCCGAGCACGTATTCACCTTCGACCAGGTGCCCGGCGCCCGCCACTTCGACGAGCTGCTGGCCCTAGGTAAGCAGGCCGGTGCGGGCGAGCTGGAGCCGTTGAAAGCCGCCGTGCAGCCCGACGATCTGCTGACGCTCATTTACACCTCGGGCACCACCGGGCGGCCCAAAGGCGTAATGCTCTCGCACGCCAATATCCTGAGCAACTGCCACTCGCTGCGCGAGTTTATACCCGTGGTGCCCGGTGAGAAAGCCCTGAGCTTTCTGCCGCTTTCGCACATCTTCGAGCGCACGGCCACTTTTCTGTACCTGAAGCTGGGTTTGGCCGTGTACTACGCCGAGGGCCTGGAGGTAATTGCCGACAACCTGCGCGAAGTGCAGCCGCAGGTGTTTACCACGGTGCCGCGCCTGCTCGAAAAGATTTACGACAAGATTGTGGCCAAAGGCCAGACGCTCGAAGGCCTGAAGAAAAAGCTGTTCTTCTGGTCGCTTGACCTGGGCCTGCGCTACGACCCGCAACGCAACCTGGGGCCGGTGTACAACGCTCAACTTGCTGTGGCCAACAAGCTGGTGTTCAGCAAGTGGCGCGAAGCGCTAGGTAATCAGGTAAAGTGCATCATCTCGGGCGGCGGGGCGCTGCAGCCGCGGCTGGCGCGGGTGTTTTGGGCGGCCGGTATTCACGTGATGGAAGGTTATGGCCTCACCGAAACCTCGCCGGTAATTGCCGCCTGCCGCTACAACCGCGAGGACAACATGCCCGGCACGGTGGGCCCGGTAATTCCGGGTGTGGAGGTGAAAATTGCGCCCGACGGGGAGATTCTGACCAAGTCGCCGTCGGTGATGAAAGGCTACTACAACCGGCCCGACCTGACGGCCGAGGTGATTGACCAGGAGGGCTGGTTTCACACGGGCGACATCGGCGAGTTCGTCAACGGGCGCTTCCTCAAAATCACCGACCGCAAGAAGGAGATGTTCAAGACCTCGGGCGGCAAGTACGTGGCCCCGCAGGTCATCGAAAACAAGCTCAAGGAGTCCCCGCTCATCGAGCAGGCCATGGTGGTGGGCGACGGGCAGAAATACGCCGCGGCCTTGCTGGTGCCGGCTTTTGAGGAGTTGCGCAGCTGGGCCAAGCAGCAGCAGCTATCGTTTGCCAACGATGCGGCTCTGGTAGCGCACGAGCGGGTGCAAAAGCTCTACAAAGAGCTGGTGCAGCAGTACAACGCCGCCTTTGCCCAGTGGGAGCAGGTGAAAAAAGTAGCCCTGCTGCACAACCCCTGGACGGTGGAAACCGGCGAGCTGACGCCCACCATGAAGCTGAAACGCAAGATCATCAGCGCCAAAAACGAGCAGCGCATTGCCGGGCTGTTTCAGTAGGCGCCTGGGCCGGGTCGGGCGTCATTCGTTGCGCCGGTAAAGCTGGAGTACTTGTTGCTGGCCGGCTTGCTGCACGGCCAGCCAATAAAGGCCGGCGGGCAGGTTGCTGCGCAGCGGCAAGGGCAGCTGGTTGGGCCCGCCCGCTACGTTGCTGCTAAAGCGCAGCTGAACCACGCCCCGGGCATCGTAGAGCACGAAGTCGGCTTTGCCGGGCTGCGGCGCCTGGAGTTGCACCGTCAGCTGCTCCCCGAAAGGGTTCGGCCAGCCCTCGGCAACCAGGTTACCAACCCGTTCGATGGTTATGGCGCGGGTGGGGCTGATGCGCTCGGTGCCATCGGCATCTACCTGCACAAGGCGGTAGTACACAATTGGGCTGGCGTACTGCTGCAGCCGGGCGTCCACAAACTGGTACCGGGTGGGGCTGGTTGAGGTGCCTTTGCCGGGTACCCAGCCAATGCGCCGGAATTGTTGGCCGTTGAGCGAAGCCTCCACCCCGAAGCCCTTGTTGGCCCGCTCGGAGGCAGTGGTCCAGGCCAGGTGTGCGGCCTGGCCCCGGCGCTCGGCCGTAAAGCTGGCCAGCTCCACGGGCAACGGGGCACCTAGGTTCATGCGGAGGCTCAAAGAGCTGGCGCCGTTGTTAGCCGTTAGCACATCCAGGTCGTTGTCGCCATCCATATCAACCACGGCCATGCTTGTCGGAAAGCTGCCCACCCTGCCGTACTCCGTTGCCTGAAAGTTGCCGCTGCCGTTGTTGCGCAACACCGATAGTTGGCTGGTTTCCTGGTTAACCAGCACCAGGTCCAGGTCGCCATCGGCATCCACATCAGCTGGCTCCATTTTGTGCGCGCCTGGGTTAATGGCAACGTCGGAGCCATTCCCGAAAACGCCCCGGCCGTTGTTCAGGCGTACGCTCAGGCTGTTGGTGTTGGCTGAAATCAAGTCCAGGTCGCCGTCACGATCAACGTCGGCAGTTTTGGCGATGGTCGGACCAGCACCCACGCTGTATCGCGCCTCGTTCGAGAAGGTACCGCTGCCATCGTTCGGCAGCACAGAAACCGTTCCCGTTCCCCAGGTCGGGCTAAGGAAATCCAAGTCGCCGTCGTTGTCTACATCGGCCAGCGAGGCAATGCCGGCGCCCTGTGTCAAAAACAGGGTTGCTGTTGTCGTAAAAACGCCGTTACCGTTGTTTTTGCACACGTCGAACTGGGGCGGGAAGCTGTTGCTGGCTACCATATCCAGGTCGCCATCCCCGTCGATGTCACCTAGGGTAACCGCGTTGACAAAACGGCCGACCTGCGGGAAACCCAATTCCGAGCGTGTAAACTTTCCTCGGCCGTCGTTGAGGCAGGTTACCATTTGCCGCACGTTGGCGCCATAGGTGTAGCCTACCAGGTCGAGGTCGCCGTCGTTGTCCACGTCACCCATGTCAAGGTTCAGCACGCCGGCATCGGGCCGGGCCATGGCGTACTCGCCACCGCCCGAGAAAGCCCCGCTGCCGTTGTTGAGGCGCACCGAAATGGTGTGGTTGGAGTTGGCGTCGGCCAGGTCATTGCTGGTTACCAGGTCAATGTCGCCGTCGTTGTCCACGTCGCCCATCACTACCTGGCCCGGGCTGCTGCCTACTGCAAGCTCGCCGCCCGCGGCTGGCGGAGTAAAATTGCCTCGGCCGCTGCCCCCCGTTGCGGTGGTAAACTGAAAGACCCAGGGGGCCTTCAGGGCTTGTCCGCGCGGGTCGTGCACAGCGGTGGTTACCACGGCCGTAATCACTTCGCCGGGCTGCCACGCAAAATCGGGCGTGCAGGTAAGGTGCGTACCGGTAACTTTATTGTAGGCCGTATGGCCCACCCGCATGCCCCCGCGTAGGGTACTGTGCACCAGCAGGCCGTAGGCGCTTGCCCGGCCAATAGCTTGCCTGAAAGTCACCTCCACCGGCTCGGTGCGCAGCACGTTGGTTGCGTTGGCGGCCGGGGATAGTTTGGTGATGGTGGGCTGCGCGGTTGCCGAAATCAGCGGAAGCAAACAGCTGCATAGCCCAACGGAAGCAGCCTTGGGTAGACGTAGCATACAAAGGGTAACCGGTAATAATTGATAAAAAGCGCGGGCGTGAGCTTGCAAGCCGGCCTGTTGCGGTTGCTTATAAGCCACTGACAGTAAGATATGCCGGAGAGCAAATGCTCTTAAACCGGCGCCTAGGGGGAGTTGGCCAAGCTAAAAAGCCCGACGGTAGGCACAACCGACACCAGCCAGAACCGCAGTAACGGTTCGATAATCAATGTATATAACTAAGCTAATTAATTATATGACAATAGTCATGTAAACGCAGGGTTTTCCTTCGTAAAATTGTACCGATGAGGTGGAAAGCGGGGCTGAAAAGGGCGTCGTCGGTTGGGCGGCGGCCTAGGCTTACTACCACCGAAAGCGCCACACCGGCAGCACCTCGCCGGCCGCAAACTGCTCACGCTCGGCGGGCAGCTCCAGAAAACCGTCGCTGGGGAGCAGGCTGGCCAGGTCACCGGAGCCGTGGGCGCGCTCGGGCGTAGCCAGCAACTGGCCCGTGGGGCTGCTTTGCAGGCTCACCAGCAAAAAGTGCGTGAGCCTGGGCTTGAAAACCACATCGGCAGCCAGCACGGCGTAGCCGGGCGAGGCAAAAGCCGGCTCGGGCAGCTGCACGGCCCGCAGCCACGGTGCGGCATAGCGGAAGTAGTTGACGAACGTAGACACCGGGTTGCCGGGCAAGGCAAACACCACCGCGCCCTGCGGGTGCCGGCCAAACCAAAACGGCTTGCCCGGCCGCTGCTGCACCTCATGAAAAATCTGCTCGGCGCCGCATTCGCGCAGGGCCTGCGGCAGGTAGTCGGCTTTGCCTTTCGATACGCCGCCGCTTAGCAGTACGGCATCGAACTGCAGCAGCAAAGCGGGCAGGCCCGCGCGCAAGGAAGCGAGGTCGTCGTTGAAGTGGAAGGCTTCGGCTGTGGCACCAACTTGCTGGGCGGCGGCTTGCAGCATCTGCGCGTTGGAGCGCCGAATCTGATGCGGCAGCGGGGTTTCGGTTACCTCCACCAGCTCGTCGCCGGTACTCACTACCGCTACCCTAGGTGCCCGCGACACGTGCAGGTGCGCGGCACCCACAGTAGCCGCCACGGCTACTTCGGCGGGGCCGAGCACGGTGCCGGCGGGCAGCAGCAGCTCGCCCTGCTGGCGGTCGGAAGCGCGGCGATGCACATTGAAGCCGGGCCCCGTGGGCGGCACTTGCACGGTGGCCGTGCGGCGGCCATCAGTGTGCTCGGCAATCAGCAAATCCTCGTAGCGCACCACGGCATCGGTGCCGGGCGGCATGGCTGCACCGGTCATTATCTCGATGGCCGCGAGCGGGTTGAGCAGCGGGGTAGGCGCCTGGCCGGCAAACTGCGTGCGCTCAAGCTCAAACACCTGCTGGCCAGCGGCCACGGCGGCGTAGCGCAGGGCAATACCATCCATGGCAACCCGGTCGAAGGGCGGAAAGTCGCGGTCGGCGTGCAGGGGCTCGCGCAGCACCCGACCCAACGCCTGGTCCAGCGGAACAGTTTCGGTGGGCAGCGGCCGGGCGGTGCTTTGAACAAGGCGGGTAGCTTCGTCGACGGAAAGCATGCGGGTTGCGTAGCAGGCAGGTAGGAGAGAGGCCGCCCTAGGTAGCCAAACCCTGGGCAGCGCGCTAAGGTAAAGGGTGGCGGGGCAGTAGCCGGCTGGCTGCCGTAACTTGCCGCCGGCGGGCAGCTCTACGCAGCTAGGCGCGCAACGGTCAGTTGTGGCCTATTGCCGGTGCCCGCCCCGCTTGTTTTCGACTTCTGATCATGTCCGATTCCAATTCCAAGCTCACGCACCTCAATGCCGCCGGCCAACCCGCCATGGTTGATGTGGGCGGCAAGGCCATAACGCGCCGCGTGGCCCGCGCCCGCAGCCGCGTGGTGCTCGGTGCCGATATTCTGGCGCTGGTGCAGCACGGCGACTTGCCCACGCGCAAAGGCCCGGTGTTCCAGACGGCTATTCTGGCGGGCATAATGGCGGCCAAAAAAACCGCCGACCTCATTCCGCTCTGCCACCCCCTAGGTCTGGACGACTGCCAGGTTACCATACAGGTAGCGCCGCCCGAGGCCGTGGTAATTGAGTGCACGGCCACCGTAACGGGCAAAACCGGCGTGGAGATGGAAGCCCTGACCGGCGCCTCCGTAGCGGCCCTTACCATTTATGATATGTGTAAGGCCTTGTCGCACAACATTGTAATTGAGCATACGCGCCTGCTGTCGAAAACCGGCGGCAAAAGCGACTACCACTACCAGGATGAATAAGCCTGCCCACAGCAAACACGCTGCCTTGGCCCGGCCCGACCTAGGCGAGTTCGGCCGCCACGAGTTGGCCGTGCTGGGTGCCCCGTGCGGGGTAATCAAGGACTTAGTAGCGCGTCTGCTGCCCGAGCTGAGCACTGCTATGCGCGTGGCCTACGTAGATGCCGACCACGCCGCCGGCGACGATGCCGAGCAGGGCGGCGCGGGCGGAGCCGATGCCATTCTGCAAGCCGGAGCCGCTGCCGAACTAACCGACAAAATCCAGTTTCGGCGGCTCGATGCGCGGCAGGGCATGGACAAGTTCAGCCAGCAGCATTGGCTGGCCGGGCAAAGCCTGGTGCTGGTAAACGGCAACCATTTTCGGGCCAGGCAGCAGGTTATCATTATCGATCCGCGCAAGCCGCTCGAGAAAAAGCTCGACCGCCTGACCGACGTGCAGTTGGTGCTGACCACCGAAAACCAAACCGAGCTGCCCGACTACTTACGGGCGCACCTACCCAATGCCGCCGGGCTGCCCGTGTTGGCCCTAGGTGATACTGCCGGCATAGCCGCTTGGGTGCGGCAGTGGTGGCAGCTACGCGTGCCGCCGCTGCGCGGCCTGGTGCTGGCCGGTGGGCAAAGCCAGCGCATGCAAACCGATAAAGGCCGCCTGCAGTACCACGGCCGCGAACAGCGCGCGCATGCCGCAGCGTTGCTAGCGCCTTGGTGCCAGGAGGTGTTCGTATCGTGCCGGGCCAAGCAGGCCGCTGAGTTGCCGGCCGGGCTGCAGCCGCTGCCCGATCAGTTCCTCGACCTAGGGCCGATGGGCGGCATTTTGTCGGCGCTGCGCCACGACCCCAACGCGGCGTGGCTGGTGGTGGCCTGCGACCTGCCTTTTCTCTCCGAAACCACTTTGCAACACCTGGTGCAGCACCGCAACCCTGCCCGGGTGGCTACCGCATTTCAAAGCCCCGAAAACGAGTTTCCGGAGCCGCTGATTACCATTTGGGAGCCCGGCAGCTACGGCGTGTTGCTGCAGTTCCTGGCGCTGGGTTACTCGTGCCCGCGCAAAGCGCTCATCAACTCCGATGTAGAGCTGCTGCAGGCCCCGGCGCCGCAGGAGTTGCGCAACGTAAATACGCCCGCCGAGCGCGACGCCGCGCAGCAGGAGCTTGGGCAGCCTTCAAGCCAGGGCTGAAGTAAAGCGTAGTCCTTTATCTGCCTTCAGCAAAGCCCAGGGCCTTACCACGCCTGAATAACTGACGCGTTGTTACGTCAGCTGTTCAGGCGTGGCAAGGTCCTGGGCATTAGATCAGAATGACAGCGTCCATAACGCGTGGCAGAGGCGCGTGCTGACGCTTGATGCGTCGGGGCGACAGCGTAAGCCACAACTGCCGGCTGAATAGCGAGTTGGGTCAACGCGGGGGCGGTAAAAGCGTAAGCCCGGGGATAAGGCCGCTACCATTAACCCCTGCTTGTATGAGCAATTCAGCCACACCAAACACCGCCGACAGTCCGCCGCTGGCACCGCCGGCCCCCTCGCCCGTTACGCTGCGCATCAACGGCAACGACATGACCCTGCCACTGGCCCCCTGGACGACCCTGCTCGATGCCCTGCGCGAGTATGCTGGCCTGACGGGCACCAAAAAGGGCTGCGACCACGGCCAATGCGGCTCCTGCACCGTGCTCGTCGATGGCAAGCGCATTAATTCCTGCCTGACCTTGGCCATGCTGCAGGAGGGCAGTGAAATTACCACCATCGAAGGCCTAGGTCAGCCAGACAACCTGCACCCCTTGCAGCAAGCCTTCCTCGACCACGACGCTTTTCAGTGCGGCTACTGCACGCCGGGCCAGATCTGCTCGGCGCAGGGGCTCATCAACGAAGGCAAAGCCCACACCGAGGATGAAATTCGGGAGATGATGAGCGGCAATTTGTGCCGTTGCGGCGCCTACGTAGGCATCTTGAACGCGGTGAAGGAAGTAGTGGACGCCCAAACCGCCAGCCGCCGATGAACCCGTTTACCCTAACCCGCGCCGAAACGGTGGAGGGCGCCGTGAGCAGTTTCAGCGACTTCGACAGCCCGGCCTTTATTGCCGGCGGCACCAACATCCTCGACCTGATGAAGGAAAACGTGGCGCGCCCCACGCACCTCATCGGGCTGAACAAGCTGCCGCTCAACACCATTGAGCCCACGGCCGAGGGCGGACTTCGCCTAGGTGCCACCGCCACCAACGCCGACACGGCCTGGCACCCCGAGGTGCAGCGCCGTTACCCCTTGCTGAGCCAGGCCATTTTGGCCGGCGCCTCGCCGCAGCTGCGCAACATGGCTACCAACGGCGGCAACCTGATGCAACGCACCCGTTGCTACTATTTCTACGACACGGCCACGCCCTGCAACAAGCGCGAGCCGGGTTCGGGCTGCGGCGCCATTGGCGGCTATAACCGTATTCATGCCATACTGGGAGCCAGCGAGCAGTGCATTGCTACGCATCCCTCGGATATGTGCATTGCCTTGGCCGCGCTCGAAGCCGAGGTGCACGTGGTAGGCCCCGGGGGCAGCCGCGTTATTAAGTTCGAAGATTTTCACCGCTTACCGGGCGACCAACCTGAGCGCGACAACACGCTGGAGCCCGGCGAGCTGATTGTGGCCTTGGAGCTGCCCCAAAAAGGCTTCGAGAAGCACTTCAGCTACCTGAAGCTGCGCGACCGGACCAGCTACGCGTTTGCGCTGGTGTCGGTAGCGGCGGCGCTGGAGCTCGATGGTACTACCATCCGAGATGCCCGGTTGGCCCTAGGTGGCGTGGCCCACAAACCCTGGCGCGACAAAGCCGCCGAGGCCATGCTGATTGGCCAACCCGCCAGCACCAGCACCTTCAAGCAAGTGGCCGAAGCCGTGCTGAAAGATGCGGTAGGGCAAGGCGCCAACGACTTCAAGATTGAGCTGGGCCGGCGCGCTATCGTGCGCGCGCTGCAGCAAGCCACCGCAGGCGGAAAAGCATCCGACGTATTTCTGAACAGCAACCCATGAGCATCAATACCAAATACGTCGGCAAATCGCCCAACCGCGTGGAGGGCCCGGCGAAAGTAACCGGCACGGCCAAGTATTCGGCGGAGTTTGAGGTGCCCAACCTGGCCTATGGCGTGGTTGTGAGCAGCACCATTGCCAAGGGGCGCATCAAAAGCATTGGGGCCGATAAGGTGCTGGCGCTGCCGGGCGTGCTGCAGGTGTTCTCGCACGAAAACGTACCTAGGCAGGCCTGGTTCGACCGCGCCTGGAAAGACGACATTGCGCCCGGCGGCTCGCCCTTCCGGCCCCTGCACGACGACGAAGTGAAGTTCAGCCAGCAGCCCGTGGCGCTGGTAGTGGCCGAAACCTTCGAGCTGGCCCGCTACGCCGCCGGCATTTTGGAGGTGGAGTACAAGGAGGAAAAGCACGAAACCGACATCGAGCAGAAGCGCGACGACGGCCACGCGCCGGGCAAGGGGAAATCGGGCTACAAGCCGCCCAAAAGCCGCGGCAACGCCAACAAAGCCCTCGACGAAGCCGAGCACCGCGTTCGGGCGGAGTACATCCACGGCACGCAGCACCACAACCCCATGGAGCTGTACGCCAGCACGGTGCACTACCACCCCGATGGCAAGCTCACCATCTACGACAAAACGCAGGGCGTGTACAACTGCCAGCAGTACGTAGCCAAGGTGTTCGGGCTGAGCAAGGATGATGCCCGCGTCATCAACCTCTACAACGGCGGGGCCTTCGGCTCGGGGCTGCGGCCGCAGTACGAACTGTTTTTGTCGGTAATGGCAGCGCTGGAGCTGAAGCGTTCGGTGCGTGTCACGCTCACGCGGCAGCAGATGTTTTCGATTGGGCACCGGCCGCACACGCTGCAAACCCTGGAAATGGGCACCAATCCCGACGGTACCCTGGCCGCCCTCAAACACTACTGCCTACACGAAACTTCGCGCTTCGAGGAGTACACCGAAAACGTGGTGAACTGGTCGGGCATGCTGTACCAGTGCGACAACGTGCACCTGAGCAACCAGGTGGCCGCCTTGGATGTGTACACCCCGCAGGACATGCGCGCCCCCGGGGCCGCCACCGGCTCGTTTGCCCTGGAGGTAGCCATGGACGAAATGGCCTACGCCGCCGGCCTTGACCCCTTAGACTTCCGCATCCGCAACTACGCCGAAACCGACCAGAGCGAGAACCTACCCTTCAGCAGCAAGCGCCTGCGCGACTGCTACCACCTAGGCGCCGAGAAGTTTGGCTGGCACAAGCGGCCCGTGGCCCCACGCTCCATGCGCGAGGGTAACCGGCTGATAGGCTGGGGCGTGGCCGGCGGCGTGTGGGATGCCCAAATGCAAAAGGCCTCGGCCAAAGCCACCATCACGGCCGACGGGTACCTGACCGTAGAAAGCGCCGCCGGCGAAAACGGCACCGGCACCTACACCATCATGACGCAGATTGCGGCCGAAGCCCTGGGCCTGCCGCTCGAGGCCGTAACCTTCCGCCTCGGCGACACCAACATGCCCGAAGCGCCCGTGCAAGGCGGCTCCTGGACGGCCGCCACTGTGGGCACCGCCGTGCAGCAGGCCTGCCAGGCCCTAGGTGAAAAACTGCTGAAACTGGCGCAGAAGATGGACGACTCGCCCCTGAAAGGCGCCAGCCTCGACGACGTGGAGTTCGTGAATGGCCAGATGCGCCTGCGCACTGCTCCCGAGCAATCGGTGGTGCTGCGCGACGTGCTGCAAACCAGCGGCGAACGGGAAATAGCGGCCGACTCCACAGCCATTCCCAACCTCATCAACATGGCCAAATACTCCATGCACTCGCACAACGTAGTGTTTGCCGAGGTGATGGTGGACGAGGACCTAGGCACGGTGCACGTAACGCGGGTGCTCAACGTGTGCGCCGCGGGCCGCATCCTCAACCAAAAAACGGCCCGCTCGCAGGTGCTCGGCTCGGTGGTGTGGGGCATCAGCATGGCCCTGATGGAGGAAACCGTGCCCGACCACCGCTTCGGGCGCTACATGAACCACAACTACGCCGAGTACCACATCCCCGTCAACGCCGACATTCACAACATAGAGGTGTTGTTTGTGGAGGAGGAAGACCCCTACGTAAACCCCCTAGGTGTAAAAGGCATCGGGGAGCTCGGCCTGCTGGGCGTAGCTGCCGCTATTAGCAACGCCGTGTACCACGCCACCGGCAAACGCGTGCGCCGCTTGCCTATTTATCTGGATAAGTTGCTCTAAAGGAAAAGATTGACGCCCCCATGTCATGCTGAGCGCAGTCGAAGCATCTCCGCTGATAGTATTCTCAGCAAAGCGGTAGATGCTTCGACTGCGCGGACGTCAGATGAGCATGACCTGGAAGGAAACTTTTGGCGAAATAGCTAAATCCTAGTCCTCAATTGCCTCAATGCCCTGCTCCTTCAGCCGCTCGAGGTGCGCTTTCATGGCATTGAGCTGCTCGGGCGAGTGGCCTTGCCAATCGGTAACCTCGCCCACAACCCGTAGCGGATGCTGCGTGCGGTAGGATTTGGTAGGATTGCCGGGAAATTTCTTGTCCGTGAGGTTGGGGTCGTCCTCAAACGGGCCGGTTGGCTCCACAAGGTAAATGCGGCCGGGGCCGTCGCCCAAGGCGAGTTCGGCGCCCCAGGTGGCCGCATCCAGGGTGGCAGTCAGGTACACGTAAGCGGCCTTTTTGCGCTGCCCGTAATTCGAGTTGAAACCGGGTTCAATCAGGTCGCCTAGGTGCAGATTGGCCTTGGTGCCATGGTAAAACGGCTGCGACTGTTGTTCTTGGTTTTCTGCTTCGTTTGTTTCCATCTGCGGTTCGCTGAAGTTGAAAACACTGCTGGGCCCTGCTGATTTGCTTGCACTCCGACTGCCTTCGCCGGGCTTAATTCAGGAAGGTAACCAGATGTAACCCCGCCGCAGCCTGCCAATCGGCAAACGGGTTTTGGTGCGTTGCTTATCCTGGTGGTTAGCCAACTTACAACCGCTTGCCCTGGGCAGGCGTACTGCCAAAGCCGCTTGCTTCACCACACCAACCTTGCGCGGAAGGGCTCTTGCTTGGCTGTTGCCCTGCTGATTCTTCCGACCTCCGCTCACTCATGACCGAACTCCAACGCCTGCTTGCCGCCTACGACAACTACCGCGCCGCCGGCCGCGCCTGCGCCCTGGCCACTGTGGTGGAGGTAGAAGGCTCGGCTTACCGCCGCCCCGGCGCCCGCATGCTCGTCGGCGACGACGGCCAGCTGACCGGCGCCATCAGCGGCGGCTGCCTCGAAGGCGACGCCCGCCAGCGCGCCCGACAGGCCTTGCAGCAGCAGCGCCCCACGCTCGTAACCTACGACACCAGCGACGAAGACGACCCGCGTCACGGCCTCGGCCCCGGCTGCCAGGGCGTAGTGCGCATCCTGCTCGAACCGCTCGATTTTACCGACCCTGATAATCCCCTGGAACTGCTGCGCGGCTTTGCCCTGCACCCCGAGCAGGCGGTGCTGGCCACGGTGTTCAGGTGCGCCGCCGGCCAGGCTATAGCCGACCTAGGCCAACGCCTGCTGCTAATGCCCGCCGGGCAAGTGCGTGGCTCCGTGCTCGATAACCTCCCGCTCACGGCTCAGCTTCGCCAGGATGCCGCTCAGGCCCTAACGCAGGATCAGTCGCTGATACGCGAGTACCCGGCACCGGCGGGCGGTACCGTGCGCGTGTTTCTGGAAGTGCTGCGCCCACCGTTGCGCCTCACGGTGTACGGCGCCGGCAACGATGCCCAGCCCCTCGTTCGGCTGGCGGCTTCCCTAGGTTGGCACGTAACGGTAGTGGATGGCCGGCCGCGCCAAGCCGCGTCGGAGCGCTTCCCCGATGCCGCCGAAGTACGCGTGGTGCCCCTGGCCGAAGTGCCCGCATTGCCGCTCACGGCCGATTACGCCGTGTTGCTTACGCACAACTACGCCTACGATTTAGCCGTGCTGCAGAGCCTGCTCGATGCGCCCACGAGCTATATTGGCCTGCTGGGCCCGCGTACCAAGGCCACCCGTTTGCTCGAGGAGCTAAGCCAGGAGGTACCCGATGCCGAAGCTCGTTTGCAAGGCCGCCTCTATAGCCCTGTGGGCCTGAACCTAGGGGCTGAAACCCCCGAGGAAATTGCCTTATCGATTGTGGCCGAGATACAAGCCGTACGGCAAGGCCGGCCGGGCGGCATGCTCACCCACACCACCGACCCTATTCATGCCCGGCCAACCAACGTAGCTGCTCCCGATTCCAAGGAAGCATCTGACAGCAAAGCCCGGTACCACCACGTAGTGGTTACTGAGCCAAGCTGCGGAGTGTAGCTTCAGTGGATACTGGCCACTGGCGCGCGTCTTAGCCCGCAGGGCGCGACTCGTGCCGCAGCATGGAGGGGAGTCTCCAGACTCCCGTACCGTGAACGTCACCTAGAGAACAGCTTAGGCGTACTCTTTCGGCAACAACACACCCACAACACCTAGGCCGCACCGTGCAACGCCCGGGAGTCTGGAGACTCCCTGCCATGTTTAGGCACGAGTCGCGCGCTAAAGCGCTAAGACTCGCGCCAGTGGTAGCTTCAGTGGCTACTGGTCAGTGGCTTCGTGCCAGTAGACCACTGGCAACCTAGGGATGCGCCGCCACCCACACCGTACCATCTTCGTACTCTTCCTTTTTCCAGATCGGCACTACTTCTTTCAGCGTGTCGATGATGTACTGGCAAGCGGCAAACGACTCGGCGCGGTGCGGTGTTGACACGGCAACTACCACGGCCACGTCGCCGATTCCGAGGGTGCCTTTGCGGTGCACCACGGCTACTTGCTGCAGCATGGGCCAACGCTCCTGGGCTTGCTCGGCTACGCGCCGCAGCTGGTGCACGGCCATGGCATCGTAGGCCTCGTAGTGCAGGCGCACCACGCGCCGGCCGGTGCTTTGGTTACGAATGGTGCCGATAAAGGAATTTACCGCACCCGCGCCATCGGCCTGCACGGCCTGCAGTACGGCCGCAACATCAATGGGCTGGTCGGTGAGCTGAATGAGCATGGAGTTTTAATTATGAATTATGAATTAATAATTATGAATTGATGAGCGAGCCGGCGCGCAATCGGGAGGCCCAATTCCTGATTCATAATTTCTAATTCTTAATTATCTGCTAGCCGCCGCTCACGGGCGGAATCAGGGCTATTTCGTCGCGCTCGTGCAGCGGGGCATCGGCGGGGGCGTACTCGTTGTTTACGGCTACGGCCAGGCTGCGCAACTGGCCCAGGGCCGGGTAAGTTTGGCGCAGCTGATCAAGCAATTGCTGCACCGATTGGCCCGGCGCCAGGGCCACCTCCAGCGTGGGGGCGCCAACGATTTCGCGGGTAATGCCGAACAGGGCAATGGATAATGTCATAGGGAGCAACGGAAGAAATGCGCGGCAATTGGCAAAGAAAAAGAACAGAAATGCCAGCTTTACGTTTTTCTGACGCGGAGCTGACAATCCCATGGCGAGTGGGGGAGCGGCTCGGCTTGTAGTACATGCCTAACTCTGCCTCACCGGTGCTATACGACAACCACGGGCGTCCGCTCGAATACGTACGTGTGGCCGTAACCGACCGGTGCAACCTGCGCTGTTTTTACTGCATGCCCGAAGAGGGTATCGACTACGTGCCCCGGCAGGCGCTGCTAAGCTACGAAGAGCTGGAGCGCGTGGTGCAGGTGCTGGCCGGCCTGGGCGTGCGCAAAGTGCGCCTAACCGGCGGCGAGCCTTTCGTGCGCCGCGGGCTGATGTCCTTCATCGAGCGGCTAAGCCACCTTGCGGGTATCGACGACATCGGCCTGACTACCAACGGGGTATTGACTGCGCCCTACGTGCCCGAGCTGGCGCGGCTGGGGGTGCGCTCCGTCAACCTCAGCCTCGATACGCTCGATCGGGAACGGTTCCGGCGCATTACCCGCCGCGACGAGCTGCCCCGCGTGCTCGAAACGTTTCAGGCCTTGCTCGCCCACGGCATTCAGGTGAAAATCAACGCCGTGGTGATGGACGGCCAGAACATCGAAGACCTGGTGCCCCTGGCCGAGCTGACGCGCGAATTACCCGTGGAGGTGCGCTTCATCGAGGAGATGCCCTTCAACGGGGGCAGCCACGCTACGCCGGCTGCCCTGCCCTGGAACCACGTGCGCATCCGCCAGCACCTAGGCGCCCACTTGGGCGAGCTGTTGCCGCTGCCTACCGCCGCGGGCGCTACGGCTACCAGCTACCTGGTGCCGGGCCACGCAGGGCGCGTTGGCATTATTGCGGCCTATTCGCGCACGTTTTGCGGCACCTGCAACCGCATCCGCCTCACGGCCGAGGGCGGGCTCAAAACCTGCCTCTACGACCAGGGCGTGCTCGATGTGCGGGCCCTGCTGCGCGCCGGCGCCTCCGACAACGAGCTACGTGCGGCCCTAACTACTGCCTTCCGCTACCGCGCCGCCAATGGCTTCGAGGCCGAGCAGCAGCGCCCGGTGCATCAAATCAGCTTCGAGTCGATGTCGACGATTGGTGGGTAGGCGGCGTTGCGGGTTGGCTATTTCGAGAGGCGAGGGGCCTGGGTTTGAGGGGGCTACTCCAGCCGCTGCAGCACCTGCTCCAGGGTAAGGTCGCCGCGGATAAACTGCGCCAGCAACCGGCGCTCGTACTTACCGGGCGCCAGCGCCGAATGCTTCGCTAAGCGCAGGGCCCAGGTTACCGCGCGTCTGCGCTGCTCGGCGTTTTGCAGGGGCGAGGTGGAGGATGCTTCGGCCATTCAGCAAGCTAGCAACTACTGCCGCTTGCACGCAACCGAGGAAATACGGCTTTTCCGAAGCGCGAGTACGTATATGGTTTCGCGAATATTTAGCTGATCTTACGTATTTGTGCGCCGGCTCCGGGCTCGGGGAGTTATCTATGCGAATCGGTAGGGTAGCGCCTGAACAGAAGCAATTTGCGGCGAATGGGCGGCCTTTTGCGTAGGCTTAGGCTAAACCAATTCGAGGCGCTGCGATGAAGGCATTGCTGATAACCCTGGGGGTAGGCGCGGGGCTGTACATGCTGGTGTGCCTGCTGCTGTACTGGAGCCAGGAGCGTCTGCTGTTTTTCCCCGACAAGCTGCCCGCCAACTACCGGTTTACGTTTCGCACCCGTTTCGAGGAGCGCTGGATTACCGCACCCGACGGCGTGCGGCTGCACGGGTTGCTCTTCCGCACGGCGGCACCCAGGGGACTGGTGTTTTACCTGCACGGCAACGGCGGCGCCCTCGATAACTGGGGCTATGTGGCCGAGGCTTACACGCGCCTGGGCTACGACGTATTCATGCTCGATTACCGCGGCTACGGCAAAAGCGAGGGCCGCATCAGCAGCGAACAGCAGTTGTTGGGCGATGTGCGCGCCGCCTTTCAGCACGTATTGGCCGAGTACCCCGAAGACCGCGTTGTGGTGCTGGGTTACTCGCTGGGCACTGGCCCGGCCGCCTGGCTGGCCGCCAACTACCAGCCCCGCCTGCTGATTTTGCAGGCAGCTTACTACAGCCTCGAGCGCGTGGCGCGGCATCATTTTCCGTGGGTGCCTGGTTTTTTGGTGCGCTATCCGCTGCGCACTCACGCATTGTTGCCACGCATCCAAGCGCCCATCGTGCTCTTCCACGGCGACCGTGACGAGGTGGTACCCTACACATCGGCCGAGGCGCTGCAGCCCTTGCTCAAGCCGCACGACCGGCTGATTACCCTAGGTGGCGCCGGGCACAACGGCATTACCGAGAACCCTGAATACCTGCGGGTATTGGCCGAAGTGCTGTAGCGAAAGCGGGTTTTCTGGCCAATAAGCCCGGCTTTACTACTTGCCCAGCCCTACCCAGCCGCGCTGCATAGCGTAGTACAGCGCCGTGCCCACCACCAAGCCCACCAGGTAACCATAAGGCAAGCCACTGCACAGCAAGCCTACCAGCAGGGCCACCAGCAGGTTGGCCTTCGATTCGGCTACATCGCGCAGCAGCCCGGCCAGCGCCAGGGCTTCGAACAAGAGAATTACACCTAGGATGGGCAGCGGGAAAATCTGCACCACTTGCTGAAAACCCTGGCTGAAGAACAAGCCCATCGTCAGGAACAAGCACCCGTAGAGCACCGCCGAGCCACCCGTGCGCGCCCCAAAAGCGTAGTGCCCCACCAAGCCGCCGGAGCCGTGGCACACCGGAAAACCACCCAGGAAGGGGTTCACCAGGTTCATGAGGGCGTAGGTGAAGCTGATTTGCCGCACGGTGATGTTGCGCTCCGGAAAGTGGTCGTGCAGCACCTGCCGGGTGGCCAGCACCGAGTTGCCGAGCGACAAGGGTATTTGCGGCAGGGCCAGCAGCACCGCTCCGGTAAGGATGTCGGCCGTGCTGGGCACGTGCCAGGTGGGTAGATGGAAGCCAATGGCCTTCTGCGCCGTGGCTAAATCGAGCTTGAACAGCAGGGCATAAGCGGCACCTAGGGCAATTACCACCAAGGCCGCCGGCCAGCGGCGGTTGCCCAGCAGCACCACCGTTATCAAGAAACCCGCCGCGGCCAGCGCGTAGCCGGCAGCCCCGTCGGCGGGTACGTACTCCTTCAGGGCCAGTGTGGTAAGCTGCATGGCCAGGCCAAACTGAATGCCGCGCACCACGGGTTTGGGCACCAGCCGGGCCAGCGCATCAATCAGCCCCGTTACCGACAGCAGCAGCATGCCCAAACCCACTGCCAGCCCGCCGCCTAAAATGGTGCGCTCCGGAATTTTCTGGGCAATAACCAAGGCCGCAAAAGCCTTTAGCGGCTGCACGGGCATGGGCAAGCCGTACCACAACCCCGAGAAAACCTGCATCAGCCCAAACATGACCAGTACGCCCGCGCTATCGATGCCCGAAGCCGCGATGATGCCGATGAGCAAAGGCAAATCGGTGCCCAGGTCGCCGAAGGCGCCGGCCAGCTCGTTGCGGTCGAAGCGCAGGCGCGGGCGCGAAGGTGGAGTTGCGGTAAGCGGCATTGGGTGCGTAAAGGTGGCCGATCGGGTGGGGTAACGCTGAGGCGTGAGTTAGTACCTGGGCATTTGCGTATCCACATCGGTAGCCCACGCATCAATGCCGCCTTCCAGATTAAGCAGGTTGCTGAAGCCCTGCTGCTGCAGCTGCTGAATGGCGCGGGCGCTGCGGCCGCCGTGGTGGCAGTACACCACAATGTTGCCTTGCCGCGGGAGCATGGCAACGCCATCGGCGAGGTGCGAAAGCGGGAGCAAGGTAGCTTGGGGCAAGTGGCAGAATTCGAACTCGTCGGGCTCGCGCACATCGAGCAGGTAGGGCGCCTGGCCGGCTTGCATCAGCTGGTGCAACTCCTGGGGTTTGATGCTGCCGGTGCTGGGCGCGCACACCTCTTGGTAAGCGGCGGGGTCGGCGGTATCGAGGTTGATGAGGCTGCGCTCGGGGTGCCGCTCAAAGCGCAGGGTGCGGGTTTGAAACGTGAGGGCATCGAGCACCCACATGCGCCCGCTCAGCACGTTGCCTAGGTGCAAAATCACCTTCAAAGTCTCAAGAGCTTGGGTGGTGCCTACCACGCCGGGCAACACGCCTAGCACGCCGGTGGTGTTGCAGTTGGGCGCTTCGTCGGGGCCGGGCGGCTCCGGAAACAGGCAGCGGTAGGTTGGGCCGCCCTGGTAGTTGAACACCGATACCTGCCCCTCAAACTTGTAGATAGCCCCCGAAACCAGCGGCTTGCCCAAGCTCACGCAGGCATCGTTGAGCAGGTAGCGCGTGGCAAAGTTGTCGGAGCCATCCACCACCACATCGTAGGCCGCTACCAGCTCGCGCACGTTGTCGGGGCCTACGCGAAGTATGTGCACTTCGCACTGCACCAGCGGGTTGAGGCGCTGCACCTCGCGGGCGGCCGTGGCGGCTTTTGGTTGCCCTAGGTCGGCGGGGCCGTAGAGGATTTGCCGCTGCAGGTTGCTCAGCTCGACCTGGTCGGCATCGGCAATGCCCAGGGTGCCTACGCCGGCCGCGGCCAGATACTGCAGCACGGGGCAGCCCAGGCCGCCGGCACCCACCACCAGCACCCGCGCCGAGCGCAGGCGTAGCTGGCCCGCCTCGCCAATTTCGGGCAGTTGTAAGTGGCGGCGGTAGCGGTGGCGTTCGTCGGGAGTAAGCACGGCAAGCGGGGCAGGGTTCAGCCCAATACGTAAGAAAACAACGGTAAGCCAAGCAGCTAGTTGGCGCTGGGCGCGTGTACGCACCTAGGGCCACCAAGCGGCCAAGGCCTAGGGCAAAGGTAGAAGCATGGCGTTAGCTCCGGGCAAGCAGCTCGGCGTACTGCTCGGGCGTATCGATATCGAGCGCGGCGGGGGCAAAGTCGATGGTTTGTACCGCCGAGCCTAGGTGCTCGAGCAGCTTTTTGGCGCCTTGCTGCGGCGGCAGGTCAGTAAGAGTTTGCCACTGGCTGCGCGCAAATACGGCGGGCACGCCAATGCTGCCCGCGTACTGCGTAGCTACTGCTGGTGCATCGGAAGCGAGGTGCAGGGCTACAAGGCTCTGAAGCAACGCGGTAGTTACCAGCGGCTGGTCGCTGAGCAGCACCAGCACGCCGCTAACTTGCTCGTAGGCTGCATGCTGCTCCAGCGCTTGTAGGCCAACCCGCAGAGAACTCCCCATACCTAGGGCCGAATCGGGGTTGTGCGCGCTGATGATGGGCAAGCCGTGCACCTCGCTCAGCAGCGGCTCGTGCAAATGCCCGGTTACCAGCACCACAGGGGCGCAACCCGCCGCCACGGCCTGCTCCGCCACGCGGCGGAGCAGGGTAGTGCCTTGGTAGTTGAGCAACTGCTTGGGCCTGCCCATGCGCGATGAGCTGCCGGCTGCCAGAATGATGGCGGCTACTGACTGCGGCCCCCTAGGTGAAAACTCGCTCATAAGGATAGAGGAGGGGTGATGAAGAGCGGGTTTTGATTTTTGTAGCCCTAAGAACGTCATGCCGAGCTTGTCGAGGCATCTCGCGTGCTGTCGGCTGATACTAACCGCTCCCCTCTCTTTTGGAGAGGGGCTAGGGAGGGAGGTCCCGGCGTGATAAGGTCCTTCCTTCGTCAGGATGACAGTTAGTATCTGTCGTCAGTACGCCAGATGTCTCGCTTCGCTCGACATGACAGACGTTCCCTAAGTCGCCAGGATACCCTAAATCAACTTATCGGGCGTAATGGGCAGCTCCCGAATGCGCTTGCCGGTGGCGTTGAACACGGCGTTGGCAATGGCGGGGGCCACGCCGATGGTCGCAATTTCGCCGATGCCTTTGGTGCCCAGCGCGTTTACGTGCGGGTCGGGTTGGTTCACGAAGTACACCTCCACGGCGGGCGCGTCGGCGTGCACGGGCACGTGGTACTCGGCCAGGTCTTTGGTTACGTAACGGCCGAACCGGTCGTCTATCACGGCTGCCTCCATCAGGGCCATGCCGATGCCACCCACGGCGCCGCCTTTCATTTGGTTGCCGGCCGTTTTCTCGTTGATGATGGTGCCCGCATCGGCGCACGATACCAGCTTGCTCACCCGCACCTCGCCCGTAAGCTGGTGCACCCGCACCTGAGCAAAATGCACCGAGAACGAGTACATCGAGTACTCCCGGCCCTTGTCGCTGGGCTTCGACTCGACGGTTACGGCCTGCCCGCCCGCTTGCTTCACCAGGTCGGCGTAGGTAGCGCGGGCGGTAGCGTTGCCAGCCAGCGTCAGGTAGCCATCGGCAAACGTCACGTCTTCCTTGCGGGCCGCGGCAAAGGCACCGTTGCTGGCCGCTGCCAACTCGCGCAGCTTATCCTTGAGGGCCAGGCAAGCTTCCTGCACAGCCGGGCCTACTGTATTCACAATGGCCGAGCCGCCCTGCGTTGGCGCCCTTGCAAAGTCGGAATTGCCCCACTCAAACCGAACCTTCGCCGGGGCTACGCCCAGCGTGTCGGCGGCAATCTGGGTCATGGCCGTGCCGGTGCCCGGGCCAATGTCCGTTACGGCGCTCTGCAGCAGCACGGTGCCATCGGCCAACAGCTTAGCGGTAGCTTTGGACGTGCCGCGGTGCGCCCCGAAAGTGCCCACACCCATACCGTAGCCGATCAGCCAGTCGCCCTCGCGCAAGGAGCCAGGCTTGAGCTGGCGCTTGTTCCAGCCGATGCGCTCGGCACCGGCCTGGTAGCACTCCTTCAGAAACTTGCTCGACCAGGGCTTGCCGTTTTCGGGGTCTTTTTCGGTGTAGTTGCGCAGCCGAAACTCCAATGGGTCGAGGTTCAGCAGGTAAGCCATTTCGTCCATGGCCGACTCCAGGGCAAAAGCGCCGGTAGCCTCGCCGGGGCCGCGCATCCAAATGGGCGAGCCGATATCGAGCGCCGCCAGCCGGTAGCGCGTCGTCAGGTTCGGCGACTCGTACATCATGCGCGTCTGGCCCAGCGTCGCTTCGGTAAACTCTTCGTAAGTCGACGTCTGCCCAATGGCCTCGTGGGTGATGGCCGTGATTTTGCCATCTGGCGAAGCACTCATCCCGATTTTCTGCCAGGTGTGAGGCCGGTAGCCCACCATCGTAAACATCTGCTCGCGGGTGAGCATCAGCTTTACCGGCCGGTTTACCACCTTGGCCGCGATAATGGCGGCCGACTCGTGCGGCCAGCTGTGCAGGCCGTTGCCGAAGGCGCCGCCCACGTAGGTGGCAATCACCTTTACGTTCTCCTCGGGCAGGCCCCATTCGCGGGCAAAGTCGCGGCGGGTGGCCATGGTGCCCTGAGTTTTATCGTAAAGGGTGAGCCGGTCGGGAGCTTCCCAGTGCGCCGTGATGGACTGCATCTCGATGGGGTGGTGCACTTCCGTCGGAATCACGTACTCGGCTTCGAGTTTTAGCGCGCCGGTTTTATAAGCGTCTACTTGGCCGCGCTGGTAATCAGCCACTGGCGACTTGGGATTCTTCTTGGCTTGGGTGGGCAGAAAGGCGTTTGGCTTGTTGGCCTCCAGGTTGGTCTGGTGCGCTTCCTGCGCGTACTGCGCCTTCACCAAACGCGCCGCGTAGCGGGCCCGCTCCCACGAATCGGCCACCACTACGGCAATGGGCTGGTCGTTGAAGCGGATTTTGTCGTCGGTAAACACGCGCAGGGCGCTGCCTACCGTTTGCGGCTGCGAGGGGTCTTTACCTACCGGCTTGTGGCCGGGCAGCTTAGGTCCGTTCTGGTGGGTAATTACCGCCAGCACGCCGGGGGCGCGCTCGGCGGCTTTTGTGTCGATGCTGGTAAGGCGCCCTTTGGCAATGGTGCTGCCCACCAGCACGGCATAGGCCATGTTGGGCAGTTCGTACTCGGCCGAGTACTTGGCGGCACCGGTCACTTTCTGCCGGCCGTCTACCCGATTCATCGGGGCTCCGATTTGCTTCTGAGGTGTATTCATCGGGAATCGGGGGTTAGGCAGCAGCAGCGTTTTTCAGGGCCTGCACAATGGAGTTCGGGGCCAGCTTCAGCTTGTAAGCGTTGTGCTTAAAGGCCTTGGCGCCGCGCATGGCAACCTCGGCCGCCTGCCGAAACGTCTCTTCGGTGGCAGGCTTACCAACCAAAGCCTTTTCAGCTTCGGTCAGCCGCCAGGGCTTGTGCGCCACGCCGCCCATAGCCAGGCGCGCATCTTTAATGGTGTTGCCATCGAGCTGCAACGCCGCTGCCACCGACACCAGCGCGAAAGCGTAGGAAGCCCGTTCGCGCACTTTTAGGTAATGCACATTGCGGGTGAAGACGTTGTCGGGCACCTCCACGGCCGTTATCAGCTCGCCGGCACCTAGGGTGGTATCCAGTTCGGGCTGGTCACCAGGCAGGCGGTGCAGGTCGGTGAAGGGAATGCGCCGGTCGCCTTTGGGGCCGCTGATGAGCACGGTGGCATCGAGCGCGGCCAGGGCCACGCTCATATCGGAGGGGTGCACGGCAATGCACTTGTCGGAGAAGCCGAAAATGGCGTGCATGCGGTTGAAGCCCTCCAAGGCGCCGCAGCCCGAGCCCGGCTCGCGCTTGTTGCAGGGCATGGTGGTGTCGTAGAAGTAGTAACAGCGGGTGCGCTGCAGCATGTTGCCGCCCACAGTAGCCATGTTGCGCAGCTGCGCCGAGGCACCGGCATTCAGGGCCTGGGCCAGCAGGGGCAGCTTTTCGAGCACCAGCTTGTCTTCGGCCACGGCACCGTTCAGCGCCAGTGCTCCAATGCGGATGCTGCCGTTTTCGCGTTCGATCTTGTCGAGCGGGAGCTTGTTGATGTCGACGAGCTTCTGCGGCGTCATCACCCCACGCTTCATCAGGTCGAGCAGGTTGGTGCCGCCGGCAATGAACTGCGCGTTTGCGTCGCGGGCCAGGGCATCGATGGCCGCCTTCTGCTTGGTGGCCCGCACGTATTGGAACTGGTTCATGAGGAGGGAATTAATAATTATTAATTCTTAATTATTAATTGAAATCAGACCCGCTGACCTCCGTTTTTGACTTCCTGAATGGCCGCTACAATGTTGGTATAGGCCCCGCACCGGCAGATGTTGCCGCTCATGTACTCGCGTATTTCGCCCTCCGAATTGGCGTGCCCCTCGCGGATGCACGCCACGCCCGACATGATTTGCCCCGAGGTGCAGTAGCCGCACTGAAAGCCATCGTGCTTGATGAAGGCCTCCTGCATGGGGTGCAGCTTGTCGCCGTCGGCCAGGCCTTCGATGGTGGTAACTTCCTTGCCGTCCTGCATCACGGCCAGCGTCAGGCAGCTGTTAATGCGCTTGCCATCGACGTGCACGGTGCAGGCGCCGCACTGGCCGTAGTCGCAGCCTTTTTTGGTGCCCGTGAGGTTCAGCTGTTCGCGCAGCAAATCGAGCAGGGTAGTGCGGGGCTCCACTTGCAGCTTGTAGCGCTTGCCGTTCACGGAGAGCTTCAGCGGCACCTTCTCGAACGCCGCGGCCACTTTCTCGTCGAACTCGGCTACGGCGGCGCGCACCACGGGGCCGGGCGTAAAAGCCAGCGCCGTAAGCAGAGAGGATTGTTTCAGGAAAGTGCGGCGGGCCTGGCTGTGCTCGTCGTGGTCGAGCGAAAGTCCTGGTTGTTCGTCTGCCATGTTGGTATCGGAGTATCCCGCACTGGCCAGGCCAGTAGGGTAGTGGTTGAAAGGGTGGGCGGCAACAACATCGGCCCTAGGTGGCAGATGCAACGTGGGCCGGAGTGCCCTAGGTAGTGGTGCGGAGCAGCAGGGGAATGAGGCTGCTGCCGGCTTAGGTAAAGCAGCCTGAAGCTAGTATGTACGGTTGCCAATGCAACGCGTTGGGCTTATAAAAGCAGTTTTGCTGCTGCCAGCACATCCTCGCTGGTAAGCGCCTGAAATGCTACCTTGCCCGCAGCGCTTTGCCTGCCGTAAACCTAGGGTCAGCAGGTAAGTTTTACCAAGCTGCCGCCCTCAACTCCCAACTGCTTACCTACTCGTAATGGATGTTTTTTTGCCGCCCACCAGCTACGAGTACGCCACCGTGCATAAGGTGGTGGGGGCCGAGGTTACCGAGGCTAACGATGTGCTGGCCGCCGAAGAGCCCCTCGAAATACGCGTCGGTTTCGGGCCGGCCGGTGCCCGCACGCACCGCACGCTGGCCATAACCATGCGCACGCCCGGCCACGACATGGAGCTGGCCGCTGGCTTCCTGCTCTCGGAGGGCATCATCCGCGGCCGCGACGACCTGAATGGCCTGCTTTACTGCCCCGATGTGCAGAAGCCCGAAGAGCGCGAAAACGTAGTGCGCGCCGAGCTAGCTACCACCGTGCTCCTCGATTTGCCTAGGTTGGAGCGGCACTTTTACACCTCGAGCAGCTGCGGCGTGTGCGGCAAAACCAGCATCGAGGCGGTGCATGCGGCTGCCTGCCCCGTGCTGCCCGCCACCGGACCTAGGATTGCCGCCGAGGTAATCCACTCCTTGCCCGAGCGGCAGCGCGCTGCACAAGCGGTGTTCGAGCAAACCGGCGGCCTGCACGCCTCGGCTTTGTTTGATGCCAGCGGCGAGCTGCTACTATTGCGCGAAGACGTAGGCCGGCACAATGCCCTGGATAAGGTTATCGGGGCCGCATTGCTCGCCAACCAGTTGCCCCTGAACACGCACGTGCTGCTGGTAAGCGGCCGTGCCTCTTTTGAGCTGGTGCAGAAAGCCGCCGTAGCAGGCATACCCGTGCTGGCTGCCGTGGGCGCACCTAGCAGCCTGGCCGTGCAAGCCGCCCACGATTTCGGCATGACGCTGCTGGGCTTTGTGCGGCAGCAGCGCTACAACATCTACACGCACCCGTGGCGGATAATTGGTAGTTGATAGTGGGTATTTAGTATTAAGTAATCAGTAATGGAGCTTAAGTGCCGATTGCAGATAAAAGGAAAATAAAAGCTTACAAACGTAACCCATGACCAATCAGAACATACGCTTTAATTCATAATTCATAATTCATAATTCATAATTCATAATTCATAATTCATAATTCATAATTCATAATTCATAATTCATAAATGAAGCTCCGCCTCGAAGACAGTACCCTGCGCCTGCGCCTTTCCGACGAGGAAGTGCAACAGTTTGCCCAAACCGGCCACCTGGCCTCGGTGGTACCGCTGGCGCCGGGGCCCGATGGCCGCCTGACTTACGCCTTGCAACTAGCCGACGACGACTCGACCGCCGCCGAGCAAACCTTGCGCGTGGCCTACACGCCGGGCACCCTGTCGGTGCTGGTGCCGGCCTCGTTGGCGCAGCGCTGGCTGGCGCCCGACCAAATCGGCCTGAGCGCCACCCTGCGCCTGACCGACGGAAACGAATTGCGTATACTGGTGGAGAAGGACCTAGGCTGCCGGCATTGAGTGGGGTAACAGGTTACACGTAACAGGTAACGTGCTCTTCCGACTGATGAGCGCAGCCGTTTCTGATTCGCTTTTCTTCATCAAAATAAACAACCTCCCTAGGTCGTCAGGCTCCCCTCTCTTCGGAGAGGGGGCGGGGAGTGAGGCCACCATGGAAAAATCACCCGCGCACGAGCCCGATAAAGCCGGCAAAACGCCCGAGCAAACCGCCAGCAACAACGTGCCGGTAAGCGGACAGCGCCCCGACCAAGGGGCCGCGCCTACCAACGACCACTACGACGCCGGCGGCAAGCCCGACGCCGACAAACGCCCCATGCACGCCCCCGATACCCTAGGTGCCAAGCACAACCACCCCGTGCTGGCCCAGCCGCCCGAAGAGTTTACCGGCCTCACCATTACCGAGCCCAGCAAAGTGGCGGCGGGCATTACGGCCGTTATCAAATCGATGCAGTTTTCGTGGGGCGAGGCCGGCCTTACGCGCGGCACGCAAGCCCTGCTGAAGCTAAACCAGAAAGACGGTTTCGACTGCTCGAGCTGCGCCTGGCCCGACCCCGACGACCACCGCTCGGTGGCCGAGTTCTGCGAGAACGGTGCCAAGGCTACCGCTTCCGATACCGACCACCAAACCATTGGGCCCGAGTTTTTTGCCAAGCACAGCCTGGCCGACCTCTCGCACTTCACCGACCGCGACCTGAACAGCGCCGGCCGCATTACGCATCCCTTGGTAAAGCACCCCGGCGACACGCACTACCGGCAAATCTCTTGGCCTGAGGCGTTTCAGCTGGTGGCCGATGAGCTAAACGCGCTGCAGTCGCCCGACGAGGCGGCGTTTTACACCTCGGGCAAAGTGCCCAACGAGCCGGCCTTTGCCTACCAGTTGTTTGTGCGCGAGTTCGGCACCAACAACCTGCCCGACTGCTCCAATATGTGCCACGAGAGCAGCGGCTCGGCGCTTACCAACACGGTGGGCTTGGGCAAAGGCTCCGTCACGCTCAACGACTTTTACGAGGCCGAGGTCATCATTATTATGGGGCAGAACCCGGGCACCAACCACCCGCGCATGCTCACGGCCCTGCAGCAAGCCAAGCGCAACGGCGCCCAAATCATCAGCGTGAACCCGCTGATGGAAGCCGGCCTCAACCACTTCAAAAACCCGCAGGATTTCATGAACCCGCTGCGGGCCCTAGGTGCCTTGCTCGGCGACGGCACCCCCATAACCGACCTATGGCTGCAGGTGAAGGTGAACGGCGACATGGCCGTGCTGCGTGGGATTATGAAGTACCTGCTCGAGGCCGAAGAGCTGAACCCCGGCATGGTGCTCGACCACGCCTTCATCCGGGAGTACACTGCGCACTACGAGGAGATGATTGCGGAGCTGCGCAATACCTCCTGGGAAGATATTGAGGAAGTGAGCGGCATTGCGCGCGAGCAGCTGCGCGAAGCCGCCAACATGATTGCGCCCAAAAAGCGCATCATCACCTGCTGGGCCATGGGCCTTACCCAGCAGAAAAACGCCGTGTACAGCATCGGCGAAATCGTGAACCTGCACCTGCTGAAAGGCGCCGTGGGCATACCCGGCGCGGGCCTGTGCCCGGTGCGCGGCCACAGCAACGTGCAGGGCGACCGAACCATGGGCATTTGGGAGCGACCCCATAAGGAGTTTCTCGACGCCCTAGGTAAGGAGTTCGGCTTTTCGCCGCCCTACAAGCACGGCCTCGACTCGGTAGAAACCGCCAAAGCCATGCACGATGGCCGCATTAAGGCGTTTGTGAGCATGGGCGGCAACTACCTTTCGGCCATGGCCGATACCGAGTTCATTGCCGAAGGCATGCGCAAGCAAAACCTCACGGTGTTTGTGGCGCCCAAGCTCAACCGCGGGCACTTGGTTACGGGCCGCACCTCGCTGCTGCTGCCCTGTTTGGTGCGCTCCGAGGTGGATATGCAGCGCGCGGGTCAGCAGTTTACCTCCTGCGAAAACTCCATGGGCGTGGTCAGCATGTCGAAGGGTATTCTGAAGCCGATTGGGCCGGAGGTGCTGAGCGAGGTGGCCATTGTGTGCGGCATGGCCATTGCCACCCTGGGCAACCGCACCAAAACCGACTGGGTGGCCATGACGGAGAACTACGACGTCATCCGCGACCATATTGCCCGCGTGATTCCGGGCTTCGAGAACTTCAACGCCAAGGTGCGGCACCCCGGCGGGTTTTACCTGCCCAACGGACCTAGGGAGCGGAAGTTTACCACCACCAACGGCAAGGCCAACTTCACCGTCACCGAGTTCAAGAAGCACACCGTGGCGCCCGACCAGCTGGTGCTGATGAGCCTGCGCAGCCACGACCAGTTCAACACCCAGATTTACGATTACAACGACCGTTACCGCGGCATCCACGGCGAGCGGCGCGTCATTTTCCTGAACCCCGACGACATGGCCGCGCGCGGCATCCGGGCGCGGCAGCTCGTCAACATCACCAGCCGTTTCGAGGGGCAGCAGCGCATGGCCGAGCGCTTCGTGGCCGTGCCCTACGACATCCCCAAGGGCAACTGCGCCGCTTACTTTCCCGAGATGAACGTGCTGGTGCCCGTGGCCAGCGTGGCCGATGTCAGCAACCAGCCAACCTCTAAGTGGGTGGTGGTTACGCTGGAACCCCTAGATGAAGTATTGCCCGAAGGCAGCAACCGGCCACAGCGGCTGGCGGTGCCAGCTTAGGCCCGAACAACCCATGTAAAAACAAACCGCCGAGCCGCCGTCAACTACTTGCCGGCGGCTCGGCGAGTTTTAGCGATTAGCACGCTGTTTATTCGGTGCCGGGCTGGCCGGCGGCACCTGCTCAAAGAGCTTGTCCCTGTCGTAAGAATAATTGTACCAGAAATAGTTGGTGTACTTGGCTGCCACCAATCCGGTTCCAGGGCGGTAAATAAATTCCTCGGCCCCATAGTAGTAATCTCCCCCATCCATAATGCTTGGGGAACACGTTGAGAAGTAATAGCCGGCCTCAGTTTTGCGCTCCAACACTACGCATGAATGCATAAGATCATTTAAGTCTCTTGATTTGGGGCCGAAGTAGTCGGATATTCTATAGTCGTTTGCCCAAAGCTGCCGCTGCGGAAACGGAGTAGCCCCTAGGTTCAGGGTTACGTTATCCGAGTCGAAGGGCAGGCGAGTGGCAAAGTTGGTGATGACGAAGCCCTCCGTTACCGTCAGGTTTGGGGTTGTGTAATAATGGGTGCCGTCGAAGAGCACGGGCTGCAAATCGAAGCGTCTGGTAATGTCGTTGTTGAGGTCGGAGCTGCGTTTGTAAGCAATAATGCGGTGCTCGGTTTGTTGGCGCAGTTCCAGTAGGCTGAGCACGGCTTCGGCGGGGAGGCTTTGCCGGTCTACCTTGGTCCATTCAACCCGACCCGATTCTTCGTTCGGTAGCACGGCCAGGGCAATCAACATTCGGTCGTCGGGGCGTATATACCGAATGCTGTCGTTTGGAGCTGGCCGTTGGGCGGGTGGCACGTAGCGAAAATCGACTGGGCCCGTGGGTTTTTGCATGGCCGCTAGGCGGGGCGTAAACTCCAGGTTAAAAATCTCGAGGTGCTGCGTGCCTTGGGGCAGCGCCCGTTGCAGGCGCACGCGCTTGAACTGGGCCGCATCGATTAAGACGTACTTTTTGGCAGGCACACTCAGCGTTTGAGCGCCTGCCGACCATGGCAGCAGAAGATTTAAGCAAACCAGTAAAGGGCAAGCGGCTTTCATATTGGCAAGGTTACGAAGAATCAACTACCGCGCTTTGATGGTATGCTTTTAAGAAGTTGGGCGGCGGCCAAGGAGTTAATCGTAGCCGCGCCGCTACGAAAGATTAGCTACAGAACCTTCTGTATCGCACTGGTTCTAAGCTTTAAGAAATCAGTAATTTATTTCATTATCAAAGCCTTATGCAACCGTTTGCACATTGCCTTGGCCCGAGCGCCTAGGTAACTGTTTGGCCGAAAAATCAGTAGGGGCATGTGGTTGCCGCCAATACTGATGAGTTCTGCGAAACAGTTACCCAACTATGTCTGATACTTCTGCAAAGCGCCTGGCCGGCCAGGTGGCGCTGATTACCGGCGCCAGCTCGGGCATTGGCCTAGGTGTGGCGCTGGCCATGGGAGCGGAGGGGGCATCGGTGGTGGTAAACTACCGCTCCGATGCCGAGGCCGCCCAGCAAGTGGTCGAGCAAATTCGGCAGGCTGGCAGCCAGGCCATAGCCATTGAGGCCGATGTGAGCAAGGAAGTCGAGGTGCAGGCCATGTTCCGGCAAGCCAAGGAGCACTTCGGCACGGTCCACATCCTGGTCAGCAACTCCGGCATTCAGCAAGATGCCCCGCTGGTTGACATGAGCCTGGAGCAGTGGCAACAGGTTATTGATGTAAACCTGACCGGCCAGTTTTTGTGTGCCCGCGAGGCCGCCCGCGAGTTTATCCGGCGCGGCATCGAGCCGCGCCTGTCCAAAGCCGCCGGCAAAATCATTTGCATGAGCTCGGTGCACGAAACCATTCCGTGGGCCGGGCACGTGAACTACGCCGCCTCCAAGGGCGGCCTGATGCTGCTGATGAAATCGATGGCGCAGGAGCTGGCCCCTTACAAAATCCGGGTCAACAGCATTGCGCCGGGCGCCATCAAAACCCCCATCAACCAAGAAGCTTGGGAAACCCCCGAAGCGGCCGACCGGCTGCTGAAACTGATTCCGTACGGCCGCATCGGCGAAACGGAAGACATTGGAAAAGTGGCCGTTTGGCTGGCATCCGACGAGGCCGATTACGTACACGGAACTACCCTGTACGTTGATGGCGGCATGACCTTGTACCCCGGCTTTGTTGGCAACGGGTAAGGCACCTAGGGCATAGCCGGCCGCGCGCCGCATCCCTCATCATGCCCGCCGCAACGCGGGTATACTTTGCGAGTACATTATGACGCAGGAACAACTACGTTTGGCCGAAACCAAAGCGCAAACGGCGCATTGGCAACACTTTGGGCCTTACCTGACCGAACGCCAGTGGGGCACCGTGCGCGAGGATTACAGCCCCGAAGGCAACGCCTGGGACCACATTACCCACGACATGGCCCGCAGCTACGCCTACCGCTGGGGCGAAGAGGGCATCGGCGGCATTTCGGACCACCGCCAGTTGCTGTGCTTTTCGGTGGCGCTCTGGAACGAGCAGGACGGCATTCTGAAGGAGCGCCTGTTTGGCCTCACCAACGGGCAGGGCAACCACGGCGAAGACGTGAAGGAGTGCTATTACTACCTCGACAACACGCCCACGCACTCCTACATGAAGATGCTGTACAAGTATCCGCAGCAGGAGTTTCCGTACCTGGAGCTGGTGGAAGAAAACGCCCGCCGCACGCGCCACGAGCCCGAATACGAGCTGCACGAAACCGGCATTTTCGACGAAGGCCGCTACTTCGATGTGTTCATTGAGTACGCCAAAGCCGGCCCCGACGATATTCTGATTCAGCTGACGGCCCACAACCGCGGCCCCGAGGCGGCGCCCTTGCGCTTGCTGCCGCAGCTGTGGTTCCGCAACACCTGGGCCTGGGGCATCGACGACTACCGCCCCGCCATGCGCCAGCTCGCGCCCGGCGTGGTCCGGATCGACCACAAAGAGCTGGGCACGTATTGGCTGTACTGCGACGACGCGCCCGAGCTGCTGTTTTGCGACAACGATACCAACGGCGCCCGCCTCTACGACCTCGAAGCCACCGAGCTGTACTTCAAGGACGGCATCAACGACTACGTGGTGGAGGGCAACGCCGCGGCCGTGAACCCCGCCCGCGAGGGCACCAAAGTGGCTGCCCAGTACCGCGCCGTGGTAGCGCCGGGCAAGGCGCGAACAGTGCGGCTGCGCCTAAGCAAAACCGAGCACGCCAAGCCCTTCGCCGATTTTGCCGAGGTGCTGGCTTTGCGCCTGCGCGAGGCCGACGAGTTTTACGCCGAGCTGCAGGACAAGCTGCCCGATGGCGACGCCCAAAACATTCAGCGGCAAGCCCTGGCCGGCATGCTCTGGAGCAAGCAGTTTTACTACTACGACGTGGCCCAGTGGCTCGACGGCGACCCGGCCATGCTGGCCCCGCCCGCCGAGCGCCGCAACGGCCGCAACAACAACTGGCGCCACCTCTACAACGCCGACATCATCTCGATGCCCGACAAGTGGGAGTACCCGTGGTACGCTGCCTGGGACCTGGCCTTCCACTGCGTGCCCCTGGCTATGGTCGACCCGTACTTTGCCAAGGGCCAGCTGCGCCTGCTCACCCGCGACTGGTACCTGCACCCCAACGGCCAGCTGCCCGCCTACGAGTGGAATTTCGGCGACGTGAACCCGCCGGTGCACGCCTGGGCCACCTGGCGCGTGTACAAGATGGATAAAAAAGCGAACGGCGGCGTGGGCGACCTGCACTTCCTGGAGTCGGTGTTTCATCGCCTCACGCTCAACTTCACGTGGTGGGTAAACCGCAAAGACCGCAACAACCACAACATCTTCGAGGGCGGCTTCCTGGGTCTGGATAACATTGGGGTGTTCGACCGCTCGGCGCCGTTGCCCACCGGCGGCTACATCGAGCAGGCCGACGGCACCTCCTGGATGGCCATGTATGCGCTCAACCTCATGCGCATTGCCCTGGAGCTGGCCAAAACCAACCCCGTGTACCAGGACATTGCCAGCAAGTTTTTCGAGCACTTCCTCTACATCGCCGAGGCCATGACCAAGGCCGGCGACGGCTCATTTAATATGTGGGACGAGGAGGACGAGTTCTTCTACGACGTGCTGCACCTGCCCGACGATCAGCGCACCAAGCTAAAAGTGCGCTCCATTGTGGGGCTGATTCCGCTGTTTGCCGTGGAAGTGCTCGACGAGGAGCTGCTCGATGCCATGCCCGATTTCACGCGGCGCCTGCGCTGGATGTTCGAGAACCGCCCGCACCTGGCCGAGCTGGTATCGAGGTGGCAGGAGCCGGGCAAAGGCGAGCGGCACCTGCTATCGCTGCTGCGCGGCCACCGCATGAAAAAGCTGCTCGAGCGCATGCTCGATGAAACGGAGTTTTTGTCGGAATACGGCATCCGGGCCCTCTCGCGCTGCCACCGCGACAACCCCTACGTGTTCCGCACCCTCGATGCCGACTTTACCGTGACGTACGTGCCGGGCGAGTCGGAATCGGATTTGTTTGGCGGCAACTCCAACTGGCGCGGGCCCATCTGGTTTCCCATCAATTACCTCATCATCGAGTCGCTCAAGCGCTTCTATTTCTATTACGGCAAGGAGTTTAAGGTGGAGTACCCCACCGGCTCGGGCCAGCAGCACACCTTGCTGGAGGTAGCCACGGCCCTGGCCGGCCGGCTCAACAAGCTCTTCCTGCGCGATGAGAACGGCCACCGCCCGGCCCTCGGCAGCTCCGGGCTGCTGCAACACGACCCACACTTCCGCGACTACCTGCTCTTTCACGAGTACTTCCACGGCGACGACGGCCACGGCCTAGGTGCCAGCCACCAAACCGGCTGGACGGGCCTCATCGCGCGCCTGCTGCAAATGAACCCCGCACCCGAAACTACCCAAGCCCAGCAACCAGCCGTGGCAGGAGGAGCCGTGGGCAGCTAGGTTGTTTTCATCGGTTGTTCGCCCCTTAAAACTAACACCCACCTAGGCGCCTAGGTGGGTGTTGGTGTTAAGGGGCGTGTTGGTGTTACTTAGCCTGAACAAGCTTGTTCAGGCGTGGCTGAATCAGCCAAACCCCCGCCGGAAAAAACCACAGCAGCAGCAGGTCGGCCACAAACTCGCCAAACCCCACGGGGCGTTGTACCTCAGCGGCCTTGAGGCTGCGCGCCACTTGGTAGATGCTGTAAAAGATGCAGCCCATTGACAGCAGGTGCAACGGCACAATCAGCGCAGCCCAAGCGGGATTTACCTCTGACTGTTGAACTACGCCAGCTACCAAGGCCAAAATGGCAAGCATATAGACAACCGGGACCAGCAGGGCCAGGCGGATGCGGTTGGGGTGCGCCGCAACGGTACCGGGAAGCAGCCTGGACAATGTGGTTCCGGCCGCCCAATACCAAGCAAACAACACACTCATCATAAGCGAGGTAGATGCAACGAAGCCAGCCAGGAAGATTGACATATCCGGGCTAGCGCTACCAAACGACAGTGTGGTAGCCACTGCTTGTATAAGAAAGGGAGCGATAAAGCTTAGCAAGAAGAGTTGCCAATGCTTTAGGGAAAGGAGAAAGCGCGCCATGCGGATTGCGGAACGGTAACGATATCAGCTTGCAAAACAGCTCGAAAAATGGCCCTTGAGCGCCAGTAATTGCATCAGGTGTTGGGCTGCGGCAAATACCCGTTGTTCAGCAACTCGCCGGGCGCAATGCCGAGCCGTTGCAAGAATTCCAGGCATTCCTCCCGTAGCTGCTCCAGGTTGCGCTGCCCCAGGTGGTCTTGTACTTCTACCTCCACAAACTGCTCGCCTGTGGCAAACAGGTCGAGGTGAATTTTGATGTGCCCTAGGCGGTAAATGCGGCGCGTTTTCTCGACCACACCCAGCACCGCGCGGCCCGCCAGTGCCTGGGTCAGTAGCTCGGGCGTGGGGTGTTGGTCGTAGCGGTACACGTGGGTGCGCTCGAGGCCGTGCGCGTCGGGCAGGCGCTCGTAGTGAATCAGGATGTGCTCGATGTTGCCTTCGCGCAGCTTAAGCTTGCCGCGGGAGGTGGCGTAGTAGGTGTCGCGCTGGTGGTCGGTGCCGATGAAATGCGCCCCTAGGTGGTCGAGCACTGCCGCGAGCGGGGCCGCATCGGAGCAGCGGGCTTTGGCCGAAAAGTCCTGGTAGCGGTGGGCGGGTGCAGCACTGCTCATGTGTCGGAGAAGGTTGGCCAAAGCTGGTGCTTAGGCAGATGAGCAACAGCGTGCCTAGGTAAAGCTAAAAACAAAACGGCCGGGCAGGGTGCCCGGCCGTTGTAAGGCGTAGCGAAGCGGCGTGTTATTACTTCGACTTTTGCTCGATCAGGCTGATAACTTCTTTGTTGCCGCCGGTTTTGGCCGAGTTCAGGGCCGTGTTGCCCTGGCTGTCGGTGGCTTTGGCATCGGCGCCGCTGGCCAGCAGAAACTCCACCATGGCTTTGTCGCCGCGGGCGGCGGCGGCCATCAGGGCGGTTTCCAGGCCGGCATCTTTGGCGTTTACTTGCGCTTTATATTGCACGAGCTTCTTTACAATATCCAAATTGCCGTTGGTGGCAGCGGTAATCAGGTAAGTGGTTTTGAAGCCGGGCATTACTTCGATGGGCGTGTTGGCATCGGCGCCACCTTTGAGCAGGGCTTCCACTGTGGCAGCGTCGTTTTTCATCACTGCCTTAAACAAATCCTTGTTGGGGGCCTGGGCAGCACTCGTAAACACCACGCCCAGCAACAGGCCGAAAAGGAGAAGGAATTTTTTCATTGCAATAAGGTAAAGTAGGGCGGTGTAAGCCGTAAAAATACTACTTACCCGGTACAGCGCAATTCCTTATTTGCCGGGGCGGTTTAACAACCGGTCTTTCAGCCCGAAAAAACCAACAACCTGCGCAGGAGTTGCGCTACCAATTGCGCATAACCAACGCCGCCCTGGCCTATTGCTGTGGCCTGTTTGCCGCCCTAGGTGGCGGCGGGCTGCCGGGCCGCCATGCGCCGGCCAATGGCCTGGGCAATTACGCTGGCCAGCAATATCTGCAGGGCGTGGTAGAGCATGGTGGGCAGCAACAGTACGCCGGTAGCGGCCGTGCCCGCAAACAGCACCTTGGCCATTACGGTACCGTGCACCAACGACTTTTTGGAGCCGCAGAACAAGGCCGTAATCTGGTCGTCGGCCGTAAAGCCCAGTAGTTTGCTTACGCCGATGATAACGGCATACACCACGGCAAACAGCGCCACCATACCCAAGGCCAGCAGCAGCAGATCGGTGGTACGGATGCCGCGGAACACATCTTCGGCAAACGACTCGCAAAACGAGGTGTACACCATCAGCAGAATGATGCTCTGATCGAACAGCCGCAGGCCCTGCTTATGGCGCTCGGCCCAGGCACCTAGGCGCCCGTGCAGCAGCACGCCCCCCACCACCGGCAGCAGCACCTGCAGGGCCAGATCGGTAGCCATGCCACTTAGGTTGTGCCCCCCGTTGCCGCCCGCCTGCAGCACTGCACTCACCCACAACGGCGTGAGCACAATGCCCAGCAGGCTGGATATGCTGGCGTTGAAGATGGCGCCGGGCAAATTGCCGCCCGCAATGCTCACCATTACTACCGAGGTAGATACCGTGCTGGGCAGCGTGCACAGGTAGAACACGCTGGCCCACAGCGCTTGGCCGGCTTCGGGGCCAAACCACGGGCGCACGGCCAGGGCCAGCAGCGGAAACACCCCGAACGTGACGAGCTGCACCACGGCATGCAGGCGCCAGTTGCGCATGCCGGCTTTCAGCTTTTCGGGGCTGAGCCGCAGCCCGTACAGGAAGAAGATAGCCGCCACGCCCAGGGTGGTGATGCGCCGCCACGGCACCGGGCTGCTGTTGCTGCCAATGCCCGGTGCCAGGTACGCCAGCACCACCACGGCAATCAGCCCGAAGAAAAACCAATCGAGGCCGAGGCGGGTGAGGAAGGTGCCCGGGCGGTTTGGCGGCGTGGCGGAGGCAGGAGCAGATGGCATAGCAAATAGCCGGCAGGTGCCGGGCGCTGCAAGCTTACGCAGAACCTAGGCAAACCGCCGCCCTACGGGCCTACACCAGCCGGCCGGTTACGCGCAAAATCAGCAGCACAATAGCCACGGCCAGCATGGCCACAATCAGGGTGCTGGCCCACTTGGGGCGGCTGTACGTGGGGTAGAGGCCCATCAGGGCAAAGCCCGTGAACAGGGCCGCCGAGCTGGCGATGCGCGGCCAGGTGGTGCCGCCGTTCTGCAAGTTCAGGATGAGCGAAACGGCAATGGCGCCGGCAGCAAGCCAGTACAGGTAACGCGTGCGGGAGGCAGAGGAGAAGGCCATGCAAAATATCAGATGCTAAAGCGAAGGATGTAGCCGAACCGGGTGGGGTTGCGCCCCCAAACCCAGCTGTAGCAGGCGCATGCGGTGGTAGCGCTGCAACACAATGGGGTAAAAGTTGCCGATGAGGTTGCCCACCGCGGCCCCGGCCGCCAAATCGTAGCGGCCCAGGTGCAGGAAATACGGCAGCAGCAGCAGTTGCGCCGCAAATGCCAGCAGGTGGCCGATTTCGGCGCCCTGCGTGTTATCGAGCAAAATGCCCAGCCGGGCCCGGCCGCCGCCGTAAAACGCCTGCCGCTGCCGGGGCTTGTGGTAGTAGGCCCAGCACAAAAATCGGCGGAGCCACTCCACCCGCAACGCGCGGTAAAGCCAGCTTACGTGGCTTGGGGCAACGCAATGGTAAAAGCCGGGGCCGAGCAAGCGGTGCACCGGCACCGCCAGGCCCAGCATCCCAAATACGCCGGCTACCGCGGTGGTGCACGCAAAGCCGCCCAGCCAAAAAGCCGCCGCCACCGAAGGCTGCCCCGGGTGCAGCAGCAAACCCTTGAGCGTGCTCCAGAGCGTGAGCAGCAACATGGCCGAAACCCACAGGTAAAAAGCTGATTTACCGAGCTTTTTCATGGCCGGAAGCTAACGATTTGCGCCCAGGTTTTACTCGGCCAACACCGGCGGGGCCGCAGCGTTGGTTTTGCGCAGCGGCAGCTCCGGAATCAGCAACGTGGCACCCAGGCCCAGCACCACCAACCCCATCGTAATCAGGTAAATGGTGCCGATTGCTTCGGTGAAGGCCAGCCGAACGGCCGGGGTGGCTTGCCCGCCAGCCGTGGTGGTTGCAGCCGGCAAAGCGGGGCCTTCGCCGATGGCGCTGTGCGCGGCAGCGGGCGAGCTGGCCGTGGCTGCTGGGGCCGGCAGCGCCGTGGCCAGCTGCAGCGTAAGCACCGTGCCGAGCAGCGCAGCGGCCACCACGCCGCCAATCTGCCGGAAAAACTGGCTCGCCGAGGTGGCTTGCCCGATCAGGCGCGGCTCGGTAGCGTTCTGAACCGCAAGGGTATACAGCGGCATGCTCGGGCCCACGCCCACGCCGCACACAAACACGTATAGCAGCACCTGCCAGTAAGTGGTAGCGGCCGAAAGCGTGGTCATCAGCCCCAGCCCCACCAGCAGCAGCGCGCCGCCAGCCAGCATCCAGCGCTTGTAGTGCCCGCCCCGCCGCGATACCATTTGCCCCGCCACGTTGGAGCCCGTAACCACACCTAGGGAAAGCGGAATCAAACTCATGCCGGCCCGGGTGGCCGAGGTGCCCAGCACATTCACCATAAACAGCGGCTCGAAAATGATGATGCTCAGGAAAGTGCCGCCCAGCAGAAACAACGCCGCGTTGGCCGAGCGAAACACCTTGTTGTCGAACAAGTTGAAATCGAGGATGGGATGCTCGGAGCGCACCGAGCGCAACACAAACAAGGCTAGCAGCGCCGCCGCCGTGCCCAGCAACCCCAGGGTGGGGGCCGATGCCCAGGGATAAATAGCCTTGTTGAGCTGCAGGGCCACAATAAGGGCACCCACGCCGCCGATGAGCAGCAGGGCCGCCAGCACATCGAGGCGGGTGCTGGCGCCGGTGGGACGCAGCTTGGGCATGTTCTTTAGGATAAACCACAGGGCCACGGCACCTAGGGGCAGGTTCACGTAGAACACCAGCCGCCAGCCGGCCACGCCGGGCAGCAGGTTGTCGCCTAGGTCGGTGAGCAGCCCGCCCAGGAAGGGACCCAGCACCGACGAAATGCCGAACACTGCGCCCACGTAGCCCTGGTACCGGCCGCGCTCGGCCGGCGGAAACAAATCGGCAATGATGATGAAAGCCAGGGCAAACAGCCCCGCGCCGCCAAAGCCCTGCACCACCCGAAAGAAGATAAGCTGGCTCATGCCGTCGCCGAGCAGCGGCAACGGGCCGAACTCGCCGGCCAGCCCGCACAGCGCCGAGCCCAGCAAAAACACCGATACGGCCACGATTTCGATGTTGCGCCGCGGGAAGGTATCGGCCAGCTTGCCGTAAATGGGCACCAGCGCGGTGCTGGCCGCCAGGTAGGCCGTAGCTACCCACGTAAACCGGTCGAGCCCCTGCAAATCGGCCACAATGCGCGGCAGCGCCGTCGATACGATGGTTTGATCGAGCGCCCCCAGAAACATGGCAATCAGTACGCCGGCCAGGGTGAGCATTCGGTCGCGGTGCGTAAGCGGGTGGTGCATTGGGCTTGGGGTTGCTGAAGCCTTGCATACGTAAGATGCGCAGGCGGGAGTGCTACAACGGCCGCGAAGAAGCATAATCGGCCCGACACACCGGCTATCTTTACGGCCTTTTATGGAACACCTCGACGCTACGCTGGCGCTGCTTTGTGCCTTTGCTTTTCTGGCTGGTTTTGTTGACTCGATCGTGGGCGGCGGCGGGCTGATTCAGCTGCCCGCCATGCTGCTGCTGCTGAAGGGCGTGCCGGTGCCCACGGTGCTCGGCACGGGCAAGGTATCGTCGGTGGCCGGTACGGCGGCGGCGCTGCGGCGCTACGCCGGGCAGGTGCCCATTCGGTGGCGGGCAGTAGGGGCGGCGGCCGTTGCGGCCGGGCTGTTTTCGTTTTTGGGGGCGCGGGTGGTTTCGCTGCTGCCCTCGGAGCTGCTGCGGCCGCTGGTGCTGGGCTTGCTGGTGGTTATTGCCATCTACACCTTTTGGCGCAAAGATTTCGGCACCCTCCACGCGCCGCGCCTCCCCGAAAGCCGCGAGCCGTACTACGGCGTGCTCATCGGCGTGCTAATCGGGTTTTACGACGGGTTTTTCGGGCCCGGTACCGGCAGCTTTCTGCTGTTTGCCTTTGTCGGGGTTTTTGGCTACAACTTCCTCAGCGCGTCGGCTTCGGCCAAGGTGGTGAACGTGGCCACCAACCTCACGGCCCTGGCTTATTTCGCTTACACCGGGCATATTCTGTGGCAAGTGGCCCTGCCCATGGCCGCCTGCAACATGCTGGGCTCCAGCCTAGGTGCGCGCACGGCCCTCAAGCAAGGGGTGGGCTTTGTGCGGGTGCTTTTCCTGGCGGTGGTCGGCGGCATCATCCTCAAGCTCGGCGCTGATACGTTCGGACTGCGTTTGTAACCGAGGCAGGCAGCGCGGTGTAGCGCGGGCTTTAGCCCGCGTGTGCCAGAATGGCTGGCGTTAGGGCAGAACCGCGCACATACAATCGTTTACGCAAACGCGGGCTGAAGCCCACGCTACATTCCTAGGTACAGAAGTTACTATCCGCGGACGCGGACTACAACCGAAGGTCGGCGTAGCCAAAGTCCGTGCTACGGCCGCGTTACAACCAAAAAACCGGCCCGGCCGCACCAATTGGTGCGGCCGGGCCGGTTTTTTGGTTGTGCCTGGGTTACTCCTCGCCGCGGCCGGGCGGCAGGCCGGGTACGGCGTTGCCTTGGTTGCCCTGCGTGTTCGGAATACCCATTTTCTTCTCGCGGGCTTTCTGGTACTTATCGAACTGCGCGGCCGTCAGCACGTCCTTGAGCGCAGCCATGCGCGACTGGCCAATGTCTTCGATTATCACGTTCAGCTTGCGCAAATCGGCCCGGTGGCGGATGCGGGCTTCCTCTACCTGCCGCACGCTGCGCAGGTTTATCTGCCGTACTTTTTCTTCCTGCTGCGGGCTCAGGGCCAGGGCTTGCTTCAGGCCTTGCGTAAGGCCGTTGGCTTGCGCCTCAATTTTGGCATCGTCGAGCTTGGGAGCGGGCGCTGTTTGCGTGGCAGAGCCCCGGGTTTTGCCGGTGGCATCGGCCGGTTTGGGCTTGGTGGTAGCCGTTTGGGCCCAGGCAGTGGGGGCAGCCGCCAGCAGCACGGCGGCCAGCAAAATCGATTTCGTGAGAGTGTTCATCGCGTTCGGTAAGCAAAGGGGCCAACGCTTGGCGTTGGCGCGCAGCACTGCGAAAATAGCGTGCCAGAGTTCTTTCGGTTGCTAAACGCTGCCGAGGCCGCATTTATTCCCAAGCTCGGCCACAAGTTGGGGCAGTTCGCCCTAGGTGCCTGTAACCTTTCGGGTAGCTAAGCAATAGAAGGAAGCATGAAGCAGCAATCCTCCCGCAATACCTGGCTCAAAGCCGCCGGCATAGGTGCCGCCGTAGCAGCCGCTGCCCTTTGGGCCAACCGCCGTGGTTCGTACGACTTGCGCGGCAAAGTAGTGCTGATAACCGGCGGTTCGCGCGGCCTCGGGCTGGTACTGGCCCGGCAGGCCGCCGCCGAGGGTGCCCGCGTGGCCATCTGCGCCCGCGACGCCGACGAGCTGGAGCGCGCCCGCAAGGAGCTGCTGGCCGAGGGCACCGAAATTCTGGCCCTGTCGCGCGACCTCAGCGACGAAACCGAGGTGCGCACCATGGTGGCCGAGGTGCGCAACGAGTTGGGCCCGATTGACGTGCTCATCAACAACGCCGGCATCATCACGGGCGGCCCGCTCGAGCACATGGATGTGCGCGACTACCAGGAGTCGATGGACATCCACTTCTGGGCCGCGCTGCACGCCATGTACGCCGTGCTACCCGACATGAAGCGCCGCCGCGAAGGGCGCATCATCAACATTGCCTCGGTAGGAGGCAAGGTAGCCGTGCCGCACCTGGCGCCTTACTGCGCCAGCAAATTTGCTTTGGTGGGCTTGTCCGAAGGCTTTCGGGCCGAGCTACTGCGCTACGGCGTGTACGTTACTACCGTGTGCCCGGGCCTGATGCGCACCGGCTCGCCGCGCCAGGCCATCGTGAAAGGGCAGCACTTGCTGGAGTTTGCCTGGTTTATGGTGGCCGACTCGCTGCCGGTGCTTACCGTAAGCGCCCAGTACGCGGCCCGGCAAGTGTGGAATGCGGCCCGCCGCGGCGACGCGGAGCTGATTCTGGGGATGCCGGCCAAAATCATTTCGTTGCTCCACGGCATCGCGCCGGGCACCGTGGCCAACGTGCTCAGCATGGCCAACCGGAGCCTGCCCGGGCCCACCGGCGAGGCGGGCAACGAGCGGCGGCGCGGGTTCGAGAGCGAATCGGCTGTTACCAGATCGTGGCTGACCACGCTTACGCGCAAGGCCGAACGCGAAAACAACGAGCTGAACAACCACTCGCCGTATCCGGCTTAAAGCGCAGATCCTTACCTCGTCAGAAAAAAAATAGCCGGGTTTGCGTTTCAATCCGGCAAAACTCTTCCCATCTTTACCCCATGCACCTGTTCAGCCAGTCGTACTATTATTATTACCCGACCTGCCAGCCCTCCGGCTTCGGCAACGGTCGTGTATGTACGACGGCATCCGAGCAGACTTACTAACGTCTCCGCGAAACCGCTTCATACCGCCCCCGTCCGATAGCCGGACGGGGGCTTTTTGTTTTTACCCCACTTCAAACCCTAGGTGCCATGCAAGCCCCCCTCCAACAACACTACGACCAGTACACCGCCGAAGACCGCCAGGTGTGGCAACTGCTCTTTGAACGCCAGCTGCAAGCCTTGCCGGGCCGCGCTGCCCCGGAGTTTATGGAAGGCCTGGCGCGCATCGGCTTCACCGCCGACCGCATTCCGGATTTTCGGCAGGTAAATCCGTTGCTCCGTCGCCTCACGGGCTGGGAGCTGGTAGCCGTGCCCGGCATTGTGGACGATGCCGCGTTCTTTGGCATGCTGGCCGCCAAGCAGTTTCCGGCCACCACCTGGCTGCGCAAGCTTTCGGAGCTCGACTACCTGGAGGAGCCCGATATGTTTCACGACGTGTTCGGCCACGTGCCCTTGCTCACCAACGCCGAGTTTTGCCGCTTCTTGCACCAGCTAGGCCACATTGGGCTGCGCCACGCCTCCGACCCGGCTGCCGTGGAGCTGCTGGCGCGCCTGTACTGGTTTACGGTTGAGTTCGGCCTGATTCGCGACGCGGGCAGCGGCGAGGCGCGCATCTACGGTGCGGGTATTCTGTCGTCGGCGGGCGAAACGCGCTTCAGCCTCGGCGAGGAACCCCTGCGCCTGCCTTTCAGCGTGCCCACCGTGCTCGATACCGCCTTCCGCAAAGACGAGTTCCAGACCAACTACTTCGTGCTGGAGTCGCTCGATCAGCTGTACGCTACCCTGCCGCAGGTGCAACAGGTTCTGCGCGAAGCCATTGTAACCGAAGCCTAGCCGCCTTCATTGGCCGCTAGCAAAGCCGCCCCCAGGTGTTTCCGAACCTGGGGGCGGCTTTTTGTTGGACCGGCACCTAGGGAAACCGGAAAACAAAAAAACGCCCGACCGCGCAGCGGTCGGGCGTCCCCGTTGGGTGGAGCCAACGGGACTTGGAAAATCGTTAAGCTTAGTGAGCGAAGGTGCTCACGTAGCTGGTGGCGTTGGCACCTTCGCCTTCGGTCATTTTCAGGCGGAGGGTGTTAGCCGAAAGTTCTTCTACTGCGAACGTGCGCTCCGAGTCGCCAACCTTTACGGTCAGGGTCTTGGCATCTTCGCTGAGCGTGTACGAGCCGGACTTTTGTTGGTCGGCCTGGGGGTTGGCTTTGGTAGCACCCTCGTCGAGCACGTAGCGGCCGTCGGTGGTAAACTGGGTAAGGTTGTCGCGCAACGTGGTTTTCATGTGCGCAAACATGCTGGTGGTTACAGCCTCTTTGGCCCCAGCCGGGGTCGAAACGGTGGCAAGGTCCGTCATATGCCATTGTCCTGCTGCAAGTAATTGCTGCGGGGTCTGCTGCACCTGTGCTTCGGCTTTAGCGGTGGGCTGCGCTACTTCTTCCAATTCTTTCTCACACGATGCCAAGCCAGTAAGGGCCAGCGCCAAGCTCAGGTAAACGGGCAGTTTCTTCATGAAAACAGGTAATGGGTTTGGTGAAGAAAAATGAGCAACTACACTCAGGCTTTTTTGCATTCTGTACACTTTCCAACTTCTCGCCTCAAGGGGTTTCTACCGCCCTTCGTCGCCGTTGACAATGCTAAACTAGAAAACGTTTTTCAGACTTTCGCGGAAAAAGCCAATAATTCAAACATTATGTTCGGAAAGTGCCATACTATTTTATATTGTACTTTATTACGTCCGTAAAATACAAAAGCTGCCAGCGTAAAACGCTAAGCAGCTTTTGGTTAAAGGCTGTTTGTAAACTTACGCCCTAGGTGCCTTTTTGGCAAATAGGGCAGAAGTAGGTAGCACGCCCGCCTACATACTTTTTTACTATTGTAGTTTGGTCGGTGGGGCAGCGCTTGTAATCGTCGGAATTGGGTACGGGGTAGGGCTGCCACTCACGGGCATGTATAATAAAAGAAAGAGGGAAGCGTTGGTAGCTGGCTTCGTGCCCGATGGCCGTGCGCAATACCAGCTGTATGGCCGCGTGCAGGCGGGTTACTTCAGCGTGGGACAGGGAGGCCGCCACTCGCTCGGGGTGGATGCCGGCCTGAAACAAAACCTCATCGACAATCCAGTTGCCGAGGCCGGCGGTAAGGCGCTGATCGAGCAGCACGGGTTTGATCAGGGTTTTCTTACGGGCCAAGGCCGTGGCCAACTCGTCGGGCGTCAGGTCGAGGGCATCGGGCCCTAGGTGCTTTTCGCGCTGGTAGGCGGCCACGCTGCTGGCCACCCGGATACGGCCGAACTTGCGCGGATCGATAAAGGCCACGCGCAAGCCGTCGGCCAGGTGCAGGGCTACGCGGGTAAACCGCGGCCGGTCGTGCTGGTCGCGGTAGGCGCCTACGTCGCCCGTCATGCCAAAGTGCAGCACCAGCGCCTGCCCGTTCGAAAGCTCCAGGAAGCAGTTTTTACCCAGGCGCCGCGTGGCCGTGACGGTGGCGCCTACCACGGCGGCGCGCAGGTCGTCCTCCTTCACGGCCAGCACTTTGGCGTCGAGCACCTCCAGGGCAACAACGCGCTGGCCCACGACAAGCTCATCCAGAAAGCGGCGGTAGGTTTCTACTTCGGGTAACTCGGGCATATGAATCGGTTGTCGGTACAGCGAGGTAGGAGCCGGAGCACACAAGGCGCTCCAAGCCCGACCTTATACACTACCAACGCAGCGCGCAAAGTGTTCCGCAAAGCTCAACTGCGCGCGCAACCGGCTTTCAGCCAGCGCGTTCGAAACTGACAACTGACAACTGACAACTGACAACTGCCTACAGCTGAAGCTGGCCTTCAACCAACACCACGGCAGCTCCGCTGATTTGCACGGTTTCGATGGCCTCGCGGCTGCCCACCACGCGCACTTGCACCGTGCCGGGGCGGTTCATCCAGTGGCCTTGCTCGGCTACAAAATCGGGGCCGGGCAGGTGGTTGTAGTGCCAGAGGTAGGCGGCCATGGCGCCGGTGGCCGAACCTGTTACGGGGTCTTCCATGATATCGGGCGGCGTGCCGAAGTGGCGGGCAAAGGTGCGGCCGGCCGGTGTTGCACCACCCAGGCAAAACAAGTGCGGGCTGAAGAAGTCGCTGTTGCTCCGGTACTTATTATATAAGTCAGCGTCAGGGGCCTGGGCGCGGCGCAGGGCGTCGTGGTCGCGCAGCAGCACCATGAGTTGCGGCGTGCCGGTGCTTACCGTTTGGATGGGGGCGCCGGGCAGCACGTCGTCGGGCACTAGGCCAAACAGCGGCATTACCACGGCGGGGTCGTGCACGGCGCCGAACACGGGGCGGCGCTGCGTCATGGTAACCTGCAGCGGGTGGGTAGCCGAGGCAGGCGTAATGTCGACCCCAATCGGCCCGTCGCGCAGCTCAAATTGCAAGGCTACCGGCCCGTTGGTGAGGGAGATGCGCCCGGCGTGCACCAGGGCGGCGGCCGTGGCAATGGTAGGGTGGCCGGCCAGCGGTATTTCCTCGGCAGGGGTAAAGTAGCGCACGGCTACATCGGCCACCGACGAGCGGCGCACAAACGCAGTTTCGGATTGGTTGAACTCGCGCGCCAGCCGCTGCATGGTTTCGGCGGAGAGGTCGTCGGCATCGAGTACCACGGCGCACGGGTTGCCGCCCATAGGCCGCGTGGTAAAAGCATCGACAAGCAGAAAAGGATAAGCGGGCATATGCGGAGCGGTTTGGATGAGGTGCAGCAATGATAAGCCTCACCGGCCAGATGCTGTGAATTGGGCGCGTTATCCATCGGCCAACAAAAAAGCCAGCCTCTTAGAACAGAGGCTGGCTTTTGCGGAAAGCAGGAAGACAACGGACCTAGGAAGGATCGGTGAGGAGGCCGATTTGCTGACCCTGCGGGTTGAAAATGCCGCCCTGGGCACTCACGTAAAGCATACGCTGCTGCACATCAACCAGCACGAAGGGGAAATCGGCGCTGGTGGAGCGGGTCAATCGGCCCACAACAGCGGCCGTGCGCTCCTGCGAGTCGAGCCGTACCACGTTGAGGTTGCGGGTAACGTAAAGCGGGTCGTTGGGGCTGTTGCGGAAGGTGAGCTTGCCCAAGAAGCCCGTCGAGGCAGGCTGCACCACCACGGGGCGCGGCGCGGGCCTACGCGCAGCTACGGCTACCGGCTGGGCCGAGGGCACCGCGCCACGTACGCTGGCCATAATTTGCTGGTTGGCCTGCTGCCAGCCGCGCCCGATTGCCGTGAGGCGGGTGGGGCGGCCCGGGTGCGTGGGCGAGTCGTAATCCTGAGCAACCATCGACATGGCCGTTTGCGCCTCGGCCAGGCTGGCGCCCATCTTGCGCAGCACAAACCCCGAAAACTCATCGGCTTCGAGCTCATCGCCCGGGTTGGAGCCGCCGGGCTTCAGGGTGTGCCCGTTCAGGTGATGGCCCATTTCGTGTGCGATGATGCTGATGCCCGCCCAGTCGGTACGGCCGGCGCGGTTCACGGCGCCCACAAAATTGGGGTTGTATAGCAGGAAGCGCTTGCCCCCGTACACCACGGCGGCGGCGTTTTCAACTTGCGAAGTAGCACGCAGCTCAAAGCGCGGCTTCAGGCCCACGACGTCCGTGATTTCCCGCAGCACATCGCGCTGCGGCGCTGGCTGAGCAGCCGTGGCCTGCCCGCCCGAAACGAGGCTCCAACCGAGGAGTAAGCCCGAAAACAAGCGGCGAAAAATGCGGTTGTGGTTCATGAAATAGTCCTTTATGCCTGAGGCTGGGTGGTGCAATTTTGCTGCCAATTTTAAATCAGAAGCAGTGTTTCGTACTACCTCAGCTGTAACGCAGCCTGCCCTGATTTTCGTTTGATTTCGGCTAAAAAAATGCGTGCCGGAATTAAGCTGCGCGGATAGCTGTTTGCCCCGAATCAGTAACCCCGACGAGGTATTATCTCGGACAAGTACAAAGCAGCACGTATGACCAAACGCCGACCGTTCGCTTTCTTACTGTTTTCGTTGATGACGGCCGCAGGTGCCGCGCAAGCACAAGAGACGTGCATGCTTGAGCCGGTTGCATTGAGCCGCCGGGCCTCCGAATCGGCGTTGGTGGTGGAGGCGCGCATTGTGGGCCAGCAGGCCGTAGCCGATGCGGCCGGGCACATCTACACCATCAGCCAGCTCGAAGTTTACAAGGTGTTTCGGGGGCAGGTGCCGGCCGCCGGTATCCGGCTGGCCGAGCCCGGCGGTACCCTGGGTTTGCGCCGCGAAGAAGTAAGCGGCACCGCCGGCCTCGAAGTGGGCCAGCAGGGTATGTTCTTTCTGGAGGCCGACCCGGCCGCTCCGGGCCTAGGTGCGCTTCGGTTGTATGCCGGCCCGCAGGGCTTTGTGCGTTACGATGTGGCCACCCGCGTGGCTGCCGAGCCGTTCGGGCGTTACAACTCCATCGAAAACGAGCTGTACCCGGCCGTGGAGCGCCACACCGGCAGGCGCTTTCAGGAGCTGCGGCGCAATGCCGAGCTGACGGCGCCCGTAGTGGTGGCGCGCGGCGCGGCGGCCCCGGCCGTCAGCAGCTTTTCGCCTAGTACCCTATCCTCCGGCACGGGGGCGGTGCTTACCATCGAGGGCTCGGGCTTTGGAAGTACGCGCGGTACCGGCCGGGTAGAGTTTCCGAATGCCGACCAAGGCGGGCTCAGCAAGGTTGCCGCCAACAGCTCGGATTACGTTTCGTGGTCGGATACCAGAATTGAGGTGCGCGTGCCTTCGAGCACGGGCAGCGGCGGTGCCGGCTCGGGCAAGTTTGTGGTGTACGCCGATGGCGGGGCCAGCGCCAGCAGCGCTACCAGCCTGAATATCGTTTTCTCCTACAGCAACATCGGCTCGGTGCCGGCCCGGGCGCGCCTCATCAACAAAGACAAGCAGGGCGGCTACACGCTGCAGTACAACGCTACTTTTGCCGACCGGCCCGCGGCCCGCTCGTCGTTTGAGCGCGCCCTGGGTACGTGGGGCGCTGCCACCCGCCTGAGCCGCCGCATTGGCAGCAACGTAACCACTTCCACGGCCGTCTCCGACGGCGTAAACGTGGTGCGCTTTGACGTGGGCACCGAGCTGCCGGCCGGCGTGCTGGGCCGCACCACCTCGTACTACAGCGGCTGCGCGACCGGGGGCGTCACGTACTGGTCGGTGGCCGAAACCGACTTCACCTTCAACGACGACACGAACTGGAACTTCAGCGCCACGGCGCCGGCCTTTGCCCAGTACGACTTTGAAAGCGTGGCCCTGCACGAGCAAGGCCACGCCCACCAGCTGGGCCACATCATTCGGCCGGGGGCGGTAATGCACTACGCCATTGCCAACGGGCAGCAGTCGCGCACGCTCAGCGCCGAAAGCGACGTAGCCGGCGGCCTGAGCGTGGTCGATTTCAGCCTGAAAAGCCCCAACCCCTGCGACTTCGCCCTGATTCAGCTGCTGCAGGCACCCACGCCTTTGCCCGTGGAGCTGATTGGCTTTGCAGCCCGCTACGAGCCCGGCCTGCCCGGCACACGCCTCAGCTGGGCAACGGCAAGCGAGCTGAGCAGCAGCTACTTTGCTGTGCAGGCTGCCGCCGAAGCCAACGCTACCACCTGGCAGGAGGTGGCCCGCGTGAACGCCGCCGGCCAAAGCAGCATCCGCCGCACCTACGAGGCTACCGATGCCCGCCCCCTAGGTGCCGGGCAGGTGCGCTACTACCGCCTGCGCCAGGTAGATACCGATGGCTCAGAGCATTTCTCCTCTCCCGCAGTGGTTACGGGTGCTGGCGCCGTTACGGAACTCCAAACCTACCCCAACCCGGTAGCCGATGTGCTGCAGGTGCGCGGTCCGCTGGCCTCTCCGGCGTCCACGGTTCGCATTGTGCTCATCGATGCGGCCGGGCGCGTGGTGAAGGAGCTACGCTTGCCTGCGGGCAGCAGCTCGGCCGAGGTGCCCGTAGCTGGTTTGCGCAACGGATTGTATACCCTGCAGTGGCAGGCCGACGGCGGCAAGCCGTTGAGCCGCCGCGTGCTGGTGCAGCATTAATCATCAGCCTGATAACAGAACGAGGCCCTGCTAAGCATGCTTAGCAGGGCCTCGCCCATTTGCGGGCCAGTCAGCACCTAGGCGGGTTGCTTGTGAGCGGCAGCTTCCTGGCCGTTCGCGCCACCGGTTTTGGCAGTAGCAGCCGGGCGCTGCCGTTCGCCAATTTGCTGGCGCCACATGGCATAGTACAGGCCTTTGCGCTCGAGCAATTCTTCGTGGCGGCCAGCCTCCACGATGCGCCCGCGTTCCAGCACAAAAATGCGGTCGGCGTGCAGGATGGTGCTCAGGCGGTGGGCGATAAGTATGGTCAGGTGCTGGCGCGTAGCCGAAAGCTCGCGCACCGTGCGGCTGATTTCTTCTTCGGTAAGCGAATCGAGGGCCGAAGTGGCTTCGTCGAACACCAGCAGGGTAGGGTGGCGCAGCAAGGCCCGCGCAATGCTGAGGCGCTGCTTTTCGCCGCCCGACACTTTCACGCCGCCCTCGCCGATTACGGTATCGAGGCCCTGCGGCGCGCGGCGCAGCAAGGAGTCGGCGGCGGCCTGGCGCAGGGCCTGCAGGCATTCGTCGTCGGTGGCGTGCGGGGCTACAAAGCGCAGGTTGTCGCGGATGGTGCCCGCAAACAGCTGGGCATCCTGCGTTACGAAGCCAATTTGCTCGCGCAGCGCGTCGAGGTCGAGCTCCGAGCCGGGTACGTCGTTGTACAAAATGCGCCCCTGCGCCGGCGGGTACAAGCCAACGAGCAGCTTAACCAGGGTGGTTTTGCCCGAGCCCGACGGCCCCACGAACGCCACGGTTTGCCCTAGGTCGGTGCGGAACGAAATGCCATCGAGAGCGGCCGTGCTGGCCGAGAGGTGGCGGAAGTGCACGTCGTCGAACTCCAGGGTGCGCAGCTGCCCAATCGACCTAGGGGCCGCGGGTTTCACGTCGCGGGGCGTGTCGAGTATCTGCTGGAAGTTGGCCAGCGACGCCTCGGTTTCGCGGTAGATGTTGATGATGTTGCCCAGCTCCTGCAGCGGGCCAAAAATGAAGAACGAGTAGATAAACAGCGAGAAGAACTCGCCCACGGTAATGCGCCCGTCGAACACGAGGTACAGCATCAGCAGCAGTATGCCGTTGCGCAGCAGGTTTACGCAGGTGCCCTGCACGAACGACAACGACCGGATGTAGCGCACTTTTTTCAGCTCCAGGGCCAGAATGCGGCTGGTGGTATCGTTCAGGCGTTTGGTTTCTTGCTGCGCCAGGCCCAGGCTTTTCACCAGCTCAATGTTGCGCAGGCTTTCGGTGGTAGAGCCGGCCAGCGCGGTGGTTTCGGCCACAATGGTTTTCTGAATTACCTTGATTTTCTTGCTCAGCACCGACGACAGCACTCCCAGCAGCGGCATGGTCAGGAAGTAAATAGGGGCGATAAGCCAGTACACCGTAACGGCGTACCCCACCACGAACAAAATGCCCACCAGCGAGGTGAATACCACGTTCACGAACGAGGAAATCAGCCGCTCCACATCGGTGCGCACCTTTTGCAGCTTGCCCAGGGTTTCGCCCGAGCGCTGATCCTCGAACACCTGGTAGGGGAGGTCGAGCGAGTGCCGCAGGCCATCGGAATACAGCTGCGCGCCCAGGCGCTGCGTGATGACGTTGACGTAGTAATCCTGGAAGTTTTTGGCAATGCGCGACACCATGGCCACGCCCATGGCCGCCAGTATAAGCAGCCCGGCGCCTTCCATAAAGCCCGTGGCGCCCAGCTCCTGCTTGCGGCCCGGCGGCAGCACCACGTACTGGTCGATTACCTTCCGGAAAATCCACGGATCGAGCAGCGAGAAAACCTGGTTGACGGCCGCCAACAGCAATGCCAGCGCCAGCAAGCCCCAGTACTGGCGCAAGTACCCATACAATAGTTTCATGCCGCGGAAGGTAGGAGGAAAGACTCCTAACAACTACCCCGGCACCGGTAAGTTTGCCCGCCCGGCGGCTGGTCAGGCCTCCGTGTTTCTGATTTCGGGCCGGGCTTCGGGCGCCACATCGGCAAAGGCGTGCTGCACCTCGGCGTTGGGCTTGCTGAGCACCAGCTTAACCGAGCGGCGGCCCAGGCGCTTTTGGTAGCGCAGCAGCAAATCGCGGGCGTTGGCCGGGAGGTGGTGCAAACGGCTGCAATCAACCCACACGCTGGTTTTGCCGCTGCGCCAGGCTTGCAGCAGGCAGCGGGCCAGCGTATCGGCGGCGGTGCCGTTGGCCGATACGGGGCTTTCGGTAAGCAACAGTACGTACCGGTCGGGCAGGATTTCGTGGTACACGTCCATGGCTGAGCGCAGCGTGTCAGGTGCTGCCGCGCTCTATACGCGCCTAGGTGCCCAAAGGATCAAACGAATCGGGTTTTTTATATAGGGCATTGCATAACACCTGCATGCGGGCTGATGTTGGGGCCGCAGTGGTAAAATCCGTATTTCTCGCCGGGCAAAATCCGTATCAGTCCTGCCCAAGCCGGTTTTCGGGCGCCGTTACTTTGTGAGAGTGGGCTGCCTGTCAAATGCGGCAACTGGTACGACTTCAGGTGTGGTGTCGTGCCATGACAGGCGGCCCGCTTTTTTTTTGCCCGGCAACCAAGGCAGCGCCGCATGCCGGCCCTAGGTGCCCGGGCGCCGCGGCCGGCCCAACAGGTGCTGCAGGCCGCTTCGGGGTAAAATTTTCGCTTTGAGAATCAGTTTCATCAGGCTGCTGACGAGTTTTTTTTGCCGCGGGCTATTGCCTTGAAAAGGCGGCCGGCTATCTTTGCATCATCAAACGACAACGGCGCTGCGCAAGCAACTTAACTGGTCCGTTCGTCTAGGGGTTAGGACTGCAGATTTTCATTCTGCCAACAGGGGTTCGATTCCCCTACGGACTACACCGCTTGTCGCTTGATACTTTCAAAACCCGCCCGGTACCACACCGGGCGGGTTTTTTGCTTTTCCCCCGCAGGCGTGTACCTTCGCCGCGCATTCTCACTCTGGCCCGGAGCGCGGGCCACTAACCCGTTTTTCTTCCCCTTATGGCTAAAATTAAAGTTGCCATCAACGGCTTCGGCCGCATCGGCCGCCTGACGTTCAAGTCGCTGCTGAGCCGCCCGAACGTGGAGGTAGTCGCCATTAACGACCTGACGGATAACAAGACGCTGGCTCACCTGCTGAAGTACGACTCGGTACACGGCCGCTTCGATGGCACCGTGGAGTACGACGAAACCAGCCTGACCGTAAACGGCCAGCGCATCGCCGCTCTGGCCGAGCGCGACCCGAAGCAACTGCCTTGGGGCGAAATGGGCGTGGACGTAGTGCTGGAATCGACCGGCCGCTTCACCGACGAGGCTGGCGCTGGTCAGCACATCACGGCTGGCTGCAAAACGGTTGTTATCTCGGCTCCCGCCACCGGCAACATCCCGACGGTAGTTCTGGGCGTGAACGAAGACATCCTGACCGGCTCGGAAACCATCCTGTCGAATGCTTCGTGCACCACCAACTGCCTGGCTCCCATGGCTAAGGTGCTCGACGATGCTTTCGGCCTGGAGAAAGGCTACATCACCACGGTGCACGCCTACACCTCCGACCAGAACCTGCAGGACGCGCCGCACAAAGACCTGCGCCGCGCCCGTGCCGCTGCCTACAGCATCATCCCGACCAGCACCGGCGCCGCCAAGGCCGTTGGTCTGGTACTGCCCCACCTGAAGGGCAAGCTCGACGGTGTGGCTATGCGCGTGCCCGTGCCGGATGGCTCGTCGACTGACTTCGTGGCTATCCTGAAGCGCGAAGTAACCAAGGACGAAATCAACGCTGCCATGAAGGCCGCTGCCGAAGGCCCCATGAAAGGCATTCTGGAGTACAGCACCGATCCGCTGGTGAGCATCGACATCGTGGGCAACACCCACTCGTGCATCTTCGACTCGGAGTTGACTTCGGCCAACGGTACGCTGGTGAAAGTAGTGGGCTGGTACGACAACGAGGCCGGCTACAGCACCCGCGCTGCCGACCTGATCGAGAAGCTCGGCAACTTCAACAAGTAATTTGCCTTAGCCACCGTACGCAACGCCCGCTCTGCCACCCGGCGGGGCGGGCGTTGCTGCGTGCGCTGCATCGTGTAACTTGCCCAGCTATGACGCCCGACCTCAGCCGCCTCTGCTTTATTTTTAACCCGATTTCGGGCACCAACCGGCGCTTCGATTTGCCGGGCTTGCTGGGGCGGCACCTGGGCAACAACCACGGCTTGCACTACGAGGTGTGGCCCACGCAGTACGCCGGCCACGCCGAAGAGCTGGCTCGCACGGCGGCCAACCAAGGGTTTGGCGTGGTGGTGGCCGTGGGCGGCGATGGCACCGTGAACGAAGTTGGCCGGGGCCTGCTGGGCACCGGCGCGGCCATGGCCGTGCTGCCTCGTGGCTCGGGCAACGGCTTGGCCCGGCACCTGGGCATTCCGCTTACGATGCCGGCGGCCATCGATTTGCTGCGGGCACCTAGGGTATTACCCATTGATGTAGGCCGGCTGAACGGCAAGCCGTTTTTCTGCACGGCCGGGCTGGGGTTTGATGCGCACGTGAGCCGCTGTTTTGCCGAAGCAGGCACGCGCGGCCTGGCCACCTATGTCCGCGTGGCCCTGCGCGAGTACGGCCGCTACCGCCCCACGCCCATCCGCATCGAGGTAAACGAGCAGGAGCTGAGCACCAGCTGCTACGTGCTGGCCTTTGCCAACGCGGCCCAGTACGGCAACAATGCGTACATCGCGCCGCTGGCCAACATCCGCGACGGGCTGCTCGATATGTGCCTGATCGACCAAATGCCCCTGAGCCGTGCCTTGCGCGTGGCCTACGGCCTGGCCGCCGGCAACCTGCCTACCTCCGGCGCCGCCACCTACCACACCGCGCACACCGTACGCGTAAGCAGCGAACAGCCCTTGGGCTTTCATCTGGATGGCGACTTTGCCGGCGAAGCCACCGACGTAGCCGTAACCCTGGAGCCATTGGCCTTGCCGGTGGTGGTGGGCACGTCGTTTCAGCAGTAGCACCTAGGGCCGCGCGTTACGGCGTGCACCTTTCAAACAACTACCTAATTGCCTGACCATGGCTAAGAACCACCGTAACCGCGACGGAGTGGTGTACTCCACCAACCCCGATTTTGAATACCAGAACGAAGATGCCGGCGGCGAGGCGCAAACCCTGCCGCCGCAGCAACAGCAGCTGCGGGTACAGCTCGACCGCAAACAGCGCGGCGGCAAGCAGGTAACTTTGATAACGGGCTTTGTGGGCCGCGACGAAGACCTGCAAGCCCTGGGTAAGCTGCTGAAAACCAAGTGCGGGGTAGGCGGCAATGCCAAGGAAGGCGAAATTCTGATTCAGGGCGACTTCCGCGACAAGGTGCTGGCCGAGCTGATCAGCCAGGGCTACAAAGCCAAAAAAATCGGTGGTTAAGCCCGGGCGTGTAGCTGCAGCAGGAGGGGCAACGTATAGCCAGCTCCCATCCTTCGCCCCGCATGAAAACCGCCCCGCCCTTACCTCTGTACGCTGGCCCTGTGCTGCCCTGCAAACCAGGCCGGCTTGCCTGCCCACTGCACCCGGTGCGGTTGCACCTAGGGAGTGTTATGTCCGGTCGTCATCACCTAAAGCAGCCGCGGGCATGAGTGGAAGCTTTGAACTGGTTGAAGGCAATGTGCGGGTGCTGGCGCAATGGCTAAAGCTTGGCGTAGAGGCAGTTGGCGCCGGCATTATCGGCATTGGGGTGGTAGTGGCCTTGGTGCGGTTGGTGCCGATGCTGTTGCTGCGCCGCCCGGCCAACTTCACGGCCGTGCGCTTGTTGCTGGCCCGCTACTTAGCACTGGCACTGGAGTTCCAGCTCGGCGCCGACATCCTCTCGACGGCCATTGCGCCTACCTGGGAGCAAATCGGTCAGCTGGGGGCCATTGCCGTTATCCGGACGCTACTCAACTACTTCTTATCGAAGGAGATGCGCGAGGAGCAGGCCTCAGTGGCCGAAGAAGTAGTGGAGCAGAAAAGCCAGGCCGGTTCGGCGACTTAGCTGCCGCCACGTAACTGCCTAGGTGCCCAGGTACTAACTGACCTGCTGGAGGTAAGCCAGCGCCCGGGCTACGTCGTCGGGTGTGTCGATGCCGATGGTTTCGAGCTCGGTTTCGGCCGTGCGAATAGCAAAGCCGTGCGTTAGCCAGCGCAACTGCTCCAGCGACTCGGCCAGCTCCAGCGGCGCCGGGGCAAGCTGCGTGAGCTGCTCCAACACGCTGGGGCGGTAAGCATATAACCCGATGTGGCGCAGGTAGCGGTGGTGCTGCAGCCAGTGTTCCTGCGGGTGCTGGCGCAGGTAGGGGATGGGGTGCCGGCTGAAGTACAGCGCCTCGCCCGCGGCCCCCAGCACCATCTTGGGCAAGTGCGGGCTCAGCAGCTCTTCGTTGTTAACCACGGGCTTTACCAGGGTGGCAATCTGGGTGCTGGCATCGGCAAACAAGGCCAGCAGCGCGTTTATTTGCGCCGGGTGCACAAACGGCTCGTCGCCCTGGATGTTCACCACGCAATCGGCCGGGACGCCTAGGTGCTGGTAGGCCTCCCACACGCGGTCGGTGCCGCTGGGGTGTTCAGGGTGGGTTAGCACGGCCTCGCCGCCGAAGCCCAATACGTGCTCCAGAATGCGCTCATCGTCGGTAGCTACCACCACGCGGCTCAAATCGGCCTGCCGGGCCTGCTCTACCACGCGCCGGATCATTGATTTGCCTCCTAGGTCGACGAGGGGTTTGCCGGGCAGGCGGGTAGAAGCGTACCGAGCCGGAATGATGCCGATGCTTTTCATAAGGGCGCTGAAGGTGAGGAGGAAAACGCAGAACAAGCGGCTGGCAGCCGCCGGGCTTGCCAGGGGCGGTAAAATTGGCACGATCAATGACAAAATCCCGCTCAGCAGGCATAATTCCGTATCTTTCGCCGGCGTAGTCACTCGCGGGCAGCGCCTTATCCCGTCGAATTAGGCTGCCCCGGGCGCAGCACGACACCCTCCTTATGAGCCGAATTTCGCATACTCTCTCCGCCTTCTTTTTACTCTGCCTACCTGTTGCGGCGCTTGCCAACCCCGTGCTGCCACCCGATTCGGTGGGCGTGGTTACGCGCCAAAATAAAACGTACGTGCGCCACCGCGTGGCCGCCGGCGAAACCCTCTACGGGCTGGCGCGCCGCTACCGCGTAAGCGTCGAGGACATTATGGAAGCCAACCCCAGCATCAAGGGGGCGCTGGTTTCGGGGCAGGAGGTGCTGGTGCCGCGCGTGCGGGCCGTGCTGCCTGCGGCAGCCCCCAAGGCCGCTGCCGCTGCCGATGCCCCAACGGCTGCCGCCCGCAGCCTGCCCACCGATGCCAAAGGCAACCGCGTGTACAAAGTGCAGCCCGGCCAAACCCTGTTTGCTATTTCGCGCAAGTTTGGCGTGGCGCCGGCCACGCTGCAGCGCTACAACAAGCTGCCCGCCAGCGGCGGCGTAAACGTGGGTCAAACCCTTATCATCGTGCCGGCCGGTGGCGCCGCTGCCTCGGCTGCCGAGCCTGCCGTAGCGGCTAAGCCGGTGCCCACGCCGCCCACCGCCCGCCCCGAGCGCGACGACGAAGCCGAAAAAGAGCGCACGAAAGAGCGCGAGCGGGAAGCCGAGCAGAAGGAGCGCGACGCAGCCAAAGCCAAGGAGGCCGAAGCCACCCGCGAAAAGGACGTAGCCCCGCCCAGCCCCACCGCAACCCCCGCCGACGAGCCCACCCGCGCCAGCGAAGTGGTGCGCAAGGTTACCGAAAGCGGCCTGGCCGCGGTAATCGAAGGCGGCAACTCCGAGAAGTACCTGGCCCTGCACAAAACCGCCCCGGTGGGTACCATCATGATGGTGCGCAACATTATGAACGGGCAGGTGGTGTACGTACGCGTAATCGGCAAGCTGCCCGACACCGGCGACAACTCCACCGTGCTTATTCGCCTGTCGAAAAAAGCCGTGGCCAAGCTGAACACGCCCGATCAGCGCTTCCGCGTCGAAACGTCGTACCTGCCCGACTAGGCTGCCGCGGTGTACCGCCGTGCCCAAACGTTCGTATTTACAGTAAGCCCGGCCTTTGTCGGGCTTACTGCTTTACTACCCGCTGCCCCCCCCGTGACGCACGCCCAGCTCGAAGCCCTGCTCAACGACCGATACGACCGCTACGACCAGCCGTCGTTTATTGCGCCCGATCCGATAAGCCTGCCGCACCGCTTCAGCCGGCTGCAGGATATCGAAATCAGCGGGTTGTTTGCGGCGTTGCTGGCCTGGGGCAAGCGGAGCATTATCCTGAAAAAAGGCCACGAGCTGCTGGCCCGCATGGATAATGCGCCCTACGATTTCATCCGGAACCACCACGACGACGACTTGCGCGGGCTGGAGCGTTTTTGCCACCGCACGTTCTGCGACACCGACTTGCTGTACTTTGTGCACTGGCTGCGCTGGTACTACGCGCAGCACGAGTCGCTGGAAGATGCCTTTCTGCACGGCAGCACCCAGCGCGAGCGGCTCATCGGCTTTCACGACTTGTTCTTCAGCCTGCCCGATGCCCCCGACCGCACGCGCAAGCACGTGGCCACGCCCGCCCGCAACTCGGCCTGCAAACGCCTGAATATGTACCTGCGCTGGATGGTGCGCCGCGACCCCCGCGGCGTGGATTTCGGCCTGTGGCAGCGCCTCTCGCCGGCCGACCTCGTGTGCCCCTGCGATGTGCACGTGGAGCGCGTGGCCCGGCGCCTGGGGTTGCTGCAGCGCAAGCAGCTCGATTGGCAAGCTGCCACCGAGCTTACCGAAAACCTGCGCCGCTTCGACCCCACCGACCCCGTTAAGTACGACTTTGCCTTGTTCGGCCTAGGTATCGAGGAGCACTTTTAAGCCAGGCAGCCGCTGGCGCTAGTTTTGCGGCGACTTCAGAAACTGCTCGATAACCGAAATGGTGGCCACCGGTGCGCTTAGGTGCGGGTAGTGGCCGGCGGTATCGAGCACGGCCAGGCGGCTGGCGGCCAGGTGGCGGTGCAGGTACTCGCCCACCATTACCGGCACCACAAAGTCGTTGGCCGACTGCACAATGAGCGTGGGCACGTGCAGCTTAGGCAACTCGGCGCGCGTATCGCTCAAAAACGTAACGCGCCCGAACTGGCGGGCCACTTTCGGGTCGAGGCACAAGTAGCTGTTGATCAGTTCGTCGGTAAGCTCGGGGCGCTCCACGTTGCCCATTACCAATGGGGCAATGGAGTTCGACCAGGCCTTAAAGTCGCTGTCCAGAAACGATAGCAGCTCCTCCACCTCGGCTTGCTCGAAGCCCCCGGTGTACTGGGCGTCGTTGATGTACCTAGGCGAGGCGCCGATGAGCACCAGCTTGGCAAACCGCTCGGGCTGCTGCGTGGCCGCCAGCAGGCTAATCATGCCGCCCACCGAGTGGCCCACGCAAATCACGTCGGTTAGCTTCAGCTCGTCGAGCACCTCCAGCAAATCGTTGGCGTAGCGCTGCAGCGAGTTGTAATGGGTGGGGTCGTAGGCTTGCAGATCGGACTTGCCGGCGCCTACGTGGTCGAACAGCACCAGGCGGTATTTGCTGGCAAACGCCGGCGCCACAAACCGCCACGACTGCGTATCGCAGCCAAAGCCGTGCACAAACACCATGGCCTGCTCGCCGCTGCCAAATTGCACCACGTTGTTGCGTTTCAAAATATTCATCGCAGAAAACAATACTTAGGTAATGCTAGTCACCTGCACCACAAGCAGGAATGTGCAGGAATACTAATGTATATATTTAAGCCCCAAACGCTACGCCAAAAAGGTAACTCGAGGCCAAATTTTGCGGCCCGCAGGCACTCCGCTGCAGTTCGTGGCCGCGCACTTACCCCAGTCGACTTATGCAGGCAACCAATCAGGTGTTTTCGGTTAAGTTTTACGACGACGCGCGCTCGTGGTGGGTTACCACTAGCTTGGTGATACTCGGGATGTTCGCCTTTAATACCTCGGGCATGGAAGTGAGTGGGCTGGCGAAAACCGCCTTTGTTGCGGGGCTGATTGGCTTGTCCGTTTGGTTGGGGTGCAGGCTCGGCAACCGCCCGGGCCGGGTAGAGCTTACCGAAACCGAGATTCGCCTGCGGATGGGCTGGCGCCGGGCCCGCGTTATTCAGCGCGCCAACGTCGAAAGCTGCGCCGCCCGCATTTCCGACGACGGCCTCGCCAAGCTGCAACTGCGCCTGCGCAGCGGGCAGCGCCCCATAATCGTGCTGAACCACTGCCAAGGGGATGCTACCTTCGCTGCCCTCGCTGCGGCCCTAGGTGCCGATTTGGCGCGGGCATAGCGGCAACCGCCGGCGCCGGGCTCGCACACTTTCGGGCCGCTATCGTATAGCTTTGTCTGAATCTTTCGGGCCGCTGGCCTGTTAAGGAAGGCTGTCGGTGCCGAGCGCCGCAGCCTTATTTTCTGACAACGGACTACTCAGTACCAGATACCTTTTGATTTACCCGCAAACATTCGAGCAGAAGATCGGCTTTCAGCAAGTACGCGAACTGCTGGCCGAGCTGTGCCTCAGCGCCCTAGGTCGGAACTACGTGCAGAAGATGCAGTTTCAGCCGCGGGCCGACGAGCTCACCAAGCTGCTGCTGCAAACCGACGAGTTCCGGCAGCTGCTGCACAGCGGCGCCGACTTTCCGAGCCAGTTTTACCACGATGTAACCCCGCACCTGCTGCGGGCGCAGCTGCCGGGCGCGTTTCTGGAGGCTTCGGCCTTCTACGAGCTGAAAATGTCGCTGCGCACCATTCGGCAGGCGCTTACCTTTTTCACGCAGGCACCCGAGGGGGCGTACCCCACGCTGCGCCTGCTGGGCATTGGCGTGCAAGCCGACCGCAACCTGCTGGCCGCCATGGACAAAGTGGTGGACGACGAAGGCCAGGTGCGCGACGATGCCTCGCCGCTGCTGCGCCAGATTCGGCAGGAGCTGATTAACCGGCAGGGTATTTTGCGCCGCCAGATTGCCGACGTGCTACGCAAAGCCCGCTCCGAAGGCTGGACGCCTGAAGGCGCCGAGCCCACCATTCGGGGCGGCCGCCTAGTGCTGCCCATTGTGGCCGAGCACAAGCGCCGCATCAAAGGCCTGATTCACGACGAATCGGCCACGGGCCAAACGGTCTACATCGAGCCGGAGGCGGTGTTTGAGCTGAACAACGACATCAAGGACCTCGAAAACGCCTGGCACCGCGAGCTGGTGCGCATTCTCACGGCCCTTACCGATCAGCTGCGCCCGCACATTCCGGATCTGCGCCGCGCCTACCACTTCCTAGGTCTGCTCGACTTTATCCGGGCCAAGGCCCGCTTTGCGCGTCAGCTGGAGGCCACCTTGCCCAAGCTCAGCTCGCGCCCCCTGCTGAACTGGAAAGCCGCGCGCCACCCCTTGCTGTACCTCAACTTTAAGGAGCAAGGCCGCGAGGTGGTGCCGCTCGATCTGGAGCTGAACCCCGAGCAGCGCATCCTGGTGATTTCGGGGCCGAACGCCGGCGGTAAATCGGTGGCCATGAAAACGGTAGGCTTGCTGCAGTACATGCTGCAGTGCGGCCTGCTGATACCCGTGCAGGACGGCTCGGAGGCGGGCGTGTTCGACGATATTTTCCTCGACATCGGCGACGAGCAAAGCCTGGAAAACGACCTGAGCACGTACTCCTCGCACCTCACGCACATGAAGCAATTCTTGTTGCTCGCTAACAAGCGCAGCCTCGTGCTGATCGACGAGTTTGGCACCGGCACCGAGCCCGTGCTGGGCGGCGCCATTGCCGAAGCCGTGCTGAGCGAGCTGAACCGCGTACGGGCGTTTGGCGTCATCACCACGCACTACACCAACCTGAAAAACCTGGCCGAGCGCACGCCCGGCCTCGTGAACGGCGCCATGCGCTACGACCCCAAGCACCTGCAGCCGCTCTACCGCTTGGAAATTGGCAAGCCGGGCTCGTCGTTTGCCTTGGAAATTGCCCGCAAAATTGGCCTCCCCAAAAACATTGTGGAGCGCGCCTCGCAGCTGGTGGGCAAGGAAAAAGTGCGCTACGACCGTCTGCTCGAAGAGCTGGAAGCCGAAAAGGCCCAGCTCGAAAAGCGCAGCGCCGAAGCCGAGAAAAACGAGCGCCGCATGAAGAAGGCCGCGCAGGAGTATCAGGACCTGAAAAACCACCTTGAGGAAACCAAGCAGGAGGTAATCCGCGAAGCCAAACAGAAAGCCAAGCTGCTGCTGAAGGATACCAACGCGCAAATCGAAGCTACGATCAGCGAAATCCGGACGGCGCAGGCCGAAAAGGAGCAAACCAAAGCCGCCCGCCAGAAGCTCGATGCGTTTGTGCAGGCGGAGCTGAAGGTGGAGGCCCCCAAGCCGCGGGCCCACCGCGAAGCCGCCGACCCCAACGCCCTAAAGCCCGGCGACAAAGTTGCCCTGATAGGGCAGGAGGGCCACGGCGAGCTGGTAAGCGTGAAGGGCAAAACGGCCGAGGTGCTGTTTGGCGGCCTGAAAACCCTGGTGAAGGTTAATCAGCTGGAAAAACTTACGCGCTCGGAAATCCGGGAACGGGAAAAAGAAGCTGCGCGCAAAGCACCCGCCACCGAAGCCCGCGCCTCGGGCGGCATGGACGTAACGGGCCGCATGGCCGGTTTCAGCACCACCCTCGACTTGCGCGGCGAGCGGGCCGAAGACGCCCTGCAGCGCATCATGAATTACGTCGACGATGCCGTGATGCTGGGCGTGCCCGAGCTGAAGTTCATCCACGGGCGCGGCAACGGCGTGCTGCGCCAGGTGGTGCGCGACTACCTGCGCTCGGTGCGCTCGGTGGCCAGCGTGGCCGACGAGCACGCCGACCGCGGCGGCGACGGCGTAACCGTGGCGGTGCTCAAATAACCCGCCCGAGCCCCCAAATGCCAAACGGGCGGCCCCTGCGCAGGGGCCGCCCGTTTTTTATGCTGCCGACCTAGGGCTTACTTTTTGGCCTTGGGGGCCACGCGGTTTTTCGAATCGGTAATCATCGGCACGGCTTCGGATACCGACGTGCCTTTGGCGTTGGTTGACGACACGCGCACGTAGTACACCGTGGAAGGCTCGAGGTTGCTGAGCGTGATAACGTGGTCGGTGGTGATGTCGGCGTTGGTGAGCACGCTGCCCAGGTTGGAGCTGGTGCCGTACTCCACTTTGGTGTTGCCGGGGTTGATGGTGTTGAAGTGCACCGTAAAGCCGTTTTTGCCGATTTCGGTAGGCACGGGCGTACCCACGATGCTCGGCAGGCCGCCGTCCACTTCCATATCCGATTTCAGGCGGGGCAGCACCTGGTAGCCCGTGGGTGTGCCACTGGGCGAATGCTGGCCCAGAATGCCAATCAGATCAAACTTGCCGGTGGGCGGAATCAGGCCCACCAGGCCGTCGGCGCCGTTGGAGGCCGCGCTTACGCGCACAATGGCGCCAGCTTGCCCGTTGATGAGGTAGTTCATGTTGCCGGCGAGCGTGCCCGATACGGGGTTGCCGCCGGTGGTGGTAAGGTTCGTTACGCCTTTGATTTTCACGAGTCGGCCCTCGTGGGCTTCGTTGTACACCGAGGTAAGCGAAGCGGCGGGCACCTCAATCATTTTCAGGTTGCGCTTCGAGGCCAGCTTCGATACAGCCGTAACCGGGTCCATCTCAAGCAGGCCGTTGTAGTTTTTGAGCGTACCCGAAATCTGCACGCTGTCGCCGGCCACCAAGCCCGCAAACTCGGGCAGCTTCGTTGAAAAAGCGGCCAGGCCCGCGTCTTTGTCTTGAATGTAACGCAACGGCCCCAGCTCCGCACCGTTGACCACAACGCCCCGAACCGTTACGGAAGCCCCCGGGCCCGCCGCCCGGGCGGCCGACAGGGTTACCACCGTTTGGGCGGTTGCGAAGGTGCTGCTCCCAAGCAGCAGAGCCAAAAGCATAGATGTTTTCATGCGCGGTGGAAAAGTGACTGTGAAGAGACCTTTGGAAGTTGAGCCTTAAATATCCACACTTTCAAGCAAAACCTAAGCAGCCCACTTTCGTAAGAGCAAGATTTGTCGCGCCGAAAATTGCCTGGGCTAGAAAATATTTACCTCGGGGTGCAGCTCGATGCCGAACCGCTCGCGCACCGAGGCAATGATTTGCTGGGCCAGCGCGTGCACCTCGGCCCCGTTGGCGCCGCCTAGGTTCACGAGCACCAGGGCCTGCTTATCGTGCACGCCGTGCGAGCCGGCGCGGTGCCCTTTCCAGCCGCATTGCTCAATCAGCCAGCCGGCGGGCACTTTTACGCCGCCGGGCACGGGGTAGCCGGGCAGGTCGGGGTAGTCGGCTTTCAGGCTGTCGTACTTTTGCTGCGACACCTCGGGGTTCTTGAAGAACGAGCCCGCGTTGCCGATTTCCTTAGGGTCGGGCAGTTTGCTGCGGCGGATGCTGATAACAGCCTGGCTTACCTGCTGCGGCGTGGGCTCGTCGTTGATGCCCATGTCTTCGAGGGTGGAGCGGATGGCGCCGTACGACACGTTGGGCTGGTAGCGGCGGTGCAGGCGCAACGCCACGCTCGTCACGATGTACTGGTTTTTGAGCGGCCCCTTAAACACCGATTCGCGGTAGCCGAAGCCGCATTCTTCGCGCGAAAAGCGGCGCAGCTGCCCGGTGGCAATTTCCATAGCCTCGAGGTGGTCGAAGGCGTCTTTCAACTCCACGCCGTACGCGCCGATGTTCTGCAGCGGCGCCGCGCCCACCGTGCCGGGGATGAGCGAAAGGTTCTCGATGCCGGCCAGGCCTTCGCCCAGGGCAAACTCCACCAGGCCGTGCCACGATTCGCCGGCGCCCGAGCGCACGAGGGCAGTTTCGCCATCGGCCTCCACCGTGGTTTCGAGCCCCCGGATTTCGTTTTTCAGCACCACGCCCCCAAAATCGCGGGTGAAGAGCAGGTTGGAGCCACCACCCAGCACCAGCTTTTCGGCCTGCTGCACCTCGGGCAGCTGCAGCAGCGCGCGCAGTTCCTCCACGCTGCCAAAGGTGGCGAAGTAGCGCGCTTTTACATCGATACCGAACGTGTTGTAGGGGAGAAGCGAAACGTGGTGCTGGAGCTGGGCCGACATACGGAGGTAGAAATAATGCAGCCACAAAGGTAGTGCAACGCGCCGGGCGCCGGACGAAAACGGCCGCGCCCGCCACCAAATTGGGGCAGGCGCGGCCGTTTGGGGCACAGCCCTAGGTGGCTAGCGTACGCGGTAACCGCTAAGCGAGTAGTACAGCAGGTAGGCGTAGCACAAGGCCGGCAGCAAAAATGCTACGCGCAGCCCGCCGCCGTACGTGGCGAGCAGGCCCATGAGCAGGGGCACCACGGCGCCGCCCACAATGGCCATAATCAGGTACGAGGAGCCCTGCTTAGTGAACGGACCCAGGCCTTTAATGGCCAGCGGGAAGATAACCGGCCACATAATCGAGTTCATCAGGCCGCAGAGCACAATCAGCCACAAGGCCGTTTCGCCCTGGGTGGCAATGGAGGCCAGCACGAAGGCCACGGCCGCGGCACACACGGCCACGAGGGCTTTGCGGTCGTTGATGCGGGTGAGCAGCGGAATGCCCACCACCCGGCCTACCAACGAGCCAAACCAATACGAAGCCACCATTACGGCCCCAACAGCTTTGGTAAAGCCGGCCGTGGTGTCGATGGGGGCCGGCGGCTGACCGAGCATTACGGCAATAAAGTTGGTGGCCACGTTAAGTCCGCGTACCAGGCTTTGGGTAAAGTCGCTCAGCTGCGTAATGCCTTGGGCCTCGCCGTACCGGATCAGGAACGAGCCAAGGCCGACTTCCACGCCCACGTACAGGAAGATGGCCACAACACCTAGGGCCAGGTGCGGAAAGTTGAGGGCTGAGCGGCGGCCGCTAGTAGCGGCCGTGTTATCGGCCGCGCTTGCGTCGTCGGCTTGCATGCCCTCAATTTCGGGGAGCTTCAGCATGAAGAAAACCCCGGCCAACAAGGTCAGAAACACCGCTAGGCCGATGTACGGAGCCTTAACAAGCGTTGCTTCTTCGGCCAGGCGTTGCGCTTCGGGCAGGGCTGCCAAGCGGGCTTTCAGCGCCACCGAGCCGCCAAACAACAACATGCCGCCCAGCAGCGGCGAAAGCGTACCGCCGAAGTTGTTGGCTACGCCCACAATGCTCACGCGGCTGGCGGCGCGGCTAGCCGGGCCCAGCACCGATACGTAGGGGTTGGCTGCTACTTGCAGCAGCGTAACACCCGCGCCCAACACGCTCAGGCCCAGCAAAAACACGCCAAAGGTGCGCGTGTTGGCGGCCGGCACAAACAGCAGTGCCCCGGCGGCCATTACCAGCAGGCCTACCACAATGCCGCGCTTGTAGCCCAGGCGCTCCAGCACCCGGCCTGCCGGCAGCGACATCAGAAAGTAAGCCCCAAAAAACGCGAACTGCACCAACGACGACTGCAAATCCGTGAGCTGGCACACGTCCTTGAGGTAGGGCATCAGCACGTCGTTGAAGTTCGTGACGGCCCCGAACAGGAAGAACAGCGACGTCATGGCCGCCATGGGCAGGGCGTAGCTGCGCGCCGTGGCCGGGCCGGTGGTGGGTGGGGGAGTAGCCTGCGAAACGGGAGTCGCCATGGATAGTAGGAAGCTGACGGGAAAGGAGGCGTTAAAGATAGAAAAAGCCGCGCGCGGGGCCGCGCCGCCCGGCTTGCTTACAGCGGGTACTTTTGGCGCAGTTGCTTGTAGCCGGGGTACTCCGTCAGGTCCGTTATCGATTCGAACATGCTGATGAGCGTGCGCACGAGCTCGGGGTCGGTGGTGCGCATGGCGCGGGGCTCCGTTACGCTCTCCAGGTTGTACTGACCTAGGAACGTGACCATGGCCCGGTAAGGGTTAGCGGCCTTGCTATCGACGCACAAAAAAAGCTGCAGCGGCAAGGTGAGCAAGGTTAGGCAAGGCGGCACTTTGGCCTGCTTCTGATCGTCGTGCTCAGCAAACAGCTCAAACGATTCCCGGATTTGCCGCAGCGTGGTGAGGTGCAGGTTTACGTGCTCCAGCCAGGTGGCCTCGGTAAGCGGCTCGTTGCCCCGGAACTGCATCCACAGACCTAGGATATAGTGGTAGTAGAGCATATTCGACGAAGGCGGCGGGTAGTGCTTCTGGGCTTCGTCGACGGCCAGGGTGGCCAGGTAAAACTCGCGCGTGTCGTGCGAGCGGAGCAGCAGCTGTTCGTGAATCTGGCCCGTGAGGCCGCGCATTTCGCCCTGGTTGAGCGGCGGCACGTGGTATTTCGCATAAAAGGTGCCGATGGAGGCCGTGGGCACCATCACGCCCAGGAACTCGGCCCCCGCCGACTCAGCCAGAAAATCCCGGATTTCCTTCTGGATGTTGGTAAAGCCCTTGAACAGCTCGCGCGTAGAGTCGGAAATGGTGGTTACGGCCATCCTGATTTGCTCCTCAGCCTGGTTGCTGCTGGCCACCAGGCGGCGCGTTTCGTCGGCCATCTGGTGCATCTGCACCAAGGTTTCGTCGGTTTTGCGCGAGGCCGCATCGGCTGCCAGCCAGCTCTGGAAAGCCACAAACAAGCCCAGAAACGATGCCACGCTGCCAATAATGGAATACTCCACCCCGAGGCTCCGCGCGAATACCACCCCCGCCACGGTAAGCACCACAAAGAGCACCAGGTAAAACAGCCGGCTTTTGTTTGGGTCGAAAAAGAAGGGCTTCTGCATATCGGCAGATAATATAGCCTGCCAGGCTACCGATTATCCCCTAGGTCCAGAACTTTCTGGGGGCGTGTGTACCACCAGGCCCAGGCCACCAGCACGCCCTGCAGCGGCAGGCGCGCCCACAGCATCCATTGCGGCAGGCCCAGGCCGCCGCCGGGCAGGCGGGCCATGTAAATGTTGGCCGGAAACACCGCCACCAGCAGCGCCACCAGCCCCCAGGCCGCCGACCGCCTGGTGGCCCGCGGCAGCAGCAGCAAACCCAACCCAATTTCGGCCGCGCCGCTGATGGCCACCAGCGCCTCCGGGGCGGGCAGCTGCGGCGGCACGATGCGCTCGAAAGGCCGGGGTTTGGCAAAATGGAAGATGCCCGCAGTAACAAACAGGGCCGATAAGCCCAGCAGGCCCAGGCGCTGGAGGCGGGAGGTAGGAGGTAGGCTCATGGAAGTTGCGGAAAAACCAGCTCGGCCGGTGTGGCAGAAACCCTGTTGCTTACGCACGTTTTTAGTTTTTTGATAGTTTTATTAGCCTGGAACTACCGCCAAACAGCCGTATTTTTACCGAATGTTATTTGCTACCGAACCCCTCGCACCTTCGCTCGATTCGGCGCGCCGCGTACTGAAGCAGTACTACGGCTACGACTCGTTCCGGCCCATGCAGCAGGACATCATCAAGTCCATCTTGGGTGGGCGCGATACCGTTGTGCTCATGCCCACGGGCGGGGGCAAATCGGTGTGCTTTCAGGTGCCGGCCATGGTGCAGGAGGGCGTGTGCGTGGTGGTGTCGCCGCTGATTGCCCTGATGAAAGACCAGGTGGAGGCCCTGAAAGCCAACGGTATTACGGCCGCCTGCATCAACAGCAGCATTGGGCAAGCCGAGCAGAACAGCATCGGCAAAGCCTGCCACGCCGGCGCACTTAAGCTGCTGTACGTATCGCCCGAAAAGCTGCTGTCGGAAGGCTTTTTGTCGTTTCTGAAGCGCATTCGGGTAAGCATGTTTGCCATCGACGAAGCGCACTGCATTTCGTCGTGGGGCCACGACTTCCGGCCCGAGTACACCCAGCTGCGGGTGCTGCGCGAGCAGTTTCCCGATACGCCCATCATTGCCCTTACGGCCACGGCCGACCGCCTCACGCAGCGCGACATTCAGCAGCAACTGCGCCTGAACGACCCGCAGGTGTTCCTTTCGTCGTTCGATAGGCCCAACCTGTCGCTGAACGTGCGCCCGGGCCAGGACCGCGTAAACGGCATCATCAACTACGTGAAGCAGCGGCCCACCGAGCCGGGCATCGTGTATTGCCTCTCGCGCAAGCAGTGCGAAACCCTGGCCGGTAAGCTGAAGGAGAAAGGCTTCCGGGCGGGTTTCTACCACGCCGGCATGACGGACCGTTCGCGCTCCGAGGTGCAGGAGCAGTTCCTGCGCGACGACCTGCAGATTATTTGCGCCACGGTGGCCTTCGGCATGGGCATCGACAAGAGCAACGTGCGCTGGGTTATTCACTACAACCTGCCCAAAAACATCGAGGGCTACTACCAGGAAATCGGCCGGGCCGGCCGCGACGGTGCCCCCGCCGAGGCCGTGCTGTTCTACAGCTACGCCGACGTGGCCCAGCTGCGCGACATGATTACCAAGGACGCCGACCCGCGCCTGGCCCAGCTGAACACCACCAAGCTCGAGCGCATGCAGCAGTTTGCCGAGGCCGCCTCGTGCCGCCGCCGCATTTTGCTGGCGTACTTCGGCGAAGTGCTCGACAAAGACTGCGGCAACTGCGACATCTGCCGCAACCCGCCCGTTACCTTCGATGGTACCGAGCTGGCCCAGAAAGCCCTTTCGGCCGTGGCGCGCACCCGCGAGCAAGCCCCGCTCACGCTTATTGCCGACGTGCTCCTGGGCCGCCGCAACCAAGCGGTTATCAGCCGCGGCTACGACCAGATCAAGACCTTCGGGGCCGGCGCCAACCTTTCGTTTTTGGACTGGCAGAGTTACCTGCACCAGCTCCTCAACGACGGGCTGCTGTACATTGCCTACGAGCAAGGCTACGCCCTGAAGCTCACCGACCTGGGTTGGCAGGTGCTGAAGGGCGAGCGGAAGCAGCAGCTCAAGCAGTTTCAGCTGGCCGAAAAAGCGGAAAAAGCCCCCAAGGGCCGCGCCGCCAAAGCCGCGGCCGCCGGACCGCGCCTCGTGTCGGTTACCGACGACCTGTTCGACCGCCTGCGCCAGCTGCGCAAGCGCATTGCCGATCAGCAGGGCGTGCCGCCGTATGTGGTGTTTTCGGATACCACGCTGCAGGAAATGGCCATTGAGCGGCCGCGCACGCGCACGGCCATGTTGGCCATTTCGGGCGTGGGCATGAAGAAGTTCGAAACCTACGGCGAGCAGTTCATCCAGCTCATCAACGAACAGGCCGGTGCCCCCTCGCCCGACGACCTCCCCGACCTAGGCGACGAAGAAGTGCCCGCTGCCAAAAAGCGCCCCGCACCGGGCAGCACCTTTCTCGATTCGTGGAAGCTGCACCGCCAGGGCCTCAGCGTGGAGCAAGTTGCAGAGCAGCGGGGCCTCTCGCCCAGCACCGTGAAGTCGCACCTCGAAACGCTGTACGAAAAAGGCTACCAGCTGCGCACCGAGGAGTTCCTGACCATGGACGACTTCGCCCAAATCAAAATGGCCGTGCAGGAACTGGGGCCGGAGCTGCGCCTGCGCGACTTGTTCGACCACCTACGCGAGCGGTACGACTACTTCCAGCTGCGCATCGCCCTGATTTACGACAAGCGCATGCGCGGCGAGCTACCCTCGCAACCCGCCGAAGCCTAGGTGCCAGCTTAAGTTAGCGGAAGCGGCAGCTGCGGCTTTGGGTTACGGCAACGGCTGGAAAGCTTAAATAATTTGGTTGCATCACACCGAGGCCCCGCCAACCCTAGGTTGGCGGGGCCTCGGCCTGTTTCCCTAGGTCGTCGGGTTGCCCTTGGAGGTAGGGAGCAGAACAGTATGCTCAGGCTTCACTTTCAGGTAGCTATTCTGAAGCGAGCGACCGGGGCTGTCCGCAGCAGGCCCAGCAGCAAACAAGCGCGTTTAGATACCGTTGAGCCCCGGCAAGCCGAGCAACTCCGCGGCACGACGCGCTACGGTTTGCACACTCGCTACATCGGGCCCGGTGATGGTCAGATGGCCCATTTTGCGACCTAGGCGCGCCTCCGATTTGCCGTACAGGTTCAGGTGCGTGCCCGGCAGGCGCAGCACGGCTTGCCAATCCGGCTCACGCCGCTCGCCGTTGCTATCAAACCACACGTCACCTAGCAAGTTGAGCATGATGGCCGGGGAATGCTGACGCGGCCTGGGCAAGGGCAAGCCCGCCATGGCCCGAACCTGCAGGTCGAACTGCGACACGTCGCAGGCATCCAGGGTGTAGTGGCCGCTGTTGTGCGGGCGCGGGGCCATTTCGTTGACCACCAGGCCGCCGTGCGCGCTGCCGTCGTCCACCACGAAAAACTCGACGCACAGCACCCCCACGTAACCGAGGTGCTGCGCAATGGCCACTGACGCTTCGCGGGCCCGCTCGGCCAGGGCGTCGGGCAAAGCACCCTCGTAGGCGTGGGTCACGGCCAAAATGCCCGCCACGTGAACGTTGCGCTGCGGCGCGAAGCTGACGACCTGCCCGTCCCAGCCGCGTGCCACCAGCACCGAGCACTCGGCCCTGAGCGGCAGCATTTTTTCCAGCACGCAGGCCACGCTACCCAGCTCCGCCCAGGCGGCCGCCAACTCGGCGGCGGTGCTTACGCGCACCTGACCCTTGCCATCGTAGCCCATGCGGGCGGTTTTCAGGATACCGGGTAGCAGATCCGCCCGCTCATCCTGGACGGCCTGCAGCTGGGCCGGCGTTTCAATCGCGGCGTAGGGCGCGCAGCTTACCCCCGAAATAGCGGCGCAGGCCGCGAAGTGGGCTTTTTCCTCGATGCGGTTTTGGGCAATGCCCACCACCGCCGCGCCCGGTGCCACGGGGCGGGCTTGGGCCAGCGTTTGCAGAGCCTGGGCGGGCACGTTCTCAAACTCGGTGGTAATGGCTTGGCAAAGGTTGGTTAGCTGCGCCAGCCCGGCCGGGTCGTTGTAACCGGTTCGGATGTGGTGGTGGCTCACCAGGCCGGCGGGGCTTTGCGCGTCCGGGTCGAGCACGGCGGTAAGGTAACCCAGGCGTTGGGCGGCGTGCACAAACATGCGGCCCAACTGCCCGCCGCCCATTACCCCCAGGGTAGCCATTCGGCCCTTGGCACCTAGGCTGCCCGGCAAAATCGGGGTCATCGTCGCAACGTCGGCAGTGGCGCTCATAGGGGCAGTTCCATGGCGCGGGCGGCCGCGGTTTGTTCCGTGCGAAACGCCTGCAGCTTGGCCGCCAGGTCTGCGTTGTGCAGGGCCAGCATGCTCACGGCGAACAGGGCGGCGTTGGCGGCCCCGGCGTCGCCGATGGCAAACGTGGCCACCGGCACGCCCTTGGGCATTTGCACGATGCTGTGCAGCGAGTCGACGCCCTGCAGGTGGCGGCTGGCCACCGGTACGCCCAGCACGGGCACGGTGGTTTTGGCGGCCATCATGCCCGGCAAGTGGGCGGCGCCCCCGGCCCCGGCAATGATGGCCCGTAGGCCCCGCGGCCCGGCCTGTTCGGCGTAGGCAAAGAGGTCGTCGGGCATGCGGTGGGCCGACACCACGCGCGCTTCGTGGGCCACGCCAAACTGCGTGAGAATCTGCACGGCGTGCTGCATGGTGCTCCAGTCGCTGCTGGAGCCCATTACCACGCCCACCAGGGGCTTAGGAGCATTAGAAGGAGAAGAAGTACTCATCGAAATTATTTGGGCGTCAGGCTGCGCGAAGTCAAACCGGAGGAAGGCGCAAGCCAAGCATCTCTACCGCTTCGTTGGGGTTAGGCTTAACACAAATGCCTCTTCAGCTACTATTGCGAATTCTAATCCGGTAGAAGCATTTACTACACACTCGATATTGCCTCTGCACTCTCCGAACTCTAAATCGAGAATGACATTTTGAGAACTGAAAGAATCAAACTTCAATTCTTTAATGCCTATGAGTTGAAGTTCAACATCACAATGTTTTGTATGCCTGTGATTGTAGAAACCACTTTCATCTTTCTCCTTCGTTATTTCAAAGGCTGCTATTACAAAAGTGACTGAGTACCGCCCGGTTGGATGAGTTTCAAAAGTCACTTTGGTAATTTCAGAGTCAAGGAAATCCGGCCAATAACCAAAATGCCGGAAAACAACTTCATTGTTTATTATGCGGCGGATGGCTCTTATTTCGCTTTCCATCATATCAGCAGGTTGAACGAAGCAATAACGAAGCGGTAGAGATGCTTCGGCAAGCTCAGCATGACGTTCTTGTTTTACTCAATAACATTTGTTTTCTCAATAGACTCAACGGCCTCTTCGCGCTCCAGCAGAATTTCCGAACCCAGAATTACCATATCCACCCGGCCTTGCAGCGTTTGGTTGATGAAGGGTGTGTTCTGGGACTTGGATTTCATGAACTCTTTCGTGAAGGTCGTTTCTGCTTCGGTATCGAACAAAAGGCAATCGGCTGGTTGGCCCGCTTCGATGGTGGGTACCGGCAGGCCCATCAGGCGGCGCGGCTCGGCGGAGTAGCGCTTCACTACCAAATCCCAACCGAATTTCTCAGGCCGCACGAAGTAGTGGTACAGCGACACCAGGGCCGTTTCGAGGCCGGTAATGCCGTTGGGCGCGCTAATGAAATCCTGGGCTTTCTCGAAGGGCGTGTGCGGGGCGTGGTCGGTGGCAATAATGTCGAATACGCCTTCCTTGAGGCCTTCGAGCAGCGCGTCGCAATCGGCCTGCGTGCGCAGCGGCGGGTTCATCTTGTAGTTCGTGTCGTAGTCGCCGATGTGCTCGTCGGTGAACAACAGGTGGTGCGGGGCCACTTCGGCCGTCACCTTCACGTCGCCGCGCGATTTCCACCAGCGGATGGTTTCCATGCCCATTTTGCTCGATACGTGCTGGATGTGGATGTGCGCGCCCGCCGCCCGGGCCAGCCGGATGTCGCGGTCGATGATGATTTCCTCGGCGCAGGCCGGCGAGCCTTTGATGCCGAGGCGGTAGCTCATTACGCCTTCGTTGAGGGCGCGCGGGCCGGCCAGCTCCGGCACCTCGCAGTGGCTGGCGAAAAACATCCCGAACTCGGTGGCGTACTGCATGGCCCGCAGCAGCACCGCCGGGTCGCCGGTGGTGTCGCCGTCGTCGGTCAGCATTTTCACCCCGTGCAGGCGCATGCCGTCGATTTCGGCCAGCTCCTTGCCTTCGCGGTTTTTGGTGACGCAGCCGGAGGTATACACCGGAATGCGCGCCTTGCGCGCGGCGCTTTCGAGCACGGTGGCCACTACCGCCGCCGAGTCGATGGCCGGGCGGGTGTTGGGCATCATGACCACGCCCGTAACGCCGCCGTTGATGGCCGCCTCGCTGCCCGTGGTAATGGTTTCCTTGTTCTCGAAGCCCGGAGCTCGGAAATGCACGTGGGCATCAAACATGGCCGGCATCAGAATGCGGCCGCGGGCGTCGATAACGCGGGCATTCGCGGGAGGCGCCAGGTTGCTACCAATTTCCTGAATTTTTCCTTCGGCAATCAGGACGTCGGCTTCGCGGAGCTCGGGCGAATGTTCGGAGGCGATGCGGGCGTTTTGCAGGAGCAGCATGGGGTGAATTTCGGTAAACGGAAAATGGGGTGGGAGGAGCAGGCTATCGGAGGCGGACCGAGCAGGGCGACGTGGCGCGGAGTGATGCTCCGCGGGTGGCTGACAGCCGCCATGCGAAACTGCGCAGCCCTGGTTTGGCGCTTTGCGGCGCCACGCGGAGTGCCACTCCGCGCCACGTAGCCGGCTGGCCCTTAGCGAACCAGCGGCGCAAACGACCGTTCGAAGGCCGGCTCCGACTTCGGGGCCTCGCCGCCCGGCGTAAGCCAGTCGAGCACGGCCATGCGCACGGCAATGCCGTTCTCCACCTGGTTGTTGATCAGGCAACGCTCGTAGTCCATCACGGCGTCGCACAGCTCCACGCCGCGGTTCACGGGGCCGGGGTGCATCAGGTACAGTCCGCGCTGGCGGATTTCCTCCAGGCGGGTGTTGGTGATGCCGTAGAGGCGGTGGTACTCGCGCAGGCTGGGGAAAAACTGCACGTCCTGGCGCTCCATCTGCACCCGGAGCAGGTACACCACATCGGGCGCCCAGGCCATGGCTGCCTGGTAATCGGTGAAGCGGCGGATGGTGGCCGGGCCGTAGGTGGGCACCAACGAGCCCGGCCCTAGGTAGGCGACTTCGATGCCCAGCTTTTGCAGCAGGGTGCTGGTGGAGCGCGCCACGCGGGAGTGTAAAATATCCCCAATAATCAGGACCTTTTTGCCCCTAGGATCGGGAAATTTCTCCTTAATAGTAAAGGCATCGAGCAGGGCCTGGGTGGGGTGCTCGTGCGCCCCGTCGCCGGCGTTAATGACCGATGCTTTGGTTTGGCGCGCAATCATGCCGGGCAGGCCCGAGCGGCTGTGGCGCACCACGATGTAATCGGTGCGCATGGCCTGGAGCGTTTCCACCGTTTCGCGAACCGACTCGCCCTTGGTAACGGAGGAATGCGCCACGTTGAAGTTCGTGACCTCGGCCGAAAGGCGCTTGGCTGCCACTTCGAAGGAAGTGTGCGTGCGGGTGCTGGGCTCGTAGAACAGCATAAGCACCGACTTGCCCTCGAGGGCGGGCACCTTTTTCACCGAGCAGGTGAATACTTCCTTAAAGGACGTGGATTGATCGAGCAGGAATTCGATTTCCTCCCGGTGCAGGGATGCGATGTCGAGCAGGTCTTTACGTGCCATACCGAAGTTGAGGAAGTTTCGTGTAGCTAAAACGCACAAATGAGGTCGTATCGGCCGCTATCCAGAACGAGGCAACCGGCTGCAGAGCAGCTACGGCCGAACCCTCTGGGCATAAAAAAACCGTTTCGGAATCCGAAACGGTGGCGGGGCAAAACCCAGAAAAAACAACGGAAATGCCGGAGGCGAAATCGGGAAAACCGATGGCGGCGCAGACCTTTCGGTCCATTCGCGGTGCCTGGTCGAGCAGGGCCCCGCGCTTCAGCAACTGATGTTTTGGATGAAGCACGACGCAAAACTAAGGCATTGTTCCGACCCGTAACATTTCCGTAATGTTATCTTTTTGTTCCGCTCGTCGTTGTTGCCCGCCCGGGCTGGCGGCTCTTAAAAGGCATCGATGACCTAGGGCAAACCGCAACCCCGCTTGCCAAGCAGCGGCGACCTAGGGCGTATTGCTTGCCACTGCACGTTGGGGCAGCGGTTGCAAGCACTAAACCGTAACTACGCTTGCACAACGCCGGCTGCCTACCGGACGCGTTTTTTGTTTTTTCGCATTTCGCAACACTGGCGCTTAGCAAATTGCTACTTTGTGGCATCAAGCAATTGCGGTTCGTCATGCCTAGGTTTTCGCCCGTTTTCCGCGCCCTGCAGGTACTGGCTGGCCTTGTCGTGCTGCTGTTTGCGGGCCGTATGCTGGTGCTCACGGTGCCATACCTGGGGCTGGAGCCGGGCATTGGGTTCCTGACTACGAAATCGGCCGAAACCAACGGCAACCTGCTTTTTCGGATTGGTTTTTACGTGCACATCACCACCAGCCTGGTAGCCCTGCTGGTCGGTTTGCCGCAGTTTTTCCCGCGCCTGATGCGGCATCGGCGGGCACTGCACCGCCGGTTAGGCACCGTGTACGTGATTATCATTCTGGCCCTGGCGGCGCCCTCGGGGCTGATTTTGGCCCAGTATGCCAACGGCGGCCTGGTAGCCAAAGCTGGCTTTACCATGCAGTGCGTGGTGTGGTGGCTGGCCACGTGGCAGGCCTACCGGCTGGCGCGCCGCCGCCAGTGGCAGCCGCACACCGCTTGGATGGTGCGCGCCTTTGCCGTAACCCTGGCCGCCATGAGCCTGCGCCTCGAAAGCTACTTCATGTACTACTTTTTGGGGACCAAGCCCCTGGAAACCTACCTCACCGTAACGTGGCTCTCCTGGACGGGCAATTTGCTGGTGGCCGAAGTGCTGGTGCAAGCCGGCGTGGCCCAGCGGCTGTTGCGCGATTTTGCTGCACCCAAACCTTCTCTCAAAGCTCAGCCCGCCGTACCCGCATGAAAAAGTATGTGTACCTCCTGGCCGTGGTCGGCCTGTGCCTGGGTGCCTGCCAGCGCCAGCCCGAAGCCAGCCGCCCCGTGGCCGCTGCCCAGCGTGCGCAGCCGGCGCCGGCTGCGGAGGCGGTAGCCACGAGCAACAAAATGGCCGCCCCGGCGTCGGCTGTTGCCCAAGCTGTGGCCCCGCTCACGCCCGAAATGCAGGATTTTCTGCGCAAGTACGACCTGACGAAGGTGTGGTGCACGGCCACCCCCGAGGGCCCCGCGACGTACCCCAACAACGGCTTTTTCGGCGCTGAGCGCTACCGCATCGAGATGGTGTTTCTGGAGATGCACCGCGATGAGCAGCGGCCGGGGCTGATGCGCGTACGCGGCAAAAGCCGATACAAAAAAATTATTACGCCTTTTGAGGGTACGCTTACCATCAGCGAAATCCGCGACCTCAGGGCCGACCCCGAAATCCTCATCAGCGAAAGCAACCCGGCGTACTCGGTGGTGGGGCAATTTGAGCTGCGCGAAGACCCCACAACCAAAGGAGCGGGCGTGTACCGCGGCAACTTCGGGCTCGATTTTCAGCTCGACGGCGACGAGGGCCTGTTGCTGGTTGACGCGGGCCAGGACCTAGCGGCGCGCAACGCGGGCACGCTGTTCGAGGGCGAGTGGGTGAGCAACAAAACCGGCAACCGCAAGCCCATTTTGTGGGGGCAGGATTTCACGGCCATCGGCAACGAAATTCTGGAAGAGTTTAGCGTAGGCATGCGCGAGGTGCAGATCAACCCCAAATACGTGAAGCTCGGCTGGGATACCTACTGGGAAAACGACGAGTGGTGGGTGGAGGCCGCAAGCCCGACGGCCAGGCTGTAGCTTTGCCACCCAAAACCAGCTAAGTAAAAAATGTATATACCAAGGGCCGCGGTGGCGGCCGCCGGCGCCCTGCTGCTGGGCGTGCTTACGTGCCACGCGCAGTCTGGCACCCGGCCCAGGCCAAGCGCGGCCCCCGCAATGCAGGCAGAGCAGCAAAGCGGCAGCACCGCCCATGACTCGGATGGCTGGGGCGACCCGGAAACGGACAGCTGGGTAAGGACTATGCAAACCTACCGGCGCCCCCAGTTGCCAGTGGCGAAGGCCATTGAAACCTGGAAGCTGCCAAACCTGCAAGCATTTTTGGCCCGGCACAAGCAACTGCCGGGGTTGCTGCCCACAGCCGAAGACGACGCGGATGCTGTGATGAATGGCTTTGGCGATGCTGAAAACACCCGCTACGAGGTGATTTTTACCAAAGTACAACCGGTAGATGGCCAGCCGGGTACATGGCAGGTACAGGGCAAATCGCGCTACAAATCCGAAATCAAAACCTTCCGGGGCACCGTCCGCTGGACGCAACTGTGGGGGTTCAAACCCCAGGATCCGGCTGAAGTAGGACATTTTTCCGACCAGATTGGGGTGCAGGTACCGCTGCCTTGGCACGGCCTTACCGGCACGTTCAGCCTGAAAGAAGATGGACCTAACGCAGGGCAGATTGCCGGAACGGTTGCCGCCAACTTCACCATCAGCAACCCTGGCTTCCCGCTGTTTATCACGCGGTTTGGGCAAGCCCAGGCCAAGGGAGCCGGCACGCTCTTCGAAGGCCAGTGGGTGGGGCCGGCGGGCACCCCGCGGCGGGGCGTAAGGTGGGGCCTGCATTTTCTGGATCATGCCGCCACCATAAGCACTGACTTTGAGCGCCGCTTTGGCGGCTACAATATCAGCCCCGAGTACAAGAGCCGCGGTTGGGGCACTTACTACGAAAAAGCACCTTGGTGGTAAATAGCACCCGCCATGCGGAAGCAAACCGGCGAAGTGCAAAAACAGAAAAACTTTTGGCTAATTGAATTAGTAAAAGCAATTCCCTGTTGCTACCTTCACGAGCCGGCAAGCCACTGAGGGCGAATCTTGTTAGCCGGCCACCCCGCCCCATGATTAACACCAACCTGAAATTTTGGCGCCGCGAACTGGGACTCACCCAAGCGCAGCTTGCTGATAAACTAGGCATCAAACGCTCCCTGATCGGAGCCTACGAAGAAGGCCGAGCCGAGCCCAAGCTCACCACGCTGGTGAAGATGGCCCGCTTGTTCGGTATTTCGCTTGATGCCCTGGTAACCACCGATTTCTCGAAGAAGCGCCAGGCCGCGGCCGTGATGCGCCAGCTGCAGAACGTGCCCGCCCTGGGTGCCACCGGTACCGATGGCGCCGATGTAGCAACCGTAGCCGAAAAAGCCAAAGGCGACAACCTGCGCGTACTGGCATTTACGGTTGACCAGGACCAGAACGAAAACATCGAGCTGGTGCCCCTGAAGGCCTCGGCCGGCTACCTGAATGGCTACGCCGATCAGGAGTTTATCGAGGAGCTGCCCAAGTTCCGGCTGCCCATGCTGGGCCAGAACGGCACGTTCCGCGCCTTCGAAATTTCGGGCGACTCGATGCTGCCCATCGCCTCGGGTACCGTAATCGTGGGCCGCTACGTAGCCGACTGGAACGAGGTGAAAGACGGCACGCCTTGCGTGGTAGTAAGCAAAAAAGAAGGCATCGTTTTCAAGCGCGTGTACAACCGCCTGAAGGAAGCCGCTTCGCTGACGCTGCACTCCGACAACCCCGTTTACTCGCCCTACGAGATTGACGTGGAGGACGTACTTGAAATCTGGGAAGCCAAAAGCTACATCAGCAGCACTTTCCCGATTGCCGACCTCTCGCTCAACCGCCTGGCCAGCATCGTGCTCGACCTGCAAAAGCAGGTAACCACCATGAAGAAAGCCTGACCGCGGATTTAGACGGATTCGCCGGATTTCGCGGATTTTTTGGACGATAAACTACAAAGCAGCCCGGCCGTTTGGTCGGGCTGCTTTCGTTTTCAGCCCAAGCCTAGGTCGCTGAAGTGCCGCGGCGGCTTGGCAGACTGCTCCCTAGGCCGGCCACAGCGCTGGCAACAGCGTTTGCCGCTTTGGCTGTACTGTACTGATCTGGCACCCTGGCATGTCTGGCGCGAGTCTGGGCCCGCAGGGCGCGACTCGTGCCCAAACATGGAGGGGAGTCTCCAGACTCCCGGGCGTTGAACGGCCCATAGTAACCTAGGAAACAGCTTGCTGGCGTCAACTCCTTGGCTTCTGAGCCATCACCGGCACCTAGGCGGCATCGTTCACGGCACGGGAGTCTGGAGACTCCCCTCCATGCTGCAACACGAGTCGCGCCCTGCGTGCTAAGACTCGCGCCAGACATGCGCAGCCGTGTATGACGGTTTCAAAATCCGCGGAATCCGAAAAATCCGCTTGAATCCGTGGTCTAACTTTAGCCGGCCGAGCCGCGTATGCGGGGCAGCTTATATTGCATCCTAACCACACAGGACATCCAAGCCCGACCACGACCATGCTCACTTACATTCCGGCTACCGAACGTTACCACGCCCAGCCCGTTGCCTGGCTCAGCAGCTTCCACCTGTTCAGCTTTGCCGAGTACTACGACCCCAAGAACATGCACTTTGGGCCGTTGCGCGTGTTCAACGACGACACGGTAGCCCCGAACGCGGGCTTTCCGCAGCACCCGCACCACGAAATGGAAATCGTGAGCATTGTGCTGGAGGGCGAAATCACGCACGAGGACACGATGGGCAACAAAACGACCATCAAGGCCGGCGAGGTGCAGCGCATGACGGCCGGCACCGGCCTGGCCCACTCCGAGTACAACCGCACCGACAAGCCGCTGCGCTTTTACCAGTTGTGGTTTATCCCGAACATGAAGGGCCTTTCGCCGAGCTACGAGCAGAAGGACATTGATTTTCTGGACTCGAAAAACGAGCTGATTCCGCTGGTGTCGGGCCAAAAAGTGCTCGAAGACGTGGTGTACATCAACTCCAACAGCACGATTTACTGGAGCAACCTGCGCGCCGAAAAAGAAATCGAATTCAAGACGTTCCCCATCCGCAACACCTTTCTTTACCTGAAGGAGGGCAGCCTGTTCGTGAACGGCACCGAAATGGGCCCCGGCGACCAGGTACGCGCCACCGACGAGCACGTTATTCACATCCGGGCCGAGCGCGACGCGCAGTTCATCCTCATCGACCTGCCCGCGGCCGAAGCCAATTATTAAGGAAGATCCGACCTAGGATTTTTACTGTTCAACGAAAAGCCGGCCCTAGGTCGGCTTTTTGCTTTGGCGGCAATCGGCACCCAAGCACTGCCATTGCATAATATACTTACCAGATAGTTGGGGTTAATGCCTGATTGATTAAGGGTTTATCGGGCCGGAATTACGTGTGGTGCCGCGCAACAGCCGCATGCGCACGTGAGTACCAAGTAGCATTTGCCTGCCCTGGGCACTTGCTAACAACACCAGCCGATGCTGACGATAAACCACCTGGCTAAATGGCTCGCGGTGCTGCTTTTGGGAGCCCACCTGCTGGCCTGCTCCGACAAAAAGCCTGCTCCCACGGGGCCACCGCTGCCTTCGGGCGCGGCGTTGCCAGTTCGGCTGGCCAGCCAAACCCAGCAGAAACCCGTGCGCGTGCAAATACCGCACTACCCCTTGCGCAACGAGAAAGACCTTGACCGATTAATCCAGCAAATTGGTAATGCGCGGGTGGTGCTGCTGGGCGAGGCCTCGCACGGCACCCACGAGTACTACACCTGGCGCGCGGCCCTGAGCAAGCGCCTGATTCAGGAGAAAGGCTTCGACTTTATTGCCGCGGAAGGGGAGTGGGCCGACTCCTACCGCGTCAACAACTTTGTGAAAGGGCCTAGGCGCGACAGCGCCGCGGCGGTGCAGGTGCTGCGGCACTTCAACCGGTGGCCCACCTGGATGTGGGGCAACTACGAAGTGGCCTCGCTGGTAACCTGGCTCAACCAGCAAAACCAGCAACGCCCCGCCGCCGACCGCACCGGCTTCTACGGCCTCGATGTGTATTGCCTGTGGGAAGCACTGGCCGACCTGCAGCCGCACTTGCAACGCGCCAACCCCGAGCTGTTGCAGGCCGCCCAAAAAGCCCATAAATGCTTTCAGCCCTTTGGCCGCGATGCGCACGAGTACGCCATGGCCGTAGCCCGCGCCGACAAAACCTGCTACTCCGAAACCAACCGCCTCTGGAAAGGCATGGAGCGGCTGACAGGCGGTGCCGTGCCAAAGGATGAAAGTTTGTTTGTAGCCCAGCAAAACGCCCTGGTGGCCTACAACGGCGAGCGGTACTACCAAGCCATGACGCGCAGCAACTCCGAGTCGTGGAACATTCGCGATAGGCACATGATGGAAACCCTGCGCCGCTTGCTCGAGCTACACGGCCCCGCAAGCAAAGCCATTGTGTGGGAGCACAACACGCACGTGGGCGACGCCCGCTACACCGACATGGCCAGCAGCGCCGAGGTGAACGTGGGGCAACTCGCACGCCAACAGCTTGGGCGCGAAAACGTGTTCATCGTGGGGTTCGGCTCGTACCAGGGCTCGGTAATTGCCGCCGATGCCTGGGGCGACCCGCTTAAGCAAATGCTGGTGCCCGAGGCCCAGACAGGCAGCTGGGAGCAGCTGCTTCACGCCGCTGGCCCGACGGATAAACTGCTGCTTTCAAAAGACCTGCGCGACATCAGCTTTTTCAAAAAGCGCCTAGGTCACCGAGCCATCGGGGTGGTATACAGCCCGCGCCTGGAGCGATTTGGCAACTACGTGCCATCCATAATTCCGCAGCGCTACGATGCCTTTATCTACCTGGACAAAACCACTGCGCTGCACCCAATCAATACACCGGTAAAAGGCAACGAGCCACCCGATTTATACCCATCGGGGACCTAGGTTTGCCTGCTTAGTAAAGTATAGCTCCCAATTCCGAAGCAAAATAGCGCCGCCCAACAAGCTGTTGGGCGTCGCTATTTTGCTTTCGTGCTTAAATGGCCTGGAATTACATCGTGTACTTCCGGCCTTTGTTCTGCTGCTTCAGGTAGGTCATCAGCGGCTCGAAATAGGCTACCATGGCGCGGGCCGAGAGGTCTTCGCCGGTTTTCTCGCGCAGGAGTTGGCGCCAGTCGGCCGAGGCGCCGGGGTACATGATGTCGTGCAGGAATTTGCCTACTTCCTTGTTGCCGTAGTAGTTGGTGGCGTGCGGGTCCTGCTTCAGGATGTTGCGCGAAATGTGGTCGTGCAGCTGGAACAGGATGACGTAGCTAAGGGCGTAGTCGTAGTACTGCGCCGGGTCGTCGTTGATGTGGGTTTTGGTGGCGGGGTCGAGGAAGTTCTCGCCGCGCGTGCTGGGCGGCACAATGCCCTGGTATTGCTTGGCCAGCTCCCACCAGCGGGCATTCAGCTGATCCTGCGACAAGTTATCGGCATAGAAGCTGTTTTCCCACTCGCTCATCACGCCCGAAGCAAACGGAATGAACACCACGTAGTTGAGTGCTTCCTTGAGCAGCGTCTGCGTTTCGTTGGTCTGGGTTTTGGCATCAACCAGGCCTAGGCCAGCCAGGAAGGGCTTTTGCGTAGCGGCCAAGCCCATCAGGGAGCCCATGGCCTCGTGGTAGCCGCGGTTGGCGCCGCCGCGCAGCAGCACCGGCACATCGGGGTTGGTGTAGGTGAGGTAGTAATAAATGTGGCCGAGCTCGTGGTGCGTGGTTTCGTACCACTCGGTGTTGGGCTCCACGCTCATCAGGCTGCGCACGTCCTGGTTTAGGTCCATGTGCCAGGCCGAGGCGTGGTTGTTTTTCTTGTAGTTGGCGCCGGCTGGCAGCGGGAAGAGGCTGCTTTTGTCGTAGAAGCTTTTGGGCAGAGCCGGGAAGCCCAAGCTCTGGTAGAAGCGCTCGGCCTGCTGCACCTGCCACTCGGCACCTTTCTTTTGCAGGGTGGCGTCGAGGTTCAGGCCTTTCACGTCCACCATAGCGCTCCAATCCTGGCCCCAGCGGTTGGGCAGCCAGTGGGCGGGCAGGTAGTCGGGCACCTGTTTCTGGCCGTATTTTTTGGCCAGCTCGTAGCGAGCGTAGGTGTGCAGCTCGCGGTAAAGGGGGCGCAGCTCCTGGTTGATTTTGCGCACCAGCTGCATCATTTCCTCCCGCGTCATGCCGTAATCGGATGCCTGGTAGGTGAAGTAGTCGGGGTAACCTAGGGCCTGCACCACTTGGTTGCGCAGGGTGCGCAGGTTCAGCAGGCCTTCCTTCAGGGTGGGGCCCACGGCTTTAGAGGCTTCCCAGGCCGCAAGGCGGCGCTGCGGGTTTTTCTCGTCGCGCAGTACGCGGTCGAGGTCGTTGGTGGTTACGGGTTTGCCGTTGTACTTGTACTCGAAGCCGTACAGCTTCTCGGTTTGCTGGGTTTCGGCCTTGATGCGGCGCTTCACCACCTCGGATACGGTTTGCGGCGAGCCAGCGGCGTTGTAAAGGGCGGTTTGCAGCTGCTTTACCTGAATGGGCGTCAGCTCGGCTTTGTGCTCCAGCAGCTCGCGGAGGCGGTTGATATTTTCGACCGAGCCGGTGAAAGCAGCAAGAGCTTCGTTGGCGCGGGCTGTGGCCGCGGCGTTGGTGGTGTCGCCGGCCACAATGCGCGTGTTGGAACGCCACTCAGCCTCGGCCGACTGCGTGTAAAGCTGCTGGTACTTGGCCGAGTAGGCTTGCAAAAACTGATCGGCTTGCTCGCGCCAGTTTACCGGCGCCGGGGCCGCGGCGGCAGGCGCCGTTTCGGTGGTCGTGGTGGCCGCTGGGGCCGAAGCTTTCTGCGCGCAGCCTGCCAGAAGCGTAGCTGCGAACAACGGGAGGAGGTGCTTTTTCATGATGGGAGAGCGTGGGGATGGCAGCCGGGTTGGAGCTGGCTGAGGTGCGTGGGCAAAATAACCATCTGCTGCGGAATCCATTGTAGCGCAGCCTGGAAAGCCCGCGCTACACCGCTAGGATTGGGCTTCGGCAACTTCTTCCAGCTGACAGCACTGCTTGAACTTCTTACCCGACCCGCAGGGGCAAGGGTCGTTTCGACCTAGGCGCTTAGGGGCTTTCTTCAGCAGGCGGCGCGGATCGAAGCGGGCGAAACGCAGGCCGGGGTCCTGGCGGAAGGTGCGCGTGAGCAGTTGGTACAGCTCGGGGTGGTGGCTTTCCAGCTGCTCGGGCTTCTCGAAGAAGTACTCCAGCACCACGGCAAAGAACTCGGCCGGCGAAGTGCCGGCGTAGTCGCCGATGCTTGATTTGCCCGCCTGAATTTGCTCCATCTCGGCCTGCATCAGCTGTTTCCACTGCGGTACCAGCTCACGGGGCAGCATCAGCAGCGGTACGCCGTCGATTTGGCCATCGGCTTCGTCGAGCAGGTGCGCAAACTCGTGAATGCCCACGTTCTGTTTGTCCTTGGCATCGCGGAAGCCCTGCTCCAGCGCGGCTTTGGAAAGGCGCATGTAGTGGTCGGTCTGGAAGTTTTGCACCGAGCCCAGCAGCGTGCCTTCCAGCGGCGCTACTTCCTTGTCTTTGTCGGCGGGCAGCTGCCAGGCATCCGGAAACACCAGCACTTCGCCCAGGTTGTCGTACTCCCAACCGCCCCGGAAGCCGAAAATGGGAATAACGGCCGAAGCAGCCACCAGTAGCCGCGTGGCATCGTCGATGCGGGTTTTGATGCCCGTAATGCGCGTTTGCGCCAGAAACAGCTGTACTTGTTTTTCGAAGCGCAGCTTCTCAGTGTCGGTAAGGGCCACGTAAAAGGCTACGCGCTCGGCCAGCATTTCGCGCCAGGCCTCGGGGAAAGGTTTCGCCAAAGCGCGTGCCCGCTCGCGCGTGCCGCTCGTTACGTACCGGTAAATCAGGAAGAAAATGCCAGCCAACAGGGCCAGGCCAATCAGGTAAGTCATGTTGCGCTACAACGCGCCCGCCCTAGGTTGGTTGCAACGGCCGCGGCCGGTGGAGCAGCGGGCCAGTGCCCGCCGCCCCACCGGCCGCGTTGCGGGCGCCCGGGGCCCTAGGTGCCTGGGGTCTATTTCTTCTGAAGAGCCATTACCCAGGCCCGGATTTGCTCCTGCGCCGCCGGCGAAAACACCGGCCGCCGCTCGCCCGACACGATGGGCCACTCGGCGGCATCGGCCTGAAAGCCGTGGTTTACGCCGGGCAGCTTTTTTACCGTTACGGCGTGGTTGCCGCGCAGGCCTTTGCTGAGGGCAGCCAGGTTGGTTTCGGCGTCCACGCTCACGTCGGCGGTGCCGTTGAGCAGCAGCACCGGGCACTTTACGGCCACCAGCAGCGGGGCCGGGTCGAAACCGAGCAGGAAACGGTAGCGCGGCGAGGTAAGCTCGGCGGCGGCGGCCTGCGCGGCGGCCGGTTCCAGGGCCGTATTGCTCTGGCGCAGCATGTTCACCACCATGAGCTGGGCCTGCTGGTTGTCGGGCGTTTGCCGAATCACGTCGAGCATGAGCTGCTGGCGCTGCACCATGGCCGCCACCTGCGCCGCCTCCAGCCCGATGGACTGCAGCACGCGTTTTTGCTGGGCCACGGCCATTTCCTGGCCGGGCAGGCCGGCGGCAGCCAGCGCCACCACAAACGTGGGCCCGAGGGCGCGCGCCGCCGATAGCAGCGCCACGTTGCCGCCCTCGCCGTGGCCCAGCACCCCGAGGCGCGCAAAATCAACCTCGCGGCGGGTGCGCATGTAGTTCAGGGCGGCCTCCACATCGGCCACGCGCTCGGCCAGGGTGGGGTTGGGGCGGCCCTCCGAGCTGCCCACGCCGCGGGCATCGCAGCGCAGCACGGCAATGCCGCGGCGGGTAAGGTAGTCGGCCAGCGCGCCCATGGGGCGGTACTCGCCCAGGGTGGCGTCGCGGTCGAGGGGGCCGGCGTCGCTCACCAGCACCACCGCCGGAAACGGCCCGGGACCGGGCGGTACCGTGAGCATGCCCCCGAGGCGCACGGCCGCGGCGGCGTTGGCAAAGGCCACTTCCTCTTCGCGGTAGGGCGGCGTGAGGCGCACTTTGCCGCCGGGCGCGGTGGCCGGCGGGGCGTAGCGCAGCGTCATGGGCACCTCGTAGCCGGGCTGGTGCCACTGGCCGATCAGTTGCTGGCCATCGGGGCTGAGGCGGCCGGTAAAGCGCGAGGCGGCTTCTTCGGCAAAAAACACCACCGTGTCGCTGCGCACATCCACGTGCACGGCCATGTGGCTAACTTTCTGCAGGGGCACATCGAGGGTGGCAAAGTACTGGCCGCCAGTTAGCTTCACCAACCGAAAAATCACTTCGAGCTGGCCGCCGGGCACTTTCAGGGGGCCTTTCCAGAGGCCGTCGAGGGTGCGGGCCGGAGCGGGGGTATCGGCGCAGGGGCGGGCGGCGCGGCCCGGGCCGGCGAGCAGCAGCAAGCCGCTCAGCAATAAGCAGATAACGCGTAGTTTCATGAAAACGATAAAAACGGACAGGCGCTGCCAGGCGCCGCCCAATACATAAAGCCGGAAACGAGGGGCGCGGCGGGCGCGCCAGGCCAGGGCCGCGGCGCCCGCCCTAGGTGGCGGGGCGCCGCGGCCCAGTGGGCACCTAGGGTATCGAGAGCAGGTAGCCGATGGTGAAGTTGGCGTCCCAATCGAACACGAACTCCTGGCAGCCGGTGGCCTGCTGCAGCGCCTGGTAAATGTTGAGGCCGGCCAGGTTTTTGGCGCCCGTCAGCTGCGGGTACTCGGTGGCGGCGCGCAGCACGGTGTAGCGCTCCTGGCCCTGGCGCGCGGCCTTGGCCAGCTCGTAGGGCACTCCGCCGATGATAAAGCAGGTGCCGCGCTGGCTTGCCGGTACTTTGCTGGCTTGCTCGCGCACGCCGGCGGCTACGGCGGCGTCGGGGGTGTTTTTCTGGTAGTACTTGGCCCCGTAAGTGTCTTCGCTCACGGGGCGCAAACCCTGCAGCCACGAAATTTTGGTGTTGCCCGAGCCCAGGTCGACGACGAAGGCGCGGCCGGTGTAGCTGGAGGGCAGCACGGCGTGCAGGCCGTACACGCCCTCTTGCTCGGGCGTAACGGTGGTGGCCACGTAGCCCAAGGCCTTGAGGCTTTGTACGATGCGCTTGGTGACGTCGGCCATCAGCGCCCCGGAGCTCACCACGAAGTGAATGTCCTGGCCGCGCACGCCGTAGTCGAGCATCTGGCCGATGTAGCTTTTGAGGCCGCGGCGCACGTCGTCTTCGGTGGCCATATTTTCGAGCACGAGGCTGTTGCCGAACTCCGAGCGTTCCAGCTTCCAGTTTTTGTCGGCATCCACGCGCACCACAAACGAGTTGAAGCCGCTCGAACCCAGCTCCACCACGCCCTTGAGCTTGCCGTTGCGCGGCGCTACGGGTTGGTAGGCAAAGCGGGCCGGGGCAGGCTTGGCGGGCTCGGGGGCCACTGCGGGGGCCGGAGCCGGAGCGGGCGCCACCGAAGCCACGGCCTCGGTGGGCTGGGGAGCGGGGGCGGGCGCGGCAGGCTTGGCCGCGGCCGTAGCAGCGCCGGCGGCGGGCGTAATGGTGCCGTCGAGGCTTACCTGGTCGCCCTCGCGCAGGGCCACGCTTTTGCCGTCGGCCAGGGTGGCGGTGCGCGTCTGGTAATCGAGGCGGGTGCCGTTGAGCAGCGTTACGCTTTTGCTGACGGGCTTGTTTTTGCCTTCGGAGTGCAGCACCAGCACGTTGTTGCGCAGCTCAAACCAGGCAGTGTAGCCGCCACCCGGCGCGGCCGGGGTTTGGGCATAGCTGTGGGTACCTAGGCCAATGACTAGCAGCCAGGTAAACAGATGGGTAAGTAAACGTTTATGCATCGGTGTGTGGTAAGATTAGAGCACCGCAATGTATACCGGAATTGTCGAGCTTGCTGCATTTTTCGTTGATTGTAATAGATTGATAAGCCTGATGGTCACATTTCGCCTATAAAGCGCATCATTGGCGGCGGTGCCAGCTCCGCCGCTCGCCAGCTTCCCTGGCAGTTTGCGCGCAGTAATACCAGCCTTAAAAAGCCGCCGCGGGGCTCCCGGGAGAACAGTTCTCCCAGGAGCCCCGCGGCGGCCTGGCTACGAGGGTACGCTTAGCGTACCTCCGTCACGCGTACTTTCTGGCCTTTGATGCGGGCGCCGGCCATGCTTTGCTGCACGGCTTTGCCGGCTTCGCGCGGCACGGTAATGTAGCTGTAGTGGTCGAATATCTCGATTCGGCCTACGTCTTCGCGCTGCAGGCCGGCCACGTTCACCAAGGCGCCAACCAGGTCGTGGGCCGAAACCTTCTCCTTGCGGCCGGCCGAAACGTGCAGCGTAACGGTAGTAGGCCGGATGGTTTTCTCAGCGGGCGGCAGCGCGGGCGCGTGCAGCGGCTGCCAGCGCACGGCTTTCGGTAGTTGCCACCGTTGCACCTGTTGCTGCTCGGCTGGGGTGGCCAGCACGTAGGCGGTACCCGCCGCGCCGGCGCGGGCGGTGCGGCCGGCCCGGTGCTGAAAGGTGTCGGCTTTGTCGGGCACCTCAAACTGCACAACCGTGTCGAGGTCCTGCACGTCGATGCCGCGGGCAGCCACGTCGGTAGCCACCAGGGCCAGGGCCGAGCCGTTGCGCAGTTTCAGCAGGGCTTTGTCGCGCTCGGGCTGGGGCATTTTGCCGTGCAGGGCTTCGGCGGCCACGCCACGGCTGCTCAGGAAGCGGGCTAGCTCCTCGCAGCGTTGGCGCGTGTTGCAGAAGATGAGCGTGCGGCCGGTTTCGGGCTTTTGGAGCAAATGAAACAGCGCAGCCGGCTTTTTCTCGGCCGGACCAAACTGGCCCAGCAAGGTCAGCGACTCGGGCAGCGACTCGCCCTCGGCGCCGGCCTGCACGTGGCGCGGGCGGGTGAGGTTGCGGCGCACCAGCTCCAGCACTTTTTCGGGCATGGTGGCCGAAAACAGCAAGGTTTGCCGGCGGCGCGGCAGGCGCTGCACAATGTTGGCCAGGGCCTCCTGAAACTTCAGCTCCAGCAGCTTATCGGTTTCGTCGATAACGAGGATCTGCAGCTTGTTGGGGATGAAGGTGCGGCGGTCGAGGTGGTCGAACAGGCGGCCGGGCGTGGCTACCAGCACGTGCGGCGCCTGGCGCAGGCTCTTGGTTTCTTCCTGAAAACCGTGGCCGCCGTAAAAAGCGGCCACGCGCAAGCCCGGCAGGTACTTGCCCAGGCGCTTGAGCTCGTCGCGGCCCTGCAGGGCCAGCTCGCGGGCGGGCACCAGCACAATGGCCTGTACGGCATCGAGCTGCAAATCAAGCTTCTGTAGCAGCGGCAGGCCGTAGGCCGCCGTTTTGCCCGAGCCCGTAGGTGCCTGCCCGGCAATGTCCTGGCCAGCCAGCACCAGCGGCACCACCTGCTGCTGAATAGCGGTGGGCTGGGTGTAGCCCAGCTCCTGCAGAGCACGCTGCAGGGGCTCGGCCAGGCCTAGGTTGTCAAAGTCGGGGGCGGCGGGGGCAGGCGTAATCGGAGCGTCGGACATCGGCTGAAATTCAAAAGCAGGCCACGAAGGTACGAAACGTTAGTGCTGCTGGCGGAACAGGCTTTAATACCGGGCTGGCCGGGAAACTAGGCCGCCTCGGGCTCCGCAATGTTTACCAGGCGGTAGCGAACGCCCGAGGGCTTGGGCCGCAGCGGGTGGCCGGTGTACTGGGCGTATACTTTGGTGAAACTGGCGCCGAAGTAAAAAATCATGGCCGAGTAGAACACGAACAGCAACAGCAGCACCACCGACGAGGCCGGCCCGTAGATGGGCCCTAGGTTGCGCGGGCGCAGCAGCAAGTGCAGCACCTGCTCGCCCATTTCGAACAGCACCCCCGTAAGCAAAGCGCCGCGCCACAGCGCCGGCCAGGGCACGTAGGCGTGGCTGAGGTTGCGGAACACCAGCCCAAACCACGCCGCCAGGATCAGCAACGAAATAAGGTTGTTTAGCCCCTGCAACAGCATCAGCAACAGGCTTTGCCCTAGGCCGGCCACCATTTCGCCGAACAAGTGCAGGCCCGAGTCGGCCATTACGGCCACTACCGACAGAAGGGCAGTACCAACCAGAGCACCGCCCGAGCGGCTCCGCTCGCGCAGTACCCTGCCCAGACGGCCTTTTTGCGGCCGCGGCCTCACCTGCCATAAGTCGTTGAGCGAGTTTTGGATAACTACGAATAAGGTAGTAGCCACGAACATCAGGAATACAAAGCCGAGGGTGGTCACGATCAGGTTGCGCTCGATGTTGACCATGTTGGTAACGATTTGCGCCAGCAACTCGGCGCCGGTCGTGCCCACCAGGTCGGCAATTTTGGCCAGCAGCAGCGCGCGTATTTGCGAGGCCGGGTACAAGGCCCCGAGCACGCTGATAAATAATATCAGGATGGGAGGCAGCGCAAACGTGGTGAAAAAAGCCGTTGCGGCGCCCAACCGCAGCGGGTCGTGGGCCGAAAGCTCGCGGCCGGCGCGGCGCAGCAAAACGAGTACATCGGGCCAACGTTGGTGAAGCCGGCCGGTGGGGCGTATTTTTGTCATAAATAATCAGCCGCGCAGCAACCCTGGCCGGCCACGGCGCGAAAGTTGTTAGAACGCGGCGGCGGGGTTGGCTGTTACCTGCCAACTCATCCTAGGTACTCGCGCTGCTTTTCTGCCCGGCATGTCATCAGTTGTTACGCCCACCCGTCCAGGTTTTTTTCGTCGTCGTGTAATCGAGCCGTTGCTCAGCCAGCTGCGGCAAGGGCTTTCGCCCACGCAACTGGCCCTTACCATTGCCCTGGGTACGGCCTTTGGCTTGGTGCCGCTGCTTGGGGTTACCAGCGTGCTGGGTACGGCGGTAGCCGTGTGGCTGCGCCTGAACGTGGGCGCCATGCTGCTGATCAGCCACTTGCTAAGCCCGGTGCAATTGCTGCTGTTGCTGCCTTTGCTACGGCAGGGCGCCAGCTTACTAGGCGGGCCCAGCAGCTCGCAGATAACGCTGGCCCGGGTGCAATACCTGCTCAGCCACGACTGGGCCGCAGCGTTTCAGCTTTTCTGGCGCGCCGAGCTCGGGGCGCTGATTTTGTGGCTGCTTGGGTCGATACCGGTGGCGCTGGCCCTCTACGCGGGCTTGCTGCCGGTGCTGCGGCGCGTGGCACGCCGCCAAGCTGCTGCTCAGGTTGCGCAATAGCCCCAAACGTGTATTCAACAAAAAGCCCCGCAGCCTTTTGGCGCGGGGCTTTTTGTTGGGTTAGCTCCCGGGCAATGCTTTCGGCCCGGGCACCTAGGGCTTAGGCCAGGGTGCGCTCGTAGAGGGGTTCCTGCTGGTTGAAGTACTGCGTGAGCGGCTCGTTGGGGTCGGGGCTCAGGCGGGCAACGTCCATGGTGTTCTGGTTGGGCAAGTGGGCCTGCAAAATCGGGCCGAGCTCCTGCAGAAAATCCATGTCTTCGCCGTCGACTTTAAAGGCCAGCAGCATGCGGCTGGGGGCTTCTTCGCCCTCGATGAGTACGTCGGAGAGGTAAACGGTTTCGATGTGGGGGTGCTGGGCGCAGAAATCCTGCAGCGCGGCTTTCAGCTCGGCGGGGTGCTCGGCCATGGGCACCAGCTGGGCCTGCGGGCCTTGCTGCTCCTCGGCGGGCGGCGCAAAGATGCGGCCGCTCAGCAGGTCTTCGATTTCGGGCAGCACCAGCAGCTTGCCGTAGGGCGAGAAAGGGTTGAGCACGCACTCGGCGCCCTGCGTCATGTGCAGGAAACCCTCGCCACGCACCCGAATAAACGCCACTTGCTCGGGCGTAGCGCCGCCTTCGTAAATGCGCTCCTCCGACGAGAACATCGGAATGCGGCCGTCGTGCAGCACTTGCAGCTGAATTTCGGTGCCTTCCTCAACCGTCATTTCGCCGGGCTGGCCGCCCTCGGGCACGGCCGTGAGCACCAGCACTTCGGCGTTCAGCAGCTCGTGGTAAAAGGCAAGGCGGTACTGCGGGTCCTGCGAGGCCATCAGCAACGCATTCTCCAGGTTATTCTGCGGATCGAAAGGCGGCATGGGCGGCATTTCGGGCATCGGCGGCATCTCCGGAACCGAGGAGAAAGCCGGAGCGGCCGGCTGCATTTCGGCGGCCGATTTGGCGGCAAAAGCCGGGCGCTGGTAGCGCGGGCCGCCAGCGGTTTTGGTATCCTCCGGCTCGGAAGAAGTGGTAGCGGGCGAGGCAGCAGGTTGCGCCGGCGCCGGCGTGGCGGCGGCTTCGTCGGCGGGCTTTTTCTTTAGGAAGTCAAACAGACCCATAATTCGGTATGCGGATGAAGATGCAAACTAATGAGGTTTGGCCGAACAACCAGCTGCCGAGCCGCTAATCGGCCGAAAAGCTGGGTGCGGCGGGCCTAGGTGGTTCAGCCCTAACGGGATAGGCAGGGGGGCTACTGGCCGTCGGAGCCCTGGCAACGGTCGAGCAGTTCGCTTACTTCCCGGATGGTATACTTTTCGCCCTGGTTGCCCCACGCCGATTGCACGTAGTTCAGCAGGTTGGTAATCTGCGAATCGGTGAGGTCTTCGTGGCCAGGCATCACCTGGTTGTAGTGCACGCCATTCACCACGATGGGCCCTTGCTGCCCGCGCCGGATAAGGCAAGGCAACTCGGCGCGGTACTTGGTGAGGTAATCGGCGCCGGCTACGGGCGGAATGAGGCGGCGCAGGCCCTGGCCCTGGTCGCCGTGGCAGCTGGCGCAGTGGTTGGCGTACAGCTTCTGGCCCTCGTTCTGGCGGTCGGTGAAGCAGCTGGGCAAAGCCAATGCAACGGCTAGCAGCAACACTGCCGAGCGCCGAAAAGCAGACATGGGGCGAGTAGCCATCGGGGTAGGAGTGGGTACGGGTGATGACCATTGCCTTGCAGCGGGCCCTGGGTGGTAATGCACCTAGGGCCTGCTGCCAAAAGCATGGGAGCGGCGTTGCCGCGTTTACTTAGCCGCGGTGGCCTTGGCCGGCGCCAGCTCGTTGAGCAGCACGGGCAGATCCTTCAACAACCGGTCGACTTCCTGCGGGTTGATGCCGTCGTAGAGGCCGCGCACGTGGCCCTGCGGGTCGACGAGGGCGAAGGCGCCGTTGTGCACAGCGCCGCCGGGGGCGGTTTTGTCGCGCTCCACGGCGGCCATATAATTGCCCGCCAGGCGGTAAATGGTGTCGCGCGGGGCCGTTACGAAGTGCCACTGCCGGGCATTTTGCACGCCCAGGCGCTGGGCGTAGTCGCGCAATACGGGCAGGGTATCGTGCTCGGGGTCGATGGTGTGCGACACGAAGCTCACGCGCGGGTCGTTTTTGTACTTCTCGTACACGCGCAGCATCTCGCTCGACATTTTGGGGCAGATGCTGGGGCAGGTAGTAAAGAAGAAGTCGGCCACATACACCTTGCCGGCAAAGGTGGCGGGCGTAACGGTTACGCTGTCCTGGTTGAGCAGCGTGAAACGCGGAATGCGCGGATACACCGTGTCGCCGGGGGCCACTACTTCCGGCTCGCCCAGCATGGGCAGGCGGGCGGTAGTGGGGGTGTCGGCAGAGTTAAAGCGGCAGGCGGGCAGTAGCAGGGCGGCCGTAGCCAGGCCCAGCAGCGAGCGGAAAATCGGGGTGCGAAACATCATCAGTGGGAAGAAGCAGCGGGCTTGGGCGCCGTACCCAGCAGGGCTCGGGCCGAGTCGATACTCTGTTGCATTAAAACACCCACGGAGTCGATCTGGTGCTGCTGACGCTGAAAATATGCCAGCACGCGCTCGTGCCGCACGGTGTCGGCTGGCTTGCGGTACTGGTGCATCCAGCTCATCATGGCCTGGTCGGCGGCCAGGAGCGAGCGGCGCTGCCGGCCGGCCGCCGCGGTATCGGGCACGGTGGCCAGCTGCTGGCGCAGCTGGTACAGCTCGCTCATGCGGGCCATCAGGGCATCGTGGCGGGCCATTAGCTGCTGCTCGGCATAGGCCTGTTTCTCTTCGTCGCTCTGAAGCTGCAGGCAGCTCGAGGCCGCAACGGCCAGCAGCGGCAAGGCCCGCAGCCAGCCTGGGGTGCTACGTCGGGTGTTCACGGGTGCAAAGGTAGCCCGCCATTGATTATTTGGTGTGCCCGCCAAGCAAAGCGGGGCTGAGCACCGCCCAGCCCCGCCAAAGGGTTAAAAGTTCCAGTGTTGCTCGCCGTACTGCCACAGCCAGGCGGCCACGTGCCAGAGGCCCCAAGCCACCAACCCGAACATCAGCAGCAAGCCTACGGCCACGGCTGCGATAATGCCGGTGCCGCGGCCCTGGTAGCGCCCCTCGGCGTAGTGGCGGCGCAGCAGGCGCACGTTGCGTTCGTTGCTCTTGTAGGCGAAATCGAACACGTTGCCGATGATGGGGATGCTGCCGATGAGGGTATCGAGCAGCACGTTGAGCACCATGAGCACGATAACCTTGCGCGAGGCGCCGTGGCGTACCATCGTCATGATGAGCGTGGCCGACACGGCAAAGGAGCCTAGGTCGCCCACGACGGGAATGAGGCCCAGGAGCGGATCGAGGCCGAAGCGAAAGTTAGTGCCGGGCAACCGAAACTGGCTGTCCATGAGGTGGGCTACGTGGTCGACCCAGCGCAGGCGGGCGTCGGTATCGGGCGGCGAGCCGGTGCGGGTGTGGGCGTAGCGGTTGGGCACGGAAGCGGAAGTAGCCATGGGCGCAGGGGCGAGCCAAGGAGCTCAGCAGTTTACTTGTACGCAAACCCTAGGTGCTCGGATAAACATGCGGCGCGGGCAGCCGCTGGGCACAGCTTCGGTGGGTTAGGGGCGGCGAGCAGGCCTGCCCCGCCGCGGCGCCGCTCCCGCCGGGCAGGCGCGTGCGGCGGCACCTAGGCGCCGATCACCAGGGCCGCCAAAGCCCGGCAGGCGGCCGGCAACAGCACGAGCAGCCATAGCAGGCGGTGGCGGGTTGGGTAGCTGATAACGAGTGGCATAACAAGCTATTTGTCAGTAACCAGTGCAGCCAGGCAGGGCTGAATAATCGCGCCAAGGTAGCTGGCCCGCTGGTACCGGCAACCACGGCCCGGATGTTTACTTCTTCGACGAGAGCAAGTCGATCCAGCCGTCTTCGCTTACTACCACCGCCAGCGTGGGGTAGCGGGCACTTTCGACGTAGCGCACGGCCGAGTTGTAGCGCGAGCCGCGCGAGGAGTCGCCTTTTTCGGTGGCCAGCCCGTCGAGAATGGCCCCAATGGCAAAGCATGTGCCTTGCGGATCGATGAGCACGGCGCCGTCGATGTTGGTGACGAGGCACAGCACCGAGGGCGTGATAAACCTAGGGGCCACCCGGAAGCTCTGCCGCGTGAGGCGCTTGGCCTCGGCCGCCGCGTTTTCCGAAATAACCAGAATGGTGCCGGTGCGCTGCGTGGTGGCCTTCATGGTCAGCTCCCAGAGGTTTTCCACGGTGCTGGCGTCGAGGGCAGGCCAGAGGCGCTGAATGGTGGCCGCAAAAAACTGCTCGTTGATGCGCGCCTGCGGCAGCCGGGGCGTGCCCGATACCACGCGCATCATCAGCTCCTTGTCGTGGCTGAGCTCCCAGTTGTGGTGGGTGGTGAAGCGCACCATAAACAGCGGCTCGTACTGCTCGTCGGCCGGTTCGGCCAAGTGCCCCAGGCCAAATACCTGGGTGCCATCGGAGATAAGCGAAGTGCGGCCTTCGCTCATTTCGAGCAGCTTGCGCACGGAGCGGTGGTCGCGCAGGGGCACCGGGGTTTCGAGCGTGAGCACGGGTACCACAGCGGGGTGGTTGCGGCGGGCAATGAGCATGGTGCCTTTGCCCTCGATGCCCTCGTGGCGCAGGGCGGCCACGCCGTTGCAGGCGTCGTAGAGGCCGTGGTTGCCGCTGGAGGGGGCGTGCATAAAGCGCCGGCCGGCGGCGCGCAGCAGCTCGTTGTAGTCGCGGTCGAGAATGGGGCGGTCTTCTTCCTGGTCGAGGTCGGTGCCGCGCAGGGCCTTGCTGCAGTCGAGCAGAAACTCGCGCACTACCGCGTGCAGCAGCGACACCGGGCGGGCATCGGGCGTTTTGGGGTTGGCGGGCAGGGCGTAATAGCTGGCAAAAGGCTCGGCCGAAAGCTGCAGCACCGCCATGATGAGGTAGCCGTTCAGCAGCACCGGCATCGAGCAGAACACGCGGCGGCCCAGGCCCGTGGCTTTGCTTTCGAGCTCCAACTCCACGGCGCGGCGCAGCAGCAGGTACCAGCGTTGCTTTTCGAGGCGGTCCTGCTCCTCGTGGTACAGGTGGTACACGGGCTCGTAGGTGCCCTCGCGCTCCAGCGAGTTGGCGCGCTCCTTTACGTGGGCGAAATCGGCGGAGGTGTAGTCGTGCGAGCCGGCCTCGAGGCGCACGGCATCGGGCGATTCGCTGCCCCGCGACACCGCCAGGCCCACCAAAAACACATCGGGCCGCAGCGTACGATCGAGCAGGTTAAATATGCCCTCGGCGAACAGCTGCGCCGATACCCGGAACAAACTTTGGTATTCCCACATCAGGAGGTAATAAAGCAGGCTGGCCGCAGCACGGCCTCCAACATGAGGCATGGTACGTGCAAAGCGGCCCGAGGTATACGAAAGCCCGGCCGCCGGGCTTGCCAGCCCGCCGGCAAAGCCCGTAACAATTTGGCTGCAGGCAGGTTGAAGCACTACCCGGGAACCAAGAAGTATTGCGCGCCCCGGGGAATTGCTTTAACTTGGGTAACAGGCTCCGGCCTTCATTTTTTGGCCCTGCGTTGGTATGCTGGTGGATCTACTTCTTGGTGGGATTTGTGCGTTGATGTGGCTGCCGCTGGTTACGGGTTATTGTGCCCAAAGCTACGGCCGCTCGTTCTGGTTGTGGTTTGCGCTGGGCTGCTGTTTCCCAATCGTTTCCTTCTTCGTGCTTTTCGGGCTGATCTACCGCTCCGAGCGCGACCCGGGCAACCATTTGCTGGAAGAAGCACGCCGCATTTTGGCCGAAGCCGAAGCCCACGAAGTGGAGCCCCTGGGCGAATAACCACACCTTTCCGGCGCACCTGCGGGCCGCTTGCCGCGGCCTAGGTGGCCGTGTGCTGCAGCCATTGCGCCATGCCCCGGGCAGCCCAGGCCCCGGTGCTAAAGCACCCCTGCAGCAGGTAGCCGCCCGTGGGCGCTTCCCAATCCAGCATTTCGCCGGCCACAAACACGCCGGGGCGGCGCAGCAGCATCAGGTGCTCGTTTACTTCCTCGAAGGGTACGCCGCCGGCCGTGCTGATGGCTTCGTCGAGGGGGCGCAGGGCCGTAATGGGTAGGGGCAGGGCCTGCAATAGTTTGGCTAGCCGGGCAGTATCGGCCAGGGTGGCCGCGGGGGCCACCTCGCGCAGCAGCGTAGGAATGGGTGGGCCCAGCTTCAGGTGTTGGCGCAGCACATCGGGCAACGAGCGGCCGCGGCGGGCTTGCTGCAGCCGTTGCAGTACCTCGGCAGGCCCTAGGTCGGGTTTGAGGTTGAGCAGCAGCTGGGCCGGCACTTGGGCTTGCAGGGCCTCCCGAATGGCGGGCGTAAGGGCGTACACCGGGGTGCCCTCGAGGCCGTATTCCGTCAGCATTACCTCGCCGCGCGCCTCGTGTTGGCCGCAGCGCAAAAGCACGTTTTTCAGCGGCGTGCGGCCCACCTTCTCCCGAAAAAAAGCCGACCAGGCCACCTCTACCCCGCAGTTGCTGGGCCTGAAGGGCACGCTTTGCAAACCCAGGGCCTGCTCGAGTACCGGCAGCCACTGGCCATCGGAGCCGGTTTTGGCCCAACTGGCGCCGCCCAAAGCCAGCAGCGTAGCCCTGGGCGCCACCGAAAACTCGGTGCCGGTACGCTCGTTGCGCATCAGCAGCCCGCCGCCGGGGCCAAAACCCAGCCAGCGGTGGCGGGTGTGCAGCTGCACGCCCAGGTGCTCGAGGCGCTGCAGCCAGGCCCGCAGCAGGTGGGCCGGCTTGTGCTCCTCAAGCGGAAACACGCGCCCGCTGCTGCCCACGTACGTGGCAATGCCCAATTGGGCAGCCCAGCGGCGCAGCTCGGCGGGCCCAAAGTGCCCTAGGTACTGCTCGAAGGCTTGCCGCCGATGACCGTAGCGCGGACCGAAAGCGGCCACCGGCTCGCCGTTGGTGAGGTTGAAACCGCCGTGGCCGGCCACCAGAAACTTCCGCCCCGGCGTGGCCTGCGCCTCGTACACGGCTACGCCTTGCACCCCGGCCTCGGCCAGGTGTTGGGCGGCCACCAGCCCGGCCGGGCCGCCGCCAATAATGGCTACTGTGGGGTGCTGCTGCATGGGCGTATGGGCTGCAAACTTAACCATGCCGGGGCCTTATAACCCGCCAAACCCGGCCGGGCTGCGTATGTTGAGCGCATGGGACCGTACTCCATCCTCATTTACCTGAGCGTTGCCATCATCCTGTCGTACCTGTTCGACATGGCCGCGCGGGCTACCAAAATACCGTCGGTGCTGATGCTATTGCTCACGGGCATAGCCATTAAGCAAGCCGTCGACTACGCCGGGACGGCCGTGGTGCTGCCCCAGGTTACATTGCAGCTGCTCGGCATTGTGGGCCTGATCATGATCGTGCTCGAGGAGTCGCTCAACCTCAAAATAAACCCCGAAAAAGGCCCGCTGATCCGGCGCGCGTTTGTGGCCGCCGCCGTGATGCTGCTGGTGCAGGCCCTGACCATTGGTTGGCTGCTGCAGTTGTACCTAGGGATGCCGTTCCAGACGTGCCTGCTCAACGCCGTGCCGCTGGCCGTTATCAGCAGTGCCGTGGCCATACCCAGCGTGGCGGGCCTCGGGGGCGAAAAGCAGGAGTTTATCGTGTACGAAAGCACGTTTTCCGACATCCTGGGCATCATGTTTTTCAACTTCGTGGCGCAGGACAACTTCGCGCAGGGCGTGTCGGTGCTCACCTTCGGCCGCGACATCATCGCGGTGGTGCTGGTATCGGTGCTGAGTACGGTGGTGCTGGCCTTTCTGCTCGATCGGATTCGCCTGCACGTCAAGTTCTTCCTGATTCTGGCATTCCTGATTCTGATTTACTCGCTGGCCAAAAAGCTGCACTTGTCGTCGTTGCTGGTGGTGCTGGTGTTCGGCCTCACGGTTAGCAATGCCGAGCTGTTTTTGCGCGGGCCGGTGCGCCGTTGGCTCCGCCTCGAGCGCCTGCAGGAGGAGCTGCATCAGCTGCAAAGCATCACGGCCGAGTCGGCTTTCCTCATCCGCACGTTCTTCTTTTTGCTTTTCGGCTTCTCCATCACGCTCAGCAACGTGCTCGATGCGCGCCTGCTGCTGCAAGGGGCGCTGATTGTGGGCGTGCTCACGGCCATTCGCTATGTGTACCTGCGCTACGTATCGCGCTCCAGCCTGGTGCCGGAGGTGTTTATCGCGCCCAAAGGCCTCATTACCATTTTGTTGTTTTACAGTATTCCCGAGAAACACCTCATCGAGGGCGTCAGCGAAAACATCCTGTTCGTGGTAATCCTGCTCACCGGCCTGCTGATGCTCGTCGGGCTTCAGCTGCCCAGCAAAGAGCCCGCCCAGTTGGGGGAATATTAGGAGCTTGGGAGTTAAAGAGTTTTGCGTTTAGGAGTTGGGCAGGCTTGTTATCCTGACGAGGAACCTCACCCCCAACTCCCTCTCCCAAGGAGAGGGGAGCCAGGCGACCTAGGGCCCGGCTGTCATGTCGAGCGAAGCGAGACATCTGGCGTGCTGTCGTCCGTTAGCATACACTCCCCCTCTCTTTTGGAGAGGGGGCCGGGGGGTGGGGTCCCGGTAGAGCTCTTCGCTTGGCTCAGGATGACAGGTAGGAACGGTCAGGCCTGGATGTAGTTGGCTCCTATTCCAACTACTCATCAGCTTAACTCTCAAAACCTACCGACTCCTGAACTCAAAACTCGCAAACTCACCAACTGCACTTACTCGCTTTCCTTGATGAGCTGTTTGCGGTAGCCGGCCAGGATGGCCGATTTGAGCAGGAAGCCAACGTAACGGCCGTTTTTGAGCACCGGCAGCGCCCATACGTTGAGCTGCTCCATGCACCGCAAAATGTCGAGCAGGGTATCGTCGACGTTGATGGTGGCGGGGGGCTCGGTCATCAGGTCGCTTACGCGGGTGGTGTTGTAGTGCTCCTCGTCGAACAGGGCGTCGCGCACCTGATCGAGGGAAATGATGCCGACCAGGGCCCCGTCGTTATCCACCACCGGAAAGAGGTTGCGGGTGGCATGGCGGAAAATGTCTACCAGTTCACCTAGGGTTGCATCGGGCTGAATGGGCTCGAAATCGGTTTCCACCATTCGCGGCAAATCGAGCTGGGCGAGCAGGCCCCGGTCGCGGTCTTGGTGCACATACACGCCGCGCTGCACCAGCTTGCGCGTGTACACCGAGTACGGCTCGAAGTAGCGGGTGATGATGTAGGAGCAGCTCGTTACGAACATCAGCGGCACAAACAGCGCGTACCCGCCCGTGATTTCGGCGATTAGGAAGATGGCCGTGAGCGGCGCGTGCACCACGCCGGCCAGCGTGCCGGCCATGCCCAGCACCACAAAGTGCACCTCGGGCACCACAAACAGGCCGCTCAGGTTGATCAGCCGGGCAATGACAAAACCCAGCAAGGCCCCCGAAAACAACGACGAGCCGAACATGCCGCCGTTGCCGCCCGCGCCAATGGTAATGCACGTGGCAAACACCTTCAGGAGCATGGAGCTGCCGGCCACCAGCAGCAGAATCCACACATTTTCGTCGCGGTACACCGAGAAAATACTCGCATCGAGCAAGTGGCTGGGCTCGCCGCTCAGCAACGACTGCACAATGTTGTAGCCCTCGCCGTAAAGCGTCGGGAACAAAAATACCAGCACGCCCAGGGCCGTGCCGCCGAGCAGCACCTTGCGGTACGAGCCGCGCCACCGCTCAAACCACTTTTCGGCCGCGAAGTAAATGCGGATCATGTAGACCGAAAGCAGGGCCGCGCCCAGGCCCAGCAGCAGGTAAAACGGCACCGTATCGACGGACCAACTGGTGGTAATCAGCACGAAGGGCTGGCCCGAAAACAGCAGCTTGGACACCAGCGTGGCCGTGGCCGAGGAGATGAGCAGCGGAATGAAAAACGGCGCCGACAGCTCGCTCAGCACTACCTCCACCGCAAACAGCACCCCCGCAATGGGCGAGTTAAAGATGGCCGCCACGCCGGCCGCGGCGCCGCAGCCCACCAGCAGGCGCCGCTCGCGCCGGCTCACGCGCAGCACGCGGGCCAGGTTGGAGCCAATGGCCGAACCCGTAACCGAAATGGGCGCCTCCAAACCCGCCGACCCGCCAAACGTAACCGTCAGGAACGAACTGACCCACTGCGAGTACATGCGCGAGCGGGGTACCACCGAGCCTTGGCGCGCCACCGAGTAGATGATGGGCCCGATGCCGCGCCCCAATTGCCCGCCCAGCACGTAGCGCGTAAAGAGCACCGTTAGGGCAATGCCGATGATGGGGTACAGAAACAGCGCGAATACCCGCTTTTGCTCGGGTACCCAGCCGTAGAGCAGCTCCTGGCCCCAGTGCACACTGTTTTTGAGCAGCACGGCCGCCAGGCCGGCCAGCGCACCTACCAAAATGCTCACCATAATCAGGTATAGCCGGTCGCTTACGTGGCGCAGGCGCCAGAGCAGCAGCGGGCTAAGCAGACGGTGAACAACGTTTTTGGGCATGCAGGAGGCGGTACTTGGCAGCGGGCTGAGCACGCCGCAAACATCCGGCCGTTTTGGCTACTCGCATGATACGGATAAAAATCAATGAGTAGCTAAGTAGATGAGCAGATGATTGGATGACTTGGATGAGTAGATGAGAGGATGAATGGCTGAGTAGACAACTGCGGGTGCAGAAGCGGCATCAATCCAGCTCTACTCAGCTACTCATCCACTCATCCGCCCATCCGCCCATCCACTCGTTCACCTCTACTGCACGGCCGCCGGCTCGGGGTAGCCCTGCTGCACCAGCTGCTGCCGAATAGCCTGCATCAGCTCGCTTTTCAGCTCTTGCGTGCCGCGGCGGTAATCCTCCGAAAAGGTCCAGAAATAGATGTGGAAGGTGGCCTTCGGGCCTTCTGTTTTTTCCAGGATGATGTAGGGCGTGTGCGGCTCGTCGCGCTCCACGTCTTTGAAACCGCGCACAAATACCAGCAGCATTTCGCGTACGCGCTCCGGGCCGGGGTCCTGGCCCACGTCAACGGTTACCTGGAAGTCCTGGCGGATGTGCCCGTCGCGGGTGTAATTGATGAGCGGCTCGCGCAGCACCATGGCGTTGGGCAGGTAAATGTGCTTGCCGTCGAAGGTTTTGATGAGGGTGGTGCGTAGGTTCAGTGCTTCCACGCGGCCCATCAGCTCCTTGTTATCGCGAATCTGGATGGTGTCGTAAATGCGAAACGGTCGGTTGAATGCCAGCACCACGCCGGCAAGGAAATTTTCGGCAATGTCTTTCAGGGCAAAGCCCACCACAAAAGCCGTGAGGCCGGCACCGGCCACCATGCCGCCCACCAAGCCCGTCATGCCCAGTACCTGCAGCACCACCGTGAGGCCCAGCAGGATAAGAGCCCAACGGGTGAGGCGCGTGAGGAACTCGGCCAGCAGCGGGTCGTGGGAGCGGGCGTGCAGGCGGCCGCCCACCAGGCGGCTGATGCGGTTCGACAGAAAAAGGGCAATAATCAGCAGCACAATGGCCACCACGGCCTTGGGCAGCAGCTCGATGAGGTGTTCCCAGTAATGAACAAAGACGCGGTTGATATCGTCGAGAAGCATAAAACGGAGTTCGGTGGAAGAAAGCGGCTGGCTGGTAGCCGGGCGCTGGCAGCTGAACCTACGCATCAACCTGTCCGCAGGGTTTTTGGGCTGGTTGAGCGGTGGGGCTGGCCCGCCCGCAAACGCAGCGCCCGCGCGGCCTACTGTTGTAAGCCGGCGCGGGCGCTGCGGTGAGCAAACCGGTTCCTGGGTTACTCGGCGATGTCTTCGTTCCAGAGCGTGGGCTCGGCGGCGATGAAGTCTTCCATCATCTGCACGCACTCGGGCAGGTCGAGGTCGATAACTTCCACGCCGTGGCTTTCCATAAACTCGCGGGCCCCGTCGAAGGTGCGCGATTCGCCCACAATCACCTTCGGAATTTTGAACTGCACGATGGTGCCGGCGCACATGTAGCAAGGCATCAGGGTGCTGTAAATCACGGTGTCGCGGTAGGTACTTTGGCGGCCGGCGTTGGTGAGGCAGTCCATTTCGCCGTGCTTGATGGCGGAGCCTTCCTGCACGCGCTTGTTGTGGCCTTTGGCTACTATCTGGCCGTTGCGTACCAGCACCGAGCCAATCGGAATACCACCCTCGGAGCGGCCCAGGCGGGCTTCGTCGATGGCGGCTTGCATGAATTCGTCCATGGGAAAGAAATAGGTTTTGTGGCCGCAAAGGTAGCAGCTAGCCCACCGTTGCGCGGCCGACAGCCCTAGGTGATGCCGGCCGAGTAGCCGGCCGGGAGCAACGGCAGAAGCGCAGTAAGCAGCTGGGCTAAAATGCCTGCCCGCGGGCCCAGTCTTCGGCCGACTGCTTTTGCTGCGGGGTAAAGTGCTTGATGAGGGCCGGCGTGAGGCTGGTGCCCAACCCCACGGCGGCGTTTACCAGGGCGCTATCTTCGGTAATCACGGCCACGCGGTTAAAATCTTTGTAGTGCTTGATGTCCTGCCGGATTTCCTCCCACAGCGCCCGCAGCGAAATGCCGTCGAAATGGCGCACTTCCACGCACACGTTCACCTTGTTCCAGCGGGCAATTTTCTGCTCCAGCACGGGCACCACCTGGTCGTAATCGGCCCGCGAAATGGGCCCGTTGATGATGAACGTGAGGAGGTTGTGGTCGGGATGATCAACGGCTCGGAGCATGGCCTTGGCAATTATTAGTACTGCATTGGTTACGCGTTGGTGGCCACAGGGTTGATTCTTCGCTACGAGAGGAAGTAGCGCGACCAGAACACCCAACCCCAAAGGAGCGGAAATACGAATGGGCTGACAATCAGGCAGCCGTATAGTATTGCTGGGAGCTGATCGTGGTGAGCAACCGAGGAAAAGCACATGCCTAGGTACAGCACAGTCTGAACAGCCAAGGTTGCGCTACCTGTCGCCGCAAAAAAGGACGAATATGGGCGTTTGCGTTTAGCAGGTGTAGCACTCCTCCTTAAGAAACCGGCTAAGCAAGCTGTTGCCAACAGGCCAATAAGTCCTGGGCACAAGTAAAGCAATGCGTATTGCTGAAGCGCCGCTAGCATCCTTTCCTACCTAGCGCAGATGCCCTTGTAGGGGCACCACTGGCACACGTTCAGGTCGTCGGTTTTGCGGATGGGCTCCTGGGGGTCGAGCATGCGGTCGACGAGGCGGGTGAGCACCTGCTGGCTGGTTTCCTCGAACAGCTGGCCGTCGGCCGTCAGAAACCCTAGGTCGGCGGAGAGCGGGGCAGGGTCGGGGCTGCGCAGGGGCACGATGGCGGCATCGGCAGCGGCATAGCCGCGCTGGGCCAGCATCAGGCGGTAAAGCCAGAGCTGCCGCACTTTATCGGCTCCGCCGCCGGCTTCGGTTACCATGCGCTCGATGGCCTCCTGGGGGGTGCGTTTGCTGCGGCTGCCGCCCATCAGGTTGAGCGAAGCGCCGTGCACCGAGCCGGTTTTGTAGTCGATGATGCGGCGGCGGCCGTCGGGTAGCTCGTCGATGCGGTCGGCAAAACCGATGAGGCGCACCGCCACCCGGTCGCCGGCTTTGGTTTCAACAAACACGGTGCCGTGCAGCTGTTCTTCCAGGCCAACCACTTTCAGGGGGCCATCGGCCTGGATTTGCGCAATCAGCGAATCCAAATAGCGCTGCACCAGGTGGCGGCCCACGCCGCGCAGCACGTGGTTCAGGCCTTCGTCGGGCAGTTGCTGGCGGGGGGTGGTGGTTTCGTTGCCGTCGTCGAGGGCGAGGCCACGCTCCAGCAAATCGGCCACGCGCGGCTTCCACGATTCAACGTCGTCGGCCCCGATGGCGTGGCCGGCCGTTACGTAGGGCCGCATCAGCTCCTCCAGCACGTAGTGGACGGCCGTGCCAAACACGTCGGCCCCTAGGTCTTCGGCCACGGTTTCCTGCTCCTGAAACTTGGCCACCCGCGAGAAATAAAACTGCAGCGAGCAGGTGAGAAACTGATTCAGGCCCGAGGCCGACAAGCCCCGCTCGAGCAGCCCCCGAATGGCCCCCAGCATTTCCCAATCCTTCTCGAGCACCAGGTCGCCCTCGTATTTTTGAGTTGTCAGTTGTCGGTTGCCAGTTGTCAGGTGCTGGTCGAGTGGCAACTGGTTTGCGGGGGCAGTGGCCGAGCCGCGGGCTACTTCGCCGCCTACTTCAAACCCTTCGGGCGTAACCGTGGCCGAGGCGGTCAGGTCGAGCACTTCGAGGTTGGGGTTCTGAATCCTTAAGTCGTTTTCGATCTGCAGCAAAAAGCGGCTCCGCTCGCCGGCCTGCACGCCCTCCGAGCCCGGCAGAATATGCACCAGATCGACGCGCCGGGCCCGCTGCAACAGGCGCCAGAACTGGTGCGAAGTAGCGGCCTCGTGCTCGGCGTAGGTGGGCATGCCGTACTTGGTGAGCACGTCGTAGGGGAACAACGAGGTGTTGCGCTTGGGCGCGGGCAGGATGTTCTCGTTGCAGCTCAGGATGATGATGTGGTCGAAATCCAGGGCGCGGGTTTCGAGCAAACCCATTACCTGCACCTGCGCGATCGGCTCGCCCGAAAAGGGCAGGCGCGTGCGGCCCATCTGCTCGTACAAAAAGCGGCGGAACGAGCGCACCGAAGGGCGCTGCTCGCGGCAGTCGAAAGCCGAATCGAGCTGACGGACGAGGGTGTAGAACAGATACAGGTACTCGGCCTCGATGGCGGTGTGCTCCTGGCGGTACACATCGCGCAGCAAATCAATTACTTCGTAGCAGGCACGCACCACGTCGTCGCAGTTGCGCCACGGGCGGAACAGCGCCTCCACCAGCGGGTGGTGCCGGCCTAGGTCGCGCAGCTCATCTTCGGAAAGCAACACAGAATTGCGCTTCACGATTTGGCGGCAGATGTCGTCGAGCACGCCGTGGTAGGGCTGCTGCTCGGGCTGGTGGTCGAGCCATTGCTCGTAGCGGCGCAAAAAGGGGTGCGCCAGCAGCTTGGTTACCGTGAGGTGGTGGTAGCGTCGCACGCCGTAATCGGGGCCGGTTTCGCCTTCGCGCACGCCCGTGAGGTGCACCTCAAACAGCAAGTCGATGAGGTTGAACAGGGGCGTGCTGCGGAAGCTTAGGCCCATGGTTACGTTGAACTGCGGCACCTGCTCGGGCGGCAAGCCGTGCAGCACGGGCAGCAGCAAGGTTTCGTCGGGCAGCACCACGGCCACCGAGGCGTTGGGCGCGGTTTGCAGCCCTTCGGCCACCAGCTGCCCGGCTACTTTGCCCTGCATCGAGTTGTTGGCCACGCCAATCATGCGAATCTGGCGGGGCAACGTGCGCAGCAAATCCTCGGGGCCGGTTTCGGCAAAGCCAAAGGCCGCGGGCCCTAGGTCGAGGTACTCGGCAATGCGCCGGAAGGGCAAACCGGCCCGATTCGGCGACTCGCCATCGAGGTAAAACCGGTCGGTATCGAAGCGTACTTCGGCCTTGGCCTGCTTGAGCAGCAAACGGATGAGGTACTGCTCGGCCCGCGACAACGTGCCCAGGCCCAGGAAGATGTGCTGCGGCACCTGCGCCGCATCGTCCTGCAGGCGCTTCTGCATGCGGTCGACGGCCAGGCGGTATGCCAGGCCAGGGTAGGCCAGGGCCTGGTCTTTGAGGCGACGGCGCAAGCGGCGGTAGACTTTCTCGAGGTCGTCCCAGAAACGGAACCACGCCGCCGTGGCCGAGGCCGGGGTGGGCGTGTCGGTTAGGTCCCAGCGCTCCAGGGCCTTGGCTTCGGAGAGGTACTCGAACAAACCGGCGGGGTCCGCGAGGTTCTGGTCGAGAGCCGAAAAGTCGTCGAGCAGCAGCCGTGACCAGCCCGTGAACAGGTCGAAATCCAGCTTGGGGTCGAGCTCCCGCAGAATGTCGAACAGCATGAGCTGCAAGGCAATGGGCTCTTCTACCTGCACGCCGGCCAGCTCCACCATGTAGTCCTCCATGGAGGCTACCCTAGGGCTCCAGATGGCCTCGCCCTTGGGGGCCGCCAGCGCCAGCTCGTTTTTCAGGTACACCACCGCACGGCGGGTAGGCACTACCACCACTAGGTCCGACAGTTCGCTGCCCGAAAAGCGGCTAAGCAAATCCTGCGCGGCCTGGCGCAGAAACGGTTGGAGCGCAGCGGCATCGGGGGCGGAAGGTGAGAACGTCGAGGCGGCGGGCAATACGGAGGGCGTCATGTCAGGTAAAGATACAGCCGGGGGCCAAGTGCGGCCCGGTCGGGTCGTAAGTTTGTTGGACCTGGATGGAGCGCGTTGAGCCAATACCGGCGGGCGTGCTGCCGCGTGCCTGCAGGGGCGAGGCAGCACGCCCGATAAGCTGCTATTCGCAGCCAGTAATAGCCGAAATTAGTCGCCTCCGCCTGATTTCGCCCTGCCCACCGGCTGTTCCGGCCGCTGCCTACCGCAGCACTTCTACCCAGCCCTGGTACACCTGTTGGGTGATGGTGTGGCGCAGTTTGTAGTAGTAGGTGCCCGCTGCTGCCTCCGGGCCCCAGTCGTTGCGGTAATCGGCGGAATGATACACGCGCTGGCCCCAGCGGTTGAATACCTCCAGGATGTAGCGGCCCGGTGGCAGGTGGTGCAGCACCCACCGATCGTTGTGCTGGTCGCCGTTCGGGGTGATTACGTTTGCTAGCAGGGCGCAGTCGGTTACGGTTATTTTGCGCGAGGCGCTAACCGTGCCGCAGGCTGTGGTTACTTGCAAGGTGTAGGCGCCGCTTTGGGTTACGCGCAACTCCGGCCCCCGCGAGCCATCCGACCACAGGTATGCCGCATCGGGGCCAAAATGCGTGGGCGCCCGCAAGGTAAGCGGCTCATCGGCGCAAATGGTGGTATCCCGACCTAGGCCGAAAGCCACGGGCGGCGGCAGTTGGCGCACGCGCATGCGGGCCGTGGTGCGGCACCCGTTGCTGTAGCTAGCCTCCACGGCGTACCAGCCCGGCTGGGTTACGGTAAGCGTGGGCGTGGTAGCACCCGTGCTCCAGCGGTAGCCGGTGGCCCCGGCGGCCACGGCCGTGAGCTGCACACTGCCGCCAGGGCAAAACAGCGAGTCGCCGCTGATGGCTGCCACCGTAGCGCCCGCCGCTACGGTGTGCGTGCTGGTGAGCACGCAGCCGTTGGCAAAGCTCGCCTCGAGGCGGTAGGTGCCGGCCTGCGTAATCGTGAGGGTGGGGGCGGTGACGCCGGTGCTCCACCGCAAGGCGCTGGCGCCCGGGGCCACGGCCGTAAGCGTAGCGCTGGTGCCTGGGCACAGCAAAGTGGGCCCCGCAATAGCCGCCGAGGGGCCTCGTACCACCACCTGTCGGCTGGCCGAGCAAGTAGTACCGAAATAAGCCGTAACAGTGTAGTTGCCGGGCTGATTGATGCTGATGCGCGCCGTGCTGTCGCCGGTGCTCCAGTAGTAGCCGGTGGCATATGGGGCGGCTGCCACGAGTTGGGCCCGCGTGCCGGGGCAAAGCGTGGTGTCGCCTGTAATGCGTACGTCGGCAGTCAGCAGCGATACCAGCTGCTGATCGGTGGCGGTGCGGCCATCGGCAAATCTTACCTCAACCGAGTACGTGCCCTGCTGCGTGGGGCGGATGCTAGCCGTGGTAGCGCCCGTGCTCCAGCGGTAGCCGACGGCGGGCACGCTGCTGGTGGCCGTAAGCAGCAGCGGCTCCTGGCACAGCACCGAGTCGCCCCGAATTTCGGCCCGGGGCGCGCCGCTGGCAGGGGGCGTGGGGTTCAGCCGCAGGGCCCAGAAATCGAAGCCGCCCCGGCCAGGCTGCGACTTATCGGCCGAGATACCCGAATCGGACGAGCCGGCCAGGATAAATCCTAGGTCGGCGGTTTGCTGCATGCTGTATAGTTCATCGGCTCTGGTGCCGCCGTAGGTGCGGTCCCATTGTTTGCGCCCGCGGCCGTCGAGCTTTACCACCCACCAATCCTGAAACCCCATCGCGGGCTGCGTTTTGTGGCCCGATACGTTGCCCACGGAGGCACCGCCGAGCAAGTAGCCGCCGTCGGCCGTGAGGGCCAGGGCGCGCAGTTCGTCGTGGCCGCTGCTCCCAATGGTCGAGTCCCACTGCTTGGCCCCGGTGGCGTCAAGCTTCACAATCCAGTAGTCGCTGCCCCAGCCGAGCTTGGGCTCGGTACGCTCGCCCGAGCGCTTGGATTCGGAAAAGCCGGCCAGCAGGTAGCCGCCGTCGGGCGTTTGGCGCATTTTGGTGAGCACGTCGGTAAGGTCACCGCCCACGGTACGGTCCCACTGCTTGGTACCCGAGGCGCTGAGCTTCACCACCCAATAATCGACGGAGCCGCGGATGGGCTGGCTTTTATCAGCTCCCACGCCCGATAACGAAAAGCCGCCCACGATACAGCCGCCGTCGGTGGTAACTTCCAGACAGGTAAATTCTTCGCGCTGGGCGCCGCCCAGGGTGCGGTCCCACTGCTTGCGGCCTTGCGCGTCGAGTTTCACTACCCAGTAATCCAAGGAGCCGCGGCCGGGCTCACTCTTGTCGCCCGATTGGCCCGAGTACGAGCGGCCCCCAAGCACAAAACCGCCGTCGGAAGTTTGGCGCATGGCCATAAGCACGTCGTAATCGTCGCCGCCCAGGGTACGGTCCCAGAGCTTGCGGCCCTGCGCGTCGAGCCGAATAATCCAGTAATCGTAGCCACCGCGGCCGGGCTCCGATTTGTCGCCGCTCACGCCGGCGTTGGAGGTGCCTGCCAGCACGTACCCGCCGTCGGCGGTTTGCTGCATGTCGTCGAGCGAGGCACCGCCAGCAGGCCCGAAAACCCAGTCCCACTGTTTCTGGCCGTTTTCGTTAAGCTTGACAAGCCAAAGACCGGGGCGCGCCTGTGTTTTATCGGCCGATAAGCCGGAGGAAGAGGTACCGCCAAGCAAGTATCCCCCGTCGAGGGTTTGCTGCACCTGCTCGAGTGATTCGTGTTCGGCGCCACCCAGGGTTATGTCCCAGCGTTTGGTGGGTGGGGTGTTTTGGGCGGGTGCACTATAAGCAATAAGCAACCACAAAACCAGCAGCCCGCCTTGCCAGCGCAGCTGCAAATCAGTAAAGAAGATCACCGGGGTAGGAATAGGAGCAACAAAAAGCAATTGGTTGCCCAAAGGTAGCTTGCCAACGGCCCCCGAAGACCTAGGGCCGCCCCCTTTTTGCGCGCTGCACCAGCAAGCTCGTCCGCTAGCTTAGCGGGCCAGAGGGGGCTGTTGGCAGTGGATTGTCGATGGTGTAAAACCGCACGGGCCCGCCGTAAAATTCGGCCATGTGCCGGTAGCGCAGGCCGCACTTTTCGAGCACGTGCTGCGATGCCCGGTTTTCGGGGTTGGTAACGCCCACAATTTGCTGCAGCCCTAGGTTCTCGAAGCCGTAGCGCAGCAGGGCCTTGGTCATTTCGGTAGCGTAGCCGCGGCCCCAATACTCGGGGAAGAAGCGGTAGCCCACCTCGATGTGGCCCGAGGCTTCGAGGTGCTTGAGCACGTGCACGCCCACAAACGCGCCGGTGGTTTTCTCGATTACGGCCCAGCGCCCCAGGCCCGGAAACTTCGGGTAATTGGCTATCAGCTCCTCGAGGTAAGCACGGGTGCCATCGTAGGTGCGCGGCGGAATGATGTAGCGCATCACCTCGGGGTCGGAGTCGAGGCGGTGCAGGGTATCGAGGTCGGCCGGGGTAAGCTGGCGCAGAGCCAGGCGCTCGGTTTCGGGCAGCGGAATGGTGGGCAAGGCACGCGCAGCTAGAGGTGGTAGATTTCGGCACAGGTGTCGCTCAGCCACACGGCCGTGCCGCCGGGCAGCGCCCCCACGCCATCCGACTCGATGAGCAGCACGTAGTCGGCCGCTTGCTCGGGCCCTAGGTCGTCGGCGGGGCGTTGCAGCTCCTCCACCGAAGCGGGCACCGTGAGTGTATGGCCGTTGCCAAAACGCAGCTCCACCTCCAGGTTGGCATGGATGGGAAACCGCCGCAGGCTTTGCTGGTGCTGCTCCGACATGGCCAGCATGCCCAGCCCTGGCAGGTGCAAACTGTTTTCAACAACCATCAGCAATTGGCTGGGCATGGCTGGCGGCAATTGTTATTGGGCGGGAAGGTTGGGGTTGTCGGCGGAGTAGAAGCGCTGCTCAGCCCCGTAGTAGTAGGCCATGCCCTGAAAGCGCAGACCGCATTTTTCGAGTACGTGCTGCGAGGCAATGTTAGCATCGGTAGTGATGCCCACCACCTGTGGCAAATTCAACTGCTCAAAGCCGTACTGCACCAGCGCTTTAGCCATTTCGGTTGCGTAGCCGCGTCCCCAGAAAGCAGGCAGCAGGCGGTAGCCTACCTCGATAAGCTCCGTCTGATCCAGGGGCTTCAGCAGATGCAGGCCTACTACTTCACCCGAGGCCTTTTCGATCGTGAGAAAACGGCCCATGTTGGGCCAACGCTCGTAATCGGCGGCCATGTTATCCAAGTACTGACGCACTACCTCCGCGCTTTTCGGGGGGCCGATTGTCGCCATGATCTGCGGCTCGGTATTCAGCAGGTAGTAAATATCAAAATCGTCGGGCGTGATGCGCCGGAGTGTTAAATTTCGGGTTTCAGGTAGTGTAAGCATGGGGGCAAGTTAGCCTTGCGGCGCCATTGTGCCGATTATTTGCTCTTGGGCGCACGTACGGGGCCGCTGGTCAGGGCTTTGTCGGGTGCGGTGCGGCGCAGGGCCTTCATGTACGCTACCAGGTCGTCGAGCTGTTCGGCCGAGATTTCGTGCTGCTTAAACGAGGGCATGCGCCCTACGCCCGCAAAAAACGCCCGGCTGCGGATGCGAAACCGCAGGGCGGCGCCGGGCAGCGGCACGTTGTTGAGGGCCGGGCCGGCACCGGCCTCGCCGCCGGGGTGGCACTTCTGGCAGTTCAGCATAAACACCTGGTGGCCCCGCTGCACTTGCTCGTTGCCGCCCACGCTGAGGCTGCCACCTAGGGGCTCGCTGCGGCGGGCGGTGGAGCAGGCGGCCAGCGCCAGCCCGAGCAGGGCCGGGGCCCATAATTTGCTTACAACTTGCTTCATGGCTTTGGGGCGGGTTGGGTGCGTTGCGGAAACCAACTTTTACTGCTTGGTAATCTTCCAGACCACGCCGGTTTGCTTGCGGGGGCTGGGGCCTTGCTCCGTCATGGGCATCACGCCAAAATCGACCACGTACAGGGCCGAGCCGGTGGGGTCGAAGCGGGCTGCTACGGGGCGCTCCAGGCCGGCGCTGCCAATTTCGGAGGCCGGGCCGTTGGTGCGGCCCTTGTTCACCACAAAATCCTCCACGGCCCCGGTGGCGGGGTTCACGCGCACCACTTTGTAGCCTACGGGCCCGTATACGCGGCCAACTTCGGGGGCCATGTCGCCGAACTGCGCCACAAACGCCTCGCCCACATGCCCAAAGGCCGCCGCGCGCGAGAAATCGAAGCCGTTCGACGACGAATGCACGCCCAGGATGGCCGCAGGCTTAGGCGGCTGCTGCGGGTGCTTGGCCAGCAAAAATTTGGGGTCGCGCTTAGGCGTTTCGTAGTCGGAGGTGTTCATGGGCTGGCCGGCCGAGTAATCGGGGAAGCCGTACCACGCGCCGGGCTTGATTTCCCAGAGCACGTCGCCGCAGCCGTAGCCGGGCCGCGAGCCGCGGGTATCGTAGGCGTTTTCGGTGGTGAAGAGGCGGCCGTCGGGCGAGTAAGCCAAGCCGAAGGGGTTGCGCAGGCCCCAGGCCACCAGCTCGGGCGTGCCGCCGCGCAACGAAACGCGCATAATGGCGCCGGTGCAGGGTAGCTGGCCTTTAATAACCTGCCCCTGGGTAGTGGCCGTGCCAAAGGGCACGTAGGCGCCGGTGGTAATCTTGTCGTCTTTGGCCTCGGTAAGCGGGTTGTCGGACTGAAAGTTTTCGCCCGTGAGGGTAATGTCCTGGCACGGAATGTCGTGGAACTCGCGGCGGCGCGTAAGCCAGCCGTAGTCGGCATTATCGGGGCCCACCACGCCCGAATTTGTGGCTGTGCCCTGCCCGAAGTACAGGTAGCCATCGGGGCCCACCAAGGGCATGTTGGTGTGGTGGTCGCCGTAGCTGGGCAGCTTATCCACCACCACGCTCATTTGGCCCTGCGGCGACACGCGCAGAATGCGCCCGCCCTCCAGCTGGCCGCCTTCCGAAATGTAGAAGTTGCCGTCGTGGTAGGTTACGCCTGTCCAGGGGCCGTTTTTGCCGCCTACGTACACCTCGCTGGTGCGGCCGCCGGCCTCCAGTCGCAGCAGGCGCGGGGCCGTCCATACCTCGCCGTACGAGTAGCCGGCCTCGAGCACGTAGGGCGTGCCGCGCTCGTCAAACGCAATGCCCGTGGGGTAGGTGAGCCCCTGCGCTACGGCCTCTACGCGGTAGCCGGCGGGCACGGCCACATCGGTTGCCTCCACGCGCCGGGCCAGCGGCTCGAAGGTTTGCGTGCCGCCGTAGTGGCCGCGCAGCTTGTAGCAGCCGCTGAGGGCCGTGGCGAGCAAAAGAGCCAGCGGCAGAAACACCCGCGGGGTTGGCGTAAAATCGTTCATAGTCAGCGCTTCACAGGGTTGATACGACAGGGCAATTGGTAGCTATACTGCCCGGGGGCGGCCGATGTTGTGCCCGGTGGCCGGCAATTGCATCCTTGCTTTGGCGGCAAGCGTACTGCCGCTGTACCAACCCCGGCCCGCTATGCGCTACCGCTACTTATTTGGCACCCTCAGCCTGCTACTGGTGGTGTTTGCCGCCTTGCAGCTCAACGACCCCGACCCGCTGCTGTGGGTTACGCTGTACCTGCTGCCGGCCGCCACCCTGGCCTGGGCCGCCCGCCGCCCGTTGCCGCGCTGGCTGCCAGGCCTGCTGGCCGTGGCCTACCTAGGGCTGGGCGCCTGGTGGTGGCCTACCCGGTTCGATGGCGTAACCGGACCGATGAACCCCGGCACCACCATAGAGGATGCGCGCGAGGCCCTGGGCTTGTTTATTTGCGCAGGCTGCCTGGCAGTGGCGGGCTGGCTCGGGCAAGCACGCCGCGGCAGCTTCGTGGCCCGTTTGGAGTCTCAGGGCTAATGCGGCGGTTTGTGCAATTGGCAGCCCTGGTCCTTACGCTGGGCTGCCCGCTGCTGGCCCACGCGGCCACCACGGCGCCCGCGTGGGCCCCCGATTCGGCGAAAGTGCGGCGGGTGGGGGTGCTACCGGTGCCGGCCATCGGCTACGCGCCCGAAACGCGCGGCTACCTGGGGGCCGTGGCGTTGTTTACGTTACGCTTGTACCCGAACGATAGCCTCACGCGCACCTCCAACGCCAAGCTCGAGGTCAATTTCACGCAAAACCGGCAACGCATTTTCAGCGGCGAGTGGACGGTGCTGTTGCGCCGCGAGCAGTACCTAAGCCAGGGGCAGGTGGCGTACCTGCGCTTTCCGGAGTATTTCTGGGGTGTGGGCAACCAGTCGCCCGAATCGGCTAAGGAACTGGTAGATAGCCGCCGCGTGGAGGTGCGCGCCACCGCCCTCCGCAAGCTGCGGCCCTACGTGTTTGCGGGCCCACGCGTGCAGTTGCAGCACCTGTACGGCGTGCGCCCGGCCGCCGGGGGCTTGCTGGAGGGCGGCCAACCCGTGGGCAGCCGCGGCGGCACCTCGAGCGGGGCGGGCTACGAGCTGGTGTACGATGGCCGTGACAACCTGCTAAATCCCCAACGGCGCGGCTACGCCCGCCTGGCGCAAACGTTTTTTGGCGGATGGCTGGGCAGCGACTTCCGCTTTACCCGCTACGAGCTGGATGTGCGCCGGTACCAGCGCCTGGGCAAGCGGGTGGTGCTGGCCGGGCAGGTTACGGGCGTGTTCCACTCGGGCGAGCCACCCTTCCGGATGCTGGCGCTGCTCGGCTCGGAGGCCGATATGCGCGGCTACTACCGCGGCCGTTTCCGCGACCGGCAGTACGCCGCTGCGCAGGCCGAACTGCGCTTTCCGGTGTACAAGCGCCTAGGTGCGGTGGCCTTCGCTGGCGGCGGGCAGGTAGCCCGCAACCTCGGCGGCTTCGGCCCGAACGCGCTGAAACCAACCGCCGGGGCCGGCCTGCGCTTTCTGATGGATCGGCGCGAAAACATCAACCTCCGCCTCGATTACGCCATCGGGCAGGACGGCAGCAGCGGCTTTTACATTGCTTTTGGCGAGGCGTTTTGAGGCTTGACCAAGCAGCTACGCGTTGCGGCCCTAGGTGGCGCCAGCCCGTGCCGCTCCCTGGGGCCGGCGCTACCTAGGGTTTTCGCTCGTGCTGCCGCACCCGATCATCCAAAAGCCTAATGCTCAGCCAACCTACGCGGGGCAGGTGCGTACGCCCTGCAAGCACGTTATCGTTTCAACTTAAACCGCCGGCTACATGAATCCGCAGCAACTCAGCCAGGAATTACGCCTCGAAAAAACGCCCGACCTCACGCGCCGCCGCTGGATTATCGGCTTGTCGTTGCTGGGTGCGGCCCTAGGTCAGATCGTGACGCTGTACCAAACAGGCATCATCCGGCACTTGCCCGATCCGCCCCTCGATGTGTTTGATTCCGATAAAGTTGATGCCTCCAACTACGCCTACAAGCGCCTCGATACGCCCGACGCCGCCGGCATGATCGTGACTTACGGCATCACCACGGCCCTGGCCTCGGCCGGGGGCAAAAGCCGCGCCCTCAATAAGCCCTGGCTGCCACTGATGATGGGCACCAAAATCCTGAGCGACGTGCTGACGAACATGAAACTGGCGCAAGAGGAATGGGCCGAAAACAAAAAGCTGTGCTTCTATTGCCAGCTGGCCAACGTAGCCTCGCTCGCGTCGTTGGCCTTAGCGGTGCCCGAGGTAATTCGGTCAGTAAAAAACCTGCAGAAAGGCACCGGCCCCAACAGCGTGGCGCAGGTGTAGCTACAAGCTGATAGCAGAATAAACCCCGGCCCGGAGGCAGTAACTTTCCGGGCCGGGGTGTTTGTTTGGGTTTAAGGCAGGGCCTGAATCCGGTGCCCTGATTAAAAATCAATGCTGGACGGGCCAATACAGCGCCTGATGAAAAGAATATGAGAAAGAAACAGCGCTGGGCTGACCCTGCGAGTCTACCCGCAACTCAGCACGCAAATTCCACCGCTTCCTCCGTCTCAAAGTAGTAAACCAAGCCCTGCACATCGGTGTAGCCGAGGCGCTTAAACAGCTGGCCGTACTGCTTCAGCAGGTACTGATGGCGGTCTTCGGGCGGGGGCAGGCGGAAGTCGATAAGCGTGACGCGGCCGGGCGCCGGGCCTATTTCGGGCTGAAACACCACGCGGTCGGGTTTGTAGTCTTCGCGGGGGGCACCGCCGACGAGGATTTCGCGCTCGGTTTCGGCGGCTACGCCCGGGCGGAAGTACGGCACCAGCGCGGGGCGCTGCACCAGCCGGTGCAAGCGCTGCAGCAGCTCGGGTTGCTCGCGGCGGCTGACCAGGCCCTCGGCCGTGAGTTGGCCCGCCACGCGCTCCACATCCTGCGCCGAAAGCACGCGGCGCAGGGCAAAGTGCAGTTTGCGGTTCCAGTCGCGCTGCTTTTCCTGCTCCGAAAAGTCGAATACCGTGGTGGCGTGGCGGCGCAGGCGCAGGCGCTGCTCCCAGTCGGCCGTGGCCAGGTTGAGCAGCGGGAAATAATTATTAATTACTAATTGATAGTTATTAATTGCTAAAGCGCCTTGGCTGAGCACGTAGGCAAGCTGCTCCTCGTTCCACTGGCCCAGGTCGAGCAGGTAGCGGTGCAGCAGCTGGGCTATATTGGTAGCAGGCCCTAGGTCGGCCTTGGAGGTTTTGCCGCCATCGGGCCGGCGGCTGATGATGTAGAGGCGGTTGCGCGGACGGGTGAAGGCGACGTACAGCAGGTTCAGGGCCTCGACAAACGTCTTCTCGCGCTCCACGGAGTATTGCTCACCTAGGGCGGTTTGGTACAGGGCTTCGCGCTGCGTTACCACGGCCACGGGCGGCATGTCGGCAATGGGGCGGTCGTCGACGTCGGGGAGTCGGCCCCACAGGTACTCGCCGCGGCGGGGCTCCAGGCTCCAATCAGCAAACGGAACGATTACCACGCCGTAGGCCAGGCCTTTGGCCTTGTGCACGGTGGTGATGGTTATGGCGTCGCGGCCGGCCGGGGCGTTGATGCTCAGGTTGCTCTTGCGCTGATCCCAGTAAGCCAGGAAATTACCCAGGTTGTTGCCGAAGCGCAGCGAGTATTCCAGCGTGAGGTCGAGGAAACGGAACAGGTACTCGCTTTCTTCGCGGCGGTGCAACAGGCCAAACAAACCCATGAGCTTCTCGCTAAGCTCGTACAAATCGAGGTTGCCGGTTTGGCGTTCCTGCACATCATACCCCAGGCGGCGCAGCTCGTCGAAGAAGGGCAAAGAGCGGTCCTGCTTTGCTAGGTCGGCAATCATGCGGGCGCGGTCGGGGGTGGGCGGCAGGCCGCGCACCACTTTGTCCACGAGCAGCAGCGCCTCCACCCGCGACAAAGAGTCGGCGGGCTGATGCAGCACCCGCAAAATGGCCACCAGCAGGTTTACCACTTCGGCAAACTCCAGCGACAGCGAATCGGCCGAAATGATGTCGTAGCCGCGCTCTTTCAGAAACTTAGCCACGCGGCGCGACTGGTCGCGGCGGCGACATAGCACGGCAACGTCTTGGGGCCGGAAGCCATCGGCCAGCGCCTGCTCCACCAAGGCCAGCGTAAGGTACAGCGTGCTTTCTTCGTAGTCGAGGGCATCGGTGGCAGCGTGGCCGGGCAAAGGCGCCTCGGTGTAAGCGCCGGCCCGGGGGTTGTAGATGCGCGCCGGGGCATCGGGCTGGGTGAAGAGCAGCTCAACGTGGGCCTCACCCCCCCGGCCCCCCTCTCCCGCGGAGAGGGGGGAGCCTGACGATTCCGTTCTGGCGGGGGCGGCGGCTTCGGCTAGCGCCTCCGCCGCCTTGAGGGCTTCGCTTATTTGGACCAGTACCTTGGGCATATCGTTCAGCACCTGCTCATTGGTGAAGCGCAGCACCCGGTAACCCAGTTCCTGCAATTCGTAGCTGCGCCCAGTGTCGTAATCAGCCTGTTCCGGGTCGCCGTGCACGGCACCGTCTACCTCAACGATCAGCATTGCCGACACGCAAACGAAGTCGACAATGAAATGGCCGATAACGTGTTGGCGACGGAATTTTGCCCCTAGGTTGCCGCCGCGCAGCTGCTGCCAAAGAGCTTCTTCGGCAGGCGTGGGTTCGCGGCGCATGGTTTTGGCGAACGACGACGTTTGTTCCCAGCTGTTCACGTCGGCTGTCATCACAAATTCGCCAACTGCGCCCTCCTGCTCAGCCGCGGAGGCGCGAGCCGCAGCGGCTGCTTCTTTGCTGATGGCTGGCTCCCCCTCTCCGCGGGAGAGGGGGCCGGGGGGTGAGGCCTCACCCGGCGCCACCTGCTTAGCGCCCTCGTCGTAAATCGACTGCACCAGCCCAAACTGCGGATGCCCCTGGCTGACGTGCGCGAAGAAATCGTTGTTGAACTGGATGATCTGCGGGCCCGAGCGGTAGTTGGTTTGCAGCGAAGCCGGCTCCAGCGCGTGCTCCAGCGTGAAGTAGCGCCCGGCCAGCAAGTCGCGGGTTTCTTCGTCCTGGGCTTTGTCGACGAGGGCCCCGGTCTGGCCTTGGTACAAGCGCAGAATCTGCTCCATTTCGCCGCCGCGCCAGCGGTAAATGGCTTGTTTGGCATCGCCCACGGCCAGCGACAAAAAGCCGTTGGCCACGGCGTTTTCGACCAGGGGCAGCAGGTTGTTCCATTGCAGCTCCGAGGTGTCCTGAAACTCGTCGATCAGCAAATGCTGGTACCGCTCGCCCAGGCGCTCGTACAAAAACGGCACCGGCTCGCGCAGCACAATGCTGGCCAACCGGCGGTTGAACTCGCTGATGAGCACCACGTTGCGCTCCTGGCTTACCTGCTGCACCGCTTTGCTTAGCTCGCTCAGGAGCGACACATGGAAAAGGTGCGGCAACAAGCCTTCCATCAGCAGAAACTGGCTGAGGTAGCGCAACCGGATGAGGGTCAGCTCCTCGAACACTTCCTGCAGAACGGGCTGCACGGCATCGACCCGGCTTTTGTTGGGCTCCTTCTTGCCGGTAGTGCTGCTCCACACGCCGCTTTCGGCCACTTTTTGCGCGGTGGCGGTAGGGGTGTCGCCGTCTTCGAGCCAGCGGCGCCAGTTTTTGAAATGCGTGTACACGCCCCGTTCGCCGCCGGCCAGCAAATCAGGCGTTACGCCGTGCTGCTCCAGGGCCGCAAGGGCGCGCTCAGCGGTGGTTTTTACCAGGTTCTCGAGTTCGTCGCGGCGTTGGCGCAGGGTTTTGTGCAGCGTCCGGAATTCCTTCAGCTCCATTTTCTGCAGCTGCGCCACGGCCTCGTGCACCGATTCGTTCAGCAGAAACTTGCCGAAGCGCATCAGCTCGTCGGGCAGGGTGTTCCAGCTGCGGCCTTCTTCGGCTTTGCTGAGGGCGTAATCCTGCAGGGTGCGCGTGAGCAGCTCGTGGCCTGGGCCGCGGTTTACCTTGTCGAGCAAGAGCGCCACCGCCGCGTGCAGCACCGATTCGTCGTCCATCTCCACCTCAAACGCCGCGGGCAGGCCCAGCTCGCGCGTAAACGACTGCACCACCCGCTGCACAAACGAGTCGATGGTGCTCACGGCGAAATCGGCGTAGTGGTAGAGCACCAGCTTAAAGGTGCGCTGGGCGCGGCTGCGCAGCAGGTTCTGGCGCTGCTCGGGCGTATCGAGCACGCGCGGCAGCAGGCCCTCGGCGGCCAGCTCTTCGGCCAGCTCCGCCAGCATGCCGTCGGCCTTGGCATCGGTGCCGGGGTAGGCAAAGCCGCGCAGTGCGCCTACAATACGCTCCTTCATTTCGGCCGCGGCGGCGTTGGTGAAGGTGATGGCCAGAATGGTCTTGTAGTACCCGGGGTCTTCCGAACCTAGGGCCAACCGCAGGTATTCCTTGGTAAGCTGATACGTTTTGCCGGAGCCGGCAGAAGCGGAATAAATGCGGAAGGTGGCGGGCATGGCAGGATGGGGTATGCTTGGTAGAAGGTCGGCTGGCCGAGGTATCCGTTATTCCTCCTGATCCTCGGTTGTTGTGGCCGAAGCGGGTTTTGCTTGCTCCACCACAATGCGCGAAGCCCCGGCCCGCTGCACCATCACTTGCTTGCCCAACTCGGCCAGGTTGCGGCTTTCGTAAATTTTCATGGCCGTCGAGATGTCGATGGCCTGGCGCGTCTGCTCATCGAGGTCGAAGGTGAGCGTAATGAAATTGAGCTGCACGCCCAGGGGCTCCAGGGCTTTGTTGGAGAGCACCAGTAATTGACTTTCCAATTCGGCCTGATCCAGCTCCACAATGTCTTCGTTCAGAAACAGCGCCTTGCTCACGTCGCGGATGCGCTTATCAATCACCATGTTCTCGGCGCCTTCGAAGGCCGAAGGTTGCAGCGCCTCCTGGCTGTCGGCGTGGGCGTTGGCCTTGCCCAGGTACTTGGCCTGCCTGATGAACGCCAGCGGATCGACAATGGTGTAGTCGTAATCTACCTGCACCGAAGCCCGCACCCGGTCTTTCAGGTTCGTGATAAACCGGCTGTCGCCCTGCATGGGGAAGTTCGGAATTACCACCTTCATGTGGCAGGGGTTCATGGTGCCTTTGGGTACGGCCTCGCCAGCGGGCACCCGTTCCCATTTCATGCCGCAGTCGGATGATATGAGCACTTGCTGGTTGGATTTGGCGTAGCTGCACCCCGAGAGGATAGCGGCAGCTGACAGAGCTTGGGCGAGGTTGCGGACGCGGCGGGCAGTTAACATAAGGCTGTCGAAAGCCCGAAAGGTAAGGCCTGAAAACGGCTTTATCCTACCGGCCCCTGCATCCTTTCCACCACGCTCGGCTCGATGCGTTTGGGCCGTTGTGTCAGCGGATCGAGCAGCACCCATTTGGTTTCGGCTTCGCACAGCAAGGCGCCGTCGGCCACGCGCTCAATGCGGGTAAAGCGCTGCGAGGTAGCGCCTTTCATTTCGCCTACCCAAGTGGTCAGTAGGAGTTCATCACCTAGGAGCGCGGGTTTGTGGTAGCGTACGTGGTGCTCCATCACTACCCAAATGTACTGCTCCCGCTCGCCCGCGGGGTAGGCCGTAAGCCAGTGCCAGCCGGCAATGTCCTGTATCCATTGCACGTACTGCACGTTGTTCACGTGGTTAAGCGCGTCAATGTGCGATTCGACAACCGTAACGGGCCGCGAAAAGCGGAAAGCCGACGAAGGGGAGGGCGTTGGTTGCATTGTTGTAAGCAAAGGAAGAACACTCTACGCAGAAACCTTCGCTTTGGCAGGGCAGTAAACCTAGGCACCAACCAATGCACCTCACGTTCATGCCTTACGAACAGAACTTCGATTATCGGCCGACGCGCGGCGAGCGTGATCAGCCCCGCAACGAAAACCGGAACAACAACGAGCGCCGCCAGCAGGATAACCGCCGCAACGGCAACGACCGGTGGGACGGCTACGAGCCGCGCCAGCACCGTGGCCCCGAAGGCAGCCGCTACGACCACGACTACCAAGACCGCGGCGACCGGCACAACGACTACGACCGCAGCCAGCCGCGCGGCGACTACGGCCGCGACCCAGGCACCTTTAGCTACGGCCGGCAATCGGAATATTACGACGGCCGCGCCGACCGCTCTTCGTTTAGCACCTCGCGCGAGCGGCAAAACCCCAGCGCGTTTCAGGGCGGCCTAGGTCCGGGCTCTAACCGCTACGAAGGCGACTACCGCGGCGGCCGCGGCCACTACTTCGACGAAGACCAGCGCTGGCGGCGGGGCCACGAAGCCGACCGCCCCGATAGCCGCCGCTTCCAGGACCCGTACGACCGCGACGACCGCCCGGCCCGCGAACGGCCCTCGGGCTACGGGGCGCCCGGCGAGCGGGTACGGCAGATAAACGACCAGTACGGCCACGACAGCTACGACGGCAGCAGCCAAAGCGGCCGCTACCGCGACGATAATCGCCGAACCAACGACGACTACCCCGGCCGCGACCGGGCCCGCGACGACCGCGACGGCCGCTACCACTACGACGACGACAACGACCGCGGCAACCACCGCCGGCGCTAATACCAACCATGCGCAATCGGCGCCGGGGCATCCCCGGCGCCGATTATATTTACCGCCCTAGGTACCGTGTGTGGGCTTGGCTCCGGGCAGGGGAGGGCGGCGGGCGCAGCGCATCACTTATTAGGTCTGGCTGGGCTGCTGCGCCATTACAGATGAACGCTACGTTCAGGGGCGAGCCACTTTGGCGCTAAGGGCTTGGCTAGTCGGTGTGCGCTGAACCAGGAAACCAAGCGGTAGAAGACCGATGAAACGGATGAATTCGGTACAGAATTCGGTTTTTGAGGCGTGTCAGATTGCTTTAATTTTGTTTGTAAGATATTGGTAATCTGAATGTATGAAGCCTTGCAAGCGCTTAGGCAGCTTGCGGAGCCCCGCACAAGTGACACGCCTCCGCTTTGTCAAAAAATAAATAAGCATATCTTTACCAGCGTTTAAGAATAATTGCTTCCGTTTCTCTGTGTTGCCTTTCTTTGCTTTCACAGGCTGCTGTTGCCATTCGGCTTAAATAATTTATTCATCACCTCCTTACCATGCAGACAGGAACGGTAAAATTCTTCAACGAGACCAAAGGATTTGGTTTCATCAAAAACGATGCAACCGGCCAGGACATTTTCGTCCACGTAACTGGTCTCATCGACGAAATCCGCGAAAACGACAAAGTGCAGTTCGAAGTGGCCGAAGGCCGCAAAGGGCTGAATGCCGTGCAGGTGCGTCGCGCCTAGTTAGCCGACGTATCCTACAAGGATATAGCGTGATCAAAGCGGCCTGCTCCTTTGGGGCAGGTCGCTTTGTTTTTACCGGCCAAGGCGAAAAGCGGGCTTGCGCATCGTAAATAAAGCGCCCTGCGTTTGCGGGTGGCTCTGAATTGTATTATAATTTAAGTATCTTTGCACCCGCAATTGTAAATCGGTCCGCGTCCCGGCCGTGGCGGTTAGTGTTGTCTGCCGCTTTCAAATAAGAATAAGAAGTTCGTCTGCTGTCGTCGTCCGTTGTCCTCTCGTGTTGCGTAGGGAAAGGAACGCGCTGGTTTCGATTGCCGTTTCTATCACTCCCTACTAAGACATGGAGAAAGTAAAATTTGAAGAGCTACAGCTCTCGGAAGAGCTGCAGCGTGCTATTACCGAAATGGGCTTTGAGGAAGCCTCGCCCATTCAAACCGCCGCCATTCCGGTACTGCTCGAAGGCAAAGACGTTATTGGCCAGGCCCAAACAGGCACCGGCAAGACGGCTGCGTTCAGCATTCCGGCAATCGAAGCGCTCGACCTGAACTCGCGCGAAGTACAGGCGTTGGTGCTCTGCCCCACGCGCGAACTGGCCGTGCAGGTTTCGGGCGAAATCCAGAAGCTGGGCAAATACAAGCGCGGCCTCTCCGTAGTGCCGATTTACGGCGGCTCGTCGTACGACCGTCAGTTTAAGGCCCTGGAGCGTGGCGTGCAGATCGTAATCGGTACCCCCGGCCGCGTGATGGACCACCTGGAGCGTGGCACCCTGAAGCTGGACAACTGCAAAATGATCATCCTCGATGAGGCCGACGAAATGCTCGACATGGGCTTCCGCGACGACATCGAGACGGTGCTGAGCCAGATGCCCGAGCAACGCCAGACGGTGTTCTTCTCGGCCACGATGAGCAAGCCCATCATGGATCTGACGCGCAAGTACCAGCGCGAGCCCCAGATCGTGAAGGTGAACCACCAGGAGATGACTGTTTCGAACATCGAGCAGGCATACTACGAGGTGCGTGGTCCGCAGAAAAAGGACGTACTGTCGCGCGTAATCGACATGTACAGCCTGAAGTCGGTGATTGTGTTTGCTAACACCAAGCGCATGGTCGACGACATCGTGAGCGACCTGCAGGCCCGCGGCTACTTTGCCGATGGTTTGCACGGCGACATGAGCCAGCAGGCCCGCCAGAACACCCTCGACAAATTCCGCAAAGGCACGCTCGAAATCCTGGTGGCTACCGACGTAGCTGCCCGCGGCATCGACGTGGACAACGTAGAGGCGGTAGTAAACTACGACCTGCCCACCGACGAGGAATACTACGTGCACCGCATCGGCCGTACGGGCCGCGCTGGTAAATCGGGCAAAGCTTTCACCTTCGTGAGCGGCCGCGACATTTACAAGCTCCGCGACATCATGCGCTTCACCAAAGCGCAGATCAAGCAGGAGCGCATCCCGTCGTTCGAGGACGTATCGGAGGTGAAAACCACCGTTCTCCTAGGTCAGATCAAGGAAGTTATCGAAAAGGGCAACCTCGAGAAATACATCGGCCGCGTGCAGCGCCTGATCGATCAGGAGGAAGAAGTAACGTCGCTCGACATTGCCGCTGCCTTGCTGAAGATGGTGATGAAGGAAAGCAAGCAGGCCGAAAAAGGCCTGGAGGCCGACCGCCAGAAGGGCACGCCGCGCGAGGGTTACACCCGCCTGTTCGTGACGATGGGCAAGAAGGACCGCTTGCATCCGCGCGACCTCGTTGACCTGATCGTATCCTCGTCGAACATTGCCCCGGGCCGCGTGGGCGACATCGAGCTGTACGACAAGTTCAGCTTCGTGGAAGTACCCACCGAAGACGCCAACGACGTAATTGAGCAACTGGGCCGCACCTCGCTGTACGGGCGTCCGGTATCGTTTAGCCTGGCTACCCAGCGCGAAGCCGGTGCCGCAGCAGCCGAAGGCGGCGACGAGCGTCGTCCGCGTCGTTCGGGTGGCGTAGGTGGCTTTGGCGGCAACCGCGAAGGCGGCTACCAGCGCCGCGAAGGCGGTTTTGGGGGCGGCAACCGCGAAGGCGGCTACGGCGGTAACCGTGGTGGTTACGGCGGTGGTCAGCGTCGCGAGGGCGGCTACGGCGGCGGCCAGCGCCGCGAGGGTGGTTTCGGCGGGGGCGGTGGCTACCGCGGCCGCCGCGACAACGAGGGCGGCTACCGCCCGCGTCGCGACCGTAGCGAAGGCTTCGACGACTAGTCCAAGTTTAGACGTATAAAACAGAAAGGCCGCCTCAGCTGAGGCGGCCTTTCTGTTTATCGGGCTTTTAATTACAACGGGCAGATTCGAGCTGCCATAAAGCCCGATGAAGCTTTAGCGCATTACTTCGACGAGTCGCGCAGGCTGCGAATTTGATCGTGGGCCTGCTTGATGCCGTTGTATTGCTTTTCAACAATCGACTTGATTTCGTGGGGCAGGCTTTCCGACTGAACGGCTTTCTGGAAGGCCTTTACGGCGTAGTCCTCGCCACGCTCGCATTCGTCCAGAATGGCTTTGCGGTCGTTGCCGGTTACTACCGATTTAATGTTGATCCAGGCGCGGTGCGCGGTGCCAACCACCGAGTCGAGCTTGCCTTCCTTGGCTTCGGCGGGGCGCATGTTCAGGTTGTGCATGGCGTTTTCCAGCTCCGTGAGGTAGCTGTCGCGCTGCACGGCGTATTGCTTGAATACCTGCTTCAGGTCCTGATCTTTAACATCGGTAAGGGCTTCGGAATAGCCACGCTCACCGTCTTTCAGGGTTTCAACTAGTTCGTTCAGAACGCTGTGGAGGGCGCTGTTTTGGTTGTCAGTAGCCATGATGTTTGGGATGTTAGGGTTAGAGCAGATGCGGGAGTATCTCTCTACTGACCCCGTGCGCCTAAGGTTGCGCTTTGGCCCTGGGCTGCGGCTACTGTGGCTTGCAGGAAGTTCTGTTGATCAGCGGGTTGTGAGTCGTTCTGGCCGCCGGTGGCTGAACCCTAGGTGGTTGCGGCCATGGCACGGCCCGCGAGGTACCCGGTTGTCCAGGCGGCCTGAAAGTTGAAACCCCCGGTGATGCCGTCGATGTCGAGCACCTCGCCGGCAAAGTACAGGCCGGGCACCTGGCGGCTCTCCATCGTTTTCAGGTCTATTTCACCTAGGGGCACGCCGCCGCACGTCACAAATTCCTCTTTAAAGGTGGTTTTGCCGCGCACCTGCAGCGGGGTACGCAGCAGCAGCTCCAGCAAACGGTTTTGCAGCTTGCCCGCCAATTCGCTCCAGCGCACTTCAGCCCCGATGCCGGCCTGCTCCACCAGGGTGCGCCACAGGCGTTGGGGCAAGCCGAACAACGGGTTGGCCGCTACTATTTTTTTGCCGTTTTCGGTGCGGAACGTTTGCAGCCACTGGCGCATGCTTTCCTCGGTGTAGGTGGGCACCCAGCTAACCAAGGCCGTGCCGGTGTACTGCAGCTCGTGCAGGCGGCGCGCGCCCCAAGCCGACAATTTCAGCACCGACGGGCCGCTCACGCCCCAGTGCGTAACCAGCAGCGGGCCTTCGTATTCGAGCTTTTCGCCGGCCAGCAGCACGCGCGCATGCGGCACGCTTACGCCCATCAGCTCCTTAAGCGGCGAGTTGGGCACGTTGAAGGTGAACAACGACGGCACCGGCTCGCAAATGCTGTGCCCTAGGTGCCGCAGCCAATCATAGGCCGCCGACTTGGCGTTGCCGCCGGTGGCTACCAGCAACCTTTGCACGCGCAGCTCCTGGTTGCCACTTAAATGCAAGCAGAAGCCGCCGCCCGCGAGCGGCTCGATGCGCTCGGCGGCCGTGCCGGTGAGCACGCGCACCCCGGCCCGCTGGGCGGCTTGCTCGAGGCACCGCGCCACGGTTTCCGACGAATCGGTGACGGGGAACATGCGGCCGTCGGGTTCGGTCTTCAACCGTACGCCGCGGCGCTCAAACCACTGCACCGTGTCCTGGGCGCCAAACTGCTTGAACGGCTCTTTGAGGTGCTTGCCGCCCCGCGGGTAAAACTGCACCAGCTGCGCCGGCGAAAAGCAGTGGTGCGTTACGTTGCAGCGCCCGCCGCCCGAAACCCGCACCTTGCTCAGCAGCTTGGTGGTTTTTTCGAGCAGTATTACGTTGAGGGCAGGGTTGGCTTCGGCGCAGGCAATGGCCCCAAAAAAGCCGGCCGCACCGCCCCCCAGCACGGCTACATCGGCAGCAAAAGAATTTTTCACGAGTGCAAAGGTACGCCTGACCTAGGTTTGGTTAGGAGGCATGTTAAGCCCCGGGCGTCAGCAAAAGTTCAGGGCCGCAATGGGCTCGGGGTGCCGAAACGAGTAGGGCAGGGTTTGCTGCAGCAGCGTGGTGTCGATGCGTTTGCCGCTGCGCTCGTCGCCGGGGCTGAATACGGGCGGATGCAGCCCTAGGTGCGTAGCCGCTGCGCTGTAGAAAGCCAGGCGCGAGGGGTGCTCGGGGGCGCAAACATTCAGGGTGGCACCCCAGGTGTTTTGCCCGATCACCGCCATGATTACGCCCACGGCATCGGCCAGGTGCAGCATGTTGACGGGGGCGTTGGGCTGGGGCACATCGGTACGAGCGGCCAGAAAGCGACCCGGCGCACGGCCCGGGCCCATTAGGCCACCCAAGCGCAGCACGGTGGTTTGCCATGCCTGGCCAGCCTCCTGAAATAGCGCTTCGGCCCGGAGCAGGTGGCTTTCCGCATCGGGAGTGGCCAGGGCGTCGGCTTCTGTCATGGGGCGAGGCTCGTCGGGGTACACGCCGGTTGAGCTGACGAATACCACGTGCTTTACCGAAGATGCACCTAGGGCTACTACTACGGGCGCCAGGGCCGCCGTGTACGCGGCGCGGTCGGCGGAGGGGGCGGTGCGCGAGGGCGGTACATTCAGCACCAGCACCTGCGCACCGGCCAGCAACGGGGCTATTTCGCTGGGCCGGGTATCGGGGCTCAGGCGCAGCAGGTGCGGTTGTATGCCGCTGGCTTTCAGGCTGGCAAGTTTTTCGGGCGTGGTGGTGCTGCCGGCAACCGGGTAGCCCGTCTGGGCCAGAGCGCTGCCCAGGGGCAGGCCCAACCAGCCGCAGCCGAGCACGGCAATGGAGTTCGTGTTCATAAGCAGCGGCAAGTAACAACCTAGGGCGCGAGTAGCCTAGCAGGATTTTCGGCGGAAAACTAGGCGGCATGCATACAAAACCCGGCAATTGCCTTTCTTGCAGCATTGCATTTGCCACCCCAACGTATTTCACCATGCCCTCACCCTACGCCCAACCCATGCTGCGCGACGGCGCCCTCGAAGGAAAAACCATCATTGTAACCGGCGGCGGCACCGGCTTGGGCCGGGCCATGACGACGTATTTCCTGCAGCTCGGGGCCAACGTAGTCATCAGCTCGCGCAAACTCGATGTGCTGGAAACCACCGCCAACGAGCTGCGCGAAAAAACGCATGGCAAAGTGCTGGCCGTGCAGTGCGATGTGCGCAAGTACGACGAAGTGGAGGCCATGATTGCGCGCACCGTGGAGGAATTCGGCCGCGTGGATGTGCTGGTCAACAACGCCGCCGGCAACTTCATCAGCCCCACCGAGCGCCTTACCCACAAGGCCTTCGATGTCATCGTGGATATTGTGCTGAAGGGCACCTACAATTGCACCCTGGCCATCGGCAAGCATTGGATTGCGCAGCAGCAGGCTGGTACCATTCTGAACATCGTAACTACTTATGCCTCGGTGGGTTCGGCATACGTGGTGCCCTCGGCGGCGGCCAAAGCAGGCGTACTGGCCATTACCCGCTCGCTGGCGGTGGAGTGGGCCAAGTACGGCATTCGCTCGGTGGCCATTGCCCCCGGCCCGTTCCCGACGGAAGGCGCCTGGAGCCGCCTCTTCCCCGAGCCGCTGGCCTCCAAGCTCGATCCGGCTGCGTCGGTGCCGCTTAAGCGCGTAGGCGAGCATCAGGAGCTGGCCAATCTGGCTGCTTACCTGGTGTCCGATTTTGCAGCGTACGTCAACGGCGAAGTCATCACCATCGACGGCGGCGAGTGGCTGAACGGCGCCGGCGAGTTCAACAAGCTGGAGCTGCTAACCCCGCAGATGTGGGACCAGATCGAGAAAACCATGCGCCGCTAAACTGCCACCACCCTGTCCGGTATCATTGCGAGCCAAGCGAAGCAATCCTTCCTCTCGCGGCACCACCGTTCAGCAGGCAGCAACCGGAAAATCATCCGCGCTAAAAAACCGCACCGCCCGAATCCTGATTCCAGAATTCGGGCGGTGCGGTTTTCGGTTGGTACTAAGTAACAGGTTGTACCCTGACCAGGACGGATTGCTTCGCTTGGCTCGCAATGACAGCTAGGGGAGCGGCCGTTAAAACTTGTAGCCTTTGTAATCCTTCGTGAACTCGGCGGCGGCGATGGGCTGGTTGGCCACTACCTGCGAAAACTCGAACGACTCAAACAGGCCTTTGTCGTCCCACACGGCCACGGCCAGCGGCAGCATGCTTTTTTGCTCCACGCACAAAATGGTGCGGCGGCCGTAGGCGTTGGGCACTTGCAGCACGCGGCCCGCGGGCAGCGGCGAGGTGTAGTCTACGTTGTTGCGCTCGGCAATGCGGTACTCGCCGCAGCCGTAGCGCTCGGCAATTTTGCCCACGGTTTCGCCGGCGGTAGTTTTGTGGCTGATGTAGCGGAACTGCGGAAAATCGGAGCGCAGCAGGTAGCACAGGCGGCCCTGCACGGTGGTGTCGCCGGCGTAGCGGAACGAGCGGCGGTAGGCCTCGGAGCGTTGCGGGGCCATCCGGATGAGGTCGGCAATGGTGCCGTAGCCGGCATCGGTTACCGAATGGTGCTGCGTGCGGCGCATCAGCGAGCCGTTGGGGTCGAGGCTGAGCGTTACGTACGGAAACTTGTTGGGGTACACCCAGGCGTCGCCGTCGTTCTGGCCTTGCACCCACAGCACCTCAATGCCCTTGTTGGTGCGCAAATACACGCGCAGCGGCGAGCTGCTTACCTTCATTTGCGTGAGGGCCTGCTGGTAAGCGCCGTCGTGCCGCTCGCTGGCTTTCACGGTGCAGCGCAGGGTTTGCAGCCGGCTGATGGCCGCTGACAAGCGCGAGAGCAGGTTATCGACGGAAGGTGCCTCGGCGGCGGTGTTCCCAGGTGCCCGGGCATCGGCAGCCGCAGGGGCAGCAGGAGCAAGGAGCGAAACCACAACCGGGAGCCAGTTCAGCGAAAACAACATAAGGTAACGGCAAGGTAAACAGCGGGTGGAGCGCAAGGGCGCAGCGGCCCCGAAGCGGATATCGGCTAATTAAGGCTGATTTTGGGCAGGCGCGAAGCCGAGCTGTCGAACACAAACAACTCGTCGATTTCGACGTGCTTCAGAAACCGGTACAGCGGAAACTGCTCTACCACGGCCCGCACGCTTTCGGCGTTGGGCCCTTGCATGGTAACCCAGCCGCGCGAACGATCGGCGCTGATGGCGTACGACACCACCACGTTGTCTTCGATGAGGCTGTTGATGAATGCCCGATGGCGCGGGATTAAGGCAACGAATTCCTCGTCGAAGTAGTCGGGTAAGCGCAACGACACTACGTACATGCTCATGGGTAGAACGGCAACGGAGCCTTGCCGCCTAAACGCCGCTGCGAAGGGGAAAGTTGGGCTAATTGAGCCCGGGAGGTAACTTTTTTCGTCAGCAGCCGAACAAGCGGGCACTATGCATTTTGCTATCATCACCCCAACGCACAACCGCGCCGCCTACCTGCCCGAAGCCGTGCAGAGCGTGCGCGCCAGCGTGCTGGCCCCGCTGCCCGAGGCCAGCTACGAGCACCTCATCCTCGACAACGCCTGCGCCGACGATACCGCCGGTTTTCTGAACGAAGCCACCGGCTGGGAGGGCCCGCCCATCCGGAGCTGGCAGCACGCCGGCCCCGAGCCTATGGCGCCCGGCGCAGCGCGGCACCTGCTCATCGGCCATGCCCAACCCGAGAGCTGGTTGGTGCCCCTCGACGACGACGACCTCCTGCTGCAGCGCACACTCTACCACTACGGGGCCCAAATGGGCGCCCACCCGGGCAAGCAGTGGTTTGTGGCCGATTTTCTGCGGGTTGATGAGGAGCGGCGCTACATGCCCGGCGAGGATTATTACACCTGGCGCTTCGATACGCCCGCCGACATGCTGCGCGCCATTTTCAAGGCCGAGCACTTCATTCAGGGCAACGTGTGCTTTAGCCACGCGCTGTACCGCGAGGTGGGCGGCTACGACGAGCAGCTGCGCATGGCCGAAGACCTGGACCTGTACGTGCGCTTCCTGCTGGCGGGGCACCTGCCCGTGTTGTGCCCGCACATCAGCCACCTGCATCGCTTCCATCGCTCCAACGTGAGCATCGGGGTTGATGCGGCCCGCCACGGCGCCGATCTGCAGGTGATTTACGATAAGTACGCCGCGCCGCTGAAGGCCCTGGGCGTGGCGGCGCCGCAGTAGCACCTAGGGCACTTAGTGCGCGAGGCTGCTTTCGAACTCCCGGCGCGGCAGCACGCGCAGCTCCTGGGTGTTCAGCTCGAACACCGAAGCCAGCTCGGCACCCAGCACCACGTGCCGGCTGTGCGACGGGGGCAGTGCCTCGCGGTAGAGCAGCAAGGTGCAAATGTCGGTGGGGGTAATCAGGGCGGGGTAGCCGGGCAGGTGCGTGTGCACGCTGGCTTGCACGGTGGTGCCGGCGGGCGGCGGCGTAATGGGCACGTAGCTTTGGTGCAGCCGCTGGGTGCGCTGCAGCTTGCCATCGGGCCCGTAGGTAAGGCACCAATCGGCACCTAGGGGCACCACGCCGGCGGTGGTGGCGCCCAGCAGCAGGTAGGCTTTGTAGGTGGTGCCTTGCTCGATTACCGATACGTTGTAGGTGGTGCCGGCGGGGCTTTGGCCCCCGGTGAGCTTGCGCTGGCGCTTAAGTACGTCTTGCTGAATGAGAAACAGCTTTTCCTCGTTGTCGGCCAGGGGGCGGCCGGTTGGCTGCACCCGGGCCTGGCTGGGCTGCAGCTGGCCCTTGCCGTAGCTTACTTGCAGCACCACCGTGGGCTGGTTGGCCACCACGCCGATAAACACCGTGCGCACCGAATCGGGCGTGGCGTAGGAGAGAAACGTGACGGGCTGCAGCGGCAGGCTGGGCTGCGCGCGCAGCACGTCATCCGAAACCCAGGAGGCCCGCTCTACCTCGTAAAGCGCCAGCCCATCGCGCAGTGCTTGCTGACGCGCCGCTTCGGCATCGGGAGGTAAACCCACGTGGGCAGGAACGAGCAAGCCCGCCAGGGCCATGAAACCCGAAAACAAAGGGCGAAACAGTAGCATAAGGCAACAGGTGGTTGGCTAAAGCGCGGTACGTAAACGGCTGCCTTGTGGCTGAGCGGCCGGCCGCACCTAGGGCTGCCGGTATACGGCGCCGCCCTTCATCACCCATTGCACGTGCCTTAGGGCCTGCACATCGGTGGTGGGGTCGCCTTGCACGGCTACCAGGTCGGCCAGCAGGTTGGGCGCCACGCGGCCCCTATCGGGCAGGTGAAACAGCCGGGCGTTGCCGCTGGTAGCACCGCGCAGCACCTCCAACGGCGTCAAGCCAAACTCTTGCACCAGCAACTCCAGCTCGCGCACGTTGTCGCCGTGGGTAAATACGCCTACGTCGCCGCCAATGGCCAGGGTTACGCCGGCTTTGCGGGCGGCTTGCATGCTCTGGCGCTTTTGCACAATGCGCTCGGGCTCGGGCTTTTGGCCCCGGCGCCACCCGCGGTACTGCGAAATGGCGTCGCCGGCGGCTACGGTGGGGCATAAGGCTACCCCGCGCTGCCGCATCAGCTTAAACACCTCGGCGGTGCCGCCGTCGCCGTGCTCAATGGTTTCGACGCCGGCCAGCGTGGCGCGGCGCATGCCCTCGGGCGTGGAGGCGTGCGCCACCACCGGCCGGCCCAGGGAGCGGGCCGTGGTTACCAGCAGGTTCAGCTCGTCCTGCGAGAACGTGGGTACCGAAGGGCCGGCGGCCGAAAGGCGGTAATCGGCATACACCTTTACTACGTCGGCGCCCTTGCCGATTTGCTCGCGCACGGCCCGCACAATTTCATCGGCGCCGCTAACTTCCTGCGCTCCTTGGGGCACCTCCACATCGGCCGAAAGCTTGGGGCCGTAGCAACCCGTGGCCACCAGGGCTCGGGTGGCAATCAGCAACCTAGGGCCGGGTATCAGGCCCTGGTCGATGGCTTGCTTCAGGCCCACATCGGCGTACCCGGCGCCTTCGGTGCCCAGGTCGCGGGCGGTGGTAAAGCCGGCTTGCAAGGTTTGGCGGGCGTGCACGGTAGCGCGGGCCACGCGCAGGGCCTGCGATTCGAGCAGCACCTGGTCGTTCCAGGAGGTTTCGTTGTAGGGGTGCAGCAGCAGGTGCGAGTGCCCTTCGATCAGGCCAGGCAGCAAGGTGAGGCCGGGCAGCGGCACCGTGCGCGCTGCCGCCGGAGCTTGCAGCTGGCTGGCCGGGCCCACCGACTTTATTCGGTCGCCTTCAACCAGCACGGCCCAGCCGGGGTGCAGCGTTTCGCCATCGAAAACGGCTGCCGGTTGCAGCAGCATGGCAGCCGGGGCAGGGGCGGGCGTTTGGGCAGCGAGCTGGCCGCTGCGCCACAACAGGGCACCGGCCAGGGCCAGCTTACCCACGCGCGATAAAAGCGTCATCAATCAGATCGGAACTCAGCAGCAGGCTTCAGTGGCGGAGCCGGCCCGGAAAGTTATGCCGGTTCGGGCAAACTGATAGCGCACGGATTTATTTGCTGGTTCTTCGTGGATAAGGATAAGAAATAATCAAAATATTATAACTTATACAGCGCACCCTATCGCTCTGGATCATGGACGATGCACACGCTTTGCGCCCCCTTTGCCGGGGCACCGGGTTGGCCTTGTTGCTTTGGGTGATTACATCGCCCATCAGTTGCGGCCAACGTTTTGCGTGCATCGGCGACTACGGCTTCGAGGGGCCGAATTTGCAGCAGGTAGCGGGGCTGATTAAAACCTGGAACCCCGAGTTCATCATCACGACGGGCGACAACAACTACGATTTCGGAGCGAAGGAAACCATCGACCGGAACATCGGCCAGTACTTCCACGATTACATCTACCCGTACTCCGGAACCTACGGCGCGGCGTCGCCCAAAGCCGAAAACCGCTTTTTCCCGAGCATCGGCAACCACGATGTGTATACCGAAAGCGGCAAACCCTACCGGGATTTTTTTTCCCTGCCCGGCAACGAGCGGTACTACGAGTTTACGCGCGGCAACCTGCATTTCTTCGTCGTCAACAGCGACCCGAGCGAACCGGACGGCACCAGCAGCAGCTCGGTGCAGGCCCAGTGGCTGAAGCAACAACTGGCCGCCTCAAACAAGCCCTGGAAGGTGGTGTACTTTCACCACGCGCCGTACTCCTCGGGCCACTACGGCAACATCGAGTACATGCAGTGGCCGTTTAAGGCGTGGGGGGCTTCGTTGGTGATGGCCGGGCACAACCACCACTACGAGCGGCTTACGGTGGACGGCCTCACGTACATCGTGAACGGCCTGGGCGGCCGAAGCCTGTACGGCATCGGGGCCAAAAAAAGCTTTACGCAGGCGTTGTACGCCGGCGACTACGGCGCCATGCTGCTGGAAGCCTCAGCCAATACCCTGAGCATGAAATTTATAACCCGCACGGGCATTGAGATTGACGCGGCCACGCTGGTGCGCGTGGGTGCGCCCCTGCCCGTTACGCTCACCGCGTTTCAGGCCACGCGGCGCGGCTCCGAGGCCGTACTGGCCTGGTCGACGGCCAACGAACTGCGCAACCGCGGTTTCGGCATCGAAGTCTCGACCGACGGTACCGCCTACCGCACGCTGGCGTTTGTGCCGGCTACTGGCCGTACCACGCAACAGCCCCAGCACTACACCTACCGCGACACCGAGCCCAACAAAAGCGACATGCGCTACTACCGCTTGCGGCAGGAAGACGAAGACGGCAAACAAAACTACTTTGGCCCCGTGCCCGTGCGCTTCGACCCCATGGCCGTGGCCCTGAGCACCTACCCAAATCCTTTCGAGGAAGAGCTAACCCTGGAAATATTGGCCGAAACCACCGCTGCCGCCACCATTACCCTAACCGACAACCTAGGGCGGGTGGTGTGGCAGGCTGCCCGGGCGGTGCAGCCCGGCGCCAACCGCGTGCAGCTGGTGCCAGGGCTGAGCAAGGGCTTGTACCAGGCCACCGTGCTGCTCAACGGCAAGGTGCTGAGCCAGCGGCTGGTGAAGCAGTAAAACAATTCGGCAACAAGAACGGCCGTTGCCATCGGCAGGGAGTAAAGGCGGTTAAGAGGCGCGAAACAAGCGCGCTATTAACGGCTATCCATCATTTTGTCGAAAGCCTTCTTTTCCATAATCAACACGTGTTTTTGGGCCACATTGAAAATGGAAACGTACTTCTGGCCAATCACAAGATGGGTGTCAACAGGCAAGGTGTTGCGGTAGAGCAACAGGGAGCAAATGTCGGTTGGGGTGATGTAGGGGTGCGCGGGCAAATGCGAATGCATGGCGGCCTCAACGGTTTTCGCCTTTTCGGGCATGCGCATGGCGATGTACGTGTTGTGCAGGCGCTCTACCGTTTCTAACTGGCCCTTTGCCGAAAACGTCATTAGCAAATCGTTGCCGATGGGCAAAACGCCTTCTTCCTGCGGCCCAACCAGTACGTAAGCACGCGGCTTGGGGCCATCGTCGAGCAGTATCACATTAGGCCGGGTTCGGTCCGGAAAAGTGTAGGCTTTGCTCTTTGTGGGCTGCACCAACTCTTCAAACACCTGCTTGCGAATGGCAAACAAGCGCCGTTCGCGCTCGGAGGTTGGCCGCGCCGCGCATATTCGGCCGGAGCTTGGCGTAATCTCGAAGTTGCGCGGAAAGCTGAAGGCGTGGCTGACTGCCAGTGGTTCGGCGGCCGCTCCGCGGGCCACGAACACGGTGCGCACAGAGTCGCCGTCGGCGTAGGTAATGTAACCACCTAGGGTTGACATGTCGGTTTGCCGAGCCACGAGCAAGTCGGTGGCAACCCACGAGGCGCGTTCAGATTGGTAAAGCGCAAGCCCTTCTTTCAGAACGGCTTCTTCTTGTTTAGCAAAGCGGGATTGGGCTTCGGCAGAAAACTGCGCTAGCACCGTTAGCAAGCAGCCATGGAGTAAAGTATGCTTCATGCAAATAATGGGGGGGTATAAATCGACGCCCGCCGGAAGTTAAGTATTCCGGCGGGCGTCGTGGTCACTCGTATAGCAAGAGTCAGGAAGTGGCTTTTTCGCGCTTAACTTTCACCTTCTGCTTCCTGGCTTTTTTGTCGGAGCCGGCCTCGGCGGGCTGGTTCTGGTCGGCACCGCCCACCAGGTTCATTTCCTTGATAAGGTGCGAGGCTCCGGCGTATTTATCCACCACGAACAGCATGTAGCGAACATCCAAGGTAATGTTGCGCACGCGCTCGGGGTCGTACATGATGTCCGACATGGTGCCCTCCCAGTTGCGGTCGAAGTTGATGCCGATCAGCTCGCCGCGGCCGTTGATGACGGGCGAGCCGCTGTTGCCGCCGGTGGTGTGGTTGGTGGCCGTAAAGGCCACCGGCACAGTGCCATTTACGGCGTAGGGGCCGTAGTCTTTTTGCTGATACAGCTCGGCCAGGCGCTTGGGCACTTCAAAGTCGGGGTTCAGGGGGGCGGCTTTTTCCATGATGCCGTCGAGGGTGGTGTAGTATTCGTACTGCACGCCGTCGGCGGGTTGGTAGCCGGCCACCTGGCCGTAGGCTACGCGCAGGGTGGAGTTGGCATCGGGGTAAAACTTGCGCTCGGGCTGCCACTGGCGCAAGCCGGCAATGTAGGTGCGCTGCAGCAGGGTAATCTGGTCCTGGGTTTGGGTGTAGGTGGGCAGCACCTGCTGGCGGTACGTAGCCACAATGGGCGCGGCCAGCTGGTAGGCGGGGTCGGTGAGCAAGGCGGCGGCATTGCCTTTGGCCAGCTCATCGAGTACGCGTTGGGCGTCGGAATCAGCGGTCAGCTTGCTGCGGGCGAACAACGCGCCGACGTAACGCTGCCAGGCCTCGGGCGAGGTATGCTGCGCGCGCAGCTGCTTCACGTAAGCTGGCAGCAGCTCGGTGGGCGTGCCCTCGGCGTAGAGCGGCAGCAGCGCAGCGGCCACTTTGCGGTCGGTAGGGGCCGAGTAGTTCCGGAAGAAGTTGCTGGTGCCCTTGCGGGCCTTCTCGATGGCCGCCTGCAGCTCGGCTTGCGGGGCCTTGGCCTGGATCAGGTCGACGAGGTTTTGCAGGCTGTTAGCGTAAGCAATCAGTTCGATGCCCAGGGCGGCTTCGGTGGCGTAGTCGCGGGCTACCACGTAGGGCCGCGCCAACTTGTACTGTTGCTCCAGCTGGCTCAGGATCTGGCCGTAGGCGGCTTGGCGCGTAGCGTCGCCTTGCTGCACCCATTGGCCAAATTGCTGCTCCTGCTGCTGCTTGCGGCGCACGGCATCGAGGCGTTTCAGGCCGCGCATTTCGCCCTGCCACTTTTTCCAGTAGTTGGCCAGCGAGGCGTACTTGGCCGCGTACTGAATGCGCACCTTGTCGGAGGCCTTCATGTCCTGGTCGAGCAGGCGCAGCTTCGTGTCGCGGATTTTCACCCTCGCCGGGTCCGATACGGAATAGACCTCATCAACGCCCCACGAGGTGAGGTACTCGTTGGTACGGCCCGGAAAGCCGAACACCAGCGTAAAGTCGCCGGGTCGTACGCCGCTAAGCGAAATGGGCAGCGCGTGGCGGGGCCGGAAGGGCTTGTTCTGCGGCGAGTAGGGGGCCGGTTTGTTGTCGGGGCCGGCGTAAATCCGGAAGATGCTGAAGTCGCCGGTGTGGCGGGGCCACATCCAGTTGTCGGTGTCGCCGCCAAACTTGCCGATGCTGCTCGGCGGCGCCCCCACGAGGCGCACGTCCTCAAATACTTCCGTTACGAACAAGTAGTACTCGCCGCCGCCAAACATGGGGCGCACAAAGGCTTTGTAGTGCGTGCCTTCGGTGGCTTTGTGCGCCACCTGGGCGCTGCGCTGCTGCACCGCCTGCTCGCGCTCGGCCTCGGGCATGTTGGCCGGCAAGCCCTGCAAAATCGGCCCCGTTACGTCCTCCATCCGCACGATGAAAGTGGCGGTGAGGCCGGGGTTGGGCAGCTCCTGCTCGCGCGACATGGCCCAGTAGCCGTTGGTGAGGTAGTCTTTCTCAACCGACGAGTGCTGCTGAATCTGGCCGTAGCCGCAGTGGTGGTTGGTGAGCAGCAGGCCTTCGTTGCTGATGATTTCGCCGGTGCAGCCGCCCCCAAACTGCACCACGGCATCCTTCAGCGAGCCGCGGTTGACGGAGTAAATATCTTCGGCCGAGAGCTTTAGCCCTTTTTGCTGCATGTCGGCCTCGTTAAGCTGCTTCAGCAGCATAGGCAGCCACATGCCTTCGTCGGCGCGGGCCGCGGCGGGCAACAACAACAGCCAAAACGCCGCCAGGCGGCGCAACCAGGAACCAGATACGAAACGTTTTGCCACTAAGCAGGAGCCTTAGGTGAGTGATGGTGCAAAAGTAGGTGCCCCGGCCCAAAGCCCGCGTTGCCCTACCTAGGGCCGCAAACGCCGTACGTTGGGGTTGGGTGCCCTGGTTGTGGCACCAAATTGCTTGTGCTATGCCCTTCACCTTCAGTCATGCAGCCGCTGTGGTACCCTTGGCGCGTTGGGTGCGTTTGCCGCTCTCGGCCCTGGTGGTGGGCAGCCTCAGCCCCGATCTGATTTACTTTATGCAGCTGAAAGCCAGCGGCAACATCGGCCACACGTTGCCGGGGCTGTTCGTTTTTTGCCTGCCCGTGGGCCTGGCGGCGCTGTGGCTGTGGCACGAGGTAGCCAAGCTGGCGGCCGTGGCGTTGCTGCCGCCGTGGGTGCGGGCGCGCACGCTGCACGTGGCGCATCAGCCCTTTCGGTTTGGGCCGGGGCGGCGCCTGGTGCAAGTGGCCGCGGCCATTTTGCTAGGTGCTCTTACACATATTGCCTGGGATGCCTTTACGCACGTCGATGGCTGGGTGGCCGAGCGCGTGCCTTTGTTTCAGCAGTTGCTGCCGTTCCCGGGGTTTGGCAGCATGCCCGTATACAAGCTGGCGCAGCTGCTCAGCACGGCGGTGGGGGCGGCCTTGCTGGCGTGGTGGGCCCGGCAATGGCTAGGCCAGCAGCCCGCGCACAGCATTGCGGTGCCTAAGCTGCGGCACCGGCGGGCATGGCTGGCTGGTTTGGTGCTTGCGGCTGCCGCCGCGGGCGTGCTCTACGCCCGCTCGCACGCCGCGCCGCTGATGGCTTACCCCGAGCTGCGCGTGTTTACGTTGCGCATCATCATTACTACCTGCACGGCCTTTTGGCTGGGCCTGCTGGCCTTTGCCGGCTGGTACCGTTGGCGGTACCAGCCGCACCTAGGGCATCCGGTGCCCGCGCCTACGAGTGGCCCAGCTCCGAAACGGCCGCGGCATTCTGCGCCGAAGTAGCCGAAGCTTCCAAAGGCAAACCGGCAGCGGGTGCTTCCGTGGCGGTAGCGCCAGTAGCTTCCCACTCGCGGAAACGGCGGATTTCGCTCTGAAACTTGCCGATAAACCAGCTCAGCAGGCTCAAATCATCCAAGAAACCCAGCACCGGAATAAAGTCGGGCACCAAATCGATGGGCGACAACGTGTAGAGCAGCACCGCCAAACCCGATACAATGGTGCCGGTTTCGATTTGCCGGTACGAGCCGTTTACGTAGGCCTGCACCAGGCGCACCAGCGAACGGCCGGCATCGAGCAACTGCTTGAATTTGTTGTCTTTGCTTTCGGCGCTGGATAATTTATCGGCTACTTCGTTGAGCACCAATACCACCTTAAACGGCTTGCCCAGCAGCTTGCCGGCGCGGCTCATAAACAAGCTAAAAATTGCGTTTTTCGAAATCTGAAGGCCTTTATCAGCAAGTGAAGACATATGCAAAAATGAGTTGAGTGTGCCCCGTGTACGCACACGCCCGGGCAGGCGTTGTTGCCCCACATGCGGGCGGCGCACCGATAATGTATCATATTCAGCCACCAGCCCCAACCGCCATGCTCCTGCAAACCCTGCACCTGTTAGCCCCCGATTTGCCCCGGCAGCGGCATTTTTATGCCGAGGTGCTGGGCCTGCCCGCGCAGCTGCCCACGCCGCACGAGCTGGTGGTGCACCTAGGGTTTTCGCGGCTGGTGTTTCGGCAGGCCGATGGGGGTACTGAGCCTTTTTACCACTTCGCCGTTTCGGTGCCGCACAACCAGCTGGTTGCGGCGCACGGCTGGCTGCCCGCACGCCTTTGCTGCCCTTCGTGCACGGCGAGGCTATTGCCGACTTCCCGAACTGGCGCGCTCAGGCGTTCTACTTTCACGACCCGGCCGGCAACATTCTCGAATGCATTGCCCGCTTCGAGTTGCCCAATGCCACCACCGAGCCCTTTGGCGCCAAGCAGTTTCTGGGGCTGAGCGAAGCGGGTATTGTGGCGGCCAACGTACCGGCCCTGGCCGCCGAGTTAGCTGCCCGGTACGGCATTCCCGATTTTGCCCGGGGGCCCAAGCTGCCCAATTTTGCCGCCCTGGGTACCGACGAAGGGCTGCTTATCCTCACGGAGCAGGGCCGGGGTTGGCTGCCCACCGGCCGCCCCGCCGAGCGGCACTGGCTGCGCCTCGAAGGCGAACATGCCGGCCGCTCCTTTGTGATTGAAGACCCCCCCGGCACCTAGGCGGCCGCACAAAAAAAAGCCCGGCCAACCTGGCCGGGCTTTCTTATTCGGGCTGCGTGCTGGGCTATTGCTTCACGAAGCGCTCCACGTAGGTTTGCTGCTCGCCCACGATGCGTACGGTGTACATACCGGCGTTCAGGTTGCCTACTTTCTGGTTCAGCTGCTGGTTGAGCTGCTCCACCGAGCCCTTGGCGCTGATGGCTACCCGGCCGTCGGCGGTGAGTACCTGCAGCTGCAGGTGCTGGCCACGCTCGGGCACCTCTACGCGCACCGTTTTGCTTACCGGGTTGGGGTAGAGGCCCAGCTTGGCAGCGGCCACGCCAGCCTTGTTGTTGGTTACCACGTTGGCACCCAGGATAAAGCGCGTCTGGATGGGGTAGTGGTCGGAGGTGGTGTTGCCGTAGTTGGCAATGGTGCCGGCAATGTCCGTCCGAATGTTCGCCGAACCATCGAGGTAAAGCGTGTTCAGTTCGTTCGAAACCACCACGTGGTCAATCACGTCGTTGAAGCCCACCGTCGATTTCAGGCCGGCCTGGCTCAGCGGCAGCGTAAGGGCCGAGTACTGCGCAGCATCGGCCGTAAAGGCCTGGTACGACGACGCCGTTACGTTCGGAATGTTGGCGATGGTAACGTCGAGGTCGTCGTTGAAGTCGCCCATAATCAGCACATTGCTGGTGGCGTAGCGGGCATCCAGCTCGGCCTTCAGCGCTTCGGCACCGGCCTTGCGGCGGTTGTACGAGTCGCCGCCGTCGTTGCTTTCGTTGGCCTTGGCATGAATCAGCACGAACGCAACGCGGCGCGTCTGGCCGTTCACCAGCTTCACATCGGCCTCCATCATGTACGGCACGCGGCCCGTCGACCAGTTCGTCGACCAGTTATTCGGGTCGGTGCAGCTGGTGCAGGCAGAAAGAGTAGTGAAGGTTGCGTTGCTGAACGACGTGGCGCGGTACACGAATACCAGTTTCTGGGCCGAGCCGAACGACGAACCCGATACGCCCGTGGATACGCTATAGCGGTAGCCACCCGGCAGCTGCCGCACAATGGCGCCTAGCTTAGCCGTGTCCACAATTTCGGCCAGGCCATACACGTCGGCGTTCAGGTCGGTCAATACTTTTCTGGCGTTGGTTTCCTGCAGGGCCTCGTCGGTGGGGCCGTTGCCGGTCGAGCCAAACCACTCAATGTTCCAGTTCACTACGTCGAGCGTAGCGTTGGGCACGTACGTGTTGCCGGCCAGCGCCACCGGCACGGCAGTAGCACCTGGGGTAGTAATGCTCAGCGAGGCGGTATAGTTGGTGCTGGCCGCGGTGGGGGCAAACTCTACCGTTACTTCCTTGGGGGCTGCCAGGGCTTCGGCCGCCGTAAAGGTTACGGAGTTGCTGAAGGTGGTGCCATCTTTCGAAACCTTAAAAGCAGCGCTCGGCGAAGTGATGGTTACGTCGCCAGTTACGTTGCGCGAGGTGGTCAGGAACTTGCGCGTAGCCTTCTCGTTCTCCTTTACATAGTCGAAGTTGAGGCGGCTGGGCACGGCACGCACCGCTACCGGAGCCGGGGTGCTCGAGTTCGTAACCTGAATGTCGTCTACGGTCCACTGGGCGGCACCGCTGGCTGCCGACGAGGTGTACACGAAAGCTACGTATACCGGGCTTGCTTTGTACGAGCTCAGGTCTACGTTCGAGGTGCGCGTCCAGGTATCGGAGTTGGCGGCGGGCAAATCCACGTCAATGGTCGTCCAGGTAACGCCTGCAGCCGTGGGGGAGCCGGTGCCCGAGTAATTCGTTGAAACCCGCAGCTGCACGGCCGGCCCGTTGAAACGGGTGCGCGACCAGAACGAGAGCAGCGGCACATTCATCGACGAAATATTGAGCGCCGGCGAAATCAGCCAGTCTTCGTTTGTCTGCGCAGAGCCCGCAAAGCCGTTGATTTGCACGGCGTTGGGCGATGTGGCCTTGCCTGAAGCGTCGGCAGCATCGCGGCCAAACGCGGTGCAGGCCCATACCTGCGCGCCCGTTACGCTTACCTGCGTCCAGCCATCGGCCAGGTTGGTGCCGCAGTCGTTAAACGAGTAGGTGGGATTTGCCGGGTCGAAGCCGGTGCCGCGCAGGTTTACCGTTTTGGAGGCTGCGCCCTGGCTGGCAATGGCAATGCTGCCCGTAGCCAGGCCGCCGGCCGTTGGGGCAAAGCGTACGTGTACGGTTTGGTTGGTGGCCAGCTCGGCCGGCGTAAAACTAATCGAGGAGGCAAACGTGGTGTTGTCCTTCGAAAGCTGGTAAGGGCCCGTAGCCGTGAGGGTGGTATTGGCCGTGAGGTTGGCGCCACCTAGGGTAAAGGTTTGGCTGCCCGTTGCGCCGATGGTCTGCGTGCCGAAGCCTAGGTCGGTTACGCTGCTGATCAGGCGTGCATCCGAAGCAGTTTTCCACGACAGGTTAAAATCATCGATGGCCGAAGTAGGGCGGTTGCCCGAGCCCGCGCTAGCCGACAAGGCCACGATGCGAATCCATACGGGTTCGTTCTTGTCGTCGAGGGCGTTGCCGAAGTCTACGTTAACCGTGGTGTTGCTGAAGGTGCTGTTGCCTGTAACGGCCGAAGTAGGCAGGGCGGTAAAGGAGGTAGGAGTGGCACCTACCGCGTAGTCGACGCGCCAGGTAGTTGTGCGCGGCGAGCTGGCATCGAGCGACTGCAGCTTGAAGCTAAGCTGCAGCTCGTAGCGGCCCGTGGTGTTGGCGGCCTGGAAAACAAAGGCCGAACCGGGGTCATATCCCGTGGAGCTGGTCTGGCGCACGCCAAGGGCGCGGTTGGTAGCCGCGGCCTGATCGGCTGTGCTGGTGGTTGCCGTCAGGCCCGTGGCCGAAGCGTAGTTTCTAAAGCCTACGGAAGTGGCGAAGTTCCATTCCGTAGGGGTGGTGGTAAGCGTTTGGGTGGTGCCAAGAGCAGTAGCCGTGGCGGCCGAGCGCACGGTAAAACCCGTGGGCAAGCCGGAGGCCAACGCGTTAAAGTCTTGAATGTAGGGGCTGGTGCCTAGGGTAACCTGTGCCCAAGCATGCGGCGATGCAAACGTGAGCATCCCGGCGCCTAACAAACCAAGAAGTAAAGGTGATTTCATCGACAGATGTCGTAAGTGGTGGTGGAAAGCAAAAGTACTCGCCTACAAGAAAGTCAATGTTATCAGAATGTTACCAAATTCTGCCAGCAGAAATTTGTCTACACCTCCCTCATCTGGCGCTTTGCTTGCCAGGTGCTCTGTTCCTGGTTCGCCCATCTACCTAGGGCAGTTCCGCGTGCTGCGGCGCTGCTTACGCTTTTGTGTAGTAGGGTTCCTTTTCCTTGTCGTGGTAGCGCAGGTAGCCGTGCAGCACCAGCTTAATCAGCATGCGGTGGGCGCGGCGCTTCGAAACGTTGATCAGCTTGGTGTACTGATCCAGAGTCATGCGCGGGTTTTTCCGCACGTAATCCAGGGCTGCCTCTTCGTGCCGGCTCAGCGGTATTCTCTCGAACCGGCTTTCGGGCTGTTCGTTGGTTGGCACCTTCTCCGTGAGCTGGCTGGTTTGCACGCTTTCGGCCCCCACCCGTACGTAACCCCGCCAATCGTCGTCGGCCACTAGTGCTTTGTGTGGTTTGCGTTGGCTTTCGGCTACGGTTACCACCAATATTATTCGTTCGTCGTCTTCTACTTCCTCCACACGAAATGGCAGCGGCGGCATTACATATTGCTCCGCGGCCTGCCTAAGCAAATATATTTCTTCTTCGGCGTCGCGCACGCCCACAATCCGGCCGTTGTCTTCCACACCAATCAGGATTCTGCCACCCCGGCTATTGGCAAACGAGGCCAGGGTGCGCGAGATACGTGTGGGGTGCGTAGTGCGCTTTTTAAATTCGAGCGTATCGCCCTCGCCGCGTGCGATTAATTCGCGCAGCCGCTGTGCCGTAAATGCCATGTTCCGAAAGGCAGTTACATAAAAATCTAACCTATACGAGTACTCGGTAAAAAGGCTGCAAGCATAGTAGTTTCCTACCAGTCGGTAGCCTAGGTCGGGAGCCTGAAAAATTTCCAAACATCCTGCAGGTCATATTCGATTTAGCACCTTGGAATTCAGGTTTTCGCTTTCATTTGCATCAAGCACAGCTTCCCGGCTGTTAGGGTTTGGGAGCAGATTATTAGGTGCATTGGTTTGCCTTTCGCAGGGGCGTGATGATTGGAGGAAAGGATTTCACAATCAGTTCGGGCCATACGCAACCGTGCTTATATGCTGTAAGCTTAAATGGCAGAGTCTTGTTCGGGGAAGCTGTTACGAATTGAAGCGGCGCTGTAAAAAATCAGGCAGTAAAAAAGCCCAGCGGCCGTTAGGCCACTGGGCTTACAAAATCAGCGGTGCTAAGCTTATGCGTTGTTAGCAGCGTTTTTGGGCGGACGGCCCGGACCGCGGCGGCGGCCTTCACCGGCCTCCCCGCCTTCGGCGGTGGGTTTGCGGCCTGGTTTCTTACGCTGGGTTGGCTCGTAAGCAGGGTCGAGCAATTCGGCCAGCTCGTTCAGGGCAGATTGCACCTTGCCGTGAGCACGACGAATTTCCCGCACCAAATTTTCGTTGCGACCCGCATCTTCCAATACTTTCTGCAGGTGCTGAAGGTTTAGTTCGGCCATTTTATATCAGTGGTTAATGGTTCAAATTCTGAACAAAGAAACGAGAATAAAGAAATAAAGTATCGGCCTAGGTATTTTTTTTCTGGCGAAATACCAAAATAATGCCTGACCATGCCGGCGTAAATTTGAAATACGTGCAGAGGTAAAGGCGAAATTCGGCCGCAGTTCGGCTTTGGTGCACTCCTCCGTTTTTGCTAGCCTGCCGCCCGTATTTATAGCCTTGTCCTAGGTGCAAACGCTCGTAATACAGCTATTGGCACCGGAATATTTATTCACCAACGCCCGTTTCGTCGGCCGAAATACGCCACAGCCGGAATGCCTCCGCGCGGCTTGCCGCCTTGCTCGAAACCCGGGCCGGATGGCAATTTTTGAGGTATGCACCGTTAAATTTCATCGGGTCGGTTTCGGTTACCAGGCACACAATTGTTTCGGCTGCTTTTTCATTTGATCGGGCAAACGGCAGCGCCAGCAACACCATGGCGCGCATTAACCACGAGCTGTGCAACCACAAATTAGAACGCACCAAACCGGGGTGTAAGCAGTGGGCCGTAATAGGGGTGAGCTCCAAGCGCTCGGCCAGTGCTTTGGTAAACAAAATATTAGCCAGTTTCGAATCGCAATAAGCCGTAAATGCGCTACTGCGGTTGGGGTCGATGCGCGCCTCGATGGTGCTTTCAATTTCGCCCAGCCAGTGCGCCTCGGATGCCACCGTGATTATGCGGGCACCAGCGCCGGCCTGCTCCAGCAGCGGCAGCAAACGGTTAGTGATTACAAACGGAGCCAGGTGGTTGGTAACCCAGCAAAGTTCGTGGCCTTCGTCGGTTGCGATAAGCTTATCGGGCAACACGCCGGCGTTGTTAATCAGCACATCGAGCTTGGGGTAGCGGTCCAGAATCTCATCGCACAGCTGATGCACCTCGGCCAGTATGGCCAGGTCGCAGAGCAACAGCTCGGGGGCGGGCGTGTTGGGCGCGGCTGCGGCCTGCACCTCGGCCAGGGCCTGTTGGCCACGGGCCTGGTTGCGGCACACCAGCAGCAGGTGCGCACCTAGGGCGGCTAGGAGTTTGGCGGCGGCAAGGCCAATGCCCGCCGATGCGCCCGTGAGTAAAATTGTGCGGCCGTGCAGCGGCCGTTTGGCAGTAGTAGTAGGCATGGTGGAGAAGCCGGAAATAGCTGGAGGCCTCTGGCTTGGGTGCATACGCAAAAATGCCGCTTCCGGTAACCGGAAGCGGCATTTGCAGTATCATTTGCAGCGGCTGCTTAGAAAGGCAGGTCGTTGTCGTCGTCCGAAGCAATGGGGGCCGGGCGCTGCGGCTGGGCATCGCGGCGCAGGCCGGGGTTGTTGTTGGCAGCCGGAGCCGAGTAACCGCCGCTCTGCTGAGCGCCCGCGCTGGCACCACCACCCGCCGACGGCTCAATGCGCCAGGCTTCGAGGTTGGTGAAGTACAGCATCTGGCCGTTTTTGTTGAAGCCGCGGCCACGCAGGTTGAACTGAACGCGTACCTCGTCGCCGATTTTGTATTGGTCGATCAGTGCGGTTTTGTCTTGTACCAGCTGAAATTTGATATGCTCGGGATACTGGCCGTCTACGACTTCCAGCACGAACTCGCGCTTGCGGAATTTCTCGCTCACCTGTTGCTCGTCCATGATGTCGTGCAGGCGGCCGGTAGCTTCGTAAGCCATAGTCAATGAAAGGAGGGATGTTGAAAATTTATAAGCCAAATCTACGAAAAATAATTCCGGATGGGTGGTGCCGGGCCGTGGTTGGTGGCTCACTTTTGCACTCCTATATATAATAAGGAGTAGCCCACCCGGCGGCGGTGGGCAAACCGCCCACCGCCGTTGCCGTACTTGTGGCTCAGCAACTCAATCTTACTGCATGTCGCACATTGCCCTTGCCCTGCACGGCGGCGCCGGCACCATTGCCCGCAACCAGCTGCTCCCCGAGGCCGAATACGAATACCGCCAGGCTTTGCAGCATGCCTTGCTCGCCGGCTACGATTTGCTGCGGCAGGGCGCGCCGGCCCTCGATGCGGTGGAGCACACCGTGGTGCAGCTCGAAAACAACCCGTTGTTTAATGCCGGCCGCGGTGCCGTGTTCACCCACGAGGGCCACCACGAGCTCGATGCTTCTATCATGGACGGCCGCACCAAGCAGGCCGGAGCCGTAACGGGTGTGCGGGCGGTGCAAAACCCCATCAGGGCGGCGCGCCTGGTGATGGAGCGCTCCGAGCACGTGCTGTTGGCCTGGCCCGGCGCCGAGGAGTTTGCCCGCCAGCAAGGGTTGGCCATGCAGCCGCCTGCGTATTTCTTTACCGAGCACCGCTATGCGCAACTGCAGGAGGCGCTGGCGAGCGGCCGCATCCGTCTCGACCACAGCCACGACGCCCCGCTCGACGAGCCCAATAAATTCGACGAAGACCCGAAGCGCAAGATGGGAACGGTTGGAGCCGTGGCCTGCGACCAATACGGAAACCTGGCGGCGGCCACCAGCACGGGCGGCATGACGAACAAGCGGTTTTCGCGCGTGGGCGACTCGCCCATTATCGGGGCGGGCACCTGGGCCGACAACCGTACGTGCGCCATCAGCTGCACCGGCCACGGCGAGTTTTTTATCCGGGCTGTGGTGGCGCATGATATTGCCTGCCTGATGGAGTACCGGGGCCTGAGCCTGGCCGAAGCCTGCCACGTGGTGGTGCACGATAAACTGGCCCCCGTTGGCGGCGAAGGCGGACTGGTAGCCGTGGATGCCGCCGGCAACATCGCCTTGCCCTTCAACTCCGAAGGCATGTACCGGGCCAGCATCAGCAGCTACGCGCCCTTGTTTGTGGGCATCTACCACGACGAATAACAACCCCTAGGTGTTCTGGGCCTTTGGCGCTGGCAGCACCTAGGCAGGTGGCAAAGAGCAGCGGCCCCGGTAGTGCCATGACTACCGGGGCCGCTCCATATATATTAAGGAGTAGCAGGCTTACGACGCCGGGCGTACTTCAACGGCTGGCCGATGCGCTTCCACTGCAGCATCGTGGGTTGCCTTGTCGACAAAAAATCTGCGTTCCTGAATATCGTACACGTTGCCTTTCGCCAGCACGTGCATGGTAATGTTCTCAATCGAGAGGGCCGTGCCCTTGGGAGCAGCGGCCGTGTTGTTGTGCCGGATGTGGTGGCCATCGATAATGATGACCAGATTGGAGCCGATGGTTTCGATGAGGTTGCCGTTGCGGATAAGCACGCCTGTGTCCTCGCCCAAGCCAATGCCGATGAACGTGGGATGCAAACCCACCGATTCAATCAGGCGACCAAAACGGCCGCGCTTTACAAAGTGCGAGTCGATGATAACGTTCGGAATCAGGCTCAGGCCCGTGCCCATTTTCACGGCGCCCTTCATCAGCGACTCCGGTACCGAGCCGCCCCGGATCATGATGTGCGACATGGCCATGGCGCCGGCGCTGGTGCCCGCAATTACAAAATCGGGCTCGGCAAAGTAGCGCTGCGTCAGGATTTCCAGAAAGCGCGTGCCGCAAAACATTTCCCTGAGCCGCGACTGGTCGCCGCCCGAAAACATCACCAGGTCGGCCGCGAGCAGGCGTTCGAGCATTTCGGGCTGATCGGTGTCTTGCGGAACCCGGATGTCCATCACGCCCACGTCGAGGCAGTTCAGCATGCCAAACGACGATACGTAGATGCGCCCGACCTCCTCCGGAATCATGGAGGCGGTGGTGATTACCTCGATGCGCGGGTTGGTTTTGCCGCTTTCCAACACAATGCGCTTCAGAATGCCCAGCTCAAAAAAATTGAGGTAGTACTTCTTCTTTTTGCGCGGGTTGGGGTAAGTGCCTTTGTCTTCGTTGCCCCCAACGGCAATCAGTTTACCCTGTGGTTTCGGTGCGTTCAACTAGCAGAAAAGTGAGGCGTGGGTGAGTGAGAAAGGAGAGAATCGGAACGTATGCTGCATGAAGCAACTCCTGCGCCAAAAAGTGCCAAAAGGCTAAGCGAATGTTGGCTTGCCAACCAGCGTGTCGAGGGTGCTGGTTGAAACCGAGTGGTAGTTGCCGCGGGCCTGGGCGTATATCTGGCGGGCGCGCTCCTGGCCCTCGGGTGTGGCCAGCAAGGCTTTGTAGAGCGGAACCAGAAATTTGCGGCGGCCAACGCGCGTAAGAAAATCCTGCAGCGCGGTGTTGGCCGGTGCATAGTGGGCGCCAACAGCCAACGGAAACCAGGCCGTCAGGATTTCGGCGTTGCCCGAATTGGTAAAGCCGAAGGCTTTATCCAAGTCGGCAAGCTGCTCGGGGCTGATGTGCTCAGGCAAGCCGTGCAGGAAATGTACCCACTCGTGCGTGCTCCAGGTGTGGGTTTCGAGTGCAGCCGGAACGGCGCCGTGCCGCCAGGCTTGCAAAGCCGCCTCCACGCTGGCAAACCGCTCCGACTGAACCGGCGGCGCCATTGGCGGAATACCTGGGGCGTTTATCCAGGTTTCGAGCTGTAATTGCGCTTCGGCACCCGGTACCTGGCTGAGCAGCTCGCGGCGCAGGTACGCCACAAAGTGCGCGGTATCCATCGACTGGAAGGCGTGCTCGGAGAAGTACTGGGTGATGAAAGCGTCGAGCTTTTCGCGGCCCACGATGCTCTCAAGGGTTAGGAGCAGGTAGTTGCCTTTTTCGTAGGCAATTTCGTTGAGGCCCTCGTCGGGGTCGCGGCCGGCGAGCTGCAGGTGCAGGTGGGTGTCGGGGCTGTTGGCACCTAGCTCCTCAATGGTGTGGTGCAAGGCCGTTTGGCCCAGTACCTGCAGCATGTCGGCGTAGTCGCGGCCGTACAGCCGCTCCATGATGCGCCGCTCAAAGTACACCGTAAAGCCTTCGTTCAGCCAGAAGTCGTTCCAGGTGGCGTTCGTCACGAGGTTGCCCGACCAGGAGTGGGCCAGCTCGTGCGCTACCAGGCTGGTCAGGCTTCGGTCGCCGGCCAGGATGGTGGGCGTTACGAAAGTAAGGCGCGGGTTTTCCATACCGCCGAAGGGGAATGAGGGTGGCAGCACCAGCAAATCGTACCGCTCCCAGCGGTAGGGGCCGTACAACTCCTCGGCTGCGCCCACCATCTGCTCGAGGTCGGCAAACTCGTGGGTAGCGCTGGGCAGCGTAGCCGGCTCGGCGTAAATACCGGTGCGGTTGCTCAGGGCCTGAAACTGCAGGTTGCCCACGGCCAGCGCCATGAGGTAGGAGGGAATGGGCTGCGGCATGCGGAACGTATACTCGCCCGAAGCCGAAAGCTGCTGCGGGTTTTCGGCGCTCATCAGGGCGAGCAGCTCTTTGGGTCCGTTCACGGTGGCTTCGTAGGTGAAGCGTACGCCCGGCGAGTCCTGGCACGGAATCCAGGTGCGCGCCAGAATGGCCTGCGACTGGGTAAACAAAAACGGGTGCTGCTTGCCGGCCGTTTGCTCGGGCGTTAGCCACTGCAGGGCGGCGGCCTCCGGCGAGGTGCGGTAGAGCACGGTTACCGAACGGGTAGTGGGGTGCACGTGAATGCGCATTGGTCGGCCGAGCACGGGGTCGGGTTCGCCAAGCTCAAAGGCCGTAAGCGTGGTATCGTTATCGAGGGTAACCGCTTCAATGGCCAGGTCGCGGGTGTCAAGCCACAGTTCCGTAATGCCCGGCTGTACCTCCACCTGCCACGTGGCTTTGCCCAGCAAGCGCTTGGCGGCAAAGTCGACGGTGAGGTGGAGCACCAAGTGGCGCACCACGGCCTCTTGCGGGCGGGCGCAGCTGTGCGGGTCGGAAGCCAGAAGCGTTTTAACCATGCTATATATAATAAGGAGTGAAACCGGGCGGCGCCGGTGGCCAATGTTGCCTACGCACGAACCGGCCCCAAAGATAACCCCCTACGTGGCGGGACCGTTTGGAGCCGCCGGCACCTAGGGCGAGCGGCCGAAACCAATGAGCGCGTAGGGCTGAAAACCGAGCCGCTGAGCAGCAAGATGCCGGCTCGCATCGTTTTACAATTATCTTGCAGGCTGGAAGAGAGTAACTCAGGCAACCTGTAACGGGCTGTTGGAGTACAATCAAGCAGCCCGCAGCGGCGGCCCTGTGGTTCAGGGATGCCACCGCCGCCCCGCGGAAGTGCCGCTTTGTTTTTCCACCATACTCATGAAGTCATCGGTTCAAACCGTTTTTCTGTCCACCTTACGGCTGATGCTGGCTTTCTGCCTGCTGCTGGTTACTGCCTCGTGCAGCCAGGAGCAAAAGGAGAAAGTGCAGGACGCAGCCGCTGATCTGCTGCCGGGCACCGCCGCTAAAAAAGCCGGCCCGCAGCCGCGCATCGATACCGTGTACGTTGAGAAGTACATGGCCGCGAAGCCGGCGTTCAAAGGCGAAATCGAATGGGGTAAAAAATTCTACAAGGAGCGCGAAGGCCGCCTAGGTTGGTTTCGTGAGCACGAAGTGGTGCCCCATGCCGAGCGTATGCTCTCGGTGCTCAAGAAAGCCGGCGAAGAAGGCCTCGACCCCAAGGACTACAAAGTCGTTGATTTCGACAAGCTTTTCGCGCAGCTGAAAGAAGCCCCCGATACCACCGCCCGCAACGCGCTCGAAAAAGAGATTGATGTCGCGCTATCAGCCACTTACTTCAATTGGGCCGATGATTTTTATCGCGGCCTGGTAAACCCGCGCGAGGTAAAAAACATCGACTGGAAGATCAAGCGTAACAAAATCAAGTTGCACAAGGCGCTCATGACCATCCTGCAGGAGCGGGAAAGCACGTACCCCTACTACGAGTTTGAGCCCCTGCACCCCGAGTACGACCGGTTGCGCGAGGCCCTGGCCCGCTTCCGTACCATGCAGCGCAACGGCGGCTGGGCCACCGTGCCGGCCGTGAAACGCCTGCGCCCCAACGATACCTCGGCCGTAGTACCGGCGCTACGCCGCCGCCTCTTTGGCTTCAGGCCCGATGGCACCCCGAACCCGGAGCTTGCGGCTCAACCGCAGGCAGTACCGGTATCGAACAAAGCAGGACAGGCCGGCGCCACGGGTGTGCAAGAATCGCGCACCTACGATGCTGAGCTCGTGGCTGCCGTCAAGGCATTTCAGCAACAGAACGGCCTGAACCCCGACGGCAACCTAGGGCCCGAAACCATCAAGCTGCTCAACATCCCGCTGCAGCAGCGCATCGATCAGATCATCCTGAACATGGAGCGTTGGCGCTGGATTCCGAAGCGCTTCGAGCCCAACTACCTGCTCGTAAATATCCCCGACTACCACATGTGGGTGTACGAGAACGGCAAGCCCGCCATCGACATGCGCGTGATTGTGGGCAAGCAGCTGAACGCAACTCCCGTGTTCAGCGACAAGATGGAATACGTGGTGCTGGCGCCGTACTGGAACGTGCCCTTTAGCATCATCGACAAAGAGCTGCGTCCTGGTTTGGAGCGCGATGCTGCCGGCTACCTTGAGCGCCTCGACATGGAGGTGGTGAAAGGCTCCGGTGCCAAGGCCACGCCGGTCGACCCATCGAGCATCGATTGGGCCAACCTCACCGAAGGCAAGTGGAAGTACACGCTGCGCAAGCGCCCAGGGCCGCGCAACGACCTAGGCGACGTTAAGTTTTTGTTCCCGAACTCGGAGGACATCTACCTGCACGACACGCCCAACGACGAACTCTTCAGCCAGGCCAAACGTGGTTTCAGCCACGGCTGCGTGCGCGTAGAGCGGCCCCTGGAGTTGGCCGAGTACCTGCTGCGTAACAAGCCCGGTTGGGACATGACCAAAATTCAGGAAACCGTAGCGGCGGGGAAGGAGCAGTACGTAACGCTTCCGGAGAAGCTGCCCGTTTACCTGGTGTACTTTACTACCTGGGTCGACGACGCTGGCAACGTGCACTTCCGCGACGACATCTACGGCCACGACAAATCTTTGGCCCGGGAGTACTTTAGCACCTAGGGGTTCCCTTGGTACGATGGCTGCCCCAAACCAGAGCCCATTCGATTTGGTAGTTTCCGAGGGGCATCCGCAGAACTAGTCTGCGACTTCTGATAGTTACAACAAAGCGCCCCGGCACCGTAGCCGGGGCGCTTTGTTTTTTGCCCGAAGGACATCCGGCAACCAGATGAGCGGAAAGGACTACAGAAAACCTACGCGGCATAGTCTTGAAGCGGACCAAGTAAGACCAGCAAGGAGCAGAATCAGATAAATTACTATTAGTGAACTTATGTAAACAGCAGATATCGTTTGTAAACAAAAGTAACTAAAGGATGCCCTGTATAGATATGTAATTACATTTGTAATGGCGGCCATTGACTGTCCATTCGCTTTACTCATTAGTGTGTAGGTTTGTAACCAGCCTTTCTTGCTATGCTCGATCGAATTCGCCAGCTTATCCAAGCACGCCAGCTTTCCTCCACGCAGTTTGCCGATGCCATAGGCGTTGCACGGCCAATTGTGAGCCACATATTGAGCGGCCGTAACAAGCCAAGCCTGGAGGTGGTGCAGAAGATACTGGCAGCATTTCCGGATCTGTCGATGGCTTGGCTGCTTAATGGCCAAGGGGCAATGCTTTCATCGAAGCCAATGAGCCCGCCTCAGGTCTCTGTTAAGCCGATTGCGGCTAGCTCGGCTACTGCGCCACCCAAACGGGGCGTTAAGGCCGCTACGGAGCCCGAGAAGCCTGCAGAAAGCTATAAAGCGCCGAGTATCGCTCTACCAGCCTCGTCAGAAGCCCCGGACGCTATTGCCGACGCTACACCGACTGCTCCGCCCGATCTTCCCTTAGGCGCTGGCTCCCCGCCTCCTGGCCCCAACAATAGTGCGGGTACCATCAGCAGCAGAGCCATTCCTGAAGTGGTGGCCCAACCTGCTGTTACACAACCAAAAACCATTCGCAGAGTATTGATATTCTATAGCGATGGGACTTTCACCGACTACACTCCTGCAACCGAACCTGCCTAAGCGTGTCTGTGGCGAAAACTGCTGCTGTCCAACTGTCGTACTTACTGCAGGAGCATTAAGATGGCATCCGATTTCCGATGCAATTGTGTCTGGTTGTCAACCACAAGCCAACAGGTTGCTTAATATTATAAGTCCAATTGTATAGGATGATAATGTGGCTTGGTACTTGTTAATCGAATGCTTATTATAAATCGTTGATAGCCAGCGGTAAAATGCTCTACATGTGAAGTGCATTGATAAGGCTTTAACCCGTGTTGTACAGATGATGACCTTATTTTTTTAGTTCTATTAACGGTGTCGCTGCGGTGTTAATGGATAGACTGCTTGTTTGGCGTATTTTCAACATCTGATGCTAATAATTGTAACACGATGGTTTCCGTGAAATGTACAACAGGTTGCCTTGCTCTGGCACTGGTTTCAGCCTGTAGTCAGGCTTTCAGCTGGCCTGATCTTCATGATCTGGGTTTACGCAGGATGCGGTGATCAGGCCAAGGACAATGGAGTGGTTTTTAATAACCACTAAACTTAGACCACAGCATAAGTCATAGTTTCCGGATGATTACAGTTGTTATTTGTAAACAGGGCGTTTGATCGAACCCGAATCCGTGCTCCATAACTCACTTAAGGCCGGTGCGTATTTCGGCTTGACGATCTAATCCGGCGCACTTACCTTTGGGGTATGAAAAAGTCCTGCCTGCTTGCATTATTTGCTTGGGTTGCTGTGCTGGCCACGTCGTGCACGCCTCCCCCTGATGCCGAAAAAGATCCGAACGCCGATGCTGCTTACAAGCGCGAACACCGGCCGGAAGGTTACCGCGAAGCCCAGAGCAGTCAGCCGAACGCCATCGAGCAGTAATCTGGCTCTGCGCAGTTGGTGCCAGCCTCCCGAAAAAGCAGCAGCCCCGCCTGAGGTACCTCAGGCGGGGCTGCTGCTTTTTCGGGTCCTAGGTGTGTTGCACCAGCGCAGGCTCCGGCACCGGCTGCAGCGAGGGAAGTTTGATACCTGCAATTAATTGCTCCTCCAGCAGCTGAGCCCAGGTGCGCAGATACAGCACCACATCGTCGCGCATGTTGTGGCGTAGCGCATTGCGCCGCTCGAACGGAATGGCCGCCCGGATGGTCGGGTCGGAGAGGCGCTCCAGATGGGCCAGGTCAGAGCGGGTAAAGCCGGCGGCCAGCATCTCGTCGATGGTCTCGTCGATCGGCAAGCCGCTGGTAGGGCAGTAGTCGCGCAGCTGCTGGTCCCAGTCGCCGTAGCGCTGCAGCGCGCGGGCATGGATTTCGGCTTTGCTGAGCTGGGTAATGGTTTGGGCCAGGTGGCCGCAGTTGCAACTCCCCATGTGGCCCCACTGGTAGGGTGCCTGCGTTGCTAGTCGTTGCGCCGTGGTGCGGAGGGTTTCGATAACAGAAAGCGAGCAAGTAGCCATAAAGAAGTACCGAAAGGAAGAAAATTGCGGTGCTCTGGTGTCGGGCGTCCACATGAACGTACCAGCTATATAAGCAAACCGGCCTTGGTTTTGTTCGGCATCCAGCCCTCTGGTCGCTGGGTTTGCCCAATGCCCACCGTGCTTGTGGCCTGCCAAAGGCCCTAGGTGCCAAAAGCAAAGCCCCCGCGCAGGGGCACGGGGGCTGTACTGACAGGCAAAGTACCTAGAGCTAGTCGCGGCGGCGCCGACGACCGGAACGGCCGTTGGGGCGCGGCTTGCCAGGGCCAGCTGCAGCAGCCCCCTGGCTTGGCGACGAAGCCTTGCTGCGGTTGTCTTGCTTCTGGCGCGGAGCCGTGGCTGGCCGGGCATGGCCCGCAGCGGCTCCGCGGTTGGCCTTAGCGCCGCCTCCGGTGGTGGCGGGCCCCCGGCCGGGGCGCGGCGGCCGGCCAGCCGGGCCTTTGGGCTTGGTAATGGTGGGGCCTTTGAGCGGCACCGGGGCTACGTCGTTGTTGGCGTACGAGTGGTTGTCGACCAACGGAATTTCGCGGTTAATCAGCCGCTGAATATCCTGCAGGTAAGCCCGCTCCTCCTGGTCGCAGAAGGACAGCGCCATGCCCTCGGCACCGGCCCGGCCGGTGCGGCCAATGCGGTGCACGTAGGTTTCGGGCTCGTTGGGTAGCTCGTAGTTTACTACGTGGCTCAGCTCGTCTACATCAATACCCCGGGCTGCCAGGTCGGTAGCCACCAACACCCGCGTTTCGCCGCTCTTGAAGTTTTGCAAAGCCCGCTGGCGCGCATTCTGCGATTTGTTGCCGTGAATGGCCTCCGCCACGATGCCTTTGGCATTCAGGCCCTTCGCTACCCGATCGGCGCCGTGTTTGGTACGGGTAAACACCAGCACGCGGCGCAGCTCAGGGTTGCTCAGCACCTCCAGCAGCAGGTAAGGCTTGTCGGTCTTCTCGATCATGTACACCGCCTGCTCCACCTTTTCGGCGGTGCTGGAAACGGGCGTAACCGCCACCTGCACGGGATTGCGCAAAATGCTATCAGCCAGCTGCTGAATGGTGGGCGGCATGGTGGCCGAGAAAAACAGCGACTGGCGTTGCTTGGGCAGCAGCGGCAGTATGCGCCGGATGTCGTTGATGAAACCCATGTCGAGCATGCGGTCGGCTTCATCCAGCACGAAAATTTCCAGGCGCTTCAGATCAATGTAGCCTTGGTTGATCAGGTCGAGCAGGCGGCCGGGGGTGGCAATCAGCACATCAACGCCGCGGCGGAGGGCCTCAACTTGCGGGTGCTGGCTTACGCCGCCGAAAATTACCGCATGGCGCAGCTTCAGGTTTTGCCCGTAAGTAGCAAAGCTTTCCCCGATCTGAATGGCCAGCTCGCGGGTGGGCGTCAGAATCAGCGCCCGAACGGCACGCGGGCCACTGGGCTGATTGGTGGGCTTCGAAAGATGAAGGCGCTGCAGCAGCGGCAAGGTAAAGGCCGCCGTTTTGCCGGTGCCGGTTTGGGCCACGCCCAGCAAATCGCGGGCGTCGAGCACATACGGAATGGCTTGCTGCTGAATGGGAGTGGGGCGCTCGTAGCCCGTAGCGTGCAAAGCTGTCAGCAGTTCTGGCAGCAGTTGGAGGTCGTTAAACGTCAAAATCAGGGGAAAAAGAAATGCGGCAAAGGGATAATCGGCCAAACAAAGGCCTGCATATTTGGCGTAAGTGGTGGTTCAGGCCTGTACCAATAGCATCCCATGAAGATTACAAAGGTAGAAACGGTTTACGACGGCTTCTATAAAATGCGCAAGCTGACGCTCGAACACGAAGGCGAACAGCTGATTCGGGAGCGTTTTGAGCCCGGAAACGCGGTAGCGGCGTTGGTTTTCGATACCAACAAACAACAGTTCGCATTCGTGCGACAATACCGCATCGGACCCGAAAAGGAAACGTTGGAGATACCGGCCGGGATGCTCGACAAGGAGGGCGAACCGGCCGAAGAGGCGATGCGCCGCGAAATAGAGGAGGAGTTGGGCTATGCCCTCGACAAGCTCGAGCACATCGTGGATATGTACCCTTCGCCGGGTGGCGACGCCGAGCAAATTTCGGTGTATTACGCCGAGGTAAGTCGGCGCATAGGCCAAGGCGGAGGGGCCGAAGGCGAGAACGAGAACATCACAGCCGTAATGTTGGGTTGGGATGAGCTGCTGCGCGAAAACCTGCAAGACGCCAAGACGCTCGTAGCCGTTCAGTGGGCCCAACTAAGGCGCCGCTAATGGCTTAACTAAATGCATAAACACCATCGTTGGCTGCTCAGCAAAGGCTGGAAAAGGCTGACAATGGTGTTTATGCATTTGGGTATACCTACTGAGTAACTACAATGTAGTCAAAGCGTTGCTTTAGCTTGTCATCAGCAATGCTCACCTGAACGGGGCCCGGTTCATCGGTTTTAACAAATGGAATAGTGCGGGTGCTCATGTACAAGTCGCGGTTCCAGAAGCGGCCCGTGCCCGGCGTGAGCTGCTGGCTGAGCAGTTGCTTGCCATCCTTGGTGGTGGCGGTTACCGTTAGCAGGCTAGGATCGGCGTTCTTGGCACCTTTGCGGTGCATGGTAATTACCAGCGTGCCGCCGGCGGGCAGGTTGTTGAAATGGCGCTGGTAGGTGCTGTCGGCCCAGTTGTTCATCTTCTTGAGCTCGTTGATGACAACCAGCATCTCGGAATACGGGCGGTAGGCAACGCGCGTGTACGTGCCTTCTACCTGCTGCTCCTCCTCGGTGTTCTTGGTAACGTTTTGTACGTACTGGCACTCGTCGTCTTTTTTCGGGCGCAGGTACTTCTTGCGCTCGGCACCGGGGTCGGCTTGGGCATGGGCCGCTGATGCACCTAGCACCAGCAGGGTAAACAGGGTAAAAAACTTCTTCATATCGCAGATGATTGGGCGCTGCTTGGCAGCCTTCAGTTGGCAAAATTAGGCAACTTCCGACGCAGCACCGCAGCTGTAGGGCGTTAGTTGAGGGCGATTTATCCAATTTAGGTGCTGCGCGTACCCAAAGCCCGTTTCACGTAGGCCGATTTCCTTCCGGAACGTGTAAGCATGCCAGTTGCAATCCTCCGCCGATTGGATGAAACTCAGATAAAGCCAGCTTCAAAAAAGACGCATAATTAAAGCGCCGTATTATTCTGCCCGACATACAGCAGCGCAAGGCAAGCTTCCGTAATTTTGAACATTACCTAAGTTTCTCCCGCCGCGTCGCTCATGAGGTTGTTGTTGTTGCTGGTTCTGGCTCTGGGCTGGATTGAGCTGCATGCGCAGGAAACCTCGGAGCAGCATGTGTTTCGGGATTTGCAAGCGGGCTACCGCCTGAAATACCCCCGCGGCTGGCAATTGGAGCGTAAGCCCGACACCAATACGGCTTCCTTTTATGCCGGCGGCGCAGGGCGGGCAGCCGAAGTGCTGGCCTCGGCGCAAGTAGCCGTTGTGAATCAGTACAACGAAGCGGCCGACTCCGTGTGGCTCGCAATCCGGCGCCAACCGCAGGCGCAGGTGTTGCGCCTAACCGAGCAGGCCAGCGCGGCCCAACTCGAAGTACGCTACGACTACACTTACTTGGAGGCTCCCGCGCCCGCTTTGCGCACCCACGTGGTTGGGCGCCGGGTGTGGCGCAACGGTTACGAGTACCGCCTCGAGTACCACGCGGCCATCAGCGAAGACCACGATTACCTGCCCCAGGCGCAGCAACTGCTCGAGTCGCTCAGCTTTGTGGCACCGGCGCCGCCCACCCTGCCTGTGGTTAAGCCGGTAGTGGTACGCCAACGCTGCGACGATAAAATGTACGGCATTGCCGCCCTGCGCACCCGCAACGGTATCTGGGAAGACGATTGCCGCACCATCCACGAGTTTTCGGTGGCCAACCCCTCGGCTCAGCCCACCATACATCGGTCGGTGCTGCCGTTTCAGTCGTACGCCTTGGCCAAAGGCCTCGATAATTGCCTGTACTCGGTAACCAAGGCGCCCACCGATGCGCCCGAGTACGTGTACCGCTACAACCCCGCCACGCGCGAAGGTGCCTACACGCCGTGGCGGCTGCCGGCGCAGGGCGAGGAGAACGTATGGATTTCGGCTGCTACCGATGCCCGCGGCGACCTGTACTTCATCACCTCCGATGGCAATAAGCTGGTAAAGGTGAGCCCGGCCGATAGCTCGGTGAAGGTGGTTTGGAGCACCGACCCCGTGCGGCGAGCCGCTTACTACACGGCCATTGGGTTTTCGGGCGCCGGCACGCACGCCAACTTCTGCCTCGCCGACAACGACACCGTATACCAGGTTTACAGCACCGATGGCTCTTTGCTGAAGATTGACCTAGGCTCGCAGCAGCCCGCACCGGAGCTTGTCCGGATCGACGGCCTGCCCAAGCGCGGCGGTTACAGCGACGTGCTGATGCAGGAGGGGCCCGGAGGCGGGCGCGAGCTTTACCTGGCCGGCCCCAAAGCCCTGTACCGCGTCGATCTGGAGAAGCGGCAGGCCCAATTGGTGCGCCGCGGCGTTTACACCGATTTGGCCGGCTGCAACTTGTTCGATGTGGCCCCGCCAACGCAGGTGCCCCCCGCGGCAGTAGCGCCCGCAGTGCCCACACCAGCAGCCGCTGCACCACCTAGGGCAGCTTCCTGGCGCGGCCGCATCCTCGACGCCGTTACCCTGCAGCCGCTGCCCCAAACCCGCTACAAGCTGCGCAACAGCGTGGGCGAGGAAATCCTTGTGCCCCTAGGTGCCGACGGCTCCTTCGCTGTTGAGGTAGAGGCCGGCCGCTCCTACGTGGGGCAGGCACAACTCGGCGGCTACGGGGTGGCTAGTACTTTTTACAGCGCCAACTCGGGCTCCATCGCCGAAGATATCCTGTTGCAGCCCCTCGCCGTGGGCGTAACGCTGCCCCTCGATAACGTGCAGTTTCAGCAAGGCAAAGCCGTGCTGCTGCCATCGTCGCACGCTGCGCTCGATCAGCTGGTTGGCATCCTGACGGCCAACCCGGGCATTGCCATAGAGCTGCAAGGCCATACCGATAACGTGGGCGACCCGCAAAAAAACGTGGTGCTAAGCCAAATGCGCGCCGCCGCCGTGAAAACCTACCTGGTGCACCACGGCATTGCCTCCGGGCGCATCGCCAGTGTGGGCTTTGGCGGAGCCAGACCCAGGGCCAGCAATGCCCGCGAGGCCACCCGCAGGCTCAATCGCCGTGTGGAATTCAGGATAACCAGCGTGCAGCCATAAGCTAAGCTGATAAGCAGAAAGCCCCCGCCCGAATCGTATCGGGCGGGGGCTTTCCTGTGCATGTCACTTCACCTACGTGCACTTATCGGCATACTGCCGGGTATGGGGGCGTGCCGTTAGCGGCGCGTGCTGTGCGTAGCCCGAACAAAGCGCGGAGCCGCTTTGCTGGCCTTTAGCTTGCCGGCTTTGCTGCGGCGGTGGCGCTTCGAGAATTTCCAGCCTTTATAGCGTTTGTAGTTGGGTCGATGAACGTATACCCGGCCCTTCATTTTGGCCTTGGCGTAAGCGCTGATGCGGCCGGCTTCGGCAGGTGCGGCGAGGCTGCTCACCAGCAGCGCAAAACACAATAGCAGGATCCTGATCATGGTACTGATGAAGGGTTAAGGTGTATCGCTCAAACTCGGCTGATGCATTGAAAAATGCGTGCCACAACAGGTTGGTTGTGCGTTGCTGTACCGCTGGCTTGCTTTATATTTATAATGTTTATTGCATGTAATGAATTGATAATAAGTTGCTTGTGTAGATAATGCAAGAGTTCAAAAAAAGTAAAATTATTTTGCCCTCCTGCTGCCCTAGGTGCGGGAGGGTGGGAAATTTGAACTAGGGACTAGTACTCAAACCCGTGGGACATTGCCCTGAGTTGGTGCTGCGAGCTACAGCATGCCTGATTGCTCCTTGACCATCGTCTCAGACTTTCAAACGCGCTGAGTTGAACTCCAAGCACCCACGCTACAAACGGTAGCTCTCAGCCACCGACTGCCCGTTGGTCGGTTGCTGCTTGTAAAAGCAAAGCGGGCCGGCACCTAGGTGCCGGCCCGCTCCGGGTCAGGATGGTAAAGGGTTTACTCTACCACAACGCCCATACGGCCGAATTTATCAATACGCTGCGAAACGCGCTCATCGGAGGGAAGAGCCTCGAGTTCGTCGAGGGTTTTGACAATCGTTTTCTTCAGAGTCTCGATCATGCGGGCAGTGTCGGTGTGGGCGCCACCCAGGGGCTCTTTCACGATGCCATCGACGAGGCCTGCCTTGAGCATATCCGTAGCCGTGAGCTTGAGCGCCTCGGCCGCTTGCTCCTTGTAATTCCAGGAGCGCCACAGGATGCTCGAGCACGACTCCGGCGAAATCACCGAGTACCAGGTATTTTCCAGCATCAGCACCCGGTCGCCGATGGCAATGCCCAAGGCCCCACCCGAGGCGCCCTCGCCGATGATGATGCAGATAACCGGCACCTTCAGCATGAACATCTCCTTGAGGTTGCGGGCAATGGCCTCGCCTTGCCCGCGCTCCTCGGCCTCCAGGCCCGGGAATGCGCCAGGCGTGTCGATCAGCGTGACGATGGGCTTGCCGAATTTCTCGGCCAGCTTCATCAGGCGCAGCGCTTTGCGGTAGCCTTCGGGGTTGGGCATGCCGAAGTTGCGCATCTGGCGCTGCTTGGTATTGCGGCCTTTCTGCTGGCCGATAAACATTACCGTGCGGCCGTCGAGCTCGGCAAAGCCGCCCACCATGGCTTTATCATCGGCCACGGTACGGTCGCCGTGCAGCTCCACGAACTTCTCCGTCATGCCCTCAATATAATCGAGGGTGTAGGGGCGGTCGGGGTGGCGCGAAAGCTGAACCCGCTGCCAGCGCGTGAGGTTTGCGTAAGTCTCTTTCTTAAGGGCCTTGATCTTGGCCTCCAGCGCCTCTACTGCTTCCGATACATCAACCTGGCTATCCTGCGCCAGTTTCTGCATTTCGCGGAGTTTGCCTTCGAGGGCGGCAATTGGTTGTTCGAAATCGAGCAGCATAGCCAAACGGGCGGAACGAAAACCGCCACGGAGGAAATCTTAAGGTGGAAAATGGGGGAGGGCAAAGGTAAGCGAAGCGGCGCAAGCCTGCTGCGAACAAGGCCAGCAATATGCGCGAAAAAATTTATGGCTCACAATCAGCCACAAAGCCCCCAGAAGCGGTATTTCGGCCAAAAACTTTGCGCCAAGGCTTGCAACGAGCCAAAAAGACGTTCTACCTTTGCAACGCAATCGGGGATAACGCCCCGGGATTGCCCGATGGTTCGGTAGTTCAGTCGGTTAGAATGCCGCCCTGTCACGGCGGAGGTCGCGGGTTCGAGTCCCGTCCGAACCGCACAACGCCCCGCAGCACCCCGCTGCGGGGCGTTTGCTTTTTCAGCCTGTGTTCAGGCCTTTTTCCCCGCACCAGAAAACAGGCAAGTAACCAAGCCTAGGTCGGGAGTAGGGGAACGGGCCCCCAAAGTGGGCAGTGCCCCGCGAATGCAATAAGACCTTGCGCGGCGTGGCCTCCAGTGTCATAACGAAAGAAGAACAGTCCTCGCTATCCTGGGTGGGGCTACCAAACCGAATTCTTCAGCAGCGCGGTGCTGTGCGACCAAGGCAACCTAGCCTAAAGTACGACATATGTACTTGCGTTAGGCTATCCACCAAAACGGAAAGATGCCGTAGCCAACGTATCGGTAATTTGAAATTTTCTTGCACTGCTAATCAGGTGCTTGGGGCTGCAAACGCGTTTTTTTAGCTTGTTTTTTAGCAGTAGTGTTGGTGTAATCCAAAATTGCCTCTACCTTTGCAACGCAATCGGGGATAACGCCCCGGGATTGCCCGATGGTTCGGTAGTTCAGTCGGTTAGAATGCCGCCCTGTCACGGCGGAGGTCGCGGGTTCGAGTCCCGTCCGAACCGCACAACGCCCCGCAGCACCCCGCTGCGGGGCGTTTGCTTTTTCAGCCCAAGCGTACCGGCCTAATGCCGGGTAAGGCAATGGCCGGAATGAGAAAAAGCCTTAACCAGAAAGGCTAAGGCTCTCACCAATTTTCCCTGGGTGCATTGGAAATGCACCGGTGCAAAAGTACCTGTGCCGGGGCAACCGCGCTACCACATCAACATGTGGGTGCTAAACTGCCACTTCCGATTGCTTGCAGTGCTTGCCGCCGTGTTTGCGGAAGAATCGTTCGATGCTGGCTTCCAGGTTTTCCTGCTCGGTTAAGCTGAAGCCGGTAGCCTGACCGCGTTTGGCGCGGGGCACAGAGATGTATAGCCGGGCACCGTCGCGGGCCGGGTGGGCGTAGACGTACATGGCCGTTTGCAGCGGGAAGTCACTTACCCACCGCTCAAAACCCAACGCGAGCAAATAGGAGTCGTCCATATGTGGCACCCAAAGTAATAAGTACACGCTGTAGTGTAAAATAACGGAGCAATCGGGCGGGTTGATATCACATGATAATGTGGTGTTGGAGGGCTAAAGCCATATTTTATTTGCTTGATCCGACAAACGGCGGTTGGCGCACCAGAGAAACATTGAGTTGGGGTAGCTGCCGGGGTTTGCGCATCTTGCGCCCATGAACGTCTACACCCTCGATACTGGCTTATTCAAACTGGATGGCGGCGCCATGTTTGGCGTAGTACCCAAATCGTTGTGGAGCCGGCAGTACCCCGCCGACGAAAACAATATGTGCACCTGGGCCATGCGCTGCCTGTTGGTGCAGGATGGCAACCGGCTGCTCCTCGTCGACAACGGCATTGGGAATAAGCAGGACGAGAAGTTCAAAGGGCATTTTTACCTCCACGGCGACGCTACCCTCGAAGGCTCGCTGCGGAAGCTGGGGTTCACCTCGTCCGACGTTACCGATGTGCTGCTTACGCACCTGCACTTCGACCACTGCGGCGGCTCGGTGGTGCGTACCCCCGACGACAAACTGCAGCTGGCCTTCCCGAACGCCACTTATTGGTCGAACGAAGCGCATTGGCAATGGGCCGTGCAGCCCAACGCGCGCGAAAAAGCCTCCTTTCTGAAAGAGAATATCCTGCCGATTCAGGAAAGCGGGCACCTGCGCTTTATCGATCAGGCGGCTGGGGTTCCCGAAGAGTTGCCCATGCTGCGCGAGATTGTGTTTGCCGATGGGCATACCGAAAAGATGATGGTGCCGGTGCTGGACTACAAAGGGCGTAAGCTGGCATTTATGGCTGATTTGCTGCCCTCGACCGCACACCTGCCCATGCCGTGGGTGATGAGCTACGACGTGCGCCCGCTGCAAACGCTGGTGGAAAAAGAAGCCACCTTGCAGCGCGCCGCCGACGAGCAGTGGGTGCTGATATTGGAACACGACGCCCACACCGAAGCCTGCACCGTACAGCAAACCGACCGCGGCGTGCGGCTGAGCGAAACGCTGCGCATCGCCGATCTGTAACCCAACGAACACGGATTTGTCGACGCGAAAGATAGGACTGGCCTTATCGGGAGGAGCGGCCCGCGGCATTGCCCACCTGGGTATGCTGCAAGCCCTGAGCGAGCTGCAACTGCCCATTGGGGCCATGTCGGGGGTGAGTTCGGGCGGGTTGGCAGCGGTGTTTTTTGCCGCTGGCATTCCGCCGCGCGAGGTGTTGCGCCTGCTGTCCGATACCCGCTTTTTGCGCCTGGTGCGTCCGGCTTACAAGCGCGGGCTGGTAAACCTGGGCTTGCTCGAGAAGCTGTTTGCTGCTCACCTGCCCGGCAACCAAACCTTTGCCGACCTAGGGATGCCCGTAACCTTAGCGGCAACCGATTTGAGCAGCGGCAAAACCGTATTTTTCAACGAAGGCCCGCTGGTGCCGCCGCTGTTGGCCACAGGAGCGGTGCCCGTGCTATGCCAACCCATTGAGTACCTAGGGCACGTGCTGGTGGATGGGGGCTTGCTCAACAACCTGCCCATCGAGCCGCTGCAGCACCGGCCGGAGCTGGCCTTGGTAGGCGCGCACACCAACATTGTAAACACCGAGGCACCCATCAGCACCATCCGGCACGTGGCCGAGCGCACCTTTATGCTGGCCATCGGCACCAACACGGCGCCCCGGCTTAAGCAGTGCGAGCTGGTGCTGCAGCCACCGGAGCTCCGCCGGTTCAGGGTTACGGATTTGCGCCATGCCACCGAGCTGTATGCCATCGGTTACGAATACACCCTGAGCCAGGCCGCCGAACTGGAGGCCTTGCTCAGCAAACCCGCGCCCGAGCCAGATTTTGGCTAGCTTTGGCGTCCATTTCCGCATTTCTTCAACCGCTCCTGTATGAACAGCTTTTGGCTGGCGTTTTCGAAGTTTTGGTTTAAGCTGGTAGGCTGGCGCTTGGCTTCCAGCATTCCGCCCGAAATCCGGCAAGCAATGATGATTGCTGCCCCGCACACCAGCAACTGGGACTTTATCCATGCCCGAGCCGCTTTTTTTCTGATGCGGCGCAACGTGCGCTTCACCGTAAAAAAGGAGTGGACGGACATACCCGTGCTGGGCAAGCTGATGATGAGCCTGGGGGCGCTGCCCATCGACCGGAGCAAGAACAACAGCATGGTGGAAGCCATGGCCGAGCTGTTCAAGCAGTACCCCGACCTGATTATCCTCATCACGCCGGAAGGCACCCGCAAATACCAGCCCCGCTGGCGCCGCGGTTACTACCACGCCGCGCAGGCCGCCAACGTGCCCATTTTGCTGGGTTACCTCGACTACAGCAAGAAGGAAGCCGGGGTAGGGCCCGCCGTGTACCCTACCGGTAACTACGATGCCGACGAAGAAACCGTCAAGGCCTTTTACCGCACCAAGCAGGGGCGTTTTCCGGAGCAGGGCATCCGGTAGGCCGCGGGCCAAAGTCAGCAAGAAATGGGTTGAGGGCCCCGCGCTGCGAGCGTAGCTTTGTTTGGTAACGCTTAACTAAAACCGCCATGCAAGCCGCCGTCAGCAGCCCCGATTACCAACGCATTGCGCAAGCTATCCGCTACCTCGAAGCGAACTTTCGGCAACAGCCCAGTCTCGATGAAGTGGCTGAGGCAGTTTGTCTTAGCCCGTTTCACTTTCAGCGCTTGTTTAGCGAGTGGGCAGGCATCAGCCCCAAGCGGTTTGTGCAGTACCTCACGGCCGATTTCCTGAAATCCCGATTGGCGGAGGCGACCAGCCTGGCCGAGGCGGCCGACGCCGCTGGCTTATCGGCCCCCTCGCGGCTGCACGACTTATTTGTGACGCTGGAAGCCGTTACGCCGCACGAGTTCCGCAGCGGCGGGGCGGGTGTGCGCATGGCGTATGGCGTGCACCAAACGCCGTTCGGGCCGGCCTTGCTGGCGGCCACAGCCAGGGGCGTGTGTGGGCTGCACCTGCTGGAACCCGATGCGCCGGACGCCACCGCGGCTTTGGCGGCGCTGCAAAAAAGCTGGCCCGAGGCTACGCTTGAGCTAAACGAGGCCGCTACCGCACCGCTGGTAGCGCGGGCCTTCGCGCCGGCCGCCGGGCAGCCCCTGCATCTGCTGGTGCGGGGTACCAATTTTCAGCTGAAAGTTTGGGAGGCCTTGCTGCGGGTACCGACCGGGCGGTTGGTCAGCTACCAGCACATTGCGCAAGCCATTGGGCAGCCCAAAGCGTTGCAGGCCGTGGGCTCGGCAGTGGGGGCCAACCCCGTGGCAGTGCTGATTCCGTGCCACCGGGTTATCCGCAAGCAAGGCCTACTGGGCGAATACCGTTGGGGCTCGGCAACTAAAAAGGCCCTTATCGGCTTTGAAATGGCGCAGGCCGAGCGCCAAGCCGCCCAACTTCAGTAGATTGAGCCGCCGGCCTAGGTTGCACCGAAGCTGACAACCGCACCACTTACGCCCACCGCCATGTTCGAAAAGCTGCAAACCCTACTGTTAATCCTGTTCGGGCTTATCGTGTTTGTGGTGCGCATGTGGCGCAAGGCACAGGAAACGATGCGACGCGAAGCCCAGGAACGGAAACTACCGCAGCCTGACAGCCGCCCCGCTACGCGGCCGGTGGTGCGCCCGCCGGGCGCGCCCTCATTCGAGCAGCTGCTGCAGCAAATGAAACAGCAGAACCAGCCACCGCCCGCTGCGCAACCAGCTTCAGCGCCACCTAGGGCCACGGAGCGCGCTCCGGTAGCCCGCACGCTGGAGGTGCCGCAAGCCTCGTCGCGCAGCTTGGAGGAAGCCGCTGCCGCGCGCACCGCCCGCAGCCTGGAAACCCCGGTGGCCGCTCCGCGCCGGGCGGCCTCGCTACCTAGGGCCACTGCCACCGCCGCCAACGATTTCTGGGCGCGCGAAAACCGGCAGGCCTCGCAGCCAACGGTTGCCGCCCACAACATCGCCGCGCGCCTACGCAACCCTGCCGATTTGCGGGCCGCCTTTGTAATGGCCGAGGTGCTGCAGCGCCGCTTTTAAATAGCCGCTTAAACGCACAGCGCCGCTCTCATGCCTGGGAGCGGCGCTGTGCTGTTGCCAACGAGGCAGCGGAACTTACTCCTGCGTAAGGGCATAGGCCAGCAGGTTGGCGCCCATGCGCAGTGCGGCTTCGTGTTTCTCCACGGGGTCTTTGTACACTTCGGGGTCTTCCCAGCCGTTGCCCAGGTCGCACTCGTAGGTATAGAAGCACACCAGGCGGCCTTTGTAGATCAGGCCAAAGCCTTGGGGGCGTTTGCCATCGTGTTCGTGAATTTTGGGCAGGCCTTTCGGGAAGGCGAATTTCTGGTGGTAGATGGGGTGCGAAAAGGGCAGCTCCACAAATTCCAGCTCCGGAAACACCTTTTTCATTTCGGGCCGGATGTACTTGTCGAGCCCGTAGTTGTCGTCGATGTGCAGAAACCCGCCGCTTGTTAGGTAGCGGCGCAGGTTTTTGGCCTCGGCATCCGAAAAGGTAACGTTGCCGTGGCCCGTTAGGTGTACAAAGGGGTACTGCAGCAGCTCGCGCGAGCCGGGCTCCACGGTAGCTTCTTCGGGCGCAATGTTGGTTTTCAGCACCTGGTTGCAAAAGCGGATAAGGTTGGGCAACGAGGTTTTGTTGCCGTACCAGTCGCCACCGCCGCCGTATTGCAGGCGGGCAATCCGGAAGCTGTACGAGGGCGGCGCGGCCGCCGTAGCGGGCAGCACGAGTACCAGCGCAAGCAAAAAACGAAGTAGCAGTTTCATACGGCGGGCGGTAATACCGGGCAGGGTTGCTTTAGGGTAATAAACGAATGCGGCAGGCCGGCCGATCGTTCCGGGCTGCTGTTTTTACCCAGGCAACTGAGCCAGCTCGTGGGCAATGTGCACCGTGTGGCAAGCAGCCAGGGCGGCGGTTTCGGTGCGCAGGCGCGTGTGCCCCAACGCCACGGGGCGGATGCCCAGACCTAGGGCCAGCTGTATTTCGTCTGGGGTAAAGTCGCCTTCGGGCCCGATAAGGATGCAGCAGCGGTTCCCGGCAGCAGCTACTTGCGCCAGCGAAAGTCGTTCGCCCTCGGCTAGGTGCGCAATAAAGGTGGTAGCGGGCTCGAGCGTGCGCACCAAAGCGGCAAAATCGGTCAGCTCATCCAGCTGCGGCAGCCAGGCCTGGCCCGATTGCTTCAGGGCGCTTACGGCAATTCTTTCCAGGCGCTCCAGCTTCAGTTCGCGCCGCTCCGAACGGGCACACCGCACAAACGACAGCCGATCGATGCCCATTTCCGTGGCTTTTTCCACCAGCCACTCCATGCGGTCGAGGTTTTTAGTGGGGGCCACGGCTACGTGCACGTGGTAGGGGCGACGCGGCACCTGCTGTTGCGTTACTATGCGCAGCTGGCAGCGTTTGGCCTCGGCGTCGGCTACTTCGGCCTGGTAAATGCCGCCAGCGCCGTCGATCAGCTCCACGGCGTCGCCTTCGCGCAGGCGCAGCACCCGTACGGCGTGCTTGCTTTCGTCTTCGGGCAGGGTATGGGTATTGCCGCTAAGGCCAGGAGCGAAGAAAGTATGGGGCATAAAGCAAATGTAGGGCTGCTGCCAACACCAGGGGGTGCCTAGGTGTCAGACTAATCCAGCGCCTCGTTCAGCACTTCGGCCAGGCGAATACCCGCTTGGCTTAGGCGCAGGCGCACGTCTTCGATGTGGGTGTTGTAGTACTGCTCTTCGAGTACGGTGCCGGGCTGCGCCTCCTCATAGAGCTTCGAGCTGAGCTGGTACGATTGAAAAAACCACTGCTCCATGGGGTCGCGGCGCCAGATTTTGGCCTGCTTATCGTCGGGTTGCTGCAGGTTGGCGGCCATCTGCTGGTAGGCCAGCCCTTGCACGTTAATCAGCCCACTATCCCAGAGGCGGTGCAGGTTGGTGCCTTCGCCCCGAAACTGCAGCTGTATATCGTTGCCGCCCTTGTCTTCGGCGCGGCTGATGTGCATGGGCTGGTGCAGGTCGCCCACGAGGTGCACCACAAATTTCAGGGCAATCTGGCGCTTTTCCTGCGGCTGCTTTTTATCCGCTAGCAACCGAATGTTTTCGTTGAGGGCCTGGTAGGCGTTGGGTTCGGTTTTGGCCTTAAGCTCCTGGTTGAAAGCCGGAAACTCCAGACCCAGGGGCAGGTTTACGAAGTGCCAGGGCGCCGTGCTCCTGTATTCGGGTGTGTTACGCACTTCGTCGGCCCACGTCGAAACATCGGCCAGGGTTTGGTTGCCCAGCAGCTGCTCTACCTGCCGCGAAGCCTTGCGCGAAAGGTGCCGCTCGGCAATTTTGCCAACGGTGCGGTGGCCTTCGCCACCCCAGGCCATCAGCTGGAGCGGGCTCAACAGTAAACACAATGCAATGGTGGGTAAGCGACGCATAACCGGGCTTGAGGAGTGGGAGGAGCAGTAACGGATGAATTTGCAAAGCACGTACAAATCGGCCGGATTCAATAATGCCCCGGCCAGCGCCTAGGTGGCGGCGGGGGCAGTAAGCTCGGGCAGCTGCCCCTACCCAGGCCCGGCGGGTTGCCAGCTCAGCCATACGATTTAATTGTATCGAAGCCACGGAGGGGTGCGTAAAGGAAGGTTTGTATACCACGCTTAAACCCACACCCAATGACACCCAAACTCAAAAAGCTCAAGAATCAGGTAATCGTGATTACCGGTGCCTCGTCGGGCATCGGGCTGGTTACGGCCCGCATGGCGGCCAAAAAAGGCGCTAAGTTGGTACTGGCCGCCCGCAGCGAAGAGGCCTTGCGCCGCTTGGTGGAAGAAATCCGGCAGGAGGGCGGCGAGGCTACCTACCTCGCTATCGACGTGAGCGAGCCGACGGCCGCCCGCGCCATTGCCCAAAAGGCCGTGGCAACGTTCGGCGGCTTCGATACCTGGATCAATAACGCCGGCGTGAGCATTTACGGCAAGGTTGAGGAGGTGCCCATCGAGGACATGCGCCAGCTTTTTGAGGTGAACTTCTGGGGATTGGTGCACGGCTCGCTCGAAGCCGCCAAGCATTTAAAGCAAAAGGGCGGTGCCATCATCAACGTGGGCAGCATTCTGTCCGATATCACGGCCATTCTGCAAACCATTTACTCGGCCAGCAAGCACGCCGTAAAGGGCTTTACCGACGGCCTGCGCATGGAGTTGGAAATGGACGGCGCACCCGTTTCGGTAACGCTTATTCAGCCAGCGGCCATTGATACGCCGTACCCCGTGCACGCCAAAAACTACATGGAGCGCGAGGCCAAGCACGCGCCGCCCGCCTACGCCCCCGAAACCGTGGCCCGCGCCATTTTGTACGCCTGCACCCGCCCCGAGCGCAGCATCGTGGTGGGCGGCGGCGGCCGCGCGTTCATCAGCATGGAGCAGTGGACGCCGCGCCTGCTCGATAAGTTTATGGAAACCGCCTTTGTAAAGCAGGAAAAAGCCGATTACGCCCCGCGCCCCCTGCACCAAAACGCCCTCGATAAGCCCATGGGCAACCTCGAGGAGCGCGGCAACTACCCCGGCAGCACCCGCGAGACGAGCTTCTACACCCAAGCCGTTACGAGCAAAAGCCCCGTGCTGAAAACCGCCCTGGCCGTGGGCGCCGGCCTGGCCCTGGCTACCTGGCTCAGCAAAAACCGACAGGCCGGTGGCAACGGCGGCACCGGCACCCGCACCGTGTACCCCGAGGGCTACACGCCCAACCGCGCCGGGGCTGGCCGTACCAGCCCGCTGGCCTCGGCCGCCACCGCCAGCAGCAGCCACGACTACGACGCCACTGGCCACGACCACCGCTACGCCGAAGCGCGCCGCGACGACCTGCCCTAGGTGCTTCCTGGTACTTCGCCGAAAAGGCCACCTGCTGTGCTGCAGGTGGCCTTTTTTCTGGGTTGTTCTTTGCTGAATACAGCTGTATAGCTTTGGTTACCACATAATTGTGTGGTTGATGTTGGTTAGCGCATCCGATACTTTCGCCTCGGCTTAAACCCTAACTTATTGCGCATCGATGCGCCACTTTGCCCATGTCAGACAAAAAAATCATTGCTGTATTTGGCGCTACCGGAGCCCAGGGCGGCGGCTTGGCTCGGGCCATCCTCGCCGATCCGCAGAGTGAGTTTACGGTACGTGCCATCACGCGGAGCCCCGACTCCGATAAGGCGCGCGAGCTGGCCCGCCTAGGTGCCGAATTGGCTGCTGCCGATATCGACAACCCGCAGAGCCTGGACCGAGCACTAGCCGGGGCTTATGGAGCGTTTTGCGTTACCAATTTCTGGGAGCATTTCTCGCCCGAGCGCGAGCTGCAGCAAGCGCGCAACATGGCCGAAGCCGCCAAAGCCGCTGGCGTGCAGCACGTCATCTGGTCGACGCTGGAAGATACGCGCCAGTGGGTGCCGCTTTCCGACAACCGCATGCCCACGCTGCAGGGCCATTACAAAGTGCCGCACTTCGATGCCAAAGGCGAGGCCAATCGTTACTTCAGCGACCTGGGCGTGCCCACTACCTTTATGCTCACCGCCTTTTACTGGGAGAACTTTATCTACTTCGGCATGGGCGTGCAGCGCAACAACGAGGGCAAGCTGGTGCTATCCTTGCCATTGGGCGACAAGAAGATGGCGTGCATTGCCTCGGAGGATATTGGCCGCTGTGCGTACGGCATCTTCAGGAAAGGCGCCGCTGCCATCGGGCAAACCATTGGCATTACCGGCGGGCTGCTCACCGGCTCGGATATGGCTCAAAGCTTCAGCAAAGCCCTAGGCCAGGAGGTAGTGTACAATCCCGTGCCGGTAGAAGTTTACCGCAGCTTGGGCTTTCCGGGCGCCGACGACCTAGGCAACATGTTCCAGTTCTACCAGGAGTTTGAAGCGCATTTTGCCGAAACGCGGCGCGAAGAAGTTGCCCGGGAGCTTAACCCGGCCTTGCAAAACTTCGACAAGTGGCTGGCGCAAAACGCACACCGTTTGCCGGCTCTCAGCCAAGTAGCGGAACACGCTTAACCGTTGCGTTAAAAAAGCAAAAAGCCCCGCGAGCAGCTGCTCGCGGGGCTTTTGTTTAAAATAACCTAGGGTTAGGCGTTGGCTACGGCCTCTACTTTCGGCGCGCCAGCCAGTATTTCTTCGTTGGCGAAATCGGCGAACTTCTGGAAGTTGGCTACGAACTTCTCGGCCAGCGAAGCAGCCGTTTTGTCGTAAGCTTCCTTGTCCGACCAGGTGTTGCGCGGGTCGAGGATTTCGGCGGGCACGTTCGGTACCGAGGTGGGCACCTCTACGCCGAAGATGGGGTGCTTCACGAACTCCACGTCGTTCAGCTCGCCGTTCAGGGCAGCCGTAATCATGGCGCGGGTGTAGCTCAGCTTCATGCGCGAGCCCACGCCGTACGAACCACCCGACCAGCCGGTGTTCACCAGCCACACGTTCACGTTGGGGTGCTCTTCCATTTTCTGGCCCAGCATCTCGGCGTATTTGGTGGGGTGCAGCGGCAGGAATACCTGGCCGAAGCAAGCCGAGAACGTGGTTTGCGGCTCGGTTACGCCCACCTCGGTGCCGGCTACTTTGGCGGTGTAGCCCGACATGAAGTGGTACATGGCGTGCGACTTATCGAGCTTGCTGATGGGCGGAATTACGCCGAAAGCGTCGGCCGTCAGGAAGAAGATGTTCTTCGGAACGCCGGCCACCGAGGGCTCTACCGCGTTGTTGATGTAGTGGATGGGGTAGGCGGTGCGGGTGTTTTCCGTTACCGACTTGTTGGCGTAATCCACGGTGTGCGTGCCGGGGATAAAGCGCGTGTTCTCCACGATCGAGCCGAACTTGATGGCGTCCCAGATTTCGGGCTCTTTCTCGCGGCTCAGGTCAATAACCTTAGCGTAGCAGCCGCCCTCAAAGTTGAAGATGCCGGCGTTGCCGGGCATCCAGCCGTGCTCGTCGTCGCCGATAAGGCCACGGTTCGGGTCGGCCGACAGGGTGGTTTTGCCCGTGCCCGACAGGCCGAAGAAGATGGCGGTGTCGCCTTCTTTGCCCACGTTGGCCGAGCAGTGCATGGCCAGCGTGTTCTTCTCGTGGGGCAGCAGGTAGTTCAGTACCCCGAAAATGCCCTTCTTCATCTCGCCAGCGTAGCCCGTGCCGCCGATCAGGATCATCTTCTTCGAGAAGTTGAGGATGGCGAAGTTGCTCTGGCGCGTGCCGTCAACTGCCGGGTCGGCCTCGAAGCCAGGGGCGCAAATAATGCTGAAGTCGGGAGCCCAGCTGGTGTCGGCGCCTTGCTCGGGGCGCAAGAACATGTTGTAGCAGAACAGGTTGTGCCAAGCCAGCTCGTTTACCACGCGCAGCTTCAGCTGATAGTCGGGGTGAGCCCCGGCGTAGGCATCGCGCACGTAAATCTTCTTGTCGGCCAAGTAGGCCACCATTTTCTCGTGCAGCTGATCGAACTTCTGCGCGTCAAACGGAATGTTGATGTCGCCCCACCACACCGAGTCGGCCGTGCTCTCGTCCTTCACCACAAAACGGTCTTTGGGCGAGCGGCCGGTAAACTTGCCCGTGTCGGCCATCAGCGCCCCCGTGTCGGTCAGGGTGCCTTCGCCGTTTTTCAGGGCTTCTTCCACCAATTCGGCGGGGGTAAGGTTCAGGCACACCTCTTTGGCCTGGCTGATACCGAGCGGCTGGAGGCGGTTCATTGCGGCGGTGGAAGCAGAGGTTTCCATCATAAACGCAGAGAAAAAAGGTAAAAAGAAGGTGGGAATGGGAGAATATGGAGCAAAAATAGGCGAAAATCCGAAGCGCCCGCGTTGTGTCTGCGTATTAGCTGCAACGGCCTCTGAAGGCCGCTTTTACGCTGGTTGGCACTGTGCAGTTGGGAAATTTCCTTAGATTTACCCGTAAGCCCCCAGCTCCGTACGGCTGCTGCCGGGCTTTTTTGCTTTCCCTACCATTCCTCACCAACCTTCTTCCCTCACGCACTCATGCAAGTAGCAACCGCTCAGGCGCCGCCGCCAACCCCGACGAGCTCCAAGCACCCGCCCGGCCTGTATCTGCTGTTCTTCACCGAAATGTGGGAACGGTTCAGCTACTACGGCATGCGTGGTTTGCTGACGCTGTACCTCACCAAAACCGCCGTGCAGGGCGGCCTGGGCATTTCCGAAGCTAGCGCTACGCTGATTTACGGCTACTTCACGGGCTTCGTGTATTTCACGCCCATTATCGGCGGCTACATCGCCGATAAGTACATCGGCCAGCGCCGCGCCATCCTCATCGGTGGTATCACCATGGCCATTGCGCAGCTGTGCTTGTTTATGCAGCCGGCGCTTTCGACGGAGGCGGCCATTTTTGGCATGCCCTGGCCTACGGCCCTAGGTCTGCTGCTGCTGATTCTGGGCAACGGCTTCTTCAAGCCGAACATCTCGACCATCGTTGGTAAGCTTTACCAGCAAGGCGACCCGAAGCGCGATGCTGCCTTCACGATTTTCTACATGGGCATCAACGTGGGCGCGTTCTTCGCTCCGCTGGTGTGCGGCTACCTGGCCGAAGACCTGTTTGCCACCAAAACCGTGATTGATGGCGTTACGCAGGTAAGCAGCTACGGCTTCCGTTACGGCTTCCTGGCAGCCGGTATTGGCATGATCCTGGGCCAGCTGGCCTTTAACCTCCTGGGTAAAAAGTACCTAGGCGACGTGGGCTTGTACCCCGAGGGCAAAGGTGCCGACAACAAAACCGTTGAGAAAACCCCGCTGACGAAGGAAGAAACCGACCGCATGGCGGTAATCTTTATCATCACGCTGTTTGTGGTGTTCTTCTGGGCCGGCTTCGAGCAGGCTGGTTCGTCGCTCACCCTCTACACCGATAAGTACATCAACCGCGAGGTGTTCGGCTTCCTGATTCCGACGTCGTGGTTCCAGTCGGTAAACCCCGCCTTCATCGTACTGATGGCTCCGCTGGTGGCCGGTGTATGGCTGAGCCTCGGCCGCAAAGGCAAGGACCTGAGCATCCCCGTAAAAATGGGCTTGGGCATGATCCTGCTCGGTGTGGGCTTCCTGTTCATGGTTGGCGCCGTAATGGAGCGCGGCGGCGACGTGCAAGACCAAACCGTTAAGGCCAGCATCCTGTGGCTGTTGGCTACCTACTTCTTCCACACCATTGGCGAGCTGTGCCTGTCGCCCATCGGCCTCTCGATGGTGTCGCGCCTCTCGCCGGTGTCGCTCACTTCGATGCTGATGGGCGTGTGGTTCCTGGCTCCGTTCGTGGCGCAGATTGCCGGTGGCTACATTGCCGCCTACGTGGAAGAGCTGGGTGCCCTGACGGTGTTTGGCCTGATTGCTGGCTTTGTAATCGTGGCAGGCTTGCTGCTGATTGCCATTGCCAAAAAGCTGTTCCATATGATGCACGGCCGCGGCTAATTGCCTGCGCTCATCATTGGCCTCAGCGAAGGAAAAAGCCCCGCCGAAGCATTTCGGCGGGGCTTTTTTGTGCGCCTAGGTCAGGGATGCTCAGCCAGCAGCCCCAGCAGCAGGGGCATGCTGTGCAGTACCGTACCGATAAAGAAGCCAATGGTAAGCCAGTGCACCACGCGGTTTTTCACCCGCAGGAATATAAACTGCTCGATCAGGCGGCCCAGCCAAAAAACAACGATGCTGCCCAACACAAACCGACCTAGGGGTGTGGAAACGAGTTCGTGAGGAAAGCCGAAGCACAGCGCGGCAAACACGACGAACACGTACATCAGCCGCACGTTCATAATCTGCATTACGCCGCGGTTAATGCGGTCGAGCTTTTTCAGCTGCTTGCGCCAGCGCAGCAACCGCCAAAACGTGGCGTGCAGCACTAAAAACAGCAGGTTATATGCGCCGCATGCGTACAGCAGAGCTTCGGGCATGATCAGCGAACGGTGAGCCAGCATGTGTACGCAAAGCGGCCCGTTGTAGTAGGAGAGTGCCGCCCTAGGTGCCTGGAGGTCCTCAAAGCAAAAAGCCCCGCCGACCTAGGGCCAGCGGGGCTTCTTGTTTGGTGGCTGATAGCTAAAAGCCATCAGCTAACAGCCTGATATTACATCATGCCGCCCATGCCACCCATGCCGCCCATACCAGCGGCAGCGCCGGCACCGGCTTTATCTTCTTCGGCTTCTTCCGAAATCACGCACTCAGTCGTCAGCAGCAGGCCGGCGATGGAAGCAGCGTTTTCGAGAGCCAGGCGGGTAACCTTGGTCGGGTCGAGGATACCAGCAGCCATCAGGTTCTCGTAGCGGTCTTCGCGGGCGTTGTAGCCGAAGTCGCCTTGGCCGTCGCGCACTTTCTGCACTACTACCGAGCCTTCGCCACCGGCGTTGGCCACGATGGTGCGCAGGGGAGCTTCCAGAGCCGTGCGGATGATGTTTACACCCGTGCGCTCGTCGCTGTTGATGGTATCAACGGCTTCCAGCGAATCCAGGGCGCGTACCAGGGCTACACCGCCGCCGGGCACCACGCCTTCCTCAACGGCGGCGCGGGTAGCGTGCAGGGCATCGTCCACGCGGTCTTTCTTCTCCTTCATCTCAACCTCCGTCGAAGCACCGATGTAGAGGATAGCCACACCGCCCGACAGCTTGGCCAGACGCTCTTGCAGCTTCTCCTTGTCGTAGTCCGAGGTAGTGGTTTCGATCTGAGCCTTGATCTGGCCTACACGAGCCTGGATGTCCTCCGAACGGCCACGGCCGTTCACGATGGTCGTGTTGTCTTTGTCAACGATGATCTTCTCGGCTTGGCCGAGGTAATCGAGGGTAGCGTTGTCGAGCTTGTAGCCGCGCTCTTCGCTGATAACGGTGCCGCCAGTGAGGGCAGCAATGTCTTCCAGCATAGCCTTACGACGGTCGCCAAAGCCCGGAGCCTTCACGGCAGCGATTTTCAGCGAGCCACGCAGCTTATTTACTACCAGCGTGGCCAGCGCCTCACCGTCAACGTCTTCGGCGATGATCAGCAGGGGCTTGCCGGTTTGCACCACTTGCTCCAGCACGGGCAGGAGCTCCTTCATGGTGCTTACTTTCTTGTCGTAAATCAGGATGAAGGGCGAGTCGAGCTCGGCTTCCATCTTCTCGGCGTTCGTTACGAAGTACGGCGACAGGTAGCCGCGGTCGAACTGCATGCCTTCAACCGTTTTTACTTCGGTTTCGGTGCCGCGCGCTTCTTCCACCGTGATTACGCCTTCTTTGCCAACCTTGTCCATGGCGTTGGCAATCATCTGGCCGATTTCGGTGTCGTTGTTAGCCGAGATGGTACCTACCTGGGCAATTTCCGAAGAGTTTTCGATCTTCTTCGACTGCTGCTTCAGGTTAGCTACAACAGCTTGTACAGCCTTGTCGATGCCACGCTTCAGGTCCATCGGGTTGGCACCAGCGGCCACGTTCTTCAGGCCAGCGCGGTAGATGGCCTGGGCCAGTACGGTAGCGGTGGTGGTGCCGTCGCCGGCTTGGTCAGCGGTTTTCGAGGCAACCTCTTTCACCAGCTGCGCACCCATGTTTTCGATGGGGTCCTTCAGCTCGATTTCCTTGGCTACGGTTACACCGTCCTTGGTGATGCTCGGGGCACCGAACTTCTTGTCGATAACCACGTTGCGGCCTTTCGGGCCAAGGGTTACTTTAACGGCGTTAGCCAGTTTATCTACGCCGGCCACCAGCTTGTTGCGGCCTTCGATGTCGAATTGAACGAGTTTAGCTGCCATAGGGCTTTGCTACGATTTTGGGCTGAAAGGGGAAACTTACAGGATGGCGAGGATGTCCGATTCGCGCATGATCAGGTAGTCCTGACCATCAACGGTAATCTCGGTGCCGGCATACTTGCCGTACAGTACTTGGTCGCCTACCGATACCTGCGGCTTAACGAGGGTGCCGTTGTCGGCCACTTTGCCTTCGCCTACGGCCACCACTTCGCCGCGCTGCGGCTTCTCTTTGGCCGTATCGGGAATGATGATGCCCGACTTGGTTTTTTCTTCGGCGGCGGCCGGTGCGATGATCACTCGGTCGGCCAGCGGTTTGATGCTAACAGCCATACTGCTGGTTTTGGTTGAACGGTATGATGAATTGAAAAACGACTTGTAGGGAGTCGGCAGCGGCTGAACAGTTCTTGTGCCAGCCTGCTAAAACCTGACAGATTGAACGGCGGATGGAACTTTTTGCCGCCTCGCAGCTGCCCGGCCTGACAAACCTGACAGGGTAGTGGCAGATTGGGCGGCCGCAAGTATAGCCAACTAAACCGGGTAAAAAACAACCGGCGGCTTTTCGCTGCTGCGAAAAGCCGCCGGTATAAAGGCCTAGGTCAACAATTATTGGGCAGGGGCCGGAGCAGGTTGCTGAGCCGGAGCCGGCGTCTGTTGGGCCGGCGCTGCTGCGCCGGGTGCGCCCGGTACCGGGGTTGCCGGTGCGGTGGGCGGAGCTGCGGGCAGGCGAGCTTCCAGCGCCTTCTGCTGGTTTACGCTGCGCAGCGGGCCCGCCGACTGGTTGCTGAGCTGCATGTGCGAAACCAGCGACAGCACAATCAGGGCAATGGCAAAACCCCAGGTCAGGCGCTCCAGCAGGTCGCCGGTGCGCTTAACGCCCATCAGTTGGGCTGTGCCACCGGCCGAAAAGCCGCCGGCCAAACCGCCGCCCTTCGAGTTTTGGGCCAGCACCACCAGGGCCAGCAACACGCATACAATGAGGGCAAGTACGATAATAGCGGTGTACATCTACTCCGTCTGTTGGTTCAGTAAGTCAATTTGAGCGGCAAAATACGCCTTTTTTTCGGGTTGGCGTTGCATCAGCTGCTCGTAAATCTCAATGGCGCGGGCAATCTTGCCCTGCTTTACCATGATTTTGGCCAGGCTTTCCGAGGCCAGGCTGGGGGGCGCGCTGGTGCTGCGTACCGATAAATCGGCTTGGGGCTCTTCGCTGAGGGCGGGGCGGGCCGTGGCCGTTTTGATGCGTGGCTGGCTGCGCAAAAACCGCTCGATCAGCACCAACGACGAAGGCAAAGCCGCTACCGACGGCCGGTGGGCCGAAAGATGGGCCAGGTACAAGGCATCGGGGTGCCAATTGTCCGACAGCGGCAAGTCGTGAGTGAGCTCGGCGTCGTGCAGGGCAAGCGCATAGCCGAAACGACTGCCGCCCGCAACGGCGTATCCTAGGTGCTCATCGGCCCGGAAGGGTGGGATGGGAGCTGCCTTCGGTTCATCTTCTTCATCAACGCCCGGCAACTGATACAGCGGAGATTGTTTGGCGGCTTCTGCCAATCCAAACTCAAACCGCGAGCTACCAGCTTCTACGGGCGGCCTGATGGGTGGCGCTACGGCCGGCAGCTCGTCGGGCACCGGCTGTGCTTCCGCAATGGCATTAGCTTGGTCTGAGTCCGGTTCCGGTGCTTCGTGCCCGGTCGTTTCCGCAGCAGTAGCAGGCTCAACTTCGGGCTGCGATGCCTCAACAGCTTCGGCGACAGCAGCTGGCTCCGGTTCGGGCTCAGCCGGTTGATCAAAAAGCTCTGCCGTTACACTGGGCTCTTCGATTGATGTATCGGTGGCTTGGTCGATAACCACCGCTTCTTCTGCGGGCTGGGCTTCCTCGCTGGTGGAGGTGGGCTCCTCGGTTGTCAGTTCCGCGGGAGCACCTAGGGCTGCTTCGTTCAGACTTGCACCCCCTGTCTGAACTTCCGTCCTTTCTTCCGCAACAAGCTCATTTGCAGAACCCAGGGGTTCCGTGGGAGCTGCTTCTACATCAGTAATTTGTTGTAGGGCTGCTTCCGGGGCTTCTTGCCTAACACCAACGGAAACGTCTTCAAATGAAGCCAGCTGCGAGTCAGCAGAATCTTCGAAAGCGGCGGCCTCAACTTCTTGGTTGTCAATTGGCGCTGCTGCCAGTCCGCTTGCCTGAGGCACCGGCGCAGAAGGAGCTAAGGCAGTAGCAGCCGGCGTTTCAATCAGCAAACGCAGCAATTCGCGGTCGGCGGCGTAGGTGGCAGCACGGCGAAGGCGTTGGCCAGCCAGCATGCTGCCCCGGTCGTGGGCGGCTTTGGCCAACAGCAGGTGCGCCGTTTGGCAGTACGGAAAAGCCGTGGCCAACTGCTCCAACTCTCGAACTTCGGCTTCAGTAATGCCGGTTACATTGTCCAGAATGTGCAGCAGCGAGGCGCGGTTCATTGGGTGAGGCTAGGTGCGGAGTAGGTAAGCGGCTACTGATCAGGGAGGTGATTAGCCAAGTATCGGCAGGCCGATGCCCGGTCTAATTATCCGAACCACAACAATACAGCAATTTAGGCAGTAAAGCACGCCCGGCGGCGGCAGCTACCAGTTGGCAACCGACTTGTTGAACACATCGGTGATGATGCGGTCGGTAATGCGGCGGTTGGCCGTGGGGTCGTTCACGATGGTGTTCACGTTTTCAGTAGCGGCAAAGTCGGCGTTGCTCTGAAACGTTTGCTCAAAGTCCTGTTTGGGGTCTTTGGTGTTGGTAAACTTGACGCGCACCTGAATGGTCAGTCGGTTGATGCCCGCCCGATCTTGCCCATCGGTGCTCTGAATAGCGGCCGGCGCAAAATCGTAGGCAACTACCTGGCCCTCAAACTGCAGGTCGCCATCGCGCGGCACAAGTTTGAGCGTGGTGTTGCGCTGGAAATAGTCCTTGAAGTCTTCGGTAAGGCGCTGCGACAGGAAGGAGGGGCCGTTGGCGGCGTTGTTCTGCAGCGTGCCCACCGAAAAGGTCTTCACCGACGGGTCGATGTTGGTGCCGGTAAACGAGTACACGCCGCAGCCCGCCAGGGGCAGCAGGCAAAGCAGTATTGCTACTACAAAGCCTAGGTGTCGGATACCAGCCAGCTTATTCCAGATCATACTGCTTGAGTTTGCGGTACAGGGTGCGTTCCGAAATGCCTAGGTCCTGAGCGGCGTACTTGCGCTTGTTGTGGTGCTTCTTCAACGCTTTAATAATCATTTCCTTTTCCTTGGCCTCGAGCGACAAACTCTCTTCCTCGGTTTCGTGGGGTATATCCTCAACACGCTGAATGTCATCTTCTTCATCAAAATCGGCGGCGGGTTGGGCGTTGATGATGAACGACTCGCTGGGCTCGGCGGCCGGGCGACCTAGGCGCGTGCCGCCTTCGTAAGGAGCCACGCTGAGGTTAGTGAACAAGTGGCTGTTCTGACGAACCAGCTCCTGTGCCTGTCCGGCGTCGCCGCGGGCCGAGCCGGCCGCCATTTCGAGCACCAAGCGCTTTAGGTCGGTCATGTCGCGGCGCATGTCGAAGAGCACCTTGTACAGCAGCTCGCGCTCCGATACGCCCTGCGGGGCCGTGCCATCGGCCGTGGCACCTAGGAGCATCGGCAGGTTGGAGGTTTGCTCCTGCGGCAGGTACTGCCGCAGGCGGCGGGCATCCACTTCGCGGTCCATCTCCAGCACCGACATCTGCTCGGCTATGTTCTTTAGTTGGCGGATGTTGCCGGGAAAGCGGAAGCGCTGCAGCTCCTGCACCGCATCGGGGAGCAAGGCAATGGGCTTCACGCGGTAGCGCTCGGCAAAATCGGTGGCGAACTTCCGGAACAGTAGGTAGATATCGTCGCCCCGCTCGCGCAGCGGCGGTACCGTAATGGGTACGGTGTTCAGGCGGTAGTACAGGTCTTCACGGAAGCGGCCTTCGCTCACTGCGTTCAGCAGGTTCACGTTGGTAGCGGCCACCACGCGCACGTCGGTTTTCTGCACCTTGCTGGAGCCCACCCGAATAAACTCCCCGTTTTCAAGCACGCGCAGCAGGCGGGCCTGCGTACCCAGGGGCATCTCGCCTATCTCATCGAGGAAGATGGTGCCGCCATTGGTTACTTCGAAGTAACCCTTGCGGGCCTCGGTAGCGCCCGTAAACGAGCCTTTTTCGTGCCCAAACAGCTCCGAATCGATGGTGCCTTCCGGAATGGCGCCGCAGTTCACGGCGATAAACTGCCCGTGCTTACGCGGCGACAGGGCGTGAATAATCTTCGAAAACGACTCCTTGCCCGAGCCACTCTCGCCGGTAATGAGCACGGTCATATCGGTAGGCGCCACCTGGGCCGCTACCTGAATGGCGTGGTTGAGCGTCGGGGCGTTGCCAATAATGCCGAAGCGTTGCTTAATGGATTGTATTTCGGAAGGGGTCAAATCGAAGTTAGTTTTCGTGTTGTAGACGAAAAGCGGCGCCAAATATTTTACGTCCCGCAGGAATGCAGGCCATGAAAACACTTTGTCATCCTGAGGCGCAGCCGAAGGACCTTATTACGCTGGAACAACCTAGGGTAGGTAGTTACTATCTCTCGTGATAAGGTCCTTCGGCTGCGCCTCAGGATGACAGATGGTTTTTACTCCACCGATTCGCCAAGAAGCGTCGTGCTGGTGCACTCCTTCACGAACACGTTCACGTAGTCGCCCTGCTTGTAGTGCTTGCGGGGGAAGATGACCACCTTGTTCTGGTCGTTGCGGCCGCTTAGGTGCTCGGCGCTGCGCTTCGAAACGCCTTCTACCAGCACACGGTGCACTTTGCCTACGGCCATTTGGCTGCGGATATGCGAGTGCTGCTGTTGCCGGGCAATGATTTCGGCGAGGCGGCGCTTCTTTACCTCCAGCGGAACGTCGTCTTCCAGCTTGCGGGCGGCGAGGGTACCGGGGCGCTCGGAGTAGAAGAACATGTAAGCCATGTCGTACTGCACGTGGTCCATCAGGCTTAGGGTTTCCTGGTGCTCCTCCTCGGTTTCGGTGCAGAAGCCGGCAATCATGTCGGTGCTGATGCCGCAGTCAACCCCCAGGATGCGGCGGATGGCGGCCACGCGGTCGAGGTACCACTCGCGGTCGTAGGTGCGGTTCATCAGCTTGAGCACGCGCGAGTTACCGCTCTGGGCTGGCAGGTGAATGTAGTTGCACACGTTGTCGTGCTTGGCCATGGTGTGGAGCACCTCGTCGGTAATGTCTTTGGGGTGCGAGGTGGAGAAACGCACGCGCAGCTCGGGGCTTACCAGGGCCACGCGCTCGAGCAGCCCGGCGAAGTTTACGAACTCCGTGCCGTCCTCCGATTGCCACTTGTAACTGTCTACGTTCTGGCCCAGTAGCGTTACCTCCTTAAAGCCCTTGTTGAAAAGGTCCTGCGCCTCCTGAACGATGCTGTGCGCGTCGCGGCTGCGCTCACGACCACGGGTGAAGGGCACCACGCAGAACGAGCACATATTATCGCAGCCGCGCATGATGCTGATGAAAGCCGTGATGCCGTTCGAGTTCAGGCGCACCGGTGTAATGTCGGCGTAGGTTTCGTCGCGGCTCAGCAGCACGTTCACGGCACGCTGGCCACCATCCACCTCTTTAATGAGGCGGGGCAGGTCGCGGTAGGCATCAGGGCCTACTACCAGGTCCACGATTTGCTCCTCTTCCAGGAATTTGCTTTTCAGGCGCTCGGCCATGCAGCCCAGTACGCCTACCAGCAAACCGGGGCGTCGGCGCTTGTGCGCGTTGATTTCCTTAAGGCGCTGACGAACCGTGATTTCGGCCTTCTCGCGGATAGAGCAGGTGTTCAGCAGCACCAAATCGGCCTCCGATAACTCGCTGGTCGTATCGAAACCCTCATCGTAGAGGATGCTCGACACGATTTCGGAATCGGAATAATTCATCTGGCAACCGTAGCTCTCGATGTACAAGCGGCGCTGGCGGCCCGTGTGCGTTGGTTCGCTCACGCGCACGTCGGCGGGCAGTTGCTCGGCGGCCGGAGCAGCGGCCTTATCCAGGAAATCAAGCGTAAGAATGGGTTGAGACATGGCCTCGAAAAATCAACTGAAGGAGGGCAAAGGTACGTCTTACCCAGCAAAAATGACAGTTTGGCAGAGCAAGTAATAAAGCAACAAATGGTAGAGTAGGCGGAGACCAAATTCACGGCAAGCGCCCTGCTTTGTGGTGCTGCGGCGCCCTAGGCACGCGGATGTCGGCTAAGAGCAACGGGGCCAGCAATTGGGCCGACCCGAATTCTTCTCTCGCCTTGCCTTATTCTTCCTTAATCGAAGTGCCCAACACATCCAGCAGGGCGCGGGCTTTCAACAGGCACTCCTCGTATTCGCGTTCCGAATGCGAGTCGTAGGTGATGGCCGAGCCTACCTGAAAGCTGAGGTAGCCTGTATCGGAGCGGTATTGCAGCGAACGGATTACCACGTTGAAATCGAAGTCGCCGTTGGGCCACACGTACCCGATGCTGCCGCTGTAAAGGCCGCGGCGGGCCCGCTCGTATTGCTCAATCAGCTGCATGGCCCGCATTTTGGGGGCGCCCGTCATGGAGCCCATCGGGAAGGTGGCCCCGAGCACCTGGGCCAGGGTAGTGCCGGGTTGCTGCTGGCTTTGCACGGTCGAAATCATCTGCCAGACGTGCCGAAAAGGATACAGGCCAAACAACTCGGGCACCTGTACGCTGCCGGACTGGCTCACGCGGGCCAGGTCGTTGCGCACCAGGTCCACAATCATCAGGTTTTCGGCCCGTTCCTTCTCGTCGTTAAGTAATTGCTGCCGATTGGCGGCGTCGGCCTCGGGCGTGGGCCCGCGCCGGATGGTGCCTTTGATGGGTTGCGAAAGCAGCGTTTCGCCTTCGCGCCGCAAAAAGCGTTCGGGCGAAGCACATAGCAGATGACGGTGGTGCCATTTGTAGAAGCCTGCAAATGGGGTGGGCGAGGCCTGCTGCAGCCGCAGAAACGTATCGACGGGCGCAAGGGCAACCCCTTCGGCGTAAAACTCCTGGCACAGGTTCAGCTCGTACACCTCGCCGTTGAGGATGTCCTCGCGCACGGCTTCTACTGCCCCTAGGTAGTCGGCCTTGCCAAGACGTGGAAGGAGGGGCGGCACGCTGGCAGCAGGAGCCAGCGCATCCGTTTGTTGCTCAATATCTTCCAGGTCGGCTGGGGTCAGGCCGTGCAGCTCAACGGTGCCATCGGGGTGCCAGCGTACCCACTTGGCGGGGCGAAAGAAATGCAGCGTGGGCCACTGCAGGCCATCGGGGTGCTGGCTGCGCAGCAGGGGCTCGATGTCGTTCTTCAGGTCGTAGGAAAGCAGGCCGCAGCTCGGCGCTTCGGAGGCCGGTAGCTGCAGCCAGGCGTCCAGTTCGGCCAGCGAGCCAACTGCCGGAGCCTCCTCGGTGCCCACGGCCAGCACGTGCGCAAACGGGCCACCGGGGCAAGGGCTGTCGGCGGCCGGCACAAAGTAGGCGCAATACGGGTGCAGCGCGCCCCAGCGCAACGCTTTGGCAGGAGAGAGGCTACGGGCTACCATGCAGGCAAAGGCAGACTATTTCGTACTGGCCAGGGCAACTTTTGCCTTGGCGTCGGTGCTGGTTTTGTACTCGTGCTTGTGGTAGCTCAAGGCCTTCTGAAAGTATGCCTTGGCTTGCGCAGCCTGCCCGGCCTGCTGGCACAAGTAGCCCATTTGCAGGGCGGCCTGCGGAGCAAAATAGTAGGGGGCCGTGCCGCTCAGCGCAATGGTACGCGTGTAAAACAAGCGGGCTGAATCGAGTTGGCCCAGGCCGTGGTAGGCGCGCGCCCGGCGGTACGGTTCCTCCAGCCGGTCGCGCAGCGGCGTGGCCGGCGTTGCCCGAAAAGCACCTAGGGTTGCCAATGCCGGGCGGTAGTAGCCGCCATCGAGCTGCAGCCGGGCCTTGGTGAGCAGCGGGTTTAAGGGCGTTCGGTCGTCGACGAAGCGCTGGGCGTACCGGTCTTCTTCCACCACGGTTTCGCCGGTTCCGCTGATTTGCTTGCGGCACTGCTCGGCTGCCGGTGCGTTGCCGCTAAGCCAATGGGCCAGGTACATTTTAAACCAGGCGTCTTTGCGGTAGTGTACGCCGCGGTACGTACTCACAAACTGCTGATTGGCCTGCACTGAAGCCGCATAATTCCCTTGGTACAAAAGCAAGTCGGCGGCCATGTGGTGCAGATAAGGCACGGGCAGGTACGCATTGCCAGCCGGGCGGGCGCGGTACGCGGCCAAAGCCTGGTCGGCGTGGTGCAGCTTTTTCTGCACCGACATAACCAGGTAGCTGAACAAGAGGTTGTCGGGCTGGGCGCGCACCAGGCGGGCCGTCAGCGCTGCGGCTTCGTCGTCGGCGCCGTAGTAGGTTTGCCGGATAAGGCCCAGCAATACCTCGGCTTCCGTCTGAAAATCATTGGGTTGCCGGGCGGCATTGCCCAGGTGCCGCAAGCCGGCGGCGGTGTTGCCAGGCAAACCCAGCAAATTCAGAAACCACCGGTAGCCCTCGGGCACCGAGCCGATAAGGAACTGGCACAAACCCATGGTTTTTTGGGTGGGCAGGTGGTGGGGCCAGCGTTTGGCGTTTTGCTGCACCTGCAGGTAGGCTTGCCGCAGGCTCCAGGCGCCCTGCAGTTCGTGCTCGAACATAATCTGCGCAGCGGCCTGGTGCAGGCGCACTTCGGCGCGGGCATAATCGCGCAGGGCCGAGCGCGGCAGCTGCTCCAGGGTTTCGAGGCAGCGGTTTTGGGCCGTTATCAGGGCATCGTAGCGGCCGGCATCCTGGCTAACCGCTAGCTCCGTAAAGCTGATGGCCTCATCGACCAACAATGCGCCGGGGCTGCGGGGCTGCTGGCGCAGCTCGCTTTTGATGATGGCGCGGGCCGTTGGGGTGCGCAGCTTCAGCAGCTCGGCGTAGGCGCGCCGGCTGGTGGCCGTAAGCTGATCGGGGCTGGTTGCTGTGGCGGCTGGTGAGGCTTCGCCTTTTGGTACCGCGCTGTCGGCTGGCTGCTGAGCTGTTGGGGCGTAGGGACTACCTAGGGCCGGTGCGCCGAACACAACGGCGCATGCCAGCAGACATAGCACAACCAGTGCATGCCTGCGCAAACTCTCGCCCGCCGTGGTACCGATCAGCATCACACTAATAAAAAAGGAACGACGCAGTGTCGTTCCTTTTTCTCAAAACGCAGAAAAAACCTAGGCGTTGCGGCTTTCAACGTCGGCCAGAATACGGCCGCAGTGCTCGCACACGATGATTTTTTTGTGGGCAATGATGTCGGCCTGGCGCTGGGGCGGTACAGTGTTGAAGCAGCCGCCACAAGCGTCGCGCTTCACCATAACCACGGCCAAACCGTTGCGGGCGTTGCCGCGGATGCGGCTGTAAGCCGACAGCAAGCGGTCCTCTACGGGCTGCGAGGCGGTTTCGCGCTCGGTCATGAGCTTTTGCTCATCGGCCTCGCTTTCGCCTACGATTACCTGCAGTTCGGCTTGCTTGTTTACCAGGTCCTTGCGGCGCTCTTCGAGGCGCTGCTTGGTGCCGCCGATTTCGACGTTCTTCTGGTCGATTTGGTACTGGGCTTCGCGAACCTTCTTTTCCGAAATCTGGATTTCCAGCTTCTGCAGTTCGATTTCCTTGGCAATAGCCTCGTACTCGCGGTTGTTGCGTACGTTCTGTTGCTGGTCTTCGTAGCGGCGAATCAGCACTTCGGCATCCTTGGCGGCTTGCTTGCGGGCTTTGATCTGCTCGTTGAGGGCAGCAACTTCTTCGTCGAATTTGGCCACGCGCACCTCGTAACCGGCAATTTCATCTTCCAGGTCGCGAACTTCTTCGGGCAGGTCGCCGCGCACGCGCCGAATCTCATCGAGTTGCGAATCGATGCGCTGGAGGTTCAGAAGGGCTTCCAGTTTGCTGGCTACGGTGATATCCGAAGCGGAGTTAGAAATCATAGCGAACAGGGTTCGTGGGGGTCTCTGCTAACAAGACCGCAAAAGTACGCGCAAATTTTTCCGTAAGCAATTCCCGAAACAGTTCGCTAGTATACTGCTCGCTTTCGTAGTGGCCAACGTCGCAGAGCATGAGGCGGCCTTCGGGGGCAAAAAACTCGTGGTATTTGATGTCGCCGGTTACATAGGCATCGGCCCCGGCTGCCACGGCTTTCTTCGTCAGAAAGGAACCGGCACCGCCGCACAAGGCCACTTTGCGGATTAACGAGTGGTACTCGGTGTGCTTAACCACGGGCACGTGCAGCTGCTCGCGCAGCAGGCGCAAAAAGTCCTTGGCCGCGAGTGGCTCGGGCAGTTCGCCTACCATGCCCGAACCGACTTCCTGATTCAGGTTTTCGAGCTTTATTACTTCGTAGGCTACCTCCTCGTAGGGGTGGGCCTGGCGCAAGGCACCTAGGGCTTTGGTTTGCAGGTGCAGGGGCAGCAGCACCTCAATGCGCTGCTCGGGAGCGGTTTGCGGCTGGCCCACGGTGCCGTCGAAGGGGCGGGTGCCGGGGCCGGGCGTGAAGGTGCCGGTACCCTCCAGGCGGAAGCTGCAATCCTTGTAGTCGCCGATTTGGCCCGCTCCCGCAGCGTACAGGGCCTGCAGCACGGCCTCGGTGTGCGTGGCGGGCACGTAGGTAATCAGCTTGGCCAGCAAGCCGGCTTTGGGGTCGAGCACGCGCAGGTTTTGCAGGCCCAGCTTTTCGCCCAGCTTGCGGCTCACGCCGTGGCACACGTTGTCGAGGTTGGTGTGGGCGGCGTACACGGCTACATCGAGGCGCAAGGCGCGCATAATGGTGCGCTCCACTTCGGTGCTGCCGGTAAGGCGCTTTAAGGGCTGAAAAATAACCGGGTGATGGACCACCACTACGTTGCAGCCCCGGCGCACGGCCTCGTCGATGATGCCCGGCGTGCAATCGAGGGCGATGAGCACGCCGTTTACCAGCATCTGCGGGTCGCCGCACTGCAGGCCGGCGTTGTCGTAGCTTTCCTGATAAGGCAGCGGCGCCCAGGCTTCGAGGGCGCGGGTGAGGTCGTGAACGGTAACGGACATGGGGCGAAGTTCTGGTTTTTTGCCCGCAGAAGGCGCAGGGGTTTTTGCGCAGAAGACGTTGAACGCTGCGGCCTCTGCGGGAAATATTAAAGCAAGCCAGCCAGTTCAGCGGCGTACCGGGCTACAAATTCGGGCACCGCGCGGCGTTTGTATTGCATCAGGTAGCGCGGATGATCGAACACCAGCACGCGCCCGAACAGCCCCAGCTCGTGGTTTAGTTTTTGAAAGTACTCGCCGTTGCGCCGGCCCAGGCTAATGGCTACGTCGCGGCGCAGCCCTAGGTCGGCTTGCTGCCGAAGGGCGTACTGCATCTGTGGCCACAGGGCTTGGGTAAGCGCAGGCGCATCGTAGTAGTTGTAGTTTTTGCCCTCGCGCAGCAGCACCAGCGGGTACAGCGACCCTAGGTAGAAGTGGCGGTAGAATTCCGAGGCACCACCCAAGGCAACAACTAATTGGTACACAAACTGGCTCGACAGTTCAGCCCGGTGGGGCAGGGTGTTGGCAATGCCGCAATGGTGCTGCAGCGCGGCGGGGTCGGTGAAGGCTACGCCGGTAGTGCCGGCCCCAAAGCGCCCGGGGTTGATGCCCAGCAGCGCAACCCGGGGTTGGTTATCAGCATAATAGCGCTGCCCAAAACGCAGCAGCAGCTCAGCGGCCGGTGGCGTTTGGTAGGGGTGGTGGGCCGCCACCCCGCCGGGCAGAGGGGGAGCCGCCGGAAAGCCGGTCAGGAAAGCCGCCAGGCGGGAGCCGAAGGTGTTGGGCGTCGTCATCAACGAAATCCATACGCAACGCAACCCAGGGCGGACGCCCCGCCGGCATTTCGCGTATTTTTGCCGCCCGCATTACCCAAGGCGCTGCTCGCCGTTGTTCCACTACCATGTCCGGCCTTCTGACTTTGTTGCTGCTCCCGTTTAGCTGGCTGTACGCCGGTGTAGCGGCCGTGCGCAACTGGTTTTACGATACCGGCCGCTGGGAAAGCACCGCTGCCGGGGTGCCGCTCATCAACGTGGGCAACCTGCGCGTAGGCGGCACCGGCAAAACGCCCCACGTGGCTTGGGTAATCGAGCAACTGTTGGCCGCCGGTCACCAACCGGCCATCCTGAGCAGGGGCTACGGAAGGCGTACCAAGGGTTTCAGGCTGGCCAGCAGCACCGATACGGCCGCAACCATCGGCGACGAGCCCTGGCAGCACTTTCATGCGTTTGGGCAGCAGGTACCGGTGGTGGTGGATGAAGACCGCCGCCATGGCCTAGCCGAAATTGCCCAGCAGCTACCCAAGGTGACTGCGGTGGTGCTCGACGATGCTTACCAGCACCGCCGCGTGCGCCCGAGCCTCAACATCCTGCTTACCGAGCAGGCGCGCCCTTTTTGGACTGACCACGTGCTGCCCGCCGGCCGCCTGCGCGAAAGCCGCCTGGGGGCCCGCCGCGCCGATGTCGTCATCATCACCAAATGCCCGCCCGAGTGGCCCGCGCACGAGCAGCAAGCCGCCGTGGCGCAGGTGCGGCGCTACGCCCGGCCCGGCGTGCCGGTGCTGTTTTCAACGTACAGCTACGGCCAGCCAACGGCGGTGCTGCCCACCGCAGCCGCCCTAGGTGCGGTGCAGCCCGGGCAGCCGGTGGTGGTGCTCACGGGCATTGCCCAGCCCGAGCCGCTGCTGAGCGAGTTGCGCCGGCGCGGGCACGCTGTGCTGGCGCACCACCAATTTGCCGACCACCACGCGTTTAACGCCGCCGAGTTGCAGGCGCTGGCCGCTGCACTGCCGCCCGCGGCAGTTATCATCACCACCGAAAAAGATGCTGCGCGCCTGCGCGAGCCGGCATTACGTACCATCGTGGCATCTTTGCCGTTATTCTACGTTCCTATTCGCGTAGCATTCCTGGCCGATGGCGCTCAGCGCCTGCAAGCCATGCTCGCGCCGCCCCAGCTTACGCCCCGTGTCGTTGCCTCCTGACGTTTCTGCCCTTTGCCAAACCCTGCGGCTCGGCCGCGCTAGCCGGCTATTGCTGTGGCTGCTATTGCTGTTGCCGCTCGTAAGCCGCGCCCAGGTTGTCGACGACTCGACGCGGGTGCTGTACGGGCCGCGCACCACCTTGGTGGTGCGCGAGGAAAACCTGCTGCGCAACCAGCCCGAAGGCTCCGTTCTGGATACTACGCTCACCGGCATCCAGAACAACCGCAACTGGTACTACGACAGCACCTTTCAGCAGGACCTGGGCAACGTGGGCACCGCTTCGCGGCGCTTGTTGTGGGAAACCAACACCAACATCGGCATTCGGTACGGCCGCACGGCTTTCGACAAGTACTTCCGCAACTCGGCCAACATCCCGTACTACGACACCCGCTCGCCCTACACGTATTTTCGGTTTGTGCAGGGTGCGCAGGGCGAGCAGGTGTTTGAGGGCAGCTACAGCCGCAGCATCAAAAAAGCCGTGAACCTGGGCATTGCCTACGAGCGGTTTAGCGCCAACAAGCAGCTGGGGGCCGTGAGCACCCGCGAGGGGCAGGTAACGCACACGGGCGTGCTCGTGTTTGCCCGCTACCAAACCAAAAACGACCGTTACCACCTGCTAACCAACTACTACACGGCCAAGCACCGCGCGGCCGAGCAGGGGGGCATCCGTCCGGGCCTCAACGCGGCGGGCGAGCGTGATTCGCTGGAACAGCTGTTTGATTACGAGCAGGAAACCGTTTGGCTTACGCAGGCCATCAACAAAGACCACCGCGACCGGTTTCACCTGGCCCACACCTACAACCTGGTGGGCCGGGGGCTTACCGCCTTCCACGTGTTCGACTGGAGCCGGCAATACAACCGCTACACCGACGACCGCCTGACTTTTGAGCAGGGCCGCCTGCTATTTTACCCCGAAGCCCTGCGCGATTCGGCCCGCACCGACGACGTGAGCCTGTACCGCCAGCTCGAAAACACGTTCGGTTTCCTGGGCCGCACCAAGTTGCTGGAGTACCGGGTGTACGGCCGCCAGCGCACTGGCCGCTACACCATGGAAAGCCTCACGGCCCGGCCCGCGCCCGAGCGCAAGGTGCCCACCGTGCAAGCCGATACCACCCAGATATTTGTGGGCGGCAACGCGGCTTTTCGTTGGAAGATCTTTCAGGTGCTGCTGGCCGGCGAGTACAAGTTTATCGACGAAGCCTGGGCCCGCGGCTCGTTGCGCCTGGGGCCGCTTTCGGGCGAGCTGCTGTACTCGTCGTTTGCGCCCACGCTCACGCAACAGCGCTATTCGGGCAACCACCACCGCTGGGCTACCGACTTCGACAACACCAACATTACGCAGTTCACCGTCGCGTTCGATCAGCGAATCGGAGCCCCCACGGCTCGTTTGCAGCAACGGGTGCAAGCCTCGGGGCGGCTCGTCAATATCAACAGCCTGGTGTACTACGGCCTCGATCCGGCCGCCCGCAACCGGCAGGACCTGATTCCGCAACAGCTGACCGGTGCCAACGCCAACCAGCGGTTGCTCATTGGCACGCTGCGCCACCAGCTGCGCTACGGCGTGCTGCGCCTCGATAATCTCGTAACCTTTACCGAAGGTGGCGACCAGCAGGGCCTGAGCATTCCGCAGGTGGTGGGCAACTCGCGCATTCTGGCCGAGGGCTTCCTGTTTCAGAAAGCGTTGTTCAGCCAGGTAGGGGTGGAGGCGTTCTACCAGTCGAGCTACAAGCCCTACGACTACTCGCCCGCCACGCAGCAGTTTTTCGTGCAGAACTACTTCACCTCGCGCGGCTACCCGGTGGTAGATGTGTTCGTGACGGCCGACATCAAAACCGTGTCGGTGTTTCTGAAGATGGCCTACATCAACCAGAACCTCGACGGCAACGCCGGCTACTTCCCGACGCCTTACTACACGGGCATTCCGCGTAGCTTTCAGGTGGGCCTGAAGTGGAACTTCTTTGATTGATTAACCTACCTACTGGTAACCCGATTAGCCGCTTGGCTTAAACGGTTACTTTAATAGCATATGAGCGACCACAGCTTCGCCCAGCCTTCGGCCGAGGAGGCCCAGAAACGCGAAAAAACCATCCTGAAGCTGAAGCTGAATACCGACCCCAGGTGGGTAGACATTGCTTCGAAAAACATCGGCGATATCCTCGTCGACCACGCCTACTGCGAGCAAAAGGCGGCCTCAACGGGCATTTCGCTCATCGTGAGCTACCCCGAAAAAACGCGGCTCGTCGACGAGCTCACCGAGTTGGTAGCCGAGGAGTGGAGCCACTTCGAGCGGGTGCTGCAGGAGCTGCGCAAGCGCAACCTGCCCCTGGGTCGGCCACGCCGCGATGAGTACGTGGTGGAGCTGATGAAGCACGTGCGCCGCGGCGGCGCGCGCGAGCGGCAGCTGATGGACCAGTTACTGGTATCGGCCCTGATCGAGGCCCGTTCGTGCGAACGGTTTAAGCTGCTCTGGAAACATATTCCGGATGCTGAGCTAAGCAAGTTTTACTACGAGCTGATGGTATCCGAAGCCGGACACTTCGTGGCGTACGTCGACCTGGCCAAGGAGTATTGCGACCCGCAGGAAGTGGATGCCCGCCTGCAGGAGCTGTTGAAGATTGAAGGGGAGATTGTAACCAGTCTGCCCGTGCGCGACGACCGCATGCATTAATATCAAGTATTTGATATTGAGGGTGTAGCCGCTGAATACCCCTGCGTTCAGCCCTGGGTGCTTGGGCTACTTGTGCAATGCGGCACCCAGGTAAGTATCTCAGATGCCGAGCCTACTGCGCATCTTTGCTGCCCGAAATGCTAATGCTAAGAACCTGCGCCGCTAAGTACTGCTTAAGCTGGCGGCTGCTGCTGGTAGGAATGTGGCTCTTGTTGGGCCCAACCCTGCGCGCCCTGGGGCAAGAGGCCGTGGCAGGCCCGCCGCAGCTCGATACGATTACAACCTCCATTACGGCCCGCCACGTGCGGGTGCCCGGCTCCACGTTTTACGTGCGCAAAACGCCCGACTACGTGGCCGAGGAGTCGCTTAACGGCTTGGTGAAGCCCAACGGCGCTTTGCTGGAGGTGCTGCGGATTCCGCAAAGCAACTTCCTGAACGTGAAGGATGTGCTGGTGCAGCAGTACATGGCCAAAGCCGGGCGCATCGGCGAGCAACGCCAGCTGCTTTTCAACGGGTACCCGGCCGTGTTTGGCGAGGGCGAAAGCATCGAGCCCGGTAAAAGCCTGATGGTGCTGGGCTTCGGCGATACTACCTCCATCATGCTGGTGTTCGGCCTCTACGAAAACGCCGATAAGCAATCGGCGGCCGAGCTCAAGAAGATGCTGCTTACCGGCTGGTACGACCCCAAAGGCACCATTCCGCCGCTCGAGCTGGCCCCGTTTGTGGTGCAGCTTGCGGGCACGCCTTTTCGGCTGCAGCAAGTGCGCAACGAGGGCAAGCTGTACGTGTTTGGCCCCGCGGTAGTGGCTAAAAGCAAACCCGACCCCATGCCGCCGCAGTTTACCGTGCAAGTGCTGCCACCGACTGCGTTCGACAACCTGCGCCCCGATTTGCACCGCAGCGTGCTGCAGCGCACCACGGCCGGGGCCATTATCCGAACCGAGGAGCGCCAGCTAAGCGCCGAGCCGGTGTTTGCGTACGAAATCAGCGCTACCAGCAGCTACCAGAAGCGGCCCGGCACCTTTCATCAGGTGGTAAAAACCGACGGCGAGGCTACGCTGGTGTTCGATGGGGTGGTGTTTGGGCCCGCCGAAGCAACTGCCACGCCAGCCAAAAAAAGCAAGCCGAAACCGGACAAGACTACCGGCAACCCCGCTGCGCCCGATTACGCCGCTGCGCTTAAAAAAATAGCCGCCAGCCTGCGCATGAAGCGCTAACGCCAGCTGAGGCCTTTGCGCGCCCTAGGTGCGGCATGTGCTGCAAGCACCTAGGACCTTACAGCTAACCGCCGCCATAACGCCAACCGGCCCCTAGGTGCTTGGTCATCAGCAGCACCTAGGGGCCGGTTTTTAATGCAGGCTAAGGCTATGCTTCGGGCTGCGGCTCGTTGGCGCCCGGGGCAAAGCCGGCGGAGTTGAGCAGGCCGGGCGGTACGTCGAGCGCGCCGGTGTGCGGGTCGATCAGGCCGTTGCGCTCGTCCTCGATGTTGGTGGCCTGCGTGTACACGTCGCCGGCAATGGAGCGCTGCCGCAGCTCGCGCTTGAAGTCGCGGATTCGCTGGGCGCGGTCCTCGGAGTCGGCCGGGCCGCCGTAGTCCACAAAGCCGAAGCCGCCCCACTCGCTTACAATCAGGGGCTTCTGACGGCGGTAGTAGAACGGGTCGCCCACTACCAAAGGGTTCACGGCCACGCCCTCCATTTCGCCCTGCACCATGCGGTCGAGCAGCTCGCGCCAGCGTTCCAGCTCGGGCGTGTACAGGTGGGCCGTCAGCAAATCGGATTTCAGGCGGCCCTCGTGCGAAATGTGGTGCCAGCCGTCGTTATCCACCACCAAAAACTGCGGGTGATGAATCTGCATGTAGTGGTACATCTCGATGATGTACTCGCGCGTGGCCGGGTTGGTGGCAATGTCCTGGCAGCCCCAGTCCTCGTTGTACAGGCTCCAGATAACCACCGAGGGGTGCGACTCGATCAGGGCCAGCATGCGCAGCAGCTCGGCGCGGTGGTTTTCGCGGCTGCGCGGGGTAGAGCTGTGCGGCGAAGGCACCTCCACCCACAGCAGCAAGCCCAGCTCGTCGGCGAGGTTGTAGATGCGCGGATCGACGCCGGCAATGTGCACGCGCACCAGGTTGCAGCCCAGCTCCTTCATGGCGTGCATATGCCGCTGCATTTCCTCGTAGGTAGCCGTACCGGGCTGGTACAGAATGCCGTCGATGTAAATGGGCTCGTTGTTCAGGTACACGTTGCGCCCCCGCGACTCGATTTTGCGGAGCCCGAAATGCGTTTCTATTTCAGCGGTGTACCCGTCGGCGTCGATGAGCTGAGCCACCAACCGGTACAGGTTGGGCGAGGCGTTGGACCACACTTTGGCGCCGGCCAGCTCCATTACCACCCGTTGCTTGCGTTGGCCGGCTTCGAGCTTCATCGGGTACTCGGCCGTGGCCAGCGGCTGCGCCGATTTGGCAAACCGCTCGAACACCTGCAACCTTAGCGTGTAAGGCCCAGGGTCGTGAATGCGGGTGGTAAGGTTAAAGCGCACCATCTGGTCTTCGATAACGCTATCGACCCCCACGCGGGAGCGGAGGCGGTTGCGCTCCACCATTTCGAGCCACACCGAGCGCACGGCCCCGGTATAGGTTTGGTACCAGATGCCGCCCCGCTTGTACACGTGCGACTCCTGCTTGCCCCTAGGTGTTTCGGCATCCATGGTATCCATGATGCGGACCGTGAGGCGGTTTACGGGGCGCAGGTGCACCTCCTGCAGCTCAAACGAAAACGAGGTGTACTCGCCGTAATGCACGGTTTCGCCCTCGATGGTGGTGAGCAGGTGCCCGTTCAGCCACACGCGGGTTTCGTAGCCGCACGCCCCAAACGTGAGCTGAAACATGGAGTTCGCACCTTCGTCGCCGCGCTCGGGCAGGGTAAACTCCCGCTCGTACCACACCACGATGCGGTCGTGCCAGGCCGTGGTGTTTTGCTGCCCCCGGGCTTCGAGGATGTGCGACTCCACCGAGCCGGGCCAATTGGCGTTAAGCTCGTACTGATGGGCCAGGTACCAGCCCTCGCGTAGGCCGCAGTCGTCGGGGTCGATGGCAAAGCGCCACTCGCCGTCCAGCAGCAGAAAATTGTTGGAGCGCAGCACTGCCCTGGGCAAAGGGTTGGCGGTGCGCACGTTGCCATTGGTGGGCGAGAAGCCGTAGTTCGTTTGCTCGGAATCCATAGGAGCGCAGTGGTTGAGCACATTCAAACGAGTTTTCGGCTTCGCCGGATACCTCGAGTGTTTAAAAACAATATACCCCGCTACTGCATAGGCACTAGCGGGGTACGAGGTAAAGCAAGGCTTTGAAGCGGGCCGGGCCGCACTAATCAGGTTTTCTGCTTTTTCTTTTTCGCCGCCGGAAACAAAATGTTGTTCAGGATAAGGCGGTAGCCGGGCGAGTTGGGGTGCAACGACAGCTCCGTGGGTTCTTCTTCCACCAGGTGCTGGTAGTCTTCGGGGTCGTGGCCGCCGTAAAACGTCCAGGTGCCTTTGCCCAGCTCGCCGTGCATGTAGCGCACCTCGCCCGAGGTCTTGTTTTCGCCCATCACCAGCACATCGGGCTTGATGAGCGTTTTGCGGAATGCCGTGGTTTGGCCCATAAACCCTTTCACCGTGCGGGTGTGGTTCTGGGTGAGCATGGTGGGCACGGGGTCGTTTTTGGCCGAAAACGTAAACAGCTGAAAATAATCGTTTTCCTCGCTCATGCCCCGCTCGTAGGGCTGCATGTCGATGTTGGAATACTCGTACTGGTAGGGGTTGCGCTCGATGGTAAAATTGCGGAAGGCCAGGGTGCGGTTGAAGTTGAGCTTTTGCTGCGCCTGCGGATCGGGAGCGTCGCCGTCGTACATCACATCTACCATATCGAGCCCCAAGCCGGCCAGAGCAATATCGTACGTGTCAGTAGCCGAGCACATAGCGAACAAGAAACCGCCGCCGGCCACAAATTCCTGCATTTTGGTAACTACCGAGGCCTTCATCTGCGACACTTTGCTAAAGCCGTGTCGCTTGGCGGCCGCCTCGGTATCGCGCTGCTGCTGCTGGTACCAGGGCCGGTTGCGGTAGGTGGCGTAAAACTTGCCGTACTGGCCCGTAAAGTCCTCGTGGTGCAGGTGCAGCCAGTCGTATTTGGTGAGCTTGCCGTCGAGCACCTCGTCGTCGTACACCTCGGTGTAAGGAATTTCGGCGTAGGACAGCACCAACGTCACGGCGTCGTCCCAGGGTTGCTTGCCTTTGGGCGTGTACACCGCAATTTTGGGTGCTTTCTCCAGCTTCATCAGGTCCATGTTGGCGTTCGGGTCGCCAATCTGGCTGAGTATGGCGCTGTACTGCGCATCCGATACCACCTGGTAGCTTACGCCGCGCACGGCCAGCTCCTGCTCGGCAGCCTGCACGGCCGGAAATGCAAAAGCGCCGCCGCGGTAGTTCAGCAGCCAATCCACCTCAATTTCCTTGGTTAGCAGCCAGTAAGCTGCCCCGTATGCTTTGAGGTGTTCGCGCTGGGCCTCATCCATCGGAATGAGAATTTGGCTGGCGCGGCTGGCCGTTGGCCCTAGGTAGGCCAGCAGCAGCAGCGCGAAAGCAAGCAAACGACGGATTGAAAGCATGGGATTCACGATGCAAAAGAAGGGTAAAGGCACGCGGGCGTTGCACCACAACGGTGCCGGGCGGGTGGGCGTTCCGCTGAGGCGTGCATCCGGGCCGCAAGTTCAGGTGGCCCCAACTACCCGCCAGCCAACGCCTTGCCACCCCTGAAAGAACCTAGGCCGGCGGCAAACGGCCCAAAACAAATGTAGCAAAAGGCCCTACAGGTTTGTTGCAAAGCCGCTACCTTTCGGCGGGCTCAGTACAGCACATTTCGCGTTCGGGCAGGTAGAAGAAATCTTAGATTTGATTGTAGGCGTCGGGCATGCATTTACTTGAAAATATCCGCGAGGCGTTCCGGTCGATTCAAAGCAACCTGCTCCGTACGGTACTAACGGCTCTGATTGTGAGCATTGGCATCATGTCGCTGGTGGGTATTCTAACGGCCATCGACGCCATGAAGTACTCGCTGAACGAGACTTTTTCGAGCCTGGGTGCCAACTCGTTTGATATTCAGGCCAAGGGCTACAGCAACCGCTTCCGCAGGGGCGGGGTGCGCGGCAAAACCTATCCGCCCATTACCTACCTGCAGGCCCAGCAATACAAAGCCCAGCTCGGCGACGAAGGCCGCGTGGGCGTGTCGGCGTTTGTGGCCGGGGCCGCCAAAGTGAAGGCCGGCAGCAAGGAAACCAACCCCAACACCCAGGTGGTGGGCGGCGACGAAAACTACCTGCTCAACCAAAACTACAACCTGGCCTCGGGGCGCGCGTTTTCGCAGCAGGAGCTTGAGAACGGCGTTAGCGTGGCCGTTATAGGCGCCGAAGTGCGCGAAAAGCTGTTCGGCAGCAACTCCACGGCCTCGGCCCTGGGCAAGTACATTTACATGCTGGGCCGGCGCTTTTTGGTGGTGGGCACCCTCGACCGCAGCGGCAGCTCGATGGGCGGCGGCGGGGCCGACCGAATTGTGCTGGTTCCGCTGGAAGCCGGCAACCAGATGCCGCGCCAGCAGGCCCTGACGTACGACATCAAAACCGCCGTGCTGCAGCCCGAAAACCTGCCCTTTGCCATGGACCAAGCCCGCGGCATTATGCGCGCCGTGCGCCACGACCGGCTGGGCCAGGAAGACAGCTTTGAGATGGAGAGCAGCGACTCGCTCGCCAGCAAGCTGGATGAGCTGTCGGGCTCGCTCAAGATCGGGGGCTTTCTGGTGGGCTTCATCACCTTGCTGGGCGCCAGCATCGCCCTCATGAACATCATGATGGTATCGGTAACGGAGCGCACCCGCGAAATCGGCATCCGCAAAGCCCTAGGTGCTACGTCGCTGCAAATCCGGCAGCAGTTCCTCATCGAGGCCATTGTGATTTGCGTGTTGGGCGGGGCCCTAGGTATCGTGCTCGGCGTGAGCATGGGCAACGCCGTTTCGTTGTTCGTGGGCGAAGGTGCGTTTCTGGTGCCCTGGCTGTGGATGATGCTGGGCCTGCTGATTTGCGTAACCGTGGGGCTGGCCTCCGGCTATTACCCCGCCAGCAAAGCCTCCAAGCTCGATCCAATCGAGTCGCTGCGCTACGAGTAAGGCTTGGCGCTGCACTTCGCTTGTGGTGGCTAAAACAGCCTGCGCAACACGTACGATTTCATGACCTGACTTTGGCTCGTGCGTGCTCCGGCCATCAAACGCTGCATCGCATTTGCCAACCTAGTAGGAGCGCCGCATAGCCAGCCAATGTTCACCGCTTCGCCGGCAGCCGGTGCAGGCGCTTTCCTGAAAACTATAGGAAACTCGGGTACTGACGCAAGGTTTCTGAGCTGCTCCACATCGTTACATTCCTGCCAATAAATTTCACGTGGTGAATACCCTTTGGCAAGCCGGCTGGCCTGGTGCTGTGCATAACGACCTAGGCGGGCGCTTACGAGGAAAGGGGCCAGGCACCGCCGCTCCAAAGGTCAAACGCAGCCACGCGTTCAGTAGCGCGGGAGCTTCCGATGCGAAACCGTTCCACCTGGCTCGGGCCTAGGTATGGTCAGGACAACGTTTGTCGTCGGCTCGTGGCAATACTACTTACGATCATATCAAGCCGGCACGGCACTACCCAACCGTGAGGTGGGTCGCTGGCGGTGGGGCCGGAGGTGTAGCGTTCGGGCCGAACTGTGGCTTAGGTGGCCTAGGTGCTGCTTCGCGCACCAGCCTCTTTGTGCATGCGCGCTTCCCCCCCGAAGCCACCCGCGGTAAGCATGCGGGCAAGGCGCTGTTGCGCAACCACCAAGTAAAGCTGGCAATGTGCGTTGGTACCGCCGCTATCCATCTTCCTTCGAGAGAAAAGTGAGCCGGTACCGAAAAGGAAAAGCTGAGCAGCCACAATTGACTGACCGGACGCAGCAAAGAAAATCTGATGCGTGTTGATGGACTGAGCAAAGCTGTTAAAGCGCCGCACAATTGAAGTTGATCTTGTTTAACAAATGGTTATATTTGTGTTCAATCAACCTGCATAACCAAATCCATATATGGCAAAAGTAGAGACAGTAGGTCAGCGCTTCAGCCAACTTATTCAAACCTTGGGTATGTCGAAAAACGCCTTTGCATTATCGCTCGACAAAACGGCCACGGTTATCCAACACATTGTAGAAGAACGCAATAAGCCCGGGTTTGACCTTTTGTGTAAAGTGTTTGAGGTGTACCCAAATGTGTCAAAGGAATGGATGATGCAAGGTTTTGGCCAAATGTTTAATGACGAAACGCCAACCGAACGCGTACTTGCTTCGGCACGTGTTGAAGCAGTTGATTTAGCTCCCGATGAAAAGGCCCAGCAAGCTGCGGCCGCGCCCGTTCCTGCCAACGCTACCCAAGCAGCCTCAGGTCAGCAGACGCCGATTGCCGCTCCTTCAGCAGCTATAACCAGCGTAGGAGTATCTCCGGAACCAGCCGCTGCACCGGCCGAGGCTATGCCGGCGGCTGTTCCCGTTGCTGCAGCTGCTCCGGCTCCGGCGCAGGTGGTTTCGTTGGAAGCAGCCTTGTATGCCCAGCAGCTGCAGCACCAATTGGCACTAGCCGAAATGCGCAACCAACACTTGCAGGAGCAGCAAAAGATGATGCAACAAATGGTTGAGCTGATGAGCCGCCAGCTCAGCCGTTAAAAGCGCCGCACGGTTAGGCGCCAAAGCAAAGCGCCCGCTGCCATGGTTTGGCGGCGGGCGCTTTGCGTTTGTTGGGCCAAGGCTAGTGATGAAACACCGGCAACTCCGATTCTTCTACCTCCATCAGGCCGGCAGCGTTTACCTCGGTCAGGCGCAGCTTTTTCAACTCGCCTATCAGCAGCGGGTCGTACTTGGCAGCCACCCGAATGTAGTTGGGGGTGTAGCCCTCAATGCGGCCATCGGGCCCTAGGTCGTCCTCAAACAACACTTCGGTTTCGAGGCCCACGTGTTGCTCGTAGAAGAAGCGCTTTTTCTTCTCGGATAGGCTGCGGAGCTGCGTGGTGCGCTCGTGCCGCACCCGGTCCTGCACGCGGCCGGGCAGGGTGGGCGCCAGGGTATTTTCGCGCTCGGAGTACGGAAACACGTGCAGGTACGAAACGGGCAGCTCGTTGAGGAACTGGTAGGTTTCGAGAAACTCGGCGTCGGTTTCGCCGGGGAAGCCCACAATCACATCCACGCCGATGCTGGCGTGGGGCATTAGCTCTTTGATTAGGGCTACGCGCTCGGCGTACAGCTCGCGGCGGTAGCGGCGGCGCATCAGGCCCAGGATTTTGTTGGAGCCCGACTGCAGCGGAATGTGGAAGTGCGGCATGAAGCGCCGCGACTGCGCCACGGTGCGCAGGATGTCGTCGGTGAGCAGGTTGGGCTCGCAGCTGCTGATGCGGAAACGCTGGATGCCTTCCACCTGGTCGAGCGCGTTTACCAGGTCAGTAAACGTTTCGAGGCGCTGGCGCTCTTCGCCCTGAATGCCGAAGTCGCCTAGGTTCACGCCCGTCAGCACAATTTCCTTCACGCCCGTGGCGGCCAGCTTCTGCACGCGCTCTACCACGCTCGCTACCGAGCCGGAGCGGCTTTTGCCGCGGGCCAGCGGAATGGTACAGAATGAGCAGGAGTAGTCGCAGCCGTCCTGCACTTTCATAAAGGTGCGCGTCCGGTCGCCGAAGGAGTGGGCGTCGTGAAACTCCACGGCTTCGGAAATGGGCGAGGCAAACACCTGGCCGGGCTGGCCGGCCTCGGGCTTGCGGTAGGCCGTTTCGGCCAGGATTTCGGCCAACCGAAACTTCTCGGCCGCGCCCAGTACGGCGTGCACGCCGGGGATTCCGGCAATTTCCTGCGGCTTCAGCTGGGCGTAGCAGCCCACAATGGTAACGTAGGCCTCGGGGTTGTGCTTAAGCGCCTGCTGCACTACTTTCCGGCATTTGCGGTCGGCGTGGTCGGTTACGGAGCAGGTATTGATAACGTAGATATCAGCGCCTTGCTCGAAAGCCACTTTTTCAAAGCCCCGCTCTTCGAATTGCCGGCCCAAAGCCGAGGTTTCGGAAAAGTTGAGCTTGCAGCCCAGCGTGTAAAAGGCAACGGTGCGCGTGTTCATAGGATCGGCAAAGATACAACACCGGGCGGGGTAGTGGTTCCGGGCAGGGTCCGAAGCAAAACGAGAGTTGCGCGACCTAGGCCGGGCATAAGGATTTAGGACAGATTGTGTTGCTGCGAAGCGCCGTGCAACAATAGCTGCAGGCCGGCAGCGTTATCCAAATATTAGTGAAAGCAAATTATCAGTAGCGGATGTTAATCCACCGCGCCACCAATTGCTAGGAGCTTTAATCAACGTGCACGCATGGGCCCGTTGCCAGGAGGTTAAAATCAAACCCGCATAATGTTTAGAAGCATCTGTTGTCTGGCTTTATTGCTTATCGGAACGCGCATTTCTGGCTACGGCCAAGCCAAGCTGTACCTCGATTTGAAGCTCGGGGCCAACCACAACTTTGCCGAAGGCGCCTACTTCGGCAAGGGCACATTGCCCTTTAAAGCGTACAGCACGCTCTCGTTTGCCGAACAAGGCGTAGTAATGCTGCGGCTGCAGCTGCGCGAGGAGTGGGGCGTGGCGGCGGGCTACAGCGGCAGCACGCTGGGCTGGGCCTATAGCATTAAAATGCCCGAGCAGTACACCGCCAACCCCTATGAAGGCGAGTGGCGCGGCAGAGGCTCGGGGCTGTACATGCATCAACTGCCGCTGCTGCTGAGCAAAACCGTCGGGCGTTACAACATCAAGGAAATCGACACGGTGCGCCACACCTACCTGGCCAGCTTCCGCCTCGACGCGGTGGTGGGCGGCGGGGCCAACCGCATCGGCAACAGCTGCCTGGATTGCGGCCTGCTCAGCGGCGGCGGACTGTTCTACGACACCATTGAGTTCCGGGAGCAGCGGCTCGTGCAGCGCAAGTGGGGCGGCTTTGTTACGGCTGGCGTCACGGCCCGCTTCTACCGCCTGGGGAAGGAGCGGCTGAACCTGAGCGTGTTCGTGACCCAAGGCCTGACCGACATGCTGCTCGTGCCCGTGGAGTATCAGTATAACTCGCAGCGCGGCGCCACTACCTTGCATGTACGCGGCTCGGGCGTCAGCGCCATGTTGGGGTATCCACTAAGGTTAAAAACGTTCGGAGCAGGCGCCCGGGGCAGGCTTTACCGCTGAAGCATGGTCGATAGCCGCTCCCGGAGCAGGTGCATCAGTCCGGCCAAATCCGCGCGGCCTAGCTCTTCAGCCGATACCAGCAGTTCAATCTGCCGGTTTTCGGTTTCGACGAACACGGCCGGCAGGCGGTAGGGCGCCAGTTGCGGGTAGTGCTGCGGCAGCTGATTGCGGTACACGAATTTGGCGGGTACGGGCAGGCTGCGCAAAAACTGCTTCCAGGCGGGGTGCATGCTTACGGCCCCGTACGTGATGCCGCACAGCGAGCAAGGGTAGGTAGCGGGCGAAACGGCTTTGTGCACCGCATCCAGCAAGGCATTGGCCCAGCCCGAATCGGCGTTGTACACGAACAGCAGTTGGGCGGAGGAGGCAGAAGTTGGGAGCATCGGACGAGGTATACGCGGCGCCGGGCCCGGCGGGGTTCAGCGGCGCAAAAAGTCGGCGAAGGATTGTTGCTGATAGGCCTGGCCTTGCCGCAGCTGCAGCGGGCTGGTGGCGCTGTCGCGCTCTATGATGCGGCGGGCGTCGTTGTCCATGGTCACTACGCCTTGGGGGCGTATCAGGCCGAAACCATCGGTGAAGCAGTAGAACGCGAAGCCTCCAGGCGCAGCTGGCGGGGCGGGCGCCAGCAGGTTGCGGCCCCAGGCGTACTCCTGGCTGGGTAGGCCCAACTGGGCGAGCAGGGTAGTGGCCACGTCGGTTTGGCTGCCGAAAGTAGCCACGCTGCGGCCCATAAACTCGGGGCGCAGCGCGCCACCCGTGAGTAACAGCGGGATATGAAATTTCGCGGGCTCGTGGCCGCCGGAGTTGCCGGGCAGGTGGTGGCCGTGGTCGGCGGCAATTACCACCACGGTATTGCCCCACCAGGGCTGCTGGCGGGCGGCCCGCAAAAACTGACCTAGGGCGTGGTCGGTGTAGGCTACGGAGTTGCGGAACAGCTGCGTCTCGGAGGTACCCCGGAAGCGCGGCCGCATGGGCACCTCAAAGGGCTCGTGGCTGCTCAGGGTGAAAACGGTGGCGAAAAACGGCGCCGGTTGCTGGCGCAAATCGCGTAGCACCCGGTTAAACAGCACGTGGTCGTGGGCGCCCCATTTGGAGTTTTGGTCGCGGCGCCGGAAATCCTGCCGCTCCACTAACCGCTGGTAGCCGCCGGCCAGCAGGTACGATTTCATGTTGGCAAAAGCCAGCTCGCCGCCGTAGTAAAACGACGACTCGTAGCCAACGGCCCCAAGCGAGCGGGCCAGGTTGGGCAGGTTCTCGGTTTTGCGCGGAAACTTGATGATGCTGGTGGTGGGCTGGTTGGGGTAGCCGCTGAGCAGGGCCACGATGCCCTTTTGGCTCCGGTCGCCACTGGCGTAAATATTCCGGAACGATAACCCCGTACGCGCCAGACTATCGAGCGTGGGCGTAACGCCCCGCTCGCCGCCCAGGTGGCCTACCAGTTTGCCCGTAAAGCTTTCCAGGATGACGAACAGCACATTGGGCCGCGGCGTGCGCAGTACCCTAGGTGCCGGGGCGCCAGCCGGGGCCGGCAGGTACAGCTGCGCCACCAGGCGGCGGGCCGTGGTATCGGGGAGGTACTGGTAGGGGTTTTGCTGCAGCTCGCCCAGGGGCAACGACTGCACCACGTTCCAGGGCACGTTGATGGCCGCGTGGTTGGCAAAGGGGCGCGAGGTGGAAAAATACACGTCGCTCTGGTTTACCGGAATCTGCTGCACCCCGCCCCGCAGCGGCACGATTAGTAATACGGCGTACAGCAGGCCTACTGCCACCGCGCGTACCCTGCTAAACCAAGCCGGCTGCGGCGGGAGCGAGGCAAGCAGGGGGCGGTACAGCAAATAACCAACCAGCAGCAGCCCTCCCAAAATGAGGGTGAGCAGCAGCAAGGGCGAGGAGCCCGCCGAAGCCGCCATTTCGCCGGGCGAGTTCAGGTACTGCAGCGGCGTGTTGTCGAGCCGGAAACCCCAGGCGCGGTACAGCTCCAGATCGGCAACGGTGAGCAGGGCCACTACCGCACCGACGATGCCGGTGTAGATGCCGATGATGCGACCCACGCGCAACTGCGGAAACCAGCCCGCTACCGCCAGCAGCATAAATGGTGCAATACACAAATAGGCCGCCGCCGAGCCATCAAGCCGCACACCGTATATAAAGGTGCGGGCAATGCTGCCGGCATCTAGCTGTTGGGTGCGCGGCAAATGGTAAAGCAGGAATGCGGCCCGACCTAGGGCAAACACAAGCAGCCAATACAAAAAGTACTTCGGCTGGAAATAGAAGCGGTTTCTCACGGGCGGACACGAAGCCGCAAAGTTAGTCAGATGCCAAAGCTATAAATGCCGCACTTGAATGGCGAGCAAAAGGTATATGCGGTTTCTTATAAGCCAACGCCTGTTAAAAATTAGGGGCCAGGCTTAAATCTAGGCGTTTTATTAAATGGACCCCCTTAAATTTAAAGGGGTGTTTTGCAGAAACCACAGCCGTTTATACCTTTGGGGTATCAAAAGCAAACCTGCTTACCTCTACAAACCTTTTATCTGTGGCAACGCTTCGCTTTAGAGCCCTGAACCTGGTCGACCAGCGCAAACCCATGCCGGTCACGTCGTCTGAGCGTCGCTCGGAAGTGTTTGGTCGCAACGTATTCGGCCTCGAGGCCATGCGGGCTACCATGTCGGGCGATTATTTCAAGAAACTGCAGTCGGCCATTAAGCAGGGTACTCCGGTGGAGCGCTCGGTGGCCGATGCCGTAGCCGGGGCCATGAAAACCTGGGCCATGAGCAAGGGTGCCACGCACTACACGCACTGGTTTCAGCCACTGACGGGCGCCACCGCCGAAAAGCACGACTCGTTTTTCGATCTGAATTCTGACGGTCGCCCCATCGAGAACTTCAAAGGCTCGGCCCTGGTGCAACAGGAGCCCGATGCCTCGTCGTTCCCCTCGGGCGGTATCCGCAATACCTTTGAGGCCCGCGGCTACACCGCCTGGGACCCCACTTCGCCCGCGTTTATCATTGAAACCGCCGGGGCCAAAACGCTGTGCATCCCCACGATTTTTGTGGCGTACACCGGCGAGGCCCTCGATTACAAAGCCCCGCTGCTGAAGTCGCTGGTAGCCCTGGAGCGTGCGGCGCTGCCCATTTGCCAGTACTTTGACAAAGACGTGCAGCGCGTAACCACTACGCTGGGCATCGAGCAGGAATACTTCCTGGTTGATAAAGCTCTGTACTCGGCGCGCCCCGACCTGGTAATGACCGGCCGCACCCTGTTCGGCCACGCCCCGGCCAAAGGCCAGCAGCTCGAAGACCATTACTTCGGCTCGATTCCGCCGCGCGTGCACGCCTTCATGCTCGAGTTCGAAGAGGAAGCCACCAAGCTGGGCATTCCGCTGCGCACCCGCCACAACGAGGTAGCGCCGCACCAGTTCGAGTGCGCCCCCACGTTCGAGGATGCCAACCTGGCCATCGACCACAACCAGCTCCTGATGGACATCATGGACCGCGTGGCCGATAAGCACGACTTTAAAGTGCTGCTGCACGAGAAGCCGTTTGCCGGCGTAAACGGCTCGGGCAAGCACAACAACTGGGCGCTTAGCACCGATACCGGCGTAAACCTGCTTTCGCCGGGCCGCAAGCCCAAGGAGAACCTGCAGTTTCTGGCGTTCTTCATCAACACGATGAAGGCCGTGCACCAGCACGCCGATTTGCTGCGCGCCTCCATTGCCTCGGCCTCGAACGACCACCGCCTGGGTGCCAACGAAGCCCCGCCCGCAATTATGTCGGTGTTCGTGGGTTCGCAGCTGTCGCAAGTGCTCGACGAACTGGAGCGCAACGCCAAATTGCCGCTCGACAAAGGCGACAACCTGTACCTGAAGCTGGGCATCGACAAGATTCCGCCCATTCTGCTCGACAACACCGACCGCAACCGTACCTCGCCGTTTGCCTTCACCGGCAACAAGTTCGAGTTCCGGGCCGTGGGTTCGTCGGCCAACAGCTCCTCGTCGATGACGGTGCTGAACGCCATCGTGGCCGATCAGCTGGAAACCTTCCGCAAGGAGGTAGACGCGCTGATCGACGGCGGCCGCAAAAAAGAAATGGCCATCATCGACGTGCTGCGCCAGTACGTTATCGACTCGAAAGCCATTCGCTTTGAGGGCAACGGCTACTCCGATGAGTGGAAGGAAGAAGCGGCCAGCCGCGGCCTCTCGAACGTGCCTACCACGCCGCCCGCTCTCGATGCGTTCGTGACGGAGCAATCGGCCCAGCTGTTCGGCCGCCTCGGTATCTACTCGCACGTGGAGCTGCACGCCCGCCACGAAATCCTGCTCGAGGACTACATCAAGCGCGTGCAGATTGAAAGCCGCGTAATGGGTGATCTGGCCATCAACCACATCATTCCGACGGCCGTGGCTTACCAGAACAAGCTGGTGCAAAACGTGAAGGGCTTGCGCGAGCTGGGCCTCGACGACGAGTACACGCAGGTAACCGTTGACTCGATTAAGGAGATTTCGCGCCGCGTAGCTACCATCAAAAACACGGTGGGCGACATGGTGGAGCGCCGCAAGGTGGCCAACAAGAAAGAGGACACCCGCGAGCGGGCGCTGATGTACAGCGAGGAGGTGCGTCCGCTGTTCGACGTGATCCGCCGACAGGTCGATAAACTAGAATTATTGGTGGCCGATGAAGATTGGCCGCTAGTAAAGTATCGCGAACTGCTATTCTTGCATTAAATTAGCAGCTTGCAAGCGAGGCCGGTTCGAATTCGGGTGGGAATGCAGTTCGACCGGCCCGCTCACTAAGCCCGTTGGCCCCGTGTATCACGGAGAGCCGACGGGTTTTTTCATTTTAGTGCTCCAAGATTACGGCATTTTGCTGAGGCCTGCAAACGATTGCATAAAAATTTGCACGCGGCTCCCTAGGTGAATGGGGCCGGGGTTGGCCTGGGGAGCAAGGGTAAAGCGCCTTAGGCTCAGGGCTTAGGCGCTGGTTGCGGCTGCGAAACGCTTACGGCCGGTAGTTCGGCCAGGTACCGGTCTACTTCTTCGGCACCCGAGCCATAATCGGGGGCTATTGCCCGGCGCAACCGGTTCTTTATCTCATCGAGGGTGCGCCGCACGTTGGTAACGGAGGGGTGTTGCTGCAGCCGGGCGGCTGCTTCGGTCTTCATAACCAGTTGCACTACTTTTTCGAGCACGAAGGGCAATATCCAGCCGACCACGTTGGATGCCAAGGCACCGCGCAATCCCAAGCGCGCCAGCATGCGCACCGTCATGCGTTCGAGCAGCAGCGTTTTGACGGCCGGAGCCGCTTTGTCGACCAAAAAATCGGCTACTACTTTGGCGTTGCCTTTCTGCACCTCGGCGCGCAGCACCTCCTGCACCGACTCCACGGCCGCCGTAAATGCCTTGCGAAACAACGGGCCGGTTTGCCAGGCGCGCAAGCCAATGGCCCGGGCCGAGTTCAGGAGCGAGGGAACAATTGCGGGCGTCTTCATCAGGGGTAAGAAACGTAAAAGCGCCCAAAAGGTGGCCGGCGTCCGGGCTGCCTTCGCAACTTGGGCGGCCAAACACCTAGGGCCCAATAACCTTTCAGCGCATGAATGCTATTGTAATAACCCAGCCCGGCGGCTCCGAAGTACTGCAACTTCAGCCCCGCCCCGTGCCCCAACCCGCTGCCCATCAAGTGCTGGTGAAAGTGCAGGCAGCCGGCGTAAACCGGCCCGATTTGCTGTTGCGCCAAGGCAAGTACGGCGGCGCGGGCGAGGTAAGCGGGCTGGTGCCGGGCCTCGAAATAGCGGGTACGGTGGAGCAGGTGGGCGCCGCAGTAACGCGCTGGCAGCCAGGCGCCGCCGTGTGCGCCTTGCTGGCCGAAGGCGGCTATGCCGAATATGCCGTGGTAGATGCCCGCCACTGCCTGCCGCTGCCCGCCGGCTGGAGCATGGCCGAAGCCGCCACCCTGCCCGAAACCGTCTTTACGGTGTGGCACAACGTGTTTGAGCGCGGGCAACTGCGCCCCGGCGAAACCCTGCTGGTGCACGGCGGCAGCAGCGGTATCGGCATTACGGCTATTCAGCTGGGCAGGCTGCTGGGCGCTACGGTGTACGCCACGGCCGGCTCCGAAGAAAAGTGCCGGGCCTGCGAAGCCCTGGGTGCGGCGCGCTGTTTCAACTACAAGCGCGAGGATTTTGAGGGCGAGCTGCGGCAACTGGGCGGCGCCGACGTGGTGCTGGACATGGTGGGCGGCGACTACACGCCCAAAAACCTTAACCTGCTGAAAGACGACGGCCGGCTGGTGTTTATCAATGCCATGCGCGGCGCCCGGGCCGAGTTCAACGCCCTGGAGGTGATGCGCAGGCGGCTGACCATCACGGGGAGCACTTTGCGCCCTAGGTCGGCGGAGTTCAAGGCCGCGCTGGCAGCCGCCGTGGAGCAGCACGTGTGGCCGCTGCTGGCCGGCAAGCAGTTTCGGCCGGTTATCTACCGCGAGTTTGCGTTGGCCGAGGCTGCCGAAGCGCATCGGCTGTTGGAGAGCAGCGCGCATATCGGCAAGCTGGTGCTGCGCGTCTCATAATTCAATCGTTGTCATCCTGAGCCCAAGCGAAGGACCTTATCACCAAAGCAAGATTTTCCCTAGGTCGTGTCAGGCCAAGCGCAGTCCAATTAGTGGTTGCTATCCCAGTTTAGCACGCGAGATGTCTCGGCAAGCTCGACATTACGGCCTTTTCCTAGGTAGTGTAAGCGTGATAAGGTCCTTCCTGCGTCAGGATGACAAATGGAGCCATAGTTTTGGAGCCGTGATCAGGTCCTTCCTTTGTCAGGATGACGGATGGGGCTGATTGCTTGGGCTAGAACTCCACGATAAAGCCGATGGTGGGCAGCACGGTGGCATCGTCTTCGGTGAGCAGCACGGGTACGGCGTTGCTGCCGTTGGGCCGAATGGGCTGGCCATCGGTGGTCAGGAAACCGCTGTTATCGGGGGTACGCTGGAAGGTGTACAGCGGCAACGAGGGGTTTTTGACCAAGAAGGCGTTTTGCAAATCGAGAAACAAATCGATGGTGACGCGGCGCAAATTGTACTTTTTATCGAGGCGGAAATCGAACTGATGGAAGTTCTTGAGGCGCTCGGTGTTCAGGCGGGTAAAATCGAGCACGCCCTCGCCAAGGGTCAGGTAGTTCTGCTGCGAAGCTCCTAGGTCGAAGGGCGTGAACGGGGCGCCGCCGGCAAAGCGGTACTTCAGGCCCAGCTCCCAGTTGCGCCCGAACTTACGGCCTAGCAGGGCCGAAGCCAGGTGGCGGGTATCCCAGGCCGAGGGCCGGTACTGCCCGTTGGCGCCGCTGAACTCGCTGCGGAACAGGGTGTAGGAGGCCACCGCGAACAGGTTTTTGGTGAGTTTCTGCTGAAAGAAAAACTCGCCGCCAAAGGTGCGCCCGCGGCCGGTGCTGGTTACGGCCTCGTTGCCCAGGGCCACAAAATCGCCGCCTAGGTTGGCCAGCGAAATGCCGTTGCGCACCGATACGGGGTAGTGGTCGTAGCGCTTCACGAAGCCTTCAAGCGTAAACCGGGTGTTGGTGGCGGGCAAAAACTCGAGCCCCGCCACGTAATGCGTGCTGCCGATGTAGCGCGTGTTCTGGTTGACGAGCTGGCCGCGGCTGTCGCGGAAGCCAAGCAGGGTAGAGGGCAGGATTTTGTAGTAGCGGCCCACCGAGGCGTTCAGGTTCCAGCGCGGGGCCAGGGCATACGAGGCCGAAACGCGCGGCGAAAGCGTGCGCAGCAGGTTGGTGCCCTCGTCGGTAAACGAGTTGCCATCGGCCCGGATGCCGGCCGACAGGGTCAGCCGGTCGTTGGGCAGGAAGGGGCGCGTTAGCTGGGCAAAAGCGCCGAACCGCGCAAAGCTGATGTCGGACCGGAAGCGCACCTCCACGCCGGGCTGCTGCACGGTGCCATCGGGGTTGAGCACCTCGCGGCGCAGGCGGTTGAAGTAGCGCGAATCGAACGTAATCCACTGACCTACGGCTCCGTAGGCGTATTGCCACTTGCCCACGGAGCGGTTTACATCGAGGCGCAGCTTGTTTTCCGACTCGCCGGAGCGCGTGAGCAGCACCCGCCGGCTTTCGTCGCCGCGAAATTCCGAGCCGCCCTCAAAGCGGTCGACCTGGTTATCGAGCTGGGTGCGGCTAAGCGCCACGTTCACGTAGCCGCGCTCGATGAGCTGGCGCAGCGACGCGCCCACGGTGTAGTTCCACTGATCGATGGAGGGCGTGTTGCGCAGCACGTATTCTTTCTCCAGCGAAGTCTCGCGCGGTACGGCCAGCTCGAAGTGGTCGATGGCACCTAGGCCCAGTGCGGTGATGGTGGTGCGCGGCGAGAGTTTGGTGGTGACTTTGAACTGCGCATCCCAGTAGTTGGGCCGGATGGGCAGGTCGATGGCCTTAAACAGCAGCTGCAGGTAGGAGCGGCGCACCGAGGCCAGGAAAGTGGTGTTTGGGGCCAGCGGGCCTTCGAGCGTGCCGGCCACCTCGGTGCCGCTCAGGCGCACGTTGCCCTGCACGCGGTCGGGGTTGCCGTCGCGCTGCCGAAACTGCAGCACCGAGGAAAGCGCGTTGTCGTAGCGCGCCTCAAAGGCCGAGGTGCTCAGCGTCACGTCCTCGATAAACGACACGTTGAGCAAGCCCGTAGGCCCACCGGCCGAGCCCTGCGTTTGGAAGTGGTTGATAACGGGCACTTCAATGCCATCGAGGTAGTACACGTTTTCGTTAGGCGCGCCGCCCCGAATAATAATATCGTTGCGGAAGCCCGCCGTGCCGCCGGTGCCGCCGCCGCCCACGCCGGGCAGCACCTGCACCACCCGCGAAATATCGAAGTTGCCGCCGGGGTTGCTCTTGATTTCCTCTACGTTCAGGCGCTGCACCGAGAGCGGGGTTTCGGGCGTGGCCGCCCGGATGGCGCGGTTGGCCGTTATCTGCACTTCGCCAAGCTGTTGCGCGGCCGGTACCAGCTCCAGCGCCACAATGTTGGCGTTGCCGGAGGTAATTACCACGTTGGCGCGCACCAGCGGCTCGTAGCCCACAAAAGTGGCCCGCACGTTGTAGCTACCCGTTGGGATGTTGGTGAGCCGAAAGCGGCCCTGCTCGTCGGTAGCGGTACCCAGGCTGCTGCCTTCAAGCGAAACACTTACGCCCGGCAGCAGCTGTTGCGTTGTTCGGTCGCGCACGGTGCCGCTGAGTACGCCGGTGCTCTGCGCCCAACTGAAAAGGGGCAGTAGCAGCAGCCAAAAAGCCAGAGAGTAACGAAGTCGCATGCAAGTAATATTGTGTGGTATCGGACGAACAATTGGTGTTTTGATATGTTTTGGAACTAATAAAAATTTACTGGCAGCCATGCCGGATGCTTTTTTAGCGCATGGATTATTCCTTTCTGCGGCAACTACTCGACAAAGCGGAAGAGTTTGAGCAGCAAAACGCTGCCATGGGCCGCCCCGCCGACTTGCCGGGTTTTGCGGCCTGGCTGTACGGGAGCGTGGCTGCCCCGCCCGAGCCGCGCGGGCCCGCCGCGCCGCCCGACGTGGCCTCTATGCCCGCCGAAGCCGAAATCGGCAAGCTCATCATCTTCCTGAACCGCTACGCCCGCTCGTATATCCGGCTGGGCCTGGCCGGCACGCCCTTGCTCACGCCCGACGACTTTGCCTACCTAGCCACCGTAATGGGGCATCAGCCGCTGTCTAAATCGGAGCTGATTACCAAGAACATTCACGAAAAAGCCACCGGCACGGAGGTAATCAAACGCCTGCTGGCCCGTGGGCTGGTGGCCGAGCAGCCCCACGCTACCGACCGCCGCAGCAAGTTGCTGACGCTCACCCAGGCCGGCGGCGAGGTACTGCGCCAGGTGTTCGGCCCGATGAACCAAGCCTCGCAGCTGATTGCCGGCAACCTGACGCGCGCCGAGCGCGTGCAGCTGCTGTACCTGCTGCAAAAGCTCGATGCGTTTCATCAGCCCATTTACGCCGGGCCCAAAGCCGAGTCGTTGGCGGAGCTGTTGCGCCACTTGCCGGAACAGCGCGTGTAGCGCGGGCTTTGGCCCGCGTTGGCGTGAACGGCTGGCGTTAGGGCAGAACCGCGCAGATAAAATCGTTCTGGCACACGCGGGCTAAAGCCCGCGCTACACTGCGCTGCCGCCCTAGGTCAGAAATTACTATCCGTGGACGCGGACTACAAAGTCCGCGCTACACCGCGCTACTGCGCGCTGCTACCTACTTTGTACCTTTGCCCTTCAGCAACTTTGCCGCCCGAAAAGCGGTTTTTGCTTCCGACTACGTTATCAGCTGCATGAGCACTTCCGCTTCCAAGATTTACTGCCCCAGCCTTACCGAATACAAGCGTCGCGAAGCGCGCGTGGTGAACATCGGCGACCTGCCCCTAGGTGGCCATTATCCCATTCGGGTGCAGAGCATGACCACCGTCGATACCATGGATACCATGGGCTCGGTGGAGGAGACGCTGCGCATGGTGGCGGCCGGCTGCGAGTACGTGCGCATCACGGCGCCGAGCATGAAGGAAGCCCAGAACCTGCTCGAAATCAGGAAGGAACTGCGCAAGCGCGGCTGCACGGTGCCGCTCATTGCCGACATACACTTCACGCCCAACGCCGCCGAACTGGCTGCGCGCATCGTGGAGAAAGTGCGCGTGAACCCCGGCAACTACGTCGACAAAAAGAAATTCCAGACCATCGAGTACACCGACGCCGAGTATCAGGGCGAGATTGAGCGTATTCGGGAGCGGTTTCGGCCGCTGGTGCAAATCTGCAAGGAGTACGGCACGGCCATGCGCATCGGCACGAACCACGGGTCGTTGTCGGACCGCATTCTGTCGCGCTACGGCGATACGCCGCTGGGCATGGTAGAGTCGGCGCTGGAGTTTTTGCGCATCTGCGAAGACGAGAACTACTACAACGTGGTGCTCTCGATGAAGGCCTCCAACACGCAAGTGATGGTGCAGGCCTACCGCCTGCTGGTGCAAAAGCTTGCCGCCGAAGGCCTTCAGCCGTACCCGCTGCACCTGGGCGTAACCGAAGCCGGCGAAGCCGAAGACGGCCGCATCAAGTCGGCCGTGGGCATTGGCACCCTGCTCGAAGACGGCCTGGGTGACACCGTGCGCGTGTCGCTCACGGAGCCGCCCGAAGCCGAAGCGCCCGTGGCCCGCATGCTCATCGACCGCTACACCAACCGCGCCGCCGAGGCCAAACCAATTGCCCCGTTGGGGAATGAAGAAGGATTAACGAAGAAGGAAGAGGGGGCTACCGACCCATCCTTCGTCATTCCTCCTTCATCCTTAGCCATTCCCATCGACCCGTTCCAGTACCACCGCCGCCACTCGCACGAGGTGCTGAACCTAGGCGGGCAGAACGTGCCGCGCGTGCTGGCCGATATATCGCGCCTACCGCAGCTGGAGTACGCCGATCTGCGGTGCGTGGGGCACCTGTACTCGGCCTTCCTCGATAAGTTTCAGATGAACGACCTAGGGGCCGACTTCATCTACACCGGCCAGCGCCCGGTGCCTTTCATGCTGCCCAACGGCCTGAAGGAGCTGGTTGATTACTCGGCCTGGATTGACGGCGGCAAACGCGAAGACCACTACCCGGTGCTCACCCAAAGCGAGTACGCCGTGGCCGCCGCCAAGCACCCCGAGGCCAACTTCGTGTTCCATAACCTGGAGTCGCTCACCACGGCAGCACTCGAGCAACTGCGCCACGACCGCACGGCCGTTGTTATTCTTTACACAGACAACGCCCACGCCATGCCCGAAATCCGCCGGGCTTTCTTCCGGCTGATGAACCACGGCATCACCAACCCGGTCATCATCAACCGCCAGTACCCCGAGCAGGCGCCCGAGCAAACGCAGCTCTACGCCGCTACCGATGTGGGTGGCCTGCTGCTCGATGGCCTCGGCGACTGCGTGGTGCTCAGCACCGAAAAGCTGCCCGATGCCGACCAAGCTACCTGGCTGCAGCGCCTCGATGCGCTAAACCAGCTCAGCTTCGGTATTCTACAGGCGGCTCGCACGCGCATGAGCAAAACGGAGTACATCAGCTGCCCGAGCTGCGGCCGTACGCTGTTCGACCTGCCCGAAACCACCGCCATGATTCGCCGCCGCACCGACCACCTCAAGGGCGTGAAAATCGGCATCATGGGCTGCATCGTGAATGGCCCCGGCGAAATGGCCGATGCCGACTACGGCTACGTAGGCGTGGGCCGCGGCAAAATTGCCCTGTACCGCGGGCAAGAGGTCATCAAGAAATCGGTGCCCGAAGAAGCTGCCGTTGATGAGTTGATTAACCTGATTCGGGAGGACGGGCGGTGGGTTGAGCCCGTGAAGCTGGAGGAGCAGGTAGGAGCGTAACTGCGCACATCACATGATGGATGTTAAGAAGATGTCTCAGGCGCTGCTGGCAGCAGGTGTCGACTTAAAGAAGCATCAAGAAAGCTTTCGGCCCGAAAATGCAGCCGTGCTTGCCGCCATGGGAATGGACCAAACAGCCATCGACTTCTTCGCTACTTTTTCTTTTAACGAAGCTGTTTCGATTGGTTCGTACAGTTACGACCAAACAAATTGCTTCAAAAAGCAAATAGAATGGGAAGAAGAGTTCCAGCGAGCCGCGAAGGCAAATTTGCTCGTGGTTGGTAGTGCCCTAAACGGCGATGTTGTTGTGCTTGACTTGGCTGATTACCAAGTAGGACTGCTCAAGCATGAGGAATTTTGGGAAGACCAAGACGTAAATCCCAGAGAGTACCTGGTCAAGATGAACTGCTCGCTTGGGCAGTTCTTTTGGAATGCGATTTCAGACGAAGATTATCCTCAAGACGCTTACGAAGCTGCCGAGTACACGAACGCTGATGCTCGGGAATAGGCTGAAGAGTAGAGATAGGTAACTTCGCCGCATGATTCAAACCGTCATCTTCGACATGGACGGCGTACTCGTTGATACCGAGCCGCTGCACCACGATGCCTTTTTCCGCCACTTTGCCGAGCTGGGCATTCCGATGACGGCCGAGGAATACGCCACATTCCTAGGTGCTTCTACCCGCAACGTGTACCAGCATCTTAAGCAGGAGTTCGGCCTGGCCGGCGACGTTGAGGAGTTGATGAAGCGCAAGCGCGAGCTGTTTGCGGTATCGTTCGACGAAGCAGCGGAACTGGATTTGCTGCCCGGGGCGCGCGAGCTGATAGCGGACTTACGCGAGGCGGGCGTGCCGCTGCAGCTGGCCTCGTCGGCGAGCAAGGAAACCATCAACCGCGTGTTCCGGCGCTTCGGGCTGTACCCGCATTTTGATAACCTGGTGAGCGGCGAGGACTTTCCGCGCTCCAAACCCGACCCGGCCATTTTCCTACGCGCCGCCGAGCTGGCCGGTGTAGCGCCGCAGCACTGCCTGGTTATCGAAGACTCGCACAACGGCGTAACGGCGGCCAAAGCGGCCGGTATGTACTGCATCGGCTACCGCAGCGAGCATTCCGAAGGCCAGGACCTGCACCACGCCGACCAGGTGGTGTCGCATCTGGGGCAGCTCAGTGCCGCGGCTATTCGGGCGCTGTAAGCACCTAGGGCATCTCTGAGGCTTGGCCTCATTGAGCGGTAGTTGCGTACCAGGCTGGTACACATCTGCTTGTTAGCGCCACCTGCATGATTGGTCGTCCGCTGAACCTGCCGGAGCTGGGCTTGCTCGTTTACTTGATCCGCAGCGCCCCGCAAGCGGGGCGCCTGTTGGGCTACCTGCACACCGCCGAGGTAACCGAGCTGAGTGCCAACGGCATCGGCAGCCTACGTTTTAGCAGCCACGTGCCCAACCGACACCTAGGCGAGCGAATTGCCAGCACGCAGTTCCTCGACGAAGACGGGGTGCCCGTGTTGGCGGCGCTGTACCTCGATCAGCACGGCGAGCTGTACGAGCTCGATTGCTGGAAACCCGACGAAACACCGCTCGGGCGCATCCCGGCTTTTTAGCGGAGAACGGAGCTGACAGCGTTGGTTTGTGAAAGCGCCTGCATGATTCTGCGGGCAACGAGAAATGCAGTGCAAACGCCGGGGTTCTACGCTGCCCTTCGCTCTACAAACACATTCAACCTAGGGGAGTGGCGCTAGGGCTTGCACTTATCCTTGCGGCGGGTGTCGATGACGTAGGCAATTTTCCAGCCCTGCGCCATGCGCACCAGCTGAAACGAGTTGTAGCCGCAGTGGCTGAACTTGTTGCCCGCGTAAAACTGGTAGGGTGTCCAGACGCTGGCCAGACCCGCGTCGATCAGCACGCGCTCGTAGCTGATGCGCTCATCCCATACTTCGGGGTGTGGGGTGCCTACGGCCTTCAGAAACTCGGCGGGGTTTTCGGTGCGCACCTGCGGGCTGTCGCCGCGCGTGCTGATGGTTTGCATTACCACCGTAGGCGCGAGGGTGCTGCGAACCATGGCGCTGTCGCCTTTGCGCATGCCCTCGAAAAAGGTGTCGATGGTTTGCTTAACCGCTTTGGTGTCGGTGGCCGATTGGGCTGCGGCCACCGGGGCCAGGCCAGCCAGGCAGCAGGAGAGGAGCAGGTGTTTCATGAGGGCATAGGGCGGCTGATGGGCCGGTGCGCAACGACGTACGGCCGAGCTGCGGAGTTGCACACGTGGGCCACAAAGCACCGGTTTGGGCCCAGCCGGTACCGAAAATATGTTGAAAAAGCGGCAACTATGCCCCGCTATACACTGTTTCTTACATAATCAGCAGCACGTGGTTTGCCACCCTCCGGGCGCACCCCCGGGAAAGGAGCCAGGCCCCGCGTTGCCGATTGCATAGCCGGAGGGCGGTGGGCGACGGAGCGCCAATTGCTGGTAGCCGGTTAGGTATGGCGCCCACAGCGCGTCATTTCGTGGTAAGTTTACTTTTCAATCCGCTTCTTTGCCGAAGCCGCAACCCCAACGATATGCGTACGAAAGGTTTGTTTGATTTTGGCCCCGTGTTCGGCTACTTCTTCCGCAAGAAAGACCCAAACCGCCACACCAACTTCAACCTGCGCACGATGCACACCATCAATAAAATATCGATGCTGATGTTTCTGGCAGGTCTGATTTTCATGCTCTTCAAGTTCGTGATTCTGCGCTAACGCGCCTTGGCCCGATGGCCCATACGGCAAGCCCGCTGGTACTCCCGGCGGGCTTGTTTTGTTGCTGAGCGGTGCTACCCCAGCAAGCCCGAGCAGTGGGAATGTGCGCGGCGGCCGTTACCTTGTGCCAGGCCTTTCCCTTTGGTATGAACATCGAAGAACTCCGCGAGTACTGCCTCAGCAAGCCCGGCACCACCGAAGCAACCCCCTTCGACGAGGACACGCTGGTGTTTAAAGTAGGCGGCAAGATTTATGCCCTCGCCAGCATCGGCAGCTACGAAAGCGTAAACCTGAAGTGCGACCCGGAGCGCGCCGTGCAGCTGCGCGACGAGCACGATTTTGTGCGGCCCGGCTACCACATGAACAAGAAGCACTGGAACACGGTGCTGGTGGGCACCGGCATCTCGGTGCGCATGCTGCAGGAGCTGATCGACCATTCCTACGACCTGGTGCGCGCCTCGCTACCCAAAGCCAAACAGGCCGAGCTGGCCGCTGCCGATTAGCCCCGGGGGTAGGCGAAGCGCTGCCCCAGGCGGCGCAACGGCCGCTCGAGCCAAGACCAGGACACGGAAGCTACTATTAACAATCCAGCGGCCATCAGCAGCAACGCCAGCGGCGACTGCTCCCACGCGGCCGTAGCATAGGCGGGCGCTACGCGGTGCAACACGCGGTGCAGCAGCACGGGCATAAACAAGTGGTACAGGTATAGCCCGTAGCTGCGCTGGCCCACCCACACCAGCACCGGGTGGCTAAGCACCTTGCGCGCCGCGGTGGAGGGCGTCAGCAAAATCATGCCCAGCGCGCAGGCGGCCAGCAGTGCCAACAGGCTGGGCGCCAGTACCAATTCCGGGTGGCCGCCTAGGTGCTTGAGCAGCACGTAAGCGGGCAGCAGTATAGCAAAGCCGATAGCCCAGCTTCGGAAACCAAACGGTTGGGGCCCTGCCATGGCCAGCCCAAGCAAACCACCTAGGGCGAATACATCGAGGTGGGCGGGGAGCAGCACCAGGCTGAACGAGGTACCCGTAGCGGCCAGCAAATACCAGCGCAGCACCGGGCCAAGCACCACCAGCGCGCCCAGCAACCAGGGCAGGCGGCGCACGCCAACTAGCAGCACCAACGCGGGCCAGAGCAGGTAAAACTGTTCTTCCACCGCCAACGACCACCAGTGGCCCACGCCTTCGCCCCAGGCTTGCTTGCTGAAAAACAGGAAGTTAGCGCCCTGCAGCGCAAACCACCCTAGGTACTCGCGCACGAAGCTGAGGTTGAGGAGCCAGGCCGCGAGCAACGCCGCGTAAAAGGCCGGCAAAATGCGCAGGCTGCGGCGCAGGTAAAACGGTTTCAGCACCCGCCACGGCTGCGCACTGGCCTGGGCCCGCCGCAGAATGTTGGTAACGAAGTAGCCGCTCAGCACAAAAAACGTCGTGACGCCCACCGAGCTGGTAGCGGTGCGCACCCACGGTACCGGCAGCCAGTGCTGCGCAATCACCATCAGCACGGGCAGCACCCGAAACGCGTCGAGCTCGGGGCGGTAGCTGGTACTGGTGGCTGGGCGAGCCGGCAAAGCTGACATCGGGGAAGGGGCAGAGGGCAAGTGCAGCCGACAAACCTAGGGCAAAACAAGCAGAACCGCGCAACGGGGCCGCCGGTAAAGCAAACGGCCCGCCGCTCTGGGCAGAGCGGCGGGCCGTACTAGCTTGCGCCTAGGTGCTTACACCACCACGTTCACCATGCGGCCGGGCACCACAATCACCTTTTTGGCGGGCTTGCCTTCGGCGTAGCGGGCCAGGATATCGGTGCCGAGTACGGTTTGCTCGATTTCGGCGGCCGTGGCGTTGGCCGGGAACTGCAGCTGCTCGCGCACTTTGCCGTTGATGGCCACCGGGTAGTTCACCGTGTCTTCAACCAGGTACGCCTCGTTGAACTCGGGGAACGGAGCCGTGCTGAGCGAACCGGCTTCGTGGCCCAGGTGCGCCCAGAGCTCCTCGGCCAGGTGCGGGGCGTAGGGCGAAATCAGCACCACCAGCGGCTCCAGAATGGCGCGCTTGTGGCAGTTCAGGGCCGAAAGCTCGTTCACGCAAATCATAAACGTGCTGACGGAGGTGTTGAACGAGAACCGCTCGATGTCTTCCTGCACCTTCTTGATGGCCTTGTGCAGGGCCTTCAGCTCGGCCGGCGAGGCGGCTTCGTCGGTAACGGCCCAGTCGCGGTCTTCGGGGAAGAACAAGCGCCAGAACTTCTTCAGGAAGCCCGATACGCCCGTCATGCCTTGGGTGTTCCAGGGCTTGAACTGCTCCAACGGGCCCAGGAACATCTCGTGCAGGCGCAGCGCGTCGGCCCCGTAGCGCTCAATCAGCGTGTCGGGGTTCACCACGTTGTACTTCGACTTCGACATCTTCTCGATTTCGACGCCGCACACGTAGGTGCCGTTGTCTTCGAGAATAAACTCGGCATTAGCAAAGTCTTCGCGCCACTTGCGGAAAGCTTCGATGTCGAGCACGTCGTCTTCAGTGATGTTCACATCCACGTGCAGGGGCGTGGTTTCGTACTCGCCTTTCTTCGAGTTCGTCACGAACTTGTTGGTGCCGTTGATGCGGTACACAAAGTTCGAGCGACCCAGGATCATGCCCTGGTTGATGAGCTTCTGGAAGGGCTCGTGGCCGCTTACCAGCCCTAGGTCTTTCAGGAACAAGTACCAGAAGCGGGAGTAGAGCAAATGGCCCGTAGCGTGCTCAGCACCACCCATGTATAGGTCTACGGTCTGCCAGTACTGCTCGGCTTCTTCGCCCACAAAACGCTCGTCGTTTTGCGGGTCCATATAGCGTAGGTAGTACCACGAAGAGCCCGCCCAGCCGGGCATGGTGCTCAGCTCAAAATCGAACTGCCCGCGGTACTTCCAGTCCTTAGCCCGACCTAAGGGCGGCTCGCCGGTTTCGGTGGGCTTGTACTCGTCGATTTCGGGCAGCACCAGCGGCAGGTCTTGCTCGGCCACGCCGAAGGCCATACCGTCGCGGTAGTAAACGGGGATAGGCTCGCCCCAGTAGCGCTGCCGGCCGAAGATGGCATCGCGCAGGCGGTAGTTCACCTTGCCCTTGCCGATGCCCATTTCCTCGAGGCGCTCGATTACGGCTTTGAGGGCGGGCTTTACTTCGAGGCCGTTGAGGAAATCGGAGTTGATGATGCGGCCTTCCTTGGCCGCGTAAGCTTCACCGGCTTCCTCATCGAAGCCCTCCACTACGGGCACGATGGGCAGCGCGAAGTGCTTGGCAAAGGCGAAGTCGCGGGTATCGTGGGCCGGTACGGCCATTACCACGCCGGTGCCGTAGCCGGCCAGCACGTAGTCGGCCACCCAAATGGGCAGCTTCTCGCCGCTGAAGGGGTGCAGCGCGTACGAACCCGTGAAAGCACCGGTAATGGTCTTCACGTCAGCCATACGGTCGCGCTCCGAGCGGTTTTTGGCCCACTCCACGTACTTCTCTACCTCAGCGCGTTGCTCGTCGGTGATGAGCGTTTCGAGCAGCTCCGACTCGGGCGCCAAGGCCATGTACGTAACGCCGAACAGGGTGTCGGGGCGGGTGGTGAATACCGTTAGCGGCAGCTCGGGGTGGTTTTCTACCTCAAAGCGCACCTCGGCGCCCACGGAGCGGCCAATCCAGTTGCGCTGCATTTCCTTCACGGCTTCGGGCCAGTCGATGTGGTCGAGGCCGTCGAGCAGGCGTTGGGCGTAGGCAGTGATGCGCAGGTTCCACTGGGGCATCAGGCGGCGCTCCACGGGGTAACCGCCGCGCTCCGATACGCCATCCTTCACCTCGTCGTTGGAAAGTACCGTTCCGAGCTGGGGGCACCAGTTTACGTAGGTTTCGCTCTGGTACGCCAGGCGGTAGGGGTGCACGGCGGCCACGCGCTGGGCCTCGCTCATCATCTGCCACTGGCCGGCCGTAAAGTCGTGGCGCTCGTCTTCGTCGCACACGGCGCGCACGCCGGCTGAGCCTTCGGCGGCAAACTTATCCTGCAGCGTGCGGATGCTTTCGGCCCGGTTCGTATCGAGGTTGTACCACGCGTTGAACAGCTTCAGGAAAATCCACTGCGTCCATTTGTAGTAGCTGGCATCGGAGGTGCGTACCTCGCGGCTCCAGTCGTAGCTAAAGCCCAACGACGACAGCTGCTCGATGTAGCGGGCAATATTTTCGCGGGTGGTTTTTTCGGGGTGCTGGCCCGTCTGGATGGCGTACTGCTCGGCGGGTAGGCCAAACGAGTCGAAGCCCATGGGGTGCAGCACGTTAAAGCCGCGGTGGCGCTTGTAGCGCGTAACGATATCGGAGGCGATGTAGCCCAGCGGGTGCCCTACGTGCAGGCCCGCCCCCGAGGGGTAGGGGAACATGTCGAGCACGTAGTACTTGGGCTTCTCGGAGTGGTTCTCGGCGCGGAACGTCTGGTTTTGTTGCCAGAAGTCCTGCCACTTTTTCTCTATCTCCTGCGGACGGTAGCCGGGCATATGATCGGGGCTGGGATGCGGAATCTTTGAGCCGGCGAAAATACGGGAAATGACTTGAAGGAGCTGTTAGCTGATAGCTATTGGCTATCGGCGGCTGGTGGCCCAGGTCGTAAACTGATAGCTAACAGCTGGCAGCCAAAAGCTAATAGCTCACCTAAGCAACCCAGCGGTGGGTGAGGCGCACCAGCTCGTCGATGTCTTTGATGGGGCCGCGGTAGAGGATGTCGGGGTTGTACACGTCGCCCGACGAGAGTTCAATATCGCCGCTGTCGGAGTCGTTGGGCACAAAAACGCGCAAGGAGCCGGTGGGCGTCATGCGCACGTACAGCTCGCCGCGGCGGTAGTTGGTGCCCTCGGGCACGTAGTCGGCGTGCAAAAAGCCGGCCTTTTCCAGTTCGTCGTGCGTCATCTTGCAAGCAAGGGGTGAGGGATGGGCGCGAACATTCTGTGCGACGCAGGCCAAGGCCTAACCGATTCAGCAGCAAGGAATATCGGTAGCCTCCGAACCTGCTCAAAGGTACAAACCCCGGGAGCCGTCGAGGCTTTGGCAATTACGGAAACTTGCCTGCGTGAATTACTGAATTAATACTTGGTAATGGTAGCATCCTATTACCGGCCCTGCCGCTTGCCGGCTGCGGTGCAATAGGTACGGGGCGAAAATCCGTAGTAGCCGCCTGCCAAAACCCGTAGAAATGCTGCCGCCTGGCCCAAGTACAACGGCCACCTTTGTAGCGGCAGGCTGCTCGTCGAAATGCGGCAACTGGTACGACTTCAGGTGTGGTGTCGTGCCACGACGGGTAGCCTGCTTTTTTTATGCCCCTAGGTGAGCGGGAGCGGGTTTTGACCATCCCAGGTGCCGCGCGTGCCCAGCACCCGAAAGCGGGCAAACATCTCTTCGGAATACCAGCCTTCCTGCCGCGTCTGCTTAATCACTTCTTTGTGGCGCCCCTCGTGCTGCGGCCCGTAGGCGTACTGGCGCATGTCGGCGGCCGAGCGCCACAGGCTGAACGTAGCTTGCCGGATAATCGGCAATTCGCCCAGGCCGATAGCGGCCAACAAGCCCGGCGCCTGCTGCACCGCCCGGCTTACCGGCGGCACCGCCTGCCAAAAACTCCACGACCGCAGCAGCCGGATGCTGGCCCGCGTGAGCACCGCCACGGGGGCCTCGGGTGGCGCATCGGCCCTGGGTGCGTAGCCGAAGGGGTTGCCGCCATCCCACAGGCCATGGCCCTGCAAAGGCAGCAAATCGGCCGTCCAGAGCTCCTGGCTGCGCTGCCGGTAGGCCTGCCAATGCGGGTTCCGTTCGAAGAAGTGGGCGGCATCAGCGGCGTCGTTCCACACGGCCATCAGCCCGTAGCGGCCAAAGTTCGGCTTCAGGCCAAAATCGTAGCCCGAGCCCAGCAGCTTGGCAAAGCGCAGGCCCGGCACCTTGGCCAGGTGCCGCGGCAGCGTGCCCATCTGGGCCAGCGCCCAGCGGCGGTTTTCGGGCCGAACGGTAATGATGGTGAGCGTGGTAAGCGGCGAAGTAAGCAAAGCAGGGGGCGCGGTGGAAAACGACATCGGCAGCAAACAACAAAAAAGGGAGAGAAGTGACTCTCTCCCTTCGGGTGGATTTTCGGATAAGGCCGCCCTAGGTTACTTGGGCTGCACCTTGGCGTGCTCGTCGCCGGTGGGCTGGTACCGCTCGCCGGTAGCCACGGCCTTTACGTAGCCGAAGGCGTGCACCAGCACGTTGCTGGGCTGATCCCAGTATTCGCCTTTATCAATGTCGATGCGAAGCAGCGCGATGTTGGGGTCGTCGGAGCCTTTCGGAAACCAGGTGCGCAGGCCCTCGCTCCAGAGCTCCTTGATTTTGGCGCGGTCGGTTACCACGCGGGCGCGGCCCGAAATGCTCACGTACAGGTTGTCCTGCGGTTTGGAGTAGCCCAGGTTCACGTGGCGGTCTTGCTGCACCTCGTCGATTTTGGGCGAGTCCAGCTCCGTGAAAAACCACAAGGTGCCATCGGCCTCGGGCTCGTGGGTGTACATGGGGCGCGCGTGCAACGAGCCGTCGGGCTCCAGGGTGGTCATCATGGCAATTTTAATGTCCTTGATGCGCTCCACGAGTTTCGTTACGTCGTGGCTTACGGCAACTCTTTCAGCCATGGGGTCGGGTGTTTGGGTGTAGTCAGATAAGAAGGAGTGTTGGGGCTTACGCGCCGGGGCGGCCCTAGGTTAGCCGGCCGCGGCAACCGGGCAGCAGCCTTGGCGCTACCTTGCACCCGTGAACTTCCTCGCCCACCTGCTGTTATCCGGCCCCGACGACGACCTCATCGTGGGCAATTTTGCCGCCGAAGCCGTGCGCGGCCGGGCCGCCGTGGCCGCCTACCCGCCCGCCGTGCAGCGCGGCATCCGGCTGCACCGCCTCATCGATTCCTTTACCGATGCCCACCCCGTGGTGCGCCGCAGCACCGCCCGCCTGCGCGCGGCCGGCCTGGGCAAGTGGGCCGGCGTGGTAGCCGATGTGGGCTACGACCACCTGCTGGCCCGCCACTTTGCCCGCTACCACTACCGCCCCGCCGAGCCGTTGCCCGCCTTCGCGCAGCGCATGTACGCCGTGCTGCAGGCCCGCCGAGCCGAACTGCCCGAACGCCTGCAGCACCTGCTGGGCTACATGCGCCGCGACGATTGGCTGAGCAATTACGCCCGCCCCGAAGGCCTTGCACGGGCGCTCCTAGGTCTGAGCCGGCGGGTGCCGGGCGCGGAGGTGCTGGCCACCGGCGCGGCGGCGTTTCTGGCTGATATTGATGCTTATGAGCGGGACTTTGCGGAGTTCTGGCCCCAGCTGCTGGCCGCGGTGCAGGCCGAGCTAACCTAGGGCCCGGGCCCCGGTTGTATACTTGCTCCCGAAAAACCCGCCCTACCAACCGCCCCGCCATGTTTCAGGACCGCCAGCTGCTCATTGCCACCAAGCACGACAAGCAACGCGTGATTGCCCCGATTCTGGAACAGGAGCTGGGCGTGGTGTGCGTGGTGGCCGAAGGGCTGGACACCGACGAGCTGGGCACCTTTACCGGCGAAATCGCACGCACGCTCGACCCCGTAGCCGCCGCCCGCGAAAAGTGCCGCCGCGCCATGGCGCGTACCGGCTGCGATTTGTGCGTGGCCAGCGAGGGCTCGTTCGGGCCGCACCCCGCGTCGTTTTTTGTGCCCGCCGACGACGAGCTGCTCGTGTTCGTGGATGCGCGCCACAACCTCGAGGTGGTGGTGCGCGAGCTAAGCCTCGATACCAACTTCAGCGGCCAGAAAATTGCCACGGCCGCCGAGCTGCAGGCCTTTGCCGGGCAGGCCGGCTTTCCCGGCCACGGCCTGATTTTGCGCAAATCGCGCGACGAAAGCACGGATATTTTCAAGGACATCACCGACGAGGCGGCCCTGCAGCAGGCCTTTGCCTACCTGCTGGGCAAGTACGGCCACGCCTACGCCGAAACCGACATGCGCGCCCACCGCAACCCCACGCGCATGCGGGTAATTGAAGCGGCCACCCGCAAGCTGGCCGCGCAGCTAAAATCGGAGTGCCCCGGCTGCCACATGCCGGGCTTTGGCGTAACCGAAGCGCGCAAAGGTCTACCCTGCAGCTGGTGCAGCCAGCCCACCAACGCGGTGCTCAGCTTCGTGTACCAGTGCCGCCACTGCGGCTATCAGCGCGAGGAGCGCTACCCCCACAACAAAACCACCGAAGACCCCATGTACTGCGACCATTGCAACCCTTGAGCGGGTGCGTTGGGGTTAGCAACAGGCTCTTCTGCCAATCAAACCAATAAAGGCGGCTTGTTAATCTGTCGGAACATAAACCTTATTGGGCCTTCCCGCACGCCTCACAACCAGGCGGTCGGGGGTAAGCTCCACCACCGTAACGCGGCGGGAGTCGTCGTCGTCGATTAGCAGCGTCCGGGTGGCTTCATCCAACACCCAGCGCCTGCGGTCGGAGCCTGCGATGCCGCCCCAATCCTTCACAATGCCGTTGGCGCGGTACTCACGGCGCACCGAGGCCAGGCTTCGGTAGAAAAACGAAAAATTCTTCCGCATGCGCTCGGCTGCGGCCGGGTTGCTGGTGCGCTGGCGGGCAATGTCGGTTTCGATAACGGAAACGATATAAGTCGAATCCAGCTTCCAGCGCCGCAGCAACAGCGGGCGCAGCTGGCTGGGGGTTATTTGCACCTCGCCAATCAGGTAGCTTTGCTCGGCCAGCTCCACATCGGCTTTCAGATGGTTGGCGGGCACCGTTTGCGGCTGAAAGCCCAGGTGCGAAAACGCGAGCGGCGCCGCGGCGGGCTCGTCGGGCATCGTCAGCGCAAAGCGGCCGGCTTCATCCGTTACGGCCGTAATTGATTGGCCCACCACCCGAACGGTTACTTGCCCCAAAGGCTCGTGGGTGCCCTGGGCCACCACGCGGCCGCTGACTTTTCGTTGGGCTACGGCAGCGGTAACGCCTGGCAGGATTAGACCTAGGCTAAGCAGGCAGGTAAGCAAAAAGCGCAAATGCATGCGGCAAAATTAGCCAGCAATGCGGCTGATTTGGCTTCGCGCTTACCCGTGAAAGCACTGATCCAGCCATAAAAAAACGGGGCCGCAGGGCCCCGTTTTCATTGCAAAAGCTAAAGCAAGCACTAGTGGTGGTGCCCGCCTTCGCCGTGTACGTGGCCGTGGTCGAGCTCTTCTTTGCTGGCGTCGCGTACGGCTACCACTTTGCCTTCGAAGTGCATCGTCATGCCGGCGAGGGGGTGGTTGAAGTCCATCTGCACGGTGTCGTTGCCCACGAACACCACTTTGCCTTGCAGGTGGTTGCCGTGGTTGTCCGACATGGGCAGGTAGTTGCCGGGCTGCAGCATTTCGCTGTCTACCTGGCCATCCACCTCAAATACCTGCTTGGGCAGGTCCACGAGGGCGTTCTGGTCGTACTCGCCGTAGCCTTGCTCGGGCGAGAGGGTGAAGCTGAAGGTGTCGCCGGCTTGTTTGCCTTGCAGCTGCTGCTCGAACTCCTCGGGCAGGCCGCTCATGCCAAACAAAAACACCATGGGGCTGTCGGCTTCGGCCTTCTCCACGAGCGTCTTTTCTTGCTCGTCGTTGGTTACGCTAAGGTCGTAGGTGATGGTGACCACCTTTTGATCAGCAATCTGCATGTGTCTGGAGGGAATAATGGAAAACAAAGGCAAGTAAATGAAATTAACGCCGCTCGGGGCCTGGGGTTGCGGCCGATACCGGTTGGCTGGCACCGCGGCCCCCCCTCGGCTGTCCTCATTTAGGAGGAATTAAGTTCGAACGACCTAGGGAAACAACGTCATGCCGAGCTCCGTGGAGGCAGCTCGCGTGCTGAGGTTGAATAGTAGCTGTCATCCTGAGGCGCTAGCCGAAGGACCTTCTCACGGTGGAACGATGCGCCTAGGTCTATGAACCTCACAGGACCCCATGGGGTACCGCGCCCTCTTTGAAAGTGGGAAAGCGTATGCTATCCGGCATCAGCACGCGGGATGCCGCGGCCAGCCCGGCATTACACGACCTAGGGAAAGTCGTTCTCACATGGATAAGGTCCTTGACTACGTCGACCTTCGGTTCGGCTAGCGCCTCAGGATGACAGACCAAACAACATCCTCTCAACTACTTACTGCTGAAACTCCCAGGCGGTGCGGTAGGCGCCCAGGTCCTCCACGTAGTTCACGAACTCGCGGTAGAAGGCGTTGCTGCTCAGCGTGGCCGAGTCGCCGATCATCAGCAGCTTGCGGCGGGCGCGCGTCATGCCCACGTTCATGCGGCGGATATCAGCCAGGAAACCGATGTCGTTGGCGGCGTTGGAGCGCGTGAGCGTAATGGCAATGATGTCGCGCTCCTGGCCCTGGAAGGAGTCGACGGTACCGATGCTGAGCTGGCGCTTCAGCAGCAGCTCGTTCAGTTCGGGCATGTCCTCCACGCGGTCTTTCAGGTAGTTGATTTGGGCGCGGTAGGGAGCAATTACGCCGATGCTCAGCGGGTGCTGCTCGTGGTCGGCCTGGTGGTAGTCCTGCAGCAGCTCCGCGAGGCGGCGCAGCAGCAAATCGGCTTCCTCGGGGTTGGCTACCGAAGGCGAATCCTGCAGGCCCATTTCCTCAAATCCGCAGCCGGCGGTATCGATAAACTCCACGGCCCAGCCGGGCTCAAAGCGCGTGTCGTAGTCGTGCAGGTCGGCGGCGCGCACGCGCTCATCGGCCTGCAGCTTGCCGCCGTAAAATTGGTCCGACGAAAACTGCATGATGTTCTCGTGCATGCGGTATTGCACCTGCAGCATGCGGGCCGTGTCGGGCTGGCGCGTAATGCACTTCTCGAACAGCGTTTCGCGCAAGCCTTGGGCCGCGGCTTTCTCGCTCTTCACGGTAGGCGGCAGCTGGCAATGGTCGCCGGCCAGCACCACGCGCTCGGCTTTGGTAATAGGTATCCAGCAGCCCGGCTCCAGCGCCTGCGCCGCTTCGTCGATAAACACGGTTTCGTACACCAGGTGGCGAATGGCGCGGTTGGCGGCGCCAACCAGCGTGCAGGTGATTACCTGCACTTTCTCCAGCAGGTCTTCGGTGATGTACTTCTCAAGCTGATCCGACTCCTGCAGCAATTGGTGCGCTTGCTCTTTCAGAGCCTGCCGCTGCTGACGCTCCTCCCAACCGTAGTTGCGCTTGTATTGGCCGGCCATTTGGCGGTACTGCTCGGCCGTTTGGCGCAGGCTGCGCAGCTCGCCGTAGTGCTTGTGCGTCATCACCTGGGCATCGAGCGTGTGCTCGAGCAACAAGTCTGACACGCGCGAGGGGTTGCCCATCCGGATAACGTTCACGCCGCGCTCGGCCAGCTTTTCAGTCAACAAATCCACAGCCGTGTTGCTGGGCGCGCACACCAGCACGCGCCGCTCGCGGCGGATGGTTTCCAGAATTGCCTGCACCAGGGTGGTGGTTTTGCCGGTGCCGGGCGGGCCGTGAATAATGGCGACATCCTTAGCTGCCAGCACGTGCTGCACGGCGGCCGTTTGGGAGGCGTTCAGCGGGTTAGGGTAGTAGAGCTTCTCGGTTTCTTCGGCCGACTTATACTCGGCGGGCCGGTGGCCCAGGAGCGTGTCGCGCAAATCGGCGAGGCGCCCGAAGGCGCCCTGCACCTTTTGCAGGGCCAGCTCCATTTCGCGGTAGCTCACCTCGTCGAAGGTCAGATCGAGGCCCAGCTTGCCCTCGTCGATCCAGTCGGGGAGGTCCTCCTTGTTGGTTGCCAGCGTGATTTTGTTGCGGCGCACGCTCGTCACCACGCCTTGCAGCGTGGGCTTATCGGAGCCGGCGCGGCCGGGTATGTTGCCGAACAAGGCCGCGTTTTTGCCCACCTGAAACAGGTGCAGCTGCTGGCTCTGGCCGGCCGGGCGCTCCAGCTCGAGCACCAGCTTGCCGCCGAAGCCAATGTCTTCTTTGGTGATTTTGATGGGGTACCACGTCAGGCCGCGGTGTTGCCGCTCCGCAATCGTACTCTTCGCGTTACGAATGCGGTATTGCTCGAGGTCCTCTTGTTGCTCTACGCGCAGCAGGCCCTGTACGCGGCGCAGCTCTTCGTAAACGGACTCGGTGGGGGTGTGGGTAGCTTCAGCCAAGCTTTCGGAATGCAATAAGTGTAAACCGTATCAACAAACGTTGAACGGCAAACGTGCGGCCGAAGGTCGGGCAGAAATTTGGAACGCGCGGCCTAGGTAGGCTTCATCCACGCCCCCGGCAGCAGCAACCTAGGGTTGCGCCACCTGCGCAACATCGCGGCCCTGAATGGCCGCGGCCATGAGCTCCGGAAACTTATCGGGCGTGCAGGCAAAACTGGGAATACCTAGGGCCGCGAGCTTTTCGGCCACGGTACGATCGAACGAAGGAGCCCCTTCATCGCTCAGGCCCAGCAACACCACAAACGTAACGCCAGCCGCTTTCAAGGCGGCGGCCCGCTTCAGCAGCTCGTTGGGGCTACCGCCTTCGTACAAGTCGCTGATGAGAACCAGAATGGTGTCGGTGGGGCGGGTAATAAGCTGCTGGCAATAGGTGAGGGCTAGGTTGATGTCGGTGCCGCCGCCCAGTTGAATGCCGAAGATCAAATCCACGGGGTCTTTCAGGTTCTGGGTGAGGTCGGCCACAGCCGTATCGAACACCACCATGTGGGTGCGCACCGCTCGCATCGAGGCCAGCACCGCCCCAAACACCCCCGCATACACCACCGAGGAGGCCATGGAGCCGCTTTGGTCAACGCAGAGCACGATTTCTTTGAGCGCCTGCCCGCGCCGCCCGTAGCCAATCAGTTTCTCCGGCACGATGGTGCTGAGTGTGGGCTGGTAGTGCTTCAGGTTGGCCCGAATGGTAGCCGCCCAGTTAATCTCGCGGTAGCGCGGACGCGGGTTGCGCACGGCGCGGCTTAATGCACCTTGCACAGCCTGGCGCAGCGGATTGGCCAGCCGTTGTTCCAAATCGTGCACCACGCGCTGCACAACTTCGCGGGCGGTGTGTTTCGCCTTCGCGGGCATCACGCGGCTCAGCGACATGAGCATGCCCACCAGGTGCACATCGGGCTGCACGGTGCGCAGCACCTCGGGCTCGAGCAGGAGCTGCTGCAGACCTAGGCGGTTCATGGCGTCTTTCTGTATACGGCCACCACCGACGATGGAAAGTACTGCCGGATGTCGCCCAACCAACGCGTTACCCGCGGCGACGACGCCCCCAACCCACCTTTGCGCTCGGCGGGCTTGCTGTCGTACAGCGCCGTGAGCACATCATCCATGCGGCCGTAGTCGGGCGAGAGGGGAATCTCGTTGCTGGCATCTGCCGACGAGCCAAGCACAAGCTTCCAGCGGACAGCGTTGCTCATGAAATGGTGAAGTTGCTTGTGTTCAGGTTATTACCCTAGGTGCGCTTGGCGGCCGTAAGGGCTATCGGCGCGGTAGCGGCGCTCAAATTCCGCGCGGGTGCAAATGGACTTTACATCCGTTACGCGGTCAATAGCCAGTATTCCGTCGAGGTGGTCGATTTCGTGTTGGAGCAGCTCGGCCAGGTCGTCTTTCAGCCCTGCGCGGGTTTCGTGCCAGCTGCCACCTAGGTCTTGGTAGCGCACCGTTATCCATTGGTGCCGCTCTACCTGCATAAAAATCGAGAGGAACGACAGGCAGGCATCCCACACCACCATGGTTTCGGGGCTGCGCTCCACAACGGTGGGGTTGATGAGCGGCCACACCGGCTTGCCCGGCAGCCGCAGCACCACTATGCGCTGCAACACACCAATTTGCGGAGCGGCAATGGCCCGGCCGTAACCGGTGGTTTCGCGCCAGTGCGCAACGGTGTCGGTGAGGTCGGTAACCACTTGGGCCACGGCTGGTACGGTTGCGTCGGCTACGGGCTCGGCTACTTCGCGCAGCAGGGGGTTGCCAAGCTGCAGAATTTCGCGAATCGGCATACAGGGCGTGGGTTATTGATGTTTGACGGCTTGCACCATCTGGCGCAGGTCGGCGGCCGAGTACACCCGACCGCGCACCACCACCGTTTGGATCTGGCGTAGGCTGGAAATGTTTTCCAGCGGGTTCTTATTCAGCAACACCACATCGGCTTCTTTGCCGGGCTTGATGCTGCCCGAGCGTTGATCGGCCTTCAGAAATTTAGCCCCGTTGATGGTGGCAGCTTGCAGTGCCTGGGCAGGCGTGAGCCCGGCTTGCACCATCAGCTCCAGCTCGCCCAGCAAGGAGGCGCCCGGGTACACGTAGGAGTTGAAGGGGCCGCTATCGGAGCCGGCGAGCAGCGTAACGCCCGCAGCCTGCATTTGCGGCACCATGCTCATGAACTTCGCGCCGAGCTGCTTATTGAAGGCCCGCGTAGCAGCCGATTGTGCCCGGGCGCTGGCAATGCGGCGGGCGTACGTACGCTGAATCTTTGGATCGATGTAGGCCAGTAGGGTGTCGCGCGCGTGGTCGGTTTCGGGCAGCTCCGTCAGTACTTTCTGGATGTGCAGGGTAGGCACCACGGCTGTGCGGTGCTTGGCCAGCATGCGGTAGGTGCTAGCGGCCGTGGCGGCGTCGTAGGTTTTGTATACGGTGGGCAGCACGGCAAACAGGCCCAAGGGCCTGCTCGTGCGCAGGCTGCTTTGCACCGCCGTGGTAATGCTGTCTTCCTTCGAGGAGCAAGCCTTGAACACGTAGTACAGGTGCTCCGAGGCATCGAGCCCGCGCTCCATGGCTTCGCGCAGCGTTACGGTGTAAGGCATGTGGCCGGTGGTGGTCATGCCCCGCTTTTCGGCGGCCGTAATGGCGCCCAGGAACGCCTCGCGCGAAACGGTGCTCTCGTAGAGCTTCACGTAGTCGACCTTCAGCTTCTGCAACGAGTCCAGTGCCTTGTTGATCTGTTCGGGCGTTTCTATCACCAACGAGCCCGGCCAGGTTGGGTACGGCCCGTCGAGCTTCGGGCCCGAGGTGAAAATGCGTGGCCCTGCCAGCCGGCCCGTCTGCATTTCCTGCCGCCAGCTGTAGATGGCGGGCGTAAGGTCGCCGCCGGCATCGCGCACGGTGGTGATGCCGTGGGCCAGGTACAAGGGCAGCAAGTTGCGGTTGGCTGCGGTAAGCGAGTCGCCGCCCCGGAAGTGCACGTGCATGTCCCAGAGGCCCGGAATGAGGTACTTGCCCTGTGCATCAATGGTTTGCTTGGCTGCGGCTGTTTGCGCGCCCGAGTTGCCGAGCCGCCGTATCAGCCCTTCGGAAATGGCCAGCGTTTGGTTGGGCAGAATACGGCCTTTCTCCACATCAACCACATTGGCGTGCGTAATGAGTAGGTCGTACGGCTGTTGGGGCTGCTGACCGGCACAGCCACCTAGGAGCAAGCCCAACGAACTGGCAAGCAGGGCAGATGAAAGCTTCATTGGGGCGGAAGCAAGAGCTTGGAAGAGGCAGGAAGTTAGCACAGAATCAAAGCAGCTGGAGGCGTGAAGGTGCTTTTAAGGCTTAGCTGCTGGGGTGCCGGGGTAAAGAGGCTTTGGTATCGTGTGGCGAAGCTTTCTGAATTTAATGCCTGCTACTTAGGTCAGCAGTTCGCGCAGGACTGGCAGCACGCGCATACCGCGCTCAAGATCTAAGTCGGCATCTTGGGGCGTTTTAGCGGTTGGTCCGCCAACTGCTAAGGCCAATACTTGCTCGCGTTCGGGCTGGCTGAAGTCGGCAAAGGAGCGACGCAGCAGCGGTACAATTTCCTGGAACACCGTTTCATCAAGCCCCGAAAGCCACTCATCGAGCAAATCGAACAGCACGCGGTTATGAATGAGCAGCAGCCCGCTGCCGCGCAAAAAGCCTTCAATCCAGGCGGTGGCGTACTCGGTGGGTTGGGCAGCCGATAAGGCCAAGCCAAGGAGGGTAGCCGTAGCTTCGGGGGTTAGCTGTTGCGCATCGAACAGGAGGCGCGTGGTGGCACCGGCCAGCAAGCCGTTGCTGGCCGGCTGACGAGCAATATTGTGCAGGGCGGTGTACCAGTCGGTTTGTTGTGTTTCGTCGGGTAGCAGGCGAATCGCTTGGTGCGCTGCTTCGATGCGTTCCAAGAGCTGGCGGGCAGCGTCTTGGTCGAGGCCGGTGGTGGCCAGCGGCAGCGAAATGCACAGGCGGGGCACCAAATGATGTACCACTTGGGCAACCTGGGCGCTTTCGGTGCGGCGCACGTTGCCGTAGCGCAGCACGTTTACCAGCGGCGGCAAGGCGGCCAGCAAATGAGCTACGTCGCGGGTATCGGCGCTGAGGGTTTCGAGGCGCGTAACCATGGCCGGCACGGCAGGGCCTAGGTCGGCCTGCAGCGCTTCCTCCAGCAGTTGGCTGATTTGCCCTAGGTCGGTGGCCTGCTGGGCGCGGTGGTTGGCGGCCCCACTGGCGGCCAGCAGCACGGTGTTGCCCCAGCGGCCGGCTTCGAGCACCTGCAGCACCATTTCGGGCCGCCATTGCAGCTCCCACACTTCGTGAAAGGTGCCGCTTTTGCCCTCCACGCGCTGCGGTTTGCCCCACCGAATGCCCAGCAGCTGCAGCCGATGCAGCAAGTGGCTGCGCCCTAGGTCGAGGTCTTTGCGCAGGTCGAGGGCCAAGGTTTTGCGAGCGGCTTCGGGCTTCAGGCGTAAGGTTTTCTGCTGCTGCCCTAGGTCTTGCTGCAGCGGCGAGGCGGGCAGCTCCTCGGGTACTTCGCCCAGCGCTTCGCCAATTACCAGCTGCTGATGCACCAGTTGCAGCGCCTCGGCGTAGCCACCGCCGAAGATGCTTACGGCGGCTTCCTCCAGCTCTTCGATACCCGGCAAAGCCAGCCCGCGCACGGCAGCCAACGCCTCGGCCAGCCGCACGCCCTCAATGGCGTGGGCCGATGAGGCGTCTATTTGCTGTTGCCGGAGCAGGTGGGCCGCCCGCACCATCCAGTGCGTTACAACCCGCTCGTGCGGCTCCGTAAACAGCAGCTCGTACCAGGCCGGCGAGAGTACCCCCGCGCCGTAACCCGACTGCCGGGCCAGCCGATCGTACGTCCAGGGTACCCAGGTGGCTTCGGTCTTCACCTTACCTAGGCCTTTAAGCCGGGCTTTGTCGTCCTTGGCGTAGCGCGGCAGCTCCTCGGCGCGCAGCACCGGCGCGTGCCAGGCGCCGCACACCACCGCCACGCGCTGGTAACCCTGCTTGAGGGTATTGCGCAGGGTTTCGCGCATGTAGGCCTCGCGCAGCAACGTTTCCGCCGATTCGGGCTGGGCCAGCTCTTCCCGCAAAGCGCTCATCATCTGCAGCACCACTGCAAAGGCATCGGCGTGGCCGGCGGAATGCTCGATGCGGGCTTCCCACCAACGCTCCCCGTCGGTGTAGCCGTCGAGGCGGGCAAGGTGGGCAATGGGATCGAGGCGGAGGGGGGCCTCACCCCCCGGCCCCCTCTCCGAAAGAGAGGGGGAGCCAGACGGTTCGGTTTCGGTAGCTAATGTTGGGTCTTCGTTAACGTTATTGTCGGTTTCCGCCTCGGTTGGCGAGCCGGAGCCGGGCCTACCAGCTGATACGGGCAAAGCAAAGTGCAGCGTCATCGGCAAATCGAAGCAGCGCAGGTGAGCACCGTGTTGCTGGCACCACAGCGCCGCTTGCCACTCGGGCGAGAAATGGGCGAACGGCAGAAAAGTGGCCTGGGCGTGCTGCTTCGGGTTGTAAATGAGCAAAGCCACGGGCGGCTTTAGGCCAGGGTCGGCCGCCAATGCCATAGCTTGTTCGCCGTCGGCGGGGCATTCGAGCAGCACGACGTCGGGCTGAAAATCGTCCAGTGCCTTCAGCAGGCTGGCCGTGCTGCCTGGGCCGTGGTGGCGAATGCCGAATAGGCGGAGGTCGGTGGGCATACCTGGTAGTCTAGCCTATGGTACCAGCTGAAAAATCTGCCCATCCCAAATGCCTAAAGCACCGTTTCGGATCAGCAATACCAACTTGTTATCGGAAGTAAAATCCATCTTGCTGGCCTCGGTATGTTGTTTAGCTGGGCCTGGCCAGGTAGGAGACCAAACTAGTTGCCAGGCACTGGCCTTGCTAAGGTCTGTCGTTATGCTTCCCTTGAAAATGCCGTTTTGTGAGTAGTAGTAGCAGCGTTGCTCAGCCGCATTGTATGCAAGTGCCCGGATGTATTCGCCTTCCTCACTCCCGAATGTTACAGTTCGGTAGTTCTTATCCCCACTGCTATTGAATACATGCTGGGCCTGAAACCCATCTAAACGGGTGATACAACCAGACGAAGTACCGTGCGCAACTGCGCCGGACAAGTATACCTGAGAACCGACTTGACAAAAGGAATTGACGGGGCTCAAACAGGCCAGCGAATCCCGAAACGAAACAGGAATGAACGCCTGCTTCTGCGTGTCGAAAGCATACAGGTTACCTCCCCATTCGCCCTGGCCGAAACCCAGCCACAGAACATCGTTGCGGTCTAATAGCGTGGCATCGGGTACAGGCTGCCATTTGTAATATCGATTCAAACTCTCTTTTGGGGCAAAATACTTGTTGGTTGAAACGTTAAGGAGCCCGGTTTCGGTAGCAGCCCAAACCTGATGTAGTTTGTCAAGGGCCAAGAAAGTGGTCTTTGCTGGCAGCTGGCCTATTTGGTTAGCCTTTCCGTTGCTCGTGTTGAGCTGATATACCACCGAATTACAGACGGCAACCAACTCACCCGTTTTGGTGCTGTGAATGCTTGATATAGGGCCTTCTAAACCCGCTTTATATGGCCGTTCATTGCCCTTGGAAGTAAAGGACATAAGCAGCCCATCCACGTCCAGAGCCCAGATTGTACTGTCCAGCACCACAAAGTCTTTGTATGCTCCTGTATGCACAAGGGGCAGCTTAGACTTTTTGCGTCCTTGGCTTAGTGCACTTACACTCAGCAGCAGAAGGCTCAGCAGTAAGTAAATCCTCATTTCCTTTTCTACTCCACTACCTCGCGGCAGGCCCGGTACAAATCCTTCCACCCGTCGCGCTCCTTTACCACCGTTTCCAGGTACTCCAGCCACACCACGCGGTCCTGCACCGGGTCTTTCACCACAGCGCCGGTAAGGCTGGCGGCGAGGTCGGCGGCTTGCAGGGTACCGTCGCCGAAGTAGGCAGCCAGGGCCAAACCGCTGTTCAGCACCGAAATGGCCTCGCCGGTGCTCAGGGTGCCGCTGGGGCTTTTGAGCTTGGTTTTGCCGTTTTCCGTTACGCCCGAGCGTAGTTCGCGGAAGATGGTTACCAAGCGGCTGATCTGCTCCAGAGCCGCGGTGGTAGGTGGCAGTTGCAGCGCACGGCCGGTTTTTTCCACGCGCGAGTGCACAATCTGCACTTCCTCGGCTACGGAGGTGGGCAGGGGCAGCACCACGGTGTTGAAGCGGCGGCGCAGGGCGCTGCTCAGCTCGTTTACGCCTTTGTCGCGGTCGTTGGCGGTGGCTATTACGTTGAAGCCGCGGGTGGCTTGCACCTCGGTAGCCAGCTCGGGCACGGGCAGCACTTTTTCGGAGAGGACGGTGATGAGCGTATCTTGCACGTCGGAGGGGATGCGCGTGAGTTCTTCAACCCGCACCAGGGCGCCTTCTTGCATGCCTTTAAGCAGGGGCGAGGGCACCAGCGCGGCAGGCGAGGGGCCTTCGGCAATGAGGCGGGCGTAGTTCCAGGAGTAGCGAATGGCGTCTTCGGAGGTACCGGCCGTGCCTTGAATAAGCAGGTTGCTGTGCCCGCTGATGGCGGCTGTGAGGTGCTCGGAGACCCAGCTCTTGGCCGTGCCGGGCACGCCGAGCAGCAGCAGAGCGCGGTCGGTGGCGAGGGTGGCCACGGCAATTTCCATCAGGCGGCGCTGCCCAATGTACTTGGGCTCAATTTCGGAGCCGTTGTCGAGCGTGCCGCCGAGCAGGTACGTGACTACAGCCCAGGGCGAGAGTTGCCAACCGGGCGGCTTTGGTCGGTCGTCGATAGCGGCAAGCGCGGCAAGTTCTTCGGCGTACTGCACCTCGGCATGCGGGCGCAGAATATTATCAAGAGCAGGGGTGGAGGACATAGTTGGGAGGGAAGAACTAAAGCTACTGATTAGCGGATAAGGGTAGAAGGATGGAACCGTTGCTTTGGCATGCTGCACCTAGGGGTACTAATCCAGTCATCGAGTGGCGAAGGATGACTTTCAACGGTTATCAACCACCCCTAGCCCACGCCGCTCCAAGCGCGGAATTCATCTGAGGAGGGGAACTAGCTTGTAGCTTTAGCTACACCGATTGAAAAGGTGCGGTAAAAAGAGTAAGGTTCTGCTTAGCCTTCCGGGGCAGGAGGTTCGGTTAGCGTTTGAGATAGTTGCTGGCGAAACTGCAGGGTATCGAGCAGTTGGTTTATTTGGTTGTTTAGCATCGGCTCTACATCCAGGAGTGGGTGCAGGGCGGTGGCGCATAAATCGTACTGCGCGGGCGGTACGGCACGTTGCATGTGGCGCAAAAGCTGCGCAATGCGAGCGGAAAGTGCATAACGCTGGATGTTGTTAGGCACAACGACGGTATTCCCGATCGTGCTAAGCGCCAAATTGGTTAGCGCTTGGGGCCACGGACCTGGGGCGTTTAGGAGCAGCGCTTCCCAGCGGCCTTCGGGTTGGCTAAAGCGGGGCTGCCTGGGCAATTGCTCGAGCAGCAGCTGCGCAAATTCGGCGGGGTTGAGCAGCGCAGCGGCTTGCGGCGCCGTAAGCGGCGGCACGGTTGGTTGCGCTAGCTGCAACGAGAGATATGCGCGTGCCCACTCCGCGGAGCGGTGAAGCAGAAGCGCCTGCTGCCAAGCGGTAAGTAGCACCGACGCCCACTCGCTTTCGGCAGCCAGCTCCAATATTTTGGCGGGAGATATTTCCCAATGCGCAGCCCAACGCTCGGGCGCGATAAGTGCCAGCAGCTGACCTAGCACTACTGCTTTCTCGCCGCTAAACCGGGCGTCTTTCTGCTCGATACCGTCGGCCTGCCATTCAGTTTTCCATACCTCCGGTAAGTGTACTTCAAGGCTTTTGCCGCGCAGTAAGGATTTCTTCAGCCTGACGTACTGCTGGGCCCGTTGCCACAGGCGTTCGGCCAAGGCGCTGCCCTTTAGCCGGGCCAACAGTGGCGCAACGGTTTGTCGCACTTCTTTGCTTTTCGACAGCAGGTATTGTTCGAGCAAAGGCGCATCAGCCTCGCTCAAACCTGCGGCCAGTGTGCCGAGCAAGATTGCTTGTTGCCTGGCCGATTCTTGCGGTAAAGCCGCGGCGAGTAGCTCACGGGCCTGCGCCGCGTTGCGGAAGCGCAGGTGTTGCAAATACTGCTGCCGTTGCGTTATGGTGCCGGTTTCCCAATCGGCCTCGCTGCTTTCCGAAGCACCGAACAGCTGTGCCCAGGCGGAGTTCAGGCCAGCAAGCCAGCGGCCTCGCTCGCCCATTACAGCCGCGGTGTTGGCGCGCAGCTCGGGGCGTGCGGCTGCGTAGCTGAGCATGGGCACAAGCAAGTGGTGCGGCACCCGGCGGCCGTGTTGCGCCAGCTGGTGCAGGTACTCGCCGAACACATCGGGGTAGCTACCGCTGAGCAGTACCCGCAAGGCATCTTGCCCTTGCGGACCTAGGGCAGGCAAGGTTTCGGCCGGAGCCGTTTCGGGCAAGGCTAAGCTGGCAGCGGGAGCCCGGAAGCCAGCCTTGCGAATAAGCCCTAGGGTGCCGGCAGCCCGGAGTACCTGAGCCTCGCGTGCCAGCTCGGGCTGCTCGGGTATAGCAGCCAGTTTGGGTACCGGTTCGCCGCTTTGGCGCGTGCCGAGCAGCGCCACTCGCAGCAGCTGCGACCAATCGGATTGCAGGTTCGGCTCCATTTAGCGGCCAACTGGTTGGGTGAGGGCGGTATAGCCAAGGGGCAGCAGGGCGCGGCCGTTCCACTCGCCAAACACGCTGAGCGGGTGCCCGCCGCTGGCCGCCAACAAAGCCCAGCTTTGATCGGCATTGGCGCGCACCGGTAGCTGCGCGCCGGTTGCCGTATGGTGAAGCTGCATGCTGCCATCGGGCATTAGCACGGGCACCACGCCGCTTAGGGTAGCTGGCCATTCGCGCAGCCAAGGCAACCGACCTAGGGCGCTGGCGTAGGCATCGAGCAGCTCGGTGGGGCTGGTAGCGGGCGGCAATGTAGGCGTGGGCTGCAGGCCGATAAAAATCCAGTCGGTGGCGGGTACGGCGCGCAAGGGTACGCTGCCCGGGTAAAAGGCCAGGCCGCCTTGGTACCTGCCGTGGGGCACGAGCGCACTGGCGAAAGCCTGTCCGCCAAACGAGTACTCCAGCACCAGGGCATAACGCGCCTGTTGTTCGGCCCACAACCAGGTGCGCCTTGCCAGCAGGCGCTCCTCTTCGGTGGTTATCTGGCCAACCACAAGCCACGTGTCGGCTACGGGTACCTGTTGGGCTAGCACATCCTCCTTCTTCGCGTTCACGCCAATAAGCTGCAGCACGTCGTGGCGTAGGTCGGTGGGGAGTTCGGGCAGCCGCAGCACAGCCCGCGTTAGCAAGTAAAGCTCACCTAGGCGGGCGAGTTGGCGCTCGGGCCAATCGGTACCTGAGTAGCGTAGGGTGGGCAGCTCGCGCAGCACGGCGGCAAGCCCCGGCAACTTGTCGTCGACGAGGCGGGCGGCTTGGTGCTCCCAAAAGCTGGCGGGCTGCTTTTCCGTTTGAGCCAAGCCAGCACCCATCAGGTCGTGCAGCCAGGTGAGCAGCTCAGCGGCGCCGCGCTGCATGCGTTCCAAGCGCTGCCCCGAAACTTGCAGCACCCCTCGCGGCTTCTCGTCAGCTGATTCAGTTGGAACAACTACTTCGTTAGGCTCGGCAGGACTGCTTTTCGAGATTTTGGTTTGCTGTCGTTTGTCGAGCCATTCTGCTAGCCAAGCCGGCGCGCTGCTTTCACCAAATAACTGGGGCTGCCTTGCTAGCAGCAGGAGCAGGCCGGCCCCGTGCTTACACGGGAACACGCGGCTGGGGCACGAGCATTTAAAGGCTGGTTCGCCTAGGTCGATGCCCACCTGGTATGGTTTGGAGCCACTGCCAGCACACGCGCCCCACGCAGCCAGGTTGGTTTTGCCTAGGTTGTTCCATTGGCTGGGTTTGGCTAGGTCGAGGCCGCGCTTAAGCGTACCGGGGTCGGTAATCAGTGCCCGAACCTGGTCTTCAGTCCACATGTAGGGAATGGTAGTAATAACAATTAAGGGCTTAGCTGAGCAGCAACGGGCAAGATAAGGCCGCCAAGCTATTGCTTGCGAGGGTATGTAGGCTGATTGGTTGCGCTACCCCGAAAACTCCTCGCCGCAGTTGTGGCAGCGGTACATGGTGGTACCGGCATAAAACAGGCGCTTGTACCACGGCTGCCGGGCTTCGGGCTCGGGCCAGGCGTGGTACGAGCCGCACCTAGGGCAACGGGCCGCGGCGCGCTCGGTGCGCTGCTGCTCGAACTCCTGCACAATCGGGCGGGCGGCCTCCACGTCTTCTTCCTCAATCAGCAGCCGGAAATACAGCCCGTCGCCGAAGGGCAGGGTGGCCGGGCCGTAGTTTTTCACCAGGCTCACGATGCCAGCCTCGCTCTGGAGGCGGTGGTACAGGCCCACGGCTTCGGTGTAGGTGAGGTATTCGGCGGCCGCAACTAGCATGGGTTCAGAGGTAAAAGCAGGCAACGGAGGAGGGCGGCCGGCGGGTCAGCTCAGCGGTAGCCCGCCAGCCCTAGGTGCGCCGGGCCGCGAGCCGGCAAGGCGGTCTGTGGCCCTGGGCCCGCGCCGGGCAGGTTTAGCGCCGGGCCTTGCGGCGGGCGGGGGCGCTGCCCGCGCGCTGGCGCAAACGCAGCACGTACACCAGCAGGCCGATGCACAGCACGGCCAAGCCAGCGGCCAGCAACTCGCGGCTCAGGCGGGCGTCCTGGGCTTCCTGGGCTGCTGCCTGATAGTCGCGCAGCTGCTTTTCGCGTTGCTTCTGGCGCAGCTGCAAATCCTGAATCTGGTTTTCGAGGTCGTAGAAGCGTTGCCGCGTCGAGGATTGGTCGGTTTGGGCCACGGTGGCCTGCTGCTCGGCCTGGCGCTGGCGCGACACAATGTCGGCGGTGCGGCGCAGCTCGGTGGCTTTCAGGGCCTGCACAATCTCGGTGTCTTTGCGAATGATGCCTTTCAGGGCGTCAATTACCTCCTGCAAATCCTTTTTCGAGGGCTTGTTGGCCAGCAGGGCATTGCGCTGGGCGTTGGCTTCTTCGTATTGCCGCACCAGCTGCTCGCGCTCCTGTATCAGGCGCGTAATCTGGTCGTTGGGCGCGGAGGCGGCCGGCTCGGTTTGGGCGGGGGCGGTGGTCGAGAGCAAAACCATGCTCCACACCAGTAACAAACGTTGTTTCATAACTCAGCCCAAACATACGGCATTGCGGTTGGGCGGGGTGCGGCGCGGTGTAGCGTGGGCTTGGCTACGCCTTCCTGCGGTTTAGCCCGCGTATTTCGGAACGATTGGCGCCGAGCGTCTCTGTCACAACGATTTCGTTCCGACAAATACATGCTAAACCTTCGAACAGGCACCTAAGCCCGCGCTGCACCGCACGGCCATAGGTCGGCAAACCGAATGTACCAACCCAGGGGCGCGGCCTACAAAGTCTGCGCTACTTCGGCTTTCAGCTGCCGGGCTTTGCCCACACGCGCCTTTTTGTAGAAGAGCAGAATCAGAATGGGCAGCAGCGTCAGCTCGGCAATAACCCCGAAAAGCAGGGTAAGGCCGATGAGCAGGCCCACGTAAAACGTGCCGTCGAACGACGAAAACAGCAGCGTGCTGAAGCCGCCCACCAAAATCAGCGACGTAACGATTACGGCCTTGCCCGCCAGCCGGTACGTGCGCGAAACGGCGCGCTTCACGGTGGGCTCCTTGCCGAGCATCAGGCGCAACTTGCTGATAAAGTGGATGGTGTCGTCGACGGCAATGCCGAAGGCGATGGTGAAGATGATGCTGGTGCTCACCTTCATGGGTACGCCGCACACGCCCATTACGCCCGCCACCACCACAATGGGCAACAGGTTCGGAATGAGCACCACCGGTACCATGCGCACCGAGCGGAACAGCACCAGCACAATGGCCGTCACCATCAGCACATCCACGCCGATGCCCACCAGCATGTCGCGCGTCAGGTTCTGGTTGTTTTTGTCGATGAGCAGGGCCGAGCCGGTTTGGCGCGTGCGCAGCAATTGGGGGTTGGTGTGCCCGGCCTGAAAGCGACGCAGCCCCGCGTTCAGCTTGGCTACAGTAGTGCTGCCGGGGTCGGGCATGCGGCCCGTGAGGCGGCCCTCGGTGGCTTCGGGCGTGGCCAGGGCCCGGAACTCGGGGCGCTTGCCGAGTTTGCGCACCTGCCGCCGCAGGCGTTTCATTTCGGCTTCCGAAGCGGGTAGGCGGTATTCCTCTAGCGCGCCGCCGTTCAGGGCCTTGCGCACCGATTTTACCACCGTAACCGGCGAGGCCACAAAGTGCAGGCCGTACTCGCGGCCCAGATAGGTTTCAATTTCCTCGATTTCGCGCAGCACCCCTAGGTCGTAAATGCTGCGGCCGCCCTGCGGGAGCAGGTGCATCTCGAAGGGGCGCACGCCGGCAAACTTCTGCTCAAAAAACCGGAAATCGAGCTGCACGGGGTCGTCGTCGGCCAGGTCGTCGAGCAGGCGCGACTCCAGGCGTACCCGGCTGGCCGCCCCCAAGCTGCCCACCAGCAACAGCGCGGCCGCGGCCATAATCCAGCGGCGGCGCACCAGCACCACGCGCAGCAGGCGGGTAAGCGGCCCATCCCAGGAACGCCCCGCCCCGAAGCGTTGCTGCGGTTTGGGCAGCAGCACCAGCAAGGCCGGCAGCAGCGTGAAGGTGAGAAAATAAGCAATCAGCACGGCCAGGCCGGTGTAGAGGCCAAAATTATGGATGGGCCGGATGTGGCTGGTTGTCAGCGTGAAGAAACCCAGCGACGTGGTAAGTGCCGACAAGCCCGAGCCGAACATCGATTCGCGCATGCTGATGCGCAGGGCCGGCACCGTGGGCGTGCCTTCGCCGGTTTCGGTTACGTAGCGCGTGAGCAGGTGCACCGAGTCGGCAATGCCCACCACGCACATCATCACGGGCAGCAGGGCAGTCATCAAATCGATGCCGGCGCCGCTCCAGCCCACCAGCGCGAGGCCACCAATGGTAGCGCCGGCGACAACGGTAAGCGGCAGCACCACGCCCCACCACGCCCGGAAGGTGAGCCAGAGCAGGCCCATCACCAGCAGCACCGACAACGACACGAACACCGCCATTTCGACCCGCAGACGGTCCACGAACACCGATTGCGCCACCATTTTGCCGCCTAGGTGCACTTGCGCATCGGCAAAGCCCAGGCGCTGCAGCTCGGTGCGCAGGCTGGTCAGCAGGGTGTCGCCGGGCGGCTTTTTCAGGTCGGGGGTGGTTTGCAACACCACCGTGGCAGCCCGGGCATCGCGCGCAAACAGGTTGCCCACCAGCCCGGGCGTCCGGAAAATCAGCGCGGAGTCCTGCGCCCGCGAAGCGGGTTCGTGCAGCCGGTCGAGGTGCAGGTACGGGATGTTGAACACGCCCAGGCCCTCTACCACCGGGTTGCTGGCCGTGGTGGGCGAGAGCACGTGCACCACGTGGGGCTGGCGCTGGGCAAAGCGCGTAAACGTATCAACCCGTTGCGCAAAGCCGGGCTCGAACACGGTGCGGCCCCCAGGTGCCTCCAGCCCGATGAGCACGTAGTCATTGTCGTTGCCGAAGCGGCCCGAGTAGGTTTCGTAGTACGCCAGGTCAGGGTCGCCGGTGGGGTAAAAGTCGTTGAAGTTGTAGTTGAAGCGCAGGCGCAGCAGGCCCGTGGTGGCCACGGCGGCCAGCAGCAGCAGGCTCAGCAGGGTAAGCAGGCTAAGGGAGCGGGGAGAAAGCACGCAAATGAGCTAAAGTGAACCGACCAGTTTTGCCCTGGGTTGTGTAAATTGAGGCCGGCGCTCAGCCAACCACCCGTTTTCCTGTTTTGTTTCTTACCGCCCGTTTTCGCCCCATGAAAAACGCCCTGCTTGCCCTCGCCCTGTTTGCTTTTGTTGGTTCGGCCTCGGCCCACGAAGGCTGCAAAGACACCAAAGGCAAAAAAGCCAGCAAAGCCACCTGCTCGGCCGAGATGAAAGCCAGCTGCGCGGCCAAAGGCGCCACCGCCGCCACGCCCTCGTGCTGCATGAAGAAGGGCGCCACCGCCGCGGCGCAAGCCCCGGCCAGCACCAAGCCCGCAGCGCCGGTTGTTAAGTCGCTGTAAGCCAACCGGCAAGTATTCAAGCAAAAGCCCCGGCACCTGAGTGGTGCCGGGGCTTTTGCTTGATGCAGACACCCAGGGCCGGTTACTTGCGGTTGCGGTAGTCGGTTATCAGGCCTTCGCAAATCCAGTTGGCCAGGGCCTGCCGGTTGTCGGGTATCACAAAGCGGCGCTGGTCTTTATCGTTGCGGATGTTGCCCAGCTCGATGAACACGGTGGGCGCGTGGCTGTTGCGCACCACGTACAGGCTGGAGCGCGGCGACACGGTGCCCACGTAGGGGCGGTTGGGCTGGCTGCGCTTGTAGCGGGCCGTAAACACCTTATGAATGTTGTTGGCCAGGCGCTTGCCCACGGGGCTTTTGTCGTGGTGGTAAAAGAACACGTCGGTGTTCAGGCCCGCGCTGCGGCTGTCGATGTGCAGCGTAATCATGCGCTGGTAAGCCCCCTTGTAGCGCCCGTGCAGCCGGTTGATGGCGTTGGTATACTGGCGCAGCCGCGCCACGTGGTTCAGCGGAATGGTAAGGTTGGGCGCGGTAATCTCGTCGCGGTCCATTTTCAGCACCGCCTCGTCGCGAATGCCGTCGTTGGGGTCTTGCACAATCAGGTGCACCTTGGCGCCGTGTTCCATCAGCACGCGCGCCAGGCGGGTGGTAATGTCGTAGGCGTACTCGTCTTCGGCCAGCTGGTTGCTGCCGTACTGGCCCACGGCGCCGGGGTCGGGGCCGCCGTGGCCCGAGAGCAGGTAGTATACCGTGCCGCTCAACTGCCGGCTGCGCGGCGCCACCTGCCCGTACCTAGGGCCGAACAGCTGCTTGTTGCTCAGCGGAGTTTTAACCTTGGTGGTTGCGCGGGCAGTTGCGCTTGCCGGTGCGGCCGCAGCGGTGGCCCTGGTTTTCCGTTTGGCCGGGGCCGCCTGCCGGGCTGGCAAGCGGTAGTATTTGCCGGCAATCAGGCTGTTGCGCGGGCCCATTTGGGCGCGGTTGAGCGCCACAAACCGGTTGTAATCGCGCACCGGGTTCAGCCCATGGCGCTGCAGCAATATTGTTACACCATCGCCCCGTTTGGCCCGCACTTTGGCAGCGGGTTGCTGCGCCGGGCTTACAAGGGGAGTGGCAAAGGCAAGAAAAGCAGCTACGAGCAGCGAAAGAGGTCTGAGCAAGGGAGCAGGGGTGGTTTGGTTGGGCAGCTTACAACAGGATTGCGGCTAGAAATAAGGCTATGCGTATGGTGGTTTGAGCCGTGCACTCGTAGGCGCACCCGATAGAAGTGAAATTTTGCAAAAGTAGCATGGAAGCAACACGCAGCGCCGAGTTGTTACATTTTAGTAGCCGAAACCGATTTTATTATTCGTGCGCACCGCTGAGTTTATCGGCCAATTAAGCTCGTCTGTAAAGAAAGCGCCTGCGTTAAGGCTGCCGCCGTATAAGCCGCTGATACTGATTTAACTATTAACGCCACCTACATATTAGGTGGCGTTAATATTTTTTGCATTTTGAGGAGCTTATGATGTAACTCTGCCTTGCAACCCCCTCCGCCTGCCATGAACTGGATTTCCCGCATCGAAAAGCTTCCTAGGTCAGCGTCAGTCACGTACCGCTGCAACCCGCCGGTGGTTGACGAGGAGCTGGCGTTTTTGGCGGCGGCGCTGGAAGTGCGGTTACCCGAGGAGCTGCGGCAGCTGTACCTGCTCACCGACGGGCTGGCCGAGGAACTGCAAGGCATCGGCACCACCGGCTACCTCGTGCTGCCCGCGCAGGAGCTGCTGCACGAAAACCAGCGCCTGCGCCAGTCGGCCTGTTTTTGCGTGCACGATCTGCTGCTGGTGGCCCCGGCGTACACCGGCGACTACTACGGCTACCTCATTGCCGACGACGGTTCCGTGAGCACCGATATCTACATCTGGAGCTGCACCGATAATACCCGCGTACGGGTGGCCGCGTCGTTGGCCGAGTTTCTGGTAAGCTGGGTTTCGAGCGAGCTGACGGCCTAGGTTGGGTAGGGCCCCAAGCGGCTATATTTGAGCTTCGGACCCATACCCGCAGTTGCCATGCAGCAGTACCAAACCCTTCTTCGTCATATACTTGAGCACGGAACCCAGAAAACCGACCGCACCGGCACCGGCACGTTGTCGGTGTTTGGCTACCAGATGCGGTTTGATTTGCAGCAGGGCTTTCCGCTGGTAACCACCAAAAAGGTGCACCTGAAAAGCATCATCCACGAGCTGTTGTGGTTTTTGCAGGGCGACACCAACATAGCCTACCTCAAGGAGCACGGCGTAAGCATTTGGGACGAGTGGTCCGACGCCAACGGCGACCTGGGCCCCGTGTACGGCAAGCAGTGGCGCAGCTGGCCCGACGGCCGCGGCGGCCACATCGACCAGATGCAGCAAGTGCTGGACCAGCTGCGCCGCTCGCCCGACTCGCGCCGCATCATGGTTTCGGCCTGGAACGTGGCCGAGCTCGACCAGATGGCCCTGATGCCCTGCCACGCCCTGTTTCAGTTTTACGTGGCCGACGGCAAGCTCTCGTGCCAGCTGTACCAGCGCTCGGCCGATGTGTTTCTGGGCGTGCCGTTCAACATTGCTTCGTACGCGCTGCTTACTTTGATGGTGGCGCAGGTGGTGGGCCTGCAGCCCGGCGAGTTTATCTGGACCGGTGGCGACACCCACTTGTACTCCAACCACCTCGAGCAAGCCCGCCTGCAGCTCACCCGCGAACCGCGCCCGCTGCCGCAGCTACGGCTCAACCCCGCAGTAACCGACCTGTTCGGCTTCCGCTACGATGATTTCAGGCTGGAGAACTACGACCCGCATCCGGCCATCAAAGCGCCCGTGGCCGTGTAGCGGCACAGCCAGAGCTCTTTTGCACCTAGGGCGCCCAACGGGGCGCCCTTTTGCGTTGGCTCCGGGGCGGGGTGAGCAATAGTTGGGTTAGGAGCCCATGCCGGAATGCCAATGGCAGATTGGAACAATGAGCAAGTGCAGGTTGGTACTTTGCTACGAATAAATGAGGCATGCCTACATCCCCGGCAGTACGATAAGTATAGGAAATAGCACATTTATATAAGCTAAAAAAACCTCTCAGCCTTACGTAACCTTAATAAGGGCCGTGCGTAATCACATTTTCATGTGATTGCTGCAATGAATGCATGCACAGTTGCGTTGTTGGATAAATAGTTGACCCAGTGCTTTCGAATCCTCTGCCGCTTTTTGCCTACTTCCCGGTTAAAACCCCGAACTTCGCGGCGGAAAAAGTAAACTCTTCCGCCAAAATTCAATCCAGCGGCCCTGCGCAAAACAGTGCCGCGTTTTCTACCACACCTTCCTTGTCAACTGCCGTCGCTTCCACCTGCGGCTGCCCCCTGCCGCTTAAGCACCGTGTGCTTATAGCTATGTACGCTCTGGAAATCGGGCGCCAATCGCGCGACGAAATCCTTGCCGCTAACGACGTCACCGAAGCCGATCTGATGCAGTATCAGAAAGAATGGCTGCGGATGCGTCGGCGTCGCTACAGTAACGTAGCTTAGATTTGAGTATCCCACTGCCGCAGAGCATCCAGCAATGGATGCTCTGTTTGTTTGTAGGCTACATCAGCCAGTTGCTCGATGCGGCGAATACCCGCCACGTTGGCCGTGAACACCGCATCGGCCGCCAACAGGGCAGCGGGCCGGTACAACCCTAGGTGGCACCGGATGCCTTGGCGTTGGGCCACCTGCAGCAAATGCGCCTGCCGCACGCCCGCCACGCAGCCGCTCTCGGGGGCGGGCGTAAACAGCTCGTTGCCGCTGATCCAGAACACGGCAGCCGAAACGGCTTCGGCTACGTGGCCCTGCGCGTCGAGCAGCAGCAGCTCACCTAGGGCGCGGGCCTTGCGCTCCTGGGCGGCCAGCACGTAGTGCAGTGCGTAGGGCCCCTTGCAAAACGAAACCGGCGAATAGTGCGTGCTGATGCTCCGGGCAAAATCGGCCGCCCCGATGGGGCTGTTGTGGGGCACGAAGGCCGCCGCCGTAGCCAGCCATTCGGCCTGCGTGGTGGCAGGGGCGTAGAGGCCGCCGCCTGCCCGCCACAGCTGCAGCCTGATGCGCACCGCACCGGCCAATGTTGCCGCCAAGGGGGCCAGGGTGTCGTTCAGGGCAGCCACGCTGCTCAGGCCAGCCGGCAGCTCCAGGTGCAAGGCTTCAGCCGCCCGCTGCATGCGCCCTAGGTGCTGCGGGCCCCAACTTACCTGGCCGCCCGCCAGCACCAGGGTTTCGAAAAAGCCGTCGTTGAACTGCAGGCCGCGGTTGGGCAGCGGCAACTGCACCGCGGCGGCGGGCAGCAATTGGCCGTTGAGCAGGGCGTAGCTCATGCTATACCAGCGCAAACTTTTTGCCTGGCAGCGCCCGCACCACGCCCCTGAACTCCAGCCCCAGCAGCAAGGTCGAGACCTGGTTGATGGGCAGCTGTGCCTCCCAGCTCAGCTCATCGATTTGCCGCTCTTTGTGCGCTTGCAGGATTTGGACGAGCTTGAATTCATCGGCGCTGAAATCGGCGGGGTCGAGGGCCGGCACCGGGGGCGTGTGGTGCAGGGCGCCGTCCCAGTTGAGCACCTGCTCCACATCGGCCGGGCTGGTATAGATAACGGCCTGCTGGTTGCGGATAAGATGGTTACAGCCTTCGGAAACTGCCTGATCGAGGCGGCCGGGCACGGCCAGCACCTCGCGGTTGTACTCCAGCGCCAGCTCGGCCGTGATAAGCGCGCCGCCTTTGCGGGCGGCTTCTACTACTACGGTGCCGTCGGTGAGGCCGGCAATAATGCGGTTGCGGGCCGGAAAGTTGTATTTGTCGGGCTGGGTGCCGAAGGGAAACTCGGTGAGCAAGCCGCCCTGCTCCACCATTTTTTCGGCGGTGCGGCGGTGGGCGGCAGGATAGATAATGTCGAGCCCCGTGGCCATTACGCCGATGGTGGGCAAACCCTCCTGCAAAGCCGCCCGGTGCGCAATAATGTCGATGCCGTATGCCAGGCCACTCACAATCAGCGGCTGATAACCGGCCACGCCCCGAACAAGCTTTTCGGTTTGCTCGCGTCCGTAGTCAGTAGCTTGGCGGGTGCCCACCACGGCTAAGGAGCGGGGGTGGTTGAGGTCGGCGGTGCCTAGGTAGTAGAGCAGCACGGGGGCATCGGGCACCGGGCGCAGGCGGGTGGGGTAGTTGGGGCGGGTGTAGTACAGCAGCTGCACGCCGTCCTTTTCGGCCCGACGCAGGATTTGTTCGGCTTTACCCAGGGCCGCCGCGTTGTTGCGCAGGGCAGTTACCGTGCCGGGGCCCACGCCCGGTATTTTAAGCAACTTAGCCTGTGGGGCTTGCAGCACTGCCTCGGCCGAGCCGCAGTAGCTAATAAGGTTGCGGGTAATCAAGGGGCCGATGCCCGGCAGCAGAGTAAGAGCAACTTCGGATAGGAGTGAAGTATCGGGCACGCTGGCTGATTAAATGACTGGTGGATGGGCCGCAGGCCCACCCAGGCGCTGCGGATGCGCACGTTGTGGATGAGGTGTAAATACTGCTTATCAGCTAAAAAAGATGCCCAAGCCGGGCAAGCGGGGCCAATAGTAACTACCCGTTGGGCTGCTTGCCCGCCGCGTCCAGCTCCTTGCGCAGGCTTACCAGAAAGCTCCGCACCTTTTCGAGGGAATGAATCACGTCCACGCGCTCTTTCAGCTGCGGGCCGCGCTGCTTCATAATCTCGCGGGCGCCGGGGATGGTGTAGCCGCGCTCCTTTACGAGGTGGTAAATGGTCCGAAAAATCTCGATATCCTGCGGCGAGTACAGGCGGTTGCCCTTCTTGCTTTTGCGGGGTTTCAGGTCGTCAAACTCGGTTTCCCAGAAGCGAATCAGCGACGGGGCCACGTCGAACTGCGCCGCCACCTCGCCAATGGTGTAGTACTGCTTCTCGATGTCGCGCTCTTTGTAGGGCATATGGGTAAAAGCGGGAACTGGCCCGCCCGGTATGTAGGAGTGAATTGGGTGCGAAACACCCAACGCAAGGCGGGCAAGCGTCCAGGCCCTACGATTTACGAACCTAACTGGCTACTTTTGCCGGAAGGCCCCTCCGTTGATCTGCGAAGACGACGGAAGCCGAAAAGTAGCCAAAAACCCGGCCGTTGCCAATTCTGAGGTCAGCAGCCTAGGCTCAGCAACGAAACCCCACATCACAACGCGAATCAGCATCGCGCTTTAGCCGCCCATGTCGCTTCCATCAGCCAACCAAGTTCGTCAGCAGTTCCTCGACTTCTTCGCCTCCAAAGGTCACCACATCGTGCCCTCGGCGCCCATCGTGGTGAAGGACGACCCCACGCTGATGTTTATCAACTCGGGCATGGCCCCGTTCAAGGATTACTTCCTGGGCAACAAGCCAGCGCCTTATGCCCGCATTGCCGATACCCAGAAGTGCCTGCGCGTGAGCGGCAAGCACAACGACCTGGAAGAAGTAGGCTACGACACCTACCACCACACCATGTTCGAGATGCTGGGCAACTGGTCGTTTGGCGACTACTTCAAGAAAGAAGCCATTGCCTGGGCCTGGGAGCTGCTAACGGAGGTATACAAGCTGCCGAAAGACCGCCTGTACGTTACCTACTTTGAGGGCGACAAAGGCGACAACCTAGGGGCCGACACCGAGACCCAGGGCCTCTGGCGCCAGTACACCTCGGAGGACCGCATTTTGCCCGGCAACAAGAAGGATAACTTCTGGGAAATGGGCGACACCGGCCCCTGCGGCCCCTGCACCGAAATCCACATCGACCTGCGCGACGAGGCCGAAGTGGCCCAGAAAAGCGGCGCCGAGCTGGTGAATGCCGACCACCCGCAGGTGGTGGAAATCTGGAACAACGTGTTCATGGAGTTCCAGCGCAAAGCCGATGGCTCGCTCGAGAAGCTACCTGCTCAGCACGTGGATACCGGAATGGGCTTCGAGCGCCTGATGATGGCCGTGTCGGGCGTGAAGTCGAACTACGACACCGACGTGTTCCAGCCGCTGATTCAGTTCATCGCCTCGGAAGCCAACGTGAAGTACACCGGCGCGATGGAGCCAACCGACATTGCCATCCGGGTAATTGCCGACCACATCCGCACCATTTCATTTGCTATTTCCGACGGGCAGCTGCCCTCCAACGTGAAGGCCGGCTACGTTATCCGCCGCATTCTGCGACGGGCTGTGCGCTACGCTTTTACGTTCCTCAACTTCAAGCAACCCTTCCTGTACAAAGTGGTGCCCGTGCTGGCCGACCACATGCGCTCGATCTTCCCCGAGCTGAAGCAGCAGCAGCAGTTTGTGCAGCGCGTGATTGAGGAGGAGGAAATTGCCTTCCTGAAGACCTTAGAGAACGGCCTGCGCCGCCTCGATGCCTTGGAGGAATCGTTCCGGCAGCAGGGCAACCTCATCGACGGCAAGACGGCGTTTGAGCTGTACGACACCTTCGGTTTCCCGCTCGACCTTACGGCACTCATCGCCCGCGAGAAAAATCTGACCATCGACGAGAAAGGCTTTGCCGTGGAGATGGAGCAGCAGAAAAACCGGTCGCGCCGCGCCGCCGAGCAGGAGCAGAGCGACTGGGTAATTGTGCACCCCTCGGAGGAGCAGCCGCGCTTTGTGGGCTACGATGCCATTACGGCCGAAGCCCGCATTTTGCGCTACCGCCAGGTTACGCAGAAAGGCAAAACCGAGTACCACGTGGTGCTCGACCAAACGCCGTTCTACGCCGAGTCGGGTGGACAGGTGGGCGACACAGGCTACCTCGAGACCCCGCTTTCGAAGGTGCGCGTGATTGACACCCGCAAGGAAAACGACCTCATCGTGCACACCGTGCTCGATTTGCCGCAGGACCTGGAAGCGCCCGTGGAAGCCAAAGTTGACGAGGCCCGCCGCCAGCTGATCCGCAAAAACCACTCGGCTACTCACCTCATGCACGCGGCCCTGCGCCACGTGCTGGGTGACCACGTGGCGCAGCGCGGCTCGCTGGTAAACGACAAGCTGCTGCGCTTCGACTTCTCGCACTTCTCCAAAGTAACCGACGACCAACTGCGCGAGGTGGAGCACATTGTAAACCAACGCATTCGCCAGCAAATCCAGCTGGGCGAGGAGCGCAACGTGCCCATCGACGAAGCCCGTTCGCGCGGCGCCATGGCCTTGTTCGGCGAGAAGTACGGCGACAGCGTGCGTGTTATCACCTTCGATCCGGAGTACTCCGTGGAACTCTGCGGCGGCATCCACGTGCCGAACACCGGCGAAATCGGCTTCTTCAAAATTACCTCGGAGTCGGCCGTGGGGGCCGGCGTGCGCCGCGTGGAGGCCGTAACGGCCGACCTGGCCGAGCGCTACGTGGAGGAGCAGATGGACCTGCTGGCTCAGGTGCGCGAAGCCCTAGGCAACCCGCAGCACCTCATCCCGAGCATCCAGAAGCTATCGGAGGAAGTAGCCACCCTGCGCAAGCAGCTGGAGCAGGCCGAAGTGCAGCAATTGGGGCAGCTGAAAGACCAGCTGGCCGGGCAGGTGAAAGCCCTAGGTGGCGTCAACTTCCTGGCGGCCAAGGTGCCCGCTCGCTCGGCCGATGCCGTGAAGAAGCTGGCCTACGACCTGCGCCAGGTGGTGCCGAATTTGGTGCTGGTGCTAGGTGCCGAAATCGAAGGCAAGCCGCAGTTGGCCGTAATGCTCGACGACGAGCTGGCCAAAGGCGGTAAGCTGAACGCCTCGCACTTGGTGCGCGAGCTGGCCAAGGATATTCAGGGCGGCGGCGGCGGTCAGCCGTTCTTCGCTACGGCCGGCGGCAAAAATGCGGCTGGGCTGGATGCTGCCATCGGCAAAGCCGAAACGCTGGTGGCCGGCTTGCTGGGCTAGGCAGCTTTTGGGCGACATTTGAACGTCCTGCTGAGCTTGTCGAAGCATCTCTACCGAACAACGGAGCGGTAGAGATGCGTCGACAAGCGCAGCAGGACGTTCATTTTGCTTTAAAGCCCACCCACTATCGCCCTAGGTGCTCTACGGCGGCGTTATCTTTACCAGTGGTCTGTGCGGCTCATCCCTTTGTTGGCCGTTATTCAACCGCTTTTTATCCAATGAAATTATTGATTGGCGCCGCTGGGCTGTGGCTTAGTACTGGCCTGGCCGCCCACGCGCAGCAGCCCGCCCTGGAGCGTATTTTTTACCTGAACTACTGGCAGCAGGAGGCCCCGGCCAGCGCCGACATGGCCAGCCGGGTGGTGCGCTACCGCACGGCCGCTGGCGCCCAGCTCGATAGCGTGTTCCACTACAACTCGGGCAAGCTGCAGCGCACCGTGCTTACCACCGTGCTGCCCACCGGCGACACCGCGGCCGTAATTGATCAATGGCGCGCCAACGGCCACCGTTACCTGCATTTCGAGCACCTCAACCAAAAAGGCCACGGCGAAAACCGGCAATACAACCTCGCCGGACAGCTCACGCGCCGCACCACCTTCGAGCGCGGCCAAAAACTAGCGGAAACCTGCTACGATGCCGCCGGGGCCGCGGTGCCGTGCCAGGGGGATGGTTATTCGGCGCGTATGCCCGAGTACCCGGGCGGCACCGACGCCATGTTTCGGCTGCTGGCCCGCAACATAAAGTATCCCAAAGATGCCCTGAAGCGCCGCACCCAGGGCAAAGTACTGGTGGCGTTTGTGGTAGATGCCGAAGGCCAGGTGCGCGACGTGCACGTAACGCAAGGCCTTATGCCCTCGCTCGATGCCGAAGCCGTGCGCGTGCTGCAACTTCTGGAGCGCTGGCAGCCCGCCTTGCAGATGGACGAACCCGTACCCGTAACCTATACCGTGCCGGTAACTTTCACCATCAGGTAGGCCGGGCCTACGGGGGTGTAAACCTAGTAGTGACTGGGTTGGGTAAAAATTCTAAACCCTTTGGAAATCACTTGGCTGCGCTTTCCAAAGGGGCTAGGTACTCCGGGGGTAAGGCGCATGGCTACTGGTGCACGTACAGGCTGCGCCACTGCGTTTGGTACACGCGTTTGTATGGCCCCATGCGCGCCGGTGTGCTAGGCGGAACGTGGTAAATCTGGTTCCACTGGCGGTGGTCGCAGATGATGTAATGCACGGAGTCGCGGGCTGCCTGAGCGAAGAACTCGGCTACGGGCGGCGGGTTGCCAGGGGCAATCAGCTGATAGTAGGTGAGCGAGCGAATGGAGTAGTTTGGCATCTGGCCAAAGAAAAAGTCGAGCGGGGCAATGACTTTAGCGCCACGCTGGGGCATTAGGGCCGCCAGCCGGGCGTTTTCGGCCATGATGTAGGGCTCCGATCGGTTTAGCTGAACCAGGTAAAGCGTGCGGGCTACCCCGCCCAGGGGGTACAAAGCAATGGCCACCATAATGGCGTTGCGCTGCCAACGAAGCAGGGCCGGCCGGGCGCTGAAGAGCTCCTCCACGGCCACCAGCATCAGAAACGGCGCAAACAGCAGGTAATAGTACGTGCTGGTGCCTTTGGTGAGCAGCCAGAATATGCCCACCAGCAGCAGCAGGTACTGCATGCTAGGGGTGAGGATAGCCCGCCGGGTGGCGGGCCGGGCCAGCAGTACACCTATCACGACCAGGAAGAACACCGTAAGCGGCAGCTCGCCGTCGCTGTGAAAGAAGATGCGGTCGAACTTCGACATGACCCGCAGCTTGGCTGCCCAGTTGAAATTGGAGCTGGCGGCGTGGTCGTTCCTGAATTGAAAAAGCAGACGGTCGAGCTGGTTGTCCCACAGGGCATCGGCCAGGTAAAGACCTAGGGTGGCGCCGCCCACCAGGCCAAACAGCACGGCGTGGCTCCAGCGGCGCTGCACCAACAGCCACAGCCCGCCCGCTGCTAAGTAGATAACGCCGTTGAGGTGCGTGAGGCCGGCCAGGCCGGCGAGCATTCCGGCAGCGGCCGCATTTTTGGCCGAAACGGAGGCGCGGCGGAGCAGGGCAAACGAAGCTAATCCGCTGGCCACGGTCATGGTTTCGGGGCGGTTGTCGACGCCGTAGAGCCAGAGGCAGCCGCAGCCCACGTACAGCAGGGCCACCAGCCACTGTTGCTCGGGCTGCCGCCGGAAATAGCGCAGCAACAGTACCAGCCCCACTACTGAAAACAGAATCGGAATAGTGCGGGCCGCCCAAATATGGCAGCCGAGCACGTACAGCACCGGCGCCTGGATGTACACAAACGCTTTATGGAACACGTACAGCCGCTCGTGCCAGAAATTGTAGCCCCGAAACAGCTCGGAGCGCACAATACCTTCCTTCAGCAGCCAATAGGATTGTTCGGTGCACCAGGCGTCATCGAAGCGGGCAATCCGGTGATACAGCGTGGCAGCAAACAGGGCGAGCAGTAAAACAACGCCACCGAGATAATACTTCCGGGCGAAGAAATCCGACTTCATATAAAACAAGCAATAGCAACGACTGAGTGAAGAGCCGGCAGTACGGCCGCCGCCAATTGGCGCTAAATACCCTGCCCGGCCTCGGGTACCTGGGAACCCGGTTTCAGCCGGGCGCAAGTTAGTACTTCCGTGGCTAGGCCCCGGCGGCGAAATTGCCCTTGGTTGTTACAGTGCAGGCTTTAGCGCAGGAATCGGTTTGGCCAACCAATGCGGGATATGGCCCTCAGCGCCCATACCGCTGCCTGCATGCGTTGGTGCCTGCTCTGCCTCAATGAGCCTGCCTTACAGCAGCTGATGCCTTGGCTGGCCGGCGCTGGTTTGTGCGTGGGCATTTTTAGTGGGCCGGTATGCCGTATGCTTCGCTGTCTGAAGCTATTGCCCCGGGGCTTGGGCGCCAAAAGGCAGCTAAGCGGCAGCGTGCCGGGGCGCATTGGCAAACCGGGTAGCGGTAAGGACGTGTAGCCGGGCTGCGGCCGCGGCGGCGGCTTTCGCGCATGTTGCTGGCAAAACCCACAAAAAGCCACTCGGCTTCGTACTTTTGCCACCCACCCTGTTCGCCCACGGGGCCAACCACGGCCGCAGCGACCTAGGGCAATCAGCGGTAACCTGCGATTCATGGACGAAAACATCAAAGCAAAATACCAGCCTGTTATCGGTCTGGAAGTGCACGCGCAGCTGCTCACGCGCAGCAAAATGTACTCGGCCGATGAGAACGAGTACGGCGCTATGCCCAACTCCAACCTGTCGGTAATTACCCTAGGGCACCCCGGCACGCTGCCGCGCGTAAACCGCACGGCCATCGAGTACGCCATTAAAATGGGCCTGGCTACGAACTGCCACATCACGCGCGACAACCTGTTTGCGCGCAAAAACTATTTCTACCCCGACCTACCCAAGGGCTACCAGATTACCCAGGACAAAACCCCGCTCTGTACCAAGGGCCACGTGGAAATCCGGCTGGCCGATGGCTCGACCAAGCAAATCGGCATTACGCGCATTCACATGGAGGAAGACGCGGGCAAATCGATGCACCTGGCGGGCGAGGTAGAAACGCTGGTGGATTTGAACCGCGCCGGCGTGCCGCTGATCGAAATCGTGTCGGAGCCCGACATCCGGAACGCCGACGAAGCCTACGCGTACCTCACCGAAATCAAGAAGCTGGTGCAGTACCTGGGTATCTGCGACGGCAACATGGAGGAAGGCTCCTTGCGCTGCGACGCCAACATTTCGGTGATGCTGCGCGGCGCCGAGAAGTTCGGCACCAAGGTGGAGGTGAAGAACATGAACTCCTTCCGCAACGTGCAGCGGGCCATCGAGTACGAAATCGAGCGGCAGATTGAGCTGCTTGAGGCCGGCGAGGAAGTGGACAGCCAGACGCGGGGCTTCGACGCCACCACCGGCACCACGCAGGCCCAGCGCAGCAAGGAGACGATGAACGACTACCGGTACTTCCCGGAGCCCGACTTGCCGCCGGTTATCATCGACGACGCCTGGCTGCACCGCGTGCAGGCCGAGTTGCCGGCTTTGCCGCAGCAGCTCTACGCCCGCTTTACGGGCGAGCTGAGCCTGTCGGACTACGATGCCAACGTGCTGACGGCCGAGAAGGACATTGCCCTGTTCTTCGACGAGCTTACGCGCCGGACCACCAACGCCAAAGCCGCCGCCAACTGGATGCAGGGCCCCGTGAAGTCGTTCCTGAACGAGCGCGCCCTGACCATGAGCGACTTCCCGCTTACGGCCCAGCACCTCGCCGACATTATCGGCCTGATCGACGAAGGCAAGGTAAACCACTCGGTGGCCTCGAAGCAGCTGTTCCCGCACCTGCTCGAAAACCCCAAGCAGTCGGCCGCCGAAGCCGCCGACGCCCTAGGTCTGTTGCAGCAGTCGGATGCCTCGGAGCTGGAAGCCATGGTGCAGCAGGTGCTCGACGCCAACCCCGCGAAGGTGGCCGAGTACCGCGCCGGCAAAAAGTCGCTGGTGGGCATGTTTATGGGCGAGCTGATGAAGCTGACCAAAGGCAAAGCCGACCCCAAGCTCTCGAACCAATTGCTGCGCGATAAGCTGGAGCAGGCGTAGGCACCACTGCCGCCAAACGCAAAACCCGCCGGGCACCTAGGTGCCCGGCGGGTTTTGCGTTTTAAATGCGCTATGTTGCTGCCGCGTCGGCGCCGGGTGGCGCGGCTCGTACTATCCACCATTATCGTATTGCTCTTGTGAATTACTCCGTGATTGGGGCGCTGCTGCTGAGCGCCACCGTAACTAACGAGGCCCTAGGTCAGCGCCCGGCCGCCGCCGGCAAGGGGCAGGGGCGCGGCTACGAAATTGCCGGGCAGCTAAGCCAGGCCCCGGCCGGCACCCAAGTGTATTTGCGCAACGAAGCCGACGCCCGGCGCCGCCCCCTCGACTCGGCCGCTACCGATGCCGCCGGCCGGTTTCGGCTGCGCGGCCCGCTGGCGGCGCCCGGCGTGTACGAGCTGTACAGCAAGCTGAGCCGCGAAAACCTGTACCTGCCGCTGGCACCGGGCAGCCGCCTGCAGGTGCGCGCCGCCGCGCCGCAGCTGCAGGCCACGGCGGCCGTAAGCGGCGCGCCCGAGGCCGCGGCCCTGGCCCACATGCAGCGGCAGCAGCGGCAAGCCATGCAGCGCATCGAAGCCCTGATGCCCCGCCGGCCCGCCGAAACCGACACCGCCGCCACCCGCGCTTTCGAGCGGCAATGGGCCGCCGAGTTTCGCGCGTTTCAGGGGGCGGCCCAGCGCGTGGCCCGCGGCCCGAGTTACACGGCGCCGTTTGCGGCGGTGAGCTTCCTGAGCTCGTTCGACGAGTACAAGCCCTTTCTGGATTCGGCTACGGTGCGCTACGTGCAGCAATGGCCTGCCTCGCCCTACACCCAGCGCCTGCTGCGCGACCAGGCCGTGGCGCGGGCCACCGCCGTGGGCCAGCTCGCGCCCGACATCAGCCTGCCTACACCCCAGGGCAACGCCGTGGCGCTCAGCAGCCTGCGCGGCAAGTACGTGCTCATGGATTTCTGGGCCTCGTGGTGCGGCCCCTGCCGCCGCGAAAACCCCGAGTTGCTGAAGCTCTACCAAGCCTACCGCGGCAAAGGCCTGGAGCTGTACAGCGTGGCCACCGACGACAAGCCCGAAGCCTGGCGCAAAGCCATTGCCGCCGACGGCCTTACGTGGACGCAGGTGTTCGACGACCCCAAAGCGGCGCAGCCCGCCAAAGAAACCTACGGCATCCGGGCCCTGCCCACCACCATTTTGCTTGATCCACAGGGCCGCATCATCGCCAAAAACATGCGCGGCGAAGCCTTGGCGGCCAAGCTGGCCGATCTGTTGCCCTAGGTACGTGGCGGCGGCACATAGCACAAGGGCTATATTGCGAAGCCGCCAACACCGCGTTGGCGGCTTCGGTTATGTTTATGCGTTGTCAATTGAAGCTCAGTAAGGCGCTGGCCGCGGCCGCGCTTGTGTTGCCCACCGCCGCAGTAGCCCAAAACCAAGGCCCCGAGGCCGGCATCCCGTACACCCTGCGCGGCAGCGCGCCGCCCGATTTGGCCGGCCGCCGCGTGGTTGTCAGTAACTTTTGGGAGGGGAAAACCCAGCGCCTCGATTCGGCCACCATCGGCCCCGACGGCAGCTTTTTAGTGCAGGGCCGCGTGCCCGAGCCCGGTGTGTACCTCCTGCGGCTTGATACCGCCCGCTTCCTGCAGTTCGTGCCGCTAGAGGCGGGGGCCGTGGTGCAGGCCAGCGTGCAGCGACGCAAGAAGCCGCCCAGGCTCGGCTCGCCCTTCGCGTGGAAGTTCGGCGGCACGCCCGCTGTGGCCCTTTACCAACAGTTTTATGAGCTGCGCGAACAGTACCCGCGCGAGGCCTTGCGCCGAGGTTACCCCACGGGGCCCTTGCCCGACGACCGCCTGATGGCGGCCACGCGCCGTTTGGTGCGCCAGCACCCGGCCTCGCCCGTGGCCGCGTACTGGACGCTGCGCGAAATGAGCCGTTTCGAGGAGCAGCGCATTTTCGTGGATTCGATGACGGCCGTGTTTGCCCGCACCTTGCCCGCCTCGCGCTACACCCGCGCGCTGCAGGAGCGCCAGCAAAAAGTGCCTGCGCTGATGCCCGGCATGCCCGCGCCCGAGCTGGCGCTGCAGACCCCCGACGGTAACCCCGTGCTGCTAAGCCAGCTGCGCGGCCGCTACGTGCTGCTGAGCTACTGGGGAGCGTGCTGCAAACCCGATGCGGCGCAGCTGGCGCGCCTCTACGCGCTGTACCACGCGCGCGGCCTGGAGCTGCTGCACGTATCGGCGGCCACCAACGCTGCCAATTGGCGCACGGCCGCGCAGGCTTTTGCCGTGCCCGGCCAGCACGTGTCGGATTTGCAGGGCTGGGCGGGGCCTTCGTTCAACCGCTTCAACATCAGCTCTTACCCCACCACCGTGCTGCTCGACGCGGCCGGCAACCTGGTAGCCGTTGGCTTGCGCGACAAAGCCCTAGCTAAAAAGCTGGCCGAGCTGTTGCCCTAGGTGCTTACGCGCCGAGGCATCCGAAGGGGCGCGGGCAGCGTAGGTACCCGGCACCGGCGGGCCGCCAAAATGCCGTGCTCAAATCCGCACAAATCGACAACTTGCGCTGTTCCCAGGCTGGCGCGCATTTTGCGGCTGCCCACTTCGTTCTCATGAAATACCCTATGCAAAGCTTAATTCTGGTGACCTCGCTGCTGAGCTTCACCACCGCCTGCAACGAAAGCGCGTCTTCCTCGGCCGCCGAGAAGGGCGGATTTGTGGTTTCGGGCCAGTTGCGCAACGCGCCGGCCGGCACGCCGGTGTACCTGGCCGAGCTGACCGAAGGGCAGTTCGTATCGCGCGATACCGTAAAAACCGACGCGCAGGGCCGCTTCACGCTGAAAGGCTCGGCTTCGGAGCCCACCATCTACCAGATCAAGCTGAACGAGGAAAACAACGTGCTGGTGGCTTTAAATAACCAGACCAAGCTGCAGCTCACCGGCGATGCGAGCAAGCTGGGCGCTACCTACGCCGTAAAGGGCTCGAAAGACTCGGAAGTGTGGCAGCAGATGTCGCGGGCAATGACGCGCCACGGCAACTACATGGGCGGCATCATGCGGCGCTTTCAGGCCAATGCGCAGGCCGGCCGTCAGGATTCGATGCAATTGCTGGAGCAGAAGTTTTACGCCGCCAAAGCCAAGAGCACGGCCGAGCTAAAGGGCATCATCAAGAAAAACCCGACTTCGGTGGTAACGGCCTTTGTGCTGGGCGAGCCGCAGCTGTTCAATGCCGACGAGAATTTCGGCTTTGCCGACTCCGTGGCCACCCAGCTTACGAAAGCCGCGCCCAACTCGCGCTACACCCAGGCGCTGGTGCAAAAGCTGGAGCCCATGCGCAAAACCGCCATTGGCACGGTTGCGCCCGACATAAGCCTGCCCGCCCCCGATGGCAAGGCCGTGGCCCTGAGCAGCCTGCGCGGCAAATACGTGCTGCTCGATTTCTGGGCTTCGTGGTGCGGCCCCTGCCGCCAGGAAAACCCGAACGTGGTACGCACTTTCGATAAGTACAAAGGCAAGAACTTCACGGTGTTCGGCGTGTCGCTGGATCAGGACAAGAACAAGTGGCTGAAAGCCATCGACAACGACAAGCTGGCCTGGACGCACGTATCGGACCTGAAAGGCTGGCAAAGCGCCGCCGGTCAGGCCTACGGCATCCAATCCATCCCGATGAATTTCCTGCTCGATCCGCAGGGCAAGATCATTGCCAAAAACCTGCGCGGCCCGGCCCTGGAAGAAAAGCTGGCGCAACTGCTGAAGTAAGCTGTTGGCTTCTGGTTGTCAGCTGTTAGTTGTCCGTTATCAGGTATCCGGCCTGAGCTAAACAAATAAAAAGGCCCGCGACGAAAGTCGCGGGCCTTTTTTGTAACCTCATCAGTGCAAACGAATACCCAACTGACAACTGACAACTGACTACGCCAAAAACATGCGTTGCAGCGCTTGCCAGAGCTGTTTTTTGCGGCCGTTGTCGTATTCAATCATTTCTACCTCGGCGGCGGGCAGGTAGGCTACGTCGCCGATGCGCACGGGCTCGTAGGGTTGGGTGCGCTTGGTGGCCACGTCGAGCAGGTTTTTGCCGAAGCCGATTACCTCGCGCACGGCCAGGCCGCGGGCGCGCAGCTCCTCGAGGCTCACGGGATAGGGTGACTTTACGTTCACAATCACGCATTCCTCCATTACCCGCTGAATGGCCTTGAGCATGTTGTTCAGGAACACGTTGCGCTGCATCCGGGGCAAGCGAGTGGGGTCTTCGAGGCGCACAAGCATAACCAGCCCGTTGGCATTGCTACCGAGCGTATCAAACTCGACGGGCGGGCGTTGGGGCGGCGCTTGCTGAAGTACCGGTGCTGCGGGCGGCGGGCCGGGGGCTGCCGTGAGAACGGGTGCCGCCGGAGGGGCAGCCACCGGCTGCGGTGCCGGCGCTGGCGAGGGCTCGATTCGCGTAGCTTTTAAATCGGCCAACGAGGGCAGCTTGCCTTGGCCGCCAGCCGCACTTGCTGCGGGGGCGGGCGGTTCGGCAGCTGCTACGGGAGCAACCGGAGCCACGGGCTGGGCCGGGGCGGGGCTGGCAGCCAGAATAGGAGCAGCCGCCGGCGCTGCAACGGCCGGCGTTTGGGCTACGGGCGGCTGCGAAGCGGTGCCGGGCTCGGGCACCACGTACAGGGGAGTGCCCGCGTACAACTGCTGATAAAAGGCGAGCAGGGCTTCGTCCACGGTAGGGTCAGGCTAGGGCTAGGTAGTCAACGCACAGCTCGGCCGCGCTACCTAGGGCAGCGCGGCTGAACAATACTCAAGTTAACCATTTTGGCGGAGTGCCTTAATCCATTTCAAACAAGGCCTTCAGCTCGGTGGCTTCCTGCGGCTTCAGGCGGCCGGCAAGCACCAGGCGCAGCTGGCGGCGGCGCAGGGCGCCATCGTACAGGCGTACTTCTTCTTCGGTGTTCGGCACGGCCTCGGGCACGTCAATCGGGCGGCCCGACTGATCCACGGCCACAAAGGTGAAGAAGGCCTCATTCGACTTAAACTTGGTGCCGCTCGGAATGTCTTCCGACCACACGTTGATGTGCACTTCCATCGACGAGCTGAACGCCCGCGTTACCTGTGCCTCCAGGGTCACCACGTTGCCCAATTTGATGCCTTCGCGGAAGGACACGTTATCGACGGAGGCCGTAACGACGATGCGGTTGGAGTGGCGCTGGGCCGAAATAGCCGCGGCAATGTCCATGAGGTGCATCATGCGGCCGCCCATCAGGTTGTTGAGCGTGTTGGTATCGTTCGGCAGTACCAGTTCGGTCATTCGCACGAATGACTCCGCTACGGGCTTCTGTTTGCGCATGTTCAGGGGAAAGTTAGGCCAGGGGCGTATAAATCGGGCGCAAAGATAGCCGTTGGGCTGCCAGCCCATGCGTGCCCCGTCCAAAATGCCTTTGCTACACCTAGGGGCAGCGTGGGTGCCCTAGGTGCCGAGTACGCCAACAGCTACTCGGCCCAGCCGGCCGCCCCGCGCAACGGCACAAACCGAAACTCGTCGAACTCCTCGCGGGCGAAACCATCGGCCGACTCGCGCGTGACGCGCACCATGCGCTGCACCTGCTCGTTGCCCACGGGCACCACCAGCACCCCGCCAATGGCCAGCTGCTGCAGCAAAGGCCGCGGCAGGGCCGGGGCGGCGGCCGTTACCAGAATGCGGTCGAAGGGCGCGTAGGCCGGCAAGCCCACCGAGCCGTCGCCGCAAAACAGATTTGCCCCCGCGTAGCCCAGCTGGGGCAGGCGCTGGCAGGTGCGCTCGAACAGCACCCGGTTGTATTCGATGCTAAACACCTGGGCACCTAGGGTAAGCAGCACGCTGCACTGGTAGCCCGAGCCGGTACCCACCTCCAGCACGCGCAGGCCGGGGCGCACGGCCAGCAGCTCGGTTTGGTGCGCCACGGTGTAGGGCTGCGAAATGGTTTGGCCCTCGCCAATGGGAAAGGCCTTGTCGTGGTAGGCGTGCGACTCAAACGCCTGCTCGAAAAACAAGTGGCGCGGCACCGTGCCGATGGCTGCCAGCACCCGTTCGTCGCGGATGCCTTTGCGCCGCAGCTCCTCCACCAAAGCACGGCGCTGGCCGCGGTGGCGGTAGGAGTCGGAAGCGGAGGCAGGAACGGACGACGACATAGCAGGTTCGGTTAAAACAGCCCTACCTTTGCGCGCGGCTGGCGGGCTATACCTGCCGCAAAGCTACGGCGGCGCGGTATTTGTGCCGCGGGGCAGCCGCTCTTTCGTCCTGTTACTACTGCATTCTCCTTGATCCGCTCACTGCAAAAGCTCAAGCTGATTGCCGCTGATTTTGGCGCGGCGCTGCTTGCTTGGGGCTTCTTTTACCTGCTGCGCAAGTACTTGCTGAGCGAAATCAACGAAGGCTACCGCTTCACCGGCGACCAGCTCTTCACCCTCACCGGCTCGGCCGTGATGATTGCCACGTTTTGGGTAATCCTCTATACGCTCATCGGCGAGTACCGCGACATATTCCGCAAGTCCCGCGTGGGCGAAATCATCCGCCTGGGCCGTATTTCGTTTATTGGCGGGGTGGTTATCTTCTTCGCGCTCCTGCTCGACGACCAGGGCGTGCAGAACTACCGCAGCTACTACAAAACCATTACGGCGTACTTTCTGCTGCACTTCAGCATTACGGCCGTGCTGCGCACCTGGGCCATTACCAGCATTCAGCGGTTGGTGCGCAGGCGCGTTATTTCCTTCAACACGCTCATTGTGGGCTCCAGCCCGCTGGCCCTGGAAACCTACCGCGAGCTGGAGCGCACCAACCGGCACCTGGGGCTCAACATCGTCGGCTTTGTGCCCGTCAACGACACCGTGGACCCCGACCTAGCTACCGAGCTGCCGCGCCGCGGCTCGTACCGCCGCCTGCCGGCCCTTATCCGGGGCTACAAGGTGGAGCAGGTGGTAGTGGCCCTGGAGCCCTCCGAGCACCAGATGATTCAGGAGGTACTGACGCAGCTCGAAGGTACCCCCGCCCGGGTGAGCGTGCTGCCCGATGTGTACCAGATTTTGCTGGGCTCGGTGAAGGTGCATCACCTGTTTGGCACCCCGCTCATCGAGATAAAGCACGATTTGCTGCCCGTGTGGCAGGAGGTTACCAAGCGCGCCATCGATATTGCGGGCTCGGCTTTGTTTATGGTGCTGGCCTGGCCGGTGTACGCCTTCACGGCCCTGATGGTGCGCCTTTCGTCGCCGGGGCCGATCTTCTTTGCCCAGGAGCGCATCGGCAAGCACGGCCAACCCTTCCGCATCTACAAATTCCGCTCGATGTACGTGGATGCCGAACGCATGGGCCCGTCGCTATCGAGCAAAAACGACCCGCGCATTACGCCCTGGGGCCGCTTTATGCGCAAAGTGCGCCTCGACGAGCTGCCGCAGTTCTGGAACGTGCTCAAAGGCGACATGAGCCTGGTGGGCCCGCGCCCCGAGCGCCAGTTCTACATCAACCAGATCGTGAAAATGGCGCCGCATTACCGCCACCTGCACCGCGTGCGGCCCGGCATTACTTCCCTAGGTCAGGTGAAATACGGCTACGCCGAGACCGTGGAGCAGATGGTGCAGCGCCTCAAGTACGACATCCTGTACATCGAGAATATGTCGCTGGCCATGGATTTCAGGGTGATGCTTTACACGCTGAAAATCATCGTGGAAGGGCGCGGCAAATAGGGTTGTTTTCGATTCCTGCTTACACTCATCGTTGCTATCATATATGCCAAAAATTTTACCCCTTGTTTTGCTTTCGGGCCTGCTGGCAGCAGGCGTTTCGGCGCAGGCGCAGGACGCTTTGCCCGCCAACTTTCAGGTAGTGCTCAACGGGCAGGCGCTCGACGTGGAGCCGGGCAAAACCTACACTTACACCACCCCAAAAGGCGAAGTGCTGCAAGTGCAGCTGCGCGAAAGCAGCATCCGCCACTTCCGCGACGAGTGGGTGTCGTTTCAGCACCCGCCCAAGCTCTCGGTAGCCGAAACCGAGGAAGATGGGGTGCGCCAGCTTATTGTGATGAACGCGGCCGGCGCTGGCGTGCTAGTGCAGGAGTACAAAGGGATTGACCCCAAGGACATCCTCGAGTTCATGATTACTCAGCTAATCAAGGACGAGGTAAAAGCCGGCTACAAACGCCAGGACAAAGCCTTCGAGAAAAAGCTGGCAGACGGCAAGGTGCTGAATGGCAAAACCGTGTACCTCAGCCAGAAAAATGCGCGCAGCGTGTACCAACTGGGCACGTGGTCGGGCGAAAACGAAGGGATTATGGTCGTTACCATCAACCGCGAAGACGGTTCGAGCTCCGATGCCAGCAATCAAAAGCTGCTCAACGATGTTGTCGGCTCAATGAAAATTCTTCGTTAGCCAGTTATGTTCACCGGAATCATCGAAGCCCTGGGTACCGTGCGCGCCGTGCGCCAGGAGGGTACCAACCGGCATTTTGTAATCGAGGCCCCCTTCAACGCCGAGCTGCAGATCGACCAGAGCGTGGCCCACGACGGCGTGTGCCTGACGGTGGTGGCGCTTGATGCGGCAGCGGGCACGCACACCGTTACGGCCATCGACGAGACGCTGCGCAAAACCAACCTAGGCACCTGGGCCGTGGGCCGGCAGGTAAACCTGGAGCGTTGCCTTTCGGCCAACGGCCGGTTCGATGGCCACATCGTGCAGGGCCACGTCGACCTGACGGCTACCTGCGAGGCGGTGGAAGACCAGAACGGCTCGTGGCTGTACCGTTTCCGCCACGAAACCGGCCCCGGACGCGTTACCGTGGAAAAGGGCTCCATCTGCATCAACGGCGTAAGCCTCACCTGCTTCAACAGCAACGACGACGGCTTTTCCGTGGCCATCATTCCGTACACCTACGAGCACACCACTTTTCAGCACCTGCGCCCCGGCGACACGGTGAATCTGGAGTTTGACATTGTGGGCAAGTACGTGGCGAAGCTGCTGGGCAAGTAAGCGTTCAGTTAAGCCTGTTAACCGCGATGCGCCGTGCTTTCGTCCGCTTTGCCTGGCTTGGCGCGGCGCTGTTAATGCTGGCCTTGGGCGGAGCGTGGTGGCGCGTGGGCCGCGCGGATCAATTTGTGAGCTACCGCGCCGACGTGCGCCGGCAGCACGTGGCGTTGTATTGGCGCACCGAGCACGGCCAGCCGCTGCGCAGCCTAGGTGGTTTGCGGGCGTGGCTGGCCGGGCAGGGCCGCCGGCTGCGCTTCGCTACCAACGGCGGCATGTACCGCGCAGGCAACGTGCCGGTGGGCCTGCTAGTGCTGGCGGGCCGGCAGCTGGTGCCGCTCGATACGGCCACCACTGGCCACGGCAACTTTTACCTGCAGCCCAACGGCGTGTTTTACCTCAGCCCCGAAGGGCGGGCCGGCGTGTGCCGCACCCAGGATTTTGGGCGGGTAGGGCGCGTACTCTACGCCACGCAATCGGGCCCGATGCTGGTGATTGAGGGCCAGCTACACCCGGCTTTTCGGGCCGGCTCGGCCAACCGCCACGTGCGCAACGGCGTGGGCGTGCTGCCCGATGGGCGGGTGCTGCTGGTCATGTCGAAGGAGCCGGTGAGCTTCTACGATTTCGCCCGCTACTTTCAGCAGCAGGGCTGCCGCAACGCGCTGTACCTCGATGGGTTTGTGTCGCGTACGTACCTGCCGGCGCAGGGCTGGGTGCAAACCGACGGGGATTTTGGCGTGATGATCGGGGTGACGGACCGCTGAGCCGCGGGCGGGCTTGCACTTTTCCGCGCCGCTTGCGTAGAACGGTGCAGTACCTAACCGATTCCCCGCCATGTCGAGCAAACGCGAATTGATAGAACCCACGCCCGGCGACAAGCGCTACGTGCGCCGCAACGAAAAGGGCGAATTCACCAGCAACGTCGATCTGAACCGTTCCCTGTCGCAGGACGACCGCCACAACTCCCACGTAACCAGCAAGTCCGGCCAGGGCGACCGGGGCGACGGCCACACCGGCAACCGCAAGCCCGCCGCCAAAAAATAGCTGGTTCAGCCAGCATTAAAAAAGCCCTCCGGCCAACGCCGGAGGGCTTTTTCAGTATCATGCTGTTAGCTGTTAGCTGTTAGCTGTTAGCTGTTAGCTGAGGCCACCAACGTTGCACGCCTTGCAGGTACAGCCAGTAGCAGCCCCAGGCCAGCAGAACACCTAGGGTAGTGCCGGCCAGCACATCGGTGGGGTAATGTGCCCCCAGGTAAATGCGGCTGTAGCTTACGAGGGCAGCCCATGCCAGCACCAGCGCCTTAACGGGCCAGAAGCGCCGGGGAAGCGCAAGGCATACAAACACGGCCAGCGAAAAAGCGTTGGCCGCGTGCGAGGAGATAAAGCCGAATTTGCCGCCGCAGCCGTTCACCAGGTTCAGGGTTTCGGAAACCTGCGGGTCGTGGCAGGGGCGCAGGCGCGCGAAGTAGGGCTTGAAGAAACGGCTCGATATGAAGTCGGCCAGCCCCACGCTCGCGCCCAGCAGGGGCAAAAGCAGGGCGGCCCGCCTGCCGAAGTAATAGCCCAGGGCTATTACCATCACCAGGTAGGCCGGAAACCACACAAAGCGGTCGGTAAAGAAAATCATCAGCCGATCGAGGCCGGGGGTGTGGGCGCTGTTGGCCGACACCAGCAGCCACCGATCAAGCTCCTGCAGTTGTTCAATCAAGCGAAGTGGGCGAATTGTCGAGCCAATTTACGCCCTTTTTCAGCCACTGCTGCGTTTCGGCCTCGCGCGTGCCGGCTTCGGGACGCAGGTTGTAGTGCCACTCGCAGCGCGGGGGCAGGCTCATCAGGATGCTTTCGGTGCGGCCGTTGGTTTCGAGGCCAAACTTGGTGCCCCTATCGATGGCCAGGTTAAACTCGGCGTAGCGGCCGCGGCGCACCATCTGCCACTGCACTTCGGGCTCGCCGTAGGGCAGCTCGGCGTTGCGGCGCATCAGCTCGCTGTAGGTGCGGCCGTACACCTCGCCTACATCCTGTACGAAGGCAAACAGCTCGTCCCGGTCGCCATCTTTGCCCACCGTGAGGCGGTCGAAGAAGATGCCGCCCACGCCGCGGGTTTCCTGCCGGTGCGTCAGGAAGAAGTACTCGTCGGCCCAGTCCTTAAAACGCTGGTAGTATGTGGGGTTGTGCCGCTCGCACACCTCCGCAATCTGCTCGTGAAACCAGCGGGCCTGCTTCACGTCCACGTAAATCGGCGTCAGATCGAGGCCGCCGCCAAACCAGGCTTCGCCGTTACCGGCCTCAAAGTAGCGCACGTTCATGTGCGAAATGGGCACCATGGGGCTGCGCGGGTGCTGCACCACCGATACGCCGGTGGCGAAGTAGCGCGGGTCGGGCATCAGCAGCTGCCGGGCGGCCCGCTCGTCCATCTGGCCCCACACGGCCGAAAAATTCACGCCGCCTTTCTCCAGGATGTTGCCGTTCTGGATTACCCGCGTTTCGCCGCCGCCGCCCGAGTGGTGCTGCCAGATGTCGGGCTGAAAGGTAGCGCCGCCGTCGGTGGTTTCGAGCGTGGTGTAAAGCCACTTCTGAAAGGAGCGCATCCATTGCTCTACGTTCTGGCGAAAGGGCGTGAGCGTTGTGTCGGTATCGGTCGTCATGGCAGGGGCAAAGGCAGGGGAGAGGAGCGTAGCGTTCATGGGCTGGTTGGGCTGATTTGCAAGGGCGAAATAAGAGCCCGGCAGTAACCCAAATCCTGACCAATGTCAGCCACGCGGCTGTTTTTTGTCACCGCAAAGGTGGCGGTTTTTCGGCGATGGCAACGGCCCCGGCAGCCCGCCAACCAGCCCAGTACCGGTTGGGCGGAGCCAGGGCCGGTGTATTACCTGTGTAGTACTACGCCAAACCTGCCTATCATTGTAGTCCCGAACGCCAACAGTCCGCTACTCACCCTGCGCAACTTCTTTCTAATGCCCAAATCGTTTTCCGAACCTCCCGTTGCGCGCGAATTATTTGCCAACGCTGGCGCCCGTGTTGTGCAGGTGCACCCCGGCTATTTGCAGTTGGAGTGGCGGCCCGGTGCTACCCAGCCCGAGGTAGCTACGGCTGTGTTCGAGGGCTTGTTGCTGGCCATGCGGCTCACCGGGTGCCACCGCGTGCTCAGCGACCAGCGGCAAATGCCGCCTCTGCCGCCGGCAACGCAGCGTTGGGTGGCCGAGCAGTGGCTGCCCAAGGCCGCGGCCGAGGCGGGATACTCGCATTGCGCCGTGCTGCTCAGCCAAAACGTATTTGCCCGCCTAGGTGCCGTTACCTGGATCAGCCAGTATCAGCCCAAAGCCGTGCAGTACCAAGCCTTCGAAAACCCGGACGAGGCCACCCGCTGGCTACTCACGACCTAGGGCCGGCCCACGGCGGTATGGGCGCTATGCCGTAAATTCGGCCCTTCGCCACCGCGTATAATACCGATGCAAGCTCCCACCGCCCTGGAAACTCCCGAAACCGACTTTAGCCCGGCTACCGCCGCGCATCCCGACCGCGCCACGCTGCTGCGAGCCTATCGGCTGATGCAGACATCGGCGGCCATGGCCCGGCTCTACGAAGAAAACAAAGCCGTAACGGCCAAGTACGTGCACGCCACGGCCCGCGGCCACGAGGCCATTCAGCTGGCCGCCGCCTTTCAGCTGCGCGAAACCGACTACTGCGCCCCGTACTACCGCGACGACGCTTTTATGCTTGGCCTGGGCATTACGCCCTACGAGCTGATGCTGCAACTGATGGCGAAGCGCGACGACCCCTTTTCGGGTGGCCGCACGTACTACTCGCACCCCTCGCTGCGCCGGCCCGGCGCGCCGGTAATTCCGCACCAAAGCTCGGCTACGGGCATGCAGGCCATTCCGGCCACCGGCATGGCCCACGGCCTGCATTACCTCGAAGGGCAGGGCCTGCTGAAAGCCGCCGACGAGCAGCCAGTAGTGCTGTGCTCCATCGGCGATGGGGCCATGACGGAAGGCGAAGTAGCGGAAGCCCTGCAGATGGCCGTGCTGCACCAGCTGCCCATCGTGTACCTGGTGCAGGACAACGAGTGGGGCATCTCGGCCACGGGCCGCGAAATGCGCGCCATGGATGCCTACGAGTTTGCGGCCGGCTTTAAGGGCCTGCACCGCCTGCAGTGCGACGGCGCCGATTTCGTGGATAGCTACGCGACCATGCAGGCCGCCGTGCAGCACGTACGCCAAACGCGCGGCCCGGTACTGGTACACGCCAAATGCCCGCTCCTAGGTCACCACACCAGCGGAGTGCGGCGGGAGTGGTACCGCGGCGACAACCTAACCCAGCACCAGCAAAACGACCCGCTGCCCCGCTTCCACCAGCAGCTCCTCACCGAAGGTTTCTCCGAAGGCGACCTAGGGTACGCCGCAGCTCAGGCTGAAACCACGGTGCAGGAAGATTACCAGCGCGCCCTGGCCGCACCCAACCCCGACCCGGCTACCTTCGCCGAGCACGAGTTTGCACCTGCAGCCGTGACCGAAGAGGCCGGTGAACGCAGCCCCGCCGGGGCCGACAAAGCCATTATGGTGGATGCCGCCCTGCACGCCGTCGACGACATTTTGCGCGAGTTTCCGGAGGCGCTGTTCTACGGCCAGGACGTAGGCGGCGAGCTGGGTGGGGTGTTCCGCGAGGCGGCCCTGCTGGCCAAGAAGTACGGCGATACGCGCGTGTTCAACACGCCCATTCAGGAGGCCTACATCGTGGGCAGCACGGCGGGCATGTCGGCGGTTGGCGCCAAACCCATCGTCGAAATCCAGTTTGCTGACTACATCTGGCCGGCCCTCAACCAGCTGGTGGAGGAACTGAGCAAATCGTGCTACCTCTCCAACGGCAAGTTTCCGGTACAGTCGCTCATTCGCGTACCAATTGGGGCCTACGGCGGTGGCGGGCCCTACCACTCGGGCTCCGTCGAAAGCACCTTGCTCACCATCCGCGGTATTAAGGTGGTGTACCCCTCCAACGCCGCCGACATGAAAGGCCTGATGCGCGCCGCCTTCCTCGACCCCAACCCCGTGGTGATGCTCGAGCACAAGGGCCTGTACTGGAGCAAAGTGCCCGGCACCGAGGATGCCAAAACCGTTGAGCCGGCCGCCGGCTACGTGGTGCCCCTAGGTAAAGCCAACGTGGTGCAGCAGGCCTCGCCCGAGAAGCTGCAGCAAGGCGACTCGTGCGTGGTAATCACCTACGGCATGGGCGTGTACTGGGCCAAAACCGCCAGTAAGCAGCTGCCCGGCCAGGTCGAAATCCTGGACCTGCGCACCCTGAACCCGCTCGATTGGGAAGCCGTGCAGGCCGCCACGCTGCGCCACGGCAAAGTGCTGGTGCTCACCGAAGAGCCGCTAATGAACTCGTTTGCCGAATCGTTGGCGGGCCGTATTCAGCGCCATTGCTTCCAGGAGCTCGATGCGCCGGTGTTTACCCTAGGTGCTGCCAACCTGCCCGCCATTGCCCTCAACGTAGAGCTCGAAAAGCAAATGCTGCCCAATGCTGAGAAAGTGCATGCAGCGCTTGCCGAGCTGCTCGCTTATTAAGGTTTAGTTCAAGCCAGCTTAAAACAGCAGCGGCGGTGCCTGGGTAGGCACCGCCGCTGCTGTTTTATGAGTATTAAAATACACTAGGCGTCCGCAAAGCCAACAGCACCTCAAGGGCAACTGTGTTCCTAGGGTAGGAATAAAGCCTGTGTGCGGAGGGGTCGGCCGCCCGTGCTGTCAACCTATAAAAAAAGCGGCTGCCGAAATCCGGCAGCCGCTTTTTTGTGGTGCTGTGCGATGATTACATCTTCACCAGCTTCAGTACGTGGGCCTGGCCATTGCCGCTTACACGCACAATGTAAGAGCCCTTGGCGAAGCGGCTCGTTTGTAGCGGCAGCAGTTCGCCACCTTTGCCTTCGAGGCTTGCCACGTGGCGGCCTTCAGCACCTAGGATTTCAACGGAATACGTGCCCTGGGGCAGGCTCGTCAGGTCGAGCTTGGCATCGGCGGCGGTGGGGTTGGGGTAAACCACCACGAGGCTGGTTTTCGAGCCCGAGAACATCACTGCCTGGATGTTGCTGTACGCGCTCTTGCCATCGGCATCAACCTGGCGCAGGCGGTAGTAGCGCAGTCCGGCCACTTTGCCAGCTCCTTTGTCAACGAAGCGGTAATCGTTGCGACGGTTGCTGTTACCAACACCGGCCACATTGCCTACTTTCTCGAAGTTCACCCCGTCGCTCGAGCGCTCCAGCTCAAAGCCAGCGTTGTTTTTCTCCTGAGCCGTAGCCCAAGTCAGCAGACCGTCGAGGCCATTGGCCTGGGCCTTAAACTCGATCAGTTCAACCGGCAGCGGCGTCAGAATATCCGCAGATCGGAAGTCCACATCGGTCTGGGCCACGGTGCGCTTGGGCGCCGTGGACGGCATGCCGCCATAGGCCGGGTCGTAGATATCCACAAGGCCGTTGAAGTTGTCGTCGTGGAAGTACGTGCTGTTGATGTCGAGGAAGTTGGGTACGTCGTCGTTGTCCGAATCCTGCAGGAAAGGTGAATTCACCGTGCCGCTACCAGGTACAACTACGCTGTAGTAAGATGCTTTCGACGGGTTGTTTACGGCAAACAGACGGGCCAAGGCAACAATCTCATCACCTGCTCTTCCGTCGCGGTCGGTATCAAAGCCTTCGGTCCAGTCGGCGGTCTGTTGGTAGATGGGTAGGTTGACGCGGGTAGCGTTGTCGCCGTCCGAATCGTTGTCGAACATGTCGGCAATTGCATCACCATCGGGATTGTTGTTGCGCGTGTTAATAACATTGCCGCCATTATTGCCATCGTAAGCATCACGGATGCCGTCACCATCTGTATCGATGTTGAAGTCAATAGCGGCTTTGCGTAAGTTGTATGTTGATGTAGTCAGGGCTTCTATCTCATCAGAAATGCCGTCGTTATCGGAATCAACATCGAGAAAGTTATAATTGGTTACTGTAGCGTTGGATGCAGTGAAGTTATCCGAATCATTGTCGGTGAGGGTGTATCTAACGTTGTCTACTTCTGTGTTATTTGAAGTACGAAGTTCTACAGCGTTAGGCAAACCATTGGCACCAACCGCATTTGCGATACTTCCTAGCGTATTTACAAATCGACCTTGAGCTTCGCTGTAAGCGCTGCGGTTGTTCCCGTTGTTGCTTGTCCAAACCAAAGCTGTGGTACCCGCCTCAAATGCGTCGGACAAGCCGTCATTGTCAGAGTCTAAGTCAAAGTGGTTTGGGATACCGTCGCGGTCCGTGTCGAAAATGTCATTTACTCCATCGTTGTTCAGGTCGCGGAAAGCACCTAATACTGGGTGAACGTAAGCACCGTCGAGGTAGAGAATTGGGGAGCTGCCATCCGCGAAGCTGCTTGGGTCAATGCTACTCGCGCTGGTGCCCGATGTGCTCATCGCTTCGACTACGTCAAGGATACCGTCGTTGTCATCGTCGATGTCGGTTGCATCTGCAACACCATCTCCGTCGTTGTCGCAGGCAGAGCTATAGGTAAACTCAGTGTCACCAACGAATACCGAGAAACCGTAAGTCCAAGTATTTACGGTATAGTTGTTACCCTCATCGTTTGTGGTACCCCAAGCGTGGGCTCCGGTTGCGGAGCTTACACCCGATAGCTGGGCAGTCCGAATTGCAGTTGGGAAGGCAGTAAGGTTAGTGTCGTCCCAATAAAGCAGATCGAAGTTGTTGCCGTTGGCAGGACGTATGTTCCGCACCCGGAAACCATCGGGGTTACCTTCCGCATCATACACCGGGAAGTTAACAGGGGCACCAAAGCTGGTGAAATCGAAGCGAATAGTAGTGCCTGCAGCTACTTGCGTACCCGTAGGCGAGTTACCATCAACGTCGCCAGCAGCCTTCCGACGACCATTCCAGATTACAGTGTTAGGTACCCCTGCCTGTAGCGTTTGACGCAGTAATGGCTCGTCAGCGTCACGCACGTTGTCGCGGTCAATGTCGATTAGAATATCGAACTGACCGGTTTCGGCGCTTTGTGTGGTAAAGGCCACCTCGGTAACGCCATTGCGGCAGTACGGGCGAGGCGTTACGCTTACCGTAGGAGTGGGAGCACTCGGCCAAACCGCCGGGTCGGGGTTGTTTACAAATGCAGGGTATTGTGTGTAGCTAGTCCGGGTAGTTTGGCTACGACGCCGGGCCTCAATAGTAGTACCTACGGCAGTTGTTGAGCCAAATTCGTTGGCTACGAAGTAGAACGAGAGGGGGCGCATACCAGCCAACTCCACTTCCTTTACGTAATACTGCCCCGGAGCCTGCCTACTTTCCACCATCGGGTAGAGCTTGAAAGTAGACGAGAGGCGGTTCTGGAAGTTATTTGTGCCTCCAGAGTTACCAGCGAAGAAGCCCCAGTGCTTGCTGTACAGGCGGCCGGGCTTTTCTACGCCGTTAGCGCGTACCGTGAAGTCCCAGAAATCATAGGCGGAACGCTTGTTGCTATCCGTCATGTTCTCCTCACCGACTTGGGTAAACTCGACATAAAAGTCTTGTGCTGCGCCTGTGTTGTTGGTGTATACCAAGGCGTTGTAACCGCCAGCAGCGGGTTGCGGGCCGGCAAAAGCTTCAGCTCCGGTGTTAATAACACCTTGCTGCTGAAGCAGGGTTGATTGGCCTACGCTATTGGGGTCACGTGCAAGTACATCTTGTTTAACAATTTGACCTGCTCCCGCTCCGTAACGCAACGTTATTACTAGGTCACTCTGTGCAACACCCGTAGCCGCTGGATCTATCGGAATGCGGTGCACGCCGTAGTGAAGCGTTTCGCCAGGCTCCATGTGGATGTACATCCGATAGTCGGCAGAAAAAGCTTCACCCGTAGGACCAGTCCAAGAAGCGGGCTTAAGGAAGCCCAGCGACACATTGATGCCATTCAACAGGTTATCATCGTGCGAAAGGTAACCCGAACGTGTATTGGTCGGATCAGTGAGGGCAACATTGTTCGTGTTTGGCGTCAACTGCTTCGACCCCTCAGCCCAAACCCATTGGGGGGAAATGACCCAGAGCGCGGCGAAGCTCAGGCCTAGTAAAGATGTTTTCATAACGTACTATGAGTTGGAAACCTAAATCAAACCTGTGTTCAGCTGAATGATGGTAAAATCCAAAATTTAGTTTGGCTTCATCCACCTTTAGCTACAAGGTACAGGTGTTCAGATAACAAATCTAGGTGTTTAGATAATATGGTAATTGCACCTTGTCAGATTTAACACAATTTTTAATATGCCAAGCCTGGCGTTACAAAGTTTTTAGAACGGGTACCCAATACCTATGTTCAGGCGCAGATTGTTGCTGCTGGCCGTGTTGAAAATGGCCGCTTTGGGCAATACAAAGCGCTGCCCGGCCGCTTGCGTAGGATCGTACACTTTGGCGGCAAAATCGAGGCGCACGATCAGGAACGTGAAGTCGAGGCGTAGGCCGAGGCCGGAGCCCACCGCGAACTCCTTGTAGAAACGGTTGGCTTCGAAGTTGGCACCGGGGCGCTGTGGGTCGGCGTCGAGCGTCCAGACGTTGCCGAAGTCGGTGAAGGCCGCGCCGTAGATGTAGTCGTAAATGGGAAAGCGGTATTCGAGGCTGCCTTCGAGCAGCAGCTCGCCGGGTTGCTCAATCGACTCGCTGCGCACCAACTGCGGGTTGCGGTACGAGCCCACGCCCAGGCGCCTAGGTAGCCAGGCGCGCACGCTGGAGCCGCCCCCCGCAAACATGTACCGGTCGTAGGGGATAATGGCCACGGAGCGGAAGGGCTCGGCAGCGGAATCGCGGATTTGGGTGCGCGTAAGGGCCCGGGCCAGGCCGGCGTTCAGGCGCCATACCAGAAACTGGCGCGAAGTCAGCTTATGGTAACAGCGGTAATCGGCGCTAAGGCGCAGAAAATCATAGACCTTAATGTTGGTGTTGCGCTGCCCGATGCGCCCTGCCGATAGCTCATCGGTACGGGTGTAAAGGCCCCGACCTAGGCCCCCGATTTCGGCAAACAGCCGGAGGTAGCGCGCGTCCTGGGTTTGGTTGAAATCGTTGGTGTTGTAGAGCATGGTGGCATTGGCGCTGGGCACCAATACCGATTGAAAGCTACGGAGCAGCGCCTGGCCGTTGGGCTGGCGGCCCAGCCGCACCCGAAACGTGTCGTCGATGGCCGACGTGTTGATCAGGCTGATGTCCAGCGGCGTCAGAATAAACTGCTTGTAGGCGCTGTGCTGCCAGATGTAGTCGTAGGTAAACTCCAGGTTGGTGCGCGTGTACTCCTGGCGTTTTACGTAAGTGTAGGCGGTGCTGAGGCGGGTGCGGGGGCTGTAGCGCGTAAACAGCTGGTTGGAGTGCCAGGGCAGCAGAAACTGGGGCAGCGTGAGGTTGATGTTGCCGCCCAGCTGCGTGGTGCGCTGGTTGCCTACCTGCCGCCCCTCGTTGGCGTCGTTGGCCAGAATGTACTGGCCTTCTAGGCCTGCCCGCAGGCCGATATCCAGCACCTCGGCGCCGCCGAAAGCATTGCGCACCCGCACCCGAAAATTACCGAAGGGCCCCGGCAGGCCTGCTACGTAAGTGCCGCCCAGTTCGGTGGTTTCCTGAAACCGCTTCATGGGCGTGGTGCTGATCGTGGCATCGAGCTGGCCGAAGCGGGCCGAATCGGCCGAGGCCGCTACTTTCTGGTAATTGATGCCCGCAAACCGAAACACATCCATGCCGGAAAGCTGGCGCTGTGTTTGGATGGTGTTCTGCAGGCTGTACCGGTCGCCGGGGCGCACGGCCAGCTTGCGGTCGAGTATACGGGTGCTGAAGCGGTGGTTGAAAGCCAGGTAGTACACGCCGTTGCGCTGCACCGTATCGCGCTGAATGCCAAAGCGGTTTATGCCCGCATCGGTAACAAAACTGACTTTGCGCACCGAGTACAAGCGGTGCGCTGGCTGGCCGGGCGGGTTGGCTACCTGCAGCAGCAGGCGCACGGTGTAGGGCGCGTAGCTGGTGTCGGCTTCGAGGGTGATGTACTGCTGCCGGAAATCGTAGTAGCCGGCGTTTTTTAGCACCGCTTCGATGCGCGAACGTTCGCGGCCGATCAGCTCCTCGTTGTAGGTTTGGCCTACGCGCAGCAGCGAGCGGCTCGAGTCGGTGCGGATGGCGTGGGCGACGGCCGAGTCGGCAATGTCGTAGCGCAGCTCGCTCACCTGAAACGGCTGTCCTTCGTGAATGCGGTAAGTAACGGTTACGCGGCGGTTTTGGGCGGTATCGGTGGCCTGCACCCGCGAGCGAAAATACCCGTGCGAGCGGAGGTAGATGCGCATCTGGTCGGCCGTTACGCTCGTCAGGGTCGAGTCGTGTATCACCGGGGCCTGCCCCAGGCGCATAATGGCGTTGCCCTGCTCAATTACCTGCTGCTGGTGCTGCACCTTTCGCTCGCGCTTCTGCAGCAGCTTGCCCACGGTTACCGAGTCGGTGCCGGCTTCGGCGATAAGGGCGGCGTAGCGGGCGCGGGTAGCCTGCAAACGGGCTTCGGCGCGCTCGGGGCTGTAAAAGGTGTAGCCGAGGTTATAAATTGCGAGCAGCGGAACCGGAAACTTGCGGTTGGGCTCCTGCCGGTAGAGGGCCGCCAGGGCATCGCGGTCGGCGCGGCCCACGCCCTCCAGCTTTACTTCGGATAGCAATTGTTGGCGGGGACCCAGTAGCCGCATGGGCGAACAGCCCGCCAGCAGCGTTGCCGATACAATACCTAACGTTGTCCAGGAGGCCTTGCGAGGCGGCCAGGGTAGCATCACAAACAAAGAATGGTTTCGAAAGCCGTTGCCAAGTACGTGCAGCAACTGCACCAAAAAAAATATCGTCAGCGCACGGGAGCCTTTTTGGTTGAGGGCGCAAAAAGCGTGCGTGAGCTGCTAAGTTCCGGACTTCAGGTGGAACGGTTGCTGCTCACGGCTGAGTTTGCCGCCGCGCCCGGCCTTCCGCCGGCTCCCAAAGGCGTGCCGGTCGACATGGTTTCGGCGGATGAGCTGACCCGCTTAGGTACCCTGCAGCACAATGACACGGCCCTGGCCGTGGCCCGCATTCCGGAGGAAGCGCCGCTGGCGGCCAAGCCCGGCCACCTGCTGCTGGCCCTCGACCAGGTGCGCGACCCCGGCAACGTGGGCACCCTCATCCGGCTTGCCGATTGGTACGGCCTGGGCGGAGTGGTGTTGTCGGAAACCTGCGCCGATGCCTGGAACCCCAAAACCGTGGCGGCTACCATGGGCTCGTTTACGCGGGTGCGGGTGTGGCAACGCGACCTGCCCGAGTGGCTGGCTCACCTGCCCAAAGACCTACCCGTGTACGGCGCCGATTTGCACGGCGACAACGTGCACCGCCAGCAGCTTACCCCCAAAGGCGTACTGGTAATGGGCAGCGAGTCGCACGGGCTTACCCCCGAGGTAGAAGCCTGCCTTACCCAGCGCCTGCACATTCCGGGGCAAGGTGGCGCCGAAAGCCTAAACGTAGCCATTTCGGCCGCCATCCTGCTCGATAATTTCTTCCGGCATCTGTAAGCAGCCACTCTGGTACTGGCATTGCTACACCGCGTAGATTCAGGTAACTTGGCCGTATGCAATGTACTCGGTGTGGCAGTGACTCGAACTGCAAAAACGGGCTGATGCGGGGCAAGCAGCGCTACCGCTGCCTGGCCTGCGGCTACAATTACACGGGCGGTGTGGGCGTGGCCTATCCGGACGAGCAGCGGCAGTTGGCGCTCAAGCTGTACCTGGAAGGCCTGGGCCTGCGCGCCATCGGGCGGGTGCTGGGCGTGTCGAACGTGACCATCCTGCGCTGGGTGCGGGCGTACGGCCAGCGTGCCCAACAGCAAGCGACCGACGCGCCGGGGCAGGCCGTGCGCATCGGGGAAGTGGACGAGTTGCACAGCTACGTGGGGCAGAAAAAAACGCCTGTTGGGTCTGGCTCGCGGTAGACCGGGAGCGAAAACAGGTGCTCGATGCCGTCGTTGGCGCCCGCGACGAGGCGACCGGCGCCCGGCTGTTCGCCTCGTTGGCCCGCCACGCGTTCCAACTCGTGTGCACGGACTACTACCGGCCGTACCGGGCCTTGGTGCCGATCCACTTGCACTACCGCAGCAAGGCCGAAACCACTTCGGTGGAGAGCTGCAACAGCTTGCTGCGCCACTACCTGGCCCGCTTCCGCCGCCGCACCAAGTGCTACAGCAAGTGCAAACGCATGCTGCTGCAAGCTGTCCTGCTGCTACGCGCCAAGAAAAACGGCACCTTAGCTATGCTGCTGTAGCAATGCCCTGGTACTGAACTGCACCAGGCCCCTAAACGAGCAAGCGGCCAGCGGAATACCCGCTGGCCGCTTGCTGTTTGCCGGAGCCCTAGGTGCCTGGGTCAATTACTGTGGCCAAGAGCAAGCACCTAGGCTGTTGGTTCGGCTAGAAAACCGACGTGAGGCCGAAGCTGAGCACCTGGGCTTTGGGGCCGCGGTTGTCCTTGAACAGCTCGTTGAGGTTGTACTTGGCAAACAGGTTGAAGTTGTGCACACCTAGGGTACCCGTGAGGCCGTACTGGAAATCCTCCAGGTTGTAGGAGCCGCGGTCTTTGTCTTTGTTGGTGCGGCCTTCGTTTTCGTACTTAATCTTGGTGTGCGAGCTGAGGCGGTACCCGGCAAAGCCACCCGCGCCGATGCGGAACGTCTCCTTGCCTTCGTTGTTGCGCAGGCGCAGCGTAATGCCGGCCGGCAGGTTGAGCGTCGTCATGGCCAGCTTGCTTTTCTCCAGGTCGCGGTTCTGCGGATCGTCGATAATGGCGGTGGTCCGCTGGCCGGCCTCGGCCAGCACTTTGTTGCCTTCGAACATGAAGTTGTTGAAAGCAATTTCAGGGCCCAGGTGCAGGTACACCGGGCTGTTTTTGCCGGCCCGCGTCCAGTACTGCCACTTCAGGGATACGTAGCGCGAACCCCAGGGGCGCAGGTCGAAGCTTTGGTCGCCGGGAGCGTCGCCGCGGTTCGTGAGGGCGTTCAGGCCCACATCCACGCCAAAGTCGCTGCCGCTGAGCTTTTGTTGCTTAGCTACGCGCTTGGCCTGGTCGAGGGAGTCGTTTTTGGCCGAGGTGCCCAGGCGCACCGACACGTGGTCTTCGCCTTTGTCGTCGGTCGATTCTTCCACCGTCACGCCAAACACGCGGCCCATGGTTACCTCTACGCGGTCGGTGCGGGGCTGCTGGCCGCGCACGGTTACGCGCACCTGCTCCGGAGCGGCTTTGCTGGTGGGTTTGTCCTTAGCCGGGTAAAACTCCATGGTTACCTGGCCGTTGGCCGATTTGGTGCCGGCGCGTTCGGCCTGGGTAATGTAACCGTCGAGCAGCACCATCAGCGAGTCGAGTTTGTAGGCCCGCAGCTCGCGCAGCTGTTGCTTGTTGCGGGCGTAGATGGTCATCGACACCTGGTTGGGCAGTTTTACCACAATGGTGTCGTCGGGGGCGGGGGCGGTGCCGGCGTGGGCCACGGAGCTGGCCAGGAGCAGGCCGGAAAGAGCAGCGAGAAACGAAGCAGGTTTCATAACAAGCAAGGGCGAAAAGTCGGGAATGGGAGGAGGAGAGGGCGTAAGCCGGGCTTACAGCGCAATGGTTTTGGTAAGGGTGCGGTTGCCCACGTGGGCCTGCAACGTGAGGGCAGGGTTAGCGGGCAGGCCAACTTCCGTCAGGTCGGGTTTTTCGCCGCGGGCGATTTTGCCTACCTGTTTGATTACGCCGAACACCGTGGGCCGCGTCCGGCCCTGCGGGGTAGTTTCGGCGGCCGCCACGGCCAGCGCGGCCGGTTGCTGGCGTACTTCCACTTCAATAGGCCCCACAATGGGCTGGCTGACAGCTGCTACTGCCGGAGTGCTGCTAGCCGGTGCCAGTTCGGGCGAAGAAGTGAGGGCCGGCGCCGGAGCCTGCACCGCACGAGCCGCAAGGGCCTGGGGCTCGACTTCGGTAGCCCGCACAGGCACAACGCCCGTGGCTTGGCGCTGGCGCGCTGCAGCGCGCTTCGTGCTGGCCAGCATAAGCTGTTCGTTGCGGGCCGGCTGGGGCTCGGCTTTGTGCGTTGGTGCGGCGGGCGTGGCTGCTTTGGCCAAAGCTCCGGAGGCTTCGGAGGGGGCAGCTACGGCCGGTGCCTGGGGCGCGGCGCCTAGGTTGGGTTCGGTACCAGAGCCAACCGGGGCAGGGGTTTCGGGGGTAGTATTGGGGGCAGGTGTGGCAGTGTTGGAAGCCAGCGGGGCAGTGGCCGAAGTTCCTTGTTGGGATATGCCGCCGGTGCGCCACATCAGCCAGCCGCCGCCGGCTACCAGCAGCAGGGTAATGGCCGCCGCTACGGCGTACATCCAGAAGCCGCCGCGGCGTTTTTCTTCCTGCGGCTCGAGCTGCTCCTGCAAATCGTACCACAGGTTGGCCGGGGGAGGCGTTGGGTGCTGCTCCAGCTTGTCCCGAAACAGCTTATCAATATCTTCCGGTCGCATAATATTCTTTCGGTGAGGAGGTGGATGCCTGGGCCGAGGCGGCGCCGAGGCGGCGCTGCAGCATGGCCCGGGCCTTGCTGAGCTGCGATTTGCTGGTGCCCTCCGAAATGCCCAGCAGCTCGGCAATTTCGGGGTGGGTGTAGCCCTCGATGGCGTAGAGGTTGAACACCGTGCGGTAGCCGGCAGGCAGCTCGTTGAGCAGCTGCATCAGGTCGGCGGCGGCCAGGTCGCTGTCGGCGGTGGCCGCGGTGGCCGGCACGTCGGTTACCATGTCGTCGATGGCCAGGTGCAGGGGCTCTTTGCGGCGAAGCTGACCTAGGGCCTCGTTGACCATGATGCGGCGAATCCAGCCTTCGAACGAGCCTTCGTGGCGGTACTGTTCAAGGGCTCTGAACACCTTCACGAAGCCCGTAAGCATAGCTTCTTCGGCATCGGCGCGCTGGCGCAGGTAGCGCAGGCACACCGTCAGCATCAGTCCGGCAAACTTCTCGTAGAGAAGCTTTTGCGCCCGGACGCTGCCTTGCCGACAAGCACTTATGAGTTCAACTTCGTTCACAGCTCAGAAAGGTAGTGGTAGGGCAGTAGCGTTGTCGTTTGGTGGTAAGATGGAAGCCGCGGAACAGCCGTTGCCTGAGGCAGCGAAAAAAGTTGCAAGCCAACTAAGCCTTTTGGTTAAGTGATTGATAATCAATAAAAAAAATATATATTCATTAAGCTAGTACACCAACAGAAACACAAAGCCCCGGCAACGCGGGTCGCCGGGGCTGATGAGCTAATTGCCAGGAGCTGTCAGAGAAGTCATTTTGCACTCCCTGAACGCAGTGCTGAGCGCAGTCGAACCGAAGGAAGGCGCAAGCCAAGCATCTCTGCTGATAGTAATCTACTATTCGACGAAGCGGTAGAGATGCTTGGCTACGCCGACCTGCGGTTCGACAAGCGGACGCCAGATGAAGCAGGACGTTTTATTCTTTCAGGGCTCCGTCTAGTAATTGCCAACCGAAAGCATCACCAGGGTGCAGGCTTCGAGCGTCTGAATGCCTTGCGCCTGGGCCTTCTTCTCCAGCTCGTAATTTTCGGTGCCGGGGTTGAAGATGATGCGCTTCGGCTTAAGGCCGAGAATGTAGTCCTGCCAGGCGGGTTGGTTTTGCGGGCCCACGTACAGCGTCACGGTATCTACACCCTCTACGGCGGGCTTATCGGTATGAATGTCGAGGCCGGCCACCTGGCCTTTGCGGATACCCACCGGCACTACGTCGTGCCCGTAGCTTTTCAGCCGGTTCACGGCCTGGAAGGAGTAGCGCGAGGGATTATCGGAAGCGCCGATGACGACAGTTTTTTTATTAGCCATGTTCGGAATAGGCCACAGGGCCTAGGTGCGGTTTGAGAAATCAACTACGGTAGGGCATATACGCAGGCAACCGCAGACTTGGCTACCGCTGCCCGGCACCCAGGGCCGGGCCGGGCGGGCGCCTGCAACGCGCCCCTACAGCGTGGCCAGCGCGGCCTCGGCGCACCGCTCGCCATCCATAGCCGCCGACACAATGCCGCCCGCAAAGCCCGCGCCCTCGCCGCACGGAAACAGGCCGCGCACCTCCGGGTGCTCCAGCGTTTCGGGCAACCTAGGGATGCGCACCGGCGCCGAGGTGCGGCTCTCCACGCCCACAATCTGGGCCGCGTTGGTGGTGTAGCCCGGTATTTTGCGCCCGAAGGCTTTAAAGCCCTGGCGCAGGCGGTCGGCCAGCACGGGGCCCAGCACCTCGTCCATCGGCACCGACACGAGGCCGGGCTGGTACGAGGTTTCGAGCAGGCTGCGCGAGGTTTTCTTCTGCACGAAGTCGCCGAGCAGCTGCGCCGGGGCCAGCTGCGTGTTGCCGGCCAGCTGGCAGGCGCGCTGCTCAATTTCCTGCTGCAAGCGCAATCCCGCCATCACGCCGTAGCGCTTCAGGTCCATGTCGTCGGGCTCGATGGCCACCACAATGCCCGAGTTGGCAAAGCGCGAATCGCGGCGCGAGGGGCTCATGCCGTTCACTACCACCTCGCCCTGGGCCGTGGCCGCCGGCACGATAAACCCGCCCGGGCACATGCAAAACGAAAATACGCCGCGCTGGCCGCCCGGCCCATCGGTTTGCTGCACCAGCGAGTACGAAGCCGCCGGCAGCTGCCCGCGGTCGGCGCGGTGGTACTGGGCCTGGTCGATGAGGACCTGCAGGTGCTCCACGCGCACGCCCAGGGCAAACGGCTTGGCCTCGATGCGCACCTGGCGGCGCAGCAGCAGCTCGTAAATGTCGCGGGCCGAGTGGCCGGTGGCCAGAATTACCGCGTCGCCGGTTATTTCCTCGCCCTGGTGCGTAACTACCCCCCGAATGCGGTTTTGTGCCAGCAGCAAGTCATCAACCCGGGTTTCAAACCGCACCTCGCCGCCGTGGTCGATGATGCTCTGGCGCAGGGCCTGCACCACGTAGGGCAGCTTGTTGGTGCCGATGTGCGGGTGGGCATCAACCAGGATTTCGGGCGTGGCCCCGTGCTGCACCAGCAGGCGCAGGATGCGCTGCACATCGCCGCGCTTTTTGGAGCGCGTGTAAAGCTTGCCGTCGGAGTAGGTACCCGCGCCGCCTTCGCCGAAGCAGTAGTTGGAGTCGGGGTTCACGAGGTGCTCCTTGTTGAGGACGGCCAAATCGCGGCGGCGGGTGCGCACATCCTTGCCGCGCTCCAGCACCACGGGTTTCAGGCCCAGCTCGATGCAGCGCAACGCCGCGAACAGCCCGGCCGGCCCGGCGCCCACAATAACCACCCGCCGGGGGCTGTGCGCCACGTTCTGGTACTGCACCCAGGGGCCAAACAGCTCGCGCGGCGGCGGGGTTTGGTATACATCGGCCCGCAGGCGCACGCCCACGTTGCGGCCGCGCGCATCAATGGAGCGGCGCAGCAAGTGCACAAAATCGGCTTGGCCAGGTTTCAGGCCGGCGGCCTCGAGGAGGGCCCGGTAGCGGGCCAGTTCGTCGTACGCCTCGGCCGGCGACAACACAATTTCTACTTCGCGTTTCTGCATGAAAGGCGGCGGAAGGGAGTTAGGCCTTCAGGCCGGTAAGGGTTCAGACAGCAAAAGTACGGCGGGTGTTCCGAATGGCGGCCCTAGGTGCGCGGCATGTTGGGAGGGGTGGGGCCTGAGCAAAGGTATGGCTGGGGCGTACTGCGGCGCCTACTTACTAAACAGTAGGTACCCCCTAGGTCGTTTGTTGCTGAAACCAACCCACAACCCTCGGCAGAACCCCCATGAAAACCCTTGCCCTCTTCGGCGCCACCGGCAAAACCGGCCGGCAGTTTCTCGACCAGGCCCTGGCCGCCGGCTACCGCATGCGCGCGCTGGTGCGCGACCCTGCCAAGCTGCCTGTGCAGCACCCCAACCTCGAAGTTATCGGCGGCGACGTGCTCAACCCCGACGACGTAGCGCGCACCGTAGCCGGCACCGAGGTGGTGGTGAGCCTGTTCGGCCACGTAAAAGGCTCGCCCGAGTGGCTGCAAACCAACGGCACGCGCCACATTGTGCAGGCCATGCAGCAGCACGGCGTGCGCAAAATCATCAGCCTTTCGGGCGGCGGCCTGCCCTACGAGCAAGACCGCCCCAAGCTGCCCGATTACCTTATCCGGGGCATCATGAAGCTGGCCGTGCCCAAGGTGCTGAACGACGCCATCCGGCACGCCGAGCTGCTGCAAGCCAGCGGCCTCGACTGGCTGATCGTGCGCGGCCCCCGGCTTACCGACGAGCCCCGCCGCGGGCAGTACCGCGTGGGCTGGGTGGGCGTAAACGCCAGCACCAAAGTAGGCCGCGCCGATCTGGCCGCCTTCATCCTGCAGCAGGTGGAGGACAACGGCTTTGTGCACAAAATGCCCTTTGTGAGCTACTAACGCCCAAAAGCACCCAGGGCCCGGCTGCGGCAGCCGGGCCCTGGGGCGGGGTAGCGGGGCAAACCACCTAGGCGTTGCGCGGGGCTTGCTTTTTGGCTTTGTAGTAGAGCGACAACCGGTCGTAATACTTGTTGGCGCCCTGGTTGCGCGAATCGAGGCGCTGGGCCATCAGGAAATAGCGGTGGGCACCGGCCGCGTCGCCTTTTTCGCTCAGGCAGGCGCTGAAGCCGTAGTACACGTTGCAGTTCGTCGAGTCGAGCAGCCAGGCCTGGTTGAAGCGCTTGACGGAAGTGGAGAAGTTGTTGTCGTAGAAGTAGCTCCAGCCCTGCACCACGCAGCTTTCGGAGGCGGCGCGGCGGTCGTTGTTGTACTGGCGCAAGGCCGAGGCGATAAACTCCTGGTCGAGCTGGCGCAGGGCCTTGCTCTTGACGATGCCGCCGTACCTGGGCAGCGAGTTGATGCCTTCCTTGGCCTGGCCCATGGCGGGCACGCGCAGCAGCGCAATGCTTAACAGTAGTAACGGATACGCCAGACGCTTCATAGCCACATAATTAGCAAGTGCTCAAAACAATCGACCCAACCCGCCAAATATAACGAGGCGGGTTGGGTCGTTGGTATTTTATTTCGGGCTTTCTGCGCCAATTTCCTCCAGCACCTTCTCCACCCAGCTTTTGCCCCAGTCCTCAAACTCGTGCTCCGACCACAGCTGGGGGTAAAAAATGCGCTTCTGAAACTTGGGCGGCAGGTACTTGCGCCAGTTGGTGCCGCCCGTGGCGGGCACCGCGTCGCCGGCTTGCCGCTCCAAGTAGCGCACCGCCGATTTGTAGTGCATCAGCGGCCAGTTGATGTTCACGTTCACGTCGAGCTGCTTGAGCTGGCGCACCAGGCGCGGGTGGCGGCGGTCTTCTTCGGGCAGGCGCTGCACCACGGCCCACACGTTTCGCTCGCGGAAGCGCTGGGCGTGGGCCGAAAGCTGCTCGTGGTATTTCTGCTCGAACTGCACGAGCGTGAGCGTTTTGGCGCCGCCTTCTTCGAGCGTGGCGCCCGCCTTCCAGTAAATGCAGCCCATCAGCTCGTCGTGGGCGGCGGCTTCGCCCAGCAGGCGGCGCTTTTCCTTATCGAGCAGGTTGTTGAGGGCCGTGGAGGCAATTTCAATGTAGCGGTACTGCACCGATTGAAAGCCCGAAGCCGGCATCAGCGACATGCGGAACTGCAGGAACTGCTGGCGGTCCATGCCGTCTACCATCACATCAAACGAGTTGATGAGGTTTTCGAAGTAACGGTTGATGCGGCCCAGGCGCAGCACCAGCTCACCTAGGGTGGGCTGCTGCAGGTCGCCGATTTGCTCGTACTCGCACAGGCAAAGCTTAAAGTAGAGCTCCGTAATCTGGTGGTAGATAATGAAGATCTGCTCGTCGGGGAAGTTGGTGAGCGGCCGCTGCAGCGAGAGCAGCGTGTCGAGCTCGATGTAGTCCCAGTAATTGACGTAGTCGGCGTGGTACAAACCCTCGAGGTACGCTGCCAGATCCTGGTTATCGGCGGCGTACTTTTCCTGTAGGCGCCGCAGTTGGGTGAGTACCGCGGGCGAAAATTCTTCTTCTAAGGGCATGAAAGCGGGGTGGCGGGGTAAGGAGGTGGGGAAGAGTGGGTGGGTTCGCAAAGAACGAAAAACCCTACAAATTGGCCACGCCCAAGCAACGTTTGGGTGGGTTGCGGCATCGGATAGTTGCGGCCCCGCAGGCGGCTGCGCCCTAGGTGCTTTGGGCCGGGTTGGTTTTGTGCACCGGGGCAGTACCTTTAGCCCGCATTATGGCTGAGAAAAGCAGTATGTCAGTGCGGATACTGGCCGCCAACTACTTGCGGGCATTTTCCGCGTTTGGAACAACAGCGGGTAAACTTTTTCCTGTTTGTTCTTGAAACAGTTAAAAACTTCTTGCCTCTCAGTTCGTATTTCGCGTACTTTGCTTTCACGCTACCGTTCCTATCTACCCAACCTTCTCCAACACGTTACCCCATGCCAACCACCCTTACCCCGCCCAACGTGGCCGCCCGCAACCGGCAGCGCCGCATCACCGACAAGGACGCCAAGAAACTTGAAACCTACGAAATCGACTTCCGCTTCGTGCGCGAAGTCGAACGCCTCGAACGCGAGGGCCGCGTCCGCTCCCGCGTTACGCTCGAAAAAGATTTGGGCATGAGCAAGGGCACCATCAGCACCGTGCGCGCCGGCCACCGGGGCGTCGGGGCCGAGCACCTGAAGCGCCTGAAGGAAAAATACAACGGGGATTACCACTACATCCTCTTTGGCTTCAAAGACCCGCACGATACCAGCGGCCCGCTGCGCATGGGGCGCCGCCTCGACGTGCATGTGCCCTACACCCTGCGCTACGCCGCCCCGGCCGCGTGGAAGTGCGGGCCGCGCCCCGAGGAAGATGCTGCTCACTACCCCGACGACCCGCAGAACGAGCTGCACCCGTGGCGGGTGAGCGGCAAGCCCGAGAAGCCCCAGCCCATCGCCCCCGAGCAGGCCCCGAACTACCCGGCCATCATCGCCGCGTTGCGCTCGTTTGAGCAGCAGCGGCGGGGCTTAGTGGGTGCGCCCGAGGTGGTGTACTACCTCGCCACCAACGCCAAGCAGATCGAGGGCATTGAGCTGGTGATCGAGGAGCGGGGCTACGCCAAGGGCCGTGCCTACCGCGCCATCAAGGCCGCGTGGCACGAACTGCTGCGGGTGCTCGGGGAAGAAACGGGTGTCGGGGTCAGCACGGGCCACGCGCCCACGCCCGACGCCCGCCTCGTGAGCATTGGCTAAGCCAGCAGCATACGAGAAAAGCCCGACCGAAAGGCCGGGCTTTTCTATTGGTGGAGAGTGGTAAGCGGGGGTTAGTTACAGAATAGAAACCTGATTGGAGTGGTGAGGCCGGATTACCATAGTAGAGTCGTCGCCCGCCTTGGTAATAATAAGCTCGCCATCGAGGCCAATCTGAATACGGTAAGTAAGCTCGCCATCCGCGCGCTCAATGTGCAACGTGCTAGGCATGTGGTGAACTTGGCGCTTAGGGTGCGCGCGGCTTCCGGTGGCAATGGTAAAATCGTTGTGCGAGTACTGCATAGCGGGTTTAGTAAGCGGTTATCGCTCGGTAAGTTTTTGCAGGATGATGTCGAACGGGCTTGGTTGCGTCGCCTTCCAGGCTTGGTAGCCGTCGGCGGTATTCCACGTCCATTGCTTGCCGTCGTAGTAATGGCAAACCGTTTTGCGCTGCGTGGCCTCGGCTAAGCCGGCTGGATCAACATGGGCTTGCGTGTTCATGTACTCGCACAATTGCTCATCGCTCATGGCGCGCACCTTGGAAAAGCGGGGCACGGTGATTGGCCCGATGGGGCTGGGTACAGTGCCCCAATCGTTGTCTTGGTTCATGGTCGAGCGGGGTTAGTATGCGTTTTGAATGCGGTTGGCAGCGGTCAGTAGCTCGTTGCGGAATAGTCCGCAATTGCACTTTTTACGAGCTAGCACAATTTTACGTAGTTCTCCAAATGGGTAAGCCTGCTGCCGGTCGAGCCGGTTAAACTCGTAAAAGCGGCTTACCTGCTGCGGGTTTAGTCCGAAGGATACGAGCAGGGCCGGCGTTACCTGCGTAGCGTCGATCTGCGCCTGTTTCTGCTGATGCTCGGCAATGGCCTGGCGCACGAGCTGCGCGGCGTGCTGGTGCGTGGCGGCCGTGGCTTGCTGGCCTCGGTAGCGCACGGCAAACAGCGGGGCCTCACCGGGTTTGGTCAGGCGGGCAACGTGGGCCTTGCCGATGGTGTGCAGGGGGAATACGCGCCAACCTTGGTGGCGGTAAGCGGTGAAGGGAGTAGGCATAAGCGGGTGCGCGTAACGTGGCGCGGCGAAATTCGGGGGTTAGTAGGGTTAAAGGGTTTTGAAAGTACCGTCAGCGGTTTCGCGGTAATGTACGAGCACGCGGCGCCGCTCCCAATTGTCTACGCGCAAGATGTGGCGGTAATTGGTTTTAATCACATTGCCCCGGTAGGTGCATTTGCGCACTACTATAAGTTTGCGGCCGGCTATTTCAACGTAATGCTCTTGCCCGATAGTATCGCCTACTACATTGGCAATGCTTTCGTACGTGGCGTTGGTGGGGTCTAGGGTAATAACGTGCATCAGGTGGTGCCGGTAACGCTCGGCGGCGAAAAGTGAAAATCGGTTGAAACGGGCCTAGTTGGTCGATTTACTTCGGAGTTGCCGAAGAACTTCGTCGTGTTGCTCGGGCGTGACGAAATCAGCATCAGTGCCTAGGCAGCGATAATAAGAACGCGTAACGGTGTATTCCTGCCCTTTGTAGGCCAGTACAACCTTCTCGCTTTTTAGTTGCGCTTTGCAGTCAGCGAACGGGCTGTTAATAAAGCTCGCTGCGTTTGTTGGCGTAGAGGGCTGGGCCTTTTCGGTATTCATTCGGGTATTTAAGCTGATAAAACAAGTTAACTGCTATCCGCCAAGTGGTATACATGCGCGAGCCTAAACCGCCTACAATGTGCGTAAACGGTTTATTCGTCCCGTGTGCCAACATAGCACGTTTCAAGCTTTCGAGTGTCAGCACTTCGGCGGTTCTTACGCCTTCGCGCGTCGTATAAACAACCCAGTCTTTACGGCCGTAACGGGCTTTCTTTTCGGCTTCCTGGCCGGCCATCGGGCCGGTTAGTTTGGTTACTGCTTTGCTCATGGCATGGTGCCCGTAACGCAGGGCGGCGAAAAGGTTGGAAACTGGTAAAACGGGTCTAGTTGCCGCGAATCTTGCGGACGGTTTGGGCAATGCGTTCGAGGCGGCGCTGGTGCTCGGCGCGTACGGTGGCAAGGCAGCGCACGGGCAACGGCGGGGCGTGAATGGGTGCTTTCATAGCAGTATGCGTGTTTGGTACTCGGGAGCGTGGGGTACAACGCAGCCGGTTAAGGCTGCCGCACTGTGCCTAATGTCTGTTTAGGCTCGCACAGTCGAGCGGGTCAACCGTTAAAATTCCACTTTTTAAATCCTGGCTTTTTAACCTTTGTGGGTTCTCCTTCGCCCCATATCTCGAAGTTGTAGTGTCCCGCGTTGCGGGTAATGCTGTTAGCTTCGTTTTTGTCGTGTGCATAGGCGGTGCCGATGGCAGCGAACTTGCCCATAATAACAAATGCTAGGAGCGGAGTATTTTTCATAAACAGCGGTGCTCGGTAACGCTGAGCGGCGTGCAATTTGGTTTGTGATTATTCAGGGATGCGGGAATAGTTGGGGCTTAATCCAGCCAAGCTCCGCACGTAGTTATGTATAGGTGTTGCGCGTCCTCGTTTAGCCAGTTGCCTAGGCTGTCGAGCACTCCGGCTTGCTTGAGGTCGGCCAGTACTTGCCGGCGTTGGGGCTCGTCGCGGTTGGTGGCGTTGAGGCGGGCAAGGGTGCGTACTTTGTCGGCGTGTGGGGCTTGCATGGTGCTGCGTTGGTTAGGCGGTGTAACAATCACAGAACAAGTCAGCGTCGCCGCTCAGGTGCTCAAGTATGCCGTAAGCCGCGCGGAAAGCGTCGCCGTACCAATAGCCTTGCGCGCTAAGACCTAAGAACGCGAGGAGCTTGCGGGCCAACTTGCGGCCGTTGCGGTCGGTTTCCAGTACGCTGGCTAGGGCCAACGTGCATTGATTGGCGGTGATGTTGCCGTATTGCTCGGTGCTGAGCTGTTTTTGTAGCCAGTTGGCAAACTCAGCTGCGTCTAATTTCAGGGCGGCGTAAATCGGGGCTTTCATGGTTGGCGGTGCGGCTATCCGGCCGCGCGGGGTTTAGTGGGGTGTTAGCCTCTGGGGTGGTATGATCCGGTTTCATGGCAGCCGCAACAAGTGCGCCGCGCTAAGCAGTGCAATGCTTGGGCGTAGTCGGGTGGTAGTTCGCTGCCCGTTACTTTGTTAGCAATGCCTGCGGATTCTATGACGATTTCTAATTGTCTGCGGGCAACCTCGGCCTTATTGCATCGGCTGCGACCCGTGCGGCGGGCGTCCTCGTTCAACGATTCAATAAATTCCAGTACTTGTTCCTTTGTTTGGATAGAGGCCAATGCGGAGCGCAGAAAATGCCCGGAATTAAATCTGTTTATGCTGTTCGGTATTAGGTAGCCGTACTGCTCCCAAACAGCCTGTATTTCTTGTTTGCTGCTTTTGGGGTGCGTGGCGTTCTGTATTTCCTCTTGGAATTTGAACGGCGGGCGGGGTGCGTGTCTCATATCCTGGTGCCGTGTGACGCTCGGCGGCGTGGGTTGGGGTTGGTTCCTTGCTCTGCGTTTATCGAGGCTTGCAACTCGCTCTAATGAGGCCGCATTAAGGGCCGGCGCTGGGCCGGCTGTCGTGTTAATGTTTTGCTTGTTTGCGTCGGTTGTACTCGGCCATGTATGCCTCTTGGCGAGATATGCGGGCGTTATATTCCTCGTCTGTTTCTAGGCGCGTCGCATATACTTCTATGCGGTATCCGCTTGTATCTTCCGATACACTGAACGGGTTAGCTCCTACAATCGGCTCAAGTTCCTTAAGGGTTAGGCGGGTGCTATCAGTGTATTCGGTAAACGTCGCCGGAATTACTTCCTTGCTGCGGTTGATCTTGATTGGGTAGGCAAAAGCTGGCATGTTGCGGAGTGGTTAACGGTTGCGGAAAACGTGATTGTTTTCGCTTATCCAGTAGTCACCGATAAAAATATCCCGTGCAAAAGCCTTGGTATCGAAATAGAAGGCGTTTATACCTGCCTTCTTCATAGCGTCAAAGTATCCAAGCTCCTCGGCTATGTGGTCGGCGAAAGCTTCTTCGCTGTCGTGCTGGCCTTGGTAGTCCTCGCGGAACTCCTCAACCAGTTCGGCGGCTTCGCTTAGGTCGCGGCCGAGGTTATCGCAGTAGTCTTGGAATGCCTCTTGCTCGTCTTCGCTCAGCTCGTTCATGGCTTCGGCGTAGTTGTAATACGCTTCAAAATCCATGCTTTCCGAGTATAGCGAGCGGGGGAACCCTTCAAAGTCGTGGGCTGCCCATTCCTCGCGGGGCTGGCCGCAATTCTCGGCGGTGCCGTGCTCCTCGTCGTACTTCTTGAGCATGTCGGCAATTGCTTCGAGCATTTCGTCGGCGCTGCTGTAGTCGTCGAGGTCGAACCATTCACCGAGTAAGGAGCCGGCGTTGTAGTCAGATAGCGAGGCGATGTAAACGCGTGGGGCGGTCGTGGTGTTGTTTTTCATGGGTTGGTGCCGTTTAATGCCTGGCGGGCTTTGTGGTTGGGTTCCTGTTTCTGCTTTTGCTTCATCAGCTACGGCGCACACCGTAGGACAGGGCCGGACGGGGCCGGTTGTCGTGGTTAATATTCCCAAATGGCGCGGGCGGTAACTACCAGCACATTAACACGGGCTTCCTGCAACTGCTCTAGGTTGTTCTTGCTCGCGGCGGTGTTGCTGAAATTGTGGCCGGTTGCGCGGTCTACTAGCGTGCAACTAACAGCGGGCCAACTGGCAAAGGCGTTAAGATTGTTGTAATACCTGCCCTCCTGGCGCACGTCGTACCCTAGGGCGCTGACGTGCTGCTTAAACTGCTGCGGGGTCATTACCTGACCGCCTGCGGCTACGTGTTGGCTTATGCGGTGCTGTACTTCGGCGGTGTATTTCGTGGCTTTCATGGTTGGGTCGCGGTAACGCTGCGGGCGTGGGTGTGAGGGGTGTGTTGGTTCTTACTGCTGGCTGATAACATCAGCCGCCGTAATAGGCTCGTATACATCCTGATTACCGCGCAGAATACGACCGTACAACTGGCCTGCTAGTGTCATGGTCGCGGTTAAGATGTGCGGCCGGTTGTACTGCTCGGCGTTAAACCGAATCACAACGGGCGAAATGCGGCCCGTTTCGAGAGCTTTGTTTATGGCTTCGGCGGTGTTGTTGATAAACATATATGGTTGCCTGTGACGCTGGCGGCGTTGGGTTGTTGTGTGTGTCTGTGTTGTTGTACGTCAAAGGTAATACACTGTTTCATTATTGCAACAACATTGTGAAAAATAATTTCATACAACAATGTAATTGCTTGTTACACAGGCGTATTATTTTCTGCATTTGCTGTACTCGCTTGTTTCTTTACGTACGCGCGCGGGTATTTCTTCAGCTCGGCGCCGGTTATGCGTTCCTTCTGGCTGCGTAGTTCCCTGGCTAGTCGGCCGCATACCAGTGCGCCGGCAGAAGTCGGGCGGTAACTCGTGCGGGTGCTGAGCCGTGCACCTCGGGCGCGTTCAAGCCAGTTCCGTTGGATCAGGTTGCTCAGCAGGTGGTGCGTATAACTGTAGTCAATGCCTAGGAATGTTGCCACATCCTTAGCCCGTACCAACTTGCCCATGCTGCCCCATGCCGATACGAGCTGCAAGGCTTGTAAATGACGCGTGCTGCATTGTTCTCGCTCGGCTGTGCGTTCGTAGGCTGCAAGCCATGCGGGGCCGTGTACATCGTGTTTGTTCTGTGGAGTGGATGCCATGTGTACAAGGTGTGGAAAGAATGGGAGTTGTTTAGTAGTCCGTCCCACCTACACACACCACGTCGCCCACAATCCCCATACTCCACGTCCGCCAAACAAGGCAGGGGAGGGGCGAAGGGCGCATGTTCCCGTGGCCGGCGCATTGCCTTGCTGTATGGGGTTTCGGATTATATACCAACCACTACTTAACATAATGAATATTATACATGACAATATCCTATTTTGTACCAGCCTTCCGCATGGGAACGGGTTCCGGTTTGTACTGGCAAAAACGGGCCTGGTGGTCGCGCAGAGGGTACCCGGTGCTGTGGTTTTGAAGTTGGGAACGGCCCCGGCGCGGGGAAAACTGCCGCTTGGTCTTTCATCTCACCTACACCGAGCCTTCAATCTAACTTACTCAGAGTACTTCGCCAATGCCTGCTGGCGGCACGACGATAGGAGTGTGGATGTAGGCGCTGGATGCAATGGCCTTATTGCACTCCCGTAGGTGGGATAGTATTATATACACCGCTCAGGGGAAGCCTTATATACAGGCACTTGCGGGTAGAGCATATGTATCTGCTCGCCACCGTATAAGTATGCATTGTAAACCATGGGTGAAATATTTTCTCGATAATGCTTGCATTAATGGAATAATGTTGCAACCTTTGGAACATGGCACGACAGCAAGTAAGAGAGGAGCTTAATCCTCAGACGGGGCGCTGGGAGCGCAAGATTCTAAACCAGTACAGCCAGCGTGTTAAAACGCAGTTGTTCTCCATGCTACCTCACCCGACCAGCCCGCTATTGTTTTCTATTACCCGCATCAAGGATATGCATGTGCTGCTGGCCTTGTGCGAGTTTGCGGAGTTCAATACCAACAAGGTGTACTTAACCGGCGCCCGCCGACAAGAAGTAATGGCGCTGGCTGGCGTCACCTCGCAACACCTAAGCAATGCGCTGCGCCGACTGCGCGAGAAAGGCGTTCTTACTTCAGGTAAAGGCGAGGTTGCTATCCAGCCTTCCGTTATCTGGAAAGGAACCACCGGCAGGAGGGCAGAGGTGCTTGGGGGCAATCAACCCGACGAGAAGCCCACGAGCAAAGCGGCAAGCCCGTCACTAGCCCACGTAGAATCAACCTTTGATAGCGAATAACATGGTATACTGCATCGGTTCCCGCGAGCATAAGGTTTGCAAGATTGGCTACTCCAATAACCCGGAGGATCGCATGAAGAAGCTGCAATGCGGCTTCCCGTTTCAACTTGAGGTGCTGGCTGAAAAGGAGGGCGGCCAAAAGGAAGAAGCACTGCTGCACCAGCGTTTTGCCGAAGACCGGCTCAACGGCGAGTGGTTTACTCTAACCGCTGAAATCGCCGCCTACTTCGGCTTTATGGGCGAGAGTATGTTTCGCGTTGCACCGGGCGCTTTCGAGCGCATATCCAGTCTTTCGCCTACCGCGCTGACGGTTTATGCCCTAGCGACCACCGGCCGAAAGGACGACGTTGTAATTCTGGATACCGCGAAGTTAAACGACATTGCCACCCGTTCAGGCTTGCGTTTGTCTGTGGTCGAGCAAGCCATTGACGAATGCATTGACGAAAAAGTGTTGGTGCCAGAGAGCATGAGCAAGCTGTCCGCCGACCAACAGAAAGAAGGCATGGGTTTATACGTGGCCTCTATTCACTTCGAGTGTCAAACCTACGAGTTCTCAGACCCCGTTCAAGTCCATATTATGGAGCCCTTGGTATGCAGGAGTCGCAGGGCGGCTATTGAATTGGCTAAGAGGGTTACCCTCAAGCCTTATAAGTGCAAGCTAAAAGGCGACTGTGAATGGTGGCAAGCGGGCCTGCAAGTAATACCTGTTACAAAAGACCAGCTTAAAGACTGGTTGCGCCAAGTATCTCACTAGCCATGCCCGAAACCCCGATACCATGCGAATACTGCGCCCACATGCGCAAACCTCGTAAAGACCGAGCTGCGCTCCCGTGCTACGGCATGTGCTACGCCGGCAGCCGTGGCCGCCTTATCCCAAACATCAAAGATGAGCCGCCGAAGTGGTGCCCGCTCCGCAAAGAATAGGCAAACGCCTGCGCCTGAAGCATAAATTCTCCAAACCAACCCACCAATCGTAGATAGCCGCCTTTTTGCCCGAAACCCCGTGAACACCCTCGCCCGCATCGCCGACTCCCTGCTCACCCCCGCGCAATGGCGCGACCTCATCCGGGCGATGAACACCGCCCGCCGCATCCAAGCCCAACAGGCCCAGCCCAATACCCCAACCCACTAACACCATGCCCTGTTACCTAGAAATCTTGCCGGCTTACGCCCGAGGCCCGAGGCCCGTTCGTCGCTACGATGTAACGCAATTCAGCGACGCGCAAACGCAGCGGTTTGCCGACCGCCTCGATAGCCGCCTGCCTGCTCGGTATTGCGTGCGGTTGCGCGAGTCCGCCCGCCGCCTGCCGCGCCTGCACAAACCTGTTTATCGCCACTAGCCATGCCTTCAATTGACGCTGAACAGCCCCTAGGCGGGTGGGCATCGCGGCCCGCTCACGCCACACGCCACTACTACCAACGCAATACCAGCACCGGCCCGCTGCTCTACAAAACGCTGTGCGGGCGCTACACCGTCGGCCGGGCCATTGTCCCCTACCTGAGCTCGGTGCACCATCGTCTTGTCGATTGCAAAACCTGCGCCCGCCTACTAGCTAACCCCCTCACCAACTAACCCCAACCCCATGCCCACCACCCCCGACCCCGTGAACCTGGAGGCCCTGTGCCCCGACTGCAAAGGCAGCGGTGGCGTGGAGGTAGGCGAGCACGAATACGCCACATGCCCCTGTGTTAAGCAACCGACCAACCCCAACCGACCCGATAGCATGAGCCAGGAAGAACTACAAGCCGCCCAAAATATAGCCGAGTCTTTGTTTGCGCCTTACACGTCGGCGTGGCACAACCAAACTCAAACGCTCACGGACTGCGAAGGTGACGAAGTAATGAGCGACACCTACCCCTGCCGGCACAGCGAGATACCCGACCTGCATCGGACTCCCACTATACAGGACGACATACGGGAGGCTCTGAACACATACCCAGCCTTGGTTGAAGCCCTTACGGCCGCCACCCAACGCGCCCAAGCCGCCGAGGAAGCCTACACGCAGCTGCGGTTGCAGGTGACGGATGCGCTGCGGGACATGATGCTTGACGATTCAGCCATTTACCGCCACGAATCTGATGCGAAAGCAGCCCGCGCATTCAATCAGCACATCGAACAGGTTGCCCGCGGCCTCGACATCGACCTAGACGAAGCATAGCCATGAGCAAGCCCCAAGCCAAAGAGTGGTACGACCCCGTGCCCCGCAAATACCAGCCGCATGTAGACGTGCTGCTGCGTCGCCTACACCGCCGGATGCGTGCCTACGTGCTTACCCTGATCGACATAGCCGAGCGCGAACACCCCAACCGCAATGTGCTCAAAGACCCGCGCCAAATTGTGCTATTAGCCATGCAGCACGAATGCGAGAAGATAGCCAAGGAACTGCAAGGCCAGTTGCAAGCCGAGTTCGACCTAGAGGACATGCTGAGTGACCTCGATATACCGACCAGCGAATGAAAAAGCGCCTACGCAAGAAGCTAGGGGTAGGCGAGTACGCCAACCCCTACCGCAAAACCCGCAAGCAGCGCGAACACGAAGCCAAGTTGCGCGCCGCCTTTCAAGCACTCCCGAAATCCTTTTGGGATAAGCTATTCAGCCAACTCGACACGGCAAACGAAGCATAGCCATGTACACCTACCTCAAGCCTTTCACCCTTAACGGCCGCCGCTTTGCCAAGGTCGTGACCTACGGCACCAACGAGTTCTTTGGCTTCTACAAGGGTTGCCAAATCGACCTAAGCCGCAAATGCAAGAACAGCCGCTGGTCTATCGACGTACGCCACAAAGACGGCGGCTACCTATACGACGGCTACTACGATGCCGATACGCTTCAAGAAGCCCTAGAAGAAGCCATTAATGGCTCTTGCCTGTAACACACCGCACCAAAATGAACCAACCACTCTCCATGCGCGAATACGATGAGAACACGTTCGCGCCCCTCAAAGCCGCCCTCGACGGCCTCGAAGATATTCTCCGCTACAAGAACCGTCAGTATGGGAACTCTGGCCTTGAGCCTATCGGGGTCTTTAGCAAGACCTCAACCCTTGACAAACTGCTGGCCCGCGCCGACGACAAGGTGGCGCGCATCCGCAACAGCGAGGAGTTACGCAAGAATGACGTGGCCGACCTCATGGGCTACCTTGTTTTGATTTGCGCCCACCAAGGCTGGACAGATTTCAGCGAGCAGAAGGACTAAGTAAGCTAAGAACGTACGAAAAAACTGGAATGCAGACCGCCCCACGGTCTGCATTTTTTGTACCTTGCCAATACCAGTTACGCCCATGCCCGAGTCCAATCCCCCCGCCCGCCGCAAGATTGCCCTGACCGGCACCTACAACACGGCCCCGAACGTGGCTCCCAAAGCCGCTTCGGATCGCAACGCCACCTACGCCTACCTCGAACAGTTCAACCAGGACCCGCGCGGGTTGCAGGAACTGTACGCGGCGGGCATCAACGACCTTGACGACCCGCTCGCCCCCGGCCAGCGCATCAACTACGGCCAGCTCAAGGCCCGCTTCGCTTCGCCCGCCACGGCCAAGCAGATGTTCGAGAGCCAAGCCTACCGGCAGGGCGGCTACCGCGACGCCGGGGCCTACCTGCAAGCCATGCACGACCAAGGCAAGGCCCGCCTGATGCAGCGCGCCACGGCCACGCCGCAGCAGGTGGTGTTCGCCCCCGAAGCCCTGCAAGCCGCCGCCGCCCTTCGGGGCCAGAACTTCATCAACGAGACGCAGGTGGTGCTGCCCGACGGCACGCCCCGGCAAGTGGCCGCCGCCGACATGGCCCGCCGCTACACCGTTGTTCCCCGTGGCACGGGCGCTGCCGCTCCCGGTCGTACGATTAAGCTCCAATAACCCAACTCATACCAACCATACCATGACCCGCGAAACCCTCGCCTTCGCCAACGAACTCTCCACCAACATCCAGTTGCAGGAGGACGAAATCATTCGCATGAAAGCGCAGCAGCGAATGCAGAAGCTACGCCACACCTTGCACAGCTCGCCCGCCGTCTGCGAGGAGGACTACTTCGAGAAAGAGATTAAGAACTCGGAGGAGCGCCTGCGCAAGATGAAAGACGAGTTCGAGCGCCTGTAATGACCTACGCCCTCAGCCTGTTGTCGCTGGCGTTGCTCCTGGCTTACGGCCACCAGCGACGACGGCGGCAGCAGGCCGAGCGGGCGCAGCGCCTCGCTGAACTCAACCTCTACTCGCAACAGCAACGGGCTGACCACTGCCGCGAGCAGGTTAAGAAACTCCTCCGCCAACTACCAACCAACCAATGACTTGTGATTTAACGCCGTTAGCCAATTACCTACTGGTGAGCGTGCCGGCCAGAGCACCGCAACCCGCAGGCGCGCCCAAGCTCGTTACCCTGAAAGGTGCCGACGACTGGCAAGCCCTGACTGCTGCCTTGCAGGCCGGCACCGAGTTTCACGCCGAAACCAACGAAGACCCCGCCCAAGCGCCCGTGAACATCGGGCAGGTGCTGCGCCTGCCGGAGCGCCTGACCCCGGATATGATTTTGTGTGCTGGCGGGCTCAAGAACAAGGGCCGCCGCACCGCCGAAGACATCTTGCAGGTAATCAGCGTGGGCGACCACATCTACTGCGACAACCTGACCTTCAGCAAGGAAAACGAGTTACAGCCCGGCATCTACCGCGTGCCGTACTCATCGGTGGTGTGCATCGTAGAGTTGGCGGTGGATAGCCACGGCAAGCGCATTCCCGAGTTGGATGTGTTAACACCCGTGGCGGGCTACGTGCTGCTCAACCGCATCTGGCCCGCCGAGTGCTTCGAGGAGCGCATCGACGGCGTAGTGCGCAAGGTGCGCCGCAACAGCCTCGGCCTCGTGGAAGTCTGCGCCCCGCTGGACAACGAAGGCATCGTGGCCTACGCGGGCGACCCGTTGGGCGAGCAGTCGTTTACGCTGCAACCCGGTCAGCGCGTGCTCTGCCAGCCCGGCTTTGCCTCGCCCGTCACCATCGAAGGTGAATCATATCTGGCTGTGCGACAGGATTACATCGCCGCCATTCTCGAAGACAAGCCGCAGTACGCCGTGCTGCCGCTGAACAGCAAGTACTACGACGCATAATGGCTGAGGATACCTACGCTCACCGTTTCCGCTACGACATTACCCAGCTCCGCAAAGGGGAGACGGTTTTGGAGCGTTGGCCGGAGTTGGCCGCCGCCAACGACAAGCTAATTACCTACGGAGCAGGGGAGAACGACCCTTTTCTTCGCTACGCCATCTACCTCGGCGAAGGCAGCGGCCTGCACACGGCGGGCCTCGACTGGCACGAGCGCAAAAAGGAAGCCCTGCGCCTCGCCGGCATTCCGGCCGACCACCCCCGCGTCGAGAAAATCCTGAACCTCACCGACGACCCCACGCGCGAACTCCGCTGGGCGTGGCTGCGCGTCACGTCCTCGCGCCTGTTCCGCTCCTACGTGGCGGGCTGCGAAGCCTACGACCAGACCTGCGAACGGGTGGAGAAGCGCATCGCCGAGGAGGAAGACGCCGCCGACAAAGGCGACCTGAAGGCCGACGCCGAAATGCGGGCCAACCGCTCGCGCATCGACCTCTGGCTCGACCTTGACCGCATGGAAGTGAAGCTCAAAGAAATGGAGGCCCGCTTGTTCTTTGACGACGAAGACATGAAAAAGCAGGCTGCCGAAGAAGCCAAGCCCCAGGCCGCCCGCGACTCGTGGGAAAACCAGGTGCTGAGCCGCAAGAAAAAGAAGTAAGTGCAGCGCAGCCTCGAATTTGAGAAGCTAAAGGACGGCCGCCTCAAGGTTTGCATTGCCGACCTCGATTGCTTTACCCCGCCCGTACCCAAAGACAAGAGCGGCTTTCTCAACGGGCACGTCAAAAGCCGCAAAGACCAACGCTGGGAGCGCGACTTTCCCACCGACGAGGAACTTGACCTGCTCTCGGAAAAGGAATACCTCGACTTACAGGCCCGCGAAGCCGACCGCATCTTCAACGGCTGCTGGTTTCTCAACGACGGCGAGCCCACCTACCTCACGGGGGTTCACTACACCTTCCTGACCCACTTTCAGCTCCCCTCGGGCGAGTACGCCGACTTCCGCGAGGCTGACCAAAAGGACTTCCTGCACGACGAGGCCGCGTTCAACGACCCGCAGTGCATCGGCAAAATCTTCCTCGGCGCCCGCCAGCGCGGCAAAACCGCCCGCCGCGCCTGCCGCCTGTTCTGGCGCGCCATCACCGACATGGGTATTCGCTTGGGTATTCAGTCGAAAAACGACGAATCCGCCCAGGACGTACTCAATAAGTTCGTCTCGCACGCGCTGCGCAACCTCTCGCGTCTGATTCGCCCCGTTACCGACCTGGCAACGGACAACGCGCAGAAAAAGATCAACTTCAAAGCTCCGGCGCGGCGCGGCAAGACGGCCTTAAACTCGCCCAAGGTCATTGCCCTGAACACCACCATCGAGCGCCGCAACTCCAAGCCGCAGGCGTTCGACGGCGACACGCTCGCCGAGTGGCTGGGCGACGAGTGGGCCAAGAAACAGGACTACGACTCCGAGGAACGCTTCAACGTAGTGTCGCGCATGATGCGACGCGGCGGCAAGGCCATCGGCTTCTGCTGGCTGCCCTCCACCATCGACGAGAAGGAGGACTTCGAGCCCGACATGCCGTTGCGCATGTGGAAGGACGCCGACCCGACCAAGCGCAAAACCACGGGCAGCACCGAGAACGGACTGGTGCGCTTATTCGTGCCCGCCTACGAAGGCCACATCATCGACGCCTACGGCCGCTCGCTGATTCGGGAGTCGATTGCCGACCTCGAAGCCAACTGCCCCTCCGACCCGGTGCAGGCGCAACGCTACTGGCGCGCCAACCCCCGCGACGTAAACGACGCCTTCGCCACGGCCGGCCGCGACTCCATCTTCAACGTCGATGTGCTGCGCGCCGTGGAAAAGAAAATCAACCACGAGCTTGACCCGCACATCGTCCAGCAGGTTGATCTGGTCTGGACGGATCACACCCGCACCGCCGTCAAGACGAGCCCCAACAAGGAGAACGGCCGCTTTAAGCTGGTGATGCGCGCCCTGCCGCCCGAGCAAAACAACGTCGTGCAGGCGGGCTACATGCAAAACGAGCAGGGGCAGACCGTGCCCACGTTCAAGCCGCTCAACGACCACCGCTACGCCGTGGGCTGCGACCCCTACGACGCACGTACCGTCGCCAAGCTCTCCACCGCTTCCAAGGGCGCGGCCTACGTGCTCTGGAAGCCCGACATGCTCCACGAGCAGGAGCGACTCGGGGCCGACGGGGTGGAGCGCGGCGGCTACTGGCCCTCCGACTCGTTTATCGTCGAGTACATCAACCGCCCGCCGCGCCCGCAGGACTTCTACGAGGACATGGTAAAGCTCTGCCACTTCTTCGGCTGCTCTTTGCTGCCCGAGCGCCAGAAGCCCGGCATCATCCACTACTTCGAGAACCGGGGCTACAAAGCCTTTATCGGCGGGCAGGTGGCCCTTACCGACACCGACCGCAAGAAGCTGGCGAAGAAAAAGGACGCCGACAACTACGGCCACGCCGCCTCCACGGAAGCGACCGTGCAGTGGTCGGAGCTGATGGCGATTTACTCGCACGGCCCTTTGGCCGACGACTGGCGCCGGATGCCCTTCGCCGCGCAGGTCAAGGACTGGCTCTCGCTCGACGTGCTCGACACGCAGAAGTACGACGCGGCCGTGGCCTCGGGCTGGACGCTCATGCAGGCCCGGCGCTTCGTGCGCCGCAGCGGGCGCCCGCTACCCCCCGCCGACGTGTTCAACCTGCGCAATTTCTTCAACGTCTGATTTACTACCTTGTAGGTAATGCAACAGCTATCCTCGCCCTTAACGGCCCCGTGGCCGTATCCAGAGACGTTTGACACGCGCGATCCCAGGAAAAAGAACGCCGCGTGGATTTTGCAGTGGGGGCGGGGCTTTTACTCGCAGTACCGCACCGGCACCAGCAAGGACTTCTACCACGGCCACACCTCCGGCCGCTACGAACTCGCCCGCCAGTACGCGCTCGGCCTGCACCAACCCGTGCAAGCCCTCAAGGACGTGGAAGGCAACCCCGACGCCGACCGCAACAAGAAGCTCGACTTCCGCCCCCTGCCGATTCTTGACCGTTACCTGCGCGCCACCGAGGGCGTGCTCAAAGACCACGAGTTCGACGCCTCCGTGAGCTGCGTGGACGAGCAGGCCGCCGCCGACAAGCAACGCTACGCCGCCGAGGTGCAAGCCTCGTGGGCCGCGCAGCAGATGGGGGCCGCCGACCTCGACCCCATGCAGGGCCAGCCCGACGTGCCGCAAGACCCGGCCGAACTCGAACTCGCCCAGCAGCGCCGCAAAACCGAGGAGGAAGCAGCCCTGGAGCGCAAGTTGCAGTACGCCCTGTTCCTGGCGAACTACGACCAGCAGAACCGCGAGTGCCAGCGCAACGAAATGCTCTACGGCGTATCGGTGATTTACCAGCGTCCGTGGGGCACCCGCCGCCTGCCCGCCGCGCTCTACCCCGGCGACTGCTTTTTCCTGCCCTCCTTAACCGAGGACTTCGCGGGCTTGCAGGCCGGGGCCCACCTCGAACGCATCACCCTCGCCCAGCTCAAGGCCGAGGTTGCCGCCGACCCCCACGCCAAGTTTACCGACGCGGACTGGGAGCACCTGCGCAGCATCGCCAAAACCTCCATGCAGAACGGCGGGCGCGAGTTGCGCTACGATTCCACGCTCGGCAAGGAACCCGAACTCGCCGGCCAGATCGAGGTAATCCGCTTCTCCTTCTTCTCCACCGACGAGTACGTGCAGGCCACCGCCGAGGGCAAGCCGTGGCGCGAGAAGCAGGCCGGGTACGACAACCCCCGCAACTACTACAGCCAAGTCGAAAAAGCGCAGATGCAGTCGGTGTACGAAGGCACGCTCATTGCCAGCAACCTCGAACTCGGCTACGGGGCCCGCCGCGCCCACTCCCAACTGCGCGACGAAAGCAACCCCCTGAACTGCCACCCCTTCTACGTCGTGTCGGCCCCCGGCCGCCTGCACGGGCAGTCGCGCTCGATGGTCGAGCTGTGCTTCTCGCCCTACGACACCTACCAGCGCGAGTGGCTGAGCCTGCAAAACTCGCTGGCGACGGCCGTGCCGTGGTGGCTGGAATTTAACGTCGGTGCCATCCGCGAGAAGGTCATGGAAGGCGACAAGAGCAAGCCGGACGGCGGCGTGGCCGACGCGATTCGCGGCCTGCTCAAGAACCGTTGGATGCCCGCCAACAACACCGACGAGGAAGGCAACGAAATCAACCGCGCCGCCATTACTTCCGGCTTCACCCAAGGCTGGGAGCAGGAAGTCAACCTGCGCTGGTCGAACATGGAGCGCGCCCGCTTGGAAATCGAAGCCATCAGCGGCATCAACGGGGCCATCGCCGCCGCCAACCCCACCGCCGACGTGGGCAAGGGCGTAACCGAGCAGGCCGTCTCGGGCGCGCAGAACGCGCTCGAACTCTACTACCACAGCAAGCGCCGCCGCTTTAACCAAGTGGTGCAGGCGCTGGGCTCCACGATCAAGTACAACGAAGCCGACGCCCCGCTGACCGGCTCGTTCTCGCTGCCGGTGGGCGGCATGGGCAAAACGCAAGCCGTGAGCGTGGCCGCCGCCCCGGAGATTGCGGGCCGTAAGTTCCAGTACATGATCGAGCGCCGCCCCACCCAACAGGAGTGGCAGCGCGTGTACGCCGCCGCCGACAACGCCGTGGCCTCGGGCAACCTCCTGATGGACGACTACGTGCAGCTTACGTTCGTTCCAAACCTCAAGGACGCGGCACTGCACCTGACCACGGGCATCCGCAAAAAGCAGCGCATGGATCAGGAAAACAGCCTGATGCAGCAGCAGCAGACCGGCCAGGTTCAGATGCAGAGCGCGCAGGCCGCCGAGGAGGAAAAACGCAAGACCGCGCAGATGGAGCACGAGCTGCGGATGCAGTTGGAGCAGCACATCACCGAGCGCGCCGTGCTCGTGGCCCGCATCCAGCAGGAAACGGCCGTGCAGAACACCGGCACGCAAACCGACGGCAAGCTCTCCGCGACGCAGCTCTTGGCCGAGGCGCAGGTAACGGTGGCCGAAATCAAGAGCGGCACCGACGCCGAGCAGGCCGAGCGGGAGCGGATGCAGGCGGATCAGCACCACCTCGAAGGCATTGACCGCGACCTCGTGTTGCAGCAGCGACAGGCGGAGGCGCAAAAGCAAGCCGCCAAAGCCCGGCCGCAAGCGGGCAAGTAGGGCGGGGGAGTAACGTAAATGAGCGTGGCGAGAAAAACTTGCCACGCTCATTGTTTTTGGTCAGCAGTTAGAGTACATTTACGCCACATAGGAACAGTGTATGGAACAACCGACCACCCATATCGTGTGCTTTAGCGGCGGGCATTCCTCCGGCATCGTGGCGATTGAAGTAGTGCGCCGTTACGGCAAGGAGAACGTCTTGCTGCTCAACCACAACATCAACCGCAACTACGAAGACGCGGACATCAAGCGGTTCAAGCAGCAGGTGGCAGATTACCTCGGCCTACCCATTACCTACGCCAACATCGACGGCATCGAGGACGATGCGTTGATTCCTGATCAGTTCGATATAAGCCTGCGCAAAAAGGGGTTTAAAGCCCCGGGGACTGGGGACGCGTTCTGCACCTACGAATTAAAGACCAAGCCCTTTATGCAGTTCCTAGAGCTGAACTTCCCCGACAAGAACGTGGTGATTTACTACGGCTTTGATGACGACGAGCAGCACCGCATTGCCCGCCGCGAAATGATCCTCGGCAATAAGGGGTACAAAACTGACTTTCCGATTGCCCGCTGGCCCTCCACGATTGAGGAAACGAGCGAAATTGGCATTCCGCGCCCCATGACATACGCCACGTACAAGCACGGCAACTGCGCTGGCTGCGAGAAGGGTGGCATTCAGCACTGGTATGTCACTTACTGCCACCGCTACGATGTGTTTACCAAAGCCAAAAACACCGAAGCCTCGCTTGGCTACACCATTCTGAAAGACCAGCGCGGCGGCGTAACCAAGCCCTTGCCCCTTACCGACCTAGAGCCCGTGTTTGCGCGCATGAAGTGCGCGGGGGTGCCCAATACCGAGCATTACGACGAGGGTAAATTTAAGAAGTACCTCAAGCAGTATCGCTTACCCGAACTCAGCCTGTTTGCTCCTTGCGAGTGCAGCTTCTAAACGCTACCTGCCAACCATGTCTACGCTCTCCCTGTTCGCCCTCGTGCTGCTGCAAAACGCCAGCTTCACCCTCGTATCGCGCGCCCGCAACTCCGGCTCCTACGCCTACCACGCGTTCGGGGCGGTGTGCTCCAATGGGATGTACCTGCTGGTGTTCAAGCAACTCTCGCTCAACATCAACGACACGACCACGCAGGCCACCTACCTCGTGGCGTCGGTGTGCGGCTCGCTGCTCATGCACCACGTCGCCCAACGGTTCTTTGAGCGCAAGAAACAAGGATGAGCAAAGACGAACTCAAAGCCATCTTCGCCAAGCTCCCGCTCGATCAGGACAAGCTCTACCCCCGCGACTACGTGCTGGACAAGCTGCCCGACACCCTGCGCGACAAAAGCGGGGCGGTGGACTACGCCGTGCGACAGGGCTGGCTCTGCGCCCGCGACCAGTTCGGCATCCGCGAGCTGTGGGTAGACGGCCGCCCGGAGTGGAAGGCCACGCGCTTCGCCGCACCCCGGCCACGCGTGTCCGCTTCGGTGTCCGCCGCGTCCGCTGCCGTGTCCGCCAGCGCCCCGCTCGACGCGGAAAAGAAAAAGCCGGCCGCCTCCCGAAAGAAGCAGCCGGCTCCGCAGCCCGTGGGCGGCTTGTTTAGCTAACCCTCGTAGGGCTCGATTTCTGCATAGGCCAGGTACTCGTGTACTTGGTCTTTGTTTTTATAATCCAGCGTGCAATACCAGTTGTCGCCGTCCCAATCAAACCAGCCGATGTCGTACTTCTTCTCGACGCGGCCAAAGAACTTATCCTTCACCGTGTAGCAGATAAGCACCTTTACGGTGGCGGTTTGCATGGGCTCACACGCCGGCAACTCCATGCCTAGTACGTGTGGCTCGATCCAGTCGAGGTTTATTTTCTGCCAGTTCATAATCCTTCGTTTTTAAGACCGATTCTTACCAGGTCACGGGCGGCTTCTGCGAAATAGCGGAAGCCGTTTTTTTGTTGGTGGCGCACCACGCGCGCCCGGTCGTGCGGGGTCAGCGCGAGAAACACCTGATTGGGGTTGGCTTTGGGGGTTGCGGTCATGCGGAATTTCGTCTAGGGAGTAGCGCGGGCAACCCCTAGTGGCAAGGTACAAAAATTTGGGAGGGGCTGACCTTGCCTCAGACCAACCCGCGTACCATGTCCGAAACGGCAGAAAATCAATCCTTACCGACGGCGGAACCCTCGCTGGCCGATGCGTTCCGCAACGCCGTGCCCGTGGGCCAGGCCGCGCCCGCCCCGGCCCAAACGCCGGAAGTTTCCGCGCCCGCAGCCGACGCTGCGGCCATTGCGCCGGGAACCGTAGATTCCGCCCCGCAGGCCGTAGCCCCGGCCGAACCCGCCGCCCCCCAAGCGCCCGCCTTTGACGAGGCTGCCTACCTGCGCGAGAAGTTCGGCGTGGAAACGCCCGCCGCCCTCGCCGAGCGCCTGAAGGCCGCCGAGGAAGCACAAACGCTCAAGCAGCAACTGGCCGAGGAAAACGCCCTGCGCAAGTGGGTTCACGACAACCCGCAGGAGGCCCGTGCCTACTTCGAGCTGCAAAGCACCGACTTCGAGGCAATGGACACCAAGGAGGTGTTGCGCGCCAAATTCCTGCACGACAACCCCGGCCTGACCGGGCGCTTGGCGGAAGTAAAGTTTGAGCGCGAGTTCGCCACCAAATACGGCGCGGCTGATTTCGACGACCCCGACTCCATCGAGGCCGAGGAAGCCCGCCTGATGCTCGACTACGACGGCACGCAAGCCCGCGCCGCGATGAATACGATCAAGGAGGAAGCGAAACAAAAGCTGCCCGCTCCCGCCACCCCGGCCGAATCCGGCCCGAGCGCGGAGGAGGTAGCCCAGTACGAGGCCAACTGGATCAGCGGCGTGGAGCAATCCATCGCCGAAGACCTCGACATCGAGTTCCCCACGGACGGCGACCAGACCATTTCGGTGAAGCTCACCAAGGACGACCTCGCCATCCTGAAAGACCAGATGCTCGACCCCATCGGCTCCTTGCAGGCCGAAGTAGTAAAGGACGGGCAAAACGATTTCAGCGCCCTGTTGCGCCGCTCCATCGGCGGCAACCCCCAAGTCATGAAAGTCGCGCTGCAAAGAGCCTTTGAAGCGGGCAAGAAAAGCGTGGGGGCCGTGATTCCGATGAGCACCGCCGTCAACCCGCCCGCCGCAGTAGCCCCCACCGTTGCTTCGGGCAGCGACCGGGGCGGCCTCGCCAACGCGTTCCGCCAGGCCGCGCAGCAGGCCCAGTACCAAAACAACTTGCACCGCTAATTCTAGCCCCTCATGCCCTCTACTTTTGCGGCCTCTGCCGCCGTTCCCAACAGCGCGGCCAATTACGGCACCAGCACCTCGCAGCTCGTAACCGCCGACGACTTTATCCAGAACCGCGACATCTTGGAAGCGGTTGACCCGACGTGGGTGGACGACAACTTTATCTCGTTCCTGGAAATCGCCAAGAACCGCTTGGTGAAGGCCGCCTCGTTCAACCACTACGAGGAAGGCTTGCTGTTCCGCGCCGTCAAGCCGCTGGCGGAAGTCGGCACGGGCTCGGCGGGTTCGGTAACCTTTACCCTCTCGGCCGACTCGTACACCAACGGGCAGGCCCCCATCAAGCAAAACGACATCGTTCACCTCATCGGTGACATCTACGGCTTCGTATCGGCCGTAAGCGGCACGGGCACCGCCCAGCAGTTTACCGTCGTGCGCCGCGCCGGCACCACGGAGGACGTGCGCGCCGCCATCCTCGCCCACATTTCGGGCGGCAAGGCAATGGCCGTGCAGTTCAACGCGTGGGGCGAAGGCTCGGGCTTCCCGATTGCGGGCCTGATTCCGCAGGCCACCCGCTTCCAGGGCCAGTTCCAGACCATCAAGTCGTTCGCCGGCACCACGGGCGACGCCGACTCGACCACGATGGAAGTGAACTGGGAGGGCACCAAGTACCACTTCCAGATGCGGACGGTGAAGATGCTGAAAGCCCACCGCGTGCAGCAGAACCTCGCCCTGATGTTCTCGCCCGGCGGCTCGTTCAACGACGCCTCGAACGCCTCGATTCCGCTGACCGCCTCGCTGCGCGGCAACCTGAAGGCGCTGGGCAACAAGCTGCTCTACGACGGCACCGCCGGCTTCACGCTGGCCGACCTCGACAAGCTGGTAACCCAAATCAAGCTGCTCACGGGCGACCGCGAGGTGCACGCCTTCTGCGGCCCGGTGATTCGCGGCCAGATCGAGGACTTGCTGCGCACCTTCACCAAGGACGGCGGCATCAGCTACAACTCGTTCGGCGACGGCGACGCCAAGAAGCGCGCCATCGACCTGGGCTTCTCGACGGTGACCTACAAGGACATCACCATCCACTTCCAGGAGTACCGCCTGCACACCCAGCTCACCGGCCTGGATTGGCAGACCTACGACCGCGAGATGTACATCCTGCCCGCGAACATGATGCAGGTAACGCGCAAGGACGCCATCAACGGCGTGCAGACCCTGAGCCTGAACGCGCTGACCTTGTGCTACAAGTCGCAGTCGAACGGCGTAGACCGCCGCTTCATCGAAGTAAACCGGGGCATGGAAGAAACCCGCGCCGACTACCGCGAGAAACTGCTGCAATCGCAGGAAGGCTTGCAATACGTTGGGGTGCGGAAAGGCTTCTTCGTAGCGCCGCAGTAAACGCATCAGTTGGTTGGTAAGACAGAGTGATGCCTGTCAAGCAAAAGGCCCCGGAACTTCCGGGGCCTTTTCTTTTTCAAGCGAAAGTCGCATCGAGGCGGTGCCACATGGGCTCAAATTCCAGCCACGCCGGACGCAGGAACTTGGCAAAGTGCGCCTGCTCGCTTCGGTAGCGATTGAGCATAGAACTGCCCATGTCGCGGGAATACTCCGCGTTGGCGATGCGGTCAGCTATCTTCACGAAGGTAGCCAAGCGATTGCGGCTCATTTCCTCATAATAGGCGTCGCAGTGCCGGTCTGCCCGCGAGCGGCCCTTGGGCGTTGCCAGCAGGTAAGCGATTTCCGCTACCGCTTCGTTGGTGGCGGCCTTCACGTCGTTGTAGGTCACTCGGCAATCCTCGATCACATCATGCACCCACGCTCCGGCAAAGGCGTGGTGCAGGTCTTGCAGATCGGGCAGTAGGTGCGTGAAGTTGCAACAGACCGCGTGAACCTGCTCTAAGTGCATGGTATAGGGAAACCCGTCGTAAAACTGGCCCGCGTGCTGGGCGGTTGCGTATTGCTGCGCCCGCGTGTTGATAGAGTGCTTCATCGCGCTAACAGGTGAATTGCCATGAGCACGACAACTGCCACGAGAAAAATCACCACGGCACCCACGAATACCATAAACGTGCCCAAGCCACTAAAGTAACCGCCCGTTTCTTTCGCGGCGGCGCTGCGTACCCAAAGCGCCAGCAATAGCACTACGGGCACCAGTAGCCAATAGTGGGAGAGGTGTAGGTTTATATCCATGCTGTAAACGTACATCAATTACAGATTCAAGGCAAGCAGACAGCCGTAAAAATTTGTACCTTGACAGCAGCCAACCAACGTTCCGCACATGGATACGATCAAGTACAACGACATCAGCCCCAAGCTCGCCGCGCTGATCCCGCCCTTCCCCAAGGGCAAAACCGTTACCTACCGCCTGCTCGCGGCCAACGCCGTCTTCAACGAGGTGCAGGAGGACAACACGCTCGTTTCGCGCCGCGTGGAAACCTCGCCCACCTACATCACGGCGCAGTGCAGCATCTACGACCCGTTTCAGGAAACGGACGTGTACCTGATGGTGTCGAAGGGCTCGCGCCTCGTGGGCAACCCCGGCCAGCAGCAGCGCATCCCCAACGTGGAGTACATCGCCTTCGGCCCCACGGGCGAATGCACCCTGACCGAGCAGCAGATGGCGACCTACCGCCACATGGAACTCATGCCCTCGAACAAGAGCAACGTGGTGCCGGGCGCGACCATGCCCGAAACCGGCTTCCTGTTCGAGCGCGTAGACCCGGAGAAAACCGAGCGCGAACTGGCCGCCCGTGGCCGCCTCGTGGTGAAGGTACAGGCCCTGCTCAACGAGCTGACCGAGGCCGAGCTGCGCGCCCTGGCCGGCAAACTCGGCCGCGCCACCGACGGCACCGAGGACGCCGTGTTCAACGACCTTATCAGCGTGGCCTCGGGCTCGCCGGAGAAGGTGTTCGACTTCCTCTCGGGCGGCGAGCTGAAAGTAAGCGCGCTGATCGACGAAGCCCTGAGCCTGAAAGTGATCGAGTTCGTGGGCGAAAAGCAGCAGTGGGAGCAGACCAGCAACCGCGCCGCCGTGCTGCAAGTGCCGCAGGGCGAGCCCAAGGACAAACTGCTGGAATACCTGCTCGGTGACCAGGGGCAGAAAGCCAAGATCGCGCTGCAATCGGCCGTGAGCGAGGCCCAAAAGCGCAAGAAAAAGTAACCCATGCCCAAGCGCATCCACGCTATTGTCCGCACCGTTCGCGCCCTTGCCGATGAGCAGGGCTCGAACGTGTCGCCTTCCCGCCTCAACGCCCTGCTGCCCACGGTCAGCCAGGAGTTGTTCAACCACTTCCTCGGCCGCCCCGAAGACGGTACGCGCCAGCCCGCCTACCAGATCAACACCCGCGTTTCGGTGGCGCTCTGGCCGTTTCTGAAGGAGCAGGCGTACTCCACGAGCGAGGCGGCGATTGCGGCAGGGTTGGCGCGGCGCATGGACGCGCAGGGCAACCTGACGGCTCCGAGCGACTTGTGTTACCCCACGGCCATCCGCGTACCCGGTGCGAAGGTGGCCGTGGACTTGCTCGACGACGCGCAGCTTGACCACCGCCTGAACTGCCCGATTACCGGCCCCACGCCGGAGTACCCCTGCGCGGAAATGCGCCCCGGCTTCGGCTGGAAGCTCTACGGCGGGGCGGATAGCTGCACGGTGAAGTACCTCGCGTACCCGCCCGAGCCCAAGTACGCCTTCACCGTCGATGCCGACGACAACGAGGTGTACGACGAGGCGAACTCGGTGGACACGGGCTGGGGCCGCGCCCACGAGCCCGACCTGGTAGCCCGCCTGCTCAAGTACCTAGGGCTTTCCATGCGCGAGGGCATGATGCAGCAAGCCGCGCAACTGCTGAGTCAAGAAAACGACTAACCAACCATGAAAGTCCAATACCTTACTCCTTACAAGGATGCAGCCGGTGTAGACATCGAGCAGTTCGCTCAAGACAACGGCTTGACCCTACAGGTAATTGAACGTGAGCCGGTCTATCCGCGCTGGTGTAAGCGGTTCTATGCTTTCCTGAGCGCCGATGGAAAGGGCTCTATCGGCATTAACGAGGACAAGTCACGAGACGGCATGGTTCGTTACGGGGTAGAAGACGGCGACACACCGAATGAGGCGGTAGCGGCCTACGCCAAGCGTATTAGCAACCAAAAGCTTGTGTTAGAGCACCGCGCCGACGGAAGGCGAGAGGTGTACGCGCTCAACATTACATTCACCCCCGCCGAGTAAATGGCTGACTACCCCTTCATTGCCCGCCCCGAAACCGACCGGCTGGACGTGCTCGCCGCCGAGGTGCATCGCATCGTGGCGGGCGGCAACGTCTCGGCCGATTCGCCCGTTGACCGCCGCGAGTGCCGCCTAGCGGTGCAGCACGCCTACGACGCCCGCAAGCAGGACGTAGCCAAGTACAACGCCGACCGGCTGCAAAAGGACTTCACGGACCGACTGGCCGCCGACAAGGCCATCTACTTCGAGAACCTCGACGCCATCTACAAGTTCGACGGCACGGCCGACGCGTGGGTGCAGACCTGGGACAACTGGCCCGTGCACACCAACGACGACGGGGAGTACTACTGCCTCTTGCCGCAGGAGTTCGTTGCCATCCGCCGCTACCAGAACCTGCCCGGCGAGGAGCTGGTACGCATGGCGGAGCCGCAGAAGGTGGTTGACCGCACCCGCCGCCAGTACCTGCCGCTGCGCCACGGCCAGGCCGCCGCGTGGCAGACGCTCTACGGCTCGATGGAAGGCAACTACGGTTTCCACCGCGAGGGCGATAGGCTGGTGCTGACCTACGCCTTGGGCAGCGCCCCGCCGCCCGACAAGGTATTGCGCTTGCAGGCCGTGATTCGCCCCAAGAGTGACACACTGCCCGAGCCGGGCTTGCTGGAAGCCATGAACGAGGAGGATATTCTGCGCCGCGCCGTGGCAATCGTCACCCGCACCCGCGCCGAAGACAAGATCAACGACAACAACGCCAACCTCGCCTAGTGAGCCAGTTCAGCACCATTGATAAAGTCGTCAAGCAGACCTGCCAGCAGCTCGGCGACGCGCTCAACCGCAAGTACTTCGACCTGCTGCCGTACGCCTACGCGTGGCTGGGCGAACACCGCGCTTCCTCGTCCCGCGAGCTGAAGACCGTGCGCCTGTTCGTCGGCCCCGACCGCGTAGCCATGCTGCCCGACGACTACGTGGATTGGGTTACCGTGGGCCGCGAGTACGCGGGGCCGAAAGGGGAGGCGCTGGTCAGGAACCTCGCCTTCAACCCGCGCCTGTCGCTGCTCGACCCCGTGGAGCCGTTTCTAGACCGCGTGCCGCTCGACGAGTGCCCCGATACCGCGTGGCCCGTCTACCACTACGTCGGCGGCGAAAGCCCCGTGTGCGGCTACGGCTGGGGCGAGTACCGCGAGGAGTTCACCATCGACGCGCAGGAGCGCACCTTGCGCCTGTCCAGCCTGCTCAACCCCGACGAGCCGCTGTACTTCCAGTACGTGTCGAACGGGCTGAACCCGAGCGCCGCCACGCCGATTCACGAGTACTGCCACGAGAACCTGCGCTGGTATCTGCTCTGGCAGCTCTGGCTGATGAAGGGCGACAACCGCTACCAGGAGGCCGAGAAGAACTACTGGCGCACCCACCGCAAGATGAACGGGCGGCTCAAGCCCTACACGCAGGCCATGTTCGAGGCGCAGATGCGGGAAGCCTTCTCGCAAACCCCGATGTAAACAAGAAGCCCCGGTTCGTCGCCGGGGCTTTTTGTGTGCAGGCAGGACTACCCGCGCGGGTGGTCGCCGGGAATACGCGGCGGGGTTGCGACGTTGCGCAGCACCTGAGTATTCGTCGATTCAACAGGCGTGAAGTCGATGTAGAACTCCGCCTGCGGCTTAAATCCAGCCAAGGCGGTGCGGTTCTGAATCATTAACTCGATGGAGCCGCAGGGTGTGGCATCCCAGAAGGTTTTGTTCTCGCCGCTGGTGCCGTATACGGGCGACAATTTAACGGTGGCCGACGTGCCGAAGTCTTGCACGTAGTCAACCTTGAATTTGGCACGGGTCGTGCTCATAGAGGGGTTGTTTAAGGGTGATGTGGTGGTTTGACGCTGCGCAGCATTGTAGTTTATATACCTATTCAGTAATACGTGTTGAATAGACACAAAATCAGCGTTATACACTTTGTTGGCCTGCTCGTTCGTCAGTGCTCCCGTTGCTAGGGCATGGTCGATTGCGATTAGCAATTGTCCATACTCTTCTTTTTCATGTTCGGTCATCTTCGGTGGTTATAAGTGTTGCGTGTAGCGATGGAATGCCTCCCGGAATACACGGGTTGCAGCCCGAGTAGCCTGTTCGTGGCTGGCATGGCCGCTGCGCATCAAGAAGTAAGTCTTTTCCGCCTTGCGGTTGGCGGCGCTGTAGGCAAATACAGGAAGCAGGCTCATGCGTTCGGGTGCGCTTTAAAAAGTTTGCGCTTGTCGCGGAGTTGTTGCTCGACTTTCTTGTGTTCCTTCAGTTCGGCGGTGAGGCGCTGGGTAACGAAGCGGCACAAGTCCTCGCGAGAGGTGGCGTACACGGTTTTTAGGTCCGCTTTCGAGTCCGGTGAGGCCAGCGTGTAGTCCTCAAAGTTGGGGTATTCGCCAGCCGTGTAAATAATCCGCCGCTCGTCGTTTGGAACCACTGGGCCGAATCGGCAACCAGTAAACTGGTAGCGGTGATACTTCCACCGCTCTACCTTTTGGGCTGTTATCTGACGCGGGCCAGCGGGGCTAAACACCCAGATTTGTTCGGGATTTGCGGCCCACCGTTCCACCGTGGTATCGGCCCAGCCGACCAAGCCCATCCACTTGCCCCATCCATCTTCAGCGGGCAAGGCTTCGATTTCTGCTCTGGTCATGGCTAGTACTTGCTGGCGGCTATCATTGCGAATCCCAGCGCCAAGGTTCTGTCGTCAGGACGCGGGAACGCGTGGCCGTACTTGTTTTTGATGCGGTTGGCTACGCCGGGTTTCTTACGGGCGAGACACTTCACATAAACGCGAAACGCCTTCCGGCCTTTGTTCTGCTGGTCGAGCTTGTCGCCAAAGGCAAGCATACCATCAATCAGCGACTGGTCAAAGTACGGGCGGGCGCTGCCGTTGATGAACTCATCAAGGTGCTTTCTCAGTTGGTCTTTCATGGCGTTTGTTTTGGCAAGTCAGGGTAATTCGACCATTCGTCGGCCGCCCACAGAATCTGCTGCCCGGTAGTGGCATCATATGACACATTACCGCCGCAACGTCTGGCAGCCAAGGGCGCGGCGAACGTGGGTGTGTGCGAGTAAACCGGCGTGTAGTAACCGGGCTGCCCCGTGGTCGTGCTCGGCTGCACCCACGCCAGCGTTACGTGGGGAACTGCCGTCAGAGCGGATTGCAGGCGGTGCTCCAAGTCCCGAATCCGGCTGATGGCTTGCGCTACTGGCTCCGTGCCCCATGTATCCCAGTTGAACGGCTTGCCGGGGCATACAGCCGACCACAGGTCATAAAGAGCGCCGCGCAGGGCTTTTTCCCGTTCGTTTTCCTCGCGCATGGCACGCAGCGCGGCGCCTTGTAGGCCGCCACGCTCGCCGTTGGAAGCAGTCTCGGTAAGCAGCGGCCCTTCCACGGGGCAGTTGTTGATGTCGCAGTCGTTCATAACTATATGGTGTTAAAGCGTTCGTGCAACTTAACGGACTCCTGTTGGCGGCGTTTGATAAGCTGCTCCACAAAAGCACGCGCCAGCTCCGCGTCGGGATGCTCGGAACTCTCACTTGTGCCGATGGTGCTCATCAGGCTAAAGCCAAAATCATTGTGGTGAATCCGCAACACCAGATTCGGCTGTTGCAGGTCAGCTATTTCGGCGTGGAGCTTGCCGATCCGCTGGTCTAACTCTTTGGCTTGTTGCAGGGTTTCTTTGGTCATGCTTATTCCAATTGGGTGATGTGAAGGTACGCTAAGCGCGAACTATAAGCAAGCTATTCGTCATAAATATTTGCACATTCACACCTCTTTTGGAATGCGTACCTTGAGGCTATGCCCATTACGCGCCGAACCTTTCTCTCGCAGGACACCGACACCGACGCCTCGCTGCTGCCCGCCACGGCCTTTCGCCAAGCCCGCAACCTCTTTCTCGAACGCGGCTTTGTAACCGGCGCGTGGGGCAACCGGCCCATCGGCACGGCCCTGCCCACGGGGCAGAACACCGTCGTCGGCGCGTGCTGGGACGCGGAAACCCAAGCCCTGTACTACCTCGTCTACAACGCCGACGGCCAGCACGGCGCTTACCGCTACCGCCCCGAAGCCGACCAGATTGAGCGCCTGCTGCAATGGTCGGGCCTGAGCCTGCCGAGCCTGCCGGGCAAGGCGCAGCCCTGCGTCACCGACGGCTTCCTGCTCTTTCTCGACGCGGCGGGGGAGGTGCGCAACCTGCCCATCGCCCGCTGCCTCAGCGGCTACTACAACCCCGTGCTGCTCGCGGCCGAGCCCTTCTGCCTGCATTTGCTGAAAGTGCCGCCCCTGTCGCCCCCCTCGGTCGGGCGGGTGCAGGGCGGCTACGACCCCTCGGCGTACTCGGCCGTGATGGCGGCGGCGTGGCAGTTCGCCCTCCGCTACCGCTACCTCGACGGCGAAACCACCATTCTCTCGCCCTACTCCAACATCCTGCCGCCCTTGGCACCCACCGACGCGGCGCGCGGGGCCGTGCAGGTAACGTGGCCGCAGCCCCCGCAGGGCGTGCTCGAAGTCGAGGTGCTGGTGCGCAAGAACGCCGAAACCGCGTGGCAAATCGCCGACACCCTGCGCCGCACGGGCAACACCCTCGCTACTTCCTACACCTTCGCGGGCGCCACCTCCGGCGCGGTGCTTTCCGCCGACGAGGCGGGCAAAACCGCCGAAGCCCTCTGGCCGGCCGAAGCCCTCGCCGTGGCCCGCAACCGGGCGTGGGTGGCAAACCTGCGGGAAGGCTACGTGACGCCGCAGCCCGCGCTGAGCGTGGCCGTGGCGGACTTCGCCGCCGCCACCGCCACCAACGTCACCCGCCGCATCTTCCGCCGCACCGTCGTTTTCAACGGGCAGAACCTCGTGCGCGAGTACGCGGAGGTGGCCGAGAACTTCGACACCAAGACGGGCACCTACCTGCTAGTGGGCAACACCAGCGGGCTCTACTACCCGCTCAGCAACGTTCCCTACACCTACAACCAGGCGTTCGTCAACTACGGGGCGGGGGAGACGGCCGTGCAGGGCATCCCCAACAACGGCACCATCAGCCTCGGCGCGTTTCCCTACCAGACCTCGGCCCCGGCCACGGCGGGCACCCAGCCCACCTGGCACGAAAAGACCCGCTACCGCGTCGGCATCCAGTTCCGCGATGCCCTGGGCCGCCCCGGCGGGGTGGGCGCGGTGCAAAGCGTGGAGATTCCGGCGCAGACCTACGACGCGCCCAAGCAGCGGGTGCTGCGCTGGTCGCTGCCCTCGGGCGACCAGTCGGCCGTGATTCCGGCGTGGGCCGCCACCTACCAGCTCGTTGTTTCGCGCAACGAGCGGGTGGGTTTCTTCCGCCAACTGCGCCTCGCCGCGATGTGGAGCAACGTAAGCACCAACGCCGACAAGAGCATCAGCTACGCCGCGCCCGGCCTGAGCGGGGCCCCGCACCTGTGGCTGGACATCCGCCCGCTCGCCTCGCAGGGCTCGGGCTACGTGTGGGCCAGCGGCTCGGGCGACCGCGTGCGCTTCGTGGATACCGGGGCCGACCTGCCCATCGTCGGCCAGCAGGGCGACTACCTGCTGGTGCCGTGGACAACGGCCGCGTTCGGCACCTCGCGCACCCCGCGCATCGAAATCTACTCGCCCGTTACCGCCGCCGCCGACGTGTTCTATGAAACCGGGCCGAGCTACCGCATCGACCAGCAGGGCGCGCAGCGGGCGTTCGCCGTCACCACCGCCGATTTGACCGGCGAGAGCTGGCTGGTGCAGCGCGAGCGGTACACGGCCGTCACCGACGCGGGCGCGCTGCGCACCTACGACCGCGTAAGCGAGAGCGGCGGCTGGGTCAGCGACTACTTCGAGGCCGTGAGCCCAAGCAAGGAGCAGCCGGGCCTGAACGCGGGCGTGGAGCGGGGCCGCGTGGCCGTGCGCCTGCCCGACGCGCAGCAGCAAACCCACCTGCCCAACGCCGTGCGCTTCTCTTTGGTGCGCCTCGCAGGCACCCAAACCAACGGCCTCTCCTCGTGGGAGCCCTTGAACCTCGAAGACCAGCGGGTGCCGCGCGAAATCGGCCCCGTCACGGCGCTCTGCGTCGCCGACGACACGCAGGCGCAGGGCTCGCTTTTGGTGGCTTTGTGCCGCAACGGGCTGGCCTCCATCGGCCTCGGCGTCTCGCAGGCCCGGCAAACCGACGGCGGCGCGCTGCTCGTGGAGGTAGACCGCGTAATCGGCTTTGTCAACACCCTGAACGGCGGCTTCGGCTGCCAGGACGCGCAGACCGTGAGCGCCCACGGCGGCAAGGTGTACTTCTTTGACCGCACCCGGCAGGAGTGGTGCCGCTACGCGCAGAACGGCGTGACGCCCCTGGGGCAAGCCTACAACTGCAAAGCGGCCGTGCGCCAGCTCGCGGCCTCGGGGCTCACGGGCGCGGCCTACGACCCGGTGCGCGACGAGGCGCTGCTGCTCACGCCCTTGGGCGCGCAGGTGTTCCGCGCCCGCTCGGAGGCTATGGCGGGCATCCGCTCGCTGCTGGGGGCCGACGCCGCGCTCGGTACGCCCTTTGGCTTGTTTAGCTGGCAGAACGCGGTCTTGCACCGCCACGACCGGCAAGCCCCGCGCTGCACCTACTTCGGCCTCTACAATGCCCCGGAAGTGACGGTGGAAAGCGCCGAGGCACCGGGCACGGCGAAGCGGTATAACGCCGTGGCGGTGGAAAGCGCCCGGCAGGGGGTGTGGGCCATAACGCACCTCAGCACCGACTTCGGGCACCGCTCCCGTACCCGCCCGGCGTGGTACGAGTACCGCGAAGGGGTGTGGCGGGCCGCGCTGAAAAACAACTACGCCGCGCCGGGCTTTGCCTCGGAGCAGCAGGCGCTCATTGCCGGGCCGCCCGTGCAGGGTCAGAAACTCACCTACACGCTCACGGCGCCCACAGGCGGGGAAGATGTACCCCTGACGGCGTGCAGCGTCTCCTGGAAGCCGCTGAGCGGGCAAACGATGGGGCAGGTCTAAACGAAGAACGCCACCTTAACGGGTGGCGTTCTGCTTTACTGCGCTGCTCTTAGCAAGTGAGCGCCGATAAACTTGGTATAGGCGGGAGGAATGGCTTGCGCCAGCCCGTAGCGGCTAGCCCAGGGCATATCCATTACCTCGCGCGCATACGCCACCCCATTAAAGTTTCCAACGATGTGCATGTACTCCAAGCCCGGCTTGGGCTTGCGCCCCATCTTGGTTGTTTTCTTAACGTGGCTACACGGAGCGGGCGGAAACCACAGTGTAGGCTGGCACTCAAACAGCCGGTGACGGGTGGTTTCCAAGCCAAACATAGTGCCGCACAACGTTATAGGATTGAGCAATGGCGCGCCGGGCACGTTCTCAATGGCGTAAGGCTTGCCGCTTTGCTCTAGCAAAGCGCGAACGGGCTCTATAAGCAATGGATGCTCGTTGCCTTGTAGTTTTTGCGTGTTGCTGTACCCTTGGCAGGGTGGAGAGGCGTGAATGGCGGCAAAATCCGTAAGGGCATAACCGTGCCAGTGGCCGGTTTCCACCAACTCGCGCAATGCCTGTACAGCATCGGCTTGGATAAAAGCATACGGGTAGTTAGGCTGCGGTTCTATATCGACGCCTACTACCTCGAACCCGGCATCGACATACCCTTTCGCCGCCCCTCCCTCGCAACAGAATAAGTCTAACAGCTTCGGCTTCATAGGTGTAAATGTACAGCAAATGCAGATGCATAAGGTATGATAATGGCAAAATATTTTCGCCAATCACTTATCCGCCTTTTGTGTACCTTGTCTCTATGCCAGCACCCTTCTTAGTTGCTACCCTCGCCGGCATGGGCCTGCAAGCCGGACAGAAAATCCTGTCGGGCATCACGCAGAACCGCCAGGCAAACCGTCTGAAAATTCAGGACACAACCCCAGCGGCGTTCAAGGAGCGGCTGGGCCTCTCGCGCCTCGCGGCGGGCGACTACCGCCTGCCCGGCCAGGGGCTGCTGGAAAACAAGCTCGGCCAGTCGCAGGCCGCCGCCACCTCGGCCGCGACCCGTTCGGGCGCTTCGACGGGGGCCATCCTCGGCACCATCGCGGGCCTTGACCAGCAGCGCCAGCAGGGCATCGAGCGCATCGGGATGCAGGCCGAGCAAAACCGCCTCGGAATGCAGCAGCGGCTCAACCAGGACTTGCAAACCCTCGGCGATTACCAGACGAACGATCTGAACAACTACCGCCGCGACAAGGCCGCGTTGAAGGAAGCCGCCAACCGCAACCTCGCGGGCGCTTTCAGCGACGTAGCCACGGGCGCCGCCACGCTCTACAACATGGACATGAACCAGCAGAACCTGCAAACCATGTACGGGCAGGGCGGCGCGGGCATGGCGCCGATGCAAGACCCCGGCGTGGGCATGGGCTTGGGCCTCAGCGGCTACCGCTCGCGCACGAAAGGCGCGGGCATGGGCATGAACCGCTTGGGCGTGCGTTAAGCCCCGCTGCCATGCTGCTGTCGCGGACTGAACTGGCCCTGTTGGTGTTCCCGCTGCTCAGCGGCCGGTCGCTGCGCCCCGACCCCGCCGTGGTGTGGGAGTGCTGCGACCCCGACTTTGACTTCACCCAATATTACCTACCAGCCCCCATTTGGAACTAATGGCTAAGAAATCTACCCCCGCCGTAGCCGCCGAAGTGGCCGCCGAACTACCCGTGGCCGCCGCGCCGCAGCCCGCCGCGAAAGCCAAGGGCCTTGTGATTGACTTCGGCACCGGCTCGAAAATCAAGGCCGGCAGCGTCATCAACTCGTACTACGGCGTGAGCGGCAAGGTCGTGGACGTGACCGTGCCCGTGCTCAACGAGGACGGCACCCGCGAAGGCATTGTGCTGCGCGAAATTCCCGAGCGGTTCGTGAAGGCCGAATAGGTTGCCTCACAGCTTGGAATACGAAAAGGCCGCTCCCGATTGGAAGCGGCCTTTTCTGTTGCAGTAAGCTATTTGACAGCTAGATCAGAACGGAAGATCATTCGTATCATTCTGTTTTACAGCGCGTTGCGGCTGTGCAGAGCCCGCGCGCTGGCCCGTCTGCGAGGCCGCACCCTCTAATTTCCAGCCAGCCAGCGATACGAAATACTTGCCGTTCCATTCACGGCCCCTAATATTCACGTAGGCGGAGGCGGTCTGCCCGACCTTGTAGCCTTCGGTTAGGTCGATCTTGTCATTGATAAACTCGACGGCTACTACTTCCGGGTACGTGCCCTCGGTGGTAATCACAACGAGTTTCTTGCGCATCTTCTCCGTGATTTGCTGCTCATCGGAGATGTGGGAGATGGTGCCGGTAATTTTTACCTGGTCGCTCATGGGTATGGTTGGTTAAGCGTTGTCTCGTTCGTAGTCGGCGCTCCACTGGCCCTGATAGACCACCTTGCCGTTGTACTCGATCTTGCAGGACTGCGTGATGACATACAGCGCGAGAGCCGTGAAAACACTGGCGACGTAGCCCCAAAAGCTAAGCGGGCCTTGCCACGCAACTTCTGAGCCGTTTAAGTTCAGCCGCACGTTATGCACCAGCGCAATTTCACCGATGGCGAAGATGGCGTAGGCCAGGGCGAAGCGCAGGGTAACGCGCAGGACGCGGCCCAATACGTAGCCCGCACGGTAAAGAAACTTCTGCATGGAGAGGTTGATTGGTATGCTGTAAAGGTACAGGAGTTACAGACAATAACAAGCTGTAACGGCAAAAATATTTTGCTGACCACAGTTGTATTGTTCGGATTATTGTGTACCTTTACATTACAAACGCGGGTAGCAGCGCGTCGAGACTTTACCACCTCCTGCGACCCTCGCGGTACGAAGTGGCCCAGCCCCGGCAGCCTGCTACCTGTCGGGGCTTTCTTTTGCCCTGTTTGTTCTGGCCTATCCAGAGTCTCGAAGTCCTGAGTAGCGTGATGCCGTACTGGACGGAGAGGGATAGGTGGTGGCAATGCCTTTAGGTTAGGGGACTGGACGGGCGCTACCCTGTTATACTGACGACGACGACTGGCTCCGCGAGACGTGTCTTGGTAACAGTAGAAAGAACACTCTAACCTGTGCCGTAGGCATGGGGGAAGGGGGCTGTTTCTTTCTGCTGTTACCTAACTCTGAACAACTTCACCGCAGACGTATTACTACAACGATTACATGAAGACAACTAATGAAATGAAGGGTTTTGCGGCGCAGATGCGGCGCGTAAAGACCCCGGCTGAGCAGACGGCTTACAACATCCTGAAGGATAATTTTCTGGCAACGGGCGCCGGCTTTAAGAACCAGGTGGTGTTTGGCTACTACATCCTCGACTTTGTGGTGCCAAGCAAGATGCTGGTGATTGAACTGGACGGCAGTTCGCACGAGGGCCGCGAAGCATACGATGCCCGTCGCGACGCCTTCGTAAAAGAGTGCGGCCTGACGACCATTCGCCTGCACAACGACAACGCCGCACTGGTGGCCGCAGAACTAGCCGCCGCGCCCTTCGTGATGAACTGGATGAATACGTGGGAGCGCGCGAAGAAGGTGGCCGCTAAAGCCAAGAAAACGGGCCAAGATGTTGCCAAAATTTCTTCTCAGACATCCACTAAGACAGGAGAGGAGTCGTACCTTCATTTGGCAAGACAGCCACGTAAACCCAAGAAGCGTCGGGAGATTAGCATGGCTGAAGCCTACGCTCGTCAGCTAGCTAAAAAGGGCAAACGATTCGAGCAAATCGCGGCTGCCATCAAGGCTACAGGCAAGCCTACCGGCATTAAAGAGGCCCGCAAAAACTGGGTTGAGAAACGCTCAGCAGCTAAAGCAGAAGCTCTTGCAAGGTTAAAGTCTTAGTCAGAACGTTCACACCCGTCACGTACATACCCCAACACTATGCCAGAAGAACAAGACTTTGCAAGAATACCTTTCCCGCCTGAGTATGCGGCCGAAGCAGACCGTATCTTACAGTACGCTCACCGTCGCCTGTGGAGCTATATGCGGGCAATGGTGCAGGTGACGGAAGGGATGCCCGACCGGAAGTACTATAAGTCGCCGCGTCAAGTATTGCTTCTGGCTATTCACGCGGAGGCAGAGAAGATTTCCGCCGATGCGATGGCAGCGTTAAAAAGCGAACACGCAGTCGAAGATTTACTAGCCGACCTCGGCATTGAACCAGAGAAATAAGATGGAGGCTAAATTCATGGTAGGCACGACCCAGCCCTTCGCGACCTGCCGCCCTGTTCAGGGCTCGAACAAATACCGCTGCGCTCATCACCGTCGCGCATCGCTTGTGGTGAAGGATATGGACGAGGCGGATGCCCGCGCCTTTTGCGCCAAGCACAAGATTGATTTTCCCGGTTAGCCTGAAAACCGCTTACCGCCCGTGAAAACCGCTTACTAACCGCCTGCACCCGTGAAAAACACTTTATACATCGTCAAGCAATCCAGCGGCTCCTACGACGATTATATCTCGTGGCCGGTAGCCGCCTTCACCACCAAGCAAGCCGCCGAGGCTTGGGTCGCCGCCGCCAATGCAGCCTTTGCCAAAGACGTAGAGCGCCGCGTTGGCTTGTACAAGGAGTACGAGAAGGAGTACGACGCGCTAGTGGAGAAACACAAAGAGAATAAGTGGGAGTCGAAAGAGTGGAGGCAGGAGTACGAAGCACTGGACAAGAAGTACGCCGACCGCCTCGACCCCTACGACAAACTGCACGAGTACAAGTTGGTAAAGGAGCCCATACCGCTAAACCCTGCAATCTAGCCATGCACGACTACGGAACCCCGCTTACCCTCGACTACCTAGAAGGCATCATTCGTGATGCCATACGCCACAACCCGCGCATGAGTGGGTTCTTTGGTTTCGACCTCGCGTGGGAAGTAACTGGCAAACGCCACAAACTCATCACCCGCCGCCGCAACGGGCGCGTGGAAATCCAGCGCATCCGCTACGTGCCGCGCACGCCCGAACTCGGCATTGACTGCGACTACTACCGTGGCCCCATCTACATGACCAACGCACCCGGACTATGAAACCCCTGCTGCTCTGCCTCGTGCTCGCCCTGCCCGTGGCGCTGGCCCTTGCCAAGTCGAAACCCCAACCCGAAGCCCTGTTTGTATGATAACGGTCGTCAGCCGTCACTGGCACAAGCCCAAGGAAGGGGAGACGGACTACTACGTGGGCCGGGGTACGCCGCTCGGCAACCCGTTCTCACACCTCGAAGGCGCCAAAGCGCAGTTCAGGGTGGGTTCCCGCGACGAGGCGGTTGACTGCTACGCGGCGTGGCTCAGGCAGAAGCTGGCTGACAAAGACCCCGACGTATGCGGCGAAATGAACCGTATCTTCTCACTGGCAAAGGAAGGCCCGGTCAACCTGCTTTGTTACTGTGCGCCCCAACGCTGCCATGCGGGCGTGATAAAGGAGCTGATCGAATCGAAGCTGTAAACAAAAGCCCGGCCTCTGCAAAGAAGCCGGGCTTTTGCTTGGCGCCGCGTTTGGCAGCCGCCGCGCCTGCTACGTGGGTAAGCCGTGCGTAAAGATACTCACGGGGCCACGCACACCGGGCACATCGCCCAGCTCGTCAGGTCGGCGCTGCGCCCCGTGGTGGCCGCGCACATGCCGCTCTTGCCCGCCGCGCAGCCGACGGCCCGCATACACAGCAGCTTGCCGCCCACCTGCTGCACCAGCGTCGGCAAGCCCGCCCGGCGCACCACCTGGTAGACGGCCCGCACCTGCGCCCGGCGGTAGGGCACCGCGCCCAGCGCCCCGGCCTCGGCCCGGATGCCGGTGAGCACCCCGTCCGCGCCCCACTCGTTGCGCACCACCCGCAGGTACTCCGAGAAGTGGTAGTGGGTCTGCGCGTCGCTGTCCTCGTCGGCCCACGTCAGCAGCAGGAGCTGCCCGGTGGCGAGGCCGTCCCACTCGCTCGCGGGCACGGGGCGGGCAATCACGCCCTCGCCCGCCCACAAGGCCGGGGAAACGCTGTTGTCGGGCACGGGGAACAGGCAGCAGCCCGCCAGCACCTCGGCGTCGGTCAACACGCTCAGCAGGCGGGCATCGGTCAGGGGCGACAAAGACGCGGACAAATCCAAGTCGGCGGGGTAAGCGGGAGCGGCAAGCGGCATAATAAGCGGTAAGAAATGAAGGGTAAGAAAAAGGGTAAAAACGCGAAATCAACTCAAGGGCGGCCGATCCGCAGCGGCCGTTACGAATATAGACACCCCGCTACGCTTGCATGAAGGAAAGATGAAGATTCTTGAAAAGTTCATGTTTGCCAAGCGTTAAATGCACCGCCCGAACCGGCGTTTTTTCGGGCCGGCCCCCGCCCCGCCGGGGCCAACAAACTGAGGCTTAGCGGCCCCGCGCCGGGCGGAATTATGCAAGCCGCGCAAATACCCAAACGTTCTGCATTTTGCGTACCTTGACAGCATATGGCGCTCCTTTCCCTTTCCGAAGCTGCTCCGGCTTCGCCCGGCCGGGCGGGCACCGGCCTGGCCTACACCTTGCCTTCCGATAACTCAGCCGCCCGCATTTTATTGCAGGGCGAACAGTTGCGCGCCGCCGCCCGGCAGCGCGCGGAGATGGCGCGGGCCAAGGCCAACAAGGAAGAAGCCTCCCGCCTGCTCTCCGACATGAATCTCGACCTGAAAACCGGCGAGGAGTACCAGCAGCTCATCTACGAAAAGCTGGCAAAGGAGAAGCAAAACGAAATTCTGCAATCCTACCAGCAGAACCCCGGCGATACGTTGGGCAACATCGCCCGCGTGGCCGAAGCCAAACGCTCTTTGGCCTACGAGCGCGACCGGGGGCTTGCCATCCACGAGGAGCGGATGCGCCGCATCAACGCTGCCCGCACCGACACGGAGCGCAATGAGGACGTGTACACGGCCAAGCTGATTGGAATGCAGAAGGACGCTGCCGGCAACTACCTCAACCCGTCGGCCTTCCGCCCCGAAGCCTGGAACGACCTCGATAACGACGCAAGCACCTTTAATGCTCCGGTTGTAATCAGCAACGCCATCAAGGGCTTCAAGGCATCGTCGGATGCCTATGCGCGCGCTGGGAAAGCCGGCGGCACGCACAACACGGCGACGCTTACCTCCTTGTTTTATAAGATAGACAAGGACGCGCAAGGCCGCCCCGTAGTCGCCCGCCACGCCGATGGAACCGAAATAATCAACATCACACCCGAGTCGCTGGGCGTGCTTAAACAAAATCAGCGGTTCAACGTGCTGCTGCAAGACCGGGTGAAGCAGTCGGGCGAGTCAGAGGAGAGGGCTGCCGCCTCGCTCATCGGCCCTTATGCGTATTACCGCGAAACAGAAAACGAAACGCGCAACCGCGCCGTGAAAACGGGCGGCTCGGGTCGCGGTGGCGCGCCCAAGTACACCCCGAACGCGGGCACGCCCAGCGGCTACGGCAACGTCGGCTTCCAGACCCAGGGCGACCAAGGCCGGCAGGGCGGCCTGCCCACGCTCTACCACGAGACGGCCCCGACCCGCACCAAGAGCAACGGCGACATCGTTCCCTACACCTACAAGCAGGCCCAGCACCGCACCTACATCGTGCAGGTGCCCGGCCGCAACGCCGAGCTGGTCACCAACAACTCGCAGCCGCAGAACCTGCAATACGGCGAGGTGATTACCGCCCTGACTTCTTCCACCGGCAAGGTGTACCACCCCACCGACCCGGCCATCGCCGCCGACCCCAAGCGATTCGAGCAGTGGATGCGCGAGACGCGGGCCAAGTACCCCTCCCTCAAGCTGCAAGCCTACGTGCAGGCCGCACCCGTCAAGGGGGAAAACGACCTCGGCAGCGAGGAGGACTACTACCAATCCTATAAAGCGGCCGAAGACGCCGCCGTGGAGTCCGACCCTTACCACAAGCGGAAGGCCGAGGTGGCGCTGCGCGCCCTCGCCCGCAAGGAATACGCCAAGCGCGACGCCTCCTACCTGATTCCGCTCGCGGGCGACGAGGAACGCCGCCTCTACGCCTACACGGGCGAGGCATACAAGCAAACCGCCGCCCAGCGCGCCAAGGCCATCAAGGAACTTGACGCCCGCACCCGCCCCGGTAGCCAAGCTGCCGCCCCCAAGTCTTCCACTTCCACCGCGCCGGCCAAAAAGTCAACCGGCGTGAAATGGTAACCCATGCCCGATCCGCAACAACCCGCTGGCCGCGCCCGCCTGCAAACCCTGCACGCCTTTCTGGTCAAGGAATACGGCGACGCACCAACCGACTACAACACATTTGAAACGAAGCTGCTGGAAGACCCCGCCCGGATGCAGGGCCTATACCAGCAGCTCAGCAAGGACGGCGCGGACGTGCCGGGCGACTACGCCACCTTCGAGCTGAAGCTGACCGAGGGGCTAAAAAAAAAAGAGTCCGGCTCCGCATCCGTTACGCCTGCGCCCGCTTCGCCGCCTACTGGCACGCCTGCACCGCTTGGTTCTACGGCTGGTGAGCCGGTAGCCGACACGCTCGCTCAGGCGGGCGAAAGCGAGCAGGACGCGGCCTACCGTTTGCAAGCCGAAGCCGAGCAGGCCACGGGCGCGCTGGGCACGTTCATGCCCCGCGAAACCGTGCCCACCCCCGAATCGCTGGCGGGCATCAAGCAAGCCTCGGCCGAATACGACGCCGAGCAGGCCGCCTTGCAGCAAAAGCGCGAGGACGACTACTACCGCTCCTTGGCAATAACCGGCGCGATGGATCGCTTCGGCGTACCCGGCTCCGGCACGGTGCTGCAATGGCTCTCGGATTTTTCCACGGGGGCCTACAACAACATCGTGCCGGGTACGATGCGCAACTTCGCCAACCTGCTCGAAGGCACGGGCGATCTGGTGCAAAGCCGGGGCGCGCTGGGCGAACCCGCCACCGACGACAAGTGGAGCGACGAGCTGGCCGATAAGTGGCGCAAAAAAGCGGCCGAGCTGCGCGCCTACCTGCCGCCCGCCTACGAGCAGGACGTGCTGGAACACCCCACCTCGGGGGCCGCGTGGACGGCCCTCGCCTCGTCGGCGTTCGGCTCGCTTTCCAAGATGATGATTGCGGGCCGCGTGGCCGGCGCGCCCGGCGCGATGCTCGTGGGCGGGGCCGATGCCTACGGCGGGGTGTACGACGCGGCTGAGCAGGCCGGGCTTAACGACGACGAGAAAGCCGTGTTTGCCACCGCCCTGGCCGTACCCCTGATGCTGCTCGATAAGGTGGGCCTCGAAGGTGTTCTGGCGAAGAAAGCCGCGCAGGCGGGCCTTGCCAAAGCCGTGCTGCGCGAAGCAGGGGAGGACTTGAGCGAGAAAGGCATCGCCGCCGCCGTGGGCCGCGTCATGCCCAAGCTGGTAGCCGCCGCCAAGCAAACCGGCCGCACGGTGCTGCAAGGCGCCAAAACCGAGGGCGTCACCGAGGCCGCGCAGTCGGCGGTGGAAAACGCCACTTACTATGCCTACGACGCGGCCAGCGGCAACCTCGGCCAACCCAAGGGCAACGGCTCCTTCGGCACGCTGGAAAACGGCTACGGGCAGGGAGCCCTTGATATTCTCAAGCAGGCGGGCATCGAAGGCTTGGTGGGCACGGCAATGGCGGGCTCCATCGAGGGCCTGAAGCTCGACCCCGCTACCAATCAGGTCAGCACTGCCGATGGGCAGGCCGCGCCGCAGGAGCTAACGGTAACGCTCTCCGACGGCACGCCCGCCGTGGTGCGCCCCGTGGAAGTGGCCGCCGCCCTGCAAGCGGGCAAAATCGAAGCCGCCGTACAGGCGGGCAAGCTCAAGCCCGAGCACGCCGTTGAAGTTATCGAAGCGGCGGGGCTCGAAGTGCCCGAAAGCCTGCGTACATTGGTAGAAACCGCGCCCGAGGTAGATGAACAACCTGTTGCCGCCCTTGACGAATCCGAGCCTGCTGAACTCGCTGTACCTGGAACCGCCGACGTGGCAGTGCCCGCAGATGGAGGGCTGGCACCAGTACTTTCAGGACAAAGCGCGGATGCAGTCGGGGCACTACCCGAAGAAACCCCTGCCGCGCCGGAAGCCGCGCCCCAACCTGCCGAAACAAGGGTAGGCGAGGAGTTTCCCATCGTTCGCATCGACCAGGCAGACTTCGACCCCGCGCAGCCCAAGCCGCACGGCCTGTACGTCTCCACGCCCGCCGACCCCGCCAACTTCACCAGCCCGTTCGAGGACGACGGCGACACCCGCTACACGGGCGTTGCCCGGCCGAAGAACCCGCTGCGCCTGACCGAAACCACCGTGCGCCACGCCCGCTTCGGCTGGCGCGAAACCGGCGCGGCCTCGGCCGGGGTCGCCGCGCTCAAAACCCTCGTGCCCGAAGCGGAGTTCAGCCGCCTCGCCGCCCTGCCCAAAGCCGAGCTGGCCGCCGAGCTGGAAGCCCGCTTTCCTGGCCCCGACTACGGCCGCTACCACGACAGCTACGAACTGCTGGAGGTCTACGGCGCGGAACTGGCCCGGCAGGCGGGCTACGACGCGCTGATCCTGCCCGATAGCCAGAGCCCCGACCTGAGCGAAGCCGTGCTGCTCGACCCGGCCGCCGCCGAGTGGGACAACCGCCCCGCGTCTACAAATAGTGGACAGGCCCCGGAAAGCGGACAGGGGAATTTGCCCGCCGACAACGCGCCCACCTACGCCGCCCGCGTGGGCCGCAGCACGTACTCGGTGCAGCTGGCCGAAAGCGGCTGGGTCGTAACCAACGACAAGACGGGGGCCGCGCTCAGCGAAGGCAGCAGCCAGTACAAGGCCGCCGTCAAGCAGGCCGAAGCCGCCCGCAGCCAGCAGGAGCAGGAGGCAAAGCGGGAGAAAGCCCACAACTCCCTCGTGGCGACCGTGCAGGAGTACAACAACCTCGGCGGCACGCAGCGCAACGGCAGGCAGGGCGCGCAGCTCCGGCAGAAGATTGCCCAATTGGCGGCCGAATCCGGCCTCGTGGCGAAGCTGCGCGGCGACGGCAAGTATTCACTCACCACCCAGGACGGCAAGCGCGTGACGAGCACCAAAGCGGCTACCACGCTCACCTCGCCCGCCACCTCCGCCCCGCTCGCCGAGCGCCGCCCCGAAGTGCAGCAGGCCACGCGCGAACTCGTGGACATGATCGACGGCAACGCCGCCACGATGCTGCCCGCCCTGAACTTCAAGCAGCTCGGCTTTACCAACGCCCGCGACCTGCAAGCCGCCGTCAAGGACGTGCAGCAGGGCAAGCACACCAAGCGGGCCGAAGCCCTGATCCAGCGGGCCGAGGAGGCGGCCGAGCGCGGCTACTTCACCGTGGACGACCCGCTTATCGGCCCGTACCCGGTGTATACCGGCGAGGCCGCCCGCCCGAGCGACATGCGGGCGTGGGGCGAGGATACCCGCTCGGACGAAGACATTGCCGACCTGCTGGCGGCCGAGCCGGACTTCGCCGCCTTTATCGACTCGGTGGTGGCCGACGAGGAGGGCAACATCGACTTAAACAAACTGGCGGACAAGCTCAACGGCCCCGCCGCCGCAAACTTATTGGGCGCGGAGGCGGTAAACTCCGAAGCATTCCAGAAATTACGCACCTATGCTACCGAGCAAACCGCAGCCAATCGACCAGCCGGGGCCGCACCCGACCCCGCAGCCGCTCCCCAACCAGAAGCAGATCAACGCGGTGCGCAAACTCCGCGAGTTGCTGCTGCAAGCCAACCAGCCGAAGTAAGCGACCGCCTCGCCGCCATCGAGCAGGAGCGCCAAGCCGCTATCGAGGACTTCAAGCGCCTGCTTAAAAAGCCCAAGACGCAGCTTAACAGCTCGTTTATCGGCCTCGACCCGGACATTGCCATTGCCGCCGCCCGCATCGTCAAAACCTACGTGCAGGAAGGCGTGGTGCGTGCCGAGGACGTGATTGCCCGCTTCCGTGCCGAGGTCGGCAACCGCGAGGAAACGACCCTTTCGGACGACGACTTGGCGTTGCTCGTGCAGATGGTGCAGGGCCGCGCCGCGCAGGCTGCCACCTTGCCCCAGCCGGAGGAGGCCCCGCTCACCGAGAACGCGAAAACGCGCCGCTCAATGGAGCGGTACGCCGCCGATCCCAACTCGCCGGAAGGGCTGGTGGAGCGCATCAGGGAAACGGGCCTCGACAAGTACGAGCCCCGCTCGCTCGCGGACGCGGAGGCGTTCGTGGAGCGGCAGATGCAGGTACTCAGCTTAAACGACGCCATCGACGCGGCCGTGAGCGGCACCCTGTTGCGCAACGGCGACACCCGCACCGCCCTGCGCGTAAAGGTGCTCAACGTGCTCAACACCCAAATCGACGCGGCCCTGGAGCGCGGCGACCAAGCGGCGGCCGACGCCCTGCACGAGAAGGCGTTCGAGGTAGCCGAGGCCATTGCCAAGCGCGGCACCGACCTCGGCCAAGAACTGAACGCCTACAAGCTGCTGGCGGCGGCGACCCACTCGCCGGCATCCGTCGTGGTGGACACCCAGAAGGCCGTGCGCGAGCAGCGCGAAAGCAAGCTCGGCAAGGCCCGGAAGGTGGTAGCGACCGTTGCCAAGCGCGCCCGCACGGCCAAGAAGAAAGCCCTCGACGCGGCGCTGAACACCGCCGCCGTGCAGGACGCCGAAGCCCGCGTGGTGGAATGGCAGCAAACCGGCTCCAAGCCCAAAGCCGACCCGGCCTCGGCCGTAGCCCCCGACAGCCCAGCTTACGGGGCCACCAACCGCTACTTCACCAAGCAGGGCTACCAGGACTTGAAAAAGCGCCTGAAGGGCTTGGCGTTCTCCACGCCCCTGCCGCCCGATTTGGTGTACCTCGGCGCTTACCACATCGAGGCCGGGGCCCGCCGCTTTGCCGACTTCTCCAAGAAGGTGCTGCGCGACGTAGGCGCCCGCGTCAAGCCCCACCTCGCCCAACTCTACGAGGAAGCCAAGGCCGAACTCGTCAGCCGGGGCGCGGCCATCGACGGCACCGAAGGCCCCGACGGCGTGGCCCTCGCGCTGGAAAAGGAGCAAGCCGCCGCGCTCGCCAAACGCGTGGTGAAGCTCGTGGAAGACAAGGACGGCGACGTGCAGGCCGACCCCACAAAGCGGATGCTGCAAACCCTGCTGAAGAAGGTGCAGCAGAACCTACCCAAGACGCCCAAGCAGCCCAGCCTCACGCAAGCGCAGCAGGTGGTGGAAGCCATCGAGCGGCAAGCGGAGTTCGCCGCCGTGTGGGAACGCGCCAAGGCCGACACGGAAGCCCTGATCGACAACCTGCCCGACACCTCCTCGGCGCAGAAAAAGCAGATGCACGAGGCGCTGGAAGACTTTTACCAGGAAGTCATCGGCCAGCCCTACGCCGACGCCCAGCTCACGGGCGCGGTGAAGGAGGGGCTGAAAGGCGCGGACGTCAGCCTCGACCAGCTCGCCCGCGAGTTCCTGGTCGACGAGCAGCAGGCCGGCAAGGACTTGGCCGCCTACCTCGTGAAGCGCGCCCGCCTCAGCCCGCAGCAGGCGCAGTACTACGCCGCCGTGGTGGAGGAGGAGTTCGCCAAGCAGCTCGAAGCCAAGCGCGCCAGCATCCTCGACGGCATCTACAGCCGCCTCGTGCGCTACCGCCTGCCCAATAAGACCAGGACGGCGCTGGAAAAGGTGCAGGAGTTGTTTGCGCTTTCGCCCACCTCCGACGAGCGCATCGTGGGCCTCGTGGCGAAGGAGCTGGACTTGCCGGAACTCACCGTCGAGCAGGTGCAGCAATTGCGCCAACTGGCCGCCAAAGCGCAGGCCGCGCCCGAAGGCTGGCAAAAGATTGCCGCCACCGAAGAACTGCTCAAGGCGCAGGCCCGCGTGGCGGGGCTCTCCTTTATGGACATGGCAAACGCCATGTGGTACGCGCACGGTCTGATGGGGCCGAAGACGCACGCCATCAATATGTATACCACGGGCCTCGCGGTCTTGGAGGAGAATATTATCTCCACCTTGTACCAGCTCGGCCGTACGCGCAGCCTGGCGGCTTTCGCGCCGTGGCGCGGCCTGACCCACGGCTTTGCCCAAGGGGCGCGCGACGCGGGCTACGTGTGGCAGACCGGCCACAACGTTTACAGCGATTACAAGGTCGAGGTGCCGTCCGAGCTGGAGGTGTACCGCGCCCTCGACCCGGCCACCGCCTCGGGCGTCAAGAAGCTGTGGGCCTACCTGAGCAAGTACCCCGAGCTGCTGCGCTACGTCGGCCGCGCCCTGCGCGCGGAGGATGCCTTCTTTACGGGTGGGGCGAAGGAGATGCGGGCGTGGGAATACGCCATGATGGAAGCCGACCGCCAAGGCAAGGGGCAGCCCACGAAAGCCATCTGGCAGCAAGCCAGCGAAACGCTTTACGGCACCAAAGAGCGGTTCGCCGCCGCCGAGCAGCAGGCCAAAGCCGAAGGCTTGCAGGGCCGCGACTACAAGCGCCGCGTGTTTGAAATCGTGGAGCAAAGCCGCCCGGCTGCCCTGCGCGAAGACAGCCTGCGCTGGGCCCGCCGCACCACCTTCAACTCCGCGCCCAAAGGCACGGTAGGCGCGCTGGCCGGCGTTATCAGCCAAGCTACCCGCCTGAGCATCTACGGGTTCCGCCCGCTCATGTTTCTTGCCCCGTACACCCGCGTACCGGCCAACATCGCCAACCGGGCGCTGGAATACACCCCGCTCGGCTACCTTCGGGCCATCAAGGGGGGCATCGGCTTCCACAACAAGGCGTACGGGCAGTTCTACGACCCCTACACCCCGGAGGAGAAATCCAAGGCCGCCATCCGCGCCACGGCGGGCCTCGCCCTGATGGCGCTGTTCTACGCCTGGTCGCACGACAAGGATGAGGAAGGGCAGCCGCAGCTCGAAATCACCGGCTACGGCCCCCGCGACTTCGCCAAGCGCCAGCAGTGGATGCAGGCGGGCAACCGCCCGTACAGCGTGCGCAAGCGCGGCTCGGGCGTATCGGTCAGCTACCAGGGAATGCCGTGGGCCGCCGCGATGGTCGCGGCGGGCACCATCCGCGACATGGAGCAGTTCGAGGGCAAGACGTGGGCTGACCGCGATATGACCGACCGGGCGTTTCTGCTGGCGGTAAAAACGGCGCAGTACAACATGAACCTGACCAGTACGCGCGGGCTCTACGAAGGCTTGGACGCCTTCAACAACCCGAACTCCGACGCGCTGCTCAAGTACGGCAACCGCCTCGTGGGCAACTCGCTGAAAAACTACCTGTTGCCGGGCGGCGCGCTGACCACGCAGCTGAGTAAAACGGCGCAGAACATCGCGGAGATGCCCAAGAAGGAGGTAAACGGCATTCTGGATGTGATAGTGCAGGACATCCCGTTTGCCCGGCGCGGCCTGACCGACGCCGTGGATGCCTTGGGCGAGCGCATCGTCGTCGATACCGACCGCGTGTTCGGCGAGCCCCAGCCGCGCTCGGCCGAGTCGCAGCGGATTTGGGCGGTGTTGCTGAAGAAGCGGGCGTTTATTTCCATACCCGACCGCCGCACGCTGACCATTGCCAACCTCGAAACCCGCACCGAGGAGCCCGCCACGCCCGAGCAGTACCACGACTTTCTCGTGGCGCGCGGCGAAATCCTGCGGGCCCTGCTCGGCAAGCAGTTGGCGCTGATCGAGCGGTCGCCCCGGCCGAGGGCGCGCAAAATCGTCAGCAGGGCCACGCGCCTCGCCGGCCAGCGTGCCAAGATCAAGGTGTTCGGCCCCGCCGCACGGGTGAAGCTCCCCGAAGAAGATGAGTATTAAACCACTGCTGTAGCAGTACGCAAACGTCAGAGCGGGCCGTCTAGTCCGCTCTGATTTTTTTGTACCTTGTTATCACACCGCTACACCACCGCCAACCATGTCCAGCCCCGCCTCTTACGACGCCCCCGTGTCCGAGCCCGCGAACTTCCTCACCTACGCCTCCCTGACCCGCCCCTCGGTGTGGCCCACGGCCACGCTCGACAAGGCGGTGAAAGCCGGGGCCGTGGCCCAGACCCGCGAGGGACTACCGGCCAAGTGGGGCTTCGCGGATGAGCTGCACCGCCGCCACGCGGCCGGGCTGACCCACCCCGCCGTCAACGCCGCCAAACTCGCCCACGCCGCCGCCGCGCTCTGCGACGACGGTACGCCCCGCCTGTAAATGCTGAACGCCGCCGCTGCCCTGCTGGCCCAAACCTACGCCCGCCACCGCGCCCGGCCCGACCTGCACGGGGCGAGCGAGGCGTTTTACCGCTTCTGGCTGCGGCTGGCCTCGGCCCGCGCCGCCCTCAAGGAAGGCAACAACGTCGCAGCCGCGCAGCACCTCAAGCGCCTGCCCGCCCCGCGCGTCGCTGCCGCTGAACTGACCACGCCCGCGCAAGGGTGGCCGTGGCTGCAACCCGGCGTGAGCTACGAACTCAAGGCCCAGGAAGCCACCGTATACGCCGACCTGCAAGCGGGGCCGGGGCAGGCCCTCACCGCCCGCTTCCGCCGCCCCCAAGACCCGACGTGGCGCGCCTGCGGGGTCACGCAGGCCGCCGTGCGCGCCACCATTGCCGTGCCGCTGACCGCCGCCGACGGCCTCTACGAAGTGGAGGTGCGCGTGAGCAGCGCCGTCGCGGCCCGCCTCTTTATTCCCGTCTACCGCCGCGTGGAGCAGCAGGTACGCGCGCAGGTGCGCCGCTACACCGCCTTGCAGGTCGCCAAGCCCCAGCGCCTGCCCGACGCCGACGCCGAGCGGCTCGCCCTGCACCGCGCCCTGCTCGCCGCCGCCGACCTCGGCCAGCCCGAAAAGGCCGCCGTGTACGCCGCCGCCCTCGCCGCCCTGCCCGGCGAAGCTACCCCCACCGCCTTATCGCACCTCGCCCCGTGAGCCCCCTGAACTGGAACGCGGTGTACGCCGCCGCGCAGCGCCGCATCATGGAACTGGCCGACGCCGCCCTGCTCGCCAAAGAGCGGGGGGTGGATCAGCTCGCCCACGGGCACTACCGCCGCCTGCTCGACCTTGCCGTGGGCCTCGACGCGGTGGCCGTAGACCAAGACGCCGCCTCGGCCGCGCAAACCACGGGCTACCTCGTGGAAACCTACGGCCTCGCGACGAGCGAGCTGAACGCGTGGGGCCAGCCCGGCGTGCCGCCCGTGCCCGCGCAGGGCGGCAAGGTGGTGCCCAGGATTCTGTTTCTCAACGGCCGCGCCCTGCACCTGCACGGGCGGCCTTTCTGCGTCGGCTACGGCGTAATCCCTGCTTAACACATGGCTGACAACTTCATCGAAATCAAGCCCGACGACCCGCTGTTTGTGCGGCCGGCGGGCGTGCCCATCGCCGAAAACGAGGGGGTAATACTGACCAACGCGGCGGGCACCCCCACCTACATCGACGACATCAGCGAGTTGCGCAAGGTCATTGCGCCCGCCCCCATCATCAAGGCGGCGGCCCCGACCAGCGCCGACCCCGGCAAGCCCGGCCAGATGTACTACCACCAGCAGGGCACGGGCAAGACCAGCGTGTACACCTTCACGGGCCAAGGCGCGACCGGCTGGCAGCTCATCGTGGAAATCGGCGCGCTCTCCGCCGCCGTGTTTACCGCCACCAAGAGCTTTACGGCCGTCTGCGGCGAGGGCACCACGGGCGCGAGCGTTACCCGCGAAGCCACCCGCACCTCTACCCAGGACCAGGCCGACGCCGACAAGCTCGCCCTGCAAGCCGCCAAGGAGGCCGCGACGGCGCTGCTCGTCTGCACGCCGGTTGTCAACACCAGCCCGATCACCGTGGGCCTGCAAGCCTCGGCCTCGGCGCTCTCCGACGGCCAGTCGCTCTCGCTCACGCCCACGTTCGACCTCGCGCCGGGCACGGCCGTTACCGTGGAGTTCTTCAACACGCAGAACGGCGTACCGAGCAAGGTGGGCGAAACCAACGGCGACGTGCTCACCCTGACCCCGCCCGTGGGCAACCACGCCTACACCGCCAAGGTAACGGCGGGGCCGCGCACGGGCACCTCGCCCGCCCGCAACGTAACCGTGAGCGCGGTGAACGCGGCCCCCTCGGGCGCGACGCTGCAACTCTCCACGCCTTCGACCTACGTGGGCACCAGCGTCACGGCCACGGTCAACGGCACCGACGACAAGGGGCTGACCAAGGCCGAGCTGTACGAGGGCAACGTGAAGGTGGCCGAAAGCACCACCCTGACCGCTTCGGGCTTCGCCCTGACCTACACGCCCGCCGCCACGGGCACGAAAGCCCTGAAGGGCCGCGTCTACGACCAGCAGGGCCTGTTCGCGGAAACCGCCGTGCAGAACCTCGGCGTGCAGCCCGCCCCGCTCTCGTTTGACACCATCATCGACGAGAACACGGCCGGCGCGGTCGTGTACGGCCAGAGCTTCCAGGCCGAGTTCAAGTCGCTGGTGTTCTCGGCCAACATCGGCACCAAGCTCCGGCTCAACGCGGCCGACGTGGTGGGCGGCGACCCGGCCTTCGCCGTGATGGCGCCCTCGGTCAGCGGCGCGCAGATCGGGCAGGTGAGCCTGCACCCGAACACCCTGGGCAAGCCCTGCGCTTTCGTGCATAACGGGCAGACCTACGTGACGACCTTCCAGAACACGCCCGACGGGCAATTTACCAGCATCGGTTAATGGCTTCCATCCCGCAGTACTTCTCCTACGTTATCTGGAACGCGCCCACCCTGACCATTGCCGGGTCAGGGGCGGGCACGCTGCCGCCTTGGTTTACCTTCGCCAACGTCGGCGGCATCTACGAGCCCTCCGTCAACCGGCAGGGGCACGTCGCCTCCAAGCCCGCCAACGCCACCCCCATTCTTAACTCCTTTGCCGGCGTGAAGACGCTGGTAAAGGGGCAGGTGTACGAAATCTACGCCAAGCAGGCGTTTACAACCGGCAGCGAGTTGCTGCTGACGATGCCCGACCAGGCACCCGCGAACCAAGCCCCGTCGGTGGCCCTCTCTCTGTCCACCACCAACGTTACGGCGGGCCAGCAGGTCACGGCTACGGCCCTGGCCTCCGACTCGGACGGCACCGTAACGAAAGTGGAGTTCTACAACGGCAGCACCTTGCTCGGGGAGGACACCGTTTCGCCGTACGCCTACTCCTGGTCGCCCGCAGCGGGAGCTTATAGTATCACGGCCAAGGTCTACGACGACAAAGGAGGCAGCAACACCTCCTCGCCCGTGACGCTTACGGTAAACGCGGCGGTGGTAACCCCCACCGTTACGGGCATGAGCCCGGCCAGCGGCCCGGTGGGTACGTCGGTTACCTTCACGGGCACGGGCCTGAGCCAAATCCAATCGGTGTCGTTCGGCGGGGCCGGGCAAATCACGGTATTGGTAAACGGCGCGGGCACGCAGCTCACGGCCGCCGTGCCTGCGGGTGCCAGCTCAGGCAACGTGCTGCTGAACTACCCCGGCAATTCGCTCACGGCGGGCGTGTTCACGGTAACGCCAGCGGCCCCGCTGCCGGTGGAGTACATCGCCTTTGGCAACTCCATTACAGCAGGCTACGGCCTTACCAACCAATCCGACCGCTGGGCCGACCAGGCGGTAACCTTGCTGAGTGGGTCGGGCGTTACGCTCCGCTCGGTGCTGGGTTACCCCGGCCAGAACATTACCTACCTCAAAGCGCGGGTATCGGACGCGCTGCAACCCCTGCGCGACAGCAGCAAGGAGCAATGGGTGTTGATTCAGGAACTCACCAACACCACCACGGACGGCACCGCTGCGGCGAACGTGTACGCGCAGCTAGTCGAGTTGCAGCAGCAGGTAAAGGCGCTGGGCTTCAAGGTGGCCTCGTTTACCATGACGCCGCTGGATACGAGCACGCCGCTGCGCAACCAGCAGGCCGCCGATATTGCCGTACTGCAACGCAGCAACGTGGGCAGCAACGGCTCGGACATGGTGCTGGACATTCGTTCAAGCCAGTACTTCAACGAAGCCGCCGACAGCAACGACACGCGGGTTTTCAACCCGGATAAGCTGCACATCGCCCCCGATGGCTACAAGGTCATGGCGCAGCTCGTGAACAAGGCCCTGCGCCTGACCACGAAGACGGGCGTGGTAACCATCAGCGAATACACGCTGCCCGTCATCGCCCCGCCCCCCATCCCCGTAGAAGACGTGGTTTGGGCGGGCTTCACCACCGGCATCAGCGCCACGGGCAACACCCTGAACGCCACCACCGACGGCGGGGCCTACTCCACGCGGGCGGTGAACTTGCAGACCAGCGCCACCGACAGCTACTACGAGTTCACTATCGACGACATTGCGCGCGGCGACCAGTACGTAACGGGCTTTTCCGACCACGCCACGGCCGCCTCTGACTTTGGCGACCACCAGATCAGCGTCCACATCTTGTCGGGCCAGATACGCGCCTTTGGCTCGGCCAAAACGGGCAACTGGTACAACGGCAACAATGGTTCTGGCATGGTACCCGGCGACAAGGTGCGGATTACCCTGCGCAAGAACGGCAGCGAATCGAAGGTGATTTACTCGATCAACGGAACGCAGTTCGACGAGGTGGCCCTGCCGGTCATCAGCGGGCCGCTACGGGTAGACGCGGCCTTCCTGGGCGCGGGCGTACTCGCCAGCGCCAAGATCAGCGGCCCGAATTTGGTAACCGCTTAACCGCTGCCGCCGCCTGCTGCTGGTCGGCTTCTTCGTGGGCCAGCAGCACGGCGTACTCCTCGTCGTCCAAGGGATAGGGCGCGGGCTTGTAGTTGGGGTGGGAACTAAACACCCAGGCAAACAGGCGGCGGGCGAGAGGTAGAATCTTGAGCATACCGCAAACCTACGCAGAACCCGCCCTGAATGGTTGCCTAACCCGCTAAAAAAACCGCCGATGGCGACGATTACGAACCTCAAGCAAACCTTCACTTATCGCGGCAGCGGCCTCCTGCTCACGGAGGCCGCTTTCCTCGGCAACGTGGAGAAAATCTTCCGCATGACGGCGCAGGGCAACTTCGCCCCGTTCGTGCCCGGCTCGGCCTTCAACGCCTTCACCCGCCTCGACGACGGGGTGGCCTACGTGCTCTTCAGCAAGCAGGTGCCCTACGAGATTCCCACCACCGAAGCCAAGGGCGCCCCCACGGAGTTCGTGCTGCTCTCGGAACTGACTTAACGCCCGCCCCTACGCATGGCAACCGCGCAACGCAAAAACGACTTTTACTACGGCATCCTCGACGATTTGACCGGCGAGGCGCTTACCTACGCCAAGGTCACCAAGTGGGCCAACGGGCAGGCCATGACCGACTCGCTCGTGGACGGGGCCATCTACAAGAAGATCGGCACCGAGTACTTCAAGCGCGTGGTGCAGGGCCCGGTGAACGTGCTCTCGCTCGGCGTCAAAAACGACGACAGCACCCGCAACCAAGCCGCCCTGCAACGGGCGATGGAGCTGCTGCCGCCCAACACGACCTTCTTCTTCCCGCAGGGCACCTACCGCTTCGGCCCGCTGCCCGCCCGCTACAACTGCTTCGGCGTCACGCCCGTCGCCATCCACATCTCGGCCACGGGCGCGCACTTCGTGGGCGAGCAGGAAACCGTGTTCAAGTTCGACGAGGGCTGCATCGGCGTACAGCTCAACGGCGGCACGGCGCGCGGGCTGTGGAAGTCCGAGAACATCCGCTACATCGGCCCCGGCTCGGACTCCCTGCTCGAAGGCCGGGTGCTGCACACGGGCGCGACCAAGCCCAACGGGCAGCCCAACCCCGACGCGGGCCGCACCCTCGGCGACGCCTCGCTCGACTACGAGAACTACCAGTTCAACGGCATCAACGGCTGGGGGCAGTTCATCCTCCACAACTGCGACGTGCAGCAGTTCTCCGGCCACGGGGTCTGCATCTACGGCTCGCCCGAGGTGTACATGCCCGGCGTCAAGTTCGACATCACGGGTACGCTCTCGCCCTTCCAGCCCCCGGCCAACCAGTTGTTTACCCCCGACGACCCCGGCGACCAGTACCGCGTCGGCAACGGCTGGAAGGTAACCATCAACGGGGCCACGGCCCAGAACACGGGCTACGTCAACCAAGGCTTCGCCATCAACCTCGTGGATTTGGTCACGGGGGCCCCCATCCCGAACATGCCCACCTCGGGCAAGTGGACGGCCACCATCGAGCCGCGCGGCGGGGCGCTCATCGCCGACAACTCCCAGATCACGGGCGTCTGCAACTTCGACTACAACGGCGGCTGCGGCCTCTACATGGTCGGGGCCGACGGCAACCAGACCAACGTGGTGGGCTTGTCCGTGCGCGAGAACGGGCTGTGGGGCATCGACGACAACTCCTTCCTCGGCTCGGGCTTCTACGGCTGCCACGGCACGCGCAACGGCCGCCGCATCAACAAGCTGGCCATCAACAACATCTTCGGCCACGACTACCTGCCCATCGGCTCGTTCCGCACCCGCTCGCTCAACGCCCGCTCGTTCTGGTCGTTCTGCTACTCCGAGCAGGGCAACCAGGGCAACAGCTTCGTGGAAGCCAACTCGGTGGTGATCGGCGGCCTCGACGGCCAGCCGTGGGACGGGCCGGGCCTGGTCATCATCGGCTCGCAGATGAACAACTTCGGCATCGGGCGCTTCGGCTTCAACCGCGAGGGCCTGACCTTTACGCCCACCCGTGACCGCTACGTGGTGCTGCAAGCCACGGTGGAGCTGCGGGCGGGCAACCAGCTCTGGTTTACCATGAACTCGGACGCGGACGCCAACCGCATCCCGGCCGTGGGCCAGAAGGTCAACGTGCTCAAGCTGGAAGCCACCATCCTCGAACGCCAGGGCCGCTCGTTCCGCTACGGCCCGCCCGAGCCCTACCAGCCCACCTCGGGCACCTGGCCGGTGGCCTTCACGGAGCTGAGCACCAACCCGCAGAAAGACATGCTCCGCTTCCGCGAGTCGGCGGCGGGGGCGTGGGTGTTCGGCTACGGCGGCTCCGACATCGGGCAGGGCGAGCAAAACCGCCTGACCTTCGCCGAGGCCGGCCACGTCGTCAGCGAGCGGGTGATACCCGTGCCGGGCCTGCACACCAGCCACCGCTACCTCGGGGCGCGGCTGGAAACCGTGGCCGCCACCCCGCAGGCGTTCTACGACGCGCTGCCCGCCGGCGCGGCCGTGCGCGTCAACGACCAGGTAAGCGCCGCCTCGGGCGCGGAAAACAGCCCGCTCGGCTGGGTATGCGTGCAGGGCGGGGTCAAGGCCAGCCTGCCCGCCGGCGTCACGGCCAACGGCAACGGCCCCACCTTCCAGCTCTCGCAGGGCTGGGCGGCGCTGGGCATCGCCAACGGGGCCTACCTGAAAATCGGCAACTTCGTCTACCAGGTAACGGGCTTCGACGGGCAGAACGGCGTGTACGTGAGCCCTGGCCCGCAGGACTACAGCCAGGGCCAGAGCGTGCAGTACGCGACCCCGAAGTGGCGCCCCCTGGGCACGGGCCTCGGCACCACGGCGCAGCGCCCCAACCTGGCGGGCTTCGCCGGGCCGTGGCCGTACTTCAACACCGAACTCGGCAAACAAGAGGTCTGGACGGGGAGCGCCTGGGTTTTTAACTAGCCCGGCCGGGGAGCCGGGCACCGCCGAGGATTTTACGATTACCGCCGTTACCGCTTCGTAAATGCCCAACACCGTCACCGTTACCGCCACGACCACCCCGGCCTCCGGGGTGGCCCTGGAGTACCAGCACCCCAACACGCAGCAGTGGCAGGACAGCCCCGTGCTGACGGGCGTGAGTACGGCGGCCTACGCGGCGGGCGTGTTCAAGGTGCGCCTGAAAAACACGCCCGCCTTCGTCAAGGCGTGGCAGCAGGAAGTGGTGGTGCTCGACCCCCGGTTCACCCTCGGCTACTACCAAGGGCCGCTGCCCAAGACCTACCCGCCCTTGCCCCGCCGCCCCAAGCCGACAAGCTGGGAAACGGGCACGCAGGTTATCAGCCCGAGCGCGAGCGGGCAGACGCTGGTCATTGAGAACCGCAACTTCCACAACAACAACGCCGGCCAGCCCGCCCTGAAGGTACACGCCAACGGGCTGAGCAACTGCACGGTTATCGTGCGCAACTGCAACTTCACGGGCTTCGCGCCCTCCTGCCTGTTGGAGTTTTGGGGCCTCAACGCCTCCTGCACCCTCGACGTGTACAACTGCGGCTTCTACGGCTACCAGACGCCGAGCGGGCAGGCGGGCTACCCCGGCAAGGGCATCGACCTGCTGAGCAGCGTGGCGGCCACCACGACGCTGCGCAACAATTACTTCGAGAACATCCTGGGGATTCTCGTGGATCGGTACGGCTCGCAGACGAACCTCTTGACGATTCAGGGCAACTACCTGCACAACGTGCAGAAGCTCGACCAAAACGGCAACACCGACCAGTACGGCAACGGCATTCAGCTCTTGCAGTGCTTCGAGGTGACGGCCGACGTGCGGTTCAACTACATCAAAAACGAGCCCGGCCAGTGCTCGCAGCAGGACGGCATCAATTTGCACGGCACCTCGGGCCGCCCGACCCGCCGGTTGCGCGTGCAGGGCAACATGCAGCACGGGCTCTACATCCACCCCTCGACCAGCAACAGCACGGGCTCCTCGATCACCACCGACAACGACCTGCAATCCGACGCGGTGGGCAGCAAAGACCCGCACTACGTGGACGTGATCGAGAACTACTCGGCCGGGGCCACCTTCGGCGGGTTCAACCTCGCGGGCGGCTACGAGAACCGTATGGAGCGCAACGTGAACGTGAGCACGGGCCGCAAGCCCGACGGCACGGCCAACGGCTCGCACTCGCAGGGCCTCTCGCTCTACAACTACCTCAACCGCCCCGCCGCCTACTACCGCGACAACGTGGTGAAGGATAACCTGCTCGGCGTGTTTGCCACCAACGGCACGAGCCGCAACGACTTCGGGCAGGACGCGCCGGGCGCGCAGCAACTGCTGTTTCCCAGCGCCTTTATCACGCAGGCCAACCAGGACCGGCTCTACCACTTCTGGCGCAAGGACGCCGAGGACGCGGGCGTGGCCGTGGGCCTCGTGTCCGTCTAATCCTTCGTAACTTATAGCCATGCCCCCGAATGCTCCGCGCCCCCCGCGCACCGTTACGCACTCTCCCGACGAGCGGCTGGATTTTCTCATGCTGCGCTTCGAGGAGTTTAAAGACTGGCAGGGCCGCGTCGATCAGCGGCTCGACGAGAACGACCGCAACATGGATGCCATGAAGCACCAGATGCAGGGCATCGCCACCGGCCAGAAAGACCAGATCATCCTCCTGCAAAAGCTGGAGCTGCTGCTGCGCGGGCAGCGCGAGCCCGGCCTGGAGCGCCCCGGCCTCACCGACGACTTCAAGGACATGCAGAAGAAGTGCGAGCACCTGGACTCGCGCATCAACGGGTTGGACGACTGGAAAAAAGGCGTTGTCAACCGGGCCATCGGCTACGGGGTGGGCGCGGGGATAGGGGGCGGCAGCTTTGCCGTGGGCGTCAAATTACTCATCGAACTCCTCACCAAATGAAGCACCTGCTCGCCTGTTTCGCCTTCGCCGCCTGCGCCGCGTGCGTACCCACCAAGCCCGTGGCGGAAGCCCCGAAGCCCCGCGTGGAAGCCCCGCAAGCCCCGGCGCCAAGCCCCGCCGCCCCGGCAGTACCGCTTACGGGGCCCGAGGCCCGGCAGTACCGCAAGAACCTGAAGGCCGAAAGCAAAGCCGCCGCCCGCGTGGCGAAGGCCCAAAAGCCCGCCGTGCCCAAAAAGGTAATCGTCGAGGACGGCGCGTTTGCGTGGGGCGAGCAGGCCACCGCCGAGGCCGACAACTCGCAGGCCAAGGACAAGTCCGTGCGCAAGCAAAAGCCCGTGACCAAGGACAAGTCCAACGTAAAAACCAAGCCCAACCACAGCGTCAAAAGCGGCCTGCCAGCGGGCGCGTACATCCTCGGCGGCCTGTTGCTGCTGTTGCTGCTGGTGCTGGGCCTCCACAAACTAATTCGCGGACGGTGGCTGTAAACCAGTTTTTCAAGGACGCGCGCGGCGTGTTCAACATCTTCACCGTCATTGCCCTGCTCGCGGGCCTGACGGTGGTGGGCCTGCCGTGGTGCATCGTCCTGCAAGGCTATCCCAACCCCGAGCGCATCGACACGCTGGCCTACGCCAACTTTTTTCTGGTGCTCGCCGCCTCGGTGGGCGACACGCTGCTGTCGCTGATTATGGAGCGCGGCTTCTGGCAGGCGCGCAAAGCCCCCGAGAACGTGAACGTGCAGACCGGCGAGCACCCCGTAAACAACCAACTGCCCGACGACGAAGCATGAGGCGCATTGATTACATCGTGGTTCACACCACGGCGACCCCGCAAACCGCTACGGTCGAAAGCATTACCCGCTACTGGCGGGAGGTAAAAGGCTGGCGAACCGTGGGCTACCACAAAGTCGTGCCGCCCAACGGGGCCACCGTGCGGTTAGCGCCGGACAGCGCCGTTACCAACGGCGTGGCGGGCCACAACAGCAACAGCCTGCACGTTAGCTACATCGGCGGCGTTGATGCCAAAGGCCGGGCGCTGGACAACCGCACGCCCCAGCAGAAGGCGGAATTGGAGCGTATTATCACGGCGTGGCTGGCGCTGTACCCCAATGCCAAGGTGGTGGGGCACCGCGACTTTCCCGGCGTGAAAAAAGCCTGTCCGTCATTTGATGTCGCCGCGTGGTGGGCCAGCGTGAAGTAGTCGAAAAATAATTGCTCCTCACAGCCAATTACTTCTGTAATTGCTGTACTTTTACAGTAGACCAACCACCCGTCGATGCCCACCACCACCGGCCCCGCCTACGCGCAGTTAGCGAAGGAGTACGTTGAGCGTTATCCCTTTAAAAGCGCGGAACAAATACGCGAGATTATTTTCCGCGAACACCCCGAAATCAAGAACGCGCCGCGCGCCTCGTTTAACGTGCTGCAAGCGGTTCGGCGCGAGCAGTTCCGCAGCGCGGGCGAGCCCGCCAAAGCCGAGGCCGCAGCCGAGGAGCAAGTAAACGACGCGATGGAGGACGGGCAGCGCGTGATTTACGTGACCGAATCCAACTCCATCCGTACGCTCGATGGCTTGCTCGCCGCCGCCAAGGTAAACCCCTTGGAGTGGGAGGTAAGCAATTGGGTGGCAAACAAGTGGGATGTGACCATGAAGGGCGACAACGGCCCCGAGGTGGCGACCAACTGGCAGGTCAAGGCGTGGCTCAAGCCCGTGGAGCGCCTGACGGAACTGACCGTGGAGGAAATTGCCAAGGCGCTCGCGCCCATCGTTAAGCCCCAGGGCTTTAATTTCCGCCCGAAGCCCTTGGCGGGCAGCGAGAACTACATGCTGGAAATCGACATCTTCGACCTGCACTTGGGCAAGGTGGCCGATCCACTGGAATCCGGCGAGAGCTACAGCCTCGAAATCGCCTGCGCGCTCTATAAGATGGCGGTGGAAACGCTGCTCGAACGCGCCAAGGGCTACCCGATTGGCACCATCGTCCTGCCCGTCGGCAACGACTTCTACAACTCCGACTCCATCCTGAACGCCACCACCAAGGGCACGCCCCAGCACGAGGCGGGCCGGTGGCAGCGCACCTTCGTTACCGGCGCCACGCTGGTTGCCAGCACCGTTAATTACCTGCGCCAGCGCGGCTTCAAGGTAAAAGTGGTGATGGTGCCCGGCAACCACGATTTTCAGCGCCTGTTCTACTTGGGACAGGTATTGGAAGCCACGTTCAGCGGCTGCGCCGACGTGGAGGTAGACGCCTCGTTCTCCCCCCGCAAGTACGTGCAGTTTCACGACTGCGCCATCATGTATACCCACGGCAGCGACGAGAAAGAAGGCAACCTGCCGATGATCTTCGCGCAGGAGCAGCCGGCGATGTGGGCCGCCACGCGGTTCCGCGAGGCGCACCTGGCGCACATCCACCACAAGAAGGAATTTAAGTACCGCACCATCCACGAAAACATCGGCCTGACCGTGCGCTACATGCGCTCGTTGTCCGCCGTCGATGCGTGGCACCACCAGAAAGGATACGTGGGCTCGCTGCGCTCCGCTGAAGCCTTTGTGTGGGCCAAAGGAGAGGGAGTGGTTGCCCACCTGACGTTCACCTACACCAACCAGTCATTAGCTGCCTAGCCATGAAAATCAACTACAACAAACTCAAATTCCCCGCTACTGTTGCGCTGGCAATTGCTGCCGTCGTACCCACCGTTGAATACGAGTTTACGGGCGGCTACGGCTGGCCTACCTATGTGTCGGTGGTCTACTTCGCCCTTGGCGTGGTGGCAATCGTTGCCGCGTCGGTCTACAACTGGTGGCTGGATCGGCAAGCGCAGAAGCGCAAAGAATATGAGGCGCTGAGCAAGGCCCGTGTGCGCGCCCGTTCGCTTTTCGGACAGGGCTACATCGACGGAAAGCTGCTTGACCTAGCCGTTCGCCAGAAAAAGTCTGTGGATGTGAACGCCGTGTTGGACGGGGTTCTGAACGGCCGCGCGCGCTAATGCTGGCGCTGCTGGCTTACCTGCTCGGGGCGGGCGCTCAACACGGCGTTCTGTCGTGGCTGCTGCGCGAGTACGTGCCGCCGACGTGGGCGAAAATTATTGATTACGCCCTCCACTACGCCGGGCTCGCGTTGTATCTTGTGGTCGTGGCGCTCGTGGACGAGCAGCCGTGGCTGAGCGCGATGCTGCTGCGTCTGGCCTTGTTCGACCCCGTGCTCAACCTTGTTCGCAACCTGATGAACAAGCAGGTGAGCCGAGCGAGCGAGCCGCTGCTGAGCGTGGGCACAACGAGCCTGACCGATAAAGCCATTCGTTACGTAGCAGGCAAGGCAGGGCTGGAACCCTCGCGGCTGAGCTTCGTGTTGCGCGCCGTAGCCCTGCTGGCGCTTTTGTATAGGGTGGCCTGAACCCCAATCAGGCAACGTGTTTGGTAAAGGCCCGAGGTTCTGCTTCGGGCTTTTTTGTTCGCGAAAATATTTTACCATGTATATGCAACACTGTTGCAAAATTGTAAGTATATTTAAGTCCTGATACACTCTACGACAACTCCCTTCATCCGGTCTCTAAACACCACCGTCATGTTCAAGCGATAGTAGCAGTGCCCGTACGCTGGGCGCATCTTCAATTGTACCTTAATCGGTTGCTGGATTGGACCCCGGCAACCGATTTTCTTTTGCAACATTGTTTCATTTGTCGAAACAATGTATTATCTTGCTGCCTGTGCTAGTAGCTCAGCAGGTTAGAGCGTCAGATTGTGATTCTGAAGGTCAGCGGTTCGAGCCCGCTTTAGCACCTATACGCGCACCAATGTTCCAAGGTAGGCGGGCTGCTCTCCAAAAGCGGCAGGCGTGGTTCGATTCCACGGGGGCGTGCGAGAGTTTGCCTGTGCTCGGTGTGGCCGGATTCGTATAATTACACCACCAGTAGGCATTAAGCGGGAGTTCTGAGGCATCCAGACCGCTTGATTACAAACACGGGGTCGCTCCCCGTGTTGTGGGTGCCTTAACCAGCGGAACTAAGGCGGCGCTGTAGTGGCGCGGTCAGGAAGGCGTCAGGCCAAGACGTGCTAGGTTCGAATCCTAGGTTCTGCACAAACGGCGTGGTTGGCTGCTCGGTGATGCCGGCCTTCGGGCGAAAACGTAGGAGCAGCGATAATACTGGCCCCGCCGAGAGGCGACGCTTGCCCAAGGTGAACCTCTGAGCGTCGTCGAGTTGCAGTTAGTGACGACCATGTTCAGCGGGGAGGGGAAGCAACCCTAGTACCCGCCGCCTTGATGAAAAGAAGAAGCCCGCCGTAGCTATGGTTACGGCGGGCTTCTTCGTATTATGTCTGCACTACTCGACTTCCGCGAGCGATTCTTCCAGCACTTCCGCGAGGCTGATTTCCTCGACGGGCGGCACCTTGGCGAACCGCTCCTGGTTCCAGCTCGGCTCGGGCACGCCCGGTGCCATCGGCGCGTTCACGATTTCGGCCAGCCAAAGTCCGACGACGCCGTGGGGTAGGATGATGTGGCCGCGCACGGTGTAGATCGGGCCTTTCTTGGGCGTGGTGATTTGCGGGTGCTTGGGATGGTTCAGGGCGTGCATGACGGCAAAATTATCGTCGGCTACCACCACCTTCTCGCCCACAGCAAACAGAATATCAGGCATTATTTCTTCTCAATTATGCGAACCTCGCACTCCTCAAACTCCACAATTTCTAGGTTATGCGGCAGCAAACCCTGAACAGCAGCCTTTCGGTTGCCAAACCACGGCTCCTCTGGTGCTCGGCCTTCAAGAGCGCACCGCTCCACGTACGAGGTAATCTGCTTTTCTTGATTGGGCCGCTCGCGCTCGATGTGGCGCAAGGCGGCGGTTACGGCATTTAACGCCTCGTAGCGCATACCGGGCTGGCCGAAGCTCGGGGCGTAGCGCCCGCCGAGGAAATACTCGCCTGTGGTGCGTTGGCGGATTTTGTAGAAGTTCATGAGTTAAAAACTAAGCAGCTCAACGTACTCCGGGCGGTGCTGCGTTCCCTTGGGCAACCGGAGCTTGATTACGGGATGAAACAGGCCCATCAGCCCGCGCACGCACAGCACGCCCCAGCGGTCAATCACAATATCCTTCGAGGTCAGAGGGCGTACCATGCGGCAGGGTTATTACAGGGGCTTGTAGTAGATGCCGTACTCGTTCTGCCGGCTAAAATCAAAGTAGCAGCCCTGTACCAATAGTCTTACTGCGTAGTCCCGTTTCTGGCGGCGCAGCTTGTCTACTTCGCTTTGTAGGCCCAACAGTATGTCAACTGCCTTGTTTGGATGCTGCTGCCGGAAGCCGTCGCGTTCAGAGTAGCCTTCGATGTAGGCTTGAATTTGGTTAAACTGGCTCATGGTTAAAACAAATTGCTTTGGGTGACGATGTATCTCGGTTTGGCGTTCAGCGGCAGCCAGAGGGCGCGTTTGAGCCCGAGGACGCGGGCGCAGAAGGCGGCGGGCTGCATGGCGTCCAGCCAGCTCAGCAGGTTCTCGTAGTACAGCTCGTCTACGGGCTTGTGCTCAATGGCCTGCACCACGGCTTCGATGCAATCGGCGGGGAAGCAGCGCACGTCGTCGGCGTAGGCGCGGGCTGCTTCGAGGTAGTTGTGGTAGTCCGGCTCGTCGTCGGTGTCGGCCGTGGGCAGGGCGCGGCGGAAGTTGCCGAGGCTCTGGCCGCGCCGGGGGCGGGGCACCTTCTCGGGCCAGCTCGGGGCGGGCACGATGCCTTTCAGCGGCTCCTGCTGGAACCAGCCCGCCACCTGTTCGGCGGGGTAGGAGTCGAGCTTGCGGCGTACCCGGCTGAGCACCTGCCGCTGCTGGCGGTAGAGCTGCACGGCGTTGTCCTTGCCGTCGCTGACGTTGAGCTTGCTGTAGTGGCGGCTGTATCCTTGTGAATAGGGGGATTCCTGCGCGTTCATGGTGGAGGGAGGTGAACGTTACGGGTTAAGGATGATGATGCGCCCTTCGTCAGCCCATACTTTGGTTATATGTGCTGTATGTACGTGGCTGTCTTCCACGTTAAAAGCATCGCAAAATCCCTTTGCGAGGTTATCCCAATCGGGCCGCTGCTGGTGCGGCTTGCCCCTCATTTCCTCCTTTTTTCGCTTTGACCAGCCAGCAGGCATGGGTATTTCAAACCGCAAGGCAACTGCCTCGCCCAAGGTGTAGCCGTGCGTAGCGCACGCTGCCCGAATGGCGTCCTTCAGGGCGTGGTAGCGCACCACCACGTCGCGCTTCTTCCACTTGTCGGATTTCGTCATGCGCGGGGCACCCATCGGCTCGTGTTCGATTACGATGTGGCGGGGCTTACCCATTTGGGCAACCGGCTGAGCGGGTGGCAAGTCCTCCTTTATTATCCAACGGTTCCGCCCGCCCGCCTTGCCCCGGATGTCGGCGGCGTTAATCCGAGTGGTCTTATCGTTCACCGCGCTCATCCCAGCACCACATTGAGCTTAACGTCATTCTTGCCGTCGTCAAACCAATTAAACTCCGTAGGTAGTTTAATTCCTTCCTTGCCCTCTACTGCGCTGCTCAATGCCTTGGCTTCGGCTATGATTGTCAGAAAGTGGGCAATGTCCTGGGCTAAGACGGCGTGGTTTTCTAAGGTAACTACCTCCACTAAGTCGGCAACACTGGTAATGCGATGGGTATTGGTTGCGCTCATACTTACTTCTTCTTAGGCGTTTTAACCGGATACCCGCAGTAGCCACAGTTGCCGAGCAGGTCGGCGGGCAGCGGGTGTTTGCAGCGGCAGGGGTGGGGCTTTTTCATTCAATGGTTGACCAATAGCTGAGGGAGAAGTGTAGTTCGATTCCGTGCAGTTCGCCGGTTTCTTTGTTGGCGTAAGCATAGGCATAAAGCCCACCTGATCCAGTGCTGCTCGTGCCGCCTGCTTTCATGGCGCGTTTCGCCGCATCACGCAGGTAGCGCCGGGCGGCGGCGCGTAGCTGCGCCGTGTCGGGCACCTGTGGCGGCGAGAAGCTGGCCCACTTCCAATTCAGGTGTTCCATAACTCCCTGAGCCTTGTGAAAGTCGAAGTAGTCCATTACCTCGTCGATATGCTCCTGAAGCGGCTTCATTTCCGGTTGGGTTGGAGTTTGTGCTTCTTGAGCAGTTGCATCCGCTCGGCGTGCGGCAGTTTGGCGTACTCGCGGACGGTCTTGCCGGTGTTCATAAAGCCCCGGCTGGTCGGCTCTTGTTCGTAGATACTCTCCGGCGCCTCTGGCATCGCGGTAGTGGTTTAGGTGGAGGGTTTGGCTACCGCCCCAGGTGCGGCAACCCAGGGCGGTAACGTATGCTATTTGGCTTTCTTAGCGGCTTTGCGCTGACGTTTGGCTTCGGCCTTTTCGCGGCGCTCGCGGTTGAAAGCTGAAGTGTCCATCGTATCCAGTGGCCCGCGCCGGAGTGGTGCAAGTCCAGCGCCCGGCTCATAGGCTTGTCGGCTTCCGGTTTCTGCCAAAGTCACCATCGACAGCGCACTCATGGCGAGTATTTTGTAGTAGCTGCTTTTCATGGCTATTCGTCGTCTTCGGTATCGAGGAAGCCTTGCTCAATCTCCTTCTCCGACCAGCCAAAACTGCGGCGGGCTTCGTCCTGAATTGCTTTATGCACCTGCGGCGTGCCTTTCTCAATCTCGCCCACGTAGTCGCCCAAGAACTTCAGGTGGGCGGCAATGGTCTTGCGCACGACCTGCACCTCGCGGTTGACGGCGGCCACCATCATGTTCCGCTTGTTCTGCGGCATGGTGTTCCAGAGCAGGTGGTCGAAGTACTGCGCCACCTCGGCTTCGGTTAGCTGACGCGGGGCGGCGAACACCAGCTCGGCGTAGCGGTTGAAGTGGGCCAGCGTCTCGCGCATGGCGTTGGCGAGCTGGGTGCAGGCTTTGAAGCCGGGCTCGCCCACCTGATCGGTGAGAAACAAGCTCACCACGCTCGGGGCGAGTTGCTTGAGGGCTTCGTTGTTGAGAACGCGACGGGTTGGAAGCATAAAACGTGTTGGCTAGACGGCCGCTCCGGTGAAGTCCGGGCAAACCGTGGGTTGGCTGCGGATGATGGCGAGGGCGAGGTTGGTGCGGTACTTCTCCGCGTCTTGGGCGTAGAGTTCGACCGCGAGCTTGGCGACGCAGTGAACGTGCTCGTCGCGGGAGAGGGCGAAGTCGGTGCCGTCCGCCTCGCGCTGGGCGAACTGGCGGACGGCCTCGGCGGCGTAGTGGTGGGGTTCGTGCATGTTAGGCAACCAGCGCCTGGCGGCGGGCCTCGACGCGCAACAGGGGTTTCATCTCAAGCACAAATACTTCGCTGCTGGTAAGCTGGGCGTGTTGCCACGCAGCGGCCTCGGCTTCTTCCAACGTGGTGTAGCGAGCGATGCCTACGTTTTGGCTTGAGCTGATAGCAAACCGTTTCGGGGCGGTGTCTTCCGCTGCGATGGGCGCGGCTTCTTCCAGCGGCTCTACAGCCTCCTCAGCGGCGAACAGCGGCGTCTCCTTGCGCGGCCAGCGCGTGCTGTTGTAAACACGCTTGGGCTTTAACCCCACGGCGAGGCGTATTTCTTCTTCCGACTTGCCTTGCGCCAGCAACTGCTGGGCGCGGGTGCTGATGAAATTCAGGAAGTTGTTAGCCTGCTTGGCTTCCTTCGTGCCGTTGGTAATGCGGCCTGTGGCAGCGTCCCAAGCGTTCGGGTGGGCGGTAAAGCCCGTGGCAAGCACCATGTCGTTTTTAACGAACAAAACGGGGCAATACCCCTTGCGATTGGGTTTCGAGGTCTTAAGGTGGAGATAGGGCTTCATGGTACGCGTTTGGGTTGAGGGTGAAGTGGAGATGAGTTGTTTAGCCCCGTGTCAGGGCGCGTAGGGTTTGAACAAGGGCGGCGAACTTCTGGTGGGCGAAGAAGGCCGGGGCGAGGTCTTTCACGGGGCTAAGCGGGCTCATAGCGGTTGAATTAGCGGGGTCAGGCGGTGGCGGGGCGGGCGGCGATTACCTCGTTGACTTCCGCCCGCTTGGCTTTCAGGTCGAGGCGGCGGGCCGGGGTCGTGCTGTGGTGCAGCAGGTGGTCGCGGCATTCGAGCAGCCACCGTTGGAGCGTGGCCGTGGGCCAGAGGTGGGGCTTGGTGATGCTCAGGTAGGTAAGGGAGGTACGCATACTAGAAAAAGCGGGGCCGCACGTGCGGCGTGAGGTCGATTACTTCGACGGGGATGAAAGCGGGTTTGCGGTGCTGGCGGCGGCGGCGCACCAGTTCGGCCTCCTCGGGCGTGGCCTTGCGGAACTTGGGCAGCTCGCCCTCTTCCATGCGCTTCCGGTCGATGCGCTCGCAGGTGTCGATAACGTGCTGGTAGGGGGCGAGGTCTTCCTGGGCGGCGAGCCCGTTCTTGCGCAGCCACTCCTTGACCTTGTAAAGCGGGGCGTTGATGCGCTCGGCGAGTTGCTCGGGCAACAGCGTGGCGTGGTGGGCTTTGAGAAACGCCCGGTCGGCGGCGCTAAGAACGTGGCGGGGTGGCAGCGATTGGCGGTGTCCTTCGCGGCTTTCGGGCACCAGCCCCAGCTCGGCGCGGCGCAGGCTCACGTAGCGGTGGTCGGCGCGCAGCTTGCGGGCCATGTCCTTGACGTTCATGGTGGCGGCGTGGCGGCGGATGTAGTCGTCGATGGCGGCGATGCGCTCGGGGGTACGGGTGTTGTGGGCGGTCACGGGTGGAATCGTGGTCGGTTTCTGATTGTAAAGTACACGAACTTTAAACTGACTTGCAAGTGAATGGCAAAATATTTTTGCCTGTTAAAACGGCGGGTCTTCGGTGGCGAAGCGCGGATCGAGTTGGGGCAGGGGCCGGGCGGGCTCGTCCTCAAACGTGGAAGCCGGCAGCGAGCCCTGAATAACCTTCGGAGCCGCGTCGCGGAGCTTGCGCTGGCGGTCAAGGGGCGCGTAACCCAGCGAGGGGTCGATGTAGCGGAAGTTGCCCCGCTCGTAATCCAGCGTTGCAACGCCGGGGATGCCTACCAGGTCCTGCTTTTTGATCTTGTGGACGTGGATTTCGACGCTGGTATCGGGCTTCTCGCCGGGCTCCAAGGTTTTGCCGTAGCCGGGCCGGTGAACCGCCATGATGTTGTCCAGTTTGTTGTTCCACATGCGCCCGCCGCTGACGTTGTATTGGTCGGGCACTTGCAGGTTGCCGTCCTTGTCACGGGCTTGGCCGCTGGGGTGGGCGATGATGATGTTGTGCAGGTTGCGGTCTTCGGTGTAGCGGATAAAGTCGGTCAGCGTTTGTTCGAGCCACTTGTCTTCCCGGCCGCCGTGCGCGCTCAGGTCGGAAGTCAGGGCGTTCCACGGGTCGATCAGAAAGCCTTTGATTTCCCGCTGCGCCATAACCCAGTCCAGGTGGTTGAGCAGGTTGCCCAGCGTCCACGTTCCCTTCGGGTAGATGATGGAGAAATGGTTCATCACGAACATCGTAGCCTCCTTGTACTCGGTGAACGTCATGCGGTACTGCGGGTACTTCTGGTTGCTGGTCTTGCCCACGTAGCTCTGCACCAGCTTGTCCACCAGCTCATCCACGGGCATGTTTTCCGGGCAGAACAACGCCCACTTCCAGCCGTCGTAAATCGCTTTGGCGTTGAGCAGTTGCAGCAGGAACTCCGACTTGCCGGAGCCCGGCCAGCCCGTCACCAGCGTAAGCTCCCCCGGCTTCCAGGTGAAGTGGGGGTCGAGCGCGGGGAAGTGGGTGGTGGTGCCGTTGATTTTGCCGTGCTTCCACGTATGCTCCATAAGCGGCCACACCTCCTCGAAGCCTAGGATGTCGGCCGTGTCAATCGGCTCGTTGGAGCCCGCGTGCGGTTTCGGGGCGATGGGCAGCGGGCGCGGCAGGGGCGCGGCAGGGGCGGCAGGGGCGAAACCGGGGCGTTGCTGGTTGGCTTTGAAAGGATTAACGCTGTTCATGGCGGCGGGCGGCAATAGTGCGGGCAATCAGGATGTCGCCGGCTTGGTGGAACATGGCAGTGGCGGTGCGGGCGCTGTGCTGGAAGAAGTCGCGGTCAAGTTTCATTTGGTGGAAAACAAACTGAGCGCGGGCCATTTCCCCTATGCACTCGTCCACCACGTCAGTCATGGCGGCGGTTTGGGTTTCCACGGCGTCGCCGTAATTAACAAGGGCTTGCAGCAGCATCTGGTCTTCCAGCATTCGCGCACGGGCTTCGTCGTCCAGCATCAGCTCCTCCATCGTGGGGCCACCGTCGATGCGGGCTTGCAGGCGTTGCAGGTGCGGAGCCAGCAGGGCGGCGGCGTGGACGAGGTGGCGCTTGGCGGCTTCGAGTTGGGCTTGGTTGGGAATGGTCATGGCTTAGGAGTTTGCGGCTTTGGGTGCCCAGAGGTTGTCAACATCTTCCCGCGTCCAGGCTTTGCGGGGCTTTTCGTCGTTGCGATGCACGGTCATAAGGGTCGCCTGTTTTTCCGGGTTGCTGCCGTACCCGTCGTCCAACCACCGCTTTCCGTTCAGAAATGTTGTTGGGTGTGGCACGTACTCTCGGTCTTGCTTGGCAACCCAATCCGGCAACCCCTCCAAAACTTGCCGACGGTCGTTGTTGGAGAGCTTGGTGTTCCAGAGCTTGAGTGCCGCCGCCTTCTTCTCGGAGCGGGGATAGAGTTTCCAAAACGCCTCAAATTCCAACCCTGGTTCCGGGGCTATCGTGCGCTTACTAGGCGCGGGTGGCTCAGGCTTCTTCTTGCCAGCGGCGGCCTCAACGGCTTGGCGCCGGGCGCTCATGGTTTGCCGGAAGCCGGTGCTGGTCTGCATGTCGCGGTGTTGCTCCCAGATTACCTTCAGCTCGGCCACCGTCTTAGCCGCCTCAATTTTAGCGACCACCTCTTTTGCCAGCGAGGCGTCAGCCGAGCGGTCTTCCCCCTCAGACTCCCCTAACGGTTTACTTACTTCTTCTGTAGATGAAGATGTAGATAGAAGAGTTGGGTCGATGTTGGCCTTTTCCTCAACACGTGTTGCCGGATTTTCAACACGTGTTGGATTTTCGTTGACCTCTTGTTGCCGCTTTGCTCGTTTGGCCGCCGACGCCCGGCCAGCTTCGGCCCGTGATTCGCGGAACGATTGCTGCTTTTCCAACTCGTGCAGCATCCGGCGATTAGCCCGATACTCGCCGCCTTCCACCACAGGAAACTTGCGCAGCAAAATGGCGCTGCTCTCTTTCCATTGCTCGGCGGTGAGGCGTGCTAGGCGGCGCAGGCGGCCCTCGTCGTTAGCGAGGTAGCCAGGACGCTCGGACTGCCACGCGGCGCACAGCAGCAGCATGTAGGCACCTACCTCGTAGGTTTCCATGATCTGCACGTCGGGCGAGGCAAGGAAGTCGGCTGGATAAAACTGGAAGGCGGGCGCTTTCATCGCTTGCTGGGGAAAAGTGAAGTAAGAGCGACGTGTTTGGGTAAAGGGCGGTGAGCAGGGGTAGTCTAGGCGCCAGCGTGCATGGCCGTGGCGAAGTCCATCGGGCGGATCGTACTTAGGTAGCGGTAAAGAGCTGGTACATCCATCCGCAGGGCGCCAATACCAGGCTTGTCGGGTTGCCAGTAGCTGTCGTGCTTGGCACCGGGAAAGCGGAGCGACAAGCCGCCGTTGGTGGTGCGATACTTGGGCGTAACGCCGGGGTATTCAGCCAGTAGCTTTGCCACCAAGGCATCGTACTCGGCTTTCTCCTTGGCCTTGCGCTCGTTGTAAGTGGCTTCACATTCCGGGCTGCAATAGACAAAGTTCTGGCCCCATACGGGCTGCATATCCCGCTCCTCCTGGTAGTTGTAGAGGTCTTGTGTTACGCGCTCGCTGCACTCGTCGCATTCGTGTGACCAGCCGTGTTCCATCACCAACACTTCCAGCGGCACGCTGCCTTGCGGGGCGTACTGGTCGAAGTGTTTGGCGCGCTTCACGCTTAGGTCGTCCGTGAAATCGGTGTTAAGTTCGTCGGCTCCTTTGCGGCGGGCTGTAACGGCGTGGTCGGCGAATACGACGCAGGCGTGGTGCTCTTCGTTCTCGGTAACGATGTAGGCTTTCATGGTTGCTATACTGTTGCGGTTTTCAACGCCTTCTTTTGTTCCATCTTGAATTTCTTACGAGCTGAGCGCCTAGCTTGTATGCAATGCCCGCATAAGAAAATTTGGTTATCTACGGTGGTCTCACGCCAATACCTCGTCTCCTCAATATCTACCACCATAAAGTACAGGTCAGGCTCGGTCTGAGCCAGACAGTCTTCGCACTTACCTTGCGACCGTTCAAGCAAGGCGGCGGCAATCATATCACTATGCGCAAAGTATTCTCGGTTCTCAAGCTCGAACTTTGCTTTTCGTTTGGCGGCGGCTTTCTTCTCCCGCAGATAAAGTGATTGCTTTGTATGCTTTAGTCCTTTGGGAGTGCCTGCATTGGGGCAGGCATTGAAAAGAAGCGAACGACTACGGCGGTTTGAAATGTAATCCATCCAATACTGCTCGCGTTCAATTAGCTTTTCAATTGGGCAATTCTCAAGAATCTCGACAGTTAGTTTCTCCGCCCCGTATTTGTCGTAGAACTTTTGGAGGTGCTTAGATGAATGCTTGCCGTGTTTTAGGTTGTGAAAGTGCGTTGATGTCCTGCTGCGCACATTTTTACTGCTACCAATGTACATCCGCTTGTCAATGGTGCTTTTTATAGCATAAACACAAGGGAGCAAGGATGCTGGGTTGTTTCTAAACTCCGGTCTAGACGGGCGCATGGCAGAAAAGTGACGAGAAGCGAGAAAATAAAGGGCGATCATTTGTTCTCGCCCTGAAGGTCGTACACGAAGTACTGGCCGGCAATTTCAACGAGCGGGAGCGACTTGTCTTCGATACCGCGATACACGGTGCGTTCGGATACCTTCTTTTTGTCGGCCCACGTCTTCGCATTGTAGCAGCGAAGCGGATCAATCTTTAGGAGCTTGAGGACTGGCATTATTTTGACGTGTTTGGTGCGACGATAAGCGGGTGGTTAGCCCGCTTATCTGTCGTAAATGTACGCGTATTTTTAACTCGCGCAAGTGGCAGTGGCAATTATTTTTCGTTGCCGTCAATAAACTGCCCGAGGTTCGGTTCCTGCCAGCCAATCGGCTTCAACACCTTATTGGTTTGCGCGTTCTTAATCACAAAGTTGCCTGAGCCGTCGCCCGCGTGGTCGTAGAAGGCGGGGGTGTCTTTGGCAGACAGGTAATACTGGCAACTTGCCTGAGCCGTCGCCTCGTTCACAAACTTGTTCATGTTCGTTACATGCACCTCGCGCATAGCAGCCGGAAACACGCCCTGTAAGCCGCTGGATAGCACGGGGCCGTCACAAACCACGCGCAGGTCGCAGAGCGCGTCGAGTGTGGCTACGGGGTTGTATTGTTCTGTGTCACCAGGGCCACCGCAAACAATATTGCCGTCTTTGTTAACGTATAGGTCGTCGGCGATCAGCTTGAACAGCATAAACTTAAACGACGTTTCGATGCCGTAGCCGTCGCGCGCCAGTTCGTTGAGTTCTTCCAGAATGAGGCGCACGTTTATCTTGCGCTCCTCGATGCTGGGCTGGCCCTGCTCGGTGCGGATGGGTTGCAGGCCGGCTCTCATAAACTCCATCTTGTAGTCGATGGTGTCGGCGTTCTTGCAGGTGGCTTTACACATGGCTGGTAAGTTGGTTAGCGGTTACGGGCGTTAAGGGGTAAAGGTCGGCGAGGTTGCCGTTGGCAAGGTGCTGGTCTACGTGGCCGCTTTGTTCGTCGTAGGCGGCAAGTGCCCGCTGGCGCTGCGCGGCCGACATCGGCGCGAGGCTGAAGAACACGTCGAGCGGCAGTAAAATGCGCCTTAAGCCAGTGCCAGCACAGCGCGAGCAGTTGTTGGTGGGCCACAACTCGGTGGCGTAGTGCCCTTCGCCGTCGCAGCGCGGGCAGGTAAACGCAAACGGCATTCCGTGGAAGCAGGGCATATCAGGCGCGGGCGCGTTCCTGCACGGGAAGCACGGTTACCACCGCGCCATTTTTAAAGCGCAGCTTGTGGGTGTTGTTGACGGTGATGGTGGTGGTGCCGCCCGCGAACTGTTCGAGGGCTTGGCGGCCCCGCTCGTCAATGTCCATCATGCGGGCCTTGACGGCGGCGATGTCCAGCCCTTCGATGCGTTCGAGGTAGCGCAGCACGGCGTGGTCGGAAGGGTCGGGCAGGCCGTGGGCGGCGAGCTGGCGGCTGACCTGGCGGCGGCCCTGCTCAATAGCCTTTTCGGTGCGGGGCGGGCGCGGGGGCCGGCCGTCGGCCAGCTCGTCCTCGTGAACGAGCCGGTCGAAAGCGGTGGAGTGGGGCACGAGGCGTTTCACTAGGCAGGCTGCGCTTCGCGCTCGTCGATTAGTTTGGTGGCCCACGCAATCGCCTTCTCGGTCTGCCCGGCGTTCAGGCCGTCGAGGCTGGCAAGCACCTTCTGCTTTTCCTCGGGCTTGACAAGCGGGTGGTTGAGCAGGCGCTTTACCTCGTCCTTGCTGGCTTGCAGGGCTTTGGCGGCGGCTTCTTCCTGCTGGCGTTCCAGCTCCGCGTTGCCCACGTCGTCGGTGTCCTTGCCCGTGGCAATGCCGAAGGTGCGCAGCAGCATGTACTTGTAGGCGTAAGTCATGGCCTTGCCAACGCCCTTATCCTGTGAGTCTACCCCGGTGCCGCTGCTGGCGAGGTATTCAAACTCGCTCGGGTTGTCGATATTGACAATTTTGTAGCGGGTGTTTACCGTCGTCAGCGACACGATCTTGCCCGCGCCGCGTGGCAGGTCGTCGAGGCGCTGGTCTTGCTCGACGGGTAGGATAACGAGGCCGTGGGTGATGAGGGCTTCGCGTACCTTCTCGGTTACTTTCTCCTCGCTCATGGCACTGTAGCCTGGGCCGCCCGCGCCGGTAGATACCTGCTTGTCTTTTTGCAGGTAGCGCACATCCTGCATCACGCCGCTAATGCGTTGGTAAAGGTTTTTGCTGGTGTCGGTTTGCTCTGACATACTACTTGATTGGTTGGTGGATGCGTGGTTCGGGGCGTTCGAGGGCAAGGTCGCTTTCAGCGGTCGTCTTCGGGGTGGCGCAGCTTGCGAGCAGGAGCAGCAGCGCGGCCAGCAGGGGCCAGCGGCGGGTTGCCAGCTCGGCCCACGAGGCAAACGCGGGCTCGCGCTCGCCGACTACAAGATACAGCGCGAGCAGCAGCGGCAGGGCGAGTAACAGAACTATTTTGCGGAACATGGCTGGTGGAGAGAAGGAGTTAAAACTGGTAGACGACGAGGTAATCTTCTTCAGTGTTCCAAGCGCCGTCCTCCGGGTACGCGTGGCCGTGGCTGCGGCAGATTTCCTTTACTAGTTCGAGTAATTCGGATTCATTGGACAGGATTACCTGCGGCGCGTCTATATCTGTTTTTATGTGCTTCATCGTGAGATTTAGAAACTCACGGCCGCTCATACGGAAGCGAAAAGCTTCAACGTCTTTCCAGGTTCTATTCATCTTACGCGGCGGCTTGTTTGGCTTTGAGTTGCTGCATGACAATCGGCACGAGGTCGCGGAGGCGGCAGCAGCAGGCGAGGCGGGTGACTTTCATGGCTTAGACTGTTACTGGTTCTAGTTCGCGTTTGAACTCGGCTAAAAGGATGGGCCAGGTTTCTTCCCAAAACTTCTTGAAGTGAGGGTCAGGCTCGTAGCACACATCCGGCACGTCGTAGATGTCGGTCAGAAAATCGTAGAGGTTGTCGGTGTTCAGAACCGCCGACTCAAACGTTTTGTGGTTTTCATGGCGGACTTCCTCTAGCTCGTTGTAGATATCCCGTGCCTTGTCGGCGGTAATTTCCTTGGCCCGACGCCACTCGAAAAGCCTGCGCTTATACATTGTCACCGTAGCCTTGACATCCAGCCATCGCTCTACGCCAAACTTGGAGGCGGCATAGTCGTGGTTGAGTTTGGCTAGAAACTCTTTGAAGTCGCCGCCCGTGGCGCCCCAATAGTTTTGCCAGGTGCCGTAGTCTGAGGCAATTTGAATGCGCCCGCCGTGCGGGTTGGCGTCGATGGTGATGTCGGCCCAATAGAAGCCGCTCTTGTGGCGAATTTTGTAGCACTCAACCGTGCTCTTGCTGACACTAAATTCCTCGGTGCGTTTCATCGTGTTTGGAATTAAAAAGCAGGTTCGGTGGTGATTGGGTTGGGCTGGTAGCGTTGCTCCAGGTGGCGGCGGAACAATACCAGCAGGCGGGGTACATCGGTGGCCGAGCAGCGGAAGGTGTGCTTGTGCTCGGGGTTCTCGAAGAAGTGCAGCGAGTACTTGGTGTACCCTGGGGCGTAGGAGGTGCCGGCGCAGATCAGGGATGCAATACCCGCGTCCGGCACGTCGTACTCGGCCGCTATCTGCCGGGCTTTGTGGTGGAGTTCGTCGGCGCAGTACATCAGTGGGCGGGGGTGAGTTGGAGGGCGGCGTAGGTGGCTTGCAGCGCGGCGAGGGTGCGCTGGTAGGCGGCCTCGAAGGCGGCGCGGTGGGTGGGCAGCTCGTCGGCGGCGGGCTGGCGCTGCATGAAGCCGGGGGTGGAACCGAGTTCCACCGTGGGCCACGCCTGCTGCACGGTGAGCGAGGCGGGCACGGCCAGTTGGCGGCCGTCGGGCAGGTAGGCGTAGTAGGAGCGGCCGTCGGTGGTGTAGCGGGGTTCGGTCATGGCGCGTGGGGAATGGTAATGGCTTCGAGGTTCAGGTCGGGCAGCACCACGGCGCGGCAGGCTTCGCGCAGGAAGTTGGCGACGGCTTTCTGCCCGCCGACCTCGGCTTCGGTGTGGTAGCGCCGCCCGTTTTCGGTATACTCAACCCAGCAGTGGCGGCCGTCCCGGTGCAGCGCGGCGGCGGTGATGGTGGGGTGGCCTTGCAGGGCGTCGAGCAAAGCGGCCCGGTGGCGGGCAAGAGAGCGCGGTTGGCTCATGGTTCGCGGTGGAGTAGAAGTGTGGCATAAGCGGTAAGCGAAGGGTCGTGTCGGGGTCGGGTAGTGGCGGGCGGCGGGAGGTAAACGGCGGGGCGTGGGGCGGCTGGCTCAGGCTTCGGCGCGGGCGCGGCAGCGGCGGGCCTCGCTGTAGCGGAACAAGGAGCGGCGGGAGTAGAGAATCTTCCGGCCCTCGCCCTTGTACTCGATCAGGCAGCCGGGCTTCTCGCGCTGGCGCTTCAGCGTGTCGTCCGAGACGCCCAGCAGGCGGCAGGCCGTGCGGGTGTCCACCCACTCGTCGAGCGAGGCTTCGAGTTGCTGCACCCGGCGCTCGGCCGCGTCGAGCCGGGCGAGCACGGGTTGCAGGTACTGGGCAAGCAAAGGGGAGAGGTCGAGCTGCATGGCTAGTAGCGGTCGATAAGTTGTTGCAGGGTGTGCTGGGCTTGTTGCTCTTGTTGCAACAACGTTGCAATGGCCTGCTCGATGGCGCGGCGGTTCTTGGTGCGCACCGACTTGTCCTGGAAGTAGCGGGTGACGGTGGGGCGGGGCACTTTGCTCAGGGTCGCCACGTCGGCGAGGGCCCCGTGGCCTAATATTTCGCGAATTTGTTTCGCTGCTGTTGCATTCATGGCGATTTTCCCATTGGTTGCGGGTGGTTTGTCGGTTGATACGCGCCTTGGTGAATTGGTGTTTCAAAGGTGCGCAACAAAATTTCAAAAGGCAAGCATTTCCGTTCTTTTTTATCGAAATATTTTTTCCCGCCCTTGCCTTTGCTCTCCACCCCCAGCCCCGGCACCGCCGAAACGGACGGGCCGCACGAGCGCGTGCGTGCCCTGCGCACGGCCCAGCGCATCCCCCTGCGCGAGTTTTCCGACCGCATGGAAGCCCTGCGCGCCCAAAACCCCACCGCCGCCCCGTGGCGGGACGTGGAGCGCGCCCCCTCGCCCGCCACGCTCTCGCGCTTCGAGTCGGGCGAGGGGCTCAAGCAGGACGGCCACCTGCACCTGATGGCCGCCGTGCTCGGCGTGCCCTACGAACACCTGCGCTACGGCGAGCACGGCCACCACGCGCGCCCCGCCCCGCGCCTAGCCCCGCTCGTGCAGGTGGCGCACATTCCCATCGCCGCCCGCGCCACGTTTGCCGAGGCAATGGTGGGCGGCGGCCTGCTCGACCCCGGCGCGTGGGATACCGTAAGCATCTACCTCAACCCTGGCGAACTGTTGGATATTGTGGCGAGCTGGTATTGCTTAGACGTAAACGGCGACTCGATGGAGCCCACCCTGCAACACGGCCAGCAGGTGCTCGTCGAGCGCGTGCCCGAGGCCAAGTGGGGCTTGCAGAGTACGGGCGTGTACGTGGTGGCCTTCGAGGACATGGTGGTGGTCAAGCGCATCAGCAAAAACGACCTCGACGTGGGCGGCGGGCTGCTGCTGACCTCCGACAACCCGCGCGGCGGGCAAATGACCGTGGCCCGCGCTTCCATCCGCTCCATGTGGCGGGTCAAGCGGCTGGCCCAGGCCCCGGAAATCTACTAGCACTCCTTATAGTATAGCGTACCGTTTATTCATTTGGTCAATCATGGGACTTGCCACCATTAAAATCCTCTTGCACCACCGCCAGCGCGAGGACGGCACCTACCAGGTGCGCCTGCGCATCACCAAAGACCGCGTGGTGCGCTTTGTCGATGTGGGCCTGCGCGTGAGCCCGAAGGACTGGAACGAGAAAGCCACCGAGGGCAAGGCCAACTGGCTGCGCACCTCCCACTACGACCACCAGTTCTGGAACGCGGAACTCTCCCGGCAGGGGCAGGAGCTGCGCCACCTCGCCCTGCAATACCCCGCCGAATCCGCCGACCAACTGCTCGCCCGCTTTCGCGGCGCCCGCACGCCCGCCCCCGCCGCCCCCGACGTGATCCAGTACTTCCGCGACGATCTGCGCCGCTCGGCCCCGCTGATCTCGCCCCGCTCGCTGCGCACCTACCAGCGGCTGTGCGAGCGGCTGGCCGCGTGGAAGCCGCAGGGCTGGCCGGTGGACGAAATCACGCCCGCCGCCGTCAAGGAGTTCTACCTGTTTTTGCGGGCGCAAACCCGCATGGCCGAAAATACCCTGGCCCTGCAAATGAAAGTCCTGAGCACGGTGCTGCGGCGCATGGCCGACGACGGCCTGCTGCCCCACCACAAGAACCCGCTGCCCAAACTGGTCTTCCCCACCGGGGCGCGCACCCCGCGCCGCCGCCTCTCGGAAAGCGACCGGCTGGCCGTGTTGCACGTCGAGATACCGCCCGGCAAGCGGCAGTGGGCAATGGTGTGGGCGCGGCGGGCGTGGCTGCTCCAATTCACGAGCCGGGGCACGCGCATCGGCGACGTGCTCGAATGGCGCTGGCGCAACCTGAGCCCGACCCACCTCACGTTTACCGAGCGCAAGACGGGCAAGCACAAGCGCGTGCTCGTCACGCCCGATTTGCGGCAGGTCTTGGACGAGTGCCGCCAGGCGTACGGGGTGGAGCCCGACCCCGACGATTTTATCCTGCCCTTTCTGGACCGCTCGCGCTCCTATTTGCGCGGCCCCAAGCCCCTGACCAAAGCCGGGGAGGAGGCCGTGTTTGCGGCGCTGGACGCGGGCACCAAGCGGGTAAACCGGGGGCTTCGCTGGCTGGCCGAACTCGCCGGGCTGCCGGAGTTCACCTCGCACGCCGCCCGCCACTCCTTTGCCTCGCACGCGCGGGCGGTGACGGGCGATCTGCGCCTCGTCCGGGATTTGCTCGGTCATAGCTCGGAAGCGCAGACGGAACGCTATCTTGCCGGCCTCGACGCCGACGAACTCGACCAGCTCACCGCGTCGGTGTTCGCCGCGCCCGCCGAAAAATAACCGCCGTTGTTCCGTAGAATAACGGCGGAACAACAAAGCCGGGAGCGGCAGCGGATTCAACCCGCGCAAGCCCGGCGAAGTACCCCCCAAAAAGCCCGCTGTGCGGGTGTTAGACCCGCTGGAACCCGCAATGGCTGAGAAAAGCAGTATTTTCGACATGATTGGGCCCGTTATGATCGGTCCTAGTTCTTCGCACACGGCCGGGGTGGTGCGCATTGCCCGCGCGGCCATCCGGGTGTTGGGCTCGTTGCCCACGCACGCTACCATTACCTTCTACAACTCGTTTGCGCGCACCTACGAAGGCCACGGCTCCGACCGGGCCATCATCGCCGGCCTGCTCGACTTCCCGACCGACGACAAGCGCATCCGCGAGGCTTTCGAACACGCCAAAGCGGCCGGGCTGCAGTACACGTTTCAGGGCATCGGCAACGCCTCCACCATGCACCCCAACACCATTCGGCTGCAGCTGCGCGACGAGCGCACCGGCGCCGAGGTCGACGTGATCGGGCAAAGCCGGGGCGGCGGCGTTATCCGCATTGTGGAGGTCGATGGCTTTCCGTGTGATTTTTCGGCCGGCCTGCACACGCTTATCGTCGACGCCGACGACGTGAAGGGCTCCATCGCCTTTATTGCCGATGTCATTGCCCACGACGACTGCAACATCGCCACCATGAACGTGAGCCGCAAAGGCAAAAACCAGGTGGCCCGGCAGTTCATCGAAATCGACTCGGCCTTGTCGGACGTGGCGCTGCAATACCTGCGGCACCTGCGCTGGGTGCACCAGGTGCGCTACATCCCGGCCATCGAGTAGCTATTTCATCCGCTTCAGCTTCCGCCAGGGCCGTTTGTGCCTCTTCCATCCGCTAACCGCCATTCGCCGCATACTTATGAATCCGTTCGTTACTCCTTGGTTGAGCCATGGGCGCCTGAAAGCCGGTGCCTTGCTGCTGGCCGGGCTCGGGCTGAGTGCGCCCGCCTGGGCGCAAAGCCGCCCCGCTGCCCCACCCGCGGCCGCCGTGCCACAAGCCGCCCCCGCCGGCCCCTGGACGCTGCAGCAAGCCGTTGATTACGCCGTGCAGAACAACCTGCAGGTGCGCCAGAGCCAGCTGCAGGCCGAGCTTTCGGAAGCCACGTACCGGCAAAGCCGCATGAGCCAGTTGCCCACGGCCAACGCCGCGGCCTCGCAAAGCTGGAACTACGGTACCAACGTCGACCCGCTCACGTTCACCTTCCAGAACCAGACCACCCGCGCCAACAACTTCTCGGCCTCGGGGCAGCTGAATTTGTTCTCGGGCTTTCAGGTGCGCAACTCCATCAAGCGCAACGCCCTCGATTACGAAGCCTCACTGCTTGATATCGAGCAGGCCCGCAACGACCTCTCGCTGACGGTGGCCTCGGCCTACCTGCAGCTATTGCTGGGCGAAGAGCTGGTGCGCACCAACGAGCTGCGCATCAACTCGGCCAAGCAGCAAATCGAGCGTACGCAAAAGCTGCTGCGCGCCGGCTCGGTGCCCGAAAGCAACCTGGCCGACGCCCGCGCCCAATTGGCTACCGACGAGCTGAACCTGGTAACGGCCCAAAACCAGCGCGACCTGGCCCGGTTGCAACTCGTGCAGGCCCTCAACCTGGAGGCCGCCCGTGCCAGCGACTTTGCCATAGCAGTGCCCAACCTGCCCGACCCCGACGACGAGCCCTCGCTCGACGGCGACGTGGCATCAACCTTCGAGGCCGCCCAAACCACCCAGCCGCAGGTGAAAGCCGCCGATTTGCGCGTGCGCAGCGCGCAACGCAGCCAGGAGGTGTCGCGGGGGGCGTACTACCCACGCCTGACCTTTGGTGCCAGCATCTTTTCGGGTTACTCCTCGGCGCGCAACGCCCGCGTGCTCGGCCGCGACTCGGTGCTGCGCCCCACCGGCTTTATTTACCAGCTGAACCCTGCCACAGGCCAGCCCCAGCTGGTGCCGGGCCTGTTCGCGGGCATCCGGCAGCCCAATTTCGAGACCTTGCCTGAGGGCTTTGGCTCGCAGGTACGCAACAACCTGGGCAAGCAGCTTAGCTTCAACCTGAACATTCCGATCCTGAACGGCTGGCAGGCCCGTACCAACGTGCAGCGCTCCGTAATCGGGGTGAAGCAGGCCGAACTGCGCGCCGCGCAAACGCGCCTGCAGCTGCGCCAGACCATTCAGCAAGCCTACGCCGATGCGCTGGCGGCCCAACGCCGCTACGCGGCCAACAAGCGCCAGGTAGAAGCGCTGGGCACGGCCTACCGCAACGCCGAAATCCGCTTCAACAACGGGCTGATGAACGGTACCGATTTCAACATCGCCAAAAACAACCTCACGGCGGCCGAGTCGGGCATGATTCAGGCCAAATACGAATTCATTTTCCGCCGCAAGGTGCTCGATTTCTACCAAGGCAAGCCCCTGACGCTTTAGTGGTTAGCCTAGGTCAACGTGTTCTGTACAACGCCTGGGTGCCTTGGCCTGCCAATGGTTGAGGTACCTAGGCGTTGTGCCTTGCTTTTTTTTGGCAGATAATTGCCTGCTGATCATTGCTAATTGATCATTTGTACATGAAAAACAACCGCTTGTTGTTCATCCTGCTCGGCCTCTTGGTAGTGGTTGTGGGAGGGGGTATGATTGCCAAGAAGAAGGGCTGGATAGGTAAGCCCGCCGGTACCGAAGTGCTGACGGCCAAGGCCGCCCCGGCCAATATTGTAGAGAAGGTAAGCGCCTCGGGCAAGGTGCAGCCCGAAACCGAGGTAAAGATTTCGGCCGACGTATCGGGCGAGATTACCGAGCTCTACGTGCAGGAGGGCGACTCCGTGCGCAAGGGCCAGCTGCTGCTGCGCATCCGCCCCGATAACTACCAGGCCATGGTAAACCAGCAGTCGGCGGTGGTGGGCACGCAGCAGGCCAACGTGGCCCAGGCGCAGGCCCGGCTGCAGCAGCTGCAGGCCAACGCCCGCCAAACCGAGCTGAACTTCCGCCGCAATGCCTCGCTGTTTAAGCAAAAGGTGATTTCGCAGGCCGAGTACGAGCAATCGAAAGCCGCCTACGAATCGACGCAGGAAGAAATCAACGCCGCGCGCCAAAGCATCCGGGCCGCGCAAAGCACCGTGCGCTCGGCACAAGCCTCGCTGGCCGAAGCCCGCCAGAACCTGACGCGCACCACCATCTACGCGCCCGTGAGCGGCACCATTTCCAAGCTCAACGCCGAGCGCGGCGAGCGGGTGGTAGGCACCTCGCAAATGGCCGGTACCGAAATCATGCGCATTGCCAACCTCAACTCGATGGAGGTGCGCGTGAACGTAAACGAAAACGACGTGAGCAACGTGGACCTCGGCGACTCGGCCGTGGTGGAGGTAGATGCCTACGCCTCGCGCAACATCAAATTCCGGGGCATTGTAACCAGCATTGCCAACACCGCCAAAGATGCTCTCACGGCCGAAGCCGTAACCGAGTTTGAGGTGCGCGTGCGCCTGCTGCCCGAGTCGTACCGCCAGCTGGTGCGCAATGTGGGCGGCCGCACGGTGGTGCCGTTCCGCCCGGGCATGACGGCCTCGGTCGACATCATCACCAACCGCAAGAACAACGCGCTGTCGGTGCCCCTGGCGGCAGTAACCACCCGCTCGGATAGCGCCCTGGTGAAGAATGCGGACAAGAACAAGGAAGGCGGTATCAAAGTAGGGCGGGGCCGCGGCGGCAAGAGCAGCGGCGAAGAAGCCAAGCCCAAAGGCGACATCGAAGAGGTGGTGTTTGTGGTGCGCGGCGGCAAAGCGGTGCTCACGCCGGTTAAAACCGGCATCAGCGACTTTGATAACATCGAAATTCTGTCGGGGGTGAAGCCTGGCGACGAAGTAGTAAGCGGCCCTTTCCGGGCTGTTTCGAAAACGCTGAAAGACGGCGCCCTGGTAGAAGTTAAAGATGCCAAGTCGCTGAACCGTGCCGCGTTGAAAGAAGAAGGCGGCGACAACGAAGAGTAAAACCTAGGTGGTTTAAGCCCACGGCAGAGGCCGGGACCGAGCAAATCGGCCCGGCCTCTCGCTTTTTTTGGCTAAAATCGGCCGTTCGTTGCCATTGCCGGGTTTGTGCCGTTGGTGCTTACTTTGCCTTGGGTGCTTGTACCTACGCCCGCTCACACGCCGTGAGGGGTTCATTTTCCCCGCATTCCTCCCTTGCTTTTCCCGTGGAAAAAATAGCCATGATTGGCGGCGGCTCCTGGGCCACTGCACTCACCAAAATTCTCTCCGAAAACGGCGCCCGCGTAAGCTGGTGGGTGCGCCAGAAAGAAGACGTGCAGCACCTGCGCACCACGCGCCACAACCCGCGCTACCTCTCGTCGGTAGCTTTTGATCTGACGCGCGTGTTCCCGTCGAGCGACATTGAGGAAGTGGTGAAAGAAGCCGATTGGGTAGTGCTGGCCGTGCCGGCTGCGTTTGTTAAAGAAGCGCTTGATAAGCTCGACCGCGACGCCCTGAAAAACAAGCGGGTTATATCGGCCATCAAGGGCATGATACCGGGCCGCAACGAGCTGGTGACGGACTACGTGTGCGAGCGGTTTAAGGTAGTGCGCGAGAAGCTGGGCGTGGTGGCCGGCCCTTGCCACGCCGAGGAAGTAGCCCTCGAAAAGCAGAGCTACCTTACCATCGGCTCGCCCGATCTGGCCCTGGCCGAGGACTTCTGCCAGCTGCTGCGCAACCGCTACGTAAAGGCCCACGCCGCCGCCGACCTCGACGGCATTGAGTACTGCGCCGTGATGAAGAACATCATTGCCCTGACCTGCGGCATTGCCCACGGCCTCGGCTACGGCGACAACTTTCAGGCCGTGCTCGTTTCGAACGCGGTGCAGGAAATCCGCCGCTTCCTGTACGCCCTCAACCCGCAACCCCGCGACCTGTCGGCCTCGGCTTACCTAGGCGACTTGCTCGTGACGGCCTACTCGCAGTTTTCGCGCAACCGCACCTTCGGCAACATGGTGGGCCGCGGCTACTCCGTGAAATCGGCGCAGATGGAGATGAACATGGTGGCCGAAGGCTACTACGCCGTGAAGAGCATCTACGAAGTGAACAAGGACTTGCGCGTGAACATGCCCATCACGGCCGCCGCGTACCACGTCCTCTACGAGAAAATTGCCCCGGCCATTGAGCTGGAGATTCTGAAGGAGAAGTTCAAGTAAGAGGTCTTTGAGGATTGTTGCTGCCCAAAGTAACAATCCTCAACTCTTTGCTTAAGAGTAGTGAGCAAGATTGTTGCCTTTTCAACGAAACAGACGCCATACCGAACTCAAAGCTTGTTGCAGTATTCCAACGCGTTCGGCGAAAACCATAACTCCGAACACTAGGCAAAACACACCTACTCTCTTGATTGCAGTGAGAATAGGGTGCGGATCGTAGATGTTGAAATCGAAAGGATTAGATGGCGAGTACATCACATTAACCCGTTTGCCAGGTCGATCGAATAGCGGACTCATCTGAGTTTCTGTATACCCTTCAATCACTTCGCCGTACTCGGTTGTAAACCGTAGCAAGGGCATCAACTCAAACCTAATCTTATATGGAGACGCTTCTCGCTTCTGCAAACGCCATTTTACTAGTGTAGCCTGAGCCGGAATACCATCAACCTGGAAGGTTTGAGTGTTGATCGAATCATATATGGTTTGAACTGCAAGTCCGAAAGTAACTGCTATCCCACCTAGCATTAAAAAGGCGTCCATTTAAGCGGAATTATTGGTTATAGGTAACAAAGCAAAGAGAAACATTTTGTAGCAAACTTAAATACATCACATGGCCACCTGGGGACACCGCAACTTCGATAACGACACGGCCGCCGATTTTGCTGGCGACTTCCGCCAGCACCCCAACGAGGCCATGCTGCTGGCAGCGCTGGCCACCGTTTCCGAAGCCGAGGACGACGAACGCATTGAGGCTGCTGAAGCCAGCGAGGCCCTGGCTGCCGCCGAAATCGTGGCCGCTATTTTGGGCAAGCCCACCCGCGACTTCCCGGCCGATGTCATCCCCGTTATCGTGAAAATGAACCCCGGCGAAAGCGAAGACCTGCGCGAGTTGGCCCAACAAGCCGTGGAGGCCGTAATGCGCCGCTCCGATTTGCAAGCCCATTGGGCCAACCAGGGCGAAGCCGCCGAGGGGTGGGTGCAGGTGCAGCAGGATCTGCTCCATCGGCTTCAATAACGCCCTATGCACTGGCTTGTACTCGCGCTGCTCACGGCCCTTTCGCTGGCCGTTTATAATTTCTTCATCAAGCTGGCCTCCGACCACGTGCAGGCAGCGGTAGGGGCCGTGGTGCTGCAGCTGGTGGCCGCGGCCCTAGGTGCCGTTTGGCTGCTGAAGCTCAAGCTGGAAGGCCAACCCCTGATGGCCACGCCCAAAGGCCTCGGCCTGGCCGCCCTGGCCGGCCTGGGCGTAGGCCTGGCCGAAATCCTGACGTTTGTGGTGTTTGGGCGGGGGGTGTCTTCGTCGGTGGGTACGCCGGTAATCGTGGGCGGCTCGGTGCTGCTCACGGCCCTTATGGGCGTGCTGATAGCGCGCGAAACCTTAACTCTGCCGCAAGTTTTGGGCCTGCTGCTGATTGTGGGTGGCATTGCCCTCTTGGCCCGGGGGCACGGATAAAACACCTAGGGCCGCGCCCGCACCCATTGCACCGGCGGCTAAGTGCTGCTGCCCAGCCTACAGTGGCCCCTCACGCCATGGCGCCAACCAGTACCTAGGGAAACCGCCCACGCCAAGCCGGCGGCTTGCGCTGGCAGGCAGCTGCTTGCTGCTTAAGCTAATGATTGCTTATGCGTTACCAGTGTTATGCATCACGACTGAAAAATAATTTGGCCCGCAAACGTTTGCAACTCACTCATTACCAAACGCTTTTCGGGGGTTGCCGTACTTTTGGGCTGCCGCTGAATCCTGTGTGCTGAGGTAGCCCGCCCGAGGGTGCCGTTCAGGTGCGCGTCATTTTCGTCCGGATCGTTCATGAGTACAATAGCAATAGCGGGGCAAGCAACCCCGCGCACGCATCGGCTTGCCGTTGCGGCTTGGTTTTTTCTGCAAGGGCTGATTTTTGCCAGCTGGGCCTCGCGCATACCTTCCATACAGCAACGCATGGGGTTTTCCGATGCTACGCTCGGGCTGGTGTTGTTGTCGTTGCCGGTGGGGCAGCTGCCGTCGTTGCCGCTGTCGGGGTGGCTGATTCATAAGTATGGCAGCCGGCGCACGGCTATTGCCGGTGCTGTGCTCTACAGCATCACCCTGGTGAGCCTAGGTTGGGCGCAGGTGCCCTGGCAGCTGATTGCGGGCCTGGTGGTGTTTGGTTTCGCCAGCAACCTGATGAATATCTCCATCAACACCCAGGCGGTGGGAGTGGAGGCGCTCTACGAACGCCCGATTATGGCCTCCTTTCATGGCATGTGGAGCCTGGCAGGCTTTACCGGCGCGGCCATTGGTACCGGCATGATAGCCGCCGGCGTTATGCCCGAGTACCACTTCCTGCTCGTGCTGGCCCTTATTCTGGCGGGCGTGGTGCTCACCTACGGCTCCTTGTTGCCGCACTCCCCCGACGACGAAGCCGCCGATCAGCCCTTGTTCGTGCTGCCCGATCGTACGTTGCTGGGCCTGGGCGCCATTGCTTTTTGTGCCCTTATCTGCGAAGGAGCCATGTTTGATTGGAGCGGCGTGTACTTCAAAAAAGTAGTGCAGGCCGATAAAGGCTGGGTTGGCGCGGGCTACACGGCCTTCATGAGCACCATGGCCATGGGTCGTTTCGGGGCTGATTGGCTTACCAGCAAGCTAGGCGCCAAGCGCGTCATTCAGCTGAGCGGCTTGCTCACGGCCGCGGGGCTGCTGACGGCCGTGCTGCTGCCGGCGCTGCCTACGGCTTTGCTGGGCTTTATGCTGGTGGGTTTTGGCACGTCGTCGGTGGTGCCGCTGGTGTTCAGCGCAGCGGGCAAAAGCACCGTGGTGCCGGCCGGGATGGCCCTGGCTGCGGTGTCTACAATTGGCTTTCTGGGCTTTTTGGTGGGCCCGCCCGTAATCGGGCTGATTGCGGGCGCCACCAGCCTACGCATCTCCTTCACGCTTATAGCCCTGATGGGACTTTGCGTGGCGGCCGTGGCCAGCAAAGCGCGGGTGTAGCGTGTATATGGTTGGGCTTGTGATTGTTGTGCGGCTTCAGTAGCATAGCCGGCAATACCAGCAAAGCAGGTAAGGGCTCCTGTTTCTTCCGGAGAATTATTCTCCGGAAGAGAAACCGTAGGCACACCTTGTTGGTATACCATACACAACCTACAACCAGTTCGCCTATGACCCCTAATTCCCAAAATCCTCAGGACCCGGGCCACAACGGCCATAATGGGCAGCACGCGGGTAACGGCCACAACCCCGTCAACGGCACGGGTACTGCAGTTACCGGCACGGGCACCTCGCAGGATCAGCGAACCGCAGCCGGCGAAGACGCCCAAACCCTTACCACGCGGCAGGGCCACCCGCTCAGCAACAACCAGAACATCCGCACCCTAGGTAACCGGGGCCCGGCCACGCTGGAGAACTACGCTTTCATCGAGAAGATCAGCCACTTCGACCGGGAGCGGATACCCGAGCGCGTGGTGCACGCCCGCGGGGCCGGGGCCCACGGCGTATTTGAGGCCTACGGCAAAGTAGGCGACGAGCCGATTGAGAAGTACACCCGCGCCAAGCTCTTCAATACGCCCGGCAAGCAAACGCCGGTGTTCGTACGCTTCAGCACCGTAGGCCACGGCGGCCACTCGCCCGAAACCCTGCGCGACCCGCGCGGCTTTGCGGTGAAGTTTTACACCGAAGACGGCAACTGGGACCTGGTGGGCAACAACCTCAAGGTATTCTTCATCCGGGATGCAATGAAGTTCCCGGACCTGATTCACTCGCAGAAGCCCGACCCCATAACCAACCGCCAAAGCGGCGAGCGGATTTTCGACTTTATCTGCAACACTCCGGAGGCCATGCACATGGTTTCCTTCCTGTTCTCGCCCTGGGGCATTCCGGCCAACTACCGCCAAATGCAGGGCTCGGGCGTGAACACCTACAAGTGGGTAAACGCCCAGGGCGAAGCCGTGCTGGTGAAATACCACTGGGAGCCGTTGCAGGGCATTAAAAACCTGACCGCCGCCGAAGCCGAAGCCATTCAGGCCAAGAACTTCAACCACGCCACGCAGGACCTGTACGAGGCCATTGAGCGCGGCGACTATCCGCAGTGGGAGCTGCTGGTGCAGATTATGTCGGACGATGAGCACCCCGAACTAGACTTCGACCCGCTCGACGACACCAAGCTCTGGCCGCAGGATCAGTTTCCGTGGCTGCCCGTGGGCAAGATGACCCTGAACCGCAACCCCGAAAACTACTTCGCCGAGGTAGAGCAGTCGGCGTTCGGTACCGGGGTGCTGGTGGATGGCCTCGATTTCTCCGACGACAAGATGCTGCAGGGCCGTACGTTCTCGTACTCCGATACGCAGCGCTACCGCGTGGGCACCAACTACCTGCAGCTGCCCATCAACGCGCCCAAAAAGCACGTGGCCACCAACCAGCGCGACGGCCAGATGGCCTATCACGTGGACGCCGCGCCGGGCCAGAACAACCACATCAACTACGAGCCCAGCTCGCTGAACGGCCTGAAGGAAGCACCCCGCAGCGCCCCCGACCACATGCCGCAGTACACCGGCCGGGTAATGCGCCAAACCATCGACCGGCAAAACAACTTCAAGCAGGCCGGCGAGCGGTACCGCCTGCACGAAGACTGGGAGCGCGACGACCTCATCAGCAACATGGTGGGCGCCCTGGCCGATGCCAACAAGGTCATTCAGGACAAGATGATTGAGCTGTGCACCAACTGCGACCCGGACTGGGGCAACCGCCTCGCCGACGGCCTGAAAACGGCCGCGAAGAACAAGCAGAACAAAGGCGGCAACCAGTACAACGAGGTTAAGCAGAAGCAAGCTGTAGCCGAGGCCGAAGCTCAGGCACATGAAGCCAAGCCGTATTAGCCAGGTTGAGCGTTAAACGTTGGGAAAGAAAAAGGGCCGGATGCGAATCCGGCCCTTTTTGTTTAAGCAGGGACCCTAGATGCAGTTAGATTAACTACTGCTCCACACCAAAGCCCAGCTTTTCCAGCTCCTCGTACACGCGGTGCACGGGCAGGCCCATCACGTTGAAGTATGAACCCTCCAGCCTTGTTACTGCTACCAAGCCAATCCAATCCTGTGCGCCGTAGGCGCCGGCTTTGTCGAGGGGGCGGTAGTTGCGCACGTAGTGACGGATTTCTACCTCCGTAAGCTCGCGGAAGTACACCCGCGTCTGGTCCGAAAACACAATTTGCTGGCCCTCGCCCGTGAGCAAGCATACGCCTGTGTACACATCGTGGAAGCGGCCCTGCAGCAGCGTGAGCATTTGCACGGCTTCTTGCTCGTCGGCGGGCTTGTTGAGCACTTGCTCATCCAGGCACACGATGGTATCGGCCGTGAGCAGTACATCGTTGGGCTGCAAATCTTCGGCGTAAGCACTGGCTTTGTGTGCCGCCAGGTACTCGGCTATTTCGGCGCGCTGCAGGTGCGGCGGGTACGTTTCGTCTACTTCCTTCAGACGCACTTCGTAAGCAAGCCCTAGGTCGGTGAGCAGCTGTTTGCGCCGGGGCGAGTTAGAGGCTAGGAGTAAACGGGGCATAGGGCACGGGTTCGTCGTCGCGGATGCTCGTGAAGAGCAGCCCGCCGAGCGTTTTGGGGTAGAAGAAGGTTGATTTGGGCGGCATTACGGCGCCGGTGTGGCACACGCGCTCCACTTCGTCCATCGTCACTTCGTTGGTGATGATGGCCGCGCGGGCTTCGCCGGAATCCACGCGCTTAAGGCATTCCGGAAAGTTGCGCACGTAGGCCACGCCCGGCCACTGCCGCTGGGCGTCGGGCCCCGCAATACCCAGGGCGCGCTCGAGCACGAAGTAGTGCATCACGGTCAGGTCGAGGGCTTTTACCTCGGGCGTGGTATCCCAATCCAGCAACGCATGCGCATCGGGCCGCAGGCGCAGTTTGTAGGGCTGCCCACCTAGGTACAACCCGAAGGCCCACTGCTTGCCAGCTATGATCTCGGGCAGCACGTAGGCATCTTCCTGCGGAGTTACTACAAAATACAACCCCAGGCGCTCCAGGAATTCTTTATCGGTCAGGCCATGGGGTAGCTCGAGCAGCAAGCGGTGCGTGGGCAGAATGCGCAAGTCGTCGGAGGCGGCGTTGGTGAGGTACATCAGGTGGTAATGCCACGGCTCATGCCCGTTGTGGGTTGGATCGGCGGCTATCCGGGCCTGGCGGTAAGCCAACGAGCCCTCGTAACGGTGATGTCCATCGGCCAGAATAACCTGCTTCTCGCGCAGTAACTCCTGAAAGCGCCGGATAATTTGGGCATCCTGAATCACGGCCAGCACATCGCGCGCGCCCTGGTAATCCTCCTCGGTCTGGCAAAGCGGGTCGAGGATGGCCTCGTCGAGGTAGCGCTCCAGCTCGTGCGCATCGTCGCGGTAAAGCCCGTGCGTGGCGCTGGTCTGAAACTGCGTACGCGCCAGCAGCTCGGCCCGGTCGTTTACGGCTGCCGGCAGGGTGTTTTCGTGGCGAAGCACTACGTTTTCGGCCCAGTCGTAGGCGCGAATGTGGCACATAAAGCCTTTGCGGCAGTACTCGCGCGTGCTGCCCGGCAGCCGGAAGTACTGGTAGTAAGCGTAGATGCCAGGCAAAGCATCCTGATGCAGTACGCCCGTTTGCTGCCACTCAATCAGCCGGCGCAGGGCTTCTCCGGCGGGGTCGTCGCCTTGCCTAGGTACCGACAGGTGAATGCTGTTCAGCGGGTTGTGGTACAGCACTTCGCGTTGCTTTTGCGACACCACGTCGAACAAAGGCGACACGTAATCATCGATACGCTGGCTTAGCTCGGGGTTGTAGCGCCACGCGCGGATGGGTTGTATTTCGGCCAACTTTTTAGGTGACAAGTAACAGGTAACACGTGACAGGTTTAGGGTGATGGGGTGACAGGTGGCTCGTATCAGGTCAGAAAACTCCACCTGTTACGTTTCACCTGTTACTTGTCACCATTTAAGGAGCCAAGCGGGTGCGTTGCCAGCCGGCCATGGTGCGTTCGTACAGCAGCCGGTCGTGGAGGCGCGAGGGGCGTCCTTGCCAAAACTCTACCCGCTGCGGGCGCAGGATGTAGCCGCCCCAGTGCGGCGGGCGTGGCAGCGGGTCTTGCTCGGCGAAGCGTTGCGTAATGTCCCGCTCGCGTTGTTCCAGCTCTTCGCGGCTGCCAATGGGCTGGCTTTGCGGCGAGGCCCACGCACCAATCTGGCTGCCCCTAGGTCGGCTCTGAAAATATTCCGTCGACAGCGCGTCCGGTGCTTTCTCCACCACGCCTTCTATTCTTACCTGGCGCTCCAGCCCCGGCCAGAAAAACGTCATGGCTGCTTTGGGCGTAGCGGCCAGCTCTTGTCCTTTGCGGCTTTCGTAGTTGGTATAAAACAAAAAGCCGGCGTCTTCGGGCAATCCTTTCAGCAGCACTACGCGCGCCGAGGGCTGGCCATCGGGGCCAACGGTGCTTACCGTCATGGCAGTCGGCTCATCAACCTGCGCTTGCAGGGCTTCATCGAGCCAGCGTCGGAACTGCCGAATAGCATCCGGGTCGGCGGCTGCTTCGCTGAGGTCGTGCTGTGCGTACGTTTTCCGTAAGTCGGCGAGGTGTTGATCTTGCATACACTGGCAAAATTGAGCCCCGCAAAAGTAGCCTCATTTTGCTCCCAACCTAGGTCCGGGCACCCTCACAACAGTAAGCAGCGCTCAAGAATTGCTTATGTTGGAAGGGCAAGCCACCGTTAAGCACCTAGGCGTTTTTTGGAACCTGCATTAGCCTCGCCAACGTAAGCCCTAAAAGCACTTGGCTTACTTGCCGGCTTCTCAGCCCTTACCTGCAACGAACCTAGGTCTTGCTGGCCGCACTGTTTCACGTTTTTAATGCCCCATCCATGACCAGCCTCACCAACGGCAGCTTGCTGATTTCGCAGCCCTTTCTGGGCGACCCCAACTTCGAGCGGTCGGTGGTATTGCTCTGCCGCCACAGCGACGAGGAAGGCTCGTTTGGGCTGATGCTCAACCGGCCTACCACCGTATCCCTGGGCGACGCCATGAGCCTGCCCGAAGGCGACGCGCACCCGGCCGCCAAGCTGGTGTTGCACGTGGGCGGCCCCGTGCAGCCCGATACGCTGCACTACCTGCACCGCCGTTCCGATATCCCCAATGCCGAGCCCATCGACCAGGATGTATACTGGGGCGGTGATTTTGAAGTGCTGCTCGGCCTCATTGCTTCGGGCGAGCTAACTGAAAATGACTTACGGCTTTACGTTGGTTATTCGGGCTGGACAGCCGGGCAGCTTGCCGGCGAAGTGCAGGAAAATACTTGGATAGTACATCCAAATGCTGCCGGGAAAGTATTTACTTTGACTACTGATGCCTTCTGGCAGGCTATCTTGCGCGAAAAGGGGGGGCGTTACCGCGTCCTGTCCAACTACCCCGTCGATCCGCGCCTGAATTAATTTGACCGCCGCCTGCCCGGCCTGCTCGCTCTGCGGTCAGCCGGGCTGTTTTGTTGAGAGAACCATGCTACCCGAGAACGAAAATACCGCCCCCAACCGCCCCGATCAGGATTCCGAAACGCCAATGAGCATTCTGGAACGTCGGCTGGCCGAAATTGCGCAGGCACGTCAGAACCCCGACGAGCCCAATGCCGATGCTTCAACCGAGGGCCCACAGGCCGCATCATCACCTGAGCAGGACCTCACGCCCCAACCTGCCGAGGTAAATATGGCTGTGCCATCCGCCGCCGATATTCCGCCCCCCGCAGCCTCGGCTTCGGAGCAACCCGATTCTGCTGCCAACCCCGAGCCCGGCGGAGCAGCTCATCCTGCGCCAACTTCCTCCGAACAGCGTGCAGAGGCTCACTACGGAAACCTAGGTCCTGGCGCGGTTGCGGCCGCCGCCGAGGCCGGTACTTCGTTCGCTCCTTCGGCCGAGCAAGCTGCCCCAATTGGGGCCGCAGCCCCCGACGAGCAAGCTCCTGTGGCCGTGCGCGAACCGGAGCAACACTTGGCCCAGGCTTCCGCTATCGAATCCGCATCAGCGCCCATTGGGTCGTTGCCTACTTCCAACAACGAATCAGCAGCCGAAGCGGCAAAAGCGCTGGCGGCCGATGAACACGAGGAGGATTATGTGCCCGAAACGCCGGCTCCGGATTTTAGCAAGCTCGATCTGGCAGCTCAGGGGAACTACCTGTTAGGCCTGCTTCAACGGCCCGATGCCCGGCAAAATCGCCGCCAGATCCTCGACCTGCACCGCCAGTACGAGCAAGCTATCAATGCAGACCGTAATGGTGCCCGCCAACGGTTTGCCGAAGGCGGTAACGACCCCGAAGCCTTCAGCTACGCTGGCCCCGATGGCTATGCCGAGGTAAGCCGAGGTTTTCAGGAGTACCGCGAAGCCCGGGTCCGCGATGCAAAGCAAGAAGATGAGCAACGCATTCAAAACCTTGCTCGCAAGCAAGAGCTCCTAGGTCAGCTGCGTCAACTCGTCGAATCGGCCGAAACAAAAGACAGTTCGGCACGCATTAAGGCGCTGCAAGCAGAGTGGAAAGCCATCGGCCCGGTGCCGCAGCAGCAGGCGCAGGAGCTATGGAATAGCTACCACGCCCTGCTCGACATATATTATAACAACCGCGGCCTCTTCTTCGAGATGAAGGAGCTGGACCGCCGGCGAAACCTCGAAGCCAAGGAAGCACTAATCCAGCGCGCCGACGCTTTGTCTCAGCAATCCAGCATCAACAAAGCCCTGACGGAGCTGCGCCAGCTCCACGAAGAGTGGAAAACCGTTGGGCCGGTACCCAATGAGATGCGCGAACCACTGTGGCAGCGTTTCCTGCAAGCTTCGGAGAAGGTACACGAGCGCAAGCGTACTTTCCTCGATGCGCGCTCGGCTCAGGAGAATGCCAACCTGCAGCGTAAGCAGGAATTACTGGCTCAAATCGTGCCCTTCGGTGAATTCCGCACCGAGCGCGTTAACGAATGGCGCGCTAAAACGGATGAGCTTCAGGCGCTGAAGGAGCAGTGGGATGCCGCCGGTTTGGTGCCTCGCAGCCAGGCCGAAACCATGAACAAGCAGTTTTGGGCTGCTTACAAAGGGTTCTTCCAACACAAAAATCAATTCTTCAAAGCGCTTGACGAGGAGAAAGCGCGCAATCTGAAGGCGAAGCTTGCCTTATGCGAGCAAGCCGAGGCCGCGCTCGAAAATCCCAACTGGGAAGAAGCCCGTGAAACGGTTATCCGGGTCCAGAAGGAATGGAAGGGCATTGGTCGCGTTCCGGAAAAGCAGTCCGATAAAATCTGGCATCGTTTCCGCACAGCCTGCGACGCTTTCTTTGAGCGCAAGCACCAGGAAACCCGGCAGCGTGAACAACATGCTCAGCAGCTTTCGCAAGAGCAGGCCACTCGGCTAGACCGCATTGCCTCCCACGTAGCTACCCTTTCAGTCGACAATCCTGGTTCCCCCGAAGGCCTGCAGGCTTTGGTTGAGGAATGGAGCCAAGGCGACGGGCAGTCGGGTAATAGGAGAGGAGGTGCTGCCCAGGCTGAGGAGAAGTTCTTGGAGTTGATGGGTAAATACATCGACACCATTCCAGGGCTTACCTATGTCGAGCGCGAAGACCTGCTATTCCAGTTGCAGATACAGCGTATGAAGTCTAACCCCGATGCTCAGCAACTCTTATATAGAAAGGAGCAGAGCTTGCGTCGTGAAATCAATGAGCTTGAAAACGACGTATCAACCCTACAAACGAACCTCGACTTCTTTGCCCGATCTAAAAACGCAGGGCAACTGCGCGAGGAATACCAAGGCAGAATAGACGAAACTAAAATCCGCATCGAGCGCCTAAAGCGTCAGCTGCGAGTGGTTCGTAGTTAAGCGGAAAGCCAAACAGCGAAGGGTCCGGTTACCATGTGTAATCGGGCCCTTCGCTGTTTGTTATTGACTTACAACTAGTTAAAGCATTGTTCGCATTGTTCAGTAAAAATCATCCGATTCTTTGAACCGATTAGAGGCATTCGTCTGTCTGGTAAAAGCTATTGATAAGCTGTATCGATAGTGCTTGGTAATCAGTTGTGGCTTGTCGCCTTATCTCAAATTTTTTAGCACCGCCTTGAATTGTTATAACCACTTATGAGTTATGCCTTTCGGTGTCCTTTTGCGGTTAGGTTGACACACGCCAAAGTACAGTTTAGCGGGAAAAGTGCAGAATAACACTTGCGCAAACGCACCCGGCCTGCTACTTTTGTCCTCCTCTTCAGCCGGAAGGGGGCGCTAACGGCGGGAAACGACCGGTTTTGGGCCGGCGCGCTTCGTTAAAAAAAAAAGTTGGGCCAAGGGCTTGCGGCCGCGAAAAAGTGGCTTACCTTTGCAGCCCGCTTCACCCGGAGGCGGCCGCTACGGCAGGCGAAACGGAAGGTTCGAAAAAAAATCTTCGAATTGCTTGCGAAACGAAAAAGGCCTCGTACCTTTGCCACCCCGAACGGAAACGCCGCTCGGCAAACGAGAAAAGCCCCGGCTGAGACGCTCAGCCGCACCGCGAAAAACGAGAGGTTTTTGGCGCGCGTTCTTTGAAAGACTGGAAAGACAAAAGGTAAGACCGCCCTGCTTTGGGGCAGGGCGCGCAGCAAGCGTCGCAGGACGCTCGCATGCACGGGTCGGATCAGCACTCGACACGGCTTCGGCTTCGGCCGGAGCGACTGATTTTTTACAATGGAGAGTTTGATCCTGGCTCAGGATGAACGCTAGCGGCAGGCCTAATACATGCAAGTCGAACGCGGGGCAGCGATGCCCCGAGTGGCGCACGGGTGCGTAACGCGTAGGCAATCTGCCTACTTCTGGGGGATAGCCCGCCGAAAGGTGGATTAATACCGCATAAGACCACGGCGCGGCATCGCGCAGGGGTTAAAGAATTTCGGAAGTAGATGAGCCTGCGTGCCATTAGCTAGTTGGCGGGGTAAGGGCCCACCAAGGCGACGATGGCTAGGGGAGCTGAGAGGCCGATCCCCCACACTGGCACTGAGATACGGGCCAGACTCCTACGGGAGGCAGCAGTAGGGAATATTGGGCAATGGCGGAAACGCTGACCCAGCCATGCCGCGTGCCGGATGAAGGCCTTCTGGGTTGTAAACGGCTTTTGACCGGGAAGAAAAAACCCTTGCGAGGGGAATCGACGGTACCGGTTGAATAAGCACCGGCTAACTCCGTGCCAGCAGCCGCGGTAATACGGAGGGTGCGAGCGTTGTCCGGATTTATTGGGTTTAAAGGGTGCGTAGGCGGCCCGGTAAGTCCGTGGTGAAAGCCCCTCGCTCAACGAGGGAACTGCCATGGATACTGCCGGGCTTGAGTCCAGACGAGGTTGGCGGAATGGATGGTGTAGCGGTGAAATGCATAGATACCATCCAGAACCCCGATTGCGTAGGCAGCTGACTAGGCTGGTACTGACGCTGAGGCACGAAAGCGTGGGGAGCAAACAGGATTAGATACCCTGGTAGTCCACGCCGTAAACGATGGATACTCGCTGTGGGCAATATGACGGTCCGCGGCTTAGCGAAAGCGTTAAGTATCCCACCTGGGGAGTACGCCGGCAACGGTGAAACTCAAAGGAATTGACGGGGGCCCGCACAAGTGGTGGAGCATGTGGTTTAATTCGATGATACGCGAGGAACCTTACCTAGGCTAGAATGCGCGTGACCGGCCCAGAGATGGGCCTTTCCTTCGGGACACAAAGCAAGGTGCTGCATGGCCGTCGTCAGCTCGTGCCGTGAGGTGTTGGGTTAAGTCCCGCAACGAGCGCAACCCCTATGTTTAGTTGCCAGCGCGTCAAGGCGGGGACTCTAGACAGACTGCCTGCGCAAGCAGCGAGGAAGGCGGGGACGACGTCAGGTCATCATGGCCCTTACGCCTAGGGCTACACACGTGCTACAATGGGCGGTACAGCGGGTTGCCACGCAGCGATGCGGAGCCAATCTCGAAAAGCCGTTCTCAGTTCGGATCGCAGTCTGCAACTCGACTGCGTGAAGCTGGAATCACTAGTAATCGCGTATCAGCAACGACGCGGTGAATACGTTCCCGGGCCTTGTACACACCGCCCGTCAAGCCATGGAAGTCTGGTAGACCTGAAGCCGGTGCTCGTCACAGAAGCCGGTTAGGGTAGAACAGGTAACTGGGGCTAAGTCGTAACAAGGTAGCCGTACCGGAAGGTGCGGCTGGATCACCTCCTTTCTGGAGCAATCCGATCCGTGAGCTGGCCTTGGCTTGCTACGCCTTTTGTCTTTTCATCTTTCAGCTGCACCGGGCAACAGGCCCGGTACACGTTCTTTGACGTAACGGCTAGCAAACATAGAAGATAAGCCTGCCCGAGCAATCGGGTGGGCATCACACGAGCAAACGACAGTTCCCTGCTTACTCGGGAACGACCGTTACTTACGGAAGTAACGAAGGGCGCACGGGGGATGCCTAGGCTCTCGGAGGCGACGAAGGACGTGATAAGCTGCGATAAGCTTGGGGGACGGGCACATACCGGTTGATCCCGAGATTTCCGAATGGGGCAACCCACTTGGTTGAAGACCAAGTATCCGAATCCGCAAGGACGGAGGCGAACGCGGGGAACTGAAACATCTAAGTACCCGCAGGAACAGAAAATAACAATGATTCCCCCAGTAGTGGCGAGCGAACGGGGACGAGCCCAAACCGGGTTGGTTACGGCCAGCCCGGGGTTGTAGGACCGCGGCGTGGGACCTTTTTACGGTAGTCGAAACAGGTGGGAAACTGTACCAGAGACGGTGAGAGTCCGGTAGACGACATTGTAAAAGGCCCTAGCGGGATCCTGAGTAAGGCGGGGTTGGAGACGCCCCGTCTGAATCCGCCGGCACCATCCGGCAAGGCTACATACTCCCGAGAGACCGATAGTGAACCAGTACCGTGAGGGAAAGGTGAAAAGAACCCCGGATAGGGGAGTGAAAAGAACCTGAAACCGTGCGCTTACAAGCGGTCGGAGCTGCTAGGTGCAGTGACGGCGTGCCTTTTGCATAATGAGCCTACGAGTTGCTCCTCCCTGGCGAGGTTAAGCGTCTGGAGACGCGGAGCCGCAGCGAAAGCGAGTCTGAACAGGGCGCAGAGTCAGGGGGGGCAGACGCGAAACTTTGTGATCTACCCATGGGCAGGGTGAAGGTTGGGTAACACCAACTGGAGGCCCGAACCAGTTTCCGTTGAAAAGGATTTGGATGACCTGTGGGTAGGGGTGAAAGGCCAATCAAACTGAGAAATAGCTCGTACTCCCCGAAATGTATTGAGGTACAGCGTCGTGGTCGAGTCACCTGGAGGTAGAGCTACCGATTGGACTAGGGGGTGTCACAGCCTACCGAATCCAGACGAACTCCGAATGCCACGGTGATATACACGGCAGTGAGGCCTGGGGTGCTAAGGTCCCAGGCCGAGAGGGAAAGAACCCAGACCATCCGCTAAGGTCCCTAAATCCGGGCTAAGTTGAACAAAGGAGGTCCAGTTGCCTTGACAGCCAGGATGTTGGCTTGGAAGCAGCCATTCATTTAAAGAGTGCGTAACAGCTCACTGGTCGAGCGACAGGGCATCGATAATACGCGGGCATCAAGTCCGGTACCGAAGCGATGGATTCATCCTATGGATGAGTGGTAGGGGAGCATTCCAGCAGCGGCGAAGCCACGACCGGGAGGCGTGGTGGAGCGGCTGGAAAAGCAAATGTAGGCATGAGTAACGATAATGGGGGTGCGAAACCCCCACGCCGATAGACTAAGGTTTCCTGCTCAACGCTAATCGGAGCAGGGTTAGTCGGGACCTAAGGCTAAGCCGACAGGCGATGACCGATGGCCAGCTGGTTGATATTCCAGCACTTGTTCAGTGGAGTGATGCGGTGACGGAGAAGTGAAAGGCACGCGGGCGGACGGAAGTGCCCGTTGAAGCGCGTAGGTATAGGACCGGTAGTGAAGTACGCCGGTTTTGCCGAAACGTGATAGTAGGCCAAGCCCCTCGGGGCGCGGCCATAGTTGCCCTAATCAGACTCCCAAGAAAACCCGCTAAGCGTTTACCGCTGGACAACCCGTACCGCAAACCGACACAGGTAGTCAAGGAGAGCATCCTGAGGCGCTCGAGTGAATCACGGCCAAGGAACTCGGCAAAATGGTCCTGTAACTTCGGGAGAAGGGACGCTTCCTCCTAGCAATAGGAGAAGCCGCAGTGAAAAGGCCCAGGCGACTGTTTAACAAAAACACATGGCTTTGCGAACTCGCAAGAGGAAGTATAAGGCCTGACACCTGCCCGGTGCCGGAAGGTTAAGAGGGGGACTTAGCGCAAGCGACGGTCTGAATCGAAGCCCCGGTAAACGGCGGCCGTAACTATAACGGTCCTAAGGTAGCGAAATTCCTTGTCGGGTAAGTTCCGACCTGCACGAATGGTGTAACGATCTGGGCGCTGTCTCAGCCGTGAGCTCGGTGAAATTGTAGTCTCGGTGAAGATGCCGAGTACCCGCCACGGGACGGAAAGACCCCGTGCACCTTTACTACAGCTTGACATTGACCCTGGGCACCGCATGTGTAGCATAGGTGGGAGGCGTTGAGCCGGGGGCGCCAGCCCTCGGGGAGCCGACGTTGAAATACCACCCTTGCGTTGCTTGGGGCCTAATCTCCAGGAAGGGGAAACAGTGTCTGGTGGGTAGTTTGACTGGGGTGGTCGCCTCCAAAAGTGTATCGGAGGCTTTCAAAGGTCCGCTCAATCCGCTTGGTAACCGGATGCAGAGCGCAATAGCAGAAGCGGGCTTGACTGTGAGGCCGACACGCCGAGCAGGGTCGAAAGACGGATATAGTGATCCGGTGGTTCCGCATGGAAGGGCCATCGCTCAAAGGATAAAAGGTACGCCGGGGATAACAGGCTGATCTCCCCCAAGAGCTCATATCGACGGGGAGGTTTGGCACCTCGATGTCGGCTCGTCACGTCCTGGGGCTGGAGAAGGTCCCAAGGGTTCGGCTGTTCGCCGATTAAAGTGGCACGCGAGCTGGGTTCAGAACGTCGTGAGACAGTTCGGTCCCTATCTGTGGCGGGCGTTGGAATGTTGACAGGACCTGACCTTAGTACGAGAGGACCGGGTTGGACCAGCCGCTGGTGTACCAGTTGTGCCGCCAGGTGCAGCGCTGGGTAGCTACGCTGGGTCGAGATAAGCGCTGAAAGCATCTAAGTGCGAAACTCACCTGAAGATGAGCATTCCGTTGTATAAGGTCCGTGGCAGATCACCACGTCGATAGGCCGCAGGTCTTAAGCCGGAAACGGCCAGCCGAGCGGTACTAATGAACCGAACGCTTCCGAACCAGTGCCTCGTGTTTTCCCCTTCTGCGTTTGCTGGCCGTGCGTCACAAGTTCACGGCTCCCGCCGCCCCCACCGGGGGGCCGGGATGTCCGCTCACGACAATGGTGGCTTTAGCCCGGGTGTTCACCTCTTCCCATTCCGAACAGAGTCGTTAAGCCCCGGAGCGCCCATGGTACTGCCTTCGCCGGCGGGAGAGTCGGTCGCCGCCAACCCTTGTCTGTTCGCGCTGCCCCCCGCGGGTTCCTCCCCCAGGAACCGCCGCGGGGGGCAGTCCGCGTTGCGGGGAATGTGTATTGCACCCCGAGGCGGAGCGCTTGCGCGGGCTGTCAGGGTGCGCGTAGTCTGACCATATGTAGGTCCTGTAATTGAACTATCTGATCAAAAAACTACCGTCCCATCCTCTATGTCAGGCTCTTAACTACTTCATGGTACTCAACTCGTGCGGTGCCCACTAATTGCTTCATCACTGTAACTATATTTCTCTGTTCCCTATATGGCCCGAAGCATTCCTTACAGGGTGTGGTCCTGCTTTGGCATCATTAGGTTTAGGATTATTAGGTATCTTGACAGCGGTCAGCAGTTGAACCAAGCAAAACACAAATTTGCCCACCCTGCGTTTGGCTACGGATACAAATACAGACCCTGAGGAGGGGCAGCTGGCCTGTTCGTGAAGCAGGTTGGGCGCCAGTACCCCCTAAAGAAAGCGGCCGTGGCAGGCAAAGTGGATGACCACCGCACGCATGTGCGGGCCACAGTAATGGCGTTCGAGCAGCCGTGTCCGGCCCAGCTTGCTGGTGCGCCGCGTGCCAATCAATATCTGCCGCTTGCTCCCCCGTTCACCCCAACATGCACGTCGAATTCTCGGTTTGCTTCACGTTTTGGTTGTCCAGTAAGAGCATGGCTGGCATCGCCCTTCGCGCACGCGTTCAGCCTTCATCAATCTGCTATAGAGGTGCGGGCGCTTGCCGTCTCGTTGCCAGCGACGTCAGGAGTAAGACACCGACATACAGTTAGGTGACACCTTTGGCAGGACTGGTAACACGTGAGGCACACGTACAGTAAGGCATTGACGATTTGGAGCAGGTACAAGTGGCGTTTACATGGCAGCGGTAGCAAGGGAACTAGCTTGCTACTGTGAGTCGGTAAGTGGTTGACAGCGCTAAGCCGTAATGCGGAACGGAGCCTGTGAACCCCATTCACAACTGGCTGGATCGTTTCTGTTTCCACCTACACCATCCCTAAAAGCCATATGAGTTTTGGCTGACTGGGTTACTAACCTACCAAGCTGGGTTGGTTAACAGTCGCTAGTACCTATGGCGGGGTAGTGATTCTTACGGTACAAGCCTTATGCGACAAATGGTCCGGGCAAGGTTCAATGCTAGCTCAGGTGCTAGTGGCGACAGTCGTCCAGGCCATCGTTGCGGAAAGGAATTAACACAAGCGGAAAGTGTCCGATCTACGCAAATGGGCCGCTTATGCTGGTGCGGGCTATTTTGTTTAGCAGTGCTTACGCATTGTAGTTGTGCTATGCGTGGTGACAGAATACTGATAAGCCATGAAGCCAGCAGTGCACCTATTCACAACACCTTTTTAGCCTATGTTGCAGTACATTCAGCCCAGATGCCCAACATCATTTTGTAAGGCACTGGGACTGCGCATGAGAAAGAACACGTTACTGCTGTTGGGATTGGTGCTATCAGGCAAAGGGATGGGTCAAGACCAATTCAGCATCGGCACGATGGACTCGACGGCCACGCAAAGCAGTTCAATTGCTTTGTTTGGCTTTGCAGATGCGTATTGGGGTATTGATGCAGTAAGCAAGAACCGCCAACGGCCGTACTTTTTGTACTCGCACAGCCGCAGCAACGAACTTGCTTTAAACAACGCCATTCTTGGGGTTAGGTACACCGATGAGCAGGTGCGAGGATCAGTGGCGCTACACGCTGGGACATACGTAGAGGCGAATTACGCCTCCGAACCCCAGTCCTTGCGGCACGTGTACGAAGCCTATGCTGGTTTTCGCCCTGTGCCGAAAACCTGGCTCGACCTAGGGATTTTCCAGTCGCACATTGGGTTTGAATCGGCCATCAGTAAAGACAATTGGACGCTTACTCGCTCGCTCATGGCCGAGAATTCGCCCTACTACGAAGCTGGCGCGCGCCTTTGCTACGAACCCAACACCCGTATCAGCTTCACGGCTTTGGTGCTCAACGGTTGGCAGAATCTGCGGGATAACAACCGGGCAAAAGCCCTAGGTACGCAGGTACTCTGGAAGCCAAACAGGCAGCTAGCCATCAACTCCAGTACGTTTTTCGGCAACGAACAACCGCAGGATTCTACCCGGCGCCGGCGCATTTTTCATAATGCCTACGTAAGTTATGCGGCAACACCCCGATTGGCGCTGGCAGTGGTGTTTGATGTAGGGTGGCAGCAAAGAGAGCTAAGCCGTAGCGCACCATACGATGTATGGTACACAGGCGCAGCCTTCCTGCGGTATCGCTTGAGCAGCAAATGGAGTGCTACCGTGCGGGGAGAGTTTTACCGCGCGGCGCGCGGCGTGGTTATCCGCTCTGTGGCACCTAGGGCGGCTGAGCAATCGGTGCGCTTAGCAGGTGCATCGGTGAACTGCGATTACGCTCCGAGTGCTATGGTGCTGTGCCGCCTGGAAGGACGAGTGCTGCGGAGCGCCGCCCCGCTGTTTGAGGACGGAAACAATAGCCTCCGCCAGTTGTACGCCAATATTACCTCCAGCATTGCTATAAGCTTCTAGGCCGCGGCAGTTTATGGCGGTATGCGGTGCAGGGCCATCAGCCTACAAGGTGCTATTCGTGCGGTGGTCCACGGCTTAATGCCCTTAAATCTTACCCAGCTTGTGCAAGATTCTTCTCAATCATCAACTACTCAACATGCGTCTGAAAAGGCGTAAATCTCCCTGGTAAGTAGTTCATTGTATTTGAATAGGACGTTAGGTCGGACCTGCGTTTGACCCCAAAAACCGGCAATCGGGAAGCTGCTGCAAAGGGTTGGTGAAAGGAAATTTGCATCTTCCGTTTGGTCCTTTCGCATTAAGCTATTAGGTTTGCGCCACATTTGACGCCTCCTTAGCTCAGCTGGTAGAGCAACTGACTTGTAATCAGTAGGTCGCTGGTTCGATCCCGGCAGGGGGCTCACTCTTACCATACCGGAGTGCCCGGAAATTGGCTTCTCGCGCTGCGAAAGCCGGTTTCCGGGCTTTTTGCGTTCAGGGGGTTCGGCACTTCTGGGCGTGAAACTTTCACTTTGGAGCGTCGCTGACGCTACCCTACACGCTACCTGTATGGTAACCCAATTTGTGCTGCGGAAGCAGAAGCAAAACAAGGCCGGAGAGTGTCCGGTATACCTGATGGTTTATTTCGACGGTGCCCGGTTGGCTTGTTCCACCGGCGAGAAGTGCAAGCCGTCGGACTGGAACGAAGACCGGCAACAGTTTCGCCGCTCCTACCCGCTGGCGGAGGAGGCCAATGACATGCTGCAGCGAATGGCAGCCGATGTGCTGAAATGGTGGCGCGGGGTACGGGCGTCGGGCGAAGTGCCCACGGTAGCCGGCCTGAAGGCGGCGCTGCACCCTGCCGCGCCCAGTGCGGCGCCGGCACCGCTGCTGCTTGTCGAGGAGCTGTCGGCATTTCGGGAGGTGATGCGGCGCCGGGGGATGATGTGGAACACGCTGCGGCACTACCTGGTGACGGGCAATTGGCTGCGGGACTTTGAGGCGTGGTCGGGACGCCGGCTGACGGTGGCGGGCTACGACCTGGCTACGCACGACGATGTACTGGCTTACCTGCGCGAGGAGCGTGAGTTAAGCACCAATTCGCTGTACACCGTGGGAAAGGACCTACGTCGCCTTTTTGGCTATCTGCGCGACGAGCGGGGGCAAGTGCTGAGCGTGGAGCCGGCCAAGCTGCGCGTGGGCTGGCAGGATACGGATAAGGTCTACCTATCGGCGGAGGAGCTGGAGCGGCTGCGAACGGCGGTGCTGCCGACCACCCTGGCGCCGGTGCGGGACGTGTTCTTGTTTTGCTGCTACACCGGCCTGCGCTACTCGGACGTGCTGCAGCTGCACGGCGGCAACGTGGAGGCCCTGCCCGACGGTTCGGGTCGGGTGTTGCGCCTCACCCAGACCAAGACGCGCACGAAAGTGAGCGTGTACCTGACGGCAGCCGCGGCGGCGCTGCTGGATAAGTACGCCGGGCCAGAGCGAACGGGCAACGGGGCGCGGTTGCTGCCGGTGTACCAGAACCAGGTAATGAACCGCTACCTGAAGCACATCGGACAGTTGTGCGGGTTGCAGCGGGCAGTGGAGCTGGTGGATATCTCGGGCGGGCAAGTGCGCAAGCAGGCGGCGGCGCTGCACGAGCTGGTGACCATGCACACGGCCCGGCACACGTTTGCCACGCAAAGCCTGCTGCGCGGAATGCCGGTGGAGGTGCTGCAGAAGATTATGGGGCACGCCAACATCAAGACCACGCTGGTCTACGCCAAGATTGTCGAGGACTTCCAGCACCAGACCATGCGCCGCATCTGGGAAGGTCAGGGCTCTGCTTCCGACAATGCCGGGGCTCTGGACAGCCGGATTTGCGCCGTGGAAACCGCGGCCTGAGTTAACACATTCAACCCCATAAAGAATGCGGCTCGCCAACCCGGCGGGCCGCATTCTTTATAGCGGTTCTCGGGCCAGTGTACCCTTCGTTTCGCGTTCCAAAGCCTAGGCTTCAAACCATGGGCTATTGAGAGAAGGTAAGCGGGCTGCGAAACTGCATTAGGTGCCGGATGAGGTTGGGTAGCAGGGCGTAGTGGAGGTCGAGAGTTACTGGGAGCAGGGTGGGTGAGGACAGTTAAGGTAGATGTAGGCGCTGCGGTTGGAAGTACTGATACGCATAGGTGTATATAAGTGTAACATTAATCGGCTTTATGTGTAAAAATGTATATTTTTGGAGTCATGAAGCGTATTCAAAATACACTTATATGTATTTCCTGGGTCTGTGCGGCCCATGCTCAAACTTCGGTGCACACCTCTGAGCTGCGGCACCTATTGCCGAAAGCCGGGTTGCCGCCCGTGCATGCGCCCGCTGCGGGGAGCCGTCCGGGCTGGGTTTGGGGCTCGGTTCGGCAAGTGCTGGATGGAGACACCTACGATGTGCAGCTGCCGGCCGGGCGTTTTCGGGCGCGGCTGCAAGAGGTGGACGCGCCGGAGCTGGGACAACCCTACGGCCGGCAGGCGGCGGATTCGGTGGCCGCGCTGCTGCGGGGCCGCTCGGTGCAACTCATGGTCACAGGCAAGGACGGGTACGGCCGGGGGCTGGTAAACATCCGGTGGCGCTCGGCGCGGGGGTGGGTACGGCTGGATTCGGTGGCGGTGGTGCGGGGCTGGGCCTGGGCCTATAATCCGCGCACCACAACGCCCGGCCTAGCGCCCCAGCAGCAGCTGGCCCAGGCCCGGCACCGGGGCCTGTGGAAATGCGGCACGGCCGCGCCGATCCGGCCGGCCGTGTGGCGGGCCTACAACAAGCAAGAAAAAATAGCCGGCTGGGGACGCTGCTCCTGGTAGGCGATGCGCGCAAACAAGCAGCAACAACCTTTCTCACCCTTCAACCCCTTTCAACGATGGCACGCATTTACAGCCCGCTGGGCAACATCAAAGGCAGCATCGGCAACCTCACCTTCTCGGGTGGGACCGGCAACAACCAGCTGCGCCAGAAAATCGCCAGCAATGGCAGCAACACCCCCGCGCAGCAGAACACGCGCAGCCGCTTCAAGCTGCTGGCCGAGCTGTTCCGCAAGTTCGCCGGCGCCGCGCAGGCGGGCCTGAAAACCCAGGGCGGCCGCTCGGCCTACAACCGCTTCGTGCAGCAGAACTTCGTGAACACCCAGGCCGACGCGCAGAACGTGGCCACGGTGGACTACCTGAAGCTGGTGCTGTCGGGCGGCGCGGTGGAGCCGCTCTCGGGCGTGGCGGCCGTGCTGGACGCGGCGGCCGGCAAGGTGACGGTGAGCTTTGCCGACAACTCCAACGGCAACACGGCCGTGGACACCGACCGGGTAAAGGCCGTGCTGGTGCACAAGCAGACCGGCCGCGTGCTTACGCAGGCCGACGAGGACGTGACCCGCACCGACGGCTCGGTGGAGCTGGAGGACGACGCGCTTGTGGGCGCGCAGCCCGCCGACCTGGTGGCCTACGCCTTCGCCTACCGCGCCGACGGCTCGGACGCCTCGGCCACCTCGGCCGTGCAGGTCGGCTAAGGCCGGCGGAGCAAGCCGCTTCGGTCCGTTCAGGACCGGGGCGGCTTTTTGCATCCGGGCCGGATAGCGGCGCTGCCGGGCACCTGGGAGCCACCGGCCGGAAAGCTAGGAGGAGCCCCGGAGCAGCCCGGGTCCGCTACGCGGCCCGGTTCAGTGGTATTTTTTCAACATTACTCTTTGAGGACCATGGCACGCACTGCCTATCAAAAACAAGCCGATACCCGCACGAGAAAGGCGCTGAGCCTGCGGGCCAAATACGACGCCCGCATCCGCAAGTATGCGCAGGCGCTGATTACCGCCATCGGCGGGGCAATGGACGCCAAGAGCCGGCTGGACCGCATCAATCAGCTCTACGGGGTGGACCTGAGTACGGAAACGCTGTTGGCGCACAGCGTGCGCGTGGGCGACTTCGGCCCTCAGCTGGGCACGCTTCTGAATGAAAGCACCCCTGGAGAGGAGGTGCAGCTGTTCAACCCGACGCCCAATGGCAATGGCGGGGTGGCGTTGGCCCCGGAACTGCTCTTCGGGGAATCGCTGCCGCCGATCGGCCTGCCGCCGGTGCTGGATGCCACGCCGACGAAGCCGGCGCCCTCGTTCACGAACACGCTTAGCGCCACGGCCAATTCGGCCGCGGGTGTGACGCTGGCCGCGCAGGCGGGCGACACGCTGGCCTTCACCGCCCTGGCAGACGGCGGCGCGGCGCCGGTGAGCATGGACCTGTACCGCAACGGGCAGCAGGTGGCCGGGGTGGTGTACTTCGACCGCTACACGGGCAAGCCGTTCCGGTTTGAGGACAACACGGGGGCCTACACCTCGGCCTTTGCCCCGGGGAAAGTCAACCTGTAAGCTGCTCGTGGCACTTGGTGGGCCGGCCTGGGCACGCAGCCGGGGCTGGCCCTTTTCTTTCCATTCCAAACGCATTCAAGATGAGCAACATCAACAAGGCCCTGACGGGCATGCTGTACGGCGGGCCGGCGCTGGCGCTGGCCGCGGCGCCGTGGAAAAACAACGTGCAGGCGGTCTACGGCTTCAACGCCGGGGGCGACGCCTACACCGTGTTCAAACCCGGCAGCCTGTTCAACTCGCTCACGCACCTGCAGCCGGACGGCGCGTACATCGTTGCCGCGGCCGCGCCTGGCTTCGAGCTGCCGGGAGCCACGCTGGCGGCCAGCGCCGCACCGGCCGCCGCGCCGCCGGCGCTGACGATCAGCGACGTGTCTTTCGTGACTTTGCCGGAGCGCCCGTACATGCAGCTGACGTGCCGGGTGACGAGCAGCAACGGCGCGGACACGACGGCGGAGGTCTATGCCGCCTACCACTCGTCCAACACCCCCGACCAGGGAGCAGCCACGAGTACGCGGGTGCCCCTGGGGCAGGTGGTTTCGCTGCGCCTGCTGGAGGTACAAAACGACGGGATTTCATCGGGGGATATGATCAGCCTCGTGGCGGTTGCCCCGAGCGGGGGCGTCGGGCGTGCCTCGGCGATGCTGGACGGATAGGGCCCGACCGCGTAGGGCTCGGAACAAAAAGCCGGCTCCCTGAAAGGGGCCGGTTTTTTGGTTGCACGGATTCGGGGGCTGCGGCACAGGGTATTCCGCAGGTGGCCCTGGGGACCTGTTAGGAGACAGAGGGGCTCTCGGACCTTTACAAGAAGCCGGCACCGGTGCTGACGCTGTACCAGAAGCCGCTGAACCGCCAGTCGCTACTTAGTACCAGCGCCCGGCAGCGTTAGCACTCTATTACTTTTCAAGCTGTAAGCTGAAGCTTCCATGACACCATCTAAAACATCCAGCTCTGGGTCTTTGTCGTTTATGTAGTCGATTATTTCGTTCAATTGCGCCTTTTGCTGTGTAGCGGGCGCACTTGAAATATCGAGTTCGTTGATTTCCATCCTGGCTTTGCTGATGCTACCTGTTGAAGCAGGACTCCTGCCAGGAGTAGGAAACTCCCAACGAGGGCCAAAGAGCCAAACAGCTGCGTACATGATCTTGGCCTTTACAGGGTTGGTTCCACCTGCAACGCATGCGTCATAGAACATACGGTGAACCTGGCGCCAGCTCGCTTTATGAAATGATGCGCCTTTATTGTTCTCTGAACTGCAATATGCATCATGGACTAAAGCGGCCCCTACGTAAGGGTCATCGTATCTATCTCCAATGATTGCCAAAGCGGGCTTGGGGATGGACGCTCCATCAGTAATAGTTTGAACTGGGGCAGTCCAGACCTTGCCCGTGGTGTCAGTGTATGTATACAGCTGATTAGAGACGAAATCTTTGGGGGCTTTAACGAGGGGTGCTGTAGGAAGGTTAAAGCTTCCTTTGCGAGGCGGATTTACCCGAATGGCGCTTATGAAAACTAATGCGATGATGAGGAGTCCTAACTTTTTCATGATGCATATAAGGTTGTTTGGAGGTTAGCAAAACCTTATGCTAAGCGCATTGGTAGGAGTACCACTCAGCTCAAGCGTTGCTGCACTAGTAATTGTATAAATATTAATTAATTTATAAATATTCAAAGCAGTGTTTTGATAAAAAGCTTTCAATCTACTTGCTCAGCTGGAGTATAGGCAGCTTCTTGCCTGCAGACTATACCCATTTTCCCATGAGTAGAATAGCTGAATACCGGCTTCATTTAGAAGAAGCCAGACAGCGTGGAATGTTTTCGTCAGACGCATTCGAGGGAGTGGCGGTACCGCGCGGCCGGTACATGCACTACTTCTGGAACGCTCATTGGTTAGGTAGTGGCCTTACCTGGGATGAATTTGAACGGGTGTACGAGGCAGCCCGCAACCATGGGGAGGCGTTATATTACCTCAACAAACGCGGCTTGTCGGAGCAATGGCGCAATACGGAGCGGCTGGTGTCGATGGGTGTACCCTTCGCGCAGGAGTTTTCAGACTGGCTGCACCAAGGGGAACTGCGGGAGTCGCCACCAAGTGCGCTGCTGATGCAGTGCCTGAAGGAGTTGCCGCGGACGAATGCCGAGCACCTGCCGCGGATGATGGACGCAATTTCCTATCTGGTGCTGAACCGCATCACCCTGCGCGCCGGCGAGCAGCACTACCGCATCACAGACCTCGAGTTTTATTACCGGCGCGAATCCGGGCACGCAGATCCTTACGTTCACGGCGGCCCAGAGCAGCGGAAAACCGGCACCTGGTTTTACAATATGGCCGGCGGCTTGGACTTAACGTGCGGCGATGAGCACAGCGAAGGCGGCATCCTGTTGCGCGGGCTGCAGAAGCTCGGTGCAGCGCCTGCTTACTTCGTCAGCGGTGTACAGCTGGTGTTGCGCGAGTTGGTATCGGCACTGGGCAATGCCGTGGCGGAAGGGAAAGGCTGGCAGCTGGTGGCTGCCGAGGCGCCTACAGATGAGCCGGTTTGGCGTACCAGCCGCGAGGGGTTGGTGGGAAAGGATGATTGCGTGGCCCAAGACTTCGCGGCCCGCAAATACCGGCATTTGAGCGGCTCGGGGTACCTGGGCAGCTTGAAGGGCAAAGAGAAACTGCTGAAAGAACTGGTGGGCGATAAGCAAGTAAAAGCGGAAGATGTGGCCGCCTTGTTGGGGTATCGGGCCAAGTGGACGGCTACAACGTGAGTACCGTCTTTGTCTCCGACCTTCTGCCCAGGCGTTACCCGCAGGTGTACGCCGATGTAGCAGCCGCCTTGGAGCTTGCCGGTTGCTCCCTGCGTTTGGTTCCACGCACGCGGGACGTTTGGGTGCGGGACTTTATGCCCGTGCCGCTGCCTAGGGGCGGGCTCGTTCAGTTCCGGTATGCGCCTTCCTATCTCCGAACTCCGCGGGAACGGGCGACCATCCCCGATACCCATATGCTGTGCACGGCTCTTGGCCTGCAGCCTCAGCAATGTGAACTGCTGCTGGATGGCGGCAACGTGGTATTCGTAGGCCGAGCTGCCGTCGTGACGGATCGGGTATACAGTGAAAACCCGGGGCTGAAACGCGATGAACTGCGGCAAAAACTACAAGTTGTTTTAGGGGTCGAGCAGCTGCTCGTGGTGCCGGCACACCCGGACGACTTCACCGGCCACGCCGACGGGTTGGTGCAATCGGTAGATGAGCACACCGTGTTAGTCAGCGCCTATCGGCGGGAACCTCCGGCGTTTGTACACGCTTTCCGGCAGACCTTGGCCCTGGCGGGCTTGAGCTGTGTTGAACTGCCCTACAATCCGTACGGCAACCGCACGTACACTGATGCGGCCGGGGACTACGTAAACTCGCTGGTGCTGCCCGAGGTAGTGTTGGTGCCCCAGTTCGGGCAGCGCGAAGATGAGCTGGCGCTGCGCGTTTATGAGCAAGCCTTTCATGGGCGGCGCGTGCTGGGCATCAGAATCGAGGCGGTAGCGCAGGAGGGCGGGGCTTTGCACTGCATCACCTGGACAGCCTGCAGTAGCAGCGGCACCCCGCGCTTGGTCAGAAACAACCATCTCATACCGGCCATCTAACACACAGGGCAAGTCATTTTACAATAAACGAAAACGGCCGGTCTCCTCAGTGGGACCGGCCGTTGTGGTTCATGCCGCCGCATCCGTTACGAATGCTGTTTGCTCGCTGCGCTCGGCGTAGGCGCGCAGCAGGCGGCGGTACTTCTTGCGGCCCTGCGCCATTGTGGCGGCGTCGGCCGACAGCTCCACCACCCAGATGTCGTGCGGGACTTTCTTCTGCACGCCGATGATGACGAAGCGGTCAGCACCCAGCACGTCGGAGTAGAACGCGGCCTGGCGGTCGTAGTCGTACTGCTCGACGGTGGCGACGAAGTGGGCGTAGTCGCTGCAGCTGGTGGTTTTGAAGTCCACGAGCACCTTGCGGCCCAGCACCGGCGTGGTCAGCAGCAGGTCGGGGCGCAGCTTCACGGTCAGGCCGGTTTCCTCGTGCACGGCGGTGTGCGTCAGCTCGGCGGTGCCCCGGTACAGCAGGTCGCGGCAGTAGCGTTGGCGGCGCACGGCGGCGGCCAGCTGCTGCAGCAGCTTTACCTGGGCCGGGGGCAGGGCAGGAGCGGCATAGCGCTCAGGTTCCAGCACGGCCTCGTGAAACGCGACGCCGAACGTCAGCGCCTGGGGGTTGGGGGTGCGGACCTGCCCCAGCAGCTCATCTTTGAGGCGGCTCAGGTCGGTGTTGCTGACGAAGGGGAGGGAGCGGTGCTGCAGCTGGGTCAGGTTGGGGTGTGCTTGTACGTTGGTAAACATGGCGGGAGGAGAATAAGCGGCCCCGACTCTGCGGCCGGGGCCCGGTGGCTATTCGGTTTCGGCGGTGGTAGGCACGGCTGCGAGCTGGGCGGGCTGCTGCTCGGCGTGGTAGCCGGCGGGCAGGCGGTAGCCCTCTGTGATGCGCCGTTCCTCGGTGCCGGTCAGGGTTTCTTCCCGGTACAGGTCGAAATCCTGGGCAAACTCCTGGCGGGCCCGCACCTCGGCCGGGTCGGCAGGGGAGTAGCTGAACTCCACGATGTAGTATGTGGCGGGCTTGCCGTCCTTCTCCGTCTGCTTTTTGGTGGGCGTGGCCGTCAGCACCACGTCGGTCAGCTTCAGGTCGTCGTAGAACAGGCTGGCGTTGAGCTTCTGCAGGTTCTCGACGCTGTAGCCGTGGAACAGCACGGCGCACACGGCGTCGGTTTCGTCAACAAAAAACAGCTCGGCCCAGACCTTGCGGCCCATGTTCAGGATGTTGTCGGAGAAGATGCGCAGGGCCATGGGGATGAAGCTGAGCGTCTTGCCGAGCACCTTTTCACCGCCGACGTTGAACACCCCGGCTTTGAGGTCGGCGGGGATTTGCCGGGGGTGGCCGGGCAGGTAGCGGAAGCGGCTGGTTTCGGTGACTTTGCCCGTGTCCTCGTCAACGGTGGCCGTGAGGTAGGCGCGGCTGGGCGCCTGGAGGGTAGCTGCTGAAGCGGCTGGAGCAGCAACAGTGGCTGTAACAGTCTGTTTGTTAGGTTTATTTTCCATTTGGTTAAGCGCTTGTTATAAATGAATAAATGGGGGCCGGTTACCGGCCCGGCCCCCGTTGGCCGTTAGCGGAAGTGTTTGTTGTGGCAGAGAATCACACGGCCCACGATGCTGTCCTGGCCGCGCGCCTCCGGCTGGTGCTGGTACCAGAGGTAAGTGGCCAGCAGGTTGAGGTAGCAGGGGGTGCGGAACTTGCCTTCGTCGTCGATGATGAGGATCAGCTCGTCGGTGAGGCGCACCACATCCACCAGGCGGCAGTCGAGCAATTCGTATAGCTCGGCCAGCTGGAAGCTGCGGCCGTTGCGGGGGCTGATGGGTTGGGGCTCGGCGCTGTGCGGGTCGAGCAGGTGGGGCTGGTACGTGGTAGAGGTTGCGGGCATAAGGGGGGGAGTTAGGGCCCGCGCCGGCGTGGCGCGGGCTGGTTGGAACTAGGATGCGGGGGTGATGATGAGGCGGCCGGCCTCGACGTGGACCAAGGCGACGGTGCCGGGGGCGAAGCCGGCGGCCTCCAGCCAATCACCTTGCAGGCGAAGCGACGAGGTGACGGCTGGGCGGGGATGCAGGCGCTTGAAGTGCGGGGCCACCTTGAGGCGGCGCGGGGCGTAGCTGAGCATGGCGGGCCGCTTATTTCAAGTCCCAGGGATGCAGCGCGTACTGCGGCTCGTGCAGCTCGCCGTAGCGGTCGGCGGTGCGCAGGCGCGGGGCGCCGGTGTGGTTCAGCTGGTCGGCGGCGGCCTGGGCCTGCTCCTGGGTGGCATAGCAGCCGGCGGCGGCCTGCTGCTGGTAAAGGTGCGGGTGGCCGGGCTGCGGGGCGCTGCACACGACGCCCCAGGGGGTAGCGGTGGCGAAGCGCAGCGCGGGCTGCCACGGCGCGGCCGGGGCCCAGAGCGGGGCGGCGGCGCAGGTGTAGCAGGCGAGGCCGGCGGCGCGCAACTCCTGCAGCTCCTCGCTGCAACGCTCCACGCTCAGCCCGCTGCGGAGCGCCAACGTGGACAGCCCCACGGCGCGGCCGTGGTGGGCGCGGCACACCCCCAGTAGGCGGCTGGCCGCTACGCTGAGCGGAGCGCCCTGCACGGCCGCCCCTGCTACAGGGGCGGCCGGCGCGGTGGCGGCGCTACGCATGACGAAGCGTAGCGCAGCGGTGACGACGAGCCCGGCACGCGAAGCCAGACCGGATGGCGGGCGCCCCGGTGAGGCCCCACACGGTGCGGCTGATGGCCCGCTGCGCATGACGGCGGCATACCGGGATACCGGCAGCAGCGGCGGCGGCTACCGCGGCGGCCACGGCCTGAAACGGGCACTCCTGCGCTTGCCACGGCGCTATAAAGCACTCCCCGCCAATGTGGTAGGAGACCTGATACTGCGTAGCCTGGTAGCCTGTAGCGCCTACGTAGTGGCTGATGGTGGCATGATGGGCCACGGCCGGGCCGGACCAGGCGGCCGAAACGAGCTGCGAAAACTGCAAGGGGGTGAGCATGGCTGTAGGTGTTAGCCGTGTGGTGCGCTCCTGGCGGCCTGCCCAGCGCGCGGGCGTCCGGGCCTCTGCCGAACTACTATACTAATATACGCACATATGGGCACATATGGTACACATATGGTACACATATATACATAAAAATTTCATTCAAGCACGCGCATAAGTGTGTATATCTGCGTATATTGAATTATGATAAAAGTACAAAGTGTGTATACCGTAGCCGTGGTGGGCAGCCGCCGCCTGATTGAGTGCCCCGCTTTGCTGGCCCGCCTGAATGAGCTGCACGCTGCCGGGCAGCTGGGGCAACTGGTGAGCGGCGGTTCGGCAGGCATAGACACACTGGCCGCCACCTGGGCACGGGCCCGCGGCGTGGACCTGGTGGAACTGCGCCCAGACTACCGCGCCCACGGTGCCGGCGCCCCGCACGTGCGCAACGCTGAAATAGTGCGCCGTGCGGGACTGGTGCTGGTTTGCTGGGACGGGCAGAGCCGGGGTACGCTGAGCGCCGCCCGCGCCGCTGTGCGGCAGGGCCGCCCCTGCGAGTGGTTAGTGGCGCCCGCGCCCAGCGCGGGCCCAGTGGCCGGTGGCCTGGGGCTGTAAGGCCCGGCAGGCCGCGACGCGGCCTGCCCCGCTAAAGGCCCCCGGCAGCCCCGCTACTGCAGGCACTACGCCGACCCTGCAGCACAACGGCCAGCCCCGGAACGTGCAACCTGGGACAGGCTGGCGGCCCCTACGGACGCCGTGGCAGTGCCGGGCCGACCACAACACCTAAATACCACGGCCTGGGGGTCTGGGGGCCGGGCCATGAGGGGCCCCGGCAGACCGGCGCGAAGCGCACCTTGTGAGGCGTAGCAGCCAGCTGCCGCTGTTGCTGCGCCCGGCCGCTGCCGTTGCGGATGCTGCAGAGCTGGCTGCGGAGTCCGAGGTGAGCCAGAGCAACGCGGAGGCTGCAAGGCGGCTCGCGGACGGTTCAACGAAGTGCCGCCCGTGGTGCCGCCGGACTACACGCTATGCGTTGGGCAAGGCTTGTTGAGGGGTAGTGACTCCCGCTGCCTGATAAGCTGCTTCAAGCTATCCTGAGCTGCCGTTGCCGCCTTCAGCCGCTTTAGCCGCTCTGAGTCGCTGTTGCTGCCGCTGCGTGCGTGGGCAAAGGCCGGCCGCTGCCGCGAAGCGTTGGCGGCGGGTGGCCGTGCGGTGGGCTGACGTATGGGCCGTCAGGGGCTGGTGGGAAGGGCCTGGCCGCCGCGAAGCAATGGGCGGGCAGAGCCGTGCGGTGGGCGGAGCGTCTGGGTAGCTGCGTCGGGCAGAGCGTTTGGGTGGGAGCGTCGGGCAGCGACTTGTGCAGCGTGGTGTCGGCTGGGGGTGGGCAGAGGCTGGCCGACTAAGGGGAGGCGGGCCGGGGTGGGGGCTGTGGTAGCGGAGGCTGGCTGCGGGCGGCGGTTGGCGGGCTGAAAAGGCAGCGGGCCGGAGCGTGGGGCGGTCGGCAGCTTCGGCGGCATCGGGTGGCGGGCAGGGGGAGGCTGGCTGACCGCAGCAACCGGAGCCCTGCAAGCGTAGCGAACGAGGAGCGCAGCGTAGTGGAGCGACGAATGAGCGGAGCGCAGCGTGGGCGGAGGGCGCAGGGAAGCGGGCCGGGCGGAGGCTTCGGTAGCGGAGGCCGGGCACCGGTGCTGGGGGCTGGCGGGTAGGGAGCGGTGCGGGGCCGGAGCGTGGGACGGGCGGTGAGCGGGACGACGGGCGGCGCTTTTTGGGGCGCGGCCCGGCGGCCGGCGCTGGGGCGGTAGCCGACTGCCGGGGCCCGTTTTCCAGGGCCTGGGCTGGCGGCGTGGAACGGTTGGCAGCGGCAGCAGCAGCGGCAACAGCAGGAGTGCGCAAGGGATGGTAGCCAAGCCGACGCAGGAGGCTGCCCGCAGGGCCGCAGCGAAGCGGAGTGGCGGACAGCCCGACCCGTAGGGGTGCGCTCAGATAAGTACAATTTGATGGCTAATTACCCGGAACTGGCACCTCTTACGTTTGACTGCGTATAATTACACAAAAGTGTAAATCAGTACACCTTTGTAGATACACCTAACGGCACACGGTACCATGGCTTATTCGACCATATCATCCTCACGAACGCTGCCGGAGCTGACGCCGAAACAGGCAGCCAGCCAAGCCGCACGATTGGCCCAGGCAGCGCCCACGCTGGCCGCGGCTTACGCGGAGGCGTTGCGGCGGTGGCTGCTGGACCCGGCGTTGCGGCTGGCGGGCCGGCCGATTGTGACGGAGTGCTTTCGCTCGGTGGAGCGGCAGAACGAGCTGTACGCCCAGGGGCGCACGCGGCCGGGCGCCATCGTGACGTACAAGCGCGGCGGGGAATCGAAGCACAACCTGGGGCCGCCGACGCCGGCGCTGGACGTGGCGTTTCTGCTGGCCGACGGGTCGGTGTCGTGGTCGGGGCTGCTGCTCTCCAAGTTTGCCCGGCTGATGAAGGCGGCCGATGCGCGGGTGGTGTGGGGCGGGGACTGGAACGGCAACGGCCGCAGCGACGACGAGCGGTGGCTGGACCGGCCGCACTTCGAGCTGCTCACGGCGCCGAAAGGAGGGCCGGGCCATGGCTAACCCGGTGCTGGACAACTGGGGCGTCATCACCTCGGTGGTGGGCGGGGCGGTGGCCGTGCTGCTGTACTTCGTGAAGAACTGGCGGGCGGTGGAGGAGCTGAAGGCCACCTGCCGCACGAACGAGCAGAAGTCGGAGGCCTTGACGCTGCGCGTGGACGAGTACCACGTGTCGGCGGTGGCGCGGGAGGCCAAGCTGCGCGACGAGGTGCGCCTGGACATCGAGCGGCTGCGCACCGAAAGCCTGGAGCAGCGCGAGGCCCTGCGCCAGCAGATGAACCAGCTGGTGCTCAAGCTCACCGAGCGGCTGGGCCACATCGACAAGACCATGGCGCTGGTGGAGGAGCGCACGCGCAACCTCTCGGACGCCTACAAGGAGCAGGTGGAGCGCAACCGGTGGGCCGACCGGATTCTGGCCCGGCTGGATAAGGAATAAAGTGGTCAGGGGGTGGCTGTGCGTTGTCAGTGGCTGCCCTTGCGACTTAACTTTTTCTGCCGGACGATGGTATGGAGCATGGAGATGAGGCAAGCGAAGCCGAGCACCTTGAATGGATCGGCTTAGGAGTAAAAGCTACAAGTTGCGGCTAAATATGCTCGATTACAAAGCTTGCACGACTGCCTATTGCTAAAATTAGTAGCATCAGACAGATAACTTTATCCCTGTATCGACCATCTAAATTGCCTTGTGCAAATGGCTTCTATTACTCCTTGCCGAACTCAGCCCCTGGCTCCACGGCCTGCATTCGCCGAATCCGCCAAAAAGGTCAACAAATACTTGACCCTTCCAGGCCTGCGTGCGTATATTTGTACACAGTCCCGGTACTCCCTCTCCCAGATGTCTTATGCTGGTGATGGAGCCGGGTTTTCTGTTTTTAGGGGTAGATGGTTTCGCGCCCCTGATTATTGTGGCGCTTGTCCTGATGGTTTAGCCTGGTATCTGGCACGCCGCTGCTGCTCCGTCTGCAGCACTGCAGTAAACCGATCTAAGGGCTGCAACCAAGCCACTACCTGCGGCTCTATCCAGCCAATGAGTTGAATGGTTTGTGCATGTTGTTGCTCCAGCGTGCGTAGCTTCCAGCAGACGGGCTCATTGTGGTAAACCCGATTGCGGAGGTGGCGCACAGCGTTGATGGCGACCGATACGGTAGATCGTTGACGGTCTTGCTTGGGCAGGTGGGGAAACGCCAAGCGCAGCTGTTTCCACAGCACCAACTCGTATGCCGCGTTGAACAGAGATGACCAGAAGCCGAAGGGTAGCTCGGCCACTACCTTGTCGGCAGACAACGTTTCGCCACGGTCCAAAATGTATTCCTCGGCTTTGGTAAGACTGGACTGCAGCCCCACCAAAGCGGGTTCTCGCTGGCTGAGTACCTGGTACCAATCAGGGGTCTGGAACAGATACGAGAGCTGCCGGTGAACGGCATTGCGGAGTACCACTTCAGCCACCGCTAAGCTGGGGTATAAGCTCTCGGACAGCAGAATATTACCAGCGTACAAGGCTGCGGCTTCGGAGGCATCCTGACCGGCGGCATGGTAGAAGCGCGCCAAGCGGCCTGCTGAAAACAGGCGCTCCATGTGCTTTTTCTCCATCTTTGGCTGCTCACTTAATTATTAATATTACTTCCAGCGGATCTCTACTTCGCCCCCGGCAGGCAGCGTGAAGACTTGACGGTTGGCACAGAACTCCTCCAAGTACGATTTGAGCGCACCAGCACTCTGCGAAACTTTGCTATCGGCCGGTAAGTGATAAGCCAAAGTGTAAGGCATGAGGAGAATACATTTAGCCATAGCACGGGATACCGCTACGTTGGTACGTTCCATCTGCATCAGAAACTCTTCCTCGCCTTGGATGACATCCACGTCACCAACCCCATAGGACACGATAATCGTGTGCCTCTCCCCTCCCTGAAACCGTTCTACGGTGTCGACCGCGCCTTGTAATACCTCGTAGGCAACGCCGGGAAACAGCTGCCGAAGCTGGGCTAGCACTAAGGCACGTTGGGCTTTGTGCGGAGTGACGACACCAATGCCGTACTTGAAGAAATCTTCATCGGTGAACTCAGTAAAGGTGAATCCGGCAGCTTGCGGCGCTAATTGCGCCGCCGCTGCATGGCGCAGCAGATAAGCCAGCGCAGCAGCTTGCTGGGCTTCGGATCGGTTGGCCTGCGAGGAGCGCGTATCGTGGTAGAGCAGAGCTGTAACGGCACGGTCGGGCGCAAGCACCGCCTCCAAGGCCGGGCGCAGGTCAGTGCTGGCCGACAGGGAAGCAGGTAGCGTGATGGCACTGATAGGCTGACGCAACTCCAGGCACAGGTCGGACTGGCTGGCGCGCAGGTCATGCGGGTAGCCCAGAGTGCGGGCGTAGTCCACAATGGCTTCGCAGGAACGGTAATTCACCAGCAGCGGCTGCTGCGCGAGGTTGAAACGGTCGAGCAGGTAATTGTGAATGCTGCCTACCAGGTGCTCAGCACCGGCGGGCGGGTCGAGCGCGTGGATGGGGGGCATTTGCTTCGGGTCGCCCGCAATGAGTACCTCTGCGGCTGGTTTGAGTGTGGCCAAGGGCATGAAAGCCAGTTCGAGCGGTACCTGGGAGCTTTCGTCTAGGATAAGTAAGTCGAAAGCTTCCGGCAGACTGTCGTTGCCGTTGGTCAGGACATGGGCCAGCTTGCGGGCGTTGTGGGCGCTGGTGGCGAAAATGGAAACGTCGGGTCCGAAGAAGGACAGCCGTAGTTCAGGATCAGTCGCGGGGTCGGTCAGGCGTACGGCGGCCGCCGTCAGGTGCGCGGCGCCTGGCTCGGGCAAAGGGGCAACGGGCCGGCTGCGCGAGTAGACCACGAACAAGTCAGCCGGCAACGCGGGCAGCTGGTTCAGTTCCTTCAGCAGCTTGTGAGCCAGCACTTCCACGGCGCGGTAGTTGGGGCCGGTCAGCAGAATGTTACGGGGCCGGTGGCTGCGGTTAGCTTCTTCGATGACAGCCAGCAAGTAAGCTACCAGCGTAGACGTTTTGCCCGTACCGGGCGGCCCCCACACCAACGACAGACGCTGCTGCGCCACGGCTTCGATGGCCTGCTGCTGGCTGGGGTCGAGCGCGTAGCTGGCGTTGCGCAGACCGGAGTAGTGTGTGGCTCGCGCAGCTAACGCGGCGGCCTGCGCGGCACTACGTGGGGGGTTAGTGGTGACCAGCGCATTGGCCTGCCAGAGGACTTCAGCCAGCGGGGTAAGGGCACTAGGCGTGCCGGTGGAACGGGATGGGGTTGTACCGAGTGTAACGCTGGCGGCTGGGTCGGGCACGGCGCAAGCTGGATTGCCTACAGCACGCAGAATCTCGCATATCTCATCCTCCTGGCTGTAGGGCAGCCCGTCCATCAGGAACAGCTGACCGTCTACCGGTAATTTGCGTTGAGCCAACAACTCGCCCAGTATCGTCGCCTGCTCGGCTGAGTTCGGGTTGCGCGGCAATAGCTCAATCCCGGCTTCAAGCGTTTCGCGGTTTAGGCGCAGACGCACCCGGATGAGTTGGGCAATACTGAGAAAATAGAACCGTCGAGCAGGGTCGTCGGCCGGAGGCAAGGGCAGGCCTAAGCTGTAAGGTGTTTCCAAGGGCAACCCGGGCCGTTGCGCATTACCCAATACGAAATACTCGCCGTTGTCGTCCAGCTTGGTTTCGCGGGAATCGGGGCTGACCCGGTAGCGGAATTCAGTAGGCGAATGCTGCGCTATCTGATCCATCAGCACCAAGGCCTTGTAGCTGGCTTCTAGCGCTTCAGCAGGCAATACGAATTCAGCCTCCCGCTCCAGACGGGCAGTTTTAGCGCTAATTTCAGCCCACTGCATCCAGACCTTAGAATCAAAGGCTACACCCCTGGGCCCAGTAGGATTTGTGAGGCTAAGGCGGATAGCGTCACCCTGCAAGCGGGGACGAAACTCTGTGCGCAACCGGTCGGTAATTTCACTCAGGGCCCGTACCTGCTTGGCAAGGGCGCTGGCGTAATCGGCAGAGGCTTTGGATTTTGTTTTCAGCTCGTTGCCGCTGCGAATCGTGCCCTGATTCTTCCAGACCTCATAAATCCGCTCGCGGGGAATACCGTTGCCGAAAGGGTCTTGGAAGTAGTTATCCATCCGCATGTCATAGCCGGGCTTGTGATAAGCCTCATAGGTGGCCCACAACGTAAATGCATGGGCTTCGGGACCAAACACTACGCGCTGCGCCAACTCCCCAACGAAGACGATGTAGGGCGAGATGGCGCTGTCTCGGGGCAGTAACTCATCAGGCGGAAAAAGCCGTGCTATGGCCGGAAGCAGGCTCCGCCCGGGCTGGCCTAAAATGATGGGTAAGTGCCGCCCCACCGCAGCGCATAACTCCTCAAACTGCCGAGGTTCCCAAAAATGAATTTGGGTTTTGGGCTTTATGTCCTCGCCCGTTTTTCCATTGTTCTCCCGAACCTGCTTTACGTCCTTGAATACCTTTTGAAACTTATCCAGAAACGAGTGCAGCGTATGCCATTCACTCGGCCGGTTGTTGTTTTCAACAGTGGATTCAAACTGGTCGTGCGTGACCAGCCATTCGCCATTGGGCTGCTGCACGAAATGCACGTACCGAAAGGCAATACCAGTTAGGCAGCCTGCAGCCGCATCGAAGTTGACGACAATGAAAATTTGCAGGTCAATCCACCTTGCAAGGCCAGCCAACACCGCATCAGCGTCGGTGTCGGTGACGCCTGTTTTGATAGCCTGGGCCCGCCGGGCCACAAATCGGCGTACACGTTTGAGAAAGGAATGTTCTCGCAACACCGGCTCATCGGCGTCGATGGCACACAATCCCGACAAGTCGCAAGTGCCGTCGGCTTCGAGCACCTGACGGGCGCCTTTACTGAGTTGTGGCAATTGGCTCAGGTGGTCGGACGACAAAGCGGCGGGCTTGCAATACCAGTCGGGGTGTGCTTGCAACTTGGTTTTATCATCCCCGGTAAGCCAACGTTCGTAACCAAGCCAGTCGCAGTTACTACACAAGCCACAGACGTGGTAATCAATTGTTGTCCAGCCATGCGCCGCAGCCTGATCAAGAACCCGTAGCACATCCTGCTTTAGGAAGCGGACGACACTGGGTGCAACAACCGAAAACTCGACTTTTTCGAGCGTGTCTAGGATAACCTGAAACTTTTGCTCGGTAGTAACGCCAGCATGGCTGGCCAGCAACGCGTCGAGGGCCGGCTTTTCTTGGTGTGTCCATAGAAAGCACTCGTCGGACACGAAGTAGTCGTTCTGTAAGCCATTTTCCTCTAACCAGTTGGCCAGCACAATGCTGTACAACACCACTTCAGCGGCGTAGCTCTTGTTGCCCTCCGCAGTGTTTTTTACATCCACCACACTCAAGGCAAGGCGCGGCTCCGTGGCGGGTAGGCGTCGGCGTTTGCCTGTGGGCATGACTTCCCATAACAGACCGGTATTGGGCCGTACCAGCACAATATCAGGTCGCATTCCCTGCAGAGCCGGAAAATGAAGCACCTGCGTTGGGGTAAGACCCAGGTTCTGCTCGAGCAGTCGTGAACGGAAATCCTCAGGCTCGATGGCAGGCTGCAAGCACAAGCCCGGAGTCGGCACCGCACGTAATGCGCGTACCAAGTCTATCTCATCGAACTTTCCGTCGGCCTTCTTTTTGGCTTGCACGGTTGGAGTACCAAACATGTTGACCAACATGTTGTACTCGTGGTCCTCAAACTCTACGCCGGCCGCTGTTACCAACTGAATATTGGGACGGGCGCTGAGTGGCACCGGAATCCCAGCGGCCTCTAATATTGCGTGGCTGTTGGACTTGAATAACGAAAAGAATAGCTCACGGTCACAGTTTGTACGCAGGTACATAGACAAGGTAGACTTGCCTATTTTGGCGGGCGGGAAAGAAGGCACTGGGCGGATATCTAGGTTATTGACGAACCAAGTGAAAATCGTACTCGACGGCCGCAGTTGAAGCAGCGGCCATCTGAGCGGCTTGACGTTTACCGGAGTGGGCTGTTTGGGCATTACGCACCGAAACAACGCGCCACGGAATGGTGGAGGCTTCCAAGGAGTTGAGCATCAACTCCCGGGCATCCGTTTTGGCAGATGGAATGATGCCGAAGCGAACATACATATGTAAGCTATCGGCTGTGGAACGGGCCATGTTGGCCCAAACCTGCCCCAACGATTCGGCGAAAACGGCTTTACCGGTGTGTTGGAGCTGATTGGCATTGCCGTAAGCAACGTGGTCTGGGCCACCCACGAACCAGTTTCGTAACCACTGATCTTCCACATAGGTCCTCATGCCGTAGTAGGGCGGCGAGGTTACCACTACTGAGAAATCCAGAGCCTCTTTGGCGATGCTGTCAGGCGAACGGGCATCTCCCAAACAAACATCATTAAAACTAACACTAGCCGGTAGAGGACTTGACGGAATACGCTCCAGCTTGCGCTGCAGAACGGCTATAACATCCAAATTGGGTGCTGTCAACTGCTTCTGTTGCCAAAACTTAACGGAGTATTCCGGTTTCGACGAGAAGGTTCGCGGCATCTGATTAGAGAAGTAAGCCTGATTCTCCGGCTTTTTGCTCATAGGTCCGTGTAGGCAACCTAACATTGCTGCCCGAAGCATAATGGAGGCTTCTGTATGCTGTTCGAGTGTTAGCAGCCCTTCACGGATAGCACAGATTTTTCGGAGGACTTCTGGATGGTACGCCCCGTAGAAAAAGGCCGAATCGGGAATGTGCTTCGGAATAATTGTATCGATGAACGCACGAGCCAAATCCAAGATCGGGGCTTGCAACACCTGGCATAACTTAGCTTGGGCAATTGCTACCGCTACAGGAGAAGCATCTACTCCTGCAGAAGCTAGCCGTAGGGAACGGGCCGCAAATAACGTGGTGCCCCGTCCGCAAAAAGGATCTACTACTTTGGATTTTGCTGCCTTATGTTTCTGCAGCACCTGCATCGGGTACTCCAAAGGAAACATCGTGAAATAAGGACAAATAGCGTTGAGCGCGTTCTGTGGCTCGTATGCTAGGCCTCTGGCCATGGGTAAGTCAAGTTAGTCGGTATTAAGCCTCGCTCGAAGGTGACGAAGCATACCAGGTGTAAAGTAAGTAATAAGCTTTCTGAAGCAGGCTCTCCACGAAAACATTAAAGAGCTTTTTGGCAAGAGAATGAAACGGTGTGAACCATAGCCAAGAGCAACATGACAGACGAGGCGCGCTTGCGCACATGCTAAATATGGTTGGGGTTGATGCCGTGACGCAGGGCGAAGCGGTGGGCATCCTGCCGGTGGCGGTGGTCGATGGCGCGCTGGGCGGCTTCGTTGGGCTTCCAGTCGGGGCGGGGGTGGCGCTGGGTGGCGGTTTGGGTTTCGGCACGCAGCTGGTCGGCTTCGGCGGCTGAAAGCAGGCCGCGCTTCTGCTTTTGGTTGATGAGGCTCAGGCGCTGGCGCAGGTGCTCGGCGTTGGGGTGGTCGTCGGGGATTTGGCGGCCGATGCCTACCACGAGCTGCGGGGCGGCCCGCTGCAGCTGCTGGAGGGTGTGCTGTTCCTGGCTGGCGCCGCGGGCTTTCTGGTCGAGGTGCTGGTTTTCGAGAAAGCGGGCCTTTCGATCGAAGTACTCGCGGATGAGGGCGTAGATGCGGGCCGGGTCGAGCGACTGGTAGAACTTGCTGCCGTTGGTGCGGGCTTCCTTCAGGGCCAGGATAATATCCTTCAGGCTGTCGTGGGTGTAGGTCTGGGCCAGCGTATCGGCCATTTCCAGGATGTCGGCCGCGTCGGGCTTGTCGGGCACGCGCAGCGAGTCGATGAAGGCGCGCAGGATGATGACAAGCAGCGCGACGAGCACCTGCTCGCCGTGGCGGCGGCGTAGCTGGTAGAGCTTGGGGGCGGCGTGGGCCTGGGCGATGGTCAGCCCGGTGGACACCTCGGCCAACATGAGGCGGGCATCGGGGCTCGGGGTGCGGGCAAGCTCACCGATCCCACTTGCTGACGTAGCCAGTGCCAGCAGGGCCGCTTCCGGCCGGCTGCTGGTGCAGGCTGCCATCGGGGCTGCGCTGGACGTTTGGAGCGAGTTTGAGGCGGTTGTCGTGGGCATCGTTGAGCATGAACTTGGTGGCGGTGGCCTTCCAGTCGCGGCGGCGGGGCGGCTCGCCGTCCTTGCGCCAGTTGGCTACCTGCGCGTGGTAGAATCGTAAATCGGCCAGCTCGTAATCGGTGCTGGCGAAGGCGGCGGCGAAGTCTTCGTAACGAGCAAGCCCGGACTCGGCGAAGGGCACTTCGGGGCGCTGGGGCCGGGCTTTTTCGGTGCGGGCGGTGGTGGCAGCCCGGGCGGCGGCTTGGCGGATGGTGGCCTGCTGTACCCCCTTTTTCTTTGGCGCAACTTTCTTTTTGGGGGCTTCGGCTGCGCCGATGGTCGATAGGTCGTCTTCGAATACCTCCGCTGCTGACTGTCCTTCGCCCGCGAAAACCTGGTTCCTTCTTTTTTTCAGGCCGCTGCCTCCGTTTGAGGTAGTGGTGTTTAGTACATCACCAGTTTTATCCAATAAGGAGTGTTGTGGCACATCTGCCACGGGTGATACTGGTTCACCCGTGGCAGATGTGCCCCTGGTAGGGGTGTTTACAGGTGGCACTTCTGCACCCGATGGAGCCGGTTCACTGGTGGCAGAAGTGCCACTGGTGCCGGCTTCTACTGGTGGCACTTCTGCCACTGGTAAGACCGTCATCCGGCAGCGGCTGGGCTGGTACTTGGATTTACTGGGCTGGTAGGTCAGCAAGCCCCAGGCGACGAGGTCGTAAAGCGTATCGGTGTACGTGCGCTTGTTGCCGATGCGGGCGGCCTGCATAGCGGCGGCGTGGTCGAGGTCGAAGGCCTCGGGAAACCGCTCGGCGTTCCAGGCGAAGAACAGCGCCCAGTACAAGCTGACGTGCTGCGGCTTTGCATGCGGGTGGCACGTCAGCAGCCGGTGGGCGGTGCGGGTATGGTGGATGTAGTTCACGCGGCCGGTTCATCAGAAAGAGCATTCGCACGGGCGGCGCATTTCGGCCGCTTCCAGCTGGTAGCGACGCAGGTCCCAGGAGAACTTGCCGGTGGGGTAGTGCTCGGTATTGGGCACGCCATCGGCCTGCATCTGGGCGAAAACCGGGCGCAGCTCGGCCAGCGGGAGCGGGCGCACGCGCTTGTAGGCCCGGCTGCGGTTGATGGTGTAGCCCAACTGCTGCTCGGCCGCCTCGGCCTGGGCGTACACGTCGGGGCGGTGGCAGAACGTAACGTACCAGTGCTGGATGCCACCCTTTAGGCAGCCTGCGCAGTTGCCGTGCTTGTAAGTGCCGTAGGTCAGGGGCGGGGCGATGCCCACCTCCGTGGTACTTTCCAGCGTGTCGGGCCACTCGGCCAACGGGAAGCAGGTGGCGTAGCCCATTGAGCCCAGGATGGCGCGGCGCCGGCTGATGCGGTCCTGCTCGTGGTCGTCGAACCCGTAGTAGATGACGGCCTGGTCCGGCGGGTGGTGCTGCTCGAGGTAGGCGTGGAAAGGCTTGGTCTTTAGCTCGTGGGTGCAGAAGGCATTGCCGTTGCCGGGTTGCTTGAACGCCTTAGCCGCCAGGCTCACCTGGAACTGATCGGGCAGCTGCCGGGCATCGGTGATGCCGCCGAGGTTGGCGTATGTAATGGGCACCCCGAGAAACGACGCTACCTCCAGCTTGAACCGCTTGATGTCGGCGGCTTCTTTGTGCGGGTGGATGTCATGGTTCAGTAATACCACGTCGTGCGGCCCGAAGCGGCGAACTACCGCAACGGCTACGAGGGCCGAGCTGTGGCCTCCGGAGAAACAAACGATGTGCTTCATGGGGGCTACTCGATTAGCAACTCTTGCCCCGTGGACTTGCTGAACAAATCGAGCTGGCGGCCAGCCTCGGCGCGTTTGCCGCGCAAGGCGGCTTCGACTTCGGCCAGCGCCTCGAGCATCGCCGTTTCCAGCAAGCCGGCGTAATCGTAGACGGGGCCGGTTTCGTCGTCGTAGGCGACGTAGGGGCTGGTCAGGTTTAGCACCTTGCCACCCTTCAACTCGCGCTGGCCGATGAGCGTCACGCCGCCGTTGCGGCCGATGCTGAAGCCGGTGACGGCGTAGCCGGCGAAGTGGCCGGGCAGCTCCTCAGCTTCGTCTTCGGGCCAGTAGTCGGACGATTCAACCAACTGCTCGGTGAGCAGGCAGAGGTGGGGCACGAGGCAGGCAAAGCAGTGTTGCAAGTCGGCGTGAACCGGCACGGTGCCCTGCATGGTGAAGGTCCTGGCTGGGGCGTCGGCTTCGTGCTGCTCGCTGAACTCGGCGTAGAGCAGGCCGTTCTTCAGCTTCGCTTTCTGAATGCAGATGACGGAGGTAGCGGCCTCGGGGCCGACGATGGGGGCAAGTTGGGTGCTCATGCGGGCTGCGGGGTTTGGTGGTGGGCATGAAAGACGGCGGCCGAGAAGCCGCGGGGCGTAAGGCTGCGGATGTTGGCGCGGTTCTTCGAGCCGGGTACCTTGTCTACCATCGAGCCTTTGACGGGAAAGACCGGGCGCTTTTCGGGCATGACGAAGCCGTGGCCGGTCCACAGGAAAGTGCGTTTGGTGTAGGCTTCGGGCTCCGGGTCGGGCAGCCAGCCGGCGTACTCGCAGGGGTCGAACTGATGGTCGGGCTCGCGCCAGTAGTGGCGGAGCTGACCGCGCGGGTTCTCGATAAAGTAAGGGGCGCCGAGTCGCTGGCAGAGGTCGGCGGCAGCGCCTACCAGGTCGAGGGCGACGGCCAGGGCGCGCAGGCCCTTGACGCGGAACAGGTGGGCGCCGGCATTGCTCAGGTCGGTACACGGCGGGAAGGCGGCCACGAAGGCCACCGGGCCGGCCGGGGGAGTGAAGCGGCGCACGTCGCCGCCGACCAGGCACACGTTGCCTTGCCAGGTTTCGCCGGGCGGGTGCTGCACGTCCACGCAGTAGCAGGTATAGCCGGCGGCGGCCCAGGGCTCCACGAAGCGGCCGGAGTGGTCGAACAGGGAAATGACGGTCTGGCTCATGCGGCGGCTACTTGCATGGTGGCCCGGTGGTAGCGGCGCGGGTAGGCGTCGAGCACGGACTGGCGGAAGCCCCAATCTTTTTCATTGAGACGCACTCCCTGAAGGCGGCCGGCGCGGCGGGCGCGCAGCAGGGCCAGAAAGGCCGATGTAGGCAGCGGCCTGGGCAGTGGTCAGCACCTGGTCGGGCTTGGCGGTGGTGGCTTTGGCGCGGGCGGCTTCGGCCTGCTCCAGCTTGTCGAGGCGCGCGGTGAGGTTCTGGAACTCGGCCGCACTGAGGATGACGGCGGTTTGCATCAGGCGTCGGCAATAAGTTTTTGGGCCCGCTCCTGTATTTGGCGCTGCCGGTCCTTTGCTTCCTCAGCTACTTCCAAAAACACCTCTATCACTTCGGGGCGGCTGCTGCGACCGTTGAGCAACTGGTAAATGCCGCTGGTGGTAATGCTGATGCCCTTCTGGGCCAGCCTACGGATGGTTTCCTCGACCACGCCATTCTTGCGCGGCAGACTGCGGAGGATTTGTTGGAATAATGTGGGTTCTTTTGCTGGTTGTTCCACTTTAATTGCAGTTAAGTGTGTACATTGGTGCAACAAAGCGACGCCTTGTATGCGTACAAATATACACACACATAAGTGTGTAAGTTGCACTAATGCACACAAAATATGGAGCCAGCCGAAAAAGAGTCTGAGTTGACTACGCAGGTCGTGGGCCGCTTGCAACAGATGTTGGACCATTTCGGCCTGAATGCCAACAGCGCCAGCAAAGCGCTGGGATATTCAAGCACTAGCAAGATGTACAAGATTATGCGGGCGGAGGTAGCGCCTTCATATTCCACATTAGTAGAGATTCTGCGCACGTGGCGGCAAGTGTCGCCGGCGTGGCTGATGCTGGGAGAGGGGGCGATGCTGCGGGACAGCGGGGAGGCCTCAACCGCGCCACGCCAGTCGGTATCGACCAGCAACACGGCCGTGGTGAACAGCGGCGGGGTGCTGGTGGTGACCGTGGATAAGGACGGGGACGAAAACACGGAGCTGGTTCCGGTCAGCGCCCAGGCGGGCTACGCGCTGCAGCACAACGAAGCGGTATTTGTGCAGGACCTGCCCAAATACCGGCTGCCACGCTTTGAGCACGGCAAGTTCCGGGCCTTTGAAGTGGCCGGCGACTCGATGGAGCCCACCCTCAACCACAATGACATTGTGGTATGCAGCTTCGTGGACAATTGGCGGTTGCTGGTGCCCGATGACGTGTACGTGGTGGTGACGAGCGAATCGGTGATGCTGAAGCGCATTCGCAAGCGCATCTCCGGGTTGGATGAGGAAGTGCTGCTGTTCTCGGACAATCCCCATCGGCGGCCTTATCCGGTTGATGCCGCTGACATCACGGAGCTGTGGCGGGTGCGCGGCTACATCTCCACCTACCTGCGGTCGGCACCCGATGTCACTACCGAGCGGCTGTGGGAAGTCATCGAGCAACTGGGCTTTGACCGGGGCGAGGTGCGGCGGCATTTGGATGAAGGCGCAACCCCTGACGCTACCCTATGAGAAATGTCGGCCGCTTGATTGCTTTTAAGCGGTTGATTGAATGATAGTTGCCGAGCACTTCGGTGTGGTGTGATGAGCCCCGGCAGGGGGCTCATCTACTCAAAACGCCCTTGTAAATCGAAGGATTTGCAAGGGCGTTTTTTGTGGCGCAATGTTCGGTTCTCGTAAACCGGATTTGGGCTTTCTTGGTGGGCTCACCCGGAACGTTGGCCTCAATGGGGTATCCGTTATCCGACTCGTTTAGAGCAGAGCTTAGACGAAAAACCGAGGCGCTATAAGTGCAGTGGTCGTGCCCGAAACGGAAGAGCCGTTGAGAAGAAGCTAACGCAGCCATTAGTACTTCCCAGACCTGTGATGATACGGCCTCTGGAGACATAAACGGTAGGCCGCTACTACCCCGTGAACGTACCAAAGCTCCCAGAATAAGCCCGGCTACGGCGCTGCCGACACCTAAATACCGACGAGCTGCGTTTAACTCCCCGCATTGTACGTCCTTTGCGCTGCATTTGAGCCTTGTATGCCCAACCAAGATTTGCACCTCCGAAGCGTCGACGTGGTTCGCTACGTGACGCCGTTGCGCGAAGGCGGTTCGCTGCCCGCGCTGGTTGAAGCCGACGACGGCTTTATGTATGTGCTGAAATTTCGGGGGGCAGGCCAAGGCACCAAGGCGCTGATTGCCGAGCTGATTGTGGGCGAACTGGCGCGGGCGCTGGGTTTGCGTATGCCCGAACTGGTCTTTTGCCAGCTCGACGAAGCCTTTGGTCGCACCGAGCCGGATGAGGAAATTCAGGACCTGTTGCGCTTTAGCACGGGGCTGAACCTAGGGCTGCACTTTCTGGCCGGCGCCAGCACCTATGATCCGCTGGTAAACACGCTCGACGCAACAATGGCCTCACAGGTGGTGTGGCTCGATTGCCTTACACTGAACGTTGACCGTACCGCACGCAACACCAACATGCTGATGTGGCACAAGGAGCTGTGGCTGATCGACCACGGAGCGGCCCTTTACGTGCACCACACCGGGCCGGGTTGGGCCGACGTACCGCGCCGTTCCTTTCCGCAGATAAAGGATCATGTACTGCTGCCGCAGGCTACGCAGCTGGCAGCAGTAGATGGAGAGTGCCGGCGGCTGCTCACCGCCGAACGCCTGCGGGCCATTGTGGCGCTGGTACCCGATGATTGGCTGAACGAACCCGACCTCAGCCCCGATGAGCAGCGCAGCGCCTACGTGCGGTTCCTGGAGAACCGCCTGGCCGCATCCGAAACCTTTGTTCAGGAAGCCGAGAATGCCCGACAAGCACTTGTTTGAGTACGCCGTGCTGCGCGTGGTACCGCGCGTAGAGCGCGAAGAGTTTTTGAACGTCGGCGTGATTGTGTATTGCCGTTCGCAGGGGTTTCTAGCCTGCCGCTTCGAGGTGCCGGAGGCGCGCCTGCGGGCTTTTGCCGCGGCCGAGCTCGACCTGGCCGATGTGGCCGAGCGGCTGCGCTCGTTTGAGCGCATTTGCCGCGGCCGCAAGGAGGGAGGGCCAATTGGGCAAATGGGCGTGGCCGAACGGTTTCGTTGGCTTACCGCTACGCGCAGCACGATCATCCAAACGTCGGCGGTGCACCCCGGCATGTGTACTGATGCCGGCGTTGCCCTCGACCGGCTGTACGCGCAGCTGGTGGGCTAGCGCCCTAGGTGCTTAGCAGGCGTCGGGGGTGTGGCCAGCGCGCAGGAAGTGTTGGTTTAGCTCGCGGCGGTGTTGCGGCCATTCGGGCATAAACCGATCCATCAGCCCCCAGAAACGTTGGTTGTGCAGGCGTTCGTGCAAATGCACCAGCTCGTGCACCACCACGTAAGCCAGGCAGTGCGGCGGGTGCTTAATCAGCTCCAGGTTCAGCCAGATGCGCTTTGCCCGGATGTTGCAGGTGCCCCAGCGGGTTTTCATCTGCTTCACGCCCCATTCCTTTACCTGCACGCCCACAATCGGCTGCCAATGGGCCAGCAACACCGGCAATTGCTCTTTGAGGCGGGCCCGGTACCAGGCAGTAAGCAGCTGCTTGCGTTGGGCCGCGGTGGTGCCGGGCTTCTCGAATAAGCACAGCTTACTACCGTCGAGCTCAACGCGCGGCGTGCCGGTGGTGCAATGGAGCTGCAGCGTGTGCGGCTGGCCCAGGTAGTAGTGCGTCTCGCCGGTTTGGTATTGCAGCGGTAGCGGGCGGGTTTGCTGCTGAAAGCGCTCCTGGTGTTTGCGGATCCAGGAACCCCGGGCGATTACGAGTTGCCGGATGTCCTCTTCGGGCGTGCGCAGGGGCACGGCCACGCGCACGCGGCCATCGGGAGCGTACACGGTGAGGCGCAGCGTACGGATGTTTTTGCGAACGACCTCTACGGCGAGGTTATCGACGAGCAACTGGGGCATGAGGTGAACAGTCGATGGAGACGCGCACCCACGGCAGCCACGCCCTAGGTGCTAAGCCGCAAAGCTACCCACTGCTGCCGAGCTTACCCGCTATATTCCGGTGCAGCACAATCAGCACCTAGGGGCGGCTGGCCAGCTCGCCCACGTGCAACAATAAGGCAAAACCTAAGCGGCCGCTGGCTAGTTGAAAGCGCTACATGCCCGCGCGGCATACTTGTTCAGTTCATTTTTCTTTCGCACAGAATGGCTAATACACCCAAGCATTGGTTTATCACAGGCGTTAGCACGGGCTTTGGCGCCGCCCTGGCCGAATTACTGCTTCAGCAGGGCGACAAAGTGGCGGCTACCTTTCGGCAGCCCGAGCAAGCCGAAGCATTTGCCCGGAAAGCTGGCCCCAACGGCGTTGCCCTGATCTGCGACGTTACCGACGAAGCGCAAGTAAAAGCGGCCGTGGCCGGTGCAATCGAAGGCCTGGGCCATATCGATGTCGTGGTCAACAACGCCGGCTACGGTTCGTTGGGCAGCATCGAGGAGATTTCGGCTGCGGAGGTGCAGCGCCAGTTTGAGGTGAACGTGTACGGGCCCTTGCACGTGCTCCGCGCCGTGTTGCCGCACCTGCGCCAGCGCCGCAGCGGCCACGTCATCAACATCACCAGCATCGGCGGGCTCAAGACTTTCCCGGGGGTGGGCGTGTACAACGCCAGCAAGTTTGCCCTCGAAGCCATTGGCGAGAGCCTTGCCCAGCAGGTAGGCCTGTTGGGCATTAAGGTTACCAACATCGAGCCCAGTGGCTTCCGTACCGATTGGGCCGGCCGCTCGGCCAACATCGTCACCACTGCCATCGACGATTACCAGCCCACCGTAGGCGAAAACCTGAAGGGCATTCAGGGGTACAGCGGCAGGCAACCCGGCGACCCGCAGCGCGCCGCCCGGATTATGTTTGACCTGGTACGCGAGCCGAACCCGCCTCTGCATTTGCCCATTGGCAAAGCCGCCGTGCGCGGGGCCCGCGAAAAGTTTACGGCCTTGCTGCAGGAGCTCGAAAGCCAGGCCGAGCTGGGCAACTCGGCCGATTTCCCGGAATAACCGGCTGCGTCGCACTCGTCGCACTACACAAAAGGGCCACACCCGTTGCGGGTGTGGCCCTTTTGCATTTCAGTAGTTGCCGGCACCTAGGGGCGCCTAGGCTTCGTCGGCCGAGCTTGGCTGCAGGATTTTGCTGGTCAGCTCCTCCACCATGTTGCGCGAGCCGATGTAGAGCGGGCTGGGTTGCTGCAGGCCGGTGGGTACCACATCGAGCACGTTCTCGCTGCCGGTAGAGGCCAGGCCGCCGGCTTGCACTACCAAATAGGCCAGCGGCAAGCAGTGCGTCACGAGGCTGAGGGTGCCGTCGGGTGCGGCTTCGGTGGGTGGGCTGAGGTATACGCCGCCGGTGAAGAGTGTGCGGTGGAAGTCGGCCACCGGCGAGCCAACGTAGCGGCTGCTAAAGCTGCGCTGTTTGCAATCCGTCAGGTACGCCTGAATGGGCTCGGGGTATTGAAAGGTCAGGCCTTCGTTGCACGAGTAGCTATTGCCCTCCGACGGAATGGTTACCTGCTGCTGCGCGAGGTAAAACTCGCCCAGCAGCGGCTGGAAGGTAAAGGCCGCCACGCCTTGGCCGGTGGTGTACACCAGCACAGTGCTGGCGCCGTAGAGCACGTAGCCGGCCGCTACCAGCTTATGGCCGCCTTGCAGAAAATCGTGGGGGGTAGCCGGAGTGCCTAGGGGCGAAACCCGGCGGTAAATGCTGAACAGCGTGCCCAAGCCAATGCCTACGCCGGTGTTGGTGTCGCCGTCGAGGGCATCGAGGGCTACCGCGTAGGTGCCTAGGTTGTGGCCGGTGTTCTGCAACGTGCCATGCTGCGCCGATAGCACGGCGCATACCTCGCTGCCGCGGCTTAGCGCCCGCGAAAAGCGCAGGTGGGCGGTTTCGTCGAGGGTTTGCGAGGTTTGGTTGCCCAGGCCGGCCCGAACGTTCATGCTTAGTTGGGGCAAGCCGGCCTGGTTTACTTCGTGGTTCACGAGCTTGGCAGCCAGGGCCAGGTCGCGAAGCAACTGCGAAAACTCTCCGGTGGCGGCCGGAAATTCGCCTTGCTTCTGCATAATGTAACGTTCGAGGGTGAGTCCTACGGGCAGGTCGAGGTCGTCGTCGTTCAGCATAAGCTGCAGCAAATCAGCGTGTGGTAGTGGTAATACGGGGCCGGCGTGGCCAAAGATGAATGAAGCCCGAAAATGAATGGGGCGGGCAACGCCAGCAGCAAAAAACGTAAAAATATTCCGCAAATAATTAGCTAAAAAACCGCGTAGCTGCACAAGGCCTGTGTGTGCTTGCCAGTTGGTTGGCTTGTGCCCTAGGTTGCTCGGCTATTGGTGCGGAGTAGGCAGTAAGGTTTGGGCCAAGCCCGGCAGTGCGTTTGCGTTTTGGAAGCTGGGCTGCACCGAAACCGGAGGGTTGTACGCGGCCGCGAAAATGCGGCTTAACGCAACTCACAGGCTGTAAGGGCAGTAATAAGTTGATTGTTCAACCAAAACACATTCCCACCATGGCTAATTACGATCAGCATCGCGATGATGAGGAGCGCGACTACCGCGGCCGCAATCGGAACTCGGATTACCAGAATCGGGACCGCAGCCGCTTTGGCGACGACCAGCAGCAGCGAGGCCAGAACCAGTACGGCAGCGGGCGCTACAACCAGCACGACGACGATGACAACACCCGCGGCGTAAGCGGCCGCTACGGCTACAGCTCGGGCTCCTCGTCATCTTCGTATGGGCAGCAAGGCGGCTACGGCCAAAGCCAGCAATACGACCAAGGCCGCTACGGCAACCAGGGCGGCATGCAAGGCGGCCAAGGAAATATGGGCCGTGGCAGTATGGGCAGCAACTATGACCGCGACGATTACAACCGTGGCAGCATGAGCAACCGGAGCGGCATGGGCGGCTACGGCGGCAGCAACATGGGCGGCACGAGCAGGTACGATGACGACCGTCGGGGCAGGGGCTCTTCGTCGTATGGCGGAGGCTCGAACTATGGCTCTACCAGCTACGGCTCCTCGCAGAACTACGGTTCGTCGGGCAGCGATTATTCCGGCGACTACCGCAACCAGAGCCAGAACCGCTACGGCAGCGAAAGCGGCATGCAAGGCGGCTACGGCAACCAAGGTGGTTCGGGCCGGAACATGGGCTACGACCGCGACGACGACTACAACTACAACCGCGGAGGCAGCATGAGCAACCGCGGCGGCAGCCAAAACATGGGCGGTATGGGTTCGGGCCGCTCCAACTACGGCAGCGACTACATCGACTCGCGCTACGACGAGAACAGCCGCTACCGCAGCAACCGCGACCACGAGAGCTACGATCGGGACAACGACCGGGAGCACCGGGGGTTTTTCGGGCGGATTGCGGATTGGTTTGACGGCGACGACGACCGCGACCGTCGCTAAGCAGCCATACAAATGGCTTTAACAGGAAAGGCCCGGGCAACTGCCCGGGCCTTTTTGTGTGTGCTTTCCTGTACGTGGCGGTTGGCACCTAGGGGACAAGGTTCAGGCCAGTACCCCCTAAAAATTCAACGCCCCATCGGCCGGAGCCGACAGGGCGCGAAAGAATAGTTTTGGTGCGGTAAAGGTAAGCAAAGATTCGATAGCACCAACACGTGCCCTGGGGGCCAGGTTGTCGGAGGGGGCGTACGGCGGGTTTTCCGTTACTTCGTGCTTCCGACCATTGTTCTGCACCCCTGTATGCAGCTTGTTGAAGTATCTACGCCGGCCCACGCCCGCGAATTCCTGGAGTTTCCGCCCCGCGTTATCTACGCCCACGATCCGAACTACATCCGCCCGCTCGATCAGGATGTAAACGCGGTTTTCGACCCCGCCAAAAACAAGCTGTTCCGCAACGGCGAATGCACCCGGTGGCTGTTGCTCAACGAGGCCGGCCGTACTATTGGCCGCGTTGCCGCCTTTATCAACCGCGAAGCCGCTTTTCCCCCTGAGGCCAGTGCCTCGGATGCCGACGCACCGGATTCGGCAAAGTCGTTCGCTACACAAGACATTTTTCGCCGGATGGGCGGAATGGGGTTCTTCGAATGCATCGACGATCAGGCGGCGGCCAACGCCCTGCTCGATGCCTGCCGCGATTGGCTGTCTGCCCGCGGAATCGAAGGAATGGACGGCCCCATTAACTTCGGCGACCGGGATAAGTGGTGGGGCTTGCTTACTCAAAACTTTGGCTCGCCGATTTACGGCGCTACCTACAACCCCGAGTACTACGCGCAGCTGCTGCACAACTACGGGTTCCAGACGTTTTACAAGCAGGTAACCTATTTCCGCCCGATAGAAGGGCAGCTGCACCCCAGCATCGCCAAGCGGGCCGAGCGCATTGCCCAGGACCCGCGCTACTCGTTCCGGCACATGCACCGCCGCGACTGGCGGAAATACGCGGCCGATTTCCGGGAGGTATACAACAAAGCCTGGGTAAAGCACGGGGTGAAGCCCATGTCGGAGGAGGTATCGGTAAAGCTCATGAAGAGCATGCTCGACATCCTCGACGAGAAGCTGGTGTGGTTTGGTTATTTCGATAAGCAACCCGTTTCCTTTTTCATCAGCTTACCCGAAATCAACGAAATTCTGCGCCATTTCAACGGCAAGCTGGGCTGGTGGCAGAAAGTGCAGTTCAAGTACCATCAGCTGCGCAACACCGTTAAAACGATGTTTGGTGTGGTGTTCGGGGTAGTGCCCGAGCATCAGCGCAAGGGCGTGGAGGCCGCCATGGTGCACGCATCGTCGCTGATTATCCAAAAGCCCGGCGGCGTGCCCTACACCCACACCGTAATGAACTGGATCGGCGACTTCAACCCCAAAATGATGGCCTTGGTGGAGCTGTTGGGTGCCACGCCCTGGCGCGAGCACCAAACCCTGCGCTATTACTTCGACCGCACGCGCGAATTCCAGCGCCACCCCATCCTCGACTAACCCCTGGCTTCTCCCTAGGTGCCTGAGCCCGGCCGTGGGCATGGCACCTAGGGAGAAGCGCTGCCCCGGTAGCCACAACGTACACGCACATGCATACTCCCGCTCCCCAAGAGCTAATCGCGCGCACCGCCGCGTTTGTAGAAGAGAAATTTGCCTCCGAGGGCTCCGGCCACGACTGGGCGCATATCCGACGGGTATGGCTGGGTGCCCGGGCCTTTGCCCGCGCCGAGGGCGCCGACACTCTGGTAACGGAGCTGGCCGCCCTGCTGCACGACATTGCCGACTGGAAGTTCCACGGCGGCGACGAGGAGGCCGGACCTAGGGCTGCCCGCAGCTGGCTCAGCAGCCAGGGAGCCCCCGAAGAACTCATTGCCCGCGTCGAGCTCATCATCCGGGAGGTATCGTTTAAGGGCGCCGGCGTGGCTACGCCGGTAAGTAGCCCCGAGGCCGCCTGCGTGCAGGATGCCGACCGGCTCGATGCCATCGGGGCCATTGGCGTGGCGCGGGCTTTTGCCTACGGCGGCCACAAAGGCCGGGCCCTGCACGACCCGAGCATTCCGCCCATCCAGCACGGCACATTTGCCGAGTACAAAAACAACGGCGGCCCCACCATCAACCACTTCTACGAAAAGCTGCTGCATTTGCGCGAACGGCTGCACACCGCCGCGGCCCGCCGCGTGGCCGATGAGCGGCACGCCTTCATGGAGCAGTTCCTGGCTCAGTTTCTGCGGGAGTGGGAGGGAAGCGACCTGGAACGTGAATAAAAAGCCTGTTTATATCCAATTAAGCGGCACGAAATCGGGCGTTTTTGCGTTGTTTTGTCGCAAGATGAAGATGGACTTTCGTTTGATCCGGCTAGGCTTACTGCCGGGCGTTTTACTGCTTGCCCTGCTCACCAGCTGCCGCACATGCCCCATGGCCTCGTGCCACGTGCGCAAGGTGCACTACCACAACCAGGTTAGGTACCGCGGTCAGCCGATCTACAAAAAACAGAACCCTTCGATCGGTGAAAAGATCAAAGTGCACAACCAGCCCGACGGTAAAATGCACAACAACCGCAGCAAGCCAAAACCGTGATTACGGTAGGAAAAACGGCTTTTTTTCGGTATCTTGCCCTCTTAAATCCAACTTTAAACCGGGCGCCGCAACCTCATCAGTAAGAGGCGCGGTGGCCTTTCGTTTTGTCTAATGGCTGAAGGCGAAAAGATTATTCCCATCAACATTGAGGACGAGATGCGCGGCGCGTACATCGACTACTCGATGTCCGTTATCATCTCGCGTGCCTTGCCCGATGTGCGCGACGGCCTGAAGCCCGTGCACCGCCGTGTGCTCTACGGCATGAGCGAGCTGGGCGTATCCTACAACAAGGCGTACAAGAAAAGCGCCCGTATCGTAGGGGAGGTGCTGGGTAAGTACCACCCGCACGGCGACTCGTCGGTGTACGACACCATGGTGCGCATGGCGCAGGATTGGTCGTTGCGCTACCCGCTGGTCGATGGCCAGGGCAACTTCGGCTCCATCGACGGCGACTCGCCGGCGGCTATGCGTTACACCGAAGCCCGCCTGAAGCGCCTGGCCGACGAGCTGCTCGGCGACCTGGACAAGGACACCGTGGACTTCCAGGCGAACTTCGACGACTCGCTGGAGGAGCCCTCGGTAATGCCCGCCAAATTCCCGAACCTGCTGGTAAACGGCTCGTCGGGTATTGCCGTGGGCATGGCCACCAACATGGCCCCGCACAACCTCACGGAGGTAGTCGACGGCATTGTGGCTTACCTGGCCAACCCGGAGATTACCGTGCAGGAGCTGATGGAGTTCGTGAAGGCTCCCGACTTCCCGACGGGCGGTGTTATCTATGGGTACGAGGGCGTACGCCAGGCCCTGGAAACCGGCCGCGGCCGCATCGTGATGCGGGCCAAAACCCACTTCGAAACCACGCCCACCGGCAAAGAGCAGATCATCGTTACCGAGGTTCCCTACATGGTGAACAAGGCCGCGATGATTCAGCGCACGGCCGAGCTGATCAACGAAAAGAAGATCGAGGGCATTTCGGACTTGCGCGACGAGTCGGACCGCGACGGTTTGCGCGTGGTGTACGACCTGAAGCGCGATGCCGTGCCGCAGGTAGTGCTGAACAACCTGTTCAAGTACACCCAGCTGCAATCGACGTTCGGCGTAAACAACGTGGCCCTGGTAAAAGGCCGCCCCATGACGCTGAACCTGCGCGACCTCATCGTGCACTTCGTGGAGCACCGCAGCGAGGTTATCATCCGCCGCACTAAGTTTGAGCTGGCCGAAGCCCAGAAGCGGGCCCACATCCTGGAGGGCCTGCTGATTGCGCTGGATCACCTCGACGAGGTAATTGCCCTGATCCGTTCGTCGCGCGACCCGGAGCTTGCCCGTGCCCAGTTGATCGAGCGGTTTGCCCTAAGCGACATTCAGGCCCGTGCTATTCTTGATATGCGCTTGCAGCGCCTCACCGGCCTCGAGCGCGACAAGATCGTGAACGAGTACCAGGAGTTGATGAAGCTCATCGACCACCTGAAGGCCGTGCTGGAGTCGCCCGAAATGCAGCGCGACATCATTCGTACGGAGCTAAGCGACATCCGCGACCGTTACGGCGATTCGCGTCGCACCGAAATCGAATACGCCGGCGGCGACATCGATTTCGAGTCGCTGATTGCCGAGGAGTCGATGGTGATTACCATTTCGAACGAAGGCTACATCAAGCGCACCTCGCTCGACGAGTACCGCGCCCAGGGCCGTGGTGGCCTAGGTTCACGCGGCGCTTCCTCGAAGGAGGCCGACTTCACCGAGCATTTGTTCGTTGCCTCCACCCACGACTTCCTGCTGCTCTTCACCGAAGGCGGGCGTCTGTACTGGATCAAGGCGTACGAGCTGCCCGAGGGCGGCAAAGCGGCCAAAGGCCGTCCGATTCAGAACCTGATTCCGGAGCTGGCCAACGACCCCGTGCGCTCGGTACTGAACGTGCGCGACCTGCGCGACCCCGACTACGCCCAGAACAACTACCTGATGTTCTGCACGGAGCAGGGCACCGTGAAGAAAACCACGCTCGAAGCGTATTCGCGTCCGCGCGCTGCCGGCATCAACGCCATCACCATCAACGAGGGCGACCGTCTGCTCGACGTGCAACTGACGACGGGTAGCAGCGAAGTGATTCTGGCTTCGAAGCAAGGCCGGGCTGTGCGCTTCAACGAGGCCAACGTGCGCCCCATGGGCCGTACGGCGGCCGGCGTGCGTGGCATCACCCTTGCCGAAGACGCCGACGACCGTGTGGTGGGCATGGTGTGCCTGGCCGACCCGAACAAGGAACTGCTGGTGGTATCGGAAACCGGCTACGGCAAGCGCAGCCCCATCGATGACTACCGCATCACCAACCGCGGCGCCAAAGGGGTAAGCACCCTCAAGGTGACGGAAAAAACCGGCTCGCTTGTTGCCATCAAAGATGTGAACGACGACGACGATCTGATGATCATCAACCGTTCGGGCATCACCATTCGTCTGCGCGTGGCTGATGTTCGTTCGATTGGCCGCGCCACGCAAGGCGTGCGTTTGATCAAGATTAACGACGGCGACGAAATTTCGTCGGTAGCGAAGGTTGCCGCCGAAGATAAAGAGCTGGAAGTGGCCGAAGAAGGCCTCGAACAGCAGGAGGGAAGCCCGGTAGCCCTGGCGGCCGCTGAGCAAACCGACGACGTGGAAACCCTAGGTGCCGAGTAACCCTCGGCCCTTGGGGCAACCCATTTCTGCACTTACTTTTTACACCAGTTTTCTCTCTTCTCCTAACTGCTATGAAGAAAACACTCCTGACGGTTCTGGCAGCGCTGGCTATCCAGGTAGCTTCGGCTCAGAACTCAGCCGTTACCAACGCCATCCTGATGCAAAAGCAGGGTACGCTTGATAAGGCGCGTACGGAAATCGACAAAGCCATTACCCACGAGAAAACCTCGGGCAAAGCCAAAACCTGGTATACCCGTGGCGAAATCTACGAAGGCATTGCCCAGAGCCCGATTTACGGCAAAGCGCTGCAGCCCGGCGAAGGCAATAAGGTAGCATTCGAGTCGTACCAGAAAGCTATTGAGCTGGAAGGTAAGGACAGCGACTACGGCAAGCAGGCCGTTCAGCGCCTCGAGAACATTTACGGCCTGGCCCTGAACGCCGGCGTGGAGAGCTACAACGCCCAGAAGTACGACGAGGCCTTGGCTTCGTACCGCATGGCGCAGCAAATCAAGCCGCAGGACACCACGGCGCTGCTGTATGCTGCCTACGCCGCCGAAGCCAAGCAAGACCTAGGGCAGGCCAAGGAGAACTACAGCAAGCTGATGGCTATCAACTACAAGTCGCCGCAGATGTACGGCCGCTTGTTGCAGATTGCCCGCCAGGAAAAGAACGAAGCCGAAGCCAACAAGGTGATTCAGCAAGCGCTGGCAGCTTACCCGAACAACAAGCAGTTTCTGCTCGAAGACCTGAACATTGCGCTGAGCTCAGGCCGTGGTCCGCAGGCCATCGAGAAAATCCAGAAAGCTATTGCTGCCGATCCGAACAACTCGAACCTGTACTCGGTGCTGGGTTCGGTGTATGAGCAGAACAAGCAGCCCGAGCAAGCACTGGCCGCCCACAAGAAAGCCATTGAACTGGATCCGAAGAACTTCGACTCGCAGTTCAACATCGGCGTTTACTACTTCAACAAAGGCGCTGACATCTTTAAGACGGTGAACAAGATGGACCTGAAGACTTATCAGGCCAAAGGCAAGCCGATGGAAGCGAACGGAAAGAAGTTTATGGAGCAGGCTATTCCGTACTTCGAAACCGCGATGCAACTTAACCCGAACGAAGCTGGCGTACGTAACGCCTTGCAGAAGGCTTACACCAGCGTTGGCCGCAAAGCTGATGCTGAGAAGCTCATGAAATAGTAGGGCCTAGGTCCGCAGCAGCCCAGTCGTTAGATTGGGCTGCTTTTTTACATTGTTACTTAACATAATATAAATTATAACACATAATAGTATTTGGATTTGGTGGCAGGGTGAGCCATTCCGTTTACGAGTTGTAACCTTATGCATGGTGCTGTTGGTTTGGTCAGTGCTATTTCCAGTCTCGTTCTGAGCTGTGCTTTGAGTTTAGCATGTTCACACAACTTGTTTAAGTGTCCTCGGCTGTATGCTCATGCTTCGGCCTAGCCCTTTCGGTTAACTCATGGTTTGCTCTGGTCTGAGTTTGATACAGACTCTTTTTGTCAGGTTCAGGTTAGATGCTATGTGGCAATTCTTCCGTTCGCATTGCCACCCTTTCACCTTCTTCTGTAATCAATACTGGATTGCGTTGATGTTGTGTACGTTCACCCGGATTACAGGTGTGTTTAGCGCTTATTAAAGGATGGAAATTGCTTGCTGTCGATGCCTTCGCCACCTATTGCTGCCTTGCCTTCATACAGGCGATTTAAGCAACGTTAAATGTGAAGCGGTTCCTATGTCAAACCCACAAACCGAGGTGATTTAGAGCCTTCCTACCCTGTTCTATGAGGTGTTATCGTCCTCCCTACTCAATTTCCGCCCCTTTATGTTAGATAGATTTTATTTACTGTGTATCTCCGAACTCAAGTTAATCACTCTTATGTTAGTAAATAATAGCAAAAAAAGTTTAAAACAGCATATACTTTCTTATACTTTATGTGCTTTTTACTGCTATTATTAATTTATCCTTGTGCTCAGCTTTTTTATATGCCTAAAACGATTGATTACCCTCGTACCACATACCTCTCAGCCTGGGAGGCTTCGGAAGTCGTTGATGACACTGGTGGTAAGTGCTCGATTGATGCCTGTGCTCGTAAACTCAACCGTAAGGTCAGTGGAAGCTTTAAGGCTATCCTGGGTTCTGCGGTTAAGTTTGGCTTGCTCACTAGCAAGCGAGAGATGCTGACCACCACGAATCTGTTCAGGAGAATAAAGCACGCCTACGATAAGCAGGAAGAGAAAATCTTTCATAGAGAAGCCTTCTTACATCCGCCGCTCTTCTCGCACATATGCCGCAAGTTTCGTAACCGCGAGCTGCCGGTTCATATGTTCGACGTAATGCTGGTGAGAGAATTCGGAGTCGAGGAAATCAATGCCCAGAACGTAGCGCGGGCCTTCGTGGAAGGCGCACGAATGGTGGGCGTGCTGGATGAACGCAATGTTATTGCGGATATAGATCAGATGGCTCAGGCCGTACCTCGCCGGGATATAGCCAGCCCCGAGATGAACCTTAACTTGTTTCGCCCCGACCAGGATAACATACCGGGCGGAACCAACGGGAACAACGCCGCTGCAAGTTCAAACCCAACAGCAAACGCTGCCGATGCCGTTTCGAGTTTGTTTGGGCTGAATTCCGCGGTAGCAACGCCGGCTGCGCCAGTCATACCGGTTGTGCAGGTGCCGGCAAGCGTACCGCTTGTGCCGGCCGCTCCAGCAGTCGCTGCGCCACCTCACCTACTATATACTCAAACCCCAGCCCAACCCGAAGCGGTAGTTCATACGGCAGTGCCACAAGCCCCAACAGGTTTTAAGGCATCAACGGCAGCTCCAGTATCAGCTCAGGCAGATCATATACCCACAACCGATACTCCGGTAGCAGAAGCTCCGGCCAACTCTTATGCTATCCGTATTACCGGGCCCGGGCTGGATAGCCAGCTCTCGGTGCAGGACGAAGCTGATCTGGCCATCGTACACGCATTGCTGGAGAAGATCCGCAAACACCTGAAGTAGTATTCGGAATAAAGAAGTTGAAGGGCCGGAAGCAGCTACTACCCTACTGCTCCTGGCCCTTCGTTTCACTCCGGGAAAAGTATTATGTTAAGCGGTACAGAGCTCAACGCTTTTTCAACAAAGCCACGTACCACTTCCCATCGGCGTGGTGGTGGCCGAGGTTGAAGCTGTCGAGGGATACAACTTGCAGCTGGTTTCGCCATGTCTTGGGTATGGCTGCTTCTCCCCGCTGAGCGGCATATACAACAACGGGCAAATGCCGGAACGGCGCGGGTCCATCGGCTGCGGGGATTAATGGAACGCCCCTACCCGCAGCCCAAACCCACTTAACTTGCATGGGGCTGAGGCTGTATACGGGCAGTTCGCGGAGCTCCCGGTGCGCGGCTACTACCTGAGCTTGCGACCGAAGGCCGGCATCGTCGCGGCGCCGGCGCCACTCGGAATAAGCCGGCATCAGCAGGGCTGTAGTGGTTACCACAACCAGGCTACTCCCTACCACTGCCGCAGCGGCCCCCCGTTGGGTGAAGAAAGCCAGAAGCCCAACAATGAGCAGCAGACACACCCCCACCATAAGCCAGAAACGAAGCGACATCAAGCTAAACGAAGGCAGCCTGGCCCACCCCAACGCCACGGGCGTAGCCAGGGCGGCCAAGCCCAGCACAATCAGCCAGAAACGCAGCAACCACCGGTCGGTACGCTGAAGCTGCTGCGGGGCGGTAGCAAGCCAATAGCGCAGCAATCCGGCGACCAGCAAGGCCAGCGGTGGCAGCACGGGCAGCAGATAGCGTTCTTTCTTTTCGGGTACGAGCGAGAGCAGCAGAATGGTAAGCGAGGCCCAGGCCAGCGCAAAGCCGTACGGCACGTAGGCCTGGCAACGCTTGCGGGCATAAGGCCACACCAAAGCACCTAGGGCAGCCAGCGCCCATACCCCCATGAAGACCGGGAAATTAAGGTAGTACCACAGCGGCTGCACGTGGCGGTTGGCCCAGGAGGCGCTTTCAGCCTGCGCCACCTGCGTAGCCTCCGACGTATGGTTCAGGTACACGTACAGCGGCCAGGCGGCGGCAACTCCCAGCGCCAGCCCCACCATAAACAGCAACGGCCAACGGTGACCACGCACGGATGCACAATCGAATTTCCAGACGTAGGCCAGCCCGAAAGGCAGTACCATGCCATACAAGGCTACCGGCCCTTTGCTTAAAGTCGACAGGCCCAACAGTATGCCGGCCAGGGAAAACCATCCCCACCCCTGCCCGGGGAACTGCAAGGCGCGCATAAGGGCCGCAAGGGCTCCGGTAGCAAAGCAATAGCAATAGACATCCCAACCGTTGCCGTCGCGGCCTACGGTAAGCAGGAGCAACGAGCTGGCCAATACCAGCGCGGCCAGCCAGGCGGTACGGCCTTCGTCGGTGGGCGGGGTGAGCTGACGCGCCAGCTTCCAGAAGAACAACACCAGCAGGCAGGCGCCGACGGCCGATGGCAAACGCAGCAGCCCTAGGTCGGTGGTGTTGCCGGTAAGGTGCATCACCCCGGCAACCAACCAGGTAGGCAACGGCGGCTTGGCCAGGCGCAGCTCGCCGTTGAGGGTGGGCAGCAGCCACGAACCACCGGCATGAATCTCGCGCGCGGCCACGAAATTCCGGGCTTCCATGAGGCCGATTTCGGGCACGCCCAGCTCCACAAACAACCCACAGCCCAGTACCAACCCCAACACCACCCACCGCACCCAGCGCCGGGGCCAGCCCGCCGCTGTAAACAAAGTGTTGCCCATAGATCTTTACCGCCTGCGCCTGATACGTAGTCCGGGCGTAAAAGCTACGCCGCGCGGCGCCATTGCAGCATAGCTTTTATTATACCTTTGCCGCCTTCATGCACACCCTTCCTGCTTCTAAACACATGCCCACGGTTCTGGTTACTGGCTGCGCAGGCTTTATTGGCTCTCACCTCTGCGAACGGCTGCTGAACGACGGTTTTCGGGTGTGTGGGCTCGATAACTTCGACGCGTTTTACCCGCGAGCCATTAAGCAGCAAAACCTGAGCAGCCTGCTGGCGCACCCGAACTTTGTGTTTGCGGAACTGGACTTGAGGCAAGGCGCGGCGGCACTCGACGCAGCTTTTGCCGAGGAGGCGCCGGCCGTGGTGGTGCACCTGGCTGCCAAAGCCGGCGTGGGCCCGTCGGTGCAGGAGCCGGTGGCCTACCTGGACAACAACGTGGTGGGCACCACCCACCTGCTGGAGTGGATGCGCCTGCGCGGTATCCCCCGCCTGCTGTTCGCCTCTTCGTCGTCAGTTTACGGCAATACGCCCCGCCGGCCGTTTCAGGAGGATGAGCCGCTGCTGGCTTCGTGCATTTCGCCGTACGCGGCCTCCAAGCTGGCCGGCGAGCAACTAACCTACACCTACCACCACCTCTACCAGCTGAGCGTGCTGAACGCGCGCTTTTTCACGGTATACGGCCCGCGCCAACGCCCCGATCTGGCCATTCATAAGTTCGTGCGGCTGCTGCGCGCCGGACAGCCCATTCCGGTGTTTGGGGATGGCAGCACGGCGCGCGACTACACCTACGTGGCCGATACCGTGGACGGCATTGTGCGCGGCGTAAATTACCTGCTGGCGCACACCCAAGTGTACGAAACCGTGAACCTGGGCAACAACCGACCCGTGCCCCTGCTTGAACTCATTGCCGCCGTGGGCAAAGCCGTTGGCGCAGTTCCCCAGCTGCGCTTTCAGCCCATGCAGGCCGGAGACGTAGAGGTAACGTATGCCGACATCAGCAAAGCCCAACAGCTGCTGGGCTACAACCCGGCTACCTCGCTCGAGGCCGGCCTGCGCGAGTTTGTGCGGTGGCTGAATGCCGCGCACGTAGCCGCCCCGGTCTAGCGCCTCGCCCTCCTAGGTGCCGTTAGCTGGCCTGAGCCTTGGGACGCTCCTCCAGGGCAGTAAGTTTGTCGGCTGCTGGCGGGCCCAGGTGGTTTTGCTCGCGGCGCAGCAGCACAATGTTGCGGGCATACACCACCGTGCCGAACACGTTGCCCAGAATCAGCACCGCATCGTGGCGCAAGGCCGCGTAAACCAGGATCATCACGGAGCCCACGAAACTGACGAGCCAGAAGCCCAAGGGCAGCACCGACTCGCCCTTGCGCTCCGAGTACAGCCACTGGTACACAAAGCGCAGCAGAAACACCGTTTGCCCCACCGCACCCAGCAGCAGCCAGCCACCGGGTATGCGCGAGGACAGCATGGCCTGCAGGCTGAAATGCGGCGTGCCGGCCACAAACCACCCCAGGGCTGCCAGCGGAAACGCGTAAGCCGCAAACCGAAACACCGGGTTGAGCTTGCCCCACTCGCCCAGCAGCTGCAGGTTGCGGATATAAATGGCGTAGCTGATGACCTGAGCGCCCAGAATAATCGGGTCGTGGCGCAGCATGCCGTAGATAATCATCAGAAACGAAGACACCAGGCTGATTTGCCAGAACACGCTGGGCACGAGCACGCGCTTGGCCCGCTCGCTCTGTACCCATTGCACCACAATGCGGCTCGAGAACAGCAGCTGCGAGGCAAGACCAATTAGCAAAGCAACAGTCTCGGTCTTCATACCAGCAGGTGCCACCTAGGCGGCGTGGTGGTGCTTCTCCCCGATTTCGTAGTTCTTCCAGCGCGAGCGAATCCAGCGGTAGCCGAAGGTATCCACCAGAGGTTTCCAGAGGCGGTTCCAGAGGTTGTACTTGGCCGTGCCGGCAAAGCGCGGAAAGTGCCTTACGGGCAGCTGCTTTACCTTGCCGCCCTGCAATTGCACCAAGGCACCCAGAAAACGGTGCATGCCATGGAACAGCGGCAGGCGCCGGGCGTACTCCGTCTTCAGGATTTTCAGCGGGCAGCCCGTATCCACAATCCCATCGTTAATCATCAGGCGGCGGAAATTGTTGGCGATTTTCGACGACAACAGCTTCACCGGCGAATCCTGGCGCTTGGCCCGAATGCCGGTAACCATGTCGTACTCCGGAAAGAACTTCAGCAACTCCAGGAAGTCCATGGGCGTGGTCTGAATATCGGAGTCGATGTAGCCGACCAAGGTACCCCGGGCGTGGTCGATTCCCGCTTTAATAGCCGTGCTCAGCCCGCGGTTCTGCGCCAGCGACACGAACTCGTAGCGGGTATCCTGGCGGCAGATCTTGCGCATCAGGGCCAAGGAACCGTCGGTAGAGCCGTCGTTGACGAAGAGCACGGTAGTAGCAACCGGAGTTACCTCCAGAAACTTGTTCATCTCAACCACAAACTGCTGCAGGCTTTCTTCTTCGTTGAAAACCGGCACCAACACCGTAAACGACTGCGTGGCGAGGTAGCGGGAATTGTCGGACATAGCAAGGAAAACGGCCTGCAATGTAGGCAGGAAATTGGGCTGCATTGCGTGCACAGCCACATACTTGATGCACCAGGCGCACATTGTGAGGCTGGGTTCACCTGGCATTTATTTTGCCGCTGCTATATAGCAAGCCTTAAGTAAGCGTTAGAGTATTCATTTCGAATACATCTCATGAAACACATTTTTACCGCATCTGTATTGGCCTGCTTTGGCCTTTCACCACTTGTCTCGCGGGCACAATCCGAACCAAGCGGCGGGCTGGCTCAAACCACGCCTGCGGGCAAAGCACAAGCCCTCAAACTGGGCTTTCAAGCCAGCTGGAACGGGGGCATTTATGCCGGCTACGAACGGCAGATCGGTGCCCATTCCAGCTTACAGGGTGCCGTTGTGTATTGGCAACGTACCTACCGCACCAGCTTCAGTGGCGTTTACCGCACCCGTGAATTTGCAGCTGAGCTTACTTACCGCCGGTATTTGCAAGCGGCCAAACCCGCGCTTGTAGGCTGGTATGCGGCCGGGGGCGCCAGCTTTCTGGGCGATGTGCATAGTTCAGAAACTGACAGCAACTTTCTCCATGGCCAAAGCCTCACCTTACGCTTCGGCCGGCAGTGCCAGCTGGGGCAACGCTTCACATTTGATTTCAACCTAGGGCCCGATGTGGCTTTGGGTTTTCGCCGGAAATACGTCTGGGACGACAACCAAAGGATGTACGTGCAATCCACATCCAAGTACTTTTTCCACCTGACAGGCTTGGCTGTAGCCCTGCACGCAGGGTACAGATTTTAGCCTGAGCATTCTTTACAAAGCAGAAGCCCCAGCGCCGCGGAGGAAGTTTCTCCGCGGCGCTGGGGCTTTTTGAGCGTGAGGCCAATTCGCCCCAGGCTTTACTCCCGACGCACACCCGCCGATATGGTGGAGTGGCGCTGGCGCAATAACTCCACCACGTCCTCAATCCCTAGGTCCGACGCCCGCAGCAGCACCAGCAGGTGGTAGAGCAAATCGGCCGCCTCGCCCTTCAGCCCGTCGCGGTTGCCCGCTACAGCGTCGATAACGGTTTCCACGGCCTCCTCGCCTACTTTCTGGGCAATCTTGGGCATGCCTTTCTGAAACAGCTTTACCGTGTACGAATTGGGTTCTTCGGCGGGGTTTTGCTGACGGCGGGTCACCAGGCGCTCCAGCTCAGCCAGAAAGCTCACCGGGGCCGTGGGCAACGCCGCTTGCTGCTCCTGCTCGAAACAGCTTACGGTGCCGCGGTGACAGGTGGGGCCATCGGGCCGGGCGCGGATTAGCAGCGCGTCGTGGTCGCAGTCGGGGTGCAGGCTGACCACCGTGAGGTAGTGGCCGCTGGTTTCGCCTTTGGTCCAGAGGCGGTTCTTGGAGCGCGAGAAAAAGGTAACGCGTCCCTCCTGCTCGGTTTTGCGCAGCGCCTCCTCGTTCACGTAGCCCAGCATCAACACCTGCCCGGTGTCGGCATCCTGCACCACGGCCGGAATCAGCCCGCCCATTTTTTCGAAGTCAAAAGTCATTTGGGTTGTCAGTTGCGGGTTGTCGGTTGTCAGTTCGTTCAGGCTGATTTTACTAGCAACCCGCAACTGACAACCGACAACTCATATTCTTACCGGAACACCGGCGGCTCGCAGGTGCTGCTTGAGGTCAGGAATGCCGATTTCGCCGAAGTGAAAGACGCTAGCAGCTAAGCCTGCATCGGCCCGGGCCTGCTGAAACACATCGGTGAAGTGTACCATCTTGCCAGCCCCGCCCGAAGCAATAACGGGCACGCTCACGGCCTGGCATACGGCGCCCGTAACATCCAGCGCAAAACCATCTTTGGTGCCGTCGTGGCTCATGGAGGTAAGCAGCAGCTCGCCGGCGCCGCGCTCGGCGGCCTCGCGGCACCAGGCCACGGCATCGCGGCCGGTGGCTACGGTACCGGCGCGGGTATACACCTGCCAGCCCGCTTCGGCCGTGTGGCGGGCATCTACGGCCACTACAATGCACTGCGAGCCGAAGCGGCGGGCCAGCTCATCAATCAGCTCGGGGCGCTGCAAGGCGGCCGAGTTGATGGATACCTTGTCGGCTCCGTTGAGCAGCAGCGCTTCCACGTCGGCCACGGCCCCAATGCCGCCGCCTACGGTGAACGGGATGTCCAGCTCGCGGGCTACGTCGCGCACCAGCGCCACCAGGGTTTGGCGCTTTTGATTGGTGGCGGTAATATCCAGGAACACGAGCTCATCGGCGCCCTGCTTGGCGTATTGCGACGCCAGCGCCACCGGGTCGCCGGCGTCGCGCAAACCCTCGAAGCGGATGCCCTTCACGGTGCGGCCGTCTTTTACATCGAGGCACGGAATGATGCGTTTGGTAAGCATCTTCTTTTAGTTGAAAGTACAGGGAGAGACCTAGGCCACGAACCGGCGAAGGTCTTCGAGCCGGATGGTACCCTCGTAAATGGCTTTGCCGATAATGGCGCCGTGCATGCCCACTTCGGCCAGGGCTTCCACGTCGGCAATGGTGGTTACCCCACCACTGGCTACCAGCTGCGCTTGCGGCAGCTCGGCACGCAAGGCTTTGTAGGCACCTAGGGAGGGGCCTTGCAGCTTGCCGTCCTTGCTGACATCCGTGCACACAAAAGTGGTGGCGCCGGCGCCAAGGTAAGCCGCCACAAACTCGGCCAGGGTGCGCTCCGATTGCTCGGCCCAGGCGTTTATGGAAATGTGGTTGTCGCGAAAATCGGCGCCGACAATAATGCGCTCTGCCCCGAAGCTGCGCAGCCATGCTTGCACGGTGTCGGGCTCGCGTACGGCAATGCTGCCCGCCGTGATTTGCGCCGCGCCAGCATCGAAGGCTTGCCGTACGGCTTCCTCCTGCTGCAAGCCACCGCCAAAATCGATAATAAGGTTGGTGTGGCGGGCGATGCGCTCGAGCATGGGCAGGTTTACCGGGCGCTTAGCCCGGGCGCCGTCGAGGTCGACGAGGTGCAGGCGGCGCATGCCGTGCTGCTCGAAACGTTGGGCTACGGCCAAGGGGTCGGAGTCGTACGTGGTTTGCTGGGCAAAGTCGCCTTCGGTGAGGCGCACGCACTGGCCACCAATAAGGTCGATGGCAGGTATGATTTCCATGGTTGAAAGGGCTTAGGAATTAGGTCTTAGGGGTTGGTTTGTCGGTTAGATGCTAGGACTTGGTGGTGCAGAAGGAGTTTGTTGATGCTTGCCTCCTCGTAAAACCAAGGCCTAATACCTAACCACTAAGCCCTAATCCCTAAAAAGTTCTGAAGGATGCGGGTACCTACCGGGCCGCTTTTCTCGGCGTGAAACTGCACCGCATAGAAGTTGCCGTGCTGCACCGCCGCGCTGAACGGTGCTGGGTAGGCGGCCTCGGCAATGGTGTAGTCGCCCACGGGTGCGTAGTAGCTGTGCACGAAGTACACGAAGTCTTCCTCGCGCAGGCCTTCGAACAGTGGGGTGCGCAAACGCTGCAGGTTGTTCCAGCCCATATGCGGCACTTTGTGCTGAGCGTCGGCCGCGAAGCGCTTTACCTCGAAGGGCAGGATACCGAGCAGCTGCGTGTCGCCTTCTTCGCTGTGCTGCCCCAGCAGCTGCATGCCCAGGCATATACCCAGGAAGGGTTGCTCGAGCGTGGGCAGAAGTTGGTCGAGGCCCTGGGCCCGCAGCTCCTGCATAGCCGATGCGGCTTCGCCTTCGCCCGGAAACAAGATCTTGTCGGCACGCCGGATCGTGTCATGATCAGCCGTTAGGGTTGCTTGTACACCCAGGCGCTCCAGGGCAAACAACACCGACTGTACGTTGCCGCCTTTGTAGTCAATTACAGCTATTTCCATTTCGTTATACCAAATGTTTATACAAATGAACAACATCTATTTCTCCCTCACCTTCCGTGCATGAGGAAGCCCGAAACAGGTGTTTACTCATTTGTATAAACATATGTTAAATCCCTACAGAACTCCTTTGGTGCTAGGTATTTCCATCTTGGTAGCATCGCGTTGCAAAGCTACCTTTGTGGCCTTCGCAACAGCCTTAAAGATGGCCTCGATCTTATGGTGCTCATTGTCGCCTTCGCACTTAATGTTGAGGTTACACCGGGCGGCGTCGGAGAAGCTTTTAAAGAAATGGTAAAACATTTCGGTAGGCATGTCGCCCACTTTTTCGCGTTTGAACGAGGCATCCCACACCAGCCAAGGCCGCCCCGAAAAATCGATAGCGGCTTGCGCCAACGAGTCATCCATGGGCAGCAAGAACCCGTAGCGAGCCACGCCGCGCTTATCGCCGATGGCTTGGTTGAATGCCTCGCCGATGGCAATAGCCGTATCCTCGATGGTGTGGTGTTCGTCGATGTGCAAGTCGCCTTGTACTTCCACCAGCATATCTACCCCGCTGTGCTTGGCCAGCTGATCGATCATGTGGTCAAAAAATCCGAGGCCGGTTTTTATGCTATGCTTGCCGCTGCCGTCGAGGTTTAGCTCAACCCGAATCTTGGTTTCGTTGGTGTCGCGTTGTACCACTGCCTTGCGAGCGGGCAAGCGCAGAAACTGGTATATGGCATCCCAGCTGGTAGTCGTAAGGGCGGCACGCTCGTCGGTGAGGTCGTCGCTGATGAGAATGGATTGGCACCCTAGGTTTTCGGCCAGCTGCACATCCGTGATTCGGTCTCCGAGCACGTAGGAGTTCGGCAAGTCGTAGCCGTTGGCCGGATCGAGGTACTCGGTGAGCATGCCGATGCCGGGCTTCCGGGTTGGCAGGTTTTCGTGCGGGAAGCTGCGGTCGATGTGGCTGCGGACAAACTCCACTCCTTCGCCGCGCAAAATGTCGAGCATCAGGTTTTGGCAGGGCCAGAACGTATCCTCCGGAAACGACGCGGTGCCGAGGCCGTCCTGGTTGGTTACGAGCACCAGCTCGTAGTCGAGCTCGCGCGCAATGCGTGCCAGGTTGCTGATGGCGCCTGGCAGAAACTGAAACTTATCGAAGCTATCAACCTGCTGGCTGGGCTGCGGCTCCACCAAGATGGTGCCGTCGCGGTCGATGAAAAGTACTTTTTTCATTAGGAAGGCGCGAGACCTTGTGCCTCGCGTTGGGTGTGGTTGAATGAACGAAGCCGCCCGACTCCTCAAGAACCGGGCGGCCTCACTGACCTAGGCGTATTGCTGCAGGGCCCGCAACAGCTGCTCGTTCTCGGCGGGCGTACCCACCGTCAGGCGCAGGCAGCCGGCGCAGCCGGGCTGGGTGGTACGGTTGCGCACCACAATGCCTTTGCCAAGCAGGTACTCGTACACGGCCGTGGCATCGGGGCGGAAGCGCACGAGCAGGAAGTTGGCATCGGAAGGATAAACTTCTTCCACAATGCCTACCGAGGGCAACTGCTGCCGCAGCCACACGCGGCCGGTCAGCAGCTCCTGCCGCATCTGCTCGAAGCGTGCGGCATCGTGCAGGCCCGCCAAGGCGTGCTGCTGCGTGGCCTCCGATATATTATAAGGAGGCTTGATCTTGTTGAGGTAGCCGATGAGCTCGGCCGAGGCGAAGGCCATACCCAGGCGCAGGCCGGCCATGCCCCAGGCCTTCGAGAAGGTTTGTAGCACTACGAGGTTAGCAAACTCGTCGAGGCGGGTTGTCCAGCTCGGGGCATCGGCAAAATCGATGTAGGCTTCGTCGACTACCACAATCCCGCGGAAGCCGCGCAGAATTTGCTCGATGGCCTCCTGGTGCAGCAGGTTGCCGGTGGGGTTATTGGGCGAGCACAGGAACACCACTTTCGCTTCCGACGCCAACACCTTAGTAATAGCCTCGGCCGAAAGCTGGAAATCAGCCGTGAGCGGGATGCGCTCGATGGCAATATCGTTGAGGTTGGCGGCTACCTCATACATGCCGTAGGTTGGCGGCAGAATGGCGATGCTGTCGTGGCCGGGCACGCAGGTCAGGCGCAGCAGCAAGTCGATGGCTTCGTCGGAGCCATTGCCCAGAAAGATCTGCTCGGGGCGTACGTGCTTGAGCTTGGCTACTTCGGCCTTCACCTGGCGCTGCAGCGGATCGGGGTAGCGGTTGAATGCCTGCGGACCTACCGAGCCCAAACTGTTTTCGTTGGCATCGAGCATAACCTGCGCCGTGCCCTGAAATTCGTCGCGGGCCGACGCGTAGGGTTTCATAGCCCGGATGTTGGGCCGAATAAGTGAGTCGAGATTCATGGAAGCAAGGAAGGGTGAATAAGGAAGAATGAGGAATGAATAAGGAAGATTGGCCTACCAGCCAAGCAGGCACGGCCGCCCATCTTCCTTATTCATTCCTCATTCTTCCTTAAGCGAAGCCAGGCGCAGCGTTACGGCCCGGGCGTGGGCGCGCAAACCTTCGGCTTCGGCCATGGCTTCCACCACCGGACCTAGGGCCCGCAGCCCCGCCGGCGTGATGCGCTGGAATGTAATTTTCTTCACGAACGAATCGAGCGATACGCCGCTGTAGTTGCGGGCGTAGCCGTTGGTGGGCAGCGTGTGGTTGGTGCCCGAGGCGTAGTCGCCGGCCGCTTCCGGCGTGAGATGACCTAGGAACACCGAGCCGGCGCTGGTTACGCCCGCAGCCAGAGCCTCGGCGTTTTCAACGGCCAGAATCAGGTGCTCGGGCGCATACTGGTTCGAGAACAGCAACATTTCCTCGGGGGTGCGCAGCAGAATGGCCCGGCTTTCGCGCAAGGCCAGGGCGGCTACTTCGTGGCGCGGCAGCTCGGCTAGCTGGCGTTGTACTTCGGCGGTTACTTGCTCGAGCACGCGCGGCGAGTTGGAAAGCAGCACCACCTGCGAATCGGGGCCGTGCTCGGCCTGGCTGAGCAGGTCGGCCGCCACAAACACGGGGTTGGCGGTTTCGTCGGCAATTACCAGCACTTCCGAAGGGCCAGCCGGCATATCGATAGCCACGCCGCGCTGGGCGGCAAGTTGCTTGGCGGCGGTTACGTAGCGGTTGCCGGGACCAAAGATTTTATCGACGGCGGGTACGCTGGTAGTACCGCCGGTAAGCGCGGCCACGGCCTGCGCGCCGCCGGCTTTGATAATGGTGCCGATGCCCAGCAGCTCCGCCGTGAACAGAATCACGGGGTTAATGGAGCCATCTTTGCCGGGAGGCGTGCACAACACGATTTCGGGGCAGCCAGCCAGGCGGGCGGGTACGCCGAGCATCAGCAACGTGCTGAACAACGGCGCCGTGCCTCCGGGGATGTACAAGCCCACGCGCTGCACGGGCACCGAGCGGCGCCAGCACTCCACGCCGGGCATGGTTTCGAGGCGTAGCTCGGCTTCGCGCTGGGCCGAGTGAAATCGTTCGATGTTTTGGTAAGCCTGCCGGATGGCGGCCTGCAAGTCGGCGGGTACCTGGGCAATGGCGGCGCGTACTTCTTCGGGCGATACGCGCAGGCTACCTAGGGCTGCGCCGTCGAGCACGGCGGCATAGTGCAGCAGGGCCTCGTCGCCGCGCTCTCGCACATCGTCGAAGATTTCGCGCACCCGCTGCTCCACCTGCTTCGCTTCGCCTTGGGCCGGTCGCTGCTGCAAAGCAGTCCACTCGGCCGGCGAAGGATATTGAATGATTTGCATTTTTCAGGGCTTAGGTATTAGGGGTTAGGGCTTGGTTGTCAGGGTTCAGAAATTCGGTTTGCGGGTTTGCGCCTGGTGAAATTCACGGCGCCCAACGCTACCACCTAAACCCTAACACCTAACCCCTATCAACTAATCATTTTCTCGATGGGCAACACCAGAATGCCTTCGGCGCCTACGGCTTTCAGCTGATCGGTAACATGCCAGAAGTCGTCCTCATTCACCACCGATTGCACCGACACCCAGCCTTGCTCGGCCAGCGGCGTAACCGTGGGCGACTTGATGCCTGGCAGCAGCGCCTTCACGGCATCGAGCGAGGCCACGGGGGCGTTCAGCACAATGTACTTGTTGCGGCGGGCGCGGCGCACGGCCTGCATCCGAAACTGCAGCTGCTCCAGCAGGGCCTGCTTTTCGGGCGAAAGCGCGCGGTTGGCAATCAGCACGGCTTCGGAGCGGAATACGGTTTCCACCTCGCGCAGGCCGTTGCCCAGCAGCGTCGAGCCCGACGACACGATGTCGCAGATGGCGTCGGCCAGCCCAATGCTCGGGGCAATTTCCACGGAGCCACTGATGGTGTGCAGGTTGGCTTGTACGCCGTGCCCGGCCAGGTACGTGCCCAGGATTTGCGGGTACGAGGTAGCAATGTTCTTGCCCTGCAAATCGGCCACCGAGGCGTAGGCCTCGCCGCGCGGCACGGCCAACGACAGGCGGCACTTGCTGAATCCCAGGGGCTCTACCTCCAGCTCGGGCAGGCCGGCTTCTACCAGCACGTTCTGGCCTACCACGCCTAGGTCGGCCACGCCATCCTGCACGTAGCCGGGAATGTCGTCGTCGCGCAGGTAAAGGATTTCGAGGGGGAAGTTGGTGGCTTCGGTTTTGAGCTTGTAGGAGGAGCTAACGAAGCTAATGCCACACTCGCGAATCAAGGACAAAGAGTCTTCGCTGAGGCGGCCCGATTTCTGGATTGCCAGACGGATCATGAACAGGAAACAGTAACAACGGGAAACGACGCCAGCTAGCAGCCGCAACGGCTGCACGAGTACGCAGAACGCCAGAAATTGAAAAGGGTGCCGGGTGCGGTAAGCCTAGGTGGGTTACGCAATTGCCAAACCGGCTGGGGCGACGTAGGTTCGGACCGTAGCCGAACACTTATACGTAATTTATTCCTCTCCCGTGGAGGAATGGTGGTGATGATGGCCGGCATGCCCGTGTGCGGCAGCCCAACGCGGGGCAACCGGCAACAAGGTGGTGCGCAATAAAGCAGCTAGGGGCATGCGGCAGGAATGAGTTGCGCAAAGGTAAACAGCGGAACGATTTTCGCAAGTGCCGTTTTTTTCGCGCCGGCCGAAAGTTAACGCTCACATGATGATGTGGTTTTAAACTCTCGCGCTTTCGGCTTGTCGTATCTTGGCACCAGAAACCTCGCCCCGAACGTTGCTACCCCACCACCTGCATCAGCTTATGTCGCGCGTATTATGTTTTCTTCTGGCGTTAGGGTTGTGTATAGCGGTTGCCCAGGCGCAGCAGTTTACGCTGCCGCAAGCCAGCCCCCATGCCCTCGTCAGCCAAACCGTGGGCCTTACCGAAATAGCCGTTGATTACCATACGCCCGCCGTCCGCAACCGCGCCATTTGGGGCCAACTAGTGCCCTACGACCAGGTGTGGCGCGCCGGGGCCAACGAAAACACGGTTATTTCCTTCTCCGATTCGGTGCGCATCGGTACCCAAACCGTGCCGGCCGGCAAGTACTCGCTGTTCGTGCTACCATCGGCCGAGCACGACTGGCAGTTTATCCTGAACAAGGTAACCACCCACTGGGGCGCCGAGGGCTACGACGCCAAAAACGACCAGCTGCGCGTGCCCGTGATGCCCGAGCAAACCGCCATGCACGAAACCCTGGTGTACTGGTTTTCCGACGTGCGGCCCAACTCGGCCAAGCTGAATTTGTCGTGGGAGCAGAAAACCATTTCCGTCGTCATCCGCACCAACGTGCACGCCAAGGTGCTTAGCGCCATGCAAACGGCCCTAACCGAGCGCCCCAACGATGCGCAGCTGCTGGCCCAGGCTGCCGATTACCTCATCCAGAACCGGCTGGAGGCCGAATTGGCGCTGCGCTACATCAACCGGGCCATTGAGCTGAACGACAGCTACACCAACAACTGGCTGAAAGCCCGCCTGATGGCCCAAAAGGAAGATTACCTGACAGCTGTAGAAATTGCCCGCCGCGCTATCAAAATGGGCGATAAAGACGACGAATCGTTCAAGCATCAGCTGCCCAACATGCGCCTGGCCCTTACCGAATGGCAGTCGAAAGCCTACTAGGCTTCCCTAGGTTCTCCGACGAAAAAAGGCCGCATGAGCGGCCTTTTTTCGTGCGGGGCATCTGGGCTTCGGCCTAAAACCGGGCAATTACCCGCAGGTTGATGACGCGCTGCGACAGGTAATTGGGCACGCCGTAGGTGGTACCGTTCAGGTCCTGAATGTAGCTGTAGCCGGCCACGTTGTTGGCCGCCAGCACGTTCAGGATTTCCAGACCCATCCAAATGCTTTCGGGTTCGTAAAAGCGCCGCTGCTGATCGGTGCGCAGGCTCAGCACTTTGGAAAACCCTAGGTCGACGCGCTTGTAGCTGCGGGTGAGCTTGCTGGTACCGCGCAGCTCGGGCAAACCCGGCGGGCTGAACGGCAGGCCCGTGCCGAAAACCACGTTCACGTAGCCGCGCACCGAGGGGTTGTCGGGCAAATGGTCCTGGAAGAATATGCCCAGGTTCAGGCGCTGGTCGCTGGGCCGCCGGATGTAGCCCTTTTCCTTGCGGCCGACGATGTTACCTAGGGAGTCGTACTGCGTGATGAAGTCGCCGCGCAGGTTTTCGCGGGTGGTCAGCACGCCCAGGCTAAACCACGATTCGGCCCCGCGCACAAACTCGCCGCTGAAGCGCGCATCGAAGCCGGCGGCGTAGGCCGTGGCCAGGTTCTGGCCGAAGTAGCGCAGGCGCACGTTGTCGACGTCGTACGGAATAACGTCGGTGAGGTACTTAAAATACGCTTCGGTCGTGAGCTGAAACGGGCGGCCGGCAGCTTTCAGGCGATACTCGCTTCCGACGATAAAATGCGCGGAGCGTTGGGCCCGCAGGTCGCGGTTGAGCACGCCCAGCTGGTTGCGCAGCTCGCGGTAAAACGGCGGCTGGTAGTACAAGCCCGCGGCCGCTTTGTACGACAGCCGCGGGTTGCGGCGGCTGATGGCCGAATACTGCACCCGCGGGCTTACCGTGAGCTGGTTGTTGACGGACCAATAGTGCAAACGTACCCCGTAGGTAAGCGTCCGCAACGAATCGAGCCGCCACGTGTGCTGCCCGTAGCCCTGCACCCGCGCCGATTCAAGGTTCAGATCGGTGCGCAGGCGCGTGAAACGCTGGGCCGGCACAAAGTCGGCCGAGTCGACAAACGCGTACTCGTCGAGGCGGTCGTCGATGTTCTCGCGCCCGCCCTTCAGCCCGAAGCGCAGCGTGTGCCGCTCCGAGGGTTGGTAGGTGGTGCGCGCTTCGAGGGTGGCCAGCCAGGCATCGAGGCGGTTGCGCGAGTGGTCGAAGCGTGAGCCCACGTTGCGCTGCCGCACGGCCTGGTTAAACGTGCGCGAGCTAGGGTCGCGGTCGATATCGGCCAGGCGGTACGCAGCCTCTACATCCCGAAACTCCCATTCGCGCGTAAGCAGGCCGCCGGCCAGCAGCTCGGCGGTGAGACGGGGCGTGAAGTGGTGCGTCAGGTTCAGGCCGCCCTGGTACGTATCGTACTGCATGCGCTCGTAGCCGGCGTAGCCGATAAACAGGCGCTGAAACTCGTTGGTACCGGTGCTGAAGGTAACCTGCCCGCTCTGGGGCGCAAACCGAAAGTTGTTGCGCGCCGCCGAGGCCAGCAGCCCCAGGCTGGTGCGCTGCAGGTCGTCTTTCGGACCTAGGGCGGCGCGCACGTACACTTGCCCATCCACAAACGTGGGGTCGTAAGCGCCCTGGGCGCCGCGCAACGAGCGCAGCACGTACTGCGCGTTTTTGTAGCGCGCACCGGCCAGGTAGCTTACCCGCCCCGATTTCGAAACCGACTCGACGTGCGCCGCCCCGCCTACCAGGCTGCCCGTTACCGATGCGGCCGGGCGCGTGGGCTGTTTGTACTCGATGTTGAGCACCGAGGAGAGCTTATCACCGAAGCGCGGCTGCCACCCGCCGGAAGTGAAATCGACGCGCTCCACAAGGTCGGGGTTCACGAAGCTCAGGCCCTCCTGCTGCGCTGCCGTTACCAGAAACGGCCGGTAAATCTCGATGCCGTTGACGTAAACGAGGTTTTCGTCGTAGTTGCCGCCGCGTACCGAGTAGGTGCTCGTCAGCTCGTTGTTGGCCACCACGCCCGGCAGCGTCGTCAGTACTTTATTAAAGTCGCCGAATGCCGAGGGTACTTCCTTGATGGCGCGCGGGTCGAGCTGCGTCAGGCTGATTTGCTCGCGCGTGTCTTCGCCGCGCTGCCCGCGCACCGTTACGTTATCAATGGTGCGGGCGCTGCTTTGCAGCGTGAGACGCAGGGTTGCCCGGCCGTCGCTAAGCTCTTCCGCCGTGAGGCTGCGCCGCAGCGTGGTGTAACCTAGGCGGCGCACCACCAGTACCAGCGGCTGGCCGGCGGGCGGGCGGGCTACCGTCAGCCGAAATTCGCCGGCTTCGTTGGTGTTGGTGCCCCCGGCCTGGCCCTCTACGGCTACGGCTACCTGCTCCAGGGCGCGGCCGTTGGCTTCGTACACGGTGCCGCTGAGCTCCACGGTTGCCGCGGGTTGCTGCTGGGCAAAGCCCGCAGTAACGGATACCGCAGCCGCAGCCGGCAAGCACAATAAGCCCCGCACCACTACCACCGACCACCCGTGCTTTCGACGACGACGACTTGCGCCCATTAATTATCGGCCGTAATAGCGGCGGTAAGCTGGGCCCGCAAATCGGCCAGCGTGGCCACCGGGTCGGGCGAGTTGAACACGAACGAGCCGGCCACCAGCACGTCGGCCCCGGCCTCCACCAGGGGCACCGCGTTCTGTTGGTTTACGCCGCCGTCTACCTCAATCAGGGCTTCGGAGCCGCAATCGGTAAGAAGCTCTTTCAGCTCGGCTACTTTCTGCAGGGTATGCGGAATAAAGCTCTGGCCGCCAAAACCCGGGTTTACCGACATCACGCACACCAAATCCAGCTCGGCGGCAATATCCTGCAGCACCCAGGCCGGCGTGTGCGGGTTCAGGGCCACGCCGGCGCGGCAGCCCAGGCGCTTGATTTGCTGAACGACGCGGTGCAGGTGCGGGCACGCCTCGTAATGCACCGTAATTACCTCGGCGCCGGCATTGCGGAAAGCCTCTAGGTAGTTCTGCGGATCCTCGATCATGAGGTGCACATCGAGGGGCTGCTTGGCGTGGCGCTTAATGGCCTCGAGCACCGGAATGCCGAACGAGATATTCGGCACAAACCGGCCATCCATAACGTCGCAGTGCAGCCAGTCGGCGGCGCTGCCGGCAAGGCGCTCGGTTTCGGCTTGCAGATTGGCAAAATCGGCGGCCAACAGCGAGGGCGCCAGCAAGGGAGCAATTCGGCGGGAGGAACTCATGCCACGAAGGTAGTAAAGCCCTGAATAGGTTGCGGCTGAAGGTGCCCGCAATCGGGTGGGCATTGCCCACCTAGGGCGTGCGGCCGGTACGGTTTCGCCCGCGCTACCCGCCCTAGGTGAAAGCCGAAGCCCGGCACGCAAGGAGCGCGCCGGGCTTCGGAAAAGACATCAGGTTGTATCCAACCGCCCGCTTATTGCTGCACGAAGCGAACCGAGCGGGGCGGCGTACTGCTGCCGGCCTGCACCGTGCAAATGTATTCGCCCGGCTTGAGGCTGCCCAGGCGCAGCGGCACCCGCTCGCCCGACGAGGGCGCCAGCAGCATTTCCTTCACCAGGGCTCCTTTCGCATCGGTGATGCGCACGCGCAGGGGCTTGCGCCGAAACTCCTCGGGCAGCTGCAAGGCTAACTCGCGGCCGGCTGGGTTAGGGAAAATGCTCATCTCCCCGCCCGGGTTGTGGCTGCTTCTGGTTGACAGCGGATTGTTGGGGTGCAGCAGATTGTAGGCCCGCGTGAAGCTCGGGATGCCGTAGCCCTGCAGGTTGTCGGGGCGGTTGGCCTGGCTGGCGCTGCGCTGCAGCCACTCAATCACCTGCTGCGCCGAAAGCGTAGGATTGGCTTGCCAGAACCCGGCCGCCATGCCGGCCGTGATGGGGCACGCGTACGAAGTGCCGTTGCCGCGCTGCAGCACGTTGCCCGTGTTCACGATTACCGAGGCCACGCCTTGCGCCGCTACGTTGGGTTTGATGCGGCCATCGGCCGTGGGGCCAATGGAGCTGAAAACGGCCTGCTGGCGCAGCGAGTCAACGGCCCCCACCGTCAGCACCGAGTCGGCATCGGCGGGGGCGCCGATGTAGCGCCAGCCGTTGGCACCGTCGTTGCCGGCGGAGTTTACCACCAGTATGCCGGTACGGGCGGCCATGGTAGCCGCGCGGCTGGCAATGGCGGTGCGCCCGTTCATATCCTGATACGAGTAGTCGCGCGAGGGCGCATCAAACGTGTTGTAACCCAGCGAAGAGCTGATGATATCTACGCCCACCGAGTCCGCGTACTCGGCGGCCAGCAGCCAGTTCACTTCCTCGATGTGCTGCTCCGAGCGCGTATCCTCGGTTATCATCAGGTGGTAGCTGGCTTTGGGAGCCGTACCGATGAACGTGCCCGGCTGGTTGCCGGCCATGGTGGAAAGGCAGAGCGTGCCGTGGCTGCTTTTTTCGAACACCGATTTGTCGCGGTCAACAAAATCAAAAGTGCTCAGCAGGCGGCCTTCGCTGCGCATCGCCTGAAACACGCCCATCTGATCGACGCCCGGAAACCCGGCATCGAACACGGCAATGTGCATGTTCTCGCCGCGGTAGCCGGCCTTGTGCATGGTTACGGCCCCGAGCATATCGGCCTGCCAGAAACCCGGCCCGTAGCTGGGGTCGCGCTCGGCGGTGGTGCGGGCGGCAACTGTTGGCGCCGCCGTCGGCTGAGCCGGTGCGGTTTGGGCCGTGCGGTTGAGCGTATTGGCGGCCCGCACAAACGGCAGCCCCTGCAACCGACCTAGGGCCGCGGAGTCGCACTCCACCACCGCGGCATTAAACCACCGGGAGGTATACAGCAGGCGCACGCCGCTGGTGCTCTTTACCTGCGCCGTATAAGCCGGCGACACCGGCAAATCGCGCGCCTGCACGGCAATGCCCTGCCGCTGCCGGCGCTGCAGTGCCCGCTCCGATAAAAAATCGCGGGGCTGACTTACAGTAAAAGGCGTACCGGCTTTGTCCTTGAAATAAACGAGGTGCCGGCGTACGGTGGCCGTGGGGCGTTGCGGCGGCGTGGTGGCGTAGGCTACCGTACCGGCTACCAAGCCCAATACCACCCCCAGGGAAGAAATGCGCATGTGCGTGCTGAATCGAAACCCCGACAAGATACAGAATTGAAGGAACGCCTCCTCCATCCCGGTCTGGGTACGTGCTCAGGCAATACACCCCGCGCGGGGCCCTAGGTTCCGGGCGGCTTGCGCAGTTGGCCAGCACTCAAAAGCAAAAGCCCGCTTACCATGGCTGGCAAGCGGGCTTTTGAAATCAGGCATCAGCGCCGGCGGTCAGGCACTAGGGCAGCAAGGTTTCTTTATGATCCCAGCCCTGCTCTATGTAATCGGTACCGATGGTGCAAGTGCCCGAAGTGCCCTGGCAGTAGTCATACTTTATCCGCTCGCGGTACACCGGGCCAATGCCTTTGGCATACACCTGCCGCACGGTGTGGCGGTAAATTTTGAACAAGGGGTCGTCGCCTTCGTCAAAGGTGCTCACCGTGTTGTCGTAGCTGCGTCCGCCCAGGCTGAAGGGCTGGCCCACGTCTCGGTAGCGGCGGTTGATGTCGTTGACGCTGGCCTGCGGGTCGTTGGGGGCGATGAAAGCCTGCTTGTTCCATTCGGCACCTGCGCGTACCGGAAAGATGAGCTCCACCGTGCGCACGTTGCTGCGCGTGAGCAAGAGGTTGCGCTCGTTAGCCGTGAGCGTGTGCACGCTGTCGGGCTGCCACTCGGCGGTGGCGTTGGGCCGCACCGAGCGCAGCACTTTATAAGTAAGGTTGCCGGCGGCATCGCGGTACTTTTCGGTTACCTGCTCCCGCACCTGCGAGGTGCGGCTGCTGCTTACCTGGTTGTTGCGCCACACGCGGTCTTCTACCTGAAAAATACGCGTGGTGCCCACTGCCAGCGGGTAGTAGTCCTTGCCTAGGTCGGCCGGAGCTTCGGTGGTATTGTCGCACCCGGCCAGGGCCAGGCCCAGGGCAAGTGCAGCGGCAGCATAAAGTCGGCGCAGCATAGTGTATATCGCAGTTAAACGGAAGCCTTGGCGCCTAGCACGGGCAGCGGAATGGGCGCGGCCAACGCGGCCGGGCTGCGCTCAATCCAGCCGCCGCCCAGCACGTCCTGCCCATCGTAAAACACGGCAGCCTGGCCGGGCGCAATGGCGTGTACGGGCTCCGGAAAGTAAACGTACATCTTTCCGTCCTTCTCTTCCAAAAAGGCCGGGGCGCCCGCGTGGTTGTAGCGCACTTTGGTGAATGCCGGCACCAGGCCCTGGCCTTCGAGCGAGGCAAACTTGCCCATGTTCAGGCGGCCCACCACGGTGGCGGTGCGGGCCAGCTCGTCGTGGTTGCCGAGCACCACCTCGTTGGTTTCGGGCCGGATTTCGACCACGTAGGCCGGGTAGCCCAAGGTTACGCCAAGGCCTTTGCGCTGGCCGATGGTGTAGAACGGGTAGCCTTCGTGCGTGCCCACCACGGTGCCGTCGGTGAGTACGAATTTGCCGCCCCGCACGCGCTCTTCCAGGCCCTCCACGCGGCGCTTCAGGAAGCCCCGGTAATCATTATCGGGGATAAAGCAGATTTCGTAGCTCTCCGACTTGTTTACCAGCTCCATGAAGCCGCGGTCGGCGGCCATCTGGCGGATTTCCGACTTACGCAGCTTGCCCAGCGGGAAGATGGTACGCGCGAGGCTTTCCTGCGAAACACCCCAGAGGGCGTACGATTGGTCCTTGCTTTCGTCGAGGCCTTTGCTAATGACGTAGCGGCCGTTCTCGTGGCGCACGTTGGCGTAGTGGCCGGTGGCAATGTACTGGCAGCCGAGCTGGTCGGCGCGGCGCAGCAAGGCATCCCACTTGATGTGGGTGTTGCAGAGCACGCAGGGATTCGGGGTACGGCCGGCCAGGTATTCGCCCACGAAGTCGTCGATTACATGGTCGCCGAACTCGTTGCGAATGTCGATGATGAAGTGCGGGAAGCCCAGCTGCACGGCCACGTCGCGGGCGTCGTTGATGCTGTCGAGCGAGCAGCAGCCGGTTTCCTTTTTGGAGCCGCCGGCCGAGGCGTAGTCCCAGGTTTTCATGGTCATGCCGACCACTTCGTAGCCTTGCTCGTGCAGCATCACGGCTGCCACGGACGAATCGATGCCGCCGCTCATCGCGACGAGGACGCGGCCTTTCGACGGCGTCGGGGTTGTATCTGGAGTCATAGAGTAGCGCCCGCGAGGTCAAAGTTCGCGGCCGAAGCGGCAAAGGTAACACGCGCGGGCCGCTCGCGGTTTCCTACCTTTGTCGCGTTCTGGGTGCCAAGCGACAAGGCGCAGGTGATAAGTACACCTGAGGCCGGGCGCGTGCCACCTATTGCGTATCACCTATCTCCTATTCGCCTTGGCCCTGCTTACCTCTGTCATCGTTCGCGGTATCAACAACCTGTCCGACGCGCGCTACTGCGCCGGTATGGGTGCCGACTACATTACCTTCCGCCTCGATCCGGCATTGCCCGGCGCCGTGACGCCCGAACTGGTGAAAGAACTTAGCAGCTGGGTGGCGGGTGTGCAGCTGGTGGGCGAGTTCGATAGCCTGCCCGTCGATCAGATAAACGCCCTGGCCGAACAATGCGGCCTGCAAAGCGTGCTGCTGCACAAGCTGCGCCGCCCCGAAGAACTTGCGGCCCTTGCCGTGCCCGCGTTGGTGCTGGTGAACTGGATTCCGGATATGCTGCCCGAGGATGTGGACAACCGGTTTCGCACGCTGGGCCAGCACGCCACCGGGCTGGTACTGGCCGATCTGCCCCCGCAGCCCCTCACCGAGTTTCAGCTGGCCCACCTCACCGAGCAGGCCCGCAGCTACGCCGTTTGGCTGGCACCCGGCTTTGCCAACGGCAGCGTGCGCGAGCTGGTAGAGAAAGTAAAACCGCAAGGCCTGGTGCTCGAAGGCGGCGACGAAATCCGCCCGGGGCTGCGCGACTTCAGCGAAATGGAAGCCGTTTTCGAAGAGTTGGAGGTTGAGTAACCCCAAACCCTGCCCTAGGCCATAACGGCCGTAAGGCTCAGCATGGGCGCGGCCAACCAAGCCGCCCCGGCTACCCGCACGTGCTTGTTGGCCGATTCAGCGTCGAGCTCTTTGCTGAGCAAGCGCCAGGCCAAGTGGCCATCAATGTATACCGTGGTGGTAGCCTGGGCAGTGCCTTCGCTGGCGAGCGTCCATTGGGTTGCCCCCCGGCTAAGCCACCATTCGTACGTCCTTTCCGGAGTTTCCACCACTACTTGCACCACCGTGCCTTCGGGCGCGGCTACGTGGCGGTAGTGGTGCGGCAACGCCCGCACCGAGGTTTGCAGGTAGGGCTCGAACAGCTCCGGTTGCAGCAGCTCGCTTTCGCCGCGGCCAACGGCCTGCCTGATTTGCTGCTGGTGGTGCCACTTTTCGGTGTACTCGCGCGCCACATGAAACCAGTTCAGTGATTCGCTTTCGCCCGCCCAAGCAACGGAAAACGTGGCCGGTGCCCACGGGTCGAGCGTACCGAGGAAAGCCGAATACTCCCGCCCCGATTGCTCCAGCAGCTGCATTACTATCGCGGGGCTGAGGCGGCGGGTAGCGGTAATCCAGTCGGCGTTCAACTGGTTCAGGAAGCCCACCAAGCCCCGGTAGCTGCCTAGGTCGCCGGTAGGCTGCACGCCAAAGTACCCATCGCGCAGCATGGAGAGCGTGCGCAGGTTGCCATCGAGCAGGTGCAAGGCTACATCCATCACGCGCCAACGCGGCGCCAGCGTTTGCCGCTCCCACTCCCCGGCCGACAAACCGCGCAAAAACGCCAGCAGCCGCTGATCGAGCTTAGCAAACAGCGGAAGCGTGACGATGGGCGGCGGCTGGCTCATACGGGCGTGGCTTTTTATTCGAAGGAGAAGTGCAGGTACTTGATGGGCACGCCCCGCTCGCGGTATTTGCGCTCGTAGGTGGTCTGAATATCGTAGGTGTGCGGCAGCAGGCCGGTGGTTTGGTACAGGTCGTTGGTGAACACCAGATTGGGCGCGTTGCGCTCCTGCAACAACTCGAGGGTATACTCGAACAGCAGGTCGGAGTCGGTTTTCAGGTGCACCAACCCGCCGGGGCGCAGAATCTGGCGGTACAGCTCCTGAAAGCGCGGCGCGGTAAGGCGGCGCTTGGTGTCGCCGAGGCGCGGGCGCGGGTCGGGGAAGGTAATCCAGATTTCATCCAGCTCGCCGGGCCCGAAGTGCTCCAGCAAAGTTTCGGCGCGGGTGCGCAGAAAACCGACGTTGGTAAGGCCCTGCTCTTCGGCCAGCACGCTGCCGCGGTGCATCCGCTCGCCTTTAATATCCAGCCCCAGGAAGTTGCGCTCGGGGTAGCGGGCGGCCAGGCCCACGGTGTACTCGCCTTTGCCGCAGCCCATCTCCAGGGTAATGGGGTTGTTGTTGCGGAAGAACTCCGACTGCCAGCGGCCGCCTAGGTTGCCGTAGGTGTCTTTGCCGGGTTCTACAATGTCGGCGCGCTGTGCGTTGTCGGCAAAGCGCTTCAGTTTTACTCGACCCATGAAGGGAAATCTGTGCTGTTGAAAAATGTATGCTGGCTGCCGGCTACCAACGTTGTGTGCCCTAGGTGGTGCTACGCTCCGGGGGCGTACAGGTCGGGCACTTCGGCTACCACAAAGGTGCTGCCGCCCACAAAAATGGCGTCGGCGGCGGTGGCTTGCTCGCGGGCTTTGGCCAGCGCCGCCGCCACCGAGCCGCAAACCAGGCCTTGCAGGCCGGCTTCGCCGGCTTGCCGGGCCAACTCTTCGGCCGGAAGCGCCCTAGGTATGTTGGCGGCACAAAAGTAATAGGTGGCCTCCGAAGGCAGCAGGCGCAGCACCTTGCCGAGGTCTTTATCGTTCACCATGCCCAGCACCACGTGCAGGCGGCGGTACGGCAAGCGCGCCAGCTGCTGCACCACCATTCGAATGCCGGCTTCGTTGTGGCCGGTGTCGCATACGGTGATCGGGGCTTGCCCTATTACCTGCCAACGGCCGCGCAGGCCCGTGAGGCGGCGCACCTCGCGCATACCCGCCCGAATGTGTGCATCGGTAATGGCAAAACCTTGGCTGCGCAACTCCTCTACCACGGCCAGCACGCCCGGCAGGTTCAGCCGCTGATAGTCGCCCACCAGGCCCAGCTCGGCATCGGCAAACCACACTTCGCCGTTGCGCCACACGCGCACGTGCTGCCTTGCGGCCGCGGGGTTGTCGCGCAGCAGCTCGGCCCGGTAGGTCTGGTCAGCAAAAGTCAGCCGGGCACCTAGGGGGTTGGCTTTTTGGTTGAACACTGCGGCCACGTCGGGCTGCGATTGGCTGATAACCGCCGGCACGTTGGGCTTGATGATGCCGGCTTTTTCGGCGGCAATCTGCGGCAGCGTATCCCCCAGTATGGCTTGGTGGTCGTAGCTGATGTTGGTGATAAGCGACACCAGCGGCGTGATGATGTTCGTGGAGTCGAGCCGCCCGCCCAGGCCCACTTCAATCACGGCAATATCCACCTGCTCGGCGGCGAAATAGTCGTAGCACAAGGCCACGCACATCTCGAAGAACGAGGGCCGCTCCTGCTCAAACAGCCCGCGCCACTGCGCCACCCACCGCACCAGGTACTCCGGCCCCAGCTCCTGCCCATCGATGCGAATGCGCTCGGTAAACTCGCGCAGGTGCGGCGAGGTGTACAGGCCGGTGCGGTAGCCGGCACTTTGCAGGATGGCGGCCAGCAGATGCGAGCTGCTTCCTTTGCCGTTGGTACCGGCCACGTGCACACTCCGGAAGCCCCGCTCCGGATGACCTAGGGCCTCCGTAAGGCGCTGGATACCCTGCAAGCCGTTCTTGAAGCCTGCGGCGCCTACCTTTTGAAACATAGGCAATTGCGCGTACAAGTACTCCAGCGTTTCGGCGTAAGTCATGGCTCTGCAAAACTAAGGGCACAAAAAAACGCCGCGGACCGGACAATTCCGACCCGCGGCGCTACCCACGGCTAAAATTACTTGCCGCCGATGCGGTACGTGATGGTACCCGTAGCCCCGCCCGAGCCGCTGCCCACGCGGCGGAAGGTGGCCTTGTTCTGAATCATGTCGCGGTAGAAGTTGGCCACGCGGGGCGTTACGCTCGAGCCCGTTACGGTTACGGATTCTACGTCGCCGTTCTCGTCAATCTTGATTTTGAGGGTTACAAAGCCAACTTCGTCGGAGGGGTCCTGGTCGTTGGGTTTGTGGTCGAATGCCCAGCCGGGCATGTTGAGCTTGCCGCTGCCGAAGCCACCGCCGCTGCCGCCGCCTTCGCCGGGGTCGCCGCTGTAAGCTTTGCCGCTGTACGTACCGCGGGGGTCGCCTTTGTCGCCTACCGTGCCGGGGTCGTCGCCGTTGTTGTTGCCGGCGGGGTTGTTGCTGGTGCCCATGGTGCCGTTGCCGCCGGTGTTGGCCGTAGCGCCCCGGGGCGTAAACACGGCCCTGGGGTTCACCTTGGGCTTTTCGGGCTCGGGCTCTTTTACCGGCTCTTCGCGCGGCTTGGGCGAGGGCTTCTCCACGGGCGGAATCTTCACGTCGGTTTCCTCGGCCTCGCTCGTTACCACTTTCTCGGGTTGCGCCTCCTCAGTGGGCGTTACGGGCTGCCGGGCCTGCTGTGGCTCGGGGTCGGGTTGCTGGGCTGGCGGGCGGCTGTCCTCGCGGCTCGGCGATTCGTTGGCCGGGGCCGAAGTCTGATTGTCGCCAAAGCCGGTTTCGTCAAGGCCGTAGTTCAGTTCTACGCCCCCGCCGCCGTTCAGCACCACGTCCTCGGGCGGGTTCTTGAACACGATCAGAAAAAACAGCAAAGCCAGCAAGCCGTTGAGCACTATCGTGCCGATCAGGGCCTCGCGGCGGTGCTCGTGGCGAAATTCAGCGTCCATGGGCGTCGAGCTGTTGGAAGTTACTAGGTACTGATACCGTCCGGTTATTTAAACAACGCGCCCCGGTGCGTCTGGGGTTCAGCTCACCGGGGCAAGTGTTGGTTTCAGGGCCGCGGGCAAGCCGCTACGCTTATTTGCTTTCGGCCGCCGTAGCCATTACCATCCGGATTTTGAGCCGGTTGCCGATTTCCAGGATGTCTACCAGCTTTTGCACGTTCAGCGACTTATCCACCCGCAATACGGCGGTTGGAGTTTCCAGGCCCTGCACGCGCGTGGCCAGCTCCTGCTCCAGCTCCGGCGCCGAAACAGGCTTGCGGTCGATGAAGTACTGGCCGTTGGCATCCACCGAAACCGTAATGGGCTGCTTCATGGCCTGCTTGCCCGAGCGGGCATTGGGCAGCATCAGCTTGATTACGTTGGGGTTCACCATCGTCGACACAATCAGGAAGAACAGCATCAGGAAGAACATGATGTCGTTCATCGAGCTGGTCTCGACGTGTGAGGATAGCTTACGCCGGCGGCTTAAATCCATCGAGAAGAAATTTTGGCGTTAAAGCGTTTGTGAGGCCGTGAGTTTGGGAGTTGATACTACTCCCACTGACGAGCACTTCGGTAACTCATCAACTCTCAACCTCTTTAACTTAGTCTAGTTGTCCTGCAGAATGTCCATGAACTCGATGGCCGAGTTCTCCATGCGGAACACCAGCCGCTCAACCATGATGCTGAGCCAGTGGTAGCCTACGTGGGCCACCATGCCTACAATCAGACCCGCGGCCGAGGTTACCATTTTGGTGTACAAACCACCCGAGATTTGGGCAATGCCAAAGTCGCCGGTTGAGCTGATGGCGTAAAAGATGTTGATTACGCCGACAATGGTACCCACGAAGCCCAGCATGGGTGCGATACCCGCAATAATGCCCAGGATGCTGATGTTCTTCTCGAGGCGGGCAATTTCTACTTTGCCCACGTTCTCCACGCTCGTCTCAATCTCCTTCAGCGGCAACCCGATGCGCCGGATACCTTTCTCGATCATGCGGGCCAGCGGCGAGGCGGTTTGCGCCGTCAGCAGCTTGGCTCCTTGCAAATCGCCCTTCACCATTAGGTTCCGAATCTGGTTCATGAACCCATCGGGCAGCGCGGCGGCCTTCCGGATGGTGAGGTAGCGCTCCAGAATGATGTAAACCGAAACTGAGAACAGCAGCAGGATCGGAACCATAATCCAGCCCCCCTGAAAGATGAGGTCGATTACCGAAAGCGAATCGGGCTGAGCGGCTGGGGCGGCCGCGGCGGCAGCGGCAGGGTTGGTGGTGGAGTCGGCCGCAGCGGTGGTTATCTGCAGCAGAAAGGGTTCGAACATGCTAATATGGGTAAACCTGAATTTCGTTGCCGAACTGCTTGCGCAGCTCCGGCAGGTTTCGCTGCGCAGTGGCTTTGTCGGCGAAATCGGCAACGGCAACGCGGTACTTTTTAGTATTCACCACGCCCCGATGCCCCCAACGCGGCATCAGAATTTTGGCGACGTGGCCTTTGCTGGCGTAGTTGCTTTGCACTTTTTCGGCCCCGGCAAACGAGTTGAAAGTTGCTTTAACTACGTACCAGCGGTTCGAAACCCCTTTTACCAGCACGGGCTTGCCGGCTACGGCCTTGCGGCCTTCTACCGCAGCTTTCGTTGCCGTAGCCACTGACGCACCTTTGGGCGCCAGCGTTGCAGCGGGCTTTGCTTTGGCAGCGGGCGCGGCTACTACCTCGGGCTTGCTGATTTCGGGTTGGGTTTCAGGCGCTCCATCGGGCACTACCGGTTCCGTCCAGGCAGCGGAGGCCAGGTTAGCGGCCTGCACCGGGCGGGTAGGTGCAGCATCGTTATTGAAGAGGCTTATCTGCCAGTTTTCCGGGATGTTACCTAGGCGCAGTGCAATCTGGTAGTTAGCGGTAAGCACCAAGCCCAGCGACACGGCCAGCAGTGCCGAAGCGGCGAGCTTGCGCAGGCCTCGGCGACGGGCCGGAGCCAATACCGGCTCGGGTGCCTGGCGGCTCCGCTCGCGGGCTAGCACGGCATCGGTAGCCCGCACGGGGCGCGAGGTCAGCTCGGGCAGGCCGAAGCTGGCGGGCAGCAGGTTTTGCTGGCCGGTGTATTCGAAGTCGATGCCACGCCCCGGCGCGCGGCGAAACACGCCGATGCCGGGCAATTCCGTCCGCTGCTGCTCATCCAGTTCCTGCTGCATGTTGGCCACGGCCTCGCGCACTTGCTGACGGGCTTGCGGTGTACCAATGCCGCAGTGGCGGCTAATGGCGTCAACCAGCAGTCCGTCGTTGCGCGTAAGGGCCTGGTTGAAGGCCACGCGTTTGGCCGGCGGTGCCAGGGTGTGGCGCACCGGGTGCAGGCGTGCGGGCTCGTAGTCCGCAATCAGGCCGCCAAAATCCGGGATAATAACACAGTCGTGGTCCCGAAGCAGGTGCTGAATGTGGTCGGTTAGCTGCAAAGTGTAGAAGTTAAGCGGTACGAAGCAGTTGAGAGCTGGGCCGGGCTACCCCTTTCTGCCACCCGAGCCGCCGTTCTGCCCTGTACTCAGCGGCAGCCCAGCGGCTCGGCAACGTGGCTGTTATCAGCTGGTTAGAACTGGTAACCTAGGCCTGCCAGTATGTTTACGCCCTTGGATGGGTAATTCAAGAAACGCTCGTACTTGCGGCCCAGTAGGTTGTTGCCCAAAACAAAGAAAGACAGATTTTCTGAAAAGCGGTAATCGGCGCGCAGGTTCAGGTCGATTACCGCGTCGGTGGGCCGCACCACGTTGTTGAACTCTGCGGGGATTGTGGCTCGGCGGCGCAGCACCGAGCCGTAGCTCGAGCTCAGCACGTACAGCTCGCCCCCCAGCATCAGCTTGTCGCCGGTGTTGTACGAACCAAAGAACACGCCTTGGAACGCGGGCCGGTGAAACGGCTTATCCAGCGTTTTCACTTTGTAGCCGTTGTAATCGAGCTTGGTGCCTACCCGCACGCGCTCGGCGGCGTTGTAAATCAGCTCGCCGTGGATGTTCAGCAGCTGGGTAGCCTTGGGGTCGTACACCAGGTCGAACTTGGTAGAGTCGCGGCGCGAGTTGTTGTAGAAGTACAGGTTGCGGTCGTTGGCCAGCGTTACCTTCACTGAGGTTTGCAGCGAACGAGCCGGCGAGGCATTAAACCCGAAGAACAGCGTAGGTCCGCGGCGGGTATCGGCCACGCGCTGGTTGGGGCCGAGCCACGCGTTTTCCTGCGTGAGGTCGTAGAGCGTTACGCGCTGCAAACCGCCGCCCAGGCCACCGAACAGCACAAACTTGTCCTCAACTACGGCGTAGCCCAGGCGCACGGCGGGCATCACCGAAACCTGGCTGGCATCGTTGATGGTGTCGCCGGTGTAGCCCAACGTAGCCCCCACCGATACATCCAGGCGGCCGGCAATGTTCTGCTCAAACGCCGGCGTTACCTGCACAAACGGGCGACTAACCGTGAGCGAGTCCTTCTGCGAGATAAACGACAGGTCGCCGTCGATGCGCACGCGGCCTTTCTCCGTTACGTAGTACGCCGTGCGCAACTGGGCGTACAAGTCCGATTCCTTGGCCTTGAAGTTGTCTTTCCAGTAGCGGAGGCCGCCGGCCAGGTCGTACTGAAACTTGGCATCCCGGTCGCGGTTGCGCAGAAACAGCTGCGCATCGGCGCGGTAAAACACCTGCTTGATGCTGTCCTTTTCAGGCTTGCGCTCAATGTTCGGGTTGTAGCCGTAGAAGTTGGCCCGGTCGCGCCCTAGGTTCAGCTTGGCACCTAGGGTTGTGGCACCCCGGTACATCTCGCCGTTCAGGTTCAGGCGGCTTTGGCTGGTGGCTGAGTTCTTGCCATCAACCGGCCCGCGGGCCGACGACAAGTGGCGCAAATCGAGCCCGAAGGCGTGGTCCTGGCTGCGGGTGGTATGAAAGTGCGCCTGCCCCAGCAGCGAAGCGTAGTTGCCCACGCCCACGCGGGCGTAGTTGCCCTGCAGCGGTTCCAGCTCCTCCTGCTTGATGGTGAGCACCCGCACCGAGGGGTTCAGGTTTTGGCTGGGCAGCCGGAAATCGGGGAACGTGTAACGCACGGTGCGGTCGGGCGTGGCGGCCGGAGGCAGCACCACCTTATCGTAGTTGCGGGCCGCTTCGGGCAGCTGGTTTTCCCGCTCCTTCACGATTTCGATTTCCGCATCCTCGATTTTACCCCCGCTGCGGGGCTTGCCCGTTTGGGCCGTAGCGGGCACGGCTGCGGCGGCTAACAGGGCCGCTAAGGTTAGGCGTTGGGAAGAACTAACGCTCATGTATGGCTTGGGCTTGGCGCCTACCCAGGCTTCGTGCGATGCTTCACACCAGCCTAGGCAGGCCATTCAAGTACAATTACTTATTCATTTAAACCGACTGCACGCCTCGCCTACTCATCTGAACCGTTGGCATCCTGCTCGGGTGCGGCCGTATCGGTGTTGGTGATATCGGTGGGCTGCGTTAGCGACTGGCGCAGGTTGCCGAGCTTACCGGCCGGCTTGGCCGGGGCTTTGGTGCCGCTGGTGCCGGGTTTGGTAGTAGCCGGCTTGGGGCTGCCCTTGGTGTTGGTAGGGTTGCTGGCCTCCAGGGCGGCGAGGCGCTGCTTGGCCCCTTCAATCACCTCGGCTACCGGGAATTTGTTTTCGATAAGCGAGTTGAGCGTGGTGCGCGCCTGGAAGATTTCGCCCTGGTCTTTGTAGATGTCGGCAATCAGCAAAAAGGCCCGGCCCACCCATAAATCGAATTGGCTGAAGCTGGTGTTCAGCTTGAAGGCAGCATCCAAGGCGGGCTCGTATTTCTTCTGCTGATACAGCACCTCAGCCAGCAGGTACTGGGCCTCGGCGCCGCTCACGTCGGTAGCTTTGGCCGCGTTCGTGAGGCTGGTTACGGCTTGGTCGAGGTTGCCGGCTTTGTAGTCGGCCTTGCCGATGTACAGCGTGGCGGTGTTGGCTACCGTTGGCGTAGCGTTGCCCTCGGCAATTACTTCGTTGGCTACGCGGCTGGCCCCGGCAAAGTCGCCGGCCTCGTAGTAGCTGCGCACCACGCCCAGGCCAGCGGTGGCCCGCTCGCGGCGGTTTTGGGTAGTCTGGCGCAGGCGCTCGTAGTACTTGGCGGCCTCGGCGTAGTTCTTGTTTTCGAACTCCAGGTCGGCCACGCGGCTTACGGCCCGGTTCAGGTACTCGCTCTTGCCTTCCTCCACCACGGCGCGCAGGCGCGGCAGGGCATCCTGCTTGTTGCCGGTTTTCAGGTACGAGTCGGCCAGGAAGAAACGGGCATCGGCAGCCAGCGAGGTGTTGCTGTGCTGCTTTAGGTAGGTTTCGAGGCGCGGAATGGCTTGCTGGTACTTCTCGGCGAGGTACAACGACTTGGCGGCTTCAAACTCCACACTTTCCACCGCTTTGTCGTCGGGGTTGGTGGCTTTGAACTGCGCCAGGTACTGGTCGAACTCCTCCGTTTTGCCCAACGACGACAAGCTCTCCTGCAAACCATAAATGGCGTTGGAAGCTGCTTTGCTGCGTGGGTGCTGCTGCAGCACTTGCTTAAAATCGGCCGCGGCCTTTTCGTGCTGCTGCAGGTTTTGGTAGGCAATGCCCCGGCGCAACAGCGCCTGCGGCACCAGCGGCGAGTTGGGGCGGTTGCTTACCAATCGGCTGAAGCCCTCCACAGCCGGCTGGAAGTTGCCGTTCTCGAAATCGAGCTGCGCCTGCTGATACACGGCGTCGTCGGCGTAGCGCGAGTTGGGCGAAGTGCGCAGCAGCGTTTGCAGCGTTTTGGCGGCATCGTCGCGGCGGCCCATCAGCCCCAGGGTCACGCTTTTCTGGTAGTAGGCAAAGTCCTTTTCGGCGGCGTTGGCCTGAATGACTTTGTCGTAGAGCTCCAGCGCCTGCGCGTAGTTCTTGGCTACGTAGTAGGTATCGGCGAGGCGCAGCGTGGCGTCGTAATAGTTTGGGTCGGTGCCCGGCTTGGCGTCTTTGTCCGACACGTACTGCTGAAAGTACGGGCGGGCCTGGTCGTACTTCTTGGTGTTGTAGTACGCGTAGCCGAGGCCGTAACGGGCTTTCTGGTCGTAGTCGGTTTGGGCAGCGGCGCCGTCGCGGGTGGTGCGCAAGGCCGCGGTATAGCTCTGGATGGCTTGCGGGTACTCTTGGTTGAGGCTGTACACCTCGCCGCGCAATACCTCGGCGGCGGCGCGCAGGGCGTCGTCTTGCGGGTACCGGAGGCTTTTCTCGAGCAAGGGCAGCACCTGCTGGTACTGGCCGTTGTTGTAAAGCGTGGCGGCCTGGTAGTAGGCCACGCGCTGGTACGTGGCGTTGAGCTTGCTGGTGCGCTCGTCGAGGCCTTCGAGGTAGCGCAGGGCTCTGGCGTAGTCGGTGCTGCTCAGGTAGGCGTCGCTCAGCAGGTCGTCGGCGGTGGCGCGGTTTTTTGAGCGCGGGTACTTCTTGCCGAAGTCTTCCAGCGCCGATACCGCCTCGGCCGTATTGCCCAGCTCGTAGCTTACCTGCGCGTACTTCAGGGCGGCGTTTTCGGCTACTTGCTTATCGAAGTTGGCTTTGCGGGCCGCATCAAACGAGTTCAGGGCCTGCTGCTTGGCATTGGTTTGCAGGTAGCTCAGGCCTAGGTGGTAAGCGGCATTTTGGCCTAAGGAGTCGCGGCCGGCGGCTACGTTCTTCAGCGAGCCAATGGCCCCTTTGAAGTCGCCTTGCTTGAAGTTGGCGTAGCCGATTTTGTACTGCACCATCGGCTCGATTTTCTTCCGGCCGGCGGCGTACTTATCAAAGTACTCGGCCGCACGGGCCCAGTCTTGCTTCTGGTAAAACGCATCGCCCACGAGCAGCTGAATCTCGTCGGCCGACTGCGGCGGGGGCGTTTGGGCCAGCGCCTTGGTGCCGTACTCGATCAGCCCGTTCAGGTTGCCTTCTTTGTAGTAAATCTGGCTCATGATGGCCGGCACTACGGGGCGGTAGGCGTCGTTCTGCTCGGCCACGCCTAGGTCTTGGCGGGCACCGGCGTAGTCGCCAGCGCGGTAGGCCAAGTAGCCGGCGTAGTAGCTGCTGGCATAGCGAAACTCGTGGTTGCCTTGCTTATTGCGGTCGAAGATGAGCTTGGCCTTGTCGAACTCCTTCAGGGCAAAGTGGCTATAAGCCTGCTTGAATTCGGCCTCGGCGCGCTGCTCGCCCGTGAGGTTGTCGGCTGCCACGCGGGCGAAGTAGTCCACCGCGCGCTTGTGGTCCTTCTTGTCGAAGTAAAACTTACCGAGCTCGTAGTAGGCCGAAGCCGCTTTCGGGTGCGCCCGGTTGTTTTCGGCGAAGGCCAGAATGCGGCCTTCCGAGTCGGGGTGCAGCAGGTACAGGCCGCTTACGGCAAAGTAGTACTCGGCATCGGCAGTACGGTCGCGCACGTCGCCGGTGCGGCGCGGTACGGTTTCGAGGTACTGCTGAAAAGAGGTTTGGGCCGCACCGTACTGACCACGGTCGAACAGCTCAAGGCCCTCGAAATAGTAGCGTTCGTCGTTGGTGAACTTTTGGGTATGCTGGGCTTGCAAGGCCAGCGGCGTCGTGGCGCTGAGCGAGGCCGCCAGCGCCAGGCGAGGAAGTAACTTCATTGGCAGAGCGTAGCGAAGGCGGGCCGCGCTGGCCCGGTTAAGCCAAAAGTAGGGAAAAATGCCCGCGGGTTGCGGCTATTCGGCTTCTTTCAACGCTTATACGCCTGTATCTGGTATTTGTAACCATTTACCTAGGTGCAGAAAGCCAAACACCCGCCCGGCACCTAGGCGCCGGGCAGGTGTTTTCAGCAGGTGCAGTTTGGGCTACGGCTCGGTTGCCTTGATGCGGCTATCGAAAGCAAACTCCTCGCGAGCCACGATGCGAATGCGCGGAAAATCGGGGTGGCGGCTGTGCAGCAGGTAGTTGCTCTCCTGCGGCACAATCGACGAGGGTACGCGCAACACGGCCGAGCGGCGGGCCTCGTACCAAGCGCTACCTAAGGGCTGGCACACAGCATAGCGACTGGCTTTTTCCCAGCCGACGGGCAACTGCTCCAGCTTGATTTCCTCGATCAGCAAATCGTCGGGCACGTCAATCACCAGCACCCGAAACTGGTCGTTGAGGCCTTCGCCGCTGCGGTGCACCACGTTTTCGAGGCAAGCCAAGGCGCGGCTGCTGGCGGCGTAAATAACAAACTGGTCTTTGTAGTTCCAGCGGGCACGGTAGCCCGAGGCAAATAAGCCATCGGCGTACTTGGCCAGGCAAATGCGGTAGAGCAGCACAGCTTGGGCGTGTGGGGTTACGATAAGTCGCCGTGGGCGATGCGCTGCAGCTCCTCGGTTACCAGGTCGATGCCGCCGGTGGTTTCGAGCAGTTTCAGGGGCACTTCGCCGTCGAGGCCGTGGGCGGGTTTGTCGAGCCAGCGCAGAAAAGCCGCGGCTTCGCCGAACACCTCCACGCCTAGGTTGTAGAGGGCAATGATCTTGAGGGTTTTTTCGCTGCTGGCGGGGCTAAGCGGCTTTTTCTCCTGCGAGTAGTTGCGCAGGGTTTTCGTCGACAGCTCGTAAATGGCTTCCAGCTCGTTGGCTTGCAGCTGAAAGGCCTCGGCTACTTCGAACGCGGTGGTGGCCGGCACGCCCTTGCGCGCCTCCAGTACGAGGGCAAAGGCATCTTGCCCGGTACGGCCCCAAGCCGCCCATTTCTTGCGGAGCGCTACGGGTAGCGCCGCCAGGTCTTTGTGTTTGGTGCTTGCCGCTGTCATAGGTGTGGTTGTAATTGCGTCGAAACTTATGGAAATTTTTCCTTCTAACGCGGAAAAATTTCTTTTGGGTTCCGAAACACCTAACCCTTGCTCCTACTTGGCCCTGCCGCTAGCGCTTTTAGCCGCGTGGCAACGTGTTTTGCAAGAACGCCAGTACCTGCGCATTTAGCTCTTCGTGGAAGCTGGCCCTGTTGAAGCCGGGCGGATCTTGCGAGGGCGGGAAAGCCGGGCTAACCCGCTCCGCCGGAAAAGGGCTAAGGAACGAGTAATGCCCGGCGTTGGGCACCACGCGGTGCTCAACGCGGCCGGGGTCGGGTACGCCGCGCAACACGATATAGGCATGCCCGATGGGCGTGTGCTCGTCCTGCTCAGCCGAATACATGAGTATGGGCACGTGCACGTTGCGCAAAGCCTCCTCGCCCATGAGCCACGGCGTAGCGGGCGCCAGCAGCACAAGGGCCTTCACGCGCTCATCGGTAACGGTCATCAAGGGCTGAGCTTGCCCGCCGGGCGTATCGAGCGGCAAGCTTGCGGGTGTGCCTCCGGCCAGTGTCAGCGCCGTGTAGCCACCTAGGGAATGGCCAATAATGCCAACGCCATCTGCCTGCAGCGAGGCAGTAAAGACCGGATGGGCAAACAACGCATCAATAGCCAGCTGCAGGTGCCGCGGCCGGGCCACTAGGTTCTGCGGCGTGTTGGCCCAGCTGTTATTGTCGCGGTTGTTGAAGGGGTGCTCGGGCAGACCCACCACAAAGCCGTGCTGCGCCAGGTAGTAAGCCAACGTGCGGTACACCCACGGCGAGCTGCCCGTGCCGTGCGAAATAAGGACCAGCGGAAAAGTGCCAGCGGCTACCGGTGCCTCCCGAGCTACCTCGAGCGTGTAGAAGCCAAAGGTTTCGGTAGTGGCCGGAGTGGTGGTTGGGTACAGGACGAACACCGGAAACCCTAGGTCAAGTTCGGGGTCGGCTACCTCAAGAGCGCGGTAGCCTACGGAGTAACTCATCGGGTTATTGCTTCAACATCGGCCTACCCCAGCACCGCCGCAACGGGCACCTGCGGGTGCAGTATCATAAACACCAACTCCTGCAGAATATCCGCCTCCGACATCGAGCCCGACTCCACGCCTTTGCTCTGCAAATCGGCGCGGCGAATCAGGCGAATAATGTCGCGGGTGCGTTGGTACGGAAACACCTTCAGGGCCTGCTGGTACTCTTTCTGGGCGTAGCTGTTGGCCACGCCAATCTTCTTCCAATCGGCTGGCGAGGGGTTGGGCAGAGTGTGCAGCTGCAACAGGCGCAGGAAGAAGTTGAACAGCAGCGTGAGGTTGGGAATAAGCGGATTATCCTTGGGGTTGAGGGCAAAGTGCTGCACAATGCGGTTGGCTTTCAGCACATCGCGCATGATGAGGGCCTTCTGCAGCTCGAAGATGTTGTAGTCCTTGCTGATGCCTACCATGCGCTGCACGGTAGCCGCGTCGATGGGCTGGCCGGGCTGCAGGTTCAGCTCCATCTTCTGGATTTCGCCCAGCAAGCGCCCTAAGTCGGCACCGATGTACTCGCTCAGCAGCTGCACGGCCTCGTCGTGGATGGGCCGTTGGCGCTGCTTCATGGTAGCCTGCAGCCACTGCGGCACCTGGTAGTCGCGCAGCTTATCGGAGGTGAGCAGCACGGCGTGCTCGGCCATGATTTTGCCGAGTTTCTTGCGGCCGTCGAGGCACTTGTGCTTGTGGGCCAGCACCAGCACGGTGCTGGGCAGCGGGTTTTTCAGGTACGCCTCCAGCATGGTTTGGCCCGCGTCGGCTTCGAGACCGGGCAGGTTCTGGGCTTCCTTCACAATTACCACCGTGCGCTCGGCCATCATCGGAAAGCGGCGCGCCTGCCCCAGCACGGTGGGTATGTCGGTGTCCTTGCCGTAGAGCACCACCTGGTTGAAACCCTTGTCGGCCTCGCTCAGCACGTTCTTCTCGATGAAGTCGGATACCAGATCGATGTAATACGGCTCTTCGCCTTGCAGAAAGTACACCGGCGCAAACTGCCGCTTCTGCAGCTGCTGCATGATTTGGTCGGCGGAGAGCTGAGGCATAAGCTGGGGATGAGTGGATGGAAAGATGAGAGGATGGTTGGATGAGTAGATGAGCGAACAACGTGAGACGAGGGAAACCCAACTCTTTCATTCACCCAACTACTCATCCAATCATCCTCTCTTCGTAATCACTTGCAAAGGTAACCCAGGCGCGTACCTTTCGCAGCATATTCGCTTTGGCCTATGTCGGTTGTTCTGCCCCCCATTGCGCGCCGGCGGGTGCGCGTCGATGCGCTGCTGCTCGGGCTGGCGCTGGGCAAGTTTTTGCTGCAGTTCCTGCATTCGGGCCGCTACGGCCTGCACCGCGACGAGTACCTGTACCTCGACATGGCCCACCACCTGGCTTGGGGCTACAAGGAGATTCCGCCGCTGCTGGCGCCGTTCTCGTGGCTGGCGCAGGCGGTACTGGGGCACACCATTTGGGCGGCTAAGTTCTTCCCGGCGCTGTTCGGCAGCCTTACGGTGCTGCTTACCGGCCTGATAGTGCGCGAAGCCGGCGGCGGACGTTGGGCCCAGGTAGCCGCGGCCGTTGCGGTGGCCGTGTCGCCGGTATACCTGGCTATGCACGGGCTGTTTCAGCCCAACTTCCTGGATGTGTTCTTCTGGACGCTCTATGGCTTTTTGGTGGTGCGCTTCGTGCACACGCACGAGCCCCGGCTGCTGCTTGCCCTAGGTGTATGCATTGGACTGGGCATGCTGGCCAAGTATACCACGGCGTTTTACGTGGCCTCGCTCCTGCTGGCACTGCTGCTCACGCCCACCGAGCGGCCGTGGCTGGCTACGCGGTGGTTTTGGTTGGCAGTGGGCGCGGCGGCGCTCATCTTTCTGCCCAACCTCGTTTGGCAGGCCACGCACAACTGGCCCGTGCTCGGCCACATGAACAAGCTGCAGGAAACGCAGCTCACCCACGTGTCGCCCCTCAACTTCCTGGTCGAGCAATTGCCCATGACGCTAACCGGCGCCGGGTTGTGGCTGGCCGGGCTGTGGTGTTGCTTTACCCGCGCCGGTAAGCCCTACCGCCCCCTGGCGCTGGCTTACTTTTTTGTAATAGCCTTGCTGCTGCTCAGCCGGGGCAAAAACTACTACGCTGCCGCCGTATACCCGCCTCTAATGGCCCTGGGTGCCGTGTACCTCGAGCGCAAAAGCCGGGCAGCGCTGGCCGGAACCCTAGGTGCTGGTTTGCTGCTGAGCTTGCCCATTATACCCGCCATTTTGCCGGTGCTTTCCATCGAAGGCCTGAGCCGCTACGTGCAGCGCGTATCGGTGCTCGATGCCCTTATGCGGTGGGAAGACGGCAAGCAGCATCACCTGCCGCAGGACGTAGCCGATATGTACGGCTGGGATGAGTACGCCCCGCTGGTGCAGCAGGCCTTGGCCCGCCTGACGCCGGCCGAGCGTGCCCACGTAATTGTGTACGGCGACAACTACGGCCAGGCCGGGGCCCTTAACTGGTACGGGCCGGCCCTAGGTCTGCCGCGCTGCTACACGCTCAACGGCTCCAACTCCTACTGGATGCCCGCGCCCGATACCGTCAGCGCATTCATTTACGCCAACGAAGGCGACGGGCCCGAAGACCTGAAGCAGGCGTTTGGCAGCATGGCGGTGGTGGGCCGGGTGCAAAGCCCCTACGCCCGCATCCGCGGCAGCGAGGTGCTGCTGTTCCGGCACCCCAAAACCTACCTAGGCCCGTTCGTGCAGAAGCGTATCGCCGAAGCCCAGCAAGGCTTTGAGTAAATGCTTTTGCGCAAACCCGAGGTGCGCGGCTCTGCCTTGCGCGCTTACCTTTGCGCGTAATAGCAGTTGGCAGTTGTCGGTTGCGAGTTGTCAGCTTGTGCTGGCGCTCCTGCCTTGGCAACTGACAACCGACAACTGACAACTACATGAATCTGATCGACGAACTGCGCTGGCGCGGCATGTTTCACGACATGATGCCCGGCACCGACGAGCACCTGCTCAACAACGGTCCCGTAACCGGCTACATTGGCTTCGACCCTACCGCTCCTTCGCTGCACATCGGCAACCTGGCTACCATTATGCTGCTGGTACACCTGCAGCGCGCCGGCCACCGCCCCGTGGCCTTGGTGGGCGGCGCCACCGGTATGATCGGCGACCCATCGGGCAAATCCGCGGAGCGCAACCTGCTCGATGAAGAAGCCTTGCGCCGCAACCAGGCCGGCATCCGGGCGCAGTTGGAGAAGTTCATCGCCTTCAACGATTCGCCCACGGGCGCCGTGGTGGTCAACAACTACGACTGGTTTAAGGAGTTCGGCTTTCTGCAGTTCCTGCGCGAGGTAGGCAAGCACCTTACCGTGAACTACATGATGGCCAAGGACTCGGTAAAGCGCCGCATCGGCGGCAACGAAGACACCGGCGCCGAGGGCATCAGCTACACCGAGTTCAGCTACCAGCTGCTGCAGGGCTACGACTTCTTCCACCTCTACAAAACCCTAGGTACTACGCTACAGATGGGTGCTTCGGACCAGTGGGGCAACATTACCACCGGCACCGAGCTTATCCGCCGCATGACGGGCGGCGAGGGCAAAGCCTATGCCCTCACCGGCCAGCTCATCACCAAAGCCGACGGTACCAAATACGGCAAGAGCGAAACCGGCACCGTGTGGCTCGATGGCTCCATGACCTCGCCGTACCAGTTCTACCAGTTTTTCCTCAACGCTGCCGATGCCGACGTGCCGCGCCTGATTCGCGTGTTCACGCTGCTGAGCAAGGAAGAAATTGAAGCCCTCGAAGCCGAGCACGCCCAGGCCCCGCACCTACGCACTCTGCAAAAAACCCTGGCCAAAGACGTAACCATCCGGGTACACGGCGAAGCAGCCTACGAGGCCGCTCTTTCGGCCTCGCAAGTGCTGTTCGGCGGCGGCGAGCTGACAAGCCTCGACGAAGCCACCCTGCTCGACGTGTTTGCCGGCGTGCCCCACGTGGAGGTTCCGCGCACCACGCTGTCGGAACAGGGCGTTATCGGCCTGCTCAGCGAAGCTACTGGTGGCACCATTTTCCCCTCCAAGGGCGAAGCGCGCAAAATGATCCAAGGCGGTGGTGTGAGCCTCAACCGCGAAAAGGCTACCATCGAACAGCAAGCTTCTGAAGTGACCCTACTGCTCAACAAGTACATCGTAGCGCAGAAAGGCAAGAAGAACTACTACCTGCTGAAGGTTACCGGCTAACCCATCTGTCATCCTGACGAAGGAAGGACCTCATCAAGTCATAAACGGCTTTCACTAGGTCGCGCTGGCGTGAGCAGGTCCTACGGCTCGCGCCTCTGGATGACAAACGAGAACCAAAAACAAAAAGGCCCCGCCGAACGGCGGGGCCTTTTTGTTTGACCTAGGGCCGGTAAAGCGAACCTTACCTTCCTATGTCAGAAATAATCCGTGATTACTTCTTCTTGGCAGGAGCAGCCTTCTTGGCAGCACCACCGGCAGCAGCGCCGGTAGCTTTCTTAGCTGCACCGCCGGCGTTGGAAGCGCCTTCGGCACCGCCCGAGTTCTTCATGTTCTGAACTTCCGAACGGATTTCCTGAGCCATGTTCTTCAGCTCCTGCATGCCTTTGCGCACACGCGTGCCAGCAGCAGAGTTGTTCTTGTCGTAGAACTTCTCGAAGTCAGCTTCCAGCGACATAACGAGGTCACGCAGTTTGCCAAAATTATTAGCCATGGGAAAAAGAGGGGTTAGTGGTGTGAAACAAGAGTTTGACCGGGCCTAATATACGGGCATTTCAAATCAAAGCTAATTTTCGAAAAAATTTTTCAAAGCCGATTGCAGCGCGTAGGCCTACATTTCGCTACCCAAAATCTGCATTTCAGGTTTTACCCTAACCCCCGAACCTCTCTAATAAGTACAAAAAACAAAGCCGCCCGCTGCGTTAGCAACGGGCGGCTGAGCGTTTGGGCCAAAACGGCGATTAGGCCGTTGCAGGCTGTTTCGAGTACAGGCCTTTGTCGAGTTTAGCAGCAATGGCTTCAAACGCGGCAATGGTCTGGTTTACGTCGTCGAGCGTGTGCACGGCCGTCGGGATGAGGCGCAGCATAATCACGCCTTTCGGCACTACCGGGTACACCACGATTGAGCAGAAAATGCCGTAATTCTCTCGCAGATCGAAGGTTAGCTGCGTTGCATCGGGGATTTCACCGTTCAGCAGCACCGGCGTAACCGGCGTGGTGGTGGTACCGATGTTGAAGCCCTTTTCGCGCAAGCCGCTTTGCAGCGCCCGCACAATCGTCCAAAGGTTTTCCTTCAGCTCGGGCTTGGTGCGCAGCAGCTCCAAACGCTTCAGGGCGCCTACTACAAGCGGCATGGGCAGCGATTTGGCGAAGATTTGGCTACGCATGTTGTAGCGCAAATATTCAATTACCGGCTCGGGGCCGCCTACGAAGGCGCCGATGCTGGCCATGGACTTCGCGAACGTCGAAAAATATAGGTCGATGCCGTCCTGCACGCCTTGTTCTTCGCCCGTACCGGCGCCCGTAGCGCCCATTGTGCCGAAGCCGTGGGCGTCATCAACGAACAAGCGGAAGTTGAATTTCTCCTTCAGCGCCACCACGCCGCGCAGGTTGCCCTGGTTACCCGACATGCCAAACGCACCTTCGGTAATTACCAGAATGCCGCCGCCGGTTTCCTGCACCAGCTTGGTAGCACGCTCCAGCTGCTTCTCGAGGCCGGCCATGTCGTTGTGCGGAAACACGAAGCGCTTGCCTTGGTGCAGGCGCACACCGTCGATGATGCAAGCGTGCGACTCGGCGTCGTACACAATCACATCGTGGCGCGATACCAGCGCGTCGATGATCGACACCACGCCCTGGTAGCCGAAGTTCAGCAGCAGCACGTCTTCCTTCTTGATGAAGTCGGCCAGCTCCGATTCCAGCTGCTCGTGGTAGTTGGAGTTGCCGCTCATAATGCGGGCACCCATGGGCAGCGCCATGCCAAATTCGGCAGCAGCGTCGGCATCGGCCTTACGCACCTCGGGGTGGTTGGCCAGGCCTAGGTAGTTATTCAGGCTCCAGGTCAGAACCTCTTTGCCTCGGAAAATCATGCGCGGCTTGATTTCGCCCTCCAGCTTCGGGAAGGTGAAATAACCGTGCGCGTAGTGTGAGTGGCTGCCGAGCGGGCCGCGGTTGGCGGCAATTCTCTCAAAAATGTCCACGCGGGGATGCTTTGGGGTGAGGGTACCGAAAAAAGACTGGTCCATTCCAAGTAGGAATACGGCCAATGCGGCGCAAGTTACGAAACCGCGTTCAGCCAACGCTAGTTAGCTTAGCTGATATTCGGCATAGCGAATAGAAGTAATAGGCAACGCAGGCCGTCATGTCGAGCTTGTCGAGACATCTCGCATGCTGACGCCGGATAGTAAATATCTAGCCATTCCAGGTAAGCGGATCGATAGGCGCCCAACTAGGATTGAGGGTATTGATTAACCAATCCTTTTTTGACCGGCTCCATTTTTTCAACTGCTTTTCTCGCATGATGGCCTGTGTGGCATCGGGCACGATTTCGAAGTATACTAACTGGTTACATTGATACCGACCAGTAAACTTTCCGGCGTCGCCTAACCCTTCACCGTGTTCGTAGAGCCGGCGTTCCAAGTTATTGGTTACGCCGATGTAGAGAACTGTGCGGGCAGGGTTCGTGAGAATGTATACACAGAAGCTCATGCGGTAGATATTTTTAAACGCAGCCAATTTGCCATCTAACGTCAGCACGCGAGATGTCTCGACAAGCTCGACATGACGGTCGGCACTACCTCATTACTGTATTACCTATTACTTTCGGCCTTCCAACCTTGCTCCCTCCCCTTGCCCCTTCTGGCATGAAGAAAATCACCAAGCTGCTTGTCGCCAACCGTGGCGAAATTGCCTTGCGCGTGCTGCGCTCGGCCCGCGAAATGGGCCTGAAAACCGTGGCCATCTACTCCGAAGCCGACCGCAACGCCCTGCACGTGCGCTACGCCGACGAGGCCGTGTGCGTAGGCCCCCCCGCTTCGAAAGACAGCTACCTGCGCGGCGATAAAATCATTGAAGTGTGCAAGGCCCTAGGTGTCGATGCCATTCACCCCGGCTACGGCTTCCTATCGGAGAATGCCGAGTTCGCGCAGATGGTGAAAGCGGCCGGCATTACGTTCGTGGGCCCTTCGCCCGAGGCCATGAACATCATGGGCGACAAGCTCTCGGCCAAGCAAGCCGTGAAGGCCTACAACATTCCGCTGGTACCCGGCACCGACGAGGCCATTTCCGACGTGGAAGAAGCCAAGCGCATTGCTACGAGCGTAGGCTTCCCCATCCTGATCAAGGCCTCGGCCGGCGGCGGCGGCAAAGGCATGCGCCTGGTACACGCCGAGGGCGAGTTTGAAGAGCAGATGAAGCTGGCCGTTTCGGAAGCCACTTCGGCCTTCGGCGACGGCTCGGTGTTTATCGAGAAGTTCGTAACGGGCCCGCGCCACATCGAAATTCAGGTGCTGGGCGACGAGCACGGCAACATCGTGCACCTGTTCGAGCGCGAATGCTCCATTCAGCGCCGCCACCAGAAGGTGATTGAGGAAGCGCCCTCGTCGGTGCTTACGCCCGAGCTGCGCGCCGAAATGGGCCGCTGTGCCGTGGATGTGGCCCGCGCCTGCAACTACACCGGCGCCGGCACCGTGGAATTCCTGCTCGACGACCAGCGCAACTTCTACTTCCTCGAGATGAACACCCGCCTGCAGGTGGAGCACCCCGTAACGGAGTGCATCACGGGGCTTGATCTGGTGAAAGAGCAAATCAAGGTGGCCCAGGGCCTGCCCCTCTCCTTCGGCCAGGATGACCTAGGGATTACCGGCCACGCCCTCGAGCTGCGCGTGTACGCCGAAGACCCCCAGAACAACTTCCTGCCCGACATAGGCAGCTTGCAAACCTACGTGCGCCCCCAAGGCCCCGGCGTGCGCGTGGATGATGGCTTCGAGCAGGGCATGGACATCCCGATTTACTACGACCCGATGATTGCCAAGCTCGTAACCTACGGCAAAGACCGCCAGGAGGCCATCGAGCGGATGCTGCGCGCCATCGAGGAGTACCAGATTACCGGCATCGAAACCACCCTAGGTTTTGGCAAGTACGTGCTCACCCACCCCGCCTTCGTTTCCGGCGACTTCGACACGAACTTCATCAAAGACCACTTCCAGCCAAGCGTACTGCAACAGCAGCCCACCGAGGAACTGGCCAAGCTAGCCGCCGTGCTGGCCGCCAAGCTGCTCATGGAGCAGAAAGGCGCTGCTGCGGCAAACAGCTCTGCAGTAACCACAGGCACAACGGTTCAGGTGTCGAACTGGAAGAAGAACCGGCTGGCTCGGTAGGCCTTGTAGAAAGGCCAAAACAGCAAACGCCCAGCTGCTTTCAGCTGGGCGTTTGCTGTTTTATTCCGAAGCCACTTGGTAACCTTCGTCAATAAGGCTTAACCTTATAAGAATTTCTGGACTGCACCATTCAGTCTATTTACCTGATAGATTTTAGTCTCTGCTCGGGGATACTAAGCACATCCAATACCACTCTACCCACACCCCTACAAATGAATCATTGTGCTGCGGCGTCCAAAGGCTTGTCATGGCTTCTCTTTATTATGCTTAGCAGCTTACCCTACGCCTCCCAGGGACAAAACAAGCCAACCGGGCCTAGTTATGGCAAGAAGCATAGATTTGCCTACACAGCTGTGGTGCCGATTGCTGGTACCAGCCAAGCAGAATTGGTTCTCCGCGCCCGCGCATGGGCTCAGCATGTAACGCCATCCGGCCAGCCGCCGGTAATTACCTCTGGGCTAGACAGTACGATAGTGCAAACGACGGGATTTTGCACTTTTGCCTACGAGCGGGAGGATATGCCCGGGGAAACCAACCTCAGCACACTACGCTACACGGCCACCATTTCATTGCGCGAGGGCCGTTATAGGTACAAAGTGACGGATTTCGTCCTCCTGTTTCCGAGCACGGGGAAGATTCCAATCCATGAAATTCCGGCCGAGAGCTACTTCAACGGTAATGTCAAGCCACTCCATGCAAGTGCGGTGCGCGGTATCAACACCATTCGCACATGCGTCCAAGAAGTTTCCAGCGAGGTTTTAGCCCACTTAGAAGCGGACATGGGAAAGCAAACCAGCCCAAACGGTAGCAAGTAAGTGGTGAGAGTAGCCGAGCAACAAGGCACAAGCAGCTCGCTCTTTCTACTGTTTAACTCACCTGATAAGCACAGGATGCAGCCTCACGACAGATTACCTAAATCCCGCACACCTAGGGCGCGCTCGGCGGTAAATCCTTCCCCAAACTCTACCCCGATGATGTGCCCCATTTCGCGGGCGCGGGCTTCGAGGAAGTGCCAGAACTCGGGTGAGGAAATATAGGTGTGCGGCTGGCCGTCGTTGCCTACGTTGAACTGCGAGGCGAAGGCGGCAATTGCTTCGCGTTTCTGATCCCAGTGCGGCGTGATGTCGACCACGAAATCGGGCTTGATGTAACGGTCCTGGATGTAGTGGTACACCTGCTTGGGCCGCCATGCCTGCTGCGGCTGGCCATCTTCACCTAGGGTTTCGATCATCTTCAGGCCAGCCAGGAAGCAAGCATCCGACTCGAGTTGCGAGCCGCGACCGTGGTCGGGGTGCCGGTCGTGCACGGCGTTGAGCAGCACGATATCGGGCTGGTAGCGGCGCACGGCCGCGATGATGGGCAGCTGGTGCTCCCGCTCGTTGCGGAAAAAGCCATCGGGCAGCCCTAGGTTTTCGCGGGCGTGCAGGCCCAGCACCCGGGCGGCAGCCGCGGCCTCCTGCGCCCGGATTGCGGGCGTACCACGCGAGCCCAGCTCGCCGCGCGTCAGATCAACAATGCCCACCTTTTTGCCCTGTGCAATGGCGGCCAGCAGCGTGCCCGAGCAGCCCAGCTCGGCGTCGTCGGGATGCGCCGAGAGTACCAGTATATCCAGTTTCATGTAGTTGTCAGTTACGAGTTGTCCGTTGCCGGAAGCAGACATCAGCACGAACTGACGACCTGCAACCAACAACGGACAACTATCTTACTTAATCCGCAGCGTACGGCCGGGGCGCAAGGTGGTTTTGCCGGTAATGCCGTTCAGCTTCCGGATCTGGGCCTGCGACACGCCGTATTTGTCGGCAATTTCGGAAAGCGTATCGCCGGAGCGGATGCGGTGCGACACGGTGCGGCGCGCGGCGGTGGGCTGGTGCTGGGCGGCCCGGGCACGGGCGGCGGCTTTCATGCGGGCCGCCTGGCCGGCGTAGTTGAACAGCGCCGCCGTAATACGCAAGTTGTCTTCGCGCAGCTGGTAATCCGGAAAGTCGTACACCTGCTCCGGGTCGATGGGGTTGCCCTCGTAGCGCACCTCGTAGTGCAGGTGCGAGCCGGTGCTACGGCCGGTGTTGCCGCCTTTGGCAATCAGCTGGCCGGCTTTTACGAAGGTGCCGGGCTTCACCAATTGCTTGCTCAGGTGGCCGTAGAGGGTTTCGAGGCCGTTGTAGTGGCGCACCACCAGGTAGTAGCCGTAGCCGCCGCCGTCGTAGTTGGCCACGCGCACTACGCCGTCGAAAGCCGCTTTCACCGAGTCGCCGGTGTCCAGGTCCAGGTCGACGCCGTAGTGCCAGCGGTAGCCGCGCCAGCCGAAATCCGACGTGAGCGGCGTGGTATTGAGCGGCATGCGGGCGTAGCGCTGGCGGGGCTCGTCGGTAAGGCGCAGGGTAAGCGTATCGCGCAGGCGGCTGGGGTCGCGGCGGTACGGGTTGATGGAGCGCGTATCCCAGATGGAATAATAGCCGGCCACCTTGATCCACGACGAATCAATCAGCACCTCCTCCGACACCTCCACGATGCTTTGCTGCCCTAGGTTCAGGGTGCTGGTATCTTCGCTAACGATGCTCAGCGGCTTGGCCGGCCGGAATATGGATTTGGCGGCCTCGGAGTTATCGTCGGGTAGCTCCTCTGTTTCGATCAGCACCGTGGTGTCGGGGCGTACATAGCGGATTTTAGGAGCCTTTACGCGGAAGAAATCCTTTGGCGTACCCGCTTTGGCTTTGGGCTTTGCGGAGCGACGGCGCTGGGCCATGCTCGTATCGGGTGCCAGGCACAGCAGCATGGCCAGCAGTGCAAGCAACCAGAGTTTGAACGTGTTTGACAAGTGTAAAGTGAACTGGGTGGAGCCCCAGGGGCCACGCCTGGCGGCGCAGCCCTAAGGGTTTGCAAAGGTACACAAGCCTCAACAAAAGGGCCGCCCTGCCGGCAGGCAAGGCGGCCCGAACAAACGGCCGAAATACAATTTTAGTGTACGCCCAAGGCAGCGAGGTACCGCTCGGCATCGAGGGCAGCCATGCAGCCGGTGCCGGCCGCCGTTACCGCCTGGCGATAAACAAAGTCCTGCACGTCGCCGCAGGCAAACACGCCGTCGACGTTGGTTTTGCTTGTGCCGGGGATGGTTTTCAGGTAGCCCTGCTCGTCGTGGTGCAGGTATTCGCGGAAAATGGAGGAGTTGGGCTCGTGGCCAATGGCCACGAAGAAGCCCTCAATTGGCAACTCGCGGGTTTCGTGAGTCAGCACGTTTTTTACACGTACGCCCTCAACGGCGTGCTGCCCCAAAATCTCGTCGGTGGCGGTATTGAAAAGCACCTCAATTTTGGGGTTCTCCAGCACGCGCTTCTGCATGATTTTCGAGGCGCGCATCTCCCCTTTCCGCACCAGCATGTACACCTTGTTGCACAGGTTGGCGAGGTAGGTGGCTTCTTCGGCAGCGGTGTCGCCGGCGCCTACAATGGCCACGTCCTTGCCGCGGTAGAAGAACCCGTCGCACACGGCGCAGGCCGATACGCCCGAGCCGTTCAGGCGCGCTTCCGACTCCAGCCCCAACCACTTAGCCGAAGCCCCCGTGGCAATAATGACAGCATCGGCCGTGAGGTTGTGCTTCTCGTCGATGGTAACGCGGTGTGGGTGGCCCGAAAAGTCAACGGCGGTGGCAATGCCGTAACGAATATCGGTGCCGAAACGCTCCGCCTGCTTCTTGAGGTCTTCCATCATCTGTGGGCCCATCACCCCATCGGGGTAGCCTGGGAAGTTCTCCACGTCGTTGGTAATCGTTAGCTGACCACCAGGCTGCAGCCCTTGGTACATCACGGGGCTCAGGTTGGCGCGGGCCGCGTAAATGGCCGCTGTGTAGCCAGCCGGGCCCGAGCCAATAATCAACAGCTTAACGTGCTCAATTTGGGTATTATCCTCGCTCATTTCGAGTGGTTCCAATTGTATCAGGAGGCAAAAGTAGTGTTATATGCCGACAGAAGCTCGTCGCACTCATCGGGAGCCCAGGTCGGGCGTGGTAGCGGGCAACCAAGGCAGGCCGGGCGTCCGCACCACAGTTCGGTCGTTGCCCGCATACCCAACAGTTTCGCGCCTCGCTTTGTGCCCGCTAAGTAGTGCCATTCGCTAAACCAAAGTGCCGGGGTGGCCGTGCTGCCGACCGCAGGGCACCTAGGGCTCGCAGGGTGCCTACGCGCCGTACGTGGCCTACGCAGCCATCCAACGGTTTGCCCTTGGCTCCACTGTGCCCCATCCGACCTAAGACCGCGCCCAAAACAAAAACCCCGACCGCAGGGCCGGGGTTTTCAAAAGGTTGCTGTGCACCTAAGGCTTAGCCCAGGTAAGGCTTCAGGGCTTTCGAACGCGAGGTGTGACGCAGGCGGCGAATAGCTTTTTCTTTGATCTGACGCACCCGCTCGCGGGTGAGGTTAAACTTCTCGCCGATTTCCTCGAGGGTTAGCGAGTGTTCACCGTTCAGGCCAAAATACAGCGTAATAACATCGGCTTCGCGCTTGGTGAGCGTGCTCAGGGCGCGCTGCACTTCCTTGCGCAGCGAGTCCGTCATCAGGCCGCTGTCGGGCGTTTCCTCGTCCTCGTTCTCCAGCACGTCGAGCAGGCGGTTTTCCTCGCCCTGCACGAACGGAGCATCTACCGACACGTGACGACCCGAAATCTTGAGCGTGTCGACCACCTCGGAGGTAGTCAGCTCCAGTACTTCGGCAATTTCTTCGGGCGAAGGCTCACGCTCGAACTTCTGCTCCAGTTCCGAGAACGACTTGCTGATTTTGTTTAGCGAGCCAACGCGGTTGAGGGGCAAACGCACGATACGCGACTGTTCGGCCAGTGCCTGCAGAATCGACTGGCGAATCCACCAAACAGCGTACGAAATGAATTTAAAACCGCGGGTTTCGTCGAAGCGCTTGGCAGCCTTAATCAGGCCGAGGTTGCCTTCGTTGATCAGGTCGCCCAGCGAGAGGCCCTGGTTCTGGTATTGCTTGGCCACCGATACCACGAAACGGAGGTTGGCCTTGGTGAGCTTTTCCAGCGCCTGCTGGTCGCCTTCCTTGATGCGCTGTGCCAGCGTAACCTCCTCGTCGGGAGTCAGCAGATCTACCTTACCAATCTCCTGGAGGTACTTGTCCAGCGACTGGCTTTCGCGGTTGGTAATCTGCTTGCTGATTTTTAACTGTCTCATTGGGGACGGGCGCGGAAGTGGGTAAAAAGGTGCAGGTTGGTTACTAAAGGGTTAACCGACGGAACTGCGGTCAGATGGGGCTAACGCGCCCATCCGACCGAAAGTTCGTCTGCGTAAGATACTGACGCAGTTTGTGGTATTAACGGTTGCCCTGAGGACGCTCCGACCGCTCACCACGCTCCGGACGCGGCCCCCGGTCGGGGCGCGGTCCACGATCGGGGCGCTCCGAGCGCTCCGGCCGTTCGCTGGGTTCTACGTAGCCTTCGGGCTTCGGTAGCAGGCTCTTCATCGACAAACGGAACTTGCCCGTCTTCTTGTCAACCTCCACCAGCTGCACTTTCACTTCCTGGCCCACCTGCAGCACGCCGTCGAGCGAGGGCAGGCGGTCGTAGCTTACTTCCGAAATGTGGAGCAAGCCGTCTTTCCCGGGCATGAATTCCACAAAGGCGCCGTAAGCCTGAATCGAGCGCACCGTGCCGTCGTACGTTTCGCCAACCTCGGGCGTAGCGGCAATGCCGCGGATGCGGCTTACCGCAGCGGCCATGTCGTTGGCATTCGAGGTGTAGATGTACACGTGGCCCTTCTCGTCCTTCTCCTCAATGGTGATGGTGGCGTTGGTATCCTTCTGGATCTGCTGCACCACTTTGCCACCCGGGCCGATGATGGCGCCGATGTACTCCTTGTCAACCAGAATTTTGGTCGAGCGGGGCGTATGCGGCTTCATGTCTTCGGCCGGAGCGCTGATGGTCTTAGCCATTTCGCCCAGGATGTGCAGGCGGCCTTCGCGGGCTTGGTGCAGCGCCTTGGTCAGGATTTCGTTCGACAAGCCCTGGATTTTGATGTCCATCTGGCAAGCCACGATGCCCTTCTCCGTGCCGGTCACTTTGAAGTCCATGTCGCCGAGGTGGTCTTCGTCGCCCAGGATGTCCGACAGTACAGCGTACTCGCCGGTTTCTTTGTCCTGTACGAGACCCATGGCAATACCCGATACGGCAGCCTTCAGCTTAATACCGGCGTCCATCAGGGCCATCGACGAAGCGCAAACCGTAGCCATCGATGAAGAGCCGTTCGACTCCAGGATGTCCGATACTACGCGGATCGTGTAGGGGTTCTCCTCCTCCGAAGGCAACACCTTCTTGATCGAGCGCATGGCCAGGTTGCCGTGGCCAACCTCGCGGCGGCCGGGGCCGCGGTTGGGCTTCACCTCGCCGGTCGAGAAGGCCGGGAAGTTGTAGTGCAGCATAAACTTGTTGTAGCCCGACACCATGGCCGAGTCCACAATCTGCTCGTCGAGCTTGGTACCTAGGGCCACCGAAGTGAGCGACTGGGTTTCGCCGCGCGTGAACAGGGCTGAGCCGTGCGCACCGGGCAGGTAATTTACCTCACTCCAGATCGGGCGAATCTCCGTCAGCTGACGACCATCGAGGCGCGTGCGCTCCTTGATCATCATGTCGCGGATGGCCTTCTTCTCGGCCGAGCCGTAGTAGCGGCCGAACATCTTCAGGTCCAGCTCGGGGTTTTCGGCCAGCAGCTGCTCCAGCAGCGGCTTCTTAATGGCTGAGAACGACTCCTTGCGGCCGGCCTTGCTGGTGTTGCCCGATTTGGCAACCTCGTAGGCCTGCTGGTACACCGCGTCGTACACGCGCTGCTTCAGCTCCTCGTTTTCGTCGTACTTGGGGTACTCGCGCTTCACGTGGGATTTCTCCACGGCGGCGCCCAGCTCCTGCTGCACCCGAATCTGTTCTTTGATGGCTTCGTGGGCGAAAGCAATGGCCTCAACCATTTCTTCCTCGCTCACTTCGTTCATCTCGCCTTCCACCATGGCCACCGAATCGATGGTAGCCCCCACAATGAGGTCGATGTCGGCACGCTCGATGTCCGAAGTCTTGGGGTTGATCTGCAGCTGGCCGTCGATGCGGGCTACGCGAACCTCCGAGATGGGGCCGGCAAAAGGAATGTCCGAAACCGACAGCGCAGCCGAGGCAGCCAGCGCGGCCAGCGCGTCAGGCTGAACGTCTTTGTCGGCCGAAATCAGCGAAATCATCACCTGCACCTCGTAGTGATAGTCCTTGGGGAACATCGGGCGCAGGATGCGGTCAACGAGGCGCGATACCAGCACTTCGTAATCCGACAGGCGGCCTTCGCGGCGCTGGAACGAACCGGGGATCTTGCCGGCACCGCCGAATTTCTCCTGGTAATCCACCGATAGCGGCAGGAAGTCGACGCCTTCGCGCTGCGAGGGCTGCGAAACCACCGTGGCCAGCAGCATGGCGTCGCCGAGGCGAACTACTACTGCACCGTCGGCAAACTTGGCCAGTTTACCTGTTTCGATGGAAATCTGCCGACCGTCCGGCAGGGTGATGTTTTTGGTAACCGCGTTGTAAGGAGACATTCCTTCAGGGTAGCTTTTGATGATGGACAGCTTGGGGCAGCGAAACCACACCTGCATTCAGGTATGGGAATTCCGGCTCTGTTGTAAAAGAACGCGCCCGGCCAACAAGGTGTGCCGGGCAGCGCAAAAAAAGTAGGGAACCCGGCCGGCGGGCTCCCTACTTTCCTGGAGTGGGTTACTTGCGGATGCCCAACTCCTTGATAATCGCACGGTAGCGGTTGATTTCGCGGTTCTGCAGGTAATTCAGCAGACGGCGACGCTTACCTACCAGCTTGAGCAGGCCCAGACGGGTCGAGAAGTCTTTTTTGTTGACTTTCAGGTGCTCCGTCAGGTGATTGATGCGAGTGGTGAACAGGGCAATTTGCGATTCGGCCGAACCAGTGTCGGTTTTGGTTTTGGCAACGCCGTGCTGTTCGAAGATAGCCTGCTTGGCTTCGGTAGTGAGTTTCATCTGCAGATAGGGAGAAAGCCCCGTCTTGGATTAAGATGTTGGGAAAAACAAAAACGCGGGCTACACAGCCTAGCGTGGCCGCAAAGGTAAATAAAAAACCGAAGCGGCCCAACCCGGTGGCAGAAACCTGCCGGGTTGGGCCGCTTGCTTGGGCCAGTGGCACATTAGCCGGCTACCGGCTCGGCGCGTTTGCTAAACCACCGGGGCAAGCGGCGCGACAACCGGTACCAGAAATCCACCTCAAACAAACTGGAGTCGCGGCGGGCTTGGTACAAAAAGAACAGGCCAGCGGGCAGCAGCAGGCAGTTTGCCATCCACATGCCCAAGCCAATGGGCATTACCGACTCGCGCCCGTACTTCTCACCGATGATCGACACCACGTAGAACACGATGAAAAAGAGAATCGACACGAGCACGGGCACCCCCAGCCCGCCCTTTTTGATGATGGCACCTAGGGGGGCTCCGATCAGGAACATCACCAGGATAGCCACCGATTGGGTGTACTTGCGAAACACCTCGATGCGGTAGTTACCAGCCTCGCGCGCGGTGCCGCTGATGCGCTCGGCGTAGCTGCTCACGAACGCCCGCATGTTGCGGGCCCGGTTGGCGGCGTTCTGGGCCATGTTGGCGGTAAGCGGCGGAATGGACTTATCGGACAGCTGCAGGTTAGCCATTCGCTTATCCAGCGCCTGGCCGGTGGTATCAAACCGCTGATACAAAAAGTACGGATTGACTTGCCCGGCTACCTGGTACCGCTCGCGCTGCAGCTGCCGGTGCAACGAGTCGACAAAGCCCTGCAGCTGGGGTATGGTAAGCATGATCTTGTTCTCCTTAAACAAGTCCTCCTTGGTGCGGTCGAGGCTGAAGGACGCCAGAGAAAAGATGATATCGGTCCGGTCGAAGCTCTGCTGCAGGAAACCGGCCCCGGTACGGTCGCGGGCGGTAGGCTGCTCCACGTACTTGCGTCCGTGAAAAAGCTCCAGCCCTAGGTACTGCCCGTTGAAGCGCGTGGCCATGCGCCCGGAGTCGGCGAGCATCATGGCCACATTACCCGTGTTGCCGCTATGGTCGTAAATCATCACGCCGTAGAGCTTCTCCCCGTTTTCGCCGCCTTTTCGGTTGACTTTGATTGTATAGCCCGGTATGCCGTTGTAGAATACGCCCTCACGGATGTCCAGCGCTAGCTTCTGCTGGCGCACGTCCCACAGCAGGCTATAAGCCTTGAGATTGGCCTTAGGCACAATGGTGTTGTTGAACCAGAACGCAAAGCCAGCCAGCAAGGCGCTAAAAAGCATCACCGGCCGCAGAATGCGCACCAGCGACACCCCCGAGGTTTTGATGGCCGTGAGCTCGTGGTGCTCCCCTAGGTTGCCATACGTCATCAACGACGAGAGCAGCACGGCCAGGGGCAACGAAATCGGCACGATGAGCACGCTGAAATACATCAGCAGCTGCAGAATCACGCCCGTGCCCAAGTCCTTCCCGACGAGGTCGTCGAGGTACTTCATCATGGTTTGGGTAAGGAAGACAAACTCCACCACCGCAAACGTGAGCAGGAATGGACCAATAAAGGCCCGCAAAATCAGCTTATCGAGTTTTTTCATGCCAGAGTAGGCCGTTTAGGCACCCAACGCCCAAGCGGCGGCAAAGGTATGCCACGCCGGCTCCGCAACCTTCGGGCCAGCAAAAAAGGAGCGGCTACCACCCTTTTTGGGGGTGGCTCCTCTCCTTTTAGCCAACAATCGCAAAGTAGTTTTAGCTCATCCGCCCACCAATTCGCGCAGGTTTTGCAAGAGGTTATCCCACATTTCCTGCAGTTCGATATCATCGGTTTCCTCTGAGTAGTCGACGATGCGCAGGTAAATCTCCTGCGTCAGCTCCGACGACTCAATCATGAAGTCCAGGTAATTCGCATCGGGCATGTGACCGCGCTCCGGCGACAGGAACACGTAACGCACCGAGCGGTTCGTACGCTGCGACGTCATCTCGGCCAGGTGGTGCTGGTTGTCCCACACGAAATCAAACGTGTGTTGATCGAGCATGATTACATCCTGGCAGAACCACTGCCGCAGCCCAGAGGCCGAGGCCAGGTAAGGATAAAGGATTTTAGGGGATGCATTAATCGCGTACTCTTGTACGAAGCGGTGTTTAGAGCGGATGGCGGAGAGAGGCATAGGCAATTGCAGAAACCAACAAAAATTATCGCCGCTGGCTTTCAGCCACATTGACGGCCAGCGGCAAGATACACGTAGTTTTTTTCCGTCAAAGGTTGCACCGCGTTAAATCTTCCCTTTACCTTTGCGCCACTAAACCACGGCGGGGTAGCTCAGTTGGTTAGAGCACAGGATTCATAACCCTGAGGCCACGAGTTCAAATCTCGTCCCCGCTACAGCGAAAAACCGCCCTTCGGAAACGAGGGGCGGTTTTGTCGTTTATAACCATTTCGCCTCTGGCCAGTAAGCTGCACGCAACGGCTTGGGAATGGTTTGGCAATAGGTGTGACCAGCCGGGCCTTATACGCGGGCTGCACATGCTTTAATAAAGCTGCGAGCAGGAGCCTAGTACCCTACCCTTGCCCAAGGGCTATACCCGCTGCACAGGGCTAAAAACAACAACGCCCAGCTGAATGAGCTGGGCGTTGCATCTAGGCAGGGAAAGCGAAGCTTACGCTTTTACTTTCTCGATGATGGATTTGAAAGCCTCGGGGTGGTTCAGGGCGAGGTCGGCCAGAACTTTGCGGTTCAGGTCGATGCCAGCCTTTTTCAGGCCGCCCATAAACTGCGAATACGACAGGCCGTACTGACGGGCACCGGCGTTGATACGCTGGATCCACAGGGCACGGAACTCGCGCTTCTTAACCTTACGGTCGCGGTAGGCATACAGCAGACCTTTCTCAACGGCATTTTTAGCTACCGTCCATACATTTTTGCGACGGCCGAAGTAACCTTTGGCCAGGCGCATTACCTTTTTGCGACGGTGGCGCGAGGCCACGTTATTGACGCTTCTTGGCATAACCTACTTGTTTTTGGCGGCCGGTGCCTGCTTACTGGTTAAGCGGCTTGGCTGATGACCGGACGCCGGGTTTGAAAATAATTACAGCGGGAGACGAATCCGCCGCTTAGAGAACCAGCATGTCCTTTACGCGCGGCATATCGGCCGAGCTTACCAGGGTCACGTGGGTCAGGTTGCGCTTGCGCTTGGTGCTCTTCTTGGTAAGAATGTGCGACTTGTACGCGTGCTTGCGCTTTACTTTGCCCGTGCCGGTCAGCGAGAAACGCTTTTTGGCGCCGGACTTAGTCTTCATCTTCGGCATTTTGAAACAGTTAAGAAGTAAAACAACAACGGCGGCCGGCTGCCTAGGGCCGGCTCGCCTGAAAGTCATAGCGGCTCACGCCGCGGAGTAGCTGGTTATTCGGCGGCCTCGTTGGTTGCGGGGGCTTTAGCCTCTTTCCCGCCTTCCTTCGGAGCAGCGGCCGTAGCAGCTGGCTTAGGCGCAGCAGGCTTGGCCACCACAGCCTTCGGAGCAAGGTACAAGAACATGCGCTTGCCTTCCAGCTTCGGTAGCTGCTCTACTTTCGCTAAGTCCTCGAGAGCCTGAGCAAACTTGAGCAACAGAATTTCGCCACGCTCTTTGAAGACAATAGAGCGACCCACGAAGTGTACGTACGCCTTAATCTTGGCACCCTCGCGCAGGAATTCCTGGGCGTGCTTCAGCTTAAAGGCAAAATCGTGGTCGTCGGTGTTGGGTCCGAAACGAATCTCCTTCACCACCACCTTCGTCTGCTTGGCCTTCATCTCGCGCGTGCGCTTCTTCTGCTCGTATTTAAACTTCGAGTAGTCGATAACGCGGCACACAGGCGGAACGGCCGTGGGAGAAATCTCCACGAGGTCCAGACCTTGCTGCTCGGCCATGCGGCGGGCTTGGTCAGTGGGATAAATGCCCTGCTCCACGTTTTCGCCGACGAGGCGTACTTCGCGGGCCGTAATCTTGCTATTGATTTTGAACGGCTCCTCCACTTGGCGCGGAGGGAGGCGGCGGTTGGGGGTTCTGATATGCTTATCTGTTTAGGTGAAACGAGATCGGGCAAACAGCTGGAATGCGGCCGAAGGCAACGCAATCAACTATTTGAGCGGGCGAATATCCGGCAATTTTCCCGAACGACAAAATTCAGCCCGCCGGAAACAGCGTTTCCGGCGGGCTGCGCAGGTTTGCTGACCTGCAAGTTGTAAAACGGCTACTGGGCTACTACGGTTCCGCGGCCGCTCATCAATTCCTCAACCTGCTCCTGGAAGTTGCGGATGAACGCTTCGATAGGCATCGAGCCTAGGTCGCCTTCGCCGTGGCGGCGCACCGAGACGATGCCGTTATCGGCTTCCTTCTCGCCTACTACCAGCAGATACGGTACCTTCTGCATCTCAGCATCGCGGATTTTGCGGCCGATTCGCTCGTCGCGCTCGTCTACGGTGCCGCGCAAGTCGGCCTGCTGCAGCTGCTCCTGCACCCGGCGGGCGTACTCGTGGTACTTATCTGAAATCGGGAGCACGATAAACTGCTCCGGGGCCAGCCACAGCGGGAAGTTGCCAGCGCAGTGCTCAATCAGTACGGCCACAAAGCGCTCCAGCGAACCAAACGGCGCGCGGTGGATCATTACGGGACGCTGACGCGAGTTGTCGGGGGCTACGTACTCCAGCTCAAAGCGCTCGGGCAGGTTGTAGTCTACCTGAATGGTGCCCAGCTGCCACTTACGACCTAGGGCGTCGCGCACCATGAAATCAAGCTTCGGACCGTAGAAGGCTGCTTCGCCCAGCTCGGTTACCGTGCGGAGGCCACGCTCCTGCGCAGCTTCCTGAATGGCCGATTCGGCAGCAGCCCAGTTCTCATCGGTGCCGATGTACTTCTGCTTGTTTTCAGGGTCGCGCAGCGAAATCTGAGCCGTGTAGTCCTCGAAACCAAGCGCACGGAACACGTAGAGAACGAGGTCGATAACCTTGATGAACTCTTCCTTTACTTGATCCTGGCGGCAGAAGATGTGGGCGTCGTCCTGTGTAAAGCCACGCACCCGCGTCAGGCCGTGCAGCTCGCCCGATTGCTCGTAGCGGTACACCGTGCCGAACTCGGCCAAACGCAAGGGCAAGTCGCGGTACGAGCGGGGCTTGGTCTTGTAAATCTCGCAGTGGTGCGGGCAGTTCATCGGCTTCAGGAAGAACTCCTCGCCCGGGTTCGGCGTCTTGATGGGCTGGAACGAATCGGCCCCGTACTTCTCGTAGTGGCCCGAGGTTACGTACAGCTCCTTGGCACCGATGTGCGGGGTTACTACCGGCAAGTAGCCTGCTTTCACCTGCGCCCGGCGCATGAACTGCTCCAGCCGCTCGCGCAGGGCCGTGCCTTTGGGCAGCCACAGCGGCAGGCCGGCGCCTACGCGCTCCGAGAAAGCAAACAGCTCCAACTCCTTGCCCAGCTTGCGGTGGTCGCGCTTGCGCGCTTCTTCCAGCTTGTGCAGGTACTCCTTCAGTTCCTTATCCTTCGGGAACGTGATGGCGTAGATGCGGGTCAGCTGCTTGTTCTTCTCGTCGCCGCGCCAATAGGCGCCGGCCACGTTCAGCACTTTGGCTGCCTTGATGTTGCCGGTATCGGGCAAATGCGGGCCGCGGCAAAGGTCGGTGAAGTTGCCTTGCCGGTAGAAAGTAATGCTGCCGTCCTCCAGGCCTTCGAGCAGGTCGAGCTTGTACGGGTCGCCTTTCTCCTGGAAATAGGCAATAGCATCGGCTTTGCTTACCTCGCGGCGCTCGTAGCGGCTCTTATTTTTGGCAAGTTCAAGCATTTTCTGCTCGATCTTGGCATAATCATCGGGGGTGATGCTGCGGCCTTCGCCTAGGTCGACATCGTAATAAAAGCCGTTTTCGATGGGCGGGCCAATACCAAACTTTACGCCCGGGTACAGGGCTTCCAGCGCTTCGGCCAGCAAGTGAGCCGAGGAGTGCCAGAATGTATTCTTCCCCGCTTCGTCGTTCCACGTGAGTATCTCAACCGTGGCAGAGTCGTTGATGGGGCGGTGCAGGTCACGGACTTCGCCGTTGACACGCACGGCCAAGGCGTTGCGGGCCAGACCTTCGCTGATGCTGGCGGCTACGTCGTAGCCGCTCGCACCGGCCTCAAGCTGGCGCACGGAACCGTCGGGGAGCGTGATGTTCATCATAAACTAGCAAAAACAGCAGTAGCCCGCAAGTTAGCAGCTTCGCGGGCAGAAAACACTTTTGCGGCCAAAATGCGCTACGGAATGGCGGGGCGTAAGCTAGCGGGGCGTGAGCAAAGCCGGGGCGCGCGAAGGCAAACTGTCGAAGGCGATGGGTGCCGTTTCGGGGGCGCGCCGCGGCAAGGGAGGCGCGCCGTACACGAGCTTCAACGAATCGAGGATGGGTTGAGGCAGGCGCTGCCCCACCTTCCAGACTTTGAAGGTGTAGTGCTTGTCGCCGGGGAATTGCTTTACCAGCTGGCGGTAGGCCACCCAGGCTTGCTGCGTCTGGCCCGTCCATTCGTAGCTCTCGGCCAGCATCTCCCCTATGTTGGGCAGGTACTGGCTGCGGCGGCGGGCGCGCCGCAGTAGCGGTATGGCTTTGGCGTGCTGCTTCGCCTTGAAGTAGTACAGACCTAGGCGGTAATCGGCGCGGTACAGGGTGGTATCGAGCCGCACGGCCCGGGCGTACTGGCGCACGGCGCTGTCGGGCTGGGCCATTAGGTCGAACACCCGGCCGCGGTCATACCACAGCGGCGCGTACGTTTTGTCGACATGCAAGCCCTTTTCCACCAACGGAGCCGCCTCGGCCGGCTGGCGGTAGGCATTCAGCAAATAGGCCAGCTGATGCAGTACTTCGGGCTGCCTAGGTGTGCGGGCGGCGCTGGCGCGCAAGTAGTCGAGGGCCTGCACGGTATCGCGCAAAGCCGAGTATACCAAGCCTTTGTAAAACAAGGCCGAAGCGTTATCGGGTTGCTCGCGCAATACCCGATCCAGATAATCGAGCGAGGTGTCGTAGCGCCGGGCTGCCAGATTGGCTTCGGCCAGCAGCAGGTGCAGCTCGGGTGGGTTGTAGCCGCGCTTCTGGGCATCGGCGGCGGCGCCCATGGCGGCTTGCAGCTGGCCTTGGGTGCGCAGCGCGCGGGCTTTGGTCAGGTAAAACTCGCCGGGCGCATCGTCGAGCTCAATTGCGTAGTTAATGTCCTGAACGGCCGCCTCTGTTTTGCCGGCTGCCAAATGAAAGCTGGCGCGGCGGGCGTAGAGAACGGCGTTGCGGGGCTGTTTGGCAATAGCGCCGTTTAGCTCGGCAGCCTGCACATCGGGGCCGCTCCGAACGGTGCGCAGGTTTACCATGCGCTCGGTTTGGGCACGTGGTGTACCGTCGCCGCACGCCATCAGCAACCAACCCAACGCCCAAGGTAACAGCAAACGGGAAACGCGCAGCACTAGAATTCAAGTGGAAGAAGCCCAAAGGTACGGCGTGCGGCGCTTACGCGCCAGGCACCCAGGAACTGCGGCTGCCAGCCGAAAAGGCAGGTGGCCTAACTACCGGGCCGCCGCGGCGGTGCTTTCCTGGCTGGCTTGCTGCAGGGCTTGCAACACCGGGGCATCGCGCTGGTAAACATCGGGCAGGGTTTGGAGCGTGGGTCCGTTGTCGGCGTGGCAGGTGAGGTAGCGTATGTAGATGGGCATGGGGTTGCGCAGCGGAAAATACTTGCTATAGCCTCCGTACACACTATCCCACATACGCTCTATGTGGCGCGGTGCCTGCTCGCCGTAGTCGCGCCGAAGCAGGAACGCGGCTAGCTGAAAAGGTTTTTCCAGCCGAATACAGCCGTGGCTCAGGGCCCGCCTAGGTGCGCTGAACAACTTGCGCGCGGGGGTATCGTGCACAAAAATGTCGTGGGCATTGGGAAAGCGGAAGACCACGTTACCTAGGGCATTGTCGCAGCACGCGGCTTGGCGGATACTGTACCGAAAGGTTTCGGGGGTGATTTGTTTCCAATTGACTTTGTGGGGGCTGATCTGCTGGCCCTGCTGGTTGTAGAGCACGTAATTGTTGGCCGCCAAAAAGGCGGGGTTCCGGCGCAAACGAGGCAAAATCTCGTTCAGGGCAATGCTGCGGGGCACTTTCCACTCGGGCGAGGTCTGAAAAAACCGCACGTGGCTGTATACCTCCGGCGTTGGCGTTGGCACGCCGCCCACTATCACCCGGAAGCTGCGCACCACGGCGGGCCCGCGCACTATTTGCAAGGTGTAAGCGGGGATGTTTACCAGCAGATAGGCCGAATCGCCCCGCGGCTCCCAACGCAAACGCTCCAGATTGACTGCAACCGGCCCGCTCAGCTTGCGCGCGGCCGCGGTATCGGTGCGCACCAGTTTCTGCCAGGCCCATTGCAGCCGTACGTAGCTGCGGGTGGTGGGCTGCAGGCGCAACAGCTGCTGCCCGAGTTGCGCCGAACGCCGTGCCCGCAGCAGCCAGTCGGCGCCATCGAAAACGCTGTCGGGCTCGCACGTGGCCGGCTGCAAGGTAGCTGGCTGCAAGCGCCCCCGGCGCAGGTGCGAGGCCAGTTTCAGCAAAGCCGAGGTTAGGTGCAACTCGGCAGCAACCCGGCGTTGCAAGCGCGCTTCGGGGCTCCCGGCCACAGCCAAGGAGTCGAGGTTAGCTGCGAGGTCCTGTACCTTGTAGTCGGCGGGGTTCAGGCCAAACTCTGCAGCCCGGTGCAGAAGCTTTACACCGTCGGCCGCTGCAGGCAACAGCCCCTTTTCCGACGTCCAACTGGGAGCAAATCCTACGCCGGTGTAAAACCGCAGGACCTCGCCGTGTAGCGCAGCAGGCATGCCCGAAGCGTTTGAGGCCAAGGTTTGGCGGAGCATTTCAGCGGTTTCTGCCTCCGTTTGGCCCAGCGCCGACGTTGCGGCAAAGGCCACCACTGCAACACTGGCGCACCGAAGCCAAGAAGCAAGTACCCATTGGCTCATAGAGGCAGGGCAGCGGGAAAATCACCCCAACCTGCCCGTTCTAAAATAACCGAAAACGCAACCCAATTCTTGGTTTAACCAAGATTAATTTAGACCTGATCAGTTCGGGCTGCCTCCGTTAAAAGCCATCAGCCCTTTTCCAGCTCATCGAGCAGGCGCCGGCAGCGGCGGCTCATCTCCAGTTCTTCGCTCGTCATGGGCAGCAGCGATGCGGCCTCCTGCAGCACCTGCATAGCCGGCTCGCGCAAGCCTTGGTTGGAGTACACGCGTGCCAGATCGTAGCAGTACTGAATGCGGCACGGATCGAGCGCCCGGGCTTTGCGGAGGGCATCCATGGCCTTGGTGTTGGAAGCACCCGCAGGCGAGCCACCCAGAAACACCCGGTAATAAGCCCGTTCAACCAAATTGAGGTGCGCCACGCGGTAGTGCCAGCGCCCGAGCACCTGCCAGGCCTCCGACAGCTCGGGGTTGTACTCCACGGCGCGGTACGCGTAGGGCTTCATGCTCTTGTAGAGGCTCAAGCGGTACCGCGCGCTCTGAATGGTGGCCTGCTGTGCCAGCGACAAAGCCACGGCGTAGTTGGCCTCGCCACCTTTGGGGTTCACGGCGTAAGCACGGTCGGCGAACTGGCGGGCAGAGGTATAATAGGCGCCCCGCCGGCTTTCGTCGGTATAGCGGCTGCCGATACGGGCACTCAGCACGGCGGCCTGCCACAACGCCTCGTAGTTGCGCGGAAAAGCGTTCAGTATTTGCTCGTAGCGCGTGAGGGCGGCCGATTCGCGGTATTGCTGCTGCAGCGTGCGGGCCTCCGAGAGCAGCGCCGGCACATCGAGCGTGGAGGGCGGCTCCGTTTTGGTTGGGTCGCCGGCCCTTACGGACAGAGTCGCGCACAGGTAAGCCCCTCCGATTAGCAGGAGGTGCGGCAGTGCGGCGAAGCGGCAGGTGTACTTCCGGGGCATGAGCAACTCGGTGCTTGGGAGCGAGAGTTAGGTAAGATACGCAAACCCCGCCGAAAAGCTACAAAAAGCCCGACCCGGCTAAGCTGCCCTAGGTTCAGGAGGGCAGCCGCCGGGCCGGGACTCAGGGCAAAAAAGCTTAGCTGTTAAACAACGTCATCTGCGACTTGGGCTTGCGCTGCAGCAAAGCTTGTGCACGCTCCACTTCCTCAACCGAAATTTCAACTGGCCCTAGGTCTTCGGGAAGCGGCTCGTCCTCGGCACCCGCGGCCGAGGGGCCGCCGGGCCGCGGAATGGTGGCCGGGCCTTTCTTCTTGGCCTGCTGCTTGCGCTCGGGCTCGGGGCCTTCGTCGGTCAGCAGCTCCACCGACAGCACCTTGAAGTAGTTGAGCTTGTTGCCCATGGCTTTCCAGCCCTTCACGTCGATGAACTCGTGCAGGTGCAGGCGCTCGGTCAGCTTCTCCCCTTTCTTCTCCTTCTGCACCTTCAGCTCGATTTCGGGTACCACGCCGCAGGTGGCGCACACCAGTTGCGTGCCTTTGGTTTCCGGAATAAACAGGAAGCGCTTGCCCACGGTGCTGGTTTCGATGCGGAAGCGCTTGATGTAGTGCAGCTTGGATTCGCCTTCGATGTACACGGCGTTGATGACCGTATCGGGCTCGAACTTGCGCAGCAGCACCATGTTGCGCAGGTCGAAGTGGATGGCCGGGTCGGGCAAGGTCAGCTCGTACGAGCCGTCCTTATACACCGCCAGCACGGTTTCGTCGGTATCGAAAGTGCCCAGGAAGCGGCCGTGCCCGCCGGTGTTCAGGCGGCCCACCACCTCGTCGAAAAACACCTCGCGGCCACCTAGGGTCGAATCGCCTTTCGACTTCTGCGTAATCTTCTTCACGGGCTGCTTCGTCACGATGTTGCCCATCGAGCCTTTGCCTTTGATGGCCAGCTCGGCAAAATCAAAGTCGAACTGCTTCACGCGGGCCGGGGCTTTGTCGGAGAGCTGCACCGAAACGATTTCCGACTCGGAGTTGGGGTTGGCCGTGAGGTAAAGCACCTTCGAGCCCTTGCCGCCTTTGGTCAGGTCGTAGGCCTTGTCGCGCGTGATGCCCGTTACCAAGAAGCGCTTGGCGTAACTGATGCCCGACGGACCGTCCTGGTAAATCATGTTGTACACCAGGCGGTCGTCGTTTTTGTTGTAGATGCCCACGTGCAAGATGTCCTTCCCAACAAAGGTCTTCTCCGCAATTTTGGTCACCACAAACGTGCCGTCGCGCTTGATGGCAATGATGTCGTCGAGGTCGGAGCAGTCGCACACCAGCTCCACGGCCTCGTCTTTCTTGAGGCCGTGGCCCACGAAGCCGTCCTGGCGGTTCACGTACAGCTTTTGGTTAGCCACGGCCACTTTCTGGGCCGTTACCACGTCGAAGGTGCGCAGCTCGGTTTTCCGCTCGCGGCCGTCGCCGTACTTCTTCAGCAAGCCTTCGAAGTAGCGAATGGCGTAGCGCGTGAGGTTGGCCAGGTTGTCGGCCACTTCAGCCAGCTCGGTTTCCAGGCGCTGGATGTACTCGTCGGCCTTAAAGCCATCGAACTTCGAAATGCGCTTGATGCGGATTTCGGTCAGGCGCGTCAGATCATCCTCCGTGATGGGGCGGCGCAGCACAATGCGCGTGTCGTTGGCTTTTTCCTTTTCGCCTTCGATGCGCACGTACTTCTTCAGGCCCGTATCAATGGTCTGCAGAATGTCTTCCCAGGTTTCGCACTCCTCGATTTTGCGGTAAATGCGGTTCTCGATGAAGATTTTCTCGAGCGAGGCCGCGTGCCATTTTTCCTGCAGCTCGTCCTGTCGGATTTCCAGCTCGCGCTCCAGCAACCGCACCGTTTTCTGGGTGCTCAGGCGCAGCATGTCCTCCACCGACACGAAGCGGGGCTTCTCGTCGATGATGACGCAGGTGTTCGGGGAAATGGAAATTTCGCAGTCGGTGAAGGCGTATAGCGCGTCCATGGTCAGGTCGGGCGACACGCCCGTGGGCAAGTGCACCTGAATTTCCACGTTGGCCGCCGTGTTGTCGACCACCTTCTTGATCTTGATCTTGTTCGCTTCCGAAGCTTTTACGATGCTCTCCATCACGCCCGTGGTGGTGGTACCGTAGGGCACGTCGCGGATGATGAGCATGGTCTTATCGACCTTCTCGATGGTGGCGCGCAGGCGCAGCTTGGCGCCGCGCAGGCCGCCGTTATAGTTCGTGATGTCGCAGAGGCCGCCCGTCGGGAAATCGGGGTACAGCACAATGTCGCGGCCCTTCAGCACGTCGATCGAGGCCTTGCACAACTCCCGAAAGTTGTGGGGCATGATCTTGGTGCTCAGGCCTACGGCAATGCCCTCAATACCTTGCGCCAGCAGCAGCGGAAACTTTACGGGCAGCGTTACGGGCTCGCGCTTGCGGCCGTCGTAGCTGGCTTGCCACTCGGTGGTATCGGGGTTGAAGACTACATCGAGGGCAAACTTGCTGAGGCGGGCCTCGATGTAGCGCGGCGCCGCGGCACCGTCGCCGGTGCGCACGTCGCCCCAGTTGCCCTGGGTTTCAATCAGCAGGTCCTTTTGCCCTAGGTTCACGATGGCGTCGCCGATGGAGGCATCACCGTGCGGGTGGTACTGCATGGTTTGGCCGATAACGTTGGCCACTTTGTTGAAGCGGCCATCGTCCATCTCCTTCATGGCGTGCATGATGCGGCGCTGCACGGGCTTCAGCCCGTCTTCAATGGCTGGCACAGCACGCTCCAGAATCACATAGGAGGCATAATCCAGAAACCAGGTCTGGTACATGCCGCCGATGCTGCTGATGTCGTGCACGGTTTCGCCGGGCCGGAACTCGGGCTCGTCGGGCTGGGCGGCGTCCACCAAATCGTCGCCGTTTTCGGCGTCCTCGGCCGGGTCCAGCTCGTCGCCGGTCAGCTCGTCGGTATCAGTCAGCAGTTCACCGTCTACAGCTTCCTGGCTGCTCAAGTCAGGGTCGGCGGCGCTGGCTGTGGCGCTGCTGGCGTTCAAATCGATGGTGTCGCCGGCGCCAAACAACTCGGCGGAGGACTGGCCGTTCTGGTTCAGGTCGTCGGCGGCGGGGATGTGGTTGTCGTTAGACACTCGCGGGGTGTGGTTTAGGCCACGTTATGTTCTTGTACCTCTCCTCAGTGGCAAACCCGCCACCGAAGGCTCCTTAAAACAATGCCTCGGCGGGTTTGGTGCGGAGGCGGGAAGCGTAAAAACTAGCGCATCGGCGAAAGCAAAAAGCTACGAATAAAACAGAAAGGCGCCGCAAGCCCGGCCAGCTGAAACCTGCACCAGACGGGCGCTACCGGGGAGTTGCCTGGCCGTATTTGAGGACATCAAAATTACCGGTTGCCGCGCATAGCACAACAATGTGCAAGGCTTTGCCGACGAATAAAGTTCCTAATTTCTTTAGTAATTCGGAACTGATAATGCGCATTTATTTGGCTTGCAAGCCTGCTTGAGGTTGAGAATGCATGCGCATGCGCCTAACTAATTTAGCATAGCAGCCGCACAATACTTAATTTCCCCGCTGCAATACCTCGTGGTTCCGAGAAATTTACCTGGCAGCGGTTGCACATGGCAAGCTGGTTACCGCAAAAGTGCAACTACGCCCCTCGCCTACTCGAACCAGTAAACCGTGAAGCGGGTGCATTGGGTGGGGGTGCTCTTTACCTCGATGTGGCCACCCCGCGAGTGCACGATTCGCTGCAACAGGTACAACCCAACTCCGGCCCCGGCAATGTGGGGGTGCTGCCGATCGAATACCTGAAACACACCGTCGTCGGAATGCTTGGGGCTCATGCCTAACCCGTTGTCCTCAACGCGCAAATACGGAGTACCAGCTTCCGAAACGCCGCTGGTGATCCTTATTACCGGCGCACGGTCGGCGTTGGTAAACTTAAGCGCGTTGCTGAGGAGGTTGTGCAGCACGCTGCGCAAATTGGCCCGCCCGTAGAGCAACGAAGGTGCCGCGGTGAAATCAAGCCCGATGTCGGCGTTGGTTTCGAGCACCTGCGGGCGCAGGCCCAGCAATACCTCCTCGGTTACGCTGTGCAGATCGAGTAGTTCGGCCGGGGCGGCCAGCTGCCGCTGCTCCTGCACGGTGGCGGCCAGGTCCTGCAGGGTTACTTCCAGCTGCCCCAGGGCTTCGTCGAGCATGCCGAGCATCAGGGCCGCCTCATCATCCTGAAACGTAGCCGTGCGGCGAAGCTCTTCGAAGAGCCCGCGCAAATTGTGCAAAGGCTGCTTCAGGTCGTGCGAGGCCGTGTACACGAAGGTGTCCAGGTCGCGGTTGGTGCGGGCCAGCTCGTCGTATTGGGCTTGCAGCACTTCGCGCAGGCGGTGCTGGTCGTCCACATCGGTGCAAGTGCCAAACCACCGGGGGCCGCGCTCGTCGGAAAGCTGCCGCGCCCGGATGATGTGCCAGCGGTACTGCCCGTCGTGGCGGCGCATCCGATACAGGCCCTCGTAATCGTCGCCGGAGGCCACGCAGTGCACCCAGCGGCGGGCCGCGGAGGCTTGCTCGCTCGGCTCAAGCAGCGACACCCACGCCGTGGGCCCTAGGTCGGCGGTGGAAAGGCCGGTGTACTCGGCCGTGTGGCGGTTGTAGTAATCCGTAAAGCCGTTGGCATCGGCCGTCCAGATCAGCTGCGGAATGCTATCAGCCAGAAAACGCAGCTCCGCTTCGCCACGGCGAAGCACATCGGCCAGCTCGCGTTGGTCGTGCACTTCCGTAACGGCCCCGTGCCAGAACACCGGCTTATCGGGCGCATGCAGCTCGGGCAGGGCGCGGCTCAGCACCCAGCGGTATTGCCCATCGTGGCGGCGCAGGCGGTATTCGTAGCTCCAGCCTGTCCCGGCTTTGCGGGCGGCATCGGCCTGGTACATCACGCGCAGCCGGTCGTCGGGATGGATGAGCAGTGGCCAAACGATGTTCAGATCGGCCGTGGAAGGCTGCCCCGTGAAGTAGTACCACTGCGGGCTGACGTACTCGTAGGCACCGGCCGCGTCGACCGTGAAGATGATTTGCGGAGCGGTTTCGGTGAGTACCCGCAGGCGGGCGTCGAGGCGGCGCGTTTCGCGGGCCAGCTCGTGGGCGCGTTGCTGGGCGGCGGCCTGCTCGGTTACTTCCGTGGCAAAAATCAGCAGCCCCTGCACGCCCGCGTGGTCGTCGTTCAGGGGCTCCAGCGCAATGTCGAAGTAGCGCATGTTGGCCGCTTCGCTTTCCGAAGCGGCCAGTTGCAGCCCGTGGGACTTGGCAATGTAGGGCTGACCTGTGGCGTACACTTGCTGCATCACCTGCACCAGGTCCGGTGTCAGTACGCCGGTTTGTTCCGCCAGAGGTGTATTGGCCCGGACGCCGCCCAACAACGCCTGCATGGCCTCGTTCACGAACCCAAACTTGAGTTCGGGGCCCAGCAGCGTGGCAATGCCCGCGGGCACGTGTTTGAGGATATGCTGAAGTTGCTGCTCGTGCATGGCGCGCAGAAGCGGTTTTGGCTGATGATTGTACTGCTGCCGCATGGCAACACCCGGCTGCCGGGCTCATGCGCGGGCGGGCTTACCTAGGGCTGGTGCCGGCTAAACGGGGCGGCTGCGGTAGGAGCCGTCGAGGCCCTCGGTGAAAACAGCGCTTTTGCCGAACACGGCCTGGCGTACCAAATCCAGAATCAGGGCGTCGGCGATGGATAAGCTTTGCGGCGATTCGGGCAACGCGTCGGGCAACAGGTATTCGGTTAGCTCCTGAAAACCCTGGGGCTCAAGCGGATGAAACGCCATCGACCAGCCCACGAAGCTGCGCTCCGTTATGGCTTTGTCGGCCAGCTTTTGCACGTGGGAGTGCCTGCCGTCGCGCGAAATGCGCTCGAAAAGCGGATTCAGTTGCTCGGAGTCGCCTTCAATCAGCTGAGCTATGTTGCCGTGGCTATAAAACAGGATTCCGGTGACGTTGAGGCGAGCGTTGTCGCGGCGACATTGCTCAAGCAGCACGTGCAGGTCCTGGTCCGACAGCGGGCGGACGGCACGGCTCATGTAAATAATGTGGTTCATGCGGCAAGGGGTGCCGCTCGGCCCTAGGTGAAACAGGCCAAGCAGCAAAACGGGCGGCAACCCAAGTTGGTGTGGTGTACCTGCAAGATACACCCATCCGCCGTTAAGCACCGGTAAGCCCCCGCCCCGCCCTAGGTGCCGGGCACAAAAAAGCCCCCGGCACCTGGCACGGGGGCTTTTGCATAACGCCGAGGTTTTGCTTACGCCACCTCGGCTTCCAGCACGGTTTCCTCGGTTAGCGGCGCATCGCCAGCCACCAGGTCCTTCTCCATGCGCAGGTTGTCGATGATGAAGTTCTGGCGGTCGGGCGTGTTTTTGCCCATGTAGTACGTCAGCAGCTTCTGAATCGAGCGGTCCGACTGCAGAATCACGGGCTCCAGGCGGATGTTGTCGCCGATGAACTTGCCGAACTCGTCGGGCGAAATTTCACCCAGGCCCTTGAAGCGCGTGATTTCGGGGTTGCGGCCCAGCTTGCGGATGGCGGCCTGCTTTTCGCGCTCGTCGTAGCAGTAAATCGTCTGCTTTTTGTTGCGCACCCGGAACAGCGGCGTCTCCAGAATGTAAACGTGGCCGTTGCGCACCAGATCAGGGAAAAACTGCAGGAAGAACGTGAGCAGCAACAAGCGGATGTGCATGCCGTCGACGTCGGCGTCGGTGGCAATTACCACGCGGTTGTAGCGCAAGCCTTCCAGGCCTTCCTCAATGTTGAGGGCGTGCTGCAGCAGGTTGAGCTCCTCGTTTTCGTAAACGATTTTCTTCTTCATGCCGAAGCAGTTCAGCGGCTTGCCGCGCAGGCTGAACACGGCCTCCAGCTCCACGTTGCGGCTCTTGGTAATAGAGCCCGAAGCGGAGTCGCCCTCGGTGATGAACAAGGTCGTGAGGGCCTCTTTGTCAACGTCCTTGCCTTCGCCGAAGTGGAAGCGGCAGTCGCGCAGCTTGCGGTTGTGCAGGCTGGCTTTTTTGGCGCGCTGGTTGGCCAGCTTTTTCACGCCCGCCATGTCCTTCCGCTCCCGCTCGCTCTGCTCGATGCGCTTTTTCAGCGCCTCGGCCGTTTCGGGGTTTTTGTGCAGGTAGTTGTCGAGGTGCTCCTTCACGAAGTCGACCACGAAGTTGCGCACCGTAACCGAGCCCTCCGGCTCCATCACGATGGAGCCCAGCTTGGTTTTGGTTTGCGATTCGAACACCGGCTCCTGCACCCGAATGGCAATGGCACCAACAATCGAGGCGCGGATGTCGGTAGCGTCGTACTCCTTCTTGTAGAACTCGCGCAGCGTCTTCACGATGCCCTCGCGGAACGCCGCCAGGTGCGTGCCGCCCTGGGTGGTGTACTGCCCGTTCACGAACGAATAATACTCCTCGCCGTAATCGTTGCCGTGCGTCAGGGCCATTTCGATATCGGTACCCTTCAGGTGAATGACGGGGTAGCGAATCGTATCGGGGTCGGTTTTGCGCTCCAGCAGGTCGCGCAAGCCGTTTTCCGAGTGGTACTTCTGGCCGTTGAAGTTAATGGTCAGGCCCGCGTTCAGGTAGGCGTAGTTCCAGAACTGGCTTTCCAGAAAGTCCGGAATGAAGCGGTAGTTGCGGAAGATGGTGGGGTCGGGCTCAAACGACATCAAAGTGCCGTTGCGCTGCGAGGTTTTGATGGGCTTCGGGTCGCTGATGAGCTTGCCGCCCTGAAACTCCGCCGACTTCATCTGGCCGTCGCGCACGCTTTGCACCACAAAATTGGTGCTGAGCGCGTTTACGGCTTTGGTGCCCACGCCATTCAAACCCACCGACTTCTGAAACACCTTGGAATCGTACTTGCCGCCGGTGTTGATCTTGCTCACCACATCGACGACTTTGCCCAGCGGAATGCCGCGGCCGTAGTCGCGCACGGTTACGCGCTGGTCGGTAATCTTCACGTCGATGGTGCGCCCGTAACCCATCATGTGCTCGTCGATGGAGTTGTCAATCACCTCTTTCACGAGGATGTAGATGCCATCGTCGGGCGAAGAGCCGTCGCCCAGCTTGCCGATGTACATACCCGGGCGCAGGCGGATGTGCTCGCGCCAATCCAGCGAGCGAATCGAATCCTCGTGGTAGCCGTGGTCGGGTGCCGCAGCGGCAAGGGGTAGTTGTTCGTCAGCCATTCTTAAATCCTTCAACCCATTTTTGGTGTAAAATAACGCAGAAACGCAATGTTTACCGCGTTAGCAGGGCAGCCGCGCCAAACTATTCATTTTGGCATAACTGCATTGCACCTAACCCTGCACGCAGGCCTTAGGTTCACCCAAAAATGCGAAAATAAGCTCAGATTTTCAAGAAATAACGCCGCTCTTCTCTCCTAATTAAATTAGCAAATGCCTCAAACTACCCACAACTTTCCTGGGCACCCGACACCGGTTAAGCCCCCCGAAATAAAATGGCCTCCGGCGGTGCTCTACAGCATGATTCTGCTTGGGCTGGTGCTGCTTGTGTACTCGTTGCGGGTGCTCGACGGCGTTTTGCTGCCGATTTTGTTTTCGGGCCTGCTTTCGCTGCTGCTGTTGCCCCTTTGCCGCCGGCTCGAGGGCTGGGGCATGCCGCGTTTGCTGGCTATTATCCTGTGCATACTCCTGATCTTCGTGTTTGTGGCCGGGTTGGTTTACCTGTTCGGCTCGCAGATTGTGCAGTTTCGGGAGGAGCTGCCCAAGCTGCAGGTTAAGCTGGCCGAGTACTTCGATCAGGTGCAGCAGTTTCTGAGCCGCAAGTTTGGCATGCAGCCCGTCAGCAAAGACCAGCTCATCGATCAGTCCATCGACTCGGTTAAGAAAAAGGCCGGCGGCTACCTGGGTACCACCATCAACACCACCACCGGGGTGCTAAGCGTGTTGGCTTTGGTGCCGATTTATATTTTCTGTTTTCTGTACTACCGCGACCACCTGCGGCAGTTTCTGTTCCGGTTTGTATCGCCCGATAAGCGCAAGGAAGCCCTGAACACCCTCGACGGCGTGCAAACCGTGGTGCAGGCTTACATCACCGGCCTGCTGACGGTAATTGTAATTGTGGCCGTGCTCAACGCCATCGGGCTGCTGGTGCTGGGCGTTAAGTATGCCATTTTCTTCGCGGTATTCGCCTCGGTGCTGGCCGTCATTCCTTACATCGGCATTGCCATCGGGGCCACGTTGCCGGCGCTTATCACCTTGGTTGAAACCGGCTCGGTGCCCCGGGCCCTTGCTGTGGTGGGTGTGTTTCTGGTGGTGCAGTTTCTTGAAGGCAACTTTATTACGCCCACCATCACGGGTTCCAAAGTGAGCATCAACCCCATGGCGGCCATCATCGCGCTTATTCTGGGTGGCGAGCTGTGGGGCACTCCGGGCATGATTCTTTCGATTCCGCTGATAGCGGTGCTGAAGGTGTTTATGGATGCTTACAAGCCCCTCGAGCCGTTTGGGTTTCTGCTAGGTGATGTTGCCAACGGCCAGGACAACCAAACCCAAGGCGCGCTGGAGGGCGACCCAGGCAAGCCCAAAGGCTTCCGCGGCTTCTTCAACAAGCTCGTGGGCAAAAGTTAACCTGCACAAGGCCAGCTTGCTGCAGAAAATGTGCAACACGAGCCGTAACCCTAAGCCCGACCTGAAAGTATAAGCCCCCTGTAAGCGCTGCTGCTCCGGCGGCGGCGCTGCAAACCGCACCGTACCAACACCTAAACACCAAGACCGTCATGGCCGCTATTAATTCTGATGCCGCCCGGGCCTTCAACGACCTGGTTGAAATCAATAAAACCGGCGCTAAAGGCTACCAAGAGGCTGCCGAAGGCGTATCGAACCCGCAACTGAAATCGGAGCTGAGCCGCCTGAGCCAGCAACGCGCCCAGTTTGCTTCGGAACTCGAGCAACAAGCCCGCCAAATGGGCGTTGATGTAACCGATACCAACACCGTAGAAGGTGTAGTGGCCGATGCCGCCGCTGCCGTTCACCGCGGTTGGATCAACCTGAAATCGGCCATTACCGGCCAAAACGACGCCGCCATTCTGGGCGAGTGCGAAACCGGCGACTCCGTAGCCCTGCAGGCTTACGAAACCGCGCTGAAGTCGCAAAGCCTATCGGGCCAGGTGTCGTCGATCATTCAAAAACAACACGGCGAAATTCTGGCTGCCAAAAACCAGATTACGCAGTGGAAAGGCGCCAACCGCTAGGGTTAACCTGGCTGTTGAGAGAAGGGACGGTCTGCTGAGAAGCAGGCCGTTCTTTTTTGTTTGCGGCCTCCCCTGCGCAGCCAAATACCCAAGCCGGGACCTTTCGGCTGCTAAATTTGTTATCACCAGCTACCGCACCTCTTTAGCTGCTGCTGATTTGTACGCCATCATCGACCTAGAAACCACCGGGGGCCAGCCCACGCAGGACCGCATCACCGAAATAGCCATTTTCATTCACGATGGCGAGAAGGTGGTCGATTCCTACACCACCCTGCTCAACCCCGGCCGTCCGATCCCCTTCTACATCCAACAGCTCACGGGCATCACCGACGAGATGGTGCGCGATGCCCCGCAGTTTCATGAGGTAGCCAAGAAGGTGGTGCAAATGACGGAGGGCTGCGTGTTCGTGGCCCACAACGTGCGCTTCGATTACTCTTTTCTGAAAAAGGAGTTTGCCGACCTAGGGTACACCTACTCGCGCAAAACGCTGTGCACGGTGCGCCTCAGCCGCTCGCTGATACCCGGCCAGCCCAGCTACAGCCTGGGCAAGCTGTGCGCCAACATCGGTATTGAGCTGAACAACCGGCACCGCGCCTTCGGCGATGCCGAGGCCACCGCCATTTTGTTCGACCGCCTGCTGAAGATCAGCCAGGTGGCCGAAGCGCCCGGTTACGAGGCTGCCGCGCCGGCCGATAAGCTGGCCGCCGTGGATGCCGCCGCCCCGAGCGGCCGCCCGCAAAAGCAGCCCGCCCCGCGCAAGGTGGCGGCCGTGCAGCAGGCCATCCGAACGGCGTTGCTGCCGCCGCTTATCACCCCCGAAAAAGTTGCCTCGCTGCCGCAGGAGGCCGGCGTGTACTACTTCCACGACGAGCACGGCGAGGTGATTTACGTGGGCAAAAGCATCAACATCTACAAGCGCATTCAGCAGCACTTCGCCGTCGATTACAAGTCGCGCAAATCGTTGGAGTTTAAGAACTCCATTGCCGACATCACCTGGGAGCTGACGGGCTCGGAGCTGGTGGCTTTGCTGCACGAGTCGGCGGAGATTAAGCGCCTGAAACCGCAGTACAACCGGGCCCAGCGCCGCTCGGTGTTTCCGGCGGGCATTTACCTGCGCGTGGACGAGAACGGCTACAAGCGCCTGTACTACGGCCGCGCCGACGCCCGCAACAGCGAAATTCCCATTATTGCCCTAGGCAACCAGTTTAAGGCCAAGGGTTTCTTGTACCACAAGGTGGCCAAGTACAACCTGTGCCAGAAGATGTGCGACCTGTACAAAACCACCAGCTCGTGCTTCGACTTTCAGGTGCACCGCTGCAAAGGCGCGTGCGTGGGCCTGGAGCCGCCCGAAGAGTATAACGCCCGCGTGGATGAGGCCATCGAGAGCATCACCTACGAGCACCAGACTTTCGTGATTATCGGGCAGGGGCGGCGCGCCGGCGAGCGGTCGGTGGTGGTCATCGAGCACGGCCGCTACCTAGGGTTCGGCTACATCGACGAGACGTTTACCGCCCGGCGCTTCGAGGCGTTCAAGGATGTGATCAAGTCGCAGGTGGACAACAAAGACGTGCAGCAGATCATCAGGCAATACATGCGCTCCAAGCACAAGGATAAGGTGAAGGTGTTTGCCTAGGTGCGCTCGTGCGTTGTGGCCGAATGCAACAGGCCCGGACAGAAATTCTGGCCGGGCCTGTTGGCGTTAGTGCCTAGGTCGAGCGGGCACAAAGAGTGGCATGGCTCGTCAGCACACCAATTCCCCATTTGGCCATTTCGCCACCTAGTAAAGCCTATGCCGAAGCAGCCAGCCGGCGCCGTCGTACTCGTTGGCTTTGGGCTGATACGCCTCCACCTGCATCAGGCGTTTATCTACCTGAATAACGTTGCCGTCGCCGGAGTCGAGCAGCGTAACGCGCATGCGCTGGCCGGCGGGGCCGGGGTTGGTGTGCCGGATGATGTCCTGCCCCTGCCCGTCGTAAAGGTAAATGCGCAGGCGGTGGTCGGGCTGGCCGATTACCTCGAACTCGTCGTTGCCACCTAGGCCGTAGAGGCGGATGTCGGCGGTTTGGCGGGCGTCGTAAAGGCGCTGGCCGATGAGGTTGCCGCGCCCCGCGGCGCTGCGGGTGTACACGCGCACCCAGGCCTTCCAGGGTCCGGCAGCTTCCACCACAAACCGCTCGGGCTGGTCGGTGCCCGGAATGTCGACGTGGCGGGCCAGCTGGCGGTAAAACTCCTCGGCCACCACGGGCAATTGCTCGCGGCGGCTGCGCAGCTTATCAGCAAACTCCTCGCCCGACAAGGCATAAATCTGGCGCGGCCACACCTGCAGGGCTTCGGCAATAACCGGGTCGGGCAGGGCGCGGCGCAAAGAATCGGCCACCTCCCGAAAGTCTTGCTCGGTGAGGTACACCAGCAGCGACTTATCCATGGGCCGCGCGGCGCGGTTCAGGCCTTCCACGTCGTGCAGGTGAATGGTGCGCGTGAAGGTTTGGTAATTGGTTTTCACGAAGCTCACAACATGGGTAAGCACGCCGTCGTCGAACTTGAAAAACGCGTGGTCCCGGTCGCGCGGAATGGGCCGGTACACCGTGCTGCTATCGGGCTGCCGAAACGCGGCCCAGCGCCACTGGTCTTCGCGCCGGCTCCAGTCGCCCAGCCACATATCAAACAAGCGGCTGCGCAGGTACTGGCGCGCATCCACGCGGTACTCAGGCGAGGCCAGCAGCTGCCCGAACGCGTGCCGCGAGCTTACTACTTGGTCGGATTTTCCAAAACTGGCCTCGGTGCTGAGGTTGCCTTCGGGCCGCTCCTCAAACAAGTACAAGGCGTGCCGGAACGCTTGCTGAAAGCCGCCCAGGCCAGGGTCGTCGGCAACGTACACCAGGCGCGGATTGGTGTGGTACACGCCCGCGGCCCGCGCCAGCCGGGGCACTATGTAGGCCCCGTACGGGTGAATCACGCTGGTCTGGTCCTTCATCAGGCGGCCGATCAGGCCATCGCGCAGGTTTTCGGGCAGGGCGGCGGTGGCGTCCTTATCCACGGAGCGCAGCACGTACTGCCGCCCGTCGCGGGCGAGCAGGCGCAGGTTTTGGGTTTGAAAGCTGCCCCCTTCTTTCACCGGAATCAGGCCGCCGGGCACGGCGGTGCGCATGTTGAACACCGGCGCCTCAACGGGCGTAGCCCACTCCTTGCGGTAATGAAAACCCCAGAATAGCTGGTGCAGCCAGCCGCGGTTGTATTGCGCCCCCGCGGCCACCTGCACTACCGAATCGGGCCCGATTACCGGGCGAGCAGACTGGGCCGCCACCGGCCGGGCCGAAGCGGGCAGCCCTAGGGCCAGCAGAAGTAAGCGGAAGGTAGGTAACAACGTCAGCAAGGCTCTGGGGTAACAGGAAAACCAAGCACCTGGAGGGGTAGCGGCACCTCTTATACCCCGGGCGCCGGGCGGCGGTTGTGCCCGAAAAATGAAAATTGCAGCCGTTTACTGCCCAGTTGCGTTGAAGGAAGCAGCATTAATACCACACCTCTGCCTTATTTGCCCCATGACGAGCCGACTCTCCGGTTCAGCGCTGCTGCTGCTTGGCCTGCTTACGGCCGGTTGCGCCCGGCAGCGCTTTTTTCAGCCCGATGCCCGCGTGCCCGGCGGGCAAGTGAGCACCGCCTCGCCCGATAGTGCCCGCGTTACGGCCGGGCGCCACTACCGCCGCGGGCCGCTGCACCGCGCTCTGTTTGGCCAGCACTACCGCCCGGTGTGGTACCAGCCCGTTACGCTGCCCGTGCTCGACCTGGCCCGCGCCGTGCCGGGCGGCCTTACGCCGGGCAAAATGGGCGGCGGGTTTCAAACCACCAGCATGACGCTGAACAGCCCCAACGGCCGCTCCTACGCCCTGCGCAGCATCGACAAAGACCCCTATAAAACGCTGCCCAAGGTACTGCGCCACACGTTTTTCCTGAACGTGGTGCGCGATGCTACCTCGGCCGGCAACCCCTACGGCGCGTTTGTGGTGCCGCCCCTGGCCCAGGCCGCCGGGGTGCTGCACACCACCCCGCGGCCGTTTTACGTGCGCGCCGACGAAACGCAGCTTGGCGAAGCCTCGGAGCGTTTTCGGGGCAAGGTGGTGCTGCTCGAGCAGAAGTTCGAGAGCAAAGATGACCTAGGGCGCATGCTCGGGCGCGGCGCCGTTGATCTGGAGGAAAGCGACGACGTGCTGTCGGAAGTATACGCCGACTCTAAGCACCGGCTCGATCAGCAGGCGTTTTTGCGGGCCCGGTTGCTCGATTTGTGGCTCGGCGACTGGGACCGGCACGAAGGCCAATGGGACTGGGTGGCCTACGAGCAGCCGCAAGGCCGCACCCTGTACCGCCCCGTGCCCATCGACCGCGACCAGGTGTTTTTCCGGTTTTCCGATGGCCTCATCTCTTGGCTGGTGAGCCGCCCTTGGGCCGTGGCTAAGTTTCGCACGTTTAAGCCCCGGTACGAAAGCATCGAAGGGTACGCCCGCAACGCCCGTTTTATCGATGCCCGTGCCCTGAATGAGCTGCCTAGGTCGCAGTACCAAGCTACGGCCAAGGCCCTGCAACAAGCCCTGACGGATGAAGTAATCAGCCAGGCGGCGCACCGCCTGCCGCCCGAGGTGTACGGGCTCGAAGGTGCCCGGCTCGAAAACGCCCTGAAAGCGCGCCGGGCTAACCTGCCCCAAGCCGCCCAGGAGTTTTACCGCCTGCAGGCGCGCGAGGTACTGGTACCCGGCACCGACGAGAAGGAGCGGTTCGTGGTGAATCGGCAGAGCGACACGCTAACGGTGGTGTCGGTTTACAGCCTTTCCGACGACAAGGAAAAGCCCGAAACGCTTTTGTATCAGCGGGGTTTTCGGCCCCAGGAAACCAAGCGTTTGGTACTCCATGGCCTAGGTGGCGAAGACGTGTTTGAGCTGCGGGGCAAGGTGCGCCGCTCGCCCCTGGTCGAGATTTACGGTGGCCCGCACGAGGACAAGGTGCAGGACGAATCGCGCGTGGCCGGCCTGCGCCGCAAAACGCGCTACTTCGATACCAAGCGCAACAACGAGGTTGAACCCGCCCCCGAACTCAATATCAAAACCACCCGCGGCGTAGCCTCCCACGCCTTCGACCGCGACGGCTCGGGCAGGTAGGTTCGGTTTAAGAGTTGGTGAGTTGTTGAGTTAGCGGGTTTAAAAGTTTATGAGGGTTTGAGTTGAGGCCAAAGAGTTGGGCAGGGCATTAGGATTCTGCCCTGCCCAACTCTTTGGCCTCTGCACTCCGAAACTCTCAAACGCAAAATCTCACTTACTCTTAAACTTCCGAGAGCATGTCCATCACCAGGTGCTCGGTGGGCGAAAGCAAGTCGTTTTCGGCGGGGTCGGCGTCGTGGCGGCGCAGGTAGTTGATGAGCTTATCCGAGCTGAACAGCTCCACCACCTGCGGATGGATGTAGTACTTGGAGCACACCGTGGGCGTGTTGCCGAGGTTTTTGGCCACGTCTTTCACGGCTTTCTTCAGCACCTTGTCCTTGGGCAGGTCGGGCTCCTGGTGCAGCACGCTTTCGAGGCACTCCACCATTTTCACCGTGCCGCCCCAGGTGCGGAAATCCTTGGCCGACAGGGCCAGGCCGGTGGCCTCGCGCAGGTACTCATTCACGTCGCCCGATTCCAGCTCCTGCCGGTGGCCGTCGGCGTCGTAGTACTGAAACAAGTGCTGGCCGGGAATCTCCTTGCACTTCTGCACCAGGCGCGCCAGCTTCCGGTCGTGCAGGGTTACATCGTGCGCCACGCCCTTCTTGCCCACAAAGCTGAAACGGATATCGGCTCCCTCTACCCGCACGTGCTTATCGCGCAGCGTGGTGAGGCCGTAGCTCTTGTTTTTCTTGGCGTACTCGCGGTTGCCAACCCTGATGAACGACTGATCCATCAGCATGAGCACTACGGCTACCACCTTTTGCTTATCCAGCTTCGGCCGACCTAGGTCTTTGCGGATGCGCTGGCGCAGCTCGGGCAGCTTTTCGCCGAAGGCCCGCAGGCGGCTGAACTTGGTGAGGCTGCGGGCCTGGTCCCAGAGCTGGTGGTAGATGTACTGCTTGCGGCCTTTGGTATCGCGGCCGGTGGCCTGCAGGTGCGCGTTGGCCGTGGGCGCAATCCACACCTCCGTCCAGGCCGGCGGTATCACCATGCTGTTGATGCGGGCCATGGTTTTCTCATCGGCCACGGGCTGGCCTTTGGCATCGAGGTAGGTGAACGCGCCCTCGCGGCCGGGCTGGCGCGTAATGCCGGGCTTGTTGTCGGCCACGTAGCGCAGGCCGGCCAGCTCGGCTTGCATGGCGGGGTCTTTGTAAAGCGCGTGCACGTCGGTTTCGACGGGTGCCAGCTTTTTCTTTTTGACTTTGGGACGCAGGGTGGTGTGGGCGGTGGCCATAGCAGGAATGCGGTAAAAACGGCGAAGGCCCGCGGGTGTGGCGCGGGCCTTCGTGCATACGTGCAAACGGCGGGCAGTAGTTATTTCCGGGCCCTAGGTAGTTGCTGCTGAAAGAGCCATTGGGGCAAGGCGGGGTCGTCGTAGGCGGCCGTCCAGGAGTCGTGGCCGGCCTCGGGGTACTCGGTGTACTGCACGGTGCCGCCCGCAGCCTGCAAGGCCGCCACCAGCTGCCGGGTTTCGGTTACGGGCACCACCGGATCGAGGGCGCCGTGGAAGGCCCACACCGGCGCCGTGCGGCCAATGGCTTGGGCCAGCTGCCCGTACAGCGCGGGGTTGGGCGCATCGTTGGCCTTGAGCACAGCGGGCAGCACGGCCCCGCCGCAAATGGGTACCACGGCCGCAAACTTGCCGGGGTAGGTGGCGGCTATTTTCCAGGCGCCGTACCCGCCCATCGAAAGGCCCGTGAGGTAGAGGCGCTGCGCATCGCCGCGAAACTCGCGCACGGTTTTATCGAGGGTGGCCAGGGCCATCTGGTACATGGCGGGCATCGTCCAGTACTGCTCGGCGGGGCACTGCGGCACCACCACCACGGCGGGCCAGCGCTCCAGGTGCTTGCGGATGCTGGCCGGCAGCCCCACCTGGGTTTGTTGCAGGCCATCGGTGCCACGCTCGCCGGCGCCGTGCAGAAACAGCACCACCGGCCACTTGCCTTTGCGCCGGTAAAAATCGGCGGGCACGTACACCTGGTAGCGGTACATAACGCCGTTGTGCTGCAGCGCGCGGTTCAGGAAGCCGGTTTCGCGTGGGCGGGCCGCAACCGCCTGTGCCAGTAGCAACAAGCCGCACAGCGTGGCCAGCACGGCGGCATTTCGGGGCGTGGTTCCCATTTTCGCGGATTGGTTTCAACCCGAAAACTACGTAAAAAAGTACCGCAGCCGGGGTTTTGTGCAACGCCCGGCCCGGGCTGCGCGTACCGGAGCCACGAGCATTTTGGCACCGTTTTTTCTTTCGGCGTCCGCAGCCGCCGGTTTCTTACCCTTTACCTTTCTACTCACCACCTATGTTCCGACGCTCTTTTTTCCGCCTATACCTGCTCGGTGCCCTGGCTTTTTCCCTAGGTGCCGCTACCTCTTCCTGCACCGATGAGAACGGCAACCCGGTGCTGTTCAGCGTCGACGACGACAAAGCCCTGGGCGAACAGGTTGCCCGCCAAACCGACTCGACGTACCGCGCCAAAGGCCAGCTGCTCGAGCGCACCAACCCGCGCAACGCCCGCGCCTACCAGCTGCTCGATGGCGTAGTAAACCGGGTGCTGAACTCGGGCCAGCTGCAGTACCGCAACGAGTTTCCGTGGGATGTCAAGATTATCAAAGACGACCAGATTCAGAACGCCTTTGCCACGCCCGGCGGCCACATTTACGTGTTTACGGGCCTGATTAAGTACCTCGACAACGAAAGCCAGCTGGCCGGCGTGCTGGGCCACGAAATTGCCCACGCCGACCGCCGCCACACCTCCCGCCAGCTCCAGAACCAGTACGGCATCAACCTGCTGCTGAGCGTGGTGCTGGGCGAAAACCCCAGCCAGGTAGCGCAAATTGCCGCCGGCCTCGGCCAGCTGAAATTCAGCCGCGATTTTGAGCGCGAAGCCGACGAGTTTTCGGTGGTGTACCTCAACGGCACCGGCCACTACAACTGCAACGGCACGGCGGGCTTCTTCGAGAAAGCGCAGGCCGAAGGCCAGGCCAGCGGCCCCGAGTTCCTGAGCACCCACCCCGACCCGGGCTCCCGCGTGCAGGCCATCAACGCCAAAGCCACGGAGCTGAACTGCACCAACCGCAACGTCAACAACAACAGCTTTCAGGAGTTGAAAAGCATACTGTAAGCATCAGGCGGATACAGCCCCTGCATATCCAAGGCCAGCCGCGCTCCGTGGCTGGCCTTATTGTTTGCGGTACACCCGTACCAGGCTGCTACTGGCCGCAGGGCGCTGGTTGGCTTCGGGCCGAAACTCCACCCAAAACCGGTAGGCGCCCAGGGTGCGGTTGTTGTAGCGCAGGCACTGGCGCAGGGTATCGGCCACGGCCCGCGGCAGCACCCGGTTAAAGTCGACCTGAAAGTGGGTGGTGAGCTGCTGCCCGGGCCGCAGCACCACGTAGCGCCTAGGTGCCGGCGCGGGCGGGCAGCGCTGGCAAATGGCCGCCGTATCGGTATTGGGCGTGAGGGCCCGCAGCACCAGGGCCGCCGGCGGCGCGCAGGCCGTTTCCACGGTGTCGGGCAGTTGCAGCAGGCGGATGGGTTGGGTGCCGCCATTGCGGATGGTGGCGCGCAGCCACGCAATGTTGTAGGCCGACTCGGTTTGGGCCTGCAGCTGTACCTCCACTTGATCGGCACCGGGCACCTGCCTGCCCAAGCGGCCCGCGCATGCGGTCAGCCCCAACATTCCGGCACTTAAAACGACTCTGAGCATGAGCTGACAACGAAGCATGGGCAACAACGACCTAGGAAATTCCTCAACGGTAAGGCGCTTTGCTCCGTTGTGTAGCTTACCGCCATTTCTACACACCCATGTCGTTACTGAACCACCTGAGCAACCTGGCCGAAAACGCCGACGATCTGTTTCGGCGGGCCCGCACGCGGCTGGGCTTGCTGCACCCCGTGCAGGTATTGCCCTACCGCAGCTACGGCACCGCCAACCGCCTCTATGTGAAGGGCCGCGTGCTCACCAACAAAGGCATTACCGAGCCCGACCCGGCCGACTCGTACCTGCACAACCTGCTGAATATGTACCGCCGCTTCGACTCGCAGGAAATACCCGGCGCGCAGCTGTGCATCCGGCCCGGCGACGGCACGGAGCACTCCGTAGTAGCCGACGAGGAAGGCTACTTCACCCTGAACATCGAGCCGCAGCGCCTGCATGCTCCCGTCGATTACCTCTGGCACCCCATCGAGGTGGAGCTGCTGCAGGTGCCGGCGCCCATGCCCGAGCTGCGCCTGAGCACGGCCCCGGTGCTGGTGCCCCCGGCCGATGCCGAGTACGGCATCATCTCCGACCTCGACGACACCGTTATTCAAACCTCCGCTACCGACATCATGCGCATGGCCCGCACGGTGCTGCTGCGCAATGCCCGCTCGCGCATGCCCTTCAAAGGCGTGGCCGAGTTTTACCGGCAGCTGCAGCTAGGGCGCAACGGCAAGCGCAACAACCCTTTTTTCTACGTTAGCTCGTCGCCCTGGAATCTTTACGATCTGCTCGAGGATTTCCTGGCCCTGAACGAGATACCGCCCGGCCCTTTGCTGCTGCGCGACATGGCCCTGAAACGCAAGCAGCAGGGCGACGCCTCCGAACACCACGGCCACAAGCTCCGCGAAATCGATAACCTGCTCCTCACCTACCCGCAGTTGCCCTTCGTGCTCATCGGCGACTCGGGCCAGGAAGACGCCAACATTTACCGCGAAGTGGTGCGCCGCCACCCCGGCCGCATTCTGGCCATTTACATCCGCGACGTGAACCTGCCCGAGCGCTCGGCCATGGTGGAGCGCGTATCGCAGGAGCTCCGCACCGACAAAGTTGAAATGCTGCTGGTGAAGGATACCGTGAATGCCGCCGAACACGCCGCCGCCACGGGCCTCGTGTTCCAGGAAAGCGTGCAGGCCGTGCAAGCCGAAAAAGAAAAAGACGAAGCCACACCCGAAGACCCAGGCGAGGTGAAGTGAGTTGTCAGTTGTCAGTTGTCAGTTGTCAGGGCTTACTTCCGTACTTCTGGCCTTGTTACAGCAAAGCGCCCGTTGCCAATTGGCAACGGGCGCTTCGTTTTCACTGATAACCCTCAGCTCACGCTAAGCAAACTGGCAACCAGCAACCCCACTAGCTCGAATGATCGGCCACGATTACCCACTTGCCATCGAGCTTGCGGAAAAGCAAGGTGAACCAGCCGCCGACGTCGCCGGCGGCGGGCCGGGCCAGCTGCCAGCGGCCTACCACATGGGCCGCATCGGGGCTGATGGGCTGCACCCGCAGCTGCGAAAACGTTAGCTGGCCCATTGCGGCAGCATCGGGGTAGCTGCGGCGGTAGTTATCGAGGGTGCGCTGCCAGCCCCGCGTGGGGCCGTTTTTGCCGATGAACAGCAACGAATCGTTTTGCCAGTAGCCTTGCATAAACGCCGTTAGGTCGCCGCGGTTCCAGGCGGCGCTTTGGGTGGTCAGCAAGGTCTTGATCTGCTCCGCTTCGGGGGCGAAGCGCTGGGCTGTGGGCGTGCCGGGGCCTGCCACCGAGCAGGCCTGCAGCCACGCGGCGCACACGGCACCCAGGGCCAACTTCGTGAGGGTACGCATGGGTAGTTAGTTCTTCAGAATGTTGGCAATAAATCGCGTGCCGCCCAGCCGGCGCATGTTGCGCAGCACGCGGCGCTGCTTGGCGCGGGCTTGCGGCCCGGGGTTATCGGCCCGAAACTTAAGCGGGTTGGGCAGCACCGCCGCCAGCATGGCCGCCTGCGAGGGCGTGAGGTTTTTGGCTGCGCGCCCGAAGTGCTTTTGCGCGGCGGCCTCGGCCCCGAACACGCAGTCGCCCATTTCGGCAATGTTCAGGTACACTTCCAAAATGCGGCGCTTGCTCCAGAGCAGCTCAATCAGCACCGTAAAGTAGGCCTCGGCGGCTTTGCGTACGTAGCTGCGGCCCTGCCACAAAAACACGTTTTTGGCTACTTGCTGCGAGATGGTGCTGCCGCCCCGAATGCCCCCGCCCTTTTCGCCGAAGTTGTGTTTGGCGGCTTTGATAATGGCATCGGCATCGAAGCCGTGGTGCATCAGAAAGCGCTGATCCTCGGCCGCTACCAGCGCCAGCGGCAGTTGCGGCGACACTTCGTCGAGCGTCACGAACCGGTAGTGGATTTTGCGCGAGGCGCCTTCGGGCAGCAGGCCGCCGTAGGTGGCCACGGGGCGGTGGCTGCGGCGTTCCAGCATCAGCCAGGTAGCCGGCGGCGAAATCCAGCGGTACAACAGCACCCACACCACCGATACCAAAAACATGGAGGCCAGCACTTGCAATGCCACCCGCCGCGCCAGCCGTAGCTGCTCCGCAAACTCTGCCATAGGCCTGTTGGTTTGTTTGGCCCGACAACAAGCCGGCCACATGGCGGCGAAATTAACACCGAACCCATCCAACCCAAGCCTGGGCATTGTACCTTATGCCTAGCGAAAGCCACACCTGCTATGTCACTCCGTTTGCTGCCCATTTTCCCGCTCAACCTGGTGGTGTACCCCGGCGAAAAGCTGAACCTGCACATCTTCGAGCCGCGCTACCGGCAGCTGGTGGCCGACTGCGTAGCCCAAAACATCACCTTCGGCATCCCGCCCTTCCTCGACGACAGCCTGCAAATCATCGGCACCGAAATGCGGCTCGTGAAGCTGGAGCGCAGCTACCCCTCGGGCGAGTCGGATATCCGAACCCTGGGCACCGGGCGCTTTCGGGTGCAGGAGGTGCTGAAGCAGGCGCCCGGCAAGCTGTATGCCGCCGCGTACGTGGAGGAGCTGCGCGATGAGCCCACGGCCGACCCGGTGCTCCGGCAGCGCATCACGGGGCTTATCGAGCAGCTTTACAACATTTTGGGGCTGCAGAAGCTGTTCATCGACCTCGACCCGGCCTACACCACCTTTGATGTGGCCCACCACCTAGGGCTGAACACCGAGCAGGAGTACCAGCTGCTGGCCTCGCTAAGCGAAACCGAACGCCAGGAAATCGTGCTGGAGCACCTCGAACGCGTGTTGCCGGTGCTGCAGGAGTCGGAAAAGCTGAAGGAGCGCGTGCGCCAAAACGGGCATTTCAAGCACCTGATGCCGCCGAAATTTTAGCGCACCCCGTGGCACCGTACCGCCTGCCATGCGCCAATGGCCGGCCCCGCACCTAGGGAGCACAAAGGCCTGTTGCCGCCGCCAAGCCGTATTTGCCGTATACCGACGCGTTTACGCTTCGCACCTTGCCACACCTTTTCTCGCCCTACTTCTTTGCGTTGCTGGCCGTGGGCCTGCTTGGCCTTTGGCTGCTCTACCGGTTCTGGCAGGAGCGCCGGCACCGGCGGCGCCCGTACGTAGCGCCGGCTGCCCGCACCTGGGCGGCCCAAGCCCCCCCGGCCGCGGCTCCTGCCCACCGCCTGTGCCTGGTAGGCGACCTAGGCGCCGTAAGCACCGATGGCCGCGACCCGGTGCTGAATCTGCTGAAACGTTGGCTGCAGGAGGCTGGCCCCACTGGCACGGTAGTACTCCTCGGCGACAACGTGTACCCCACGGGCATTCCGCCGATGGGCAACCCGCGCCGGGCCGCTGCCGAGCATCGCCTCAACGTGCAGCTCGATCTGCTTCGGGAATTCCCAAGCCAGGTGGTGTTCCTCAGCGGCAACCACGACTGGAACAAAGGCCGCCCCGATGGCTACGCCTACCTGCTCGAACAAGAAAAGTACGTGCAGCAACACCTGCCTTCGGCCTACTACCTGCCGGCCAACGGCTGCCCCGGGCCGGTGGCCTTGCCCTTAGCCGAGGGCCTGGTGCTGATAGTACTGAATACCCAGTGGTGGGTGCAAACCGGCCCGCGCCCGTTGGGCCAGGGCCAGGGCTGCAGCGCCTCCGATGCCCGCCAGCCCTTTGTGCAGCTGCGCGCCTTGCTCGAGCAGTACCGCGGCTGGCGCGTGGTGGTGGCGGGCCACCATCCTTTGTATTCCAACGCCATGCACGGCGGCAAATTCACGGTTAAGCAGCACGTATTTCCGCTTACGGCCGCCCACAAAAAGGCCTATGTACCGCTGCCGGTGGTGGGCTCGTTGTTCCCGGCTTACCGGCGCGTGCTGGGCGCCGCCGAGGATATGGCCCACCCCCGCTACCGCCGTATGCGGCGGCGCCTGCTGCAGGTACTGCGGCAGTACCCGGGGGTGGTGTACGTAGCCGGCCACGACCACAACCTGCAGTATTTTCTGCGGCGCGGCGTGCATTACCTCGTCAGTGGCTCGGGCAGCAAAACGGCCTACGTGGAGGCGGGCGGCAAAGCCACCTTCGTGCACGAGCACAAAGGCTTTTTCTCGCTCGATTACTACGCCGACGGCCAACTGTGGCTCGATACCTGGGAGCCCACCGATGCCGAGGGCACCCCGGCTCCTACCGTTTTCCGCTGGGCGTTTGCCAGCGGCTTTACGCAGCAGCAGGCGGCGGAACCAGCACCTGCAGGCTCCGCGGCTTAATCTCGATACGAATGGGCAGGGGCAACTGCAGCGGCTCGCCATCAATCTGCACCAGGGCCTGGGCCTGCCCCGGCACCTCAATGCTGGCGTGGCGGCAGCGCAGGCGGCGCGTGTACTCCGAGTCGTCGAAATCGTTGGTGTAAAGGCGGTACAAAATGCCGGGCGCGGCTGTGGCCGGAAACGGCTCGATTACGCACAGCTCAAAGCGCCCATCGTCCATGCGGCTATCGGGGTTGATGACCACGTTGCTGCCGAAGGTGCGGGCATTGGCAATGGTGAGCATAAAGGCTTTGCCCTCCCAGGTTTCCTGATCGGTTACGATGCGGTAATGCTCGGGGGCGTAGCCAATGTACTCCTGCAACGCCACCCGCACGTAAGCGCCGGGCCCTCGCGTATCGCCCGCCGAAAAACGCTCCACAATCAGGGCGTTAAACCCTAGGTCGGCGAGGTGCGTGCTGAATTGGCCACCCACCTCCAGCGTGTCGAGGGGTTTCACGTGGTGCTCCCAAATCAGCTGCAAAGCCTGCTCGGGGTCTTGCGGAATGCCTAGGTCTTTGGAAAGCCCGTTGCCCGAGCCAAGCGGCAGAATGCCCATCGGGATGTCGTTGGCCACCATGGCCTGGGCCACCAGGTTCACGGTGCCGTCGCCGCCGGCGGCAAACACCGCATCGTAGTTTTGGCTGGCTATCAGTTCCCGCAGCTTTTCGAGGTCGTTTTCGCCGGTGGTGTTGAACAGCTCGGCGGTGCGGCCCCGGCTGGCGCATACCTCGTGAATCAAATCGGTTAGCTCGGCCTTGTCGATGTCGCCCGAAATCGGGTTCATCACAAACAAAAGCCGCCGCAATGCGGGCGTGGATGGGTTCATGGGGAGGAGAATAGAAGCGGCAGTAAACGTAAAACGTGTTTGCCCAAAAAAAGGCCGAAGCTTACGCCCCGGCCTTCTTCATGCTACAATTACAAACAGCACCTAGGGTTTGAGCCCTGCCGGTATGCCGCTCGGAAACTGCTCAGCAATTTCGCGCTCCAGCACGCCCACGCGGTTGCCGGGGTTGGGGTGCGTGCTCAAAAACTCGGGCCCGCGGCCGCCCCCGCCCGCCTGCTCCAGCACCTGCATCACCTGAATCATGGCGCGGGGGTCGTAGCCGGCCTCGGCCGTGTACTTCACCGCCAGCCGATCCGATTCCAGCTCGTCTTCGCGGCCAAAACGCAACGACACCACTTTGGCAATGGCCGCGGCCACCGCAGCGTTGGCAATGGAGCTGCCCGGCCGGTCGGGGTCGTAGGCGGCAATGCCAGCGGCCCCGGCCAGGCCCTGCGTGAGCTGCTGCTTGGCCAGTTGCTCGGCCGAGTGCCGGCCAATTACGTGGCCTACCTCGTGGGCCAGCACGCCGGCCACCTGCCCTTCCGATTTCAGGTTGCGCAGCAACCCAGCCGTAAGGAAAATTTGCCCGCCCGGCAGCGCAAACGCGTTGATGGTGTTTTCGTCGGCCAGCAAGTGAAAGTTGAACTTGTAGGGCGACTGCGCCGCCCCCGACGCCTGCACCAGCGCGGCCCCGATGCGGTCGATGGCGGCTTGGGCCTGCTCGTCGGGGTGCAGGCCGCCATATTGCTGCGCCATTTGCGGCGCCGCCTGCAGCCCTAGGGCAATTTCCTGCTCCGTGGTCATGTTCACGTGCTGCACCTCGCCCGTTACGGGGTTGGTTTGCCGCTTGCAGTAATAGGTGATAAACGAAAAACCTGCGACAAGCAGGGCTATTATGTATCGGAGTCCGCCTCTCATGGTGTGGGTTCGTGGAAGTAAAACAACGGCGCGGAAACTTCGCCGCACATTCTAACGAACGCCGCCCAACAGGGTTATGCAGCGGCAACGCAGCCAAAACCGCAGTGCTTGCGTATCAGGCTGAAACGCGCTGGCCGCCGGCCGGCGCTGGTAAGCACTAACTCCCCCGAACCATGAATCAGAAACGAACCTTTGGCTCTTTGCTGACGCTGCTCGGCATCGCGGCCATCATTTACGGTGCCCTGGGCCTGCTGGGCATGGTAGCCCTTAGCAAAATCAATTCGCTGGTGCCGCTGGGCGTCGGCCTCATTTTCTTCTTTTCCGGCATTAGCCTGGTACGCGCCACCGGCGACCGACCGGCCTAACCGCCTCGGGCAAATAGCCTAATGCAAAGCGCCCTGCCTCCTTCCGGAAGCAGGGCGCTTTTGGTTGTTGGCGGCGAAGCTACTGCCCGGCCTGGCCCACCATCGGCGAAATGCCTTGGGTGCGGGCAAAAGCCGGTAGCGCATCGGCCATGTTCAGCCAGTTGGAGGCGTACGGCACCGAGGCCGGCCCCTGCACGTACAGCACCGAGCCGTTTTTAATGGTCTTGATAATGTCGCCGCTTAGCTGGGGTGGCAGGGCCGGGCAACCCTGGCTCCGACCTAGGCGCCCGTGCTGCCGGATAAACTCCGGGCGTACGTAATCGGCGCCGTGCACCACCACGGCCCGCTCGGCGGCGTTGGAGTTGTATTTCGGGTCGAGGCCACGGAGCTTGAGCGAAAGGCCGTGCTTGCCGTAGTAGGTTTCGCCGGTAAGGTAAAAGCCGAGGCTGCTCATCTCCGAGCCGGGGCGGTTCGAGAAGGTGCGGGCCACGTCGGCACCGGTGTTTTTGCCGTGCGCCACCAGCGTGTGGTACAGCAGGCGGGTGCGCTGCAAATCGATTACCCACAGGCGGTTTTGGCGGCTCGAGCGGCTGAAGTCGATAACCGTGAGCACGCCCCGCTTGGCCAGGCCGCGGTTTTTCAGGCTGTAATAGCCAATCATGGCGTTGCGCAGCACCTGCACGTTCAGGCCCGTTTGGGCCAGCCTGGCACCGGCGTACGTCCGGACGAGGTGCTGTTCGAAGGCGGCCATGTAGGCAGCCTGCGTGGTACCATGCGGCCGGGCAGGCGGCGCAGCCTTAACCCGAAGCGGCAAGCTGCTCAGGGCGCACAGCAGCCCCAGGGCGGCGTAGCGGGTAAACTTCATAAGGCGGAGAGAAACGACGAAAGAAGGTGGCTGACGCGTTGAAAGCAAAAATACTAGTTTTGTCCTAAGCAATGCCTCTCAACTAGTGATACGGCAAGCTGGTTCCCATGAAGTTACAACGTCTGCTCCTATCCGTTTCGTGTGCGCTGCTGCTGGCTGGCTGCGGGCAATCAGCCCCTGCCCTGTCGGGCTTCGATGCCGCGGCCTGGCAACAGGATGCCCGCGGGTGCAAAGGCCAGCGCCGGGCGCTTTTCAAAACCTTGTATGAGCAGCGCGATGCCCTGTACGGCAAGCACATCGGGGCCGTATCGGAGTTGCTGGGTCGCCCCGACGAAGAAGAACTGCAGGAGCAGGTTCAGCGCGTGTACTACTATTATCTCGAGCCCGGCGGGCAGTGCGCACCCGGCAGCACAGCCCCCAAAAGCCGCCGCCTGGTGGTGCGTTTTGGCTCGTTGGGTACCGTAATCGAGGTGCTGCCCAGCGCCCCGGCCCCGATGGTGCCGTAGCAACACATCTTATGGTTGCCTATTAAAAAAAGCGGACCGCCTAATTGGGCGGTCCGCTTTTTTTGGTCGACGTTATTTCCAGTTTAGCCTAGGCCGTTTTCAGTGGGCAAAGCATCGGCAGGCAACGCATCGCGTTGCTGCTGCTCTTCGCGCATCAGGCTGATTTGCGACGGAGTCAGAATGCGCTGGCATTCTTGCTCGTATTGCGCTTCCAGCTCAAGCAGCTTGGCTTTGCGGGCATTCACATCGTTGTGGTACTGCCACTGTATCTCGTCGATACGGGCCATTTTAATCTGGTTGATGCCGCGAAGCTTTACCACCTGGGCCTCGGTCAGGCGCAGGCGTTCCGACATATGCCGCGTAAGGTTATCCGCCTCAACCAACACCGGGTTGTGGCTAGGCGCCTCGGGCTGCGGGTCGCGCATCTGCGCATGGGCCACGGTGGCGCACACGCACAGCAGTGCAATGAGGTAGATTGTTTTCATGGTGGAGGAGCAACAGGAGGTATTTGGCCTTCAAACGTAGCAGCCATTCAGAAGTTGCTATGTTTAATCCAAATATATATTTGTTAAGTTTTAAACCAACTCTCCTCAATAACATTTTTTCTAGAATTCATTGTTCCTGAAAAAGTAGAAAAATGACGAGCTGGATTGCCTCCCTGGTGGCAAGCAAAAAGCCCGGCTGGCAGGCCGGGCTTTTAGTGTCATGAAGGGTTAGTTATCAGCTATTCTACGTGCTGAAGGGGCTTGTGGTCGGGGCTTTTGAAGTATTGCATGGCAATCAACGAGATAATCATGCCTCCCCAGGAGCCTTGCAGCACAATGGCCAGGAATGCAATGGTTACCGACAAATCGAAGCCGAAGAGCTGTTCCTCGCGCAATTGCTCCATCAGATTCGGAAACACCGCCACGTAGATAACGAAGAACAAAGCAAACAGCACCGAGCCCACGATACCCGTCATGATGCCGGTGCCGAAACCCTGCAGGTAGGGCATGCGGTCGTGGCGCGCGCGCTTGAAATGAGCAATCGACATGCAAATGCCGACTACCAGCACCAGCTGGTTGAGCCAGCTGTAACTCATGTTGGAGGCAAAGCCAAATAGCGAAGCAATTACCAGATACAGGCTCATACCAATGGCCGAAAAGATGCCATAGCGGATTGCGTTGCGTTCGGGAGAGAGAAGGGCGTCAGCCATAAGGCAGGTAGTTTTGGTTGTTGGAAACGGGAAACTTTCCCTAGCGGAGTGGTACTCACCGCACTAGGTTCCGTTAAGTGCTTTGCTTCATAATACTGCTAATGCCAGCCCGCGGTTATGGTACTGTCGACTTTTTCAACTGATTTTTTCGTGCAAATGGCTGATTATGAAGTTTTCTGTTTGGGGATTTTTTAGCCAGCCCTAGGTGTTTAGTATCAGCCCGAACCAGCAGAAGCGGCTAATTTTTAGCTACCTTTGCGCGATTTTTAGGCGCCGGTTCGCCCCTCCCAACTCTGCTAACCCATCAGCATGATCAGTACTACCAACGTCAGCCTGCGCTATGGTAAGCGCGTGTTATTCGAAGACGTCACCATCAAGTTCATGCCCGGCAACGTGTATGGCCTTATTGGGGCCAACGGGGCGGGCAAGTCAACCTTTCTGAAGATATTATCGGGCGAGATTGAGCCGAACACCGGCTCGGTGGACATGCCCAACGGCGCCCGCCTGTCGGTACTGAAGCAGGACCAGTTTGCCTACGACCAGCACGCCGTGCTGCAGACGGTTATTATGGGCCACCAGCGCCTCTGGAAGGTGATGGAAGAAAAAGACGCCCTGTACGCCAAGGCCGATTTCTCCGACGCCGACGGCGAGCGGGCCGCGCAGCTGGAGGGCGAGTTTGCCGACCTGGAGGGCTGGAATGCCGAATACGAGGCAGCCGAACTGCTCTCGGGCCTGGGCATTGGCGAAGACAAGCACTACACCCTGATGGGCGACCTAGGGACCTCCGATAAGGTGCGTGTGCTGCTGGCGCAAGCGCTGTTCGGCAACCCCGATGTGCTGCTGCTCGACGAACCGACCAACGGCCTCGACGCCGAAACGGTACTGTGGCTTGAGAACTTCCTCGACGGTTTCCAGAACACAGTAATCGTAGTAAGCCACGACCGCCACTTCCTGGATGCGGTGTGTAACTACATGGCCGACCTCGACTTCTCGAAGATTACCATGTACCCCGGCAACTACTCGTTCTGGTACGAGTCGTCGCAGCTGGCTTTGCGCCAGCGCCAGGAGGTAAACAAGAAAACCGAGGACAAGCGCAAGGAACTGGAAGAGTTCGTGCGCCGCTTCTCGGCCAACGCTTCCAAATCCAAGCAGGCTACCTCGCGCCAGAAGCTGCTGCAAAAGCTCACGCTGGAGGAAATCAAGCCCTCGTCGCGCAAGTACCCGTACATCGCTTTCAAATCGGAGCGCGAGGCCGGCAACCAGCTGCTCTCGGTTGAGAACCTGAGCGCCTCGGTTGACGGGCAGGTTATTTTCCGCGACGTGTCGTTCACGCTCGACAAGAAGGACAAGGTGGCCATCGTAGGTCGCGACGACCGCGCCGCCTCGCTCCTGTTCGACATCCTGTTTGAGCAGGTGAAGGCCGGCAGCGGTACCTTCAAGTGGGGCACCACCATCACGCCCTCGTACTTCCCGAAGGAAAACACGGAGTTCTTCAACACCGACCTGAACCTCGTGGACTGGCTGCGCCAGTACTCCACCGAGAAAGACGAGTCGTTTATCCGGGGCTTCCTGGGCCGCATGCTGTTTTCGGGCGAAGAGTCGCAGAAGAAGTCGAACGTGCTGAGCGGCGGTGAGAAGGTGCGCTGCATGCTTTCCAAGATGATGATGGAAAGCGGCAACGTGCTGGTGCTCGACGACCCCACGAACCACCTCGACCTCGAAAGCATTACGGCCCTGAACAACTCGCTGCGCGACTTTGCGGGCTCTATGCTCTTCGCCTCGCACGACTTGCAGTTCATTGACACCATTGCTAACCGCATCATCGAATTGACACCCGATGGAATCATTGACAAGCGGATGTCGTACGAGGAATACCTGGCCGATGAGAACATCAAGGCCCAACGCCAACGCATGTACCAAACGGTAGGCGCCTAACGTTTGCGAAGGCCGCGGATGCAACGATCCGCGGCCTTTTTGTTTCTTCACGCAATTAGTTCTTCCACTACTCTTCTCCTATGAAGCGTTTTCTGCTGGCGGCGGCCCTAGGTGCCGCCGGGCTGTTGGCCCCCCGGACCGAGGCCCTTGCCCAACGCACCGATAGCACCTACGTGAAGCCGCAGTTGCCCACCGGGCCACCCATGGCCCCGCCCCGCCCGCAGCAGCCCGCGCGTACCACGCAGCCTGCGCCCATGCCGCAGCAGCCCCAACAGCCGGCTACCCCAGCGAAGCGCTCCAACACCATCGACGACGACAACCGGCCCGCACAGCCATTGCCCGGCAGCCCCGCGCAGCCCACTAACCCGCGCAGCGGTACCGTCGACGACGACGGCCGCCCTGCCCAGCCGCTGCCTGGTACTCCGGCGCCACAGCCTGCGCCGGTATCGCCGCGCGTTGGCATCGACGACGATGGCCGCCCTGCCCAAACGCTGCCTACCGATGGCGTGGCCCCCGGCGCTACGCTCGAGCAGAAGCGTGAGCCGAGCAAGTACTTCCTGTACACCAACTTCAGCCTGGGCCTGAACTCCAACTCCTTGGGTGGCACTGTCTTCAACATCGGGGCCTCGCCGGCCATCGGCTACCGCATTACGCCGCGCATCGCCATCGGGCCGGGCATCGTGTACTCGTTCAACAACTACTCTATTCCGCGGCAGTTTGCCACTCCTGGCAGCCCACGCAACATTTCGGGCCACAACATCGGCGGCAAAATCTTCGGTCAGATCATCGTGTACAAGCAGTTTTTTGTGCACGCCGAGTACGAGGTTACCCGTGCCGAGCTGATCGGCGACTACGTGGTGGGCAATACGGTGTATGTAGATAAGGTAGAAACCACCGTGAAAACGCCCCTGGCCGGCGTTGGCTACCGCCAACAGTTCGGCGACCGGGCCGCCGGCGACATTGCGGTGCTCTACAACTTCAACGATGGGCTGAACGCGAACATCTACGGCCAGCCCGTTATCCGCTTCAGCTTCCTTTTCGACCTGGGCAAGTAAAACGGCCCTAGGTGCCGCGCACAAAAAAAGGCTGCTCCCAAACGGGAGCAGCCTTTTCGGTTTTTCAGACTCAGGTAGTGCGGCGGAGGTTATACAACCCGCCCGCCGCGTATGAGGCGCAGGATGATGGCGATGATGGCAATTACCAGCAGAATGTGGATGATGTTGCCCAGACCGAAGCTGTCGAAACCGAGAAAACCAAGGGCCCAGATAATGATCAGGACCACAGCGATGATATACAGTAGGTTACCCATGGTGGGGGAAGTTTTGGTGAATGGTGTGGAAGAGAACGAAGGGTCGCCGCCCCGGTTACAGCCTGTTTGATGCGTGGCCGGCGAGGCGTTCTGGGGGTTTTTACGCGGCCTCATGCAAAAGGATATAAGCACAAGCAAAAAATAATAAAAAATATAGCCATACACCTATGTATATAATTGATAACGTGCACGAAAACTTTCCGGCCCGCCTGCTGTTGGCGGCTGTTATCGGGCAGCAAACGCACCAAAGGCAACTTTGGCAGCCCAATGGTTTAGGTTAGCTTTGCCCGTGCGCAGCGGCTGTGCCGCGTTTTCTCACGCTCATTTTTCCCCACCTCCCACCACATGCTGAACGTTGCCGTAATTGGCTCGGGCACCATGGGCAATGGCATTGCCCACGTATTTGCCCAGTATGGTTTTCCGGTTACCCTGATCGATATCAACCAGGCCGCCCTCGATAAGGCCGTGCTCACCATCACCAAAAACCTCGACCGCCAGGTGACCAAAGGCTCGCTGACGGAAGACGACAAAACGGCTACCCTAGGTCGGCTGCGGCCCAGCACCTCGCTGGCCGAAGGCGTGCGCGAGGCGGGCCTAGTGGTTGAAGCCGCTACCGAGAACGTGACCATTAAGCTGGACCTGTTCCGCCAGCTCGATGAGCTGACCCCCGCCGACTGCATTCTGGCCTCGAACACCAGCTCCATCAGCATCACCAAAATTGCCGCTGCTACCAAGCGCCCCGACAAGGTGATTGGCATGCACTTCATGAACCCGGTGCCGGTAATGAAGCTCGTCGAGGTTATTCGCGGCTATGCCACCTCCGACGCCGTGACCGAGCAAATCATGGAGCTTTCGCGCCAGCTGCAGAAAGTGCCCACCGAGGTAAACGACTACCCTGGTTTTGTGGCCAACCGCATTCTGATGCCCATGATCAACGAGGCCATCTACTCGCTGTTTGAGGGCGTGGCCGGGGTGGAGGAAATCGACACCGTGATGAAGCTGGGCATGGCGCACCCCATGGGCCCGCTGCAGCTCGCCGACTTTATCGGGCTAGATGTGTGCCTGGCCATTCTGCGGGTGCTGCACGAAGGCCTGGGCAACCCCAAGTACGCTCCCTGCCCGCTGCTGGTGAACATGGTAATGGCCGGCCGTCTGGGTGTGAAGTCGGGCGAAGGCTTTTATACCTACACCGCGGGCTCCAAGGAGCTGGTGGTGGCCCCGCGCTTCGCCAAGTAACGGCCGGGCGGTACTCATATATATGTGCTGCTTGTGGCGGACCAGGGCTTCGGCTTTGGTCCGCTTTTTTTGTGCGGAGCTAAAGCCGGGCACCCGCGCACACCGTAGGTAGGCCGAATGATAACCCATCCGATGCGCATTAAACTTTCGGGCCGAATTTCGGCTTATGTACGTATGCAACGCTACCTGCTTGTGCTGCCCCTGCTGCTTGGCCTGGCCCTAAGCGCATTTGGGCAAGCAAAACCTACTTCAAAATCAGCGAAACGAATGGAACTCGCAACGTTTGGCGCCGGCTGCTTCTGGTGCGTCGAAGCCGTATTTCAGGATCTGGATGGTGTCGAAAAAGTGGTGTCGGGCTACGCCGGCGGCCGCATAGCCAACCCTACTTACAAGGAGGTGTGCTCGGGCCTCACCGGCCACGCCGAGGTGGTGCAGCTTACCTTCGACCCCAGCAAAATCACCTACGACGAGCTGCTCGAAATCTTCTGGAAGACGCACGACCCCACCACCCTCAACCGCCAGGGCAACGATGTGGGTACCCAGTACCGCTCGGTAGTTTTTTACCACAACGACGAGCAGAAGCGCCTGGCCGAAGGCTACAAGAAGAAGCTGAACGACGCCAACGCTTTCGGCAAGCCCGCCGTGACGGAAATTTCGGCCGCGCCTACCTTCTACGCTGCCGAAAACTACCACCAGGACTACTATAACCAGAACATGCAGCAGCCTTACTGCCAGTTTGTGGTGAAGCCCAAGGTGGATAAAGTACGTCAGGTGTTTGGCGATAAGCTCAAGGCCGAAGCCAAACGCTAGGCTTCTCAACAGTATTACCAAGCCCGGCCCGGTGCCGGGCTTTTTTTATGCCCTTGCCGCTACCCCGGTGCCCTAGGTGGTACTGGGCCCTAACCCTGCCCACGGCCTTCCGTAACAACCGTGGCCGCATTGCACCCACACCGCTACTCACTAAAACCCTTTAATATTTACCGAGCATGGGCAAATGCGTGCTTATTATCCATGGCGGGGCCGTAAACACCGATCCGGCTACCATCCCGCCCGAAAAAGAAGAGCAGCTGAAGAAAGGCCTGAAAGCAGCGCTGATGGCTGGGTATGAGATTCTGGAACGCGGCGGGCACGCGCTCGATGCCGTTGAGGCAGCCGTAAAGAGCATGGAGGATAACCGCCTCTTCAATGCGGGCCGCGGCGGCATGTTCAACATCAACGGGGAGGTTGAAACCGAAGCCTCGATTATGGATGGAGCCACCCTACGTGGCGGGGCCGTAAGTGGCCTGAAGCTGGTGCGGAACCCCATAAGCCTGGCCCGCACCGTGATGGAGAAGTGCAAGCACTCGTTTCTGACCGCCGAAGGCGCCCAGGAATTTGCTTTGTCGCAGGGCCTTACGTTGCAGGACCCCAACTACTTTAAGACCGACGAGCAACGGCAAGAGTGGATGGATACTCTGCAGGAGGCCGATGTAGAGCACGCGAACAAAAAAGACACCGTGGGGGCCGTAGCCCTCGACATGCACGGCAACCTGGCCACGGCCACCTCTACCGGCGGCATCGAGGGCAAGCTGCGCGGCCGCGTGGGCGACAGCTGCATCTTTGGCGGAGGCGCTTACGCCAACAACGAGGTGTGCGCGGTTTCCTCAACCGGCGACGGCGAAATCATTATGCTGGCGGGCGTGGCGCACGAGGTGTACGCGCTGCGCAAGTACAAGAAGATGACCATTACCAAAGCCGCGCAGGCGGCCGTGGAAATGTACGCCGACAAGCTCATCGGCGACCGGGGCATCATCGCCCTCGACCCCGAGGGCAACATTGCTATCGAATCGAACACCAACGTGTTTCGGTGCGCCTACCAAGCCGACGACAAAGACCCCTTTATTGCCATCTGGAAGGAGGAACTGGAAAACCACTTCAAGTAACCCCCTCCTTAGCCAACAAAAAAGCCCGGCCACTTAGGCCGGGCTTTTTGCATCTGGGCTGCTTTCGTTACACCGCTACGTTGTGCTCGCGCAGGGCGTCGTTGAGCGAGGTTTTGAGGTCGGTGCTGGGCTTGCGCTGGCCGATGATGAGGGCGCAAGGCACCTGGAACTCGCCGGCCGGGAACTGCTTCGGCAACGAGCCCGGAATCACTACCGAGCGCGGCGGCACGTAGCCGCGGTACTCCTTGCCCTCGGGCGTGCTTACATCGATAATGCGGGTGCTGCCCGTGATGGTAACGCCGGCGCCGATTACGGCTTCTTTGCCGATGTGGCAGCCTTCGACCAGAATGCAGCGCGAACCGATGAAAGCACCGTCTTCAACAATTACCGGGGCAGCCTGCACCGGCTCGAGCACGCCGCCCAGGCCCACCCCGCCCGACAGGTGCACGTGCTTGCCCACTTGCGCGCACGAGCCCACGGTAGCCCAGGTATCCACCATGGTGCCTTCGCCCACGTAGGCGCCGATGTTCACGTACGAGGGCATCATGATGACGCCGGGCGCCAGGAACGCCCCGTAGCGGGCCACGGCCGGCGGCACCACGCGCACTTGCTGCTGGGCGTAGTTGGTCTTGAGCTTCATCTTGTCGTGAAACTCGAAAATGCCTACTTCCTCGGTTTTCATTTGCTGCAGCGGGAAGTACAGGATAACGGCCTTTTTCACCCAGTCGTTTACCTGCCAGGTGCCGTCTTCTTTGGGCTCGGCTACGCGCAGCAGGCCGCGGTCGAGGTGGTCGATTACGTTGCGGATGGCCTCTTGCGTGGCGCTGTCCTGCAGGCGGGCGCGGTCGGTCCAGGCCGCTTCGATGAGAGCTTGAATGTCGGTCATGATGAGTCCGAAGGAGAGTTAAGCGGCCGCAGGTTTTATGCGGCCGCGCGAAAGTAGTAGGTTTGACCTTGTGCATCCCCCTTCGCGCCCCACTCCTGTCGTATTATTGGCCTCGGTGCTCAAGCCCGTGGACGATACGCGCATGTGCGAGAAGTTCGGGCGCACCCTGGCCGCGGCGGGGTACGAGGTGCACATTGCGGGCCGCGCCGGCAACTCGGTAACGGCACAGCAGGGCATTGGCCTCCACCCTGTTTTCAGCGGCCACCGCCTTTCCCTAGGTCGGCTCGCAGCTCAGTGGCGCTACTGGCAGCTGCTGCGGCACCTGCGCCCGGGCCTGGTAATAGTGCACGCCCCCGAGGTGCTACCGGCCACCTTGCTTTGGCAACTGCTGGGCTCGGGGCGCAGGTTTATGTACGACGTGCGCGAGAATTACGCGCTCAACATCAGCACGCAGCAGGTATACCGCGGGTGGCTGAAACGCCTGCTGGCCGCGGGCGTCACCTTCATCGAAAAAGCCGCTGCCCGCCGTGCCGCCGGGGTGTTGCTAGCCGAGCGCAGCTACGCCGCGGAGCTTGGCTACTTGCCCCCGCAGCGCACCGTAGTGCTCGAAAACAAGTACATAGCTCCGCCCAGCAGCGTTCGGCCAGGCCCCAGGGCGTGGCCCGTATGTTTGCCACCTAGGGAGCAGCCGTTACGTCTGCTGTTTTCGGGCACGCTCTCCACGCTTACCGGCGTTTTCGATGCCATCCGGTTTGCCGAGCAGCTCCGCGGTGTTTGGCCCAAGCTGCAGCTCACCGTAATTGGTTACTGCCAGCAACCCCACGAATTGCAGCGGCTGCAGCAGCTGGCCTCCGACAACAGCCCCTGGCTTACGCTGATCGGCGGCGCCGAACCGGTACCGCACGAGGCCGTTGTGGCCGCCATTGGCCGGCACCACCTAGGGCTGCTGCCCTACCGGCCGCACCCCAGCTCGTGGCGCTGCATCCCCACCAAGCTCTACGAGTACATGGCCAACTGCCTGCCCGTACTGATACCGCCCAACCCGCTGTGGACCATCGAAATCGGGCGGTATTCGGCGGGGCACGTGGTGGATTTTGGTGAGACGCTGCCCGCCGCACAACTCGAGCAGCTGGCCAACAAGCTGATCGATAAAAAATACTACCCCGCCGGCCCCGTTGCCGATGCCCTGTGGCAAACCGAGGCCCCGCGCCTGCTTGCCGCCGTAGCTGCCGCTCTGCCACCTCCGCGGGCGGCAACTAGCCACCTAGGCGCTGCGTTGTAAGCGCAACACTAGTTGTTATCTTTGACGCCTTTTTTGCCCGTTTTTCCCGCCCCGACCTCATACCACACCCCATCATCATGCCCCAACTCCGTAGCTCTGAAATTGCCGGCGTAGGCCACTACGTGCCCTCCCGCGTGGTCACCAACGCCGACCTCGAACAAATGATGGAAACCACCGACGCGTGGATTCAGGAACGCACCGGAATCCAACAGCGCCGCTGGTTTAACGAAGGCGAAGACACCACCGCCAACATGGGTGCCAATGCCTCGCGTATGGCCCTGGAGCAAGCCGGCCTCTCGCCCGAAGACGTGCAGCTGATTGTATTCGCCACGCTCTCGCCCGATTACGTGTTTCCCGGCTCGGGTGTGCTGCTGCAGCGCGAGCTCGGCATCAAGGAAAACATTCCGGCCATCGACGTGCGCAACCAGTGCTCGGGCTTTATCTACGCCCTGTCGGTTGCCGATCAGTTCATCAAAACCGGCATGTACGATACGGTGCTGGTAGTCGGCTCCGAAATCCACTCCTCGGGCCTCGACAAGAGCACCCGCGGCCGCGGCGTATCGGTTATTTTCGGCGATGGTGCCGGCGCGGCCGTGCTGCGCCCCAGCACCCGCGAGGGCCACGGCATCCTGAGCACGCACCTGCACGCGCAGGGCGAGTTTGCCGAGGAGCTGATTACCGTGGAGCCCGGCTCGAATAAGGATAACCGCGTGCAAGTGGTGCTCGACAACCCCGAAACCATGTACCCCTACATGAACGGCAACACCGTGTTCAAGCACGCTGTTACCCGTTTCCCGGAGGTTATCATGGAGGCGCTGAACGCCAACGGCTACCAGCCGTCGGATATCGACCAGCTGATTCCGCACCAGGCCAACCTGCGCATTACGCAGTACGTGGGCCAGAAAATGGGCCTCGGCGAAGACAAGGTGTACAGCAACATTCAGCGTTATGGCAACACCACCGCCGCCTCGGTACCGCTGGCCCTGAGCGAAGCCCTGCAAGCCGGCCGCATCAAGCGCGGCGACCTGGTGTGCCTGGCCGCCTTCGGCTCGGGCTTCACCTGGGCTTCGGCGCTCATCAAGTGGTAGTCTAGAAATTCTGAATGCTGAATTAAGAATTCTGAATTCTCCATCGGGTGACTTCTCCGAGCGAGGCTGGCGTGATTCGCCAGCCTCGCTTTTTTTTGGGACCTTTGCACCCGAGTTCAGCCAGCTCCCATTCAGAATTCATAATTCAGCATTCAGAATTCCCACCGCCTTGCCTAGTCACACCGAGGAAAACTACCTGAAGGCCATCTACAAGCTTTCCGAAGCCGAGCCCGGTGCCGAAGTCAGCACCAACCGCATTGCCGAAGTGCTGCATACCCGCCCGGCCTCGGTTACCGATATGCTGCGCCGCCTAGGTGAGAAAGGCTTGCTGAGCTACCAGCGCTACCGCGGGGTACTGCTCACGCCCGAGGGCCGGCGGCTGGCTTTGCTCACCATTCGTAAGCACCGATTGTGGGAGGTATTTTTGGTACAGAAGCTGGGTTTTGCCTGGGACGAAGTGCACGAGGTAGCCGAAGAAATGGAGCACATCAGCTCGCCGCTGCTGGTGCGCCGCCTCGATCAGTTTCTGGGCTTTCCGCAGGTTGACCCGCACGGCGACCCCATTCCGCGCGAAGACGGCGAGATGCACCGCCCCGAGCACTTGCTGCTCTCGGAGCTGCAGCCAGGCCAGCGGGGGTTGCTGGTAGCCGTGAAAAACACCACTCAGCCCTTCCTGCAATACCTCAACAAAGTGGGCCTAGGGCTGGGGTGCGATATTCAAGTGATGGATAAAATATCATTCGACAACTCACTAGAAATAAGCATTAACCAAGCTCCAAAAACTCAGATTTCGGCCGAGGTAAGCCGCAACCTGTTCGTCACGTTCTGATGGGTGACGGGTAACAGGTGACACGTGACAGGTCGATTGATCTGCACGGTTTCCTGTAACCGCATTCCTTAAACCTGTCGCGTGTTACGTATCACCTTTTACCTCATTCCCCATGCTGCCACCTGCCCTTTCCGACACCATTGTTGCGCTATCCACGCCTCCCGGTGCTGGCGCAATTGCCGTAATTCGCCTCTCCGGCCCCGCTGCCATCGGCATCACCGACGAGGTTTTTCGGGGCAAGCGGCTCACCGAGCAGCCGGGGCACACGCTGCACTACGGTACCATTCGGGATGCCGAACGGCTGCTCGATGAGGTGGTGGTGAGCCTGTTCCGGGGGCCGCACTCCTACACCCGCGAAGACGTAATCGAAATCAGCACCCACGGCTCCGACTACATCGTGCGCGAGCTGCTGGCCTTGCTGGTGCGCCGCGGGGCCCGCCTGGCCGAGCCGGGCGAGTTTACCAAGCGGGCCTTTCTGCACGGCGCCCTCGACCTGGCCCAGGCCGAAGCCGTAGCCGACCTGATTGCGGCCGACTCGGCCTTGCAGCACCGCGTAGCCCTCAACCAAATGCGCGGTGGCTTTTCGCGCGAGCTGAAGGATTTGCGCCAGCGCCTCATCGATTTTGCTGCCTTGCTGGAGCTGGAGCTGGATTTCGGCGAAGAAGACGTGGAGTTTGCCGACCGCACCGGCCTGCAGCGCCTGCTGACGGAGGTGCAAACCCTGGTGCAGCGACTGCTGCGCTCGTTTGAGCTGGGCAACGTGATTAAAAACGGCGTAACCACGGTAATTGCCGGCCGGCCGAATGCCGGTAAAAGCACGCTGCTCAACGCTTTGCTAAACGAGGAACGCGCCATTGTATCGGCCATACCCGGCACCACGCGCGACTTTATCGAGGACGAAGTAAGCCTCGAAGGCATCAAGTTTCGGTTTGTGGATACGGCCGGCCTACGCGAAACCACCGACACCGTGGAGGCCATGGGCGTGGAGCGCACCCGCCAGCGCGTGCAGCAAGCCGCCGTGGTGCTTTACCTGTTCGATTTGGCCACTGCCACTCCGGCCGAGGTAGCCGCCGACGTGGCTGCTTTGCCCTTGCCCGCCGGCGCGCACCTGCTGCTTGTGGGCAACAAGCTCGACGAAGCACCCGCCACCGCCGTAGCTGCCATGCAAGCGGCCTACCCCGAAATGCTGCTCCTGTCGGCGGCCAGCCACCACGGCCTCGAGGCGCTCCGCCAGCGCCTGCTGGCTACCGTGCGCCGCGAAGGCCTCGATGCCGGAGCCGCTACCATTGTTACCAATTTGCGCCACGCCCGCTCCCTCGAAGTTGCGTTGGAGGCCCTAGGTGCCGTGCAGTCGGGTTTGCAGCATGGGCTGGGTACCGAGCTGGTGGCCTCCGACCTGCGCCGCGCCCTAGGTGCCCTGGGCGAAATTACCGGCGACATCAGCACCGACGATCTGCTGGGCAGCATCTTCACGCGCTTCTGCATCGGCAAATAACCAGTGGCGCTGGGTTTGGCTAGCGGTGCTGCTCGTAGGGCAGCGCGGGCACGGCTTGGCGCAGGGTTTCCAGCTCCTCAGCCGTAAGCGCCGGGGCCTGGCTGGCCGCCAGGGCCTCGCGCAGGTGCGCCGCGGTACGGATGCCGATTACCGCCGACGCAACGGCTGGCGGATGCAGCACAAAGCGCGCGGCCACACCGGCGGCAGTGTTTCGGGTGCCCGCCACGTTTCGTACTGCCCCGGCGGCCCGGGCCACCTGCTCGGCCGAATGCCCTAGGTACGATTTAGCTGCTTTGCCTAACAACAGGCCCTGAGCATAGCTGCCGCGCGCCAGCACGCTTATTTGGTGTTGCTCCAGTAGTGGCAGGCACGTTTCCTCGGGGCGGCGGTCGAGCAGGCTGTACTGCATCATCACGCTCACGGCCTGGGAGCGCGCGGCGTAAGCGCGGATTACGTTGGGCCGGATGGAAGAAATGCCGTAGTACCTGATTTTGCCCTGCTGCTGCAGCAGCTCAAACGCTTCGATAACCTCGTCAATCGGGTCATCGAGGGTGCCGCCGTGTAGTTGGTAGAGGTCGAGGTAATCGGTTTGGAGGCGGCGCAGGCTTTGCTCGGCGGCTTCTAGGATATAGGCTTTGCGCGGGTTCCAGTCCCAGCCGCTGCCATCGGGCCGCCATTGGTTACCCACTTTGGAGGCAATTACCACCTGCTGCCGCACGCCTCGCAGGCCCCTGCCAACAGCGGTTTCGTTTTGGCCGCGGTCGTACAAATCGGCCGTGTCGAAATAGTTGATGCCCTGCTCGAAAGCAAGCCGCAGCAACCGGCCGCTTTCGGCCATATCCGGCCCGAGCGACATGCACCCAAAGCCAATTTCGCTTACCTCCAGCTTAGATTTTCCTAGGTGGTTGTATTTCATGTGCGTGCTACTGATCGGATAATGCAACAAGCAATTGCACCGCCCCCATGCCGGACCGAGACCTTTGGGCCGGGAACAGGGCAACGGGCCCGCTTTTGGCTGTTGCGGGGCGAAGTTCGGCAGCGTATTTCGGCTTAAATATTTTTTAATGCAGCTACCATTCCGGCCTAGGTTCTGGCTGGCTCTCAACAGGAAACAACCCGGCAGCTTTATTTGTACTACACATGCCCGGGTGCAATTGCATCTTTGGGTTGTACGACAACAGCCTAATTGCGTACTTCGCCTTTGTACGCACCCACTCCTGTCCACTAATCTGTTTGTAATGGCAGAAACTGCTGAAATCATCCTCGACGGCCAAACCTATCAGCTGCCGGTCGTGGAAGGCTCCGAGAACGAAAAAGCTATTGACATCAACAAGCTCCGCGACCAGTCGGGCTACGTCACGCTGGACTCGGGCTACAAGAACACCGGCGCTACCAAAAGCGCAATCACTTTCCTCGACGGCGAAGAGGGCATCCTGCGCTACCGCGGCTACCCCATCGAGCAGTTGGCTGAGCAGTCTACGTTCATGGAAGTGGCGTACCTGCTGATCTACGGCAAGTTGCCGAGCGAGCAGGAACTCAACGACTTCAACAGCCAGATCATGCGCCACACCCTCGTGCACGAGGACGTACGCAAGATTTTCGACGGCTTCCCCTCGGGCGCACACCCCATGGGCGTGCTTTCGTCGCTGGTTTCGGCCCTTACCGCTTTCTACCCCGAGTCGCTCGACCCGAACCAGAGCCAGGACGAGGTAAACCTGAACATCAAGCGTCTGATTGCTAAAATCTCGACGCTGGCGGCGTGGTCGTACAAAAACTCGGTGGGCCACCCGGTAAACTACCCCAAGAACAAGCTCGACTACGTGTCGAACTTCCTGCACATGATGTTCGCTTTCCCGACGGAAGACTACGAAGTCAACCCGGTGGTAACGAACGCCCTCAATAAACTGCTCATCCTGCACGCCGACCACGAGCAAAACTGCTCGACCTCGACGGTGCGCATGGTAGGCTCGGCCAACGCTTCGCTGTACTCGTCGGTTTCGGCTGGTATCTGCGCACTGTGGGGCCCGCTGCACGGCGGCGCCAACCAGGAGGTTATCGAAATGCTGGAAGCCATTCAGCAGGACGGCGGCAACACCCAGAAGTGGGTTGACAAAGCCAAAGACCCGAACGACTCCTTCCGCCTGATGGGCTTCGGTCACCGCGTGTACAAGAACTTCGATCCGCGCGCTACCATCATCAAGAAAGCAGCCGACGAAGTGCTGGCCGCCCTAGGTCTGGAAGACAGCCCGCTGCTGAAGATTGCCAAGGAGCTGGAGCAAGCCGCCCTTACCGATGAGTACTTCATCAAGCGCAAGCTCTACCCGAACGTGGACTTCTACTCGGGCATCATCTACAAAGCCATCGGCATCCCGACGGAGATGTTCACGGTGATGTTTGCCCTGGGCCGCCTCCCCGGCTGGATTGCCCAGTGGAAAGAAATGCGCGAGAACAAAGAGCCGATTGGCCGTCCGCGTCAGATTTACGTGGGCGAGAAAGAGCGCAACTACACCCCGCTGAACCAGCGCGGCTAAGTACTGCAAGCCCCAAAACAGAAACGCCAGCCCTACCAGGCTGGCGTTTTTGCGTTTCGGCCGGTTGGTATTAGCGGCTCGACGACGAGTTATCCATTGCCGTCATGTTCGCCTTGGTTTGGCGGTAGGCAACCATTTGGCGCGGCCACAAAATGGAGGCCATGTCCCACTCGTAACGATCCTGCAGCTCAGCCAGGGCAACGTCGAGCTGGGCGGGGTCGTTGGCAAATTTGTCTTTGAGGCTTAGCGTAGCCGCAAGCATATCGAGGTTGAGGCGACGCACCTTTACAAACTGGGCTTCGTTCAGCGGCACTTTCTCGGCCAGCTGGCGCGTGAGCTTGGTAGCCCGGCCCTGCAGCGAGTTATCGTCGGAGGCGGCGGCCACCTGGGCAAAGCACAGCGGCAGAGCAAAAGCGAGCAGGTAGAGTAGCTTTTTCATAACGGTGGAGTTGATGTGGGTGAGAAAAATCTGAAAGAGAATTCGGAAGGTGGCTCCGCCTGTGAGCGTGGCGGAGCCCTCCTGCCTGGGTTACTGTTGGCTGATTGAACCTAGGGCGGTCATGCTCTCCTGGCTTTTTTGCATGGCCGTGAGCTGTGCCGGGCGTAGCATAAGAGCCAGCTCCATGTTGTAGCTCACCTGGGCTTCGGCCATGCGGGCATCCCGGATTTCGGGGTCGGCCGCGAAGCGTTCCTTCAGGTCGTCCATGGTGGCGAGCATGCGCAGGTTCAGCTGTTTCAGCTTAACGTACTGGCCTTCGTCGAGCCGAATTTTCCCGGCCATTACCCGCGTAAGTGCCGTAGCACGCGAATTCAGGCCATTGGGGGTTTCGTGCTCCGGATCAGAGGCCCGTACGGCCATATGAATCCCGAATGCCAGACCCGCGAGTAGAAGAAGCTTTTTCATGTGGAGTTGGTGAAGGGGGTTTGGTGACTGTTTAAAGAGAAGTGTGTGTAGCGTGTGTGCATCTAAGTGGAGTTGATTTGAAAATTCGGAGGTCAAAAGCAGCCCTTACGGATGAGTATCGGACTGGGCCAAATGTAGAAAGAAATTTAAAATAAAAAAGAAAAATTATAACTATTCTCGCGTAAGCCTTGTACGTAAGCAATACATTAGTCTCGTTATTAGCATTTTATACTCGCTGGGTGCAATGCTCACTGCAAAGCACAATTGCACTAACGAAAGAATAAAAAAAGCCAGCCCTTTTGAGGCTGGCTTTGGTACTTAACCTAGGATGTAGAGGATCCTGACTACAGAATGCTGAGCTCGATGCGCCGGTTCTGCTGTCGGTTTTCGTCGGAGGTATTAGGTGCCAAGGGCTTGGTTTCGCCAAAACCCTTGAAACGGAGCCTTTCGGCCTTTACGCCGTGCTCAACAAGGTAGTTATACACCGATTTTGCCCGGTTTTTCGATAGCGCCAGGTTATCCGAATCGGTACCAACGTCGTCGGTATGGCCCGATATTTCTACCTGAATATCCGGGTATTGGCCCATAAATTTGATGAGCCGGTTGAGCTCCGTCTTCGAGTTGGGCTTTAAGGCGTACTGCTTGGTGTCGAAGAACAGGTTGTTGAGCACAATGCTGCGGCCGGCCTTCACGGGCTCCAGGTAAATGTCCAGCGTCAGCGGGTCGAAGCTGCGTTTATCAGAGTAGTCGAAGTTGAGGCTTTTCATCAGGTACTTGTCGGCCACGGCGTACATGCCGTACTGGTGGCCTTCGTTGAGTACCACGGTGTAGTCGCCCTCTACCGGGTCGCTCGTCACCGACTGCGTCAGCTCGTCGGTGCGCAAGTCGTAAAGCTGCACATCGGCCTGCAGCGGCTTTTTGGTCACCGCATCGAACACGCGGCCCTGCGCGTAGGTGCTTTGCTCCTGCGAGCGAACCTGCTGGGGCACCTCAAACCCAAACAGCTCCACGGGCCGGTCGCGCTCGGCTACGGCCGCCTCGGCGGGGCGCGTGCGCGAGCAGAAGCCCCGGCGGTTATCCGACGAGATGAAAAGCGAGGCTTCGTTTTCGTAGGTATTCAGGGGGTACCCTAGGTTTTGCGGCTCCGACCACTTGCCGCCATTCAGGCTGCTTTTGTAGATGTCGAGCCCGCCCATGCCCACCAGCCCATCGGTAACGTAGTAGAGCGTGGTGCCGCTGGCGTGGATGAACGGCGCCATGTCCTTGCCGGCCGTGTTCACGGGAGCCCCTAGGTTGCGGGCCAGGCTCCAGGTGCCGTCTTCCTGCAGGGTAGTCACGTAGATGTCCTCCTTGCCCTGCCCGCCGCGGCGGTCGGAGGTGAAATAGAGCGTGCGGCCGTCGGCCGACAAGGTAGGCTGGGAGTCCCAATTGGCCGAGTTGACGTTGCGCCCGAGGTTGCGCGGCTTGCTCCAAGCATTGCCCGTGCGGCGCGAAATGTACAAGTCGCAGTTGCCTACTGCGCCGGGCCGGTCGCAAGAGGCAAAAACCAAAGTTTTACCATCGCCGGAAATGGAGCCCGCACCCTCGTTGAACTGCGAGTTAATAGCCGCCGATATCAGCGACGGCTCCCCAAAGGAGCCATCTTTCTCGAGGCGGCTCACCACGATATCTTCATCGGAGTCGGCGGTTTTGCGTGCCGTAAACACCAAAAAGCGGTTATCGGCCGTAACAGCCGGGAAATACTGAAACCGGAAGGTATTAAGCGGCGCCCCCAAACGCTCGGGCACTTTGCCCACCGGGTTTGCCATGGAGTTGATGGCAAAATCACAGTTCTTCAGCTGCAACTGAGCCCGCCCGATGTAGCGCTGCCCTTTGGGAGCGGCCTTAAGGTAATTTTCGTACGCAGCCTTTGCCACCTGGTACTCCCCCAGCCCGATTGCCAGCTCGCCTAGGTTAAAGTAATCGTTCATGCGGGCAGGGGCAAATGCCGCTTTTTCAACCCCTTCCCGGTAGGCTTCGTAGGCCGGTCGGGTTTCGCCCATCGCCTTGTAGAGCTGCCCTTTCAGCAGAAAACCCTCCGCCATCGACGGAAACTTCTGGTTCAGCGTGGTTAGGGTTTCCAACGCCTTCGCAAAGTCCCGGTCCTTGACTTGTTGCTGCGCCTTGTCCCACAGGTTGCGGGCCTTGGTATTGGCAATGGGTACCTGAGCTTGCGCGGCAGCGTACTGCATGGGCAGCAGGCTACCGGCAGCTACAACCGCAAGGGGTAGCAGCAAACGGCGCATGGGCAAGGTGGCTAAGGAATATCGAGGTACTTATGCGTTTGCAGCGACACCTGCCATTGGGGGTGCTGCTTCACGTAATCGATGATGAGCGGGGTAACGGCGGCCGCTTTGCTCCATTCGGGCTGCAAAAACAGGCGGCAGTCAGGGCCTACCAAGGCGGCGTGTTGCTCGGCCCAGGCAAAATCGCTTTTGTTGAATACCACCACTTTCAGCTCGTGGGCGTGTATCAACACCTCGGGCAGCGGCGCCTTGAATTTTTTGGGCGAAACACATATCCAGTCCCACTCGCCGGATAGCGGGTGCGCCCCGGATGTTTCAATCCAGTTTTGGCAGCCGGCCGCGTGCAACGCGCGGGTAAGCGGCCCGAGGTCGTGCATCAGCGGCTCACCGCCCGTTACCACTACATTGCGGCCGGGGTGTTGTTGCACCTCCGCAATCAGGCTTTCGATGGTCAGCCGCGGGTGCGCGTCGGCATCCCACGATTCTTTCACGTCGCACCAATGGCAGCCTACGTCGCAACCACCCAAGCGAATAAAATAGGCCGCCCGACCAGCGTTGGCGCCTTCGCCTTGGATAGTATAAAACTGCTCCATCACGGGCAAGGCCAAGGTAGCCGATGCCAGCGGAGCAGATGATAAAACGGTAAGCGGCGGGTAAGTCAAAACGGTACGGTATGCGCAAGAAAACAAGTTGGGCCGCTGAGTAAACGGAAATCATCCTCTGCGGGATTATCTCGCCTCTTAGCGGCCCAACATTAAAATTAGAACAACCCAACGGCTTTGGCAATTCCCGAAGCCGGAGCCGTAGCTATTTTGCGTAAATCTCGCCCTTGGCGGCGCGCAGCGTGTTCAGTAGCAGCATGGCAATCGTCATGGGCCCCACACCGCCGGGCACGGGCGTAATGTAGCTGGTGAGCGGAGCCACTGAGGCAAAATCCACGTCGCCGCGCAGGGCCCAGCCGCTTTTCTTGCTAGCGTCTTCCACCCGCGTGGTACCCACGTCAATCACTACCGCGCCGGGCTTTACCATGTCGGCCGTAACAAAGCCCGGCCGACCTAGGGCTGCTACCAGAATGTCGGCCGTGCGGGTAATGCTGGGCAAATCCTGGGTGCGCGAGTGGCATAAAGTAACGGTGCAGTTGCCAGGCTCCAAGTTCTTAGCCAGCAGTATGCTAACTGGCGTACCTACGATATTGGAGCGCCCGATAACCACGCAATGTTTGCCGTCGGTGGGCAGCTCGTAGCGGCGCAGCAGCTCTACTATGCCCGAAGGCGTGGCAGGCAGCAAGGCGGGCAAGCCAGCCACCATGCGGCCAATGTTCATCGGGTGGAAACCATCAACGTCCTTCTCAGGCTTGATGGCCTCGATAACCTTATTCGGGTCGATGTGCTTGGGCAGTGGCAGCTGCACGATGAAGCCGTCAATTTCCGGGTCGTTGTTCAAGTCATCGACCTTCTGCAGCAGTTGGGCTTCGGTGATGTCGTCTTCGAAACGGATGAGTGTTGAGCCGAAACCAGCGGACTCGCAGGCCAGTACCTTGTTGCGCACATAGGTCTCGGAGCCGCCGTCGTGGCCGACGAGCACGGCCGCTAGGTGCGGTACTTTCTGGCCGGCTTCTTTGAAGCGCGTAACCTCGGCGGCAATTTCCTGCTTGATGTTCTCGGCGGTCTGTTTGCCGTCGATGAGGCGGTAGGTCGTAGCGTCGGGGACAGTGGTCATGGTTGTTCCTATTCTGCCGGGTTAGGGTTATGGGTTCCGTTATTAAGAGCAATGGCCTCGCGGCCGGCCTGGAGGAGAGCGGCTTCCATCGCCGGCCAGTCGCTCCGCCACCGGAATTTTAGCTCCTGGCCGCGGCGGATTTTCTCCAATTGGGCTTCGCTCGTGCAATTCTTGGTCAAGGCGTTGTTCATATCGTTTGGTTTTATCACACAGCGCTTTTGCAAGAATTGCATGAAGTGAAAAGCAAAGGGTAAAAAAAACGCGCCGCTTCGGCGGCGCGTTTTCAAAGGCTAGTCGATTTTCAAAACAGCCAGGAAGGCTTCTTGCGGAATTTCCACGGAGCCCACTTGGCGCATCCGTTTCTTACCCTCCTTTTGTTTTTCGAGCAGCTTGCGCTTACGCGAGATGTCGCCGCCGTAGCACTTGGCAATTACGTTTTTGCGCAGGGCTTTCACGGTTTCGCGGGCTACGATCTTCTGACCGATGGCGGCCTGGATGGCAATTTCGAACATCTGGCGGGGCAGCAGCTCTTTCAGCTTTTCGCACAGGCGCTTGCCCCAGTCGTAGCTCTTGGAGCGGTGCACAATGGCCGACAAGGCATCTACCTTCTCGCCGTTGAGCATCACGTCCAGCTTCACCATGTCGGACTGGCGGAAACCGATCAGCTCGTAGTCGAGCGAGGCGTAACCGCGCGAGATGGTCTTCAGCTTATCGAAGAAGTCGAACACGATTTCCGACAGCGGCAGCTCAAACGACAGCTCCACCCGCTCCGAGGTGAGGTACGACTGACCCTTGATAAGGCCGCGCTTTTCCATGCACAGCGTGATGATCGGGCCCACAAATTCGGCGGCCGTGATGATCTGCGCCTTGATGTAGGGCTCCTCGATGTGCTTGATTAGGTTGGGCTCGGGCATTTCGCTCGGGGCCGATACCATTTTGAGCTCGTCGCGGTTGCTGATTACCTTAAACTGCACCGAAGGCACAGTGGTAATCACCGTCATGTTAAACTCGCGCTCCAGGCGCTCCTGCACAATTTCCATGTGCAGCATACCCAGGAAACCGCAACGGAAGCCGAAGCCCAGAGCCGCCGAGGTTTCGGGCTCCCACACCAGCGAGGCATCGTTGAGCTGCAGCTTTTCCATGCAGGAGCGCAGCTCTTCGTATTCGGTGGTATCAACCGGGTAAATGCCGGCGAATACCATTGGTTTCACGTCCTCAAAGCCCACAATGGCCTCCTGTGTGGGGCGCGCTACGTGCGTAATGGTGTCGCCTACTTTTACCTCGCGGGCTTCTTTAATGCCCGAAATCAGGTAGCCTACGTTGCCCGCCGACATTTCGCCGCGGGGCTCCTGGTTCAGCTTCAATACCCCGATTTCATCGGCGCCGTACTCCTTGCCGGTGGCGAGGAAGCGCAGCTTGTCGCCCTTGCGCATGGTGCCGTTCTTGATGCGGAACAGCACTTCGATGCCGCGGTACGAGTTGAAAACGGAGTCGAAAATCAGGGCCTGCAGGGGAGCTTCCGGGTCGCCGGAGGGCGAAGGAATACGCTCCACAATGGCGTTCAGAATTTCTTCGATACCAATACCGGCTTTGCCCGAAGCGTGAATAATATCTTCGTGCTTGCAGCCGATCAGGTCCACGATTTCGTCCGAAACCTCCTCCGGCATGGCGTGTGGCAGGTCGATCTTGTTCAGAACCGGAATAATTTCCAGATCGGCGCCGATGGCCAGGTACAGGTTCGAGATGGTCTGGGCTTCGATGCCTTGCGAGGCGTCAACGATCAGCAGGGCGCCTTCGCAGGCGGCTATGGAGCGCGACACTTCGTAGCTGAAGTCGACGTGGCCGGGGGTATCAATCAGGTTAAGCGTGTACATCTCCCCTTTGTAGGGGAATTGCATCTGGATAGCGTGGCTCTTGATGGTGATGCCCCGCTCCCGCTCCAAATCCATGTTGTCGAGCAGCTGCGCCTGCATCTCGCGCTGACTCACCGTGCTGGTAAATTCCAGCAGGCGGTCGGCCAGCGTGCTTTTGCCGTGGTCGATGTGGGCGATGATGCAGAAGTTGCGAATGTTCTTCACTCGGCTTGAAATAAGGCTTTATGCAGCCACGAAGGTAGCGTTTTGGGGCCGCAATTGCTACGGAACGCCCCAACAAGGCCGTTGGCTGTGAGTTGGCAACCGTGCTATGCGGGCCAGAGTTCCACAAAATTACGGCGGCGCGATATTCCAGGGCCGGTTGCGTAAGCCAGCATTTCGGGCTGCTGCCGAGCCACTGGAGCGGCAATGATTTCGCTCCGCAAGCACTGTCAGGCAACCTTTGCAGCGGCGGCGCACTCTTGCCTGAAATATTCTCTCAGCCCATGTTTCGTAGCTCACTTTTGATTTTTGCGGCCCTAGGTGCCGGGCTGCCCTTGCAGGCCCAGCAGCTGAAAGGGCGGGTAGTAGCCGCCCAATCGGGCAGTGCGGTGGCTTTTGCTACCGTAGGCGTGAAAGGCAAACCCGTAGGCACCACCACCGATGCGGCCGGCAACTTTGTCCTGAACACGTCGGCCAGCATCACCGGTGCCGATTCCGTTATCATCTCCTGTATCGGCTACCGCGCGTGCCGCACTACCGTAGCAGGGCTGCGCAGCCAGCCCCAGGCGTGGGAGTTGCAGCCGGTGGCCCAGCCCTTGCAGGAGGTGCAGGTGAAGCACGGGCGCGTACGCCCGGCTACCCTAGGTGGAAAAGTGGAAAAGGGCACCGCGCACTGGAACACCCAAACCCGCGACCTTGCCGCCGTAGGCGACGATGAGCGCGGCTGGGAAGTTGCCACCATTCTGCCGGTTCGGCACAACGGCTACATCGATGGCTTCCACTTTTACCTCGAGGACAATGAGTTTAAGCTGGTGCGCCTGCGGTTTATGCTCTACGAAGTAGCAAACGGCAAACCCACTAAGCCCCTACTCACGCAGGACATTCAGTTTACCGTGCCGAGCGGGCAAACCGGCTGGGCCAGCGTCGATCTGCGCCAGTACAACCTGCAGCTGCACAAAGGACAAACCGTGGCGGCGGGCATTCAGTGGTTGCAGGGCGAAAAGCTACACCCCGAGAGCAGCAGGTTTGGCGGGCCCGGGGCCTTTCCGTCGGCTACGCACCGGGCCGTAGTGCGCGACAAAAGCGAAGCGGAGTGGCGCACCTTCCCCGTCAATGCCAGCATGTATCTGGCCGTGCAGGAGTACGACTAGCCCCTGCGGCACCTACACGCCGCAATATTTTTCGGAGGCAACCCAAGCGGCAGCGCAGGACAATAACTTTGCCCTAGGTCAGGAGAGCCCGACGGGTGCGCATGGGGTGCACTACGCCTGCAGGCTTCTGTTTGCAGGCTGATGATTCGACGGCTACTCGCCACCCTATACCTAGGTGCTTTATCGGTAACGGCCCATGGGCAGCACTTGCCCGTGGAGGGCCAGGTGCTGAATGCGCGCACGGGCCAGCCCGTGCCCTTTGCCACCCTGGGCGTGCCGCGCCGCGGGCTGGGCACCGTAGCCGACGAAAACGGCCGCTACCTCCTGCGCCTGCCCGATAACTTCGCCGATACGGTGGTGGTAACGAGCATCGGGTTTTCGCGCGCGCTGCTCTTGCCCGCTCACGTGGCCGCCGGGCAGCGCGTGGTGCGGTTGATGCCCCAGGAGCAAACCCTCGAAAACGTGGTGGTGGCGCACCGAAGGGTCAGGCCCGCTACCCTAGGTCGGAAAACCGCTAAGGGCGACCTGCGCTGGGTGGCGGGCTCAAGCGGCAAGAACACCGTCGACGATGAATGGGGCTGGGAACTCGGCGCCGTGCTGCACCCCGCCAAACCGGCCGTGCTGGAGGAGTTTCACGTGTATTTGCACGACAACAACTACGAGCTGTTGCGCTTCCGCCTGAATCTGTACGCCTACGAGCAGGGCAAGCCCGGCAAGGCCTTGTTGCAGCAAGATGTGCAATTAAAAGTGTGGCCCAAGCAGAAGGGCTGGCTCACGGTTGATCTGCGCTCCTATAATATAAACCTCGAGGCGCAGCCCGTGGCGGCTACCATTCAGTGGCTGCAAAGCGAAACTGCCGAGCCCCAGAAGAAATATTTTTCGGTGCCGGTGAAGCGCCAGCCCAAGCAGGTGATGCTGGAGCGCGAAAACAGCGAAGCCGCCTGGACGATTCATGCCATGCAACCTAGCCTGTACTTCGAGCTGCTCACGGAGTAACCGACAACGCGAAGCGGGCTAGCTTTCGGGGCAAGCACATTTGCTACTCACCCGAAGGAGTGCCTGCATGCAACCAGCCGAGCTTGTTGCTGACTCCCGACAGGGCAAGCCAATTGCTACCCTGCCTATGATTATTGCCTGGCTCAAGCCCAGCAGCCTGCTTTATGCCCTGCTGTCCTGCGCGCACGTTTCGCCGCAACAACCCCAGCCACAAGTGCTCGATGCCCGAACCGGTGCAGCGGTGCCCTTTGCTTCCGTAGGTGTCAAGCTGAAGCCCCTAGGTACGGTGGCCGATGCCGAAGGCCAATTCAGCCTCAGGGCACTTGCCGCCGCCCTGCCTTCTGATACCGTAGTCGTGACGTGCGTAGGCTACGCGCCGCGCAAACTCCTGCTTAGCCAGTTGCAGCAGCAAGCCACCGTGCGCCTCACGCCGCTCACGCATGAGTTAAGCACCGTAACCGTTCGCGGATCGGGTTGGAAGCGCCGACGCATAGGCCACGATGGCTCGTTTAGCATTACGTACTACAACTTTCACATCAACGGCGACACCGATCCGGCCCGCAAATTAGGCCGCGAAGTGGGCGCGGTACTGCGCATTCGGCCGCTGAGCGAGATTGAAGACGTGCACTTTTACATCGGCGAAAACACCTTCCGCAGCGTACGATTGCGCTTAAATGTGCGGAGCTTGGATGCCGACGATAACCCCGCTGCTTCCCTGCTCACCCAAGATGTGCACTACGTGTTGCCCGATAATGCCAAAGGCTGGCAGCACCTCGACTTACGCCCCTACCACATTGCCACCGGCAACCACAACCGGGTAGCCGTGACGCTGGAGTGGCTGGAAGGCTCGCCCGACCCGCAACGCCCCTGGCAAAGCTTGCTGATGCCCGCTCCCCTAGGCCCCTTGCATCGCATGGTGTACCGCGACAAATCGGCCGACAAATGGCATAGCCTGCGGGCGAGCCTGAGCCTTTACGTAACGGCCGCGAGCCCCGCAGAGTAACCGAGGGTTAACCAGTTGAAGTCAGGGTTTCTTAAGCCTACCTCAAATACTGCTCTTGCGCTCTGAAGCACCAGCTTAGTAAGTTACTGCCCCTAAACTCTATCTGCTTAGGCAAGTCTGCGCCATGCGCTGAAACCTTTCGAAAACCTGTTTTGCTTACGAGCTAAGAACGGTTGGCTAACACTTGTAAGCCCCGCGCCTACCCCGCCGGGGCTTTTTCGTACTTTAGCCACTCCAAAATCCCACTCGTTCGGAATCTACCATGCACCCAGCTCCCGTAGCTCCTTATAAACCACAAAACCACGTCCGCATCGTAACGGCGGCGGCGTTGTTCGACGGCCACGACGCGGCCATCAACATCATGCGCCGCATCATCCAAGCCTCAGGTGCCGAAGTAATTCACCTAGGGCACAACCGTTCGGTGCAGGAAATCGTCGACTGCGCCATTCAGGAAGACGCCCAAGCCATTGCTATTACCTCGTACCAGGGCGGCCACAACGAGTTCTTCAAATACATGTACGACCTGCTCAAGGAGCGGGGCGCCGGCCACATCAAAATATTTGGTGGCGGCGGCGGGGTAATTCTGCCCTCCGAAATTGAAGAGCTGCACGGCTACGGCATTACGCGCATCTACTCGCCCGACGACGGCCGCGCCATGGGCCTGCAGGGCATGATCAACGACCTGCTCGAAAAGGCCGACTTCCCGACGGGCAAAAACCTGAACGGCGAAGCCAAGCACGTAAAGGAGAAAGACGCCCTGAGCCTAGGTCGCCTCATCTCGGCTGCCGAGAACTTCCCCGAGGAGTACGAGAAGGTGAAGCAACAGCTGGTTGCCGAGTTCCAGCAGAGCGAGAACGGAGCTGAGTCGAACAACTCACAAACTCCCACCCTCGCTAACTCTCAAACTAAGAAGGCTCCCATCCTAGGTATCACCGGTACCGGCGGTGCCGGTAAGTCGTCGTTGGTGGATGAGCTGGTGCGCCGCTTCCTGCTCGACTTCCCCGACAAGACCATTGCCATCATTTCGGTCGACCCCTCGAAGCGCAAAACCGGCGGCGCCCTCCTTGGCGACCGTATCCGGATGAACGCCATCAACAACCCGCGCGTGTATATGCGCAGCCTTGCCACCCGCCAGAGCAACCTGGCCCTGAGCAAGTATGTGCAGGACGCCGTGGACGTGGTGCGCGCCGCCGATTTCGACCTGATCATTCTCGAAACTTCGGGCATTGGCCAGAGCGATACCGAAATCATCGAGCACTCCGATGCCAGCCTCTACGTGATGACGCCCGAGTACGGCGCCGCCACGCAGCTGGAGAAAATCGATATGCTCGATTTCGCCGATGTCATCGCGCTAAACAAGTTCGATAAGCGCGGCGCTCAGGATGCCCTGCGCGACGTACGCAAGCAGTACCAGCGCAACCACCAGCTCTGGGACCGTCCGACGGACGAGTTGCCCGTATACGGCACCATTGCTTCGCAATTCAACGACCCGGGCATGAACCGCCTGTACCGGGCCGTGCTGGCAACCATCGAGCGGAAAACCGGGGCTACTTTCAGCTCGCAGCTCGAAACTTCGGAGGCTGCCAGCGAAAAGGTGTATATCATTCCGCCCCACCGCACGCGTTATCTCTCCGAAATCACCGAAACGATTCGTCAGTATGACCAGTGGGTCGATAAACAAGCCGAAACCGCTCAGCAACTCTACGGAATCCAGCGAAGCATCGAAGCCGTTCGAAGCCTCGGCAGCGGAGGAGCAACCGCTCACGGAGCCGGGGGGAGCAGCAGCCACGGACCCCAACCAGCCGAACTCGCAACCGGCCTGGAGAAAGCCTTCGAGGAAATCAAGCTCCGGCTGGACGGGCAAAACTGGCGACTCCTGGAGACCTGGCCGCAAAAAGTAGCCGCCTACAAAGCCCCGGAGTTCATCTTTAAGGTGCGCGACAAGGAAATCCGCATCAAAACGCACTCCGAAACCCTCTCGCACCTGCAAGTGCCCAAAGTGGCCACCCCACGCTACGAGGCCTGGGGCGACCTGCTGAAGTGGATGCTGCAGGAAAACGTACCGGGCGAGTTTCCCTACACCGCCGGCGTGTTCCCCTTCAAGCGCGAAGGCGAAGACCCCACGCGTATGTTTGCCGGCGAAGGTGGCCCCGAGCGCACTAACCGCCGCTTCCACTACGTATCGGCTGGCCTGCCCGCCAAGCGCCTGAGCACGGCGTTTGACTCGGTAACGCTCTACGGCGAAGACCCCGACCTGCGCCCCGACATTTACGGCAAGATTGGCAACTCGGGCGTGAGCATCTGCTGCCTCGACGACGCCAAGAAGCTGTACTCCGGCTTCAACCTCGCCGACCCGGTTACCTCGGTGTCGATGACCATCAACGGCCCGGCCGCTACGCTAGCTGCTTTCTTTATGAACGCCGCCATCGATCAGCAGTGCGAGCTGTACATCAAGCAGCATGGCTTGGAGGCTGAGGTTGACGAGAAGATCAAACAGATCTACCAGGCCCTGGGTCAGGAGCGCCCGCGCTACCAAGGCCAGCTGCCCGAGGGCAACGACGGCCTAGGTCTGATGCTGCTCGGCGTAACCGGCGACCAGGTGCTGCCCGCCGAGGTGTACCAGGAAATCAAAGCCCGCACGCTCTCGCAAGTACGCGGCACCGTGCAGGCCGACATCCTGAAGGAAGACCAGGCCCAGAACACCTGCATCTTCTCCACGGAGTTCTCGCTGCGCCTCATGGGCGACGTGCAGCAGTACTTCATCACCAATAAGGTGCGGAACTTCTACTCCGTATCGATTTCGGGCTACCACATTGCCGAGGCCGGCGCCAACCCCATTACCCAGCTGGCCCTCACGCTCTCCAACGGCTTCACCTTCGTGGAGTACTACGTGAGCCGCGGCATGGATGTGAACGACTTCGCTCCCAACCTGTCGTTCTTCTTCTCGAACGGCATGGACCCCGAGTACTCGGTGATGGGCCGCGTGGCACGCCGCATCTGGGCCAAGGCCATGAAGCTGAAGTACAGCGCCAACTCCCGCTCGCAGATGTTGAAATACCACATCCAGACCTCGGGCCGCTCCTTGCACGCGCAGGAAATCGACTTCAACGATATCCGCACCACGCTGCAGGCGCTGTACGCCATCTACGACAACTGCAACTCGCTGCACACCAACGCCTACGACGAGGCCATTACCACGCCTACCGAAGAGTCGGTGCGCCGGGCCATGGCCATTCAGCTCATCATCAACCGCGAGCTGGGCTTGGCCAAGAACGAGAACCCGCTGCAGGGCTCGTTCATCATCGAGGAACTGACCGACCTGGTGGAGGAAGCCGTAATGGCCGAGTTCGACCGCATCACGGAGCGCGGCGGCGTGCTGGGCGCCATGGAAACCATGTACCAGCGCGGCAAAATCCAGGAGGAAAGCCTCTACTACGAGATGCAGAAGCACACCGGCGAGCTGCCCATCATCGGCGTGAACACCTTCCTCTCTTCGAAAGGCTCGCCCACGGTGCAGCCGGCCGAGGTTATCCGCGCCACCGAGGAGGAAAAGCAGTACCAGATTTCGATGCTGCAGAACCTGCACACCCGCAACCGCGACACGGCAGATAATGCCCTGAAGCGCCTGCAGCAGAAGGCCGTGCAGAACGAGAACCTCTTTGAGGAGCTGATGGAAACGGTGAAGTCCTGCTCGCTTGGGCAGATTACCAATGCGCTGTTTGAAGTTGGCGGTCAGTACCGGCGGAATATGTAGGCTGCTCCGGCAGCTTTGGCTGAAATGAAACGGGTGCTACCTTGCTGAGGTGGCACCCGTTTCCGTTCAGCCAAAATAAGAGGAATTTACGCACACACCTCAAGCAAATCCTGTCACGTCACCGACAAACCGTAAAATGAGTATTTTCAAAAGGAGTTTAGACCGACTCATCAATAAGGCTGATATTTTGAAGCTCAAAAACACGCTAACTGACACTCAATGGCTATTGCTCAGCCAAGAGCAAGAAAAGACTGTTTACTCTTTTCTTGATGACAAAAGGTTAGTGATATCCATAAATGGGGAAGGCACATCCGGCAAATGGGAATTTATAGTTGACAACGATACTCTTGTCATAGAAACTATCTCAATTAATGTCTTCAACTGCTACATGATATCAGACGATTTTTTAATATTGCACAAGGACAATGATTTAAATTTTAATATTCTAGCTAATTTATCCAAACACAAAAACAATGCAAAAGATAATTTATTAAATAATTTTTACAATAAGTATTTCAGTAAAATAAACTCAACAACAGATAGTCAGAAGCTATATGCGATAAAAGTACATGAGATAAATGAACTTATCAAAGATGGAAAAAACAAAAAAAGAACCGCAAGAGCTATACAAAAAATGGTGTATGATGCGCAAAGCGCTCAGTTGTTTAATCACACATTTCAGCAAATATTCGGAACTAAGATTGCTGACAATTTGAACAACTCAAATTTCACTCCTAGTGAAGCCTATGAAATTGCCGAGCCACTAATAAATTTTGGCATCATAAAAAGAAGGAGATAAATCGCTCAATGTGGCGCGAGTTTAGTGAAACGTAACTCGTGACCCATTCTGGCGCGAGTTTAGCGCAGCGTAACACGTGACCAGTCTTGATGTGGGGGCTGTGCCTCCACTGCCGCCAACAGCGGCAAGCCGGAACCGCGCCGCTTGGTAGTGTGCTATCTGAGCGGCGTTGCTCGTTCTGATGGGGCAGGCGCAGCCCCCCTCTGGCGCGAGTTTAGCGTAGCGTAACTCTCCCAACTGGTACGAGTTCAGCGTAGCGTAACTCGTACCAGTCATCCTACAGAAGCCTCAGCCGCCCCGGCGACAAGCCGGTACCGCGCCGCTTGGATTCATCCGGGCGGCGCTGCTTTAATATAGTGCTCATTAGGCCGCCAGCGGCAGCGTTACTTCTCGTTTCAGCTGCGGCAGGTGTTGCACCACTATGCTCCCCATCTGGCGCGAGTTTAGCGCAGCGTAACTCGTGACCAGCTATGAGGTGGAGGCTGCGCCTCCACTGCCGCCAACAGCGGCAAACCGGCCACGCGCCGCTTGGATAACCTGTTAATCCGGGAGGCGTTGGTCGTTCTGACGAGGGAGGCGCAGCCTCCCGGCAAGGCTGGTCACGAGTTACGCTACGCTAAACTCGCGCCAGCTAAAGCCGGCAAACGGCTACCTTATCGGCATGAGTGAGAAATACAAGATTCGGGATTCGCGGCAGCTCTACTTTGTGTCCTTCGCCACCGTCAACTGGATTGATGTCTTTACGCGGCGACTTTATAACGACATCTTCGTGGACAGCCTGCGCTACTGCCAGCGGCACAAAGGGCTGGAGGTGTACGCGTGGTGCCTGATGACCAATCATGCCCATCTGATTATCAGCAGCGAGAAGGACAGCCTGTCGGCCATCCTGCGTGACTTGAAGCGGCACACCGCCAAAACCATTCTGCAAGCCATCCAGCAAAACCAGCAGGAAAGCCGCCGCGAGTGGATGCTGTGGATGTTCGAACGCGCCGGCCAGCGCAACAGCCACAACGAGCAGTACCAGTTTTGGCAGCAGGGCAACCACCCCATCGAGCTTTATTCCAATGAGCTGCGCCACCAACGACTCGATTATTTACATCGTAATCCGGTAGTTGCTGGGTTCGTGGACGCACCCGAAGACTTTCAGTACAGCAGTGCTCGTAACTATGCCGGTCGCTCCGGCTTATTGGATGTATTGCTGATTCAGTAGCGAAGACTAAATAGAGCAAACCTGCCGCACAACTCAGCAGCTCCAAAACCGGTACCCTTGGAACATGAACGTTCCAGAAAAGTCAGCCGATGCGGCTCCCGTAACGCTAGTCAGAGCCTTTGGTGCCGTGAGCGGCATGATGCTGGTTGCCGGTATCGTAATCGGCTCCGGCGTATTCAAGAAGATAGTACCGCTGGCGCAGAGCGGCTTGAGCGAGGAATGGATACTCGTGGCCTGGGTTGCGGGCGGCCTCGTTACCCTCTGCGGAGCCCTGAACCTGTCGGGCATGGCTTCGCTCACCGAAGAATCGGGCGGCGTGTACGAATACCTGCGCCTCTCCTTCGGCAACTTCGCGTCGTTTCTGTTCGGCTGGACGGACTTCTCCATTATCGGCTCGGCTTCGGTGGCGGCGCTGGCCTTCATCTTCGCGCAATCCGTCAACTCGCTGCTGCCGCTGCCCAACCCGGCGCAGGATTTGGCGCATCTATCCATTGGCGGGCTCATCTACCCCTTCGCCGATTCGGGCATTAAGCTGCTAGCCATCGGCACGGCGGCGGCGCTTACCTGGGTAAACTATCGGGGCGTGAGCGGCAGCGGGCACCTGAGCAACGCGTTTACGGCCGCCAAAATCGCGGGCATTCTGCTGCTGGTGCTGGCGGGTACTTTCCTGGCGGCGCCTAGGTCGGCGGAGGTGGCTGCGGTGGCGGCGCCCGTGCGCGAGGTGCCGTTGGCCAGCGCTTTTTTTGGGGCCTTGCTCAGCGTGTTCTGGGCCTACGATGGCTGGGTTGACCTGTCCTTTGTGACAGGCGAAATCAAGAACCCGCGCCGGAATGTACCCAGGGCCATTATTGGTGGCGTTACGGTGGCCGTGCTGCTGTACGTGCTCGTCAACTACGCCTACCTGCGGGCGTTGCCGCTGCCCCAGCTGGCCGCCATTGGCCCGAACGAGATTGGCGCCGCTGTGGTGGCCGAAGCCCTGCTGGGCAAGTGGGGCAAAACGGGGGTGTCGCTGCTGATACTAATGAGCGTATTCGGCACGCTGAATGCGGTGCTGCTCTCGCACAGCCGGGTGCATTTCCGCATGGCCCAGGAGCAGTTTTTCTTCCGGTCGGCGGCGGCAGTGCATCCGCGCTACCGCACCCCCTACCGGGCCTTGTTCTTCACCATGGCCTGGAGCACGGTGCTTATCATCTCCGGCACCTTCGAGCGCCTGACCGATTTGGTCATCTTTGCCACCTTTTTGTTTTATGGCCTGATGGCCGCGGCCGTGGTCAAGATGAAGCGGCAAGGGCGTATTCCGGGGCCGCCGGGTTATCCGTACGTGCAAATCGTGCTGCTGCTGTTTGCCCTCACCTTTACCTGCCACACGGTGGTAACGCAGCCGCTGCAGTCATTGCTGGGCCTAGGGCTGATCCTGACCGGGCTGCCGTTCTACCTGTATTTCGTGCGACAGGCTCGGGCACAAGTCGCCAGGGCTTCGGCCATCAAAGCCTAGGTGCTGGGCGGCGCTTTCAGGTAAAACAGGCAGTGGTTGAGCTACCGAAAGCATACGCTTGCCTAGGTGCAACTGGGCAAGCCCGGCAATTGCCTAGCTTTACCTCATGCGTACGGTTTACACTTTCGCGAAACGGGCCGGGTTGGCGGTGCTCTGGCTGTTAGCGGCCTGCTCCTCGCCCGATCAGCAAACCGGCGGCCCAACGGCCGGCCAAAACGTAAGCGTGCGTTACACCGCCAAGCGCGTGGTATTGCCCGACGAGCCCCACCGCGGCCGCATCCTCGACCGCCACGATTCCGTGCTGGTTGACACCCGCACGCAGTACCTGCTGAAACTGCCCAGCCGCGGCAAGCTCGATACCCTGGCCCTAGGTGAGCTGCTGGGTTGGGACTCCACCACCGTACGCCGGCGCATAACCGATGCCCTGCCCTACGGCCAAGCCTCGCGCGGCTACCAGGTGCAGCTGAGCCTTACCAAGGCCGAGGCCGAGCGCGTGCGGCGCGACAGCAGCACCACTGTGCCCCAGCTTACTTTGTGGGAAAGACCCAGGCGCACCTACACCACCCCGGCCGCCGCGCCCGTGCTAGGCTACCTAGGGGCCGAAGCACAAGCCTTCTACAACCAGGCCAAGCGCTACCGCCGCGGCCGCTTTTACCGCCTGCGCAACGGCGGCATCGAGACGTATTACAACGGCTTGCTGGCGGGGCACCGCGGCTATCTGCACCCGTTGCTGGATGCCCAGGGCAAGCAGCACGGCAGTTGGGCCAAGGATACAGCTTTTCAGCAGGGCCAGGATTTGCACCTGACCCTTGATGCGAAGCTGCAGACCTACGCCGAGAAGCTAATGGGCGGCCGCAAGGGCTACCTGGTGGCGCTCGACCCGCGTACCGGCGAAATTCTGGCGTATGTGTCGGGGCCGGTGTACAAGGCCAGCACCATTACCGCGCCCGACCAGGCCGGCGTGCGCACCAAGCTGCTGGAGCACGACGACATGCCGCTGCTAAACCGACCGGCCATGCTGGCCAACCCGCCCGGCTCGGTGTTCAAGCTCGTCAACGCGGCCATCGCGCTGCAGATGCACGCCTTTACGCCGGCCTCGGCTTTCCGCTGCGACCAGTCGCTGGTGAACTGCGTACACCACCACCCGCCCGGCAAAAACCTCACGGCGGCCCTTAAGTACAGCTGCAACCCGTACTTCTACCGGGTAATGCAAAGCCTGATCGACTGCGTGCCCGATACGCTGGCGGGTGATACCGTGGGGGCACGCCACGCCAACCTGGCCATGTGGCACCGCTACGCCCGCTCGTTCGGCCTGGCCGCGCCCCTAGGTGTTGATTTGCCCCGCGAGGCGCCGGGGCACCTGCCCACCCCGGCTTACTACGACAAAGCCCGACGTACGCGCAACTGGGCCTACCGCTCCATTTACTCGCTCAGCATCGGGCAGGGCGAAATCAACCTAACCGGCTTGCAGATGGCCAACATGGCCGCCATTATTGCCAACCGCGGCTGGTACTACACGCCCCATCTGGTGCGCAGCGTGGGCAGCAGCGGGCCGTTGCCGCGTTTCACCCAAAAACACCGCACCCTCGTCGACAGCGTACATTTCGCGGCGCTGGTGCCCGGCATGGTGGCCGTGATGCAGCGCGGCGGCACGGCCGATGCTTCGAGCCTGGCGGATGTGGGAATTAAAGTGGCGGGCAAAACCGGGACCGTTGAAAACGACGAAGGCGACGACCACGCGGCTTTTGTGGGCTTCGCGCCGGCCGACAACCCCAAGATTGCCGTGGCCGTGTACCTCGAAAACGCTGGGTTTGGCGCCACTGCCGCCGCCCCCTGTGCCGTGCTGGTGATGGAGAAGTACCTGCGCGGCAGCATCGCGCCTAAGCGCAAGCGCTGGGAAAAGCGCATCCAGAACCGGGCCCGGCGCGAGGAATATTAGCGGCTGCAGCACCCGGAGCGGTAATGCAGCGCCTGCCGTTCATTACAGATTATCTATATAGCTTGCCGCGTCTTTACCATATTTCAACTTCTATGTTTATCAGTCGTTCCGTTCTTCTGACCGTGCTTCCGGTTGCCGCTGTGCTGATGTCGGCTGGCACTTCGCCCGCTCCCACTGCGGCGCCGCCTACCAACTTCACGCAGGGCGTCATCACGACCCGGGTATCGTTGCCGGGCAACCCCTACGACAAGTTTTTAAACCAACTGGACCCCACCAAAGGCAATTTGCAGGCGCAGATTCAGCAGTTGGCCATGCGCATGACTCCGGCCGAGCAGCAGCGCTTTCAGGCGGAGGCCGCTCAGCTAAATCCGGCACTGGTAATGGGAGCCATGATGCTGCCGCGCAAGGGCACCATTTACTACCGGGGCCAGGAGGCGCGCGTAAGCACCGATGCCCTGACGTATCACCTGGAAAACTACTTCGATGGCGCGAAAAAAGCCGGCACCATGCTGCTGGCCGCGCAGAGTGGCGCGGAGCGTGTGGCCTACACCTACAATGCCGCTACGCTTACTAAAACCTGGCAAACCATTGTAGTTACCGAAGAAGACTACGCGCTAAAAACCACCACCGAAACCAGCATGGTGGCCGGCTACCCCAGCCAGAAAACTACTTATACCCTGAAGCCGGGTGCGGCCCCCAACCCCGAAGCCCCGGGCCAGATGAGCCAGAAGCCGGTAGCCCTGGATGTGTGGACCTCTGCTCAGATTCCGCAGATGCTCAATTTTGCGCACCCCGTGTACGTGAAGGAAAAGAACGGCATCACGAAGCTGGTGGTGTACTTCGATAAGGAGCGCAAGCAGCAGATGGTGTACGAGTTTGCCAGCGTGCAGACCAAGCCGGTTACGCCGCAGGAATTGCAGATTAAGGCCAACACCCCGCTCCTCGACTACGCCAAGGATGAGATGCAGATTGGCATGAAATCGTTGGCTATTATGCTTGGCGGCATGCCGAAGCAAACCGACGCTGCCGACGACAGCGAGTAGGTATTTGGCCTGCGCCTATTCCTACACGCTACGGCCCGTTCCTGCTCCGGAACGGGCCGTTGTTCGTTAAGATGATCAGGGCATAGAGGATTGTCCACGCCTGCTGGAGCACTGTTGATCAGGCATCGGGAAGCATCGAATAATTCAGGTTCCGAACCGATTTGCTTGACCTTGAAAACGCGCGTGTGTTTCTCACGGGCATGCTGCGCATCAGCAGTGGCCTAGGTGCTTTGGTGATGGACGACAAAGGCGAGTTAGTGGAGCCCAGCTTTTCATCGGTACTGCCATCAATAAATAAATCCAGGGCAGTTGCTTCCTGACCCGCGAGAATTTGTTGCACCCGTACTTTGAGAGCATCCCGAATCCTAGCCCCTGCTCCTATCTTATTCGCTGTAGATACCTGGCCTTATGCCCGCAACCATCACCATCGCGCAACACTCCGCTCGCCCGCTCACGGTTAACCGCCTGGGTTACGGAACCATGCGCCTACCCGGGCCCGATGTGTGGGGCGAGCCCGCCGACCGCGCCGAGGCTTTGCAAATTCTGCGGACGGCTGAGGAGCACGGGGTAAATTTCCTCGACACGGCCGATTATTACGGCCAGGATGTAACGAACCGCCTCATTCGGGAAGCGCTGTACCCCTACCCGCCCGAGTTGCTGATTTGCACCAAAGTGGGTGCCGCCCGCCTCCCCGATAAAAGCTGGGTACCCTACAACCGCCCCGAACAGCTGCGCGCCAGCATCGATAACAACCTGCGCACCCTGGGCCAGGAGCAAATTCAGCTGGTGCACTACCGCGTGATGCCCAAGAGCGACGTGCCCCTGAGCGAGGCCCTAGGTGCCATGTACGAGATGCAGCGCGAGGGCAAGATTTTGCACGTAGGCCTGAGCAACGTAACGCGCGAAGAGCTGACAACCGGCCTGCAGCTGGGCCCGATTGCCACCGTTGAGAACATGTATAGTTACGCCCAGCGCACCACCCACCGCACCCCGCACTTCGAAAGCCGGGGCGGCGAAGAAGTGCTGGACCTGTGCGAGCAGCACGGCATTCCCCTTATTCCGTACTTCTCGCTCTTGCACGCCCTGCCCAAACACTCCGAGCAGGTGGCCGAAATAGCCCGCAAGCACCAGGCCACGCCGGCCCAGGTAAACATTGCCTGGCTGCTGCACCGCTCGCCCTGGCTGTTGCCCATCCCCGGCACTTCCAGGCTGGCGCACCTGCGCGAGAACCTGGCGGCCGCGCATATCCGCCTCAGCCCCGACGACATGGCGCACCTAGGGTAGCGCCCCGCTGCCCTAGGTGCTGCTGCTCTGCTGCTACCTAGGGCAATTGTTTCGGGTTGCTGCTACGCTCAGGCCCATTGGGTTTGACGCAAACCGGCTCCGGGGTTTACATTGGGGCATGATGAAATACGGCGCGTGGTTAGGCCTGCTGGGTTGGCTGCTGGCAGGCAATGCAAATGCCCAATCGTTGGCGGGCATTTGGCAAGGCGTAGAAACCGACCCCGAAGAGCCCGGTGCCACCTGGCCGGCCCTGCTGCGCGTGCAGGAGGCCAAAGGCACGGGCATGTTTGGCGTGCTGTACCAGGAGGCCACGGGCCGGCCCAACGTAACGGTTACGTTTCAGGTGCGGGCCACGCGCACGGCCACCGGGCTGGCGCTGGAGCACGTGCGCAAGCTCAACGAAACCGGGGCCACCCCCTTCAGCTACTGGTGCGAGGGCTCCATTGCCTTTACCTACGACGCGAAGGAGGAAAAGCTAACCGGGCGCGCCGCCTACGCCCCCGTGGGCGACTGCGACAAAGGCAGCTTCACGCTTTACCGCGTCAAGCTTAAGTCGGCCGCCAAGGTGCAGGCCGGCGCCGAAACCACCATTCGGGTTTCGGGCCGCGACGTGCGCTGGTACGCCGATGCCGACCTGAAGCAGCCCGTGAACACCGGCAACAGCTACCGTACCAGGCTCAGCAAAACCACTACTTTTTACATCACGCAAGGCTACTACCGCACCCGCGAAAGCGCCGTGGTGCCCATTACCGTGCAGGTGAGCGGCGCGGCTCCCAAGCCCAAGCCAGCCCCGGCCCCGGCGCCCAAACCCGCCCCGCCCGACACCGCCCGCCCTACGCCCCCGCCGGCCCCCGTCATCAGCCAACAACCCGTGGTGCTGCCCACCGTGCTCTTTAAGCTTGGCACGCCCGAGCTGCTGCCCGAAGCCTTGCCCGCCCTCGATCAGCTGGCCGCCGAGCTGCAGGCCCGCCCTAGCTTACGCGTGCTGGTGGCCGGCCATACCGACCGCATCGGCGAGCCCGACAAAAACCAGGCACTATCCGAGCAACGGGCCGAGGCGGTGAAGGCGTACCTCGTGAAAGCGGGCGTGGCGCCCGAGCGCATCAGCACCGCCGGGTACGGCGACACGCGCCCGCTCTACGCCTCGCCCGATGCCCGCAACCGGCGCGTGGAGGTTTCGGAGGCGAAATAGGCGGTGAGGCCATATCTGTATGACAGGATTTGGGTACCTCGCCTATGGCTTATGAAGCAAGGCATGTGTATTATATCAATTAAGTATTGTATATTATTTATACAATGATTATCATTACCATCAGACGCTTGGCTTTGCAGACGCCTAGGGCGCTGCCTGGCTGATGCGGTGCGGCGCCTTGTTGGCTAACCTTTCGCGGCATTGCGGGTATACGTGCGTACCTGCTCCTGTGCAGCTTACTCCTTCACCCCGACTCCACCTGATGAAGCAGTTTGTACAAACGTTTAGGTTGCTGGCTCTGCCCCTGGCGTTGCTGCCTGCCCTACCGCACGCCGCCCAGGCCCAAACCCCCGACCGCAGAGCGAGCCTGGGGCTGAACCTGAGTGCGTTGCAATACCAAGGCAACTTCGGTTCGGATTACTGGAAGTTCGACCGCAGCTCGTACGCGCCCGGCCTGGCCGTAAACCTGTACCTGGGCCGCGGTATCGACCTGAACACCCAGGTGTTTTACGGCGAGCTTACCGGCAACCGCAGCCCCAAAACGCGCTTCACCACCACGCTCGTCAACGCCAACCTGGGCTTTAAGCTGAAGCTGAACAACGGCTGGGCCCTCAAGGAAAACGCCTTTTTTCAGCCCTACCTGCTGGTGGGCTCGGGGTGGTCGTACGCCAGCCGCACGGGCCTGAACGACGGCCAGCGCATCGATGAGGACAAAGGCTACATCGATGTGATGGGCGGCGCGGGCATCAACCTGCGCCTGGGTGGCGGCGTGGGCTTGTTCGTGCAGAGCACCCAGCACATGCCCATGGAGGCCAACTTCGACGGCGTGCCCGAAACCAACGTGCCGCGCTGGGCCGACCGCTTTTTGCAGCATACCGTGGGCCTCACGTTTAACCTGGGCCAGGCGGCCGATGCCGACGAAGACGGCGTGCCCGACCGCCAGGATCGTTGCGCCAACACGCCGCCCGGCGTGGAGGTTGACGAAAAAGGCTGCCCGCCCGATACCGATAACGACGGCGTGGCCGACTACCGCGACAACTGCCCCAACGAGCAAGGCACCGCCGACCTGCAAGGCTGCCCCGACAAGGACGGCGACGGCGTAGCCGACGCCAACGACACCTGCCCCGACGTAGCCGGTAAGGAAGAGCTAAGCGGCTGCCCCGATACCGATAACGACGGCATTCCGGACGCCGAGGACAAGTGCCCCGATACGCCCGCCGGCACCCAGGTAGATGCCAGCGGCTGCTCGGCCGCTGCCAACGCCACCGAAACCGACTCGGATGCCGACGGCGTGCCCAACACCACCGACCGCTGCCCCAACAGCGCCGGCCCGGCCTCGAACAACGGCTGCCCCGAGATTAAGGAAGAAACGCGCAAGCGCCTGCAGGAGGCCACCCAGTTCATCGGCTTCGAGCGCAACAAGGCTACCCTGCTGGCTACCTCGTACGCCACCCTCGACACGGTTGCCCAAATCCTGGCGCGCTACCCCGATTACACCCTCAGCATTACGGGGCACACGGATAGCCAGGGCCCGGCCGCGTTCAACCTGCGCCTCTCGCGCGAGCGGGCCGCTGCCGCCCGCAGCTACCTCGTGGGCAAAGGCATTGCCGCAAGCCGCGTTCAGCAGCGCGGCTACGGCCCCCTGCACCCCGTGGCCGACAATGCCACCGAGGCCGGCCGGGTGCGCAACCGCCGCGTCGAGTTCGACTTGTTCCTGAATGGCGCGGCCAACCCAGCCGATGCCAAATATGGCTCGGAGCCAACCACCGCGCCGGCTACTACTCCGGCCAAACCCACCAAAGCAGCCCCGGCCAAAAAAGCCGCCGTTCGCAAAGCACCGGCCCGCAAGCCCGCTGCCCGGCGCCCCCCGGCCGCTGCCAAGGCCACGGCACCTAGGGCCGGCACTGCTAAAAAGCCAGCCGCCAAAACCCCGGCCAAGGCCCCGGTGCGCAAGCCAGCCCCGCGCAAGCCGTAAGCCCAAGTAAGTAAGCCTGTTCCGTGGTTTGCGGGAGCAAAGCGCCGGAGCTGCCTTCAGGTGGCGGCCGGTGGCTTCGCTCCCGCTTGCTTTGGCAAGCACAGCGTACCTAGGGCGCAACCAAAGAATGATGCATGCATAACAACTAATTAACATTTAAGCCGTATCTTTGCATCAATAATCTGAACATCACTTACATACAACATAGGCTATGAAAAAGACCACCGCCGTTTCGACGTTGTTGCTGCTGGGTGGCCTGGGGTCCTTGGGGCTGTGGGCGGCCCGCACGCTTAAGTTCAACCTCTACATCGATTCGCTCGACGAAGACCTGAGCGAGTACTGCTGCTAAGCGGCCATTTTCCGGGTTTGCTGATTTGATAAGCCGGCTCCGCATTGCGTGGGGCCGGCTTTTTTGCTGGCCCGTAGTGGCCATATCCGGCGTTCGGGCCAGCGCAAGCCGGCAGCTTGTGCTGCGCGCCCGGCACCAGCGGCTTAGCTGGGCGCTTGCGGCTAGCCACGGCAGCTGCACAACGGCCGCCGTACAGGCACCAGGTAAGGCGTATCGGCTGGCGCGAAGGCGGCCTGCCCTAGGTGCCCTTGGCCTGAGGTGCGCCCAGCAGCCCACAAATCGTTGCCGAAAACGAATGGCTTTGCTGAAAGCTGATTTTCAGGGAGGTGCTAATGGCCTGCCGGACGACGGCGCATGATTCGGCCCAGCCAGCCCGCACGACCTGCAATTTTTCTGCACCTTCGCCCCGCCGGGCGCGTACTGCCCGGTAGCCGCACCGTTGTTCTTCGCTGGGCGGGCGGCTTGGCAACCACAGCGAATTCAGAGTAATCAGACGTAACTCCGCGATTCATGGAACTGACCTCGCTTAAGCAGCAAATCAGCTACATCATCGGCCGCGACCTGGCCCGCAACTTCGCCCAACAGGGCATCGACCTCGACATCGACACGCTGGCGCAAAGCCTGAAAGAGGCCCTGAGCGGCCAGCAAAGCCGCCTTTCGCCGCAGCAAATGCAGGCCGCCATGCAGCAGTTTCAGCAGCAAATGGCCGCCGAGCAGCCGCAGGGCGGTGGGCAATCGGCCGAGCAAAACCAGCAGGAAGGCGCCGCTTTCCTGGCCGAAAACAAAAACAAAGCCGGCGTGCACACGCTACCCAGCGGCCTGCAGTACGAGGTGCTCAGCGAGGGCTCGGGCAAAAAGCCTTCGCTCAAGAGCTCGGTAACCACGCACTACCACGGCACGCTCATCGACGGCACCGTGTTCGACAGCAGCTACGAGCGCGGCCAGCCCGCCACCTTCCCGGTGAACGGCGTAATTGCCGGCTGGACGGAGGCCCTGCAGCTGATGAGCGAAGGCTCGAAGTACCGCCTCTACATCCCGTCGGAGCTGGCCTACGGCACCCGCGGCGCCGGCTCGGATATCGGCCCGAACGCCACCCTCATTTTCGACGTGGAGCTGCTGAAAGTGAATAATTAAGCTTGGGGTAACAGGTGACAGGTAACACGTGACACGTCAGACGTGATAAGTAGAAAGCAACAGCTCACAAGCTCGTAGACGCTTAAGCTCGTTGGGGCACTGGCCATTGGGCCCCACTAAGCTTAAAGGTTTCGCCCCAAACCTGTCACGTGTTACCTGTTCCCTGTCACCTAGCAACCCCATGGAACCCATTACCCACCCTGGCTTCGCGCCACCGCAGCTCCCGCCTCCCCGGCCGCCCATGCAAAGCCCGGATGGCCGCTGGCTGCTTACCGACGATGAGCTGACCCTGGAGGGCCGCAGCTACAGCCTGCTGGAGCTGGAGCGCGTGTCGGTACAGCCGGTGCGCTGGCTGCTCTGGATTATGCTCGGGGCCTTGGTGTTGGGCGGTTTCACGCTGGCGTTTCTGCAAAACTGGATTCGTACGCCTACGGCCATGGTGGGCATGAGCCTCGGGGTGCTGCTGCTGGCCTGGGGCCGGCGCGGCGCTATGCGGGTGCGCCTGCACCGCCTGGGCCGCGAAGAATCGCACCATGCCCTAGGGGGCGAGCTGCAAACCTGGCAGCCCCTGGCCACCGAAACCAACGTGCGCATTTACCTGCGTCACCAACGCGCCGCCGCCGAGGCCACGGCCCTGCTGGCCGCCGAGCAAGCCAACGCCCCTGCCCCCGCCGGGCCCGAACCCGGCCCCGACCCTATCCCGCCCACATCCTGAGAAAGCTGCTTTGCGGCGGCCGTGCGCACACGGCTGCCCGGCGCTTACTACCTTTGCCCGCCTCTTTCCGAGGGGGTGTATGTTTATTCATGTTGTCGCGATTGTATGAGTGACACCAAAACCTTGTCCGAGGCTCCGACCGCAACCTCGCACCACGCGCACACCGCCGTATCCACGGCGGGCCTGCTTATCGCCCTGGGTATCATCTACGGCGACATCGGCACCTCGCCTTTGTACGTGATGAAGGCCATCGTGCCGGGCCGCATCGAAGCCGACCTGGTGTACGGCGGCATTTCGTGCGTGCTCTGGACGCTCACGCTCCAAACCACCATCAAGTACGTGCTGCTCACCCTCAACGCCGATAACAACGGCGAGGGCGGCATTTTCTCGCTCTACGCGTTGGTGCGCCGCCGCGGCACCTGGCTTTCGGCCGTGGCCATTGTGGGCGGCGCGGCCCTGCTGGCCGACGGCGTAATCACGCCCCCGATTTCGGTATCGTCGGCCATCGAGGGGCTGGAGCGCCTCTACCCCGAAATCCAGACGGTGCCCATCGTTATTGCCATTCTGGTGATGCTGTTTCTGCTGCAAAGCTTCGGCACCCAAATCGTGGGCAAGGCGTTCGGGCCCATTATGTTTCTGTGGTTCTCGATGCTGGCCACGCTGGGCGTAACCGGCATTGTGCAGCACCCCGAAATCCTGCGGGCCGCCAACCCCTACTACGCCTACAACCTGCTCGTGAACACGCCGGGCGGCTTCTGGCTGTTGGGGGCTGTGTTTCTGTGCACCACCGGAGCCGAGGCCCTGTACTCCGACCTAGGGCACTGCGGCAAAGGCAACATCCGCATCAGCTGGGTGTTCGTGAAAACCTGCCTGCTGCTCAACTACTTCGGGCAGGGTGCCTGGCTGATTACCCACCAAGGCGAGCAGCTGAACGGGCGCAACCCCTTCTTCGAGATGATGCCTTCGTGGTTCTTGCTGATTGGTATTGGCATTGCCACCATTGCGGCCATTATTGCCTCGCAGGCGCTGATTACGGGCTCGTTTACGCTGGTGGCCGAGGCCATCCGCCTGAATATGTGGCCCAAAGTAAAGCTGAACTACCCCACCGACGTGAAGGGCCAGCTGTACGTGCCCTCCATGAACCGCCTGCTGCTGCTGGGCTGCATAGCGGTGGTGCTGTACTTCCGCAAGTCCGAAAACATGGAAGCGGCCTACGGCCTGGCCATTACCGTAACCATGCTCATGACCACGCTGCTGCTCTCGATGTGGCTGCGAACCAAGCGCGTGGCCATGCCGCTGGTAGTGCTGTTTTTGGTGGTGTACCTCGCTATTGAAGGCTCGTTCCTGATTGCCAACCTCATCAAGTTTCCGCACGGCGGCTGGGTGTCGGTGGCCATTAGCTTGTGCTTGATTTCGGTGATGTACGTGTGGATGCGCGCCTTTTACATCAAGCGCCGCCTCACCGAGTTCGTGAAAATCGACCCGTACATGGACGCGCTCAAGCAGCTTTCGGCCGACGAATCGGTACCGAAATACGCCACGCACCTCGTGTTCATGACCTCGGCCGAGCGCCAGACGGAAATCGAGTCGAAAATCATCTACTCCATCTTCCAGAAGCGCCCCAAACGAGCTGATATCTACTGGTTTGTGCACGTAGATACCACCGACGAGCCGTACACGATGGAGTACAAGGTAACGGAGCTGGCCAACGACGACGCCTACCGCATTACCTTCCGCCTGGGCTTCCGCGTCGAGCAGCGCATCAACCTGTACTTCCGCAAAGTGGTGGAAGACCTGGTACGCAACAAGGAAGTGGACATTACCTCGCGCTACGAATCCTTGAGCAAGCAGCACGTAACCGGCGACTTCCGCTTTGTGGTGCTCGAGAAGTTTTTGTCGGTCGAAAACGAATTCCCCTTCGTGGAGAACATCGTGATGCAGGCCTACTTCTACATCAAGCAGTTCATCGCCTCCGAAGACAAGTACTTCGGGCTCGATACCTCGTCGGTGAAAATTGAAAAGGTGCCGCTCATCATTACGCCCCCGAAAAGCGTCGATCTGAAGCGCGTGTACTAAGCCCGCGGTTCCCTAGGTTCCTGAAAGCCGCTCCGCCCGCCGGAGCGGCTTTTTTGTGCTTGATGCGCCAAGGCAACCGGGCTGGTTCGGCCGACCCATAACTTGCATAATTCAAATATTATCATAGCTTTATCTACGCAACCCGAACCATGCTACCCACTCAACCAAACACCCCGCTATGCCCAAATTTACCCCCGCCGCCGCGGCGCTTCTGGCGCTGCTGGGCTGCAGCCGCACGCCCGATGCCGAGCTGGCCCAACCCAACCCCGCCCTAGGTGGCGAAGCCCTCAGCACCCAGCAGCTCGATGAGCACATCTGGGAAAAGGTAAAAGCCACCAACGCTCCTTACTCTTGGGCCGACGCCACCGACCACGTGGTATGGAGCGCCCTGCAACGCTCCGACCAGGTGCTGAGCGTGGGCTACGCCCCCGCCGACCAGTGCAGCCCCCAAGCCGCCCTGCCACCTAGGGCTGCCGCCGATGCCGCCTACCAGCAAGCCCGCGAGCAGGTGTTGCGCCTGATTTTGAGCAGCGAGCAACAGGCCGACCCTACCCTCACGCCGGAGCAGCTGGTGGTGTTTGCCGATGAAACCCTGCCCGTGCTGAGCGTGCGGGTGCGGCAGCTGAGCACCGTGCAGCGCCTGCGCCGCTCGCCCTTGGTGCGCTACGCCGAGCCCATGGGCTACGACCCCTACCGCCCGCGCACCAGCACGGCCGCCCAGCGCAGCCTGAGCAGCAGCGGCTGCGGCTCGAACACCGCCACGCCCAACCTGGTAGCCGGCTCCGATTACACCGTGCTCAGCAACGGCAGCAAATCGTCGTGGAACCAGGCCGATGTATACCACGGCGTGCGCTCGGCGTGGTCGCAGAGCACGGGCCAGGGCATTAAGCTCGTGGTTATCGATACCGGCTCGTCGGATGCGCAGGAAAACCTGGGCAGCGCGTTCAACCAAGGCCTGAGTGCGGGCCGCACCGTGGAGCGGCTGGTAACGCTGCCGCGCTCCACGTTCTTCGGCATTCCTACGGGCCCCGTTGAAACGCCCAACGACCAGTGCGGCCACGGCACCAGCATGGCCGGGGCAGCCGCCGCCCCGCGCGGCACCGATGGCGCCTCGGTGGGCATTGCCTACAACAGCAACCTGATTACCATTCGGGCCGCCGCCGATGTGTTTCTGGATGAAAGCCGCGAGGTGAAGGGCGTGTCGGATGCCTTTGTACTGGCGGCCAACCGTGCCGATGTGCGCATCATCAGCATGAGCATGGGCCGCGTTACCGGCAGCTCGCAAATGGCCGATGCCATCCGGTACGCCCACGCGCGGGGCAAGCTCATCTTTTGCGCGGCCGGCACCTCGTTCGATTGGTCGGCGGGTTGGGTCGGGGTTATTTTCCCGGCCAACCTGGCCGAGGCAGTGGCTGTTACCGGCATCAAGGACAACCTGACCTCGCGCTGCGACGAGTGCCACGTGGGCTCCGACGTGGAGTTTACGGTGGTAATGCAGCGCAGCAGCAACAACCTGCGGCCCCTGTCGCTGGCCATGAGCGGCGACGCGCCCAGCACCGTGGGCGGCTCGTCGGTTTCTACCGCTTCCATGGCTGGCATGGCCGCGGTAGTATGGAGCAAGTACCCCACCGAAACCCGCGAGCAGATAAAGCAGCGCCTGGTAGCCGCCAGCACCAACGCCACCAACCGCGACCCTAGCTTCGGCTACGGCCGCGTGAACCTGGCCAAAGCAGTGGGTGCGCTGGCGCAATAGCTGCGCACGTGCTCCCGAAACACCGCGGCCCGCCCCAGTTGCTGGAGCGGGCCGCGGTGTTTTTGGGCCAGGTGCGACCTAGGGCAAGAAGATACGCTTGCGCGTGTCGAGCTGCTGCAGCATGCGCACGAACTCGGCATCGGCGGCGGCGCGCTGCTCGGGCCCTAGGTGCTTGGCGCTGCCAATCATAAAGGGCTCGTACACCTCCATGCCGCAGAAGGCGAACGTGCCGCGCAGCAAGTGGCTCAAGGTCGATTCGAGCGTGGGCAGGGTTACGCCGTCCCACAGCTCGTTGGGCGTGCCCGAGGTAAGCGACACCAGCGCCTTTTTGCCGGCCAGCTCCTTGGTGCCTCCGTAGGCAAAGCCCACGGCCAGCACGCGGTCGATCCAGCCCTTGAGGATAGCCGGTACCGAGTGCCACCACAGCGGAAATTGCAGCATGAGCAAATCGGCGCGGCGCAGCTTCTCCATTTCGGCCTCGATGCCGGGCTCAAAACTATCGGCCGCCACGCCCGCCCGCTGGGCCGCCTGCAGGTCGAAAAAATCGGTCGCGTAGGCGGGCTCCAGGTCGGCGGGGCCGGCCACGGCCGCAAAGCGTTGGCGGTACAGGTCGGAAACCTCCACGGTGTGGCCGGCCGCGGTAAGGGTTTCGACAGCGAGGCGGGCCAGGTGCCCGTTGTACGACGCCGGCTCGGGATGAGCCAGCACAAGCAGAACATTCATGATCAGTTAAACTACAACCGCCGCTGCCCCATTGGGCAGCGGCGGGCAATGGAACCTAGGGAAAATTTACGGCTACCTAGCTCGGCAATTGCAGCCACTTGCGGCGCACGGCCAGCTGCTCCGGCGTGGCGTTGTCGGCCATTTCGATGCGGTACTTGGCGGCGGTGCTGGCCAGCAGCGGAAACGACAGTTCGCGCAGCTGCCCGTCGCGCGCTACCAGCAGCTTCACGGTGCTGCCCACGGGGCGGGCGGCCATGTAGCGGTTGATGTCGTCGGTTACGCGCATGCCGTCGAGGGCCAGAATTTCGTCGCCCACGTTCAGGCCGCCCTGCCACGCGCTGCCGTCGCGCACCACGCCGGTTACCGTGGGCCGGCCGTTGTTGGCCGACACGCTGGCACCTAGGGCGGCTTCGGGCTGGCCGGCGGTGTTTGTCAGGCGCAGGCCCGCATAACCCAGGGCGCCTTCGTAATCGAGGCGCACGGTGCCGTACACCGAGCGTTTAAAGAAATCGTCGAAACGGCGGCCGGCTACTTTGGCCACGGCATCCTGAAACTCCTCGTCGCGGAAGCCGCGCTTTTGCTTCACGTAGTACTCGTCGTAGAGGTAGCGCATCACGTCGTCGAGGCTTTTCTGGCCTTTCGTGGCGTTGATAATCATCAGATCGAGCACGGCCCCGATAACCTCGCCCTTGTCGTAGTAGCTGATGCCGGTGTTGGCCGAGTTCTCGTTGGGCCGGTAGTACTTAATCCAGGCATCAAAGCTCGACTCGGCTGCCGATTGCTCGCGGTTGCCGGGCGTGTTCTCCACGCGCGTAATGCCGGTGGCCAGCTGATCGAGGTACTGCTGCGGCTTCTGGAAGCCGGCGCGCTGCACAATCAGGTTCGAGAAATACTCGGTGCCGCCTTCGCTCAGCCACAGCATGCGCGTGTAGTTCTCCTGGTCGTAGTCGAACGGACCCAGGGCGATGGGGCGGATGCGCTTCACGTTCCAGAGGTGGAAGTACTCGTGCGCCGCCAGGCCCAGCAGGCCCATGTAGCCGGCCTCGGAGTTGTAGGCGTTGCGCGATACTTGCAGCGTAGTCGAGAACAAGTGCTCCAGGCCGCCGCCCCCGCGCTCCAGGTTGTGCACGATAAACAGGTACCGGTCGAGCGGATTGCGGCCCACCACCTTCTGCGAGGTTTCGCAAATGCGCTTGAAGTCCTCGGTGATGCGCTGCTCGTCGTAGTTGCCGGGGCCGTACATGGCAATGCGGTGCGGCGTGCCGTTGGCCTCAAACGTCAGCTCCTTGTGGTTGCCGATTTCGATGGGCGAATCGGCCAGCTCGTCGTAGTTGCTCGACTGGAACGTGAACGTGGGCCCGTTGCCGGCCGGCTTCAGGCTCGTCGATACTTTGCTCCAGCCCTGGGCCGGGCGCACCTCCAGCGTGCTCGGCAGCTGCTTTTGCTGCGCCGGGTACATAAACACGCTCGAGCCGTTGAGGTAGCCGTGCGAGGCATCCACGAAGCTGGTACGCACGCTCAGCTCGTTGGCGTACACGCGGTAGCGCACCGTAATGTTCTTTTGGCCGGCGTGCTCAATCCGCCAGGTATTCTTATCGATTTTGCTGACGCCCAGGTTTTTGCCACCCGCGCTGGCCGCAAAGCCCTCCACGTTTTTGGCAAACTCGCGCACCAGGTACGAGCCCGGTGCCCACACCGGCATTTTTACATCGGTGCTGCGGCCCGTAAAGCCGCTCAGTTGCATTTCGACCTCGAAGTAGTGCGTTTGCGGCGCCGGCATGGCCAGCACGTAGCGCAGGGCCGGCGCAGCCAGCACGGGTGCGCTGCCCAATAGCACCACCAGGGCGGTGGCACCTAGGCGGCGCTTGGTTAATTGAAACATGTGTTCAGGGAAAGGAGGAGTGAAATGGGTGCGGAAGGCGAAATGTGCTACTGACAACCCCACGCACCCGGGGGCTGCAAAGCCGGCGTGAATATACCCAGCCCGGCCGTGCGCAACGCACTTGCCGGCGGCTTCGTTAGCAGCTTCAGCCGCCGCACCTGCAACCACACCGGGCGGTTGGCACGATTATGCGTTACATCTGGCTGATGTTTGGAATTTGCATGACCCTGCTGCTGGCCCTGTGGGCCTGGCCGCGCCTCAGCCCCACCGCGCCCGTACCCGCCTCCGGCGACTTGCCCCCCGTGCGGGCCGTGGTGTACCGCGCCGCCACCGGCACTGCCCCCGTTACCCGCCCCGATAGCGTGGTGCGCTTTGCCCTGCGCCAGCTCGGCAAGCCCTATTGCTACGCCGGCACCACGCCCCAAGGCGGTTTCGACTGCTCGGGCTTCCTGACGTACGTGTACAACCAGTTTGGTGTGGAGGTACCGCACTCCTCGGCCCTTCAGTACAAAACCGGCCAGCCCGTAGCCCGGCAGCAGGCCCGCAAAGGCGACCTGATCATTTTTACGGGCACGGCGCAGGGCAGCACCACGCCCGGCCACGCGGGCATCGTTATTTCGGAACCCGGCCAGCCCTTGCGCTTCGTGCACTCGTCCTCGTCGCGCCGCGACCCGGGCGTAAAAATCAGCCAGGTCGACGGCACCGACTACGAGCGCCGCTTCCTGGGTGTGAGGCGGGTACTATAGCGGTGCTCGGCGCTGACGCGGCACGCGCCAAGGCGCGCTTCCGGGTAGCTGAGGAGTGGCACTAGGGAACAATGGCACTGGCGCGAGTCTTAGCGCCTTCGGCGCGCGACTCGTGCCAGCAACATGGAAAGGAGTCTCCAGACTCCCGGGCGTTGCACGGCACCTAGGGAACAGCTTGCCTGCACAGGCTGCCTAACGTTATCATTGCTGATGGCACCTAGGCCACGTCGTTCACGGCACGGGAGTTAGAAACTCCCCTCCATGCTGCGGCACGAGTAGCGCGCTTCGCGCTAAAACTCGCGCCAGTAGCCTAGCAAGCTGCTAAATCAAGCCGACCAACGAGCGGTATACAAACAGCGAGGCCCGGTTGCCTTCACAGGTAACCGGGCCTCTAATCCTGTGGCCATCTTACCAAGCGACCAGCCCGGGGACACCGGAGTGGTCATCTTAGGCGAAGACCTGCCGTAATGTGAGAGTGCATACGCATCCCCACGACACTTGAGTGTTACGCGCGTCCGGCGGTGAGGCGGACAACATTACTCAGGCTTGGCAGGATGGATTTGGGACTACTGGACATTGTACACCTCCTTTCTCGTTAGTAAAACATCTCCCCAGGGGCGCTACCGACAACACGGGTCCGCTAGCTGGGGCTGTAGCACTCGCTACGGTCACTAAAGTTATATGGGATACGTTTGGTTCAAAATAAAAACCGCTTTTTCTAACCCATTGAGCCAACTTTTATAGCATGCGGCTGAATGTCAGCCCATTTATTTTTTCTGGTTGCCGCGCACCAGCTTCGGGCCCTAGGTATTGGTACGCTACTTGTGTATCTATGCCCAGCCTGCATGTTGCAGAGTTGAGTTTCTTTTGCATATTTTTCCCTCCCAACCCCTTTTCACACCCTTATTTTAATGATGAAGAAACTGCTCCTGTGCCTGGCCTTACTGCTGGGCTTTGTAGGTGTAGCCTCGGCGCAAAGCCTGTCCCCGCTTGGGGTATGGACGAACAGCGAGAAGAAGGCCACCTTCGAGATTTACCAGTGCGGCAACGGCAAAAAACTCTGCGGCAAAATCGTGTCGCTGACCACGCCCAACGACCCCAAAACCGGCAAGCCCAAAACCGACTCGCAGAACCCCGACCCCAAGCTGCGCAGCCGCCCGCGCCTGGGCCTGGTATTCATGCAAGGGTTTGAGTACGACGAAGCCAACAAGTGGGACGACGGCAAGATTTACGACCCCGAAACGGGCAAAACCTACTCCTGCTACATGAAGATGCTCAACGCCAACACCATGGAAGTGAAGGGCTACATCGGTATTTCGATGATTGGCCGCTCGCAAACCTGGACGCGCGTGAAGTAAGCCCGCTGAACTTACGGCCGATGCCGCCCGTTTCGGAGTACCGGAGCGGGCGGCTTCTGCTTTTAATAGGCCCGCAGTTTCTTACCTTGGCCTTACGCCCTTGACCAAACCCCTACCCCTCGTGAAAGCCATTCGAGTACTTCCGCTGCTGCTGGCCCTGGCGCTGGCACCGTGGGGGCAGCTGTTTGCCCAGCCGGCGGCCATGCCCCTGGGCGTGTGGGCCGATGAGCAGGGCGAAAGCCACATCGAGCTCTACCGCTGCGGCGAGCAGCTGTGCGGCAAAATCGTGAACCTGCAGCAGCCCAACGACGCCGAGGGCCACCCCCGCCTCGATGTGCACAACCCCGACCCCAAAAAACGCACCCAGCCGCACCTAGGGCTGGTGGTGCTGCAAAACCTGCGCTACGACGCCGGCAGCAACCGCTGGGACGGCGGCGAAATCTACGACCCCGAAAACGGCCGCACCTACTCCTGCTTTGTGCGCCAACTAGGCCCCGATAAGCTCGAAGTGAAAGGCTACATCGGTTTTGCGCTGGTGGGCCGCTCGCAGTACTGGACGCGCGTACGCAAAGCCACTGCCGAGGAAGCAGCGCCGAAGTAAACGGTTTAAACTATTTGGCTGAGCGGGTGTTTTTGGCCTGTTCGACGTGCTTTATACCGGCTTGTTTCGCTTCCTCCAACAACTACTCAAGGGCCAGTCGGCCCCTACCGACTGGCACCCGCTCCAACGCTCGGCGGCGGAGCTAAAGGCCTATGCGCAGTGGGTGCAGGAGAAGGTGTACCTGAATTGGCTTAACCCCTATTTCAAGGCCTACCACTACACCAAAGCCGGCCTGCCCCCCGGCCCCAAGGGCCTGCGCGTGCAGCTCGTGGAGGGCTGCGGCCAACAGGGCGCCCTGCTGTTCTACGACCCCAGTATCGGCCCGCACAACTTCCGGCACCTGTTCGATTTGATCCGCGACCGTACGCTGCCGCTCGGCTACCACCTTTCTACCTCCGATGTGCGCACGCGCAAGCACCCGCGCTACACCGAAACCATTGCCAAGCACTTCCTCAAGCCCAACCCCACCTGCTGCCCCGATACCGGCCGCTGCGAACAACGCTTCGGCACCGTAGCGGTCGATATGATCAGCCTGAACGGCCACCCGGGCTTTATCCGGCTGGTGTGCAACCCCATCCAGGATGCCATGTTTTGCCCGGCCGAGTCGTTCGACAAGCTGATGGAAGCCGTGTTTCACGTGCCTATCGTGTAGCGCCCGCAGCCGGCACATAAAGCGTGTGGACAGTAAGTAAAAAGGCGTCATGCTGAGCTTGTCGAAGCATCTCTACCGCTTCGCCAGATACTAATCCCAACGAAGCGGGAGAGATGCTTCGACAAGCTCAGCATGACGGACTAATGGAGGCGAATGCCTATTGATCTGGCGTACCACACGCCCTAGGGCTTGGCCGCGGCGGCCCTAGGTGCGGGCCGCAGTTGGCCCGGCCGGCAGGTAATTAGTCGAGCTTAACGAAGCGCATCCATTGCTCGTCGGTGGTCAGGCGCACGAAGTACACGCCCGCGGCCAGCCCCCGCACGCTTACGGTTGGGTTGGCCGGTTGCAGGGTTTGGCGGCGCACCACCCGGCCGCGCACATCCACCACCAGCACCTCGGCGGCCTGCCGCAAGCCGGCTTGCACCACCACGTTGTCGGTGGCGGGGTTGGGGAAGAGCTGCAAGCCGCCGGCCTCGGGCTCGGCCGTGCTCAGGTGGTCGAGTATCCATTGGTTGGGGTCAACCTCCACGCCCGTAACCGTTTGGCCGGCTGCCACTGGCACCTCAAAGGTTTGCACCGGTTGCGTTTGCCGCAGCCGCACCACCGTCGATTGCCCCGAGGCGTACCGGATCAGGTAATCCACCTCGGTATCGAAAAACGGCGTAACGGTGGGCATGCTCACAGTTTCGGTTACGCGCAGCGCGAGGTTGTTGCCGGTTTGCCGCCAGCTGGCTTTAAACGTGGGGTAGCCCTCGCCGCGGTACCACTGATCGAAGAAGTATTGCAGCGGGCGGCCGGCCTCTTGCTCAAAGATGCGCTGCAAATCGCGGGTGCGGGCCGTGCGGTTGCCGTAGGTGCTTTGATAGGTGCGCAAGGCCCTGAAAAACCTGGCGTCGTCGTTGAGCAGGTAGCGCAGCATGTGCACCACCATGGCGCCTTTTTTGTAGCTCAGCCGCGAGCTGAAGATGCGGCCCACGTTGGTGGTATCGGTGGCGCGCACCGAGCCGCCGGGCTGAAACACGTTGGTGCGCGTGGCGGGGTCGAGGGTGTAGCGGGCGGCGGTGCTGGCCTGATCAATCCACTGCCGGGCCTCGGTGGCCGAGGCAAAGCGCGACAGGGCCAGATACTCGCCGTAGCTGGCAAAGCCTTCGTTCAGCCAGATATCCTCCCAGGCCCCGCAGGTAACGTTGTCGCCAAACCATTGGTGGAACAGCTCGTGCGCCGTAAGCGTGAAGGTGAAGCGGTCCTGCGTGGTCATGGTTTGGTGCTCCATGCCCCCGCCGATGGGCGCCATGGCATGCCCGTATTTTTCGGCGGCAAACGGGTACAAGCCCACCGGGCCCGAAAAATGCTCGATAAACCCGGGCGTGCGGTCGATTTCGGCCTTGGCGTTGTCGAGCGTGGCTTGGTTGTAGATGTAGTTGACCACCGGAATGCGCGGCCCGCCCGCCGGGTTGGCGTAATTCACGTACTCCACGTAGGGCCCCACGGCTACCGAAATCAGGTAGTAGGCAATGGGGTAGCGCGAGTGCCACTCGTAGCGGCTGCGGCCGTCGGGCAGGGGCGTAACGCGCTTCAGCACCCCGTTGGAGCCTACTTTGTTGGTGCTGGCCGTGGTAACCCACACCGCGCACGAGTCGGCCTTATCGGTGAGCACCTGCTTGCACGGAAACCACTCGTGGGCGCTGTACGGCTCCGATAAGCTCCAGGTAACGTTGGTGCCCGCTACCACGGCCGTGTTCAGGGCGTTGCCGATGGCCGCGGTGTTGCCGTTGGGCGCGGTGCCGCGGTAATAAATGCGGGCCTCGAACTGCGCGCCCGCGGCCACGGCCTGCGGCAGGGCGGCGGTTACGTCGTGGCCGGCGCGGCGCCAGCCCGGGCTGCGCCGGCCCCCCACCACCACCGAGTCGATGAGGTAGCCGCTGCCGTCGGTGGCGTTGCGGTTGTAGAGCTCAAAGGCCAGCGAATCGAGCGGCCGGCCGCTTTTGTTGCGCGCCCGCAGCAGCACATTCCCGCTCACGGCGCGCGAGTTGTTTTGGAGCGTCAGATCGAGCTTGTAAAACTGCACGTCGTAGCGCTCCATGTTGTCGCGGTGCCGCAGCGTGGCGCTGGGCCGGCCGAGCGCCGGGCCAGCCAGGCGCGTGCGCACGCACTCCTCGCCGCCGGCGGCCAAATCGGCGGCGCTCAGGCGCGGGGCGGGTGTTTGAGCCGGGGCAGGCACCACGGTACCTAGGGCCAGCAATAGTAAGGTATGGGTAGCGCGCATAGCATTTGAGGGTGCGGTGGCGCGGGTTGCCACCCTTCTTCCTGACCAATGACCCGGCAGCCTTGGCCGGGCTGCAATCTTAAGGCTATTTGGCTATGCAATAAACTACTGATTCTGTTATATTTTGCTGAAGAAGCTGGCGCTGGCCGGCATTCTGCCTCCCACCCATCGGCTGCTTTGTATGATCCTGTACCGCTACTTCCTGCTCCTGTTGCTGCTGTTGTTGCTCGTACCTAGGGCCCGGGCCACGCACATTGTGGGCGGCGAGCTGGATTTGCAGTACCAGTCGGGCTCCATGTACCGCCTCACGCTCACGCTGTATTTCGATGCCATCAACGGCAGCACCGGCGCCCTCGACAACGATGCCACGGCCGGCATTTTTGAGCGCGGCAGCAACCGGCGCGTGCGCGACGTTACGCTGCCGCTGGTGGGCAACACTTTTGTGCCCTACACCAACGTGGCCTGCACCATCGGCTCGCTGAGCACGCGCCGGCTGGTGTATTCGAGCCTGATTGAGATGACCCCGGCCCAGTACGGCGCCGCCAGCGGCTACTACGTGGCCGTGGAGCGCTGCTGCCGCAACGGCGTCATCAACAACATAGCGCTGCCCGGCGACGCCGGCCAGACCTACTACCTCGAGTTTCCGGCGGTGGTGCGCAACGGGCAGGCCTTCCGCAACTCCTCGCCCCGCATCTTTCCGCCCCTGAGCGACTACGCCTGCATCAACGAGCTGTTTTACTTTGATTTCGGCGGGCAGGACGCCGACGGCGACTCGCTGGTGTACGAAATGGCCACCCCCCTGAATGGCCACGCCAACACCCTGATACCGCGCCCGGAGCAGGCCCAGCCCGCGCCCTACCGCGAAATAACCTGGCTGCCCGGCCTGAGCGTGAACAACCAAATGCCCGGCGCGCCCACGCTCTCGGTGGGCCGCACCACCGGCCGCCTCACCGTGCGGCCCACGCGGCAGGGGCTGTTTGTGTTTGCCGTGAAGTGCTCGGAGTACCGCCGGGGCCTGAAGATCGGCGAGGTGCGCCGCGACTTTCAGCTGCTGGTTATCAACTGCCCGCGCAACCAAACGCCGCAGCTGGTGGTGCGCCCGCCCGGCACCCCCCGCGGCACCTACCGCGAAGGCCGCGACACGCTGCGGCTGCGGGCAGGGCAAAACCGCTGCCTTCGCTTTAATTTTACCGACGTGGACCCCGCTTCGGCGCTGCAGCTGGAGCTTCGCGCCATCAACTTCCCGCAAAACCTGGTGCCCGCCCCCACGCTGCGGCAGGGCACGGTGCGCGCCCCGGGCCAGCCCGATACGCTCACGTCCGAAATCTGCTTTCCGGAGTGCTTCAGCAGCGGCGGCAAGGTGTTTCTGCTCGATGTGATTGTGGCCGACAACGGCTGCAGCCTGCCCCGGCGCGATACCGTGCGCGTGGCTTTCACGGCCGACGCCCCGCCCAACCAGCTGCCCACGGTAGCGTGGGTAGGCGCCGCCCCGCCGCTGCCGGTGCAGGCCAAAGTGGGCGACCTGCTGGAGTTTGAGATTCTGGGGCTGGATGCCGACCTGGATGCCGTAACGCTGGAGCTTACCGGCCGCGGCTTTACGCCCGCGCAGGTTGGGGCGCAGCTGGTGGCCGTAAGCAACGCCCCCGGGCGCAGCGTGGCCCGGTTTAGGTGGCAGGTTGATTGCCGCGCCGTGGAGCGCGGCTTGCACGAGTTTCAGATAATAGCGGCGGCCAACCCCTGCCAGCAACGGCAAGCCAGCGCGCCGCTGCTGCTGCCGGTGCAGGTAAACTACCGCAACGCGGCGCCCCGGCTGGCCACTACCTTCCCGCCGGCTTCGCCCAGCCCCGCCGACCCGCCCGTGGTGATACGCATGCGCCTAGGTGGTGTGTACGAGGCCACCCTCGACGGCACCGACCCTGACCTCGACGGCCTTACGCTCACGGCCGCGGGCACCAACTTCGAGCTAGCGGCCATGGGCATGTCGATGAGCAGCAGCGGCTCGCCGGGCTCGGCTACGGGCAAGTTCAGGTGGCAGGCCTCGTGCGCCGGAGTAAACCAGGAGCCACTGGAGGTAACCTTTACCCTCGCCGACAATACCTGCCGCCCGGTGCCGCAGCAGCGGGTGGTGCGCTTTGAGGTGGAGCGCCCCACCGCGCCCGAGTTTTTGCCGCCCAACGTGTTCACGCCCAACAACGACGGCCGCAACGACTACTTCGAGCTGCCCACCCTGCCCCCCGATTTCTGCGAGCAGCGCTTTGCCTCCGTCACGGTGTTCAGCCGCTGGGGCAACAAAGTATACCGCTCCGCCGACCGCACGTTCCGCTGGAACGGCAAAGGCGTACCCGAGGGCGTGTACTATTACCTGGTGGAGTACACCGATGGGCGCGCTTTCAAAGGCACCGTTACGGTTATTCCCTAGGTGCCCCAGGGGCCCAGCAGCAAAAAGGCCCGACGGCGTTTGCCGTCGGGCCTTTTGTATGGGGTTGATGCCGGGTTAAAACAGGAACAGAAACATCATGAACAGGGCCACCCAAAGCCCGTCGATGAAGTGCCAGTAAATGTTGAGCAGCCGGAGCTGCAGGCGGCGGTACGGGTTGCGGATGAACACGAGGGTGCGCACGCCGTCGCGGGCGGCGTACACGGTGCGCACCAGCAGCACCAGCAAAAACAGCATACCCCCGAGCAGGTGCACCACGTGCAGGGCCGAAATCAGGTATACGTAGGTGCCCGATGGCTCGCCCGTAAAGAAGATGCCCTGCTGATCCAGCTCGCGCCAGCCGAGTATCTGCAGCCCGGCAAAGATGCCGCCCAGTATCAGCGTTGCGCCAAGACAGCGCGTAAGGCCCGGCACGTCGTCGGCGCGGTAGAGGCGCTGGGCCTGGCTGAGCACGTAGCTGCTGACCACCAGCACCACCGTGCTCAGCGAAAACCACCTAGGAAACGGGTGCACGCTGCCCACCGAGCCGTTGTTGGCGCGGGTTTGCAGGTACAGCACCACCAAAATGCCAAACAGCACCGTTATGCCCACCAGGCTCAGGTACAGCAGCATCACCAGCGGCGGCACTTTCTCGATGCGCGCGAAGGCCGGCGCCGGCCGCCCCGCTCCCACTTTATCCTTACGTTCCTTGTCTGAATTCATGGCCTGAAGCAGTGCTAAAGCACCGCCTGCCTAAGACCGCCAGAACCGCAAATGGTTTTGCGGGGCTTTTTGCGAGAGGTGCTTCTTACAAGGTACGCAAAAACAGGGGCAGCGGCCAGCCGATTCAGGGCTTTTTCACGGGGTCGCCTCAGCCCTTAAAAAACGCGCCAATCTTGCCCAAAACGGCGTTTAGGGTGATTTTAGGCCCCCGGCCGGCCCCAAACGTTACCCAGGTTTTGCCGGCCACGCGCAAATCGAGCACCAGCCCGAGGCGTAGCATCAAATCGTTGAGCTGCTGCAGCGGATCGGGCGCGCCGGGCGGTTTGGGCTTCTTGGGGCCGCTGTTTTTGCCCGAGCCGGTAAGCTCGTCGAGCACCTGCGCGCTGGGCAAATTAAGGATGAGGTAGGTACCGGCCGCAGCCAGCTGGATGTCGTTGCCGTTCCAGGTAATCACCAGCCGGGCCTCCAGGTCGAGCCCCTTAGCCACCAATGCCGGGGTTGGGGTTGGCGGCGGGCAGCTGGGGGGCGGGCGGGTTGTCGCCTTTGGTGCGGATGCGCACCGAGCCGTTGATGCGCAGCGTGGTGGTATCGGCGGGGTTCTTGGGGTTGGGCAGCTGCACTTCCATTTGCTCGAAGGTACAGGCCAGCTCTACCCCACCCGAAAGCTTGGAGAGCAGCGAAGCGGCCATATCGGCCCAGTTGGATTGCGAAGAATCAGCCATGCGAAGCGGCAATAATGAAACGCGTTGATGCGAAGCGGCCGCAAGAAAGGAACTCGGCCGCATACCACCATACGTTGGGGCGGGCGCGGTGGTGCATTATCCTAGGTCGGGGTTTTGCGTATGCAAGCAGGGCCGTAAGCCCATCCATTGTACCACACTGCTCTAAACCATGCCACACAACCTGTTGCGCCTGCTGGTGTTGCCCGCAGCGGCGCTGGGCCTCGCCGCCGCCTGCACCCGGCCCGACGCGGCGGCACCGCCCGTAGACGCCACCTCGGCGGCACCTGCAGCAGCCCCGGCTGCCCAACCTGCATCCACCACCCCGCCCGACTGCGCCCACCCCTTCGGCCTGTACCCCGAAACGGAGCTTACCTACCAGCTCACCAACGAGAAGCGGCAGCCCGAGGGCATTCAGATCCTGAAAGTGGCCACCATTGGCGAAAAGCCCGCCGAAAAAAAGGCGCCCGCTTTTACCCAGGTGCTGCTGAAGAGCACCCTTTACGACAACAACAACCGCCTGCAGCGCAACGACGAATACCAGTACCTGTGCCGCAACGACACCGTGCTGACCGACGGCCGCCTGCTGCTCGACCCGGGCATGCTCCGCTCCTTCCGCGACCGGCGCTTTGCCTTTGAGCCCGTGCCCTTGGCCTGGCCCAACCAACCCACCGCCGGCGCCTTGCCCGGCGGCAGCCTTACGGTGCAGGTAAGCAGCCCCAGCGTGGATATTGCCAAAGTGATGACCACCGTGACGAACCGCCGCGTGAGCGGCCCCGAAAACGTAACCGTGCCGGCCGGCACTTTCAGCTGCTACAAGGTGGAGTCGCGCTACGAGTACGTGACGCAAGCCCGCCCCGACCTGATCCGGCGCACCGTAAAGCAAGTGGTTGATTACTACGCCCCCAACCTAGGGATTGTGCGCACCGAAATGCGCGACCCCGACGGCGAGCTTGACCACACCGCCGAGCTGATAAAGCGCGCCCCCGGCCGCCGATAGCCTGCCGCATTTGCGTATGTTTGCGCCAACCCGCTAACCCTTAGTTGCCGCCCATGAAACGCACCCTCACCGCCCTGGCCCTTGCCCTGCTGGCCCTAGGTACCTGCCAGGCCCAAACCGCCCCCGGCAAAGCCACTACCAGTAAACCCGCCGCTTCGGCAGTGGGCAAAACCTACGGCGCCGCTACCACAGCCGAGGGCGCCCAGCCCGTTTCGGCGCTGCCGGGCGTGCTCGGCACCCGCGACTCGGTGCAGGTGAAGCTGGTAGGCCAGATTACCGAGGTATGCGCGAAAAAAGGCTGCTGGATGAAGATGCAGACCGCCGACGGCAAGCAAATGCAGGTGCGCTTTAAGGATTACGGCTTTTTTGTTCCCGCCGACCTGAAAGGCCGTACCGTGGTGATTGACGGCTGGGCGCGCCGCGAGGTGATGCCCGTGGCCAAGCTGCAGCACTACGCCCAGGACGCCGGCAAATCGGCCAAGGAAGTAGCCGCCATCACCAAAGACGAAGAGCAAATCAACTTTATAGCCACGGGTGTGCTGGTGAAAAAGTAGCCACCCGCCCCGGTTTCCACACCCGATTGCAGCGGTGCCACGGCTTTACGCCGTGGCACCGCTATTTTTACCCCAAGCCTGCCCCGCGCAGCCCAGCCCACCGCCCCATTGCGTTTATGACCGATCTGTTCGCCGTTCAGGAGAAAATCCGCGCTCTTACCGAGCGCCTGCACTACCTCAACTACCAGTACTACCAAAACGACGTGTCGGAGGTGCCGGACCAGGAGTTCGACCACATGCTGCACGAGCTGCAGCAGCTGGAGAAGCAATACCCCGAGTACGCGCAGCCCAACTCGCCCACCCAGCGCGTGGGCGGCACCATCACCAAGCAGTTTCCCACGCAGGAGCACCGCTACCCCATGCTCTCGCTGGCCAACACCTATTCGGAGGCCGATTTGCGGGAATTTGATGAGCGCGTGCAGCGCGGACTGGAGGGCGCCGAATACCAGTACGTGTGCGAGCTGAAGTTCGACGGCGTGGCCATGAGCCTGACCTACGAAAACGGCCAGCTGACGCGCGGCGTAACCCGCGGCGACGGCACCCGCGGCGACGTGGTAACCAACAACGTGCGCACCATCAAAACGCTGCCGCTGCACCTGCGCCCCACGCCCGATCAGCCCCAGGATTTTGAAGTGCGCGGCGAGGTATTCATGCCCCTCACGGTGTTCAACGACCTGAACGCCGAGCGCGAGCAAAACGGCGAGCCGCTGCTGGCCAACCCGCGCAACGCCGCCTCGGGCACCCTCAAGCTGCAGGACTCGGCCCAGGTGGCCGCCCGCCGGTTGCGCTTCTATGCTTATGCTTTCCTGAGCTCGCGCCGCGACTTTCCGACCCACAGCGCCGCCCTGGAGGCCCTCAAGCGCTGGGGCCTGCCCGTATCGGACACGTGGCGGCTGTGCGGCAGCATCGACGAGGTGCTGGCGTTCATTCATCATTGGGAGAAACGCCGCTTCGAGCTGCCCGTGGCCACCGACGGCATCGTGATTAAAGTGGACGACCTGCGCCAGCAGGAGCTACTCGGCTTCACGGCCAAAAGCCCTAGGTGGGCCATTGCCTACAAGTACCCGGCCGAGGCCGCCCGCACCCGCCTCAACGAAATCAGCTACCAGGTGGGCCGTACGGGCGCCGTTACGCCGGTGGCCTTGCTGACGCCGGTACCCCTGGCCGGCACCGTGGTAAAGCGCGCCTCGGTGCACAACGCCAACCAGATTGCCGCCCTCGACCTGCGCATCGGCGACATGGTTTTCGTGGAAAAAGGCGGCGAGATTATCCCGAAAATTACCGGCGTCGATTTGCTCGCGCGCCCCGCCGATGCCCAACCCATTGTGTACCCCACCACTTGCCCGGCTTGCGGCACCCCGCTGGTGCGGCCCGAGGGCGAGGCCCACTACCGCTGCCCCAACGAGCGCGGCTGCGCGCCGCAGCTCAAGAGCAAGCTCGAGCACTATGTGTCGCGCAAGGCCCTGAACATCGACGGGTTGGGTGCCGAAACCGTGGGCCGCTTTTTCGACCTAGGGCTGGTGCGCACCGCCGCCGACCTCTACGACCTGCCCCAGCGCCGCGACGAGCTGGTGAACCTCGACCGCCTGGGCGAGAAATCGGTGCAGCGCATGTATGCCGGCCTCGAAGCCAGCAAGGAAGTGCCCTTCGACCGGGTGCTCTTCGGCCTGGGTATCCGCTACGTGGGCGAAACCGTGGCCGAAAAACTGGCCGCGCACTACCGCACCATCGACGCCATCCTGGGTGCCTCGGCCGCCGAACTAGCCGCCGTGCCCGAGGTGGGTGGCGTAATTGCCGACAGCGTGGCGCTGTGGGCGCACGACCCCGCCAACCGCGAGCTGGTAGAGCGCCTGAAAGCCGCCGGGGTGCAAATGCAGCTTACCGGCGAGGCACCGCAGCCCCTCAGCGACCGGCTCAACGGCCTCACGTTCGTGTTGTCGGGCGTGTTTGAGCAGCACACGCGCGAGGAGCTGGAGCAAATCATTGAGCGCAACGGCGGCAAGCTCAGCTCCTCCATCAGCAAAAAGCTCAGCTACCTTGTGGCCGGCGACAAAATGGGCCCGGCCAAGCGCGAAAAAGCCACGGCCCTTAAGGTGCCCATCATTGGCGAAACCGATTTGCTCGCTATGGTTTCGGACGGCGGGCTTTAAGCACAATTTAATATAGCGCGGCACGAATTTGCGGTGGGGCTTTGTTTACCTTGGCAAAGCCTCACCTCCTTTCCCGTTTATGGCCATGCACAAGCTGTTTTCCCTAGCCTTTTTGCTGCTGGTGCTGGGTTGCTCCAGCCCGTCGTCGGCACAGGCACCCCGCACCGTTACGCCCAAAGAAACGCAGCAGCTGCTGGCGCAACCGGGCGTGGTGCTGCTCGATGTGCGCACGCCCGTGGAGTTTGGCGCCGGCCACCTCAAGGGCGCCCGCAACGTCAACTTTCTGTCGACTGACTTTGCCGATGTGGTAGCCAAACTCGACCCCAACGCCACCTACGTGCTGTACTGCGCCTCGGGCAACCGCTCGGGCAAAGCCGCGGCCCTCATGCAGGAAAAAGGCTTTAAGAACGTGGTAAACGCCGGCGGCTTCTCGTCGTTGAAAGAAGGCGGATTGCCGACGGAGTAAGCTGCTCGTGGCTGCGCGATAACCCTAGGTCGTTGTCATGTCGAGCTTGTCGAGACATCTCGCTTGCTGACTTTGGATAGTGTTGTCATTCTGAGCCAGGCGAAGGACCTCCTCACGCCTGCACAACACGCCTAGGTCGTCGAGTTCTTATGGGCTCCTTACGGGGCAAGTTCCGCTCCAAGAGGAAGGTAGATTACTATCCAACGTCAGCACGCGAGATGTCTCGGCAAGCTCGACATGGCGGGCAACTTTAGAATTAAGTGTGGTTCCCTCCGTAGCAAAAAAGCCCGGCCACCTAGGTGGCCGGGCTTTTTTATTGGCAAGCAGTTCGGCTTACTTGCCGTCGAAGCTCTGCACCATGCTGTTATGCAGGGTTTTGGGGCTCCAGTAACCGCTGGCAATAATGCGGCGGATAGTGAACAGCGGGTCTTGCTCGTCGCGCTTTTCAGCCAGTACAAAGGCCGATACCATGCCGCGCTTCTTCAGCTCCGGAATGGCTTCCTTGTTCCAGAGGCCGAAGGGATACGCGAAGTACTTGATTTCCTTGCCGGTAATTTCCTGCAGGGTTTTGGTGGGTTTCTCGATCTGCGTTACCCAGTCCTCGCCCTGGTATTTCTTCACGTTGTGGTGGTCCCAGGTGTGCGAGCCGATAACGTGGCCTTCGTCGGAGAGCTGCTTTACCTGCGCCTTGCTCATGTAGTTCGGCCGACCTAGGCTTACCGTCATTACGAAGAACACGCCCTTGAAGCCGTGCTTGTCCATCTCGGGTTTGGCTACGGTAAACTGGTCGAGGTCGGTGTCGTCGAAGGTCAGCATCACCGGCTTCGAGGGTAGTTTGGCGCCGGTGGTGAGGTAGGCGTACAGCTGATCGGGCAGAATGGTGTGGTAGCCGGAGTCGGCCAGCATCTGCATCTGCTTCTTGAACTCAGCCACCGGAACGATGTAATCCTTAGCACCTTTTGAGTCCTTGGCGCGCCAGTCGCGGATTTGGTGGTAGCACAAAATCGGCACCTGCGGGCGGGCCAGAATTTCGGCGGCCGACGCGATTTTGCCCGCCGGAATGCTGCTGGGGTCGGGGGCGGCCGTGGTGGTGGCCGCCTGCTCGGCCTCGGCCGTGGCGGCCGCGCCCGACATGGCGGTGGCAGCGGCCTCGCTCGTGGGCGAAGCGCCTTCGGTAGCCGAGGCTTTTTCGGTGTTACAAGCGGGCAAAGCAATGCCGGCGGCTACGGCAGCACCGAGCAGAAGAGTGGAGAAGCGGTGAGACATGCGGAGGAAAAGTGACCCAGAAGGCCAGAATAGAGGAAATAAAACCCAGAGACCAACCGAACACGGCCGCTTTTGTACCTTCGCGCGGCCGGTTCTTCTTACAAAACAACGGTTTCTGCTCCTCATGGACAAATTTCGCGGTACGGGCGTTGCGCTCGTTACGCCCTTCGCTCCTACCGATTTCTCGGTTGATTACCCCGCCCTGCGTCGTCTGCTCGATTTCGTGATTGATGGCGGCGTAGAGTACATCGTGATTAACGGCACCACGGCCGAGTCGCCGACTACCTCGGCCGAAGAAAAGGCCGAAATCTTGCGCGTGGCCAAGGAGCACGTAGCCGGCCGCGTACCGCTCGTGTACGGCATCGGCGGCAACGATACCGCTGCGGTGGTGCGCACCATCCAGAGCACCGACCTAACGGGCATCGACGCTATTCTGTCGGCCTCGCCTTACTACAACAAGCCTACGCAGCGCGGCATTGTAGCGCACTACCAGCGCCTGGCCGATGCCTCGCCGGTGCCCGTCATCCTCTACAACGTGCCCGGCCGCACGTCGTCGAACATGACGGCCGAAACGACCCTGACGCTGGCCCAGCACCCGAACATCATCGGTATTAAAGAAGCCAGCGGCAACATGGAGCAGTGCATGCAGATAGCCGCCGGCAAACCCGACGACTTCCTGCTCATCTCCGGCGACGACGTGCTGACCTCATCTTTGGTGAGCTTCGGCGGTGTAGGCGTCATTTCAGTATTAGCCAATGCCTTCCCTGAGCCCTTCACCGACATGGTGCGCCAAGCTTTGGCCGGCGACTTTGCGGCTTCCACCAAACGCTTGTTCAAGTTGCTCCCGTTGAACCCGCTGATGTACGAAGAGGCAAACCCCGTGGGAGTGAAAACGGCGCTGGAGCTGCTGGACGTATGCTCGGGCGCTGTACGTTTGCCGCTAGTGGAAGCCTCAGAAGGATTGAAAGGGCGTATCAAGGCGCTACTGTAGGGGCCTCACCCCCCGGCCCCCTCTCCGTAGAGAGGGGGAGCCAGCCGTCAGCAACGATTCCGTGCAACGACAGCGGGGCCACCGAACTCTCGTTCGGTGGCCCCGCTTTGTTTTTACTCTGGGGCGTCATGCTGAGCTTGCCGAAGCATCTCTCCCGCTTCGCCTACGCTTTACCAGCTCACCATATTAAGCCCGAGCGAGACATCTCGCATGCTGACATCTGTTAGCATACACTCCCCCTCTCCCTTTGGAGAGGGGGCCGGGGGTGAGGCCACCCCTACCAACCACTAGCCAGCACATCGGCTACGTGCAAGGTTCGCAGCGGCAGCTGCTCACGTCGAATGTAAGCATCCAAATGCATCAGGCAGCTGGTATCGGTGCTAATGAGATACTCGGCGCCGGTAGCCAGTGCGTGCTCTACTTTCTGCTGCGCCATGGCCACCGAAATCGGCTCGAACTTAACGGCAAACGTGCCTCCAAAGCCGCAGCAGGTTTCGGTTTCGGCCATTTCGAGGCGCTCCAGCCCGGCCACCGAATCGAGCAGTTGGCGCGGCTCCTCACGGATGTGGCACTCGCGCAGGGCCGAGCACGAGTCGTGGTAGGTGTATTTGCCCGCCAGCTTGGCCCCCGCAATGCTCGTGACACCTAGCACGCCAACCAGGAACTCCGTGAACTCGAACACGCGCCGCTGCAGGGCCGGAAACTCGCCGCAGCGCGGCGAGCCTTCGAGCAACTCGCCGTAGTGGTTGCGCACCATGCCCACGCACGAGGCCGAGGGGCCCACTACGTAGCGCTCAGGAGCCCCGGCAAAGTCGGTCAGGAATTTCTCGGCTACCTGCTGGCTCTCCTGCCGGTAGCCCGCGTTGTAGGCCGGCTGCCCGCAGCAGGTTTGGTTGGGGTTATAGTTTACTTGGCAACCAACGCTTTCCAGCACCTTTACCATGTTCATGGCGGTTTCGGGGAAAAGCTGATCGACAAAGCAGGGTATGAAAAGGTCGACGAGGGCAGCAGGCATAGGTGGTAAGTAGGGCAATTGGCAATTGAGGGTGTGCAGCACCTAGGGCGCGGCAACTCTTGCAGGCAGGCATCGGTTTGCGCACCGCGCGGCCACCGCCAACGCGAGTTTACGGTTTAATGCCCAACAAACACCCGCTGGCACAGTAGCTGAGCTTCGCGGAAGGCTTCCATGTTCAGGCCGGTGGGCACGCCAGTAGCTTCCAGGTAAGTCACCAGGTTTTCGGTAGCCATGTTGCCGGTAAGCTGGTCGGCGGCCATGGGGCAACCGCCAATGCCACCTAGGGCACCGTCGAAACGGCGGCAGCCAGCTTCGAAAGCGGCATCCACTTTCTCGCGCCAGCTGTTGGGCGTGGTGTGCAGGTGGGCGCCAAACTCAATGTTCGGAAAAGCCGGAATCAGCTCGCGGAACGGCGGAATGATGGTTTCGGGCGTGGAGGCCCCGATGGTGTCGGACAGAGCTACCACGCGCACACCTAGGGCGGCCAGCTTTGCGGTGAACTCGCCCAGCACTTCGGGGTTCCAAGGGTCGCCGTAGGGGTTGCCGAAACCCATGCTCAGGTACACCACCAGGGTTTTGCCGCGCTGCTCGCAGCGGTTCTGCATTTCGGCTACTTCGGTAAGCGCCTCGGCAATGCTTTTGTTGGTGTTGCGCTGCTGAAACGTTTCGGACACCGACAGCGGAAAGCCTAGGTACTGAATTTCGTGGTAGCCCAAGGCGGTTTCGGCGCCGCGCAGGTTGGCCACAATGGCCAGCAGTTTGGTGCGCGTGCTGCCCAAATCGAGGCCGGCCATCACTTCGGCGGTATCGCGCAGCTGCGGAATGGCTTTCGGCGACACAAACGAGCCAAAATCAAGCGTATCGAACCCTACCCGCAGCAAGGCATTGAGGTACTCGGTTTTGGTTTCGGTCGGGATGAAGTCGGCCCAGCCTTGCATGGCGTCGCGGGGGCACTCGATTAGTTTCATGGGCGGGTGGAGGTGCAGGTGATGGGGCAGCAGCAAAGGTAACGGCCGAAGCAACATACGCGCACCGGCCAGCAGGCTACCGGCGCACTACACCGAAGCGCTTGCCCGGCACATCCAGCACCACGGTATGCCCGGCAAACGGCTGGTTTCCGAGCATGCCCTCCATGCCGCTAAAGCGCATCAGGGCAGTTTGCCACCAGCTCATGCCCTCGATGTAAGATACCGTGTGCAGCGGCAAAGCGGCCGGCCCGAAGCCTAGCTTGATGGCGGTTGGGGCCGTGTAGGAAGTCAGCGTTTTGCCCCACGAGTTTACCGGCCGCACGGCAACTGCCGCCGCTGGCTGGCTGAGCTCCTGCCAGCGGCTTTGGCTCGTTAGCAAAGCAAAGGCACTGCTGCCCGAATCGAAAAGCAGCTGGCGTGGCTCGCCCTGCAACGTTGCGCTCAGCAGCACGCGCCGGCTGGTAAAGGCAAGCGGTACAAAATTGGTGCGGCTGGCCAGGCTGTCGGGCACTTGCTCGCACAGGGTAAACCGCCGACGAGCGTAGTCGACTATCAGCACCCGGCCCTCGAGCACATCGGCACCTAGGGTCCCGATGATAAACGGCTGCGTGCTATCGGCGGGCAGCTGATGCGCGCCGTAGCGCAGCACCGGAAGTTTGCGCACCTGCACCTGCCCTTGCCCAAGCGCAAACCGGAAGTCCCGAACGGAATCGGCCCGAAGCGTTAGCGTGCGCCCGGTAGCGGGGTACCGCTCGCGCAGCGCGGCCAGTGGGTGCTCGTAGAGCAGCGTGTACGGGGCCCCGGTATCAAACTGCAGGTAGCAGGTGCGCGGGCAGCCAGGCACCGTTATGGGCACGAGTTGCTGGGCATGCGCCACGGTTGGGCGGGCAGTGGTATCGGCCTTCCACTCGAAAGCGCAGGTGGCGGGCAGCTGCGTAACGGCAAGCTGATTGGCCCCCGGCTCGAACTTTTGACGAGCATAGAAGTAGCCACCAACGCCACCAGCTACAAGCAGGGCTAGCACCAGCAGAAGGATTTTGCGAAAGGTTTTCATGACGCGACAGGTCGGGTTTGTTTGTGAAGCCAAACCTACCCTAGCCCCCTTCTCGTGCTTGCGTCATTTTGCCGCCACTTACGTCAAGTAGCTAAATATCAGCAACAAACATTACAACCGGATCGGGTACACATCCAGCTCACCCTGGCGTATGCGCCGGGCATAGTAGAGCACGGCAAGCACATTTACGGTGTAGCTCAGGATGAATACCCCTAGGTAAGTACCCGGCACCACCACCTGAAAATAGCGTGCGGCAAGCCAGTGGCCCAGCACCAGCCCCATGTAAGCGAAAAAGCACACCACCTGCCACAGTATCTGAAACCCAAGTACCCGCCGGCCAAGCTCGGCCACGTGCGCTACCTGGTGCCGCCGGGCGCGCCACAGCAACAAGGGCACCACCACGTTTAGCAGCGGCAACACCAGAAAGCTGAGGGCACTAAGGTTGAGCAGCTGCAGAAACTGTGGGTCGGAGCGCAAGGCCGGCGTGGCCGCCGGTGGTGGGGCAGTGGGCAGCAGGGGCGCTGGCTCCGGGGCAAAGTCCTCGAGCGAAACACCTAGGGCCGTGGCCAGGGCCTGCAGGGTATGTCCGCGCGGCACCGTTTCGCCCTGCTCCACCCGCTGAATGGTGCGCAGGCTTACGCCCGAGTGCTCCGCCAGCAGCTCCTGCGAGTAACCTTTTCTTTTTCGGATTGACTGAATGCGGGTAGCGGAAAACATATACGGGCAGCAACAACGGGGCAAGCAGCGGCCAATAATACTGCTTCTGCCGCAGCCGCCCGCGCGGTGCTTGCAGGGCCGGCGCAGCGCGGGCTACGCCCGCCCCATGGAAGTACCCACCGGCGCGCTGGCCGAACCTCTGCCATCAACCTCGTGTTTGTCAGCTATGCACCTACCCACGACGATTCGCCGGACCCTGAGCCGGCTTTTCATTATAGTTCTGCCAGTTTTGTTGTTCGCCTGCGGCAAGCAGCAAACGCTGCAGGGCATTTTCAGCCAGCCCCGCACGCCGCACGAGGCCTACGCGCGCAAGCTGCGCCAGGCCCGCCTCGACCGAACGGCCCTAGGTAAGGATTGGCTGGCTGCGGCCGACCAGGCCCTGAGCGACTCGCTGGTGGTGACGCTGCCCTTTAAGGAAACCGGCATTTTCCGGGCCGACAAGGCGTTTGCCGCTTCGTACCGGTACGCCGTGCGGGCCGGCGAAAAAATCAATATTTCGCTGACGCTTCAGCCCGCCACCGCCGACGTGCATGTGTTTCTGGATGCCTTTGAGCTCGACCCGGCCGACCGCCGCCTGCGCCCCTTAGCCTCGGCCGATACCGTTTCGCGTTCCTTTAGCTATGTGGCCGAAGACGACCGCCAACACTTGCTGCGCGTGCAGCCCGAGCTGCTGCGCAGCGGGCGCTTTACCATTCGTATTCAGCGCACGCCTTCGTTAGCCTTCCCCGTGCAGGGCAAAAACGACGTAGCGGTGGGCTCGTTTTGGGGTGCCGAGCGCGACCGGGGTGCCCGCCGCCACGAGGGCATCGACATTTTTGCGAAGCGCGGTACGCCGGCCGTGGCCGTGGCGCCGGGCATGATTACCCGCGTAAACGAAACGCCCCTAGGTGGTTTGGTGGTGTGGCTGGCCGATGCCCGGCACGGGCAGCACATTTATTACGCCCACCTCGACAAGCAGCTGGTGCAACCCGGTCAGATTGTGAAAATCGGTGATACGCTGGGCCTGGTGGGCAATAGCGGCAATGCCCGCACTACCAAGCCGCACCTGCACTTTGGCGTGTACCGCAGCGGCCGCGGCGCCGTCGACCCCTACCCCTTCGTGCGCCGGGCTGATAAAGAACCTGCCGCGCCCCGCACTGCGCCTGAGCGCCTTGGCGAGTGGGTGCGCCTTACAGCCAGCAACACCGCCCTGCGCCCCGTGCCCACCGAAGCCCGCGGCAAACAATCGGGTATGCCCAAAAACACGCCCCTGCTGGTGGTGGGCGCCACCGCCAATTGGCTGCGTGTTCAAGCCCCCAACGGCAAGCTCGGCTACGTGCCGGCCAAAGCCGTGGCTACCGAGGCACTGCGCCGCGAAGCCCTGGCCACCACCGCCGACCTGCTGGCCCACCCCACTCCCGCCGCTGCCCCGCTCGATACCTTGCCGGCCAACACCAGCGTGGCCGTGCTGGGCGAGTGGAGCGGCTACCGCCTGGTGCGGAACGCCTTGGGGCAAGTTGGGTGGGTACGGACCACCTAGGACTCCCTCTTGGCCCAAAACACAACGGCCCGCTCCACAACCTAGGTGGAGCGGGCCGTTTGGCGTTGGCAGCAGCCGGGCAGGTTACTCGGCAATTACCACGGCTTTGTTGAGTTTGCGAGCGTAAGCAATGCGCTTCTCGCGGCCCGAGGCATCGGTGTAGTCGAAGCCCACGGCGCGCTTGTCGGTTTGCACGGCGCTCCAGCCTTCGGAGTCGATTTCGGCGGGCGGCGAGGTAATGGTGCGCGGAATAGCCGGCGAGGTAAACTTGTCTTCGGCGAAAAACTTGTTCATGCCCTGCAGAATAGCCAGCTCGCGGGCCCGCACCGAACCGGCCTGCGGGTCGTCCTGCAAAGTGCGCTCGTCAATCAGGGTTTTGGCGGGCATCACCTCGTTGCGGAGCGTGTCGCCTTTGGCCGAGATAATCAGGAAGCGGGCGTTGGCATCGAGGATTTTCGGGCCTTGCAGCAGCAGCACGAAATTGTCTTTGCTTTTGGGGTCGGAGAAGCTGCGCTGCACGGCCACCGTGCGCAGCACGGTGCGGCTGTTGAGGCGGCTGCGGTTGGCTTCGGGCTTGGGCGTGAAGAGCTTGTCGGCGTTGCTGGAGGTGCCCACCTCGCGGTCGGTAGTGACGCACGCGGCCTGCATCAGCAACAACAGCAAAGCAATAGGAGAAAATATTTTTTTCATGGGTGTGGAGTAGAGAGAAGGGAGGCAAATGAAAACCACAGCGCCCGGCCTCGGCGGGCAGTTGGTTGCCGGATATTTCATACCGGCTTTGCATGTTGCACCTACGCAGGCACGGGGGGGCATGGTTGCACCTCAACAGCTATTAGAAGAGGCCAATTTCCAGACCAAGCTGCCACGGGGGTAGTTCGGGGTACAAAGCGGCCCGCTCGCCCCGGAACGTGTCGGATAAGCGGTAGCGCACCACGGCGGCGTAGCGGTTGGCCCCTACCCTGCCCGCAAGCCCGTACGACCACTTTTGCAGGTACGGCAGACCGTGCTCCACCACGCTCACGCGGCGCGCCGAGTTGGTGTTGGGCCGGTCTTCGGTGCGGTGCGAGGTGCCGATAACCCGGCCCCCCCAGGCGCCCACATCGATGTACCGACCCAGGATGTTGCCGCGCCGGCCCAGGTTCAGGCGCAGCCAGGCTTCGAGGTCGGCGCGCTGCACCACCAACGCCTCGCGGTAGTGCAGCTCGGGGGTGGGCAGCACCTTGGCGTCGTTTTGGGCGAGGCTGTACTGCAGGCGGGCATAGCGCACATCAAACCCCACGGCCAGGTGCTCGGCCAGCCGGTGCTTTTGCCGCAAGCCCAGGCTTAGCTCGGCCGAGGCACCGCTGCGCAACTCCGCCCCGCTTTGTTTGGGCTGCCCCAGCACAAAGCCATAGCCCACGTACACATGGCGAAACAGCTGCCGGTTGGGGCCGAAGCGTTGCCGGACCGTATCGGCGGCTACGTCGGTGCTCAGCAGGGGCCGTTGCGCCGCGGCGGGCAGTGCGGCACCCGCCAGCATGGCCATCAGCAGTGAAGTGGAGAAAGGCTTCATGGCAAGGGGTAATGCAGCGTATAGCCGCGGTAGTGCACGCGCAGCACGTCGCCGGGTTGCCAGGTGCCGGCTGGTAGCTCCAACACGGCGCGCTGGCTTACCTCCAGCACCTCGTAGCGCCGCAGGCGGCCCCGGGCATCGGCCACTTGCCAGTAGCAGTACTCCGGGTTGGGGGCGGGCAGCGGAATACCGTCGGGCTCGGCGTTCGGTTGCGAAGTGGCCGTACGCTCGCGGCCGGTGCGGGGCATCTCCGGGCGTCCGTCGGGCAGGGGCTGCCTAGGTGCCGCCGCGGCCGAATCGGCACGGAGCGGCAGCGGGCGCAGCACCAGCGTAGCCTCGGGCCGGATGTTTACCTGCACCCCATCGGCCGTTGCCACTGCATCGAGCGTTGGGGCTGCCGCCGTGGTTTGGCCCGGCACCAGGCACTTGGCGGCTTGCGGCAACCCATAGCCATGGGCGTAATCGAAGTACGGGTACAACCGCCCCGATTGCTCGAGGGTGCGGAACAGCTCCATGGCTTTTAGCCCGCGCTGCTGCTGCCACACGCAGGCGGCCAGGCCGGCCACCAACGGGCTGGCAAACGAGGTGCCTTCGGTGCGCTCGTAGCGCCCGCCCGGCACGGCGGCTACCACGCTGCCGAAAGCGGCTACGTTGGGCTTGCGGCGCCCGCCGGCGGCCGGCCCGCGCGAGCTGTATTCGGTAGCCAGCCAGGTATCGGCATCAATTCCGCCCACGGCCAGCACCGAATCCACGTCGGCGGGGGTGCCCACGGTGCGCCACTGCGGGTCGTCGCCGTCGTTGCCGGCGGCGCATACCACCAGCATGCCTTTGCGCACGGCCATGGCGGCAGCCCGCGCTACCAGCGAGGTGCGGCCGTTCATTTGCTCCCGGAAGTAGCGGGTATCGGTGTAACCTAGGGATGAGTTCAGGATGTCGGCGCCGTTGCGGTCGGCCCACTCGGCCGCGGCCAGCCAGGCTTCCTCTTCGCCGAAGGTTTCGCGGCCGGTGCGCTCGGTGCGGGCCAGCAGGTACTCGGCTTGCGGGGCCAGCCCCAGGGGCGTACCATCGGGCAGCCGGCCGGCCAGGCACGAGAGCACCTCGGTGCCGTGCATGCCGCCGCCGTACACAAACGCATCCTTTTTGATGAAATCGTAGGTGGCCACCACGCGCTGCCCCTCCTGCAGATGCGCCAGGCCGGGGTGGCGGCTGGCGCCGGTAAAGCCCACATCCAGAATAGCAATGCGGATTCCTTTGCCATCGAGCCCGGCCCGGCGCAGGGTCTCGGCACCTAGGGAGCTGGTTTGGCGGTGGGCCAGCTGCCGCTCCGCAGCGGTTAGCTCGTCGGTGGCGGGCGCAAGGTTGGGAGCGCGGTGCGCGGCGGGCAGCAGTTCCTGCGCGGTCATCGGCTCAACGGCGCGCACGCCCGGCAGGCGGCGCAGCGCGGCTACCTGGCTGGGTTTGGCCCAGCAGGCTACCGCGTTAAACCAACGGCTCGTGCCGGCTACCGAGTCCACGGCTTGCCGCACCTGCCCCAGGTAATCGGGGCGCAGCGGAAAATCGGAGGTATCGGCCAGCGGCAAACCCTGGCGGCGGCGGCGCTCCATGGCCTGGGGCGTAAAGTACGCGTCGGGCTTAAAATTGACGCCGTGCTTATCGCGCAGAAACACCCAATACTTGGTCGGCTGGGGCGGCACGGCTTTCGGTACTGCCGTGGCCGAAACCGCTGCACCCAGGTAGCCCATTGATGCGGCAGAAAGCAGGGCAGGAAGCAGAGGTAGTAGCAGCAACGGAAAAGCAGTAAATGGGCCCCGAAAAATACAGCAGATAGCGGCCACGGGCAAGCCTTGCTACCCGGGCACCTACAACTTGGCCCGGGCAGGCTGCGTACGGTGCGGCAAGTGCGCAACCCTCGGGTTGCGCGCCGGTATCAACCCACCGCACCATGAAAACCACCCTTCGCAACCTATTGCCGGCCACCGCTTTGGTAGCCGCGCTGGCCTTTACTCCAGGCTGCGTTTCGCAGAAAAAATACTCGGCCCTGCAAAGCCAGAACTCCGAGCTGACCCGCTCGCGCGACCAGCTGCAAGCCGAAAAGAACGCCCTGGAGCAGGAAAAAAACCGCTCCGAGGAAGAGCTGCGCCAACGTCTGCTTTCGCGCAGCCAGCAAGTAAACCGCCTCAACGAAACCCTGAGCGGCGCCGAAAAGGAAAACACGCAGCTTTCGGCCGATTTGAAGGAGCGCGAGCAGCGCCTGGCCGAGCTGCAAACCAAACTGGCCGAAAAAGACCGCGCCGTGCAGGCTTTGCGCAAGCGCGTGGCCGATGCGCTCCTGGGGTTCAACGCCCAGGATTTGCAAGTGAACCTGCGCAACGGCAAAGTGTACGTGTCGTTGTCGGAGCAACTGCTGTTTAAATCGGGCTCGACGAAGGTAGACCCGCGCGGCCAGGAAGCCCTGCGCAAGCTGGCAACGGCCCTCAAAGGCAACCAGGACGTGAACGTGCTCGTGGAAGGCCACACCGACAACGTGCCCATCCTGAAGGGTACCGCCGGCATTCGCGACAACTGGGATTTGAGCGTGCTGCGCGCCACCGAAATCACGCGCATTCTCACCGAAGCCGGCATGGCGCCGGGCCAGGTTACGCCCTCGGGCCGCTCGCAGTACGTGCCGGTAGCCCAAAACGATACCCCGCAAAACAAATCCCTGAACCGCCGCACCGAAATCATTCTCACGCCCAAGCTCGACGAGCTGTTCCAGATTCTGGAGCAGAACTAACCTAGGCGGCTTCAGCAAAAACGCCGCGTGCCCAAATGGGTGCGCGGCGTTTTTTTTAGTGATGGCAAGCTGCCGCTACTCGCGCCCTAGGTGAAACTCCTGCACGGGTTGCCACTGCCGCCCATCGTGGCGGAACAGCACCAGCGAGGTTACTGGGAACGTGGCCGCGTAGCTGCGCTGGGCGAAGTCCTGCTTTAGCGCGGGCACTTGCTCGGGCGGCAAGTCGCGGGTGGCCAGCGTCATGTGGGGCGTAAAGGGGCGCTTTTCGTGCGGAATGGCGGGCAGCTCGGCCTTGCAGTAGCGCACCAGCTCGGCGTGCAGGTGCTTAAGTGGCTCGGCCCCCGCCACGTGCACAAACAAGGTGCGGTTGCCAAACCAGGCAAAATCGTGCAGCCCCACCTCCACCGCGGCGTGCGCGGCCGCAAAGCGGGCCAGCGCCGGCAGTGCCTGCGGCTCGAACTCGGCGGGCACCAGCCGAAAAGGCGGAATCAGGGTGATGTGCGGCGGCAGGCGCACGGCGTTGCATGAGCCGGTGCGGCGGTTTACTTCCTGCTTCAGGGCCCACACCTCCGAAAACACGGGCTCGGGCGGCAAGGTAGCCAACAGGTAAAGCGAAGGCGGCGTGCGAGTGGAGGTTGGCTGTTCGTTCACAGCTACTCCAACGCACGCCGCCGGCTTCGGGGTTACAGCCCTAGGTACTACAGGCCGTATTTGCTCAGCAGGTAAATCATGCTGGCCATGGCCGCGCCGCCCAGCTCCAGCTCGCGCTTGTGCACCTTATCGAAGGTATCGGCGGCGGTGTGGTGGATGTCGAAGTAGCGCTGCGAGTCGCAGTCGTAGCCGATCAGCACCTTGGCCTGGTCTTTCAGGGGGCCGATATCGGTGCCGCCGTGGCCGGGCTGCAGGTTGCCCGCGTTGTAGGGCTGCAGCAGCGGGCTCCACTTCTGCATTTGCGCAATAGTGGCTGTGTTGTTGGTTTCGAGGCCAAAGCCGCGCGGGGTAAAGCCGCCGCCATCCGACTCAATGGCCGCTAAGTGCTTTTCGCCGGCGGCTTTGGCCAGTTCGGCGTACTTAATGCCGCCGCGGTTGCCGTTTTCCTCGTTCATGAAGAGCACCGCCCGCACCGTGCGCTCGGGCCTCAGGCCCGAGGCCAGCAGCAGGCGCAAAGCCTCGATGCTTTGCACGCAGCCGGTGCCGTCGTCGTGGGCGCCCTGGGCCAGGTCCCAGGAGTCGAGGTGGCCGCCCACGGTTATGATTTCATCGGGCTGCTTGCTGCCCTTGATTTCGCCCACCACGTTGTAGGATTTCACGTCGGGCAGGGTTTGGCAGCCCATTTCCAGCTCAAATGTCAGGCCGGGCTCCTGCTTCAGCTGCTCGCTCAGGCGGTTGGCCGCCAGGGTGCTCAGGGCCGCGGCCGGCACCTGGGTTACACCCTCTTCGTAGCGCATGGTGCCGGTGTGGGGGTTGTCGTCGATGGCGCTGGTGAGCGAGCGAACCAGGGCCCCTACCGCGCCGCGCTTGGCAGCCTCCACGGCACCGCTGCGGCGCTGGTCGCCGGCGCCGCTGTAGGCGGCACCGGGCTCGATGAGCCGGTCGTCGAACGGGCGGTTGAAGAACACGAATTTGCCTTTTACCTTTTCGGCGGGCAGGTCGCGCAGCTCCTGCAGGCTGCGTACCTCTACCACCTCGGCCTTCAATTTGCCTTTGGTGCCCACCGAACCACCTAGGGCGCACACGGCTACGCTTTGGGCTTTGCCTTTGCCGACCTTAAAACTGCCCTTTTCCTTGGGGCCGCGCACCCAGTGGGGCACCATCACCTCCTGCAGGTACACGCGGTCGAAGCCCAGCTTCTCCATGGTTTGCTTGCCCCACTGCACGGCTTGCTCGGCCTGCGGCGAACCGCTTAGGCGGCTGCCGATACGGGTGCAGAGGTAACGCAGGTTTTCGTAGCTCTGGCCCCGCAGCAGGGCCTCGTCGTAAATTTTGCGGATGTTAACCGAATCGGTTTTAGCATCGGTGGTTTGGGCCATTGCCGGCGCAGCCAGGCCGGCCGTGAGCAGCATGGTCGTAGCCGCGGTAAGAAAACGGTGGAGCATTGAGGAAACTGTGGATGGAAACGCCAACCGGGCGCCACGGGCACAGACACACGTTGTACCACCGGAGTTGCGCAGCTGAATCGGTGGCAGCGGCGGCGGCAAATAAACGCCCGGCGCGGCGCCCAACCAAACCGTTGGGTACCGCGCCGGGCGCGTTGCAAAACCGCATTGAAATTATACCAGCGGCACGAAGTAGGTATCGGCGGTTTTAGGCTCAGCGGCCACGGGCACCTCGTCGCCGGGCAGCAGCAGCACCGGCACGTTGGTGCTGCGCAGCACCCGCGAGGTAACGCTGCGGTGGAACAGCTGCCCCAACAGGCTGCGCCGGCGGGCAATCATCACCAGCAGGTTGGCGCGCTGCTCGGCTACCACGCGCAAAATGCCTTCTTCGGGTGCTTTTACCACGGGCTGCTGGTAGTTGAGCTGCTGCTCGCCGCGCAGCAAGCCGCTGGCCTGCACCTGCTGCAAGGCCGCAATGCTGGCCTTGGCCGCCGAGCCAACCGTGTTTACCACCGTGGGGCTAACGGCCCAGGTGGTAAACACCTCATCGAGCACGGCTGCGGCTGCCTGGGGCACGGTAAACGCCTCGCCATCAACGGCCAGCACCACACGATAGGGCGGCGTAAGGGCCGCCGATGCGGGCACCAGCACCACGGGGCAAGCCCCGTAGCGTAGCATGTTCAGGGCGCGGTTCGAGAGCAGCGCTTCAAAGTAGCTGTTGGCCTGCGTGAGGCCCAGCACCAGCAGCATGGGGTTGTAGCGCTCGATAATCGCATCGATGTCTTCGTCGAAGTTGCCCTCTACCACCTCGGCGGTGGTGGGCACCAGCATTTCGTCGGCCAGGGCTTGCAGTTTGGCGGGCAGCGTGCGGCGTATTTCGGCCGAGGTTTCGGTGGCGTTGCTCGGCAGGGTCAGCTCCTGGCTGAGGTGTAGCAACACTACGCGGGCGCCCAGCGGGGCAGCAACCTGGGCGGCATAACGGCGGGCCTGCTCGGCGGCCGGCGACAAATCGGTAAGAACAACGATGGTGTCCATGGCGGGGTAATTCCTGGTTTCAGGTATGCCCCAAAGGTGCAGCCCCCGCCCAGCTTACTCCATGATGGATATCAGCCCCGGGCATGACATATCTCAGCCCGGAAATATTCTTGCCAGACAGACAGCACATTGGCTTTCGGCTGCCTTGGGGCAACGGCTCTTCGCCCAAGCTAAATCACCTAAAAATGGAAAGGCCGCGAATCAGTTGGTCTGATTCGCGGCCTCTGCACATGCTATGGTTCGGCAGGCTTTCCCTAGGTGCCCCGGTGCCTACTTGCCGCCGCCATAGTGCCGGGCCGTGGCCGTGGCCGGGCCGCCGCTGGCGGGCAGCTTCACCTCCAGCAGGTAGCTGAACTCATCGTCGCCGATGGTGGGTACGGGGCGCGGCGCACCTAGGGCCTCCACGGTTTCCAGAATGGTATTGGAGTGCCCCACCACCAGCACGGCCTTGCCTTGCGGCGTTTGCCGGATGCGGGCGGCCAAAGCGGCTAAACCGGGCGCGTTGCCTTCGTAGGGCTCGATGGTGCGCTTTTTAGCCTCGGCCAGCGGCGTGGCAGTATCCTTGGTGCGGCGGGTGTTGGTGGAGTACACCGCCACGATGGGCGCCTTGCGCAGCACCTCGGCCAGAGCCCGGGCGCGGGCCTGGCCGGCGGGCGTCAGGGGCGGGTCTTGGGGGTTTTGCTCGGTGGCTTTTTCGGCGTGGCGCACCACGTACACGGTGGTAATTTTGGGTTTGGCGGGCTCGGGGGCCGTAGAGGCTACGGTGCCAAACAGCAGCGGCAACAGGCACATGGTGCGGAGCGCAGAAAACATAGCGGTCAGTTTTTTTGGGGTATGGAACTCAACAGACGCAGCCGCCTGGGCCAGGACGCATCATTTCAAGCGCAAAATTTGCTGCAGTTCCTGCGCCGACACTGTCAGCAGGCCTACTTTGGGCAGGCGCTCGGTGAGGGTGCGCCAGTTGGCATCTTGCTTAAAGATGGGCTGCAGCATCTTTTTGGCTTCGGCTACCTGGCCTTTGTTGGCCAGGGTAATGGCGTGCCAGTAGCGCATTTCGAGGTTCTGCGGAAAGGCCTGCTCGGCGGTTTGGTACTCGCGCACGGCCGTAGGCATGTCGTTTTTTTCCACGGCCAGGTCGCCGGCGTTCATGTGGTCGTAGGCCCGTTGCAGCCTCAGCAGGCGGCGCAGCTCTTTCAGCGGCTCGGGGTTGTCGTCGACGCGCAAATCCACGAGGCGGTCGTCCCAGGGCGTTTGGCTGGCCTGGCCGCGCACCACCAGCAAAGCCGCCGATTGCCGGCCCCGAATGTCGCCGCCTTGCGCCTGGGCGGCATCCAGGGCGGCCAGCATCCGCTCGGCCAGCGGCTGGCCTTCGCTCTGCTCAAAAGCCTTGGCCATGGCCGGCCATACTTTGTCGGAGAGCATCATGTTGGCCTGCACCGAAAATTGCTTGCCCTGCTGGTGGCCGGCCATATCAACGCATTTTTTGCCGGTGTGCGTGGCCACGTTGCCTTTGTTATCGACGATGGCTACCTGGCGCACGTCGCGGCCTTCATCGGTCGAAAGCAGTTCGTCGAGGGCTTGCTGGGCCGTTTTGCCGCTTTTCAGCAAGGCCAACCCGCGCATGCCAAACGACTTGTTGGTGAACGACTGCGTGGCCACGGCGCCTACCCCGGCCTCGGCCCACGACACAGCTGTGCCCACCGAAAACCAGTGGCTTTGCACCGCCACGGCCAGGTCGCCGGTTTTGGGGTCGCGGGCCACAATGGAATAGGTATGCGCAAAGGGCTCTTGCTTCGAAAAAACCTGCTGGGCGTAACCGGTAAGGCTCAGCAGCAGCAAGCTAAAAAACGTGAATATGCCGCGGTGGAACATGTGCAGTGACTGATGGGAGAATGGGAAGGTGAAATGGCACCAAATGCCGGGCTGAAGATAGAAGCCAGGCGGGCATCGGCAACTACACGCCCGGGCTACTGCCCGCGCCAAACCAAAACACGCGCCTGCCTCGGGAGCAAGCGCGTGTAGCGTAAAGGGGGCCCGTGGCCCTAGGTGCCCATTAGCCCTGCGGGTTGGCGGGGCCGTAGTCGCCGGGGCTTACGGGGTGCGGCTGGGCAGGCTCGGCCGGCGTGGGGCGGCCCGGCAGCTGCATTTGCCAGGCGGCGTGCAGGCTTTGCAGGTGGTGGTGGGCCGTCAGGTCGAACTGGCAGGGCACAATGCTGATGTAGTTGTGGGCCAGTGCCCACTCGTCGGTGTCCTCGCCGTGGTCTTCGTTCAGGAAGTTGCCCAGTACCCAGTAGTACGGCCGGTTGTAGGGGTCCTGGCGGGTGTCGAACTCCTCCTGCCACTTGGCTTTGGCTTGCCGGCACAGGCGGGCACCCACAATCGGGTCGTCCGATTTTTTGGGAATGTTTACGTTCAGGGCCGTACCCGCCGGAATGCCTTTGGCCAGGGCCTCGCGGGCAATGTGCTCAATCCAGGGCTCGGCGTGCGAGAAGTCGGCCTGGTGCGAAAAGTCGCACAACGAGAAGCCGATAGCCGGCAGGCCTTCAATGGCCGCTTCAATAGCCGCCGACATGGTTCCGGAGTAAATTACGTTCACCGAGGCGTTCGAGCCGTGGTTCACGCCCGATACTACGAGGTCGGGGCGGCGGTCCTTCAGCACCATGTGTTTGGCAATTTTTACGCAGTCGGCGGGCGTGCCCGAGCAAGTGTACGCCTCCAGCCCTGCGAAGAGGTGGCTGCGGTCGAGGCGCAGCGGCTCGGCCAGCGTAATGGCGTGGCCCATGCCCGATTGCGGCGAAGACGGCGCCACCACCACCACTTCGCCCAGGCGCTGCATCACGCGCACCAGCACGGCAATGCCCGGCGCCGCAATGCTGTCGTCGTTGGAAATCAGAATAAGCGGTATGGAAGGGGCAGCGTTACTCACGGCAAAAGCTTGGTTGGTCGGCACTAAATACGGCGGCAAAGGTAGGCGCGGCTACCATACCGCCTGGTTACGGCTTTATTAAGCGCCTAGGTGCCGGCGCCAAGGGGAGCTGCAGGCAGCCAAACTCGCTCGGTTACGTAGGTTTGCGGCATGCTACGTACCTCCACCTTGGCGACGGCAGCGCTGTTGCTCGCCGCCTGCCAGCCCGACCGCCAACCCACCACCCAACAAACCGCTGCCCCCGCCCAACAACCTACCCCAAGCCCTGCCTCGGATTCGGCCGTCGCTTCTGCTGCCATTCGGCCCAACACCGCCCCCACCGACAGCGCCTTTCTGATTCGGCGCGGCTACGTAGGCCCCTTGCGCCTGAACATGAAAGAGGGCGCTTTGCTGGCAGCTGTACCCGGCAGCAGCCTGCACAAAACCACCCGCACGCTCGAGGGCATTACCTACCCGGTGTACGAATACCGCGCTGCCGGCACCCCGGCCGGTAGTGCCCCGCTGCTGCTCGAAATGGTGGGCGACGACGAGGAAGGCTACCGCCTGTGGCGCGTGCAGGTGCGCGACGCGCGCTACCGCACCGCCGAGGCCATTGGCGTGGGCGGCACCTACGGCGAAGCCCGCCGGGCCTACGGCATCCAGACGATCGAGCGGACGGAAGCGGGCGTGGTGGCCGTTTCGGAGCGGCTGAACGCCAGCTGGGTGCTCGACGCCCGCAACCTGCCCGCCACGGGCCAATTGCGCAAAGAAGACATTCCGCCCGCCACGCCAATCGTTGGGGTTATACTTTTCCGCTAGGGTGCTAGGCCTGGGCGTGAGAATCAGCAAACGATTATGTACTTTGGCGGCGAAGGCCCTGCCAGAAGCACGCACAGTCGGGCAGCGCCGGGCGTTTACCACACCGCTTTTTTCACCTGATGCCGCTGTTCGAAAACCGTTACCGCTACGCCGATATAGGCCTGCTGATCCTGCGCGTTGGCCTGGGCGTAATGTTCACCCTGCATGGCTACCCCAAGCTGATGGGCGGCCCCGAAAAATGGGTTGCCGTGGGCAGCGCCATGAAACACTTTGGCATTACCGTGGCCCCCGCCGCCTGGGGCTTTGCTGCCGCCGTAGCCGAAACCATCGGCGGGCAGCTGCTGGCGCTGGGGCTGTTGTTTCGGGTGGCGTGCGCAATGCTGCTGCTCACGATGGTGGTGGCCGCTTTCTCGCACATTGCTATGGGCGAGGGCTTCGCCGGCTACTCGCACGCCGTGGAGTCGGGCATCGTGTTTCTGGGGCTGCTGCTGATCGGGCCGGGCAAATACAGCGCCGATCAGATGCTGTTTCCGCCGCGCCGCCGCCTGTACTAAAGCTTCAGCTCCTGCCCAGCAAACAGTTTACTACTAAGGTTATAACTAAAGCCAAAGCCTGCGCCTAGCGTGGGCTTTGTTTTTGACGCCTCCCGGCTTCTGCCCGGCCATGGCCTACCTAGGGCTGCGCGCGGCCGCTGGTTTGCTGCAACCTTGGCATCTTGCCGCTTCCAACCTCCACTGCTCCATGCTCACCACGCTGCTCCTGGCCGCGGGCCTGCTGGCCTCCTCCCCTGCTGCCGACCCCAAACCCGACTGGCGTACGCCTTTCGAAAAAGGCGACGGCAACACCACCGCTACCTACGCCGAGTGCATTGCCTACTACCAGCGGCTGGCCGCGGCTTACCCCGAAATAAAGGTGCGCGAAACCGGCTCGACCGACGTGGGCCTGCCCCTGCACGAGGTGGTGATTTCGGCCGACGGCGACGCCGACCCCGCCAGCACCCGCCAGAAAAACCGGCGCGTGCTGCTCATCCAGAACGGCATTCACCCGGGCGAGCCGGAGGGCATTGATGCCTCCATGATGCTGGCCCGCGACCTGGTGCAGCTGAAAAAGCTGCGCCCGCTGCTGCGAAACGTAACGGTGGTCATCATTCCCATCTACAACGTCGATGGCGCGCTCAGCCGCAACTCCACCACCCGGGCCAACCAAAACGGACCTAGGGAGTACGGTTTCCGGGGCAATGCCCGCAACCTCGATCTGAACCGCGACTACATCAAGCAGGATTCGCGCAATGCCCGCACGTTTGCCGAGCTGTTCCGGAAATGGCAGCCCGAGGTGTTCGTGGACACCCACACCTCCAACGGCGCCGACTATCAGTACACCATGACGCTGATTGCCACGCAGAAAGACAAGCTGCACCCGGCCCTGAGCGAGTACCTGACCAAGCGCCTGTTGCCCGCGCTGTACGGCGGCATGGAAAAGAAAAAGTGGCCCCTCACGCCCTACGTCGACTTTGAAGGCCGCACGCCCGATGCCCGCGGCTTGCAGGGCTTCCTGGAAACACCGCGCTACTCCACCGGCTACGCCACGCTTTTCAACACGGTTGGTTTCGTTACCGAAACCCACATGCTGAAGGCCTACAAGCCGCGCGTGCAGGCCACGTACGACTTTCTGCAGGTGCTGCTCGGCCAGGTAAACACCGATGCGGCCGCCATTGCCACGGCCCGCGCCGAAGCCGACCGCCAAACCGCCGCGCAACGGCAGTTTGCCCTGGCCTGGCAGCTCGATACTACCCAGGCCGAAACCCTCAGCTTCCGGGGTTACGAAGGCAAAACCAAGCCCAGCGAGGTAAGCGGCCAGCCCCGCTTGTACTACGACCGCAAAGCCCCGTTCACGAAGGCCATACCTTACTACAACACCTTCCGCCCCACGGTGCAAGCCACGGCACCTAGGGCCTACCTGGTGCCGCAGGCCTGGGGCGAAGTAATTGAGCGGCTCCAACGCGGCGGCCTGCAGTTGCAGCGCCTCACCCGCGACACCACCCTTACCACGGAGGTGTACTTTATTGAGGATTATAAAACCGGTCAGCGCCCCTACGAGGGCCACTACGTGCACAACCAGGTGCGCGTGCGGCCCGCGCAGCGCAGCGTAGCCTTCCGCCGCGGCGACTACGTGGTGTGGCTGAACCAGCCCCAGAACCGCCTGGCCGTGGAAACCCTGGAGCCGCAAGCCACCGACTCGTACTTCGCGTGGGGCTTCTTCGACAGCATTCTGCAGCAGAAGGAGTACTTCTCCGACTATGTGTTTGAGGATGTAGCCGCCGAGCTGCTGCGCCAAAAGCCCGAGCTGCGCCAGCAGCTGGAAGCCCGCAAAAAAGCCGATCCGGCGTTTGCCCAAAGTGCGGCCGCGCAGCTCGACTGGGTATACCGCCAGTCCGCCAATTACGAGCCCACCCACCTGCGCTACCCCGTGGCCCGTTGGCAGGGCGGCAGCCTGCCCGTGGAGTAACCGCGTGCAGCGCTAAGCGTGGTGCGCCCGAAGCAGCCGGCCATGCAAAACAGCGCGGTACCGCACTGCCGCGTTTGGCGCCGAGCACCGCCATATAATTCCCATCACCTCAATTCCCCGCCAGTGGTTGCCGAATCTGTTCTCGACTTGCAGCACCTCTCCAAGCATTACGGCCGCACCAAAGCCCTGCACGATCTAACGCTGGCCGTACCGCGGGGCAGCGTTTTTGGCTTGCTCGGGCCCAACGGCAGCGGCAAAACCACTACCCTGGGCATTGCCCTAGGTGTGCTGCATGCCTCGGCTGGCACCGTAAGCTGGTTTGGGCAGGCACCCACGGCGGCAGCCCGCCGGCGCGTGGGGGCGCTGCTCGAAACACCTAACTTTTTCCCGTACCTGAGCGCCCGGCAAAACCTGCAAATCGCCGCCGATATCAAGCGAGCCGGTGCGGCAGCCATTCAGGCAGCGCTGGAAACCGTGGAGCTGGCCAACCGCCAGCACGAGCCGGTGCGCGGGTTTTCGCTGGGCATGAAACAGCGCCTGGCTTTGGCCTCGGCATTGCTAGGCCACCCCGAGGTGCTGGTGCTCGACGAGCCCACCAACGGCCTCGATCCGCAGGGCATTGCCGATGTACGCGCGCTTATCCTGCGCCTGGCCGCCGAGGGCAAAACCATTATCCTGGCCAGCCACTTGCTCGATGAGGTGCAAAAAGTGTGTACCCACGTAGGCGTGATGCACCAAGGCCAGCTACGTGCCTCGGGCCCGGTGGGCAATATCCTGGCCGCTACCGACCGCGTGCACCTGCGCTTAGGTGCCGAGGCCGCGTCCGGAGCCTTGGCCCAAGCCCTGGCCAGCCTGCCCTTTGTGCACGATGTGCAAACCCTGCCCAACGGCGCCTGCAGCCTTGCCCTTGCCAACGGCTACTCCGCCGCCGACCTCAACCAGGCGCTCTTTACGCAAGGCCTGGTGCTGGCCCACCTCAGCACCGAGCGCCGCAGCCTCGAAGCCGAGTTCCTGCAGATCATCCAGAAATCCTAACCCGGCCTTGCTTTTTATGCTCCGAACCGAACTTCGCAAGCTGCTGCCCTACCGCACGGCGTGGGTTATTTTGTTGCTGTTCAGCGCTTTGCTGGCCGCCACCGTGGCCGGCGCGGGCGGCGTTATGGTAAACGGCCAAACCCTAGGTGCCGCCCTGTACGCCTTGCCCGGCATGTGGGCCAAGCTGGCCTACATAGCCGGCTACTTCTCCTTGTTGCCGGCCTTTTTGCTGATTATGCTGATAACCGACGAGTTTCAGTACCGCACCTTCCGGCAGCAGCTTATCGATGGCACGTCGCGCGGGCAGTTACTGCTCGATAAGCTGCTGGTAGCCCTGCTGCTCACGCTGTGGGGTATGCTTTCGGTACTCGGTGCGGGCGTGTTTTTCGGCCTCACGCGCAACCCCGATGCCACTATGGCCAACGTGTTGGTGGGCGCGGCCGAGCCCTTGGCGCTCTACGCCATCCAGCTACTGGGCTACCTTTCGATTGCGGCTTTGCTGGCCTTGCTTATCCGCAAAAGCACGCCGGCAATTGTGGCGCTGCTGCTGTACGTGTGGGTGGTGGAGCGGCTTATCCGATACTTTTTGCCCGATGCCATCGACCGCTTTCTGCCCATTAAGGCGCTGGATATGCTCACGCCCTCGCCGTTTGCGCAAGCCCTCGATACCATGCTTGGGCCCACGGGCGCTTTGCCTCCGGCGCAGGCAGCGGTAGTTGCCCTCGGTTATGTGGGGCTTTGCTGGCTGCTGGGGGCATATTTACTGCGCACCCGCGACCTTTAGCCCCTACCTTTACGGCCTCACTTTTTCCTTCTTGCTGGTATGCGTTTAGCAGCTTTACTCACGGGCACCTTGCTCACTGTTTCGCTCGCAGCGGCTGCGCAGGCCCCCGGCACGCCCGAGGCCGACCTGAAAGCAGGCCGCGAATTATTTGCTGCCAAAAACTTCGACAACGCCGCCCGCCGCTTCGAGGCCGTAAGCCGCAGCGCACCCAACCATGCCGAGGCGCAGCTGCTCCTGGGCCAGTGCTACACCGAGCTGGGCCGCTATGCCGAAGCCCGCACCGCCCTGGCCAAAGCTACCGAGCTCGACGCCGGCCTGAAACCCCGCGCTACCGAGTACCTGGCCCTGATTGACACCCGCGAAAAAGGCGCCGATGGTGCCCGCAGCAAGGCCGAGGCCGAGGCGGCGGCCGTGCGCGCACGTGCGGCCGCCGCCCTCCGCGCCCGCGCCGAGGCCGAAGCCGCGGCCAGAAACACCGCCTTCAGCGCGCCCGTGGCCGCCGCGCCGCTGGTGTACGGCGTGTATACCTGCTCTTTCGACAACTGGGACGCCGCCAGCCAACGCTTTACCTCCGTACCCAAAGGCGCGTTCGAGCTGAATGCCAACGGTACCTACCGCTACCTCGATGGCAGCGCCAGCGGCCGCTACACCTACAACGCCCAAACTCGCCAGCTCATCTGGATTACCGGCTACTTCGCCGAAGCCGGCAAGCCCAAAACCACCTTCGCGCCGGGCGAGAAAGTGTCGCAGCTGAACATCGAGTTCAGCACCGATAAAGGCCCGCAGCGTTGGTCGTGCGGGTGCAACAGCAAGTAACCCCAAACACAAAGCCCTAGGTTGTTCACCTAGGGCTTTGTGTTTGGAGCAGGCAACGAAGCCGTTTGTGCCCGGCTATTCGTTTTTGGCGCTTGCCGCCAGCGAGTTCGAATAGGCAATGATCTGCGCTAGGTGGTGCGGGAATACAAAAGTGAGGTTGTTTGCCCGGGCGTACTGAATCAATTGCTTGGCCTGCTGGCCGTAGTGTTTTTTTAGTTGACTTTTGGGGTGCACCAGCTGCACAAATTTATCCTTGGTGTACAGGTACAATTTCGGCCTGGTTTCGCCGGCCATCGGCATCTTGGCACGCGCGACGGAGTAAAGGCCATTCGGGTTGCCCAACACCAACATCTCGCGTTGCAACAGGCTAACAGGGCCGGTTACCAGTTCTTCGAAAAAGACCGGCGTTGGCCGCGTGTATGCCCGCTTTTTCTGCCACAAATACGTCCGGTAAACGCGAACTTCGGTTGTATCAAACTTACCTATGTGGTGTTTGGGAATGAATGCCGGATGATCGGCCGTCATTTCCCAAGGCGAGCCGCCACGCATCTGCCGGTTAAGCTGCTTGGATTGAGGATCAGCATTGTAATGCGACAGGCTACCTTTTACGGCAAACACCGCTATTGACGAAGCTGGAAAGGTTTTGATGGCCCCGTCCGGCATGGTTACCATCAGCACGTTTTTATCAACGTGCAGCACCAGTGGCCCGCGCAGGGTGTCGCCAGTGGTGGTGATAACCGTTGAGCCGGCAAAGTGCTGAATCAGCTGCGTTTGGGCACAAACCCTGGCGCTGCATAAAGCCAACCCGCTAAGCAATAGAAAAGTAAACGTTTGACGCATAAGCGAGCTTAGTATTGAGGTATTGAAGGTAAAAACGTAATTAAACTAAGCTCAACAATAGTGCCATGCGTACCGCATTGGTTTCGCTAATGGGCCCGCCGCAGCTGCTCATCCGGAGTTAAACGCTCGTCACCTAGGGCGCCGGGTGGCGCAGCGAGTTGGCGTAGTTCACGATAAACGCCAGCTCGTGGGCCTCGCTAAAGCTGAGGCGGTGTTGTTTGGCGTAACGCTCGATGCGGTCGGCTTCGGGCCGAAAATAGGCCAGCAAATCGCGCCGGGGGTTGCGCAGCATCACCACGTTACCCTCGGGCGTGCCCAGGAAAAACTGGTCGCGGATGGTGGTGTAGTAGCCCATGGTGCCCCGCGGCAACGCCGCTATGGGCGCGTAAGCGTAGTAGGGCCGAAACATGGGGTCGGCGGCGGAAACGGGGCGTTCGATGAGGGACTCGCGGCGCAGGAGCAGCACCGGGCCGCGGCTCAGCTGCTCGAAAAAGGCCGGCGAACGGAAATCGGAGTAATCGTTGCCGCGGTTCCAGCGGAAGGTCCGGAACACCCGTACCCGGGCCGTATCGGGCCGTTGGTGGCGGGCTTGCACGGGCAGTGGCCCCCAGCCCGGGTTGCCGTAGAAATACCCGCGCCGGGCGTCGTAAAAGTCGTAGTACTGATCGAAGTAGTTAGCCGGCTGGGCTTGCTCGCCGCGGGTAGCAAAGCTGGTTACGGCCAGCGCCGCCACCGTGCGTACCGAGTTGTCGGGCATACTCATCAGCAGCACGTCGCGGTCGGTGTGCAGGGCGGCGGGGCCGCGCAAAGTGTCGCCGGAGGTAAGCACTACCGTAGCGGCATCAAACTGCTGCACCAGGTTGCGCTGACCTAGGGCACGGGGCGCAGCCAACCAGCCAGCTAAACAGAGCACCCCCAAAAGGCGCGCGGGTAGGCGGAGCGTTTTCATAGCAGTATTAATATACAACAAAGAAAACGCTCCGCCTACCCGCGCTGGGGTGAGTTGGATATGGAATTACTCGGCCGGCAGCGCTTCGGCGGCCGCCTGGGCCGGGTGCGGGCCGCGGTCCTTGGTCAGGATGGTATGGCCCAGCTTGTCGCGCTTGGTGGTCAGGTACCGCTCGTTGTGTTCGTTGGGCGTTACTTCAATGGCCACCGTGTCCACGATTTCGAGGCCGTAGCCGATGAGGCCGGTGCGCTTGCGGGGGTTGTTGGTGAGCAGGTGCAGCTTGTGCAGGCCCAGGTCGCGCAGGATTTGGGCGCCCACGCCGTAGTCACGCTCATCCATGCCGAAGCCCAGCTCCAGGTTGGCCTCCACGGTGTCGCGGCCTTGCTCCTGCAGCTTGTAGGCGCGCAGCTTGTTGAGCAAGCCAATGCCGCGGCCCTCCTGGTTCATGTACAGCAACACGCCGCGGCCTTCGCGCTCAATCTGCTCCATGGCGTGGTGCAGCTGCGGGCCGCAGTCGCAGCGGCACGAGCCGAAGATGTCGCCGGTTACGCACGAGGAGTGCACGCGCACGAGCACCGGCTCGTCGCCCGAAATGTCGCCTTTTACCAGGGCCAGGTGCTGGGCGCCGGTGCTGCGCTGGGTGTAGGCAATCAGGTCGAAGTCGCCCCACTGGGTGGGCATCTTCACCGAAATTTCGCGGTCGATGAGGCTTTCCTGCTTGAGGCGGTACTGAATCAGGTCTTGCACCGAAATCAGCTTCAGCCCCCAGCGGTTGGCAATTTCGCGCAGCTCGGCCAGGCGGGCCATTTCGCCGTCCTCCTTCAGGATTTCCACCAGCACCCCGGCCGGCTCGAAACCCGCCAGGCGGGCCAGGTCGATGGCGGCTTCGGTGTGGCCGGCGCGGCGCAGCACGCCTTCTTTGCGGGCTTTCAGCGGAAAAATGTGCCCCGGCTTGCCCAGCTCCTCGGGCTTGGTGTCGGGGTCGATGAGGGCCAGGATGGTTTTGCTGCGGTCGGAGGCCGAAATGCCGGTGGTTACGCCGTTTTTCAGCAAATCCACGGATACCGTGAAGGGCGTGGCGTGCAGCGCCGTGTTGCGGCCTACCATCAGCTCCAGCCCCAGCTCCTCGCAACGGTCTTCAATTAGCGGGGCACACACCAGGCCGCGGCCGTGGGTGGCCATAAAGTTGATGACTTCGGGCGTGGCGCAACGGGCTGCGCAAATAAAGTCGCCTTCATTCTCGCGGTCTTCGTCGTCCACAACTACTACCACTTTACCGGCGCGGATGTCGGCAATGGCGTCTTCGATGGGGTCAAGCATGGCTTGCAGGATATGAGCGGCCGGCCCCGGGGAACCGGTCGGAAGTGGTTTTCGGGCTGACAACCATCAGCGGCCGGGCGAAGTTACACAGGCGCCGCCTTTGTCATCGTTTGGGCGGGCGTTTCGGTTCCCGAAAACTGCGCCCTGCGGCCTAGGTGCCCGGGCTTATGTTGCGGCCGGGCACCTAGGGACGCGGGCCCGACCAAGGCTACGCGCCGAAAATCAGCCGCAAAGCCCTGCCCTACCTCGCCTGCTGAAAGCGCTGCGTGGGCTGCCACACCGTTGTCCGAATGCCGCGCACGTAGCGCCAGAAACCCAGGGCCAGCGCCGCGTTCATGCTGTAGAAGTGCGTGATGAAGCGCAACAGCCGCAAGTGCACGCCCGCTTGCTTCAGGGCCTTATCGAGCAGCAGCAGCAAGGGCAGCGCCAGCTGGCCGGCCAGCATCAGGCCATAAAACCAATGCGCGCCCCGCGCCACCAGCAGCGCGTTGGCACCTAGGGCCAGCAGCAGCAGCAGCGGCGTAAGCCAGCGCAGTACCTTATGCGACCAGAACGCGAACGGAATGCCGCGCCACACCGGCCACAGCAGGCCGGCAAACGCGCGCAGGTTCTGGAAGTTGCCGGCCGCAATGCGGGCTTTGCGCCGGAACTCCTCGGGCAGGTGGTCCGATACGTCCTCGTAGCACACCGCCTCCAGCTCGTTAATGGCCTGGTACCCATCGCGCAGCACGGCCATGGTAATGTAGAAGTCATCGACCAGGAAAGCCTGCGGCGCGGGGTGGTAGCAGGCGCGGCGCACGGCAAAACAGCCGCCGAACGCGCCCATCATGCCGCCCCACACTACGCCCTCCTGGTATTTAATCAGGTTTTCGCGCTCGAGGTAGGCTTTTTCCTGGCCCGAAATGCCCTCGGCCCGGTGCTCGGGGTTGATGATGTTGCCGCCCACCAGCCCGATTCGCGGGTTTTGGAAGTGCTTGACGAGGTGGTACAGCGTATCGGGTGCAAAAAACACGTTGGCATCGGTTAGCACCAGCACCGGGGCGGTGGCCTGCCGCGACAACGCATCAATTACACCGGGCTTGCCCTGCCGCTGCGTGTAGGCCTCGAAGCGCAACTGCGGAAACTCGGCCTGCAGCTTGGTTACTAGGGCGTTGGTGCCGTCGGAGGAGCAATCGGAGCCGATGAAGAACGTAAGCCGATCGAGCGGGTACGTGGTACGGAAAGTGCTGCGGATTTTTTCCTCAATTACTTGCTCCTCGTTGTGCACGGCCAGCAGCACATCCACCGCCGGCAGTTCAGCACTTTGCGGCGCATACACTTGCTGGTTTTGCCTGCGGCCCCGGGCCAGGCGGCTCAGCAACACCGGAAACAGCACGTAGGTGTGCGCTACCAGCACAATGCTCACCCACAACAGGATGGCCAGGGCTAGGTTCATGCCAGGGGGGTGGCGGGCGCCAGCACGCGTTGGTACAGCTCCACAAAGCGCTGCACCACGCGGTCGTTGTCGTAAATGGTGGTGGCGGTGCGGCGGGCTTCGGCCCCGATGCGCTGGTGGTCGAGGCTGCCCTCGGCGTAGCGGCCGATGGCCTCAATCCACTGCGCGGGCGTATCGGCCAGCACAATGTCGTGCTCGGGCTGGCAGGCAATGCCCTCGGCACCTAGGGCGGTGCTCAGGATGCACTTGCCCATGGCCATGCCCTCGATGATTTTCACGCGCATGCCGCCGCCCGACAGCAGCGGCACAATCATCAGCTCGTGCGCTTGCATAAACTGCGGGGCCGACTCCACGAAGCCGCGCATGTGCACGCCCGGCAGCTGCCGGCGCATCAGCGGCTCGGGGGCGTTTTTGCCGGCCACGTGCAGCTGCAGCGCGGGGTAGCGGCGCTGCACCTCGGGCCACACCTGCTCCAGAAACCACAGCAGCCCCTCCTGGTTGGGCATCCAATCGAGCGAACCCAGGAAGAACAGGGTTTTGGGCTGGGGCTGCAGGCTGGCATCGGGGTTAAGGCGCAACAGGTTTACGCCCGCGGGCACAAACACCACCGGCTCGGGGCAGCCCAGCTGCAGCAGGCGCTGGCGGTCGGGCTCGGTGATGGAGGCAATGGCCGAAAAGCGCGGCAGGTAGTTTTGCTCGAAGCGGCGCAGGCGGCGGGCCAGGTGGCGCAGGTAGCCGGCCTTCAGCGTCGAACGCTCGTTGGCGGCCAGCTGGTGCCAGATTTCGTGCTCCACGTTGTGGGCCCGGAGCACCACCGGCACCTGCGGCGCCACGCGCCGCACGGCCTCCACGTACCACGACACGAACGTGCCTTCGATCTGCACCACATCAAACACCTCCTGCTGCAGCAGCTCCGCCAGACGCGCTTCCAGATCGGGCGAAATAAACCGCTCCACGTTGTAGGGCTTGCGGCTGAACAGCAGGTTGCGCAGCGCCGCAAACGGCGACAGGCGCGTGTCCACGTCCACCGTTACCAGGCGCACGTTGGGCCCTAGGTGCGCCAGCACGTTATCGGACTGGTGATGCTTGGGGGTGTTGGCTGCCAGCACCGTTACGCGGTGCCCCGCCCGCGTTAGGCCCGCCGCCACGTCGTACATGGCAATGGCGCCGCCATCGGTAGGCGGAAAGGGCACTCGCGGACAGATTTGCAGGATATTCAAGACTAGGCACAGCTGTTCAGATGCCAAAGGTAACGAGCCCAAGCGAACGAATGCGCCACGCCCTACCTAGGCAACCATTTCCGAAAACACGGCTGATAACGCGCAACGGGCCTCCGGCATTATTCCAGAGGCCAGCCAATGCCGCCACCGGCACCGCGCCGCTTACCCGCGGTACTCAATAACGGAGCGCCGGATTTGCTCGTCGGTGCCGAGCAGCAGCAGCACGTCGCCGGGGCCGGGGCGCGTGTCGGCGCTGGGGCTGACGAGGAAATGCCCGGCGGCGTCTTTCAGGCCGATAACGGTGGCGCCGGTGCGCGAGCGGATGTCCAGCTCGCGGATGGAGCGGCCGCGCAGCTCATGCCGTAAGTCGGTAAACGTCAGCTCCTCCAGGCGCAGGCGGTTCGGGCCCAAGCCGTTGATCATGTCGAGGAAGCGAATGACCTCGGGGCGCATCACCAGGTTGGCCATGTGCGAGCCGCCAATCTCGTCGGGCATCACCACCGAGTCGGCGCCGGCGCGCATCAGCTTGCTTTCGGAGGTTTTCAGCGAAGCCCGCGAAATGATTTTCAGGCGCGGGTTCAGCTCGCGGGCCGTAAGCGTAACGAACACGTTGTCGGCATCCTTGGGCAGGGCCGAAATAAGGGCGCGGGCCCGCTCGATGCCGGCTTGGCGCAGGGTTTCGTCGAGGGTGGCGTCGCCGAACACCACGGGCACGGCGTTATCGCCCAGGGTTTCGGCCGCGAGGCGCATCAGCTCCTGGTTTTGCTCCACCACCACCACTTTGGCCCCGCTGGCGCGCAGCTCATGAAACGCCTTGCTGCCGTTGCGCCCAAAGCCGCACACAATCACGTGGTCCTGAAAAGCGCGGATTTCCTGATCGGTCATAAACATCTTGAACAAGTTGCGCAGCTCGCCATCAAACAAATACTGCGTCAGCACCGACACCAGGTACGCCACCATCAGCAGGTTGTACATGATGTAGCCCGACACGAACAGCCGGCCGGCATCGGAAAGCGGCCGCACCTCCCCGAAACCCGTGGTGGAGATGGTGATGATGGTCATGTAAAACGCCTCGAGCCAGTTGTACTGCTCGATGTACATGAAGCCCGCCATGCCAATGCCCAAACTGAGCACCGACAACACAATGGCCAGCATGAGGCGGCGGAGGTTGGCGCGTTTCCACATAATGCGTGGCACGAAGGTAGCGGGCGGAGGCGCTTATGCACACGCCCGGCTGATCGGTTCTGGCTAAGGCTTGCGCCGAGGCGGGGCCGCGCACTTGCCGCATTTATGCTTATCTCGCAGCCAAGCTCCTTATCTATACCGATACGTTACCTGAATGGCCTTTAAACCCAAACGTGCGCTGCTTGCGCTGGCTGCGGCTTATTTCCTGTACCTGGCCGGCGGGCTCGCGCTGGCCTCGCAAGCCGTTATCGACCGCGTTTACTTTTTCCCCGGTTTCTCCATCAAACGCCCGATTCCCGACAACTCGGGCTTTTCGCCCGACGGGCCGGTGGTGCAGTACCTGCCCGATGGCACGGCCCTCAGCCGCCGCATCGTGCCCGGCCACCTAGGCCATGCGCTGCAAACCGATACGCTCCGCCGCGCCACCGATTCGCTTAGCTGCTTTGTGCAGGAAACCGGCCTTACGTTCCGGTTTCCGCGGCACCCGTTTCCGGCCGTCGAGCCGGCCGAGTACCCCGCGCCCGCCCGCATGCTGGTGCTGTCGGACATCGAAGGCAACTTCCGGGGCTTGCAACAGTTGCTGCAGGGCGCCGGCGTGATGGATGCGCAAACCCGCTGGCGTTTTGGCACCGGCCACCTGGTGTTTGTGGGCGATATGTTCGACCGCGGCCTGCAGGTTACCGAGTGCCTGTGGCTGCTGTACAAGCTGGAGCACGAGGCCGCGCAAGCCGGTGGCAAGGTCCACTTCATTTTGGGCAACCACGAGGTAATGAACCTCACGGGCCACCACAAGTACCTGCGCCGCAAGTACCGCCACAACGCCGATTCGCTGGGCCTCGACTACGCCCGCTGGTACGCCCCCGATACCGAGCTGGGCCGCTGGCTGCGCTCCAAAAACGTGGTGGAGCGCATCGGCCCCACGCTGTTCGTGCACGGCGGCATCAGCCCCGAGGTAGCCGCGCTACGCCTGCCCCTTGCGCAGCTCAATGCGCTGACGCGCCGTAGCCTCGATGCCCCCCAACCCGCCGCGCCCAGCCCCGCCGAGCAGCTGGTGCGCAACCCCAAGCTCAGCCCCGATTGGTACCGCGGCATTGCGCAGGAAGAAGCCCCGGCGGCGCACGTAGCGGCGGTGCTGCGGCAATACAGCGCCACCCGAATGGTTATTGCCCACACGCCCGTCGAGAAAATTACGCCGCTTTACGACGGGCAGGTCGTTGCCATCGACTTACCGCACCAGGAGCACACGAAGCAAGGCTTCATGCAGGCGCTGTGGGTTGAAGGCGGGAAGTTTTCGGTCGTCGACAACCTAGGGCGCAAGCAGGCGTTGTAGGCACCAGCAGCGGGTTCTCGCTGAGGTGCGCCGAGGGTGGCGCGCGCGGTTCGGTTACCGCGAAACAATCGTGCCCAGCAGCCCGGCCAGCTGCATATCCAGCTGCTTCAGGCTTTTGAAAATGGCCATCTGCGCCAGGTACTCCTCCACGTTGTTCGGGTCGAGGGCGTTCATGGCGTTCAGGCAGTCGGTCAGCTCGCGCTCCACGTTGCACTTGTTCAGGCGCAGAATGGCGTTGTCGCAGGCTTCCTGCAGCATATCCAGCTCGCGGGGCACGTAAATGCTGTGCGTAATCCAGTTCGGGCTGAGCTCGTGCGGCTCCGTTACCAGGTCAGTAATCACGGCCCGGATGTCGCTGCGCTCGTGGCGCACCAGCTCCCGGGCATCGGGGAAGCGGCCGGCACCTAGGGCCTCGCGGCACAGGTGCAGGAGGTCGGCGTAGATGGGCGTGCGGAAAGGCGTTTCGTCGGTTTGGCTCAGCAGGTATTCGGCCACGGTGTGCTCGTTGGCCAGCTGCTGCGCCGGGTAGTTCAGGATCAGGCGCACCACTTCTTTTTCGCAGGCCTGCTGCACGTCGGGCACCGGTTCGTCCTCCGTTCCGTCTTCGGTGGGCTCGTCGCCCATAAAGCCGTAGGCCTCGTCGGGGATGGCGTCGTCGTACTGGGGCTGTGGGCGCGGCGGTTGCTGGCCCAGGCCCGTGAGCTGGCCGCCGGGCTGCACGGCCGCGGTGCTGCTGTGGCCGCGGGTGCTGCCGGCCGCTCCGCCCCCACTGCCACCGCTGCCCGACGACCTAGGGGCGCCCTGCTTCACGAGCTTGTTGTACTCCGAAATGAGCACCTGCTCGTCGATGTGGAAAGTGGCAGCGGTTTGCTGCAGAAACACCTGCCGCTTCAGCGGGTCGGGCACTTTGGCAATGCTCTGCAGCACGTCGCGAATGGCCTCGGCTTTCTTTACCGGGTCGTTGGCGGCTTCGCGGGCGGCGAGCTTGGTTTTAAAGGAAATGAAATCCTGGCTGTTGGCCTCTACAAACTCCTGGAAGCGCTTGTCGCCCACCTTGCGGATGTAACTGTCGGGGTCGTCGCCGTCGGGAAACAGCACCACGCGCACGTTCAGGCCGTTTTCCAGGATGATATCAAGCCCGCGCAACGCCGCCCGAATACCGGCCGCGTCGCCATCGTAGAGCACCGTTACGTTGTCGGTGTAGCGGGCAATCAGCCGTATCTGGCCTTCCGTCAGCGACGTACCCGACGAAGCCACCACGTTTTTGATGCCGCCCTGGTGCAGGCTGATCACATCGAGGTAGCCCTCCACGAGGTAGCACAGCTCCTCCTGCCGAATGGCCTGCTTGGCCTGGTACAGGCCGTACAATACATCCGATTTGTGGTATATCTCCGATTCGGGCGAGTTCAGGTACTTGGCCCCGGCCTTTTCGTCGCGGCGCAGGGTGCGGGCGCCAAAGCCCACTACGCGGCCCGATATGTTATGAATCGGGAACATCACGCGGCCCCGGAACCGGTCGTAGCGGCGGCCGTCTTCCTCGCGCTTAATCACGAGGCCGGTTTTCTCGAGGTACTTCACGTCGAAGCCCGCCTTTTGGGCCTCGTTCAGCACGTCGTCCCACTTGTCGAGCGAGTAGCCCAGCTCGAAAGTTTCGATGGTGGCTTGGTTCAGGCCGCGCTCCTTGAGGTAGGCCCAGCCAATGCTCTCCCCTTCTTCCGACTCCTGCAGCAGCTTTTTGTAGCGGTTTTTCGCCCAATCCGATACGATGTACTGCGAGTCGCGCTCATTCTGGGCCAGCTGCTGCTCCGGCGTCTTCTCCTCTTCCTTAATCTCGATGCCGTACTTCTTGGCCAGCCACTTAATGGCCTCGGGGTAGCTCACCGATTCCACGTCCATCACGAAGCGCACCACGTCGCCGGCCTTGCCGCAGCCAAAGCACTTGTATATGCCCTTGGCCGGCGCTACCGAAAACGAGGGGGACTTTTCGTGGTGAAATGGGCAGCAGGCCCACAGGTTCTGGCCTTTTTTCTTGAGCGTGACGAAGTCGCCTACTACCTCCACAATGTCGGCGTAGTGCAATACCTGGTCGATGGTTTCCTTCGGAATAAGAGCCACGGCGGAGCTGAGCAATTTGGCCCGCGAAGGTACGAACTCCCCTCCTCAGATGAGGAGGGGATGTTGCGCCTTCGGCGCAACAGGGGTGGTTGACCGCCGTTGCGGGCGTTGGGCGGGGTGTAGGCTAAAGTTGACCGTCGTTGGTTACCGTTGTGTAAACTGTCATTCTGAGGCGCCAGCCGAAGAACCTTATCACGCGGGAACGTCGGCCCTAGGTCGTTGTCATGCCGAGCTGGTCGAGGCATCTCGCGTGCTGACCCCAAATACGAACCGCTCCCCTATCTTTTGGAGAGGGGCTGGGGGTGAGGTTCGCGGTAGAGATGCTTCGACTTCGCTCAGCATGACGTTCATTTATCCGTCGAGCAGACGTGCGAAGGTCCTGTGTCAGGATGCCAGACGCGAGCAACGGACTCAGTCCAACAACATCAGCAACGATTGTCAACCACCCCAGCGGCAGTAAACTGCCGCGTCCCCTCCTCAGCTGAGGAGGGGAGTTTGCGGTTCTGGGCCGTCGAGCAAACTCCGACTGCGTTTTGCGGGTTTTCAGCTTCGGCCACCGAATCACAATTACCTTTGCCAACGCAGCGGCCAAGCCCGCCCTTCTACCCCTATGAGCATTACCCAAGAAGCTGTACTGAAAGCCCTGAGCTACGTGGAGGAACCCGACCTAGGGAAAGACCTCGTGACGCTCAATATGATTGAGGACGTGCAGATTGACGGACTGAAGGTTTCCTTCACCGTGATTCTGACCACGCCCGCCTGCCCGCTCAAAGACCTCATCCGCAACGCCTGCGTGCGCGCCATCCAGACGATGGTAGACAAAGACGCCGAGGTGACCGTGAACATGACCTCGCGCGTGACGACCATGCGCCAGAACCGCGACATCCTGCCCGGCGTGAAGAACATCGTGGCCATTGCCTCGGGCAAAGGCGGCGTGGGCAAAAGCACCGTTACGGCCAACCTGGCCGTGGCGCTGGCCCGCTCGGGTGCCAAAGTAGGCATTGTGGATGCCGACATTTCGGGCCCCTCCATGCCCGTGATGTTTGGCGTAGAGGATGCCCGCCCGCACGTATTCCAGACGCCCGACGGCCGCAACCTCATCGAGCCCATCGAGCGGTTCGGCGTGAAAATCATGAGCATAGGCTTTTTGGCCCCGGCCGAATCGGCCATTGTGTGGCGCGGCCCCATGGCTTCGTCGGCCCTGAAGCAGTTTATTACCGAAGTCGACTGGGGTGAGCTGGACTACCTGCTGCTCGACATGCCCCCCGGCACCTCGGATATTCACCTGACGATGGTGCAAACGGTGCCCGTAACCGGCGCCGTAATTGTAACCACGCCGCAAAAAGTAGCCTTGGCCGACGCGCAGAAAGGCTTGCAGATGTTCCGCCAGCCGCAGATTAACGTGCCGGTGCTGGGCGTAATCGAGAACATGGCGTGGTTTACGCCCGCCGAGCTGCCCGAAAACAAGTACTACATCTTCGGGCAGGGCGGTGGCCACGAGCTGGCGCGCAAGCACCAGGTGCCGCTGCTGGGCGAAATTCCGCTGGTGCAGGGCATCCGCGAAAACGGCGACGCCGGCATTCCGGTGGTGCTGCAAAGCACCGCGGCGGTGGCCCCGGCCTTCGAGCAATTGGCCGAGAACCTGGCCCAGCAGGTGTCGATCCGCAACAACATCGCGCCGCGCACGCAGGTGGTGGAAGTGAAGTAAAGCCGACCCGTTTGCGGCGAAAGTGCGAACTTCGCCCTAAGGTCAAGTGTCTAGTAACTATGTCAGCGTCTGCCACTCTCCTCGAACACCCCTTGCTGCCTCGCATCGAGAAAGCTCTCGACAGCATTCGTCCGTACCTGGAAGCCGACGGCGGCAACGTGCGCGTGCTCGAGATTACCGACGATATGGTGCTCCGCCTGGAGCTGATGGGTGCCTGCGGTACCTGCCCCATGTCGCCGATGACGCTGAAAGCCGGCGTTGAAGAATCGGTGAAGAAGGCGGTGCCCGAGATTTTGGCCGTAGAGGCCGTAAACGGTATTACGGCGCCGCAGCCGGCCGGCCAGGTTGGCCGCCCTGTGCAGCCGAACCCGGTGCCTACGCCTAATTAAGATTCGTTTTTTGTTGTTGGTTTTTCGTTTTTCGGAAGCACCAACAGCAGCGCGCCCCGCTTCTGCCGATTTCGGCGGAGGCGGGGCGCGGTGGTTTTTGGTTTCGTAGCCGTAAGATTTATTTACGTCTTAGGTTAATTTCTTTCATATCGAAATAGCACTGCTCACATACCGGTCTGATGTTAGCAAAAGCCATAGAACTGTCATTCCACTCACCTTCTCGCTCCCTAACTTTCTCGCATTCATCACACCATGCTTGAAGATCATCTTCAAGGTCTAATTCCATGTTTTCATACGTTTCAAAAGCCTCCTCAAACCCAACTTTTGAATCACGATTCAGGTGTTGGCACACAAACGCTCTTCTTCGGCATTCGTGTAACCCACACTCGACGTACTTATTTTTAATTTCCTGAGCAGTTTCATTATCGACCACATCTAGCACTACCAAAAAACTTAACAAATGCTCGCATACTGGCCTGTATATTCCTATGCCATTAAGCAAATAGACTGCTATTGCACTTAGTTGCCATGCTTCCTCTTCGGAGCTTTCAAAGTATCCAGTAATAAGCTTATCAAACGCGGCTTGCTCTCCAAAGTCTTTTATAGCTTCAATCTCTTCCTCGCCCTTTGAAAAAACGGATTCTTTGTCCCACGCCCATTGCCAAGTATTAGTGTTTCTAGAATAAGTACCTGCCAACACGAATCGGAAATTGATTTCTTCCTCTCCCGTCGAAAAGGTTAATAAACCTGTGACATTATCATAAAACCAGTTCTCATAAGAATTAATGTCATAGTCTGTTATGAATTGTTCTTGTAATAATTGCAAGTCGTGCAGGCATTGATCAGCAAATCCACTGTATTCTAATTTACTCATGATTTTATCTGGATTGGGAACCTGAAGGTAGCCAACACAGTGTAAGCAGGCAAACTGCTTAGATACCCTGCTTTTCCGCTTCGGCTTCTACCTTTGCCCGCAATCCACCCTGTTTTCAAACATATGGCCAACCCAAACGACCCCTCCCTGCACTCCTGGATTGACATTGCGCCCAACAGCGACTTTCCTATCCAGAACCTGCCGTTTGGCGTGTTCGAAACGGAGGAGCGCGGTACGCGGGTGGGCGTGGCCATTGGCGAGTACGTGCTCGATTTGTACGCCGTAAGCCAATTCGGCTTCTTCCGCGGGCTCGATCTGCCTTCGGAGCCGCGGGTATTCCGCCGTCGTTCGCTCAACGCCTTTATTAAGCTGGGCCGGCCGGTGTGGCGGGCCGTGCGGCAGCGCGTAAGCCAGCTGCTGCGCCACGACAATACCGAGCTGCGCGACAACGAGGAGGCCATGCGCACCTGCCTGGTACGCCAGCGCGACGTGCGCATGCTGCGCCCCGTAAAGCCCAACAATTACACCGACTTTTACAGCAGCATCGAGCACGCCACCAACGTGGGCACCATGTTCCGCGACCCGGCCAACGCCCTGCTGCCCAACTGGAAGTGGATACCCATTGGCTACCACGGCCGCACGAGCAGCATCGTGGTCAGCGGCACCGATATTCGCCGGCCCCTAGGCCAACGGAAGGCGCCCGATGCCCAGGTGCCCACCTTCGGCCCCTCGCAGCAGCTCGACTTTGAGCTGGAAGTATCGATGGTGGTGGGCCAGGGCACCGCGCTGGGCGAAACCGTGCCGCTGGAGCAAGCCGAAGAGCACATTTTTGGCCTGCTGTTGTTCAACGACTGGAGCGCCCGCGACCTGCAAAGCTGGGAGTACGTGCCCCTAGGTCCGTTTTTGGGCAAGAACTTCGGCAGCAGCGTGTCGCCGTGGGTGGTTACGCTGGATGCGCTGGAGCCTTTCCGGGTAACCGGCCCCGAGCAAGAACCCGAGCCCCTGCCCTACCTGCACCAGGTGGGCGCCCACAACTTTGATATTCAGCTGGAGGTAAGCCTGCAGCCGCAGGGCGGCGACGAAAACGTCATCTGCCGCTCCAACTTCAAGTACATGTACTGGAGCATGGCGCAGCAGCTCACGCACCACGCCTCCAACGGCTGCCCGCTGGAGGTAGGCGACCTGTACGCCTCGGGCACCATTTCGGGTGCCACGCCCGATTCGTACGGCTCGATGCTGGAGCTGAGCTGGCGCGGTACCAAGCCCCTGACCTTGTCGGATGGCACGCAGCGCAAGTTTATCCAGGACGGCGACACCGTGATTATGCGCGGTTTCTGCGAGCAGAACGGCCTGCGCATCGGCTTTGGCGAAGTGCGCGGCACCGTGCTGCCGGCGGCAGAGTAGCCGTTGGGCTTGTAGCGCGGAAATCCGTTCCGCGACGCGCCTAAAGCGCGTATGTGGTGCTGCGCGGTACCGAATACGCGCTTTAGGCGCGTCGCGGAACCGAAGGTCGGCGTAGCCAACGGATTTCCGCGCTACATCTTTAGGTCAGCAGGTAGCCTTGTGCCAAGGCCGTAAAGCTGCGCACTTGCTCGCGTTGCCATTCCGCGGAGCGGCCTAATTCCTGGGCCAGCAACTCCGCCACTTGGGGTGCCATGCGTTGGGCAGCGCGGGCATCGAGGAACAGCACGCGCAGGCGGCGGGCCAGCACGTCTTCCACGGTGCGGGCCATTTCGTGGCGGGCCGCCCACACTACCTCGCCCTGCACGTATTCGAAAGTTGCATCCAAGGGCTTGGCCCAGGCGGGGTTTTCGGCAATTAACCGGCGCAGGGCGGGCAGGTCGCTGCCGTAAACGCCTAGGTGCCCGGGCTCCTGGCTATGATAAGGAGCCGACTGCGCGCCGTGAATGGGAAGCTCGGCGCTTCGGCTGGGGCGGTCGGGCAATTTGCCGAGGGCAACGGCTTGGTCGAGCACGTCTTCGCCCATCTGCCGGAAGGTCGTCCATTTGCCACCGGTAATCGTGAGCAGCCCCGAGGCCGAAACGCGGATGTAGTGCCGGCGCGAAATGTTTTTGGTGGCGTTGTTCCCTTTGCTGGTGGCTGCCAACGGCCGAAGCCCGGCAAATACGCTGAGCACGTCGGCGCGGGTGGGCGCCTCCTGCAGGTAGCGGGCGGCGGTGTTCAGAATAAAGTTGACCTCCTGCTCGAGCGCCCTGGGTTCGGGGCTGGCCTGGGGCAGCGGGGTATCGGTGGTGCCTAGCACTACGCGGCCATACCACGGCACGGCAAACAGCACCCGGCCATCGTCGGTACGCGGAATGAGCAGGGCTGCCGAACCCGGCAGAAACCGGCGCGGCAGCACCAGGTGCACGCCCTGGCTGGGCCTTACCAACGGGACCTGGGAAGGCTCGTCGAGGCGCAGAACTTCGTCCACAAACACCCCGGTGGCGTTTACCACTACGTGGCCCAAGGCCTGGTGCCGGGCGCCGGTTTCGGCATCCACCAGCTCCACGCCTATTACCTGGCCTAGGTCGTTTTTCAGCAGGGCCGTTACGGGGGCGTAGTTCAGCACGGTGGCACCGCGCTCGGCGCAGGTTTGGGCGAGGTTCAGGGCCAGGCGGGCGTCGTCGAACTGGCCGTCGTGGTACAGCACACCGCCGCGCAGGCCCTCGGCGCGCAGGTTGCTGCCGAGGTAGCCGAGGGCTTGCGCGGCGGTCAGCATCTGCGAGGAGCCCAGGCCGAGCCGGCCGGCCAGCACGTCGTAAAGCTTCAGGCCCAGCGCGTAATACGGGCGGCTAAGCCGGTTGTAGGCCGGAATAACGAAGGTTTGGTTGTGCACGAGGTGCGGGGCGTTGCGCAGCAGCAGGCCCCGCTCGCGCAGCGCTTCGCGCACGAGGCCTAGGTCGCCTTGCGCCAGGTAGCGCACGCCGCCGTGCACCAGCTTGGTGCTGCGGCTGGAGGTGCCTTTGGCAAAATCGACTTGCTCGAGCACCAACACCGAAAAGCCCCGACTTACGGCATCGAGCGCGACGCCCAGGCCGGTGGCCCCGCCGCCTACCACCACCACATCCCAACGCGTAGTGGCGGCCAGTTGCCGGAGTTGGGCCTCTCGGCTGAATGCGGCTGCAGTGGGCATCGCGGGGCAAGTAATTTGAGTGGGTGCTGAAGTTCGCAATGCCCGCTGAGCTTTCCTATCGGCCAAGGCAAAGCTGGGCCGCGAGGTAACTGCGGTTACCGTCCGTCAAGCCAATACCCACAGGAAAACCGGAAGCCACAAGTATTCGGTTCGAAAGTAAACCTGATGACCAAACCTGAAAATCTTATTCAACCAAGAATGCCAGGATTAGTAAACCTGGTTAGCATCATTCAGCTGAGTCAGGCAGCACCATTGATATACGCTTTTACTATCGATCTATTCGGCCTCGCCTCGGTTGATTCGGGCTTGCCCTAGGTGAAAAGCGGGCTTTAGTGACAAGCAACCGGGCAAACGGCGCAACGCTCCGGCACGCGTGGCTACTGCCGTGATTGACAGCAGATTTACCGACCGGATCTGGATTAATCCGCAACCTAAACGGCGCAGGACAGTACTCTATGCTTGTCCGCTGAAGTTCTATTTGAAATAGCGTGGGTGCAAAACCCCGCGGCGGGCGCCTTGCTCACCCATGCATTCCATGCACCTAAAAACCCGATTCGTATGTTAGCTATGGACTACCGGGGCCCGAAAAGGGTCCGCGCCACGCAAAAACCCATGCCGGAAATCGAGCACCCCGAGGATGCCATCGTGCGCGTAACGCGCTCCTGCATCTGCGGCTCCGATTTGCACCTCTACAACGGCAACGTGCCCGACACCCGCGTGGGCACCACGTTCGGGCACGAGTTTGTGGGCGAAGTAGTGGAAATCGGCTCCGAGGTAACCAAGCTAAAGGTAGGCGACCAGGTGCTGGTGCCCTTCAACATCTCCTGCGGCCGCTGCCACTTCTGCCAGCAGGGCCTCTACGGCAACTGCCACGAGTCGAACCCGATGGCCACGGCCGTGGGCGGCATCTACGGCTACTCGCACACGGCCGGCGGCTACCACGGCGGCCAGGCCGAGTACGTGCGCGTGCCCTACGCCAACCTCAACCCCACCGTGATTCCGCCCGGCATGGACCTCGACGACGCCGTGCTCCTCACCGACGTGGTGCCCACGGGCTACCAGGCCGCCGAAATGGCCGGTATTCAGCCCGGCAATACCGTTGTAGTTTTTGGGGCTGGCCCGGTGGGCATTATGGCCGCCAAATCGGCGTGGCTGTTTGGCGCGGGCCGCGTAATCGTGCTCGATAAGGAAGACTACCGCCTGGAGTTCGTGCGCAACTACGCCCCCTGCGAGGCCTACAACTTCGAGAAGGACATGGACGACCCGGTGCTGTTCATCAAAAAGCAAACCGACTGGATGGGCGCCGACTGCGTGATTGACGCCGTGGGGGCCGAGGCGGCCGGCGACGTGCTGCAAACCATTACCGGGCGCAAGCTGCTGATTCAGGCCGGCTCGGCTACGGCCATGCACTGGGCCATCAACTCCGTTAAAAAGGGCGGCGTTGTGTCGTGCGTGGGCGTGTACGGCCCCACCGACAACCTCATTCCGATGGGCAACGTGCTGAACAAGGGCCTGACCATCCGGGCCAACCAAACCGCCGTGAAGCGCCACCTGCCGCGCCTGATCGAGCACGTGATGAACGGCGTCATCAAGCCCAAGGAAATCATTACGCACCGCATTCCGCTGGAGGATATTGCCGATGGCTACCGCATTTTCTCCGACAAGCTCGACAACTGCATCAAACCGGTGCTCATCATGCCGAATGCCCGCTAACCCCCTAGCCTACTGACCCATGCAAAAGCACGTAATTGACCCCAAGAGCGTTCCGGGCTGGGGCATCGACGCCGACCCGAACAACGACCCCACCTACCCCATGAAGCCCAACCGCACCGACCTGGAGATGCAGGGCTACAACTGGCAGCGGCCCCCGCAGCAGCCCGCTGAGGTTGAGGTGCTGCACTCCAACGAGCGGCCCAACCTGACGGCCGTGTTCGGCACCGCCTCGCCGCCCATGGGCCTGAGCGGCATGATTCGGCGCTGGGCATTCCGGTGGAGCGAAAACGAGTACAACCACTGGCTGCCGCTGGTGCTGGCCGACCGCGTGAACGTGGTGGAAGGCGTACTGGAGGACATTGCCCACGGCAAGTTCCCGAACATCTGGAAGGAAAAAGGCTACAACGCCTCCTGGAAGCACGACCGCACCAGCCTGATTTTGCGCCTTTCGGCCTTTGCCGCCGTATCGGCCGGCCTGGTACTCTGGCTCACCTCGGGCGACGACAACAAAGGCTCGCGCAAAAAGAAAAAGAACAAGAAGAAAGCGCGGTACTACGATGAAAACGAGTACTACGCCGACGACCGTTACTACGACGAGAACCAGTACTAGGCGCGCCCTAGGTACGCAACCACAGAAAAGCGCCGGCCCAATTGGGCCGGCGCTTTTGCTTTGTCAGAGTTGCGAATAGGCTACTTCCGCCCGCCAATGATTTCATCCACCACAGCGGGGTCGAGCAGCGTGGTGGTGTCGCCTAGGTTGCTGGTTTCGCCTTCGGCTACTTTGCGCAGGATGCGGCGCATGATTTTGCCGGAGCGCGTTTTGGGCAGGCCCGATACAATCTGAATTTTATCGGGCTTGGCGATTTTGCCGATTTCGGCCACTACGGTTTCGATGATGCTGGCCTCCAGGTGGTGGCGCTCCGCTTCGGTGTTGCCTTCGCCCTGATGGCAAATCACGTAGGCGTAGATGCCCTGGCCTTTCACATCGTGCGGGTAGCCCACCACGGCCGACTCCACCACGTGCGGGTTCTGGTTGATGGCGTTTTCGATTTCGGCGGTGCCGAAGCGGTGGCCCGATACGTTAATCACGTCATCCACGCGGCCGATGATGCGGTAGAGGCCGTTCTCGTCGCGGCGGGCGCCGTCGCCGGTAAAGTAGTAGCCGGGGTACGGCGCAAAGTACGTCTGGCGGGCGCGCTCATGGTCGCCGTAAGTGGTGCGGATTACGCCTGGCCACGAGGCCTTCAGGGCAAGGTAGCCTTCCTGGTCGTTGCCCTCAATCTCCTGGCCTTCCTGCGTAAGCAGCACGGGCTGCACGCCCGGCAACGGCAAGCCGGCGTGGGCGGGTTTGCTGGGCGTAATGCCCGCCAGCGCCGAAATCATGATGCCGCCGGTTTCCGTCTGCCACCAGGTATCTACCACCGGGCAACGCTCCTTGCCCACGTGCTGGTAGTACCAATACCAAGCCTCCTCGTTGATGGGCTCCCCTACCGAACCTAGCACGCGCAGTGAGTCGAGCGAGTAGCTGAGCACGTTATCGAGCGGGGCGGCCATGAGCGAGCGAATGGCCGTGGGCGCGGTGTAGAAGATGGTAACCGAGTGCTTATCGCACACCTGCCAGAAGCGGCCCGCATCGGGGTACGTGGGCACGCCCTCGAACATAAGCGTGGTGGCACCGGCCAGCAGCGGCCCGTAGAGCAGGTACGAGTGGCCGGTAACCCAACCCACGTCGGCGGTGCACCAGTACACGTCGTTTTCCTCTACCTGAAACACGTTGCGGTAGGTGTAATCGGCCCACACCATGTAGCCGGCGGTGCTGTGCACCACGCCTTTGGGCTTGCCCGTAGAGCCCGAGGTGTAGAGGATGAACAGCGGGTCTTCGGCGTCCATCTCCTCGGCGGTGCAGGTTTTGCCGGCTTCTTTTACCTCCTCGTGGTACCACACGTCGCGGCCTTCATGCATGTGCACGGGCCAGCCCAGGTGCTCAATCACCAGCACCTTGCGCACCGAGGGGCAGTGCTCCAGGGCCTCGTCTACCACGCGCTTCACGGGTATTTGCTTGGGGCCGCGGTTCAGGCCATCGGCGGTAATCACGAAGGCGGCCTCGGCATCGTTCACGCGGTCGGCAATGGCTGTGGCCGAGAAGCCAGCAAAGATGACGGAGTGAATGGCCCCGATGCGCGCACAGGCCAGCACGGCAATAGCCAACGACGGAATCATGGGCATGTAGAGGCACACCCGGTCGCCCTTCTCCACGCCTAGGTTGTGCAGCACGTTCGCGAACTTGCACACTTCGTTGTACAGCTCGCGGTACGTGAGGCGCAAGTGGCGCTCCTTCGGGTCGTTGGGCTCCCAGATGATGGCCAGCTTGTTGCCGCGGGCGGCCAGGTGGCGGTCGAGGCAGTTTTCGGTGATGTTCAGCTTGGCCCCCTCAAACCACGTCGATTGGCCCGCGGGCGAAAAGGCGCCGCCGCGCACCTTGTTCCACTTGCGGCGCCAGGTAAACGGCTCGGCTACTTCGGCCCAAAACGCGTCGGGGTCTTCTACGCTTTTGCGGTATGCCTCGTGGTAGTCTTCGAGGGAGCGAATGCGGGCGTGGCTCGGAATGGTGGCTGGCATGGCGGGCGGAGCCGGATTGGTGGGAAGCGTACCGTTTTCGGAAGTACGCGCAGCGGGCGAAGTGAGCATCGAAGTAGGGTGTTTGGAGTTGAAGAGAATTCTAAGAAGAGGCAGACTAGCTGCGCGTTGGCGGTGGCACCCAATGGCTGGTAAGCCGACCTAGGCCTGCGGAGCCGGCACGGGCAGCAAATCGGCCGCAGGCTCGAAGGCCCGGCCAATGCCCCGGGCGGCCATAGCGGCCTTTATTTCGTCCAGGATCAGCGGGTCGTCGATGGTGGAAGGCGTGCTGAACGCTTCGCCATCGGCCAGTTGGCGCATGGTTTTGCGCAGGATTTTGCCCGAGCGGGTTTTGGGCAGGCGCTTCACCACCAGCACCTGCCGGAAGCACGCTACCGCCCCAATCTGCTCGCGGATGCGCTGCACCAGCTCGGTTTCGAGCTGGGCTTCGCCGATGGTTTGGCCATCCTTCAGCACCACCAGGCCCACGGGCCGCTGCCCGCGCAGCTCGCAGGCAATGCCCAGCACGGCGCACTCGGCCACGGCGGGATGCGCGGCCAGCAGCTCTTCCATTTCGCCGGTGCTCAGCCGGTGGCCCGCCACGTTAATCACGTCATCGACGCGGCCCATGATGTAGAGGTAGCCTTCGGCATCCTGGTAGCCGCCGTCGCCGGAAAGGTAGTACCCCGGGAAGGTGCTCAGGTAGGATTGCCGAAACCGTTCGTCGTCGTTCCAGAGCGTGGGCAGGCAGCCGGGCGGTAGCGGCAGGCGCACGGCCACCAAGCCGGTAGTACCGGCAGGCACGGGCTGGCCGGCCTCGTCGAGGATCTGCACATCGTAGCCCGGCACCGGGTGGCCGGCCGAGCCGGCACGCGGCGCGGGCATGTCGGCCAGGCCTACCATGGTAGCCAGCATGGGCCAGCCCGATTCGGTTTGCCACCAGTGGTCGATTACCGGCACGCCCAGGTGCGCACCGGCCCACTCGTAGGTGGCAGGGTCGCACCGCTCGCCGGCCAGAAACAGGTGGCGCAGCGTGGGCAATTTGTACTGCTTTAGCAATAAGCCTTCGGGGTCTTCTTTCTTGATGGCCCGAATGGCCGTGGGCGCCGTGAACAGCACGCTTACTCCGTGTTGCTGAATTACGCGCCAGAAGGCCCCGGCATCGGGAGTGCGCACGGGCTTGCCCTCGTAGAGCACCGAGCTGCAGCCGTGCAGCAACGGCCCGTACACAATATAGCTGTGCCCCACGGCCCAGCCAATGTCGGAGGCGGCCCAAAACGTTTCGCCGGGCTGCACGCCGTAAATGGCGCTCATGCTATACTTAAGGGCCACGGCATGGCCGCCGTTGTCGCGCACTACGCCTTTGGGCTTGCCGGTGGTGCCGCTGGTATACAGAATGTACAACGGGTCGGTGGCCGCCACGGGCACGCAATCGGCCGGCGCGACTTGGAGCAGCGTTTGGTAGTCCACGTCGCGACCGGGTTGCATGTGGGCGTGCACGCTGTGGGCAATGGCTTCGCGCTGCAGCACCACCACGTGCTTGGGCTTGTGGTTGGCCTGCTCAATAGCGGCATCAACCAGCGGTTTGTACGGGATTATTTTATCGATTTCGATGCCGCCCGAGGCTGATACTATCACCTTCGGCTGGGCATCGTTGATGCGCACGGCCAGCTCGTGCGGCGCAAAGCCCCCAAACACCACCGAGTGCACGGCACCTAGGCGGGCACAGGCCAGCATGGCTATTACCGCCTCGGGCACGTTGGGCATGTAGATGATAACCCGGTCGCCTTTGGCCACGCCTAGGTCGCGCAGGCCGCCAGCAAAGCGGGCCGTAAGCTCGAGCAGCTCGCGGTAGGTAAACCGCCGCACCGTGTTGGTTACCGGCGAATCCTGAATCAGCGCCACTTGCTCGGCCCGGCCGTTGGCTACGTGGTAATCGAGGCACAAGTAGCACGTATTCAGTTGGCCACCAATAAACCAGCGGTACAAGCCACCTTGCTGAGCCAGCACTTGCGTGGGCTGCTCGAACCACTGAATGGCCTGGGCTTGCTCCGCCCAAAAACCGGCCGGGGTGGCAAGACTGGCGGCATGCGCCGCGGCATAGGTTGGGGCGGGAGCTGGTTTCATGGCGTAGGTTGTGGGAAAGAGGGTTGGCGGGTAAGCGGCAGTTGGGGCGCAGCCCTAGGTGGTAATGGGTGCCAGCTCCCGAACTTTATCGAGCAGCTGGCGCGTAGAGAAGGGTTTGGTGAGGTACAAATCGGCGCCGGCTTCGTAACCCTTCTGGATATCGGCTTCGCGGCTTTTGGCCGACAAAAAGATGACTTTGGTATCCTGGTGCGCGGGCAGCTGGCGCAGGTGGCGGCACACGTGGTAGCCATCCACGTCGGGCATCATGATATCGAGCAGCACCACGCCGAACGGCTCCCGCTCGATGGCCTCGAGGGCCTCGGTGCCGTTGCGGGCAATGCTCACGACATAGCCGGCTTTGCGCAGCAAAAATTCCAGCGACATCACGATGTTCGGTTCGTCGTCGACCACCAGTACTTTATGAGCAGCTTCGGTTGTTTTCATGGGTGTGGGGTAAGCGGTAGTGGAGCAAGAGCAATGACGCGAAAAACGATGTGTGGTGCACCCCTACCGTAAAGCAGGGCGTGCGCCCTAGGTACTAACGAGCGGCGGCGCGGCGGGCAGCTCCACCCAAAAGCGGGCGCCCTGCTGCGGCGCGCTTACCACCCCAATGCGGCCGGCGTGCAGCTCCACAATTTTCTTGGTAATGGCGAGGCCCAGGCCCGAGCCTTCGGGCTTGCGCATGGTTTGGTTTTTGGCCTGAAAGAACTTGTCGAAAATGAGTTCGTGATAAGCCGGGTCGATGCCCTTGCCGTTGTCGCTGACGGTGATGCGCACTACCCCACCGGCCGCGGCTTCGGCGGCAATGCCGATGCGCCCTTCGCCGGGCTTGCACGATTTCACGGCGTTGGACAACAGGTTCACGAGTACCTGCATCAGCCGGTCGCGGTCGGCGGGTACGGGCGGCAAGCCAGGCGGCACCACCACATCGAGGGTAAGCTGCTTGTCGCGCACCAGCTGCCCCACAGCTTCGGTGGCGTCGTTAATGATTTCGGCTACATCCTCGGGCGTGCGCTCCAGGGTAGCCTTGCCCGATTCAAACTTCTCCAGATCGAGCACCAGCGTAATCAGGCGGCTGAGGCGCTCGGCTTCTTTGGTGATGGTGCTCTGAAAACGGAAGCGTTCTTCCTCGTCGATGTCGGGGTTGTCGGCCAGGATTTCCGATAGGGCCCGAATGCTGGTAAGCGGCGTGCGCAGCTCGTGCGTTACGGTGTACAGAAACTCGTCTTTCTGCTGATCCAGCTCGCGCAGGCGGTCGTAGGCGCCTTGCAGCTCCTCGGTGAGGCGCTGCAGCTGCTGCGATTGTTTGCGCAGCTTGCGGTTGGCCTCAAGCAGCTGCTGCGACTCGCGCAGCACGCCCACCACGTTGTCGAAACTCATTTCCTCCACGCCTACCGAAGTAGCCAGCAGCAACCGCGCCGACGCGGGCCCAATAGTGCCTGCCAGCAGGGTTTCGGCGTAGGCCAGCAACCTAGGGTCGGCGTGGGCTACGGGGGTGCCGTCGGCGGCGTGCACCGCGGCATCGGGGTAGCGCTCCTCAAACTGCCGCAGGGCTTGGTTGGCTCGCTTACGACCCAGGAAGCCCACCAGCAACGCGCGCAAATCGGGCATGGGTGCGGCGCCCTTCCAGGTGGCGGGCGCATCGGCCGGGCTGCCCACCCGAAACACATCCACAAAGGCATCGGCCTGGCGCTGCTCGGTAGCCGTGGGCCGGCCGGCCAGCGACACCCCCACGTACAGGCCAATGTTCAGCAGCCAGCTCCAAAACAAGCCGTGCGGCAGCGGATCGAGCCCTTCGAGGCCCATAAAGGCTTCGGGCCGCAACTCGGCCACAGCACCAGCCCCTTGGGTAAGCACCGAGGCGGGCACCATGTGGGTACCGCCAACCGTGGGCAGCACCAAGGTAAAAAACCACGCCGCGAAGCCGCCAATTAGGCCGGCCGTGGCGCCCATGCGGGTGCCGCCCTTCCAGTACAAGCCGCCCAGCACGGCCGGCGCCAGCTGCGCCACCGCCGCAAACGACACCAAGCCGATGTTGACGAGCGGCAGCTGCCGCCCCACGGTGGCGTAGTACACGTAGGCCAGCAGCAGCACCAGCACCACCGCCGCGCGGCGGCTGTGCAGCACCACGCGCCCTAGGTAGGCAAACCACCGCGGCTGCAGCTGGGGCCGCGAGGCGGGTATGCGCACCAGCAGCGGCATGAGCAGGTGGTTGCTGATCATCACGCCCAAGGCAATGGTTTCCACGATAATCATGGAGCTGGCCGCCGACACGCCGCCCAGGTAGGTGAGCAGCGCCAGGCCCGTGTGCCCGCTGCTCAGGGGCAGGGCCAGCACAAAGGTGTCGGCATCGGGGCCGCCTACCCCCAGGCCAAAGCGCAAGGCGCCACCTAGGGCCACCGGCAGCACAAACACGTTGATGACAATGAGGTAGAGCGGAAACAGCCACATGGCTTTGCGCAGGTGGTCTTCGCTGGCATTTTCTACCACGGCCACCTGAAACTGCCTCGGCAGCAGCAAAATGGCGGCGCCGCTGAGCAACAGCAGCGTAAGCCACTGCGAGGGGCTGGTACCGGCGCCCTGCAGGGTAAACAGGCGCTGCAACGCCGGTACGGCCTCGGCTTGGTTAAACACGTCGGTGAAGCCGCCGAACAAGCCGAACGTCACAAAGGCCCCCACCGCAAGGAACGCCACAAGCTTGATCAGCGACTCCAACGCAATAGCCAGCACAATGCCCTCGTGCCGCTCGGTAGCCTCTACCGAGCGCACGCCAAATATGATGGTGAAAAAGGCCAGTGCGGCAGTAGTATAAAAGGCAGTGCTTTGCGCCAGCGCGCCGCCTGCCGGCGGCAGCGCGGAAAGCGAGGCGGCACCCTGCGTCAGGATGTCAAACGACTGCGCAATGGCCTTGATCTGCAGCGCGATATAAGGCACTACCCCCAGCACGCACAGCACCGTAACCAAGGCACCCAGCGAAGCGCTTTTGCCGTAACGCGCCGACACAAAATCGGCCAGCGAAGTGAGGCTTTGCTGCCGGCAAATGCGGATGATTTTGCGCAGCACCAGCCACCACACCGGGGCCAGCAAGGTGGGCCCCAGGTAAATCGTGACAAACTCCAGCCCCGAGTGCACGGCCCGCCCCACCGAGCCGTAGTACGTCCAGGCGGTGCAGTACACGGCCATGCTCAGGGCGTACACGTAGGGGTTGCTCACAAGGCTGCGCCGCCGCGCCGAGCGGTGCTCCGCGGCGTAGGCCACTGCAAACAAAAGCAGCAGGTAGCCCAGCGAACAGCCTATAACAAGCAACTTGGACATCGGGAGTTAAGGAAGAAGGAAGATCGAAGAAGGATGATTAACAGGGAAGCTTGAAGCGCAACGGGACAAATGGAAAAGGCCTGGCGCGGCGGCCGGATCCAGGCCCAAAGGCCTGCTTCCTTCCTCATTCATCATTCCCCCTTCGCCGAACCAGCCAGCCGGTTAGCAGCACCACCAGCACCCACACGGCCAGCACGTAGAGGTATAGCACCGGCACCCCGGCCACGCGCAGGGGCCTGTCGACGATGGCCAAGAGCGGAAACGTGAGCAGCACCGTGCACAGCACGGCTACAAACAGCAGGCGCTGGCCGCGGCGTTGTTCGGCTTGCTCCGAGGGGGCTGAGGGATGTTGCATACCTAGGGCGATAATCGCGCTGACAAAAGCTACCGAAATTTCGAGGTAAGGGAAAGTCCGCCGCCCCAACGGAACGGCGGACATTGTTTCCAAACCAACTTTAAAATGAGCGTTGCGGCGGCTTTTGGCCTGTGAGCGAGCCTGCCCGCCGCCGCGGTGGGCTGTTGCGACCTAGGCGTTTTCGGGCTGCTCTTCCATCAGCTTCACGTTGCGCACGTCCTTCATCAGGGCCATGCCAATCAGCCAGCAGATGAGGGCAATGCCCACGGGGTACACCAGGCCGGCCAGGAAGCTGTGCTCCTTGATGAAAGGCGCATCGGCGGCGGCGGCACGCAGCGTAAGGGCCGTGGCAATCAGCGGCACAAAGCCCCCAAATACGCCGTTGCCGATGTGGTAGGGCAACGACAGCGAGGTGTAGCGCACTTTGGTGGGGAACAGCTCTACGAGGTAAGCCGCAATCGGGCCGTAGGCCATCGTCACGAACAGCACCAGGCAGAACACCAGCGCCGTCATCGGAATAATCTGCGGCGAGAGGGCTTTCATCACGGCCGGTACGGCTTTGCCGGCGGCATCAACGGTAGCGGGCGTAACCTCGGTAATGGGCCCGGCAAACTCCTTGAGGCCGTAGAAGATGGGCATGGTGAAGAGCGCGCCGCACAGCAAACCCATCATGATGATCTTTTTGCGGCCAATGCGGTCCGACAGCGAGCCGAAGTACACAAAGAACGGCGTGGCCAGCAGCAAAGCCATGCACAGCACCAGGCTGGCATCCACGATGTCCATCTTCAGGGTGTTCTGCATGAAGGAATAGGCGTAGAACTGGCCCGTGTACCACACTACCCCCTGCCCCATGGTGGCGCCAAACAGCGAAATGAGCACCAGGCGGCGGTTTACGGGGTTCAGGAACGACTCCTTCAGCGGGTTTTGGGTGGTTTTGCCCTCGGCTTTGGCCTTGGCGAACAGCGGCGACTCGTGCAGCTTGCGGCGGATGTAGTACGAGGCCACTACCAGGAAGCCCGACAGCAGAAACGGAATGCGCCAGCCCCACTCCTTAAACTCCACCTCGCCCATAATCTTGCGGGTGGCAATGATTACCAGAATGCTCAGGAACAAACCCGCTGTGGCCGTAATCTGAATAAACGAGGTGTAGAAACCGCGCTGCTTATCGGGCGAGTGCTCGGCCACGTAGGTGGTGGCGCCGCCGTACTCGCCGCCCAGGGCCAAGCCCTGCAACAGGCGCAGCACCAGCACGATAAGCGGGGCGGCCAGGCCAATCTGGTCGTGGCTCGGGATGAGGCCCGTTACGAAGGTGGCGCCGCCCATAATCAGCAGCGTAAGCAGGAAGGTGTACTTGCGGCCGATCATGTCGCCGATGCGGCCGAACACGAGCGCGCCGAACGGGCGCACCACAAAGCCGGCCCCAAACACGGCCAGCGCCCCCAGAATAGTATCCTCGATTTTGCCGGACGAGCCGAACAGCACCGGCCCGATAATGGCCGCCAGCGAGCCGAAGATGTAGAAGTCGTACCACTCGATAACGGTACCCACCGACGAGGCCGTGATGACCTGCCAGATCTTGCTTTTCGACACCGTGTTGTTATCGTGGGCCAGGGGCTCGGCGGCCACGCCGCCCGGGTTGCCCGCCAGGGCGGCCGTGGCAGCGGCGTCGCGGTTAGGAAGGTTCTGTGCCATGAGGTTTCGGGAAGTAGAGAGGTTGAAAAGGCGTTTCGGTTGAGAGGCTTACAAGAAAACCTGGGTTTGCAGGGTGATTTCGGGGCGGTACTTCACGCCGTTCACGCGGGCGGGCCCATCGGGCGTGGCGGTTTGGTTGCTGAAGTCGGGCCGGTGGCGGTAGTTGAGGGTGAACTTGGCGTTGTGCCCGTCGAGGTAAAAGTTGGCGCCCGCGTCGAGGATGTTCACGTTCTGGATGTTGCCGTTGGGCTTGCGCAGGCCCTCGTAGCTGGCCAGCAGGTACGAGGCATAGGGCTGCAAGCGCACCTTGGGGCCCAGGGTGTTTTTGGGCAGCAGGTAGCCCGTTTCCACGAAGCCGATGTTGCCCGTGCCGGAGTGCGGCACCGCGTTGCCGCGTAGCGCGCTGGCGCCGTAGCCCGGGTTGGAGGCCCCGATGTAGCGCACGTGGTTCGGCCCGAAGTTGTATTTGTAGTACACGCCGTACACGGTAAAGGCCGTGCCTTTGTCCTTGTTGAGGGGCGTGTCGAAAAACACGTCGGCCGAGAGCAGCGCGATGTCGTGCTTGCGCGTCGGAATCAGATCGAAAACGTTGGCGCCCGGCTGCCCGGCCGCGGTCATCACGGGGCCGTTTACCACGCTGGAGGTAGCCCGCGAGTACATGCCGTCGGCGTTGTACAAAAAGCCCCCGCCTAGGTTAAACACGCGCTTGGTGCCCAGGTAGGTGCCCACGTTAAAGGGCAGCAGGTTCGATTCCTGATCCAGAAACTCCCAGCTCAGGTACCCCTGAAAGATGTGCTTGGTGCTCTGGGGGTTGTACTGCGCTACGTTGGTGCCGGTACTGATGGCCGCCGGGCCGGTGCCCGTCGTCACGCCCAACGATAGCGGCGTGCTGGCCTGGTTCGTCAGGAAGGTTTCGTTGACCGAAAAAGCGTAATCGAGCTTTTTCACGCGGCCTTTGGCGTAGGCCCCGATGCCGCGCGCAAACTGGTCGGCGGTTTCGATGATGGGCCAGTTGGTCAGCGGGGCATCCAGCGTGAGGAAGTTGAGGGTGCTGGAGCGCGTGAGGCGCGAAAGGCCGTTTTGGTAGTGCATGCCCGAGCCCAGGCTCAGGTACTTGTTCACTTTAAATTCTACCACGGCCTCGTGTACAAACAACTGCGGCTTTTTGCCGTCGGCGGTGGGGTTTACGCCCCCGCTCACGGCTGTTTGGTTGTTGATGCCGATGTGGGTGTAAATCAGGAAGCGCGGGTTCAGCTGCGACAGAATGATGAGGCGGGAGCGGCGAACGGCAAAGTCAACCTGCTCGGCCTGGGGTTTGCCCGGGGCCCGCAGCGTGCCGGTGTTGTTTTGGGTATAGCGCGTCCAGATCTGGTGCCAGGTAATAAACCGCAGGTACTTCGAGCCATCGGGCGAGAGGTTCACCTTCATACCCGCGCCGTACGGCACCGACTCGGCCGGGGGCGGTGGCGGCGCTACCGGCTGCTGCGACTGCGCAGCCGGCGCGGGCACGCCGGCCGGAACCGACTGCGGTGCGGGTGCCGGCGCAGTTTCGGTGGGGCTTGCAGGCACCGGCGGCGTAGGTGTCGTGGGCGTGGTAGGCTGCGCCGGCGGCGTAACCTGTGCCGAAGCACCTGCACTGGCAAGCAAGGCACTCAATACCAATGCGTAGCGAGCTTTCTGCATAACGTTTTGGTTGGCTGATGTGGGATGGGATACACACAAACCGCACACCGGGGTGACACTCACGGCGCGGCCCAACCAAGTAGGCAAATCCAGCGGGCTAAGTCACGCCCGTGCTATCGTTCTGCTAATTATATAGCTCGGCACCTAGGCGTGCTTAAACCGCTCCCACCTAATCAGCATGAATTTGTCGCCCAGCTCGGTTACCACCAGCCCCGCCCCTTTTAGGTTTTTGGGGTCCTGAAAAAACACGGTCAGCTCTTTCTGATTGAGAATCTGGTAGGTTGGGTGGTACTCAGTTTGCCTGGGCGCCTTCACGCCGTACTTTTTCACCCAGTTCATCACCGATACGTGGCTGACTCCCAGCAAACGTTCAATTTCGCGGTAGCTCACGCCCTCGATGTACAATTGCAGGGCCTTGATAACGTAGTACGAGTTAATCTCCCGTCCTACCTTCGCCACCGTGAAATGGTACCCGCAGTTTTTGCACTTATACCGCTGCCTGTCGCCGATAACGCCGCTTTTGGTAGCATCCGTGGAGTCGCATTTAGGACAAGGCGGCTTGTTCATGGTAAGTATAGCAGCTGAGGTTGGCTTGCTATACCTAGTTAGCAAACATATAGTTAATTAGCAAAGTATAGCTGAAATCGCATTTGTTCGCAGCATCCAGTTGCTCATTTACTGCCGCTTACATCCGCAGCAGCGTAGCCAACACGGCATCAACGGCCAGGGCCATGCGGCCGAAATCCAGCTTCTCAATGCTGTCGGTGGCGTGGTGATAGTTGCGGTTGCGGAAGAAAGCCGTGTCCGTGAGCATCAGCGCCGAGTAGCCGAATTGCCAGTAGTTCAGGTGGTCGGAGAAGTCGATGCCGGGCAGCGCGGCTGGCGCCTGAAAGCGGCGCACCGGCAGCTGGGCCATGCGTTTGTAGGTGCGGGCAAAAGGCCTGCTGAAGCTACCGTTGCCAAATTTGCGCACGGTGGTTACGTAGTTGCCGCGGCTGCCGTACACCAGCTTTAGCGGGCCAAACGGGTAGTGCTGCGAGCCTTTGCGCTCATCGAAATACCCCAGCATCTCCAACGAAACCATACCGAGTACCGGCACCTTCGCATCATGCAACGACTTGGCGTGCACGTAGCTGCCCATGTGCTTGGTGCGGAAGTAAGGCGGCTCTTCGAGGGTGTAGGCTACCAGATCGATGCGGTGGCGGAGTTGGCTTTGCTGGCCGAGCAGGCGAGCCAATTCAAGCAAGCTCGCCACGCCCGAGCCGTTGTCGTCGGCGCCGGGTTGGGTACCGCACACATCGTAGTGGGCACCAACAATTATCCTAGGGGCATCGGCGGGCCCAAAGGAGCCGACAACGTTGCGGTAGGTGTTGCCGGCCACCTGGTAAGGCTGCTCGCTCACGCGGGCCCCGGCCGCTTGCAACTGCCGCCCTAGGTACGCGGCTACGCTGTCGAGCACAGGCACCTGCTCGTGGTTGCGGGGCTGGGGTGTGCTAATGAGGTACGCGAGGTGCTTGCGTAGCCGGGCCGAGTCGGCCGACATGCCCATGGTATCTACCACAAATCCGCTAACCAGCATGCCGGTAAGCACCAATGCCCGAAAATGCATAAACTGCGAAGCTATTATTGCTAAAGAATTCGGCTTTGAAGTTATCCATTCGGCGCGCATCCATGACGCGTATTTTCCTTGTGCTACTCGCAGTGCTTGTTTACTTCCACACCGAAGCAAGCGAACCAATGCTGATCTGGTTTCAGCTGCTAGCCAGTTTGCCAGTAGCCGCGGTGTACGCGCTGCTTGACCTCACCCTACCAAGGTACTCCCTTGCAATCCGACGTCTTTTTTGGCCTTTGCTCAGCGCTCTGTTCATAAGTATTCCGTTGATGCTCCCAATTTGTAGTGTACAGTCGTACATCACGAAGCAGCGGGCTAACCTCATTATCGATCAGCTGGAGCTGTTCCGCAAGGAGCGCGGCTACTACCCCGATTCGCTGGCCACGCTGGTACCTGCATATCTGCCCAAAGTACCGAGCACGGCGGAAGGCTTGCTAAACGCTCGGCCGTTTGTATACCGTGTGCCGCCCAACTCCTCGTTTCCGGGCGAAGCGAAACCCCGTGCTACCAGCTATTCGCTGGGATATTACGCCGGCACGATGGTCGATGCCACTTACAGCAGCACCACCCGCGAGTGGCATTCGGAGGACTAGCAGCAATGAATTCCCCGCAAAGCCAGAACTTCGGGCGCAAATACTGACTGCCGTTCATGCCCAACTCTGCTCCCACCGCTTCGTTTCGCACCATCACGCCCGGCACGCTTAAAGGCCCCGAGTGGCACCAGTTTATGCTGGGCGCCGTGGCACCCAGGCCCATTGCTTTCGTGAGCACCATTGACCGCGAAGGCAACGTGAACCTGAGCCCGTTCTCTTTTTTCAACGTGTTCAGCTCCAACCCGGCCACGCTCATCTTCTCGCCGGCCAACCGCGTGCGCGACAACACCCAGAAGCACACCCTCTACAACGTGCGCGACGAGGTGCCCGAGTGCGTCATCAACATCTGCGACTACCCGCTGGTCGAGCAAATGTCGCTGGCCTCAACGGAGTACGAGCGCAGCGTCAACGAATTCCGAAAAGCGGGGCTTACGGAGCTGAAATCCGATATGGTGCGGCCGCCGCGCGTGGCCGAGTGCCCGGTGTCGTTTGAGTGCGTGGTGGAGCAGGTAATTGCCATTGGCAACGAGCACGGCGGCGGCAACCTGGTGGTGTGCCGCGTGGTGCAGTCGCACTTCCGCGAGGATATTCTGCTGCCCGGCAACGGAGGCGTCGATCCGCACAAGTTCGATGCGGTGGCGCGCCTCGGCGGCGACTGGTACTCGCGCGTTATCCCCGAAAGCTTGTTTGAAGTGCCCAAGCCCAACCGCAACAAAGGCATCGGCATCGACCAGCTGCCCGCGCACATCCGCACCAGCGACGTGCTTACCGGCAACAACCTAGGGCGCCTCGGCAACATCGAGCAAGAGGCCCTGCCCACGCCCGAGGCCGTGGCTGCGTTCCGCGACGAGCCGTTGGTGGCCTACACCCTCAACAAGTACCGCGACAACCCCGCCGCACAACGACAGCAGCTGGTGCTGCTCGGCAAAACGATGTTGGAAGAAGGCCGCCTGCTGGACGCCTGGAAAGTGCTGCTGCTGGCCGGCTAATAGGCCGCGCCACCTAGGGCCCTCACGCAAAGCGGCGCCCGGAGCAATCCGGGCGCCGCTTTTGTGTGGCAGTGGGGCAGCTAGCCGCAGTGCCGCGTGCCTAGGTTGCCGTTGTTGTAGCTATCGAGGCGGCTGGTGAGGGTGCTGGTAGCCGACGGCGCCAGGGAGCCCGAGCCGCCGACTATAAGCCCACCGATCAGCGCATCGGCCTGCGAAATCGTGTTGGCCACGGGCGAAACGCCGTTGCAGTTGGCCGCGTTCAGCTTGGCCGCAATCAGCTGGTGCGCCAGCGAAATCAGGCCGTTGCCGCGTACGGGGGTGTTCAGGATTTCGAGCAGTTGGGCTTTGGTGTAGGTGCGGCTGCCCAGGGTCAGGCTGCTCACCGGCCAGGCCTCGGGGTGGTTTTTCCAGTAGCCTTGGGTATAGGTGCAGCAGTTGCTGGGCGGGGCCGTGCGGCAGAAGGTGAGGTCGTCGATGCCCATGGAGCCGCCTACAATTACCCGAATGGAGGTAACATTCGGCACGTTCCCTAGGTCGACGACGGCCACCCCGTTCGAGCCGGTGCTCGGGAACACAACGGTGCTGAGCAAAGTAGCCCCGTTGTAGAGCAGCGCACGGCCGTACTCGCTTTCCGCGGCTTCGATGTCGATTACCGTGATGGACTTAGCCGTAACCGAGCCCACGCTGCTGAAGTCGAACGTAATGGTACCGTAATCCGAAGCGGTGCCGTTGAAATCGTCGTCGTTGGGCTGCGAAACCGGGTACTCCCGGTAGTTGTGCAACACCAGGATGTTGCCCAGCGGTTTGTCGTTAATGTAAGGCCCGCTGATGCCCGCGTCGCCGGTGCCGGTGCCGCCATTCTCCCAGTTCGGGGTGCCCAGGTCGTTGTCTTCGGAGCTCGAAAGCGGGTTGGTGCTGAACACAATGGCCTCGTTGGCCTGCGAGTAGTGCGGGTTGTCGGCCCGCACGCCCACCGAAACGCCGTTGGTGCTGCTGATGGTGCTGCCGGCGGCCCCCAGCAGCGTACCCGCCGACACGTTGTTGAAAGTAACCTTGTCTTCGACGCAGACGGTGGTAATGTCGCTGGCGGCAATGTTGGCGGCCGGCGTTCGGCTGGGCTCCAAATCGTTTTTCTGGCAGCTTGTAACCAGCAACAAGCTGGTAGCCAGCAAGGTGATACCGTAATGTTTCATGTGATAGGTGTGAAGTGAGGTGATGTGCGTGCAATCGAAATCACGTTTTCGGCAGGCGGAGTACCAATCTCACCACTTAAGGCGCAGGGGGCTCATTGGAGGAGTAATAGTTAATCTATAAATGATCCTGTTGCTTACCAAGCTCGTCCCGCTTCAAGCTGGAGTATGGTTTATGGGCGCTACCTCACAACCAATTTTTATAAAACTCTGCATTTCTGATACTTACCCTTTTGATCAAATAGCATATTGCGCTAATATTTTTTCAAAGAACTTTACCTGCCGCGCACAAACGGCCCGGCCCGGATGCACAGGTGCATCCGGGCCGGGCCGTTTGTAAAGCATAGCTGTAAGCCTAATTCCGCACGGCAATCATCAGCCCCAGCTCCTTATAGCGCAGGTTGAAGCGGCGGGCAATGGTGGCGTTGGTGAGCGAGCCTTTGTAGAGGTACACGCCCGAGCGGAAATGCTCGTCGGCAAACAGGGCTTCGTTGATGCCGCCGTGCTGGCTGATTTCCTGCAAAATGGGCATGAAAATATTGCTCAGGGCATTGGTTGCGGTGCGGGGCACGCGCGAGGCAATGTTGGGCACGCAGTAGTGAATCACGTCGTACTTGCGGAACACGGGCTTGCTGTGCGTCGTGATTTCGCTTGTCATAAAGCAGCCGCCCTGGTCGATGCTCACGTCGATGATGACGGAGCCCGGCGCCATGGTGCTCACCACGTCCTCCGACACCATAAAAGGCACGCGGCCTTCCTCGGCGTTCAGGGCGCCGATTACCACGTCGGCGCGGCGAATTTGCTGGTTGAGCGTGAAGCCGTCGAACGTGCTGGTGAACAGCTGGGGCGCGCCCAGGTTTTGCTTGAGGCGACGCAGTTTGTAGAGGTGGTTATCGAACACCTTCACATCGGCCCCCAGGCCAATGGCGGCGCGGGCAGCATATTCGGCCACGGTGCCGGCGCCCAGGATTACCACCTGCGAGGGCGGCACGCCCGTAATGCCACCCAGGATAATGCCTTTGCCTTCGTTGGAGCGGGCCAGGTATTCGGCCGCAATCAGCATCACCGTTGAGCCGGCAATTTCGCTCATGGCCCGCACCACCGGCTTGGCGCCCGAGGGGTCCTTGATGAGCTCGAAGCTGATGGCGTTGATCTTTTTGCGCTGCAGGGCCGTGAGGTACTCCACCGTGAGCGAGCCAAACTGCAGCGCCGAAATCAGGGTTTGCCCGGCGTGCATGTGCTCCATTTCGTCGAGCGTGGGCGGGGCAATTTTTAGCACCACATCGGCCTCGTACACCTCCTTGGCGGTGTACACCACGCTGGCGCCGGCTTCGGAGTAGTCGTGGTCGGAGTACTTGCTTGGTTCGCCGGCCCCGCTCTCCATTACTACCTCGTGGCCCTCGTTTACGAGGTGCTTTACGGCCTCGGGCGTGAGGCCGAGGCGGTTTTCCTGCAGGGAGGTTTCGCGGGGTAACCCAATGAACAGCTTGCGGCGGCGGGTTTCAATTGCCAGCATGGATTCCTGGGGCACGTAGGCGCGGCCAGGGTTCGTCGCCAACGACGAAAAGCCGGGTGGTAGCTGTTCGGGCATTCTTGCGGGGGAGTGGTAGCTCGGTTAGGCGGAGTGGGCAGATGCGGGTGGCCTAGGTCGTTTCGCGCTGCACCTGCACCCGGCGCGACTCGGGCCCGGTTACCTCCACGGTAACAAGCAGCCGATCCGGCGGTAGCAGCGGCCCGACGCGACTCGGCCACTCTATCAGGCAAAGATAACCAGAATCGAAGTACTCCTGTGCCCCAATTCGTTCGGCTTCTTCAACCGAATCGATGCGGTAAAAATCGAAGTGATAGACGGGGCGGTTGCGGGCGTCGCGGTACTCGTTCACGAGCGAGAAGGTGGGGCTGCTCACCTCATCGGACACTCCCAGAGCTTTGCACAAGGCCCGGATCAGGGTGGTTTTGCCGGCGCCCATCTCCCCTTCCAGCAGTACAATGGGGCAGCGCTCAGCCTCCAGGGCGGCCTGCAGCTGCGCGGCGGCAGCGGGCAACGCCTGCAGCGTGGGTATCTCGATAGTAATCGGCATAGGGCAAAAGTACGGCCCGGCGCTGGCCCTAGGTAGCGCGGCGGCAAAAACCAACCACCCACCTAACTTGCAGCGCCGCAGCCCGGCCGGGGCGCCGCATCTCTGCACCTGCTGAACTCCAACTCCATGCAAGTTTCCAAAATGGCCGGCAGCCTGATCGGCTCCGAAATCATCAAAATCGGCAACGAAGTAAACGACATGATCCGGAAGGGGGAGCAAATCTGCAACCTCACCATCGGCGACTTCGACCCGAGCATTTACCCGATTCCGGCTGAGCTGGCCACTGAAATAACCCAGGCCTACCAAGCGGGCAACACCAACTACCCGCCCGCCAACGGCGTGGCCGAGCTGCGCCAGAGCGCGGCCGAGTTTCTGCGGAGCCGCCTAGGTCTCGATTACTCCCCCAACGATATTCTGGTGGCCGGCGGCTCGCGTCCGCTCATCTACGCCACCTACATGGCCCTCGTCGACCCCGGCGACAAGGTGGTGTTTCCGGTACCCTCCTGGAACAACAACCACTACTGCCACCTCTCGGGCGCCGAGGGCGTGCTGGTAGAAACCTCGCCCGAAAACAACTTTATGCCCACCGCGGCCGAGGTAGCGCCGCACCTGCCGGGGGCTACGCTGCTGGCCCTTTGCTCGCCGCTGAACCCCACGGGCACCATGTTCGCGCAGAAAGACCTGGAGGAAATTTGCGACCTGGTAATTGCCGAAAACAAGCGCCGCGGCCCCCACGAGAAGCCGCTGTACATCATGTACGACCAGATTTACTGGCTGCTCACCTTCGGCAACACCGCGCACTACGACCCCGTGAACCTGCGCCCCGAGCTGCGCGACTATGTTATTTACATCGACGGCATTTCGAAGGCGCTGGCGGCTACCGGCGTGCGCGTGGGCTACGCCTTCGGCCCCAGCAACGTCATCGATAAGATGAAGGCCATCCTAGGTCATATCGGGGCCTGGGCACCCAAGGCCGAACAAATGGCCACGGCGCACTACCTGCCCCAGCAAGCCGCCGTCGATAGCTACGTGGGCAGCTTCCGCGAGAAAATTCAGCAGAGCCTGGATGCGCTTTACCAAGGCCTGAAGGAGCTGCAGCAGCAGGGCTACGCCGTTGATGCCATTGTGCCCATGGGTGCTATCTACCTCACCATCAAGCTCGATGTACTGGGCAAGCGTACGCCCGCCGGGCAGGTGCTCAGCTCCACCAAGGAACTTACCTCGTACCTCATCAGCGAAGCGCGCGTGGCGCTGGTGCCGTTCAGCGCGTTTGGCTCCGAAGACACGGCGCCGTGGTTCCGGGCCTCGGTTGGCGGGGCCTCGCTCGAAGCTATTCAGGCCGCCCTGCCGCGCCTGCAAGCCGCCCTGGACAAGCTGCAATAAGGTATTTATAGCTCTGAGAGCGAGCAAACGCAAACGACAACAGCCCGGGCCGTGCCTGGGCTGTTGTCGTTTGCAAGCCTAGGTGCACCTAGGGGATAAAGCAACAGAGGACCTAGGATTTACTGCGGGGCGGTGCCGGCATCGGCGGCTTTTTGGTTATCGGCGCGGCGCTGGCGCACCAATTCGCGGGCGCGGGTATCGATGTAGAGCTGCTCCACTTTCTCGCGGGCCCAGGGCGTGCGGCGCAAAAAGTTGAGGCTTGACTTTTTGGTGGGGTTGTTGGCGAAGCAGTTGATGCGGATGCGGTCGTCCAGCTCCGCCCAGCTGTAGTGCGCCAAAAGATAATCCAGTATCTGCACGAGCGTAACGCCGTGCAGCTCGCGCACGAGGTACCCGTTGTCTTCGCGTACCTCGGAGTAATTGATGTATGCCATTGTGCTACAAAGAACGCTAACGCTGCAGATACGGCCACCCCGAGGGTTCGTTTTCGAACACTGCGTCCGGAAACGGACAGATTATTTGCAGCACAAGCAAGTCAATTACCAGCAATAATCTGACTAACAATCATTTACCAATATGGCATTCTTATTGGCCACATAGCAGCACGCCGCCGCCCGGCGCGATAAAACCGAACAGCCGTTTGCGTTTACACTTTGTAGCCAGATACTTACCTTAAGCAAAGCGCTTCATCGATGCAACTTCTATGATATGTCATAGTCTTTGCACCAGCCGACCTCAGAACACCGCCGCCATGCTCTCCAACATCGTTTTCTACTCGCTCGACAAAGCCATCCGGAGCTACCGCCGCATGGCGCAGGCCAACATCGATCGGGCGGGCATCAACATCACCATCGATCAGTGGCTGGTGTTGCGGGTGCTGCTGGAGCACGACGACCTCACGCAAAACGAAATTGCGGAGCGCGTTTTCAAGGACCAGGCCTCGGTAGCCCGCATTCTGGCGCTGCTCACCCAGCGCGGCCTGCTCTCCGCCGTGCCCCTGCCGCACGATGGCCGCCGCACCCAGCTGCGGGTAACCGAAGAAGGGCACCGCATTCTGGACGCGGTGCAGCCCATCGTGAACGAGAACCGCAAAACCGCCCTGGCCGGTATTTCTGAAGATGAACTGGGCCAGCTGCGCAGCCTGCTCGAGCGCATTACCCAAAACTGCCACTCTCCTACCTGAGCGCCTGATTCATTGACCATGAATCAGTTAGCGGCCTCCTGAAATTTTCTTGCCGCATCGAATACAAGAAATACGAACACCTTCGTACGTTTACTACGAAATAATTCGTATTGCAACACACACCTTCTCCTCAGCTCAACAGCCAACCCCTTTCAGCTATGAACCTTCCGCTACCCTATGCCACGGCCCTAGGTCCGCGCGTGGCTTTGCTGCTACTCGCCGGCCTGGCCAGCCACCGTTCGGTTCAGGCCCAAAACGCAGCTAGCGTAAGCGGCAGCGTGCGTGCGGCGGCCGGCCCGGCCATCGACTACGCCACCGTTACGCTGCACCGCGCCGCCGACTCCACGGTGGTAAAAACCGAATTCAGCGACGACAAAGGAGCCTTCCGGTTCGAGCAGGCGGCAGCGGGCAAGTACCTGATTTCGGCTTCGCAGCTGGGTTTTGTGCGGCAATGGTCGCAGCCGTTTGAGGTAGCTGGCGAAAGCGTGCAAGTGCCTGCTCTTACGTTGCCAGCCAGCGCCACTACCCAGCTGAAGGAGGTGAAAGTAACGGGCCAGCGCCCCACGTTTGAGCGCGAAGCCGACCGCACCATTGTGAACGTGGAAGGCAGCACCCTCGCTGCTGGCAACACCGCCCTGGAGGTGCTGCGCCGCTCGCCCAACGTAACCGTTGATAACAGCGACAACATTGCCCTGCGCGGCCGCCAAGGCGTGATGGTGCTCATTGATGGCCGCCGCATGCCCATGACGGGCCAAGAGTTGGCCGACTACCTGCGCGCCCTGCCAGCCGAGCAAGTGAAGAACATCGAGCTGATTACCAACCCGCCGGCCAAATACGAGGCGGCTGGTTCGGCGGGCATCATCAGCATCAACCTCAAGAAAGACCAGCGCCTAGGTACCAACGGCACTTTTACGGGCAGCTACGGCCGCAGCATCTACAACAAGTTCAACACAGGCCTAAGCCTGAACCACCGCCGCAAGGGCGCAAACGTGTTCGGCTCGCTGAACGCCTCCGACCGCGAAGGCATTGCCAAGCTCGACATCACTCGCAACTTCTACCGCGAAGGTGACCGGCTGACGCCCGGCGCGCTGCCCTTCCGCATCACGGAGCAGCAAAACCGCAGCCCCCTCGACCTCCGCTCGCTGAGCTGGAAAGGCGGCCTCGATTACAACCTAGGCGAGCGTACAGTAATTGGCGGCGTGGTAAGCGGCCTCACCAACCGTGTAATTCAGGATGGCAGCAACCTGACCACCATCTACGGCTCGACGCGCGCCCAGCAAACCGACCGGTTCCGGGCCGATAACTACCGCAATTCCACGAGCCCCAACTTCGCCGGTAACCTCAACTTCCGCCACACCTTTAAGGACTCGTTGGGCGTGCGCGAACTGACGGCCGACGCCGACTTCGCCCGCTACATTACCGACCGCCGCCAGGAGCTGCGCATCTTCCGCGACAACCAACTGGGCGAAGTAACCCTAGGTGACCAGGACGGCCGCCTCACCATTCAGTCGGCGAAGGTGGACTACGTGCAGCCGCTGAGCAAGGCGCTGCGCTTCGAGGGCGGCGGCAAAATCAGCCACGTGTACAGCGACAACAACGTGGTGTTTACCGACGGCGAGGGCAACATCGACCTAGGGCGCACCAACCGTTTCCGCTACGACGAGAAGATTTATGCCGGCTACGTCAACTTCAACTACACCGCCGATAAGTACACCCTGCAGGGCGGCCTGCGCGCCGAGGGCACTGATGCCGAAGGCAAGCAGGAAGTGATTCAGGAAGGCGTTGACCCCGATTTCGAGCGCAACTACTTCCAGCTGTTTCCAAGCGCGGCCCTCAAGCGCAAGTTTTCCGACAAGCACGAGACTTCGCTTTCGCTTAGTCGCCGCATCGACCGACCTTCGTACGGGCAGCTCAACCCCTTCCGGGTTATCATCGACGCCAATACCCGCGGCGAAGGCAACCCCGAGCTGTTGCCCCAAACCAGCTACAACACGGAGCTGACCCACACCTTCAAGCAGAAGTACAGCGTAGGGCTGAGCTACAGCATCACCGATAACCCCATGGTGGGCGTGGTGCGGCCCGAGTCGGCTACGAGCGTGAACGTGGTTTCGACCACCAACAACCTAGATAAGCAGTTCTACTACGCCCTGACGCTAACGGCGCCCGTGGAAATTGCCAAGTGGTGGAATATGTACAACAACGCCGTGTTCTACTACTCGCGCTTCAAGGGCAACCTGGTGGGCACCAACCTGAACGCCGGCCGCATGACGTACACCCTGAGCTCGAACCACAACTTCCTGATTGGCAAAGGCTGGAGCGCCGAGCTGAATGGCAACTACCAGGCGCGCGAGCTGTACGGCTTCCTGGATGTGCAGCCCCTAGGTCAGGTAGCGGCCGGTGTTCAGAAGAGCCTGTGGGATAAGAAGGCGAATGTGAAGCTGAGCGTTTCGGATATCTTCTTCACCTCGCCGGTGCGGGCTACCTCTACCTACGCCAACTACGTCGAGAACTTCTACCAGCGGCAGGACTCGCGCCAGGCTACGCTGTCGTTTACCTACCGCTTCGGCAACGATAAAGTGGCGCCCACCAAGCGCCGCTCGGGTGGCGCCGAAGACGAAAAGCGCCGCGCTGGCGGGGGCAGCTAAGCCGCCGCGGCAAGGCTGGGCTTTGGCCTAAGCCAGCGCCCTTGCGTATAGGAAACCGTGCCTGAGCCGGCAGCTGCAGCCCACGTTGCAGCGCCGCACCGGGCACGGTTTTTTACTGCCCGCCCTATGCCTCACCTCGCCCGCACCTACCTAGGCGCTGTGCTCTGCAGCTTGTGCTTCGGCACGGCTTCGGCCCAAAGCCTCACTATTTCGCCTAATGCCAATGCGCACATCAGCCAGGCATTTGGCGCCCAAACTACCGCGCCAAGCAGCAACAAGCCTCCGCTGGTGTTCTACAACGGGGTGCTGCTGCAGCCTGCCGCCGCGGCCGCCCTGCAGCCCACCGATGTGCTGCGCACGCGCACGCTCAACCCCGCGCAGGCCCGCAAAAAAATTGGCGCTACGGGCGTGGAGGTAGTGTGCGTGGAGGGCGCCAGCCCGCGGGTGCTCGAGCTGATGGTGAACTACCTGCAGGCCCCGGTACCGCCCGCAACCAGCACCGAGGCGCTGTTCGACTACGAAACGGCTTTTTACGCCAGCACTACGCCGCACTACCGCGCCAAGCTGGTGAAGCACCTCTACCGCCAGCACGAGCTAAACCAACGCAAGCAGCAGCGGCAAAGCCTGGCCCTGCGCTAGGTGCTTAGTTGATTCCGTAGCTGATGGCAGCGTAGTACAAGCCGCCCACGCTTGGCCCGCCCAAAAACGACACGTAGTACCGATTAAGCAAATTGGTGGCGCCTACCTTCAGGCGTACGTTGGGTTTTTGTGCTTGGTAGGTTAGCTGCGCATCAAGAGTGGCGTAAGCCGGCACCGTGCCGGTTACCAGAAAAGTTTGCGAGTAGTAGCTCGCCTGCCAGCGGTAGTTCAGGCCGAAGCCTAGGCCGCGGTAGGCGTTTTCGTTGCCCAAGCTCAGGTTGTAAATCCAGCGCGGGGTGTTGAAGCCGTCCTCCAGCCCGTCGCCCGATTCAATGCGGTCGAGGCGGGCGTAGGTAAGGTTGGCACCGGCCAGGTAGCCGCCCGGCAGCTCGTAGCGCCCGCCCGCCGAGCCGCCGTAGTTGTACACTTGGGTTTGCGAGTTGGTCCAGAGGCGGTAGCGGTTTTGGGTCGCGCGGTTGCTGAGGTAAATCGCGGCCGAATCGGGGTTGTTGGTTTTGGGCACGTAGGCCTCCACTTGCGCAATAAAATCGCGGTAGCGGTTGTAGTAAAAGTCGACATCGAGCAGCAGCCGGCCTTGGGGCAGCAGCGCAGCTTTGTAGCCCAGCTCGAGCGAACGGATATGCTCGGGCCGCAGGTACGTGTACGGGTTGCGGCGCAGCAACCCTTTGTTGTTTTCGATGGCTACGCGGCGCTTTTCGGCGGCCGGCGCCGGGCTGGTGTTAGCATTTACCGCGGCCGTAACGGCGGCGTTGAATGCATCGATGCTGCTGCGCAGGTAGCTGTTCTCAAACACGCCATCCGACATTACGCGCAACCCGCCAATGCGCTTCACCTGCCCGCTGTTTACGTTCGAAAACCCCTCGAACAAACTCGGAAAACGGTAGCCGCTCTGGTAGCTTACCCGGAAGTTGTGCTGCTGCGTGGGCGACATTACCGCCGTAAATCGCGGGTTCAGGCGCAAGCTGAAGTAGTCGTTTTTGTCGACGCGCAGTGTGGCCGTTAGCCGCACGGCATCGCGCCACAACCGGGCGCCGCCTTGCACAAAGCCACCCGTTTTGCGGTAAGTGAGGTTGCTGAACTGATCTTTTTTTGGATCGGGGTTGATGAAGTAATTGCTATCGGGCACGATAATGTAGGTGCGGTGGTCGAGCCCGGCGCGCAGGTCAAGGAATGCTGGCAGGCGCGGCAGCAGGTTGTTGTGCAAGGCGCGCCCTAGGTCGGCTTGGGCTTCGGCGTGCAGCAGATCGGCCCGCACGCGGAGGGCCGCGCCTTGGTCCCAGTTGTTAATGTCTTGCAGCTCGCGCAGCTTTTGCCGAAAGGCCTCGGTGCCCGGTTGCAAGCGGCCGGCATCGGCCTCGGCGCGGGCCGTGGCGTGGGCTTCGGCTACCGATTGGCCGGTTTGCACGGCCGCGTTCCAGGCAGCGGTGTAGTCGCGGTTCCACTGGGCATCGGGCTTGTAGCTGCGGTCGAGGTTTTCGGCCATGCTGCGCAGGTTGTAGCTACGGCCGGTGTTTTCGCGCGTCAGGTAAGCCCGGGCTTGCACAATGGGCGTTGTGAGGACCAGCGCGTGTTGCTGCAGTACGTAATCCTGCAGCCGAAAGCGGTTCGAGCGTTGGTACACATTGTCCAGCTCGGCTACGCGGTAGGTATAGGCCAGCTCGGTGCGGGCGTTTGGCCGAAAGTGCAGCGCCGCGTCGGCTTTCAGGTTGCGCAGGCGGTAGTCCACCACGTCTTTTTCGAGGTAGCCAGTGCGCGCCACCGCGTAGCTTTTGCCGCCTAGGCTCAAGGTGTTCCTATTCGACGACTCGTTGCCGTAGCCGTTCACGGGGTCGTAGGCGGGGTTGGTGGGGCCGCCGGACAGCCCGGCCGTGGCGTTGCCCTGCGGGTACAGGTCGGTTTGATCGTTGGCTATCCAATCGTAGCCGCGGGTATAGGTGCCGTTAAGCTTAAAGGCCCACCGGGCACCTAGGGCCCGGGCGTAGCGCAGGCTAGTTTCGGAGTACAGCTTGGCCGCGCTGCTGGCATCGCCTAGATGGTTGACGCCGGTTTTCTGCTGTAGGCTCAGTCCTTCGGAGGTGAAAGGATTTTTGGTGCTGAAGTTGGCCAGCCCGTTGATGGCGTTCAGCCCGTAAAGCGCCGCAGCCGTGCCGGGCACAATTTCCACGCTAGCCACATCCAGGTCGCTCGGACCTAGGGCGTTGCCGATAGGTCCGCCGATGTGTGGTGCCTGGTTGTCGATGCCATCTACCAGTTGCGCAAACCGCACGTTGGTGGTGTTGGCAAAGCCCCGGGCGTTTATCACCTTAAACCCAAGGCTGGGCGTAATCACCTGCACGCTCTTCACATTCTCTATGGCCTCGAAAAACGACGGAGCCGGCGCCAGGCGCAGGTCGCGGGCGCCAAGCTTCTCCACCGTCACCGGCGACTTCAGCAGGCTCTCCTCTACCCTCGACGCCGCTACCACCACTTCACCTAGGGCAATGTGCCGGCGGGTGGTGTCGGGTGCGGTGCCTTTGGCTGGCTCTACTGTTTGCGCTTCAGCAACTCGTAAAGGCCAAGGCGCCAGCAAGCAAGCTGCGGCTACAGGCCAAAACAGGTGTAAAGGTTTCTTCATAAGAAGCTAGCTCCTAGGTGCTGAATGCGGCTGCCGCACATGGGCAAGTCATATGATCGGAAAAAGCCCCAATTGATATGCAACGGTGCACTAAAGAAGGCTTCGGGTTATCAATTGAGTTATTCCTTCCAGGCAACAATACAGCCCTCATTTCAATTAAAGCCAGTGGCCAGCTTATGCAATTATGTCTCCCGATGCATCCATTGGTTAAATCAACCTATCAGCCAGTGTAATGAAAATTTCAACCGCACGGAGTACTCTCCGTTCCAAAATACACCTGCTGTTAGCGGCAACTCTCAGCTTATCCGGATCAGCAACTGCACAGCGCCTCATTGCGGCACCTCAGCAGGACTCAGTCCGAAAAGCTGGTCTTAAAATGATCAGCGCCAGCACAATCAACCCGGGTACAGAGCCTTTGTATATCCTCGACGGCCGCACTATTTCAGCCGAAAAATTCAAGCTCCTCAACCCCGACGGATTCAAGCGTATACGTGTACTGCACGGACCCAGCGCAACAGCCCTTTACGGCACCCGTGCCATCAACGGAGCCGTGCTGGTTACTTCTAAAAAGCAAAGGCATTTAAGAATGCGATAATACTGACGCCAACAAAAAGGGCCGGCTACATACGTAGCCGGCCCTTTTGCTTGAAACACGTTTTGCCTTACGCGCCCTTCGGCGAAAGCGTGATGTACGGAATGATAACTTCCTCCAGCGAGATACCGCCGTGCTGGAAGGTATCCTTGTAGAAGTTGACGTAGTAGTTGTAGTTGTTGGGGTAGGCGAAGAAGTAGTCGCCCAGGGTAAATACGTACGCCGTCGACACGTTTTCGCGGGGCAGAAACACGCGCTCGGGCTTGCGCACCACGTACACGTCGCGCGACTCATCGAAGCCCAGGTTTTTGCCGTGCTTGTAGCGCAGGTTGGTGTTGGTGTTCCGGTCGCCCACAATCTTGTAGGGGCGCTTGCAGCGGATGGTGCCGTGGTCGGTGGTGATGATGAGCTTGCCTTTTTTGTCGGCAATCTGCTGCAGCATCTCGTACAGCGGCGAGTGCAGGAACCACGAGCGGGTAATGCTGCGGTACGCCGATTCGTCGGCGGCTAGCTCCCGGATCATGGCCATGTCGGTGCGGGCGTGCGAAAGCATGTCCACGAAATTGTAGACGATGACGTTCAGCTTATAATTGTTGTGCAGGTTGGCCATTTTGCCCAGCAAATCCTTGCCGGCCTGCAGGTTGGTTACCTTGTTGTAGCTGTACTTGTGCTTCTGGTTGGCCCGCTGAAACATGATTTCCATGAACTCGGCCTCGTGCAGGTTCTTGCCCTCGTCGTCGTCGTCCCACACCCACAGGTTGGGGTACTTCTTCTGGATTTCGCCCGGCATCATGCCCGAGAAAATGGCGTTGCGAGCGTACGCCGTGGTGGTAGGCAGAATGGAGTAGTACATCTCCTCCTGATCTACCGTGAACATTTCAGCGATAATAGGCTCGAGCACCTTCCACTGGTCGTAGCGCAGGTTGTCGATGAGCACGAAGTACACGGGCTGGTCGCCGGTTTCCTTGAGCAGCGGAAACACGCGCTCTTTAAAGAGCTGGTGCGACATCAGCGGCGCGTCGTCCGACTCGTTGTTTACCCACTCCTCGTAGTTCTCCGTGATGAAGCGCCCGAAGTAGGTGTTGGCCTCGTCTTTCTGCATGTTGAAGACGTCGGCCATGCTCTTGCCCTCCGTCTCGTTTATTTCCAGCTCCCAGTATACCAGCTTCTTGTACACATCGGCCCACTCCGAGGGCGAGAGGCGGTCGGAAAGCTGCATGCCCAGCTGGCGGAAATCGCGCTGGTACGAGCTGTTGGTTTTCTCCGATACCAGGCGGTTGTAATCGAGCACCTTTTTCACCGACAGCAGAATCTGGTTCGGGTTCACGGGCTTGATCAGGTAATCGGCAATCTTCGAGCCGATGGCCTCCTCCATGATGTGCTCCTCCTCGCTTTTGGTAATCATGATTACCGGCAAGGTGGGCCGCGCCGCTTTAATCTCCGACAGCGCTTCGAGGCCCGTAATGCCGGGCATGTTCTCGTCGAGGAACACCAGGTCGTAGTTCTGCGCCTGCACCTCTTCAATGGCATCGGCGCCGGAGTTCACCCCGGTTACGTCGTAGCCGCGCTCCTTCAGAAACAGGATGTGCGGTTTTAACAGATCGATTTCGTCGTCGGCCCAGAGGATATTGTAGCGTTGCATGCAGTTGTTTTCAAGTGTGGTTTGTGAGGGCCAGCCGGCCCGGTGCGGCACGAATGCGCAAAGCCCCTAGGGCAGCTTGCACCGCGCAACCTAACGCATAGTGGCGTATTAATGATACAGTCGCTGAGGCGCTGCAGTGGGTTGCTCTAAGCTTAGCTAACCACGATTGGCGCCTAAGGGTTGCATTGCCAATGTGTTGGACCAACAGCCAAGCCCAAAGTTTACTCGGCAGCTGCCTCGAAAATTAGCCTTGCCATATGCTTGCCAAGGGCCCTAGGTGCTTCGGCAAGGGCTTGGCTCCGGCAAGCCCTGGGGGCTTTTGCCACCTAGGGTTGCGTAGGCAATGGCCGCTTGCAACGAGCAGCAGCGTTCCTGAAAAATGAATGAGCGCAGCCCTTCGCCGCGTATTTGCGTTAGGTATGCCGTACTTTTCGCCGGCTATTCCGGTCCTTCCTCCTGCTGCGTGAACAAGCGTAAAATTCTCAACGACCCCGTTTACGGGTTTGTATCGGTACCCACCGACCTGATCTTCGACCTTATCGAACACCGCTATTTCCAGCGGTTACGCCGCATTAAGCAGCTGGGCCTGACCGATTTTGTGTACCCCGGCGCCCTGCATACGCGCTTTCACCACGCCCTGGGTGCCATGCACCTGATGTCGCTGGCCCTGCGCACCCTCAAAGACAAAGGCGTACGCATCACGGCGCAGGAGGGCGAGGCAGCCCAAATAGCCATTCTGCTGCACGACATTGGCCACGGCCCCCTCTCCCACGCCCTCGAGCACGCCCTGTTCGAGGATGTGCCGCACGAGCAGATTTCCTTGCACCTTATGGAGCTGCTGAACGTGGAGTTTGAGGGGCGTCTGCAGCTGGCCATCGATATCTTCCGGGGTACCTACCCGCGGCCGTTCTTCCATCAGCTGGTAAGCAGCCAGCTCGATATGGACCGCCTCGACTACCTCAACCGCGACTCGTTTTACTCCGGCGTAAAAGAGGGCCAGCCCGGGGCCGACCGCCTCATCAAGATGCTCACCGTGAGCCCCGACGAGCGTTTGGTGCTGGAGGAAAAAGCCGTGTACAGCATCGAAAATTTCCTGGTGAGCCGCCGCGTGATGTACTGGCAGGTGTACATGCACAAAGCCGTCACGTCGGCCGAGCAAATGGTTATTCGCATCATGGAGCGGGCCCGCGACCTGGCCCGCGCCGGGGTGCAGGTACCGGCCTCGCCCGAGCTGGGGTATTTTTTGGCCAGCCCTGTGCAGATGCTCGACTTCGAGCAGGATGCCAGCATCATTCAGCGCTTCGTACGCCTTGATGACGTGGATATTTGGGCCGCGGTGAAAGTATGGGCATCCCATCCCGATTTCGTGCTGTCCTTCCTGGCGCACAGCCTGCTCGAGCGGCATTTGTTTAAAATCACCTTGTCCTCGGAGCCCATTGATGAGGATTTGCGCCTAGGTGTGGTGGAGCTGATTGCCGAGCATTTCCGGCTGCCCATGAACGAGGCCGCCCAGCTCATGATAGAAGGGCGCATCAGCAACAACGCCTACGACGCCGGCGGCGACACCATTAATGTGCTTACCAAGCGCGGCCATGTGATTGACGTAGCCGAGGCATCGGATTTGCCAAACATCCGCTCGCTCAGCAAGCGCGTCGAAAAGTACTACGTCTGCTACCCCAAGGAAATAACCTCGTAGCGCCGCCGCGCGGCGGGTAAGCCGCGCGTGGCTAGCTTTGGTCGCTCCTCGGAGCGCCTATTTGGCGCCGCCGTGCCCAAAACCTATGCGTTTCGCTTTCCCCAAACCCGACACGGCTTCGGCCCCTACCATTGCCCCCGGTGCGCAGCCAGGCCTGCATTCGCCGGGGGCGCTGGCGTTGTTTTTTTTGCTGCTTAGCGCGGGCCTTTTGCTGCTGTATGGCCCCACCTCGGGCGCCGAGCTGCAGGCATTGCGCAGCGTGCTATACGGCCGCAACGAAATGCCCGAGTTTGTGCTGCAGGCTACGCCCGCGCGGCTGGCTGTGCTGCGCGCCGTGTTGGCCGGGGCCACTGCGTTGGCCGCTGGCGTGTTGCTGCAGTGCGGGCGGGCGGGCCGGCTTCTGCCCGAGCTTAGGCACCTAGGGCTGGCGCTGCGCCGGTTGCTCGCGGGCCTGGCCGAAACCGTACGGGCGCTATCGGGCGCCGAGCGGCTGGTGGCTGCGCTGCTGCTCGCGGGCCTGCTGGCATTGCGCATCCATTACCTGCGCGTGCACGCCCTAGGCACCGACGAAATAGCCACCTACGACTACTTTGTACGGGGCGGCCCGCTGGCCATTACGGGCTTCTATCCCATCCCCAACAACCACGTGCTGTTCAGCCTGCTCAGCTACCCGCTCGTGGGGCTCGGCATCCGGCACGATGTGCTGGTGCTGCGCTTGCCCACCTTGCTGATCAGCAGTGCCGGCACCGTGCTGCTGTACGCCATGCTGGCGCGGGTGCTCACCTTTCGGGTGGCTACGCTGGCCGTGGGGCTGTTTTGCCTGGCCCCGTTGGCGCTGTACTATTCGGTAGCGGGCCGCGGCTATTTTTTGCTGGTGAACCTGGCGGCCGGGCAGTTTTTTGCCATGCTGGCCGTGCTGCATTACTCGCATTACCAGCGGCTGGGCTGGCTGGCGTTTGTGATGCTGGGCGTGCTGGGCCTCTACACCATTCCTACCTACGCCTATGTGCTGGTGTCGGTGGGAGGCTGGCTGGCGCTGAGCTTCGGGGCTGCGCGCCGGTGGCGGGCCCTAGGTGCTTTGGCCACGGCGGCCGGCCTGATCGGCGCCGGAGCCGCGCTGGCCTACGCGCCCATTGTGTGCGTATCGGGGCTGCCGGCCCTCACGGCCAACCAGTACATTGCCCCGCAAACCCAGGCCGAGTTTTGGGGCGCGTACGGGGCTTTTCTGCTGAAGCCCGCGCGCGAGCTGTTCGGCCACGACACCCTCGCCGACGAGCTGTTTATTGGGGCAGTGCTGGCGTGCCTGCTCTCGTTGCGCTGGTTGCCCGCCCGGTGGCGCCGCGTGGGGGCGCCATGCCTGTTCGTGGTACTGCTGCCCTTCGTGCTGATGCCGCTGCAGCGCGTGTACGCGCCCTCGCGGGTGCTGCTCTACGCCTCGTTGTTTTTCTTCGTGGCGGCGGTGCTGGCTGGTGAGTGGGTGCTGCTTCGGTTGCGCCTGGCCGCCCGTACCGGCTGGGCGCTAGGGCTGCTGTTGCTGGCGGGCTACGCGTGGTTTCAGGTGGTGCATTTCCGGCACCATATCGGCCGTGCTGCCCACACCGATGCCTACCTGCGCCGCGCCTATGCCTGGCTGCGGCCCCGGCAGCCGCAGCGGGTGTACTTTGCCGCACCGTTCCACAAACTATATTTCCATCACTACGCCACCATCGAGCAGTACCCGCTGCAGCTGTTCGAGGCCGCCTCGGCGCAGGGCCAGCAGTACGATTTTTTGGTGGTAGCGCACGATCAGCCGCCCGCCCCGCGCTGGGTGCGCGCCCCCGCCTACCGCCCCGTATACACCGACGCGGAGGTGACCATTTTCGCAGCGGGCCGAGCCGCCCCAAACCGGGCCAAGTAGATAATTCCCTACTTTTGCCGCCTATGGAATTCACGGTAGGCCAGATTGCGGGCATTTTGAACGGCACGGTAGAAGGTGATTCTGCCCTGCGCGTCGACCGGCTGGCAAAAATCGAAGAGGCCCGCACGGGCGCCGTGGCCTTTCTGGCCAACTCCAAGTACGAGCCCCATCTGTACACCACCGAAGCCTCGGCGGTTATCGTAAGCAAAACCCTCGAGCTCAAGCAGCCCGTGCACGCGGCCCTCATTCGGGTTGATGACCCTTACCTAGGGTTCACGATGCTGCTCGAGTTTTACCAGCAGTTCACGAGGGCTGGCAAGCGCGGCGTAGAGCAACCCTCGTTTGTGGGCCAGGGCTGTGAGCTAGGCGACGAGGGCTACCGCGGTGCTTTCTCCTACGTGGGCGAAAACTGCCAGATTGCCAAAGGTGTGCTGATTTTCCCGCACGCTACCATTGGCGACCGGGTGCGCATTGGCGAGGGCACCATCATCTACGCCGGTGCCAAAATCTACGCCGACACCGTTATCGGGGCGCGCTGTGTAATTCATGCCGGGGCCGTTATCGGCTCCGATGGTTTTGGCTTTGCCCCCCAACCCGATGGCTCGTACCGCCCTATTCCGCAGATCGGCAACGTGGTACTCGAAGACAACGTGAGCGTAGGTGCCAACGCCACCATCGACTGCGCCACCATGGGTTCGACCATCATCCGCGAAGGCAGCAAAATCGATAACCTCGTGCAAATTGCGCACAACGTGGAGGTGGGCCGCCACACCGTTATTGCCTCGCAAACAGGCATTTCGGGCTCCACTAAAATCGGCGACTTCTGCGTGCTGGCCGGGCAAACCGGCCTGGCCGGGCACCTTACGCTGGCCAACCGCACCACGGTTACGGCGCAGTCGGGCGTGGGCAAATCCATCAAAGAAGAAGGGCAGTTTCTGCAGGGTTCCCCCGCCTTCAATTTGCGCGACAGCCTGCGGGCCAATGCGGTTTTCAGGCACCTGCCCGAGCTGGAGCGCCGCCTCCTGGCGCTGGAACGCGCCCAGGCAAAGCCAGACGAGGCGGAAAAGTCATAGCTTTGCAGCGTCGGAGCTGTTAGCTGACAGCGGTTAGCTGTTAGCGTTTTTCGGTTTTCGCACAATCTGATTTCCCTAGCCCTTCAGCTCACAGCTAACGGCTGTCAGCTAACAGCTAACCCATGTTCGACAAACAGCATACGATTAAGGCCCCGGTTACCGTGAGCGGTGTGGGGCTGCATACGGGCGTGCAGGCTACCATGACCTTCTGCCCTGCTCCCGTAAACCACGGCTACAAGTTCCAGCGCATCGACCTAGAGGGCCAGCCCATCGTGGATGCCGACGTGGACAACGTGGTTGACCTTTCGCGCGGCACCACCATCGAGCAGAACGGTGCCCGCGTAAACACCGTGGAGCACACGCTGGCTGCCCTGGTTGGTTTGCAAATCGACAATGTACTGATTCAACTCGATGGCCCCGAGCCGCCCATCATGGATGGTTCGTCGCTGCCGTTTGTGGAAGCCTTGCAGGCCGTGGGCCTCGAAGAGCAGAACGCCCTGCGCAACTACTTCGAGATTCCCGACGAAATCCGCTTTGTCGACAATGCCCGCGGCGTGGAAATTGCCGCCCTGCCGCTGAACGATTACCGCGTAACGGTAATGGTTGACTACAACTCGCCGGTACTGGGCTCGCAGCACGCTTCGCTCACCAACATCGAGCAGTTTTCCGAAGAAATTGCGGCATCGCGCACCTTCTGCTTTCTGCACGAGCTCGAAGCCCTTTATAAGTCGAACCTGATTAAGGGCGGCGACCTGAGCAACGCCATTGTGGTGGTCGACCGCGTGGTGAGCGAAGAAGAGCTGGGCGACCTGGCTACCATGCTGGGCAAGCCCAAAGTGGCCGTCAAGAAGGAAGGCATCCTGAACAACGTAGACCTGCGCCACAAAAACGAGCCTGCCCGCCACAAGCTGCTCGACGTAGTGGGCGACCTGGCGTTGGTAGGCCGCCCCATCAAAGGCCAAATTCTGGCTGCCCGGCCCGGCCACGCGGCCAACGTGGCCTTTGCCAAGAAGATCAAGAAGAAAATGCAGGAGGTGGATACCTCGCCGGTGCCGCAGTACGATCCGTCGCGCCCGCCGGTAATGGACATCAACCAGATTGCCCAAACGCTGCCGCACCGTTACCCTTTCCTGCTCATCGACAAGATCATCCACCTGGATGGCACTACGGTAACGGGCGTGAAGAACGTGACGATGAACGAACAGTTCTTCACGGGGCACTTCCCGGGCAACCCCGTGATGCCGGGCGTGCTACAAATTGAGGCCATGGCCCAAACGGGCGGTATTCTGGTGCTGAACACCGTGCCCGACCCCGAGAACTACTGGACGTATTTCCTGGGCATCGAAAACTGCCGCTTCCGCCGCAAGGTTATCCCCGGCGACACCATCATTTTCAAGTGTCAGCTGGTTTCGCCGGTTAAGCGTGGTATCGCCAAAATGCGCGGCCAGGCTTTTGTAAATGGCAAAGTGGTAATGGAGGCAGAAATGTCGGCCAGCATTGTTCGGAAAGACGCTTAAACCAATTATCAATGATCAATGAACAATTTTCACCGAACGCAGAAGCCCGGAAATCCGGCCTAATCGTTGTTCGCTGATCATTGCTCATTGCTAATTGTTCATTGCATAAATGAATCAACCGCTCGCCTACATACACCCCGACGCGCGCATTGCGCAGAACGTGGTGGTCGAACCGTTTTCCACCATCGCGCAAGACGTAGAAATTGGGGAAGGCACCTGGATTGGCCCCAACGTCACGATTATGCCGGGGGCGCGCATCGGCAAAAACGTAAAGATTTTTCCGGGCGCAGTAATTTCGGCCATTCCGCAAGACCTGAAGTTTGCCGGCGAGAAAACCACGGCCCACATCGGCGATAATACCGTTATCCGCGAGTGCGTAACGATTAACCGCGGCACCATCGATCGGATGAAAACGGTGGTGGGCAGCAACTGCCTGCTGCAGGCCTACGTGCACATTGCCCACGACTGCTTTGTGGGCGACAACTGCATCCTATCGAATACCACGCAGCTGGCCGGCCACGTGGTGGTAGGCGATTGGGCCATCCTGGGTGGCACTTCGGCGGTGCACCAGTTTGTGCACATCGGGCAGCATGCCTTTATCGGTGGCGGCTCGTTGGTGCGCAAAGATGTGCCCCCGTTCATCAAAGTAGGTCGCGAACCCCTCACCTACGCCGGCGTGAATTCGGTTGGCCTGCGTCGCCGCGGGTTCAGCGAAGAGGCCATTCTTCAGATTCAGCAGTGCTTCCGCTTGCTCTTTATGAGCGGCCTGAACACCAGCGATGCGCTCGATAAGATTGAGTTGGAGCTGCTGCCCTCGCCCGAGCGCGACGAGGTGGTAAACTTCGTGCGCAACTCGAGCCGCGGCATTATCAAGGGCTACTCGCGCAACGGCAACAGTGCAGATTGAGGCCATCGGCCTGGGCAAACGCTTCGGCCGTGATTGGATCTTCCGTGAGCTGACGCACACGTTCAGCCCCGGCACTGCCACGGCATTGCTTGGGCCCAACGGAGCCGGCAAAAGCACGCTTTTGCAGGTACTGGCGGCCTATACCCTGCCCTCGGCCGGCGAGCTGCGCTTTAGCCTGCAAGGCCACCGGGTGCCGGCCGACGAGGTAGCCCGGCACCTAGGGCTGTGCGCCCCCTACCTGGAGCTGATTGAGGAGCTTACCCTGGCCGAGCTGGTGCATTTTCATACCCGGTTCCGGCCTTTGCGCGCCGGCATGTCGCCGGCGCAGCTCATCGACCTGATGCAGCTGCCGCACGCCCGCCACAAGCTGGTACGCGACTTTTCGTCGGGCATGAAGCAACGGGTAAAGCTGGCCTTAGCCTTGTATGCCGCTGCCCCGCTGCTGCTCCTCGACGAGCCCACTACCAACCTCGACCGGACGGGGGTGGCGTGGTACCACGAGCACGTGGCTGCTACCACGCCCAACCGCTTGGTGCTGGTAAGCTCGAACGTAGAAGAGGAGTACGCCTTTTGCCAGGCGCGGCTGCACGTAACGGACTTCGCCCCGCGCAAGTAGTTTCTTGCGGCCATTACGGCGTCCTTCCGGCTTTTGCTGCTTATCTTAGGATAAGTGCCTGCACGTTTCAACTCTTTTTTCTGCTAACTGCCAACCGCTTTCGGCTAACCCCGTAACCTGCACTTCTGAGCCTGCGTTTCCCGGCTCAATTAAAGCTGCTCCCTTATTTTTACCCCGCTCAACCCCATCAACTCACCGCTCTCATGAGAAGCTACGACGACCTCGACGACGATCTGTTCGATGATGACGACGAGCTTGATAGCTCCATCTCCAACAGCCGCCCCAGCAAGGGCAGCCGCAAAGGCGCTTCCCCGGAAGACTCGCTGGCGACGAAATATGCCGATTACCTGATGTGGCGCGACACCGGCTCGTCGCACGATGAGGCCCTTGATTTGGCCAGCCTCACCGAAGACGAATTTGCCGCTGCCGAAGCCCAGGAAGACCCCGAAGGCTCGGGCCGGTACGGCTCGGGTGGGTTCGACGATGACGAAGAATCCGGCGACCTGGACGACGACGACAGCTACGAGGCGCAGCGCCGCAGCCGCCGGGGCAACCGCGACTACGACGAAGACGAGTTTTAAGCCATACGCCTAGCCGTGCTACGGCACACGAAAAGGCCCGCCGGAACTGTGTTCCGGCGGGCCTTTTCGTTTTGAGACATGCTTGCGGTAAAGCGGGCTGAACTCCCACGCCTGTCCGCTCAGGTGCAAGCTCTAACTTTTGGGCTCTCACGGCTACATTCTAACTCCGCTTGCTGCCGAATACGCGCTTGAGCAGCTCGGTGGTGCGGGCTACAGGGTTTTCGCGGATGTTGGCTTCTTCTTGCGCAATCAGCGTGAACAGGCCATCGACGGCTTTTCCGGTGGCGTACTCGTTGAGGTTGGGATTGACGGGCTGAACCAGCGGAATCTGGTTGTAGCGCGTAACCAAGGCCGAGTAGTACCGGGTGGCGTTGGTTTGGTCGAGCGCCTGCTGCATAATGGGCGAAAATGCCGTTACCAGCTGCGTGGTGGTGGTACGCTTGAGGTACTGCGTGGCCGCGTCCTTCTCGCCCGACAGGATATTCCACACATCCTTAAAGGTCAGGCTCTTGATGGCCGAAACGAAAATAGGCTTGGCGCTGGTAGCCGCTTGCTCGGCCCCGCGGTTGAGGGCCAGCTCAAATCTATCTACTTCGGAGCCCAAACCCAGGCGGCGCATGGTGGTGGCTACGCGCTGGGCATCCTGCGGGAAGGGAATGCGGATCAGCTTGTTCAGGTAAAAACCGTCCTGCTTCGAGGCTTGGTCGGCTCCTTTGCTGATGCCTTGGGTTAGCGCCTCTTTCAGACCTAGGGCTGCCTCCTCCTGCGACAAGCCGCCGATTTTACCGCCGGTAGTGGTAGCAGGCTTGGGCAGCTGAATGGTGGTACCGCCAACCTTGGGCAGCTTAATCAGTTGTGCTTCGGCCGACGAGGTAGCACCTAGGGCAAAGCAGGCAGCCAAAAGGGTAACGTAGCGAGTGGTCTTCATAACGGAATAGCCAGTAAAGCGGCTCTGGATGCGGTAATGGCAGAAACCGGACCAAAGTTCAAGCGAGTTGATTGGCCGGCACGCCTGCTGATTAACGCGACCCGAACACGCGCTGCAATGAGGCCGTGGTGCGGGCCGATGCGTTCAGCCGAATGCGGCTTTCCTCATCGGCAATTAGCGTGTAAATGCCTTCGGTGATGCCGCCCGTGGCGTAAGTGGTGAGGTCGGTGCTGATGGGCGTTACGAGCGGCACCTTTTTGTAGCGCAGCATTAGCTCGCCGTAGAGTTGCTTGGCGCCGGTTTGCTCCAGGGCCGCGGCCACCAGGGGCTTTAGCTCCTCCTGTACCTGCGCGGCGGTTTGCTGCTTGAGCAATTGCGCGGCCGCGCGGCCTTCGCGGGAGTTTACCAGGGCCAGCGCATCGGCAATGGCCAGGCGCTGCAGGGCGTTGTTGAAGATGGCAGCGGTTTGCGGATTGGCGGCTACGCTTTCGGCGCTGCGGTTTAGCAGCACCTCGAACTTATCGATGACCGCCCCCATGCGCAGGCCGCGCAGGGTGGTGGCTACCAGCTCGGCCTCAGGCGGAAAACCCAGCCGCACATCGGGGTTGGTATTGAAACCGTCGGCTTGCCCGCCGGCTTCGAGGCCGCGCGTAATGCTAACGGACAGGGCCTCGCGCACGCCGGCCGTTGCTTCCTCCGCCGTTAGCGGTGCGGGGGCAGGTGCAGTCGGAGCCTTGGTGGTAGCGGCCACCTTGGTAGAGGTGGTTTTGGTAACTGCCGGCTTTGCGGTGGTTTTCGCAGCGGGCTTTTTGGTGGTTGTGGTCGTTTTTTTGGTAGTAGTGGTTTTGGTTTGGGCCGAAGCGGCCGGGGCGGCCATCAGGCCCACGGCCAGGGCCAGAAACGTAAAGCGAGAAGCTGACATGCGCAGAAATGTGTAAACCGGAAGGCTCCGGGCGTGGTCTGTAGGAAACGAGTGCACAAATTGCGCCGAAATTGCCTGCTTTCAACGCTCCTCTCGCTATGTCCCAAATTCCTGCCGTCGAAATCATCACCATTGGCGACGAACTGCTCTACGGCCAAGTTATCGATACCAACTCGGCCTGGATGGGCCAGGAGCTGGGCAAAATCGGCCTGCGCATCCGCCAGATCAGCTCCGTATCAGATAAAGCCGAGGAGATAGTGCGCGCCCTCGACGAAGCCCGCCGGCGCGCCCAGGTGGTGCTGATGACCGGCGGCCTGGGCCCTACCAAAGACGACCTGACCAAACACGTGCTGGCCCGCTACTTCAGCTCGAAGCTGGAGCTGTACGAACCCTCGCTTCGCGACGTGGAGGCCATTTTTGCCCGCTTCAACCGGCCCATGCTCGAGGTAAACCGCCAGCAGGCCTACTTGCCCAAATCGTGCACCCCGCTGCGCAACACCGTGGGCACCGCGCCCGGCATGTGGTTCGAGGAGGGCGGCGTGGTATTCGTGTCGATGCCCGGGGTGCCCTTCGAAATGAAGCATCTGATGACCACGCACGTGCTGCCTAAGCTGCAGGAGTACTTTCGGGTGCCGCCCATCGAGCACGCGGTGCTGCAAACGGTTGGACAGGGCGAATCCTTTCTGGCCGAGCAAATTGCCGATTGGGAAGCACAGTTGCCGGCCAACATGAAATTGGCCTACCTACCCTACCTGGGCGGGGTGCGCCTGCGCCTCACCGCCACCGACGACGGCCAGCCCAATCTGCGCGGGCGGCTCGAAGCTCAGCTTCCGCAGCTGCGCGCCCTCATCGGCCCTTACTTGTTTGCCGAAGGCGAGGTGCCCTTGGAGGCCGCCCTAGGTGCCATGCTGCAGGAACGCGGCCTCACCATCGGCTCGGCCGAAAGCTGCACCGGCGGCGCCATTGCCCACAAGCTTACGGGCGTAGCAGGCAGCTCGGCGTACTTCATGGGCAGCGTTGTAGCATATGCCAACGAGGTAAAAGTGAGGCAGCTGGGCGTGCAGCCTGCTACGCTCGAAGCCCACGGCGCCGTAAGCGAGGAAACCGTGCGGCAGATGGCCGAAGGTGCCCGCCGCCACCTGGGCGTTGATGTAGCCGTGGCCACCAGCGGCATTGCCGGCCCCGGCGGCGGCTCCGACGACAAGCCCGTGGGCACATTCTGGCTGGCCTACGCCGACGCGCACCAAACCGTAGCCCGCAAAATCACGTTCAACCGCGGCCGACAGCTCAACATTGAGTTCATAACCACGGCTGCGCTGAACCTGGTGCGCCAGCACTTGCCCCCCATTGGGCAATAGCAGCGCACTACTGATTTACCTTGCTGTGGATCAGCGGATTGGTCTTCTCCCCTAACGACTGTTCGCCGACCTAGGCTTGCACATGAGGTAGCATACCGCAAATCAGCTACCTTTGGCCCCGATTTCAGGCCGCTACCGCCTGTTTTCTCACGTTCTAGCTTCCTTTCCCACCCCAATTATTCTAATCAAACCGCATGGCACGAGTGGAAATGGTGATGCCCAAAATGGGCGAAAGTATCATGGAAGGCACCGTCCTCAAATGGCTCAAGCAGGTGGGCGACACCATTGACCAGGACGAATCGGTGCTGGAAGTGGCCACCGATAAAGTGGACACCGAGGTGCCCGCCATCCACGCCGGCGTGTTGCAGCAGATTTTGGTGGAAGAAGGCCAGGTGGTAGCCGTAGGCGCCCCCATCGCCATCATCGAAACCGACGCCGCTGCTGCCTCCAATGGCCAGGCTCCGGCTGCCGAAGCTGCTCCCGTGGCTGTTGAGGCCGAAGCTGCCCAGGTTGCCGAGCAAGTGCCGTTCGTGCCGAATGCCGCTGCTGCGTCAGCCGCCGCAACGGGTGGTTCGCAACTGGGCGAGGCCCAGCCCGGCCGCTTCTACTCGCCGCTGGTGCTCAACATCGCCCGCGAGGAAGGCATTTCGATGGCTGACCTGGAGCGCCTGCCCGGCACCGGCCAGGGCGGCCGCGTTACCAAAAAAGACATCCTCGATTTCGTGGCCAACCGTGGCCAACAGCCGGCCCAGGCTGCTCCGGCAGCAGTTGCTCCGGTAGCCCAAGCCGCTGCCCCGGCCCCGCAGGCTACGGCGGCAGTTGCCGCCCCCGCTCCTGCCGCTCAGCCTGCCGCGGTTGCAGCATCGGCCAGCAAACCGGCACCCTCGGTAAGCGGCAACCAGGAGCTGATCGAGATGGACCGCATGCGCAAGATGATTGCGCAGCGCATGGTCGACTCGAAGCGCATTTCGCCGCACGTTACCTCGTTTGTGGAGGCCGACGTAACGAACATCGTGCAGTGGCGCGAGAAGCACAAAGACGCCTACAAAAAGCGCGAAGGCGAAAACCTGACCTACACCCCCATTCTGGTGCAGGCCATCGTGAAAGCCATTCAGGACTTCCCGAACATCAACGTGTCGGTTGATGGCGACTACATCATCAAGAAGCGCGACATCAACATCGGCCTGGCCGTGGCGCTGCCCTCGGGCAACCTCATTGTGCCGGTGATTCACAACGCCGATCAGCTGAACCTGAATGGCCTGAGCAAGCGCGTGAACGACCTCGCTAACCGCGCCCGCCAGAACAAGCTGAAGCCCGAAGACCTGGCCAACGGCACCTACACCGTGTCGAACGTGGGCTCGTTTGGCAACGTGATGGGCACGCCCATCATCATGCAGCCGCAGGTGGCCATCATGGCCCTAGGTGCCATCAAGAAAAAGCCGGCCGTGATTGAGACGCCGCAGGGCGACTTGATCGGTATCCGCCACTTCATGTTCCTGTCGCACTCCTACGACCACCGCGTGGTTGATGGTTCGCTGGGTGGCATGTTCGTGCGCCGCGTGGCCGACTACCTCGAGCAGTTCGACCCCAACACGACCATCTAAAAAGCCGAAAGCCGTGGCAGCTGCAAACGCTTTTGCCACGGCTTAGTACTTGAACAAGCCCGTCAGATCGGCGGGCTTTTCTTTTTGATTTCTTTCAGGTTATGAAAAATTTTGTGACCCTAGGTGCGCTGGTAATTTCGCTGGCCCTGATCATCTACCTGTACGTGCGCCTCTCCGCCACGGAGCGGCAGTTGGCCGATGCTCAACGGCGCATGGCCGACTGCGAGCAGGTAACCTTTCAGCTGCAAAACCAGCTAAGCCAGCAAGCCCGTATGCAGGCGCGCGAGGCAGGTCGGCCGGTTCCGGGCGAGCAGGAGTAGCAGCCCGCGTTGCCGGGCTTGCGCTGACAAACAAAGCGGCCACACCTTTTGGGTGTGGCCGCTTTGCTTTAAATCAGTTGGCAGCTTACAGCGCCGCCAGGCTTTGCTCGAGGGCTGCGATTTTAGCCTCGGCATCGGCCAGCTTCTGCCGCTCGCGCTCTACCAGGTCGGCCTTGGCGTTCTGCACAAACTTCTCATTGGCGAGCTTTTTCAGCACCGAGTCGCGGAAGCCCTGCGCGTACTCCAGCTCCTTGGTCAGACGCTCACGCTCGGCCCCTAGGTCGATCTGGCCTTCCATGGGCACGAAGAACTCGGCACCACCCGAAACGAAGCCTACCGCCGCAGCCGGGGCAGCATCTACCACGCTGATTTCGGTGAGGGCCGCCAGCTTACGGATGATGCCATCGAAATCCTGCAGCAGAGCTGTGTCCTCGGTTTTGGCCGCCAGCGTGAGGGGCTTGTTCGGACCCAGGCCTTTCTGGTTGCGAATGTTACGCACACCGGCCACCACATCCAGTGCCTTTTCCACCCGGCCCAGCAGCTCGGCGCCGCCCTCAACGAGCTGTTGCTTGGGCCAGGCGGCTACGCAGAGGTAGTCCTTGGGGCCGCGCTCGGCCAGGTGGTGCCATATTTCCTCCGTGATGAACGGCATGAACGGGTGCAGCAGCTTCAGGAGTTGCTCGAAGAAGCCGGTGGTGCGGCGCAGCGTTTCGGCATCGATGGGGGCCTGGTAAGCCGGCTTGATCATCTCCAGGTACACCGAGCAGAAGTCGTCCCACACCAGCTTGTAGATGGTCATGAGCGCGTCGGACATCCGGAACTTGTCGAAGTGCTCGTCGAGCTCGGCCAGGGTGCTCTGCAGCTTCGCCTGAAACCACTCCGTGGCCCGCTCGTTCACGAACGGCAGCTCCTCGCTTACCTCCCACCCCTGCGTGAGGCGGAAGGCGTTCCAGAGCTTGTTGGTGAAGTTGCGGCCCTGCTCTACCAGCTTAATATCGAACAGCAAGTCGTTGCCGGCCGGCGACGAGAACAGCATGCCGGTACGCACACCGTCGGCGCCGTACTGCGCAATGAGGTCGAGCGGGTCGGGCGAGTTGCCCAGGCTCTTGCTCATCTTGCGGCCCTGCGCATCTCGCACAATACCGGTGAGATACACGTTGCGGAACGGCACATCCTTGCGATACTCCAGGCCGGCCATGATCATGCGCGCTACCCAGAAGAACAGGATTTCCGGGGCCGTTACGAGGTCGTCGGTCGGGTAGTAATAGTTGACGTCGGGGTTATCCGGATCCTTAAATCCGTCGAATACCGAGATGGGCCACAGCCACGACGAGAACCAGGTATCAAGCACGTCTTCGTCCTGGCGTAAGTCGCTAGCTTGCAGCTCGCTGTTGCCGCTTTGCTCACGCGCCAGTTGAAGTGCTTCCTCGTCGGTGAGGGCCACCACAAAGGTGCCATCGGGCAGGTAATAGGCCGGAATGCGCTGGCCCCACCACAGCTGACGCGAGATGCACCAGTCGCGCACGTTCTCCATCCACACCCGGTACATGTTCTTGAACTTGGGCGGGTGCAGCTTCACGGCGTCGTTCTCCACTACCTCCAGGGCGGGGCCGGCGAGGTGCTCCATTTTCAGGAACCACTGCAACGACAGGCGCGGCTCGATAACGGCCCCGGTGCGCTCCGAGGTCTGCAGCACGCTCTGGTACTCTTCCACCTTGTCGAGCAGCTCGGCGTCGCCTAGGTCCTTCACGATGTTGCGGCGCGCGGCAAAGCGGTCCTGCCCCACGTACAGCACGGCCTTCTCGTTCAGGAAGCCGCCGTCGTCCAGGATATCAATTACCGGCAGCTTGTGCTTCAGGCCCAGCTCGTAGTCGTTCAGGTCGTGCGCGGGCGTTACCTTCAGCGCCCCCGTTCCGAAATCAATGGCTACGTACTCATCAAGAATAACCGGAATTTCGCGACCTAGGAGCGGAATGCGCACCTTGGCACCGTGCAGGTGCTTGTAGCGCTCATCGTTCGGGTTCACGGCCACGGCCACGTCGGCCATGATGGTTTCGGGGCGCGAGGTGGCGACGGTTAGGTAGGTAACAGGTGATGAGGTGACAAGTGACACGTCTTCATTTTCACCTGTTGCTTGTCCCTTGTTACCTGTCACCACCTCATACCGCAGGTGGTACATCTTGGCCACGGTGTCCTTCGGAATTACTTCCTCATCCGACAAGGCCGTGCGGCCCTGCGGGTCCCAGTTCACCATGCGAATGCCGCGGTAAATCAGGCCCTTGCGGTACAAATCGACGAACACGCGCAGTACGGCCTCGGTCAGGTCGGGCTCCATGGTGAAGCGCGTGCGCGACCAGTCGCAGGAGGCGCCGAGCTTTTTCAGCTGCTCCAGGATAATGCCGCCGTACTTCTCCTTCCACTCCCAGGCATACTTCAGAAACTCCTCCCGCGAGAGGTCTTTCTTCTCGATGCCCCGCTCCTTCAGCATCTGCACCACTTTGGCTTCGGTGGCGATGGAGGCGTGGTCGGTGCCGGGCACCCAGCAGGCTTCTTTGCCCTGCATGCGGGCGCGGCGCACCAGCACATCCTGAATGGTGTTGTTCAGCATGTGGCCCATGTGCAGCACGCCGGTTACGTTCGGGGGCGGAATCACCACCGAGTAAGCAGGTTTGCGCGGATTGGGCTTCGAGTTAAAAAAGCCTTGCTCCTGCCAGCGTTGGTACCATTTATCTTCTACCTCGGCTGGCTGGTAGGTTTTTGGGATGGACATAGTCGCTCTGGAATCAGTTCGGAAGCGGCAAAAGTAGGCATTTCGGGCCGGGGGCGGAAGCGCGGGCCAAGGGTGCGGCTGCGCACGTGTGCCACAGGGCCCGTATTTTCGCCCCCGACAACTGAGCTACTCAAAGGTTTAACGCGTCAATCCCCTATTTTTAAGGTTTGGCGCGTTGCCCAACGCAAGGCTCCGGATCTGAAGCTTTCCTCTGCTCATGAATTCGCTTTTTAGTCGGTGGAAGAAGCCCGCCTCCCCGGCACCGGCTCCTACTCCTTCAAGTGCGCCCGCTGCAGCAGCTCCCACGCAGGGCACGCTGCGCGTGGGCATGGCGCAGCTGCTGGTGGAAGGCGGCGAACCGCACCGCAATCTGGAGCGCGCGGCGCAAATGATTGCCCAGGCTGCCCAGCAAGGCTGCGCGTTGGTACTCCTGCCCGAAACCCTTGATTTTGCCTGGACGCACCCCAGCGCCCTCGCCGAGGCCCAGCCAATTCCCGGCCCCCACTCCGACCGGCTTTGCCAGGAGGCCGCAACGCACAATATCTACGTGTGCGCCGGCCTGACCGAACGCGCCGCCGACGGCCGCATTTTCAACGCGGCCCTTCTCATCAGCCCCCAAGGCGAAATCCTGCTTAAATACCACAAGATCAACCTACTGGCTGTAGAGCAGCCGTTTTACCAGGTAGGCCAAACCCTGAACGTCGTCGATACGCCCCTAGGTAAAATCGGCGTCAACATCTGCGCCGACAACTACCTCGATGGCTTGTCGATTGGGCACACGCTGGCGCGCATGGGGGCCGAAATCATCCTCTCGCCCTCTTCCTGGACGGTTGATTACTCGCTTACCGAAGAGCACGACCCGTACCAGGAAAAATGGGTGAAGCCCTACAAGATTCTGGCCTCGCTCTACAACGTGGTGGTAGTGGGCACTACCTCGGTGGGCTACATCGTGGGCGGGCCCTACGAGGGCAAAAAGAGCGTGGGCTGCTCGCTGGCCGTAGCGGCCGATGGCATCAAAGCCCAGGGCACCTTCAACGAGTTTGCCGGCGAGCTGATTGTGGCCGACTTACCGCGCCCACACCGCCCCGAGCGCGGCACGGCCATCAGCGACAAACTGCGGCAACTGGGCTACCGCTTCGACGAACTTCTGTAATCCCTCACTTTTCAGCTGCGCCTATTGAAACAGTTCTACTCCATGAAAGTACCCCTCGCACAGCCTCATACTCATTCGGTCCCTTTGGCATCAGCTACCTCGCAGGTAGCCGGGCAACGCTGCACGCGTTGCATTATGGATACCACCGTTCCGGGTATTAGCTTTGAGGCCAATGGCGAGTGCAACTTTTGCGCGTTGCACGATAAAATGGACCGCGAAAATCCCCTAGGTCCGGCGGGAGAGCGGTACGTGCAGGAGGTAGCCGCCGAGCTGAAGCACCTAGGGCGGGGTAAAAAATACGACTGCGTGCTGGGCGTGAGCGGCGGCCGCGACAGCAGCTTTACCCTCTGGTACTGCGTGGTGAAGCTCGGCCTGCGGCCGTTGGCCGTGCACTTCAACGACGGCTTTGGCAACCCGGTGGCGGGCGAAAACATGGTGAAAGCCTGCCGCAAGCTGGGCGTAGAGCTGCGTACCATCACCTCCGACTGGCGCGAATCGAAGGACCTGAAAATTGCTTTCCTGAAAGCTTCGACGCCGGATATCGAGGAAGGCACCGATGTGGGCATTGCCACCGCGCTGTACGGTGTGGCGGCCAAAGAGGGCCTCACGCGCATCATCATCGGGCAAAGCTTCCGCACCGAAGGCATCTGCCCCCTGTCGTGGAACTACCTCGACGGCAAGTACCTGAAGGCTGTGCACCGGCAGTTTGGTACCGTGCCGCTGCGTAAATGGACGCCCAATGATCCGGGCTTCAATCTGGATCTGAAGGAGATGTTCTACTACTCAGTTATCCGGGGTATTCGTACGGTAACGCTGCTGTACCACGTGCCCTACGTGCGTGCCGAGGTGGATGAGTTGCTGCAGCGCGAGCTGGATTGGGTAAACCCCGGCGCCCATTACTTCGACGACCTCTACCAGAGCGTGATTTACTACCTCAACCGCACCAAGTTCAACATCGACCGGCGCTTGTTCAACTACTCGGCGCTGGTGCGCTCGGGCCAGATGACGCGCACCGAAGCCCTGGAGCGCTGCCAGCACGTAAATGCCATTGAGGACGAGAAAGTCATCAACCTGTGCATCAAACGCCTGGGCCTCACGCGCGAGGAGTTTGAGCAGATTGTGGCCGCGCCGGTGAAAACCTTCCGCGACTACCCCAACAACTACGCACTCATCCGGCTATTGCGCTGGCCCATCAAAATTGCCAGCAAGCTGCGCCTGCTGCCCGAGTCGGCTTACGATAAGTATTTCAACTGCGGCACTTAAACAGCTGTTTCACTCATCTGCGGTAAGCAAAGCGAAGAACCTTATTGCACCGATAGTAAAAACTACCTAGGCGCGATAAGGTCCTTCGCTTGGGCTCAGGATGACCGAAAAAAGTCTTCTAGGCGATGTGCAGCCAGTCTTTCTTCTTCAGGAGCTGATCCTGCGACTCGCGGTAATCGGGGTCGTCAACGCAGCAGTCGACGGGGCACACCGCCGCGCACTGGGGTTCCTCGTGGAAGCCAACGCACTCGGTGCATTTGTCCGATACGATGTAGTAGTACTCGTCGGAAACGGGTACTTGGGGGCTGGTGGCATCTACTTGCTTGCCGCCATCCACCTCAATGGTGCCTTTCAAGGTGGTACCGTCGGCCCAGCGCCAGTTTGCGCCGCCTTCGTAGATGGCGTTGTTGGGGCACTCGGGTTCGCAGGCACCACAGTTGATGCACTCGTCGGTAATCATGATGGCCATGGCCGTAGGTCGTCAGGTTTGGTAAGGGAAGTGTTTCTGATACGCAGCCGCCGGGGCTTGGGGTTGTTGGATTCAACCGGAAGCTCGGCGGTAGGTTCTGACACAGTCGGGCAAAAGTAGTACTGCCCGCGGTTTCTTACGAACTTTCGGCCCTGATTCCCGCTTATGCCCCCTATGACCCAAGCCGAACGTCTTGCTGCCTTCGTACGCCTAGGCCAGCGCCTGCGCACCCTCCCCGACGATGAACTGACCTCGCTGGCCCGGCGCGCCCGCAGCCACAACCCCTGGTTCGACGAAGGCAACGTGCGCGCCGCCGTACAGGGCGTAGCCCATCTGCTCGAGGAAGAGGCCCTGCGCGAGTGGGCAGGCCGCTACGCGGCCGAGCCCCTGGGCACGCCGCGCCGCGTGGGAGTGGTAATGGCGGGCAACATCCCGATGGTCGGCTTCCACGACTTGCTGTGCGTGCTGCTCAGCGGCCACATCCTGCTGGCCAAGCTTTCGGCCGACGACAACATCCTGCTGCGCTGGGCTGCCGACGAGCTGCTGCAAATCGAGCCTAGGTTTCAGGAAAGCCTGCGCTTTGTGGAGATGCTGCGCGAGGCCGATGCGTTCATCGCCACCGGCTCCGACAACACGGCCCGGTACTTCGAGTTCTATTTCAGCAAAAAGCCCCATCTCATCCGCCGCAACCGCTCGAGCATTGGCGTAATTGCCGGCCTGGAGCCCGAAGCCGAGCTGGCGCAGTTCGGGCCCGATATCTTCCAATACTATGGCCTGGGTTGCCGCAACGTTTCTAAACTGCTGGTGCCGGCCGGGTATGACTTCGTACCCTTCCTGAACGCCATGCACGCGTGGAGCAACGTGCTGGATCATAACCGGTACAACAACAACTACGACTACCAGAAAAGCCTGCTGCTCGTGAACCGGGTACCGCACCTCGATTCGGGCTTTCTGATGCTCACGGAAAGCATGCAGCTGGTGTCGCCGATTTCGGTGGTGCACTACAGCCAATACCAGGACCAAGACGACCTGCGCCAGCAATTGGCCGAAGCGGCCCCGAAAACGCAAATCGTAGTGTCGGTAAATGGCTGGTACCCGGGCAGCGTGCCGGCCGGGCGGGCCCAGCAACCCAGCATCAGCGACTATGCCGACGGCGTAGATACTATGGCATTTCTGACGGCTTTAGCTTAACTTATAGGAGCCGCGCTCCACAAGGTCGTTCTTCACGCGGAATTCACTTGCTGCAGACTTTCTAGCACGGTTGTTTGTTAAGTGTGTACCCACTACACCGATTTTGTACGCCTATGCAAGTCGTCACCCAATCGGCCGAAACCGTTGCGAAAGAAACGATTCCGACCCTCCGCTTTCCGCACGAAGACGTGCTGCCCACCGTTGCCGAACAAAAAGTTCGCCGCTTCGATGCCGAGCGAGCTTGTGCCCTAGGTAACAACTACCACGGCAAGCTCGACATCTACTTTCAGACAGAGGACGGCCGTGTAAAACGCGTGCAAACCACCGTGTGGGCCGTGCACGAAAATTACATCACCCTTAAAGCCGGCATTACCATTCCGCTGAACGCCATCATCGGCTTTGACTTCTACTAACCACGGATTCGAGCGGATTTTTCGGATTCCGCGGATTTGGTAGAAGGCTAATTTCTCGGTTGTGTTACCAGCCGCGGCAACTTCCTACGAGTTTGTAGGAAGTTGCCGCGGCTGGTTTTTAAGAAAGCGCTTGAACCTCAGGCTTGCTTCGCCAAAATTGATCAGCAACCCAACTTCTAATCTGTACGCTTCCAAATAATTTATCGTCTGGGCGAAATGCACCTGGGTTAATTCTTTCGAAGCTTTAAGCTCGACCAGAACGTTTTCTTCGATCAAGAAATCTACGCGCCTGGCACCCACTTCCTGGCCTTTATAGAAGATCGGAAGCGCAACTTCTCGCTGAAAAGCCAGCCCGTTTTCCTCTAGCTCAATTGCCAAGCAACGCTGATAAATATTCTCGGGAAAACCATTGCCTAACTTCTGGTGAACGGCCATTGCGCAGCCGATGATGCGGTGCGTTATCGGGTTGAATCGGGTATCTGATAGCATAAAAAAGCTGGGCCGCAATTGCGGCCCAGCTTAAAATTAACCAACGTCTGGCGAAATCGCGCCACGCTACAAACGTCCCCAAAATCCGCGGAATCCGAAAACTCCGCTCGAATCCGTGGTCTAGGCGCGGTCCAGCGTTTTGGCAATCAGGTCGTTTACAATCTGGTCGCCGTTCTCGGCAAACTCGCCGGTGGCGCGGTTGGCCACAATGGCATTCAACGACACCACCTCGTGGCCCAGCATTCGACCTAGGGCGTAATAGCCGGCCGTTTCCATCTCGAAGTTGGTGAGGCGGAACGTGCCCTCGGGGTTGCTGAACTGCACGCTGCGCAGACGCTCGAGCAAATCGGGGTAGCGGAGCCCGAGCCGAAGCGAACGGCCCTGCGGACCGTAGAAGCCCGGGCACGTTACGGTATTGCCGTTGAGCATGCCGGCGCCCAGTTGCTCACGCAGCAAGTCGGAACCAAGCACGCAGTACGGGCGGTAATCGAGGCCAACAGCTTGCTGCACGGTGGTGGCAAACTCCACTTCCGCGCCCGTCTCCACCAGGGGGTAGAACTGCACCAACGACTCCAGGCCGATGGCGTGCTCAGTAACCAAGTGCGCCCCTACCGGCACATCGGGCTGCAGCGCGCCGCTGGTGCCCACCCGGATGATGCGCAACGAAATGCGCTCTTCGAGCGGGCGGGGCTCACGGGTTACAAAATCAATGTTTACCAGCGCGTCCAGCTCATTCAGCACAATGTCGATGTTATCGGTACCGATACCTGTGGAAAGCACCGTAAGGCGCTTGCCGCGGTAGTACCCCACGTGCGTCACAAATTCGCGTTTGGCAACCTCGGTTTCAATCGAGTCGAAGTGTTGGCTTACCAGCGCCACACGGTCGGGGTCGCCCACGGTGATGATGGTATCGGAAATGTGATCGGGCAGCAGGTTCAGGTGGTAGATGCTACCATCGCGGTTCAGGATGAGCTCCGACGAAGGAATCGGCATAGCAGGAAGGGAATGAAGAATGAGGAAGGACGAAGTACGCAGATTAACTGAAAACGGCGCGGCGTAAACAAGGTTTACGCCGCGCCGCAGGGCAATTGTTCGGGTAAGTTGCTGAGCCCGCGCTTGCACGGGTGCCGGCAACGCATTCCGCGTTGTTTATTGATTACCCATCGGGGTTACCGTACCGGCGGGCAGTACGAAAGCAGGCCCTGCTCGGGGTTGTAGTGGTTGCTCAGCTTGGGGTAGTTGCCGGTGCCGTCGTAGGGGCGTTTGTCGGGGTGCTGCTGGCAGGCTTCGGAGCAAGCGCCGTCGAGCTTTTCGCCGCAGCTTTCGCATTGCACCACGTGGTCGTTGCAATGGGGGTTGGCGCAGTTCACCATCCGCTCGTTGGGCTGGCCGCAGCATACGCAGTGCGCTAGCACGGTGGGGTTTACGGAGTTCACATCCACGGCCACCCGACCATCAAACACGTAGCACTTGCCCTCAAAGTCTTCGCCGCCCGCTTCGAGGCCGTACTTGATGATGCCGCCGTGGAGCTGGTATACGTTTTCGAACCCTTGCTCGAGCAGGTACGCCGAGGCCTTTTCGCACTTAATACCGCCGGTGCAATACGTCAGAATCTTCTTGTCCTGATACTTCCGCAACTCCTCCACCTTCTCCGGAAACTCCCGGAAGTTGCCGATGTCGAGGGTAACAGCATTCTTGAACCGGCCCAGGTTGTGCTCGTAATCGGAGCGCACGTCCAGAATTACCACGTCGTCGCGGTCTTTCATGTCGCGGAATTCTTTCGGCGACAAGTGCACCCCGGTACGCTCGTAGGGCTTGATGGCGGGCAAGCCCACGTGCACGATTTCGGGCTTGATGCGCACGTGCAGTTTCTGAAAGGCATGGGCTGGCGCCTCCTCGATTTTAAACTCCAAAGCATCGAAGCGCGCGTCGGCCTTCACGGCCTGCATGTAGGCCTCGCAGTTTTCCTGCGTGCCCGAAACGGTGCCGTTCAGGCCTTCCTCGGCCACAATAATGCGGCCGCGCAAATCGAGTTTCAGGCAGAGGCGGTGGTGCTCTTCGCGAAACGCCAGTACATCGTCGATGGGCGTGTAGCAGTAGTAAAGCAGTACGCGGTAGTCCATCTTGTTAATTATGAATTAATAATTCTGAATTATGAATTGACCGGATGGCTGCTTGGCTACACCTCTGGCGCTGAAAAGATTCAGCATTCAGAATTCAGAATTACACCTTCGCAGCTGGGTTGCCGAAAACGGTTTGGCCGGCGGGCACATCGGCCACTACCACGGCGCCGGCTCCTACGCGCGCTTTGGCCCCGATTTTAACCCCGGACACAACCACCGCGCCCGAGCCGATAAAGGCTTGCTCCTCCACCACGACTTCGCTGTTGATGATGGCCCCGGCGCCAACTTGCACGTAGTCGGCGAGCTGGGCGCGCACATCTACCACGGCCCGGGCGCCAATCAGGCAACCGTTGCCGATTTTGCAATCGGAGCTGAGCACGGCGCCGGCCGACACCAGGTTGCCGTGGCCCAGCCAAGCGTGCTCCGAAACGCTGGCCGCCCGGTGAATGGCGTTTACGGGCACTTGCTCGTACTCCTGGCGCAGCATGTTGGTGAGGGCTCGGCGGCTGGCCGTGTCTTCGGTAGCCACGAACACCTCGCATTTTTTGCCCAGCAGCTTCAGAAACTGCTCGTCGTCGGTGCTGCCCATCACCGGAATGTCGTGCAGATCGGTGTTCTGCAGGTTCTGGTTGTCGTCGAGCAGACAGTACACCACCACTTCGTTGCTGTTGAAGGCATCGAGGGCGGCGGTGCCAACGTTTTGGGCACCGAGGATGATAACGGGATTTTCCATGCGCGAAGCTTCTGGGGGTGCGCCACACCTAGGCGCCACAAGCCGCAAAGATACGGCACCCGCTCCCGAAAGTCATTGCCCAGGCCCGGCAAAGCGGCGGCGCGGGCCTCCTCAGGGTTAGCGCAGCACAAACACGCGCAAGCGGCGCAGCACGTTGGCAACCGTTGGCTGGCAGCTTAGCACCAATACCAGCATGGGCAGCATAGGCGCCCGGTAGCGGCTGAGCGTGCCCAGGTTGGGGGTGCTCAGGCCAAGCAAGGCAGCCAGCACAAAGCAATAGGCAAGCAGCGCCAGCCCCAACGCAAACGGCAGCACCTCGCGGCGGTGCCGGCGGCCTAGGTCCCAACTGGCCAATGCCATCAGCAGCAGCAAACCCAGGTTTTCGAGGGCCGCAAACCCGTAGAACATGCTGTCGCCCTCCCAGGCAAAAGGCCGCAGCAGCGCGCTGGCTACCGCTTTGGGCGTGTAGCGCGCAATGCTTTCGGCGGTGGGCGCAAGGTGCGGCAACGCAATGTGCGGGCGCCCCACCGATTTTTGCTGCAGCGCCGAATAAGTGCGCGTGAGCTGGCTGGCAAACTTGTTGAAGCGAAACACCGGGCTTACCTCGCCGGCGGCAAAAGCACCTACCCCAAGCGTAAGGGCAAAAATCGCCACTTGCCACAGCTTCCGAAGGGCAAACAAATGCTGCGCTACCCGCACCACTCCCAACGCTAACAGCGCCGCCAACAGCGTCCCGCCGTAGAAAAAACGCATCTTGAAGTTCAGGAAAGCGCAAAGCAACCCCGCTGCCACCCAAAGCCAAGGCCGCCTAGGTGAGCCGTACAGCAGCATTACTGCGGCAGCCACCAGCCCCGCGCTGCTGGCCATCAGCAAGCTTTCCTTGGTAATGCCTGCCGACCAATACAGCGCCGACGGCCAGAACAGCAAGCCCAGCATGGCCGCGCCCTTGGTGCCGGGCAGCACCCTGCCAAACACTTGTACCGCCAGCCAGCAACCCGCAAAGCTGATCAGCGACAAGTACAAGGCCGTGAGTAACATGGAGCCGCCCGTAAGCAGGTTGAGGGCTGAAAGCAGCTTGATAAAGAAAAACGTGTTGGAGTACCCGTGGAACACCAGCTCGTTGCCGGCAAAGCGAAACTCTTCCCCTGCCAATGTCCTTAGCCAGGCGGCCGGGCTGTGCCACAGCTGATCGTTGAGCCACTGCGCCCACTCGTGGTAGTATCTGGCATCGGAGGTGGGGCGCACTACGCTGATGCCCCCTGCCAGCAAACGCAGCACCAGTGCGGGCAGCAATGCGTACCGAAAGCCCGCCACGTGGCGCTGGGCGCGCAGCCAACGCCAGAGCAGCCAAACTACCCCAAGGTTTCCGGCAATGGCCAGCAGCAACTTCACTTCGTAGCCGAAACGTTTCGTTGGAGAATGCGGCTGCCGATGGCGCAGTGCAGGCAGCGCCGGGGGGCACAGTAGCCGTGGTGCAAAGCTAGCAGCCCTTGCGAGTCGGCGGCCGAGCGGTGCCGAAACTGCAGCTCCTCGTACACGGCCAAAATGCTGTTTTGCTCGCGCGGCAGCTGCGTCAGCAAATCCACCGCGGCCTCTACGCCCGCCTGGTTATCGATGGAGCGGGCGTGGGCCACCCGCAGCGGCACCACCACGTTGATGATGAGCAGGTGGGCGCTGCTTTTGCCCAGGCCCGGCACCTTGGCCGCCGGCACGCCGGGCCGGTAGTGCTGCTGCCAGTACGCCGAAACGGGGGCCAGCAGCACCTTCTCCAACGTGCGCACGTCGGGCGCATCGAGCAGGGGCTGAAACAGCCGGGGCTGCGCGTGCAGTAAGGCGGCCAATTGCGCCAAACGAACCGTCGGGAAATTAGCCGGGCGCAGGCGCAGAAAATTCCACTCGTGCGCGGCCATGGCCGCCGGGCCCAGTTTGTACTTGTGCGCCAGAAAATCGTACTCGCGGCGCAGGGCGGCGCAGTACTCATCGGGCGCCGCCTCGGCCGGAGGCAGCAAGCCGGCCTGCCCGAAGAGCAAGGCCTCGGTTTGGCGCGCGTCGTGGCGGTGCTTTCGCAAAACGGCCAGCGGCAAGGCCTGCGCGAGCCGGGTCAGCGGCTCGGTGTTTTTCTTGAACCCGAAGCCGGCGGCCAGGGCATGCCAGGCGGTGCTTTCCCAGTCGTGGCCGGTGCGGGCGTGCAGGGCCTGCAGTGCGGTGGCCTTCTCGGTTACGCGGTCGAGCAGCACGCGCTCCACCATCATCAGGCGGGTAAGCTCGGGCACGGCTGGCAGGGCGCCGGCACAAGGCAACAGCGTGGGCAGCGGGGCCGTGGTGAGGGCCTCGTAGGCAGCCAGCAGCGCCGGCTCGATGCGCGGCCCTAGGTGGAGCGTGGGCACGGGGCTGCCATCGGTGCGGTGCACGGGGGCGTCGGCGGTGTGCACCACGTGCAGCACCACCTGATCGTACTTCTTGTCGGTCTGATGGTTGTGCCGGCGCCAATCGGAGGCGCGCAAGTGGATTTCCACGGCGCCGTTCCACTCCACCTCGCCAATGAGCAGGCGCGCGTTCAAAAAATCGGGGCCAGCATCGGCGTTGCGGTAGCCGGGCCGCAGCACGGTTATGGGCTCTCCGGCTTCGGTGCAAAGCGTGGTTTTATCGAAGTACTGATGCTGCCAGACGTAGTGAATAAAATCTTCCTGCATACCTGATATTATACCCAAGGATAACCCGACGAAATTACGGCGTTCGGCCCACAACACCGCGGCCCGCCCCTGCCTAGGTGGCAGAAGCGGGCCGCGGGCAATGGCACCTAGGGCAGCTTAGCGCAGGTCAACGACCTTCACGCCTTTGTACTTGGCCTTGTCGAAGTTAAAGGTAGCGCCATCAACGGGCGGGTTGGGCTCGAACTTCTTGATGGCGAAGGTGTAGCGGTTGCCGTTCTTCTTGAACATCTTCCAGCTTTTGACCGACTTATCCTTCTTGCTCACGTTCAGGCGCACTTTGTACACCTGGTTGTTGTGGTCTTCGGGCGAAAGCTCGATTACGTCGCAGGGCACGCCGCCTTCCACGGTTTCGCCGGCGTAGGCATACTTATAGCCCTTTTTGTAGAGCGTGTAGATCTGCGAAGGCGAAATTTCCTGGTCCTCGGGGTCGTAATCCGAGATATTCACCTCGTTTTCGGCCTTCATGTAGGTCCACATCGTCTGGCCGTTGTTGATGACCTCCTGGCCATTCAGCTTCAGCCGGAACTTGGGGCCGCTCACGATGATGTCGCCGTTCATGTTCTCCTTCACCTTCGCCGACTGGTTTTCCAGCGTTTGGGTGAACGAGGCCCGGAACGCTTTCATCGCCTGGTACTTGGCACTCATCTGATCCAGGATTTTAGCGGCTTTGGGGTCTTGCTGCGCCACGGCCAACTGAAATGACGAAACGGCAATGGCCAACAGGGCAACGAATTTTTTCATGGGGGAGAGTGGGGTTTCAGCGCTTAGATACGAAAGCAGAGAACTTAGTTTAAAGCGGGTTGGTGGTTTCGGGCCAAAAAAAGTCTAAGCGCTGATTTCGGCTCGGTTGGTTCTCTTACTTGGGGAGGCTATTCAACAACTGTTCCAAAGCGTACTCGTCGGGTATCAAAACCTCGCGGGCCTTGCTGCCTTCAAACGGCCCAACGATGCCCGCGTGTTCCAATTGGTCGATTAATCGGCCGGCGCGGTTGTAGCCCAGCTTCAAGCGGCGCTGCAGCAGCGAGGTGCTGCCTTGCTGATGCTGCACGATTACGCGGGCGGCTTCCTCAAACATCGAGTCGCGGTCGGCGGGGTCCATGTCCTCGTTGCCGCCGCCGGCGTCGCCGTCGGAGCCGGCTACTTCCGGTAGCATATAAGCATCGGAGTAGCCTTGTTGTTCACCGATAAAGTCGCACACGCGGTCCACCTCGGGCGTGTCGATGAATGCGCACTGCACGCGAATCAGGTCGGAGCCGGCCGAGAACAGCATGTCGCCCTGGCCGATCAGCTGGTCGGCGCCGCCCGTGTCCAGAATGGTCCGCGAGTCAATCTTGGAGGTAACCTTGAAGCTGATGCGGCACGGGAAGTTGGCCTTGATGATACCGGTAATAACGTTTACCGAGGGGCGCTGCGTAGCCACAATCAGGTGAATACCAATGGCACGGGCCAGCTGCGCGAGGCGGGCAATCGGGGTTTCAACCTCCTTGCCGGCGGTCATCATCAGGTCGGCCAGCTCGTCGATTACCAGCACAATGAAGGGCATGTAGCGGTGCCCCTTTTTGGGGTTCAGGCGACGCTCCGTGAACTTGCGGTTGTACTCGCTCAGGTTGCGGCAGCCGGCGTCCTTCAGCAGGTCGTAGCGGCGGTCCATTTCCATGCACAGCGAGTTTAGCGTGTTCACCACTTTTTTGGTATCGGTGATGATGGCCTCCTCGGTATCGGGCAGCTTAGCCAGGTAGTGTCGCTCAATCTTGTTGAAGATGCTGAGTTCCACCTTCTTCGGGTCGACGAGCACAAACTTCAGCTGGGCGGGGTGGCGCTTGTAGAGCAGCGAGGCCAGAATCACGTTCAGGCCCACCGACTTACCCTGGCCGGTGGCACCAGCCATCAGCAAGTGCGGCATCTTGGCCAGGTCGGCCACAAACACCTCGTTGGTAATGGTGCGGCCGAAGGCGATGGGCAGGCTCATCTCGCTGTTCCGGAACTTCTCCGTGCTGAGCACCGAGCGAATCGACACCATTTCCTTTTTGGTGTTCGGCACCTCGATACCGATGGTGCCTTTGCCCGGAATGGGCGCGATGATGCGGATACCCAGGGCGGCCAGGCTCAGGGCAATGTCGTCTTCGAGGCTCTTGATTTTGCTGATGCGCACGCCGGCATCGGGTACGATTTCGTAGAGCGTAACCGTGGGGCCGATGGTGGCTTTGATGGAGGCGATGTTGATGCCGTAGTGGCCCAGCGTCTCCACGATGCGGTCTTTGTTGGCCTCCAGTTCTTCCTTGCTTACCTGCGCTTTGGCCTGCCCGTAATCGTTGAGCAGCTCGAGCGTGGGGTACTGGTAGCGGGGCAGATCGAGCGTGGGGTCGTAGTTCACCATGGGCATGGCGTCCTCGTCCTCCTCTACCACGGCCGCCACGGCGGCGCCGGCGGCAGGGTCCAGCTCATCCGTGTCGGTTTCGATGGCCAGCACCGGCGCGGGTTCGGGCTCGCGCGGCATCTCTACCTCAAACGCCGGGCCTTTGGCAGCGGTAGGCGCGGGCAGCGGCGCGTCGTTATCGGCCAAATCGGCCAACGACAGCGGCGTAGGAATGCTGCTCGCCGCAAATACCGGGGCGGGCTCGGGCTCGGCGGCCGGGGCTTCGAAGGAGAAACTGGGGCCGCTGCTGGCCACCGTAGCGGCTGCTGCCGCCCCTAGGGCCGGGGCTGCGGCCTGCGCCACGCCGCCCATGGCCAACGAGGCCGCCACACCGGCCGCCGAAGCCGCCGGGCTGAGGCTGATGGCCGCGGGCGTTTGCTCCTCCTCGCCGTCGTCGTCGAGGGCGAAGGCCAAGGCGGGGCGGGCGGGTTCGGGTTTCGGCTCGGGCTTGGCGGCTTTGGCCGGAGCGGGCTTTTCGGGCTCGGCCAGGGGGCCTACGCGGCGGAGCGTAAAGCCCATCGAATCGTCGTCGGCGTCGTCGCCATCGAGCGAGGCCCCGGGGTTGGCGGCGTGGTTGACACCTAGGCCGGTTTGGCCGTACAGGGCCGGCTCGGGCATGTTGGCTGGCGCCTCCGCGTCGTCGTCGGCCGCGGCACCTAGGCGACGCGGCAGGTTGAGGGTGGTAACGTTGAAGAAGCCTACCACAAAGGAAATCAGCAGGAAAGCCAGCAGCAGCACCGTACCCCAGCCAATCAGGCTATCGAGCCACAGGGCGGCCTCGTAGCCCACGCCGCCGCTCAAAAAGTCGAGGCTGTGCGCCACGCGCGGGTCGGCGTCGGGCGTTTGAATGCTTAGCACCAGGTAGCCCATCAGCATGCTAAGCCACAGCATGGCAAACATGCACACGGCCGACACAAAGCTGAGTGACACCTCGGCCCGCCGGAACACCACTTTGTAGCCGGCCGCAAAGGCCACCGGTATCAGCGCAAAGGCGGCAATGCCAAAGCCTTGCTGAATAAGCAGTTGCGAAACCCAGGCCCCCAGCAGCCCCAGCCAGTTGCCCGACTCCTGCCCGGCTTCTTTTACCGAGGTCTGGTCGAGGCCCTCCACCACGCTTTGGTCGGCGTGGCCCGTGAACAGGTACGAGAGGAAGGCAATGGTGAGGTACAGCGAGGTGAGCAGGAAGAAAAAGCCCACGAACAGCTGAAAGCGCCGGTCGCGCAGGAAGGCAAACGAAAGCCCGATGTTGGGCAGCTTCAGGGGCTGGCGCGGCGCTTTGGGAGCGGCCGGCGGGGCCGGGCGTTTGGGTTCGCGCACCGGCTCGGCCGCGGCCGCCTTGGGTTGGTTGCGCGGGCGGGGCTCGTTGGTGGCCCGAGGAGCCGGGGCATTCGCGGGTTTGTACGTATTCTTTGCCATTTGACGCGCCAAAGGGCCAAAATTATGGGTTTTTCGCCGGTAGCCGACGAGAACTAACACTTGAAACGGCCCGCTGAAGGGGCTATTACCTAGGGCCGTATTTCGTAAATATAGAGGGCCCAGTACGCGGTTGGGCTATCGGGCTGCGCAATTAGCTGCAAACCAGCGCGGGCTGGATGCGCCAACCGCACGGCCGACAGCACATAACGCCCGCCCATTGCGCGAAAGGCCGCCGTGTCGAGCCGGAAGTCCTGTACCACCACGCCATCGGTGCGGCCCACGCGGAAATTGCGCCCCAGCCCGGCCGCGAACAGGTAGCAGCGGTTGCCCCAGTCGTCGAAATAGCGCCGCAGCTCGGGACTTTTGGCCAGCTCGGGCGCAATGATGCGGCGAAACCGGTGCTTGTAGGGCAAGGGGTAATTGTTCTGGTAGCTATCGAGGGTGTAAAAATCATTGAGCTGCGCCACGGCGGGCGGCAGGCCCAGGCACGCCACCCGCCACGCGGCGGCCGGCTGGCCGCTGCGCTGCTCCAGCTGCCGCCGGGCTTGCCCGAACAGCTCGGGGGCTACAAACTGCCGCCACGTGGGCTCGTGTGGGGCGGGGCGGCCGGCCCACAAGCGCAGGTTGTTCAGCCACTCGGCGTTGCTGCCCAGGCCAATGGCAAGCTGCAGCACGATCAGGCCGGTGCGCAGCGGGCCGGCGGCCAACCGGCGCAGGGCCAGTACCCACAGGCCAAACCACAACAGCGGCATCAGGAAATGGAAGCGCGTGAGGTTGAAGGCGCCCAGCGCGGGCGCCACGCGCTGGATGGGGCCCATGGCTTGCGGGTAAAATCCGCAGAAAACCGACAGTGCCACCAGCACCGCCAGCCCCGCTCCTACCCGCTGCCGCCAGGCTTGCCGTGCGGGCCTAGGTGCCCGCCGCAGCTGCCACGCGGCCGCTACCAGCGCCAGGGCCACGCCGCCATGAAAAAACCGGCTGCTGTGGTACTGCCCCCACCCTAGGTACTGCAGGGTGCTGCGCAGCCCGGCAGCCAGGCCTTGCGGCGCCAGCTCGGCCAGCCGGAACTCCACGCGGTGCGGCACAAACTGCGGCCGCAGCAGCACGGAGCTGATCAGCGGCCACTCGGTAACGCAGTAGCCCAGGCCCAGCACCACTACCCCACCGCAGGCCGCCAGCGCCAAGCGGCGGTGCCGCAGCCAGTCGGCAGCGAGCAGCAGGCTCAGCGCAGCTACCACAAAAAAGCCCCCCAGCACCAGCATCGACCACAGCGGAAAAGCCACCAGCACCAGCCAGGGCCACCACGCGCGGCTGCCGCGGCGCAGCTCCAGCACTGCCAGCACCGGCCAGGGCGTGCCCAGCGCCGACAACCCGTAGATGGTGTAGGCCGGCAACACGGCCCAGGCCAGGGCCACGGCGGCGGCCAATGGCCGGTGCGGCTGGGCAGCCAGCCCATAGCGGCGCACCAGGCAGTACATGCCCAGCAACGCCACCACGCGCACCAACAGCTGATTTACCCAGTAGGCCGTAAGCGGCCCGAACACCCCAAACAAAGCCACGGTAGCGTTCAGGCCCGGCCGCAGGGCGTTGCGGGGCAAGCCGTTCATCACGGCGGGCACTTGCGCGGCGGGCCGGTAGTCAAGCGCTACCCCAAAGTGCTGCAGCAGGTACGGCACGCTGATTTCCGCATCGAGGTTATCGTCGATCAGCACGTAGCTATCGGGGCCGCGCAACACGCAGGGCAGCCACAGGAGCAGCAAAGCCAGCAGCGCCAACAGCCAGGGCGCTTGGGCGGCGGTTAGGATTCGGGAACGGGTCGTCATGGGGGCCGCAAAGGTCGGGGGCCGGGGCCTTACGCCCTAGGTGGTGTGGGCCGAAGGTCGCGGCAACAGGCACCCGGTTGGCAACTGCCGGCGCGGCTAGCTGCGCGGGTGAAAGGAGGTAATCACCTGGCGCAGGTAGTCGCGGTCGAGGTGGGTGTAAATCTCGGTGGTGGTAATGCTTTCGTGGCCGAGCATCTCCTGCACAGCGCGCAAATCGGCGCCGCCCTCAATCAGGTGCGTGGCAAACGAGTGCCGGAAGGTGTGCGGGCTGATGGTTTTGCGGATGCCCGCTTTGGCCGCCGTGTCCTTGATAATGTTGAACACCATCACCCGCGACATGGCCCCGCCCCGCCGGTTCAGGAACACGATGTCCTCGGAGCCGTGCTGAATATCGAGGTGGCAGCGCACGCCCTCCAGGTAAAGCCCTAGGTGCTTGAGCGCGTCGCGGCCAATGGGCACCAGGCGTTCCTTGGAGCCCTTGCCCAGCACCCGCACAAAGCCCTGGTCCACGTAGATATTCGACAACCGCAGGCCCGTCAGCTCCGATACGCGCAGGCCCGAGGAGTACAGTACTTCCAGCATGGCGCGGTTGCGGGTGCCCTCGTTGGTGCTCAAATCAATGGCCTCCAGCAGCTGCACCACCTCCTCGTAGGCCAGCGTATCGGGCAGTTTGCGGCCGAGCTTGGGCGAATCGACGGTATCGGTGGGGTCCTGGGTGGCGAGGTCTTCGATCAGCAGAAACTTGTAAAAGGCCCGCAGGCCCGACAAGGTGCGCGCCTGCGAGGTGGCCGTCATGCCCAGCTCGCCCAGCCAGGCCAGAAAGTCGCGGATGATGCGGCTGGTAACCTGGTCGGGCCGCGCGGGCAGCTTGCTGATGTCGAGGTACTGGCGCAGCTTGTCCACGTCGCGCACGTAGGCCTCCACGGAATGGCCCGAAAGCGACTTTTCGAGGCGCAGGTAGCCCTGAAATTGTTTTAGGCAGAGGGTCCAGTTCAAGCTCATCGGCCGCAAAAGTACCGGTTGTTGGGTGGCAGGCCCACAGGCACCTGGGGTTTGTGGCCCGGCAGCGGGCAATAAATGCGGCCTAGCTTTTGCCGTTGTGCCGCGCATTGGGGTACCTTGCCGCGGCACACCCCTTATTGCTATGCAAATCCTTATCCTCAACGGCCCCAACCTCAACCTGTTGGGCCGCCGCGAAGTCAGCATCTACGGTACCCGCTCGTTCGACGACTACCTCCCCGAACTCAAAGACGCCTTCCCCGATTTTGCCATCGAGCACTTTCAGTCGAACCACGAAGGCGAACTGATTGACAAGTTGCACGAAGTAGGCTACAGCTACCACGGCGTTATCCTGAACGCGGGCGGCTACACCCACACCAGCGTGGCCCTGGCCGATGCCATTGCCGCCATCAGCACGCCCGTTATCGAAGTACACCTCTCCAACCTGGCCGCGCGCGAGGAGTTCCGGCAGCGCAGCCTTATCGGGCGCCACTGCACGGGCTCTATCAGCGGCTTTAAGCTCGAGAGCTACCGCCTGGCCCTGCAGTACTTCCAGAACATGCGCCCCAAGCGCGTGGGCTTTAAGGTGTAGCACCGGCGGCGGTATAGCCGGGCAGAAACTAAGCCGCTAAGGCTTATGCGCTTCCGGGAATGTGTGCCCCGCGGCTCACGAAAACCCGCTGCCCTGCCGTTACGGTAGGGCTTTTTGCTGACCTAGGGCCCCACGGCCCGGGGCTTTTGCCTTCGTTTCCACGCCGGGGCGGTCTACCTTTGCCGGGCCGCCCCCTCACCTAGCCTTTCCCAACCATGTATACGTTCAATCCGGGTCCGTCGCAAGTATACCCAGCTGTGCGACAGTACCTCACGGCGGCTTTCGACGAAGGCTGGCTTTCGGCGCCGCACCGCGGCGACCGGTTTACGGCCCTGGTGCGCCAAACCGTAACCGAGCTCAAAACCAAGCTGAACATCCCGCAGGATTACTTTATTTTCTTCACCTCCTCGGCCACGGAGTGCTGGGAAATTATTGCCCAGAGCCTCACCGAGCGCAGCAGCTTCCACCTCTACAACGGGTCGTTTGGCGAAAAGTGGCTCGACTACGCCCGCGCCATCCGGCCCGGCAGCCGGGGCCACCGCTTCGAGCTGGAGGAAGTGCCCGATGCCGCGCTGATTCCGGACGATGCCGAGGTGGTCTGCATCACCCAAAACGAATCCAGCACCGCCACCCAGCTGCGCGACGGCGCCGTGCTGAACCTGTACAACCGCTGCCAGCAGCTCGGTGCCTTGCTGGCCGTCGATGTTACCTCGTCCCTGGGTGGCATTCAGCTCAAGCACATCAAGGCCGATATCTGGTTTGCCTCGGTGCAAAAGTGCTTTGGCCTGCCCGCCGGCCTAGGGCTGCTGATTTGCTCGCCGCGAGCCGTGGCGCGGGCCCGCGAGCTGGGCGAAAAAGGCCACTACAACAGCCTGGTGAGCATGTACGAGAAGATGCTCAACTTCCAGACCACGCACACGCCCAACGTGCTCAACATTTACCTGCTCTGCCGCGTGCTGCTCGACCGCGCCCCCATCAAGGCCATCGACCAGCACCTGCGCGACCGGGCGGCCCGCCTGTACCAGTTCTTCGAGGAAAACCCGCAGTTCAGCCCGCTGGTGCAAAACCCCGAAACCCGCTCCACCACCGTAATTGCGGTGCAGGCCCCCGCGGCCCTCATCGACGAAACCAAGCGCCGGGCCGCGGCCGCGGGCCTCACCCTAGGTAGCGGCTACGGCAAGTGGGCCAAGAGCACGTTCCGGATTGCCAACTTCCCGGCCCTGCCCGATGTCGCCTTCGAGCAGCTTACCCAAATGCTGGCCGCGGTGCAGGCCTAAGCCACCGCGGGCCGTAGTTTTGCGGCGCCGGGCGCCCCGGCGCCGCGGGCTTCGGGCCCATTTGCATTGTTACCGCCACCGCTGCTGCCTGCCATGACCGATTTTGCCGCCATGTTTTCGCTGAAACAAATCACGTCGGTAACCCTGACGTTGTTTGCCATCATCGACATCCTGGGTTCCATCCCGATCATCATCCAGATCCGGCAGCGCGAAGGCAAAATCAACTCCGAGGTGGCCACGCTGGTGGCGGGCGTGCTCATGATTGCCTTCCTGTTTCTGGGGCAAAGCATTCTGGCCTTGTTCAGCGTCGATATCCCGTCGTTTGCCCTGGCCGGCTCGCTCATTATTTTTCTGCTGGGCCTCGAAATGATTCTGGGCGTCGAGCTTTTCAAGCACAACACCTTGGCCAGCGGCACCGGCTCCATTGTGCCCCTGGCGTTTCCGCTGATTGTGGGCGCCGGCACCATGACAACCTTGCTCTCGCTGCGGGCCCTTTACTCGTTGCCCAACGTGCTGGTGGGCATCGTGGCCAACCTGGTGTTCGTGTACCTGGTGCTGAAAAGCAGCGCCTGGATTGAGCGCAAGCTGGGCAAGGCCGGCGAAGACATTCTGCGCCGCGTGTTCGGCGTGATTCTGCTGGCCATTGCCATCAAACTCTTTAAAGCAAACTTTTGATAGTTAGGGAGTTTAAGAGTTTTGAGTTAGTGAGTTACGGGGTCTAGCGTTAGCTCATGGCACCAGCCAAATGCGCATTCAGCTAAACCCCTTAACTCACTAACTCATAAACCCAAAACTCCTAAACTCCCTAACTCCTTAACTCCCAAACTGACTTGATTTACCTGTTTACCGACGGTTCGTCGCGCGGCAACCCGGGGCCCGGCGGCTACGGCACCATTTTGCGCTACGGCCCCCACGAAAAGGAGCTTACCCAGGGTTTTCGGCTGACCACCAACAACCGCATGGAGCTGCTGGCCGTGATTATCGGCCTGGAGGCCATTACCCGCCCCGAGCTGCCCGTGATGGTGGTGTCGGACTCGAAATACGTGGTGGAAGCCGTGGACAAGAAGTGGGTGTTCGGCTGGGAGAAAAAACCCGACTTCGGCAAGAAAGCCAACGAAGATTTGTGGCGCCGTTTCCTGAAAGTGTACCGCAAGCGCAACGTGCAGTTCAAGTGGATTAAAGGCCACGCCGGCCACCGCGAAAACGAACGTTGCGACCAGCTCGCGGTGCGCAGCGCCCTGCAAGGCCCCTTGCTCGTCGACGAAGGTTACGAACGCATCGAGGCCTCGCGGCTGCTGTAGCCTGCCGGCACCTGGGCCCCGCGCGCCGCGGCCCTAGGTGCCCGCGGCGCCGTTATTCCCGACCGGCCCCTCATGCCCACCAAGCCCTACTACCACCCGCTTACCGGCCTGCGGGCCGTGGCGGCGCTGTTGGTGTACTTGCACCACTACAACCCCGGCCTCACGCTGCTGGGCAGCGAGTGGCTGTACGCCCTCGGTCGCGAGCTGCACGTGGGCGTTACGGTGTTTTTCACGCTCAGCGGCTTTCTGATTACCACGCGCTACTACGGCCGGGTGCAACCAACGCGGCGGTTTGTGGCCGAATACCTGGCCAAACGCTTTGCCCGCATTTACCCGCTGTACTTTCTGCTGACCACGGCCTTGTACGCCACCCTGGTGTGGCAGCGCGGCTTTGCCGGCGGGCTTCTGCACGAGTACTGGCTGAACATCAGCTTTCTGCGGGGCTTCTCGTACCGGTACTTCGGCACGGGGCTGCCGCAGGGCTGGTCGCTCACGGTAGAGGAAAGTTTCTACGGGTTTGCCCTGGTGCTGCTGCCCGCGTTGCAAGGCGGCCGCCGCACGCGGCTTAAAACGCTGTTGCTTTGCTGCCTGGGGCTGCCGCTGCTGGGTGTGGGGCTGGTGGTGCTGAGCCGGCAAACCGGCTGGCCGTACTTCGAGAACCTGCCTTTTGTAGCCTCCTACACGTTTCTTGGGCGGTTTTTCGAGTTTCTGGCCGGCTGCGTACTTGCCCTGTGGCTGCGCCCCGCGGCGCCGTTGCGCGCCACGCCCTGGCTTACGTACCTGGGCGTGGCGCTGTGCGGGCTGGGCGTGGCGGGCCTGATGCTGGTAACGCACCGCTACCGCCTCAGCTACGGCACCGCGCACCCGCTGGGGGTGTTGGTAAACAACGTGTTTCTGCCGCTGGCCATCTGCGCCACCATAGCTGGCCTGCTTACCGAGCGCAGCGGGTTGGCGCGCCTGCTGGGCAGCCGCGTTTTCGGGGTGTTGGGCAAAAGCTCGTACGCGTTGTACCTCGTGCACATGGGCTTTACGCACAGCCTGCTCGCGTTTTTCGACGAGCAAACCTGGCCGGGCTACCTCGGCAACTTTGCTTTGCTGTTGCTGCTTTCCATCGGGTTGTACTACCTCGTAGAGCAGCCCGCCAACCGCTTTATTCGCTCCCTGATTTCGCATCGTCGGTGGCCAATTCCTACTTCCGCTTCAAACACTTCCGCGTAGAGCAGGCTCATTGCGCCATGAAGGTGTGCACCGATGCCTGCATTCTGGGGGCCTCGGCCAACCTAGGGGCTGCGCCGCGCATCCTTGATGTGGGCACCGGCACCGGCCTGCTGGCCCTCATGGCCGCCCAGCGCAACCCCACGGCCCGCATCGAAGCGGTGGAGATTGATGCTGCGGCTGCGGCGCAAGCCTTGCAGAACGCCCATGGCAGCCCGTGGGCCGGGCGCATCGGCGTTTACGCCGGCAGCCTGGCTCAGTTTGCCGCCACGCAGCCCGCGCCCTACCAGCATATCCTCTGCAACCCGCCGTTCTTTCGGTACTCGCTTCGCTCGCCCGATGCGGCCCGCACCACCGCCCGCCACACCGCCCCCGATACCCTCACGTTTGCGGAGCTGGCCGCTTTTGCCGCGCAGCATTTAACTGCCGATGGCCGCTTAACGGTGTTGCTGCCGCCTCCCGAGATGCAGGTATTTGAGCTGGAAGCCAACCGCACCGGCCTCTACCCCACCACCCGGCTGGTGGTGCGCCACCGGCCCGGCAGCAAGGCCCTGCGGCACCTCACCGAATTCGGGTTCGTGGCCCAACCCACGGCCAACTACGAGCTGGCCATTCACGCGGCCGATTCCGAAGAATATTCCGCGGAGTTCCGAAGCCTGATGCGCGACTTTTACCTGGCTTTTTAACCCGCAAACGCCGCGGCCCCAGCTACATGCGCGGGGCCGCGGCGTTTTTGCGCTTGCTGAACACTAGGCCGTGTTCTCATTTAAGCCACATCAACATGGCTCTGGCGTAGACAAAGGCGAGGTAGCTGTCGGCGCGTTTGTCGTAGCGGGTGGCGATGCGGCGGTGCTGCTTAAGGCGGTTGACAAGGCGCTCGATTTGGTTTCGGTCGCGGTAGGCGGCGCGGTCCAGCGGCGGGGGCTGACGGCGGTTGGGCGTGGGCGGAATCACGGCTACGGCGCCGGAAGTGCTGATTTGGGCGCGCAGCGCGTCGGCGTCGTAGGCCGCGTCGGCCAGCACGAGGCGGCCCGGCGCCAGGTGCGGGGCCAGCAGGGCGGCGGCTTGCGGCGCGTCGCCGGCCTGGCCGGCCGTCAGGACGAAGCCCAGCGGGTAGCCGCCGGCGTCGCCGGCCAAATGCAGCTTGGTGGAGAAGCCGCCGCGGCTACGCCCCAGCGCCTGCGGGCCGTTTTTTGCGCGCTCCGGCCGCGTGCTGGTGCGCCCGCACCGTGGTCGAGTCCACTTGCACCTGCCGGCTGCGCGGGCTGGCCACGGCGCGGCCCCGGGCTTGCAAGGTGGCCAAGACCCGCGCCCACACGCCGCCCTGCCGCCAGCGCGCGAAGCGCACGAACACCCGGTGCCACTGGCCCAGGTGCGGCGGCAAATCGCGCCAGGGCAGCCCGGTGCGGCCTACCCAAAGCACGGCCTCCACGAAGCGCCGGTTGTCCGCGGCTGTCACCCCGCGCGTGCCCACCCGGCCCGGCAGCAACGGGGCCAACAGGGCCCACTCGGCATCACTCAACAAGGTGCGGTCTGCGTTCATAGCCTCAAATTAACCTGCTACGGCATCCTTGCCCGCTGGTTAATTGAGAACACCGCCTAGGCCAGCGCGTACTCGGTTTCTACGAATCGGATGCCATAATCGGCCTGCAGCTCTTCCAGAATAGGCTCGTACAAATCGGCGTGCACGGGCACCACCACGCCTTGGTGCGGTACCATACCTAGGGCCAACCGGCGCACGGCCATGCCCAGCGGCAGCCCCACGGTTTTGGCCATGGCGGTGTGCACGGCATCGTCGCCGGTTACTACCAGCGACGACGTGCGCTGCCGCCGCTCGCCGTCGAGGTCGAACTCGAACAGGTGCTGCATCACGATCATGTCGTGGTCGGTGGGTTGCAGCTGCCACTTGGCCGTTAGCAGCCGCTCGAGCAGCTGCGCGGGCGTGGCATCGGGCAGGCCCACCGGCTCCTGCGAAAACAACCCGGCCCAGGCCAGGCGCTGCATTTCCTCGCCATTGGCCCTTAGCCCTAGGTACTGGGCCACCCGCGCGGGCAAAGGAGCGTTGGCCGGGGCCTGCGGCAAGTACGATTCAATCAGCTCGGCCCAGGGCAGCTCGGCGCGGTTGCCCAAGCGGTACGAGTCGTCGGTGAGGCCCAGGGTTACCAGGGCTTGCCAGGCGGCGCAGTAGCCCGGCCGCCGCAGCGTGCCGCGCAGCATCGTAGGGATATTTTCGAGCCCGTACAGCGGGCGGTAGCTCAGCGAGTCGCGGTTGGCGTAGCCCTCGAACTGGCCGTAGCCGGGCACCTCCAGCTGCTCTACCCGCCGAAACAGCTGCTGGTACGGAATAAACCTAGGGTGGCCGCCTTCGATGTAGCGCGCGGTGCCCTGCCCGGCCACCACCACGTTGCGGGGGTTCCAGGTAAACTTGTAGCGCCAGGGGTTGTCGCCCTCGGAGTCGGGCGCCATCAGGCCACCGCAGTACGACTTAAAGGATGTAAGCTGCCCGCCCTGCGCGCGTATCTCGTTGATGATGGGCATAGCCGACATATGATCCAGCCCCGGGTCGAGGCCACATTCCATCAGCAGCGTGAGGCCCAGGCTGCGCGCCTCGGCATCAAAGGCCCTGATTTCTTCGGTGGCGTAGCTGGCCGTGGCCAGGTGGCGGCGGTGCTGCAGGCAGGCCCGGGCTACCAGCGGGTGAAACAGCGCCGGTAACATCGAAATAACAATGTCGTGCCCGGCTACCAACTGCCCTAGCTTCTCTTGTTCGCTGATTTCGAAAGGCACGGCCGTAGCCCGCTCGGCAAAGGGCTGCACCAGGGGCTGCAGCGGCGCAGGGTTTACGTCGGCAATGGTGAGGTGCCACTGGTGCTGGGTGGTTTGGCGGAGCAGGTACTGAATAAGAGCCGAGGCCGAGCGGCCGGCCCCGAGCAGCAAAATTCGCGTCATGGGAGAATGCAGGTGGGTGGATGGGTGGTGAGCGAGCAGTTGCGGTACCCTCCGGGCCGTGCATCATGGGTAATTACCAACCCCGACGACAGCCCACGGGCTACCAGCAACCATTTTCCGCTGAAATGTACTATTTTCGTCCCCCGTGGCCCAACGGGGCCACCGTCAGGTGGCCGATTTACACACATTCCCGCCGTTTTTGCGCCTCCAATGGCACAAACCCTTAACCTGACCATCTCCGCCGAGGTACTGACCGAGGCCGAACTCTCCGCCGAAGAAGCCAAGTGCTGGCAGGCTGCCAAAGCCGCTACCGAGCACTCCTACGCCCCCTACTCGCATTTCCACGTAGGCGCGGCCCTGCTGCTCGACGATGACACCATTGTCTGGAACACCAACCAGGAAAACGCCGCTTACCCTTCGGGCCTGTGCGCCGAGCGCACCGTGTTGTTTGGCCTGAACGGGCATTCCAAACAGCAAATCAGGTGCATGGCCGTGGCCGCCCGCCCCCAACACGGCCAGTTTGTGCCCGTAACCTCGTGCGGGGCCTGCCGCCAGGTAATGATTGAGTTCGAAAACCGGCAGCACGAGCCCATTGCCCTGCTGCTGCCCGGCCCCGATGGCACCATCTGGCGCTTTAAGCAGCTAGCCGATTTGCTGCCCTTCCAGTTTTCGCCCGACGTACTGCCGCCGCGCGCGTAATGGCCGCCGAACCGCTCGAAGCGCAGCAGCACAGCCTGGTGGTGCCGCGCACGGCCCGCTATTTTCAGCTGGGCAACCTGGCCACGGCCAAGCGCCTGTGGGTAGTGTGCCACGGCTACGGGCAGCTGGCCTCGTTTTTTGTGCGGCATTTTCGGGTGGTGCTCGAGCAGGCGCCCGATACCGCCGTGGTGGCTCCCGAAGGCCTCTCGCGGTTTTACCTGCAAGGCACCAGCGGCCGCGTGGGCGCCACTTGGATGACGCGCGAAGACCGCCTCAGCGAAATCGAGGATTACTCGGCGTACCTCGATCTGCTGCTCTCGCAGCTGGTAGCCGCTTGCCCGCCCGGCGTGGAGGTAACGCTCCTGGGGTTTTCGCAGGGTGCGTCCACGCTCAGCCGCTGGCTTATGCGCAGCGCCTTCACCCCGGCCCGGCTGGTGCTGTGGGCCGGCGCGTTTCCCGAAGACGTGGAGCCCGCCACCGCGCAGGCACTGTTCCGGCGCCTGCCCCAGCTGAGCTACGTGTGCGGCGACGCCGACGAGTACATTACCGAGGCCCGTTTGCAGGCGCAGCTCGCGCATTTGGCCCAGCTCGGCGCCAGCCCTAGGGTGCTGCGCTTCGTAGGTGGCCATCAGCTTGACGCCGCCGTGCTGCGGCAACTAACGCAGGAGCCCGACCCCAGGTAGCAAAACAGCCCGCTTAATTAGCGGGCTGTTTGTTTATCACGGTGGCAGCAGCTTGGGCACTCGGCAAGATGAGCACTTCGGCAATGTTTACGTGCGGCGGGCGCGTCACCATAAACTGAATGAGGTCGGCCACGTCTTCGGCGCGCAACGGCTCGAAGCCCTGGTACACGCTGGCGGCGCGGGCTTTGTCGCCCTTGAAGCGCACCTCCGAAAACTCCGTCTCCACGGCTCCCGGGTTTACCTCGGCCACCCGGATACCTAGGGCCACCAGATCGATGCGCATGCCCTTGCTGAGCGAGGCCACGGCGGCCTTGGAGGCGCAGTACACATTGCCATTGGCGTAGGCTTCGTGTCCGGCAATGGAGCCGATGTTGATGATGAAACCGCTGCGGCGCTCCTGCATGGCGGGCAGCACGGCGCGCGTTACGTTCAGCAGCCCGCGCACGTTGGTATCCAGCATCAGGTCCCAGTCGTGCGCGTCGCCCTGCTGAATAGGCGCCAGGCCGTGCGCGTTGCCGGCGTTGTTGATGAGCACATCCACCTGCCGAAACTCGGCGGGCAGGCTGCCGATGGCGGCCTCCACCTCGGCGCGGTTGCGCACGTCGAACGTAAGGATGTGCACCGGCACAGGCGCTACCTCCTGGGCCAGCTCTTCGAGCCGTTCGCGCCGGCGGCCGGTAACCACCAGTTGGTAGCCCACTTTCGCCAAAGCCACGGCGGTGGCCCGGCCAATCCCCGACGAAGCGCCGGTAACCAAAGCAGTTTTCATGGGTGTAGTATAAAGTCGAAATGCTGCGCGGCTTGCCGCCAGCTGCCCCATTGCGGGAGCAGGTGGCCGGCAAGCCGCGCAGCATTTCACCTAGGCGTTATTCAAAATTGAGGTACAGCGTTACGGTGCTGCTGCGCACCCGCTGAAAGCTGTTGGTGTACACGTCGTTGCCCGATTGCAGCATGTTCGGTAAGCCGTGCGAGAAGCGCAGCTCGGGCGCAAACTTGAAGAAGGGGTAAAATAAATCCAACCCCACGCCATACTCAATGGCCAGATCGGAGTTGCCCAGCTTCAGCTGGCTGCTCACCGGGTCGCGGCGCCGGGTGCCCACGTTCACGCTGGGGCGCACACCGCCCACCAGGTACACGCGCGTATTCCGCCGCCGCTCCGACTTTAGCTTGAACAGCAAGGGCAAATCAAGCTGCGTGAAGCTGATTTCCTGATCCACGATGGTATCGGCCACGCTGCCGATTTTCTTGAACTCCACCTGCCGCGTCAGAAACGAAACGCCCGGCGTAAAGCGGATGCTCAAATAATCCGTCAGGCGGGCATCGCCGATAAAGCCTACCGCAAAGCCGGGGCTGAACTTGGCGTTGGCCGCAATACCCTGCCCGTTCTGCAGGTTATTAACGTACGCTTGGGAGTGCTCGAGGCGGTAGCGGCTGCCGTTCACGCCCACGAAAAAGCCCGGATGAAACCAGCGGGTATCGTAGCCGGGCAGGTTGTTTACCGTAACCGACTTTACGCGGCCGTTTTTGCCGCGGCTGGCTTTGCTGTAGCTGCTTTTCTGACCTAGGGCTGCCGTGGGCAGGGCCAGCAGCAGCAGCACGCCGAGGCGCAGGGTTACTTGGTGGCGGTGTAAATGGAGCTTATGCCAAACGTGAGCGGTTGCCATTGGGGAGAGTTAAAGCCGACTTGCTTCAGGATGGCCTGGAATGCGGGGCCATCCGGAAAAGCCTGCACCGATTCGGGGAGGTACGAGTACGCGGCGCGGTCTTTGGAAATCAGTTTGCCGAATACCGGCAAAATATGCCGGAAGTAAAAATTGTATGCCTGCTTAAACGGAAAAACCCGGGGTTTCGAAAACTCCAGAATCACCACCTTGCCGCCGGGCTTCAGCACCCGGTGCATTTCGGCCAGGCCTTGTTGCAGATTCTCGAAGTTGCGCACCCCGAACGAGGCCGTTACGGCATCAAACGTGTTGTCGTCGAAGGGCAGGTTTTCGGAGTCGCCGAGCTGCAGCTCCACGCGGTGGCCCAGGCCCCGCTCCCGCACCTTGCGGCGCCCCACCTCGAGCATGCCCTCCGAGATGTCGACGCCGGTGACTTTTACTTGCGCACCCAGGCGTAGGGTTTCAAAAGCGAAGTCGCCGGTGCCGGTGGCAATGTCCAGAATGCGCGCCGGGCGCAGCTGCCGCAGCTCGCCCACGGCTTTGCGGCGCCAGTAAATATCGGTGCCGGCGCTCAGGAAGTGGTTGAGGAAGTCGTACTTGCCCGCGATGCTGTTGAACATCTGGGCCACTTGCGACTTCTTGCCGGTGGGGTCGTCTTTGTAGGGAAGTACGGTCATGGGGTGCGGTACAAACGGCCAAACAGGCCGCAAATTGCCCAATAACAACGGGCCGACGCGCATAATGTTAAAAAAAACGGGCCGGGCTACTGGCCCGACCCGTTTTTGGCGCTAGCACCTAGGGCGCTATTCTACTTTGGTTTTCACCTTGGTTTTGTCGCCGGCCTCGTCTTTGGCTTTCGAGTCCAGTTCGCCTTCCTTGGTTACCGTCTTGGATTTTTCGCCGGTTTCCGACTCGGTTTTCACTTTCACCTTGTCGCTGTCTTCGTCAACCTTGGTCTTCACCTTGGTGCCGTCGGCGGTTTTTACTTTGGTTTTGCCGGGTTGCAGCGGAGCCGTGGTGCGGGTAGAAGAACCCGTGCCGGTGCCCGTAGCCGAGGTGTTGGAGGTGCCGGTGCCGGAACCAGTGCCCGTACCCGTTCCGGTGCCCGTGCCAGCGCCGCTGGCAGCACCGGGGTTGGCGCTCTTGTTCAGGTCAGCCATGGTCTGGCCTTCCTTCAGAATCACGCGGAACTCCACGCGGCGGTTCAGCTGCATGTTCTCCGGCGAATCGTTCGGAGCCGACGGACGACGCTCGCCGTAGCTTACCGTCACCATGCGCGTTTCGCCAATGCCGTTCTTCTTCAGGTAGTTGTAAGCCGAATTCGAGCGGTTCTGGCCGAGTACCATGTTGTACTCGTCGGTGTTGCGCGAGTCGCAGTGGCCTTCAATCGAGATGTTCACACCCGGGTTGGCCTTCAGAATGCCGGCGATGTTGTTCAGCTCACGCACCGACTCGGGGCGCAGGTTGTACTTGTCGGTATCGAAGTAGATCTTCTTGAAGGCGAACATCGACGCGCTGGTGGTGTCGGTGTACGGCACGTAGAAGTTCTTCACGATCGACGAGGTGTCGTTGGTGATTACCGGCACGGCAAACTCTTCCGTCGTGATGTTCTGGCCATCCTTGGATACGGCTACCTGGTAGGTACGGCCCGAAAGCACGTTTACCGAGTAGTCGCCGGTTTCGGGCTTGGTTACGTCGCGGAAGCTGATGGCCGTTTTGTCGGCCTGCGTGCCGCTGAACACCAGCTCCACACCCGGAATAACCGTAGCGCTGTCGCGGGCCGAGAATACCTTGCCGCGGATCGTTACGTTCTTGATGTAGTTGATGGTGTAGATGTCCTTTTCGCCGTAGCCACCAATGCGGTACGACGAGAGGTAGGCGTACGAGCCATCGGGCGACAGACGGTAGTAGGTATCGTCGTCGGGGGTGTTGATGGGGTAGCCCATGTTCTCGGGGCGGCCCCACTTGTTGGCCACCGAGTCAAAGTCCGACTTGAAGATGTCGTAACCGCCCATCGTGTTGTAACCACGCGACGAGAAGTACAGCGTCTTGCCGTCGCGGCTCAGGTACGGGCTGTCGTCGTCGTACTTCGAGTTTACGCCCGCCACCGGCTTGGCTTCGCCCCAGTCGCCGCCCGGCTTGCGGGTAGCGTAGTAAATGTCGAGGGTGTTGTCCTCGGAGTGCTTGCTCGTCGAGAAGTAGATCGTCAGGCCGTCCGGCGTAATGAAAGCATCCGACTCAAACCCTTTCGAGTTGATGTTGCCGTTCAGCTTCTTCGGCGCCGTCCAGTCGCCGCCGGTGCGCTCCGTGTAAAAGATGTCGCCGTTTTCGTCCTGGCGGTACATCAGCATCTTCGTGTCGTTGTCGAAGATCTGAATCGAGGCGTCGTGGCCTTTGCCGTTGAGCGCGCCCGACAGCGAACGGGGCTTTTCCCACTCGTCGTCGCCAATGCGCTTGGCTTCAAAGATGTCTTCGTAGTACTCGCCGTCGGCGGCTACGTTGCCTTTGCCTTTCTTGGCATCATCGCCCGAGGCATTGGCACCGGTTACGTTCTCGGAGCGCGAGGTGAACAGCAGCAGCTTGTCGTCGGACGAGATTACCGGGCTGTGCTCCGAGTATGCCGTATTGATCGACGGCCCTAGGTTCTTCACGAAGATATCCTTGGGGCTGTTGAACTGAATCTTGGCGTTTTTGGAATGCTGAATCAGCAAACCCAATTCAGCCTTGCGCGTGTCCTTCTTTTTCAGCGAGGCATTGTATGCCTGAAAGTGCGCAATGGCTTCGTCGAAGTTGTAGTTCAGGTGGTCGACACGGCCCAGCCAGTATTCAACGTCCTTCGAAACGTTCTTTTTGATGCGCTGCGACTTGTAGATGTAGTCGCTGGCTTTCTCTTTGTCGAACGACATGTACGAGATACCCGCGCGGAACAGAGCCTGAGCGTTGTTGGGCTCTTTGGCCAGCACTTGCTCGTAAAAAGGGATTGCAGCCCGGTAGTTCTCCTGATCGAAGAATCGGTTAGCAGTTTTTAAGGTCTTTCGCGTGCTTTGGGCCATCGAAGGCTGAGCCACGGCGGCGGCCAGAGCCATTGCGCAAGAGGCCTGTAGTAACCTTCTGACGAAGTTGTCCATTGGAAGGGGAGTTTGGAATAAGGAGTTGCAGAGAAGGGAGGAGCTTTGGCCGTACCGAATGCCTTTTGGGGCACCTAGGGCGGCAAAAGCGTCCCTGTATACTTAAAACCCAGTTTAAGGTTAGTCAGCCGCGAAGGAAATTGAGAAAACACACCGCTTCAAAAACAAAGCCATGTATTGGTAATCCTGCATATAAGCGCACAAAAAGTGAGCGAACTGCGGGCAAAGATAGAATTTATATAATACGGCCTTAGCCGCATCCTATTTACTTAGCTAGGCCAGCAGCAGACTTCAATCATTTTGCCGGATGCAAAAAGCCGAAATTTTCTAGTCTGGCCCGCACAAATATATAAGTAGGTTAATAACTGCAATGGCACAAGGGCAAAATTTAATTCGAACTCAGAAAAAATAGGACTTTCTGAGCGCTAACTCCGGATGCCTTACTTTTGTGGCTCCTTAATTCCTCAATTACCCGCTCCCCAGCTATGGTTATTCGCGATGCCCGCTTCGTGATGAGCAATACCCGCGTGGAACTGTGCCCCGGCGGCACGTTGCCCGAATATGCTTTCATCGGCCGCTCCAACGTAGGCAAATCGTCGTTGATAAATATGCTGACGGGGCGTAGCGCCTTGGCAAAAACCTCTTCCCTGCCGGGAAAAACCCAGCTAATCAACCATTTCTTAATCAACGACGAATGGTATTTGGTGGATTTACCGGGGTACGGATATGCGCGCGTCAGCAAAGAGTCGCGCGAGAAATGGGGCAAAATGATTCGGGGTTACTTGGCGAAGCGCGAAACCCTGACCTGTTTATTTGTGCTGATTGACTCGCGCCTTCCCCCGCAGGCCGTCGACCTGGAGTTCATAAACATGGTGGGCGAAATGGGCGTACCGTTTGCGCTGGTTTTCACCAAAGCCGATAAGCAATCGAATTCGCGCACGCGCCAAAATGTGGAGGTGTTTTTGGAGAAGATGCGCGAAAGTTGGGATGAGCTGCCCACTTGGTTTATTAGTTCGGCAGTAGCTCGGGAAGGCCGCGACGACCTGCTGAATTTTATCGACGGCGTGAACCGGCAGGTAAAGGAAGCGGGCAGGAATGCGTAGATTGGCCCTGTAATTGCCGGGCCTAAGCCGCCATTTTTTCCTTACCCTTTCTTCTTCATTTCCTCTTCTACCCCCATGAAAAAGTACACCTTCACGCTGGCCCTGGCCCTGCTGGCACTAGCGGCTACGCCAGCCCTGGCGCAGCAGACTGTGAAAGTGAAACCCGCTACCGAAGGCGATGCCCCGGCCGCCCCGGCCGCTGCCCACACCAAATCGGCCGTTATCCCCGTAGCCGATTACTACGAGGGCGGCCAGGAGGCCATGTACGACTTCATCTACAAAGAACTGAAGTACCCGCTGATGGCGCGCCGCAACCGCATTCAGGGCACCTGCATCGTGAGCTTCACGCTGAACCCCGACGGCAGCATGAGCGGCGTAAAGCTGGTAAAGCAAATTGGCGGCGGCTGCGGCGAGGAAGCGTTGCGCGTAGTAAAGCTGCTGAAGTTCAAGAAGCCGGAGTACCCCATTCTCACGAGCTTGCCCATTGCGTTTAAGCTGGGCGCGGCCGGCAACAACGTAGCCGAGTAGTCACCCCTAGCTAAGCATATTTTCTAACCTTTTTCCGTTTCTATGCCCTACGATTTGAGGGAAATTGCTGCCATCAGCGGCATGAGCGGCCTGTACCGCCTGGTGCGCCCGGCCAACAACGGCGTGCTGGTTGAGACCCTGGATGCCCAAGCCCGGCGCTCGGTGGCTTCGGCCCGCAACAAAGTTTCGCTGCTGCACGAAATCTCCATCTACACCGAAGACCCGGACCGCACGGTGCCGCTGACGGAGGTGTTCGACCAGATTCACCAGAAGTACGGCCAGAACCTGCCCGTTTCGAGCAAATCCGACGAGGCTGCGCTCAGCAGCTTTATGGCCGAGGTGCTGCCCGACTACGACCGTCAGCGCGTGTACATGTCGGATATCCGCAAGCTGATTACGTGGTACGGCGCCGTAAGCAGCCGCCTACCCTACCAGTCGGCCGAAGCAGCCCTAGGTGACGAGGCCGCGGCCCGCGCCGAGGAAACGGATGCCACCACCGATACGCTTAGCACGGCGGGCGCCATTCCGGCCCAAAACGCAGAGGGCTCCTCCGACGATGCCGCTGGCTCGCCCGAAGCCGCTGCTGGCGAAAAAGCCTAGGGAGCTCCTGGCCCGGTTTGGCCAGGCCGCTCCAACAAAAAAGCCCGCTGCATTGCTGCCGCGGGCTTTTTTGGTGGGCTTACCTAGGGCCTAGGACTCTTGGGCTGCCGATACAGCCTGGCGCTCTTTTGCCAGAAACTCCTCGGCCTTGTTCACCAGTTCGGTAGAGCCGATGTAGAGCGGGCAACGCTCGTGCAGGGAGGTGGGCTCAATTTCCATCAGGCGTTTGGTGCCGTTGCTGGCCTTGCCGCCGGCTTGCTCCACAATAAAGGCCAGGGCGTTGCCCTCGTACATGAGGCGCAGCTTGCCGTTGGGCGCTTTGGCCGTGGAGGGGTAAATGTAAATACCGCCTTTCAGCAGGTTGCGGTGGAAATCGGCCACCAGCGAGCCGATGTAGCGGGCCGAGAAATTTTGGTCCTTGCAGTACTGCACAAAGTCGCGCACGCCGGCCGTGAAGGAGTTCGACGAGCCCTCGTTGATGGAATAGAGGTTGCCGGTTTTGGGCGTGGTGATGTTGGGGTGCGACAGGAAGAACTCGCCCAAAGAGGCCTCGTAGGTGAAGCCGTTGACGCCCGCGCCGGTGGTGTACACCAGCATGGTGCTAGAGCCGTAGATAACGTAGCCGGCCGCTACCTGGTGAATACCTTTCTGCAGGCAGTCGGCGAGGGTACCCTCCTGCCCGATGCCCGACTGGCGACGGTAAATCGAGAAGATGGTACCGATGGACACGTTCACGTCGATGTTCGACGAGCCGTCGAGCGGGTCGATGGCCACCACGTACTTGCCTTGGTTGTTGCCGGTTTGGATCATGTCCTCGTCCTCCTCGGAAATCACCGTGCAAACTTCGCCGCCGTTGCGCAACGCCCGGATAAAGCGGATGTTGGCAATTACGTCGAGCTTTTGCTGCTCCTCGCCTTGCACGTTCTGCTGGCCGTACGCGCCCGTCACATCGATCAGGCCCGAGCGGTTGATTTCGCGGTTTACGATTTTGGCCGCCAGTGCAATGTCGCGCAGCAGCTGCGACAACTCACCGGTTGCGTACGGGAAGTCCTCCTGCTTGCGCATGATAAAGCGGTCGAGGGTCGTGCCGACGGGTAGCGCAAGGCGGTCAGAGTTGTGTTCCATAAAAGCAAGTAGAAAACGGGGCGGGATGTAGTAAGCTAGGCAAAACTAAGGGATTTCAGCCTTAGTTAGCGGCTGCTTTCTACTTTTGACGCATGCATCTGTCGCATTCGCTTAGCGTTTACAAGTTCGGTGGGGCCTCCGTGAAGGACGCGGCCGCCATTCGCAACCTCCAAGCCATTTTGCAGCGCCGCCCGGCCAACCAGCCGTTGCTGGTGGTGGTATCGGCCATGGGCAAAACCACCAACGCGCTCGAACACATATTTCATTTGGCGCATACCGGCCAGGATTATACCCAGCCGTTGGCGCAGCTGCGCGATTTTCACCTAGGCGTAGCCGAGGGCTTGCTGCCCGGGGCCCCGCGCGACGAGCAGGGCCGCCTGGTGTGCGGCGAAGGCGCGGGCTCGTTGCACTGCCTGCTGCAGGAGCTCGGCGACAGGTTGGCCACCCTCAGCAAGGGCGAGTACGACCGGCAGTACGACCAGGTGGTAAGCTACGGCGAGCTGCTGGCCACCTGCATTGTGGCCGCGGCCGTAGGCGCGCGGTGGCTCGATGTGCGCCCGCTGATCCGCACCGACCACTCGTGGCGCGAAGCCCGCGTGGATTGGCCCACCACCGAGCGCAACGTGCGCGAGCAGGTGCCGCCGCTGTTGCAGCAGGGCGTGGTGCTGACGCAGGGTTTTTTGGGCGGCACGGCCAGCGGCCAAACCACCACCCTGGGGCGCGAGGGCTCCGATTACACGGCCGCCATTCTGGCCTATTGCCTAGGTGCGGAGTCGGTAACGATTTGGAAGGACGTGGCGGGCCTGCTCAACGCCGACCCCAAAATCTTTCCGAACACGGTGCGCTACCCCGAAATCAGCTACCAGGAAACCATTGAAATGGCGTACTACGGGGCCTCGGTGATTCACCCCAAAACCATCAAGCCCCTGGCCGTGCAGCGCATTCCGCTCTACGTCAAGTCGTTTGTGGAGCCGGAGGCCGAGGGCACCAAAATCCACGACTGCAAGCACGGCACGCTGGCCCCGGCGCTGATCCTGAAAACCAACCAGTGCCTGATTTCCTTCGAGTCGAAGGACCTCACCTTTATTTCGGAGGAAAACCTGGAGGTGATTTTTGGGGCGCTGGCGCAGGTGCGCCTGAAAATCAACCTGATGCAAAACTCGGCCATTTCGTTTTCGGTGTGCACCGATTGGCACGAGTACCGCCTGCGCAAACTGCTGGAGCACCTGCGCGAGCATTTTACCATTTACTACAACACCGGGCTGGAGCTGTACACCATCAAAAACTACACGCCCGAGGCCATTGCCCAGCTTACCGACGGCCGCCAGCTGCTGCTGGAGCAGCGCACCCGCCAAACGTTTCAGTTTGTGGCGCGCGCGGCCGCGGCGCAACCCGCCTAGGTTTTTCCTTCTGCCTTACTACCCACCACCTACCCTTCCATGGAATTCATTAAAGTAACGCCGCAGGCGCGGCCGCAGGTTGCCCTGATCGAGCTGAACCGCCCCAAAGAGCTGAACGCCCTGAACCTGCAGCTGATGCAGGAAGTAGCCGCGGCCCTGAAGGAGCTCGACGACAACGACGCGGTGCGCGTGATTGTGCTGACGGGCTCGGAGCGCGCCTTCGCGGCCGGCGCCGACATCAAGCAAATGGCCAACCGCACGGCCATCGATATGCTGATTGTGGACCAGTTTACGGTGTGGGACCAGATTCGGAAAACCAAGAAGCCCCTGATTGCGGCCGTATCGGGCTTTGCCCTAGGGGGCGGCTGCGAGCTGGCCATGACGTGCGACATGATTGTGGCCTCCGAAACCGCCCAGTTTGGCCAGCCCGAAATTCGGATTGGGGTTATGCCCGGCGCCGGCGGCACGCAGCGCCTGACGCGCGCCGTGGGCAAGGTCCGCGCCATGGAAATGGTGCTGACGGGCCAGCCCATCGGGGCCGCGGAAGCGTACCGCGCCGGCCTGGTAAACCGCGTGGTTCCCGTGGGCCAGTACCTCGAAGAAGCCTTCCGGCTGGCTGCCAGCATTGCCGAAATGTCGCCGGTGGCGGCGCGCCTGGCCAAAGAATCGGTAAACCGCGCCTTCGAAACGCACCTCGACGAAGGCTTGCACTTCGAGCGCAAAAACTTCTACCTCACCTTCGCCTCCGAAGATCAGAAAGAAGGCATGGCGGCTTTCGTGGAGAAGCGCAAACCGGCGTTTAAGGGGAGGTAACAAGTAACAGGTGATGAGGTGACAGGTAACACCTCGTTTGTCATGTCGAGCGGCAGCGAGACATCTGGGTGCCAGCACCAGCTTGGGGACGGCTTCACGAGTCTCACTGTAGCTTACTTCCCTGTTGCCTGTCACCTATCACCTGTTACCTGAATTAAACCTTTTTGCTTGGGATACGCTTATAGGACTACTTTTGCACTGGAGAATGATTCCTATCTGTGAGCCCGACTGAGTTAATGCCTGCCCCGAACCGCGACCAACTGCACCAGCGCCTTACCGCGGCGGGGCTGCGCGCTACGCAGCAGCGCATTGCCATATTGGAGGCGTTGCTGGTGCTGCCGGGCCACCCCACCGCCGAGCAGGTATTCCGGAGCGTGCGCCCGGCCAACCCCACGGTATCGTTGGGCACGGTGTACAAAGCCCTCGACTCGTTTGTGGCCGCCGGGCTGCTCAAGCGCGTGGCCGATGCCGATGGCACCCGCCGCCGCTACGACACGGATTGCTCCAACCACCACCACCTGTTTTGCCAGGAAACGCAGGAAATCATCGATTACTGCGACCCGAAGCTGGATCAGCTGCTGCAGGAGTTTTTCGCTGCCCGCGGCTTCGACAACTTCCAGCCGCAATCTTTTTCCCTTCACATCAGCGGCAACAAGCTCGACAGCCGCAAGGATGTGAAGCCCCGCTAGCCTAGGTACCCAGGCCCCAGCACCCCCATCAGACACACCACTACCCACTTACACACAAACCCATTTTAAAATGGCAGTTCTCGTAGGCAAGCGTGCCCCCTCGTTCAAGGCAATGGCAGTCGTAAACGGTGAAGACTTCGAAGAGGACTTCAACCTCGACCGCTACCTGGGCAAGAAGCACGTTATCTTTTACTTCTACCCCGCCGATTTCACCTTCGTTTGCCCCACCGAAATCATCGCGTTTCAGGAAAAGCTGGCCGAGTTTGAGGCCAAAGGCGTAGCCGTGGTGGGCTGCTCCACCGACTCGCACTTCTCGCACTTTGCCTGGTTGCAAACCCCGCGCGAAAACGGCGGCATTGCTGGCGTAACCTACCCGCTGGTGGCTGATGCTACCAAAACCATTGCGGCCAACTACGACGTGCTGGGCGGCCACTACGACTACAACGACGCCGGCGAAATGACCTTCGTTGGCTCGCCGGTAGCGTACCGCGGTCTGTTCCTGATCGACAAAGACGGCATCGTGCGCCACCAGCTGGTGAACGACGGGCCGCTGGGCCGCTCCATCGACGAAGCCATGCGCCTGGTTGATGCCCTGCAGTACTTCGAGAAAAACGGCGAAGTATGCCCCGCCAACTGGGAAGAAGGCAAAGAGGCCATGTCGGCTACCCGCGAAGGCGTGGCCAACTACCTGGCCAAGCAAGAGGCTACGCGCTAATTGCGCCCCACCCCTGCAAGCTTAGCAACAGCCCCGGCCGCCGTGCCGGGGCTGTTTTCTTTTGGCCCTAGGTGCCCGGCGGCGGCCCGGCCGCGTGTACCCTAGGTGCCGCCTGACTAACTTTGCCGCTCGCACCAGCAACCGGCAACGGTTGTGCTGGCCTTTTTTATTGCGCTTCTGCCCTGCCCGTTTTGGTTTTTCTGTACTCGCTTGCTATTCGCCTCTACGGCCTGCTGCTGCTCGCAGTAGCTCCTTTCATCCCGAAGGCCAGGCAATGGGTGGCGGGGCGCCGCAACTGGCAGGCCCGCATGGCCGCCGACCTAGGTACCGATACCGCCCCGCGCCTGTGGGTGCACTGCGCTTCGCTGGGCGAGTTTGAGCAGGGCCGCCCGCTGATGGAGGCCATGCGCCGGCAGCACCCGCACCACAAAATCGTGCTCACGTTCTTTTCGCCCTCGGGCTACGAGGTGCGCAGGCAGTGGCCCGGCGCCGATTACATTTACTACCTCCCGCTCGATACCGCCGCCAACGCCCGCGCCTTTGTGGCGGCCGTGCGCCCGCAGCTAGCCGTGTTTGTGAAGTACGAGTTCTGGTACCACCACTTGGCCGAGCTGAAGCGCCAGGGCGTGCCTACGGTGTGCGTGTCGGCTATTTTTCGGCCCGATCAGGTGTTTTTTAAGCCTTGGGGCGGTTTTTTCAGGAAGGTACTGCACCAACTGACGCATCTTTTCACGCAGGACGAAGCCTCGGCGGAGCTGCTGCGCGGCATCGGGCTAACCCAGGTGAGCGTAGCCGGCGACACGCGCTTCGATACAGTTGTGGATACTGCTGCCGCTCCTGCGCGCGAGCTGCCGTTGGTAGCCGCGTTTGTGGCCGATGGCGCCCCCGTACTGGTGGCCGGCAGCGTATGGCCGCCCGACGTGGAGGTGCTGGCCCTGGCGCTGCGCCATTGGCAGGGCAGCCTGCGCACAATTGTAGCCCCGCACGAAATAACCGAAGCGCACCTGCAGCAGGTAGAGGCCGTTTTGCCGGGTCAGGTAGTTCGGTACTCGCAGGCCACCACGGCAAGCGTGGGACAAGCCCGCGTGCTGCTCATCGACAACATCGGCTTGCTGCGCGAGCTGTACCGGGCGGGCTCGGTGGCCTACATCGGTGGGGCGTTTGGTAAGGGTTTGCACAATACCCTGGAGGCCGCGGCCTTCGGCTTGCCGTTGCTCTTCGGCCCTAGGTATCAGAAGTTCAAAGAAGCCCGCGACCTGGTAGCCCTAGGTGCCGCCGCTGCCGTTACCACTGCAGAGGAAAACGAGCAACAACTCGCGCTCCTGCTCAACAATGCCGCGTACCGCACCGAACTCGGCCAGCGGGCCCGCGCGTATGTACAAGAGTCGGCGGGCGCTACGGGGCGCATTATGCAGGCGGCGGGGCAGTGGATGAGTGAATGAGCAAATGAGTAGATGAGTAGATATAAGACCGGTGCAAATCACGCATCCACTCATTCACTCATCCACCCATCTACTCATCTACTCATCTACGCATCCACTCACCTACTCATTCACTCATCCACGCATCTACTCATCTCTCCGCACATGACCGGAACCGTCGTCAAATCCACAGGCTCGTGGTACGTGGTGCGCGACCACGCCACGCTGCACCTGCACCGCTGCCGCCTGCGCGGGCGCTTCAAGCACAAGGGTTTGAAGGTGAGCAATCCCCTGGCCGTAGGCGACGTGGTGGAGTTTGAAACCGACGAAACCGGCGACGCAGGCACGGGGGTTATCGACCACATCGAGCCGCGCCGCAACTACATCATCCGGCGCTCGGTGCACAAATCGGAGCACTCGCACATTGTGGCGGCCAACCTCGATCAGGCCATGCTGGTGGTTACGCTGGCGTCGCCGGCCACCTCGTTCGGGTTTATCGACCGGTTTCTGGTAACAGCCGAGGCGTACAGCATTCCGGCCACGCTGGTGTTCAACAAAACCGACATCTACGACGAAGAACTGCTCGACTACCTGGGTCAGGTGCAAAAGATGTATGAGCGTACGGGCTACCCCACCCTGCGCAGCTCGGCCCACACCGGCGAGGGCGTGGCCGCCATTGATGCCTTGCTCGACGGCAAAACCACGCTGCTTTCGGGCCACTCGGGCGTGGGCAAAAGCACGCTCATCAACGCGCTGGTGCCCGACCTGGAGCTGAAAACGGCCGAAATCAGCGAATATTCCGACAAGGGCAAGCACACCACCACCTTTGCCGAAATGCTGGAAGTGCGCCCCGGCACCTACCTCATCGACACGCCCGGCATTAAGGAGCTGGGTTTGGTTGACATGAAGCAGGGCGAGCTGGCGCACTACTTTCCCGAAATGCGTGAGCGGCTAAACCAGTGCCGCTACCACAATTGCCGCCACCTCGAAGAGCCCGGGTGCGCCGTGCGCGAGGCCGTGGAGAAAGGGAAAATTGCCTTCCCGCGCTACGACAGCTACCTGAGCATGATGGCCGACGAGGACAACCGCCACTAAACCCCGCGGCCACCACAACTTATGTGCGCTGGGCCCCGAATACGGAGGCAGCAGTTCGTTCCCTGCCTTCACCCCGCGCACCCATGAAGGAAAACATTGCTTTCGTTGGCCTAGGTCAGATGGGCCAGGCCATGGCTACCAACCTGTTGCTGGCCGGCCACCGCCTTTCTATCTACAACCGCACCCCGGGCCGGGCGGCCGCCCTCGAAGAGCGCGGCGCCCGCGTGGCCGACTCGCCCGCCGAGGCCGTGCGCGATGTGCAGGTAGTATTTACCATGGTAACCGACGACGAGGCGCTGGAGGAGCTTACCACCGGCCCCGACGGCATTCTGGAAGGACTTCAGGCCGGAGCCGTGCACGTATCGTGCAGCACGGTGGCGCCGGGCACCAACACCCGGCTGGCCCAGGCGCATCAGGAAAAAGGCTCGCAGCTGGTAGCCGCGCCGGTATTCGGCAAACCCATTGTGGCAGCTACCGGCCAGCTGTGGGTGTGCCTCGCGGGGCCCGCCGAGGCTAAAGCGCGCATTACGCCCTTGCTGCTGCCGCTCAGCCAGGGCACGTTCGACCTAGGCGACGATGTGGGCGCCGCCAACGTGGTAAAGCTGTGCGGCAACTTTATGCTGGGCGCGGCCATCGAGGCCATGGCCGAGGCGTTTACGCTGGCTGAAAAGTGTGGGGTAAGCCGCGAACAGATTTACGAAATCATGACTACGTCGCTGTTCGACAGCCTGGCCTACCGCAGCTACGGCCGCATGATTGCCGACGAAGACTACAAACCGGCCGGCGCGGCTCCCTTTTTGCTACAAAAGGATTTGCGCCTGACGCTGGCCGAAGCGCGCGAGCACCACGTGCCCATGCCCGTGGCCAACATCGTGCTCGACCACCTCACGGCCACCGTGGCCCGCCGCTCCTCCGCCGACGAAGACTGGACCTCCTTTGCCCGCCGCATTTCCGAAGGAGCCGGCCTCAGCCGATAACCCTAGGCGCCCAAGCGCACTGCGCGGCCCGGCAGCTATGCAACCGGGCCGCGCGGCATGCGGGCCTAGGTGCCGGCGGGCTATTCTTTGGGGGGCAGCAGCACCTTGTCAATCACGTGCAGCACGCCGTTGCTCGATACCACATCGGGCGTGCTCACGGTGGCGTTGTTCACGGTGATTTTGCCGTTTTTCACGCCGATTTTGATTTTCTGGCCGTTCAGGGTGGTTAGCTCCTGCCCGTCGCGCAAATCCATGGCCAGCAGACGGCTCTGGATGATGTGGTAGTTCACCAGGCCCTTGAGGTTTTCCTTGCTTTCGGGCTTCTTCAGGCCGGCCATGGCGCCGTAGGGCAGGTTTCTGAATGCGGCATTGGAAGGCGCAAACACGGTGTAGGGCCCCTCGTTGCCTAGGTTGCTGGCCAGCCCGGCCAGCTGGGCAGCCTCCAGCAACTGGCTCAGCTCGGGGGTGGCGGCGGTGTTTTGCGCCAGGGTTTTATCGGGTGTGAGCGAAACTTTACCCACCATTACGCCGGTGGTTTTGCCCATGCGCGCCGAGTCGGTGCTGGCATTGGGGTCGTAGCGGGAGGTATCGGCGGCGGCAGCTTCTTCGGCGCTGGCCGGGCCGGTGGTTTCGGTAGGGCCCGAGTTGCAGGCCGCCAGCAGCGCCAGCAGGCCGGCCAGGGGTACAAGGCGTTGGTACATGCAGGTAAGTGGAGTTGGGTATAGCCAAAAGTACGTGCCGGGTTGGCGTAGGGGTTGCCGGCACCTAGGCTGAATCATTGAGCGGCGGCCATTGTTTAACCACGGCAGCAAGGTACTGCGCCGAAAAGCTACCTTTGCGCCCTTACCACGGCCTTCGGGCCGTATTTACCGTAAACCCACCCCATGAAAACAGCCGAAATCCACACCAACAAAGGCGTGATGAAGGTCGAGTTCTTCGAGCAAGACGCCCCCAACACGGTTAAAAACTTCACCGACCTGGCCCAGAAAGGCTACTACGACGGCCTGAAGTTTCACCGCGTAATTCCCAACTTCGTTATTCAGGGCGGCTGCCCCAACACCCGCGACGGCGCCAAGGGCATGCCCGGCACCGGCGGCCCGGGCTACAAAATCGCCTGCGAAACCTCGGGCGGCAACCAGCGCCACGACCGCGGCATCCTGAGCATGGCCCACGCCGGCCGCAACACCGGCGGTTCGCAGTTCTTCATCTGCCACTCGCGCGACAACACCGCCCACCTCGACGGCGTGCACACCGTGTTCGGCAAAGTGGTGGAGGGCCTGGACGTGATTGACCAGATCAAGCCCAACGACTCGATCGACAAAATCGTGGTGAGCGAGGCGTAAGTTCCGCCCCATGGCCCACAAAAAAGCCCGGAGCGTTGGCTCCGGGCTTTTTTTGTGGGCCGTGGGGCTACGGTCTAGCGCCGGCGGCGCTTGCGCGAGTCAAAATCCTCTTCGTCCTCATCGTCGTCATCCGAGCCAAAGCTGGGCATCGTGAACATCGATGAAAACAAATCTTTAAACTGGGTGCCGGCCGTGAGGCGGTTGCGCGAAATCAGGCTCATCTCGGCCATGCCGTGCAAGGCAAACTCCATCCAGAAATACTGGTCGTTTTTGAGCAGCTCGGCTGGTACGCTTTGCTGCACCAGGTCGCGCAGGCCGGGCACGGCCTCCAGGGCAGTGCGGTAATCGGCTTCGGAGGCGTCGTTCAGCACATCAATCGTGTGCGCACCAAACCAATCCTGTACGGGCTTGAAAGCGTTGGGCTTGTCTTTCTGCTTTTTCACCTTCTCGGGGTCGGGGAAGTACTGCAGAAACTGCGTGCGCAGGGCTTTGCCCATCAGCTTTTCGGCCACGATGCCGGCTCCCTCCTGCTCGCCCTCGTACACCAGCTCCACTTTGCCGGTAATGGCCGGCACGGCCGCCAGAAAATCGGCTACCCGAATGCGCGTCGTTTCTTCGCCGTTGAGCAGGGCGCGGCGCTCGGCGGCCGCCACCACCTGCTCGTAGGCCGAAATGGTGAGGCGCGCCGACACGCCCGATTTAGCATCGACGTACTCCGAGCCGCGGGCCTCAATGGCCACCTGCTCAACCAGATCGAGCACTACCTCCGTGCCGGCCACGCGCTCCTGCTGCTCGGGCCGCAGGCGGGCCTCCTGGCGGGTAATGCGCTTGCCGATATCGATGGTTTTGGGGTAGTGCGTGATGATTTGCGCGTCGATGCGGTCCTTGAGCGGCGTCACGATGGAGCCGCGGTTGGTGTAGTCCTCGGGGTTGGCCGTGAACACGAACTGCAGATCGAGCGGTAGGCGCACCTTAAAGCCCCGAATCTGGATGTCGCCTTCCTGCAAAATATTGAACAGCGCTACCTGAATGCGGGCCTGCAAGTCGGGCAGCTCGTTGATGACGAAAATGCCGCGGTGCGCCCTAGGTATCAGGCCGAAGTGAATGACGCGTTCATCGGAATACGGCAGCTTTAGCGTAGCCGCTTTAATGGGGTCGGCGTCGCCGATGAGGTCGGCTACGGATACATCGGGCGTGGCCAGCTTTTCGGTGTAGCGCTCGGCGCGGTGCACCCAGGCAATGGGCGTGTCGTCGCCGCGCTCGGCTACCAGGTCGCGGGCGTAGCGCGAGAGGGGCTGCAGCGGGTCGTCGTTCAGCTCGGAGCCTTCTACCACGGGCATGTACTCGTCGAGCAGCTCCACCAGTTGGCGCGCAATGCGGGTTTTGGCCTGGCCACGCAAGCCCAGCAGGTTAATGTGGTGCAGGCTCAGGATAGCGCGCTGCAGATCGGGAATAACGGTTTCTTCGTAGCCGTGGATGCCCGGAAAGGCATTTTCGCGCCGGCGGAGTTTCTGGATAAGGTTATCGCGCAGTTCCTCGCGCACGGAGCGCGACCGATACCCCGCGGCTTTCAACTGGCCGAGGGTGCTGATTTGTTCGTGATTCATCAGGTAGTGCGGAATGGGTGGGCACATGCCCCCTGGCTCTAAACCACGAGGTAGGCACCTAGGTTCGAAGGCGATGCGCAGTTTACGCAAACCGCCGCGGGTAAGGCGCTTTTCCTTTCGCCTTCCACAAGCCAACGTTGCGCCCGATTGGCACCAACCGCGCACCCCTCTCGCTCCCGGGGTTCAAGCTAGCCTGCCGACCTAGGGCCCCGATGTAATTACCCAGCAGGCTCAGAATAAATCATCCAGTGTTAAGATGCTGTATAACAGCTCTTTACCGTTGCATCACATGATTATGCTAGTGCCTTGAGTGCAAGACAAAATTACTTTTGTCACACTCTCTTAACAGCCTTCTTATCATGAAAAAAGTCCTCAAGCTCCTCGGCCTGGCGCTGGCAACGGTATTGTTCGTGGCGGTGTGCGCCGCTGCGTTTGTGCAAGTGCGCGGCATTCCGAGCTACGACGTACCGAAGGTGCCGGCTCAAACCGTGGCCCTCACGCCGGAGCGCGTAGCACAAGGGCACAAAATCGTCAATGCGTTGTGCGGCGACTGCCACCTGGACCGCAACACGGGTACCCTCAGCGGCAAATTGCTGACCGAAGTACCACCGGAGTTCGGCAAACTTTACTCGGCCAACATCACCCAGGACAAAACGCACGGCATCGGCGCCTGGACCGACGCCGAGCTGATTGCTTTGCTGCGCACCGGCATCGGCCGCGACGGGCGCTTTCGCATCGTGATGCCCAACTTCGTGCACATGTCCGACGAGGACGTGGCCAGCGTGGTAGCCTACCTGCGCTCCAACAACCCGCAAGTGCAGGCCAACCCCACGCCCTCGCACGCGCAGGAGCCGTCGTTCCTGGCCAAAGCCTTGGTGAACACCGTGATGAAGCCCACGCCCGTGCCCACCTCGGCCGTGGCAACGCCACCCGCCTCCGATGCTGTGGCTTACGGCCGCTACCTGGTGGTGGGGCGCTACAAGTGCTACGACTGCCACTCCAAGGACCACAAGTCCAACAACGCCCTCGAGCCCGAAAAGTCGGAAGGCTACCTAGGCGGCGGCACCGCCTTCATCACCCCCGACGGCGAGGAAATTCCGAGCCGCAACATCACCATGGACCCCGAAACCGGCATCGGCGACTGGACGGAGGCGCAGTTTGTGCAATCGGTGCGCTACGGCCAGGGGCCAAACGGCACGCTGAAGCTGCCCATGCCCAAGTTTACCCTCATGGATGAGGCCGAAGCCAAGGCGATTTACGCCTATCTGCGCACCGTGCCCGTAATAAAAAATGCCACGCCCGAAGATGGCGCTGGCACCGCTGTGGCTGCGCGTTAGGGAAAAACGAAGTCCGGCACAAAAAACGGCCGCCCAACAAGGGCGGCCGTTTTGCTTTTGTATCCCTAGGTGCTCCGCGGCACAAACAAGGCAAATACCTAGGCAGCCGCTTGGGCCCTACAAATTCTTGCGGCGGTTACGCTTGTAGTCCTCGAAAATCAGGCCGCCCAGGCCTTTAAGCGAGCTATAATACGCCTTGCCCTGGTTGGTTTCGGTGAACTCGCGCACGAACTGCTGCAGGTACGGGTCGGAGGCAATCATGAAGGTGGTGATGGGGATTTTGAGGCGGCGGGCAGCGGCGGCCAGGTTCAGCGTCTTGTTCACCACTTTGCGGTCGAGGCCAAACGAGTTTTTGTAGTAGCCGCCGGGCTCCTTCAGGCAGGTGGGCTTGCCGTCGGTTATCATGAAGATCTGCTTGTTGGCGGTTTTGCGCTTGCGCAGCAAATCCATGGCCAGCTCCAGGCCCGCCACCGTGTTGGTGTGGTAGGGGCCCACCTGCAGGTACGGCAAGTCCTTCACCTCAATTTGCCAGGCATCGTTGCCGAACACGATGATGTCGAGGAAGTCCTTGGGGTACTTCTGCTTCACCAGCTCGGCCAGGGCCATGGCTACTTTTTTGGCCGGTGTAATGCGGTCTTCGCCGTACAAAATCATCGAGTGCGAGATGTCAATCATCAGCACCGTGGAGGTCTGGGTTTTGTGCTCGGTGTCGCGCACCTCCAGGTCGCCTTCGGTGAGCAGGTAATTGCCATCGAGGCCGTGGTTGAGCTGGGCGTTGCGCAGGCTCTCGGTCATCTCGATTTGCTCGATGGTGTCGCCAAACTGGTAGTCGCGCAGGTCGGTGGTCAGCTCGTCGCCCTGGCCCGCGTGCGGGGTGCGGTGGTTGCCCTGCGTGCCGCGCTTCAGCTTGCCGAAAATTTCTTCGAGGGCCGATTTGCGGATGAGCTGCTCCGATTTGGCCGTAATGCGCAGCTCGCCCAGTTGCTGCTCGTTTTCATCGATGTAGCCTTTCTTTTTCAGGTCTTCGATGAAGTCGCCCATGCCGTACTCGTCGTCGGTGAGGCCGTACTGCTTATCCAGCTCCGAAAGCCAGGAAAGGGCCTCCGCCACGTCGCCCGACGTGATGGTGACCAACTGCATAAACAACTTAAATAGCGTGTCGAAGCCCTTTTCGGTGGATTCTTCGGGCACAAAATCGCGGAAGCGGAAGCCAACTGCCATAGTTCAGAGGAATGTACCGGAAAACAACGGCCAACTCAGGTTAGTTTTTCGTTTGCGATAGAAGTAACACGTAACAGGTGACACGTGACAGGTTTTCCGGTAGTTATGCTCACTTGTTACCTGTTACTTGTCACCTTATCACCCCTATACCACATGAAAGCTATCTGGAACAATGCCGTGCTGGCCGAAAGCAATGATACCGTGGTGGTTGAAAACAATCATTACTTTCCGGCCGAGTCGCTCAACCGCGAATACTTCGAGGACAGCATAGCCCAAACCAGCTGCCCCTGGAAAGGCCGGGCCAGCTACTACTCGGTGCGCGTAAACGGCGAGCTGAACAAGGATGCCGCCTGGTACTACCCCGATCCGAAACCTGCGGCCGAAAATATTCGTAATCGCGTGGCCTTCTGGAAGGGCGTGCAAGTGGTTCGGTAGCAGTTTTTGTAACCCGCTGCCAACACTCGCGTTTGCATATATGGATTTCCATATTTGCTTTGCTACTTCTTCTCCACTCCTTTTTCAGCAACTCATGAAATTTTCTGCTACGGCCTGGTGGTTTGGTGCCGCCGCCCTGCTTCTTACGGCCAGCTGCGACTCGGCGCGCAACGCGACCGACGATGCGACGAGCGACGCCGCTGTTTCGACTGCCGTTGAATCCACTCCCGCCGACGTTACCTTCAACCGCGACCTGACCCAGGGCGAATACCGCTTCCAGGTGCAATCGGCTAACCTCGACAACGGCCAGCAGCTTACCATTCGTACCCGCCGGGGCGACGCGCTGGTTACCGACCCCATTCGCCTGAACGTGCAAGGCAGCGTTACCGATGCCATCATGGGCGACCTGAACGGCAACGGCAACCCCGAGCTGTACGTGATTACCAGCGGCTCGGGCACGGGCTCGTTTGGCGGCGTGGAGGCTTACGAGTTTGTGGAGCGCGCTTTCCGCCCCATTCAGGCTCCGCCCAAGCTGAGCGCCGACCTGGCTGCCGGCTACAGCGGCCAGGATAAGTACGAGGTGCGCGGCAACCGTTTGGTGCGCACGTTCCCGGTAAGCGCGGGCACGGCCAGCGGCACTACCACCTCGGCCGATGCCGGCACCACCGGCAGCACCCGTACCGTGGAGTACACCCTGAACAAGGACGGCATGCTGATGCCCGTGAGCACGCCTGCCGGCACCAACAACAAGCGCTAGTACCCACTGCCAGCTATTGCTCAAAAGCCCGCCTCCCAGGCGGGCTTTTTTGTTGGGCGGCAGGGCGGCCGCCGCAGGTGCGCAACTCATTAGGCGGCAGGGCGTTTGTATAAGGCAATTGTGTGCCGAAGGCATCCGCTCATCCATTTGCCTGCTTTATGACCAGCCCTGCCTTTTGCCTGCGCCCCGCTGCCCTGGGGTGGCTGGCGGCGGCCCTGCTTAGCAGCTGCGACTCGCAGCGCACGGCCACCGAAACCGCCGCCCCCAACCCCACGGCCAGTACCGCCGTGCCCGCGCCGAACGAGAGCTTCCGGAAAGAGATGAGCCGCGGCGACTACAATTTTGCCGTGCGCACCGTAGGCAGCGGCTCGCAGCGCCAGCTTACGCTGGAGGCCAAACGCCTGGGCCGCGAGCTGATGGCCTCCAGCACCAGCATCGAGGGCGTGGTGGCCGATGCCGTGGTTACCAACCTCAACAACGACGATTACCCCGAGCTGCTCGTGTTCATGAACGCGGCCGGCAGCGGCTCGTACGGCAAGCTCGTGGGCTACGAATTTCTGAGCCGGGGCCGCCGCAACCTGGTGTTGCCGGCCCTCGATGGCCCTGCCGCGGTGGGCTACCTAGGCCACGACTCGTTTCGGGTTGAGGACCGCAAAATCATCCGCAGCTTTCCGGTGTACCTGCCCACCGACCCCAACAGCTCGCCCTCGGGCGGCACGCGCGTGGTGGAGTACGAACTGCCCAAACAGGGCGGCTCCATTACCATGGTGAGGCACCGCACGCTGCCCTAGGTGCCCGGCCCGGGCGGCTACCAAAACACCGCGCCCCGGCCTGCAGGCAGGTCGGGGCGCGGTTGGTATTCCAACACGTTCAGCGGCTACTCAATCCACTTGAACTTGTACTCGAGCTTGGGCACCGGCATGCGGTCGGCTACGCGGCGCAGGCGGGCCGGCAGGGCCATGATGTAGTCGCGGGCTTTTTCGGCCTGGCCGTTGAGGCCGGTAATCTGGTCGATTTTCCATGTGTTGATCAGGCCTTCCAGAATGTCGGTGTAATCCTGGCTGGTGTACACGCCCAGGCGCTGGGCGGCATCGGTGAAGTGGCCGAAGGTTTTGCCCATCTCCACGCCCAGCTCGCGCATGTAGTGCGCGGGCATCACAATCTTCTTGCGCATCATGTCTTCGAAGGCGAGCATCATTTCCGACGGGTCTACTTCAAAGATTTTCTCCACGAAGGTTTGGTACACGCGGGCGTGGCGCGATTCGTCGCCGGCAATCATACCGCAAAGCTTGGAAAGAGCCCCGTCGCCGGCTTTGCGGGCCAGGGTGCCCACGCGGCGGTGCGAGAGGTTGGTAGCGGCCTCCTGATACGAAGTGTACACGAAAGCGCGGTACGGATCGTGGGCGGTGCCCAGGTCGAAACCGTCGGCAATAAGGTACTGGGTACTGATTTCGAACTCGCGCATGTTTACGCGGCCACACAGGTAGAGGTAGCGGTTCAGCAGGTCGCCGTGGCGGTTTTCCTCGGCCGTCCAGCCCCGGATCCACTGGGCCCAGCCGTTGTTGGGGTCGCGGTTCAGGTTGTCGAGCGAATGAAACCAGGCTTCGTAGTTGGGCAGCGCTTCTTCGGTGATGGTGTCGCCGATAAGTACGGCCAACAGGTCGTAGCTCAGCTCCTTGGCCCGCTCGCGCAGGGCCTTCACTTCGTCGAAAAAGTTGTCGAGGCGCGAATCGGGCAGAAAATCAGAGGGCTGCCAGCTGTCTTCAACTTTCTTGAGGAAAGTACCAATGTTCTCACGCAGAAATACTTCGAGGTGCTCAAGTACTTCGCCGCGCGATGTCATGGAGGCAATCATGTACGATGGGGAAAAGAGGTGATGAGGGGATGTTGGAGCAGTTGGGGAAAGCTCAAAAGTAGGCAATCGGCAGCAGCTTGTTACCACCGGTGCCTACGCGCTGCCTACTATACGTACAAAACGGCATTACGGCTGAACTGCCGGCCCGGCAATGGTACGGGCAGTGGGCCACGCTACGCCCACCCAATTGTACAAATAAACGCGCCAAAATGCGGCGGCCTCGCCGGGCGGCAGGTACAACACGGTATTGGGGCGTGCGGCCAGGCGGCGCAGGGCCTCGGGCTGGCTGCGCGTGCCGGTAAGCCGCTGCCGCAACCGCGCCTGCGAGGGGTCGAGGGTGTTCCAGCCCACCACCAGCAGCCAGGGCTTGCCGCCATCGGCCACGTACTGCCCAAACGGCGAAAGCGACTTGAACTGCTCCTCGAGCCCTACGGCCACCAATTGCCGCCCTTGCAGCTGTCGCTGCAGCTGCTCCAGTGCCCGGCTTCGGTGCGCTTCTTCGGCAGCCAGCACGCGGCTGCGGTGCAGCACTTTGTAGGCGTACAAGCCCGCTACCAGCACAGCCACACCCAGCAGCAGGCGGCGCCCTAGGTGCCCGATGGGCTGCCAACGCCCGGCGGCCTGCAGCACTGCGGCGGTGTGGCCCACCGTGAGCAGGGTAAGCAGCGGCCCGGCTATGCGGGGCGGCAGCTTAAGTACTACCCCCAGCCCCAACAGCAGCAGCCCCGCTCCCACCACGTAAAGCAGCCACCCCTTGCGCCTCGGCGGCGGCAAAGCACCTAGGGCTACCGATGCCAGCCACGCATTGAGGAGGAGCAGCGGAAAGTAGTCGCGCACCAATTGGCCCAGTACTGCCTGCAATTTGGCCGGCGCGATACGGCGCAGGAAATCAGGGTTGAGCTGAAACGCCCTAGCGAACAAGCCCTCATTGACGAGCGTGGAGTCGCCGAGCACCCAGTGCTGCACGGCTTGCGCCCCCAGGCTATCGGCGGGGCTGCGCGGGTTGGGCGCGTACAGCTGGTAATCGTTCGCGTTGGATTTCAGTACATCGAGCTGCCGGTAGCGTGCGGCTTCGGGGCTGCGCCCCAGGTGCAGCACCGCCCCACCAACCACGGCCACCCCGGCCGCCAGCCCTACCACCAGCCAGCCGCGCCGCCACCCGGCCAGCCAGGCCGCCGCGGGGGCTACCACGGCCAGGCCGAGCACGGCGGCACTGGGCCGGACAGCCCAGGCCATGGCAAACGCCACTACCGCCAGCAGCAACACCCCGCCCCTGCGCCGGCTATGGGCCTGGCGTTGGGCCCCGTACAGCACCGCGCCGCCGGCCAGCAACAGCGGCACCCGCACGTAGTTGAACCACATGAAATGCTCGAGCCCGGCCAGCAGCAGAAACGCTGCCAGGCAAGCCGTGCGGGCGCGGCCGCCCAGGTGCGGGCGCAGCAGCCCATCGAGCACGGCCGTGAGCAGCGCCAGCGCCAGGTACAGCAAGCCGTAGAGCAGCAGCCCGTACCACGGCACCGTGGGCCAATGCTGGTAGAGCGCGGCCAGCAGCCCGGCCCAGCCGTGCAGGTACAGGTGCAGGTTGGCGACGGGTTCGGCCGCCGTGCGCCCGCGCAACAGCAGCGTGATGACGAAGTCGTCGTTGGTTTCGTAGTAGCAGCCCAGCCCCAGCGCCACGAGCAGCAACAAGCCCAGGGGCAGCCCCCACATGCGCAGCCAGTAAGCCCGGATTTCGTGGTTCATCGGGGCGCAAGGTACGGGCTGCGGCGCATCGGTAGCGGCGGGGCGGGCTGCCGATTTCTGCGCAACTTGCCCCGGTGAATGCATTTGCCCGCCTGCGCCCCTGGCTGCCCACCCTCACGCTGGGGTTTGTGGTGGTGTTTACGGTGGCGTACTTCGTCTTCAGCCACGAAGGCCTCTACGCCCTCGACGACTACTTTTACGCGCGCTACGCCCACCAGCTGCTGCACGGCACGTTTCACCTAGGGCCCGACCCGCAGGGCCTGCTGCACGACCCCTTGCACGAGCGTTGGCTGATATTCGGGCCGGTGGCGCTGTGCTACGCCGCGTTTGGCCTGAACATCTGGAGCACCACGCTTTGGCCCCTGGTGGCTACGCTGCTCTGCTCGGTGCTGATTTGGGCCCGCTACCGCCGCCGGCAGCCCGTGGTGGCCTGCGGGGCCATGCTGCTGCTGGGTTTGCACTACTTCGCGCTCAACCTTACCAACTACCTCTACCCCGACAACATCAACATGCTGGCCTGCTTTGCCGCGGCCCTGGCCTTGCTGGTGGGCCGGCAGCCCGGCCGCCACGCGGTGCGCTGGGGCGCGGGGTTTGCCTTGCTGAACTTCGCGGCATTGCTCTGCAAGGAAACCGTGGTGTACTACGCGCCTTTTTACCTGGGCGTGCTGGGCCTTGATGCCGTGCGGCGGCAACACGGGCGGTTTTGGCTGGCGGCGTTTGCCACGGGCGCGGCTGTGCTGGCGGCTTACCTGGGCTTCTATCAGCTCCAGACCAACGATGCGCTGTACCGGGTGCACCTCATCGAAAACACCAACGAGTTTCTGAAGGAAGGCAACTACCTGCTGGGCAACCGCGCCGCCCTCTGGGCCCGCCTTACCCTAGGTCCGGTACAGTTTCTGGTGGGCACGGGGCTTGGTTTGGCGGTGTTGCTGGCCGTGGGCGCCGCGTTCCGGCCCACCGCTACCCAGCACCACGGCAGCAGCGCGCCGCCCGACGACGACCGGCGCTTCTGGCTGGGGCTGGCCTTCAGCACCTTGGCGTTCTACTGGTTTGGCAGCACCTCGCTCACGCAGTACAACCCCATTACGCTGCTGCCGCGCATGGCCACGCCGTTGTTGCCGCCGCTCTGCCTGGCCGCCGGCTACGGCCTCGCCGATGTGCTGCGCACCGGCCGCCGGGCGTGGCTGTATGCGCTGTTGCTGCTGGCCTGCGCCGCCTCCGACCGGGGCAGCGCCGCCATCCTGTACGCCGGCTGGGCCCTGGTGATGGGGGCCTTGTGGCTGGCTCCGCGCCTGCGCCGCCTGCAGCCCAACGGCCCGGCCTACGTGGCCCTGGGGTTGCTGGGCGTGGCTTTGGTACTGGCTTTGCGCCCGGCGCACTTCATGCGCAAGCCCAGCGTATCGGGCCACTTCCCGCAGCACCGCCTGATCCGGCAACACCTCGGCGGGCAGCAGCCGGGCGTGGTGTTCGTGGATGATTACCTGATCGGCAACTACGATTTTTACTACGCGTACGAAGTGCCCAGCGGGCTGCAGTACCGCCGCTACTGGGCCCGCGACTCGGTGCAGCTGCGCCCGCCGCAACAGGCCTGGCTGCTGCTAAACCGCGCCACGCTCAGCAACCCTGAACTCACGCGCAAGCTGCTCCGCTACTCCCCCGATAGCGTGCTGCGCTGGTACCCCAACCGCCAACTGGTGGCGCAGGATGGGCCGGTGGAGCTGTATTGGGTTAAGGAAGAATGAGGAAGGATGAAGGAGGATTTAGCGCCAGATAGCTCAGTGGTGTGCTACCAAATTCGGAAGCTTCGGCAGGCTAAACCGATTAGCGTTTTGGTCGCATAACACATTGCTTATCAAGGCGCATGTAGCCACAAAGAGCAACTTTTACTTCAATAGAAAGCCCAATACCCCAATGGCGTAATCGAGGGGTTTGGCTTGCTTGGTTTGGCGGAGTAGCCGGAACAGTTGGCGGGCCTCGGGGCCGCGGCCGAAGCGCACAGCCTGGCGCAGCTCCCAGCGCAAACGCGTGGCCAAGGCGGCCAGCTCGTGGGGGGTGCGGCACAGGGCCAGCGCCTTCTTGCACACCCGAATGGTGGAGGCCACGTACGGGTCGTGGGGGCGGTAGGCCTTGCGCGACATCGACTGCGGGTGCAGCCGCTTTTGGGTCAGCACTTCGTCCTGAAACCCAAACGCCCAGTTGCGCGCGGCCCGCACCCACAGGTCGAAATCCTCGTAGGCCAGCGTCTCGTCGTAGCCCCCTAGGTCGTCGAGCATCGGGCGGCTGAACATCATGGTGGGCGTGCTGATGAAGTAGCGGCGCAGCACCTCGGCAAACACGTCGCCGGCGGCGGGTACGGGGTGCACGGGGCGCCCGGCGGCATCGCGCCGGAAGTGGTAGCGCACGTGCTGGCCCTGCTCGTCAATCAGCTCACAATCGTGGTAGGCCACGCCGCACCTAGGGCCTTGCGCCTGCATAAAGGCTACCTGCCGGGCCACGCGCTCGGGCAGCAGCACGTCGTCGGTGGCAAAATCAATCACGTACGCCCCGCGGCTTTGGCGCAGCGCCTGGTTGAAAGCCTGGCAATTGCCCACGTTGCGGGGCAGCAGCAGCAGGTGCCAATGCGGGTGGCGGGCGGCGTAGCGGCGCAGCACCTCGGGGCTGCCGTCGGTGCTGGCGTCGTCGACCAGCCACACCTCCAGGTGCGGGTAGGTTTGGGCGGCTATGGAGTCGAGGGCCGGGGCCAGAAAGCGCGCGTGGTTGTGGCACAAGGCCACGATGGTAACCAGGGGCGGCACGGTGGCGGCGGGCGGGGCGAGCGGGACGGTAGGCACGGGCATTCAGCGACGAAAATACCGCCGAAAGTACAGCAGGCAGCACACCAGCACCGCGCCAAAGCGCAGCGCGTGGGCCAGCGGCGCGCCATACAGCCCCCACCACGGCAGCAGCAGCACCAGCAAACCCGCGTAAAGCGCCGCCGAAGCGCATTGCACCAGCACGTAGCGCATGGCGCGGGCCTGGGCCAGCAAGAGGTACAGGAGCGTCCAGGCCAGGAGCTTGGCCCAATCGCCGAGCAGCTGCGGGGCCAGCAGCTCGCGGGCAGCGGCAAAGCGCGCGTCGAACAACAGCGGCAACAGCCAATCGCGCAGCAGCCAGAGCACGGCAAAGCCTGCCGCCAGCACCACCGTCAGCAAGCCGAATACTGCCCGCACAAATGCGCGCTGCTCGGTGGGGCTCCCGGCCAGCGCCGCCACGCGGGGGTAGAACACGGCGCCCATTACGCCCGAAAATACCATGGTGTAGTTGTCGGAGAGCTTGGCTACGGCTTGCCACAGGCCGGTTTGAGCCAGGCTGAAGCGGGCAATCAGCAAATCGCGCACGGCAAAATCGAGGGCTTTGCTGCACAGCAATACGCTCAGGGCCATTACCAGATACCGGCCGAGCCCGGCTACCGCCGCTCGGCTGATGCGCAACCCAGGCCGGCCAGGCAGCAAGCCGTAGTGCGCGCACAGCCAGGCCGTGGGTACGGCCGTGAGCCCCTGGGCCAGCAGGTAAGCCAGCAACACCCAGCGCACCGGCCACTGGGCCCACAGCGCCGCGGCCACCGCCAAGGGCCCGAACAAGCTGAGCGCTACCGTGAGGCCGATGTAGGCCCGCAGCCGCTGCGCCGCCAGCAGCACCGCCGCCAGGTAGGCATGCACGGTGAGCAGCGTGATGCCGGCCACGAGCCCCAGCACCCAGGCCCCGCTTGGCCGAAAAGCATCGAGCAGGGCACCGCGCAGCACCGGCAGGGCCGCAAAGCCCAGCAGCAGCATGAGCAAATTCAGCCCTACCCCCGCCCCAAACCACGCCCGCCAGGCGCCGGAGCCGGGCCGCCGGGGCGCCAGGTACTTCACGATGCCTACGTGCACGCCGTCGTTGGGCAGCGTGGTGAGCAGGGCCATCAGGTTTTGGAAGTGCGCCAGCAGCGCGAGCCCGCCCGGGCCGCCGTACACCGCCAGCAACTTGTTGAGCGCCAGCGCCCCACCGGCCCGGGCCACCACCGAAACGCCCGAGCCCAGCGTGCCGCGCACAAACCGCGCAAGGCCGCTGGGCGGCGCGGGCAGGCTAGCGGCGGTGGTTTCGTCTTCGGCGGCGGGCAGGCTCATGCAAGGGCAGTACGGAAGCGCAAAGTACTACCGCGGGGCGAGTACCCCTAGGTGCCCGGCAACCGAGCGGCGCCTGGGAGGCTATGCTGATTGTATTGTACAGTTACTGAAACGCAGCTACGCCCCGCGCGGCGCCCCAATCCTCTTTCCTCATTCTTCCTTCTTCCTTAATTCAAAGCTCCCGCTCCAGCGTAAGCTTCAGGCTTGGCACGCCGCCTAGGTGGCGCTTAAACCGCAGCAACGATTCGTTGAGCCCGGTGGGCAGCGTGGAAGTGCCTAGGTCGAGCAGGCGCAGGCCGCTGGCTTGGGCAAAGGCATGCAGCCCGGCGTTCAGCAACACCACCGGGCTAAACGAGTTGTACTGCAGCGGGCTGGCCGGGTAAAAGTTGTAGAGCACGCCGCGGCCCGCCAGTACGGCCACCGTGAGGGCTACCCACTCGCCGGCGGCATCGCGCACCGAAAACAGCAGGTACTCGCGCGGAAAGCGCCGAAACAAGTCGAGGAGCTGCTCCTGCGTGAGCGAAAGCGCCTGGCCTTTTTCCTCGCGGCAGCGCCTGAGAAACTCGTAGGCCAGCGGCAGCAGCAGCGGGGGCTCCTGCTCCACCCGAAACCCGTGGCGCAGGCACTTGTGCAGGCGGCGGCGCTCCGAGGGGTGCAGCCGCGCCTCGTAAGCCTGATCCAGCGGCAGGTAGCTGTCGATTTCGGCCAGACTTACGCGGTTGCCGGTACGCTGCAGGGCTGCCACCAGTGGCCCCATGGTGCGGGGCTCGTAGGCAAAGGGCGCCAGGCGCTGCACCAGCTGCCGCGCGCCGCGGGCGGCCAGCCCTAGGTGCCCGAGCGTCAGCCACTCGTCGAGCACCCCGGCGGGTACATCGGGGCGCAACAGCTGCGGGCCGCCAAAGGGCGCCTGCCAGGGGCTGCGCGCCACGGCATCGGGGCCGATAAGCACTGGCCACCAGCCCACGGTTTGGGTCAGGTGGTGGTCTTCGAGCAGCACCAGCAGCCGTTGCCCCGCCGCGTTGGGTTGCGCTAGTTGGGTTGGCTGCACGTACAGGTACAGCTCATCGGCCAGGGGCAGCGCGGGCACTGGCTGGGCTTGCCAGCGCAGGTGGTAGCGGCCGTTGCCGCTCCGCAACGCGCACACCTCGCCCGAAACGGCAGCAGCAGACACGTCGGAGAAGGGCATTTCAGTCACGCAGGAAAGCAGGTAAGGCTGCGAAGGTAACGCAAAAAACGGCCGTAACTGGCTAAGCTGGCCCGGCCGCCCTAGGTGCCCAATACCGGCCGCGAACCAAGGAGCGGCACATTTTTGCCCGCGCCTGCGTAGCATTACGCCAAAGTGTGCTTTACCGCGCCCCCGTTCCCCGCTTTGTATGTCTGATTTGAACGCGGCCAATCCGCACCCCGCCACCTCCGGCACGTTTGCCAACACCGCTGCCCCGCCCCCGCCAGCCGCCGATGACGACGAGGAAGTCGACCAAACCACCAGCGTAGCCGACCGCGACGCCACCCGGCAGGCGCACATGAAAGGCGTGGGCGCCCGCCCGGGCACCCTCACGGTATCGGACGAGGCGCTGCCGCCTAGGTTGTTTTTGATGAGCTACGACACGGGCAGCTACGACGAATGCGAGTGCGCCAGCTACGACGAGCTGCTGCAACGCTTCCGGAGCCAGCCCGAGCGCCGCCACTGGATTGACGTGCGCGGCTACGGCGACGTGGAGCTGATGCGCCGCATCATGCAGGATTTCAGCCTGCACCCGCTGCAAATGGAAGACGTACTGGGCGACTACCAGCGCGCCAAAGTGGAGGTGAACGAAGACGGCCGCTTGTTCCTGGTGTCGCGCATGACGGAGTTCTCGCAGCAACTCGAAATCGACGACGACCAGCTGAGCCTGTTCACGGGGCCCAACTACGTGCTCTCGTTTCAGGACGACTACGAAGACTGCCTCGACTCGGTGCGGCAGCGCATTCGCTCGGGCTACAGCCAGATAAAGCAGCGCCCCCCGCTGTACCTCGCCTACGCCCTCACCGACGTGGTGCTCGACCACTACTACCCCACCATGGCCGCCATCGGCGACTACATTGAGGAGCTGGAAAACGTGATTTTGCGCGGGCGCCCCAACAAGCGCCTGCTGGCCCGCATCCTGCAGATCAAGAAGGATATCGTGCGCTTCCGGCGCCTGGTGTACCCCGAGCGCGAAAAAATTGCCGAGCTGCTGCGCATGCCCGACGAGATAGTGTCGGAGGACATGAAGGTGTTTTTCCGCGACTGCTACGACCACGCCATCCAGGCCCTCGACCTCACCGAGAGCTACCGCGAATCCGTATCGAGCCTCATCGACCTGTACATGTCGGACCAGAGCAACCGCATGAACGAGGTAATGAAGGTGCTTACCATCATCAGCAGCATCTTCATCCCGCTGAGTTTTGTGGTGGGTTTGTACGGCATGAATTTCCAGCGCGAAAACCCCAACGGCGGCATCAACCCCCTGAACATGCCCGAGCTGTACCACCCGCTGGGCTACCCGGTGCTGCTGGGTATTTTGCTGATTATCGTTTCGGGCCAGCTCATTTACTTCTACAGAAAAGGCTGGCTAAGCAATTGATAGTTTGCTGATTATAGCTCTTTAAATATTTCGTTAGCAAGTACCGCCGCCACCTGGCTCAGGCGCTCGGCAACGCTGCCGGTAAGCACGATATAGGGTATGCCGAGCAGGCCCAGCTGCACCAGTACCGCCGCCTGGTGGAAGGCCTGCGCCGCGGCCGGCGCCCGGGTACCATCCTGCTCGAACGGAAAATCGGGGGCGCACACGAAGGTGTGCTGGTAGCGCGTGCGGGAGGCTTCGGCCAGGGTGTGCAGCTCCGGTTCGGCGCGGCCGTAGTAGGCGTACGAGTAGAAGAGCGTGGTAATGGCGTTGGTATCCACGAACAGCCAATGCCGGGCCTGCGGCAGGGCTTCGTCTTCGAGCGCGCGGTGGCGGTGGGCAATGCGCAGCAGGTCGTCGTAGGCCAAGTGGCCTTGCTGCTCTTCCCACAGCGTGCGGCCGTACTCGGGCACGTAGCGGGTGCCAAAGTGCTGGCCCAGGGCCGCCGCCAGCGTCGATTTGCCGGTGCTCTCGGCCCCGAGCAGTACCACGCGCTGCACGTAGCCGGGCGAGGCAAAATGGGCCTGCACCACGGGGTGCAGCCAGTGGGTTTGGGCGTACACATCGGCGCGCACTTGCGTACCCGAAACGGGTACTTGCCGCCGGCTGGCATCCACCAACACGTGCTTGGCCCCTAGGTGCGCGGCAAAGCCCGGCCCGTAGGCCTCGCTGCTGAACACCACATCGATGCGCACACCTAGGGCCGCCAGCCGCTGCCGCACCCATTCGCGGTGCGCGTAATCGGAGGCCGTATTGGGCGGCAAATCGTCTGTTTCGGGCCGAAAGTACCTGATGCGCAGCGGCGTAGCCCCAATGGCCGGGCCCTGCGGCTGGGCATAAATGGTTTCGAGCCAGTGGGCGCGCACCGGGGCCGGCATGCGCCCAGGGTCGGGGTTTGAGTACACCCACACGTGCAGCTCGTCGCACTGGGCGGCCGCGGCCTCCAGCAGGTACTGGTGCCCTAGGTGCAACGGGGCAAATTTGCCCACTACCAAGCCACGGCGCATCTAATCAGCGGGTTAGTTCATGCGCAGGGCGGTGCGGCGCAGCTCGCGGCCCACAATGCGGTACAGCTGGTACAGCCCGGCGCTGGCATCGAAGGTGAGGCCCACGTTGGCCGCGTTGCTATCAAACGGCTGCCCGCCCACCAGCTGGTAGCGCGAATCGTAGATGTAGGCTTTGCCGGGGCCGGTTTCGGTAAGCACCAGCACCTGCCGCCCCTCCGCGAAGCTGAACACCTGGCACGACTTGGGCGCCGAGGTAACAAAGCGCTGCTCGAGCAGGCGGCGCCCGGCGGCATCGAAAACAGCCACCCGGCCCTGCCCGTCGTCGCGCAGCACCACAAAGCGCGTTTTATCCTGATCGGGCACTACCTGAAAGGTACTGGTGCGGCTCCAGGTGGTGAGGCGGCGCCGCTGGGTAATATCACCGCTCAGGCTAAAGCTGATCAGCTCGCCGTGCTGGTTGACCACCGTAATGCGCGTGCGCCGCAGCGTGGGGCCGGTTTCCACGAAGCCGCCCGTGTGCAGCCGCGCCCCCAGGCTGATGGGGAAGCCCGGCAAAGTGTTGCCCTCGAGGTCGTAGGCGAAGATGTAGCCGTTTTCGAGCGGAGCCAGCACCACGGTACGCCCCCCTACCCGCAGCAGCTGCGGGGCGGCGGCCAAGGCAAAATCGAGGCGCTTGGGCTGCCAAGCCGCCGGCGCGTTGCCGCGGGCGTTGAACAAGAACAAGCTCGAATACCGGTCGGCGGCCAGCAGATAGGCCGGTTGGCCGTCGGCAGCGGGCAAGCTGCTAATTGAGCCAAGCTGCACGGTGTCGGGCAGGTTCAGGGGGAAGTACGGCGCCATTTGCCCGCGTTCATCGAGCAGATGCAGGCGGTTGGGCGTGGCCAACAGCAGCCCGGGCCGCGCCCCGAACGCGCGCGGCAGCAAGCCCGGCGGGGCCACCAGCGGCGCCCCCAACGTATCGGACCAGGCCACGGTGTTGTCGGGCGTAACGTAGTGCAGGGCCCCGGTGCGGTCTTGCACCACGGTGGCCGGCGAGCGGCTGCCCTCGGTGGGCAACAGCACCGGCCCTAGGTCGGTAAGTCCGGCCTCGAAGCTGAGGCTGCTGCTGCTGCCATCGCGCGCCTGCGGCGTGGCCACGGCGGGCCCCACCGGCGGGTGGCGCAGCACCAGCTGCGTGTAGTACTGGCCGTTATCGGCGGGGGCAAACTGCAGCGCCACCTGCGGAAAGCGCTTGAACAGGGTTTCGTTGCGCAGCAGGCCGGCGCGGCGCTCCTCTACCAGCGCCCGCAGCAGCAGGTTCCAGGTATTGCGCGTGTCGAGCAGCAGGCTGAGGCGAGCCAGCGGCGTATTCTCCTGCAGAAAAGCCACCTGCGAGGGCGCACGGCTCCATACCTGGTCGGCGGCTATATCGGTGAGGTACGTGCGCAGGGCGGCGGCATCTTCCGCCAGCACGAGGTAGTCGCCTACCAAAGCCGTGGCCGCGCCACCACCCCCCGTGGCCCCGGTGGCAAACAACGAACCTAGGAGCCGCTGAGCCAGCTGCGGCACCGGCGCCTGGTGCAGCTGATACGGCCCCACCCGCTCGAAGCTGGGGCTGGTATTGGTGCGCCGCCGCAGCAAACCCAGCCACTGCGCCGTGCGGGCGGCGTTGCGGCTGCGCACCAGCACCAGGCGCCCCGGCAGCACCCGCGCCGAGGGCGTAGCCAGGTAGCACAAGGCCGCTTCGTCGTCGAGGGTGGCGGCGGTGCTGTCGATGAGGGCGGCGGCCAGCGTATCGGGGGCCGCTGCGCCGCGCGCAGTGCGCAGGGCCCGCGGCGAGGCGGCCAGGTGCAGCAGCACGGCCGTGCGGCTGCTCAGCACATCGGCCATGCGCAGGCGGCCGGCGGGCTGGCCGCGCAGTTGCTGGTGCAAGGAGCCGGCGGCCCGCTCTGGGTTCGAGAACCCGTTGAACAGCACCCGGTTACCGGTCAGCTTCATTTGCAGCATACCCTTGTCGCAGAGGCTGGCTACGGCCTCAAACTCGGCGCGCAGCTCGGGCCTAAAAAACACCTCCAGAAACGGCGGCAGCTGGCGGTAGTTCACCAGCACGGTCGCATCTACACCCTTGATTTTCAGGTAGTCGGTATCACCAAAGTCGGCTGCCACCGTGGGCTGGTTTTCGTGTTCGGTGCGCCGAACCACGGCTTCTACCAGCTCGGCGTTGGCGCTCAGCACCAAGGTGTTGCGGTAATTGAAGTACGTAATACCCCCGCCGGTGCTGCGCTGCCTGATTTGCGTGAGCTGGGCGCCCTCGTAGGTGCGCTGGCTTACCTCGAATCGCGCATCGCGGCCAATGCCCTCTACCAGGGTGCGCACCTGCCGATGCTCGCGCACGCTGCTCACGGGCACCACGAACAGCAGATCGAAGCTGCGCGGCCCGGTTACGTGCACCGAGGTAAGCACGGTTTTGGTGCCCAAAAAACCCAGCACCGAGTTGCGCTTGCCGCCGCCCAGGCTATCGAGAAGGGCCACGTGCTCCTCCACCTGCTGAAAGTAGCTGAGCGTGGCCAGGTTGTCCCACAGTTGCGTTTCCTTGAGGTGGCGCACCAGCGTGCGGTGGTCGTGGGTGGCGGTTACCAGCACGGCGTCGTCGGGCACCAGGGCCCACAGGTCCACGGGAGTACGGGCCTCGGCCCGGCGGTAGTACACGTACGACGCCAGCGCCGAAAACAGCAGTAACCCCGAAAGCAAAACCAGTAGGCGTTGCGACATGCAGTATCAATCAGGAACAACGGCGGCAAAGGTAGGTATTCAGGGCGCGGCGGCCGAAAGTTGAGCACGGCCCATGTAGCCGCTACGCCTGCGGTATACCTTTGCAAGCCTACACTACTGCCTTCCCCTTCATTTGCCTATGCGTTGGAATCTTACGCCCTATTATTCGCTACGTTTTACCCTATGCAAGCTGTTGGTGCTGATGGTCGGCCTAGGGCTTGCGTTGCCTGCCGCGGCTCAGCGCTTTTCGAATCCGCTGGCGGCTGTTAAACCGGCGCTGCAACGAAAGCTGATCAAAGAAGAATATGCCGAGGCCTTGACCGAGCTGAATCGGCTGTTGCAAACCGACAGCCTGAACCCCAATTATTTGTACTTGCGAGCCGAATGCCGAATGTTCTTCAAGGAACACGAAGCTGCTCTGCTCGACTATAACAAGGCCGAGCGTTTCGCCCCAAACGACGGGCTGCTGTTGGCCTCGCGTGGGGCTGCGTTCATGCATCTGCGGCGCTTTCCCGAAGCCCTGACCGATTTAAACCACGCTGCCGCTACGCATCCGAGGCAGCCGCTCGTTTTTCTGTACCGCGGGGTTTGCCGGCTGTATACCAACGACCTGCCCGGTGCATTGCTCGACCTGAACAAGGCCGTTGAATTTGGCCCCAACGAGGAGGAAGTTTGGACGTACCGCTGCATCGTGCAGATGGTTGCTGGCCGGTACACCGAGGCCAAGTTCAGCAGCTCCGAGCAAATCCGGCGTCATCCTAAAGACCCTTGCGGCTACGCCAACCGGGCCCTGTTGCAGCTGATTGCCAACAACACCACCCAAGCGCAACAAGATGCCGAACAAGCACTTAAGCTTAAGCCTGCCGATGAGCAGCTGCAGCTTATTAGTGCCTTTGTAGCCGAAAAGAGCGGCCAACAGGCTCAAGCGCAGCAACTCTACAATGAGCTAGCCGCCAAAGCAACCAGCAAAGGCTGGCTGTACCTCGAGCGCGGCGACTTACACATGCAAACCGGCAACATTACCGATGCTACTGCGGATTGGCAGCGTGCCGCCGACCTAGGCAATTCCGAAGCCGCTCAGCGTATCAGCGCCGGCTTTCAGGCTCCGCTTACCAAATAGTTGGATGGCGCTGGGCTTAACCTAGGTGCAAGCAGCGCTAGGATTTGTACCCAAACCTCTATATTCCTGCCCCATTTCACCTCCACCAGTTGCATGAGCGAACAACAAGGCCACTTTCAGCGGGCCATCGGGCTGTTTGATGCCATTATGATTGTAACCGGCAGCATGATCGGCTCCGGTATTTTTATTGTTTCGGCCGACATCGGCCGGCAGGTTGGCTCCAGCGGCTGGCTGCTGGTGGTGTGGCTGCTTACGGGCGTTATCACGCTGGCCGGGGCCGTGAGCTACGGCGAGCTGGCCTCCATGTTCCCCAAAGTGGGCGGCCAGTACGTGTACCTCAAAGAAGCCTACAATAAGCTAATTGCCTTTCTCTATGGCTGGTCGCTCTTTCTGGTGATTCAGACCGGGGTAATTGCCGCGGTAGCCGTGGCGTTTGCCAAGTTCACGGGGGTGCTTGTGCCATGGTTCAGCGTGAAAAACGTGCTGTTCAGCGCCGGCCCCGTGTCGTTGCCGCTCATCGGCGACTACACCTTCGAGTTCAGCAGCGTGCAGTTGCTGGCTATTCTGCTGATTGTGGGCATCACGGCCATCAACGCCCGGGGCGTGCGGGCCGGCAAGCTCATCCAGAACGTGCTGGGCAGCACCAAGCTGGTGGCGCTGGCGCTGCTGATTTTGGGCGGCCTCACGCTGGGGCTGAACGCCGAAGCCGTGCAGGCCAACTTCTCGAACATGTGGCAGCAAATGAGCTTTCCGCCCCCCGGCGAAAGCTGGCTCCCTAGGTCGCTGAGCACGGGCGGGCTGGTGGTGGCCATCGGCATGGCCATGACGGGCTCCCTGTTCTCCTCCGACTCCTGGAACAACATCGGTTTCGCGGGCGAAGAAATCAAGAACCCCGAGCGCACGCTGGTGCGCAGCATGGCCATCGGCACGGCCATCGTAACGGCGCTCTACATCCTCTCGAACGTGGTGTACCTGCTGGTGCTGCCGCTGCAAGGCTCGCCCGATGCCACCACCATTGCCGGCCGCGGCATTATGTACGCCACCGACGACCGCGTGGCCACCGCCGTGGCCGAGCACGTGCTGGGCCCCTCGGGCGCGGTGGTGCTGGCGGTGCTCATCATGCTCAGCACGTTCGGGGCCAACAACGGCATCATCCTGTCGGGGGCCCGCGCCTACTTTGCCATGGCCAAAGACGGGCTGTTTTTCCCCGGCCTGGCTCGCCTGAACGCGGCCGGCGTGCCTGCCCGCGCCCTGTGGGCCCAGTGCCTGTGGGCCTGCCTGCTGTGCCTGAGCGGCTCGTACGGGCAGTTGCTGAACTACGTGATGTTCTCGGTGATCCTGTTCTACGTCATCACCATCGTGGGCATTTTTGTGCTGCGCCGCACGCGGCCCGAGGCCCCGCGCCCCTACCGCGCCTGGGGCTACCCGGTGCTGCCGGCCATTTATGTGCTGCTGGCCAGCATGTTCTGCCTGATTTTGCTGTTTGCCGAGCCTACCGCCGAATTCTCGCGGCGCGGGCTGCTGCTTGTGGCTTTGGGCGTGCCGGTGTACTTCTTCTTCGGGCACCGCTTTGCGGGCACCGCCACCGAAAAGGCCAAGGAGAAAACCACCACCTAGGGCTGACCTTGCTCCCCTCAACGCAAACACAACGGCCGCTTGCCCCAGGGCAAGCGGCCGTTGTGTTTGCACCCGGCACCTGTGTTGCCAGGCCCTAGGTGCTTGCGCAAGCTTACCCAACAGGCAGCACCGCAAGCTCCGGCCAATAGCGCCCAAAAACAGGCACGCCACCCGCGCGGCTTCCGAAGAAACCACCCGGATGGCGTGCGTTGCACATGCTAGCCTTAGCGCCGACGGCGGGTCGATTTCTCGCTCGGTACCAGGGTTACGTTCATGGCCTGATCGGAGCGGCTGCGCATTTCCTGGTCTTCGTAGCCGCCGTAGCCGTACACCAGCGTGTTGTCGCCGGCGGGTACCTCCACGGCGTACTTCCCGTTCTGGTCGGTGCTCACCACCTTGCGCGTGGCTTTCACATACACCGTGGCCCCGGCCAGGGGGCGGCCGTTCTCATCCAGCACGCGGCCGGCCAGCGTAACGGTGCGGGGGGCTTCTTCAACCACTGGAGCAGCGGGCTCGGGGGCGGCCACGGGCTCGGCCTCTACCGCCGGAGCAGCTACCTCAGTTGCCGGAGCGCCTGGCTGGGCTGCCACAGCAGCCGTTTTGGGCCGAACCACCGGCTTTAGCGGGGTTTTGGAAGCCACGGCTTTGTCGGCTTCCTCCTCGGTTTCCGCCTTTGGTGCTTCGGCGGGCTTTTCGGCTTCGCGGGTGCCCACTACGCTCGCGCCCATCAGCTCGAACGAGGGCATTTGGCCGTTGGCGATACGCTCGCGGTTTTCGGCCGGTACAAAGGCAATAGCGGCGCCAATCATCAGCACTACTGCGCCGGCTATCATCCCGAGCTTGCGGTTGCCCGAATCCAACGAGGCCTCCTCGTCGAAATCAGCTTGCTGCTCGGTATTATTTGGTTCGTAATCAACTTTCATAGGCAATTGAGCTGTAGGTGGTAAGATGAGTGGGAGAAAAGTAGAACGGATCAAGCGCAGCCGAACAGCGCCGGCGCGCTTGGTGCTAAATTTATTGAGCAAATAATATTAAACCGCAAAACTGCAATAACATTTTGCGCACAAAAAAGCCCCGCCGCCACAAGGGCAACGGGGCTTGCTAATCAGGGGGTTGGCGGGCTAGTCCTGGGCGGGGTTGCTGGGGCCGCTGGGGGCTTTGTCGCCAAACTTTTGCTCGCGGGTGCGCAGGTTGGCTTCGTAGTCGAGCTCGTAGCTGCCTTCTACCTCGTGGCCGGGGCCCTGCACTTTGCCGGGGTCGGTGTCGTGGTCGTTGCCGCCGTAGGGCGTAATGTCGTCGCCGCCGATGTGCAGGTTTTCGAGCTGATCCATCTGGCCGGTGCGCTGGCTGTAGCCGTTGGCGCCGGCGTTGCGGTAGGCGGTGGGGTCTTTGTCGACGTCGGTGTTGTTGTTGACGATCTGCTCAAAGTCGCGCTCCTGCTCCTGCTGCTCATCGCGCCTGGCCACGTTTTTCTGACGCTTGATTTGTTCGTTTTCGTCGCCTTCGGTTCCTTCGACGTTAAAGTTCAATGGGTTAGGCATATCGTTCAGCGATTAGGTTCTGGTAGCTTGTACGCGCCGGCCGCATTAGCGTTGGCTTGCTCCTGCCAAACCCTAGGTGCGTTTACCGATGGCCTGCCTGGCGGAGACCTGACCGGCAGAACCAGAGCCCAATCCCCCGCGTGCAACCATTGCCCAAACCTCGCTGTTGGTGAGGCGCCAATGCCCGATAACCCAGGGCTGACTAATTTCGGGCCCTGCGCCGGCATTTCCGTTACGGCTGCCGGGCGCTACCCGCTTCTACTTTCAGCTAAGCCGTTCAGCATTTGTGCTTTCGGCTGATGCTCCCTTCAAACGCCTTCCATGAGTGACAAACCCGATTACCGCAAGCTCTACCACCCCGGCGCGTTCAACGCGTGGCAGTACATTGCCTTCACGGGCGTAATCATGAGTCTTGGGGCCCAGTTGGTGCTGTTTTTACTTCAGCAACCGCGCCCGCAGGGTTTTCACTGGCTGTATGTGTGCTGGGCGGTGTTGTTCGTGCTAGGCTCGCTCAGCAACCTCTACGGCAAGCCCGACGACCATCATCACCACTAAGCGGCGCCTGGGCAGGCAGCCCAGCGCCTGCGCCGTAAAGCATTAGGTGGCAGGCTTACCGCAAAAGTGCCAGCAACGCCTGATGGAACTGCTGCGGAGCCCCCAGATGCGGCATGTGGCCCCCTGGGCCAGCGCCACCAGCTTGCTGCCCTTGCTTTGCGCCGCCGTGCGCCTGCCCTACCTAGGGCTATTGCCCGGCCGCGGCGCGCTGCTTCAGGAGCAGCTCAATCGTGCGGGTGTCTTCGTCGCTCCACACCACGCTGCGCACGTCGTCGATTTGCAGCACGGAGTGGCCGTCGGGGTCGCCGTACTGGGTAAAGGCCTCCAGCAGCAGCTCGTCGTCGGTGAGACGCACGATGTAGCCGTAGGGGTCGTTTTCAGACGAGGTAATGAGCTGCACCAGCTGCCGCACCTCCAGGGCGCGCTGCAGCAAGGCCGGTACCGTCAGGTACGCGTGCTCCAGGCCATCGGGTGCGGCGGCCAGGCCAAAAACGGCGTCGGGGTTGTGCTCCTTAAACTCGATCAGCCGCACGTACTTATCGTCGAAATGCACCTGCGACACCTCGGCCAAGGTTACGGTGCGCACACTCGTGAGCATGCCCTGGCGCGTAACGGTGCGCATCACCAGCAGTTCGGGATTAAAGCTGAGCACGTACCCCAGAAACGTGCCGCCGGCGGTTTGTACCGATACCATGCGCCGACTGCGCTGGGCCCGCTGCAGCAAATCAACCAATAAAGCTCCCATAGGAAATGGCCGGCCACAGGCCCGCCCGGAGGTAATATGTGTAGTTATGCCCAACCGACCCCGGTTGGCCCGCAGGCCGCGCATGGGTGAATTGGAGCGCCAAAATTGCCGAATAAATGGCTACCTGCGGCCAATAGCTACGCTTTGCTGGCGAGCCGGTGTACTTCGGCTAACTGCCGGCGCAGCACCTGCGCGATGTCATCGAGGCGGCGCACCACGGTTTGCTGCACGTCTTCGCTGAAGTAGGCGGCGCCGTTGGTGCGGGCGGCCAGGTAGCGCGCCAGCGTAGAGGCATCGAGCAGCTGGGTTTGCAACTGGGCCTGGGTTTGCTGCCACTGCTCGGCCAACTCCTGCTGCAACAAAACGCTGCGCACCTCAATGGTAAGGCTCACGAGTTTGGCCAGGTGCATCAGCAGCTCCTCTTCGCCTGCCGTAAACGCGCGGGGCTCGCGCCCGATAACGCACAGCGTACCAATGTTGTGCCCGTTGGGCATGCGCAAAGGCGCGCCCGCGTAGGAGCGCAACCCCGCCGACTCGGCCACGGCCGGGTTCACCAGGTTGCAGCGCTCCTGGGTAAGGTCGGGAAATACCAGGGTGGCCTCTTCGAGCACCGCGGCCGAGCACAGGCTGTCGGCGCGGGGCAGGGTTGCCGGCAGCCCATCCATGCCGCTGTTGGCCTTGAAATAAACCTCCTCTTCGTCGATCAGGGAGAGCAGCGAAATCGGTAGGTTAAACAACTGAGCGGTAAGGGCTACGAAGTCGTCAAAAACCTTCTCGTACGTAGTGTTAAGTATCTGATAATGATAGAGCGTGCGCAAGCGGTCCAGCTCATTATCGGGAATCAGCGAATCGGGTTGTACGTAAGCCATCGGAGCAAATTTAAAGATTGCCATAACACAACCGCAACTTACGTTAGTTCAAACGCGAGCTGTATGGCTTAGCGGGCCGGTTGTAACTCCTGCAATACCCGCTTGGCCTCGGCCACGTGGTCGGTAGCGCGGCTCATCGAGTTGAAGATGTAGCGCACTTTGCCCGCGGCGTCGATTACGAACGTGACGCGGCCCGGCAACAGGCCCAGCATGGCCCGGGGCACCTCGTAGAGCTTGCGCACGCGGCCGCCTGCGTCGGCAAGCAGCGGAAAGGGCAGGCGGTGCTTTTGGGTGAACTTCTGGTGCGAGGCTTCGGAGTCGGAGCTGATGCCGACTACTTCCGCCCCTAGGTCCTGAAAGTCCTGGTACTGGTCGCGGAACGAGCAGGCCTGGGCCGTGCAGCCGGGCGTGTCGTCTTTGGGGTAGAAATAGAGCACCACGGCCCGGCCCCGTTGGGCACTCAGGGTAAAGTTGGCGCCGTCGGTGGTTTTCAGCGTGAAATCGGGGGCAGCGTCGCCTATTTGCAACATTGTTAAAATCAGTAAATTAGAACAAAATGGCACGCATCTGAAGCGCAACCAGCGGCCTGGCACAATCGCCGGGCACTGGGCTTGCGTACGTACAACAGGGTTGTAAACCTGGCAACGGCGGCTTTGTTTTTTTGCACGATGCCCCTTCAGTGGATTGTTTGCCTACCAAAGCTGTGCCTATGGCCCGACCTATACTCCGCCCTTACTTACCGCTGCTGTTGGCCGTGCTCGAGGCCGGCGCCCTGGGCTACGTGCTGCGGGCTTTGTCGCGCTTTATCGGCCTGAACACCCTGCTGCCTTCCTGGATGGGCGAGGCCATCCACCAAACGGTGCTCCTCACGGCCTTCCTGTTCACGCTGCTGTTCGAGCACCCGCGGCCCACGCGGCGCATTGCCCTGCTGGCCGCCGCCGTACCTGCTTTGGTTACCGCCTACGATGTGTACATGGCCGTTACGGCGGGCTGGGGCTGGCTGCTGAGCGCCGTGACGGCGGCAGTTTTTGGCTGCTGCCTATTTCTGGTGATTGACGAGGAAGCCGCCATGCACGCCAGCAACCGCGCCGGCCGCTGGCACCGCCGGGTACTTAAGCGCCGCAGTTCGCGCAGCATGTAAGGCAGCGCGCCGGTAGCTGGCTCCTAAGCACTTAAGCCTCCGGCAGCACCTAGGGGCGCTGCTGCCAGGCATGCCAGTCGGCGGCGGTGTCCACGTCGTGCAGCGGGGGCAGCTGCGCTACTTGCAGCCGGAGGCGGTGGGCAATCTGCAAGGTGTCGCGCAGCACGGTATCGGTACTCCACCGGATGCCACCGAAGAGCTCGGGCCGTAACTGCCGCATGCCCAGCAGGTAGTAGCCGCCGTCGTGGGCGGGGCCCAGCACTACCTCGTGCGTGTGCAAAAGGGCAAATGCCTCCTGCAAGTGCCGGGTTTGCAGGCCCGGGCAATCGGTGCCGATGATGACCACCCGCCCGGCGCCCGCGGCAAAGGCCTGCGTAAAGGCGTGCTCCATCCGCTGCCCTAGGTCGGGTAGCGGGGGCTGCACGCGTTGGGGCCAATCGGGCCACAGCGGGGCGGCGCCCGTGGGCGGCGCGGCGGCCAGCCACAGCGTACGGCTGCCGGGCAAAGGCTGGGCTACGGCGCGGGTGTGGCTTAGCAGTTGCTGGTAGGCATCGAGGGCGGCGGCATCGCCTAAGTGGGCGGCCAGCCGGGTTTTTACTTTGCCCAGCTCGGGGTAACGGGCAAACACCAGCAGGTGGTCGGGCGCGGCAGCGGCAGGGGCCATCATCACACGGTAGCGCCGCCGCAGCTCGAGCCTGCCCCCGCCGTGCAGCCGTAGCAATGCTGATTAAGCACGATGCTGCGGGCCTGGAGGGCGCCTAGGTCGAAGTCGCGGATGTGCTGGGGGGCAGCCGCCTCCACCGGCAGCTCCAGCATCTGGTTGAAGTCGCAGTCGTAGAGGTACCCATCCCAGCCTACCGAGAGGGTGCTGCGGCACATCACGTTGGCGGCCGCGGCCGGGTTGTAGCTCTGCACCAGCTTATCCATGTAGGCGGCGTAGTTGCCGCTTTCCATCAGGTAATCGAGAAATCGGCTCACGGGCAGGTTGGTAATGGTGAGCAGGTTGTTGAACCCGATGCCGTGCTCGCGCCGCAAGCGTTGCTTGAACTCGCGCTCCAAAGCCTGCTGAGCGCCAGGCAAAAATGCCCCCGATGGGTTGTACACCAAATCGAGCACCAGCCCGCTTCCCTCCTGCCCGTAGCCCTCGGTGTTCAGCATTTTCAGGGCCCTGATGCTCCGCTCGAAAACGCCCTCGCCGCGCTGCGCATCGGTGCGGGCCGCCGAAAAGTGCGGCAGCGACGACACCACCCGCACGCCGTGCTGCCGGTAGAACGCGGGCAGGTCGTGGTACTTTGGGTTGGCCACGATGATGGTGAGGTTGCAGCGCACAATCAGCTGCCGACCCAGGGCTGCTACCTGCTCCACCAGCCACCGGAAATGCGGGTTCATTTCGGGGGCGCCGCCCGTCAGGTCGACCACCTGCATGTCGGGCGCCTGGCGCAGCGCGGCCAAGCACAGCTCCATGGTCTCGCGCGTCATGATTTCGGTACGGTCGGGGCCGGCATCCACGTGGCAATGCTTGCAGGTTTGGTTGCACATCTTGCCCACGTTCAGCTGCAGGGTGCCGATACCTAGGGGCCGCAGCGGCAGCAAGCCGGTTTCGCGCAGTTTGCTGGCGAAAGCCGGCCACGCCTGCCCCGCCTGCTGCGCCGCGTTGAGCACAGTAAGCTGGTAGCTGGTGTCGGCCAGCGGATGCTGTTGGGCTCTTAGACTCAATCGCTGATTCACGCTGATTTACTTGATTTCGCTGATTGACTGCGTAGCCAGGACGGTTGATAGCCTGCAGTTGATGCCGAATGGCGACCGTGCCGACGCTGGTACCCGGAGGTAGCCGGGCTGCCACCTAGAGATTTGGCTGTGCCGACTTTACGAAGCGTTTGTACTGCAAGCTTTTGTTTCCGAAGTTGAGCAGCAAGCCCACCTTCAGCTGAAAAGCGCGCAGGTAGTTGATGGTTTGGGCGAAGTGCAGATTGGTCAGTTCAGAAGTGGCTTTCAGCTCGAACAGCACCTGGCCGTTCACCAAAAAACAACCCAGCGAGTACCGGTGCACACGTTGCGGTAGTACACGGGCTGCGCAAACTCCTCAGTGTAGGCCAGCCCAACCGCCGTCATTTCGACGGCCAACGCCCGCTGGTAACTGATTTCGGGGAAGCCAGCACCTAGGGCCGCATGCACCCGCATGGCGCCCCTAGGTGCTGGCCGGTAAAACCCGAATGCGCGTACCGCTCATCCACCAAGTCATGGCTCATCAACAGGCGTTCAGCGAGAACAATACTTCAGCGCTAAACAGCCCGACAAAAAATCCGCGAAATCAAATAAATCAGCTGTAATCAGCTGTTTACATGGTCAGCTCCTTGGCCTTGTTCATCATTTGCACGCCGTGCACCAGGACCGCCCCGCCCTTGATGGCCGCGGCCACGTGCACGGCTTCCATCATTTGGGCTTCGTCGGCGCCCTTCTGGAGCGAGTCGGAGGTGTAGGCGTCGATGCAGTACGGGCACTGCACGGCGTGGGCTACCGCTAAGGCAATCAGCGACTTTTCGCGCTCTGTAAGGGCTCCTTCCTTGAAAACCTCGCCGTAGTAGTCGAAAAACTTGCGGCCCATTTCGGACTGCCACTCGGTGATGTTGCCAAACTTGGCCAGGTCGGCGGGGTTGTAATAGGTCTTTTCCATAGCTGCGCGAACAAAGGTTTGCGCCGGGCCCATGCGATTGGTCCGGCTACGGGCAAGATAACCGCAAATGCCTCCCCTAGGTTAGGCGCCGCACCCGGATGTGCACGTGCTGGCCGTCGTCGCGGGTAGTGGGCTGAATCTCAATTTTCTCGGCCTCGTCGAAATAAGTAGCCAGGCCGCGTACAATGCCCACGGCCAACGCGCTCATGCGCCGTTGCGACACGTACTCGATTTCCACTTCGGTGCCCGATACACGCCGCACATCGAGCACGGGCGGGGCGTTGTGCTGGTGCTCTTCGCGTACGCGCTTGTGCATTACGCCCTCGGTGTGCAGCAGCATCTCGAGGGTGCGCCACTCGGGTTGCAGCAGCTTGCCGTACATATACATCAGATCGGGCACGAGGTACTCGCCGAATTTTTCCTGCAGTACCTCGGCCGGAATGCCGGTCATTTCCGCGGCCTGGCCCACCAGCGCGTACATATGCTGATCGGGGTACACCTCCTTGTAGTCGAACTCGGTGCCCGAGAGCTCCGCGGCCTCCAGCAGCCGTACCCACGTGCTGTGGTCGTATTGGGTTTGTACGTAGCGCTTTAGCAGAGCGAAAATGGAACCGTGCATAAGAAAAAAGCCCCCGGCAGAAAAGGCCAGGGGCTTGAAGGTACGCAACCTCAACGGTTAAGTTATTGCATCTGCCCCATCACGGTAAGGGCGGCCAGCGTGGGCTCGGGGCGGCCACCGGCGGGCTCCAGCGTTACGGCAAACGCCTGCGCGTTGATGATGTTTTTCATGCGCTGCAGGCTGTCGCCGGCGGCGGTGTGCCGGGCCAGCATGCCGGCATCCACGGGCTTGCCCTTGTCGAGGGCCCACAGCTGGTACTGCTTGCCTTCGGGGGCGGGCGGCAGGTTGTTTACGTCGACGTAAACGGCCTTGGTGGCGGGGTTGAAGTGCACCCGGGCGCGGGCGCCGGGCGCGATTTGCGTGCCCGTCATCACCACCGTGCGGTAGGTTTCGTCGCGCAGCATGGCCAGCTCGTTGGTGCGGGTTGCCAGTCGCTTTTCCACGGCTTGCGTGGCGGCGGCGTAGCGGGCCTGCTCGCTCTGGGCAATTACCAGCTGCGACTCGGCCCGCTGCCAACGGTTGTAAAACAGCCAGTTGGCCCCCACGCTCAGCAGCAGCAGCACAGCCGCTGCGGCAGCAAGCCAGCGGTAGCCTCCGCCGCTTGCGGGGGCGGGCATGGTCCGTACTACGGGCTCGGCGGCGGCCGGTGCGGGGCGTTGAGCCGGCTCCGGTTGCGGGGCCGACGAAACCGTCATGGTGGGTTGGGGGGCGGCTGCGGGCGGCACGGCGGCTTCGGCCGGGGCCTGCTGCCGTATGGCTTGCTGCCAGCCACCTAGCACCCGCTCGCGCATGCCGGCGGGCGGCGCTACGGCGTGGGCTTCGGCGTATGCACCAAGCGTTTGCTCAATGCGGCTCAGCTCGGCCCGAATAGCCGGGTGCTGGGCAGCCAGCTGCTCCACCTCGGCGGCTTCGGCCGGGCTAAGCTGCTGCAGCACGTACAGCTCCAGCTGTCCTGATTCGATGTATTCCTCGATGTTCACTGCTTTGGCTTACCGAATCAGTTTGGAAAGGACTTTAATAGCGGCGCGGGCGCGGGTTTTCACGGTACCTAGCGGCAAATTCAACTCTTCGGCTACCTCGCTTTGGGTGTAGCCTTCGAAATACAGCATATCAACTACCTGGCGCTGATCGGGCGTGAGCTGGTGCGTGAGCTCCTGCAGCCCGATGTGCTCGGGGCGGAAGGTGGCTACGGCCGGCTGCCGTTCGGCGGGGCTGTCGTCGAGTGGCTGCGTGCGAGTACCTACGCGGTACTGTCGCGAGCGGATTTTGTCGATGGCAAGATTTCGGCAAACATTCATCACCCACGTAAACAGCCGCCCTTTGGTGGCATCGTAGCTCTGAAAGGAATGCCAGATCTTGACCATACTTTCCTGCAGCACGTCTTCGGCTTCTTCCTCGCGCCGCACAATGCGCAGGATGACGCCGTAGAGGGCTGCCGAGTACTTGTCGTAAAACTCCGCCATTGCCGACTCATCGTGGGCTTTTAGCCGGGCGATAAGCTGTTCTTCGGCGACGGAAGGCGGCTCGGGTAGCAAATTGGTCACAGTGTGGCGTGGAATGCCCTGCGCCGCGCAGGTTTATGCGCGCAGCACGGCGGTCAAAAGTAATGACAAAACGGACACAGCGGCATGCCCGCGGCCAACCCTGGGTGGGCGGCAGCAGTTATACGGAACATTGCTTGCCGGGCTGCGTGCTTACTTTGCCGCAGTTCGGCCCCAAACGCCTGTATTATGCCCATCGAGTCGTACAACCCTTATACCGATAAAGTGTTGCGGCGCTTTAAGCCCCACCCCGGCGCCCAAGTGGAGCGCATGCTGGCCCAAGCCGACAAAACGTTTCAGGAGTGGCGCCGCACGAGTTTCCGGGAGCGGGCGCAGGTGCTGCACCGCGCCGCCGGGTTGCTGCGCGAGCGGCACGACGAGCTGGCCCGCATCATGGCCCTCGAAATGGGCAAACCCGTGACCGATGGCCGGGCCGAAGCGCAGAAGTGCGCCCTTACCTGCGACTTTTACGCCGAGCACGCCGAGCAAATGCTGCGCGACGAGCCGGTGCAAACCGAAGCGCGCCGCAGCTACATTGCGCACCAGCCCCTAGGTGCCGTGCTGGCCGTAATGCCCTGGAACTTCCCGCTGTGGCAAGTAGTGCGCTTTGCTGCCCCGGCTCTCATGGCCGGCAACGTAGGCCTGCTGAAACACGCATCTAATGTGCCACAATGTGCCTTGGCGCTGGAGAAGATCTTCCATGATGCCGGCTTGCCACAGGGTGGCTTCCGCACGCTGCTGATCGAGTCGAAGGCCGTGGAGCCGCTGATTGCCGACGACCGCGTGCGGGCCGTTACGCTTACAGGCAGCGAAGGCGCGGGCAGCCAGGTGGCCGCCGCGGCGGGCCGCTACATCAAGAAAACCGTGCTGGAGCTGGGCGGCTCCGATGCCTTTGTGGTACTCGCCGACGCCGACCTGGAGCTAGCCGCCAAAACCGCCGCCCAGGCACGCATGATTAATGCTGGCCAGAGTTGCATTGCGGCCAAGCGCTTTGTGGTGGAGAAATCGATTGCCGCGGAGTTCATTGACCGCATGCGCCAGCACCTGGAGGCCTACCGGGCCGGCGACCCGCTCGACGAGCAAACCCAGTACGGCCCCCTCGCCCGCCCCGACCTCGCCGACGACCTAGCCCAGCAAGTGCAAAAATCGGTAGCAGCCGGGGCCAAAGTAGTGCTGCAGGGCGGGCAGCCCAAGGCGGGCTCGGCCCGTTTTGCGCCGGTTATGCTCGCCAACGTGAAGCCCGGCATGCCCGCCTACGACGAAGAGACTTTTGGCCCGGTGGCCAGCATCCTGGTAGCCCGCGACGAGCAGCAGGCCATTCGCCTGGCCAACGATTCGCGCTACGGCCTAGGTGCCGCCGTGTGGACGCGCGACGAGGAGCGCGGGCAGCGCGTAGCCCGCGAGCTGGAAGCCGGCGCCGTGTTTGTGAATGCCCTGGTGAAATCGTCGCCCGAAATGCCGTTTGGCGGCGTAAAGAAGTCGGGCTACGGCCGCGAGCTTTCGCACCTGGGCATCAAGGAATTCGTGAACCAAAAGAGCATTTGGGTTGCCGGCGAAAAGCCCGAAGCACCGAAGAACCTCGCGGAGTAAGCACGAAAGCTTCCGCTGAAAACAAGCCGCGCCGCCGTTGCTGCCCACTTAAGAGGCAGCAACGGCGGCGCGGCACTTACGGGTATTTTAAGTTGCGCATCAAGCATAACCGAGCAGCCGGTACACCACGTAGCCCGCTACCTCGTGCAGCAGCACGCTCCACTGCTGCAGCGCCTCGGAGCTGGGCAGCAGCCAGTAGGCAGGTGTGGCTTCGCGTTGCGCCGTCAGGTAACCCGCCGGAAAAGCCGTTACCTGCAGCCCGGCTTTGCTAAAGCAACCCAGGGCGCGCCGCTGGTGAAAAGCTGAGGTAACCAGCAGCAGGCGCGGCTGCCCTTGGGGCAAGCGCTGCTGGAGCAACGCACGGGTATTTCGGGCGTTTTCGCGGGTGTTGCGGCTTTGGGTTTCCAGCCAAATGTGCTGGCTAGGCACCCCGGCAAGGCGCAGCAGCACGGCTAGGTCCTGGGCTTCGGTGCGCGTGCCGGGCTTGGGGCGCAGGCTACCCGAGCCGCCGCTGATGATGATGCGCTTGGCGCGGCCGGCCCGGTACAGCCAAAGCGCGTTGGTAAAACGGTCGGCGCCGCGGCCCAGGTACACGCGGTCGGCGGGGCCGTTGCGCGGCTCCGTTACACCGGTGAGCAGCACGGCCGCATCGTACGGTTGCGGCGCTAGCTGTGAGAGGCGCACGGGCGGCAGCTCCCACCAGCGCAGCAACTCGTTGCTCAGGGCCGGGTTGGTGAACACGACACCTAGGACGGTGGCCGCCACCAGCAGCCGGTAGCGCCACCGAGCCGAACGCGTAACCAGTGCCGCAACGGGCAGCAACACGAGCCACAGTGCGGGCTCCAATACAAAATCGAGAAGCTTGGAAAGGACGAAGAACACGGCCGCGAAACTAGCCGAAAGTTGGGCTGCATCGGCGCAGCAAAGTGGCTTTACACACCTGGTATTGGCATAAAGGCCCGCAGCCGATCCAGTTGCTCCCGCACTTCGCCATCGGTGCTTCGGGTGTCGCACTCAATCATGCGGCCCTGGCAGTACGACACGAAGAACGGCGCTACTCGCTCGTTCATCAGCTTGCGGGCCACGGGGTTCTGGTCGCTATCGAGCCGGATAAAGTAGATGCCCTCGTACGCGGCCTCCTGGGCAAATTTTTCGAAATGCGGCGAGAGCAGCTCACACACTTCGCAGTCGCGCGAGGAGGTGAACTTTGCAAATACCTTCAGATGATCGTGAATAAGGGTGCGCAGGCCAGTATCGTCGGTGTCGAAAATAGTCATTTGGTCAGCCCTAGGTAGTGAGTAGTATGGCAGTGGTTGGGGGCTATACGCACAGCGTCGGAAATGCGGCCAAGCAAAATGCAGGCAACTTAAAATGTGGCTGCTGCGATGGCAGGCAGTACGCGCTGCCCTACGGGTTGGTAAAGTGCAGCAAAAAGCCCGGCGCAAGTGGCTGGCAGCCACTGCGCCGGGCTTGTTTGCTACCTAGGGCAGCTTACTTTTTCAGCATCATCTCGCGGATGTATTTCACCGGGGCGCTGCCGTAGCTCAGGAACTGCTCGTTGAAGGCTTTCAGGTCGAAGTCTTTGCCTTGCTTCTTCTTGAGCTCTTCGCGCAAGTCGTAAATCTCGGTGTAGCCCGTGAAGTACGAGCTCAGCTGCACCTGGCTGAGCGTGGCGCGGCGCCACTTGTTGGTGGCTTCGGCCTGCTCCTGAAATCCGTCGCGCACGAGCATCTGCACGGCGTCCTGCTCCGAGATGTTGCCCACGTGTACCAGGTGGTCGAGAATGGTGTTGAGCGTTACGCGCATGTTCCATTTGTCCCACATCAGCCAGATTTCGTCGGAGTTGTTGCCGTAGCCGCTTTCCAGCATCATGCGCTCCGAGTACACGGCCCAACCCTCAATCATGGCGCCGTTGCCGAGCACAGCCTTGATGATGCTGGGCGACTGGTTGGCGTACACCAGCTGCGTGTAGTGGCCCGGAATGGCCTCATGAATGTTCAGGATTTGCAGCGTGTACTGGTTGTACTCGCGCAGGTAGCTTTCGGCCTGCTCGGGTTTCCAGTCCACAATCGGCTCCACGTTGTAGTAGGTGTTGGCGCCTTTGTCGTAGGGGCCAGGGGCCGATACCGACGCGCCCGCCCCGCTGCCGCGCATGTACAGGGGCGTTTCGCGCACCACCAGCGGCTTGCTGGGGTCCTGCGTCAGCAGCTTATGCTCGTCCACGAACTTCACGAGCTGCGGAATCTGCTGCTTCACGGCATCCACAAAACCCTGCGGCGTGGTGTGCACCGCCGACAGCTTGCCGATTACCTCCCGAATGCGCGTGAGCGTATCGGCGGGCATGGGTTTCCCGGCGAAGTACTTCGGCCACAAACGGGTGGCACGCATGCCCATGTCGCGCAGCAACATCTGCTTATGGGCCAGGGCTTTCTGGTAGACTTGGTCGGCCGTGGAGCTCGACTGAATGTCGTAGTAGAACTTCCGATCAAACAAGGCTTTGCCGATGCGGAAGCTGCGCGTGGCCTGCGGGCGTAGGTCTTTATCGAGGAAGCCGATGTAGCTCTCGATGGCCATGCGCGTGGTGCCGATGCGCGTGCGCAGCTCGGCTTTCTCGGTTTCCTTCAGGCCCGAGCGGGCAATCGAATCCTGCAGCGCCTTGCCGAATACCTCCAGCCCGCCGCGGTTCTGCAGTATGGCCAGCTCGAGGTGCTCCTTAGTCGGGTTCTTCAGGTTGCTCTTAGCGGCTTCGTAGAACTCGGCGGCGCGGCTGATTTTCAGCGAGATGCTGCGCAGGCGGCGGTCGAGGGGCTGGTAGCGGCCGTTCAGGATTTCGGCCACCGGCTCGCTGAGGTTGTACTGCGCGGGGTTCCACTGCCAGGTACGCAGCGTGTCGTCGTACCACCGCGACGATTGCAGCATATTGCGCATCAGCTGGTAGTCGGTCTGGTTGTTTACCGACAGCTTCTCCAGCTCAAACCCGCGCAGCTCTTGCAGCCACCGGTCGTAGGCCCGGGCCTCCTGCTGCCGGCGGCCGGCCGTAGGTATCACCAGCAACGAGTCGTACTTGTGGTAGCCCACCGACGAGGCCCAGCCAGGGTTGTAGTACCACAGCGAATCGACGAAGCGCTGCTTGTAGCGGTCGAAGCCCACATCGGCGGTAGAGGCTTCGTCGTTGGGTTTGTCGGAGCGGCTTTGGCAGCTGGCCATGGCAAGCGTGCCGGCCGTGGCCAGGCCCAGCAGCGCCAGGGAGTAACGAGGGGTCATGTGCGGTGGGGAGTAGAATTGCGGGCAGCAAGGTAGCGGGCCCTAGGTGGATTTCGAGCAACAAGCCCGGCAAGGGCCGTAACGACGCGGGTTTTACCCACTTCGTTGCCTCGCTCCTACACCAGCTCGGGGTACCAGCCGCGGCTCAGCTCCAGCAAGCGCTCCACGCTCAGCTCGCGCCGCTTAAAATCTTCGCCCAGCCGGAGCAGGTGCAGCAAGGGGCCGGTGGTTTGCTCGAGCAGCCGCTCGGGCGAGCTGAAGTGCTGGAAGTCCTTCAGCTCGAACTCCGCCAGCACATCGGCATAAAACGCAGCGGCCACGCGGCGGTCGAGGATGATGAACGCGCCCCGGTCGCGCTGACGGCGTACCAGGCGGCCAAAGCCTTGCCGCAGCTTCAGGCGAGCGGCGGGCCGGTAAAACTGCCCCCAGAAAGTTTCGTCGGCCTCGTAGCGTTTGCGGTGGCTGATGAGCGGTTCGCCCAACGACGGAAACGGCAACCGCCACACCACCACCTGCGACAACGTGGGCCCGGCAAAGTCGACGCCCGTCCACATGCGGTCGACACCTAGGAGCACGGTTTGCTCGACGCGCCGGAAACGGCGGATTTCCCACTGGCTGGCGCCGTTTTGCATCAGCAGCTCAATATCGTGCTCGGCCAGGCGGGGCTCCAGCCAATCGGCGGCGTAGCGCATTTCCTCGTTGGAGGTAAACAGCACCAGCGTGCGGCCTTCCAGCGTAATCAGCAGCGGCAACAAGGTGCGCAGCTGGGCCTCGCACCAGGCGCGGCGCTCCTGCGGCGGCGCGCTGGCCCGGAACATGGGCAGGTACGTAGGCACGCCGCCCAGCACCGGCTCGGCCTTGGGGTTGTCGTAGTCGAAAATGGGCAGGATGCGCTGCTCGGCCACGAAGGGTACGCGCATATCGAGCAGCTGCCGGAAGTAGCCCAGGTGGTTTTCGACGTAGAGCGTGGCCGAGGTAAATACCACCGTCCGAAACTGATCGAACAGCGGCGTAGCCGGCTCGCCGCTCAGGCGGCGCAAGGCAGCGCGGGCGGCCAGCAGGCGCTTGGTGTACGCTTCGGAGGTTTCGTTGGGGGCTTGCTGAAGCGGCTCGCCGGTTTCGGGGTCAGGTGTGGCGCCCAGGTAAGGCCACAGGGCGTAGGGCTGCCGCACCAGCTGCCAACCCAGGCCGTTGGCTTCGGCCTCGCGCACTACCACGGGCACAAATTCGCGGCACGGAAATTCTTCCAGCAAACGCTCCAGCACATCGGCCTGGCCCTCCGCTATTTCGGCGAAACGCTCGGTGCGGCGGCACAGGCGTTCGTCGTAGTTGCTGGCGCCGGCATCGTCGTCGTCGCTGATGGGCGCGCCGTCTTCGTCTTCGGTCAGGTTGATGTTCAGGGCCACGGCCAGGTGCCGGCGCACTTGCCCTAGGTGCTTAGCCGAGGTTTTGAGCGGGGCACTCAGCGGGGGCAGCGCCGCCACCAGCTCCCGGTGGAAGGGCCGCACCAGCGGCGCGCGGCCGGGTTGCTCCACGCGCACGTTGTCGTGCCAGTGGGTTTCGCCGAGCGGGAACGGTAATGCGGCCGGCCTCCCGCCCTTGTTCTGAAACTGACTGCTCACGGCACCTAGGGCCACCAACGACTCCTGCAACGGCACGGCGGCTTCGGTAAGGGCGTGCAGCGCGGTGCGCACGGCCTGGCGGCGGCGGTAGGGCGCGGCCTCAATGGCGTAGCGCATCCAGGCCGCATCGGCGGTTTGGCGGGCGTCGAGGGCTGCGGGGGTTTCGCGCATCAGCTCGGCCACTTGCTCGAGCAGCGCCACCTTGGCCCCTAGTTCCTCCAAGCGGGCTTCCTCAACGGCCTCGTAAGCGGCGCGACTGGCATCGTCGGGGCCGGGCTGATCGGCCACGGGCACTTGCCGCCACAGGGCTTCTTCCTCGTCGCGCAGCCGCTCACGCAGCTGGTTCAGGAAGGGCTCGGAGCGGCGCAGGGCTTTGGTTGGGGCCTCGGGTTCTTCAGCGGTTTGGCGGGCGTTTCGGTTGGGCATTGGCTGGCCGTGCAGCAACGGCTCCAATAGCTCGTCGTGCAGCTCGCGGGCATCGAGGCTGCGGGCCAGCGCCGAGCGGAAGTTATCCGGAAAGCGGTCGGCCTCGTCGATGATGCACACAGTGGCTCGCTCCACCACTTTCGGCGGCAGCAAGGCTAATTTGTGGTGGTTGACGATGAGCAGATTGGCTTGCTCGGCCCGCAGGCGGTGAGCCGGATACACGCAGGCTTTGCGGCCGGGCAAGGCGCCATGGCGGCAAGCGCGGTCGGCGGTTATGCGCCGCAGCAGCTGCCGCAATGCCGGTCCGAGCTGCGGATGGGCGCTCAGCGGGCGGGCAATGCCTTCGATTTCGCCTTCGGTGTCGCGCAGGCGCAGGGCCAGGTAAAACCACGCCAGCGCCGCCGGCCATTCAGCCCCGCGACCCAGGCAATCGTCGAACGCCCGGCCGAGCGCCTCCACGCACAAGTAGCAGTTTTTGCCCTTGAGCGTAGCCGTACGAATGGCTTTGTAGCGGGCCGTGCGGCAGCCATCGGCTTCGCGCAGCAGCGCCGGCAATTCGCCTTGGCGCATCTGCTCTTGCAGGTTTTTGGTAGAGGTAGCCACTACCACCAAGGCCTCAGGCGCGTGGCGCAGGTACTCTAACGACGGCACCAGGTAGCCGAACGTTTTACCCGTACCCGTGCCGGCCTCAATGGCATAAGCACCGCGGCGGCCCACCGCACGCGCCACAAATCGGGCAAACTCCAGCTGCTGCGGGCGCGGCTGAAAGGTGCTCTTGCCGCTGCTCATGCGCTTGGCCAGCTGCTCGAACGCCTCCTCTACCTGCTGCTCCGATACATCACCTAGGCCCAGCTCGGGCGCGGCGCTGTCGTCGGCTTTGTCGCGCCAACGGGCCAGGTAGTTATTGAGGAGCAGCGCCATTTGCTCGGGCTGCGGCCAGGCGGGTTGCGGCGGTGGCAGCGGCAGGCGGTTGGGGGCGTTAGGCTTGTCGCGGCGGGCGGTGTCGTCGCAGCAATCGGGTTGCTGCGCCAGGGCTCGTAGCAGCCGAAAAGCGCGCAGCTCGGGTCGGCGCGGGGCGAGGCTGATTACCGCATCCAGCAGGGTGTAGCCGGGTAGCCATTGCTGCCCGGGTTGGCCTTGGGGCTGCAACAAGCTCTCGAGCACGCGGCGCACTGCCCGGCGCATGGCGTGCAGCAAAAAAGGCAGCTGGGGCACGGCGCCCTCGTCGTTGCGCTTGGCGTAGCCGAGCTTTTCGCTGAAGGCTTTATCCTGCACCACTAGCTTCTCGAGCAGCTCGTCGGCATCGTCGAGCACTTCGCTAGGCAGAAAGAACGCCAGCAGCTCATCGAGGCCCACGCACATGGGTGGCTTGGCCATGCCGGCCAGCACGTGCTGCTCCAGCCACAGCCGCTCGGGCGAGGACTGCCCAGCGCGGTCCATAATCAGCAAGGCATCGAACGCACCTAGGGCCGCTTGGGCCTCTGCGGCCACTTCGGCCCAGGTGGGTGCTTCCTTGGCGCGGGCGTTGGCTACGCCGCTAGCGGTGCTTACGGCGGCCGAGTAGTCGCGCTCGGGGTTGAGCAGCCATTGCTGCACCTCGGCGCCGGGCTCCAGCGGCAGCACCCCTAGGTGCAACAAGCCATGTTTGGTATCGGGGCGATAGGCACCGGTGGCAAACAAATGCGCCACGGCTACCCGCGCCGTACGAACCGGACTTGTGAATAAAACTGCCATAACCCCGTTGCTCCAAGCCGCAAATTAGGCAATCGGCAGCCGCAGCCCTAGCGTAATATGGTTGGGCTGCCACAAAGCCTGCCTCGGCCTAGTTGCCGGGTTGCTTTCCCTTGATACCTTCGCTCATGCGTCTTACCGCCTCTCCCCTTCTTTCCGGCCTGCTGCTCAGCGGAGCTTTGGCCGCGTGCCTCCAGAAGTCCGATGATTCGGCTTCGAACACGGCCGTTGTTCAGGCTAACCCTGATGCCAGCACCGAAACCACTGCCTTGCCGGTGCAGAGCACGGCCCGTACCCTTACCGAAACGTTCGAGGCCGGCAGCAAAGGCTCGTACGCCAGCGGCGACGAGCAATTGACTTCGGGCACCTGGCTGCTCGACGATGCGCTGATTGGCACCTCTGAGCAAGACCATAAACACGGCACCAAAGCCCTGCGCCTCCGCGGCAAAGGCCGCGCCCAAATGCGCTTCGACCTGGGCGGCGGCGCGGGCCGCGTGCGCGTGTTCAACGCCAGCTACGGCCGCGATGGCTCGGTGCGCTGGCAGCTGTGGCTAAGCAACGACCGTGGCCGCACCTGGCAACCCGTAGGCACCGAGGTGAAAGTAGAAGGCGCCGGCATCACCACCGAGGTAGCGGTAAACCGCCCCGGCCCGCTGCGCCTCGAAATCCGGAAAGTAGACGGCGGCGACGACCGCCTGAACATCGACGACTTTACCGTGGAGCCGTACCGCGGCGGCAGCGCGCCCAACGTGGCAACATCGCCCAGCAGCCCGGCCCAACCAAGCCGCACCCCGGTTGCTACCCCGGCCCCAAGCCGCACCAGCTCGGCTGCCTCGGGCCGCGACAACCCGCTCGACCTAGGCAACCCCAGCGGCGCCACCAGCAACCCCACGGCCTCGCCCAACAACTACCTGATGCAGAAGCCGCAGTTTGTGCTGAGCTACTCGCGCGACCGGGGCATTCCGAACTGGGTAATGTGGCACCTGAGCAAAGCCTGGATGGGCTCCGCCCCGCGCCAGGACGATTTTCGCCCCGACCCGGCCCTGCCCCGCGGCTGGTACCAGGTTACGCCCCGCTCCTACTCAGGCTCAGGCTTCGACCGCGGCCACAACTGCCCCTCCGCCGACCGCAGTTACGACTTGGACGATAACTCGGCTACCTTCCTGATGACCAACATGATTCCGCAGGCGCCGATGAACAACCAGCGCACCTGGAACAGCCTGGAGGAGTACTCGCGCGACCTGGTGAAAGCCGGCAACGAGGTGTACGTGCTGATGGGCAGCTACGGCAAAGGTGGCACCGGCACCAACGGCCCCGCCACCACCCTCGACCAAGGCCGCGTAACCGTGCCCAAGCGCGTGTGGAAGGTACTGGTGGTGCTGCCCGAGGGCGGCAACGATCTGCAGCGCATTGCCAGCGGCCAAGCCCGCCTCGTGGCCATCGATACGCCCAACGACAACGCCGTGAACCCCGATTGGAGCCGCTACCGCGTCAGCGTCGACGCTATCGAAAACGCCACCGGCCTCGATTTGCTCAGCAAACTGCCCTCCGAGGTGCAGGAGCGCCTGGAGGCTCGCGTCGACAACGGCCCAACCCGCTAGCCGCCCTAGGTGCCACGCAAACAAAAAGCCCGAAACAGCTGGTACTGTTTCGGGCTTTTTGATGATGGAGGCGCCAGCGGTTATTCGCGGATGGTGCTATCGAAACCGCTGGTCAGGGCCTGTTTTTCGGCGCTGCTGATGGGGCGGTTGTTGGCAGCGGCAAACAGGGCGCAGGCTTTTTCGGCAGTGGGCACGCCCAGGGCCTTTACGCGCATACCCCACAGCACCAGCGCGTACTCCTGCTTGTTGTACATGGCGCCCTGGTGCAGGAACATGGTTTGCTTGCGCGACGCCAGCATCTGGCTAAAGTCGAGCTCACCGCCTTTGGTGGTTTGAGCCTTGATGAAGGCCTCTACCTCGGCGGGGCTGGGAGCCGCCGGGGCGGCGGCCACGGCCGGTGCCCCGGCAGCGGTGCCCGACTGCGCGAGGCCGGTGGTTGCACTGAAGGCCGCCAGGCTCAGCACCAGAACTAATGCTTTCAACATAAACAAAGAGGTACAGTACGCTTAATGATTACAACGAAACACTTATGAAAGTGCAATAATATCTGAATTAGTTAACTCAACAGTACGAGGCCGACTGTTTTTTTAGCAGCGCCTGAATAACCGACAGCAGTACCCCCGCGTTCCACTCGCGCTGATAGCTGATTGTCGTGAATAAACGGCTGTTTTGCCGCGAGTTAAGCGTAAAGGAATGCGGGGTTTGCAGCAAGTCGCAATCGGCCCAACTGAGCTGCTGATCCACGGCCCAGCTGAGCCCTCGGTGATTTACGGCCACGCCGGCCAGCAGCACCGTTTCGCCGGCCCCGATGCTGCGCAGGGCGTGCTCCTCGAGCCGCTCGAAAACGGGCTGTTCCAAGGCGGCCAGTATCTGCTCGTACCGGTCCCAATCCTCGTCGTCTTCGGCCGCATCAAACGAGTACATCCGGATGCGCAGCACCTCGCCCGACTGGTGGCGCAGCTCCACGGTGTAGCTGTTGCCAAACTTGTAGCGGTAAAACACCAGCAGCTGATGCCCGAAGCGCACGCCCGCCACCTCGCTCAGCAGCCACTCGTACGACTTACTGCCAACCCATTTTCCGCCGCTGTAACTCAGCGCATTGCCACTGATGCGCAAATACCGCGGCATGCCCAGCAGCCCATGCGGCACCTGCAGGTCAAGCTCATTGGGGGTGTTGGGCACGTTGCTCATCGGTACACGCTGGGTAGCCACGGGTTGCTGCACGCGCACATGCAATAACCCAACCAAGGCCGTGGTTGGCTTCCGGTAGCATACGCAGAAGCGGGCTTAGGCTTTGCGCCGCTTGGCTTTCGAGCTAGTTTCTGTTATGAAATCACTAATCATCTGCACGTAGGCATCGGCGTAGCGCTGCTGGCTTAGCTTGGCCGAGCCTTGGAGGTGGCCGCCTTCAAACTTCACCAAGCGGCGTACTTGCTTGCCGGTAGCCGCGTTTACCACTTGCTCCGAGTGAGCCAACGGCGTAAACGCATCGGTAGTGCCGGCCACCAACAGCATGGGGCAGCCTATACGCGGCAGCAATTGTTGGTACCGCTCGGCGTCGGCCGGCAGGGTAACCGTCTTGTCCTTCAGCTGCTTGATATTCTCGACGTGCCAGATCGGGTCGGCTACGTAGCCCTCGCCAATCAGGAAATCGAGCTTTTCGCGCGCGGCTACTTTGGTGGCCATGATGGTGCCCATGGAGAATGCCAATATTCCGGTGCGGTTGCGCGGGTGCTGCCGGCGGGCATAAGCCAGTGCGGCGCCTAGGTCGTCGGCAAACTCGTTGTAGTACAGGCGCTCCTGGTCAATTGCAAACTCGTCGCTTTGGCCGAAACCGCGGTAATCGAATAGCAGCACGCGGTAGCCCTGGGTGGTTAGCTCCTTGGCCATGTGCACCCAGCCGCCCATGTTGCCTGCGTCGCCGTTGGCCAGCACAATGGTGGTGCGCTTATCGGGCCCCGCCGCGGGCGGGCAGTCCCAGGCTTGCAGTTGCAGCTTATCGGGGGTGCTGATGCGGATTGGCTGGTAAGCCATGCCTACCGAATCGGGCGTTTGGTAATACTTGCGCAGCGGCTTGATGGCAAGCGCCGCGTGGCTCAGCATAAGCACCGCTGCCAGAAGAGGCAAACGCCGCAATAGATTACGAATCATGAATAAGGGATAAAGGAAATACAGCACCAAAACCGCCCCGGCCGGAACATTGGCTTCTGCACGTCGGGCTTTTTGCGCTTGCGTTGGGCTAAGGCAAATAGCGGAGTGTCGCCAAAAGCGGGTGTTCCGGCCGGGGCGGTTGTTCAACTACTACCGAGTAGCCAGCACCTAGGGGCGCAGCCTGTCGGGTTGGGTTTAGGTCTCGATAAGGATGGTTTTGAAGCCTGCCAGCTTGCCTTCGGAGGTCTTGCCCAGGGCGTACGCCTCTATCTGCGAGCCGCTGCCCACGCGGTACACCTGCGTGTCTTCGAGCTCCTGCTTCATAAACATTTGCAGGGCCTTAAAGCGGTTGGCCAGCTCCACGTTGCCGAGCACGCCCTGGTCGGCGGTGTGGTTGCGCAGAAAGTACGTCAGCTCCTGGGTTTCTACTTTGGCGCCGGCCGGCGAGTGGCCCAGCAGCGGCAACACGTTTTCGGGGCTTAGCTGAAACCCGGCAGGAAGGGTATAGCTCACGGGCGTCAGCACCGACTCCGACTCGCTCATGAAATACAGCCCTTCGGTGAGGGTGCGCAATTGCTCCACCATTGCATCGGCAACGCCGTCGGCTTGGGCCGTTTGCGGGGCCTGGTGGCTGGCTGCCGAAGCCGGTTGGGCACCTAGGGCGCCGCCGCTCGTTTCGGTCACCTTCGCCGAAATGGCCGCCGCCAACTCCTTCATGCGCTCTTCGCGCACCTTAATTTTCTCGTTGGCGAAGTTCATGTCCGACACGCGGTGCATCGGAATCAGGTGGATGTGGGCGTGCGGCACCTCCAGGCCAATTACGGCCACCCCAATGCGGCGGCACGGCACGGCTTCCTTCAGGCCCTTGGCTACGCGCTGCGCGAATTGGTGCAGGGCAGCCAGCTCGTCGGCCGGCAAATCGAAGATGTAATCAACTTCGCGCTTGGGAATTACCAACGTGTGGCCTTCTACCAGGGGCGTGATGTCGAGAAAAGCCAGGTGGTGTTCGTCCTCGACTACTTTGTAGGCGGGCAGCTCGCCGGCCACAATGCGGGAGAAAATAGACGGCATTTTCGGGCGTTTTATAACGGATGACACGTGATACGAGCCGAATGGCCCGTCGCGGTGAAGCTAGGAAGTTTCCGGCGTTAGGCGCGGCACCGCTACCCAACGGGCGCAAAAAAACGCGGCCGGTCTTCCCAGACCAGCCGCGCCTCGCAAATGCCATTATGTAGGGGCTGCACCACCCAGGGCAATGCAGCTGAGTTGCTTAACGCGAAACCTCCAGAATCTCGAAGTGCAGCTTGCCGGCGGGCACGGTGATTTCGGCCACGTCGCCGGCCGATTTGCCCAGCAAACCTTTGCCAATCGGCGACTTCACCGAGATTTTACCAGCGGCCAGGTTAGCTTCCTCTTCAGCAACCAGCACGTAGTCGAGCACGGCGTTGTTCTTGAGGTTCTTCAGCTTCACTTTGCTCATGATGAGCACCTTGCTGGTATCGAGGTTGGTTTCGTCGAGGATGCGGGCGTTGCCGATAACCTCCTCCAACTTCGAAATCTTCAGCTCGAGGTGGCCTTGGGCTTCTTTGGCCGCGTCGTACTCCGCGTTTTCGCTCAGGTCACCTTTGTCGCGTGCTTCCGCCAGCTGGCGGGCTGCCTCGGCCCGGCCGCGGATTTTCAGATCCTGCAGTTCATCCTTCAGCCTTTGCAAGCCTTCGGGGGTATAATAGTTGACAGCCATGACAATGAGTGGTGGGCAAACAGGTAAAAAAACAAGGAGAACGGCCGGCGGTGCCGGCCGTTCTCCCGAACAGGCATCAGCAAATATACGAAACGGCAACCACTGTGCGCAAGAGCCCCTCGCAAACCCAGCTCGGCAGCTACGTGCCCTAGGTAGCGCGCAGCTGCTTTGTGCGGGCCAGCTACGCGCTGCGCAGGAACGCCTCAATTTTGCGCGCCAGCACGTCGTTGATGCGGTGGTACGACTCGTGCGTCCAGCCGCCTACGTGCGGCGTGAGCACCACGTTGCTGGCCTTGCGCAGGTACTCGAAGCGGGCCTGCTGCTCGGGCTTGAGCGCACCCAGGCGTTCGTTTTCGAGCACATCGAGGGCGGCGCCGCGCAGCTTGCCTTCGCGCAGCAGCTGCACCAGGGCGGCGTGGTCGAGCACTTCGCCGCGGGCCGTGTTCAGCAACCACAAGGGCCGCCGGAAACCGCGCAGCAACGCTTCGTTGATGAAGTTGTGGTTGGCCGCCGAGTACGGGATGTGCGCGCTCAGCACGTCGCAACGCTGCTGCAGCTCCTCGAGCGAAACCAACGGCAGGTAGTCGGTGGGCTGCACGGCGGGGTCGTTGTCGTAGCCCAGCACCTCGCAGCCAAACCCGCGCAGGCAGCGCGCAAAGCTGCGCCCCATGTGCCCGCAGCCGATAATGCCTACGGTGCGGGCCTGCAGCTCGTAGCCGCGGTTGGCTTCGCGCTGCCACTCGCCGCGGCGCACCTCCACATCGGCCGAGGCTACTTTGCGCAGCAGGCTCAGCAGCAAACCCACCGCAAACTCGCCCACGGCCTGGGAGTTGCCTTCGGGGGCGTTGATGAGCGAGATGCCGGCCGCCTCCAACGCCGCCACGTCGATGTTGTCGACGCCGGCGCCGGCCCGGGCCACGAAGCGCAGGTGTTTGCCGTGGCGCAGCAGCTCGGCCGTCACGCGCACCTTGGAGCGCACAATCAGCCCTTCGTAGGGCTTTTCGGCCAAGGCAGCGGGCACCTCGGCGGGCAATAAATCGGGTTCGTAATCGATCTGCACTCCTACCTCGCGCAACAGGCTTTTAAGCGAGGAATGCATTTCATCAATTACCAGGCAACGTATCACGGCAAACTCGACTTGGTGGAACTACGAACGAAAGTACGCTTGTGCGCAACCTAGGCGCTGCGCGCCGCCATTACGCGCTGCGTCAGGCCGATAAAGTCCTGCACGCTCAGCTGCTCGGCCCGCTTGTCGAAGATGGCATCCGTCATGGCCTCGGCCGGCATACCCATTGGCTTGAGGCAGTTGCGCAGGGTTTTGCGACGGGTGTTAAAGGCTTGCTTTACTACCTGAAAGAACAGCTTTTCGTCGCACTCAAGCTGCTGTACCTGGTTTCGCGTGAGGCGCAGCACCGCGCTTTGCACCTTGGGCGGCGGCACAAACACGTGCGGCCCCACCGTAAACAGGTATTCGGTGTCGTAAAAAGCCTGCACCAGCACACTCAGAATGCCGTACGTTTTGGAGCCCGGCTTGGCGGCAATGCGTTCGGCTACTTCCTTCTGAATCATGCCCACGCACTCGCGCACTTGCTGGCGGTGCTCCAGCACCTTAAAGTAAATCTGCGAGCTGATGTTATAGGGGAAGTTGCCGATAACGGCCAGGGGCTTGTCGGGGAACAGTTGGCCTAGGTCTTGCCGCAGAAAGTCGGCCGACAGGATGCGCCCCTCCAGCGCCGGAAAGTGCTGCTGCAGGTAGGCCACCGATTCGCGGTCGATTTCAATTACCGTGGTTTCGTAGTCGGCCGTGCGCTCCAGCAAAAACTGCGTCAGCACGCCCATGCCGGGGCCCACTTCCAGCACGTGGCGCACGCCATCAGGCAGCTGCAACGATTCGGCAATTCGGCGGGAGATGTTCAGATCGGCCAGAAAGTGCTGGCCTAGGTGCTTTTTCGGGGTGACGCGTTCCACAGGCATGGGCACGAAGGCAAGCTTCGCGTATAGGATTGGCCGGCAAAAGTACGAAAGCCCCGCCGGGGCTGCCGAACCCGAGGCGCGGCCGGTAACGCATAACCCGATAACTTGCGCGCCAAAGCTAGATTTCCCCCTATGCCACTACACCTCGCCACCGCTGCTGCGCTGCCCCAGGGCACTGCCGACGTTGTTCTGATTTTGCCCGCTGGCACCAAAGCCCTGCCGAGCCAAGCCCCTGAACTACCCGAAGCCGCCCTTACCTACGCCAACGCGCAGCTTGCTGCCGATGAAAAGCTATTTGCGGTGAACCTCTACACCCACCGGGTGTACGTGGTAGTGGCAGCCGATAAGAAAACCGCCGACCTCAACGCCGAACAACTGCGCCGTAGCGGCAACCAGCTGCACGCCAAGCTAAAAACCGCTCGCGTAAAGGAGCTGCACATCCTCAACCTCTCGGCCGATAAGCAAGCCGCCTTGTCGTTGGCCGAGGGCTTGTACCTCACGGCGTATCAGTTTGAGGGCTACAAAACCGACGAGAAATCGAAGCAAGCGCCCGAGTTGTTCCGGGTGGTGCTGGTGAACGAGGAGGAAACCAAGGTGCGCGAGCTGGAGAACCTGCTCCTGGGTGTTACGCTTGCCCGCGACCTCGTGAACATGCCGCAGAATAAGCTCACGGCTACCATGTTTGCCGAGCAAATGGCCGCCGCGGGCGAAGACGCCGGCTACCACACCGAAATCCTCGACCAGGCTCGCATCGAAGCGCTGCGCATGGGTGGTTTGCTGGCCGTAAACCAAGGCAGCCCCGAGCCGCCCACTTTCACCATTATGGAGTGGAAGCCCGAGGGTGCCCGCAACGAAAAGCCTTTCGTGCTGGTGGGCAAAGGCGTGGTGTTCGATACGGGTGGCCTGAGCCTGAAGCCCACGCCCGCTTCGATGGACATGATGAAGTGCGATATGGCCGGCGCCGCTGCCATGACGGGCGTAATGTATGCCTTGGCCAAAAACCAGGTGCCGCTGCACGTAATTGCCCTCGTACCCGCTACCGACAACCGCCCCGGCGGCCCCGCCTACGCCCCCGGCGACGTGCTCACGATGCACAGCGGGCTCACAGTAGAAGTGCTCAACACCGATGCCGAAGGCCGCCTGATTTTGGCCGATGCGCTGCACTTCGCCAAGAAATACGAGCCCCAACTCGTAATCGACGCAGCTACGCTTACGGGCTCCGCGGCCCGGGCTATCGGCAAGGAAGGCATTGTAGCTATGGGCACTGCCGATGAAGACGTAATGCGCGAGCTGGCTGCCGCAGGCCGCCGCACGCACGAGCGCATTGTGGAGTTCCCGCTGTGGGACGAGTACGCCGAGCACATCAAGAGCGATATTGCCGACATCAACAACCTGGGCAAAGCCGAAGCCGGCGCCATTTCGGCCGGCAAGTTCCTCGAGCGCTTTACCGAAGGCTACCCCTGGATTCACCTCGACATTGCCGGCCCCGCTTTCCTCACCGCCCCCGACTCGTACCGCGGTAAAAACGGCACCGGCACGGCCGTGCGGCTGTTGTACTCATTCCTGACGAGCCGCCTGTAGCCGCCCAAAAAACTCCCCTCCTCAGCTGAGGAGGGGATGTTGCGCCACCGGCGCAACGGGGGTGGTTGACAATCGTTGCTGATGTTGAACGACCCAGCAGCAAAATCATTCTGTCGGCCCCAACGGCCCGAACGCCTTCGACCACCCCAGCCAGGCCTGCGGCCTGGCATCCCCTCCTCAACTGCGGAGGGGAGTTTTCCGTCTAACCCTCCTTCCCAAAATGCTTCCCCGCATTGGCATTAGTACCGGCGACCTGGCCGGCATCGGTCCGGAAATCATCTACCGCACGCTGCAGGATGCGCGCATCCTGCGTTTCTGCACGCCGGTAGTGTACGGCACGGCCGCTACGCTTTTCGACGATTTTCCGCAGGATAAAAACCACACCCCGCTGGCTTTCCGCCAGGTGCGCGAGGCGGCCGACATCGTGGCCGGCAAGATAAACGCCGTTACCTGCTGGGACGAAGATTTTGCGCTGACGCCCGGCCAACCCACCGAAGCTTCGGGCCGGGCCGCTCGTCTATCGCTGATTGCTGCGGCCAACGACTTGAAGGCCGGACTGATCGATGCATTGGTTACCGCCCCGATCAGCAAAGACAACACCCAGGGCGAAGGCTTCAACTTCCCGGGCCACACCGAGTTTCTGGCGCACCACTTCAGCACCAACAACGACAGCCTGATGTTTTTGGTGGCCGACAACCTGCGCGTAGCTACCGCTACCGGCCACATTCCGCTGAAGGATGTCCCTACCCGCCTTACCGCCGAGGTGCTCACCGGCAAGCTGCGGATGTTGCTGCATTCGCTGCGCCAGGATTTCGGTATTCAGAAACCTAGGGTAGCCGTGCTGGGCCTGAACCCCCACGCCGGCGAAAACGGCTTGCTTGGCCGCGAGGAGCAGGATTTGGTGCAGCCGGTAATTCAGCAGTTTCTCAACGAGGGCCAGCTGGTGTACGGCCCCTACCCGGCCGATGGCTTCTTCGGCACGCGGCAGTACCAGCAGTTCGATGCCACGTTGGCGCTCTACCACGACCAAGGGCTCATCCCGTTCAAAACCATTGCCTTCGAACGTGGGGTGAATTTTACGGCGGGCTTGCCCGTGGTTCGCACCTCGCCCGACCATGGCACGGCGTACGGACTGGCCGGCAAATTCGCGGCCGATCCTACTTCCTTCCGCGAAGCGCTGTACCTGGCCTGCGACCTGGTGCGTAACCGCGCGGCCGATAAGCAGTTAGCCACCAAGTAAGACCGGACACCCAGGGCACTTTGTGGCTGGCGCACTCCCTGTTTCGAAACGTTTCCGCAAGCCCCGCTGAATTTGATCAGCGGGGCTTTTCTTTTCCCTGCACGAAATAAACTTTCCAAAATCGAAACTTAATTTTTCGATTTGCAATTTTCTCCCCACCTTTGCATTCGGAAAGACTGAGTGCCCTAGGTGGTCATTGCTTCTTTCTCTCGATTTACTTTTCCATGACGCTCAACAACCCTTCAGAATACAAAGCTGCGCTGCGTCGGCTCGACGCTTTGGTAGCAGCCGGTTTTGAGGGCAACGAGGCCTTGGAAGCAGAATTTCGGGAGCTGGTAGTTGCCATCGACGCGTACGAAGACCAGCTTGGCCTGATGCCAATTCCTACTCTGCCCGCCACCCTAGCCGACATGATCGAGCTGAAGCGGCAGCAGATGCGGCTAAAGCAAAAGGAGCTGGCCGAGCTCTTGGAAGTGCCTGCCGGGCGCTTGTCGCAGATTCTCAGCGGCAAACGCCGCGTAACGCTCGACCTCGCCAAGAAGCTCTACGAACGCCTTGGAATCAGCCCCGAGTTCATTCTCAAGAAGGCCTGATTTCAGCCTAAAAGCCACTGTTTCATTCCCTGTGCGGCAAATAATAGCTAGTTTTGCCGCCTGCTAAAAAGCAACCCGTGAAAAAGGACACGCAATACGATTTGCAAATAGCCGCGCTTAGCGAGAAAACGCACGAGTACGTTTTCGACCTGGGCACGGACTTTTTCGAGCAATTCGACCAGACGCTGATTCCGGACGGCAAGCTGCGGGCCGATGTGACGCTCGATAAAACCGCGCAGCGCATCGTGCTCGATATCCACATCCAAGGCACCGTGAAGCTCATCTGCGACCGGAGCCTCGACGAGTACGATCAGCCCATCGACGTGACGCACCAACTGCTGGTGCGCTTCGGCGACCACGAGGCCGAGCTCGACGAGGATGTGCTGCAAATCACGCCCGATACGCAGACGCTGCCCCTGGCTCAGCACTTTTTCGATTACATCGGGCTGGCTATTCCGATGAAGAAGCTGCACCCGCGCTTCCAGGACGAGCCCGACGAAAACCCCGACGCCGACGCCAAGCTCATCTACTCGACGGGCAATGCGTCCGACGACGACGATGACGACGAGGATGCCGGCGACCCACGCTGGAACGCGCTGCGCAACCTCAACTAGTTTTTCCTGCTGACACTTTTCTTTTTGTTTTAATACCCACTTTCACTCATGGCACACCCCAAACGACGCGTCTCCGCCGTTCGCCGCGACAAGCGTCGCACCCACTACAAACTCGACGCTAAAGCAGTTTCTGTTTGCCAAACCACTGGCGAACTGCACCTGCGCCACCGCGCTTACGTAGTGGACGGTGACCTGTACCTCAACGGTAAAATCGCGGTTAAGAACTACGCTCCCGTAGCTTCGGCCGCCGCTTCAACCGACGAGGAATAACCTAGCCTCTCCTTCCTGACCGGCGGCCGACATTCGGCCGCCGGTTTCAGTTATAACCGCCGACTGTTCTTCATTCTGCTTTCATGAAAATAGCCCTCGACGCAATGGGGGGCGACTTCGCCCCTCAAGCTGCCGTGGACGGCGCCGTACTGGCCGCTGCAAAGCTGGCCGGCAAGGCCCATATCGTGCTCATTGGCCAGGAAGAGGCCGTGCGGCCCTTATTGGAGGCCCACGGCGAAGCCGCTGCCGCACTGGAGCTGGTAAACGCCTCCCAAATCATCCAGATGGGTGAGCACCCGGCCAAAGCCTACCAACAAAAGCAGGACTCGAGCATTGCCGTAGGTTACCGGATGCTGCACGCCGGCGAGGTAGAGGCTTTTTGCTCGGCTGGCAACACGGGCGCAATGCTGGTGGGCGCCATGTTCAGCGTTAAGCCCGTACCCGGTGTACTGCGCCCCGCCATTGCCAACTTCGTTCCGAAGGAGCACGGCGGCTTTGGCATTATGCTCGACGTAGGTGCCAACGCCGAATGCAAGCCCGAAATGCTGGAGCAATTCGGCGAGCTAGGTTCGCTGTATGCGCAGTACGTGCTGGGTATTGAGAAGCCCACCGTGGGCCTCATGAACCTAGGCGAGGAAGAAGGCAAAGGCACTACCCTCACGCAGCAGGCGCACCAGCTGCTGAAAGTAAACCCCCACATTCACTTTATCGGCAACATCGAAGGACGCGACCTGTTCAACGACAAAGCCGACGTGATTGTGTGCGACGGTTTCACGGGCAACGTTGTGCTGAAAATGGCCGAGTCGGTGTACGAGTTGCTGGCTGACCGCAACATGCACGACCCCTTCTTCGACAAGTTTAATTACGAGTCGGTAGGCGGGTCGCCCATTCTGGGTATCAACGACAACGCTATTATTGGCCACGGCGTAAGCACGCCCTTGGCCATTTGCAACATGCTGCTGCAAGGCTACCAAATGGCCCACTCGGGCATTGCCGAGCAAATCAAGAGCACGTTCAAATCGTAATGCGGAATTAAATTCGCTTGTAAGTCCGGCCCTGAGGGCCGGACTTTTTGTTACCTTGGCGGCCGTTTTACTTGCCAGTTTCTCTCCGCCGCTTTTTAATCCTTTGCAATGAAGCTGACCGCTGCCATCACCGGCGTAGGCGCCTACGTACCCGATTACGTCCTGACCAACAAGGAGCTCGAAACCCTTGTTGAGACGAACGACGAATGGATTCAATCCCGTACGGGCATCTCCGAACGTCGCATCCTGAAAGGTGAAAACCAAGGCACCTCGGTGATGGGCATCAAAGCCGTTGAGCAGTTGCTGCAAAAAACCGGCACCCGTCCCGAGGATATTGACCTGCTGATTTGCGCCACCACCACCCCCGACCTAGTGTTTCCGGCAACGGCCAACATCATTTCGGCGGCCGTAGGCCTCAGCAAAGCCTTCAGCTTCGATATGCAGGCGGCCTGCTCGGGCTTCCTGTTCGCCCTGGCCACCGGCGCTTCGTTCATCAAGGCCGGTACCTACCGTAAGGTAATTGTGGTAGGCGCCGACAAGATGTCGAGCATCGTCGACTACTCCGACCGCGCCACCTGCATCATCTTCGGCGACGGCGCCGGGGCCGTGCTCCTCGAACCAAATACCGACGGCCTAGGTCTGCTCGATCAGGAACTGCACTCCGATGGTTCGGGTGAGCCGTTCCTGCACCAGAAAGCCGGTGGCTCGCGCCGTCCGCCGTCTGCCGAAACTGTTGCCAACCGTGAGCATTTCGTGTACCAGGAAGGCGCAACGGTTTACAAGTTCGCCGTGAAAGGCATGGCCGATGTTGCCGCCCAGGTGGCCGAGCGCAACAGCCTCACCCCCGATACCATCGATTGGCTGGTGCCACACCAGGCCAACAAGCGCATCATTGATGCCACGGCGCAGCGCGTAGGCATCGGGGCCGATAAGGTGATGCTGAACATTCAGAAGTACGGCAACACCACCAACGCCACCATTCCGCTGTGCCTGGCCGATTACGAAAGCCAGTTGCGCAAAGGAAACAACCTGATTTTCGCGGCGTTTGGGGGCGGCTTCACCTGGGGCTCGTTGTACCTGAAATGGGCCTACGACCCCAAGCCCGATCCACAGAACGCCTGACCTAGGGCGGCCTGACGCGGAAAACTCCTATACTTGCACCCCCGACGTGCCGCCCCGCCACTCAACGGGTCGGCACGTTTTGTTTCCATCCAAAACACCTAGTAACTGCTACTTAAGCAGTTGGTACAAAATCCGGAGTTTCCATCCGGCCTCTCCACACAACACCTCGATTTCCCACATTTCTTTCCCCAGCAATGGCAACCACCGCGGATTTTCGCAATGGTCTCGTTCTTAACTACAACGGCGACCTGCACGTCATCACGGAATTCCAGCACGTAAAGCCGGGCAAAGGCCCTGCTTTTGTGCGCACCAAAATGCGCAACATCAAAACCGGTAAGGTTATCGACAACACCTTTAACGCAGGTGTAAAAGTTGAAACCGCCCGCGTAGAGCAGCGCCCCCACCAATTCCTGTACAAAGACGACTACGGTTACAACTTCATGGACAACAGCAGCTTTGAGCAGGTAACCCTGCCCGAAGCCATGGTGCCGTTTGCCGACCTGATGAAGGAAGGCCAGGAAGTAACCATCCTGTTCCACGCCGAAACCGAACAGCCCCTCACGGCCGAACTACCCGCTTTTGTTGAGCTGGTGGTTACCTACACCGAGCCGGGCCTGCGCGGCGACACGGCTACCAACACCCTGAAGCCGGCCATCGTGGAAACGGGCGCCCGCATCCAGGTACCGCTGTTCATCGATCAAGACCAGAAAATCCGCGTCGACACCCGCGACTACACTTATGTCGAAAGAGTCAAATAAGGACAAGGTGCCGCAAAAGCCCTCCCCCGCTGCCATGAAAGCCAAAGAACTGCAAGAGCTGATCGACTTCATCGCGAAGTCGGGTCTGAACAAAGTCAACATCGAAACCGAGGAGTTTAAAATCTCGGTACAGCGCGAGCCCAACACCAAAGTGCTGAGCGTAGGCGGCGCCCCCGCGCAGCATGCCCCCGCCCCGGCTGCGGCACCGGCTCCGCAGGCTGCTCCGGTAGCCGCTCCGGCCCCACAGGCGGCCGCTCCGGCCGCTGCGCCCGCCGAGGCTCCGGCCGCCAGCAACACCGTAGCGCTGAAGGCCCCGATGATTGGCACGTTCTACCGCTCGAGCAGCCCCGACAACCCGCCTTTCGTAGGCGTGGGCGACGTGGTAGAGCAGGGTCAGGTGATTTGTATCATCGAAGCCATGAAGCTCTTCAACGAGATTGAAGCCGAGCAACGCGGCCGCATCGTGAAAGTAATGGTCGACAACGCTTCGCCCGTGGAGTACGACCAGCCGCTGTTCCTCATCGAGCCGATGTAATCTGGCTAATTATGAATTATGAATTATGAATTGTGAATTGACAGGCAGCCCGTTTGCCAGGTGCTCCCGGTTGGTTTGGGTAATTCATAATTCATAATTCTTAATTCATAATTCTCAACGAACTGTGTTCAAGAAAATACTCATTGCCAACCGCGGCGAAATTGCGCTTCGCGTAATTCGCACCTGCCGCGAAATGGGCATCAAGACGGTGGCTGTTTACTCGACCGCCGATAAGGAAAGCCTGCACGTGCGCTTCGCCGACGAAGCCGTGTGCATCGGGCCGGCGCCCTCGCGCGACTCGTACCTGAACATTCCGAACCTGATTGCCGCCGCCGAAATCACGAACGCCGATGCCATTCACCCGGGCTACGGCTTCTTGTCGGAAAACGCGGAGTTCTCGCGCATCTGCCGCGAAAACGGCATCAAGTTCATCGGGGCCTCGCCGGAGATGATCAACTCCATGGGCGACAAAGCCTCGGCTAAGGACACGATGAAGAAGGCCGGCGTACCCACCATTCCGGGTTCCGATGGCCTGCTCGATTCGCTGGAGCAAGGCAAAAAGGTAGCGCTCGAAATCAAGTACCCGGTTATCCTGAAGGCTACGGCCGGCGGCGGTGGGCGCGGCATGCGCATCATCAAGAGCGAAGAGGAGTTCGAGAAAGCCTGGAACGACGCCCGCACCGAAGCCAAAGCCGCGTTCGGCAACGACGGCGTGTACCTGGAGAAGTTTGTGGAGGAACCCCGCCACATCGAAATCCAAGTCGCCGGCGACCAGTTTGGCACTGTGTGCCACCTTTCGGAGCGCGACTGCTCCATTCAGCGCCGCCACCAGAAGCTGGTTGAAGAAGCGCCTTCGCCCTTCATGACGCCGGAGCTGCGCGAGAAAATGGGCCAGGCCGCCATTGCCGGCGCTGCCTCTATCGGCTACGAAGGCGTGGGCACCATCGAGTTCCTGGTTGACAAGAACCGCGACTTCTACTTCATGGAGATGAACACCCGCATTCAGGTGGAGCACCCCGTGACGGAAGAGGTAATCAACTTCGACCTCATCAAGGAGCAAATCAAGGTAGCGGCCGGTATTCCGATTTCGGGCAAAAACTACATGCCCAAGCTGCACGCCATGGAGTGCCGCATCAACGCCGAAGACCCCACGAAGGACTTCCGCCCTTCGCCCGGCAAAATCACGGTGCTGCACATCCCCGGCGGCCACGGCGTGCGCGTGGATACCCACGTGTATGCGGGCTACCAGATTCCGCCGAACTACGACTCGATGATTGCCAAGCTCATCACCGTGGCGCAAACTCGCGAGGAGTGCGTGGTGAAAATGAAGCGCGCCCTGTCGGAGTTCGTGGTGGAAGGCATCAAAACCACCATTCCCTTCCACCTGAAGCTGATGGACAACGAGGATTTCAAGGCCGGTAACTTCACCACGAAGTTCCTGGAGTCGTTTGACTTCTCGACGCTGTAAACCTGCTCAGAGCGGCATACACAAGTAACGCCCGGCCTAGTTGGCCGGGCGTTTTTTTATGCACGCACCTAGGCGCTTTGCTTAGCGTGAGGTAGCGCGTACGGGCGCAGTGCTGTGACACAGGCGCAAAACAGGCAAGCCCTAGGTGGCCATGATCAATAAGCCGGACAGGAGCCAATGGCAAAAGCTGGGTTGGGGGAGCAGTGACTGCGCCATACGGCAGCTTCAGAGCCTACCCAAAACCGTTTGGCAAACCACCGCGGAAGGGCCACTACCCAGCGGGGTGCCCAGCTGGTGCGCCCGACGGCGACCTAGGGCCGCGGGCTACGTGGCAGTGCTACCTGCCAGCATCATCCCTAGCGCAGCTTGTCCCTCCTACTCGACCAATGCGGTCTTCGGCAGCCAGCGCTCGGGCATAAACCTGAAAAAAAGTGCGTTGCCTTTTCTGAAGAATGAATGTAACCGGAAGGCATTTTCAGCCGGATATGAATTGTATTATACCTGGCTTAAAGCCTCCGCAATCCTTACCAATGTTGTGTTATTTATTTAAAGTTTTAAAAAGATGCTACATATTTGACCACCACTATACTAACCAAACCAAAACATCAGATGGTGAAACAACTAGCAGCCGCCGCATGGCTACTGGCTGCAGGAAGCCTGTTGTCTTCCTGCAACAAAGACGCTACCCAAGCGGTACAGCCCCGGGTAGCCGCAGCATCCAGCTCCAACTCGGCCGTAGCCGTGAACGGGGTAATGATGCAGGGTTTTTACTGGGATGTGCCCCGCACCACACCCGCGGGCACTTGGTGGCAAAACCTGGGCAGCAAAGCCGCCGAGCTGAAGGCTGCCGGCATTACGGCCATTTGGCTGCCGCCAGCCTATAAAGGCGGCAGCGCCACCGACGTTGGCTACGGCGTGTACGACCGCTACGACCTAGGCGAGTTCAACCAGAAGGGCACGGTGGCCACGCGCTACGGCACCATCAGCCAGCTGCAGTCGGCTATTTCCTCGCTCAAAGGCCAGGGCATTCAGGTATACGAGGACATCGTGATGAACCACCTGACCTGGGCCGATGCGCAGGAAACCGTGAACGGCAACCTGGTGTACACCCGGTTTAACTACCCCGGCCGCGGCAGCACCTACAGCAGCTACCGCTGGAGCTCCGCCAACTTTACGGGCACGCAGCAGGCACCCAACAACGGCTGGTACCAGTGGAAAAGCTGGGACTTTCAGCCCTACGCCAACAACGACGCATACGACAACCTGCTGGGCTCGGAAATTCAGTACAACGGCAACCCGGCCAACCAAACCGAAACCATTAACTGGGGCAACTGGCTGACCACCAAGCTGCAGCTCGACGGCTACCGCCTCGATGCCACCAAGCACATTTACACGCCCTACGTAAACCAGTGGCTGGATGCGGTGAAGGGCACGAGCGGCCGCTTTGCCGTGAGTGAGGCCTGGTTCCGGAACCTGCAGGAGCTGCGCAACTACGCCGCCGCTACCGGCGGGCGCACCAGCCTCTTCGACGTGCCGCTGCACTACACCTTCCAGGACATGAGCAACGGCAACGGCGCCTGGGATATGCGCGGGCTGCAGTTTGCGGGCTTTACCGAGTCGAACCCCACGCTGTCGGTATCGTTTGTCGACAACCACGACACCGACCACCAGGGCGGCGCCCTGTACTCGCCCGTGGTGAACCTGAAGATGCTGGCCTATGCCTACATCCTGACGCGCGCCAACGGCTACCCCTGCGTGTACTACCGCGACTACTACGAGTACGGCCTGGGTCCGCAAATCAAGCAGCTGATTGACATTCGGCGGGCCAACGGCTACGGTGCCGGCGCCGAGTACACCAGCGCCAACGACGCCGACGTGTACGCCTACTCGCGCGCCGGCGACGGCACCCGCCCCGGCTTGCTGCTGCTGCTGAACGACGGCTCCACGGCCCGCACCAAAACCCTGACCACGCCCTTCAAGAACGCTACCCTTACGGACAAAACCGGCAACCGCACCGGCACCGTTACCACCGATGCCAACGGTACCGGCAACTTCCCGGTAAATGCGCGCAGCTACTCGGTATGGGTGCCCGGCAGCGGCAGCACCACGCCCCCGCCGCCCAGCACCACCACCACGGCCGTAACGTTTCAGGTGAACTACAGCAACACCGTGAGCGGGCAGGATGTGTACGTAATCGGCAGCACGGCGCAGCTGGGCAGCTGGAATACGGCCAACGCCATTAAGCTGAGCGGCGCCGCCTGGCCCACGTGGCGCGGCACCATCAACCTGACCAGCGGCACGGCCGTGCAGTACAAATACATTCGCAAGGACGGCGCTGGCAACGTGCTGTGGGAAGGCGGCTCCAACCGCGCCTTTACCCCCACCGGCACCAGCGTAACCCGCACCGATACCTGGCAGTAATTGCCTGCGTTGGCGCATAAAAAAAGGCCGGCTACGAGCGTAGCCGGCCTTTTTTGTTTCTGGGCTTTTGGCACCTAGGCCTGCGGCCCGGCGGCTTTGGGCTGCTCGATTTCCTGCACCAGCTCCTGGTACCACCCCTCGCCGTATTTGCGGATGAGTGGCTCCTTCAGGAATTTATACACCGGCACACCCAGCTGCGCCCCGAAGGCACAGGCCGGGTTGCAGATTTCCCAGCGTTCATAATTCAGCGCCTCAAACTCGTCGTACTTGCTGATGCGGATGGGATACAGGTGGCAGCTGATGGGCTTTTTGAAGGTGGTGGCACCGGCCAGGTACGCCTGCTCGATGCCGCACTTCAGAATGCCGCGCTCGTCGTACAGCGCGTAAGCGCACTCCCGGTTATCAATGGTGGTGGTGCTGTAGTCGCCTTCCCAGTCTTTGATGTAGAGCCCCTGTTGCTCAATGGCATAGCGGCCACCTAGGGTCAGGAAAGGCTTGATCTTGTCGTACTCCTGCTCCAGAATGCGCAGCTCCTCTTCTTCGAGCGGAGCGCCTAGGTCGCCCTCCACGCAGCAGGCGCCTTTGCAGCGCTCGAGGTTGCACACGAAGAACTGGTCGCGGACATCGTCGGAAACGATGGTATTCTGGATGACAATCATCGGAGTAGGCAAAAGCGAACCGCAAAGATACAGCGGCAGATTCGGTGTGGAACACCTGAGCCGGAGCTGAAGTTCGCCTAGGTAAGCCAGATGCCCTATTGGCCGAGCACCTAAACCACATTCCCTTTCCCCCGGCGGAGCTTTCGGCTTACCTTTGTTGTTTAGCCTGTAATCGGGCTACGAGAAAGCGAATGGCACTGGATTATCTGAACTTACTGAACGAGTCGCAGCGCGGCGCGGTGTTGCACACCGAAGGCCCGGCGATGATTATTGCGGGTGCGGGTTCGGGCAAAACGCGGGTACTTACTTACCGCATTGCTCACTTGCTGGAGAAGGGTGTCGACCCGTTCAACATCCTGGCCCTTACGTTTACCAACAAGGCCGCTCGCGAAATGCGGGCCCGTATTGAGAAGGTTGTTGGCCCCGAGGCGAAGAACCTTTGGATGGGCACCTTCCACAGCATCTTTGCGCGTATTCTGCGTTCGGAAGCCGATAAGCTGGGCTACCCGCGCCACTTCACTATTTACGATACGCAGGACACCAAAACCCTCGTTTCGCAGATCGTGAAGGAGCTCGATCTTGACGACAAGCTCTATAAGCCGAGTACCGTCTTGGGTAGGATTTCGGCGGCCAAGAACAAGCTTATTTCGGTGCAGCAGTACCTGAATGACCCCGTAATCCGGCAGGACGACGAGGCCGCCATGCGCCCCAAGATTGGGGTAATTTACCAGCAGTACCAGCAGCGCTGCTTTAAGGCCGGCGCCATGGACTTCGACGACCTGCTGTACCAAACCAACGTGCTGTTCAAGGACCACCCCGATGCCCTGAACAAGTACCAGAATATATTCCACTACGTGATGGTGGACGAGTACCAGGATACCAACTACTCGCAGTACCTCATCACGCGGAAGCTCTCGGCCAAGAACCGCAACATCTGCGTGGTGGGCGACGACGCGCAAAGCATTTACGCCTTCCGCGGCGCCGATATTCAGAACATTCTCAACTTCGAGAAGGACTACCCCGAGCTGGCCATCTTCAAGCTGGAGCAGAACTACCGCTCCACCAAGAACATCGTAAAGGCGGCCAACTCGGTAATCAAGAACAACCAGGCGCAGCTGCGCAAAAGCGTTTTCTCCGACAACGAGGAAGGCCCGCGCATCGAGGTGATTCGGGCGGCTTCGGACAACGAAGAAGGCAAGCTGGTGGCCAACGGCATCTACGAGGACAAGATGAACCACCATCTGTCCTACGAAGACTTTGCCATCCTGTACCGCACCAACGCCCAGAGCCGCGCCATGGAAGAAGCCCTGCGCAAGCTCAACATCAAGTACAAGATTGTGGGCGGCCTGAGCTTTTACCAGCGCAAGGAAATCAAGGACCTCGTAGCCTACCTGCGCCTCACCGTAAACCCCAACGACGAGCAGGCCTTGCGCCGCGTAATCAACTACCCCAAGCGCGGCATCGGCGACACCACCATCAGCAAGCTGATTAACGCGGCTGACGAGGCGAACGAAACGCTGTGGGACGTGGTGGCCAACGCCGAGAAGTTCTTGCCGGCGCGCGTGTCGAATCCCGTGGTGGGCTTTGCCGAGCAGATTAAGAGCTACGCCGTGGTGGCCGCTAAAGACGACGCCTTCGAAGCTGCCAAGTTCATTGCCAAAAACTCCGGCATGATCGAGGACCTGTATGCCGATAAGAGCATCGAGGGCCTTTCGCGCTACGAGAACATTCAGGAACTGCTGAACGGTATCAAGGAGTACGTCGACGACCCCGAACGCGAGGACAAGTCGTTGGCTTCGTTCCTGCAGGACATTGCCCTGGTAACCGATACCGACCTGAAGGATGCCAAAGACGACGGCGAGTCGGTTACGCTGATGACCATTCACTCGGCTAAAGGTCTGGAGTTCCGCAACGTGTATATCGTGGGCATGGAGGAAAACCTCTTCCCGTCCCAAATGATGATTACGTCGCGGGCCGACCTGGAGGAAGAGCGCCGCCTGTTTTACGTGGCTATTACGCGCGCCGAGAAGAAGTTAACCCTAAGCTACGCCACCTCGCGCTACCAGTGGGGCAACCTGCGCAGCTGCGAGAAAAGCCGTTTCATCGACGAAATCGACCCCTCGTACGTCGACTTTAAGTACGGCACCGAGGAAAGCCCCTTTGCTCCGGTGCTGGAGCGCCGCTCCAACCTGGTAGGTGCCCAGAAGATCAAGCCCGCTGCCGCTCCGGTGAAGCCCTACGTGCCCTCGGCCGACTTTAAGCCTTCGGACACGAGCAACCTGGCCGCGGGCAATAAAGTAGAGCACCCCAAGTTTGGCTTTGGCACCGTTTCGAAGGTGGAAACCCAAGCCGGCCAGACCAAAGCCACCATTCAGTTTGAGGGGGGCGTGGGCGAGAAGACGTTGTTGCTGAGCTTCGCTAAGCTGCGGATTCTGTAAGCCTGCCGCGTACAAAAATTACTTTCGCTTCGGATTGGTGGCTGGCGCCTCGGTGCCAGCCACCAATCCGAAGCGAAAGCGCGGAGCGATACACTAAGTACCGAACCCGCGCAACTGCCGTATATTTAGCACTTCAAATGGCCGAGCTGTTTTGCCAGGCCTCTCGGTTGGCTTACTTGCTCAGCTGAGCCCCCTCGGGCCGCCGAAGTCTTTCTTGACCTACCCATGACTGAAACCCTCCCTCCGCAGCTCCAGCTGCTGGTGCGCGAATACGGCCATAACACCTACCAGCTGGCCCAAACGCTGCTCACGCTGGAAGACCGCGCCGAGCGCACGAAGCGTGCCCAGCAGGTAGTGCAGCTGATGTTTCGCCTGAACCCGGGCGTGCGCGAGCAGCAGGACTACCAGCACAAGCTCTGGAACCACCTCTACGCCATGACCGGCAACCAGCTGGACGTGGACGCGCCTTTCCCGCTGACTGGCCTCGATCAGTTTAACCAGAAACCCAAGCCCCTTGCCTACCCCAGCAAGGCGCCCAAGCTGCGCCCCTACGGCAAAAACGTAGAGGAGCTTATTGCCAAGGCCACCGAGATTGAGGATGCCACCGAGCGCGAGCAGGCAGCCCTTTCCGTTGGCCGGGTGATGAAGTTCTTATACCGCATGCACAGCAAGGATGTGCCGAAGGATGTAACCATTCTGAAGCACCTGAAAGACCTTTCGGGTGGCAAGCTGGTACTCGATATCAACCAGCTTGAAACCTTAGGTGGCCTCGATACCATCGCCGGCGCTGCCCCTGCCGGGGCCGGGCGTGGCGGCGCCTTTGTGGTGCAACAACCACGGGCCGAGCGTGGCGACCGTGAACAGCGCCGCGGCGGTGGTAAAAACGACCGCCGCGACAAGCGCCGGGGCAAAAAAGGAGGACGCGACCAGCAACAACCGCCGCAATAGAGTACATGTCAGCAGCTTTTGAAGTAATCGGCGGGCAACCGCTACGCGGCGAAATCGTGCCGCAAGGAGCCAAAAACGAGGCTCTGCAAATTATTTGTGCCGTGCTCCTGACCTCGGAGCCGGTTACCATTTCCAACATCCCGGACATTCGCGACGTCAACAAGCTCATAGAGCTGCTGGCCGACATGGGCGTGAAGGTGGAGCGCCTGGGTGCCGATACCTACCGCTTTCAGGCCGACGACGTGAACATCGACTACCTCGACACGCCGGCGTTTGTGAAGCAGGCGCGCGAGCTGCGCGGCTCGGTCATGATTTTGGGCCCCATGCTGGCTCGCTTCGGCAAGTGCCAGCTGCCCAAGCCCGGCGGCGACAAAATCGGCCGTCGTCCGCTCGATACCCACTTTGTAGGCCTGCAAAAGCTGGGCGGCGAGCTAAAGGTAGAGGGCACCGATTTCTACAAGATTTCGACTCCGGGCAAGCTGCACGGCGCCCACATGCTGCTCGATGAGGCCTCCGTTACCGGCACAGCCAACATTGTGATGGGCGCGGTACTGGCCGAAGGCACTACCACCATTTACAACGCCGCCTGCGAGCCTTACTTGCAGCAGTTGTGCAAAATGATGGTGCGCATGGGTGCCAACATTCAGGGCATCGGTTCGAATCTGCTTACCATCGAAGGCGTGGAGCGCCTCGGTGGCACCGAGCACCGCATGCTGCCCGACATGATCGAGATTGGCTCGTTTATCGGCCTGGCGGCCATGACGGGTTCGGAAATCACCATTAAAGACTGCCAGATTCCGGAGCTCGGCCTCATCCCCGATACCTTCCGCAAGCTGGGTATCAAGCTGGAGTACCGCGGCGACGACATCTTTGTGCCGGCCCAGGACCGCTACGAAATTGCCACGTACCTCGACGGCTCCATTCTTACCATCTCCGACCACACTTGGCCCGGCTTCACGCCCGATTTGCTGAGTATTGCGCTGGTGGTAGCTACCCAGGCCAAAGGCACCGTGCTCATTCACCAGAAGATGTTTGAGTCGCGTCTGTTCTTCGTGGACAAGCTCATCGACATGGGCGCGCAAATCACCCTCTGCGACCCGCACCGTGCCATCGTTATCGGCCTTGACAAGCGCCACGCCCTGCGCGGCATTACCATGACCTCGCCCGATATTCGCGCTGGTGTGGCTCTGCTGATTGCCGCGCTGTCGGCTGAGGGCAAGAGCACCATCCTGAACGTAGAGCAAATCGACCGCGGCTACCAGAACATCGACGGCCGCCTGCAAGCCCTAGGTGCGCAAATCAAGCGCGTATAAAAGGGCTGGGGCCCCAAGGCCTCTGATTTCCTGCAAACCAAAAAGGCCGCTCCTACTTGCGAAGGAGCGGCCTTTTTGCTGCATGTAACGCTGTCGCCTCAGTCAATAATCATATCGACAATGGCCGTGACGATGGTGAGCACGAAGCTAAAGATAAGGGCCGAAATAAAGCCATCGACTTTGAAGCCGGGCAGGATCCAATCGGCCAGCAGCAGGATGATGGCGTTGATGACCAACAGGAACAGACCTAGGGTCAGGATGGTGATGGGAAAACCGATGAACTTGAGAATCGGCTTGACAATCGCGTTCAGCAAGCCCAGCACTACTACCAACAACAACGCATCTACAAAGCTTCCTAGGTGAGCCCCCGGCAACACTTTGGTAAGCACGTAGGCGATGATGCCGCTAAGAATAAATTTCAGGATGAAGCCCATGATGAGCAGCTGTTTGGTGGAAAAGAAATTGCCCATCAGCTCGCACGGAGGAGCTGATGGGCAACTATACGAAAAAGCAAATATTTAGCTGCTATACGGCATCCATACCGTTGGCAGTAAGCCGGCCTTGCGAAACGGCCATCCAGTTGGCCATCTGATACAGCAAACGAGCACCCACGTTACCGTTCCAGTCAGTGTCGCCGGGGGCAACCTCGTTCAGGTCGCAGCCAATGATCTGGCGCCCGGAGCGTACCACCGCCCGAAGCAGGTACAGCGCTTCTTCAAACTCTAGCCCGCCGGGTACCGGCGTGCCCGTGCCGGGGCACAGTTTGGGGTCAAGTCCATCGATATCGAAGCTCAGGTACACCTTTTGGGGCAGCTGGGCGATGATCTTGCTGCATTGCTTTTTCCACGACTTCTTGCCGTACATCTCGTCGCGCAAAAAGCGGTGGTGGAACATTACTACACGCCCGCCCGATTGCGCAATCACGTCGGCTTCCTGCTGGCACAAGTCGCGAATGCCTACTTGCACCAGTTTTTTCACCTGCGGGAGTTGCAAGGCGTTGTACATGATGGAGGCATGCGAGTACTGGAAGCCTTCGTAGGCTACGCGCAGGTCGCAATGCGCATCAATCTGCAGAATCCCAAACTCTTCGTGGCGCTCGGCCAGGGCGTGCATGTAGCCCAGGGGCGTGCTGTGGTCGCCGCCGAGTACCACCACGGCTTTGCCGGCATCAAGGTACCGGCCGGTTTTTTCTTTCAGCCACTGCAGCAGCGCCTTGCCTCGCTCGGTAACCTTTGCCGGGATAACCTGGAGGTTGGCCGCGTTTTCCTGCGGTTGGCCATCCTCCAGCCAGTTGATGTAGTCCTCGGCGCTTTCGCGGAGCTTTTTGCTTTCGGCTTCCCACTCGGGGTCCACGGCTTCCATAGCCAGGCCCAGCTTCCAGGCATCGGCAATGTCCGGATCGTAGAGGTCGACTTGCGAAGAAGCCTCGGCAATAGCCGCGGGCCCTTGAGCCGTACCGGCGCGGTAGGATACCGTCACCTCCCACGGCACAGGCACCACAACTACTTGGGCCTCATCAACGGTGAAGGGCAAACCAAACAAGCCACCCGAAGTATCGCCAACGGCATTCGGGTCGAAGTTGGCCAGTTTCTGCTGCAGCGAAAGCGTGATGGGGTCGTGCATGAGGATGCGGTAAGAGGCACTGCTACCTGGCACCTAGGCGGTTGGGCCGTTGCCGGGCAGGTCGTAGGTGCGGATAATGGAAAGAATTTTGTCGAAAGTGGCGCGGTCGAAGAACAGCATGAGCGGCAGTTCCACGTTGCTGTTCTGATCGGAGAACTGCGTGATAACCGAGAAGATCAGCGGCTGCATCTGCGGATGCGACAGCAGCAGGTTATCAAGGGCGTGCGCCAGGTCGCCTTTGGGGGCCCGCGGCGGGGCGCCGTAAATCTTGGCCTTCAGAATGTTGGCCAGTTGCGTTACCAGCGCCCCAGTGATGATGTTACTGATTTCAAGCAGCAACGATTCCTGCATCTCGCTCAGGTTAAGGGTTTCCTCAACCGTTTGGCGCAAACACACCCGCGATAAGCGCTGAATGTGCTGCCCCGAGAAGAACATCAGGGTTGTACCATTGAAGTCGCCTTTGATGTCCGACTGCACAACGACGTGTTGCGCCTGGTACTTGTTCACCATCTTGAGTATATCGCGCGGACGGACGAGCTCGAGGCTCGGCACTTCCAGCAACACCCTTTCTTGGGCAATGGCAGCAAACGAGTCGGCTGCCCGCGCCAATCCGATGTTGAGGATTTCGCGGATAATGTCCCGTTCCAGATCGTTCATGTGCAGGTCCATACGGGTGGGTCAGTTAGGTAGCAGGCCGGCGGCAACTCGGCGGCGACCCGAATTTGGCTGTACGTGTATCATGGGCGGCGGGCTATGAAAAGGCGCGTCAGGGCTGGTACATCCAGTACCAGGCACACCTGCCCACTGCCGAGTAGTGTGACGCCACCAAACAAATCAATCATGTCGAGCGGCTGACTCACGGGTTTAATTACAATGTCCTGCTGACGCAGAAACTGGTCGACAATCAGGCCCAGCTTACGACCATTATAGCTGGTAATAATGATGTCTTGGCGGCCCATCAGGGCCTCCCGGTCGGCGGGTTGCAATGGCTCGTCGGAATCGTCGAGCAATTCGGCCAGCTTCACCACCGGAATGTGTTCTTCCTGCACTTTGGCCAGCAACATGCCGCCAACCGCGTGCAACTGCTCGGGCCGCAACGAAACCACCGAATCGGTGTGCATCAGCGGCAAAGCGTACGAGTGGCCATCGAGCTGGAACAACAAAGCGCCTTTAACGGCAATTGAGGTGGGCAGCACCAGCGTAAAGGTGGTGCCTTGGCCCAGCTGCGACTCCACGCGCAGCTGACCACCTAGGGAGTCGATGGCGAGCTTAACAACGTCAAGACCCACGCCACGACCCGAAATTTCGGTCACCTGCTCCGCCGTCGAAAACCCGGCCTCGAACATCAGGCCGTACACTTCAACGTCGCTCAGCCGACTGGCAACATCGGCTGGGATTTGACCGCGCTCCACCGCCTTGCGCCGCACGCGCTCCACGTCGATGCCGCGGCCATCGTCGATAATCCGGATCAGTACGTCGTCGCGCTCCGTTTGGGCCGAAAGCGTGAGATGTCCCATCGGCGATTTGCCAGCCCGAGCACGCTCTTCGGGCGTTTCGATGCCGTGGCCGATGGCATTGCGCACCAAGTGCAGCAACGCATCGGTGATAATCTGCAGGATGTTCCGGTCAATCTGGATATCCTGCCCGCTGATGGTCAGCTCCACCTGCTTCTGCTCGGCGGTGGCTACGTCGCGCACTACCCGCGGAAACTTGTTGAACAGCGTACCCACCCCTACCAGCCGGGCATCCATTACGGAATACTGCAGGTCGTCGGCCAGGCGGCTGAGGTGCGCGGCTACGCTCGTCAAACCGATGTCGCCGATTTCCTGGCTTAGGGTCAGCACCCGGTCCCGATCAATAATCAGCTCGCCAACCAGATTGAGCAGGTGGTCGAGCTTTTTGATGGGGATGTAAACCAGGTCGGAAAGCTCCAGCTTACGGTTGGCATCCTCGTCGGAGTGCGTAACCTGGTTGGCATCCAGCACGGGTTCTTCCCCGCGCATCACCCGGTCGAGGTTGTCCAGCAAGTCCGTGCTTTCGGGCAAGGGCTGGTTGGCGCCTACTGCCCGGATCATTTCACCTAGGGCATCGATGCCCGCAAACAGCACCGGCACCAAAGTACCTGAGAAAGTGCGCTCCTTGCTGCGGATTTCGCCGAAGATGGTCTCCATCCGGTGAGCCACCTCGCCAATCTCGGTATAGCCCATGGCGCGGGCGTTGGCCTTCAGATTGTGCATCAGGCGAAACAGCTCCTGCAGGGCAGCCTCGTCGTCGGGGCGCTTCTCCAGCACCGAAATGTGCTGGCTCATGGCATCGTAAGCCTCAAGGGCTTCAGCCATAAACAATTCCCGGTATTCCTGTTCGCGCGATTTCATCGGGTGTAGGAGCGGGAAACGGAAGTGGTTCGAGAAATCATCGGCCACGGGCGCATCAACTGCGTGTGGGCGGTGATAAAGCGTGGTACCTCGCCCAGGCCGAGCACCACGGATGCATGACCGGCACGAATCACCGATTTGGGCATGCCGAATACTACTGAGGATTCTTCGTCTTGGGCAACCACCGTACCACCAAGCTGACGCACTACCTGCGCGCCCACCGTACCGTCGTTGCCGAGCCCGGTTAGTACCACACCTAGGGTATTGCGGCCCGCCGCACGGGCAGCAGAGCTAAGCAGCAAGTCGATGCTGGGTTCGTCGAGCGCGGGGGCCTGCTCAGTAGCCGGAGCCAGCCACATTTGTTGCGGCAGGTTACCCTTAATCATCCAATGACGGCCGCCGGGTACCACCACTACTTTGCCGGGTTCGAGTCGCATGCCGGCAGCACCCTCTACTACGGGTAGCACCGAGGCTTTGCGCAGCCGCTCCACCAGCGTAGCAGTAAAAGAAGCAGGCAAGTGCACCGCCACTACCACTGCATGCCGAAGTCCGGATTGCAGCTGACGCACAATTTGCTCAACCGCGGCGGCTCCGCCCGTCGATCCACCCAGTACCACTACTCCCCTAGGTGGAGCACTGCTAATGCGGCGGAAGGCAGCCACCTCTGTTGCAGCTTCGGCTTTATGGGCTGAGCGGCCAACGTACGCCGTAACCGCCCGACGTGAGCGGTGTACCTTTCTGAGCAGCTCCCGACGAGCAAACGCATGATCGGGGTGCGAGGCGGCGGGCATGGGGCCGAAATGATCGTACACGCCCCATTTGGCAGTGTCGCGCAGCAGGCCCGTGCGCAGTTGCTGAGCCGAATACAAGAGCACAGGCCCCCGGTGGCAGGTAGCCAGCTTGTGCAGCATTGGAGCCGATTGATCTCCTACAATAACCAAATCAGGACGCAAAGCCTTGGTTTGATCGAGCAGGTCGTCGGCGCCGGAGGTGCTGGCAACAATCCGCACGTCTTTGTCCGTCCGCAGCACCTTGGACACAGCCAGGCGCACCAAACCTGGCAAATCGCCAAGTAGGATGGTCAGGGGTGCAGGCACAACGGAAGAATTAAGCAAAACGAAACTGGTGGATTGAAGTAGGCTCATCCAAGCAGCTGCATTGGGCAGCTGCAAGCAAGCTCAGGCAAAAACTGTTACTCAGCGGTTTCCGAGGCCGACGAATCGCCACCGGCTTCTTGCAAAGCACTGCTCACGATTTCGAGTACTTTGTCCTCGGAGAAAGGCTTCACGATGTAAGCCATGGCACCGCTTTCGAGTGCTTCGTTTACAATAACCTCCTGCCCTACTGCGCTGCACATCACGATTTTTACATCGGGCAGCTCCAGTCGGATGTCCTTCAGTACTTCCAAACCGGTGTTATCAGGCAAAATTACGTCGAGCGTAATCAGGTCAGGCTTGGTTTGCGAGGCCAGCTCCCGTGCCTGTTGGCCATTGGCGGCCTCGCCCACCACGTCGTAACCGGCGTCGGTGAGCATGTTCTTCAGCATCGTGCGCATGTAGAAAGAATCGTCTACGATGAGGATGCGGTTTTTCATAGGGTCGGATTAAGAAGACTCGATGGGAAAATGTGATTGAAATCAGGGCTATTTACGCTCAGCACTGGCAGAAGATGCTGCGCGAGGCCGGAGCTGCATGATTTCTTCGGGAGTGAGCAACTTGAGCATGTCCAACACGATGATTATGCGGTTGTCGACCCGAGCAATTCCCTCGATGTACTTGTCGTGAATGTTGATGTCCTGAATGAAGTCAGGAGCCTGTTCGATGCTGGAAGCCGGAATGGAGATTGGCTGTGGTACTTCGCGCACGATGATACCGATGGTATAATCACGCGCTTCGATTGCCAGCGTAAAGGTTTGCGCCGGCAAGGGCTGATCGGTCCGGCGCAACCGAAACCGCTCTTCCAGATCGATGATGGCAATAATGTCGCCGCGAAGATTGGCGATGCCCTTGACAAAACGAGGTGTTTTGGGCATACGGGCAATTTCCGGAGTCACCGTCACCTCTTTTACCTGCTCAATGCGGATTCCATACTCCTCGTTACCTAGGCGGAAAACGATAAGCTGAACAGGTGCTTCTGACTTTTGTGGCTTCTTTTCTGCGGCAGCCGAATTTTCAGTCATGCGCTAGGAGTAGCTGAGCGGAGCAGGCTGGTCGGGCAGAACGCATGCACTCATGCGTTCTGCCCGCCAATTACCTTACAGCGAGTTATTTATTCTTGCGTTTGGGAGCAGCCTTGGGTGCTTCGCCCTCTTCTTTCCCGGCCTTGGCCGTAGCCGGAGCATGCGGCTCGCCATTAGGAGCCGGCGGTGCCGGGCGACGTGCCGGAGCCTTTCGCGGAGCCGGGCCTGCCGGAGCCGCTTCGGCTGCTGCCGGTTTGCGGGTAGCACGGGCGGGCTCGGGCGTACCGTTCGATTGCGGACGGGGCATTGGCACCGGGCGAGTTGGGCGGCTAGGGGGCGTTACGGCCGTTCCGCTGTTTGCTACCGTGCGCGCCGCTGCCGCCGTTACCGAACGGTTAGGCGTGCGCGCTGCACGTGCCGCTACCTCTTCGCGTGCCGATACATGCCCTTGCTGCATACGCCGCAAGCTGCTGCGCACGGGCGGCGCGGGCTCGTAGTACACGTCTTCGGCTAGGTGATCCATCAGCTGGAAGGCCGATAAACCAACCTGCAGGTCGTCGGCAATGTCGGTCAGCTTCTGGCTCGAAGCCGTCAGTTCCGACATCGAGCTCGAAAGCTGCTTGGCCGTGCTGGCTACCTGCTGCGTACCCGAAGCCGTTTGCTCGGCAATGGCTACTACTTCCTCTACGTACTTTACTACGTCGCCAATCGAGGTCTTCTGAATCTCGGTTGCCGTGAGAATGTCGCGCGAGGTACGAAGGATTTCGCCCGAAGAGGTAGCAATGTTCTTAAAGGCCGAGCTGGCCTCGAAGGTTGCGTTCTTCCCTTTCAGTACTCGGCCTTCCATGGTCGAAATAGCGGTTGCGGCCGAGGCGGTGTCTTTCCGTACGTCCTCTACCAGCGTGGCAATTTCGTTGGCCGATTTGCGCGAGCCTTCGGCCAGCTTGCGGATTTCCTCGGCTACTACCGCGAAACCACGGCCGGCTTCACCAGCACGGGCAGCTTCGATAGCAGCGTTCAGCGCCAGCAAGTTGGTTTGAGCAGCAATGTCGGTGATTACACCCAGCGACTTCGAGATATCCTGCGAGCGAACCGAGAGTACATCGATGGTTTTGGCCGTTTGGGCCGAAGCGCTGGAGATTTCCTCCATGTTCTTAACCACTTCCGCTACCGTTTTCAGACCCAGCTGCGAGGTTTGCTCACCAAGGATGGCGGCTTTGTTTACCACGTCGGCCTTGTTGGCGGTTTCCTTCGTGGCCTGCATGATTTCCTCGATCAGCTTAAACGCCTGGTCGGTTTTCATAGCCTGGTTTTGCGCACCCTCTGCCATCTGTTGCATGGCAAGCGATACGTCAACCGTTACGCGGCTCATTTCGAGGCCTTTCTGCGCCATTTCTTCCGACGACGCCCCTACTACCAACGAAGAGTCGTTGATTTCAGCAAGCAGTTCGTTCAAGCTCTCAACGGCCGTGTTCAAGGCCATTGCCATGGCGTAGATATCACCCGCAGTGGGTACTTCTACCTTTTGCGTCAGGTCACCTTCCGATACGGCCCGTACCACACGCGATACTTCCAGTACCGGCGAGGCAATCGACTCGATCAGGTCGTTCAGCGTGTCTACGATGTCTTTCCACGAGCCCGATACACCGGTTACCATGGCACGCTCGGTCAGCTTGCCTTCCACACCGGCTACGCGGCTTACTTCCTGCGCCAAGCGGTTCAGGTCGTCCACCATTCGGTTAATGGTTTCGGCCAGATCAGCCACCTCGCCGCGGGCTTCCAGGGTCAGCTTCTGAGTAAGGTCACCTTGCGATACACCGGTTACTACCTTCACGATACCACGTACCTGCGTGGTAAGGTTGGCAGCCATGCGGTTTACGTTGTCGGTGAGGTCTTTCCATACCCCGCTCACGTTCGGTACGTTGGCCTGGCCACCTAGGCGGCCTTCGGTACCTACTTCCTGAGCTACACGGGTTACCTCGCCGGCAAATACGTTCAGCGAGTCCACCATTCGGTTGATGTTGTCCTTAAGCTCCAACATCTCGCCCCGAACGTCTACCGATACCTTCTGGCTCAAATCGCCGCGGGCTACGGCGGTGGTTACGTTGGCAATGTCTCGTACCTGCGAGGTCAGCGACGCGGCCATCGTGTTTACGTTGTCGGTCAGCTCCTTCCAGGTACCCCGAACGTTCGGCACTACTGCCTGGCCACCCAGCTTACCTTCGGTACCTACTTCGCGCGCCACGCGGGTTACTTCGTCACCGAACGTGTTCAGCGAGTCCACCATCTGGTTGAGGTTTTCCTTCAACTGTAGCAGCTCACCTTTCACATTTACCGTGATTTTCTGGCTCAAGTCGCCGCGGGCTACAGCGGTAGCCACGTTGGCAATGTCACGCACCTGAGAAGTCAGGTTCGAGGCCATCGTGTTTACGTTGTCGGTAAGGTCTTTCCATACCCCACCCACGTTTGGCACGTTAGCCTGACCACCTAGGATACCCTCGGTACCTACTTCACGTGCCACGCGGGTTACCTCGCCGGCGAAGATGTTCAGCGAGTCCACCATCTGGTTCAGAATGTTCTTCAGATCCAGCAGTTCGCCCTTAACATCTACCGTGATTTTCTGGGTCAGGTCACCTTTTGCTACCGCAGTTGCTACGTTGGCAATGTCTCGCACCTGGCTCGTAAGGTTCGAGGCCATGGTGTTTACGTTGTCGGTCAGTTCTTTCCAGGTACCGCCTACACGGGGCACAACGGCTTGGCCGCCGAGCTTACCTTCCGTACCTACTTCGCGTGCTACGCGGGTTACTTCGTCACCGAAGATGTTGAGCGAGTCCACCATCTGGTTCAAGATGTTCTTGAGCTCCAGAATTTCGCCCTTTACGTTCACGGTCATCTTCTGCGACAAGTCGCCGCGGGCTACCGCAGTTGCTACGTTGGCAATGTCACGCACCTGAGAAGTCAGGTTGGAGGCCATGTTGTTTACGTTGTCGGTGAGTTCTTTCCAAACCCCGCCAACGCCCGGCACCACGGCCTGGCCACCTAGCTTACCCTCGGTACCTACTTCCAGTGCTACGCGGGTTACTTCGCCGGCAAACAGGTTCAGCGAGTCCACCATCTGGTTCAGGTTCTGCTTCAGTTGGAGCAGCTCGCCTTTTACGTCTACCGTAATCTTCTGCGTCAGGTCGCCTTTGGCTACCGCGGTGGCTACATTGGCAATGTCACGCACCTGAGAAGTCAGGTTAGCAGCCATCGTGTTTACGTTGTCCGTCAGGTCCTTCCACACACCTGCTACGCTCGGTACGTTGGCCTGACCACCTAGACGGCCTTCGGTACCTACTTCCTGCGCCACACGGGTTACCTCACCAGCAAAGAGGTTGAGCGAGTCCACCATCTGGTTGAGGTTCATCTTGAGCTGCAACAGCTCGCCCTTAACATCAACCGTGATTTTCTGCGACAAGTCACCTTTGGCTACGGCCGTTGCTACGTTGGCAATGTCACGTACCTGGCTCGTCAAGTTGGCGGCCATGTTGTTTACGTTGTCGGTGAGGTCTTTCCAAACACCACCTACACCGGGCACAACGGCCTGACCACCTAGCTTACCTTCGGTACCTACTTCTTGTGCTACGCGGGTTACCTCGCCGGCAAACGTGTTCAGCGAGTCCACCATCTGGTTGATGTTCTGCTTCAGCTGCAGAATTTCGCCTTTCACGTCTACCGTGATTTTCTGCGTCAGGTCGCCTTTAGCTACGGCCGTTGCTACGTTGGCAATGTCACGTACCTGCAGGGTCAGGTTCGAGGCCATCGTGTTCACGTTGTCGGTGAGGTCCTTCCACACCCCGCCTACGTTCGGTACCGACGCTTGGCCGCCCAGCTTACCCTCGGTACCTACTTCCTGCGCCACGCGGGTTACCTCGCTGGCGAATACGTTCAGGTTGTCGATGGTTTTGTTGATGGTTTCGGCCATCAACTTAAAGTCACCCGACACCGGAATCTGGAACGATTCGTCCAGGTTACCGCGGCTGATGTTCTTCAGTACCTTGCCTACCTCCAACACCGGTACGGCGATGGAGTCAACCAAACCGTTGATGTTGTTGATCATGTCGCGCCAGAAGCCCGTGGCGTTTTCGCCGGAGGCGCGCGCCTTCAGGTTGCCTTCTACCCCCGCTACTTTCGAGATGCGCGATACCTCGCCACCTACGCCGCCGATCATCTCTACCATCGAGTTGTAGGCTTCGGCTATTTCGGCGAAGATGTCGTCGTTCTGTTTGGTCAAACGCACCGAAATGTCGCCTTTTTTGAAGGCGTCGAGGGCGTACAGAACCCGGTTCAGCTGCTCGTTAACGTAGTCAGGGTCTTGCGTACCCGCCGAGCTGCCGCGAGCCGCCCCACGCTTGCGCGTCAGGTCAGAGCTCACGCGGTCTGGCGTTTCGGGCTTGCCCGTCTCAGCGTCAACGGGCAGATCAGCGTCGTCGTCGAGAGGCGTAAGGTTCGTAGCAGGTTTGCTGTTCTTACCGGAGGCCATAGAAGGAAGGGTCGAAGCGCAAAAAAGCGCGGTGAAGGCAGGTGGCCGCCCGCTGGGGGTAGTGGGCAGCACTGACAAAAGTAGCAAACGCAGTTGGTTGCGCGCTACTATATATTCTTTTTGGCATCGGTGCCGTGGTTTTTATCGTTGACAGGGTATTGATCGGCAATACTTTCGGGAGGTCGAAACTCCTTTAGATACATGGGTGTTGAACTTGCCCTAGGCGCTGTTTCCTAGCGAGGATGGATTATTCACCCATCTTTGCGGCCGAGTTCAACACCCTGTTGAGCTTTTTCGTTTCCTTTTTTACCTCCGCAGCTCCACTAGCGCCTTACCACTACCCACCCCTATTCTATGGTTAAGAACCTCGTCATCGTGGAGTCGCCTGCCAAAGCCAAAACGATTGAAGGCTACCTAGGCAAAGACTTTATCGTTAAGTCAAGCTTCGGACACGTGCGCGACTTACCGAAGGACAACAACGCCATTGACATTCAGAACGGCTTTAAACCGACTTATGTCGTTTCGCCCGATAAGCGCGAGGTAATCTCTCAGCTGAAGAAGCTGGCCAAAGAAGCGGAAACCGTGTGGCTGGCAAGCGACGCCGACCGCGAGGGCGAGGCCATTTCGTGGCACCTGGCCGAAACGCTCGACCTGACGAATGCCAAAACCCGGCGCATCGTTTTCCGCGAGCTGACGAAGAACGCCATCCTGAACGCCATCGATTCGCCCCGCGAGATTGACCTGAATCTGGTAAACGCCCAGCAGGCCCGCCGCGTGCTCGACCGCCTCGTGGGCTTCGAGCTTTCGCCGGTGCTCTGGAAGAAGGTGAAAACCGGCCTCTCGGCCGGTCGTGTGCAGTCGGTGGCGGTGCGCCTGGTGGTGGAGCGCGAGCGGGAAATTCAGCAGTTCAAAACCTCGTCGGCCTACCGCGTGGTGGCACGCTTTGACGCGGGCAACGGCGCCGTGCTCGAGGCTGAGTTGCCCCAGCGCCTGAAAACGCTGGAGGAAGCCGAGGCATTTCTGGCCCGGTGCGCAGGTGCAGCCTACCGCATCGAAACGCTGGAGAAAAAGCCCGGCAAGCGCAGCCCCGCGCCGCCCTTTACTACCTCTACCCTGCAGCAGGAAGCCTCGCGCAAGCTGGGCTTTTCGGTGGCGCAAACCATGAGCGTTGCGCAGCGTCTGTACGAGGCCGGCAAGATCAGCTACATGCGTACCGACTCGGTGAACCTGTCGCAGGAAGCCCTGAACGGTGCCAAGGCCGAAATTACCCGCGCCTACGGTCCGGAGTACTCCTACACGCGTCAATTCAAAACCAAAGCCGCTTCGGCTCAGGAAGCGCACGAGGCCATTCGCCCCACCGACTTTTCGTTGGTGAAAGCCGGCGAAGATTCGGCCGAGCAGCGCCTCTACGACCTCATCCGCAAGCGGGCCCTGGCCTCGCAAATGGCCGAGGCCGAAATTGAGCGCACGGTCGCTACCATTGGTATCAGCACCCAGCCGGGCGTAACGCTTACGGCCACGGGCGAGGTTATCACCTTCGAGGGCTTCCTGAAAGCATACAGCGAATCGAAAGATGAGGATGATAACGACGGCGAATCGTCGTTTTCGCGGGGTCTGCCCCCGCTCAACGTAGGCCAGCAGCTGCCGCTGCAGCGCCTGTCGGCTACGGAGCGCTACGCGCAACCGCCCGCTCGCTACACCGAAGCTTCGCTGGTAAAAAAGCTGGAAGAAATGGGCATTGGCCGCCCGTCGACCTACGCGCCTACCATCAGCACTATTCAGAAGCGCGGCTACGTGGAGAAAGACACCCGCGAGGGCAAGGAGCGCAAGTTTCATGTGCTGACGCTCGACGGCCAGCAGGTAAACACCGAAACCAAAACCGAAGTCTACGGCGCCGACCGCGGCAAGCTGTTCCCGACGGATACGGCCATGGTGGTGAACGACTTTCTGGTTGAGCACTTCCCGCTGATTATCGATTACTCCTTCACGGCCAAAGTGGAGGAAGAATTCGACCGTATTGCGGAGGGCCAGGAAGCCTGGGAGCAGATGATTGCGGGCTTCTACGGCACTTTCCACGAAACCGTGGAGCGCGGCAAAGAGGTGGAGCGCGCCGATGTGGGCACTACGCGCCTGGTGGGTGAGCACCCCGAAACCGGCGACAAGATTTACGCCAAGCTGGGCCGCTTTGGGCCCTATGTGCAGCTGGGTGAAGCCGAAGGCGAAACCAAGCCCGCCTACGCCAACCTGCGCAAAGGCCAGTTTATTGAAACCCTGACGCTGGAGGAGGCGCTGGAGTTGTTTAAGCTGCCGCGCGTGGTGGGCCAGCACGAGGAAAAGGACATGACGGCGGCCATCGGCCGCTTCGGACCCTACATCCGCCACGACGGCAAGTTTTACTCGCTGGCCAAAGGCCAGGACCCGCATACGGTTACGCCCGAAGAAGCCGTTCAGCTAATCGCCGACAAGCGCAAGCAAGAGGCCGAAAAGGTGATTCTCACGTTTGAGCCCGAAGGCCGTGCCGATGTGCAGGTGCTCAACGGCAAGTACGGCCCCTACATCGTGTGCGGCGGCAAAAACGTGAAAATCCCGAAAGGCGAAGAGCCCCGTAGCCTAAGCCTAGCGCGTTGCCTGGAGCTGGCCGAGGCTACGCCCGATAAACCCGCCCGCGGCCGCTTCGGGGCCAAGAAAACGGCCGAACCCGCTGCCAAAGCTCCGGCTAAAAAGGCCACCGCAGCCGCCAAAAAGCCCGCCGCTAAGAAAGCTACAGGCACCACCAAAAAAGCCGCTAAGTAGCCCTGGCAACTCAACCAAAAAGCCCCGCCGCTAACCGCCGGCGGGGCTTTTGCTGTATTGAGCCTATACAATATTCGAGGCGGGCTGCGTTGCTGATTTATGTTCTCGACATTGCCTCTGCCGGCCCTAGGTCTGGCACTGCTCCTGGCTACGGGCAGCCCCCTCGCCCCTCCCCATTTCGTTGCCCAGCCCAAACCACCTAGGGCCGGAGTAACCGACGGCAACGCCTACCGCTGGCTCACGCACCCCTACCACGAGCAGCAGACGTTGGCGGCACGCTTTGCACCGCCCGCGGGTTGCCAGCGCGTGGCCGCTGCACCCAACTCTTTTGCGGAGTGGTTGCGCCACTTGCCGCTGCGCCCGAAAAACACGCCCGTGTACCTGCACAACGGCCGCCTGAAAACGCCGCAAACCGTGCACGCCGCCGTGCTCGATATCGACACGGGCCCGCGCGATTTGCAGCAGTGCGCCGATGCCGTGATGCGCCTGCGGGCCGAGTATCAGTTTACCCGCAACTACCGGCAAATTCATTTTCACCTGACCAGCGGCCACGACATCTGGTTCGGCGACTGGGTTGAGGGCCGGGGCTTCCGGGTGCAGGGCGAAGAAGTACTGCCCGCACCCAGGGCCGCCGAGGCACCCACGCACGCCGCCCTGCGCCGCTACCTCGATCAGATTTTCACCTACGCCGGTTCGCTCTCGCTAAGCCGTGAGCTGCGGCGCGTGCCCCTGAACGATGTGCAGCCAGGCGACGTGTTCATCAAGGGCGGCGCGCCGGGGCATGCGGTAATGGTGCTTGATGTGGCCGAGCACGCTACCACCAAACGCCGCTACGCGCTGCTGGCCCAAAGCTATATGCCGGCCCAGGACATGCACGTGCTCCGCAACCGCCCCGGTCTGGGCCTGGGGGCCTGGTTTCTCATCGACCCCGCCGCCGAACTGATTGAAACGCCCGAGTGGGATTTCACGGCTGCGCAGCTGATGCGCTGGCAGTAGCGGCTTAACTGCCCTAGGTGGTTTTGCGTTGAACAGCACCGGGCAGGGCGGTAAGCCAAGCCACTATATTTCGGACCATGACTCGCAAGAAAATCGTTGTACTCACGGGCGCCGGCATTTCGGCAGAAAGCGGCCTGGCTACTTTTCGGGCTTCGGATGGGCTTTGGGAAAACCACCGCGTGGAGGATGTGGCCTCGCCCGAAGGCTGGGCCAAAGACCCGAAGCTGGTGCTGGAGTTTTACAACCAACGACGCGCAGCCGCACGCCACGCGCAGCCCAATACCGGCCATTTGGCATTGGTTGAGCTAGAGAAAGCCTACGAGGTGGTAATCGTGACGCAGAACGTCGATGACCTGCACGAGCGCGCGGGCTCCAGCCACGTTATCCATTTGCACGGCAAACTGATGGAAGCCCGCAGCACCCGTTTCGAGGAGCTGGTGTACCCCGTTGAGGGCGACCGGATTGAGCTGGGCCAAACCTGCGAACGAGGCCACCAGCTGCGCCCCAACATTGTGTGGTTTGGCGAGTCCGTACCGCTGATGGAACGCGCCATGGAAGAAGCCGCCACGGCCGACATAATGCTGGTAATTGGCACCTCGCTGCAGGTGTACCCAGCGGCCGGGCTTATTCATTACCTGCCCAGCAACTGCCCGCTTTACGTCGTCGATCCGAGCTTGCCGAGGGTATCGCGGCGGGGCAACGTAGAGCTGATTGCCGAGCCGGCTACCGTTGGGGTGCCGCGGCTCGTGCAGGAGCTACTCGATCGGGCAACGGCCAACCAATAACCGGGCGAAGTGGGGTGGCCACACCCAGGCGCAACTGTCGTGTTATCCGCCTAGGTAGTTTTCGCGTAGGTAGTGCATTTGGTGCCGCGCACCACACCGTGGGCAGCGGCATTTCCGCTCCATTTCTGCTTATCTATGAGCTATATCTACCGCCGGCTGCTTGTGGCTGGTTTGCTGCTGACGGCTGCCTTGCCCGCCCGTTCGCAGTCGGTGCCGGCCGCGCACCATGTGTACCTGTTGGGCAATACCGCCGGCCCCATTCCGGAAGCCCGGCTTCGCTCCTTGCGCCGCACCCTGGAGCAGGAAACGACTCCCTTTACGGTGGTGCACCTAGGCGACATCGTAGGCAACGAGGGCCTGTCGGAAAAGCAGGATACCACCCGCGCCTCGCTCGAAGCCCGCGCCAACGCCTTGCTGGCATTGGTGAAAGATTTGCCCAACGGCCGCATCTACTTTGTACCCGGCGACAAAGACTGGAACAACTCGGGCCGCGACGGGCAAAAGAGCGTACGGCGGTTGGAGAAGTACATCGAAGCGCAGCTGGGCGGCCAGAACGTGTTTTTGCCCAGCAACGGCTGCCCCGGCCCCGAAATCGTGGATGTGGCGCCGCTGGTGCGCCTCGTTGCCCTGAACACGCCGTGGTGGTCGCACCCCTTCGACCGGCCCGAGGCCCCCGATACCGACTGCAAAACCATGTCGGCCGGGGAGTTTCGGGAGCAGCTGCAGGATGTACTCGACGAAACCCGCGGGCGCAACGTACTGCTGGTGGGGCACCAGCCCGTTATCAGCAATGGCACCTACGGCGGCTATCAGCCCCTTAAGCGCCACCTCTCCCCGCCGGTGCTCGGCACCATAAACGCGGCATACCGGCAAAACGTGGGCACCCCGCGCGACATGGCCTCGCCTGGTTATCAGGCGTTTCGCAAAACCATGCTGAGCACGCTCAAGGAGCACCCAAACGCGCTGTACGTTGCGGCCCACGATTTCAACCTGCAGCTTACGCCCTTCGAGCGTAACTACCATGTGGTGTCGGGCAGCTTTTCGCACGTCGAGCCGGTGGCCAGCAACGCCAAGTCGCTTTACAACGAGGCCGAAGCCGGCTATACGCGCCTCGATTACGCCCCCGATGGCACCGTGAAAGCCGTGTTCATCACCTTTGACAAGCGCAACGCCGACACCACAAAAGAGGCCTTTACGGCTACGTTGTTTCAGTCGGCTTGCCTGCCCGAAAACAAAGACGTACCCACCAACCCCTACCTGCCCAACTGCCCCTCCAACTCCAGCGCCGCTGGCGCACCTAGGGCCGAGGGCTCTGCAGCCACCACCGCTACTGTAACCCCAGGCCCGCAGTACCGGGCGCATGGTTTGCAAAAGCCTTTGATGGGCCCGCTGTACCGTAGCACCTGGACGCAGCCCGTAACCGTACCCGTGCTCGACCTCAGCACCGAAAAAGGTGGGCTGCGCCCCTACAAACGGGGCGGCGGACGCCAAACCACGTCGCTCAAGTTTATTGCGGCCGACAGCTCGGAGTACACCTTCCGCTCGGTTGATAAAGACGTCACCAAAATTCTGCCGCCCGAGCTGCGCAATTCCGTAGCGGCCGATATCCTGCGCGACATCACCCCCACGGCGCACCCGTATTCGGCGCTGGTGGTGGCGCCGCTGCTCGACCGCACCGACATTTTGCACGCCCGCCCCAGGTTGTTTGCGCTGCCCGACAACCAACAGCTCGGCACCTTTCGGGAGCAATACGCCGGGCTGCTCGGCACCTTGGAGGAAGACCCTTGGGATAAGAAATACAACCTGCACGGCTTTGGTGGCGCCGATGAGGTGCGGCGCTCCTTCAGCATGTTTCGGCAACTCTACAAAGACAACGACAATCGCGTTGATGCCCTGGCCCTAGGTAAGGCCCGCGCTTTCGACATGCTGGTGGCCGACTTTGGCAAGCACGACGACAACTGGAAATGGGCCGAGTACGACGAAGGCAAGCAGAAGATCTTTAAGCCCATTCCGCGCGACCGTGACCAGTCGTTCACCCTCTGGAACGGCGCCCTCACCTGGATTGCCAACCGCGAATGGGCCGTGCCCAGTATCGAGGATTTCGGCGAGCATTTCCGCGACCTGGAAAGCCTGAACTGGCCCGCTCGCCACCTCGACCGCGCCTTGCTGCAGTCGCTCTCGCGCGAGGATTGGCGCCGCATCGGCCAGTATCTGCAGCAGCGCATTACGCCGGCCGCCATCGACTCGGCTACGGCGCAACTGCCCCAGGAAATCCAGGGTATTTCGGGCCGCGATATTAACCGCAAGCTGAAAAGCCGCATTCAGGAGCTGCCCCAGGCCCTCGACGAGTACTACCTGATGCTGGCCCGCGACGTGGACGTGGTAGGCTCGAACAAGGGCGAGGTCTTCGAGGTGCAGCGCCTGGCCGGCGGCCAGGTGCGGGTGCAGGTGAGCAAGCGCGACGACGACGGCAATGCCAAAGGCCAGCCCTTTTTCGACCGCACGTTTGTGCGCGGCGAAACGCGCGACATCCGGTTATACGGGCTCGATGGCCGCGACGTGTTTCGGCTGACCGGCAACGAATCGGGTAGCATTCGGGTGCGCGTTATTGGTGGCGAAGGCAAAGACCAGATTACCAACAACTCGAGCGGGGGCCGCACCGAGGTGTACGATGCAGCCGGCACCGAGCTGCTAGCCACCACGCCAACTGCCGATCGGCGCTCCAACCGCCTGGGCATAAACCACTACGACCGCAACGCTTTTGAGTACGACGGCTACGCGCCGCGGGGTGCCATCTTGTTCAACCGCAACGACGGCTTCGGGGTGGCAGCCGGTTTCGACTGGGTAAAGCAGGGTTTCCGCAAGCCCGATTACCGCGTGCGCTACGGCATTGATGCGCAGTACACCACCGGCGGCAACCGGCAGCTTACGGGCAACGTGCGCTGGCGCTACCTTTTCGGCAAAGTCGATTTTGGCGTGCGCGGCACCTACGGCAACTACTTCCCGTTCTACAACTTCTTCGGGCTGGGCAACAACACCCGCAAAGACGACGACCTCTTCGACGACAATTTTTACCGGGCGCGCTACCGTGGCTACCAAACCGAAGCCTTTTTTGAGCGTGTAATCCGGCAGAAAAGCCTGTTGCGCGTGGGCCCGGTGTACGAACAGTACCAAAGCGACTTTGCCCGCAACAGCTACCTAGGGCAACTGGTAAACCAGAACGGCCAGCCCATTCCTTCCGACGACCCCGTGCCCGATGTGGCCTTCCAGCGCCTGCTGGGCGGCCGGGCCGTGCTCGATCTGGATTTCCGCGACCGGAAGCAATTCGCCCGCAAGGGCGTGCGCCTCTACGGCGAGCATACCACCTGGCGCCAGCTCAACCAAGGCAAGCGCACGTTCGGCCTCTCCGAAGGCTTTGCCGAGTACTACGGCACGGCGCGCCTAGGTATTCCGGTAACGCTGGTGGTAAAGGGCGGCGGCGGCAAAAACTACGGCCCCGTCGATGAAATTCCGTTTTACAAGTTCACGCAACTGGGTTTGCGCCAAAACCTGCGCGGCTACGTGCGCAACCGCTTCACCGGCGACGCCTCGCTGTACCTGAACTCCGAGCTTCGCCTGTCGCTGGGCTACGCCAACACCCAGTTTTTGCCGTTCTACTACGGCGTGTTCGGTTTCTACGACCAGGGCCAGGTGTACTACAAAGGCGCGGCCGCGGGCGGGTGGCACCGCGGCTACGGCGGCGGTTTTTACATCTCACCCGTGTATGAAACGCTGGCTTTATCCGTTTCGGTGCAAAGCTCGGCCGAAGAGAAGTACCTGCTGCAGTTTGGTTTAGGTTTCCGCATCGACCAGTAACAGTAGGCATGCCGAGTAAATAAAGGCCGGGAATAACCCGGCCTTTTTACCTTTGCCCGTTTTCTGCCTTTTACCGCCTCTCTCATGGAATACCCGCTGCTGAAACTAGCCGCCATCGACATCGGCTCCAACGCCGTCCGCTGTCAGATATCCGCCGTGCTAGAGTTTGGCGGCACCTACCGACTGAAGCGCGTGGAGTACGTGCGCTACCCGCTGCGCCTGGGCGAGGATGTGTTTGCCACCGGCCGGATTTCGCCGACCAAGGAAGAGAAGTTCGTGAAGTTTCTGCACGCGCTGAAGCTGCTGATGGAAGTGCACGACGTGGCGCACTACCTCATCTGCTCCACCTCGGCCATGCGCTCCGCCGAAAACGGCCGTGCCATTGCCGAGCGCATGCAGCGCGACCTAGGGATTGAGGTGCAGATCATCGACGGGCAGGCCGAAGCCGCTTACGTGAACCGCGTAATTATGCAGCTGCTCGAAGACAAGCGCCACTACCTGCACATCGATGTGGGCGGCGGCAGCACCGAGTTTAACCTCTACTCCGACCGCCGTAAAGTAGCGTCGCAGTCGTTCGAGGTGGGCTCCATCCGCCGCCTGCAAAACGACGGCCAGCCCGGCGCCCAACTGCAGGACACCTGGCAGCAGATGGAAACGTGGGTAAAGGAAAACGCCCGGCGCTACCACGTAACCCGCGCCATCGGCACCGGCGGCAACATCAACAAAATTTACGCGCTGGCACAGCTTCCGCCCGAGCAGCCCATTCAGCGCAAGCGCATCGCTGGCATCCTCGACCACTTGCGCAGCCTCAGTATGGATGAGCGCGTGAACCTGCTCATGCTCAACCCCGACCGCGCCGATGTCATCGTGCCCGCCGGTCAGATCTATTTGTCGGCCATGGAATGGTCGGGCGCCAAAGACATGCTGGTGCCCGATATAGGCCTAAAAGACGGCATGCTGCAGGCGCTGTTCGAAGACCACTTCGAAGAAATCAGGCCCATAACCGACCAGTCGCACAAAATGCCGGTGCCGGTAATTCAGAACGATTCGGAAGGAGCCTAAAGCAAAAGGCCCGCGTGCTGAGCACGCGGGCCTTTTTGTTGCGGCTGCTGTTGGCACCTAGGCAGTTGCCCTAGGTGCTTAGTCCTGCTCCTCGGGCACCACCGGCGGCACCGGGCCGGGCGTAAGCGGATCGGACTGCGCCACGGCCAACACCGGTTCGCCAGCGCCATCGAGGAGCTCATCGGTGTCCTCGTCGGGCAGCACCACTTCTTCGCCGGCAATCAGGCTGTCCTCCGAAGGCGCTACGGTTTCGCCTTCGGGCACGCGGGCCATGGGCATAGCCGCCAGAAAATCCTGGTACAGGGCCGTGTCCTGCACCAAACCGTAGTTCTTCAGGTAGAACTCCTTGTGCAGGTTAAACACGGGCTCCCCGTCAACGGGGTGGCGCTTGATGTACGCCCCGTCCTCGCGCATCAGGTAGGTGTTGTAGTTGTCCTTCAGGTTGAAGTAGAGGATGTTGATGGCCTCGCGCAGCAGCTGCGGGTTCACGATGAGGAACAAGGCCTCGATGCGGCGGTCGAAGGAGCGCACCATCACGTCGGCCGAGCCCGAGTACACCTTGGGCTGGCCGCCGTGGTGGAAGTAGAACAAGCGCGTGTGCTCGAGGTATTCGCCCACAATGCTGCGCACCTCGATGTTTTCGCTTAGGCCCGGCCGGCCCGGGCGCAGGCAGCAAATGCCGCGCACAATCAGCCGGATGGGCACGCCCGCTTTCGAGGCCTTGTACAGCTCGTCGATGATGTCGCGGTCTTCCAGCGAATTCATCTTCATCACGATGCCCGAAGGCAACCCGCGCTTGGCGTTGCGGCCCTCGTCGCGGATGAGCTGAATGAGCTGCTGGCGCATGTCCTTGGGCGCCGTAATCAGGTACTCGTAGTCGTCGGGCTGCGAGTGGCCGGTAATTACGTTGAAGAACTCCGACACGTCGTGGCCATACACGTCGTTGGTCGTGAGCAGGCTTACGTCGGTGTAAAAGCGCGAGGTTTGCTCGTTGTAGTTGCCCGAGCCGATGTGCACGTAGCGCGTCACCTTCTCGCCCTCCTTCCGGATAATCATGGCCATCTTGGTGTGCGTCTTGTACTTGCTCACCCCGTAGATGACAAAGCAGCCGGCTTTTTCGAGCTTGGCGCCCTCGCGGATGTTGCGCTCCTCGTCGAAGCGCGCCTTCACCTCGAACAGCACCGATACGTGCTTGCCGTTTTCGGCTGCTTTCAGCAGGGCCGCGGTTACGCGCGAGTCATCGGCCAGGCGGTAAATGGTTTGCTTGATGCCCAGTACGTGCGGGTCTTCGGCGGCCTGCTCCAGCAGCTTCACCACCGGCTCAATGGAGTTGTACGGGTGGTGCAGCAGCACGTCGTGGTGCTTCAGGTACTCAAACAGGTTCTCGTCGGCACCCAGGGGCAAGCTCAGGGGCTGCACGGGCGCCAGCAACCTAGGCAGCTTGTCGCGGAAGCTAGGGTGGCGCACAATCTGGTTTACGCCGCGCAAGTCGATGAGCGAGCTGATAACGAACACGTTGCCGTTGTCAATCTTCCACCGCTCCTTCAGCACCTGCATCAGAATGTGCGAGGCATCGGGCTCCACCTCCAGGCGTACCACGCGGCCCCGTTTGCGCGTCTTCAGGCCTTGCTGAATTTCCTGGATAAAGTCGACATCGATGTCGTCGGATTCTTCGAGCGTAAAGTCGCCGTTGCGGGTGATGCGGAACAGCGTGGCCGACACGATATCGACGTTGCGGAACAGCTTGCCTAGGTTGGCGCGCACGATTTCCTCGATGGGCACGAAGATGACCTTGTCCTTGCGCGTCAGCTCGAAAAAGCGCGCCAGGTTGGCCGGTATCTGCACGAAGGTGAGGCGCTCCTGCCCTTCTTCCGGCCCCTCGCCGCTCATGCGCGTTACCACGCCGAAGATGAGCAGCTGGTTCATCATCAGCGGAAAGCCGTGGTACGAGTCGTACACCATCGGCGTGAGCAGCGGAAACACCGTGTTCTTGAAGTAGCCGTCGGCTTTCTTCTGTTCCACTTCCGTCAGCTCATCCACCCGCAAAATATCGAAGCCGTTGCGCGCAAACAGCGGCCGCAGCTCCTGCAAATACGTCTGCGACTGATCGTGCACGAAGCGGTGCGCAAAGTCGAGCAGCTTGCGCCGGAACGGCAGCTCGCGCAGGCCCGAGTAGTCGACGCGCACCTTGCCGTAGTCGAGGTAGTTGTACAACGACCCCACCCGAATCATGAAGAACTCGTCGAGGTTGGAAGCCGTGATGCTCAGGAAACGCAGCCGATCGAGCACCGTGCGAGCCGAGTCGCGGGCTTGGTCGAGTACGCGGTAATTAAACCGTAACCAGCTCAGGTCGCGGCTGATGTATTTGCTCTTGCGGATGAGGTCCGACGACTTAAACAGTTTCATAAAGTAGTAATCCTACCTGCGTATTCGGGCCAGGCGATACGGAGTTACGCAGAGTTACGAAATAATGGCCGTGGCTTCAATTTCTACCTGCAGCCGCGGATCAATCAGGGCACTCACTTCCACGATGGTGGTGGCCGGCCGGATGGTATCGAACACCTCGCCGTGGGCGCGGCCTACCTCCTCCCAGCGCCGCATATCGGTAATGTAAATGCGCGTGCGCACCACGTGCTCCAGGCTCGCTCCGGCCTCGGCCAGCGCGTCCTTAATCTTCTCCAGTATGCGCTTGGTTTGCGAGTACACATCGCCGCCGGTAATGGTAGGCCCATCCTGCGCGGTGGTGCCTGCTACCTCTACTACGTTGCCAACGCGCACGGCGCGGGAGTAGCCAACGGTGTCCTCCCAAGGCGAATTTGATGTAATCAGTTGTCGCATTGTGCTTGTCTTATTTGTCGGGCGGGCCGTGGGTAGTTGGCCGACTGGCCCGCCGGTTGCCGGGTGGCCATTAGCTACGCTTGGGCCCCGCCCGCCACTGAAATTTTACTCGGCATGCCGAGTGTGCAACAAAAAAGCCCGCGCAAGGCGGGCTTTTCTGGCTGCAAGCTGCTTATACGTCCAGCTTGGCATATTTGGCGTTCTTCTCGATAAAATCGCGGCGGGGAGCTACCTCGTCGCCCATCAGCATCGAGAACAGGTGGTCGGCCTCGGCCGCCGACTCCACGGTTACCTGCTTCAACGAACGGGTATCGGGCTGCATGGTGGTGGTCCAGAGCTGCTCAGCGTTCATTTCACCTAGGCCTTTGTAGCGCTGCACGTTCACCGATTCGGGGCGGCCTTTGGCCAGCTCTTCCACGGCCGCCTGGCGCTCCACTTCGGTCCAGCAGTAGCGTTCCTCCTTGCCTTTCTTCACCAGGTAAAGCGGCGGCAAGGCAATGTAGATGTAGCCCTTATCCACCAGCTCGCGCATGTAGCGGAAGAAGAACGTGAGGATCAGCGTGCGGATGTGCGAGCCGTCCACGTCGGCGTCGGTCATGATGATGATCTTGTGGTAGCGCAGCTTCGAAATGTTCAGCGCTTTATCATCCTTCTCGATGCCGTTTTCCGGGTCGGCCGGCACCCCGAAGCTCACGCCCAGGGCCGTAATCATGTTCCGGATTTCCTGGTTTTCGTAGATGTGGTGCTCCTGCGCCTTCTCCACGTTCAGGATTTTACCGCGCAGCGGCAGAATGGCCTGGAAGGCACGGTTGCGGCCCTGCTTGGCCGTACCACCTGCCGAGTCGCCTTCGACGAGGTACAGCTCGCAGATAGCCGGGTCTGATTCGGAGCAGTCGGCCAGCTTGCCGGGCAGCGAGTTGGAGCCCAGCACGGTTTTGCGCTGCACCATTTCGCGGGCTTTGCGGGCGGCAATGCGGGCCTTAGCGGCCAGAATCACCTTCTCCACAATCACCATGGCTTCCTTGGGGTTCTCCTCCAGGTATTGGTTGAGGATTTCGCCCACTACCTGGTTCACGGCGCCGCTTACTTCGTTGTTGCCCAGCTTGGTCTTGGTCTGGCCTTCGAACTGCGGCTCGGCCACCTTCACCGAAATAACGGCGGTAAGGCCTTCGCGGAAGTCGTCGCCCTGCACCTCCACCTTAGCCTTGGCCAGCATGCCCGACTTGTCGGCGTACGCCTTCAGCGTGCGGGTAAGGGCCGAGCGGAAGCCCGCCACGTGCGTGCCGCCCTCGATGGTGTTGATGTTGTTGACGTAGGAGAAGATGTGCTCCTGGTACGAGTCGTTGTACTGCAGGGCCACCTCCACGGGCGTGCCGCCTCGCTCGCTCACCACGTGAATGGGGCGCGTCATGAGCACGTTACGCTCGCCGTCGATGTACTGCACGAACTCCGACAGGCCACCTTCCGAGAAGAACTGCTCGCCGCGGGCAACGCCGTTCTCGTCTTTCTCGCGCAGGTCGAGCAGGTTGATGCGGATGCCCTTGTTCAGGTACGCCAGCTCGCGCAAACGGGTGGCAATGGTTTCGTAGCGGTAAACCGTTTCGGTAAAGATCGAGTCGTCGGGCCAGAACTCTACCTGCGTGCCGCTACGGTCTGTGTCGCCGATCTGCTTCACGGGGTACAGCGGAGCGCCGCGCTCGTACTCCTGCTGGTACACGTGGCCGTTTTTGTACACGGTTACGCGCAGCAGGTTGCTCAGCGCGTTCACGCAGCTTACGCCTACGCCGTGCAAACCGCCCGATACCTTGTAGGTGTCCTTGTCGAATTTACCACCGGCGTGCAGTACGGTCATTACAACCTCCAGCGCCGAGCGGCCTTCTTTCTGGTGAAAATCCACCGGAATGCCACGACCGTTGTCGCGCACCGTGATGGAGTTGTCTTCGTTGATGGTTACGTCAATCGTGTCGCAGTACCCGGCCAGCGCTTCGTCGATGGAGTTATCGACTACTTCCCATACCAAGTGGTGCAGGCCTTTGATACCGATGTCGCCGATGTACATGGCCGGGCGCTTGCGCACGGCTTCAAGCCCTTCCAGTACCTGAATACTATCTGCCGAGTATGCGGCGGGGGCTTTTTTCTCTTGAATTTCGCTCATGTGCGGCGGTTAAAGTTCAGCTCCTGTATAACACGCGAAGATACCGAAACATCCCTTTTTTACTAGATTTAACCGGCTTTTCCGGTGAGAAAAACCCAAAAATAAAGGCCGCTCCGGATTACCCGAAACGGCCCTTGCTGTGGCAACCAACAGCGCCCTCAAAAAGCCAGGCCGTACAGCCCTGAAAGCCACCGCCGAACCTAGGGCCGGTGCCGCGGTTGCGGCTGCTTTGGCTACCGAATTACCAGCTTGCGCACCAGCGTCCCCTTGTTGGTTTCGACCTGCAGGTTGTAGAGGCCGGCTTTGTGCTGGCTCAGGTCGATGAGCACCTCCTGCGAGGTGGCTGCCGTTGGCTGCAGGGTGGCGCTGTACACCTCCCGACCTAGGGCATCGGCTACTTGCAGGCGGCGCACGCGCAGGTTGGGCTCGCCCAGGCTCAGCTGAAACAGGCCGCTGGCGCTGGGGTTGGGGAAAGCCTTAACGGCCGCATCGGTAGCCACACTTACCCGCGTAGACGAGATTACCGAGTTGAGCTTGAACATGCCGCCGGTGCTGGCGCTGCCCGCCTCGCCGGTAAAGCCCCCGGTGTAGCCGATGGAAGGGCTCAGCATGTCGATTTCGAACTGGTACTTGCCGATGTCCATGTTCGTCCAGGTTTGGCCGCCGTCGCGCGAAATGGAGCTGCCGAAATCGTTGATGCTGCTGGCCTGCCGCACGTTCTGGCCCACGCTGATGTAGGTATTGGGCAGCCCGGGCACGGCATCGAGCCCAAACACCCGTAGCGGCCCCGTGTAGTTGAGGGTGCTGCTGGTGGCCCCGCCATCGGTGGTGCTGGCCAACGAAAAGCCTGTGTTCAGGAGGCCGCGCTGGGCATCGGTAAACGCAATGTTGAGAATAGCGCCGGTAATGGGCGTGTTGTAGGCGGCCCAGGTGGCGCCTCGGTCAGTCGATTTGAGCAGGCGGGCGCCGGCGTTGTTGGAGCCCAGGGTGCTCAGCCAAATGGTATTGCCCAGCACAAAGTACGAGCCCGTCATGCCGTATTCGGTGGCACTGGCCGAGGTGGGCGCGTTGCTCACGCGCGTCCAGGTGGTGCCGCCGTTGGCGGTGGTGTATATCTCGAACTGCGCGCCGGCGCCGCCGGGGTTCGGGTCGCCGAATGCCACGCCCTGGTTGGCGTCGAAGAAGTGTACCACGTTCGGGTAGGCATCGTCGCCGCTGAAGGTGGCGGTGGCCTGCCGCGTCCAGCTTTGGCCGCCGTTGGTGGTTTTGTAGATGCCGGGTGCCGTGGCGGTTTCGGTGGCCGCGAAGGCCGCTACCCAGGCCGTGTTGGCATCCACGGCGCTGATGTTGGCCACGCTCAGCCCCGCCGGCAGGCCGGTGAGCTGGCCGCCCGTCCAGGTGTTGCCGCCGTCGGTCGAGCGGGCGTAGCGGTTCACGAGGGCGTCTTCCGCATTTTCGCTGAGCAGTACCCACACGGTAGAGGCGTTTACGGCCGTAACCTGCTCCACAATGTGGTTGGCCGGCACGGCGTTGGCGCCGAAGTTTTGCGCAATCCAGAACGGGGTGCTGCCCTGGCCCAGCGCGGCGGTGCAAGCCAGCATGGCGCCGGCCAGCGAGAGTAGGAGTTGTTTCATGGCAACGAGTACGTGGATGGTGGTGAGTCCGGCGGCGGGGCAAACGGGCAGGCACAAGCAAAGCCAACTACCGACGCGGAAAATGAAAGTACGCATAATTATATTTCATAACTTATATAAAACAGGATTTGGCAGCTTATCCAGGCTTCCGAGATACTTACAAGCAGCCCCGCTTGTTAGGCCCTAGGTGGTTGCCAGCCCAAGGCCCGAATGGAGCAGCAGCGCGCATCCGGCAAAATTTTCAGTTGATTTGAAGTCTGTGAGCCTGTTTCGTTCTGCCATATTCGCCCTCAGCTGCACGTGGCTTGTTGCCATGTTCATGGGTGCGTCGCCCGCGGGCAATTTGGCCGAACCGACCGGTACGCGCTCCGGCAACCACGTGCTGCGCCAACAGCAGGGCCGGCCGCACAGCCGCCAGGCCCTGCAGCAACACGATTACCTACGCTCCGACCAGGCGCACGGCGTGCAGCGGCTTACGCTGCCCCTGCCCGAGCGCAAGCTGCCGTGGTTGCCTACGCTGTCATCACTTTCGTTGCTGGTTGGCAAGCGGTGGGTGGTGGTATCGCCCGAGGTGCAGCTGAGCACCGCAGCCGTACCGGCTTTTTTTCGGTTGCGGCTGCTGCGGGCGTCCATCTACCCCAATGCTCCCTAGGTAGGATTTCCGGTTTCGCTACACCAGGCCTGCGCCGTGCGCAGGGGGCCTGGCTTTGCCCAATTGGTTTCATCCCGCGGCCGCTCGCGTTGCATTGGCCGCTGCTACCCGCGCATGTGCCCTAGGTAGCGGCGTGGCAATGCACTGCGGGCAGGCGTGCGGGCATCCTTCCTAGCTTATGCTCATTCAGCAACTCTTGCTTGAACGCCTCCGGCGGCAGCGCCAACAACGGCCTGCCCCGGCGGTTTCGCCCCCTATCCGGTGGGGTTATTTACTCTCGCGGCCGTGGTTTCGGCGCCAGCTCGTTCAATTACTTATGCTGGTAACCGGCGTGTTTTCGGCTGCCTTCGGCCTGAAGGGCTTTTTGTTGCCCAACGACTTCATCGACGGCGGCGTAACGGGCATTTCGCTGCTGGTTAATCAGCTTTCCGGCGTTTCGCTTTCGGTGCTGATCGTGGTCATCAACGTGCCCTTCATCGTGATGGGCTACTACCAGCTGGGCCGGGGCTTCGCCGTCAAAACCCTGGTTACCATTCTGGGGCTGGCCGTGGTGCTGCTGCTGGTTAGTTTCCCGACGCCCACGCAGGATAAGCTGCTGATTGCCGTGTTTGGCGGTTTCTTCCTGGGTGCCGGCATCGGCCTGGCCGTGCGGGGCGGCGCCGTGCTCGATGGCACCGAGGTGCTGGCCGTGTACCTAAGCAAGAAAACGCCCCTCAGCGTTGGCGACATCATCCTGTGCATCAACCTGATCATCTTCGGGGCGGCGGCCTTGTTGCTCTCCGTCGAAACGGCGCTGTACTCCATTCTGGCCTACCTCTCGGCGGCCAAAACCGTCGACTTCATCATCGAGGGCATCGAAGAGTACACCGGCGTTACGATTATTTCGGCGCGCAGCGAGGCCATCCGCATCATGGTAACCGAGCAGCTGGGGCGCGGCGCCACGGTATACGCCGGCAAGCGCGGCTACGGCTCGCACGGCCACCAAAGCCAAAGCATCGACATTGTTTTCACGGTGGTAACGCGCCTGGAAGTAACGCAGCTCATGGATGCCATCGACAAGATTGACCGCCAGGCTTTTGTGGTGATGCACAGCGTGCGCGATACGCGCGGCGGCATGGTGAAAAAGCGCCCGCTGCACTAACAAATTTTGGCTGGCCCTTCCGCTCCACCACGCAAAGTCAGCCTTCCGCGTATCGCCAAAGCTGCCCTAAATGCCGAAGCTGGCGTTTTATTTGCTGCTTTTAAGGCTACACCTTTTCCTTCTCCCCCGATTATGGGCAAACATTTGCTGCTCAGTATTGGCCTGATGGTGCTTACAGCGGGCACAGCCGTTGGCCAGCGCCCCAACAACGATGGCTTTCAGCGGCGCAACGGGCAAATGCACGTGCTGCGCAACGGCCAGTTGCGCCCGATGCAGCACGACGTGGCTTTGCCCAACGGCTCGGTTATCACCAAGGATGGCTTTGTGGTAGATGCCCGTGGCCAGCGCACCGAGTTACGCGAAGGCCAGGGCTGCGACCTCAAGGGCAACGCGGTGGGCGTGGTGCCTGCTGCCGGTGGCCTGGCCCTGGCCTCGCCAAGCAAGCGTCGCCAGGCATACACCGCTTACCCAGCCGCCGAACAGGTTCGGGCCGTGCTGGAAGACTTCCTGGGTGGAGACGACGAGCACGGCTACGAGGACGGCGAGTACGATAAAAAGCACGCTGAGAAAGCGCGCGAAAGGCGCAAAAAGCAGGAGGAATGGCTGCGCGAGGAAGCCAAACGCCGCGAAGAACACGAGCGCGAAGGCGGCAAAAAACGGAAAGAAAAATGGAAGGGCCGGAAAGGCTGGGATGATTGATTATTGTGCACTAGCACCTCCCCGAACAGCAACGGCCGCCCGCTACTATGTAGCGGGCGGCCGTTGCTGTTCGGGGCTTAGGTAAGCTAACCTCGGGGGAAGAGAATTTCCAGAATATCCTGCACCACAGTACCTGGGCGGCGGCGTTCCTCCTCGCGCCAGTCGTACTCGGCGTCGTAGGCTTGGTCGCCGTGCAAAATAAAGGCACCGGGCTCCAGACGTCGGCCAACCAGGCTGCGGCAATCGGTAGGCGGTGGCTGATGGCCGGGCGGGCGGTTGGGGTACCAAACGCGGCATTGGCCAGGGGGCGGGTAGTGCCCGCGCGGTACGCCCTCGAGGCGCCGCGGCCCTGCACTGCCGGCAGGCGGAAAAATCACCCGGCCCAAAATGCCACCTACCGAGCCCCTGCGGGTATCGTACCGGTCGTTGTCGCGCCCTTCGTGGCGGCGCTTGTCATCGTCCTTGTACCGGTCTTTGGCTTCCTTCTCTTTGTATTTATACTCTTTGTCCTTGTCGCCCTTGTACTCTTTCTTGTCTTTATCGTGGCCGCGCCCTTGCGCGAGCACGGCAGGCCCCGAAGCGAACGATATGCCAAGGGCAAGCAGCAGAGTGGGTTTCATGAGGTTGCGGAAATGATGTACCGGTGCGGGGTACAAAGTTTGGGCCAGATGCGCAGCAGGCCATAGCCTCCCCGGCCAGCGCCCCGCCTTACAGCACTTAGGCGGCCAGGTACAGCTCCATCGCTTCGGCGGTTTCCGACGGGGCACTAAGTTGAGGGCAGTGGCCCGCAACGGGCAAGGTTATGAGCCGCGAAGCCGGAATATTGGCCTGTAGAAAATCCCCTACTTCGGGCGGAGCAATCAAATCCTGTTCGCACTGCAGCAGCAAGCACGGAATGGGTATCTGGGCTACGTCCTGGCGGTTGTCGGAGAGAAAAGTGACGCGCGCGAATTGACGGGCAATGGCCGGGTTGGTTTGGCAAAGGCTGTGCGTAAGCTCGGCAGCCAACGAGGGCCGGTCGGGGGCGCCCATAATGAACGGGCCAAAGGTGTCGGCCCAGCTTACGTAGTCGCGCTCCATAAACTGCAGCATGGCCTCCAGATCGGCGCGCTCAAAACCGCCGTGGTACCCGTTCACGTTCATGTAGCAAGGCGAAGCCCCAATCATAATGGCGTGCCTGAACTGCTCGGGGCGGGCAATGGCGGCCAGGGCTCCGATCATAGCCCCTACCGAATGCCCCACCAGCACCGGCTGCTCGAGTTGCAGCTGCTCACAAATTTCCAACAGATCGTCGGCGTAGCTCTGCAGGCTGTTGTATTTCTCGGGCATGTAGGCTTCGCTGGCCGATAAACCGGCTCCTACATGATCGTACAGCACCATTTTGTAGGATTGGGAAAACGCGGGCAGCAGGTAGCGCCACATGGTTTGGTCGCAGCCAAAGCCATTCACAAACAGCAGGGTTTGCTCTCCTTTCCCAAGCACATGCACGTTATTGCGCTGGATAATATTCATAAGCGCGATGCCGAATTGGATAAATAGTCTGAAATACGGATGGGTGCGGCCTGAAAATATACCCAACTAAAACTTGGAATACAACCATTTTGGCCAGGCCTTGGTGGCCTAACAAGTTTGCCCGGGCAAATAACTCCCGAAAAGCCCCGGCAAATCAAACTGCTTCCCATCACCGACCAAAAGCCAATTGAGCAAGCGACCACCTGGCCTGGCATTCGGGCCTGAGGCAAACCCAGTTTTGCCAAATACGTTAGCAGCCGGTAAATTAGCCCAAATTTTTAGCTAATCTGCAATGGCTAACGTTTCCAAAGTCCGGGAGTCGGGCGTGCTTGTGGAGGAATTTGCCCTAGGTCCGGAAGCCGGCCAAGCGGCCGGCAGCGGCGCGGAGGCAACCCATACTCTGCAACGAACGCCGGAGGCAGCACTGCCCGCCGATGCTGTTGATGCCTCGCTTTGCCCGCTGTGCGCCGAACCGCTGGGCTGGCACGAAACGCCCTGCTTCAGCACGCAGCCCGAAAGCGCTCCGGACCCCGACGAAGGCCCAACCGCCAGCCCCACGTTTTACTACCCCCCGGCCACCATTTTTGCTTTCAACCTAGGGCAGGCCGTTCAGGCAGCTTACAACAAACGGGCGCACCGCATTATCTGGCGCGGGCAAGTGAAGGAGCGCCACCCGGCCACCGGCCTGGTGCACCGCGTAAACGTGTACCGCCTGAACGACGGGTACTGGGATTGTTACCGCGAAGACGACTTGCAAGTAGCCTGACTGCCCCTGCTGCCGCCGCGGCTGCGACCTAGGGTTGCCCGCGGCCGAGCTGAGCCTGCCGGGCCGCTACCCACGCACGCGCTTGGGCCATGCTTGGGGCCGCGTATTGGGTACCCCAGAACACGAACTCGCTTCCGCAGCCAACGCCCCGCTCGCAGTAGCGCGTTTGCTCGATGCTGTGCAGCACCTCCAGCACGTAGGCACAGTCGATAAGGTCGGCATCAGGGAAATAGTAGTCCAGCGTTGCCTGCACAGCGGTGCTGGCGCGTTGCGCAAACACATAAGCCAGCCACTCGGCAAAGCCTTCGGCGTAGGCCGGCTGCTCCAGTGCGCTTTTTGGCGGTGCCGGCGCAGTAATTGCCGCGGCGTGCTTGCGGCCAGCTATGCTCATCGGGCGCTTCATGCGTCGGCAGAATTTGAGTGGTGTCTTCTACGAATCTGCCGCGCTGCGCGGCCGTACGCCCGACCAAGAATAGTCGAAATTCTATTTAGCAATTAATAATTTATACTTTCGGACATGGAAGCCCCTGCTGTTGCCGATCTGATTGTTGCCAATGCCGCTGCCGAGCTGATCAACGACTGCAATAACTGCCTGCGCCTCACCTGGCTGAGCGGCCCGCGCAACTTCGACGACTTTCGGCTGGTGATGAACGTGCTACTGCAGGCCTGCCGGCGCCAGGGCACGGGCAAAGTGCTTGTCGATCAGCGAAACATGGCAACCCTGTCGCCCGCCGAAGAAAGCTGGATTGCCGAAGACTGGCTGCCGCGCTCCGTGGTGCAGGGCAACTACCGCTACGCCGCCGTGCTGCCCCCCACCGACCCCGAGGCCCTGGCCTGCATGAAGGCACTGAAGTGGCCCCCGGTGCCCGAGGCGCCCCAGTTCGCCACCTTCGCCGACGAGGCCACCGCCCTCGGCTGGCTGCGCCGCCAGGTGCCCGTTGCCTCCCGGCATTTGGTTTAGCCTCGGCCAGGCTGCCCCGTCGCTTGCTGCCCTGCTCCCCCTCAACCGCCTCGGCACCTAGGCCCCCTGGCCCTAGGTTCATTCTCTGGGCTTGGGTTGAAAGACCAGCAACCCGTAGCCACCAACTTAGCATGCCGGGCAATAGCCCCGGCCAGGGCCTGCGGGCCATTGCGGCAGCTGCTTACTTTGCGAAGTTGTAGTTGCCCCCCAATTTATGCCCCGTACGAATCGTGTTTCGCTGCCCCCGGTGGTGGCCGTATTGCTGGCCATTGTAAGCGTGCAAGGCGGTGCGGCCATTGCCAAAGGGCTGTTTCCGGTGCTTGGGGCAGCGGGCACCACCAGCATGCGCATCGGGGTTTCGGCCCTGCTGTTGTTACTGCTTGTGCGCCCCGGGTTGCGGCAGCTCAGCAAAGCGCAATGGCAGGCCGTGGCGCCCTACGGCCTGGCCCTGGGGCTGATGAACTTTCTATTTTACTGCGCGCTCGAACGGGTGCCGCTGGGCTTGGCCGTAACGCTGGAGTTTGTTGGGCCCCTCACGTTGGCGCTGGCTGGCTCGCGCCGCTGGTTCGATGTGGTGTGGGTGGCGCTGGCCGGCAGCGGCATCGCGCTCATCACGCCCTGGAGCAGCCACGGCATCGATGTGCTGGGATTGGCTTTTGCCCTCGGTGCGGGCGCCTGTTGGGCCGTGTACATCGTGCTTGGCCGACGCACTGCCGCGCTACTGCCGGGCCCGGTGGCCGTGAGCGTTGGCATGCTGTTCGCCTTGCTGCAGGTGCTGCCGTTTGGCATTGCCGGTGGCCAGTTGCAGCTGCTTACGGTGCCGCTGCTGGTGCTGGCCTCGTTGCTGGCGGTGTTCTCGTCGGTGTTGCCTTTTTCGCTTGAAATGCAGGCACTTAAGGCCATGCCCACGCGCACCTTCAGCATCCTGATGAGCCTGGAGCCCGTGGCAGCGGCGCTTTCGGGCTGGCTGTTTCTGCGCGAGCAGCTTACGCTGGTGCAATGGCTGGCCGTTGCATTTATCGTGGTTGCCAGCATGGGCGCCACGCTTACTACCCCGCGCGCGCAGGCCGCAATAGGCGGCGAATAACCGTTGCTGAAGCCTGTATTTGCTTCGGAAGCAAGCCCCCACGGGCCCGCCGCTTGCACTATAACTTAAGCGGTTGTTTTTGTATTGTTGAGGTGATTTCCGCCCCCATGCAAAAACACCTACTGCTGCTTACTTCCCTGGCTTTCACAGCCTGCACCATCACGCTGCCCGAGCCCGCTCCGAAGCCCAAACCAGCGCCCGCCCCCGTACCCAAAAGCCACACGGTACTGCTCTCGGCGCTGGTAATGAGCGAGGGCGACGCCAGCCAGCTGCCCTCCGAAGACCCGCTCGTATCGGTGAGCGTGCGGCGGGTGGTACCACTGCCGGCCGGCGGCTTCGAGCTAAAACCGGCCGAGCTGATTTTGCCTCCTACGGCCCTCAAGCCGTACATGCGTTACTTCAACCTGCCCGCTATCGATACCTACGAAGGCGCACCCATGCCGGTGCTTATCGGTGAGGTAACAGTAAAAACCGCCCCGCCGCAGGGCGCCGGCTTGGGCTACCGGGTAACGGGCTCGTATTCCATCGATGGGGTAGTAACCAGCAACATGCCCGCCATTTACTACATGGCGGGTGTGGCGGCAGCGGCTGGCACCCCGCTTTCTTACAAAACCGAATACTCGATCCGGCACCAGTAGTAAACAACTTACTGCGTACCTACGCTCAACGCCGGAAACCCAGAAGCAAGCGCAATGCTCTTGGTGCCCCGCTGCCGCAGCTTCAATTTCCACCTAGGGCAACCCGCTAGGGTTGCATACGCACCACCGGGCGTAGGGGCAACTCCTTGTTGCCTTTGCAGTACCTGTCGCGCCTTGAATAACAATACACCCCGCGCCGCTTCGCAGTGCTACTGCGAAGCGGCGCGGGGTGCTCTACTTGGGCGGTGCTTCAGTCTGTCAGTTGCCATGGAGGCCGGCCCGTTCAGGCGCGGCTAACAGCAACGGAGTTACTGGAGGTAGCGGGCCCTGGTGCGGCTTCCTGTTCGGAACCACGGCTGTAGGCGACAAAGAGCAGTGCTGCTAATGCGGTAAGGTACAGTGTTTTCATAGTGGAGTGGCGTTAGGCTAATAGATACGCATCAGCCGCCATTCCGTTGAGCAGATTACTGCACAGCTTTCAGATAGCCAATCTCCTCAGCACCAAACACAAATCAGCCACCTGGCCCGGCGGCTAAGTGGCTGATGGTAAGTGGTACCCCCGGCACGATTCGAACGTGCGACCGTCTGCTTAGAAGGCAGATGCTCTATCCAGCTGAGCTACGGGAGCTTATGTTTGGCTTTACGAGAATCAGAAGCTTAAGTCGCTACTTCAGCCGCGTACTTATCACGACGCAAGTAGCTGGCTTTAAGCATCGAAAGCCGCCCACCCCACAAGGCGGGCAGACGGCTTCCGAAAGTTGTCGGGGTGGCAGGATTCGAACCTGCGGCCTCCTGCTCCCAAAGCAGGCGCGATACCGGGCTACGCTACACCCCGAGTGCGGCAGCAAATGTTGCCACGCTATAAAAAATCGGGCTTCCCGAATTACGGGAAGCCCGTGGCGGAGAGGGGGGGATTCGAACCCCCGGTAAACTTTAGGTCTACGGCAGTTTAGCAAACTACTGGTTTAAGCCACTCACCCACCTCTCCGTATTTGAGGCTGATAACCTACTGGCCGCTTGCCCTTAGGTGCCGCAAATATACAAGCAGCATTCGGAAAACAATTGTTGAGCGAAAAAAAATCTACGTTTCAGCTCAGCAGGGCCATTATCTTTGACCTCTACCACCGCCCCAACCGGCTTCATTCGCATGCTTACGTGGCTGTATTCCTGGACTATTTGGGAAGCCTTGCTGACCGCTGGGGTGCTGGTGCTTTATGTTGGTTACGTGTGGCGCACGGTGCGTCTTTCGCGGCCGCTAGGTATGTCGGGGTGGCGCCTGGCCTGGAAAGCTTTTCCCCGGATGCTGGCCTTCGGGCTGCTGCTGGTGGCCTTACTGGGTCCTGCTTACGGGCTTACGCAGCGGGCCGTGCGCACCGCCGGCAAAGATGTGTGGCTGCTCGTCGATTTGTCGCGCTCGATGGATGCTACCGATGTGGCCCCTTCGCGGCTGCAGAAAGCCAAGGCCGAGCTAACGGAGCTGGTGCAGCGCTTTCCGGCCGACCGCATCGGGCTGATCGTGTTCAGCTCCGAAGCGTTTGTGCACTGCCCCCTCACCTACGATCAGGAAGCCTTGCTGCTGCTGCTCAACACCCTCGACACGCGCCTTGTGCCCCGAGGAAGCACCGAGCTGGCCGAGCCGCTGCAGCTGGCGCTTACGCGCATGGCCACCTCGGCCATTAAGCCCGACAGCGCCGGCGCACCTAGGGCAACTGCCTTGGTACTGGTGAGCGACGGCGAAGACTACAGCGAAAACGTGGAAGGCGTGCTGCGCGAAGTGGTACGCAGCGGCATGCGCCTCTACACCGTTGGGGTGGGCACAACGGCCGGCGGCCGCATACCTAGGGCGGGCGGCTACGTGCGCGATGCCCAAGGCAAACCGGCCCTTACTCGCCTCCAACCGGCCATGCTGCGCCGCCTTTCCGAAGCTACCGGCGGGGTTTACGTAGAGCTAACCGACCGCCGCAACGAATTTCCGCTGCTGCTGCGGACTATTTCGCGCCTAGAAGGCCAAACGCAGCAGGTGCGCACCGTAACCGTAGCCGACAACCGCTTTGTGTACCCGTTGGCGGCGGCGCTGTTGTTGCTGGCGCTCGATGTGGTGATTTCCGTAACCGTTGTGAAGCCCTGATGCGCGGTTTGCTACTCGTACTGCTGTTGCTGGCCGGCGGCTGGTGGGGCGCTTTGCAGCGCGTTCACGATGCCAACCAGGCCTTGCGCCTGGGTGCCGGTGCCTACGCCCGGCGCGACTACGCCGCCGCCGCCGCCGCTTACGCCCGTGCCCGCGCCCTAGGTGCCCACGACGAATCGGTACTGCTAAACCTAGGGCATGCCTACGCCCGGCTCGGGCGCACTACCGAAGCCCGCCAGGCCTACGGCGGCCTGTTGCAGAGCGCTTCGCTGGAAGTGCGTAGCGTGGCACGCCAGCAGCTGGCCGTACTGGCTGCCACCGAAGGGAATTACCCCCAGGCAACAACTTTGCTTCGGCAAGCCCTGCTTGATAACCCGCGCAACACGGCTGCACGCTACAACTACGAGTTGCTCCGCCTCTACCACGGCCGCCGCAACGACCCGCAACTTCCCCCGCCTCCACCCCCACCTGCCGAACGCCAACCCCAGCCAGGCGGCTCCGATCAGCAATCGGGCGAAACGCAGCCCGGCCAGGCACCGCCGCAGCCGGCCCCGGCCAGCGGCAACCAGGGAACCGGGCAAGGCAGCAAAGCCGGCAACCTGGGCGGCAACACCAACCGCGAAACGGCACAGGGCAACAGTCCAGGCAATACGCGCGGACTGGATACCAGCGCCGAAGGCACCGATGCGGGCAACCGAAACGGTGCTGCCAGTGGCGAAGCGGCCAACCCCAACGACAACCGCGTGATTACGCGCCAGCGCCTCGCTCCGCTGAACCTCAACGAAGCCCAGGCCCGGCAGCTGCTCGATGCTTTGCAAGCCGCCGAGCAGCAGTATTTGCAGCAAATACCGCACAAGGGTACGCAGCGCCCCGATCCGCGCAAGCCCGCCTGGTAGCCCTAGGGGCTTGGGTGCGCAGTGCAGCCAGGCACCCGAAAATTCCTACTACTTTTGGCTTGTCGCTGCCTCCGGCAGCCTCAGCCCTACTTTCTACTACAACCCCACCCTTTTTACATTCATGCAGACTAAAGAAGTCTATATCATTTCGGCGGTGCGCACGCCCATCGGCTCGTTTGGTGGCAGCCTGGCCTCGCTTTCAGCTACCGAGCTTGGCGGCATTGCCCTGAAAGGCGCCCTCGAGAAAGCCGGCGTTGAGCCCAAAGAGGTGCAGCAAGTAATCATGGGCAACGTGATTTCGGCCAACCTGGGCCAGGCTCCGGCCCGCCAGGCCGCCCTTAAAGCCGGCCTCGGCTACGAGGTAGAGTGCACCACCGTAAACAAAGTGTGTGCCTCGGGCTCAAAAGCTATTATGATGGCCGCCCAAGCCATTATGCTGGGCCACGCCGATGTGGTGCTGGCCGGCGGCATGGAAAGCATGTCGAACGTGCCGTACTACCTCGACAAAGCCCGTTTTGGCGCGAAATACGGCCACGGTCAGATGATCGACGGCCTGATGAAAGACGGCCTGTGGGACCCGTACCACAACTACGCCATGGGCAACGCGGCCGAAAACACGGCCAAGGAAATGGGCATCACCCGCGAAGAGCAGGATGCCTTTGCCATTGAGAGCTACACCCGCAGCGCTAACGCGGCCAAAGCCGGCAAGAAGAAAGACGAAATTATTCCCGTAACGATTGAGCAGCGCGGCAAAACCGTGGTGGTGGAAGACGACGAGGAGTACACCAAAGTCGACTTCGCCAAAGTACCGGGCCTGAAGCCGGCCTTTATCAAAGAGGGCGGCACCGTAACGGCGGCCAACGCCTCTACCCTCAACGACGGCGCCGCCGCCGTGCTGCTGATGAGCAAGGAGAAGGCCGAAGCCCTAGGTCTGAAGCCGATGGCGCGGGTACTGGGCTTTGCCGATGCCGAGCAGGCGCCGGAGTGGTTCACCACCTCGCCCTCGCTGGCTATTCCGAAGGCCCTGAAGTACGCTGGCGTAACGCCCGAGCAGGTGGATTTCTACGAAATCAACGAGGCTTTCTCGGTGGTATCGTTGGCCAACAACAAGCTGCTGAACCTCGAAGGCTCGAAAGTGAACGTGTACGGCGGTGCCGTGTCGCTGGGCCACCCGCTGGGGGCTTCGGGTGCGCGCATCGTAACCACCCTGCTGAACGTGATGAACAACGAAGGCGGCAAGATTGGTGTAACCGGCATCTGCAACGGTGGCGGTGGCGCCAGCAGCCTCGTGTTCGAGAAGCTGTAAGCGCAAACCCGCCGGATTTGGCCGCCTTTGCTGGCCTGCCAGGCCGCTGTATTTGCGAACAACCAAACAGGTGCCGCGGCCCATGGGCCGCGGCACCTGTTTTTTTACCTAGGGCTGTGTTGTGCCCTAGGTGCTCCGGGGCTGAGTTGTAAGAAGCAGGTTTGCAGCACCTTTACGCCAAATGCATTGTTGAGCCCACTACCCGACAGCGCATCTTCAGCTTCGGCACAATTTTTCCTGCACCAGCGCTATTAATTCGAAAGCGCATATTTGACGGCATGAACAAACTACTGCTGGCGGGCTCCCTCCTGCTGCTGGCGGCTCCGGCCTGGGCGCAGCGCCCCCGCGTCTTCACCACGTACTACGATACCACCCACACCAAAAAGCGCGAGGTATACCGCGCCCTGGTTGGTGCCGATACCGTGTTGGAAGGCCCCTACAAACGCTTTTACCGCACGGGCAAGCTGGAGGTGCAAACCAGCTACCGCGGCGGCAAGCTCGATAGCGCCTACGTCGAGTTTTTTGAGAGCGGGCAGCGCCGCCTGGAAGTAACCTTCAGGGAAGGCCAACGGCAAGGGCCTTTCCGTACGTTTTACCCCACGGGCAAAGTAGCGCAGGAGGGCTCCTACGTCGACGATCAGCCCACGGGTAACATCAAGATGTACCACCCTTCGGGCGAGCTGAAACTTGAAACCACACTCGACCGGGGCCAACCCTCCGGCGTGGTGCGCCAGGTATATGCCTCGGGCAAGCCCCAGGTTGAAATGACCTACAAAGACGGGCAGCCCAACGGCGTGGTGCGCACCTATTTTCCCAATGGCCAGCTGCAGAGCGAAGGCGCTTACCGCAACGGCCTGCTGGCCGGCGGCTACAAAACGTGGTACAGCAACGGCCAACTCGAAACCGAGGTGACCATGGATAACACCGGCCGCGGCACCATGCGCACGTACTACCCCACGGGCAAGCTACGCACCGAGGGCAACTACGTGCCTGCCACCGCCGCTACCCGCCAGGTAACCAACCAGCTCGGCGACGACCTTACCAAGCGTGCCCAGCAGCTGGCCCCCGGTACGGCCAACCTCGAAGGCGCCGTAAAAACCTACTACGAAGACGGCAAGCTGAAAAGCACGCAGAACTACAAAGCCGGTTTGCTGACGGGCCTGTCGCGCTACTTCTACCCCTCGGGCAAGCCCGAGCAGGAAGTGGTGTACTCCAACGCGGCCAAAGACCGCAAAGTGACCGTGTTCTTCGAGGAAGGCGGCGTGAAAGAAGAACAGGAGTACAAGAACACCCAGCGCAACGGCACGTGGCGCACCTTTTTCCCCAACAGCAAGCAGGTGCAGCGCAAGGAAACCTACCTCAACGGCCGTTTGGTGGGCGAGCAAACCACCTATTTCGCCTCGGGCCAGGTGCAGCGCAAGCTAAACTACGAGGGCGGCAAAGCCGTGGGCACCGAACAGGAATACTACCAATCGGGCAAGCTACGCAGCGAAACTGCCTGGAAAGCGGGGCTGAAATCGGGCCCGTACCGGCAGCTGCGCGAAGACGGCACCCTGGAGGTGCAGGGCCAGTTCCGCAACAACCGCGAAACGGGCGTATGGAGCTACTTTGGCCCCGATGGCAAAGCTGTATCGGAAAAGAAGACGTTCCGGAACGGGCAGGTAGTTGCCCCCGGCACCAAGTAAACCGCAGCCCGTTCGGTTACAAACACAACCGCCAACCCGTACCGGGTTGGCGGTTTTTTTTGCCCTAGGTGGCCTCGGCGAAAGAGTGGGGTGCGCCCTGCACATTTATATATGATGTAGCATATAATTAGGGGGGGCTGCAGCGTTAATGAAAAAATCAGGGGCCGCTGTAACCATTGCCCTAGGTCGGAGTTTCCACCTTCGCATTCAGGCATCGAAAAAAATTTTACCGCCAGATGCATCCTACGAAATTGTTCGTAGTCTTTGGTTTGAATGGTGAGTGAAAAGGACGGCGGACCGCGGCCGTCGTTCTACCCGCTCTCGTTCGGCTTACCCATCAGCCAATTTGTTGCGGCTGTTGGTACTTACCGAACTCCGGCTGGCCTACAACTAGGCTGTACTGGTAATCCGCATGCTGCTGGCAGCAACTTAGTTGGCCCAGCACCTAGGAAAAAACTTTATTACCTAGGCAACGCCTCTCTCCGACTTTCCATCTACCCTTCTGAAAACGCCCCACAAGCATAGCAGAAGGCGAATTGAAGATTAACAATAAAAAAATATAGCAAGTACCTTGCGTTACAAAGTACCTATTATTACCTTTGAAACGTTGAAAGAGTAAGCCGCATGCGGGGCACGGTAACCGACCGGACTGCCAGCCGCCCACCAACGGGCTGCAACCCGCACACGGTATTTGGCGACTATCAACTACCGATACTTCCTTGAAGATCAACCGATAGTCTTGCGTCTGCCATCGTTGGTCGGACGGACAGCACAGAGTGGAACCGCGGCCACTGGCTGCCCGACGGCACCCCCGTTCGTGTAACCTTTTTCTCTCTCAAGTCATGTTACTTTCAATGTTCAACCGCGCCCTGATGGGTGCTGGCCTCCTCGCTGCATCCATTTCGCAACCCGCTGCCGCCAACTTCTCGGAAGCACCCAGCACCCACACCGGCGTGCAAATCACCGGCTCCTTCAGCGGTACGCTCATCGACCAGTACACTGGCCGCCCGCTAAACCAGGCCACCGTAGCCTTGATGCGCCAAGACAACGAACAGCTGATTGCCGGTGCCGTAACGGCTGACAACGGCGAATTTCGCCTTGACCGCGCCGCCTTTGGCCGCTACATGCTGCACGTAGAAGTTGCTGGTTACGAGCCTCTTCACGAAGAAGTAATCATTGCTGCCGGCCGCGATGTAGTGGACCTAGGCAGCTACGGCCTCATCCCGCTGAAGGCAGTAGCTGCCAACTCCACGCCGCCGAAAATGACGCTGGTAGCTCAGGATTAATCACCTGCTACCTGCCTCGTATGCGTCTCCTTCCCTCCTTTCGCGCTTCAATTACCTATTCGTGCTTAGGCACGCTATTTAGCCCAACCGGGGAGCAAGCATTGGAAAAACCGCCTTGCTCCCCGGCCGAAGGGCCACCTGGCTGCCCCCTTTGCTAACCTATTCGCGGATCCGATCCGCATTTTTTTCCGCCATGTACCTTGCTTAACAAGGTACATGCTAATACACAAACAGATAAGCGGCCGTCGCGCTGCCCCTCACCTCACCATTCAAGCTCATGTTTGCACTATACTCATCCAAAGCCCTGTGGTGCGCTCTTCCGGTAGTGGTTTGCACGTCGATGGCCGCTCAGGCCCAACAAGCTCCTGGCTCGGTAGCCGGCACTTTGCTCGACAAGGCCAACAACCAGCCACTGCCCTTCGCCAACGTGGTACTGCTTCGTGCTCAAGACTCGACACTGGTAACCGGCACGGCTACCTCCGAAACCGGCCGCTTCAAGCTCGATAAAGTAGCGCCCGGCACCTACGCCCTGCGGGCCACGGTTTTGGGGTATCAGCCGCTGCGCCGCACGGTTACGGTGGGTACCAACGGCGGGGATGTGGAGCTGGGCACGGTGACGCTGCAGCCCACCACGCAACAGCTGAAGGGCGTGACGGTAACGGGTGAGCGCGCCGCTGTGCAGGATAACCTGGATAAAAAGGTCATCAACGTAGAGAAAGACCTGACGAGCGTAGGTGGCACGGCCGTAAACGTGCTGCAAAACGTGCCTTCGGTGGCCGTATCACCCGATGGCACCGTGAGCATGCGCGGCAGCTCCAACATCACCATCCTTATCGACGGTAAGCCCACCGGCGCGGCTAACGGCGGCGTGGGCAACCGGCTGGAGCAAATCCCGGCCAGCAGCATCGAGAAGGTGGAGGTAGTAACCAACCCCTCGGCCCGCTACGATGCGGCTGGCGCGGGTGGCGTCATCAATATCATTCTCAAAAAGCAGAAGAAAGACGGCTGGAACGGCCAGGCTACGGCCACCATCGGCACCCGCGACAAATACAACGGCAGCCTAAGCCTGAACCGCCGCGCTGGCAAGCTGAACCTGTTTGCCTCGGCCGATGTGCGCGATATGGACTTCCGCTCGACGATGTGGATGGACCAGTACACCACCGTGGAGGGCTACGCGCTGCGCACCGCGCAGCAGGGCGGCAACCTGCGCCAAAACAAAACCTACAACGGCCGCCTGGGCTTCGATCTGAACCTGCCCGCCAACCAAAGCCTGACCGTTGCCTTTGAGCCGAACCTGAACCGCAGCCGCAACACCGGCTGGCAAGTAGCCACCCTTACCGATGCCGCCGGCTCGCGCCGCATTGCCAGCACCCTAGGTGTGCGCGAAAACGTAGACAACCACGAAGCCTCCGCCGATTACCGCCGCACCTGGGAGCAGCACAAGGGCCGCGAGCTGACGGCTAACCTAGGCTACACCTACCTGATGGCCAACGTGGTAGTGGGCCAGCGCAACACCGAAGGCCAAGTTACCGACGACCTGCGCGAGTGGAAGCAGGACATCGGTGTGAACCTGCACGGTGTGGCTGGGCAGGCCGACTATGCGCACCCCCTAGGTGAAAAAACCCGCCTCGACCTAGGCCTGAAGGGCCAGTGGCAAACCAACGACGGCACCTACGACTTCATGCGCCAGGACGCCGAAGGCGAAGAGGCCAAGCGCGTAGCCGACCGCTCGTACGCCTACACCTTTACCGAGTACACCCAAGCCGCCTACGCCACCTACCAAACCGAAGTAGGCAAATGGAACGTGCAGGGCGGCCTGCGCGCCGAGTACACCAACACCAGCGGCGCCGTGAAAAACGGCCAAGGCCCCTTCAAGCTGGAGTACCTCAACCTGTTTCCGTCGGCAACGGTGGTGCGCACCTTGCCTACTGCCGACCAGCGCGTGCAGTTAAGCTACTCGCGCCGCCTGAACCGGCCCAACTTTATGCAGCTGTTGGCTTTCCCGCTCTACCAGGATCAGCGCAGCTACCGCATCGGAGACCCCAGCCTGCGCCCCGAGTACATCAATGCCCTGGAGCTGGGCCACCAGATTACGCTGGGCCAGGCCAGCCTAAGCTCGACGCTGTTCTACCGCCAAACGAACAACGCCATTCAGCGCCTCACCAAAATTGATACGCTGGCTACGCGCCTCTACGGCAACGGTGCGGTTATTACGGGCCAGTACGCCGACAACTTTGGCCAGGCCTACAGCTACGGCGCCGAAATGTCCTGGAACCAGCCGCTGGCGAAGTGGTGGCGCGTAACGGCCAACGGCTCGTTGTTTCAGACGAACGTAACGGCCGCCACGGGCAACGAATCGAGCCGCCGCACGGTGTCGGGCACGGCCCGCCTGATGAACTCCTTCAGCCCCACGCCCAAGCTCGATGTGCAGCTCACCGGCAACTACCGCGCGGCCGTACTCACGGCGCAAGGCCGGGTAGCGCCCGTAGGCTCGGTGGATATTGCCTTGCGCCAACGCCTCTTCAACGATAAAGCCGCGCTTACCCTGCGCGTGTCCGACATCTTCGACACGCAGCGCAACCGCGTGGAGGCCTTTGCCCAAACGCCGACTACCGATTACCGCGCCACCATGTACAACAAGTGGGAGTCGCGCGTGGGCTACCTCGGCTTCTCGTGGTACATGGGCAAAAACAAGCCGCCCAAAAAGATTGAAAACCAGCCGCAAGGCGGCGGTGGCGGCTTCGGTGGCTAAGCAGCCCCACGCCCGCTTCTCTCCTGCTGAAACGACGTGCAACGGGGCTGCTTCCGTAGGGAGGCAGCCCCGCTGTTTACCGGCTTAGCGCAACGGCGCCTCACCCAATAATGTGGGCCCGCTGCCGAGCTGGCCCCTAGGTGAAAAATACCCAGAAAAAAGATACAGCAAAAACCGCTCTTGCGCGCTTAAAACGCACATTTTCAATTGCATCACATCATCGTGCGATTGATACGCGCCTCCACGCCAGGCTACCTTTGTAACGTTAGCTCAGAGCAACCTAGGCGCCCGGTAAGCAACTGAAAGCCACCGCGCCAACCGCCCCCGGCAGCCCTGCCAACCGCTCTCGCTTCGCATCCTTCGGGCACCGGCCACGAGCAGTACCGCGGCTGCTTCGGGCCACCGCCCCTCCAGCATCACAACTTCGACCAACCACTACCATGAAAACGACTGCAGCCTTCCGTTCCCTTCTTTCGGCCCTCGCCCTCATGCTGGCCCTCTACGCCACCGCCGCCGTTACTTCCCGAACAGGTCAGATAACGGGCACCGTGCTCGATGCGGCCACCAAGGAAAGCATTCCGCGAGCCCACGTGGTGCTGCTCCGGGCCCGCGACAACGCCTACGTAGCTACGGCCACCACCGCCCCCGATGGCAGCTTCCGCTTCCGGAACTTGCCCTTCGGCCAGTACAAGCTCCGCACCACTATTTTGGGCTACGAGGAGCCGCACACCATGCTGAATGTAAATGCTTTGCAGCCACGCGTCAACCTGGGCAAAGTGCAGCTCGAGCCGCTTAGCCTGCCATCGGAGCAAAGCCCGCTAGCGTTGATTCAGCCTACCCAACTGGGTACTACCGCCCTCATCATGCACTAAGCCTCCCTCCTTTCTGAGCTATGGCCGGGCGGGGCCGCAGGTATTGAACCTGCGGCCCCGCTTGCGTTTGGGTTACCAGCGGCTGAGGCCTGGCATAAACACTTGCCCTAGGTACTGCGGCACCTAACATTGTGCGTATGCGTTGCTGTCCCCGTATCCTTCGCCTGCTCATGTCTGCTTTCGTTGCCATTGTGGTGTTGCTGATGTCCGGGAGCTTGATTCCGCGCAACGCCGCGTTTCGGCAAACACCCGATGGCGTGCCCGTGTACGTGGTGTCGAATGGCTTTCATACCGATTTGGTGCTGCCCATTTACGAGCCGCGCACCAACACCAACTGGCTGCAGCGCACCGGCAACGCCGCCCTGCAGGCGCGGTTTGCGGGCTACGAGTACGTGGCGTTTGGCTGGGGCAACGAGGCGTTTTACCTGGAATCGTACGGCGGGCGCATGCCCAAATTGGGCACGGTACTCCGGGCGGTGCTGCCGGCGCGCACCCTTATGCACGTGGGCTTTTACCGCGCGGCACCTAGGGCGCGCGAGTGGGTGGTGCCCTTGCGTATTTCGGTTGATGAGTACCGGCAGCTCACCAGCTACATCGAGCAGTCGTTCCGGCCCGATTCCCTAGGTAACTGGGCACTGCGCAACCAGGCAGGCTACTCGCCCGATGACTTTTTCTTCCGGGCCCGGGGCCGCTACCACGCCCTGCGCACCTGCAACGACTGGACCAACCAAGGCCTGCGCCGCGCCGGTATCCGCTCGGCACTCAAAGCACCGCTGGCCGCCTCCGTGCTGTACCAGGTGCGCCAGGCTGCCGAAAAAACTGAATAACGCGTGCAACACCTCGGCCGGGGCCGGGTCTTTGCTCGGTTTTCCGCCGCAGCGCCTGAGCAGGACTTTGTAACCTCCGGCGCTGTGGTGAGTTGTTGAGCCGTGCGTTGTCAATTCTCTTTCAATGAGTTCAGCTTTTACTTCTTCATCGCAGCAGCTGCCTAGGCTGTTGCTCGCCTTTTTATTGTTGTTGCCGCTGAGCGTGTGGGCCCAAACCACCGGCTCGGTTACGGGCACGCTGCTCGATGGCTCTAACAATCAGCCGGTACCCTTTGCCAACGTGGTGCTGCTCCGCGCGCAGGACTCGACCCTGGTAACGGGCGCCCAAACCGCCGACAACGGTGCCTTCAAGATTGAGGGGGTTCCGTTTGGTAACTACTCCTTGCGCGTAACGCAGCTGGGCTACCGCCCGGCCCGGCGCCCCATTACGCTGTCGGCCGAGCAGCCTACGCTGGCCCTAGGTCAGCTGCGCCTGCGCTCCACCACGCAGCAGCTGAAGGGCGTGACAGTTACGGGCGAGCGGGCCATTGTGCAAGACAACCTCGATAAGAAGGTCATCAACGTATCGAAAGACCTGAGCACCGTGGGCGGCACCGCCGTGGATGTGCTGCAGAACGTGCCTTCGGTGAACGTGGACCAGAACGGCTCGGTGTCGCTGCGTGGCTCGCAGAACGTTACGATATATATCGACGGCAAACCTACCGGCGCTGCTGGGGGTGGCCGCGCCGTAAATCTCGACCAGATTCCAGCTTCGCAGATTGAAAGCGTGGAAATCGTGACGAACCCCTCGGCGCGTTACGATGCCGAAGGTTCGGGCGGTATTCTGAACATTGTGCTGAAGAAGGAGCAGCGCAACGGCCTGAACGGCTCGACTACGCTGAACGTTGGCACCCGCGACAAATACAACGGCTCGATAGCCTTGAACCTGCGCCAGGGCAAGTTCAACTTCTTCGGCAACTACGACGCCCGCTACGATAACCGCTTCACGCGCCGCAACCTCGATCAGGTAAGCATCCTGCGGGGCCGCTTGGAGCGCGATTCCACCATTCTGCTCACGCAGCGCGGCCGCGGCGACCGTACCGGCGTTTCGCACAGCGGCCGTTTCGGCTTCGATTACACCATTACGCCGCAGCAAACCATTACGCTCTCGGTGCAGCCGCGCCTGAACACCTCGGAGGCTATTGAAACGCTGAATGCCAACCGCAGCTACGCCGTTACCGGCGCCGACCGCGGCTCTTTTATCCGCCGCAACGACTCAGAAGGCCGCAACCGCTCCACCGATTTCACCCTCGACTACCGCCGCACCTGGGCCGGCCAGAAGCGCCGCGAGCTTACGGCCATGGCCGTGTTTACGCCCATCCGCAGCGAAAACACCACCGACTCGCGCCTCGACTCGGTGCAGGCCCGCCGCCAGCCCGCGCAGCCGCAATTGCAGCAGCAACGCAGCGACAACCGCCTCGACCAGGGCTCGGCCCAGATTGATTACGTGCACCCTCTGGGTGAGAAAGGCCGCCTCGACCTAGGGCTAAAAAGCGTGATGCGCCGCACCGATGCCGACTTCCAGTTTCTGCTGGGCCTTTCGGATGTGCTGCCCCTTACCTACGACCCCAGCCGCTCCAACCGCTTTAAGTACGCGGAGTACATTCAGGCCGCTTACCTCACGTACCAAAACGTGCGCGGCAAGCTGAACTACCAGGCCGGCCTGCGCGCCGAGCAAACCAATGCACAAGGCCGCCAGTACAACACCGCGCCGGCGCCCGGTGGTCAGCCCTTCCCGGCCCAGTTCCGCCGGAACTACCTAGGGCTGTTCCCGTCGCTTACGTTGGCTTACGACGTTACGCCTTCGCAGCGGGTGCAGGCCAGCTACTCGCGCCGCCTCAACCGCCCCGATGTCAACAGCCTTAACCCCTTCATCGACTACTCCGACCCGCTGAACTACCAGCAGGGCAACCCCTACTTGCTGCCCGAGTACATCAATGCGTCGGAGCTGGGCTACCAGTGGTTTAAAGGCCGCACCAGCTTCACGGGCACGGCGTTTTACCGCTACTCCACGGGCGTGGTGCAGCGCCTGCGCGAGCTCGACGCCGAAACCGGCGTAACAATTACACGCCCGCAAAACATCTCGAACAGCAAGTCATATGGCCTAGAGGCCTCGTTGGCGCAGCCGCTGGCCAAGTGGTGGCGCGTGTCGCTGAACGGTTCGGCTTTCCGCAACATAATTGCCGCAAGCACTGGTACCGAGCTCGACAACAAGAACTTCGCTTACACCGGCCGCCTCAACTCGGTGTTCACGCCCATAAAGTCGCTCGATTTGCAGGTATCGGCTTTCTACCGCTCTCGCACCGTTACCACGCAGGGCTCGTTCGGCCAGATTTTCTCTACCGAACTCGGCGCCAAGTACAGCGTGCTGAAAGACCGCGGAGCCATCACGCTGCGCGTGTCGGACTTGTTCAACACCCAGGAGTTCAACATCAAGTTCCGCGGCCCCAACTTCAGCAGCGACAACCAGTTTAAGCGCGAAACCCGCGTGGGCTTCATCGGCTTCACCTACCGTTTCGGCCAAGCGCCGGGCGAAGGCGGCCCGCAGCGCGGACGTGGCCGTGGCCGCGGCGAGCAGCAGCAACCGCAGCAGGATGACAACCTAGGCGGTGGCGACTTCGGCGGCTAAGCTCAAAAGAACGTCATGCCGAGCCCCGCCGAAGCATCTCTACCGCTTCGCCAGCATGTAGCGCGGACTTCAGTCCGCAGCCCACAGATAGTAACCTCCCCAATAAGTGAGGATACTCTCAGGAAACTCGGTAAAGATGCTTCGGCGGGGCTCAGCATGACATTCGAAGAGTAGCTGAAACTGAAGAGGCCGGTTCTGCTTGCAGAACCGGCCTCTTGTCTTTTAATGCATCAAACTCGGCCCTCTCCGACCTAGGCAGTACCTTCGCGGCCACATTTCCGCATTCACCTCTCGAATGAGCGCTCAGAAACCCAGCATTCCCCGCGGTACCCGCGACTTCGGTCCTCAGCAGGTAGCCCGGCGCAACTATATTTTCGGCACCATCCGCCGCGTGTTTGAAAAGTTTGGCTACGCGCCGCTCGAAACGCCCACCATGGAAAACCTGTCGGTGCTGACGGGCAAGTACGGCGAAGAGGGCGACCAACTGCTGTTCAAAATCCTGAACTCGGGCGACTTCGCGAAAGATGTTTCGGCTGAAGACCTGGCCGCTGGCGCCAAAAAGGTGCTGCCCAAAGTAGCCGAGAAAGGCCTGCGCTACGACCTCACGGTGCCCTTCGCGCGCTACGTGGTGATGAACCGCAACCAGCTCACGCTGCCCTTCAAGCGCTATCAGATTCAGCCCGTGTGGCGCGCCGACCGCCCGCAGCGTGGCCGCTACCGCGAGTTTGTGCAGTGCGATGCCGACGTGGTGGGCACCACTTCGCTGCTCTGCGAAGCCGAGATTGTGCTGATGATCGACGAGGTGCTGTCGACCCTAGGGCTGACGGACTTCACCATCAAGATTAACCACCGCGGCGTGCTCTCCGGCATATACCAGGCCCTAGGTGGCGTGGGCACCGAGTCGGACTTGTTCGTGGCCATCGACAAGCTCGACAAGATTGGTGTGGAGGGCGTAAGCAACGAGCTGCGCCAGCGCGGCTTCACCGACGAAGCCATTGAGAAGGTGTTCGATTACCTGCAAGTGGATGGCTCGTTCGAAGAGAAGTTAACCCAGCTTCGCACCGCTTTCGGTGCCGATGGCGTGCTGGCCGATGCCGCTGCCGGCCCCGCCAAAGGCCTCTCCGACCTGGAGCAAGTGCAAGGCTACTTGCAGGACTTCGGCTTCGAGAACTTCCAGCGCCTCGATTTCGACGTGACGCTGGCCCGCGGCCTGAGCTACTACACCGGCTGCATCTTCGAGGTAAAGGTGAACAACGTGCAGATGGGCAGCATTTCGGGCGGCGGCCGCTACGATAACCTCACCGGCGCCTTCGGCCTGCCGGGCCTGTCGGGCGTGGGCTTCTCGTTCGGCGTCGACCGCATTTACGACGTGCTCGAAGAGCTGCAGCTGTTTCCCGAAGGCGCCGTATCGGCCCCACTTTGCCTCATAGCCAACTTCGACCAGGAGGGCCGTGCCACCGTGCTGCCGCTGCTGCGCCAGCTGCGCAACGCCGGTCTGGCCGCCGAGCTGTACCCCGAAGTAGCGAAGCTGAAAAAGCAGTTTGAATACGCCGACAAGCGCCGCATCCGGTACATGCTGCTCGCCGGCCCCGATGAGCGCGCTGCTGGCCTGGTAAAGCTCCGCGACATGCGCGCCGGCAGCGAGGTTGCCATGCCTGCCGAGGAAGTGATTAGCCAACTGCTGGAGCTCAGCACCGAACGCTAGCCGGTTTGCTTGCTGCTTGCTTTGCCACCTGCCCGCCGAGTTCTCGGCGGGCAGGTGTGTTTTTGGCACCTAGGGTTTGTTCGTGGTTTTTCCGGCGTTGTTTGCAAACGTTGTTTACCCTGTCTTCCTGACGCAGGAAGGACCTTATCACGCCTGCGCAACCTCCCTAGGTCGTTGTCAGGCCGCGCCCAGCCGAGGGCATCTCGCGTGCTGACTTCGGATACTAACCGCTCCCCCTCTCTTGTGGAAAGGGGGCCGGGGGGTGAGGTACCCAAAAGCGCCTTCGCTTGGTCTCAGGATGACAGGGCAAACAACGTCAGCAACCCAGCAGCCGCGCTTTGCGCGACACGACAGCCGCGCCCTAGGTCCTTCGCCTGACGCCTCAGAAGGACAGCCACAAAACCCCACCCGCCCAAAACTTCCTGCCCAACCCACACCCATAATCTTCAGCCAAACGAGTAGTTTCCGGCCTTGCTAGCCCACCCACTAGCTGTACCCTCCCCCACCCATGCCCGAAACTTTCCATCTCAACCCCGCTACTTACCTCGACCTTGCCACCCTCGAACAGGTAATTCAGCAAAAGCACAGCATTGCCCTCAGCGACGATGCCCGCCAGCGCATCGAGCACTGCCACCACTACCTGCACAACCGCTTAGCGCACTCCGATGCGCCGGTGTACGGCATCAACACGGGGTTTGGCGCGCTGTGCAACACCAGCATTTCGCCCGCCGACCGTAGCCAGCTGCAGCAAAACCTGATGATGTCGCACGCCTGCGGCACCGGCGCCGAGGTGCCCGCCGAGCTGGTGCGCCTAATGCTGCTGCTGAAAGCCCAAAGCCTGAGCTACGGGCACAGCGGCGTGCAAGTGGCCACCGTGCAGCGCCTGCTCGATTTTTACAACCGCGGCATTGTGCCGGTGGTGTATCAGCAAGGCTCCCTAGGTGCCAGCGGCGATTTGGCTCCCCTGGCTCACCTGTGCCTGCCGCTGATTGGCTTGGGCGAAGTGCTGTTCGAGGGCTACCGCTTGGCCGCCGCCGATGCTATGCATTTGTTTAGCTGGCAACCCATTGCCTTGCAAGCCAAAGAGGGCTTGGCGCTGCTGAACGGCACGCAGTTTATGCTAGCCTACGCCGTGCACACCACCCTGCGCGCCCGCCGATTGCTGCTCGCCGCCGATGTAATTGGGGCTATTTCGCTGGAGGCGTTTGATGGCCGCCCCGAGCCGTTTGATGAGCGCCTGCACCGCATTCGGCCGCACGTAGGCCAAGTGGCGGTGGCGCGGCACATTCGGGAATTGCTGCACGGCAGCGAGCTGCAGCAGCAGGCCAAAACCGCCGTGCAAGACCCCTACTCGTTCCGCTGCATGCCCCAGGTACACGGCGCCTCGCGCGATGCGGTGCAGCACGTAAGCCAGGTGGTGGAAACCGAGTGCAACGCCGTTACCGACAACCCCAACATCTTCCCCGAAACCGACGCCATTTTGTCGGGTGGCAACTTCCACGGTCAGCCCCTGGCCCTGGCGCTCGACTACCTGGCCATTGCCGTGGCCGAGTTGGGCTCGATTTCGGAACGCCGCACGTACCAGCTCATCAGCGGGCAGCGCGGCTTGCCGCCTTTCCTGGTAGCCGAACCGGGCCTGAACTCGGGCCTGATGATTCCGCAGTACACGGCTGCCAGTATCGTAAGCCAGAGCAAGCAGCTGTGCACGCCCGCCTCCGTGGATAGCATCGTGAGCAGCAATGGCCAGGAAGACCACGTAAGCATGGGCTCGAACGCGGCCACCAAAGCCCTGCGCGTGCTCGAGAACACCGAGCAGGTATTGGGCATCGAGCTGCTGAATGCCGTGCAGGCCCTGCAGTTCCGCCGCCCCAGGCGCAGCTCCGAGGCGCTGGAGCAAGTGGTGGCTGCTTTTCAGGAGCAAGTAAGCTTTGTAGCCGCCGACCGCGTGCTGTACCCGTCGCTGCACCAAGCCGCCGAGTTTGTGCGCACGTATCAGTGGGCATAAACCTGCGAAGCCGACTGGCGCTTATTTTAAGCACATGAAATATGAAAACGGGCGTTGGGGCGTTGGCACTGGCATGATGATGCGCTGTTTGCTGCTGGGCTTGTTGCTGGTGCTGAACCTAGGGCCCGCACTGGCGCAGGTGTGCACTAATGATGCCTTTGGCCCCACCGCCTGCTTTCGGGTGTACGACGACGCCACCGGCCAGCTGCTCGATGTACCCGGCCAGCCCGTAACAGTGCTTTGCGCTGGCTCGCGCATTCGGTTGCGCGACTGCAGCGGCCAGAACTACCCGCGCCAGAACATCCGGTACATTTTCGATTGCTTTTCGACGACCAACACCAACCTCGATACCGTAACCACCCGCACCGTGCCCAACACGCCGGGCACACTCATTATTCAGCAGAACACCCCCAACCCCGGTGGCCCAGGCTACCCCACGGGCACAGGGCAGCTGTTTTCGCGGCGGTTTGAGGTGCGCGCCCGGCCGCAACCCGATTTTACGTTTGCGTACTGCGGCACGGCCCGTACGCAGGTGCAAATCACCATTCTGCAGCCGCAGGCCAACGTGCAGTACGAGGTGCAAGTAGGCAGCGGCCCGCGCCAGCCGGTTACGCAACCCACGGCCGTATACGCTGCCACACCCGGCGCAACTAACATTACAGTATACGGCAGCTACCGCGACGCCCGCATTTGCGAAGGCGCCACCACCAAGCCCTACCCTGTGCAAGTTGCCCCGCAAAGCCCGGTGTTGCAGCGCTTGGCCGTGCAGGGCAATACGCTCGAGTTGGGCTTTGCCGCGTTGCAGCCCGAGTACCGCTACGTGCTCGAGCAAGATGGCAGCAGCGTGGCCACGCTGCCGGCCGGTAGCACCACCTTTTCGCTGCCCAACGGCGCCCTAGGTAGCTGCTACCGCTTGCGCCTTACCGATGCCTGCGGTACGTTGTCGCTGCCCTCGGCGCAGCTTTGTCCGGTTAGCCTCACGGCCACTTCGGCCAACGGGCAAAACCAGCTGAACTGGGTGCAGCCACCCGGCAGCAACGTTACCGATTATCAGATTAGCTGCAACGGGCAACTGCTGACCACCGTGCCAGCTACCACCACGGCTTACACCGATGTGGCCGTAACCTGCGGGCAAACGTACCGCTACCAGGTTGCGGCGCGCACCGCCAACGGCACCTCGCTCTCCGATACGCGCACGGTGCAAACCAGCGTGGGGCAGCCCGCCGCCCCGCCGCAGCTGTCGGTGTCCATCGCGCTTGATAATACCGTGGAAATAACCACGCTCGGGCCGGCCCTAGGTGCCGGCACCCGCCTGCAGCTACGCCGCCGGGTGGGCAGCGCCGCCCCGCAGTTGCTGCCGCCCGCCCAGCAACTGCCCGTTACCGACCAGCCCGGCACGGCCTCGCCCCGGCGCATTCCGTGCTACACGGGCGTGCTGATTGATGAGTGCGGCACTACTTCGGCCGAGGGCCCGGCGGCCTGCCCGCCCACCCTAGGTGCCCAAGCCGCCAACGCCGACGGCAGCCAGGTGCGCCTGCGCTGGACGGAGCCCTCGGGCCAGGGCACCGGCTGGACGTACCGCCTCCTCACCCTCGATGCCGCCAACCGCGAGCTGCGCAACCAGCCCGTAACCGACACCACGTACCTCGATGCCCAGCCCCCCGCCGAGCGCCAGGTGCTGCGCTACCGCCTGGCCGCCACCAGCAATGGCCGCACCGTGTACAGCAACATTGCCACCGTAAGCCGCCCGGTGGTGGTGGTGGTGCCCAACGCCTTCAGCCCCAACGCCGACGGCCTGAACGACGTGCTGGAGGTGAAAGGCCGTTTCCTGAACACGTTCAACTTCACCATCTTCGACCGCAACGGCGTGGTGGTGTTCCGCGGCACCGACCGCACCCAAACCTGGGATGGCCGCGTGCGCGGCGTGGTAGCCGCGCCGCAGGTTTTTTCGTTTCAGTTCGAAGCCATCGACGAAACCGGCCAGCGCGTAGTGCAACGCGGCACCATTACGCTGCTCAGGTAGGCCCGCCCAGCGGCGGCTACTTGCGCCCTGCGCCGTACTTTTGGCGCCGCTGTGTGCTCTTGGGTTTACTCAGGGGCAGCACTGGCAATTTTGTAACAACTAACAATCAACAACATACCTCGCTTATGTTTGATATGATGGGCATGATGGGTCGCTTCAAGGACCTGCAGGAGAAAGTAAAACAAGCCCAGGAAGAGCTGAAGAACATCACGGCCACTGCCGAAGCCGGCGGCGGCATGGTGCGGGCTACGGCCAACGGCAAGCGCCAACTGCTGAAGCTCGAAATCGACGAGACGCTGCTTTCGCCCCAGGACAAGGACATGGTAGCCGACCTGGTGGTGGCTGCCGTGAACAAGGTGATGGACGAGGTGAACGAGAAATCGAAAGAGCACATGAAGCAGCGCACCAGCGGCCTGCTGCCCAACATTCCCGGTCTCGACCTAAGCGGCTTTGGCTTATAATACCCCAGCTGATGGCGACTACAACGCCTCCGATGTAGCCGTAGTCATCCTGAACTGGAACGGGCAGCGCTGGCTGGAGCAGTTTCTCCCGTCGGTGCTGGCCCACTCCGACAATGCCCGCGTGGTAGTGGCCGACAACGCCTCCTCCGATAACTCGGTAGCCTGGCTGGCCGCGCACTACCCGCAGGTGCAAGTGCTTCAGCACGCTGAAAACCTAGGTTTCTGCCAGGGCTACAACCAGGCCCTAGGTCAGCTGCCCGGCTACAACTACTACGTGCTGCTCAACTCCGATGTGGAGGTAACTGCCGGCTGGCTGCGGCCCCTGCGCGAACTGCTCGAAAGCAACTTGAAAGCAGCCGCCGTTCAGCCGAAAATCAGAGCCTACAACGCCCGTACCGAGTTCGAGTACGCCGGGGCGGCCGGCGGCTACCTCGATCGGCTGGGCTACCCCTTCTGCCGCGGCCGCCTGTTCGATGCCCTCGAAACCGACCTAGGCCAGTACGACGACCCGCGCCGCGTGGCCTGGGCTACCGGCGCCTGCATGATGGTGCGCGCCGCCGCCTGGCACTCGCTGCAAGGCCTGGAGCCCGAGTTTTTCGCGCACATGGAGGAAATAGACCTCTGCTGGCGACTCTGGAATGCCGGCCACGAGGTTTGGTACCACGGCGGCAGCACGGTGTACCACGTGGGCGGCGGCACCTTGCACAAATCAAACCCGCGCAAAACCTACCTCAACTTCCGCAACGGCTTGGCTTTGTTGTATAAGAACCTAGCCCCGGGCGAGTTGTGGCCTACCCTGCTTACCCGCTTTGCACTCGATTATGTAGCCGCAGCGCAAATGCTGACTAAAGGCAACCCCGCCGATGCCGCGGCCATCGTGCGGGCGCATCGGCACTTCTTCGGTAAGCTAAGCTACTGGCGCGAGCGGCGCAGGCTGGCCAGGCCGCAACTGCCCGCTGCCCAACGCCCCGGCACCTACCTGGGCAGTTTGGTATGGGCCTACTTCGGCCAAGGCAAACGGCGCTTTTCAGAACTGAAATTCAACTGACATCAGCCTTAGGTCGGCTAGGTGGCCAGAAAAAACAACAGGTCGGCAACCGGGGTTGCCGACCTGTTATGCTATTGTGTCAAGGGCCTAATTGCCCCAAGTGCCGATGCCGATTACAAATCCCACACGGTGCTGCGCTGGCGGCGCATAGCCCGGCGTACGTTCATCCAAAAGGCCAGGGCGAAGTACAGCACAATGGGCGAGCCGAACGTGAAGAACGACGCGTACACAAAGGATAGCCGCACGCTGCTGGTCGAAAAGCCCAGTTTGTTGCCCAAGGAGCTGCACACCCCGAAGCTCTGCTGCTCAATAAAGTCCGTAATTCGTTTCATAGCTGGGTGATGGTCGAGGCTGTTCAGTCGATAATATAACTTGCGGCGAGCCGAGCGTCAAGCATAGCAGCAGTAAATTTTGCTGCTGCTATGTCCGAAAAGCGGCTAATTGCGTTAAGGGTGCTGATTTTGCCGTCTGAATTTAGTTGCATGAGAGTTACGCGCACCGCGCTTCTACGCCTCCTTCCGGTCGTTACGGCCGCTACCCTGCCTGCTTGTACGCTGCCGCGCATGCTGCGGGTTGCGCAAGAGGGTCAACAAGTTCAGGTGCGGCCGCCGGTGCTCGAGGCCAACGGCGAGAATGTGCTGGCCGAGCTGGAAGTACGCGTGCCGGCCAGGCACCTGCACAAAGGCGCGGTGTACGAGCTGCCGCTGCGCTACCGCTACGACAACGGCCTGCGCGAAGATACCGCCGGCACCGTGCGCTTTTTGATGGGCGAATACGTGTACGACGAGCAAGACCGCAACTTCCTCGTTATCAAGAAGCCCATTGCCTTTCCGTACGAACCCCGCAAAAACCCCGGCCAGCTGGTAGCGGTGCCGCAGGTGCGCCGCCTGAAATCAGGCGGCAAAGTGCTGAAGGCCGAGCAGGAGCTGCTGGTTGCGCGCGGCGTGGTACTGCCCAGCCGCTTGGTGGTGCGCGAGGCTGAGCGCGTAACCTATTTGCCCGAAGAAGCCAGCCTGGAGGGTGGCGGCACCCGCGTGCTGCCTTTTTTCTTTGATGAAGGCCAAAGCGCTATCCGCAACTACCTAGGCACCAACGTGGCGGCCCTGGAGGAATTTATCGAGGCCAACCAGCACACCCAAAAGGTGATGATTGTGGCCGGCCACTCGCCCGATTCGCTCGACTCGCACGACCCGCGCCTGCCCGAAAAGCGTGTGCAGGCCCTGATGCGCTACTACAAGCGCCGCCTCGACAACAACTCCTACCTGAATTCGCTCAGCTCGGTTAAGTTCGAAACGCAGACGTACCGCCGCCGCTGGGATTTGTTCCTGAGCAAAGTGCAGGCCTCGGCCCTGCAGCCCGAGCAAATCGATTCGGTGGTCAGCATCATCAACGACTCGCGCGGCACCTGGGCCCAAAAGGAAAAGCAGCTGCACACGCTGTCGTTCTTCGATTACATCGAGCAGTACGTGTACCCCGTAATGCGCTTCGGTACGGTGGCCGTGCGCTACACGGCGCCGCAGCGCCTGCAGTCCGAGATTTACATCCTCTCGAAGAAGATTGTCGAAAAAGAGCTGGAAGCCGACGCCCTCACGCCCGAGGAGCTGCGCTACTCGGCTACGCTAACGCCCCTGCTGGCCGAAAAGCAGCGCATCTACGAAACCGCCGTGGCTACTTCGGGCCGCTGGGAAGCCTACCACAACCTGGGCGTGGTATTGCTCGAGCGTTCCGAGAAGGAAGTAAGCGACAAAGTGCGCCGCGCCTACCAGCGCCGCGCCGCCACCAACTTTACCCTGGCCGCCCACCGCAACCCAACGGCCACCATGTTCTCGCACGTGGCCACTGCCTGGCACCGCGCCGGCGACCGGCTCGAAGCCCTGCAGAACTACGATTACGCCATCAAGCTTGGCGGCCCCAAACCCGTGCTCGACAAAGTATTTGCCGACAAAGCCGCGCTGGAAATCGAAATTGGGCAGGTAGATGACGCGCTGCGCAGCCTGAGCTACAGCGACAAATCGTACCAGAACGTGATGAACCGCGCCCTCATTTACCTTACCAAGGAGAATTACGACGGCGCCGCACAGATTTACCAGGAGGCACTCAACCTCAAGCCCAACGACCCCATGGCCTACTATTGCCTTGCCGTGGTGGCCGCCCGGGCCCAGCGCGAAGGCGACGTAGGCCAATACCTGCGCCGCGCCGTGCAACTCGACCGCACCTTTGCCCAGCGCGCCGTCGAAGACCTAGAGTTCCGCAGCTACGCCGGCAGTAAAACGTTTATTGAAGCGCTGCGGCAATAGAACAGTAATTCCCCTCCTCAGATGAGGAGGGGTGCCCGAAGGGCGGGGTGGTTGACAATCGTTGGCTAACGCCTGAAAAATTACCCTAGGTCGTCATGCTGAGCTTACCGAAGCATCTCTACCGCTTCGTTGAGAATGTTATCCGCAGAGATGCTTCGGCAAGCTCAGCATGACTTGCTGGTTGGTTGAGGTTAGTATCTGACGCGAGGCCAACCACCCCAGCGTCAGCTAAAGCTGCCGCGTCCCCTCCTCAGCTGAGAAGGGGAGCTTTTCGTTCAGCTAATGATTTGCCCACTCCCGCCTATCATTGTAGCTTTACGGGCCGGTTCCTCGTGAGCCGGCCTTTTTTTCATTGACCCGATTTTTCCTTTCCTGACATCTACATGCGGACGATCCAATTCCGGGAAGCCCTGCGCGAAGCAATGTCCGAGGAAATGCGCCGCGATGCGAGCGTGTTTCTGATGGGCGAAGAGGTAGCTGAATACAACGGCGCCTACAAAGTAAGCCAAGGCATGCTCGACGAGTTTGGCCCCGAGCGCGTAATCGACACGCCCATTGCCGAGCTGGGTTTTGCTGGCATTGGCGTGGGCGCGGCCATGAACGGCCTGAAGCCGATCATCGAGTTCATGACGTTCAACTTCTCGCTCGTGGCCATCGACCAGGTCATCAACTCGGCCGCGAAGATGATGTCGATGTCGGGCGGGCAGTACACCGTTCCGATCGTGTTCCGCGGCCCAACCGGCAACGCGGGCATGCTCTCGTCGCAGCACTCGCAGAACTTCGAGAACTGGTACGCCAATACTCCCGGTCTGAAAGTGGTGGTTCCCTCGAACCCTTACGATGCCAAGGGCCTGTTGAAGTCGGCCATCCGCGACCCAGATCCGGTGATTTTCATGGAGTCGGAGCTGATGTACGGCGACAAAGGCGAGGTACCCGAAGAGGAATACCTCGTTGAGATTGGCAAAGCCAACGTGGTTCGCCAGGGCAAGCACGTAACCATTGTGTCGTTCGGCAAGATGATGAAGGTGGCCCTAGGTGCTGCCGACGAGCTGGCCAAAGACGGCATCGAGGCCGAAGTAATCGACCTGCGCTCGGTACGCCCCATCGACTACGCTACGCTGGTGGAATCGGTGAAGAAAACCAACCGCATGGTGGTGGTAGAGGAAGCCTGGCCGCTGGCCAGCATTAGCTCGGAGCTGGCCTACCACGTGCAGCGCTACGCCTTCGACTACCTCGACGCGCCCATCCGCCGCATCACCTCGGCCGATGTGCCCCTGCCCTACGCTCCCACGCTCATCGAAGCCGCGCTGCCAAATGTAGCCCGCACGGTGAAGGCCGTGAAGGAAGTGCTGTACCGTTAAGGTTCACGCTTAGCAAACGAACACGCCCCGCCGGACCTAGGTCCGGCGGGGCGTGTTCGTTTATCAGGGCCAGAGCAAACGCGGTCCGGAGCTGGCGTGAAGCAGCGTATTTGCCGAGAGCATTAGGCAAACCGCCACAAACGCGAGGTAGCTGAGCGCAACGGGCCAACGCCAGAGTAAGGCTTGCCAGTTGCGCGGCCAGGCAAAGCACAACACGGCATAACAGGCCACGTGCAACGGAATAAAAAACCGGCACTCGATAGCCGTAGGAATGGCCAACGCCACGGGCGCCAGGAGTATGCCGGCCACCAGCCAGAAGCGGATTGCAACCCAGCGGCGTCGGTTGTGCCAGAGCACGAGCAATGCCAGAAACAGCACCGTGTAATTCAGCACCGACAAGGGCAGCGTGGGGCCCGAGAGCTGTTTGATGTAAGGCGTGGCATATTTCAAGTCGAGCCCGTTGAACACGTGCCGGCCGTACAGCGTGGCGGCCTCAGGCAGGTTGCGCCACATGGCTTGAGCGTAATGCCCCGGGCTGGGTATGCCCTGCTCAAACGAAAGATGCTCCGAATCGAGGATGCGCTGGCCTACGGGGTCGGTGTACATGATGCGCGGATCGGCTGCCGTAGGGTCAATCGTGCCCTCAAACTTTTGCACCGCCAGGCCCCAGGTAAGCTGGGCCAGGTACAGGCCCGTTGGGTGCGCCGGGTTGCGGGTAGCCAGCACCAGCGGGGTAGCCTTGTGCCAGTGCCGAAGGTTGATGGCTAGTTGCGGTCCTCCTATCAGCAATACACCTAGGGCAAATGCCGCAATGCTTTTCCAGAATACTGCTTGCGCAAGCGCATGCCGGTTCAGCCAGACGTGAGCTGCAAACAAAAAAGCAGCGCTGCTCAGGTAAATAGGCCGGAAGTTGGCCGCCGCCATGCACAAGCTGCCGCACAGCAGCATGGCCCCTAGGTACCGAGGCCAGCGCAGCATCAGCCAGCAAGCTACTACCAAGCTGAGGAACGCCGGAAAATCAGATAGCGGGAAGTTAAAGTAGTCGCGCCAAAACAGGAACCCGAGCCCGGCAAAGGCGGGCCGGCGACGCCAGCTCAGCCGCCCGGATAACAATACTTGCTGCCAAAGTGCCGGCACCGCCCACCCAAACAAAACGGCCGCCAGCGCAGCCCCAAGCAGCCGGCACCATTGCAGCGGCGCAATGCCCGTAACCACCGAGCCAACCTTAAGCGGAAACAACAGCAGCGGCAGCAAGTAGCCCCGCAGGCTGTTGTGGTACGAGAGTAGATGGAAACGCTTGAACTCGAAGTAAAACTGCCCGCTAAGCTCCCAATACGTATTCGAATCGTAGTAAAGTGCCTGGTAGCCACTGCCGAAGAGGTACAGCAGGAACACCCCGAACACAGCTAAGCAAACCCGCAGCGTTACGCGCGTTTCGGAGGCAGAAGACGTAGGTGCCGACATTGGCTGCAAAGGTGTACCTTTTGCCCGAGGCCGCGTCAAACACGCTGCGGCCTTCTGCAGCACGTTTGCTCAACCCTGATTGAACTGCACGGCGGCCATACCGGCCAATTGTTGTCTGGCACTTTACGGCTCAATTATTTTCGTACTCAGTTGTAATGTAGCCTGAGTGCTCGAGGAGAACGTGAAGCAGATCAACACAAAAATCCCGTAGGCTCCTAACAGCCGTAAGCGTTGGCTTCCGGATAAATCATGCCATATCCAATTACGCGAAAAACCAAAGCACACCACCGCGCTGAGCATTAGGTGCAACGGCAACATAAATCGGCATTCAATTACAATGGGGATGCAGGCAACACATGGCACGAGTAACGCCCCAACCACCAGCCATTGCCCCACAGACAACTTCGCTCCTCGTGAAGAAATAGCCAAAACCGCAAAAAATAATACAGTATAATTCACAAATGACATGAACAACGAATTATTGTGCACTTTATAAACATACGGAGTAGGATACAGCAGATCTAATCCATTAAAAATATGCCTGACGTAAAGCGCAGCCATATCTACTGGTTTAGTTACAACAAACTCAATATATTCACGGTACGAATTTATCACCTCAATATTTTTTGCCTGAAGTAGCGCTTTTCCGGAAAGATCATTAAATCTCACCTGCGGACTCGGATAATCCGTTCCAACATTGGTTTCGTAACGCTGAACAATCAGACCAGCATTTAATTGCCATAGATACAGGTTTGGCTTGCCATTTACTTTGTAATTTTCATCGTTAGCCAAAACCAGTGGGTTTTTGACGTTAAAATGACGAACGTTGATCATCCATTGCGGGATGGCTACCAACACGCATCCCAACGCAAAAGGCAAGATATACGAATGCAAAAGCGCCCATTTGGATCTGAGTATTGGTAATGCATAGTACGCGCCTACCAAGAACATTACCGGTGCTGATACGATGTATATCGGACGGATGTATACTGCACAGGCAAAAAGAACGCCGGAAACAAAAGCTCCTGCTAATTTTGGTACTCTGACTACTACGATTAGCGAAGCCATTAAAGCCGCAAAGGCCGGAAAATCAGATAAAGTAAAGTTGAAATAATCGCGCCAGAACAGTAATCCGTATAGAATAAAGAGCAGCCTACGCAGCCAATGCACCTTATCTCTGCTAGTAATTGCCATCCATAGCTGTGGTGCCAACCAGCCAAAAATAGCTGCCGCATACAAAGCTCCCGATATTTTAATTGCCAGTAGCTCCTGAGATGAAATATTCGGGCTTTTATGCACAAATGCGTATAGCGGGTAATTCAAAAGCGGGTACATATATCCCCGAAGTGGTTGACTGTAATTTAACAACGAGAATTTACCGTCAACAGCAAATAGGCCCGATAATTTCCAGTAAACATCTGCGTCATAGTATAACTTGTTGTACTTAGATGTCAACAGATGCACCAAAAAAACCAAAAAGGCCAGGGCGTACCAGAAAAAACCGTATTCGTATATTGATTTACCAGGCGCTTTAGTTGGTTCCATATATCAACGCAAAGATTGCAAGCAAATATAGCTCAAGTGGGGTTTTCGGCTTGATGCCTTGGGGCACTAACCACAGCGGCACGGATGCCCTTGGCCTGGAGTTGCCAAAGCCCAGAAAGCCAAAAAATGGGCGGGCTTCAAAAACCTCTAGGGCATGTCTGTACAAGTGGGCCTTGCGGCAGCGGTGCCGATTAGCCCGAACCGACCTGGTTACTTAGGCCCAACAGCCCGGTATCACGCACCTGTGTCGCGGTTCGGAAAAGTGCGCAAGAAAGGGTAAAATTGAGCGCAAAGGTGGGGCCCATACATAGGTTCGGCCAGATACATTGTCTTCTTGACTGCCTCCATGAATCACCGCTTGCACCTCCGCTTCGAGCAACTCGAAAACGCCACGGAAAAGCTGCTCCGATCGGCCGAAACGCTGGGCGAGCAAGCCTACCACGCTCCGGCGCCGGGGCAGTGGTCGGCGGCGCATGTGGTGCACCACTTGCTGGCCTCGGAGGCGGCCATTGGGCAATACCTGCAGCAAAAGCTGCGCGAACAAACCACGCTAGCCAACGGCACCCTGGGCATGCGCCTGCGGGCCGGGTTGCTGCGGCTAATGCTGCGCCTGCCGGGCATCCGGTTTAAGGCGCCCGGCCGGGTGGCGGCTCTCACGCCCACGGCCGCTACCGATTTGCCTTCGCTGGCCGACATGCGCGCGCAGTGGCGTGCCAGCCGCCGGCAGCTCGAAAACCTGCTGAACGAGTTTCCGGCTCAACTCGTCAGTCGGGCCATTTTTAAGCACCCGCGGGTAGGCATGCTCACGATTCAGCAAACGCTCGATTTTATGCTCGACCACGTGTTGCACCATCAGCAGCAGTTGGGCCGCATCAGCAAAGCCCTGCGCCAAACGGTTTAGGCACTGGCTTGCGGGCCCCGCTCGATTTCGGCGTACGAGCTGTGCCGTTCCAGCCGACCTAGGGCTTCGGCCAGCTCGGCGGGCGGCGTGGCGAGCTTGCGCTGGCGCAAATCTAGCCAGGCCCCGTCGACGGTGATGATGGCCGACTCGCGCCCATCGGCTTTGTAAATGGTGTGCACGATGCGCCAACGGCTGCCATCGGCGCTAAGGCCGGCCAGCTCGGCACCCACTTTAATGGTTTCGTTGGGGCTGATTTCCTTCAGGAACCGGGTGTCTTCGCGAAACAGAATCGGGCCAATGCCCAGTTTGGCAAACTTGGCCAGCGGAAAACCGGCATCCTCCAGAAAGTCCAGGCGAAGTTGGGCGGCGTAGTCGTTGTACGCGGAGTGGCGCATGTGGCCGTTGGGGTCGAGGTCGGCCCAACGGATGGGATATTGCTTGTGGTAGTGCATGTAGTTGGCAAGTAAGCTCCCTGTTACGGGAAAGCGCCAATGTTAGCCGCGGCGGGTGAGGCGCACCAAAAATTGCTGCTGGTCGTCTTCGTCGATGAATTCGACATCGTAACCGGCTTCTTCAGCGTAGTCCTGCACGATGGTGGGGTCGGCGAACAGCCAGTGAAATTGCGGACCGGTTTGCTCCTGGTAGCTCATCTGGTACTCCACCTCGCCGTAGTATGGGCCGTTGAGGTTGAAGTTGAGCGCGCCGTCCTCGTCTTCATAAACGTAGCTGATATCGGAGCTGGTAGCCAGAATTTGGCCGCCGGGCAACAGGAGCTGGTGGGCCTGTTGCAGAAATTTGGCCAGCCCATCGAGGGTGCCCACCACGCCCAGGCCGTTCATCAGCATCAGCAGGGTATCGTAGCGCTCGGCCGAGGCGGCGGTCAGCTCGAAGATGTTGTGGCGGGCCACCTCGCGCACCCCGCGCTGCTGCATTACCTGCACGGCCCCGGCCGATACGTCGATGGCTTTCACCTGAAAACCGCGGTTTTGCAGCTCCAGGGCGTGGGCCCCAGCGCCAGCCCCTAGGTCGAGCACGCGGCCGCGGCACTCGTCGAGGGCGGTGCGTTCGAGCTCAGGCATTTCCCACAGCGTCCGGAAAAAGTATTTCGCGGGCAGCGGCTCGTCTTCGGCCACGCTGCTGTGCACCGTAAGGGTTGCCGAGTGGTTGCCGCCCAGGTAGTCGAGAAGCGCAGCCCCGATGGGGTCGAAAGCAGAAGCCATGTGAGGTAGTAAGTAGGGAGTAGGTGGTAGTGGGCAGTTGGCTTTTCGGGCCAGGCACCCGCTATTAGATACTGCTGGCTAAAAGCGGCGGATGAGTAGTACGCCAACCAGTAACAAAAGTATGCCGGCCACGCGGCCCACCGATACGCGCTGCATCGGCAGGCCCAGCAGCCCAAAATGATCGAGCGCCACCGAGAGCAACAGCTGCCCGGCAATCAGCAGCCCGAACGTAAGGGCCACGCCCAGCCGCGGCGTGAGCACGGTTACGGAGCCCACATAAAACGCCCCGATTACCCCGCCCAACCACACGGCCGGCGACTCGGAGCGGGCGGCCCCTGCCAGGCTGCTCAGGCGCATGCCCGAACCTAGGGCAATCAGCAGCAGCGTTACGGTGCCAATGGCAAACGATGCCAGGGCGGCAATTACGGGTCCTCCTCCGGCGCGGGCCAGACGGGCATTCAGGGCCGCCTGCACGGGCAGCAATGCGCCCATGCTCACGGCCAGCAGCATCAACAACAAACGATTCATAAACCGGAAATGAAAAAACGCGGCAAGTTAGCCACAACCAAGCGCAAGGCCCGCGGTTTACTTGGGCAAAGCCCCGCTTGCCTATGCCTGCCCGCTCCGCCGCCCCGCGCTACACCAAAAGCACCTTGCCCACTAAACCGTGCGCTACCTGCGGGCGGCCCTTTGCCTGGCGCAAGAAATGGAGCCAGTGCTGGGACGAGGTAAAGTACTGCGGCGAGAAGTGCCGCCGCAACCGCCCGGGGCCCGAAGTTGGTAGCGGCCCCGCCACTTCCTGAGGCGCCCTACCGGCCCCTAGGTGTATCCCTGGCCGAGGAGCTTGCGTTGAGTACTTACTACACCCTTCTCTGCTGAGCCATGTCATCGAACCTCGATTACCTCAACCCCAACCTCGTACCCCTGGAGCAAAAAGTAATAGCCTACCTCGAAGCCGAAGAGGACTTGCGCCAAACCGAAGTTGAGGCCCGCAACCTGCAAACGGCGCACCCCTCGGGGGCCGAAGTAGCGGCCAACAACTTTATCCAGAACATTCCGGCCGTGGAGCCGCCCCGCCCCCTGGCCGAGGTAGAGCAGCAACGGCAGCAGCTGCAGCAAACCATTGCCCAGCTGCGCGACGAGATAATGCAACTGCTGCCTGCCCGCGACGAGTGGGTGAAGGTGAACCTAGGCTACGGCCCCAGCCGCGTGGGCGCTTTCCGGCTCGACAACCCCAAACCCGGCCAGCCCGAGTACATGCTACGCATCGTGCACTAATTGCGCCCGACCAATACCAAACAAAAAAGCCGCTTCCTGATGCAGGAAGCGGCTTTTGTTGTACTCCGTAGGGGAATCGAACCCCTGTTGGCAGAATGAAAATCTGCAGTCCTAACCCCTAGACGAACGGAGCGTTTGTCGTTTGACGATGCAAAGGTAAGCAAAGCCTTTTTATTTCCGCAAGCCTGAATCGTGGTTCAGGCCACAAAAACGCACTTCACGGCCTTACCCATCTGATTTCCAACTACAAAATTTAACCTGCGGGTAACTTTCGCTGGGGAGGCTGTTGTGCCCACCTGGGTGAAAACCCGACCGCAGCGTGCCGGAACGGCTCGGCTGCAACCAAACACGCGCTTGCCCGGTTGCTGGACTGGCGTGCTTGGTTGCAGGTGGCCGATGGTTAGATTTTTTCCGGAAGCAGCAGGGCGTCTTCGTAATTGCCGAGCACGGGTTGGCCGTTGCTGGCCTGCGTTACGGCCTCTACCAGCAGCTTGCCGCCCACGAAGGCCCCTTTCCACGACTCGCCTAGGCCGCCGAACACCTCTTCCCGGTCGCCGCGCGAGCGGAGTTTGTTGATACCGACTTTGAAGGCCCGGATTTCCTTGGCCGTGCGCTGCGCCCACTTCTGGTCGTCGGAGGCCAGCGCGGCTACCAGCGCGCCGTTCGAGATGTTCATCTCCCCTACCAGCTCCTCTACCCGGTCCACAAGCACGATGCTGTCGATGGGGCCGAACGGCTCTTTGAAGTACAGTTCGCTTTGGCGCGGCAGGTTTACGAGGGCCCTAGGTGCGCGGTAGGCCGAGCAGTCCTGGCCGGGCAGAAACAGGCTGTCGTCGAGCTGGCCTTCGTAAATCGGCGTAGCACCGGTTTTCAGCGCGTCGGCGTAAAGGCGGTCGAGGTCTTCGGCCTGGCGGCTATTGATTACGGGACCGAATGCCAGATCGGGCAGCTTGTCGTCGGGGTTTTCCACCAGCGTGGGGTTGCCTACTTTCAGGCTTCGGGCGGCATTCCAGTACGTTTCCAGGAACTTCGGGAACAGGCTGCGCTGCACCACAAAGCGCACGTAGGCCGTGCAGCGCTGCTTGCCGTAGTCGTAGCCTTTTTTGAGCTGATCTTCGAGCGCGGCCCAGTCGGAGTAATTCCAGATGCCGTAGGTGTTCACGCCCTCCATTTCCAGCATGTAGCGCTTGTGTACCGAGGCCAGGGCGTCGGCGATGTTGCGGCCGTTGTAGCGCCCGCCCACAAACGAAAGGCAGTCAATGGCGTCGTTTTTCACCAGCACGTCGCTCAGCTCGCCGCCCGAGCCGCTCACCAGCGTTACGGGCAGGCCGCAGCGGCGGGCAATGGCAAAGGTGAGGCTCAGCGAAATAAAGCCGCCATCGGTGGGCGTTTTGGCCACGGCCGAGTTGCCGCACAGCACCTGCACCAGCACTGCGTGCAGTAGCACCGACATGGGGTAGTTCCAGGAGGCGATGTTCGAAACCACACCTAGGGGCTCGCGCTGCCCGAGCATGCTCTCGATGTTATCGACATACCACTGCACCCCGTCGATGGCGCGGTCGATGTCGGTGAAGCCCAGCTTGTAGGTTTTACCGATTTCCCACATCAGCAGCTTACCTACCAGGTCGGCTTGCTGCCGGAGCTGATCGAGGCAATCCTGTACGCAGCGGCGGCGCTCGTCGAGGTCGGTTTGGGCCCACTTACCGGCTTCGGCATTGGCGAAGGTTACGGCGCGCAGGGCCGTTTCGCGGTCGAGCATGGGCAGGGCGCCCAACACCGAGCCATCAATGGGCGACACAAAATCCTGGGGCTTGCCGGGCTCCTGCCAGCGGCCTTCGAGCAGGTTGAGGTATCGGCCGCTGGGGTCGAAGATTTCGGGAGCAACTTGCTTTACCTGCGCAACGAGGCCAGCAAACGCTACTTGGGGCGAAATGATTTTAGGCATAGGAAGTGGGTACAGCAAATCCAGCATCGGCCCGCCGCGCGGCGGGCCGATGCTGGATTTGCCCGTTCGTTCGGCAACAATAACCAACAACTCCGAATGTTGCTTCCTGCCCGGCTTCTCCTACTGCGCTTACCTGCACCCTCACCTAGGGCTGGCCAGCACTCCAAATCAGCCTCATAGAATAAACCACGGGCTGCACATTTTTCCGCTTAGCAGCGTGGCACTTGCGCTAGTCAGCCTGCCAAGTTGGCAACTAACTAAGCCCGCCTCCGCAAGCATAAAGCGGAATATTTATATTTATTCATCTCCCTCCAAAGCTTAGACAATAGCTTACTGCTTGGTTTCAGCGCAGCATATAAGCAATATAAAAAACCCTTACGCGGAGCAATGATGCCACAAATGCACGCCTAGGTAAGTTGAATGGGCATAAAAAAAGGGCAGCTATGAGCCGCCCTCTTTTCCACAACCAAAACACCTAAAAAACTATTCTTTCGCAAAGGTAATGACAATCTTCGTGCCAGAAACATTTTTAGTTAAAAAATCTGCTTGAGGCTTCAGATTCCTCCTCAAGGAGCATAAATCGCTCCGGAAGGTTGCATCAGCACATTGCTTTGAAAGAACGTCATGTCACAACAGACAAGCCTGTAAGTTGGTGCCCAACTTGTTACGCTTCCCCGGATTTTTTTGGCGCAGCCTTTACAGCTGGCCAAAACCCTGATTTACCGGTATTGCAGCGCGGGGTGTACTTTTGCAACCCTTTTCCCGTTCAGCAACTATGGATACTCCCAATCCCGAATTCATGCGCGAGGCTATCCGCCTTTCGATAGAGAAAATGCAAGCCGGCCACGGCGGCCCCTTTGGTGCCGTAATCGTGAAAGACGGCCAAATCATAGCCCGCGGTTTCAACCAGGTAACCAGCACCAACGACCCTACCTGCCACGCCGAGGTAGATGCCATCCGGAAAGCCTGCAAAGAGCTCGGCACCTTCCAGCTCGACGGCTGCGACCTGTACACCAGCTGCGAGCCGTGCCCTATGTGCCTGGGCGCCATTTACTGGGCCCGCCCCCGCCGCGTGTTTTATGGCAACACCAAGCAGGATGCGGCAGCCATCGGTTTCGACGACCAATTCATTTACGACGAAATCGAGAAGCCCCTCCCCGACCGCCAGATCCCGATGGAGCAGCTGCTGCGCGACGAGGCAATTGCCGGTTTCCAGGCCTGGACCCAGCACGAGGGCAAGACGGAATACTAAAGAACCGCTGGAATTAAAGTACCGTTGTCATCCTGAGCAAAGCGAAGGACCTCCTCACGCTAGAACTAAACGTCGTAACCTCAACTGTTCAGGCGTGGCAAGGTCCTTCGCTTTGCTCAGGATGACAGATGATGATTACTCAACTGCTACTGCAACAAAAAGCCCGGCTGCCTTTCGGCAGCCGGGCTTTTTGTTGCAGTAGCACCTAGGGCTTAGCGGCGCATGCCCATCATGCGGGCCATTTGCAGCATACCGCCTTTGCTCTGGCTCATCTTGTTCATGGTGCGCATCATTTTGCGCATCTCGTCGAACTGCTTCATCAGGTTGTTTACCTGCTGAATGCCCTGGCCCGAACCGGCGGCGATGCGCTTGCGGCGGGAACCGTTCATGATGTCGGGGTTGGCGCGCTCCTGCGGCGTCATCGAGCGGATGATGGCTTCGATTGGCTTGAAGGCGTCGTCGTCGATTTCCACGTCCTTCATGGCCTTGCCCATGCCGGGGATCATGCCCACCAGATCCTTCAGGTTGCCCATCTTCTTGATCTGCTCGAGTTGCGAGAGGAAGTCGTCGAAGTTGAACTGGTTTTTGCGGATCTTCTGGTTGATGCGCTTGGCCTCGTCCTCGTCGAACTGCTGCTGCGCGCGCTCTACCAACGAAATTACGTCGCCCATGCCCAGGATGCGCTGGGCCATGCGGTCGGGGTAGAACAGGTCGAGGGCCTCCATCTTTTCACCCGTCGAGATGAACTTGATGGGCTTCTCCACCACGGCCCGAATCGAAAGGGCAGCACCGCCGCGGGCATCGCCGTCGAGCTTGGTGAGCACCACGCCGTCGAAGTTGATGCGCTCGTTGAACGACTTAGCCGTGTTCACGGCGTCCTGGCCGGTCATCGAGTCAACCACAAACAGGGTTTCGCTCGGGTTGATGGCGCGCTTCACCTGTTCGATTTCGCGCATCATCTCCTCATCCACGGCCAAGCGGCCGGCGGTGTCGATGATGACTACCTTCTTGTTGTTCTGCTTGGCGAACTGAATGGCGTTTTGGGCAATCTGCACGGGGTTTTTGTTCTCCACTTCGGAGTACACCTCCACGCCGATTTGCTCGCCGAGCACCTTCAGCTGGTCGATAGCGGCGGGGCGGTACACGTCGGCAGCCACCAGCAGCACGGTGCGGTTTTGCTTCTTGATAAACGAGGCCAGCTTGCCGGCAAACGTGGTTTTGCCCGAACCCTGCAAGCCCGAGAGCAGCACCACCGCCGGGTCGCCTTTGATGACGATGTCCTGCTTCTCGCCGCCCATCAGCTGGGTCAGCTCGTCGTACACGATCTTCACCATGAGCTGGCCCGGCGATACTGCGGTGAGTACCTCGCGGCCCATGGCCTCGTCCTTAATCTTGTCGGTGACTTCCTTGGCCACCTTATAGTTTACGTCGGCATCAACCAGCGCGCGGCGGATTTCCTTAACCGTCGAGGCAACGTTGATTTCGGTGATGCTGCCTTGGCCCTTCAGGGTTTTGAAGGCGCGGTCGAGCTTGGTAGATAAATTATCAAACATGGGTTGTGCGTAGCAAAGGAATGCTTCGGGCTGAAGGCCTGGCGGCCGATGCAACACCCCGCAGGAGTGCCGGCTGGTTCGGCGCCAAGCACAAAAATAGCCACAAAACCATGAATGCCGGTTCGGTGGTTTACTTTCGCGTTTCCCGAACACCAAAAAGTGCCTTGCCGTGCCCGCACCGCTTCGTTTGCTGGTCATTACCTACTACTGGCCCCCTTCGGGCGGGGCAGGCGTGCAGCGCTGCCTGAAGTGGGTAAAGCACCTGCCCGAAATGGGCGTGGAGCCCACGGTAATTACCGTTGATCCGGCGGCTGCGGCGTACCCGGTTTTGGATGCTTCGCTCGAAGCAGATGTACCCGCCGACGTACGGGTGTTGCGCACGGGCACCCTCGAGCCTTTTGGGGCTTACCAGAAACTAACGAACCGGCCCATTCCGCACGGCGGCTTTGCCAACGAAGGGCGGCCCTCGCTGGCGCAGCGGGTAGCCCGGTTTGTGCGCGGCAATCTGTTTCTGCCCGACCCGCGCCGGGGCTGGAACCGCTTTGTGCTGCGCCAGGTAGAGGAGCTGCTGCAAGCCGGCGAGCGGTTCGACGCGGTGCTTACTTCATCGCCGCCTCACTCCACGCAACTGATTGGCCTGGAGCTAAAACGGCGCTACGGCATGCGCTGGCTGGCCGACATGCGCGACCCCTGGACCGATATTTACTACAACCAGGCCCTGCACCGTACGGCCCTGGCCCGTCGCATCGATGCGCGCTACGAACGGCAGGTACTCGAAGCGGCCGACGTGGTAATCACCACCAGCGCCGATACGCGCCGCCTGCTGCTGGGCAAGGCCGCGGGCCTGCCCACCAACAAGTTTGTGGTATTGCCCAATGGTTATGACGAGGCCGATTTCCGGCTGCCTTCGGCCCCTCCTGCCGATCAGCTGCTGATTACCTACGTGGGCACCATTACGGGCCAGTACCACGTGCAGCCGTTTCTGGAGGAAGTAGCGGCGTGCGCCCAACGCCACCCCGAGGTGCCGCTGCGCCTGCGCTTCGTGGGCCGGGTGGGCAAAGAAGTGGAGCGTCAAATTGCGCAGGCAGGCCTGCAGGAGCGCACCGAGCTGCTCGAATTTGTGCCGCACGACGAGGCCGTAGGCTACATGCTCCGGAGCAGCGCGCTGCTGCTGGCTATTCCGAAAGTGCCGCACAACCTGGGCATTTTGCCGGGCAAGGTGTTCGAGTACATGGCGGCCAACAAGCCCATCATCTGCATCGGCCCTACCGCCTCCGATGCGGCCCACATCCTCGACGAAACGCACGCCGGGGTAACCCTAGGTTACGACGACCGCCCCGATATGCGGGAGCACCTGGAGCAACTGGTAGCCTCGTGGCAGAAAAGCCCAAACCTGGATTTGCCGGCTTTCAGCCACTCCCGCTATTCGCGCCGCGCCCTCACGCAGCGGTTGGCTGGGTTGATTAGGGGCTGATGCAGCGCGGGCTTTGGCTTTGCCTTCCTGCGGTTCAGCCCGCGCTGCACCGCGCTAACTCCCTAGGTCAGAAATTACTATCCGGTGACGCGGACTACAACCGAAGGTCGGCGTAGCCAAAGTCCGCGCTACAGTGCGCTCCTGCTACAACTTCAGCCGCTCCCACACTTTGCGCACGGGCTTGGGCAAGGCATCGAGCAGGTTTGCACGCAGCTGGCCTAGGGCCGAACGCCCGAGCTTTTGGCCTTGCCATTGCGCCAGCACCTCGGCCAGCTTTTCGGCCAGCGCTTTGTAGTGCGGGCGTTGGTAATGGCGAATGTTGTTGGTGACGTCGGCGCGAGTATGCACGATTTCGCGCACATCAATCAGGTAGCAATGCGGCGTGCGCTCCACGAACTCCTCCAAAGCCCGGTTCATCAGCCGATGGCGCTCAGCGGCACCCGGTTCAGCTGAATTGGGAAGTTCCACTTCGGCGCCCGTTAGTAGCAACAAAGGCACGCCGGCGGGCAGTTGTTCGCGCAGCCACCGAAGGTTTTGCTGAAACTGCTCGGGCGTGAGGGGGCCGAGGCAGGTAAACTCTTGCTGAAAACGCTGCAGAAAAGCTTCGTCCATGCCGCGAAACCTGCGCTGCTGGTAACGCTGCGCCTGCTGCTGCGGATCGACGGCGGTAAGATTTTGGTAACCCCCAAACGGAATGGCAATGCCGGTGCTGCTTTCGCGGTACAGCTCCTGGGTGTAGTCCATCAGCGGGCTGTACACCACGGCATCGTAGCCGCCTTGCCAGAGCAACGGCCGGAAGGCCTCAGCATCCAGAAACGGCAAAGCGGCGGCCAGGCGTTGCTGCTCAGCTTCCGGCAACGCGCGGCTCAGGCGCAGCAGCTCGGTGTGCTCGGTGTGCACCGGAATCTGGTTGTGGTTGACGTAGTTAAAGTCTTCCACCACGTCAACCTGGTAGGTTTGCAGATACGGCGTCAGCTGCCCTAGGTCGCAACCGCCCTTAAGCAGAATGCGGAGCCGCGGCTTGGCTGGCCCCTGCCGGGGCACTGCCTCGGCAGGGCGGCGCGTAACAAGCGTTATCCAGTCGGGCTTGTCGGTGGTGTTCAGCTGGGTGGCCACGTCGCCTTGCACCGCGAGCTGCGGAAACCCTAGGTGGGCGTAGGTCCATTGCTCCACGCCCAGGTGCAAAATGCGGCAGCTGAACGTGAACTGCTCCAGCTCGTTGGTCTGAGTATTGAGGCAGTACACGCCCACCAGGCCGTAGTCGCCGAAACGGTCGTGCACGCGCACGGAGCCCCAGCGCAACGCAGGGTTGGCCAAACCGGCCTCCAGCTCGGGCAGGGCCACGCGGCGCTTGGTGTAGTTCAGCTGGTTGGAGCGGTTAATCAGCTCGTCGAGGCGGCCTATGTCGGGGCGCAGGGCATCGGCGCCTTCGCGCACCTCCGCCTGCACCTGGGCATCGCGCAGAAAAGCGAGGTTGTCGCCGTGGTACCCGGCGCGGGCTTGCTGCTGCCGCTCCAGCAGGCGGTACTGCCCAAGGCGGGCGTACGTGGGGTCGGGCTTGCCGAGGGCCAGCAGCTGCGGCGCCAGTTGGGGCAAATCGGCGGGGTCGGCTACCTGCAGCCTGGGGTTGTAGTGCAGCGCTTCGGCCCGGTTCATCGGGTTATCGTCGAGAAAGAGCGCATTGGGAGCCCGCAGCTGCATGTCATCAAGCAATTGCCTGATGATGGGGCCTTTGGGCTGCCAGCTTACCTGCAGGAACACGAACAAGTCGCGCACCCCCAGCTCCTCAAGCTTGGCCTCGACGGGCCCTGGGTCGTTTTTGCTGACGATGGTATGAACCATGCCGCGGGCGGCCGTAGCGCGCACGAGCGCCAGGTTTTCGGCCACGGCCTGTACCTCGCCCTCCGACAACGTGCCGCGCCAAAAAGTATCGTCGAGGTCCCAGATAATGAGCTTGACGGGGTCGGGGAAATTAGCGTGTGGAACTGTCATCCTGAGCGCAGCGAAGGACCTTATCACGTCGGATAGTAGCTCACCAACGTTAGCCGTGCCCGCGCGGTGAGGCCCCTGGCTTTGCTCAGGATAACTTACGACGCGGGTATGCCGCCGCAAAACTACGCAAACCCCGCCCCGATTGCCTACTTTTGCGCCCTTGCCGGCCCAGGTCGGCAAGCCACAAAACGCAAGGCATGGCCCTCGACCTCAACCATAAATCCATTCTGCTCACCGGCGGTACCGGTTCGTTTGGCAAACAGTTCGTGCAGTTGGTGCTCGATCGGTACCCGCAGGTGAAGCGCCTCGTGGTGTTTTCGCGCGATGAGCTGAAGCAGTACGAAATGGCTCAGCAGTTTCCGCAGAGCAAATACCCGGCAATGCGCTACTTCATCGGCGACGTGCGCGACGCCGAACGCATGAAGCGCGCCTGCGAGGGCATCGATATTATTGTGCACGCCGCGGCCCTCAAGCAGGTGCCCGCCGCCGAGTACAACCCGATGGAGTGCATCAAGACGAACATCTTCGGGGCCGAAAACGTGATTAACGCCGCCCTCGACTGCGGCGTGAAAGACGTGGTGGCGCTGAGCACCGACAAAGCCGCCGCGCCCATCAACCTGTACGGGGCCACCAAGCTTTGCTCCGACAAGCTGTTTGTGGCGGCCAACAACATGAAAGGCTCGCGCGATTTGCGCTTCTCGGTGGTGCGCTACGGCAACGTAATCGGCTCGCGCGGCTCGGTGGTGCCTTTCTTCCTGCAGGAGCGCCACAAAGGCGTGCTGCCCATCACCCACCCCGACATGACGCGCTTCAACATCTCGCTCGAAGAAGGCGTTGATTTGGTGCTGTATGCGCTGGAGCACGCGTGGGGCGGCGAAATCTTCGTGCCGAAAATTCCTTCGTACAAAATCACGGAGCTGGCCACGGCCATTGCTCCGAACTGCGAGCAGGAAATCGTGGGCATCCGCCCCGGCGAGAAGCTGCACGAGGAAATGATTACCGAAACCGATGCCCTAAGCACGGTTGAGCTGGAGAAATACTACGTTATCCTGCCCTCCACCCCGCCGTGGAGCGAAGAGAAGTTTATCCAGCATTTTGGGGGTAAGCGCGTGCCGTTGGGCTTCCACTACGATTCGGCCAACAACACCGAGTGGCTGAGCGCCGAGCAGCTGCGCGAAGAAATCCGTCTGCACGTCGACGCGGAGTTTACCGCCTAGGTTCACAAGCAATTATAACAACGGAGGCCCGCTTGTTGCGGGCCTCCGTTGTTATAAGCACTAGCAAATCCGCCCGAAAACGCCGTTCAGCTAAGCAACGAGCCGCCTATCTTTGAACCCGCATGAGCACTCCCGTACTTCGCCCCATTCCTTACGGCCGCCAGCACATCACCGAAGCCGATGTGCAAGCCGTTGTTGAAACGCTGCAATCCGATTTTCTGACGCAAGGCCCCAAAGTGGCCGAGTTTGAGCAACGGTTTGCCGAGTACATCGGGGTTGAGTACGCGGTGGCCGTAAGCAACGGTACGGCCGCTTTGCACCTGTGCGCCTTGGCCCTAGGTGTGCAGCCGGGGCAGCGCGTTATCACCACGCCCATCACGTTTGCGGCCTCGGCCAACTGCGTCCGCTACTGCGGCGGCGAGGTGCACTTCGTCGACATCGACCCGGCCACGGCGCTGATTGACCTAGGGCAGGTGCGCCGCCTGCTCGAACGGCACCCCAAAGGCTACTTCAGCGGGCTGATTCCGGTTGACTTTGCCGGCTTGCCCGTGAACCTGGAGGAAGCCCGCCAACTGGCCGATGAGTTTGGCCTCTGGATAATTGAAGATGCCTGCCACGCGCCGGGCGGCTACTTCCTCGACAGCCTAGGTCGGGAGCAACGCTGCGGCAACGGGCAGCTGGCCGATCTGGCTATCTTCTCCTTCCATCCGGTTAAGCACATTGCCACCGGCGAAGGTGGCATGATTACCACCAACCGCCGCGACCTTTACGAGCAACTGCTGTTACTGCGCACCCACGGCATCACGCGCGACGCAGCCCGCCTCACGCAGCCCGACGAAGGCGGTTGGTACTACGAAATGCAAGAGCTCGGCTACAATTACCGCATGCCCGATATGCTGTGCGCCCTAGGTATCACGCAGCTGCAACGCGCCGAGGAGGGCCTGGAGCGTCGTCGCCAACTGGCTCGGCAGTACGATGCGGCGTTTGCCGAGGTGCCCGGCGTTACGCCGCTGGCCGGCTCCGCTGGCCATGCTTATCACCTGTACGTCATTCAGGTAGACGACCGCCGCGGCCTTTACGACTTTTTGCGCGCCCGGCAGATTTTTGCGCAGGTGCACTACATTCCCGTCCATACCATGCCTTACTACGAGCAGCTGGGCTGGCAGCGCGGCGACTTACCGCTGGCCGAAGCGTACTATGCCCGCTGCCTCAGCCTGCCCATGTTTCCCTCGCTAACCGACGAGGAGCAGCAGTATGTGATTGAGAGCGTACGGGAGTTTTTGGGCGCATGACGGCCGAAACGTTTGTTCAGCGGCTGGCCCTGGGCACGGCCCAGTTCGGCCTGGCTTACGGCATCAACAATACCCTAGGCCGGCCCACTGACGAGGTGGTGCGGGACATTCTTACCGACGCCCAAGCCGCCGGCATTTCGCTGCTGGATACTGCTGCGGCATACGGCGACAGCGAAGCACGCCTGGGCGCTTGGCTGCACCAGCAACCGCAGCAGCCTTTTCAGCTTATTACCAAAGTGGGCGCCGCCGCACCCGCCGTCGTGGAGGCTGCCGTGCGGGCATCGGTTGCGCGGTTGCAGCGGCCGAGGGTGTACGGCGTGCTGTTTCACGATTTTGAGGCGCTACGGCGACAGCCCGATGCGTGGCAAGGTTTGCTGGCGGCGCAGGCTGCCGGCCTTACCGAGCGCATCGGCGTCTCGCTTTACCACCCCTGGCAGGCCGAGTGGCTGCTGGAGCGCGGCTACCAGCCGCAGCTGCTGCAAGTGCCCTACAACGTGCTCGATCAGCGCTTTGCCCCGTTGCTGCCGCAGCTGGCCACCGCCGGCGTGGAGGTGCACGGCCGGTCGGCATTTCTGCAGGGCTTGCTGCTGCGCCCGTTGGCTACATTGCCTGGCTTTTTTGAGGCGCTGCGGCCCAAACTGGCCCACTTGCAGGCGCTATTAGCCCAAACGGGCATTCCGCTTGAAGCTGGGCTGCTGTTGTTTGCCGCTACCGCACCGGGCCTGGCCCGCGTGGTTATTGGTGTAGATTCGCCCGAAAACCTGCGCGCCAACCTGGCCGCCGCGGCTTACCTGACCGACTTCGGGCCGGTGCGCGCGCAGCTGCAAACCCTGGCCGAACCCACCGACACGTACATTCTGCCTTACGCATGGCCCACTCCGCACTAGCTGCTTACGCCAACATGTTTTCGCTGCACGCGCAGGTGGTGCTGGTAACCGGTGGCTACGGGCACCTAGGCCGGGCCATCGTGCTGGGGCTGGCGGCCCACGGCGCCAATGTGGTGGTGCTCGGCCGCAACCCGGCGGCTTTTACCGAAGCATTTGCTGGCCTCGAAAACGTTTATTTTCAGGCCTGCGACGTAGCCGAAACCGATTCGGTAAAAGCCGCATTTGCCCACGTACGGGCGCAGTTTGGTTTGCCGGCGGTGCTTGTGAACAATGCTTTTTACAGCCGCGGCAATCAGCCCGATGCCCTCACCGACGAGGATTTTGCCTTCGGGCTCGACGGCTCTTTGGGCAGTGCCTACCGTTGCATTCGGGAGGTGCTGCCGTACATGCGCGAGCGGGGCGCCGGCAAAATCATCAACGTGGCCTCGATGTACGGCGTGGTAGCGCCCGACTTTGCGGCCTACGAGGCGACGCCGCAGTTTACCAACCCGCCGCACTACGGCGCGGCCAAAGCCGGTGTCATTCAGCTTACCAAATACTTTGCCTCGTACCTCGGGCCGCACCGCATTCAGGTGAACTGCGTAACGCCGGGCGCTTTTCCGAGCCCGGGCGTGCAGCAACATGCTGAGTTTGTGCAGCAACTCGAGCAGCGCAGTCCGCTGGGCCGCATTGGGCAGCCGCAGGACTTGGCCGGCGCTTTTGTATTTCTGGCCTCCGCGGCTTCTGATTTTGTTACGGGCCACAACCTGGTTGTCGACGGCGGATGGACCATACGCTAACCCCACCCCGCGTAGGCGCATTGGTGCAGGCCCGCATGGGCTCCACGCGCTTGCCGGGTAAAGCCTTGCTTCCCTTGCCCCTAGGTGCGGCCACCACAGTGCTTAGCCATGTGCTGGCGCGGGCCCAAGCCGCCGAGCTCGTGCACACGGTAGTGGTAGCCACCTCTACCCTGCCCGCCGACGACGCCCTGGCCCAGGCCGCGCAGGCGTGCGGCGTAGCCGTTTACCGCGGCGACCAGCAGGATGTACTGCGGCGCTTTCATGAAGCGGCCCTTGCGCATCGGCTGGATGTGGTGGTTCGCCTGACTGCCGACAATCCTGCCATTGACCCTGGCTACCTCGACCGCGCCGTAACCGCGCACCTTGCCGCCGGCGCCGATTACACCCTCAGCACGGGCTTGCCCCTAGGTACCAACCTCGAGGTGTTCGGCCAGCAGACACTGGCCACGGCCTTTGCCCAGGCCACGGCGCCCGAGGAGCGTGAGCACGTGACCCCGTACCTTCGGCGGCACCCCGATAGGTTTCGGTTGCAAACGCTCGACCTAGCCACCGCCGAAATACCAGCCTCGCTGCGCCTTACCCTCGATTACCCCAGCGACTACGCCTTGTTGCACCTGCTCTTCAGTACCTTGCCGCCCGGCTTCGGGCTGGCGGCGGTGGGCGAGCTGCTGCGCCAGCACCCGTGGTTGGCGCGCATCAACGATCAGAACACGCAAGTAAAAGTGTAAGCCATGGCTGCTGCTTCGTCCCGCCTTGTTTTTCGTGCCGATGGCAACCCGCGCATCGGGTTGGGCCACGTAATGCGGCTGCTGGCTTTGGCCGACACGCTGGGCGAGCAGTACCCCACGGTGTTTGTGGTGCAGGAGCCCTGGCCCGAATTGCTGCAGCTGTTGCGCGCCACGTGCAACGAAGTGGTGGAGGCGCCCCCCATGCCCTACGAAGGCGAGCCGGCCTGGCTGGCGCAGCAGGTGTTGCGGCCCACGGATGTGCTGGTACTCGATGGGTATGGCTTCGAGTACACCTACCAGCAAGCCGTACGCCCCCACGTGGCCCGGCTGGTGTACATCGACGATCTGCACGGTTTTCCGCAGGCCGCCGATCTGATCATCAACCCCGCCGGCGGCATTTCGGCCAAAGACTACGAGTTGCGCCAGCCCGGCGCCCGCGTGCTGACGGGCCCGCGCTACGCCCCGCTGCGGCCGGCTTTTCAGCAAGCGGCCCAGCAGGCAGCTCCCGAAGCCCCGCCGGCGCACACGGTGCTGGTGTGCCTGGGCGGCGCCGACCCTACGCACCAGACCCAGCGCATTGCCCATTTGCTGCTCGGGCTGGAGCCCATCCGGCAAGTACACGCCGTGGTGGGCAGCGCCTTTGTCGGCTGGGAGGCGCTGCAAAGCTGGGCCCACGACCAACCGCGGCTGTTGCTGCACCGCAACCTAGGGGCCGCCGAAATGTGCGCCCTGATGCAGCAATGCGGCACGGCCGTATGCTCGCCCAGCACCATCAGCTACGAGTACTGCGCGGCCGGGGGCGGCTTGTTGTTGGTGCAGCCCGTGGCCGATAACCAGCACGACATCGACCTGTTTTTGCGCAGCTCGGGCCTGGCGCTGCCGTTTCATGCGGCCGCCAACGTGCTTACCTCGCCCGAGGCCGACCGCCTGGCCCAGCAAATGCGCCAGGCCCAGCGCCGCCAGTTCGATGGGCTGGCCCCGCAGCGCCTGCGCCAGGCTTTTGCAACGCTGCAGCTACCCGCGCCCGCGTTTCGCCTGCGCCTGGCTACCCCGGCCGACTCCGATTTGCTGTTCGGCTGGAGCAACGACCCCGCCGTCCGGCAGTTTTCCTTTAACCCCAACCCTATTGCGCGCGCCGAGCACGATGCCTGGTTTGCCGGCCGCCTCGCCAGCCCCGAGGCCGTGCTGCTCATTGCCGAAGATGCCGCCACCAGCCGCCCGTTGGGCCTTATCCGGTTTGCTGTCGACGGCCCCGATGCCACCCTCAGCTACCAAATTGCCGCCGAATACCGCGGTCGGGGCCTCTCGGCTGCGCTGCTGGCGGCCGGCACCGGGGCCTTGCACCAGCTGCAGCCCCAGGTACGCCGGGTGCTGGGCCATGTGCAGCTGGGCAACGAGGCCTCACTTAGGTCGTTCCGCCGGGCGGGCTTTGCCGAGCTGGGCGCTGATGAGGCAACGCCCCCCGAATCGGTTACTTTTGCGTGGGTGTACTAAGCCTGCCCTATCTTTTTCTTTATGATCCGCGACAACAGCCAGCGCGCCACGCAGGCCGCCTGGTTTTTTATCCTCACGGCCGTTGCGGCCGGCCTTAATATGGTGCTCGGCCTGCTTGATGCCAACAACGCGCAATCGGATTACACCACCGCCGACGACGAGCTAAGCCTACTGGGCATGGGCCTTTTTTCGTCGGCTATTCTTTATCTGCTTATCCGCGTTGCCAGCTATGTATTTCTGATTCGCTGGTTCCGGAGGGCTTACGCCAACATTGCGCGGGCCGGCGAGCCAACGCAATATTCCGATGGGTGGGCGGCCGGCGCCTGGTTTGTGCCGATTCTCAGCTTCTTCAGGCCCTACAGCATGATGAAGGAGGTGTGGCGCCACACCCAGCTACTGGCCTACGACGCCGTACAACCCCACGGCCTGCTGCGGATTTGGTGGCTGCTGTTTGTGCTGCACCTGGGCGCGGCCCGGATGTCGGGCCGTTCCGATGCCGAGCCCGGCGACATGGCCTATACCACCCTTATGGTGCTGGAGTACAGTTTATCGATTGCAATGGCGGTGCTTACCGTTGTGGTAATCCGGCGGGTGGCTACCGCCGAGGCCGTGCTCCAACTCCGCACCAAAATTTCGAACCTGGGCGAACCGGCGCCTTCGGTAGCTGTTGCCGAAGACGCTTACGCTCCTACCCTCCAACAATAGCTTGCCCTCCCCCAGCGGAATGAACATACAGATTGGCTCCCGCCTCGTTGGCCCCGATCAGCCGCCCCTCATCATTGCTGAGCTCAGCGGCAACCACAACCAGTCGCTGGAGCGCGGTTTGGCCATCGTGGACGCCATGGCCGCGGCTGGTGCCCACGCCATTAAGCTGCAGACGTACACCGCCGAAACCATGACCTTGCGCGGGGCTCACCGCATTGAGGACCCGGGCTCGTTGTGGTACGGCCGCGAGCTGTACGAGCTCTACGAAGAAGCCCACACGCCCTGGGAGTGGCACCGGGTGCTGTTCGAGCGCGCCCGGCAGCACGGTATGCTGGCGTTCAGCTCGCCGTTCGATGAAACCGCCGTCGATTTCCTCGAAACTCTGGATGTGCCGGCCTACAAAATTGCGTCCTTCGAAAATACCGATTGGCCGCTGCTGCGCCGCGTAGCCGCCACGGGCAAACCCGTGATTATGAGCACCGGCGCCAGCAAACTGGCCGAAGTAGCCGAAGCCGTGGACGTGCTGCGCGCCGCCGGCTGCCGCGAGCTGGTGCTGCTGAAATGCACGAGCACCTACCCCGCTACTCCGCAAAACACCAACCTGCGCACCATTCCGCACCTGCAGCAACTGTTTCCGGATACGCTCGTGGGTCTTTCCGACCACACCATGGGCGTAGGTGCCGCCGTTGCCGCTGTGGCCCTAGGTGCTTGCGTAGTGGAGAAGCACGTGACCCTGCGCCGCGCCGACGGCGGCGTCGATTCTGCGTTTTCGCTTGAGCCCGAGGAGGTTGCGCAACTTGTTACTGAAACCGAACGTGCCTGGCAAGCCTTGGGCCACGTGCAGTACGGAGTGCAGCGCGCCGAAGAAAAAAGCCGCTTGTTCAAGCGTTCCATCTACGTGTCAAAGGACATCCGTTTTGGTGAGCCGTTCACCGCCGAAAACATTCGGGTGGTGCGCCCCGGCGACGGCCTGGCCCCTAGGTTCTACGAGCAGGTACTTGGCCGCACGGCCCGCCACGACCTGAAAGCCGGTACGCCGCTCACCTGGGACGTGCTCTAATGCTGGTTTGGCCACCCACCAACCGGGTTGCTCGCTTGCGCGACATGCTGCAGCTGCGTTTTACGCCGCTGTTTGCCTCGTTGCCGGCCACCACCCTCGAGCCTATTTCGCCGGCCAACCCGCTGAAGCGGCTGGCCAAAGTGCTGGGTTATGCGGCCGTGCGGCTGGTGGGCAACGTGTTTCGGCCCATCCGCAACCCCGAGCGGCTGCAGGGGGCCGTGTGGTTGTATGTGGTTAGCCAGAACAACTACGACTCGCTGCGCTTTATCCGGGAGCACCGCGCCGATGCCGTGCTGGTAGCCGGCCAGGCCAAGCAAATCGGCCGTTACAACCAGCAGGTAAACCGCCTTTCGTTACGCCGCAAGCTATTGTATTACTGGCAGCTACCCGAGGTGCTGCTGGGCTTGTGGCGCAGCGAAGGACCTAGGGCGTGGCGCTTCTTCGATTTGATTTTCAACGCCATCGGTTACTACGAGGTGTACCGGCGGGCCTTGCGGCATTACCGACCCAGGGCCGTGGTGTTTGCCAACGACCACAACGACGACGCCCGCGCCCTGCTGCTGGCCTGCGCGGCCGAAGGAGTACCCACGGCCTACGTGCAGCATGCCAGCGTGAGCACCAACTTCCCGCCCCTGGGCTTCGATCTTAACCTACTTGAAGGGCAGGATGCGCTCGACAAATACCGCCAGTGCGGCCCCGTACGGGGGCAGGTGCAACTGGTAGGCATGCCCAAGGCCGATGCCTTTATCGGGCAGCGCAACCAGCAACCTAGGGTGCAGCGCGTGGCCATTGCCGCCAATACCCTCGACGATACCGCCGGGCTGCTGGCCGCCGTAGCATACCTGCTGGCCGAGTTTCCGGCGCTGAGCTTCACCTTCCGGGCCCACCCGAGCGATGCACGCAGCTTTGCCGAATTGCGCCAGCGCTTCCCGCAGCTCCGCTTTTCGGATGCGCGGCAGGAGTCGGTGTTTGAGTTTCTGCAGCAGCACGATGCGCTTATTGCCGCCGATACCTCCACGCACCTCGAGGCAACCCTGCTCAACCTCGTCAGCCTGTACTACCGCTTCAGCAGCCACGGCGTGGCCGACGATTATTACGGCTACGCCGCCCAAGGCCTGGTAGAACGAGCCCACAGCTTACCCGAATTGGGCGAGCTGCTGCACCGCTACGCCCACCACAAGCCGGCCGGGCACTACCAGCGCGCGGCCTACTATTGCGCCACCCTGGGCACCCCACACGAAGGCCGGAGCCAGGAGCTGGCCCTGCAGCAACTCGATTCGTGGCTGATGCAAGAAGCTAAGTAGGTGGCACTTCCTGGCTCATGCAGCAAGCTCGACACTGGCATACCTAGGGCAAAGCCGCTATTTTAGCCCCGATGCCAACCGCACCCTCAACCATGCCCCGGCGGCCCGCGGCGGCGCCCGAGCTCCAGCAAAACATGCTGGCGTACGTGCTGCGGCATTTCTGGTCGGCCTACGATGCCGAGCCGCTGGCCATTGGCTACGCGGGGCAGCACCCCGGGGCACCGGTGCAGGTAGCGGCGCAAAGCACCAACTTCTTCGAGCAGGCCGAGCCCTACCCCGCCGAGCCCGTGTGGCGCGAGTGGGCGGGCCGCAAACTGCCCTTTTTCTTTCAACCCAAGCTCCCCGCCGAACTGCTTACGCTGGCACCGGGCCGCGCCACCATTCAGGCCGATGTGGTGGCCAACGCCTTTTACCTGCTCAGCGGCTGGCAGGAGTACTACTCGCCCGAGCGCGACCACCACGGCCGATTTCCGTACCGCGCCAGCGTGCAGCAACGCTACGATTTTGTGGCGGTGCCGGTGGTAAACTACTATTTCGAGCTGCTGCGCACGGCCGTGGAGCACGTGCTGGGCCACCCCTTGCCCCGGCGCCCCTGGCCGCAGCAAGCGCCCTTTGCCTGCTGGATAACCCACGACGTGGACAATTGCCGCAGCGGCTGGAAAGCCGAAGGCAAAAAAGCGCTGCAGGCGGGCGAGGTGGGCACGTTCGTGTCGTTGCTCACGCGCCGGTTGGGCGGGCGCGATGCCTGGGACAACCTCGACGTAGTGCAGCGCGAAGTGGCCATTCATGGCCAGATTTCCACGTTCTTCATGCTCGGCAACGCGCGCCCGGCCCCCAACGGCACGCCCAACGCCGATTACGACGTGCGCCACCCGCGCTACCAGCGCTGCCTGCAGCGCCTGCGCTCGGGCGGGGCCGAAATTGGGGTACACGGCAGCATTGGTACCAGCGGCAGTGCCGCGGCGCTGCAGCGCGAAATCGGCCAGCTGCCGCCTCCTATTCGGGGCAACCGCTTTCATTACCTCAGCTGGGAGCCGCAAACCACCCCCGATGTACTCGACGAGGCCGGCGTGCAGTTTGATACCACCCTGGGTTTTGCCGAGCACTTTGGCTTTCGGCACAGCTACTGCCTGCCCTTCTGGCCTTATAACTTTGCCACGGGCGGCTGCCATCGGTTTCTGGAAATCCCCCTGAACCTGATGGACGCGACCCTGCACCACCCCAACTACCTGCAGCTCGGCCCCGAGGAAATTCTGCCGGCCGTGCGGCCCATGTTGGCTGAAATCGAGCATTTTGGCGGGGTGTTCACGCTGCTGTGGCACAACGAAAACTTTTCGCGGCGCAACCATCTCAACGGACCTAAGCAGTTCCACGCGTTGGTACGCTACCTTCGCAGCCGTCATGCCGCGTTCATCACGGGCGGGCAAATAGCGGATGCTTGGATGAATAAATGAGCAGATGAGTGGATAGTAGGATGCTAACCAGGGCTAACCCACGCATCCACTCAGCCACGCATCCACTCAGCCACTCCGCTACGCATTCGCTCATCTACTCATCCACTTATCCACCATTTTGGGCATCGTCCAGCGCCAAGGGCTGCGCAATACTATCATTTCCTACATCGGCCTGGGGCTGGGGTTCGTCAACACGGTTTTCGTGTTGCCCAGAATCCTGGAAACCGAGCAGTTAGGCCTCACGCAGCTGCTGATTGCCATTGCCACCATTTACGCCCAGCTCTCGGCCATGGGCTTTGCGAGCATGGGCATTCGGTTCTTCCCGTACTTCCGCAACCGCGAGGCCGGCCACCAAGGCTTTTTGCCCTTTTTGCTGGGCGTGCCCATGCTGGGATTTGCCGCCATCACGGCGTTGTACATCCTGGGTCGGCCCCTGATCATGGCGCAATACGCCAAGGATGCCTCGTTGCTCGGGCCGTATTATTTGTGGGGCTGCGTACTGGCTTTGTTCACGTTGCTCTACTCCCTGCAGGATGCCTACCTCAAGGGCCTGTATCATACCGCCTTTTCGTCGTTTGTACAGGAAATTTTGCTGCGCCTACTAGTGGCAGGGGCCGCGCTGGCATACGACCACGATTGGCTGAACTTTCATCAGTTCGTGCTGCTGTATATTGGCCTCAACAGCGGCATCTCGCTGCTGCTTACGGCTTACCTTGCTGCCATCGGGGAGCTGCATCTCCGCCCAAGCACCGCCGTACTCAACGTGCGGCCCATGGGCGAATTGCTTGGTTTTGGGGCTTTTGCGCTTCTCTCCAACATTTCCGGCACGGTTATCAGCTCGATTGATAGATTGATGGTGGGCTCCACCATCAACATTGGCGCTGCCGGGGTGTACACCGTGGCCTTCTACATCAGCACGGCGCTAACCATCCCGTTTCGCTCGCTCTACAAAATTGCTTTTCCGCTGCTGGCCGATTACTGGAAGCAACGCGACCTAGGGCGCATGGCCGAGTTTTACCGCAGCACCACGCGCCTCAACACCGTGCTGGGCTGCTACCTGGCCCTGGGCATCGGCCTCAACCTCGATTTTATTTACTCCCTCATGAAGCCGGAGTACGCTGCCGGCGCCACGGCCGTGCTGCTCCTGCTGGTGGGGCGCCTGTTCGATGGCATTACCGGCGTAAACGCGCTGATTGTGGTTACCTCGCCGCGCTACCGCTACGACCTCATTTTCAACGCCTCGCTGGCCGCGCTTACCGTGCTGCTCAACCTCGTGCTGATTCCGCGCTACGGGCTGGCGGGCTCGGCGGCGGCTACCTCGCTGGCTTTGGTGCTCATCAACGTGGCGCGCACGTGGTTTGTGTGGTACAGCTACGGGCTACAGCCTTTCGACAAGCGCATACCGCTGCTGCTCGGTATTGCTGCCCTGGCGGGCGTGGCCGGCTGGCTGGTGCCCACCCTCCCCTCCGCGTGGCTGACGATGTTGGTGCGCTCGGCGGCCCTAACCGCGGTGTACGGCGCCCTGGTGCTGGCAACCCGCGCAGTGCCCGAAGCCATGCCCTTGCTGCAAAAAATCCTGGGCCGGAGCAAAGCGTAGCTTCGTCCGGCCCAGGATTGCAAGAAGTTAATTATGCGCAGGCACGGTGCCTACGGCGCCGTTTCGACAACCGGGGCGGCCGGCGCATCGGCCGGCGCCGCATCGGCGGGCTCGTGGGTAGCCTGCTGCAGGTAGCGCACCACCAGCGCCAGCACCACCGCCGAACCTAGGGCTGCAGCGGCCACGGACCAGCTTGGTGCTTGGTACTTCGTCATTTGGGCCAAGGCGTCTTTGTCGTTGCGGATCATGAACATGCCCAGCCAGGCAATGAAGTTGTTGACGCCGTGCACCAGAATGCAGGCCCGCAGCGAACCGGTGCGGTGGTACAGCCAACCCAGAAACAGGCCCAGCATGGCCGCCGACAACGACTGCGCCGGGTTGAAGTGGATGATGCCGAACAGCACGCTGGTTTGCACAATGGCCTTGGTAGGCCCGTAGTTGCGCGCGAGGCCCGGCAGCAGCACGCCCCGAAACAACCACTCCTCAAATACCGGCGCCATTACGCATACCACCACAAAGCAGAGTACGGGGTGCGCCATCAGCTTCAGCAGCATGTCGGGCAACGACCAGGTAGGCAAATTCAGCCAATGAACGGGCAGCCGCACGAACAGCAGCGCCACCGTGGTGAGGGCTAGCAAGGCATACAGCCCCGGGCCATCGAGGCGGCCGTGCCAGCTGGCCGGCACAATGCGGCCGGGGCCTTCCGTTCGCTGCAGAAACCACACCAGCAACGGCATGGCGAGCGAGGCCAAAGCAATGCCGTAGGTTTCGGCCTGGGCCTCGGGCAACCACTGCGAAAGCACCACCAGCGGGATGCCCGCAATAAGCGAGGCTAGTAGAAACCACCCGAGTACCCACCAGCTTTCGGCGTACGTGGGGTACGCTTTTTTGGGGCGGCGCGGGGTGGCGGGCGCGGCCATCATGTAGGGTTCTTGCGGATAAATGTGTTCCATTGAATGCGGCTTATAAGGCGGCAAAATACACGCAAAAGCAAACCGGGCCCGCGGCAGTGCCGCGGGCCCGGTGCAAAATGATAGAACCGTACTAGGTAGCCAGCGCCCCGGCAGGCCTAGGCAACGGTATTGCCGGCCGGCTCCACGGCGGTTTTTACCAGCTGACCCTGGCCCAGCTTGCTGTTCTTTTTGCCGTACAGGAAGTAAATAACCAAGCCGATGGCCAGCCACACGAACAGGCGTATCCAGGTGTCCTGGGGCAGCGAGAACATCATCACCAGGCAGGTAACGATGCCCAGGATGGGCACCACCGGTACCCACGGCGTACGGAAGGCCCGCGGGGCGTTGGGCTCGCGCTTGCGCATAATCAGCACGCCCACGCACACCATCACGAAGGCCAGCAGCGTACCGATGCTGCACATTTCGCCCACTACCCGGATGGGCACAAAGCCGGCGAACAGGCTAATGAACAAGCCCAGCAGCAGGCTCGACTTCAGCGGCGTCTGGAACTTGGGGTGAATCTGCGAGAAGACTTGGGGCAGCAGCCCGTCGCGCGACATGGAGAAGAACACGCGCGACTGGCCCAGCAAATCAACCAGGATTACCGAGGTGTAGCCGATGAGGATGGCCCCGATGATGGCCGTGCTCAGCCAGCCGTAGGGCGTTTTTTCGATGGCAATGGCCACCGGCGCGGCGCTGTCTTTGAACTCGGTGTAGTTGGCGAGGCCCGTCATGACGTAGCCGAAGAGCACGAACAACACGGTGCACACCAGCAGCGAGCCGATGATGCCGATGGGCATGTTGCGCTGCGGATTTTTGGCCTCCTGCGCCATGGTAGCCACGATATCGAAGCCGATGAACACGAAGAACACCACGCCCGCGCCGCGCAAGATGCCGCTCCAGCCAAACTCGCCGAAGGTACCCGTGTTTTCGGGGATGTACGGCTGGTAGTTGCTGGGGTCGATGTACTGCCAACCCAGGGCAATAAACACCAGCACCACCGACACTTTGAGGGCCACCACGATGGCGTTGAACCACGCCGAACCTTGCGTGCCGCGCACGATAATGGCCGTAATGGCCAGCACGATCAGCACGGCCGGCAGGTTTATCAGCCCGCTTACGGTGCTGCCGTCGGCCAGCGTAGCCGTTTCCCACGGCGACATCATCAGCTGCGGGGGCAGGTGGATGTCGTACTTGCTCAGGAACTTGCCTAGGTAGTTCGACCAGCTGATTGCCACGGTAGCGGCGCCCACCGAGTACTCCAGCACCAAATCCCAGCCGATAATCCAGGCAAACAGTTCGCCCATGGTGGCGTAGGAATACGTGTAGGCCGAGCCGGCCACCGGCACCATGGAGGCAAACTCGGCGTAGCACAAGGCCGAAAACGCGCAGCCCACCGCGGCCACGATAAACGAGAGCGTAATAGCCGGGCCGGTGTGGTTGGCGGCGGCAATGCCCGTGAGCGAAAACAGGCCCGCCCCGATGATTACCCCTACCCCAATGGCAATAAGGTTGAACGGCCCCAGGCTACGCTTAAGCGTGTGCGTACCGCTCTCGGCGGCCTCTTGCCGCAGCAGCTCCAATGATTTTTTAAGCATACAAAAATGGGTACACGGGCTAGCGCCCGTGCGAACGAAAAAGCGCCCTGGCACCCGCCGCGCGCCTGCGCGGGGCAGGCTAAGCGGGCAGCCAACAGGCTTACGATGAAAAGATTACCAAAAAGGTTGGGCGTGGCTTGGGCCAGGCCCTAGGTGGCGGCGCTTGCCCGGGGCAGCGGGAGCGTGCCGCAGCACCACTCCCCGGGCAGCCCGGCTATGCGGCGCCTGTTGGCCTCAACAACAACAACCCACAGCACACGCGGGTGCATGCGCGGCCGTAGCGGCGCTGGCAAACAAGCGGTGTGCGGATGCACGATGGAAACCGGAAACGGGAAAGTGGCAGGTAAAGCCCACAGCTACTTGTTTTTATATGGTCAGGAATTGGCACCGTTCCGGATGATCCGGAGGGTTGCCGGCGCTTCAGGGAGCCTGTCTCTCCACGCCTCTGTATAAAAACAATCCTTCAGAGTAAAGAATTGATGCCGCAAAGGTAGCCCGCAATCCGCGGATTGTGCAAACCAGCCGCTGGCCTAGGTGCCGTGGCGGGCTTACGAGGCCGGCAACAAGCGCATGCGGTAGCAGTTCATGGCGGTTTCGCCGAGCTGCTCGAGCAGGCGGTAGTTGGCCACCAGCCCCACGGCCGCCCCCACCACGGGCAACAGTTGGGCCAGCTTGGCCAGGTCGATGTAGTCGCGGTACTCCTGCTGAAACGTGCGCCAGTCGAAGGTGTTTACATCGGTGGGCAGGGTTTGGCGGTAGGCCTCCCAGTTGGCCAGCCGCTGGTACACCTCGTTGCGCGTTTGCTGGCTGCTGAAGGCCAGCTGAAATACGTGCAGCAGATAGAGGCGCTCTTTGTAATCGTGCACGTTGTAGCCGTAGAGCGCGGCCACATCGAAAAGCAGCTTCAGCTTGATGCCGAGCAGCAACGGGAAGTCGGCCAAGCTCAGCAAAAACCCGCCCGCTCCGGTAACGGCGCCTTCGGCCGCGGCCGTGTTGCGGTAATACTTGATGCGCGTACGCACGGCGGCTTCGCGCTCGGCCAAAGCAGCCTGCAGCAAGGGCTGGCGCGTGGTGTGCATCGACCCGAACAACACCCCGCGCACCATTTGCTTGATGGCCGAGGTAAGGGCCTTGTGCACCCGCTCGGGCAACAGGGCGTTCAGGCGGGTTTGTACGTGGCGCGCAAAGCGGTTTAGCGTCGAGGGCGGCCGCTGCATGCGCTGTTGCCAGGCCCGGAGCTCGTGGTAGGCTTGCTGTTCGTGGGGCGTCATGGAGGAGGGCGGGGCCTAGGTGAATGAAAGCCAAGTACGCAGCCAGAGCGGCGCAGGGTACGCACGCCGGCACCCGGCCCGCTGGTTCGCCGATTTAGCCGTTTATTAGCGGGCCGCTTTCAAGATACCACTCCTACTTTCAGCTTAATGAAACCCGCTTTACTTTGCTTGCTGCTGTTGTTGGGGGCTCCGGCCGTACACGCCCAAAAACGCCCCGTTAAGCGGCCCGCGCCTGCTGCCCGGCCGGCTCAGCCCGTGGTACCGGCTCCCGCCCCGGAGCCAGCGCCCGCACCGGCGCTTTCGGAGGCCGAGCAAGTGGTGCAACGGCAGCTGGACGCCTACAACGCCCGCAACCTCGATGCTTTTGCCGCTACCTACCACGAGCAGGTAGAGCTGCTTACGTTTCCGGCCACGCTACGCTCCAAGGGCGTTGCCAAACTGCGCGAGGGCTACGGCCAGTTTTTCGCCCAAACCCCTGACCTGCATTGCCAGATTATGCACCGCACGGTGCTGGGCAACAAGGTTATCGACCACGAGCGGGTAACGGGCCTGCCCAACGGCCAGGTGCTGGAGGCCGTGGCCATTTACGAAGTAGAGAACGGCCTGATCCGGCGCGTCACGTTTGTGCAGTAGGCCTTACTTCAGGCTGTAAATCCGTTCGATTATCTCCACCACCTTCAGGCCTTCGTGGGCATTGGTGGTGGCCACGGTGCGGTGCTGTAAGGTATCAATCACGTTCTCGATGAGGTGCACGTGGTTGGCGGCGCTGCCCTGGTAGGCGCCGTAGTCGTTGGCGGGGTTGGTGCGGGCCAGCGCGGGCAGTTGGTAGTTGCGGATGTGGCAGTACTCCACCTTATCCATGTACTGGCCGGCGATGCGCAGGCTGCCGTGCTCGGCCACCACCGTAATGGAGCTTTCGAGGTTACGATCCCACACGCTGGTGCTGTACTGCAGGGTGCCGCTGCCGCCGCGCTCCAGATCGAAGGTAACCAGGCCCGAGTCCTCGAACTCGGTGAGGCCCTGATGGTTGAAGTTGCGAAACCGGGCCGCGAGGTTGGTGATGTCGCCGAATACCCAGTACAGCAAATCGACGAAGTGGCTGAACTGCGTGAACAGCGTGCCGCCATCGTGGGCCTGCGTGCCGTGCCAGGAGCCGGGGCGGTAGTAGCGCGCATCGCGGTTCCAGAAGCAATTGATTTGCACCAGGTACACTTGCCCTAGGTGGCCCGCGTCGTACACCTGCTTAAGCCAGGCCGCAGGCGGCGAGTAGCGGTTCTGCATCACGCCAAACACCAGCCGGTTGGTTTGCTGCGCGGTTTGCACAATGGCCTCGGCATCGGCGCGGTGCAGGGCCATGGGTTTTTCGACAACTACATGCAGGCCTTGCCGCAGGGCCCGCGTGGCCTGCTCGGCGTGCAGGTAATTAGGCGTGGCTACCGTCAGCACATCGGCTGCAGGGCCTTGGCCTAGGTACTCATCGAGCGAAGTAAAGAGTGGCACCCCCGGAAACTCCGTCTGCAGCCCAGCCCGCAACGCCGGGTTCCTATCGATAAGAGCTACCAAACGCGCCGCGGGGTTGCGCGCTACCAAGGCGGCGTGGCGCCGCCCAATGTGGCCCACGCCACAGATTACAAAACGAACCACTGGCAGCGCAGCCGCGCCCATTCCGGTAGCAGAGGTACTTGCTGAAAACACACCGCAAGCTCCGAAAAAAGCGGATTCCGCAAGCCTTGTTCATCGTTTGATAAACAATAAAGCGCTCCGCTGCAGCCGCAACGGAGCGCTTTCGCTGAAACGCGCGAACCGAACTTATAGAATACGCTTCAGCTCCTCGAAGTTGCCGTTGGCCACCGAGCGGTTGGTGCAGCCTAGCTGCCGGGCGCTGTTCTGGATGCTCGTAACGCGCGAGCCGGGGTTGGGGTGCGTGCTCAGGAACTCGGGCGAGCGGGCACCGCCTTGCTTTTCGGCCTTGATGAAGAAGCCGGCCGCCCCGTCGCAGGCGTAGTAGCGCGTGCCGTTGAGGTACACGGTAGAGTACTTGTCGGCCTCTTGCTCGAAAGTGCGGCTGAACTTGAGCTGGCCCAGGCCGGCGGCAATTTGGGTGAGCATGTTGGGGTTTTTGCCCAGCACCACGCCCATCAGCAGGCTGATGCCGTACTGGCGCTGCAGCAGCTGGGTGCTGTGGCGGCGGTCGGCGTGGGCAATTTCGTGGCCGATTACCCCGGCCAGCTGGCTTTCGTTGTCGAGGAACTTGATCAGGCCCGTAAACACGTAGATGTGGCCGCCGGGGGTGGCAAACGCGTTTTGCATCTGGTCGTCTTTAATGATCTTGACGTCCCAGGCAAACTGGTTGCGGTACTTGATGTTGCCGTTGTCGAGCACGCGCTTCACCACGCCATCGAGCAGCTGGTAGGCGCGGGCGTTGCCGCTGCGCGAAAGCAGCTGGCCCTTGGCCTGGTACAGCGAGTCGGTTTGGTGGGCTACCTGGGCGCCCAGGGCAATGTCCTGATCGACGGAGAAAATATTGAAGCCTTGGTGGGGCTTGTTGATAGCAGCAGTGGTGAGGCCGGCTAGTGCCGTGAGGCCCGCCAGCAGGCCAAGAAAGGAGCGGGTCATGAGCGTAGTATTCGGGTTGATGACAACTTGTACGGGCGCAAGAAAAAACAGTGCCAGTTGCACCTAGGCCTGGGCCCAGGCCTGCACCGCCGCGCTTACGTAGCGCACCTGCTCGGGCGTGAGCGTGGGGTGGATGGGCAGCGAAAGCACCGTGGCGCACAGTTGCTCGGCCACGGGAAACGCGCCCGGCCCGTGCCCTAGGTACTGGTAAGCCGGCTGCAGATGCAGGGGCACCGGGTAATACACCACCGAGGGCACGCCGTGCTGCCGCAAGTGCTGCTGCAGTGCGTCGCGCCGGGCTGGGTTTTCGAGCCGGATGGTGTACTGATGAAACACGTGCGTGCTGCCGGATTGCCGGGCGGGTACCTGCAGGCCGGCCAGGCCGGCCAAGGCCGCGTCGTACGCGGTTGCCACGCGCTGGCGGGCGGCCGTCCAGGGGCCTAGGTGCGGCAACTTCGCGCGCAGCACGGCAGCCTGCAGGGTATCCAGGCGCGAGTTAAGGCCGATGCGGTGGTGCACGTATTTCTGGCCGCGGCGCTGGCCGTGGTTAGCCAGCTCGTAGAGCTGCGCGGCGCGGGTGGCATCGGCGGTGAGCAGGGCGCCGCCGTCGCCCATGGCCCCTAGGTTTTTGGAGGGGAAAAACGACGTAGTGCCCACCTCTCCTACCGTGCCTGCCGGGGCGCGGCGGCCGTCGGGCAGCTGCCAGGTGGCCCCAATGGCCTGGGCGTTGTCTTCGATGAGGGCGAGGCCGTGCTGGCGGCAAAGCTGCTGCAAGGCGTTCAGGTCGGCGCACTGGCCGTAGAGGTGCACGGCCATAACGGCCCGGGTGCGCGGGGTAATGGCGGCTGCGGCGGCAGCGGCGTCGAGCGTAAAGGTGTCGGGCAGCACATCAGCCAGCACCGGTTTCAGGCCCAGCACCGCTACTGCTTCGGCCGAGGCCACGTAGGTAAACGCGGGCACGATTACTTCGTCGCCGGGGTGCAGGCCCAGGCTCATCAGGGCCAGCTGCAGGGCATCGGTGCCGTTGGCGCAGGGTACCACGTGTGCGCCGCCCAGGTAAGCGCCCAGCTCGTCGGCAAACAGCTGCACTTCGGTGCCCTGAATAAAGTCGCCGGCCTGCATCACGCGGTGCAGGGCCGCATCCAGCTCAGCCTGAATGGGAGCGTGCTGCGCCGGCAAATCGAGCAGCCGAATGGGTACGGGAGGCAAAACAGAATGCAAGGGAACCGGCAAAACAGCGCTGAAAAGCCGAAATATAGCGCAGCTGCGGAGTTTGAATAGGATGCGCGGCTTCGAAAAACGGCCGGCGCAGCTATCCTCAGCGGCAAACATGCGTAACCTACTATGTAACGCTTGCGTTAAGCGGGCCAAGATAGCCGCTGCCGCAAGCGGCTTCCTTCCCACCAAACGTCTGATCATCATGCTTAAGAAAACCATTTCCACGCATGCCCTGGCCCTGCTGTTGCTGGGCGGCGGCATTGCTTTCAGCCAAGCCAGCTGCAACCGCGCCGAGCGCCAGGAAGCCGCCAACGAAACGGCCGCTGCCACCAACGATGCCTACAACGACTTTAAAACGTTTGTAGCCAATACCGAGGCCCGCGCCGACAGCATGGGCGACATCACCGAAGCCGAGTACAACGAAGAAAGCACTCAGCTGAAAAGCGACTACGACAGCAAAGTTGCCGCCGCCGAGGCCGACATGGCCACCTGGGACGACGCCCGCAAAACGGAGTACGAGCAGCTGAAAACCCGCTACAACACGGCCTACACCCGCCGCGAAGAAACGTACCGCAACCGCGGCGCCGTGGCTATGAACACCACCACGGGCGGCAGCTCGGCCAGTGGCAGCAGCTCGATGAACGCCACCTCGGGCGCCGGGGCTATGGGCAAATACTACAAGCCCAGCAACCTCGCCGGTAGCCTCACCGCTGCCAACGCGCGCCAAACCTACGAGAACTTCATTCAGATGGTGAAGCAGAACGAGGACCGCTACGACATCAACGACTGGCGCAACATCAACGCTGAGTGGCGTGCCCTCGACCAAAAGTACGAGCAGATTAAGGGCGACGTAAGCACCGGCGACAAGGCCGAAATTGCCAAGGAAAAGCTGAAGTACGCCGCCTTTAAGTCGTACGACAAAGCCGAAACCCGCGTATCGCAGGGCGCCGACCTGGCTACCGGCAAGCGCGAAGAGGCCGCTGCCAAAGGCTCGGGCGTACGCCTGGAGCAATCGGCCCGCAACGCCGGCTCCGATGCCAAAGAAGTAGGCAAAGACGCCGCCGAAACCGGCAAGAACGTAGGCCAGAAGGTAGGCGGTGCCGTGAAGGGCGCCTACAAGGAAGTGAAGTCGGAAGTAAAAAACACCGACAACGACTAAGCAACTGCCTTACTACCCCACTGCCTATTGCACGAAAAAGCCGACCTGTCCTAGGTCGGCTTTTTGTTTTCGGGGGGGCGTTGCCATGCCTGCAGCAACCACAGCAGCTTCAGCAGATCGAGGCTGCGCAAATCGGGGCGCGGGCCCAGCACCCGGTGCCGGAGCCACGGCTGCGCCACGGCCAGCGCCCGGGCTGCTACGCCGGCCAGCCCTAGGTGCCGCAGGCGCAGCGCGGTGCTCAGCAGGCGGGTATCGGCGCCGAGGCCGCTGGCGCGGTAGAGCTGCAGCAGGTTGCGCACGGCCGCCTGGCTTTTTGCCAGAAACTCCTCGGCCGGCTCAAGCACGGCGTGCTCCACGGGGTTGGGCAAGTGGTGAACGGGCACGCCCTGCTGGCGTAGCTGCCAGCCCAGCTTGGTATCCTCGTGGCCGTACTGCGTCAGGGTTTCATCAAGCGGAAACTGCCGGAACACGGCCGCGCTAATCAGCACGTTTTTGAGGTTGAACTGCGCGTAGGGCGCTTGCTGACGCTCGGCGGCGGGGCGGGCCTCGCGGGTGCGGCCGTAGTGCCAGCGCAGGTGCTGGCGCATGTTGGCCGGAGGCGTTTCGGAGTATACCGAACCACCAACGATTACCGGCGCTGTATGCTGCGCGGCAGCGTAGCGCGCCAAAAAGTCGGGGCTGGTAATGCGTGTGTTGTTATCGAGCAGCAGCAGCCACGGGTGGCTGGCCGCGGCAGCCAGGCGGTTGCGAATGGCCGCGCGCCCTAGGTTGCGCGGCAGCTCGTGGTAGCGCACACCGGGCCAGTCAGCTATTTCGCGGTTCAGTTTTCTAAATGCTTCCGCAGAGGCATCGTCGAAGCACAGCAGCTCGAGGGGGCCGGGCCAGGTGGCAGCCTGGTTTACCAGTGCCTGCACCAGCGCCCGCACATCGCAGTTGTACACCGGAATGAGAACCGACAGGCCGGGCATGGCAGCAGGTGGCTGAGCGTGAGGCAGCAAAACAGACCTAGGTAGCAGCGCGCCCGGGCGGCTAAAGCCAGGTACTTACCCGCAGGTCGTCGTTGGTGATGACGCGCAGCTTGCCTTCCTCGCAGCGAAACACGCGCTTGGGGTAGCGCCGAATGAGCTCGTAGTTGTGCGTAGCCATCAGTACGGCCGTGCCGGCGTTGTTGATTTCCATAAACAGCCGCATGATGCCGTCGGTCACGTCGGGGTCGAGGTTGCCGGTGGGCTCGTCGGCCAGCAGTAGCATCGGCTCGTTGAGCAGGGCGCGGGCAATTACCACGCGCTGCTGCTCGCCGCCCGAGAGCTGGTGGGGCATTTTGCCGGTTACGCCCGTCAGGCCCACGCGCATGAGCACATCCTGCACGCGCTGCTTCATTTTGGCTTTGTCGCGCCAACCGGTGGCCTGCAGCACAAACAGCAGGTTTTGGGCCACGGTGCGGTCGTAGAGCAGCTGAAAGTCCTGAAACACGATGCCCAGCTTGCGCCGCAGGTAGGGCACTTTTTCGGGCGCCAGGTTGCGCAGCGAGTAGCCCACCACGGTTCCCATGCCCTCGTGCAGGGGCAAATCGGCGTACAGGGTTTTCAGCAACGAGCTTTTGCCCGAGCCGGTACGGCCCACCAGATAAGCAAACTCGCCCTTACCCAGCTCAAACGATACGTTCTGCAGCACGGTGTTCACGTCCTGCATAATGTATGCGTCGCGAAGCTCAATAACGGCGGCGTTGTCCATGGGGGCGTTGAATAGCGGCTGTTGCGGGTCCTGTGCGAAGGTTATGCGTTTGGGCACCTAGGGCCGGGCTCAAGGAAAAAGGACTAACTGGTTACCCCAGCAATTGTGCTACAGGTTGAGCGGCTGCAGCTTACCAAACTCGAGCTGCTCAATTACGGCGGCCAGTTCGGTTTCCTTTCCTTCCAGGCCGTAGCGGTGCAGGTCTTTCAGGGGGCGGTCGGCGCGGAAATAGGCAATCAGCACGAACTCGTTGTCGCGCAGCTGAATGTAATCCGGAATCTTGGCCTTGCCTTTGACTTTGATGATGTACACCGCTTTTTCAATTATGAATTATGAATTATGAATTATGAATTGGCCGTTGGGGCCGTGCATAATTCATAATTCATAATTCTCAATTCATAATTCCCACTCCTTACGCGTTTACGCGCTTGTGGTCGGCCAGGAAGGTAGCCAGGCCTTTGTCGGTGAGGGGGTGGTTCAGCAGGCCCGTAATTACGTTGAGCGGGCAAGTAACCACGTCAGCCCCGATTTCGGCGCACTGAATCAGGTGCGGCACGTGGCGCAGCGAAGCGGCCAGTACTTGCGTGGGGTAGCCGTAGTTGCCGAAAATCTGCACGATTTGCTCAATCAGCTGCAGGCCATCGTGGCCGATATCGTCGAGGCGGCCGACGAAGGGCGACACGTAGGTGGCACCGGCTTTGGCCGCCAGCAGCGCCTGGCCAGCCGAGAAAATCAGTGTGCAGTTGGTTTTGATGCCGTTTTCGGAGAAGTGCTTGATGGCCTTCACGCCTTCGCGGATCATGGGCACTTTCACCACAATGTTGGGGTGCAGCTCGGCCAGGGCCTCGCCTTCGCGCACAATCTCGTCGTAGGTGGTGCCAATTACTTCCGCCGACACGTCGCCGTCCACCAGCTCGCAAATGCGCTTGTAGTGCGCCATTACGTTGTCGTGGCCGCCGATGCCTTCTTTTGCCATCAGCGAGGGGTTGGTGGTAACGCCGTCGAGCACGCCCAGCTCCACAGCTTCCTGAATGTCCTTCAGGTTGGCGGTATCAATGAAAAACTTCATCCGAAAAAGCTTAAAGCCCTAAAAACAAAAGATGCCCCAAAGCTAACCGTTTGTTGGCGGCGAAGGAAACGAACCTTCGCCTCGGCTAGTTGGGGCAGGCACAAAAAAAAAAGCGAACCAGTATCGCACCGCTCAACCACCTACCCTTGCTACCTTCCGGTCCTGGGGGAGTTCAGCAGGAGCTGGTCGTACTGATTCGCCGTTGCAAAGGTAACACAGCGGGCCGCGCAATTGCAAGCCCGGCTGCGTTTTTTCTGCTTTTGTGCGGTTTTCAGGGCTTAAAGGGAAGCAGCCGCAAGGCCATACCAAAGCTCAACTGGCTCACGTAGTGCACAAAGCCGTACTCGCGCTCATCCAGGTTTATTTCGGTAGCGGCTTTGGTAAGGCCGCGTTCGTAGCGCGCGGTAAGCAGCACGCGGCCTGCATCGTAGCCCACGCCGGCCTGCAGGGCAAAGCCATGCCGGCGCATGCTGTGGTTGATGCTGCTCACAATGCGCGTTTCGTAATCCTGCTCCGCGCGCTCGTAGCCGGTAGGAATGCGCACGGCAAAGGCGGCCCCGCCCAACAAGCGCACGCGCTTGCCCAAGCGGTATCCTACCGGCAAGGCCACGTTGAGCCGCTGCCAATCCTGCGCCGACGACATCGTCCAGAAATCATCGGAGTTGGGCTGCCGGGCGGTGTTGTTGATGTGGTGCCAGCTTTGGCTGCGCGAGTACGTGAGTTCGGGCTGCACAAACCAGCGCCGGGCGGGGCCGCCAAAGTTGTGGCGCGCCCAAAACCCGATCCGGAAACCGGCCGAAGGCGTGGTGAGGCGCGGAATAATCTGGTATTGGCCCACCACAAAGCCCGGCTGCGGATTGGTTACGCGAAACAAATCGTGCCCGATAAGCAGGCCGCCCTGCCAGGCCGCCGGCGGCCTGGCGGCGGTACTATCGGGCGAAGTTTGGGCCCACGAAAACAAGGGCAGGCCTAGGAGCAGAAGTAGAAGTTTTTTCAAGCAGCAGGTGGTAAAGCGGAGTTCGGGGTATTCTGTAAAAAAACTAATTATACCCTTACCCTGCAACGACGGAATTGCGTTTACCCGCTGTTTATCAATAAATTGAAACAAGCCATTGGCACTATCCAAGTTTGGTACTATATAGCTATTCGGGCTATGGGCGTGCCGGTGCCTGGTGGCTTATTTTGCGGCTGGCAAAGTGCCCAGGGGTTGGATAGCTCGGCTTCGGCGCCCTACCTTTGCCCATGCCTCAACAGATTTTGATCCTTGATTTCGGGTCGCAGTACACGCAGCTGATAGCGCGGCGCGTCCGCGAGCTGAACGTCTTCTGCGAAATCCACCCCTTCACGCACGCCCCGGACCTCACTGAGGATATCCGGGGCGTTGTGCTTTCGGGTTCTCCCTGCTCGGTGCGCGACCCCGAAGCCCCCAACCCCGACCTGAGCAAGTACCTGGGCAAGGTGCCGGTATTGGGCGTGTGCTACGGGGCGCAGTTGCTGGCCCACCAGGCCGGCGGCGAAGTGCTGCCGGCTACCATCCGGGAATACGGCCGGGCCCGCCTCGCCGACCTGCGCCCCGAAAACCCGCTCATGCAGGGCATCAGCCCAAACTCGCAGGTGTGGATGTCGCACGGCGACACGATCAAGACGCTGCCCGATAACTACCACGTAATTGCCAGCACGCCCGAGGTGCGGGTGGCCGCTTTCCAGATTGAAGATCAGCCCACCTACGGCATTCAGTTTCACCCGGAGGTAACGCACTCCACGCAGGGCAAGCAGCTGCTGGCCAACTTTGTGGTGGATATCTGCGGCTGCGCGCAGGACTGGACGCCCGAGCACTTCGTGGATGGCGCCGTGGCCGCGCTGCAGCAAACCATCGGCCCCGATGATCAGGTGATTCTGGGTTTGTCGGGTGGCGTCGATTCGTCGGTGGCGGCGCTGCTGCTGCACCGGGCCATCGGCCCTAGGTTGCACGGCATTTTTGTGAACAACGGCCTGCTGCGCAAAGAAGAGTTCGAGAGCGTGCTCCACTCCTACCAGGGCCTGGGCCTGAACGTAACCGGCGTGGATGCCTCGCAGGAGTTTTACGCGGCCCTGGCGGGCCTCTCCGACCCCGAGCAGAAGCGCAAAGCCATTGGCCGCACCTTCATTGAAGTGTTCGACCGCGAGGCGCACAAAGTAGAAGGCGCGCGGTGGCTGGCGCAAGGCACCATTTACCCCGATGTAATTGAGTCGGTGTCGGTGAAAGGCCCGGCCGTAACCATCAAGAGCCACCACAACGTGGGCGGCCTGCCCGAGCGCATGCACCTGAAAGTGGTGGAGCCGCTGCGCATGCTGTTCAAAGACGAGGTGCGCGAAGTGGGCGACACCCTAGGTCTGCCGCACCACATTTTGCACCGGCACCCCTTCCCCGGCCCCGGCCTGGGCATCCGCATCCTGGGCGACATCACGCCCGAGAAAGTGCGCCTGCTGCAGGAAGCCGACGCTATTTTCATCGACGCGCTGCACCAAACCGGCCTCTACGAAAAGGTATGGCAGGCGGGCACCATTCTGCTGCCCATCCAGAGCGTGGGCGTAATGGGCGACGAGCGCACCTACGAGCAAGTGGTAGCCCTGCGCGCCGTAACCAGCGTGGATGGCATGACGGCCGACTGGGCGCACTTGCCCTACGAGTTCCTGGCCGATGTATCGAACCGCATCATCAACCAGGTGCGCGGCATCAACCGCGTGGTGTACGACATTTCCTCCAAGCCGCCCGCAACGATTGAGTGGGAATAGTTGGGCAGTTAATGAGTTGCCAGCCGCCTCGGGAAACCGGGGCGGCTTTTTTACGGGTTGCTGCTTCATGTTAAGCTGCGGCTGATTCTCGCCGAACCTGTTGCCATCTGCGGGGTTATCGGGCTGATAATAGCGCTCCTGTATGCCGCTTGCTGCCACCAGCACCTAGGGCTGCGGCGGCGTAGGCACCAGCCGCAGCCGCCGCAATCGTTGCACGGAATCGTTGCTGACGGCCGCGCCGCCGTGGCCCCCTTCTTCCTTCGAGAGGGGCCGGGGGGTGAGGCCGCGGAACCGTGCCTCAGGCCCGTCCTGCGAGGCCCTCCACTTCGCGCAGGTTCAAACAAATGTTATATTTACTGCGGTGCCGCGTATTGGCAATCCCCCTTTTTGTCGACCTCTGACAAATGGTTACTACCCTTCGCCGGGTTAAGCACTGTGTAGCCCTGGCCGCAGCGCTCCTACTGGTACAAGCTACCTCCCAAGCCCAGCACGGGCAGCACTCCCCCGCTCCGCTTACCACCCCCGACCGCCCCGGCGTGCACGGGATGCTGGTATTTGGCACGGGCCGCGTGTACGCCTCGCACTTGGCCATGTTCAACAGCCCGCACGATTACCAAGTGCTGCTCGAGGTTACCCTCAGCGACTCGGCCCGGGCGGCCTACGCCCGCAGCCAACGCCAGTTCCCGGATGAGCAGGTGTATACCCTGGAGCCCGAGCGGTTTGTGCTGCCCGCCATGCTGCAGCAACCGCGCCCGTTTAAGGCTACGCTGTACCGCGGGCACTTCGAGCGGGGCGGCACCGCCATTGCCGGCGGCGTAACGGTGCGCATTGCCAAAGTTTTGTACGCCAAGCAGCTGCAGCCCCACCCCGACCCCGATGCCAAAGCGGAGTACGTGCTGCTGGGCAACGAGCAGGAGCAGTTTCTGGTGCACCGCATCGGGGCCCGGCCCAACTTCGATCAGGTGCTGCGCGTGAGCCTGCCCGATGCCCGCCTGCGCAAGCAGCTGGCCCAGCAAGGCAGCCTCGTACTCACCCAGCCCCGCCTCGCGGCCAGCGTCGAGCCGATTACCACTCCGGCCACCATCAGCGGCGAAGCAGGCGGCCGCAAATTGTCGCTCAAGGTCACGCGCAGCCTCTACCTCGAGCACGACGACCTGAAGTAGGCCATGCGCATCCATTGCCTGCAACACATTCCGTTCGAAACACCGGGCCTGATTTCCGATTGGGCGCGGCAGCACAACCATCAGCTAAGCGTTACCCGGTTCGACCAGCCCGACCCGCGCGTGCCGGCCTTGGAAGAGCTGGATTGGCTGGTGGTGCTGGGCGGCGCCATGAGCGTGCACGACGACGACCGTTTCGGGTGGCTGCCCGCCGAAAAAGCACTTATCGGCCAGGCTATCGCCGCGGGCAAAACCGTGCTGGGCATTTGCCTGGGCGCGCAGCTGGTGGCCCATGCGCTCGGGGCCGGAGTAGCGCCCAACCCCGAGCCCGAAATCGGCTTTTACCCGGTGCAGTTTACGGCCGAAGCGCAACGGCATCCGCTGTTTGCCCATGCCGGCGCGCAGGCCACTTTCCTGCACTGGCACGGCGACACCTTTTCGCTGCCCACGGGTGCTGTGCCCCTAGGTGCCTCGGCGGCGTGTGCGCAGCAGGGCTTTGCCTACGGCACGCGGGTGACGGGGCTGCAGTTTCACCCCGAGATGACGCCCGAAATACTGGAGCAGATGCTGCTGCACGACGGGCACGAGCTGGTGCCCGCGCCTCATGTGCAAACAGCTGCCGAGCTGCGCCGCGGCATGACGCACCTAGGGCCCAGCCAGCGGTTTTTGTTTGGCCTGCTCGATGCGCTGGCTGCGCGGCCCGGCACTTAAGCGTCGGGCTGCAGCAAGGCTTCGGCTTCCAGAAACAGCGCCGTGCAATCGAGCAGCTCCGCGAGTTGCGTCAGCTCACCAAGCGTGAACACCATAGCCATGCGCGTGGCAGGCGTGGGCACGGCAATGCAGCGAGCGTCGGGGTCGCACGGAGGGCAGGAGGCGGAGGTGCACTGCCGGTAGGTGGTGGCAATGCGGGTGCGGAAATCGGCCAGCTCGGCGGGGGTAAGCGCCAGCCCTAGGTTGCCGAAGCACAGGTGCACGAAGCCAGCTGCCCGGGGGCAGCGGGCTGTGTAGCCGAAAGCGTTGTGGTGAAGTAGCTGCGCCATAACCTTGTGGGCTTGGGTAAACGCGTAGCAAAAACAGGGGTCAGGCCGAAACGGCCGCCTGGCGCCGCACGGGCGCGGGGCGCCGGGCCGGCCGGCGTCGGCGCCACCAAAGCAGGAAACCCGTGAGGGTGATAACGGCGCTGCTCAGAGCCAGCAGGCTGTAGATAATCTTGATGGCGAGGCCGCCGTATTGCCCGTAGTGCAGGGTGCGCAAGGCAAAGTCGAAGCGTTCGGCTGGCCTTAGGTCTCGCTCCCGAAACACCTTCTTCAGCTGCGCCGCGCCGGCTTGGTTACTGAACTCCACCTTGCTAGCGGTGCGGCCCCACAGCCAGGCGCTGCCGGGCGCGCGGCCGAGCACCGTAACGGGGGCATCGGGCTTGCGCGGGAAGTTTACCCGCACCAGCTCCAGACCGGGCTCCTGCCGCTGCGCTTCGGCAATCAGCGCGTCGAGGTTGGCGGCTACGGCAGGCAGGGCTTTTTCTTTCTTCTCTTTGTCGTCGGCGAAGATCTTCTTCAGATCGAAAGCGTCCCAGCTCATCCATAGGCCGCTGCCCGCCAGCACCACATTAAACAGCAAGGCCCACGAACCCAGCACGCGGTGCAGCCCCGAAGAGGCCGTGCGCCAGTTTTTCCAGCGAATGGGGGTGCGCAGCAGCAGGGCATCGAGCAGGTGCTTGCGGTACACCACAAAGCCGGTAAGCACCGAGCCCAGCAGCGCAATGGCAAACGTGCCCGCCAACGCCTCGCCCAGCTTCCCCAGGAAAAAGCTGTAGTGCAGAATAATCAGCTGATCGGTAAACGACCCGAACGACTTGCCCAGCACCTGCCCGGTGTACGGGTTGACAAACAAACGGCCGGGCTCCTGCTTTTCGTAGATGCGGATTTCGAGGGCCTCGTTGGGGGCTTGCGGCACGTGCCGGAACGAGTAGAACTGCGCCGCCGGCTCGGCGGCTTTGGCCCGCCGGTACAGCTCGTCGTAGCTGAGGCGCCGCTCCCCTACCGCCACCCGAAACAGCTCGGGGTGCAGCTGCTTGTTCAGCTCTTCGCGAAACACCATGAGGGCGCCCGTGCAGAAGAACACCAGCATGAAGGCCCCGCAAACGAGCCCCAGCCAGGAGTGCAGCGAAAAGAGACGGCGCTTAAGATTCATGGGTAATAGCGTTCGGTAAAGGACTTTTTCCTGCCAGGTGTGCGCCCAACCGCGGCCCGACTGCCGGGGTTGCTGATGCCATTCACTCACCTAGGTACCAAACCGAAGCCCGGCAAACCGGCTTTGGTTGGGCGAACACCGGAGCAAAAAGAAGGATGCCCGAAAGCAGCGCGAAGGGTTAGAAAGCGTAGCCGGCCGTGAGGTTGAAGCGGGCACCGTTGCCGCGGGTGTAGTTGGCGTCGGTGCCGTTGAACTGCGCAATGGGGGCGTAGTAAACGTTGTTGAGCAGGTTTTCTACGCCCAGCGTCAGGCGCAGCTTTTCGCTGAAGCTGTACGTGGAGGTGAAGTTGACGAGGCCAAAGGAGTTCACCGAACCTTCGCCCGAGGCGTAGGCGTTGGTGCGCGGGTTGCGGTTGAAGCGCGAACGGGTGCCCGAGTACACGTAGTTCAGGGCCAGGCTCAGGGCCTCAATGGGTTGGTAGCGCACGTAGGCCGTGGCTTTGGGCGGCGCAATGCGGTTGCCGTTCAGCCACACACCTTGCTGCACATCCTGCCCGTTTACTTTCGTGGTCAGGGTAGCGCGGCCCTCCACCCACGACCACGACCCGCCCAGGCTCAGGGTTTTCAGCGGGGCGTAGTCGGCCGTCAGCTCGTAGCCCCACACGCGCTCGGGGGCGCGCTGCGGCACCAGAATGCCGTTGCCCTGGTCGACGAGGTTGGCGCCTAGGTCGGATTTGCTCACGAAGTACACGCCGCTGAGCGTCAGCGGGCCCAGCTCGCTGCTGGCGCCGGCCTCGTAGTTGCGCACCACAATGGCTTCGGTTTCGAGCAACGACAACGTGTTGGCGCGCGCGGTGCGCAGCGTACGGCCTAGTTCGAACAGCGAGAAACCCTCGGAGTAGCTTACAAAGGGGTTCAGCCACTTGTAGCGGGAGTAGCGCAGGCCGGCGTTGTACACCGCGGTGTTGTACTTAAGCGTGCCGCCCTGCACCGCCACGCCGCCCGTGTAGGTGTTGCCGCTTTGGGTGCGCAGGGTGGTGTAGTTGGGCACTTCTACCCGAATGTTCTCGACGCGGGCGCCGCCCTTCAGCACAAAGTGCTCGAACAAGGTGGCGCGCAGCTGCGCGTAGGGCGCCAGGTTGCGCATTTGCATGCGCGGCGTCCAGAGGCGGCCGTCTACCAGGTTCTGCACGGTTTCGTCGCCGAGCAGGTCGAGGCCGTAGGTTACATCGGCGTTGAACTCTTCGCCCGCCACAATGGGCGTGTTCAGGTTCAGGCGCAAACCCAGCTTATCGGAGTTGATTTCGGACTGCCCGCCGCCCTCAAAGAACGTGGGCTCGGCGTCGTAAATCGTCCGGAAATCCTGCCAGTAGCCCGTTACCTCGGCGCTGGTGCGCAGGGGCAGCACCTCCTGGCCGCGGTAAGTCAGGTAGGCGTTGTGGTTGTGGCGCGTGCCTTCATCAACGCCGCCCCGCTCGCCTTTCACCCCGATGGTGGGGTACTGCCCGTACTTGCCGGTGCGCAGCACGTAGTCGGAGTTTTGGCGCGAGCTGAAGTAGTTGTACATCAGCTCCAGGCGGTTTTTCTCGTTGATGTCGTAGCCCAGCTTGCCGAAGCCGTTGTAGGTTTTGGTTTCGCCGAGGCCGTAGCGCGGCGAAATCACCTCGCCGCGGGCGTCCTTGTACACGCCGCTCTGGTCGAAGGTGCCGCTCAGCACGTAATCGAAGTTGCCGGGCTTGCCAAATACCTGCTGCGTAGCGCGGTAGCCCAGCGAGTTGCCGGGGTGCGCCACGTTGCCGTTTACGCCCAGGGTGGTGAGGCCGCCAAACTTCTGGCCGGCCACGGGGCGCTTGGTAATGTAGTTGATGAGGCCGCCATCGGCGCCGTTGCCGAAAATGGCCGTAGCACCTTTAATCACCTCCACGCGCTCAATCACCGTTGGGTCGATGGTGCGAATGTCGCGGCCACCGGCGCGCAGCGGCGTGCTTTGCGGAATGCCATCGATGAGCACCAGCACGTTGCGGCCGCGCAGGGTTTGGCCCACGTTGCCGGTTTGGTTGGTGGTCAGGCCCAGGCCCGGCACGGCGTTGCCCACCACGGCCGCTAGGTTGTTGGGCGTGGCGGCGGCCTGCAGCTGAATTTCGCGGGCGTTCAGGATGGTAGCCGAAACGGGTGTTTCGCGGATGGGCTCGGCCCGGCGGCTCGCCGATACGATTACCTCGCCCAGCTCGGCGCGGTTTTCGGCCAGCACCACATCAGCCAGTGTTTGCGTTTGGCCCTCCTGCACTTGCACGCGCTGCTGGGTGGCGGTGTAGCCCACGGCCGTTACGGCCAGGGTGTAGTCGCCGGCGGGCACGTTCCCGATTTCAAAAGTGCCGCCGCCATCGGTTGCGGCGCCTAGGTTGGTATTGAGCAGGCGCACCGTGGCACCCGGCAGCCCTGCCCCTTTGGCGTCGCGCACGTTGCCGCGCAGCGTACCCAGGGTTTGGGCCAGTACAGAAAGAGAAACAAGAAGTCCGCCAAGGGTAAAGAGCAGGCGGGCAAAAAAGCGAAAGGACATTTGCGGCGGTTTAGAACGAATCCAAATACGCTGCAAAGGTATAGTCCAGCCCTAATTCAGCCAAGCATTATTTAGATTAGTTCTAATTAGAGAGTCCTTCAGCCCTATGCTCCCGCGCAGCAAAAGAGCCGCCACAAAATGTAGCGGCTCTTACCGAACTAGTTAGCCGGCAAAGCCGCTTGCTAGCGCATCCCTACCGGGTTTTGCACCTCAACCTCCAGCCGCTCCAGCTTGGTGATGGGCACGTACTGGTTGTCGTGGGCCTGGTTGGAGTAGCCGATGCCCTGAAACAGCACACCCGAAATCGGCCCCGAGTTGGCCAGCTGCTGCTGAAAGCCGGGCCCATGTTGGTGCAGATGCGAAGCGAAGTAGTACAGCAGCTCGAAGCCCGTAGCGGCAAACACCGAGGGCGGTATGTTCTGCTGTTGGGTGTAGAGCTGCCGGAAGCGCCGCACGCCCGGCGCGGTGCCATCGAGGTACTTCGGCTGCACAAAGTAAATGTCGCGGCGGTCGAGCTGGCCCAGGCTGATGCTCGGGTTATCGAGCCAGGAGGCATAGGCCAGCACGGGTGCCGCGAGGCCCTGGCTTTGCATAACACCTAGGGCATAAGGGCCGGCCTTGCGGTGGTCGGAGGCCACCACCAAGTGTCCGGCGCTTTTCAGATCGACGCCCCCGAAGCCGGCGTTCAGCGATTCGGGGTTGTTCGAATCGATACGGCGCACGCCGATTACGCGGCCGCCCAGGCTTTCGTAGGTGCGCTTGTAGGCCTCGGCAAAGGCGGCTTCGTCTTTATTATCCTCATGAAAGATAACCGCCGGGCGGCCGCCCAGGCTGCGGTAGGCGTACTCGGCCGCCTGCCGCCCTTGCGTGGCCAGGCTGGGCTCGAAGAGGTAGTACCAGGCGTTGTCCTGCACCAGCGCCCCGTCCTGCGACAACGGGTTTACGGCCACAATCTGGTTTTGCTGGGCGTAGCGCGCCAGGATTTTCGCCCCCGATTTGTACACCGGCCCGATGATCATGTCCATCGAAGCCAGCTCCGGCAGGGCCAGCACCTGTTTCAGACCTAGGGTATCGGCGCCGGTGTCGTAGGCGTAAAGGTTAAGGCTGCGGCCCTCGCGCTGCAGCGAGTCGGCGGCCAGCTTCATGCCGGCATATAAGTCGGTGGCAAACTGCAGGCGGCGGCGCGTTTCCCAGCTGGTATCGTCGAACTCGAAGGGCAGCAGCACCGCCACGTTGTAGCTGCTTTTGCGCTGCTGCCGGGGCCGCGGTGTGTAGCGGGCGCGGTCGAAATTGAACTGATTGACCACCTGCTCCAGCTGGTTGCGGTCGGCCTCGGTGTAGAGCCCGCCGAACACCAGCTGCTCGGCGTAGGCGCGGGCCACGGTGGTATCCTGCGGGTAGCGTCGCACCAGGTTCTGCCAGAGGGCTTTATCGCGCAGGCGGCTCAGGTAGGTCAATTTCATGGCTTGCTGCTGCGCGCGCAGCTGCCCGGCGGGTATTTCGCCCAGCACACGCAGGGCATTATCGGCCTCGCCCTGCTCAAACGATACCTGCGCTTGCAGAAAATACGCCTCGCTCAGGCCGGGCCACTGCGAGTACTCGGTGCGCAGCAGGTTCAGCATTTGCTCGGCTTCGGCCCATTTGCGGGCGCGCGTGGCCGCCACGGCATATAAATAAGCGGCCTCGGGGCCGCGGCCGTATTTGGCGGCGGGGGGCGTCAGGGGCAGCAGCTCATCCATGGCCAGCTCGAAGCGCGCTTGGTCGATGAGGGTTTTGCCGTTGCGGTAGCGGGTGTCGGGGTCTTGCGAGCCTAGGTTGGCCGGCAGCGGCGGGGCGGGCTTGGGTGCCGGTGTAGTGCTGGCGGCTGGCTTGGCGGTGGGGGTAGCGGCTGCGGGCTTGGCAGCAGGCTTTGCGGCAGCACCACCGGCGGCCGGCGCGGCAGCTTTGCCTGCGGGGGCCGCTTTATCGGTGGGCTTGGTAGCGGCGGGTTTGCTGGCTGGGGCCGCGGATTTCGGGGCCGGGCTGGCGGGCTTGGTAGCAGCCGGCTTGGCGGGGGCAGGCTGCGTACGGGCAGGTTGCTGCGCCGCGCTCGGCAACGCCAGCCAGGAGGCTACGAAAAGGCAGGCAAAAGAAAACCGCATAACAAACGTCGGCAAGGGGAAGGAAGGGACCGGGCAAGCTAGCCCGACGGGCAAAGGTACGTACTTGCCCTAGCCAACGATACAACACCTCAGCAGCAACTATTTTAATTGATAGTAAAACTATCATTACGAAAAGCATGTATATATTGCGCCGTCATTTCACTACCGCATCATGTCGCACATTACCCTCAACCCCGCCCCCGAACTTTCCCCCGCCGGTCTCGATCGTCCGCAGCCTACGCCCATTACCGTAGCCCCCGGCGACGGCATCGGGCCCGAAATCATGACGCAGGTGCTTCGCATCCTGAAGGCAGCGGGCGCCTCGCTGGCACCGCAGTTTATCGAGGTTGGGGAGCAGCTGTACCGGGCCGGCCACACCTCGGGCATCGCCCCCGACGCCTGGGACTCGCTGCACCACACGCGCGTACTGCTGAAAGGCCCCATCACCACGCCGCAGGGCGGCGGCTACAAGTCGCTGAACGTAACGCTGCGCAAAACCCTGGGCCTGTACGCCAACGTGCGCCCGTGCCGCTCGCTGGCCCCGGCCGTTAGCTCGCTGCACCCGCAGCTGGATGTGGTAATTATCCGCGAAAACGAAGAGGATCTGTACGCCGGCATCGAGCACCAGCACACGCCCGACGTGGTGCAGTGCCTGAAGCTGATTACCCGCTCGGGCTGCGAGCGGATTGTGCGCTACGCCTTTGAATACGCCCGCAGCCACGGCCGCCGCAAGGTTACCTGCATGACGAAGGACAACATCATGAAGCTGACCGACGGGCTGTTTCACCGGGTGTTCGACGAAATCGGCCGCGAGTACCCCGACATTCAGCAGGAGCACCAGATCATCGACATCGGCACGGCCCGCCTGGCCACGCAGCCCGAGCGCTACGATGTGGTGGTGACGCTGAACCTGTACGGCGACATTATTTCGGACGTGGTGGCGGAGCTGACGGGCTCGGTGGGCCTGGCCGGCTCGGCCAACATCGGCCGCGACTGCGCCATGTTCGAGGCCATTCACGGCTCGGCGCCCGACATTGCCGGCCAGGGCCTGGCCAACCCCTCGGGCCTGCTGCAGGCCGCCGTGCTGATGCTGCAGCACCTAGGGCAAACCCAAGCCGCCGCCCGCGTGCAAAACGCCTGGCTGTGCACCCTCGAAGACGGCCTGCACACGGCCGACATTTACCGCCCGGGCCATAGCCGCGAGCAGGTGAGCACCAAGGGGTTTGCCGATGCGGTGGTGGCCCGCCTAGGTCAGGAGCCCTCCAACTTCCAGGCCCAGCCCAAAGGCAATGCCCCGAGCGCGGTGCGTGTTGCCACCACACCGGTGGCGCCGCCCCAGCCCCAGGCCCAACCCGAGCAGCAGCTGGTGGGCGTCGATGTCTTCTTGCGCTGGCAGAACGGCACGCCCACCAACCTGGGCGAGCAGCTAACGGCGCTGGGCGGCGAGCGGCTGAAGCTGAAGCTGATAACCAACCGCGGCGTGAAGGTGTACCCCGAGGGCCAGCCCGAAACCTACTGCACCGACCACTGGCGCTGCCGCTTTGTGGCGCACGGCTCGGCGCCCGAAATCGGCTACAGCCCCGTGCCTTTCATCGATGTGCTGGCCTTGCAGCACCGCCTGACCGATGCGGGCCTGGAAATCGTAAAAACCGAAAACCTCTACCTGTTCGACGGCGTACGGGGCTTCTCGCTGGGGCAGGGCGAGTAGCAAGCCGGGTTTAACTAAAATTTAAGCTCAACTTAATTCCAGCTTAAGCTCGCGTGGCGCCCTTTGCAGGCGACAATGGAGAAGAGCGGCTGGTAGGCTTGCACCTTGGTTTGCCCAAGCTACAAGGTCTTGCACACGTCATTTTGCTACCGGTTGGGCCGGCGCCGGTTTGGGCGCCGGCTCCCCTTCATTGCCTCACCCCGCTTATGTTCACCACCCTCCGACCCGAATTAAACGAGAAGCTGTTTCTGCGCGACCCGCAGGAAACCGACCTAGGGCGCAAGATTATCCAGGTAAGCGTTCAGCTGATTGATGAGCTGGGCTTCGAGCAGTTCACCTTCAAAAAGCTGGCGCAGCAAATCGGCTCCACCGAGGCGTCGTTGTACCGCTACTTCGAAAACAAGCACCGCCTGCTGGTGTACCTGGTTTCGTGGCATTGGGCGTGGCTGCGCTTCCAGATTCGGTTTCATACCCACAACGTGGCCGATGCCGAAGGGCGCCTGCGCCTGATCCTTAGCATCATCACGCGGGCCCACCGCGACCACGCCGCCACCACCGACCTCGACGAGGCGGCCCTCTACCGCATCGTGGTGACGGAGGCCTCCAAAACCTACCTCACCAAGGAGGTTGACGAGGTGAACCGCGACGGCTTTTACCGCGAATACAAGCGCCTGGCGGCCGATATAGTGGCGGTGGTGCAGGAAATCAACCCGGCGTACCCCTTCCCCAACTCCCTCGTCAGCACCCTGATCGAGTCGGCGCGCAAGCAGCTGTTCTTTGCCCAGCACCTGCCTTCGCTCAGCGATGCTTCCGACGCCAACAAGGCCGAAACGCAGATTCTGTTCTTCCTCGAAAACCTCGCCTTTTCGGCACTTCGCCAACAATAAGCCCCTTACCACGCTTTGGGTATGGGCTGTTTCTGATGCCGCCCCCTCCGGACTGCGTTGCCGCGCAGTGCTCTCCACCTAGCCTCATCAACCACTTGCCGGCCCTTGCTGGCAATTCGCCTCTTACCACATGGCCGATTCGCAGCCTCACGCCTCGCTCACGCCGGGCCAACGCTTGTGGCGCCTGTTGGGCGCCGAGCGCCGCGACATCACGTATTTGTATGTGTACGCCGGCTTGGCCGGTGTCATCAACCTCTCGCTGCCGTTGGGCGTGCAAAGCGTCGTCAACTTCGTATCGAGCGGCGCCGTGAGCACCTCCCTTATCGTGCTCATTCTGTTTATCGTGCTGGGCACGCTCGTGGTGGGCGGCTTGCAGGTGATGCAAACCTACCTCGTGGAGTTTGTGCAGCAGCGGCTGTTTGCCCGCGTGGCCTTCGACTTTGCCGTGCGCCTGCCCCGCGTGCGCACCGAGGCCCTTGGTGGCCAGTACCTGCCCGAGCTTATGAACCGCCTGCTCGACGCGCCTACCCTGCAAAAGGGGCTGGCTACGCTGCTGCTCGAGTTTACGGCGGCCGGCCTCCAGATTTTGTTTGGGCTGGTGCTGCTCTCGTTTTACCACCCCATTTTCATTGCCTTTGGCTTGCTGCTGATTGGCTTGCTGGCCATTTTGCTGCGGGCCACCGGCCCCAAAGGCCTGAGCACCAGCCTTACCGAATCGAAGTACAAGTACCGCGTGGTGGCCTGGCTCGAAGACGTGGCCCGCACGGTGCACACCTTTCGGCTGGCGCCGCGCCGCCCGCTCGTTATCGGCCGCACCGACGACCTCGTGAGCGGCTACCTCTCGGCCCGCCGCGGCCACTTTAAAGTGCTGCTCACGCAGTATTTCGGCTTTGTGGCGTTCAAGGGCCTGATTACGGCCGCCCTGCTCATCATCGGTTCGTGGCTGCTCATCAACAAGCAGATCAACATCGGGCAGTTCGTAGCGGCCGAAATCGTAATCATTCTTACCATCAACGCCGTCGAAAAGGTGCTCATCAAGCTCGATGTGCTCTACGACGCGCTTACCTCGCTCGACAAGATCGGCCACGTGCTCGATCTGCCGCTGGTGCCCGACCAAACCGGCGCCGGCCTAGAGCTCAACGCCACCGGCCAGGGCCTGAGCGTAGAGCTGCGCGATGTGCACTACCAGTACCCCGAAAGCCGCAGCCCCGTGCTCGAGGGTATCTCGTTGCAGCTGATGCCCGGCGAGCACCTAGGCCTGGCTGGTTTCGATGGCTCGGGCAAAACCACGCTGCTGCGCGTGCTGGCCGGCCTGCTGCACGACTACACCGGGGTGGTGGCCTACGACAGCATTGCGCTGCGCGATTTGTCGCCGGCGGCACTGGCCACGGCCATGGGCGAGAATATTTCGCACCAGCACCTGTTCTCGGGCACGGTGCTCGAAAACATCACCCTCGATCAGCCCAACATCAGCCCCGCCGACGTAACGTGGGCCCTGGAGCTGGTGGGCCTGCGCGACTACTTTTTTGCCCGCCCCGACGGCCTGGCCACCACCCTGGGTGCCGGCGTGCCCGTAGCCGACTATGTGCGCCAAAAGCTGCTGCTGGCCCGCGCCCTGGTGCGGCGCCCGCGCCTGCTGCTGCTCGATCAGTTTTTGCCCAACGTGGAGCCCGCCGAGCGCCTGCGCGTAATGCAGCGCCTTGTGTCCAAAGAGCACCCCTGGACGCTCGTGGTGGCCTCCAACGATCCGCACCTGCTGTCGCTGTGCCCGCGCACGGCCCTGATGCGCGACGGCCGCCTGGTGGTGGACGGGCCCTACGCCCAAGCCGCCCAGGAGCCCGAGCTGCGCGCCTTGCTGGCCCAATAAATTTTAACCTTCCGGAGCACCCGCGTCAACCAACTTCGCCGCAATTGCTGTTTTCGCCAAAGCAAGTATTGCCTTGCCCCCGCTCCCGTTCATACTGCCTTCAAATCCATGCCATTCGCTGAGCATCCAAGTCCTGAAACCCACCCCTCGGCCGGCGTATTCCGCTCGTTCGAGTTGGTGCAAACGCCCACGGCCGGCCGCACCCTGGCTCGCTGGTGCACCGGGCTGAGCCTGGGAATCCTGCTGGCCGGTTTTCTGCCCTGGACGCAGAACATCCGCTCGGGCGGCACGCTTACCACCCTGCGCCCCCAAGACCGCCCCCAAACCGTACCCAGCACCATTGCCGGCCGTATTGAGCGGTGGCGCGTACGCGAGGGCCAGCTAGTGAAGCGCGGCGACACGCTCGTGGAAATCGCCGAAATCAAGGACAAGTACTTCGACCCGCAACTGCTGGCCCGCACCCGCGAGCAGCTGGCGGCCAAAGAGGCCTCGCTGCGCGAAAACGTAGCCAAAGGCGAAGCCCTCGAAGACCAACAGGCCGCCCTGCGCGCCGGCCTGCAGGTAAGCCTGAACAAGGCCCGCAACAAAGTTGAGCAAACCCGCCTGAAGCTGAACAGCGACCAGGCCGAGCTACAAGCCGCCAACAACGACTTTGCCATTGCCCAGCAGCAGCTGCAGCGCCAGGAGGCTTTGTACCGCCAGGGTCTGAAGTCGCTGACCGAGCTGGAGCAGCGCCGCCTGAAGTTCCAGGAATCGACGGCCAAGCGCCAGGCCGTGGAAAACAAGGTGGCTGCCACCCGCCAGGAGCTTACCAACGCCGAGCTGGAGCTGAACTCGCTGCAGGCCGAGTACCAGGACAAGCTGGCCAAGTCCGAATCGGACCGCCGCAGCACGCTGGCCTACCAGTTCGACACCGAGGGGCAGATTTCCAAAATGCGCAACGAGTACGCCAACCTCAGCATCCGCTCGGGCTTTTACCGCATTACGGCCCCGCAGGATGGCTATGTGGTACGTGCCCTGAAGGCCGGTTTGGGCGAGGTGATTAAGGAAGGCGAGCCGATTGTAACGGTGATGCCCGACAAGCCCTTGCTGGCCGCCGAGCTGTACGTGCAGCCCATGGATATTCCGCTGCTCTCGGTGGGCCGCAAGGTGCGCCTGCAGTTCGATGGCTGGCCCGCGCTGGTGTTTTCGGGGTGGCCGGGCACCAGCTTTGGTACCTTCGGCGGCGTGGTAGCCGTAATCGACAACCTCGACTCGGAGGGCCGCTACCGCATTCTGGTAACCCCCGACCCCGACGACGAGCCCTGGCCCAAGCCCTTGCGCGTGGGCTCGGGCGTGTACGGCTGGGCCCTGCTCGATGATGTACCCATTTGGTACGAGCTGTGGCGGCAGCTCAACGGCTTCCCGCCCAACTTTGTGGGCTACGGCGGCGCTACCGATGCCAAAGCCGACAAAGCCAAAGCTTCCAAAGACAAAACGGCCAGCAGCGCCTCCGACGAAACCGAGCTATGATACCCAAGCGCCGTTTTTGGCTGACCACCCTGCTAGGCGCTGCGCTGCTCGGAACCACCGCCCTGGCCCTGCCCACCCCGGCAGCGGCCCAGGCCCCTACCGCACCTAGGGCCGCCGCGCAGCCCGCCGATACCAGCACCGTGTTTACCCTAGGTGATTTGCTTACGCTGGTGGGCGAGCAGCACCCCGTAGCCCGCCAGGCCGGCCTGCTGCCCGAGCGCGCCCGCCAGGAGGTGCGCCAGGCCCGGGGCATGTTCGACCCCGCCGCCAGCAGCAAGTTTTACCGCAAGGAGTTCGGCGGCAAGGATTACTGGAACCTCTGGGACAACACCCTGCGCCTGCCCACTTGGTTTGGCCCCGATGTACGCCTCGGTTACGAGCGCAACGTGGGCCCGCGCATCAGCCAGCAAGAGGCCACCCCCCTCGAAGGCCTCAGCTACGTGGGCTTGTCGTTGCCCATTGGGCAGGGCCTGCTGATTGACGAGCGCCGCGCTGCCGTGCGCCAGGCCCAGGCCATGGTAAACCTGGCCGAGGCCGAGCGCATCGGCGCCCTCAACAAGCTGCTGCTCTCGGCCGTGAAGGAGTACTGGGACTGGACCTTGGCCTACGAGCGCCGCCGCCTGCTGCAAACCAACCTGCAGCTGGCCGAGGTGCGTTACAACGCCGTGCGCGAGCGGGTGCGCCTAGGTGATTTGGCCGCCATCGACTCGGTGGAGGCGCTTACCGAGCTGCAAAACCGCCGGGCCCAATTGGTGCAAGTCGAAGTAGAGTGGCAAAACGCCACGCTGGTGCTCAGCAACTTTTTGTGGGATGCCCAGCAGCGCCCGCGCGAGCTGCCGCCTACCGTGCGCCCCCAGCCGCTGCCGCCCGCCCAGGCCTGGGCCGCGCCGCCCGCCGTGCCCCTCGAAACCCTGGTGGAACAGGCCCGCCAGCAACACCCCGAGCTGCTGAAAGCCCGCGCCAAGCTGGGCCAGCTGGAGGTGGAGCGCCGCCTGGCCCAAAACAAGCTGCTGCCCAAGCTCTCCGTGGATTACAACCTGCTGATGACCGGCCGGCCCTACAACCCCGAAATGGGCTACGGTCCGGCACCCGTATTCAACAACAACTACAAGCTGGGCGTAAGCTTTGCCTACCCGCTGCTGCTGCGCCAGGAGCGCAGCAAGCTGCAAATCACCCAGCTAAAGATCCGCGACACCAACTTGGGCATCGAGCAAACCACCCGCGAAATTGCCACCGGCGTGCGCACCGTTGCCAACGACCAACGCGCCCTAAGCCAGCAGCTGCAGGTGCAGGAGCAGGTGGTAGCCAACGCCGAGCGCCTGCGCAACGGCGAGCAAATCCGCTTCGAAAACGGCGAGAGTTCGGTGTTCTTGCTCAACTCGCGCGAGGCTTCCCTCCTGTCGGCGCGCATTAAGCTGGCTGAGTTGCAAGCCAAGTACGCCCAAACGCTGGCAGGCCTGCGCTTCGCAGCAGGCTCTGCACCAATTGCGGAGTAACGAGCATCTATTACAACAGAAAAGCCCGGCAGCCATTAAATGCCGGGCTTTTCTGTTGTACACTGTTCGAAAGCTAATTTGAAAAATACAAGTCTTTAATCACTTAGCACAATCGAATTCTAAGTAGATATTTTAAAGAGGGAAGAAATAACTACCATTTCGTTATGCGACTTTTCCGGGGCGAGTGAAAGCCTACAACACCCAATACTTACCCCCTTTAACCAATTCATGGAAAATCTCAAAAGATAACCGCCACCACAAGTTTCTGTTCGCTTAAGCGTTGTACAATCCGAGTTATATATTTCGTAAGTATGGGCTTAATTCAGCAGGTTTCATGTGGTCACTACTCAACTTACTTGGTGTTTGGCTGACACTCCTTTTGCCATGTTCTGTTGGGCTAGCGCAGTCTGCCGCCCCAATTGTCACCGTGCTGTGTGACGGTGATGGGCGCGCGCAGCCGGTGCACCTCTACTATTCCGACCGCTTCAACGACTTGGTGCAGCCGCGCTTCGGCCTCGATTCGGCAACCATCCGTTGGCGGCCCATGCAGCTGCCCGCGCCGCACGCTCTGTGGTTGCAGCTCTCGGACGCACGCGGGCAGCAGTACGGCCTGCTCGCCCAACCCGGCGACACCATTCTGATCCAAACCCACCCCGGCCAAGTCCCCTACTACACTTTTCGCGATCCGCGCCGCCGCCGCGGGCGCGAGGCCGAGCTGAACTTCTTCACCGGCCTGCACCAACGTGGCCTGGGCATGAACTGGCCGGATGCCATGGGCGTGCAGGCTGGCGCGCAGCGCGCCCGCCAAGCGGGACGTTTCTGTGGGGTGTTCGACCAGCGCTTGGCCGCACTGCACCGCCAACGCGACTCACTGGGGTTGTCCCCGGCGTTTGTCGCCTGGGCCAGCCACCAGATCCGCGCCCAGTACGTAGCGGCGCTGGTCGGCGGGTATTTGGCACCCCAGCCGCTGGCGGAACAGTACCCGCCCGCTTACCACGAGTTGGTGGCGGCCACCCCGTTTTTCAGCCGCGACGCGCTGGCCCTGAGTTCGCAGACGTACCGGGCCGCTGCCCTCGGTTACGTGCGCTACCACAGCCGGGCGGCGCGCGGCACGGCGGACGAGTTGCCCGTGCAGTACCGCACGGCCGCTGCTCTCTTGCAGGGCGCCACCCGGGACTACGTCTGGTTTGCCTTGCTCCGGGAGGCGTTAGGCCAGCGTTTGCCCGCGTTCGGGGACTTGCATGCGCAGTTTCGCCGCGATTGCACCACAGCGCCTTACGTGCGCTACCTGGACTCCTTGGCTGAGCGGGCAGCCACACGGCAGCTGCCGCCGGCGTTACTCGCCACTCCACTGCGCACCCCCACAGGCGAGGCGCTGACGTGGCAGCAGATGCTGGAGCGCCACCGCGGGCAGGTGCTCTACGTGGACCTGTGGGCCAGCTGGTGCGGGCCGTGCCTAGCCGAGATGCCGGCTTCCCAGCTTGTGCAGCAGCAGCTAACGGGCCGGCCGGTGCAATTCGTGTACCTGTCGGTAGACACCAATCCGGCCAAGTGGCAGAAGGCAATTGCCACCCACGCGTTGGCGCGCGCCGGGGCGCATCACTATTTACTTGACGCGGCCTCGGCCTTGGCTAAGTATCTCAATGCGCCGCCCATTCCGCGTTACCTGATCCTCGACGCGCAGGGCGAGTTCGTCACGCTCGATGCCGCCCGCCCCAGCGACCCACGCCTGATGGCAGAGTTAGCTAGGTTGGCTACTGCGCGAGCGGAGCACAAACGGAAAGTCAACCCATAAAAATCTAACACGAAAGCCCATGGTATCCAGTCTATAAGTAAACTTTATATTCAGTTGGTAAACATAAATGCCCTTATTATTGCCAGAACCTCAATCCGGCTGATACTGCTCCGGCAACGTGCGTTCGGGCGTTTGGTCATTCCAGGCAATGGAGCTTACCTGCCAGCGGCCGTCGGCGTGCACAAACTGAATGCTGTTGATGCCCACAATATCAGGCTCCACGGAGCCGGGCGTGACACGTGCCTCGTAGGTGCTAAAGCGGTGGGCCACCTTGCCGAACACCTCGGTGGTGTGCTTTACTTCGGTTTCTTCGAAGGCCGTGAATTTTCCTGCGTTTAGGTTAGCCTCGATGCTGTTGATAAAAGCATCGAGCGTGAGCAGCTGAGGCTGCGTGCCGTTGGCATTTATCAGATGAGCCTGGGGCAGAAAAATGCGGCGCATCAGGCGGAAATTGGGCCGCTTGCCGGGGCCAAAACTGATGCAGTCGTACAGATCTTGCACCACAGCGTTGAGTTCGGTGAGCAGCAGCATAACCGGGCGGAGTTTAGCGGTGAAGCACAGGAAACAGCCGGGCCGAGCCAGGCTCAGCCAAGTACTGCGCTCCGTGTACGCACAACTGCCCGCCTAGGTGCTTTGTGCTTGCTTGCAGCCTTCTATCTTGGGGGCTGCATGAAGCTCGCCTCCTCTACTACCGCCTCCATGACTTGGGAACGGCTGCTCTCGCGCCGCCGTTACCCCGAGCAGCCGCAACTGCACGTTGTGTCCGATGCCGCTCCCGTGCGCGGCGCCTTCGTGGCCGATTACGACCGCGTGGTGTTCAGCTCGGCGTTCCGCCGGTTGCAGCGCAAAACGCAGGTAATGCCCCTGCCCGAAACCGACTTCGTGCACACGCGCCTCACGCACTCGCTCGAAACTGCCTGCGTGGGCCGCTCCCTAGGTCGGATGAGCGGCCGCCTGCTGATGGAGCAAGACGAGGAGCTGGCCCGGCAGCTCCCCTACTTCGATGCCGATTGCGGCGACATTGTGGCGGCCGCCTGCCTGGCCCACGACATCGGCAACCCGCCCTTCGGCCACTCCGGCGAAGACGCCATTTCCACCTACTTCCGCTCGCCTGCGGCCGAGCCGTTTGTGCGCGTGCTCAGCCCTGCCCAACGCGCCGATCTGCAAAACTTCGAGGGCAACGCGGCGGGCTTCCGGGTACTTACCCATACCTACGCCGCGCACAGCACCGGTTCGGCCGGGCTGGGCCTTACCTACGCGGTGCTGGGCGCTTTCACCAAGTACCCGCGCCCCTCGGTGGTGGAGGACCACGACAAAACCGGCGGCGCCAGCGAGAAAAAGTACGGCCATTTCCAAACCGAGGCTGCCCGCTTCCGGCACGTGGCCCAAGACCTAGGACTGCTGCCCAAGTCGGACGAAGCCGGCTTTTACCACCGCCACCCCCTCGCGTTTCTGGTAGAAGCCGCCGACGACCTCTGCTACCGCATCATCGATTTTGAAGACGGCCTGAAGCTGGGCCTGATTCCGCACCAGGAAGGCTTGGAGCTGCTCCGCGACATGCTCGCCGACGACCCCGCACGCCCGCGCAGCGTGGAATGGCGCGACTGGCGCGAAGAACTAGGCTATGTGCGTGCCCGTCTCATCGGCAAGCTGGTAGCCGAAGCAGCCCAGCTGTTTGCCCAACACGCCCCCGCCATGCTACGCGGCGAGTACGATTCGAGCCTCATCAAAGAGCTAAGCTGCTGGCACGAGTTGCAGCAAGTAGCCTTGCTATCAGTGGAGCGCCTGTACCGCAGCCGCCCCGTGCTGCAAATTGAGGCCGCCGGTTTCGAGGTGCTCGGCGGCCTGCTCGATGCCTTTCTGCACAGCATCTTCGACCCGGCCGCCAGCCCTAGGTCGCGCAAGCTGCAGGAGCTGGTGCCAGCGCAGTTCCGGGCCGTGGGCCCGCAGCTGGGCCTCTCGGCCTACGAGCAGATCATCCTGCTCACCGATTACGTCGGCTCCCTCACCGACCAAAACGCCCTCAGCCTCTACCGCACCATCAAAGGCATTGACCTGCCGAAAGGGTTTTGATTGAAGCAACCCTACCCGCCGCTGTCATTGCGAGGAGGCACGACGAAGCAATCGGTCCTGGGCAGGGTACAACTGCCCACTCAGCACCAACCGTAAACCGGGCATGCACGTCCACCTCTACTTTGTCTACATTCTTACCAATCAAAATCACACGGTACTCTATGTCGGCGTTACCAACGACTTAGGGCGCCGACTAGCCGAACACCGCTCCGGAACGCACAAGGGGTTTACCAAGCGCTACAACGTAACGAAGCTTATCCACTTCGAGGAATTCTCCGACATTGACGCAGCTATTGCGCGCGAAAAGCAGCTAAAAGCAGGCTCCGGCAGGAGAAGCTTGACGCCGTAGCTAAGACTAACCCGAACTGGGTGGAATTGCTGGCCTAGGTAGATTTAGGTCTATGCTGGGTGGACGGTGGTGCCCTGCCCAGGACCGATTGCTTCGTCGTGCCTCCTCGCAATGACAACCAGCGGAACGGTCTAAAATTCCCCACCACAACCACCCACACTATACCTTTGCCCGAACTTCGGCGGGACAAACCGCGCCCGCCCGTTGTTACTATCCTATGCAGCAAGCAACCGACCTTAACCTCGCTACCAGCGACCAGCTTTTCACCCGAGCCAAAGACCTGATTCCGGGCGGCGTAAACTCGCCCGTGCGCGCTTTTCGCGCCGTAGGCGGCCACCCCGTGTTTATGAAATCGGCCGAGGGCGCCTGGCTGACCGACGTAGACGGCAACCGCTACCTCGATTTCATCAACTCGTGGGGCCCGATGATTTTGGGCCACGCGCCGCAGGTAGTGCTGGAGGCCGTACAGCGTGCCCTGCCCGATTCGCTGTCCTTTGGTGCGCCCACGCGCCGCGAGGTTGAAATGGCTGAGCTGATTTGCCAGATGGTGCCCAGCGTGGAGAAAGTACGCCTAGTGAACTCCGGCACCGAGGCTACCATGTCGGCCATTCGGGTAGCCCGGGGCTACACCGGCCGCGACAAAATCCTGAAGTTTGAGGGCTGCTACCACGGCCACGGCGACTCGTTCCTGATTTCAGCTGGCTCAGGCGCCCTTACCCTAGGTACCCCCGACTCGCCGGGCGTTACCGAAGGCGTAGCCAAAGATACGCTTACGGTGCCTTACAACGACCTAGGCGCCGTGGAGCAAGCCATTGCCGCCAACCCCAACCAAATTGCCGCCATCATTCTGGAGCCGGTAGTTGGCAACATCGGCTTGGTACCGCCTGCCGAAGGCTACCTGCAAGGCCTGCGCGATCTGTGCACCAAGCACGGCATCGTGTTTATTTTCGACGAGGTAATGACGGGCTTCCGCCTGGCCCGCGGCGGTGCGCAGGAGCTGTTCGGCATTCAGCCCGACATGACGACCCTAGGTAAAATCATCGGCGGCGGTATGCCGGTAGGCGCCTACGGTGGCCGCGCCGAAATCATGGACCAGGTAGCGCCAGCCGGTAAGGTGTACCAGGCTGGCACGCTCTCGGGTAACCCCATTGCTACCGCCGCCGGCATGGCCCAGCTGCGCTATCTCAACGAGCACCCGGAGGTGTATGAGCAGCTCGAGCGCACCAGCGCCCGCCTCGCCGAAGGCACCTATGAAATTGCTGCCGAGCTGGGCCTCAACTACACCGTAAACCGCGTGGGCTCTATGTGGAGCGTGTTCTTCACGCAGCAACCGGTAACCGATCTGGCATCCGCCAAAACCTCCGACCTGGAGGCATTTGGCCGCTACTTCCGCGCCATGCTCAACCGCGGCGTGTACCTGGCGCCTTCGCAGTTCGAGGCCCTGTTCGTGAGCACCGCCGTCACCGACGACCTCGTTGACTTCTACCTGAGCGCCTGCCGCGAATCGATGCGCGAAGCCCACGGCCTGTAAGCCCGCTCCGCCTGTCATCCTGAGCAAAGCGAAGGACCTTATCACGCCTAGGCAGTAAATTCTATCCGGCGTGGTAAGGCCCTTCGCTTTGCTCAGGATGACCAGGTAAACAACGCTTTGTGCGAACGTGAGATGAAGGATGACAGACGAGAGCAAGCTGACGGATAACACCCACATCAGCACCAAATTCCGCCCGCCACGGCAAGGATTCAAATAAAGCACTGCATCAATAGGCTCAGCAGTTTACCTTTGCCCGGAAAACTGTTTGCCTGTTGCCCATGCCTTACCGTTACCGTTTTGGGTTTTGGAGCTTGCTGCTTGTGCTGCTGATTGTGCCGATGGGGTTGCGTGCCCAATCCGAGAACACCGCTGCGCAAAACAAGCAACTCTTCGACCGCGCCGTAGACGAAATCAACTTCCGCACGATGGAAACCGTCTACGACAAGTCCTTCACGCGCCGCAAGTACCCCGTTAATCTGCGCACGGCCAAGGCCCGCAAGGAGTTCGACGACTACGCCGGCCGCGAAGACCTCAAAACCCTGTTTCGCAACTACAACAGCGTAGCCGAGCGCTACAAGCAGCGTTTTGGCAAAGGCCGCACCGATCTGGCCGAGTTCGAGAAGCAGCTTAACAGCGTGCTGGTCGACCGCAACTTTGAGTTTTTCATCCGGGTGCTGCCCCGCGACGAGCGGGTGGCGCTTATCCACTCGCTGCAGCGCTATATCAAACAAGCCAGCGCCCAGTTCAACGCCTCCCAGGACCCCGCCCCGGAGGAGCTGATGGCCGATGCAGCCAACGTGCCCCCTGCCGATGTGGACGCGCAGGCCGAGGAGCCCATCGCCAAACCCCTCGAAGACCCGCAGCCCAGCCCCGATGCCGTGGCGGATGAGAGCCTGAGCAGCCCGCTCACGAGCCGGCCCGGCCGCTCCTTTGGCGAAAACGCCCCGAAGTCGGCCCACGACTGGGTCGATTACACGACCCTGCTTTGCTCGGTGTTTTCGCTAGCGCTTATGCTGTACCTCACCATGTCGGTAATACCGGGCATGCGCGCCCAAATAGAGGCCCTTACGCCTCAGCCCGACTACGAAGAGGAGGCGCCGGAAGAGCCCACCGAACCCGCTCCCAAACGCCGCACCGCCATGGTGCTGCCCACCGACAGATACGAAGACGACGAAATCAATTAATAATTAGGAATTAAAAATTAAAGATGGCGGCTTCACCCGGCCCTAATCGTGGACCCGAGAAGCGTCATCCGCTTAATTTTTAATTCATAATTATTAATTCATAATTCTCCCCATGATTCTTACCGACGAGCAAATATTGGCCGAAATGGAGCGCGGCACCATCGTAATCGAACCCTACGACCGCGCTTGCCTGGGCACCAACTCCTACGATGTGCACCTGGGCCGCTACCTGGCCACTTACCGCGACCACGTGCTCGACGCGCGCAAACACAACCAGATTGATGTGTTTGAGATTCCGGAAGAAGGCTTTGTGCTCACCCCCGAAACCCTATACCTGGGCGTAACGGAAGAGTACACCGAAACCCACGCCCACGTGCCGTTCCTGGAAGGCAAAAGCTCAGTGGGCCGCTTGGGTATCGACATCCACGCCACAGCCGGCAAAGGCGACGTAGGTTTTTCGAACACCTGGACGCTGGAAATCAGCGTTACGCAGCCCGTGCGCATCTACCGCGGTATGCCCATCGGCCAGCTCATTTACTTTGCGGTGGAAGGCGCCATCCAGAACTACTACAACCGCAAGCCCAACGCCAAGTACAACCAGCGCACCGACAAGCCCGTGGAGTCGATGATGTGGATGAACAAATTCTAAGCAACTAGCTGATTCTTAACCGGCTGGCCTTTTGCGCGTATGTAGCAAGGGTCAGCCGGTTCTGTTTTTGCTAGTTTGCCGACGAATGCCGAACTGCCTGGCACACTTTTTCGTTAGAAAGTAGCGTTGGTTGCTTCGGCGGCCCAAACTTTGTTTCAGCGGCTTCGGCCCTCAATAATACTTGCCATGACTACCATCAAGATGATTGCAACGGCTGTGCTGGCATCGGGTATGGCACTCGGTGCGCAGGCGCAGCAACCTTCGCCCAAAAAGAACGCTGCCGTGCAGCAACGCGCCGAGCGGTTATCCAACCAAATGGCCCGCGAGTTGCGCCTGAATAACTACCAGACCACCAAGCTCCGCGCCATCAACGACGACAAGGTGGCCAAAATGGCTGCCATCGAAACGCGCTACGCCGGCAACAGTAAGCTGATTGACGAGCAGTGCCAGGGCGTGTGTCGCGAGCGTGACCAGGAGTTGCGCGCCGTGCTCACCACCGAGCAATACAGCGACTACTACGGCCGCCGCCCCGTGTACTACAAGTACGACAAGGACTACGCCGCCCAGGCCACCGATATCATGCTGGTGAAAGCCGTGCAAAACCCGCTGCCGGCCAGCGCCAAAGGCGCTACCATTTCGCAAACCAAAGACGACAGCAAGCCTGCCCCGCGCGGCCGTTAACTGTTAGTGCTAGCTTACAAAAAGCCCGCCCGGCAACTGCCGGGCGGGCTTTTTTCTTAAACCACCTAGGGCGGCAGGCGCTTACTTTTGGTTGCGCTCCTCTTGCTCCACGTGCTGGGCCAGCTCCCGACCTAGGGCGCGTAGTTTGGCACCCATGTACTCGTCGTTGGTGGCGGCCACGATGCTTTCGGCCAGCGAACCGATCATATCCACGTAAAAGCGCTTCATCTCGTTCACGGGCATTTCCTTGGTCCAGAGGTCAATCTTCATGGTGCCCTGCTGCTCCCGGTCCCAGATGCTGACGTTCATGGCCTTGGCGAAATGAATATCGGCGCCGGCATCGGTAGCGCTCCAGCTGATGGCTTCCGGGATTTTCTGGTCGTCGAGGGCGATGCTGAACCGGATTTCGGATTTCTTCATGGTAAAAAGACGGTTGAAAGTCGTCTGGTAAGTGGCGGGTAAAAAACGGCTGTCATCCTGAGCCCAAGCGAAGGACCTTATCACGCCCGAACAACCCGGGGTTGGATAGTTACTATCCGACGTGAGAGGGTCCTTTGGCTAATGCCTCAGGATGACAGATGCAGTGCTTGCGTGCGGTTACACGTAGTTGTTGAGCATCACCGGCATCACGAGCATCAGGATGTTCTCGTTGTCGTCGGCGAGGGTAGGCATCAGCAAACCGGCGCGGTTGGGGGTGCTCAGCTCCAGGGTAATTTCCTCGGAATCGATGTTCGAGAGCATTTCGATCAGGAAGCGGGCGTTAAAGCCAATTTCCATGTCCTCGCCGTCGTACTGGCAAGGCAGTTTTTCGTTGGCTTCGTTCGAGAAGTCTAGGTCTTCGGCCGAAATCGTCATTTCCGAACCGGCCAGGCGCAGGCGCACCTGGTGCGTGGTTTTGTTCGAGTAGATGGCGATTCGCTTCACCGAGTTCAGGAACTGGCCGCGGTCGATGATGAGCTTGTTGGGGTTCGAAACCGGAATAACGTTCTCGTAATCGGGGTACCGCTCGTCAATCAGGCGGCACACGAGGCGCATCTGGTTGAACGAGAAGAAAGCGTTCGACTGGTTGAACTCCACGCGCACGGTGGTTGCCTCGGAGGGCAGAGCACCTTTCAGCAGATTAAAGGCCTTGCGCGGAATGATGATGTTGGCCGTTTGACCGGGGTTTACATCCTGGCGGCGGTAGCGCAGCAGGCGGTGGCCATCGGTGGCCACAAAGGTTACCTGCCCATCGGCCAGCTGCACCAGAATGCCCGTCATGGCGGGGCGCAGCTCGTCGGTGCTAACGGCGAAAATGGTTTTGTTGATGGCGCGCTGCAGCGCCTGCGAAGGCATCTCGACGGGGGCCGAGCCCTTTACGACCGGCACGCGCGGAAAATCGGTGGCGTTTTCGCCCGCCAGCTTGTAGCGCCCGTTGGCCGAGGCGATTTCGATGCCGTAGGTTTCCTCATCGATGGTGAAGGTAACCGGCTGATCGGGCAGGTTCTTCAGGGTATCGAGCAGAATGCGGGCCGGCGCGGCAATGCGGCCGCTTTCGCGGGCCTCCACCGGCAGCTCGGTAATCATGCTCGTCTCCAGATCGGAGGCGGTAATGGTCAGCTTCCCGTTCTCAATTTCAAACAGAAAGTTCTCTAGGATGGGCACCACGGGGTTGTTCGTGACGACACCATTAATGCTCTGGAGCTGCTTAAGCAACGCCGAAGACGAGACGATGAACTTCATACAGGGGTTTGGGAAGGGTTCTGACAGTAGAGAGCAAAGATAGGAAGCCCGCGGGGAGTTTTCAGAAAGTAAAAACACCGCCTGCAATCGTTTTTCGCAGGTAATGTTACTCCCCAAAGGCACCGATGAGGCTTAATGTATGACAAGGAAACAAAATAACCTCGACAATATGCCAACCTTCGGAAGTTTACCGCGGTAAAAGGCCACCGAACATATGAAAAGGCCTATAAGCCTGCGCTGGCGAATGTGCTCTTGCTGGCGGATGGCGGTAAAAATGGCCCTATCTTGTGTAGCCCACTAACCCCACCTTTTTCTCCTTTTTGGTTGTTTGCCGGCAACCCAAGCCCATTGTGTTTTCAGCATGAGCCAACCCGTACTTTATCACCTGGTATACCAAAGCCTGGCTACCCACGAGCTAAGCGAGCAGGAGCTGCAGTTGCTGCTGCGGCAATCGCGCGCGTGGAACGCCGCGCACGAGCTAACCGGCATGTTGCTTTACAGCCACGGCCAGATATTGCAGGTGCTGGAAGGCCCGGCCGACGAGGTGCTTTACATCTTTAAACGCATCAGCCAGGATTGCCGCCACCACAACATTATTCGGCTGGCCGATGGCCCGGTGGAGCAGCGCAACTTTTCGGATTGGTCGATGGGCTTTCAGGCCATCGACCCGGCCGAGTACGCGCAGCTGGCCGGCTACCGCAACCCCCTGGCCGATGCGTACCTGGCCCCGCAACCTACCGATGGCCCCGGTTCGCTGCATGCCCTGCTGAGTACGTTTGTGCGCCGCGAGGCTTTGTATTTGTAACCTCTTCCCTAGGTGCCAAACCACGCGGGGCGCCCTGGCAGCAAGTGCCAGGGCGCCCCGCGTGGTTTGGCACCTAGGTACTTAGGCCGAGGGCACCGCCGCCGCCGAGCCGGCACCTAGCTGCGCTTCCAGGGCAGCAATGCGGTTGGCTTGCTCACGCAGCAGGCGCTCCAGCTCCAGGTTCCGGAAGGTTACTTTGCTCTCCAGATCCTGGTAAGCGCGCTGCAACTCGTCTTCGCGGGCGCGCAGCAGCTGCTCGGTCTGTTTTTGCTCGTGAATGTCGGTGCAGGTACCAAACCACTTAAGCACGTTGCCGTTGGCATCGCACATGGGCAGCGCCCGCCCCAGGTACCAGCGGTACTCGCCATCGTGGCGCCGAAAGCGGTACTCCACCTCGTAGAGTTGCTGGGTGCGCAGGGAGTTGGTCCAACGCTCGAGGCAGCGGGGCAGATCATCGGGGTGAATAACGGGCTCCCAGCCCCACTCCTGCGCCTGTTGCAGCGTTTGGCCGGTGTAGGCCATCCAGCGCTGATTGAAGTACGTAACGCCGCCGTCGGGCCGGGCCATCCACAGGATTTCCGACACGTTTTCGGCCAGAAACAGGTATTCCTGCGCTTGACGCTGCAACTGCAGCGCCTCTTGCTGCGGCTCGGTTACATCGCGGCTGATGCCCTCGAAACGCACGGGCAGGCCGGTATCGGGGTGGCGGCGCGTGCGGCCGGTTGAGCGTATCCAGCGCACGGCACCGTCGGGCCATATTACGCGGTACTCTTTGAAGTAGCGCCCCGAGCTGCCGGGTTTCAGCACGGCCTCAATGGCTTGCTCTACACCGGCGCGGTCGTCGGGGTGAATAGCATTGTACAGATCAGGCAGCGTTACGGGCTGATCGACAGGCAAGCCGTAGAGCAGTTTGCACCGGGCCGACCACGACAACTCGCGGCTCGGCAGTTCCATTTGCCAAATTCCTACCCCAGCCGCCTCTAGTACCGACTCGAGGCGGGATAGTTCGGCAACCGGATCGGGTTGTTCAGTACGCATATGGCTAGGTGGCTTCGGAGGCGGCAGGGTTAAGGATGGGTTAGCTCAATTTCGAGCCCCGACTGAAAATACAACGTGAGCAAGCGTCGGGCGCCGTCGTGGCTACGGCGCATACGGGTAATTAACGCATAGGAAGTGCCATGGGCAAGCTCAAGCACAAGGTAGGGCTGGCTAACTAGGCTACTGCGCTCCATGGCCCATGTGCCCGCCAGCTCGGTATTATTTGGCATGGCCAGGTGCACGCCATCGGGGCTCAGGCGCACCTGTTCGGCGTCCGTCCAGCCCGGCTCGGGCCGGTTACCGCTGCGCATTCCCACTACCCGCCAGGCTACGCACAGCAATTCAGCCGTGAGCGTCTGCAGGTTGAAGTCAAAAAACAAGTCTTGGCTAATTGAATCGAACACTGGCAGCAAAGAAGCGCGTATTTTGGCCGCGTAAAACCTATTTCGAACCTGACATTACGACCAGAAGCCCGCCTGGGCCGTACGTACCTATGAGCTGTCAACCCCAAGACGTACTTACCATGAGCTCAAGCCCACGTGCGACTTCCGCTGACCCATTGCCGCCCGACTTCAACGAGCGCCCCGATGAACAAGGCAATTTGGAAGCACAAACGAGTTTAGGTAATACAAAAATAGGAGAAAGTATTACAGATGTGCAACCGCCAACGGCCGCATCTGCCAATAATCTTAGTACGAGCAACAGCCGGGTGGGGCGGCCGCCCCGCCTAGGTGCGGTGCCGGTAACCTGGTCGGTGCGGGGTGTGGAGCGCGAAACCCGCGACGCCCTGGAGCTGGCCGCCCGGCAGTTGGGCAAAACCCTGGGTCAGTACTTCAACGACGAAATCCGGCAGTTTGCCCTTAACCAAGCCGCGGTCGAGCACACCTCATCGGCCGAGCAGATTCGGGTACTGAAAGAACAGGTTGAGCGCTTGCGCGAATTGGTGGAGAACCTGGCCGCGCTGCTGGGCACCGCCCCCGAGGACGCACCCGAAGGCCCACGCTAAAGCAACCGGCTTAACTTACCTAGGTCTATTCGGTGGCAAACGAGGCGTACTTACGCTTACGCAACCAGGCGCGCACCAGCCCAAACGCGGCGAGCAAGGCTAGCGGAACGCCCAGGTTCAGCAGCTGCCATTTGCTCTTTTCGGAGTTTACTTTCACTTTATCGAGCGGGCGCAGCGTGATTTCCTTGCCGCGCACCGAAATCAGACCGGTTTCGTCGAGCAGGTAATCCACGGCGTTCTGCACCAGCTCGCGGTTGGCAAAGCGGGTGGTAGCCAGGCGGTCGAAGCCCAGGGGCACGGGGCGGCCGGTTTTGGGGTCCACATCGTTGCGCACAAAGTCGCCATCCGACACCAGCACGATTTTGCTCGGCTTGGCTTGCGCGCTTTGCGCGGGCACAAATTGGGTGGTACCGGGCTGGGCGCGGTTGGCAAACAACGACCGGAACTGCCCTTCGAGCAGGTAGCCCACGGGCTTTGGCCCGCTGGTGTACAGCTTGGGGTCGGCGGGCAGGCGCGCATCGTTCAGGTTGATGGGTACGGGCGCGGGCAGCACGCGGGTGTAGCGCGAGGTATACATCAGCGGCGTTTTGCGGATGCCCTTGGCCTTAACCGTATCAATGGTGCTCACGAACTTCAGGTACACCGCATCGAGGTTGCGCACGATGGGGTGCGGGGTGTAGCCATTCACGATGGGGTAAAACTGCCACGGCATGGGCTCTACGTTGGGCTTGTTGCCCGTCATGCCCGTTACCAACGGAATCAGGCCGGAGTTGATGTCCAGAATCAGGTCGCCGTTGACGCGCGCGCCGTACGTGAACAGCAGGTCCGTGAGGTTCAGATCGAGCGGAAACGAGAGCATGCCGCCGCGGTTGGCGCTGTCGAGGTTCACGCGCATGGCATCCACGAAAAACAGCGCCCGGCCGCCTTCGGTGATGAACTTATCGAGCTTGTACTTCTCGGGCTCGGTGTACGGGCGCTCGGGCTTGGCCACAATCACCGCCGCGAGCGACTTCATGTTCTGCTCGGTTACCTTGTTCAGGTCGATGCGGTACACGTTGTGGTCGCGCTGCAAAGTGGCAATCAGGTCGTAGAGCTGCGCGTTGTCGGGCTCGCCGTGGCCTTCGACAATGCCGATGAGCTTGCGCTGGCCGGGCTCCAGACGGCGAATAGCACTGGCCAGCTCGTATTCCAGGCCTTCGATGCTTTGGTTGAGGCGCACATCGGGCGGGGCGGCCTGGTTGCCGCGCAGCAGCAGCACGTTTTCTTCGCGGCTGCCCACCGTTACGGTAGCCCACGGAAAGATGATCTTCTCGACGCGCTTGCCGTTTTCGTTGGCCCCTAGGTTGGTTGGGTTCAGGCCTTTCTGAATGAGGCGCTGGTACTCCTTCTGGCGGTCGGCTTCGGAAGTAGCGGCCGAGGGGTCGACGAACACGTAGCGCAGCTTGGTGCCGGCGTGCACCTGCATTTCGTCGAGGGTTTCGCGCGTGGCTTGCGACAAGCGCCGGAACGCGGTCGGAAAGTCGCCGGCCAGGTACACCGTAATGGTTACCGGCTCAGGCATTTGCTCCAGCAGCTGCTCCGTGGCCGGCGACATGCTGTAGCGTTTGTCCTCGGTTAAATCGAGGCGAAAGAAGAACTGCTGCCCGATAAAGTTGAGCAGTACCAGACCTAGGATAACCAAGCCGAAGCGCAGCAAATCGCGCTGCTTGCGCGAGGCCGGAGCAACAGCGGTAACGGGTGCGGGCGTGGCGGCGGGAGTTGTTTCCATGCGTCAGAGAGTCCGGCAGGTTACCAGTTACGGCTTTGCAATACGAGGCGCGTAGCCAGCAACATGCCCGCTACCACCGAAAGGAAATACAGCACGTCGCGCGAGTCGACGAGGCCTTTGCTCAGGTCGCGGTAGTGCGCGGCAATGCCCAGCTGGCCGATGTAGTAGGCCGTGGAGCCTTCAAACAACGAGGCCAGCGAATCGAAGCCGGAGTAAACCAGAAAGCACCCCACCACGGCCACCAAAAAGGCAATGATTTGGTCGCGGGTGAGAGCCGAAGCCAACACGCCGATAGCCGCGAAGATGGCCGCGAGCAGCGCAAGGCCAATCAGCGAACCAGCAAACGCCGCCGAGTCGATGTTGCCCACCGGCGAGCCGAGCTGGTACACCGAGTAGTAGTACAGCAGCGTGGGCACCAGCGCCAGCAAAGCCAGCAGCAAACAGGCCAGGTACTTCCCTCCCACCAATTGCCCATCGGTAAGCGGGCGGGTCAGCAGTAGCTCAATGGTGCCAGCCTTTTTCTCCTCGGCAAACGTGCGCATGGTAATGGCCGGAATCAGGAACAGGAAGATCCAAGGGGCCAGATTGAACAACGTTTGCAGATCGGCAAAGCCGTAGTCGAGCACGGAGCTATCGGGAAATACCCACACGAACAGGCCCGTAGCCACCAGAAACACGCCCAGCACCACGTAGGCTACCGGCGAGTTGAGGAAGGCGTTGAATTCTTTGCGAAGGACGGCGAACATGAATCGCTGATTGACGCTGATTTATTTGATTACGCTGATTCGGCAATCGATTCAGCTAGTTCGTCATGTCGAGCGCAGTCGAGACATCTCGCCGGATAGTAATCTTCTTCATTAAGAATGCTATCTGACATCAGCACGCGAGATTCCTCGACTTCGCTCGGAATGACGTTCCATTTATGATTTAGAATTGTTCGAGGTCGTCAGCTGCTGAAACACCTGCTCCAACGACTGCTCTTCTTGCCGCAGACCTAGGAGCAACCACCCTTGCTGGGCCGCCAGCTGCGAGATGGCGCGGCGCTGGTCGCCGCGGCCATCGGTGCGGATAACCCATACACCGCCTGCGGCTTGCTCTACAGTTTTGATGCCCGGCAGCTGCCGCAATGGCGTGGGGTCGATAACACCTTCGAACTCGGCGCGGATGATGGTTTCGCCTTTGGCCAGAGCCCCTAGGTCGCGCACCGGCGAATCGGCCACCAGCTGCCCGCGGCTGATGATAACCACCCGGTCGCAAAGGGCTTGCACTTCGGGCAAAATGTGCGTGCTGAAGATGACGGTTTTATCCTGGCCCAGCTCGCGGATAAGTTGGCGAATCTCGCCAATCTGGTTTGGGTCGAGACCGGTGGTGGGCTCGTCGAGAATAAGCACCTGCGGGTCGTGCACCAAGGCCTGCGCCAAGCCCACGCGCTGGCGGTAGCCTTTGGAGAGGGCGCCGATTTGCTTGTTCTGCTCGCGCGTGAGGCCCACGCGGGCTACCAGCTCTTTCACCCGTTCGCGCAGCGTACCGCCCGCCAGGCCGTGCACCCGCCCGATAAAATCGAGGTACTCGTGCACGTACATATCGAGGTAGAGCGGGTTGTGCTCGGGCAAGTAGCCTACGCGGCGGCGCACCTCCAAGGGGTGCTCCACCACGTCGAAATCGGCGATGCGCACCGTACCTGCGCTGGGCGGCAGGTAGCCGGTGGCAATCTTCATAGTAGTGCTTTTACCGGCGCCGTTGGGCCCCAGAAAACCCAGGATTTCGCCGCGGCCCGCCGAAAAGCTGATGTCGTTGACGGCGGCCTGGGTACCAAAAAGCTTGGTCAAATGTTGGATTTCAACCATAGGAAGGGCGAAAGTACTGCATTAGTTGCTCGTTGCTGCATTAGGCACCTAGGGAGTTAGCGCCGATGCAAGGAGGCCTCCCCTATCCACGACGCAACCAAAGGCACGATAACCCACAAGCCCAACAGCACAAGCCATGCGGCGGCAAGAAGCACAAACAGTGCCTGCACCCGCCTGCGTTCCGGCAGCGCCCGGCGCCATTGGCGCAGGTTGTACCACAGCAGCACCCACGATAAGGCCCAGATCCAGAGCATCGTACATTAGCCCCGCTTAGGCTGCAAGGGCCGCATTTCCATGTCCACAATATGGAAGTTGAACGGCGTTTCGATGGCGTACACAATGGCACCGGCAATGTCCTCGGGTTGCATCATCGAGGGATTGGCCGTGGTGCCGGGGATGTCGTCGAAGAAGTTGGTTTGGGTGGAGCCGGGGTAAAGGCAAGTTACCTTGATGCCATCCTTGCGCACTTCTTTAAATAACGAGTGCGAAAAGCCGCGCACCGCGTACTTGGTGGCGCAGTAACCCGCCATCATCTCGATGCCGTTGAGGCCGGCAATCGACGAAATATTAATAATATGGCCCAGCTGCTGTTTGCGCATTTGCGGCAACACGGCTTTGGTGCAGTAAAACGTGCCGTGCACGTTGGTATCGAACATGGTGTGCCAGTCCTCCGACCGAAAACCATCTACCTCGCCCGCAATGCCCAGGCCGGCGTTGTTCACGAGCGCTGTCACCTCCTGCCCTAGCTCGCGCTGGGTGTTGGTAAAGGCCTCCTGCACCGACAACTCGTTGCGCACATCGCACTCGAAAAACTGAAACCGCTCGTGCGTGAAATTTTCCGGTGCGCGGCGGCCCCAGCCGGCCACCACGGCGCCGCGCGCCAGCAGCAACTGCGCCGTGGCCAGGCCAATACCTTTGCTGACGCCCGTGACAATGGCTACCTTGCCGTTCAGATCCATAGTATTCTGGTTGAAAAAGTGTTGAGCTCGTTGGTAAAAGCCGCGCAAGATAGAGCACGGCCGTGGGTAAGGGCATACGCAGCCAAGGCCCTGCTGTTGGGGGCACCTTTGCTGCTCCCAGGTTGCCGCAAAGACCAGGAAGGCGACTGTTTCAAGAGCAGCGGCTCCGTAACCACCGAGCGGCGCGAGCTGCCCGCTTTTCATGTGCTGCGCCTCTACGACAACGTAGAAGTAACCGTGGTGCAGGACACCGAAACTTACGCCGAGGTGCGCACGGGCCGCAATTTGCAAGAAGACCTAAAACTGAAAGTGCAGGACGGCACGCTTACCATCAGCAACACCAGCCGCTGCAACTGGGTACGCCGCTACGATGTACCGCGCCAGGTTTGGCTGCACGTGCCGCGCCTCACCGATGTGTTTCATGTGGGCGAGAAGACCCTGCGCACCGAGGGCACCTTTCGGCAGGACACTTTATTTCTGCACCTCTCCCGCGCCGGCAACCTGGAGTTCAACGTCCAGAGCAAGTACTTGTGGGTTGATTTGTACGAGTTGGGCGACATGAAGCTCAGCGGTCAGTCGGAGGAGCTCATTGCTACCGTCGGCGACCTGGGGCGTTTGTTTGCCAACGACCTGACCACCAAGCGCGCCTCCGTGAACCTCCACAAACTCAGCGACGGCGACGCCCACGTACGCACCCTCGATTTCCTGGGTGCCGAAGTGGCCGGCACGGGCACGCTGTACTACAGCGGCCCGCCCGCGCAAAAGGATGTGAAGGTGACCGGCAAAGGCAAAGCGGTAGCAGTGCAATGAGCAATGAGCAATGAGCAATGAGGCTACGCCCGACTACTGCGCCGGTTGCGCCAATTGTTCATTGATCATTGCTCATTGATCATTGCATCAAATATCACCCAGTTGCGGGCGCATCAGGATTTCCTCGATTACGGCTTGCGGTGAGAGGCTGTAGGCGCCAAATACCGCTCCGGCAACGTCCTCGGCTTTCATAAAGCGTTCGGCGGGTAAATCAACGCCTTCCCAACTGGCCGTGAGCGTAGCGCCGGGCAAAATGGCCGTTACCCGCAGGTTGCTGTGCTTTAGCTCTTCGCGGAGGTTTTTCGTCATGCCGTAGAGGGCAAATTTGGCCACGCCGTAGGCCCCGCCGTTGGGGTAGGCCGTGATGCTGGCCGTGGAGCACATCGTGAAAATATGCCCACCCTCCTGCTCCAGCATGTGCGGCAGCAGGCCACGCGTTACGTCGTAGGCGCTGAGCAGGTTTACGGCCAGCATCTCGCGCATCGTGGAGCCGTCGGCGGCATCGTCTTGCAAACGCCCCGGAATAAAGTACCCCGCGTTGTTTACCAGCACATCCACCGAAGTACCCAGGCCCAGTACAAAATCCACGAAGCGGCGGGCCTCGTTGGTACGGCTCAAATCAACGGCCAGAGCGTGGAGTTTTACGTGCGGAAAGCGCTGCTGAAAATCCTCGCGCAGCTCGTCGAGGCTGTCGGCCGAGCGCGAGCACGTCACCAACTGAAAGCCTGCTTCGGCAAATCGGACCAAAATTGCCCTTCCGATGCCTTTCGTGCCACCCGTCACTACAATTGTTTTCTGCATAAGCCGTAAGATTGTTTCGCCGTTCGTACGTATGTGAGCGGGAAGCGTGCCGCGTCAGGGGCACGTTGCTCTTCATTTTTTTGACAGCCTAAGTTTATGGTCAAAGTTTTCGGCCAATATCTGCTTTTCCTGCAGAGCATGCTCGTTCGCAAGGAGCGCCTGCGCGTGCTCTGGAACCGCACCCTCGACGAAGCCGTGAACATCGGCATCGATTCGGTATTTATCGTCAGCATCGTGGCCGCGTTTATCGGGGCGGTTACGTGCGTGCAAATTGCCTACAACCTCACCAATCCGCTTATCCCAAAGTCGACAATCGGCTTTATGGTGCGCGAAATGACGATTCTGGAGCTTGCCCCCACCATCACCAGCATTGTGCTGGCGGGCAAAGTAGGCTCCAGCATTGCCGGCGGCCTCGGTACGATGCGTATCACCGAGCAGATCGACGCCCTGGAGGTAATGGGCATTAACTCAACCTCTTACCTGGTATTTCCGCGCATTCTGGGCGCCATCATCACCTTCCCCATGCTGGTGATTCTGGCTATGGTGCTGTCTATCCTAGGTGGTTATCTGGCCGGCACGCTGTCGGGGGCTTTGTCGGCGCAGGAGTATATCGAGGGTATCCGGGCCGATTTCATACCATACAACATCACCTTCGCCCTCATCAAGTCGGTGGTTTTTGCGTTTCTGGTTTCGTCCATCTCGGCCTACCGCGGCTTCTTCACCGAAGGCGGCGCGCTGGAGGTGGGCGCCAGCAGCACCACGGCCGTTACGCACTCCATCATCGCCATTTTGCTGGCCGATTACGTGCTGGCCCAAACGCTCCTGTAATAGGTTTTAGGTCTTGGAGACTTAGGCATCAGGCCATTTACCCGCTGCCACTACGCCCCGACCAACCAATACCTAGGCCCTGCCTGCCATGATCGAAATTCATAACGTACATAAAAACTTCGGCGATACGCCCATCCTCCGGGGCATCACCTGCACCTTCGAAACGGGCAAGTGCAACTTGGTGCTGGGGGGCTCGGGCACGGGCAAATCGGTGCTGCTCAAGTGCATCGTGGGCTTGCTTAAGCCCGACCTCGGCTCCATTACCTTCGACGGCACCATCTTCACGAACAACAAAATCGAAATCCGGCAGGAAATCCGGAAACAGATCGGAATGCTGTTTCAGGCCTCGGCCCTGTTCGACTCGATGAACGTGTTCGAGAACGTGGAATTTCCGCTGCAGATGCTCACGCCCGACATGAGCAAGGAAGAGCGCCGCGACCGGGTGGAGTTTTGCCTCAAGCGCGTAGGGCTCGAAAACGCCGGCCCCAAAATGCCGTCCGAGCTATCGGGCGGCATGAAAAAACGCGTGGGCATTGCCCGCGCCATCGCGCCCAACTGCACCTACCTGTTCTGCGACGAGCCCAATTCCGGCCTCGACCCGCTCACGAGCATCAAAATCGACGAGCTGATCTACGAAATCACCCACGAGTACGGCATCACCACCGTTATCATCACCCACGACATGAACTCGGTGGTGGAAATCGGCGACCATATCGTGTTCCTGCACAAGGGCCTGAAGCTGTGGGACGGCACCAAGGACGAAATCCTGAACGCGCAAGTACCCGAGCTCAAGGACTTTATCTTCAGCAGCAGCCTCGTGCGGGCCGCCAAAAAAGTAGAGCAGGAAGGCGGCACCATCGAAACTTCCGTCGGCGAGCCGATTCAGGGCGAATAGGTGTTGCCCCGTTAAAGCGCAGCATTAAACAACAAGCGGGGCCGGCAAACCTTTCTAGGTTCGCCGGCCCCGCTTGCTTACAAGGAGCTACGGACCTGCTACCAGCCCATGCGCTTGCGCAGGCTGGTAATGTGCGCTACATGGTGGCGGCCGTGCCAGGCATACATCACCAAGGCCTGATCGAGGCGAATGGTTTGCTGCATGCCGGGGTGGTACCACGTGCGTAGCCATTGCTCGTCGGTGAGCTGGCTCAGCAGCACTACCCAGCGGGCGTGCAGCGCATCCAGCAGAATCAGCGACACATCGGGCGGCACAATGGCTATGTCGGGCAGCTCGGCCCAGCCGGCTTCGTCGTAGGGCTTGATGGTGGGGTTGTCTTCGGTAAGCGCCAGCCGGAAGCGCATGTAGCTGTTGAGGTGCGAGTCGGGCACGTGGTGCAGCACCTGCCGCACCGACCAGCCACCCGGGCGGTAAGGCGTATCAAACTGCAGGCCGTTGAGGCCATCCAGCGCCTGGCGCAGCTCCGTTGGCAGTGCCATCAGCTGCTGAATGTACACGGCGCGCTCATCGGCCGTTAGGGGCTGCTCGGGCAAGGTATAGTGGCCAATCGGATAGCGCAGGTCCTGGTCGGCGGCAGCGGTTTCGGGGGCAGACATCTTGATTCTTGGAAAGTAGCTGGTAAACGAAGTCGCAATTCTAGGCAATTACCCTCAGGTGTGCCACGGGCGGCAACTCACCCAGGCAACAAAACCGCTGGCCGGGCCCTGGCGCGGCCGAGTAACTATGCTTCACCTAGGGCGCGCCCTAAGGCTAGGGCACCCCAAAACACAGCGGCCCGCTTCCGGGGCAGGAAGCGGGCCGCTGTGGCAATAAAACGTTCAGAGGCTATTCTTTGCCCCCGTTGCGCTTGTTCAACTCGTCGCGGATTTTCGCCGCTTTCTCGTAGTCTTCGCGCTCCAGGGCCTGGGCCAGCATCTTGGTCAATTCGTCGAGCGACACCTGCCCGCTGGGTTCCCGGGTTTCGGCTACCTCGGTGCGGGTGCTGCTGGTTTCTTCGTCGTCGTCATCGTCGTCGTCATCCGATTCGGCGCTTTCATCAAGGTCCGACAGGATGATACCGGCTTCGCTCATCACGCTTTCGACGGTGTAAATCGGCACCCCGAAGCGCAAGCCAATGGCAATGGCGTCGGAAGGCCGCGAGTCCAGCTCAAACGTAGTGGCACCGTCGGTGCACACGATTTTGGAGTAGAACACGCCCTCTTTCAGGTCGGAAATAAGCACCTCGAGGATGCTCACGTGTACCTGCTCGGCAAACGACTTGAACAGATCGTGCGTGAGCGGGCGGTTCGGGTTTATTTTCTCGATCTGGATGGCAATGCTCTGCGCTTCGAACATGCCGATGATGATGGGCAGGCGCCGGTTGCCGTGCCGCTCGCCCAGAATCAGAGCAAACGACCCCGACTGCGACTGGCTAGACGACAAGCCCAGTATTTCGAGCTGGATTTTCTTCACGGAGTGGGAGAAGGAAGGTGCTAATGTGAAAATGTGCTGCTCGTGCCAATGTGGGAATGTGCTGGTGCGCTAACGACTGAAAATCAATCTTAAAGCATTAGCCCATCACCCACATTGGCACGCTGGCACATTACCCATTCAGTTCCTTAACCGCCTGGGTCAGCTTGGGCAATACGTCGAAAACGTCGCCCACGATGCCATAATCGGCAGCTTTAAAGAACGGAGCCTCGGGGTCTTTGTTGATAACGACAATGACTTTGGAGGAATTGACACCCGCAAGGTGCTGAATAGCACCCGAAATGCCGCAAGCAATATAGAGGTTCGGCGATACTGTGATGCCGGTCTGCCCTACGTGCTCGTGGTGAGGGCGCCAGTCTACGTCCGACACCGGCTTGGAGCACGCCGTGGCAGCTCCCAGGGCCTTGGCCAGCTCTTCGATGAGGTGCCAGTTTTCCGGGCCCTTCATGCCCCGGCCACCCGATACTACCTTGTCGGCTTCGGGCAGCGGCACACCGCCGGTTTGCTCCTGCATGATCACCTGTTTGGGCGCATCGGCAAAATCGGCATCGGCCAGCTGGGCCGAGAACGACTGCACCTGAGCGGTTTGGCCGGCGCTCTGCTGCGCTTCGATGCTGTTCTTCTTCACCGCAATGATTTTGCGGTCGTTTACCAGCACCACGTCGGAGAAAGCCTTGCCCGAGTAGGCACCGCGCTTCACCGTGAACTTACCGCCCTCTACGCGCGGCAGCTCCACCACGTTGGTGGCCAGGCTGGCTTGCAGGCGTACGGCCAGGCGCGAGCCTACCGAGGTGCCAATGTTGCTGTTGGCCAGCACGATTACCTGCGCCTGCTCCTGCTCGGCGGCAGTAGCAATCAGCTTGGTGTAGGCACCGTTTACAAATTCTTTCAGGCGGGCATCGTTGTCGTACAGCACCTTGCCGATGCCTTGCTCACCGAGCTTGGCCAGGCTGGCTTCCGAGGCCTCGCCCACGGCAATGGCCGTAGCGGTGGTACCTAGGGCCTGGGCTACTTGCGCCCCGTACGAGGCTACTTCGAGCGAAGACTTTTTTACTTCGCCCTTATCGCATTCTACTACTACGAGTACAGACACAGTCTTTCGAGTTTAAGAGTGGAAGAGTTTAAGAGTGCTGAGTGGTGCAGGCAGCGGCGGTTGTTGGCAGGTTGCTTCGGCGGGGCAAAAGCAACTCACTAACTGGCTAACCCACAAACTCTTAAACTTGTTAGATTACCTTGGCTTCGTTGCGCAGCAACCGAATCAGCTCGCCGGCGTTGTCGGCATCGATGAGCTTTACGCCTTGCTTTTTGGGCGGCAGCGCGTACTCTACCACTTCGGTAGCAGCACCCTGGCCGGTAGCTTCCACCACTTTCAGCGGCTTGGTACGGGCCGTCATGATGCCGCGCATGTTCGGAATGCGGGGTTCGCACATCGGCTCCTGGCACGAAACCACGAACGGTGCCTGCACCTCCACGATTTCTTTGCCGCCTTCGATTTCGCGCTCCAGCGTGGCGGAAGTGCCGTTCATGTCCAGCTTCATGGCCGGGGCCACCGTCGGAACACCGAGCAGCTCGCCTACCATGCCGTGCACCTGAAAGCCGTTGTAATCGATGCTTTCTTTGCCCATCAGGATGACGTCGTAGCCACCGTCTTTGGCTACGGCAGCAATTTGCTGCGCCACGAAGAAAGCATCGGTGGGCTTGGCGTTTACGCGAATGGCGTCGTCGGCGCCAATGGCGAGGGCCTTGCGGATATTGGGCTCCGTATCAGCCTCCCCTACGTTGAGTACCGTAACGGTGCCGCCGAGTTGTTCCTTGAGCTCGATGGCGCGGGTCAGGGCGTATTCATCCCAAGGGTTAATCACAAACTGAACGCCAGCCTTATTCAGCTCCTTGTTATCGGGCGTGAACGTGATTTTGGTGGTGGTGTCGGGAACGTTGCTGATGCAAACGAGGAACTTCATCAGGTCTGCTTATAAGTCAAAAGATGCGGGGAAGCCCCTAATTTCGGGCCGAAGATACTGGAAAATCCTGCCGATGGAAACCTCGCCGAGCCGCCTCCAGCAATTGCTGGCTTTCTACGAAGAAGATCCGAACGACCCGTTCACTGTATACGCTATTGCTACCGAATACCGTTCGGCTGGCAATACCGATGCCGCCTGGCAGTTTTACCAGAAGCTCCTCGCCGAACACCCTGACTACGTGGGCACTTACTACCACGCAGGTAAGCTAAAGCAGCAGTTGGCCGAGGCTTCGGAAGCCGAACAAATTTTTCGAACGGGCCTGGTGGTAGCCCGCCGGGCCGGCCAGATGCACGCCGCCTCCGAGCTGCAACAAGCCCTGAACCAGCTGCTGGGGCTGGATTACGAAGACGATTAACCCCATTGCGCTTCTCATCAAAAAGCCGGCCCAGCGCCGGCTTTTTCGCACACGTGCCCCAAGGCCGCGCTTACCAACGGGCATTCGTTGGGCCACGGGCCGGGCAGCCATTTCGCGCGCTCATTTCAGGCAAATAAAACCAGCTTAAACACTGATGACAAGCAACTTGCCCAGCTAACACAACGCAGCGGTACGCCCCAAGGCACCACGCCTGGCTGGGGTAGCTTGTAGCCCTAGGTGCATGTTAAGTTTTTACAGTTGAGGGGCAATGAACTGCTGTTTGTGCGTTATTTACACTCCTGCAAACGCTCGCGCGCTATGGCCTCCCCCATCTCTGTCCGCATCGACTACGGCCCGGGCTACCTGGTGGTAGTACTCGGCTGCCAGGCTACGGGCGAAGAGCGTTGGAAGCGCCGCTTTCCGACGGTGCTATGGGAAATGTTGCCGCCCGACGAAACGGCCGATTTGCTGGCCGATGCCTTTTTTCTGGAGCATCCTGAGCTGGCCGACGATGCGCTTTTCCGGGCCCGGTTTTCGGCTGATCTGCAGCTTGCGCTGGAGCCCGATTCGGCCCAGGTAAGCAACCCCTAACTAACTGTTGGGCTTGCAATTATCCGTAACCCACTGCGTTACGACGGGGTAAAAGAATGGACCAACCAAAACCCATTCGCACCCATGGCTCATCACCAAAAGCTTCGGACCGACGACTTCGACGAGCGCGGCCGCAACCAATACGAACACAACGATAACCGCCGCGGTAGCCGCCAACCCGACGACACCTACGAACAGCGCAACTACGGCCACAGCCGCGAAGGCGAGTCGGGGCGCAGCTCGTACGCCTCGTCGGGCAGCATAGGTGCTTACGGCCAAAACAACCAGGGCCGCAACCAAGGCGACCAGACACGCCCCGGCCACGACCAGCACCGGGAGCAGGATTACCGCAACACCCGCGGCCGCTACGAGGACGAAGATGACCGGCGCCGCACGTCGGGCAACTTCGACCTAGGCCCGGGCCGCAGCTACGGCCGGGCCGCGCAGCAGCGCGGCGAGTTTCAGTACTACACCCGCGACAACGCCCAATTTCGCGGCTACCCCGACGATAACGACCAGCGGCAGTATGCCACCCGGCAGGACGATGCGCCTGGGTATGTGCACTACCAGCACCAGCGCCCCGGTGGCATAACCCCGCGCGACTACAACCAGGACGATGCCCGCGTGCGGGGCAACGAGGCCTCGCGGGGCCGCGACCAGTACTCGCGTGGGTTTGCCGGCCGCGGCCACAGCCCCTACGCCGGGGGCTACGACCAAGACAACCGCGGTGGCAACAACGAACGCAGCGGCTACGAAGACCGGCGCGGCTACAGCGGCTACGAGGACCGCGACAATCGCCGCGGCGACCAAGACGACCGCAGCAGCCGCCAGGAGTTCGGCTACGGCAACGACTACTCCAGTTCGCTCTACGACGACAACAGCCGCAACCGTACCAACCGTGGCCACGACGATGAGTACCGCCGCAACGACGACCGCAACCGCGAGCAAGGCCGCGGCCACCACGATACGGACGACCGCCGCGGGCGCCAGCGCTAACGCCCCCTTTAATCTGCAATAATCAACAACCCGGCACAGCCTTGTGCCGGGTTGTTTTGCTTTTGGGCCACCTAGGGCACCTAGGCAGCGGCAAGGCAGCGGCAAGGCAGCAACATGCGCAAATACAGCTGAATACCTGACGATTATCAGCCACACCCCACTGGACTTTAAACCCGCCAGAAGGTAACTTAATACCTGCCCGAGCAACCCCTTCCCTGCTTTGGCTTACCCATGGAAAACCTGGATGAGAAACAAGCCCGCGCCTACGTGCAACAGTGGCTCAGCAGCCACCCCGATCGGATTGAAAGCCGCCGCGCCGACCCCTTTGCCCTGCGGCAGTGGCAAGATGCCGCCGTGCTGCGCCTACGCGAGGGCATTGCCGAAGACGCGGAGTTTATCCTAAACCGCTTCGCCACCAAATCGGAAACGCATTCCATGCATTAGCACGGCGTAGCTGCTGGCCTAGGTATCTCCGCCTGTTAGTACCTAGGTCAGCGGCTACTACTTTTGCTCGGTGTAGTTCTGGAAAGTGTACAAAAAGCCCAACGACAGCGTTTGGCTGGCCTGAATCTTTTTGTCCTGATCGTAATCGTAGAGGCCAATCCCGGTTATGGCCACGTTGATGTAGCGGTTCACTTTTGCGGTTACAGCCAAATCGAGCCGGTGGTCGATTTGGCGCCAATTCAGCTTTTCGTAGTTGGCAAACAGCAGGTAGCGGCCTTTCAGGGTCACGTTTTCCATGATTTGCTTATCGAACTCCGAGAGTACCTGCAGCGCCAGTATTTCGTAGCGCACCTGGCGGGGCGGGCGCACTCCGTAGGGGGTTTCGCCCACGCCTGCCACAAAGCGCCCGGGGTCGTCGACGATGGTGATGCGCGGCGAAAACGGCGAGAGGCGCAGCTTAAAGTAGGTGGTTGGGTGGTACTCGAAGCCGTACGACGCCGTGATGAAAGCCGGCGCAAACCACGACGACACGAACCGGGCCCGCTCGTTGCCGGAGGCATCTTTGCTGTACTCGTAGCCGGGGGCGAATTGCGTGAGCAAGTTCAGCGAGGCAAACAGGTCCCAGTCGGAGCTGATGCTGTAGCCGTATTTGGTATCGAGGAACAAGCGGTCGAGGTTTTTGCGGTAACCCTGCCCTTTGTTCTGGGCAAACGCAAAAAGCAAATCGGCCTGGTTATCCCAGCTGTTGCGGCCCACGCGGTAGTTGGCCTGCGTGTTGAGCAAGGCGTTCAGCCCCAAAAAGCTAACCCCGCCGCCCTTCCAGTTGTCGGAAAGCAGCGCCTGGCTGAAGTTGAGCGAACCCTTCAGCTTGGTGCGCCACGGCGAAACGGTATCGGCCGGGGCAGTAAGGGATAGTTGTGCTTAAGCGTTTCCGGCATTCGCGAGCAGGCACAGGGCCAGCAACCAATGCGTAGTTTTCCATTTCATAGCGCGGCAATTTTGTTGAGCCCGGCCAAGGCCAGGCGCAGGCCAATGGCACGCCCTGGCAAACCTCAAAGCCAGTTGAGCCTGAAATAAGTCAAAAGAATCTTACTTGGGTTTATTGATTATCCTGAATAAGTGTTCTGGAGTCGCATTCTTGAACTCTGCTCCGGCTTTGGCTGTCGGGGGTGAATGCGTAAGACCACCTTGCCACTGCTCGCCGGCGCGTTGCTGTTGGGCGCCTCGGGCCACCTGCACGCCCAAAGCCCCGAAACGCACGACAACCTCGATGCGCCCTTCGTGCGCAACCTCCGGCCCGACCGCCCCGGCCAAACCGTAACCACCAGCATGCTGCGGCCCGGCCAGTTTCAGGTGGAGGCCGGTACCCAGCGCCTCGTGCCTGGCGCGGGCCTGGGCACCACCCGTTCGTTGGGGCTGCTGCGCGTCGGGTTTTTCAACCACATGGAGTTGCGGCTTGCGCAAGCCTACGTGCACCAACAGCCCCGGCCCACCCGGGAGGGCGCGCCGGTAGCGGCGTACGGCCTGGCCCCGCTTACCCTAGGTGCCAAATGGCTGGCCTCGACGCGACAGGATGCCCGCTCGCAGGTGGTGTTTCTGACGGAGCTTACCCTGCCCAAAACCGGCGACCAAAGCCTGCATTTAGCCAAGCCCCTGGCCGCAGCCCGGGCGCTGGTATCGCAACAAATCGGGCGGCGCTACGGGCTAGAAGCCAACCTGGGGTTCAGCCAAAGCGGTTTCCGGGCTGCCGATACCAAGCAAGGGCAGTTTCTGTACACGCTGGCCCTAAACGGCCCCCTAGGTAAGCGGTTCGGCTTTTTTGCCGAGGGCTACGGCACCGGGCGCGGCAGCTACCAGTACGGCACCACCGCGGGCCTTAACTGGCGCCCCCTGCCCGGCCTGCGCCTCGATGTAACCGCCGGCCGAACCCTTACGGGGCCCAGCAGCACCAGCTTTGGCGGCGGCGTAAGCGTGCGGTTGCCGCAGTAACCAGCAGGCACCTATGCACGGCCTACCAACAACGAGGGCGCCCCGATTGGGGCGCCCTCGTTGTTGGTAGGCGAAAACGCAGCCTACTTGGCGTCGAGCTGCGCAACGGCTTTGCGCAGTTCGTCTTCATTCCTAACAGTCAGCTTCAGGCTTCGAAAACGTTCGGCCTCGCTTTTGGATAATACGGTTTCGAGCTGTTTGCTGCCGGGCTTGCTGATACGGGCCAATTTTCCATCAGGCAGTTTCAGATAAAGCTCGGTTGCATCCTGCAGTTCGTTGTAGTCGCGACCCGAACCGTAAGCTTGGTTCATGTCATTCTTGATGAACACTTTACGCGGCAGCTTGTAGAGCGCGTATTGCCCTTCGGGCCGGGCGTAGAGCACCTCCACAAACGCATCTTTAATCACCACCGGTGGGTTGGCCAAGCGCTGGTACCAGTGCTCTACCGGTCCGTTGGGGCCTGTTTCGCGCAGCATAAACCGGTCTACCTGGCTCAGATCAATCATGATTGAATCCTTGCTCGGCCGCAATGCCAAAAGCCGCTGGCCGAAGGCATCGTACTTCATGGGCAAATCGGAGGCCTGCACGCCCCGGCGCATGTACACCACGCCTGGCAGCCAGCGCGGTACCGTGTAGGGAGTACCCTTCATGCCCACGTAGCGATTATCGTAGGCCACGGCCATTCCGTAGGCGCCCAAGCGCCCGGCGGCCGCAAGATTGTCGTTGGCGGCTTGGCCCGAGAGTACGGTGGGGTTCGTTTGCGCCATAGCGGGCAAGGCTGCCGTGGCTAACAAACCAATCAACAATCGTTTCATGGTAGTGGTGCGGGTAATGGTAGCTTAGTTCTCGCCCAATGTAAGCACCAAATCATCAGCATTCACCAGGGTGCCTTCGTTCAGGTTTACCAGCTGCACGCTGGCATCGGCGGGGGCCGTAATGGTGGTTTCCATCTTCATGGCCTCGATGATGAACAGCGGCGTGTTGCGCTTTACTTTCTGGCCGCTTTCAACCAGCACCTTCGAGAGCAGGCCTTGCAGCGGCGCGCCAATCTGGCGCGGGTTGGCTTTGTCGGCTTTGGGGTTCGATACGGTTTTTACCTCCACCGACCGGTCGCGGATTTCGAGGTTGCGCGTCTGGCCATTCAGGGTGAAGAAGATGGTGCGGCAGCCGTCGTCGTTAACGGTACCCACCGACTGCAGGCGCACGATAATGCTCTTGCCGCGGGCGATGTCGATGATGGTTTCTTCGCCCGGTTTAAGGCCGTAGAAGAACACCCGCGTGGGCACCACCGAAACGTCGCCGTACTGCTGCAGGTGCTTCCAGTACTGCTCGAACACTTTCGGGTAGAGCAGCCACGAGAGCAGATCGGTGAAGCGGGCACCGGGGCCAAACTTCTCCTGAAACCGCGCCCACTCCTTGTCGAAGTCGATGGGCTTGAGGTGCTCGTTGGGGCGGTCGGTGAAGGGCTTTTCGTCCTTCAGAATAATCTTTTGAAGCTCGTGGGGCCAGCCGCCTTCGGGCTGCCCGATGTCGCCGCGGAACAGCTCGCGCACCGACTCGGGGAAGCTGATGGTGTGGCCTTTCGTGAGCACATCTTCGGTGGTGAGGTTGTTCGACACCAGGAACAAAGCCATGTCGCCCACTACCTTCGACGAGGGCGTCACCTTCACGATGTCGCCGAACAGCTCGTTTACTTCGGCGAAGGTTTGCTTGATGAGCTCAAACTTATCGAGCAAGCCCAGGCCCGCCGCCTGCGGGCGCAGGTTGGAGTACTGCCCGCCGGGAATTTCGTGCTGGAATACTTCCGAAGTACCCGCCTTCAGGCCCGACTCAAACGGGTAGTAGTAGTCGCGTACGGTTTCGAAGTAGTTCGAGAACTCGTTGAGGCTGTGCTGGTCGAACTCGCGGTGGCGCTCGGTGCCGCGCAGCATCTCCACCACCGAGTTGAAGTTGGGCTGCGAGGTAAGGCCCGAAAGGGAACCGATGGCAACGTCGATTACATCCACGCCGGCTTCTACGGCCTTCAGGTAAGTGGCCGGCTGCAACGACGAGGTATCGTGGGTGTGCAGGTGAATGGGCATGCTCACGGTTTCGCGCAGCGCCGTGATGAGCTCGGTGGCGGCGTAGGGCTTCAGCAGGCCCGCCATGTCCTTGATGCACAGGATGTGCGCACCGGCGTCTTCGATTTGCTTGGCCAGGCGCAGGTAGTACTCAAGGTTGTACTTGTGGTTGCGCTTGGGGTCGAGGATGTCGCCGGTGTAGCAAATGGCGGCTTCGGCTAGGCCTTGGGTTTTGTTGCGCACGAAGCCGATGCAGGCCTCCATGCCCTTCATCCAGTTCAGCGAATCGAAGATGCGGAACACATCGACGCCGGTTTCCCAGGCTTGCTGCACAAAGCGCTCCGTCAGGTTATCGGGGTAGGCTTTATAGCCCACGCCGTTGGCCCCGCGGATGAGCATCTGCAGCAGAATATTGGGCACGGCTTCGCGAATCTTGGCCAGTCGGTCCCAGGGGTCTTCTTTCAGAAAACGCATGGCCACATCGAAGGTGGCGCCGCCCCAGCACTCGAGCGAGAAGGTTTGCGGGTGCTGGCGGGCGTAGCGGTCGGCCACCTTCAGCATATCGAAGCTGCGCATGCGCGTAGCCAGCAGGCTCTGGTGCGCGTCGCGGAAGGTGGTGTCGGTGTAGTGAATGAGCGGATCCTGGCGCAGCCATTGCGCAAAGCCTTCGGGCCCTAGGTCGGTGAGGCGCTGCTTAGTGCCGGGGGGCACGGCCGAAAGCGGCGGGGTAATGGCCCAGCCGGGTTCGTTGTTGGGCTGAAACGAGCCCGACGCTGCCTGCCAGCCCGCAACGTGATTTACTTGCGGCAGCTTGGGTTTGGGCAGCTCCTTCTTCGGGTCGACGTGGCCTTTTACGTCGGCGTTGCCGTTCACAATCAAATCACCCAGGAACTCGAGCAGGCGCGTGCCGCGGTCGAGGCGCGGCTTAAACTTGAACAGCTCCTGGTGGTCTTTGATGAAGTCGACGTTGGCTTGCCCGGCCACAAACTCGGGGTGGGCAATGATGTTCTGCAGAAACTGAATGTTGGTGCGCACGCCGCGTACCCGGAACTCGTCGAGGGTGCGCTGCATCTTTTGGGCGGCACCTTCGAGCGTGGGCGCGTGGGCCGACACCTTCACCAGGAGCGAGTCGAAGAAGGGCGAAATCTTTACGCCCTGGTACACCGAGCCTTGGTCGAGGCGGATGCCGAAACCACCGGCCGAGCGGTACGCCACGATGGTGCCGTAGTCGGGCTTGAAGTCGTTTTCGGGGTCTTCGGTGGTGATGCGGCACTGAATGGCGTAGCCGATTTTCAGCGGCTTCACATCGGGGCCCAGGCCAATTTCGGGGTCCGAAAGGCGGCGCCCGTCGGCAATGTGCAGCTGCGTTTTGATCAGGTCGATGCCCGTAATCATTTCGGTTACGGTGTGCTCTACCTGAATGCGGGGGTTTACCTCGATGAAGTAGATGCGGTCGTGCTCGGGGTTCACCAAGAACTCCACGGTGCCCACGTTGTTGTAGCCTACCGCTTTACCTAGGCGCAGCGAGTACTCGTAGAGCAGGTGGCGCATGTGGTCGGGCAGGTTCAGCGAGGGGGCCACTTCGACCACCTTCTGGTAACGGCGCTGCACCGAGCAGTCGCGCTCGTACAAGTGAATGATGTTGCCGTGGGTATCGGCCACCAGCTGCACCTCAATGTGCTTGGGGCGCTCCACAAACTTCTCGAGGAACACGGTGTCGTCGCCGAACGCCTTTTTGGCTTCGTTGCGGGCCTCAAAAAAGCCTTTCTCCAGCTGCTCGTCGTCGCGAATTACGCGCATGCCGCGGCCACCGCCACCGGCCGCCGCTTTCAGCATCACGGGGTAGCCAATTTGGTGGGCTTCGTCGCGGGCTACCTCGTAGCTGGTGAGGGGCTGCTGGCTGCTTTCAATGATGGGCACCTGGCAGCGCACGGCCACTTCCTTGGCGCGCACTTTATCACCTAGGGCTTCCATTACCTCGGGGCGCGGCCCCACAAACGTAATACCTTCTTCGCCGCAGCGCCGGGCAAAAGTGGCGTTTTCCGACAGGAAACCGTAGCCGGGGTGAATGGCATCGACGCCGTTGGCTTTGGCCACCCGCAGTATCTCCTCAATGTCGAGGTAGGGCTTCAGCGGGTCCTCGTCGCGGCCCACCTGGTAGGCCTCGTCGGCCTTGTAGCGGTGCAACGAGTAGCGGTCCTCGTAGGTGTAAATCGCGACGGTCTGGATGCCTAGCTCGGTGGCGGCGCGCAGCACGCGAATCGCAATTTCACCGCGGTTCGCGACGAGTAGTTTGCGGATGTTCATAACTCGGTTGTGGTAGTGGAGGAATGCAGGGATTGGGTCGAAGCTACGTAAAACAGCATGCTTCCGTCGAGCTTGTTGGTAGGCAAGCCGAACAATATTGCGCAGTTAATTTATAATAACTAAGCAAGATCAGCTTGACTTAAAGCAATTTATCTGCGTCGCAAAAATTTCGGCGCTGCAGCTACATAGCCCAGCGAAATAGCTATTACACAACAATTTGATAACACTGGGCGCGGCATTGGCTAAGGACGCGCCCTGGGTGCCGGCAAACCTTACCGCCACCTAGGGGTTGTTTCGGGGTTCCGCAACCCCAACCCCACGGCATGGATTTCTCCGGCAAAACCATTTTGGTCGTTGGTGCCTCCTCGGGCATCGGCCTGGCTACGGCCCAACTGCTTCAGCAACAAGGCGCCACGCTTATTACGGCCTCGCGCCACCAATCCGCCGAGCTGCAAGCCCTGGGCGCCCAGCACCTCCCCCTCGACGTAACCCAGTTTGAGGCCGCCGCCCTCGACGGCTTGCCCGAGGTGCTGCACGGCGTGGTGTACTGTCCCGGCTCTATTTTGCTGCGGCCCTTCGAGCGCCTGGGAGCCGAGCAGTTCCGGGCAGACTTTGAGCTGAATGTGGTGGGGGCCGTGCAGGTGCTGCAGGCCTGCATGAAGCGCCTGAAGAAAGCCGGCAACGCCGCGGTTGTGCTGTTTAGCACGGTGGCGGCTTACAACGGCATGCCCTTCCACGCGAGCATTGCCACGGCCAAGGCAGCGCTGGAGGGCCTAACCCGCTCGTTGGCCTCGGAGTACGCCGGCAGCGGCATTCGGGTAAATGCCTTGGCGCCTTCGCTCACCAACACTCCGCTGGCCGCGGCTTTATTGAACACGCCCGAAAAGCAGGAAGCCGGCGCCAAGCGCCACCCCTTGCAGCGCGTGGGCCAGCCTACCGATTTGGCGGAGTCGGCCGCTTTCTTGCTCTCCGATGCGGCTAGCTTCATTACGGGTCAGATCATCCGCGTCGACGGCGGTTACTCCACGCTGAAGTAGCCGTCAGGACTTAGGGCTTGGTGGTTAGGACTTAGTTCGGGCAGCTGCTGGTTGCACAACATCCCGACGACTATCCGACACCGCAAGCTTGGCTTTAACAATCACCTGAGCGCCAGTCACTAAGCCCCAAGCCCTAACAACTAAGCCCTACCCATGAAAATTGCGCTGTTCTGGCACCGCCGCGACTTCCGGCAGCACGATAACGCCGGCCTGACTGCCGCCCTGCAAAGCGGCCTGCCCGTGGTGCCGCTGTTCATCTACGACACCGACATCCTCGACTACGTGCCGCGCCCCCGCGATGCGCGCCTTACCTTTATTTATGATGAGGTGGAGCGCCTGGCCCGGCGAACCGAAGCCGCGGGCGGCACTTTTCTGGCCTACTATGGCAAGCCCGTGGAGGTGTTCCGGCAGCTGCTCGAGCGCCACGACCTAGGGGCGGTTTTCACCAACGAAGACTACGAGCCCTACGCCACCCAGCGCGACACCGAAGTAGCCGAGCTGCTGCAAAGCCGCGGCGTGCCTTTCAAAGCGTATAAGGATCAGGTCATCTTCGCCAAAAACGAGGTGCTCACCAAATCGGGCACGCCGCACAAGGCCTTTGGCATGTACCGCGACGCCTGGGAGGCCAAGCTGCGCGAGGAAGACCTGCGCCCCTACCCCTCGGCCGAGCTGTACCGGGCCGAGCACCTAGGGTGCCTGCCCGCGCCACCCCGCCCTACCCTCGAGCAAATGGGGTTTGAGCGCTTCGAGCAATACGTGCCCACGGCCGAAATACCGGCCGAAAACTTCGTGCGCGACTACCACCTTACCCGCGACCGGCTGGGGCTGGCCAACAGCAGCACGCGCCGCTCGGTGCACCTACGCTTTGGCACCCTGAGCGTGCGCGAGCTGATGCGCCAGGCCCACGAGTTCAACCCCAAGCTGCTGGCCGAGCTGGTGTGGCGCGACTACTACATGATGCTGATGTGGCACTTCCCCGACACGGCTCACGAAAGCTACAACCCTAGGTTGCGCCACGTGGAGTACCGCAACAACGAGGAAGAATACCAGCGCTGGTGCGATGGGCAAACGGGCTACCCGCTGGTAGATGCCGGCATGCGCGAGCTAAACCAAACCGGCTTTCTGCACAACCGCGCCCGCATTGCCGTGGCTGGTTTCCTCAACAAGCACCTGCTCATTGATTGGCGCCTGGGCGAGCGGTATTTTGCCGATAAGCTGCTCGATTACGACCTGGCCCTGAACGTGGGCAACTGGCAGTGGGTGGCCGGCACCGGCGTGGTGGCCGCGCCGTGGTTCCGGGTGTTCAGCCCCGAGTCGCAGCTCCAAAAGTTCGACCCCACGCTGGAGTACGTACGCCGCTGGGTGCCCGAGTACGGCACCAAGGCATATCCGGCCCCTATGGTCGACCACAAGTTTGCCCGCGAGCGGGCGGTGGCGGTGTTCCGTGCAGCTTATCACGCTGTAGTGTAAGATGGTTGCCATCCATACATTTGCTGGAACATGGCAGCTGCAACCGAGCAAATTGAAGCCAAGCGCAAGGTACTGGCCGAAGTAGCTAGTCAACTGTCCAACCACCCTCAACTAGCCCGCTTAGCTAGCAGTTTGGCTAAGAACTTTAAACCAACTGTTGCCGACGCGCTCCGACGAACGCAGCTTTTGGCGTATTGGCTATATGTGAGCGAACAGCCTGTGCTGGCACTACAAGTGTGTCAATTGCTGAACGATATTCCTTTCGAAAACGACTTCAACCGCTGGACCTGGATTGAACTGACCCTAGCCCTGGAATGCCAACTCCATTCTGAGGTCGGAAATATGGCTCAAGCACAAAACTGCGCAACAGCCATCTTAGCTCCTTATGAAGCAGCTTTTCCAGCTAGTCGTCGCACCTTAGCAGGTCGACTACATGGCTCATTGTTGCGCGAAAAAGAGATTAGCACGGCAGAACTCTATGCAGATGCCACGGCTGCAACTAACTTCCGTTTGAGCCAGTTGGGCGAGCTACTGTTAATTCGTGCCCTTGGCGGATTGGAAGCCGTGCCAGTTGCGGAGGTTGATCAGCAGCTACGCTCGACCTTGAACAAGCTAAGAGCCTGAGGCAAATTTAAGCTGCAATTCGGGGCGTGGGCTACACCAAATCAATGCTCAACTTTCCTTCGTGCTCAATGGTTGTAACAGCATGGAGAAAGACCGCATCAAGCAGGCGTATTTCGACTACGTACTGCGCAAGAACACGCCGCCCGCCTCGGTTTTCAAGCTTACCAAAAAACTCGGCATACCGGAGGCCGAGTTCTACCGCTACTACCCCACTTTCGAGGCCATCGACCGCGAAATTTGGGCTGATTTTGGCCGGCAGGCCCGCGAGCAAGCCAGCAAAGACGCCGTGTGGCCCGAGTACTCGGCCCGCGAGAAGCTGCTGGGCTTTTACTTCACGCTGCTCGAAATCCTGAAGCAAAACCGCAGCTACGCGCTGCAGTCGCTCCGGCGCTACATGCCCGAGCTGCCCGGCCTCACGCCGCGCGTACTCGACGATTTCCGGCAGGACTTTCAGGCCTTTGTGGGCGGTATTTTGCACGCCGGCCAAAGCACCGACGAGGTAGCCCGCCGCCCCGTGTTGCAACAGCGGTACCCGCGCTTGTTTTGGCAGCAGGCCTTGTTCGTGCTCGGGTTCTTCGCCAAGGATGACTCGCTGAACTTCGAGCGCACCGATGCGGCCGTGGAAAAAGCCGTGCGCCTGAGCTTCGACCTGGTAGGCCCCAACACCCTGGATTCGGCTTTCGACCTGGCCCGCTTCCTGTTTCAATCGCGCCGCCGCTAATGAGCAACCTCCCCAACGAGGGCGCCGCGCCCGAGCCCGGCAGTGGCCAGCCTTTGGTGTCGCTGCCCACCACCAAGGTGGCGCGGGCCGCACGCTTCGCCAAAACCGGCCTGAAGGTAGGCGCCAACTACGTGAAGCACTACGCCAAGCGCGCCGCCGGCGCCGAGGTAAGCCAGGACGACCTGCACGCCGCCAACGCGGCCGAGCTCTACGGCGCGCTCAGTCAAATGAAGGGCTCGGTGCTGAAGGTGGCGCAGATGCTGGCCATGGAGAAGAACATTCTGCCCACGGCCTACGCCGAGCAGTTTGCGCAGGCGCAGTACCAAACGCCGCCGCTCTCGGGGCCGCTGGTCGTGAAGGCTTTTCGCGATGCGTTCGGCAAGTCGCCCTACGAGTTGTTCGATGCGTTTGAGCCCGCCGCCCGGCAGGCCGCCAGCATCGGGCAGGTGCACTTTGCGCGCCTGGGTGCCAAGGAGCTGGCCGTGAAGGTGCAGTACCCCGGCGTGGCTTCCAGCATCAAATCCGACCTAGGGCTGGTGAAGCCCGTGGCCCTGCGCATCCTCGGCCTCGACGAAGCCCAGGTGCGCCCTTACCTGGAGGAGGTGGAAACCCGCCTGCTCGAAGAAACCGACTACGCCCTGGAGCTGCGCCGCGGCCAGCAAATTGCCGCGCAGTGCGCCCACCTGCCGCACCTGGAGTTTCCGAGGTACTACCCCGAGCTTTCGTCGGCCCGCATCCTGACCATGGATTGGCTGCCGGGCCGGCATCTGCGCGAGTTTCTGCAAACCGAGCCCAGTCAGGCGGTGCGCAACCAGTTGGGTCAGGCTTTGTGGGATTTCTATATGTTTCAGCTGAACGAGCTGCGCCAGGTGCACGCCGATCCGCACCCCGGCAACTTCCTGCTTCGCGCCGATGCGGGCGGCACCGTGGGCGTGCTCGATTTTGGCTGCGTGAAGGAAATACCCCCCGAGGTGCACGCCATCTTCACGGCCCTGCTCGCCCCCGAAACCCTCGACGACGAAGCCCGCCTCCTAGGTTTGCTGGAAGAAGCCGGCGTGCTGCGCCCCTCCGACGCCGCTGCCCGGCGCGAGCTGTACCTGCGCACCCTGCACGACTCGCTTGCGCTGGTAGGCCAGCCGTTCCGCCAACCTACCTTCGACTTCGGCAACCCGGCTTTCTTGGAGTCGCTCTACGCCCTCGGCGACAACCTGATGCAAAACCCCGAGCTGCGGCAGGAGCGCGAGCCGCGCGGCTCCGAGCACTTTATTTACCTGAACCGCACTTACGTGGGCCTTTACGCGCTGCTTACCGAGCTGGGCGCTTTGGTGCGCACCATGCCGGCTGCCTAGGTGCTGGTGGCGCCAGCGTACCTAGGCAGCTGAGGTTAGCGACCTGTTTGGCGTTTCTTTGCGGCCCATGAACCTGCAAGACGAGCTTCTGCGCGAGCATTCGCGCCAGCAATACCAACTCCTTACCGCCTACATCGGAGCCGACGAAACCCGTTTTGCCGAGCTGATGCGGTTGCTGTTTGCCGGCCCCAGGCGCCTTACCCAAATGGCGGCCGGGCTGCTGGGCCACTGCGCCGAAGCCGAGGCCGCGTTGCTGATGCCGCACCTAGGGGCGCTGCTGCAGTTTTGCCAGCAGCCCAACCTGCCCGATGCCGTGCTGCGCAACACCATGCGCGCGCTGCAGTTTGCCCCAGTGCCGCCCGGGCTGCAGGCGCAGGCATTCGACGTATGCCTCCGTGCCCTCAGCCACCAAGCCACGCCCGTAGCCACCCAAACCTTTGCCCTTACGGCCGCTACCCGCCTCTGCGAGCAGCACCCAGCCCTGGCTCAGGAGCTGCTGCACGCTCTTGAACCGCTGCTGCCCCAAGCCCGCGCAGCCCTCCGCAGCCGGGCCCAGAAAGAGCTGCCTAAACTTCGGCGGCTACGCTTGGCCACAGCGCCGTATGAGGTCTGATTAAGCGCCCCAACCCACTTTCCAAACTCACCCACAACCCATGAAATACCTGTTCGCATTTGTGGCAGCCTGGCTGTGCGGCGCAACTGCGGTACTGGCCCAAGAGCCGGCGCCGTGCTGCGCTAAGCCCACCCCCGATGCCATGCTAGCCTTTGCCCAACTAGCCGCCGATCCGGCATTTATGACCGGGCACGAGTCGCCCCTGCCCTTCGACTACACCCCGCAGGCCACCGGCCATACCATCACGTTTACCACCCCCGACAGCAGCACCGCCTACGGCTACGAGGTGAAACCCGCGCAGCCCAACGGCAAATACCTGTTCGTGATACACGAGTGGTGGGGCCTGAACGACTACATCAAGCGCGAAACCGACCGCCTGGCCGCCGCGCTGCCCGGCGTTACGGTACTGGCCATCGATTTGTACGACGGCAAGCTGGCCACCACCGCGCCGGAGGCGAGCCGCCTGGTGCAAACCGTGGATAAAACCCGCGCCCAGAACATTATCCGCGGAGCCCTGCAACATGCCGGGCCCAAGGCCCAGGTTGCCACCCTGGGTTGGTGCTTCGGGGGCGGGTGGTCGTTGCAGGCGGCTATGCTGGCCGGCAAGCAGGCCGCGGGCTGCGTGGTTTACTACGGCATGCCCGAAAAGGACGTGGCCCGGCTGAAAACCCTGAACACCGATGTGCTGGGCATTTTTGCTACCCAGGATCAGAGCATCAGCCCAGCCGTGGTAAAGCAGTTTCAGGGTGATATGAAAAAGGCCGGCAAGCAGCTGACGGTGCACAACTTTGAGGCCGCGCACGCCTTTGCCAACCCCAGCAACCCCAAGTACGACGCTACCGCCGCCACCAAGGCCAACGCGCTGGCGCTCGGCTACCTCAAAAAGAAGTTTAAGCTGAAGGGCTAGCCCAGCCGGGCCGCCCCCGCCGAGCCACGCCGCCGCAGCCCTAGGTTGCGGCGGCTTTTTGTTGCGCATGGGCCGGCGGTTCTGCTATCTTCCGGCAAGCCAATTGTTGCCACCCCAACCCGCCCGCGCCATGCCCACCGCTGCCCTTGCCTCCTTGCTGAACGAATACGGCGAAAGCCACCAGAACCCCACCAACAAGCTGGTGCACTGGGTTTGCGTGCCCCTGATTATGTTTTCGCTCCTGGGTCTGCTGTGGTCGATTCCGGTGCCGGAGGCAGTGCAGCGCATAAGCCCGTGGCTGAACTGGGCTACCGTGGTGATGGTGCTGACCGTGGTGTACTACGTGCGCCTTTCGGTGCCCTTGGCTTTGGGCATGGTGCTGGTAAGCACAGGCTTAGCACTGCTGCTTTGGTTGGTTGAAGCGCAAGCGGGGCTGCCGCTGTGGGCCGTGTGCCTCATCATTTTCGTGCTGGCCTGGGTGGGGCAGTTTTGGGGCCACAAGGTAGAAGGCAAAAAGCCGAGCTTCCTGAAGGATGTGCAATTTCTGCTGATCGGCCCGCTGTGGCTGCTGCACTTTGTGTACCGCCGCCTGGGTTGGGCCTACTGATGAGCTGATACAGCAATCCATTACCGGGCTCATGCCGCCCAACGCGCCCCGGCGCAGCTTCGGGGCCGAAGCTGCGCCGGGGCGCGTTGGGCTTATACTATTGCCAGAACGTTTTCACATAGCTAAGCTCGCCCCATCTAAATGCAAATAATTATTGTTTAATGGCCAAACTAAAAAAACCGTATCCGTACCTTTTAGTCCCCGATACCACAAGGTTCTCTCCTTCGATTATGCTACCAACTCTACGCTTTTTTCGGCAGTGGCTTACGGTTGGGTTGCTGGCAGCCACGCCGGTAGCAACGGCCATTGCGCAGCAAACGCCGCGGGTTTGGGACCCCGCCGCTGCCGATCCGCAGTACCAGGCCCGCAAGCGCCAACTAGCCGAGCGCCTGCTGGGCAAATACCCGGTGCCCGCTCGGGTACCGCGCCCCTCTGGCAGCCCCCTCCAAGGCCGCACCACGGCTACGCTGCCGGCCTGCGCCGAACCCTTTGATGCCGCCAATCCGGCCGGTTGGACGCAGGTGGGCCGCGGCGACGACATTTCCCTGGGTCCGATTCAGCTGGGTTTCGGTTTCCAGTATTTCGGCACCACTTACACCGAGGTGTACATCAACACCAACGGCAACATCACATTCAATAAGTCGTACCCCGCCTTCAACTCTTCGGGCCTGCCTATTTTGGAGCAGGGCGAGGAGGATATTGCCATGCTGGCGCCGTTTTGGGCTGATGTGGACACCGAAAACGACAACAGCGGCACCATTTGGTACCGCCTGTTTGCCGACCGCCTGGTGGTTACCTACGACCGCGTGGGCTACTACCGGGAGCAGGCCGATAAGGTGAATACCTTTCAGGTCATCATTCGGGCCAACACCGCGGCGGGCTTCAGCGGCGACGATGTAACGTTTGCCTACGGCGATATGCAGTGGACCACGGCCAGCAGCTCGGGCGGCTCGGGCGGTTTTGGGGGCCTGCAAGGCGCTACCGTGGGCGGCAACGTGGGCGACCAGCAGAATTTCTTTGAGTTCGGCCGCTTTAACAAGCCCGGCAACGCCCTGCCCAACCTGCCTACGTCCAACACGCCGGGCGGCGTCGATTGGCTTGATAACCAGTGCATCAGCTTTCAGGTACGCAACCGCAACAACCCGCCGGCAGCCGTAGGCCTGGCTGCCAGCAGCACCATCACGCTCAACCAAGGCGAAACCCGCAGCATCGAGGCGCAATTTTTCGGCTCGGAAGGCAACCAGAACGTTACGGTAACGCCTGCCCTAGGTGGCTTGTGCAACGCTACGGCCACGGTAGCCAACAACGGCACGCCGCACCCCACGCTCAACTTCAGCGCAACGGGCGCGCCGTGCAACGCGGGCACCAACACGGTGACGTTTCGGGTGCAGGACAACGGCTCGCCGGCCCAAACGCAAACCTACACCGTTACGGTAGTCGTGAACCCGGTTGCCGGCACTGGCAGCGTCTGGACCGGGGCCGTAAGTACGGACTACAACGACCCGGCCAACTGGAGCAATAACCGCGTGCCCACCGCCGCCGACGACATAACCATACCGGCCGGGGTGCCGCGTATGCCGCAGGTAAGCACAAGCGGCGCCGCCCGCAACGTTACCATTGCCACAAGCGCAGCGTTCGGCACTACCGACAGCGGCGTGCTAACCATTACCGGCAACCTCACCAACAACGGAACCCTAGGTGGCCCGGGCACGGTGCTTACTGCGGGGCCTGCGGTGCAAACATTTGGCGGCAGCGGTAGCGTAAGCGTGGGTAGCCTCACGGTTGGGGCTGCCGGCGTTCAGCTTGCCGAGCCGGTTGCAGTCAGCAGAATCCTGACGCTGAATGGCAACCTGGCAGCCAACAACAACCTTACGCTGGTATCTTCCGGCAGCGGCACGGCCACGGTGGTAAACGTGGGCGCCGCCGCCATAACGGGCAGCGCCCGCATTCAGCGCTACATCAGCGGCAGCCGCAACGCCGGCCTGGGGTACCGGCACTTGTCGTCGCCGGTGGCCAACAGCACCATTGCCGGCATGCAGGCCAGCAACCTGGCCGGTTTTACGCCGGTGGTAAACCCCGCCTACAACACCGCCCCCGAGCCTGCCAGCGTAACACCTTTCCCGAACGTGTTTTTCTACGACCAGTCGCGCGTGGCAACGAGCGGCCAAGGCTCCGTTGCTGATTTCGACCTAGGGTGGGTTTCGCCGGGCAGCACCGCCGATTTGCTGGTGCCCGGCCAGGGGTACACAGTGAATATAGCCGCCAATCAAACCCTGAACTTTGTGGGCCAGCCCAACAACGGCACCATCACCCGCGGCGGCCTGGGGCGCAATTCGCAAAGCCAGGCCGGCTGGCACCTGCTCGGCAACCCCTACCCTTCGCCCATCGACTGGAACCTGACGTACGCCGGCGCTACCAACCTCGATAACACGGTGTACGTGTTCAAATCGAGCGGACCGTACACGGGCTCCTACGCCAGCTACGTGGCGGGCACCGGGGTAGCCACCAACGGCGGCAGCAACATCATTCCGGTAGCCCAGGGCTTTTTTGTGCGCACCAGCACGGCCGGCGCCACCGGCAGCCTCACTTTTACCAACGCGGCCCGGGTTACAACCCTCAGCAACGTACCCCTCGAGCGCACCACCCAAACCCACCCAATTGCCAAGCTCAGCCTCAACGGCACGGGCCTCTCCGATCAGGTAGCGGTATATTTCCACCCCAATGCCACGCCCGCTTTCGATTCGGCTTTTGATGCCTTTAAGCTCTCGGCCGGAGGCAACGTGTTGGCCATAGGCCCCAACCCGCAGCAATTGCTCTCGATTAGTGGCCTACCCCTGCTGGCTACCGAGCCAGTTGCCGTACCATTGTATGCCTACCTTGGCGCGGCCGGCACTTACAGCCTGAACGCCGATGAGTTGCTGAACCTGCCGGCGGGCACCGCCGTGCACCTGCGCGACGCCGCCACCGGTGCCGTAATCGACCTAGGCAAGCAGCCCACGTACACTTTTACCGCCGAAGCCGGGCTTGCTGGCGCGCGTTTTAGCCTGCTTTTCACGCCTGCCCGCCCGCTGGCTAACGCAGGTGCCAGCCCGAAACCGGCGGTGGATGTTTTTCCGAACCCCGCTCACGAGCAGCTTTGGCTAAGCCTGCCGGCAGGCAACCAAGCAGTTGAGGCCGTGCTGTACAATGCCTTGGGCCAAGAGGTGCAGCGCCAAACCATACCGGCCGGCAACACCAAACAAGCCATGAAACTCAGGCAACTGGCTCCCGGGGTGTACACACTTCGCTTGCACCTAGGCCAGCAAGTGGTAGCCAGGCGCGTAATCGTTAATTAGCGCATCGGTATTGGTACTTTTGTAATTCGATGCTGCCATGCTTTACTTTAAGCAACTTTCAGATGCACTTTACCTTTTCTTTGGCCATGCTTAAAGCCTTCTGCTTTAGTCGAGCTGCACTCCTTGTACTGCTGGTGGTGTTGGCCGCCTCCGTTTCGGCAATGGCCCAGGGCCCCGGCACTGGCGGCCCTACTCCCAACAACCCCACCGAAATTCCGATTGATGGCGGCGTATCGTTGCTGGTAGCAGCAGCGGGTGCACTGGGTATCCGGCAACTCACCCGCCGTCGGCGCTCCTAACCAATCCGTTAAGCAAAAGAAAAGGCCCGCTTGCCGCGGGCCTTTTCTTTTGCTTAACAACGTGGCTAAATGAGTTTTACGCTTGCTCAGCCGACATACTGGCTGGTACGTTGGCAGCCGTAAGGCGAACCGCCAACTCGGCCGTAGCATCGGCGAGCTCGGCCCAATTAGGCAGCACAAAGTAGGCCGCCTGAAAACCCTCGCGCACGATGGGCGTGCCCACCACCGCGGCTACATCCAGGGGCTGGCGCGTAACCTCCTGGCTAAGGCAGTGGTGCAGCTCCGAGGCCGAGGACAGCAGGCCCGCACCAAACACGCGCAGGTTGTCGCCCTCCTGCACCAGGCCGAACTCGGCCGTGTACCAGAACAAGCGTACCAGCTGCTGCACGGCGGCCGCGTCGTCGAGGTGGTGGCGCGCTACCTGCCCAAAATGCTCAAGCCAGGTGGCCCACTCGGGGTCGGTGAGCAAGGGCAAGTGGCCGAAAGCATCGTGGAACAGATCGGGGCCCGAGATGTAGTCGAAATGCTGCATGGAGCGCACCCACTGCGTAACCGGGAACCGGCGCTCGGCCAGCAGGCCCAGAAAGGTGCGGTCATCAACGCGGCCGGGCGCGGGTACCACGTCCCAGCCGGTGTGTTGGCGCAGGCGCTGCCCTAGGTCTTCCAGGCTAGGCGCGGCGTCGCGGGTTAGGCCCAGGCGATTGAGCCCGGCCACAAACGGCGCCGCAGCCCGGCGGTGCAGCAGGGCGGTTTGGCGGTCGAAGAGAACCTTCCACACGAGGTGGTCTTCGGCGGTGAAGTGAGGGGCTTGCATACGAACTACTTAGGCAGAAAAAAAGCCCGGTCTCCGTGGGGCGGAGCCGGGCTTTGTTGAAATCAGAGAAGGTGAATTAGCTGCTTTAGCTTCATTTTCTCGCATGCAACGGCACGACTCCGGCCCCGATTGCGGGCTGGACGTACAGCATAAAGTTGCATTTAATGGACTGGTGCAGCATGATGCTACAAAAGTAGCAAGAAATTTCGGTGGTGCAACTTGGCCTAGGTTCGAGCCAAATTTTTAGCCGCCGGATACAACGGCTGGGTTAGTCGGCTTTCTGCAACTGCCCCACCGGCTCGTAGTTCATGCTCAGGCCCGTACCGCGCGTAATGGTCAGGGCTAGGTTGGCCTGCTGCTTGGGCGAAGCGTTAAGCAGCACCGCCGCCGAGCCCGCCATGAACTGCAAGCTCGCCCGCCTCCCCGGCAGCAGCGTGGCCTTGCCGAAAATGCCGCCGCCGCGAGGCCGCTCCTTCACCTCAACTGGCACCTTGCCTTTGTTGTAAGCCTCAACCCGGAAGCTGCCTTCCTGCAAGCCGCCCAGCACAAACTGCTTGCCTGGTTCGATAAACAAATCTGAATGCACCGTGCCAGCCCAGCCAGCCGTGGCGGCCAGCAGCAAAAAAGCCAAGGCGGCGGTAGCGGCTTGCGGCCGCGGCGCTACCACTTTCGGTAGCTCGACCAAGCTGGCGGCGCGGCGGCGCAGCAGCCAGTAATCAAGCGAATAGCGCCCGGGGCCCACGGCCGTTATCACCACAAAAGCCCAGAACAGCAACTGCTGATAGTACATGCCCGTGATGGGGGACGGGTCGTTGTACCAGATAAAGGCCACCACAAAAAACTGGAAAGCCAGCTGCAGCCCGCTCCAGCGCGTGAACAAACCTAGGGCAATCAGCAAGCCGCCTACAAACTCGCCCCACACAGCAGCCCCAGCCCAGAAGTACGGCGACGGGAACGTGAACCCCAGACCCGCTACTTGCTGCACAAACCAGTCGGGCGGGCCGGGTACCTGGGCACTGGCTACGGCCGCCAGGTTAGTAAGTTTGGGCAGGCCGGCGCCATCGGCAATGGATAGCCCTAGGTGCAGGCGGAACAGCAGCCAGGCCGCATCGATGGCGCGGTTGGGCAATGCAGCGGCAGAAAACAGTAGCTTTTTCATGGTGCAGCAGTGGGTTGGTTGAACAGCCCAAAACTGCCTTAACTGCCTCTCGAAAGCGCTCTAGGTTATGATTCGGGACGACTCAATTTGTGATTTGAGCCTTGTGGCCGCCTCGCTCGGTGTCTCACCCTTGAGCTTTTTAAACACCCGATTGAAGGTAGACTTGGAGTTGAAGCCCGACTCCAAGGCAATGCCCACCAAGGTGTAGTGCTGGTACTTGGGGTCGGCGAGCAGCCGCTCGGCCTCCCTTACCCGGTAGCTGTTCACGAAGTCGTTGAAGTTCTGCCCAAAGCCCGAGTTGATGACCTTCGACAGCGTGGTGGTATTGGTTTGCAGCCGGGCGGCCAGGTCGGCCAGCGAAAGGTCGGGCTCGAGGTAGGGCCGCTCGGTAAGCATAAGTTGCTCGAGGCGCTCGGCCCAGCGCAGCTGCTCGGCGGTTGGGGCGTCGGTCTTGGTTTCGGCTTGCTCCTCGGCCACCGGCTTGGGTGCTGCCGGAGCATACCCCACCGGCTGCGGCTCGAAGTGCAACGGCACGCGCCACTGGTGCTGCGCCTGCCAGCCGCCAATGCTGAGGTAGTAAATGATGATGCCCGTAAACAGGTACCCGTACCAGAACTGCACGTACGACAGCCCCGCCCCAAAATCGACCAACGAAAACGCCACCGATACCACCGTACCCACCAGCACCGCCACCAATGCGTGCCGCAGCCAGCGGAAGCGCCGCCGCTCGGTATCGGAAAAGTTGTCGTTGAGGTAGTGGGTGTACTGCCGGAACTCCCGGAGCGTTAGGTACCCGTAGGCACCTAGGGAAATGTAGTTGAGCAGGCTAGCCACATCGTGCACGGCCAGGATGCTGATGAGCGCGCCCTTGGTGCCATAGTGCTCGGGCAGTGGTTGCCCCAACCAGCGGTGCCGCACCAACACATCAAGCACAAAGCAGACCCCATACCAGGCCACGTAAGTTGCCGCTGGCGCAAAGTGCCATAGTTGGCGCTTACTCAACCTGAACTGCTGGTTAGTAAGGCTGCGGAAGTAGAAATAAAACAACGGCCCCGCCCCTAGGTAAAAGGAGAACGGGAAGTAGAACATGAACGTGGAATAGGCATTGTGCGCGTCGTACCAGCCAGCAAAGCCTAACATCCACTGCGCCACGTTGGCCGTGTACAGCAGAATCAGCAGCCCCAGCCAACGGTCGGCGGGCTCTTCGAGGCACCAGCTGCGCAGCAGCAGCAGCACCCCAAATACAATGCCCTGCACGAAAAACGGCAGCAGCAACGAGCTGTATGGGCTGAAGTCAAACAACATAAAGCGAAAGAAGGGCCGGATGAGGCTACTTCCAACCTCAACCCGGCCCTGTTCGCATTGTTTGCGGCGGCAGTGCTACACCAGTTCCCGCTCAATCAGCTCCTGGCGCAGCGCGTAGGTGCGGCGCATGGCCTCCACCAACCGTGCCGACTCGTCGAAATCGAGGGTTTGCTGGCCATCCGAGGCGGCGCGCTCGGGCACCGGCGCGGTTTCGTACAAGATGCCATCGGCACCGGCCATGATGCCGGCCAGGGCCAGCGGGGCCACGTGTTCGCGCAAGCCAATGCCGTGCGAGGGGTCGACGAATACCGGCAGGTGCGTTTTCTCCTTCAGGATGGGCACCGCGTTCAAATCGAGCGTGTTGCGCGAAGCCGTTTCGAACGTGCGAATGCCCCGCTCGCACAGGATGATGTGCTCGTTGCCTCCCGAGAAAATGTATTCGGCCGAGTGCAGCAACTCCTCAATGGTGCCCGATACGCCCCGCTTCAGCAGCACGGGCTTGTCAACGCCACCTAGGGCATCGAGCAGGTTGAAGTTCTGGGTGTTGCGCGCACCTACTTGGAACACGTCGACGTAGTCGTACATCTCCTCTACCTGCGACACCTGCATCACTTCCGTTACGATGCGCAAGCCGTACTGGCGAGCCAGGCGGTAGAAGTCGCGCAGGCCAGCCAAGCCTAGGCCGCGGAACGAATACGGCGACGAACGGGGCTTGAATACGCCACCGCGCATCAGGCGCACGCCGCTCTGCACAAGGTGCTGCATCACGGCCTCCATCTGCGCTTCGTTCTCGATGCTGCAGGGGCCGGCTACGATGCTCAGCGAACCTTCGCCTAGGTGAATGCCGTCGCCGAGGTCGAGCACGGTGGGGTGCACGCGCCACTTGCGCGAAACGAGCTTGTAGTCGTCGGATACGCGATGAACGTCGCGCACACCGGGCAGGGCGCCAATGCGGCGGAGGTCAACGTCTTGCGGACCTAGGGCCACGAGGTAAGCCGCGCGCTGCGTATGAACCGGGGTGACTTTAAAACGCAACTGGCGCAGTTCGGCAACCAGGGCTTCTTGCGCAGCAAACGTAAGCTGGGGGTCGAGGTGAATTATCATGGACCGCTGATGTGGGTCTGGGGAAAGTTTCAGGTGGATGCAGAGGCCTGTTGGCCGCTGCCTAGGTACTAGCGGATGCTCTGCACAAATTGGCGAGCGGCGGCGTGCGGGTCGTCGGCGCCTTCGAGGGCGCGCAGCAAGGCCGAGCCGATGATGGCGCCGTTGGCGTGCTGGCAAGCCTGCTCGAACGAGGCCCGATCGGCAATGCCGAAGCCTACCAAGCGCGGGTTGCGTAAGTTCATTTGGGCAATGCGCTGCAGGTAAGCATCCTGCGCGGTTTTGTCGGCAGTTTGGTTGCCGCCCGTCAGGCCTGGGCCCGACACCAGGTACAGGAATGCATCAGTAAGCTCATCGAGGCGGCGGATGCGGGCTTCCGAGGTTTGCGGCGTGATGAGGAACACCTTGCGCAGGTTGTAGCGCCGAAAGGTTTCCTGGTAGAAGTCGGCGTACTCCTCGGCGGGCAGGTCGGGCAGAATCACGCCATCGATGCCGGCTTCCGAAGCACGGCGGCAGAACTCCTCCATGCCCAGCTGCATCACCGGGTTCAGGTAGCCCATCAGCAGTATCGGTGTATCGGGCAAGTACTGCCGCACGCCCTGCAGCTCATCGAGCAAGCGGCGCAGCGTCATGCCGTTGCGCAAGGCCACGGTGCTGGTTTGCTGAATTACCGGGCCGTCGGCCAAGGGGTCGGAAAACGGCACGCCGATTTCTAGGATGTCGGCACCGGCTTCGGCCAAAGTGCGCAGCAGCGGCACGGTGTCATGGAGGCTGGGGTAGCCGGCCGTAACATAAAGGTTGAGCAGCCCCTGCGGCTTGCGGGCAAAGAGGTCGGCGAAGCGGTTGGTCTGAACCACGTTATCGGGCTGAGTTGCGGTTTGCACGGTGCCAGATGGTAGAGTTGAGTGTTGGCGCGGCAGCGCGCATGAACTAAGCTAGGTGTAGCTCGCGCAAGTAGGTTTCGAGGTCCTTGTCGCCGCGACCCGAGAGGTTTAGCACCACCACGTCGGTTGGCTTCAGCTCGAGCTGGTCGAGAGCGGAGAAGGCGTGCGCGGTTTCGAGGGCCGGAATGATGCCTTCGAGGCGGCTGCACAGCTGCGCGGCTTGCAGGGCGTCTTCGTCGGTAACCGCCACGAATTTGGCGCGGCCCGAATCGGCCAAGTAAGCGTGAAGCGGACCAATACCAGGGTAATCCAGACCGGCCGAAATAGAGTGCGGTTCGGTAATCTGTCCGTGCTCATCCTGCATCAGCAGCGTGCGGCTGCCGTGGATGATGCCCGGCCGACCCAGCACCGAAGTAGCCGCCGATTTGTCGGTGTGCACGCCGTGGCCGGCGGCCTCTACGGCTACCAGCTGCACGCTGGGCTCGTCGAGAAAGTGGTAGAAGGCACCCGCGGCGTTGGAGCCACCGCCCACGCAGGCCACCACGTAGTCGGGCAGCTCGCGGCCGGCTTGCTCCAGCAGCTGCTTCCGCATTTCCTTACTGATAACGGACTGCAGCCGCGCTACCAGATCGGGGTACGGGTGCGGGCCCACTACCGAGCCAATGATATAGTGCGTATCGGTAGGGTTCGAAATCCAGTCGCGAATAGCTTCGTTGGTGGCGTCTTTCAGCGTTTTGCTGCCGCTGGTGGCAGGCCGAACTTCAGCCCCCAACATGCGCATGCGGGCTACGTTGGGTTTCTGCCGCTCCATGTCAACAGCGCCCATGTACACAATGCATTCCAACCCGCGCAGCGCGCACACCGTAGCCGTGGCCACGCCGTGCTGGCCAGCCCCGGTTTCGGCGATGATGCGCTTTTTACCTAGGCGCTCGGCCAGCAGAATCTGCCCCACGGTGTTGTTCACCTTGTGGGCGCCGGTGTGGCAGAGGTCTTCGCGCTTCAGGTAAATGGTAGCCCCGTAGCGCTCCGATAGGCGCTTGGCCCGGAACAGCGGCGTGGGCCGACCAACGTAGTCGCGTAGCAACTGCTGGTACTCCTGCTGAAAATCCGGATCGGCCAGAATGCTCAGGTATTGCTCGCGCAGCTCCTCCACGTTGGGGTAGAGCATTTCCGGAATGAAAGCGCCACCAAACTGGCCGTAGTAGCCGCGGGCAGTGGGTTGAAAAGACATAGATCGGTGTGGTGTTAGCGAGTGGTAGATGCTGCCGGCCGTAGCTGAGCCAGCGTTTCGCGGAGCAAGGCAATGTTCTTGAGGCCAGGGGCTTGCTCGAGCTTGCTGTTGAGGTCGAAACCAGCCAGGCCGGGCAAGGTTAGCGCGCCGGCTTCGGCAGCGTTGTCAGGCCCTAGGCCGCCGGCCAGCAGGTAGGGCGTGGGCAAGTTGTAGCGGCGCAGCAACTCCCAGTTGAAGGCAACGCCGTTGCCGCCAGCAGCCGGCCCGGCGGTATCGAACACGAACATGTTGCAGTGGGGCACGTAGGCTTCGAGCTGGCCGAAATCGAACAACTCCCCTACCCCGAATGCTTTGATTACTGCCAGGCCAGCGGCTGCCAGCTCGGCGCATTCGGCGGGCGTTTCGTGCCCATGCAGCTGCACGGCATTTAGGCCAAAGTGCAGGGCAATGCGCCGAATTACGGCCGTGCGCTCGTTCACGAACACTCCTACTTTGGTAACTGGTAGGCTGCGCATTTGGGCAGCATCCAAGGTATCCAGCGCATAGCGCGGCGACTTTGGCGCGAAGATGAAGCCTAGCATATCCACCTCTTGCGCAGCCACTTGGGCCACGTTGTCGGGGTACTTCAGGCCGCAAACCTTCACCAGCGGCCGGTTAGCCGATGCGGCAGGCAGTGCAGTGGTCAGCAACGAGTGAGCAGCAGTCATGGCCTCGGCAACAGTTAGCGCACGGCTTGCAGTTCGCGCAGTTGCTGAATAAGCGCGGCGCAGGCCTTTTCGGGGCGACTGTTGCGCATAAAGGTTTCACCGATCAGGAAGCCGTCGAAGCCAGCTTGGCGCAGCACCTGAATATCGGCCGCGGTGCGCAGGCCGCTTTCGGCCACCCGACCTAGGCGAGCGGGCAGCAGCTGGGCCAGCTCCAACGAGCGGTCGATGTTCACGGAGAAGTCGCGCAGGTCACGGTTGTTTACGCCTACCAGGTCAACGGCATCAATGGCGACATCGAGGGTACGCAGCAGCTCTTCGCGGTCGTGCACTTCGAGCAGCACCTCCAGCCCTAGGTCCTTGGCGAACAGACCTAGGCGACGCACCTCGGCCGGTTCGAGCACGCTGGCAATCAGCAGCACGGCATCGGCACCAATGCTGCGCGCTTCCAGCAGCTGGTATTCGTCAATCACGAAATCTTTGCGCAGTATGGGGCACAGGTTGAACTTGCGGGCCGTGGCCAAGTCCTCGTTTTTGCCGCCGAAGAACTCATTATCGGTGAGTATAGACAGCGCCGAAGCCCCGGCCATCATGTAGCCCAAGGTGGTTCGCTCCACCTTCGCAAACTCGTTGATCCAGCCTTTCGAGGGCGAGCGGCGCTTGAACTCCGCAATAATGCCGCTGAGCTCGGGCCGGCGCAAGTAGCCCAGCAACGACAACGTAGGCGAGTTGAAGTACTGGCTGCGCTCGAGCAGCGTAGTGGGTACCAAGCTGCGGCGCTCGGCTACCTCCTGCTGTTTGTGGGCCACAATGCGGGCGAGTACATCGGGGGGCGAAATGGTAGTGCTCATATGAAGTGCCTCACCCCCGGCCCCCTCTCCAAAAGAGAGGGGGAGCCTGACGACTTTGGGGTTTGTGAGGTTGTTTGTATGTAGAGAGTAGAAGAATTCGAAAAGGGTCAGCCTGTAGGTATTCGCTCCCCCTCTCCAGAGGAGAGGGGGCCGGGGGGTGAGGCCCTAGGTGTTCAGCAAGGTGGTAAAGGCCTGCCGCGCCCGGCCCGAGTCGAGCGACTCGTAAGCGGCATCCAGCGCATCGGGCAGGCTGATATTGGGGTTGATGCAGCAGATACCTAGGGCGGCGTTGGCGGCCACCACATCGCACTGCGGGCGGGTGCCTTTGCCATCGAGCACATCGCGGAAGATGCGGGCCGAACCTTCTACCGAACGGCCGCCTACCAGGTCTTCGGTGCGGCACACGGGCAGGCCAAGCTCGGTGGCGGTTAGCAGCCGCTCGCCTTCTTCGGAGGTAGCAATTTTGGCGTCGCCGGTAAGCGAGAGTTCGTCGTAGCCATCGAGGGCGTGCACCACGGCGTAGCGGGTACCGCTTTCCTGCAGCAGGTATTGGTACAGGCGCAACAGCTCGAGGCTATACACGCCCAGCAACTGAGCCGTGGGGCGCGCGGGGTTGATGAGCGGCCCCAGCATATTGAAGAAGGTGCGCACCCCTAGGTCGCGCCGAACCGGCGCAATGCGCCGCATGGCCGGATGAAACGCCGGCGCGTGCAGAAAGCAGATGTTGGCGGCCTCCAGCTGATGGCGCAGCCGGTCGGTGGGCGAATCGAAGTCGTAGCCGAAGTAGGCCAGGATGTTGGAAGCACCTACCGACGACGAGACGCCGAAGTTGCCGTGCTTCACCACTTTGTAGCCAGCGCCGGCCACCACAAAGCTGGCCAAGGTGCTGATGTTCAGGGTTTCTTTGCCGTCGCCACCGGTGCCCACAATATCGAGCACCTCGTGGGTGCCCAGCTCCGGGTCGCGGCACAGCTCGAGCAGCGCGTCGCGGAAGCCAGCCAGCTCGGGCACCGTAATGGGGCGCATCCGAAACACGGTTAGCAGCGCGGCGGCCTCGGCGTCGTTCACCTCGCCCTGACCTAGGCGCAGCATCAGCTCGTGGGCCTCGGCGCGGCTTAGGTTGTGGTGTTCGAACAGGGCAGTGAGCAGTTGTTTCATGAAGTAGATGAGTCGATGAGTCGATGAGTGAATGAATGGATGAGCGGATGGGTGAAGCGCGGAGGAGCGCAACGCACTCAGCTACTTGTCCACTTCTTCGCCGCTTAGCCAGTTCTGCAGCAAGCGGTGGCCGTGCTCCGTCAGGATAGACTCGGGGTGGAACTGCACGCCGCGCACGTCGTATTCGCGGTGGCGCAGCGCCATGATTTCGCCTTCTTCGTCGAAAGCCGTAGCCTCCAGGCAGTCGGGCATGGAGTCGGGCTTCACGGCCCACGAGTGGTAGCGCCCCACCCGGAAACGCTCCGGAATGCCGTCGAACAGCCGCTCACTGGGCACGGCCACGGTGGCGTCGGTAGCTACGCCGTGGCGCACCGTGCTCAGGTTGATCAGGCTGGCCCCGAAGCTCTCGGCAATGCCCTGATGACCTAGGCACACGCCCAAAATGCGCTTGGTGGGTGCGTAGCGGCGAATCAGCTCCGGCATCAGCCCGGCTTCCGAGGGAATGCCGGGGCCCGGCGACAGCAGCACGGCATCGTACTGCTCTACTTCATCTAGGTCGAGCTGGTCGTTGCGGCGCACGGTGATTTTGTCGCCATAGCCTAGCTCGCGCAGCACCTGCACCAGGTTGTAGGTAAACGAATCGTAGTTGTCGAAAACGAGAATAGACATCTGTCGGCAGTTTCTACAGGTGGGCAGTTTATCAACCTAGGGTTAGCGGATGGTAGCAGCGGTAGCCTCCGTAGCGCCGAGCTCCACGGGCAGCACTTCGTCGCCGGCTGCGGCGGCTTGCTTGAGGGCCTGGCGTAGCGCAGCCAACTTGTGGTGCACCTCGTTCAGTTCCGACTCGATGTCGGACTTCGCCACTACCCCGGCACCCGCCTGGAAGTAAAGCGTGCGGCCTACGCTCACAAACGAGCGAATGAAAATGGCGTGGTTGAAGTCGCCGTTCAGCCCTAGGTGCCCGATGCAGCCGCCGTACAAGCCACGCGCCGTGGGCTCCAGCTCATCAATCAGCTGCATGGCCCGCACCTTCGGCGCACCCGAGAGCGTACCCGCCGGGAATGTGTCGGCCGCTACTTGCAGCGGATCGGTGCCATCGGCCAGGGTGGCGGCCACGTGGCTTACTAGGTGGATAACGTGCGAGTAATATTGGATTTCGCGGAAGCGGCGCACCTCTACGGTGCGGCCGTGGCGGGCTAGGTCGTTGCGGGCCAAGTCAACCAGCATCACGTGCTCGGCGTTTTCCTTGGGGTCGTCGGCCAGCTTCTGAGCTAGTGCGGCATCTTCGGCATCGTGGCCGGTGCGGCGGAACGTGCCGGCAATCGGAAAGATGCTGGCCTCGCGGCCCTCCACGCGCAGCTGCGGCTCGGGCGACGAGCCCAGCAGGCGGTACTGGCCGTAGTCGAAATAGAACAGGTACGGCGAAGGATTGATGGCCCGCAAAGCGCGGTACACCTGAAACTCGTCGCCGCGGAAGCGCTGGGCAAAGCGGCGCGACAACACTATCTGGAACACGTCGCCGCGCAGGCAGTGCTGCTGGCCCGCGGCCAACACCCGGCGGAATTCGTCGTCGGTTTGGTTGGTTTCCTCCGGCCCTTCCATGGCAAAGCCGAAGGTGGGGCGCACGGGGCTGCGCACCACGCTCAGCAGGCGCTGCAGGGCTGCGTCGTCGGGCTCCGAATCGGCGGGCGTGTGCTCAAACACGTGCAGCTCCTGGCGGTAGTGGTTCAGGGCCAGCACGTAGCGGTACAGGCCGTAGCGCGCATCGGGCAAGGGGCCGGCCACCGGCTTCGCGGCATCGAACTGCACATCTTCGCAGTACTGCGCCGCACCGTACCCTAAGTAGCCAAACAGTCCGCCCGTGATGAAGGGAAAGTTGGTAGCCGGCGCCTCAAAGCGGCGGGCAAACTGCCGCAAGCGTTCCAGGGCCTCGTGCCGGGGGTTAGCCAAGGTGGTACGCTCCTCGGTGCCGTTGAGCAGGCGCTCCAGCAACTCGGCGCCGCGCAGCTCAAAGCGGGCCAGCTCATCGAAGGCGATGTACGAAAAAGCGTTTTGCTGCGCGTGGTAATCGGAGCTTTCGAGCAGCAGGCAGCCGGGGTACTGGTCGCGCAGGCGCAGGTACAAGCCAACGGGCGTAACGGTGTCGGCGGGCAGGCTGAGGTGACGGGTACGGAGCTGAATGGGTGCTGACATGGCTAAAAAAATCGAGGCTGGCGGTTCGGGATTTTGGCCGGGCCCGAAATGCAACAAGCCCGGCTTATTCGGCCGGGCTTGTTGCTTTGTATCTGGTGGTAGCAGCGGTTGCTGCTTCGACTAGCTTACAGACGCACGTGCGACCCGTCCGAGATTTCGGCCGTGCCACCACCAAAGCTGCTGCGAAGTCGAGTAGTTCATTGTTGTGTCTGATTGACGCTGCAAAAGTACACAGCTTTTCAAAAAGCCAAAGGTTTTACTGCCGAATTATTAGCAAACGGCAGAAATATTATCATATTCCCAAAAACCTAAGCCCATACGCAACGATTCTTACAAACCTTTGCCAAATGAGCTCGGATTAATTGACAATCCAACAACGCGTTACCCGTTTAGTTTTTCACAAACGTCCGGCTCACCACTTGTTTCTTGTTTTTGAGCCGAACCGTGTAGCTTCCTTTTAATAGGTGGCTTAAATCGAGCGGGGTGTTGGGCCCGCGCAGGCTACGCCGCAGCAGCACGCGCCCCGTGGTATCCGAAAGCTCCAGCCGGGCCTCCTGCCAGCCCTCGGGCAGCTGCACCGTAAGTTGCTGCCCGGCCGGATTAGGATATAGGCTAAACATTGCGGTTTTGGCCCCTGACTGCTGACTATTTACCAGCGCGGGCGCAAACAACCATTGCTGCGCCGCCGGAAACTCGCGCTGCCAAAACCACTCGGCGTGTTGGCCATCGGCGCGCACCTGGTAGCTAAGGTCGGTAGCGGCGTAGCCGGCCCGCTGCAACGAGTCGCGCACGGCCTGCATCAGCGGCACCATCGTCTGGCTTTCCTGAGCGCCGGCCACAAAATAAAAGCGGGTGGGTGCGGCGGCGCGGTGCTGGTTCAGATAAGCTTTCAGCTCGGCCTCGGCAAACCAAAACGCCGGCGAAAACACCCCTACCCGCCCAAAAGTATTGGGGTAGCGCGTGGCCGCGTACAACGAAATCAGCCCGCCCATACTCGAGCCGGCAATACCGGTATTGGCGCGGTCGGTGAGGGTGCGGTAGTTGGCGTCGATGTAGGGTTTCAGGGTTTGCACCAGAAAATCGGTGTAGAGTGCGCCCTGCCCGCCGCCGTACTGCGCGTTGCGCCACGGCGAGTACTCGTCGAGGCGGGTGGTGCCGCCGTTGTCCACGGCCACCACAATGCAGCTGCCTGCCTTAATGCCCTGCTGCTCCAACGCACCTAGGGCTTCGTCAACACCCCACTCGCCCGAAAAGCTGGTGCATTTATCGAACACGTTCTGCCCGTCGTGCATGTACAGCACCGGGTAGCGCTGCTGCGGATTGGCAGCGTAGCCGGTGGGCAGGTACACCCACACCCGCCGCTTACGCCCGAGCTGCGGCATATCAAACTCTGTGCTGACGACGCGCACCTGGGGCTGCACGGCCGTCGACTGGCACGGCGCAGGGGCGTTGGTTCCTAGGTCCTTCCAGCCCAGCACCTGCAAGTCAACGGTGGTGGGCGCGGCCGTAAGGGTGAGCTTGCGGTTGGGCACATCGGCAAACTGGGCGTCGGTTTCTACCGCCGCCCAGGAGCCTCGGGTGAATTTGAACTCGACGGCGCCGGTAAGCGTGGCGGGCAAGGTAACCTGGTACCGGCCCGATGCCGCTTGCTGGAGCTGCCAATCGGGGCTGGCCGGGTTCCAGTTATTAAAGCTACCGGCCACGTACAGCTTGGCCCCGGCGGGGGTGTTGGCGGGCACGCTGGTGAGCTGGAGCGTGGTTTGGGCCCGGGCCTGACCTAGGGACAGGACAAGACCAACAGCAAGCAGAAGGCGCATGGAACTTGGTTGATTATAGAAACAACGCAAGTAAAGCCGCTTGCTCGAAACATTTTTTGTGGAATGCAAAATTGTGCTGCGTCTGTCCGACCTTCGGCCGAGCTTATCAGTCGATCCCGAATTAAAGCCCGCGACACTATTTAGCTGCAAAACAATTACTTACTTCAAACGATTTCGGAGTAATAAGGGCGCCGCGGCTATGAAATCCTTTGCATAAAAGCATAGGTAAAATCATCCCACAAATAGTACTATATAATCATCTGTCGCAAACGTTTGCGATACCTGCTTTGATTACTTTAACTTGCGGAGTTTATTTATGGGAACAAACCACCTCGTCAGGTACCCTCTTCACCACAACTTCTTGGCCATTGCTTCAACCCACATTTGAAAAGTCGACGGCTTACCAAACGCCTGCAAACATCTCCCTCAACCCAGTTCATGTGACCATGAAACACTCCTACCTGCCGAAACTTTGGTTTCTGCTTTTCTTCCTAGTCAGTTGCTGCCTGAATGCGGCCGCCCAAACGGGCGCCGTGAGCGGGCGTATCCTTGACGAAAATCAACAAGGCCTGCCGGGCGTAACTGTACTCATCGAGGGCACGCAGCTGGGCAGCTCCACCAACGGCGAGGGCCAGTACCTGATTCAGAACGTGCCGGCCGGTCCGCGCGTGGTGGTGGCCTCGTTCGTGGGCTTCTCCACCCAGCGCATCCCCGTAACGGTGGTAGCCGGCCAAACCGCTACCGTGCCCAACACCGTGCTGGGCGAAAACACCACCCTGCTGAACGAAGCCGTGGTTATCGGCTACGGCACCCAGCGCCGCCAGGACCTCTCGGGTTCCGTAGAGCAAATCTCGGAGCGCCAGTTCGTGAAAGGCCAGGTTACCAACCCCGAGCAACTGGTACAGGGCAAAGTCGCTGGCTTGCAGGTAACCACCAGCAGCGGTGCTCCCGGCGCTGGCTCGGTTATCCGCATCCGCGGCGGCTCCTCGCTGAACGCCGGCAACGACCCGCTGTTCGTAATTGACGGTGTGCCGGTTGACAACCGCGACCTGCCCGGTGCCTCCAACCCCTTGTCGCTGATCAACCCCAACGACATCGAGAGCATCAGTGTGCTGAAAGACGCCTCGGCCGCGGCCATTTACGGTTCGCGCGCTTCGAACGGCGTAATCATCGTAACGACCAAGAAAGGCCTGCAAGGCGAGAAGCTGCGCGTAAACGTGTCGAGCCAGAACTCGGTTTCGACGCCCGTACGCTACGTTGACGTGCTGTCGGCCGACGAATTCCGCGCCCTCGTGAACGAGCGCGGCAACGCCCAGCAAAAAGCTTCGCTGGGTACGGCCAACACCGACTGGCAGAAGGAAATCTTCCGCACGGCCCAAACCACCGACAACAACGTGAGCCTAACCGGCGCCGTTGGCAAGCTGCCCTTCCGCGCCTCGGCTGGCTACCTCGACCAAGAGGGCCTGTTGAAGCGCAACGACCTGAAGCGCTACACCGGCGCCCTGAGCCTGACCCCCGTACTGCTCGACGGCAACCTGCGCGTTGACATGAACGTGAAGGGCTCGTGGATTGACAATAACTTCTCTAACCAGGACGCCGTGGGTGCCGCCGTGTACTACGACCCCACGCAGCCTATCTTCTCGTCGGAAGGCCGTTTCGCCCCGTACGGTGGCTACTTCCAGTTCCTCGACAACGGCAGCATCAACACCCTGGCCCCGCGCAACCCCGTGGGCCTGATCGAGCAGAACCGCCGCCGCAGCACCGTAAAGCGTAGCATCGGCAACCTTCAGCTCGATTACAAGCTGCCCTTCCTGCGCGACCTGAGCGCCAACCTGAACCTGGGCTACGACATCCAGCGCAGCCGCGGTACCAGCGTAACCGACCCCAACTCGGGCCAGCTGACTGGTGCCCGCCTGGGCCGTGGTATTTTTGAGCAGTACGCGCGCGACAACAACAACCGCCTGCTCGAAGCCTTCCTGCGCTACAATAAGCAGTTTGGCGGCAGCCGCCTCGAGTTGCTGGGCGGCCACTCCTACCAGAGCTTCGACTACAAAGAGTACGTGTTCGACGACCGCGACGTATTCGGCCAGATCTTCCAGAACCCCGCCGACCGTCCGATCAACGGCAAAGACTACTTCGACCCCGGCTACCGCCTGCTGTCGTTCTACGGCCGCGCCAACTACACCCTCAAGGACAAGTACATCCTGACGGCTACGTTCCGCGCCGACGGCTCGTCGCGCTTCTTGGAAGAAAACCGTTGGGGCTACTTCCCCTCGGCTGCCTTTGCTTGGCGTTTGAAAGACGAGGGCTTCCTGAAGAACTCGTCGGCTGTTTCGGACCTGAAACTGCGCCTGAGCGTGGGCCAGACCGGTCAGCAAGACATCGGCAACCGCTACTACGACTACATTTCGCTCTACACCCCGAGCCGCAACACCGCGCAGTACCAGCTGGGTAACCAGTTCTACAACACGCTGCGCGCCGGCCTCTACAACGAGGAGCTGAAGTGGGAAACCTCCACCACCTACAACGCCGGTCTGGACTTCGGTTTCCTCGACGGCCGCATCAGCGGTGCAGTTGACGCTTACCAGCGCAAAACCACCGACCTACTGAGCTTCATTCAGGTAGCAGCCCTCACCAACCTCTCGAACGAAGGCTTCTTCAACGTAGGTGACCTCGAAACCCGTGGCGTGGAAGCCAACTTGAACCTGGGCCTCGTACGCGGCGACAAGTTCGACTGGTCGATCAACGCCAACGCCAACGTGCTGCGCACCGAAATCACGCGCCTCACCAACGTTGAGAACCCCAACTTCGTGGGCAACCCGACAGGCGGCATCGACGGCGGCGTGGGCAACAACATCCAGATCAACTCGGTAGGCTACCAGCCTCAGTCGTTCTTCGTGTTCCAGCAAGTGTACGACAGCAACGGCAAGCCGGTAGAAGGCCTGTACGTTGACCGCAACGGCGACGGCGTAATCAACGGCTCCGACCGTTACCGCTACCAGTCGGCCCGTCCGCGCGCCATCCTGGGCTTCGGTACCAACCTCACCTACGGCAAGGCCAGCCTCGCTGCCACGCTGCGTTCGCACATTGGCAACTACGTGTACAACAACGTACGCTCGCAGTCCTTCTTCGTGCAGAACTCGAACGGTTTCGTGAACAACACCACCGCAGAAGTAAACGACTCGCGCTTTGGCTCGCCGCAGTACTTCTCAGATTACTTCATCGAAAACGCTTCGTTCCTGCGCATGGAAAACATTACGTTGGGCTACAATTTCGGCAACATATACAAAGACCGCGCGAACCTCAACGTATCTTTTGCTGTTCAGAACTTGTTCACTATCACGAACTACACGGGTCTGGATCCGGAGCCGCAGCGTGATGGCAACCAAGGCATCGACAACACGATCTACCCGCGTCCGCGCACGTTCACGGTTGGTCTGAACTTCGGCTTCTAACGCATTCCTGAAAATGAAAAATAAGTTTATCCGGAGTCTGGCAGCCGTAATGCTTGCGGCCTCGCTGGCACCGCTTTCTTCTTGCGTAGGCGAACTGGAGCAGTCGCCCACGTTCCTATCCAACACCGAAACGGTGTACCGCGACCCGGCCCAGATTCAGCAGGTGCTGACCCGCCTCTACGCTACCCTGGCCATCAGCGGCCAGCAGGGCCCGGCCGGCCTGCCCGACATCACGGGCATCGACGAAGGCTTCTCGAACTACCTGCGCCAGTACTGGAAAGCCCAGGAACTGACCACCGACGAGGCCATTATCGCCTGGAACGACGGCAACCTGCCCGACTACAACCGCCTGACCTGGAACGCCAACAACGAGTTCGTACGCGCCATGTACGACCGTATTTTCTACCAGGTAGGCTTGTGCAACGAGTTCATCCGCCAGACCACCGACGCCAAGCTGAGCGAGCGGGGCATCAGCGGCAACGATGCGGCTACGATCAAAACGTACCGCGCCGAGGCCCGTTTCCTGCGTGCGCTGAGCTACTACCACGCGCTCGATATGTTCGGGGGCAACGTGCCGTTTGCTACCGAAGAAGCCTCGGTGGGCAGCACGCTGCCGCAGCAAACCAACCCGACGGCGCTGTTCACCTACATCGAGTCGGAGCTGAAGGCTGCCGAGGCCGACCTGCCCAACGCTGGCCCTAATACGGCCAACTACGGCCGCGCTACCAAGGCTGCGGCCTGGACGCTGCTGGCCAAGCTGTACCTGAACTCGAAAACCTACCTGGGCGCTTCGAGCCAAGACCGTTGGTCGGACGTAATTGCCAACTGCAACAAGGTAATCGCCGCCAACTACCAGTTGGCCCCCGAGTACCGCTTGCTGTTCCTGGCCGATAACGACCGCACGGCGGCCAACCGCGAAATCATCTTCCCGATCAACTTCGACGGCATCCGGACCAAAACTTTTGGCGGCATGACGTTCCTGGTGCACGCCGCTATTGGTGGCAGCATGAAGGCCTCGGACTTTGGTGTGAACGGCGGCTGGTTTGGCCTGCGCACCAAGAAGAACCTGGTTGACCTGTTCCCGGATGCCAACGGCACCGCCGACAAGCGTGCTATGTTCTACACGGCCGGCCAGAGCAAGGAAATCAGCGACATCTTCACCTTCACCGACGGCTACGCCGTTACGAAGTACAAGAACGTAACCTCGACGGGCCAGGCCGGCTCCGATGCTACGGGCGACTTCCCTGACACGGACTTCCCGATGTTCCGCCTGGCCGATGTGTACCTGATGTACGCCGAGGCTGTATTGCGCGGCGGCACGGGTGGCAGCCAGGCCGACGCCGTGCGCTATGTAAATCAGCTTCGCACCCGCGCCCAGGCTGCGCAGGTAACCACCCTCACCCTCGACGGCATTCTGGACGAGCGTGCCCGCGAGCTGTACTGGGAGGGCCACCGCCGCACCGACCTGATCCGCTTTGGCAAGTTCACGGGCGGCAACTACGTGTGGCCGTTTAAGGGCGGCACGCCGGCCGGCCGGGGCGTATCCGACAACCTGCGGATTTTCCCCATCCCGACCACGGACCTCACGGCCAACCCCAACCTGAAGCAGAACCCCGGCTACTAAGCCGTAGCCGGCAGGCCCCGGTGCCCTGGGCAGGGCAACCACCTAGGGCACCGGGCGCCTGGCTGCTGAATCCTTCAAGCGTTTTTCAAATCCACATCATATGAACAATCGGCTTACCCAACTTACTGGGCTCTGCGCCGCCGCTCTGCTCCTGCTCGCCTCGTGCGAAAAGGAGGAAGAACGCGCAGTACTAGCCCCCAAGGATGTGCCTGGCCTGACGGCCTCGGCCACTACGCTGAACCTCTCGATGGCTACCGCCACCCAACCGGCGGTAACCTACAACTGGACGCGTTCGACCTTCGGCTACGACGCCGCGGTTACCTACACGCTACAGTTTGATAAGCAAAGCGGTGATTTTTCGACGCCTTACGAAGTAGCGGTGGGCACGGCCCTCACTAAAACCTTCACGGTAGCGGAAATCAACGACATTCTCATCAGCCGCCTGAAGCTGACTGCCGGTACACCGGCGCAGGTAAAAGTGCGCGTGAAGTCGAGCGTAGGCGACAAGGTTGCGCCGCTGAACTCGGGTGTTTCTACCTTCACGGCCACGCCGTACCTGGTAGTAATCAACTATCCCTCGCTGTATGTGCCGGGCAACCACCAGGGTTGGTCGCCGGCTACGGCTCCCAAAATTTCGGCCTTCACCAACAACCCCGATGTGTACGAGGGCTTCGTGAACATCACCGATGCTTCGCCGGAGTTCAAGTTTACCAGCAACCCGAACTGGGACGGCACCAACTACGGTGACGGTGGCGCAGCCGGTACGCTCTCGACCAACGGTGGCGCTGGCAACCTGAAGGTAGCCGGCCCGGGCTACTACCGCCTGAAGGCCAACACCAAGAGCCTGACCTGGGAAAACCTGAAAACCACCTGGGGCGTGATTGGCTCGGCTACCCCCAACGAGTGGAACAGCGACACTCCCCTGACGTTCGACGCTACCACCGGCACCTGGAGCGCCCGCGTAGCTTTGAAAGTGGGTGAGATTAAGTTCCGCGCCAACAGCGACTGGGGCGTAAACTTCGGCGACGGCGGCAACGGCGCACCCGTAGACGCTATTCTGGACTATGGCGGCGACAACATCAAAATCAACACCGCTGGTACTTACACCGTAACGCTCGACCTGAGCAAGCCCGGAAACTACACCTTCACGGTGAAGTAGTAAGTACTTCGGCAGCAACGCGCTAGCACATGCGGCGCGCTGCCTGGCAACAAAAAAGGCCACTGCTTCGGCGGTGGCCTTTTTTGTTGCCGAATATTTTTACGCAGCGCATACCTAGGGAGCCTGATACGGTGCACGTTCGGCAGTACCGCCGCTGTTTTGAAGCACTTTGCGTGTGTATTCCGGCAATAAAACTAGGTACTTGCTATAACCTGCCTATTTTCGCAGATAGTCCGGCTTATCCGGTTTCCCCGCAACCCAAACTGCTTTATGATTCTAATTGCCGACGGCGGTTCTACCAAAACCAGCTGGTGCCAGCTCGACCTAGCCGACCCGCAGGATCGTATCCACTTCAACACCGAGGGGTACAACCCGTATTTCATCGACACCGCGGGCATCGTGAAGTCGTTGGACGGCAGCTTGCCGGAAGCCCTGCCGCGCGAGCAAGTATCGCAGGTAAGCTACTACGGCGCGGGCTGCTCTACCCCGGCCAACGTGGGCACTGTGGAGAAGGCCATGCGCCAGGTATTCCCGAATGCCAACGTATACGTAGGCCACGATTTGCTCGCCGCGGCGCGCGCGTTGCTCGGCCGTGAGGCAGGCTTTGCAGCCATTCTGGGCACGGGCACCAACTCGGCTATTTATGATGGCCAGGACATTGCCCACAACATCGACTCGCTGGGCTATTTCCTGGGCGACGAAGGCTCGGGCTCCTGGATTGGCAAACGCCTGCTGCGTGACTACATGCGCCGCCTGTTGCCCGATGGTTTGCAGGAAGCCTTTAAGAAGGAGTACGGCCTCGAAAACGAGCAGATCTTCGACCGCATTTACAACCAGCCGTTGCCCAACCGCTTTCTGGCTTCGTTCAGCAAGTTTGCTTACGAGCACAACAACATCAGCTACTGCCGCGACATCGTGGTAGAGGGCTTCGAGGCCTTCTTCAAGAACCTCGTTATCCGCTACCCCGAATACCAGAATTACACTTTCAACTGCGTGGGTTCGGTGGGCTACAACTTCCGCGACGCGCTTTCGCAGGTGGCCCGTGCCCACGGCATGCAGGTCGGCAAAATCATCCGCTCCCCTATCGATAGCCTCGTTGACTACCACGTGGAGGTAGCGCAGGCCGACTAGGTGCCCTAGGTGCCGCACGCGCAACAAGGCCGCTCCCAGCCAGTGGGAGCGGCCTTGTTGTTTGCCGGTGTTCCGGCGGGCGTACGCGGGTGTGGGCATTGTACCCTAGGTCGGTACCCGCGCTACAAGCAAAGGCAGGGTTAGCCAGACTCATGCCAACGCCTGAAACCTGACCGCCACGCCCTTAACTCCCACGCAACAAAAAAGCCCCGCCAGCTGGCGGGGCTTTTTTGTTGGCCGAAGCCGTTGGCATGGCAAGCACCTAGGGCTGCACTACCAGGCGCGTAGTGGCGGCGGTAGCACCGGCTTGCACCTTCACGAGGTACACGCCCGGAGCCAGGCCGGCCAGCGGTACTTTAACGCCGATGGGGCCGGCTGCCTGACGGCCCGGCAGCGCTACGCGGCGTACCTCGCGGCCGATGATGTTGTGCACACTTACCTGCACGGGCGCGGCCGTAGGCAAGGTAAAGAGCACCGTAGCCTGCGAGCTGGCAGGGTTGGGCGCTACCGTGAGGCCGATGGCCGCTACTTGCTGCGCGGCTTTCGAAGAGGTAACGCGGGCCAGGCGGCGCGAGGTGTATACGCGGTACTCACCAGGCTGCAGCGTAATGGCCGCATTCACGTCGGTTACCGTGATGCTGTCGTTAGCCAGGTAGTTGTACCACTTGCCCGTGCTCTGGAACTTGGGGTTCACCGTTGCCGAAACCACATCGAAGTTGCCGATAACGGCTACGCTCAGGTTGGCGTCGCTGAGATGGATGGTTTTGGTAGCCCCGGCCACGTTCTGCACGAACGTCGAGGGGTTATCGAACACCGGGTTATTTTTCTTCAGCGAAATAAGGTTGCGGTAGGTGTCGTAGAGCTTGCGGCGGGCCGGTACGTTGTAGTACTCCCAGCGGATGGGCTTGTTGCCTACGCGGCCATTCTCGTCGATGCTCACGTCGTAACCCACTTCGCCAAACTGCCAGATCATTTTCGGGCCGGGCACCGTGAAGAAGAACGCCGCGGCGGCTTCGTTGCGGGCCAAAGCCGTGTTCAGGTTGCGGGTATCGTAACCGGCCACCTGCTTGCCGAAGCTGATGTTTTTGAACATCAGGCGCTCCTCGTCGTGGCTTTCCATGTAGGTTACCAGGTTCGGCTGCGACCAGTTACGGGTGCCGTAGTAGCCCCAGCTCAGGTCCGACTTGTTGTTCTCCACGTAGCCCATGGTGGCCTCGTTGTAGTTGTGGTTCAGGTTGCCCCACAACATCATGCCTTCGGCCGCCAGAATCTGCTCTTCGCTGTTATCGGCAAAGTGCTCCAGTATCACGTAGGCATCTTTGTCGACGGTGCGGATGTGGTTGTTGTAATCCTTCCAGATGGCAATGCGCGAGTCATCTTTCTGCCCCCACTTGCCCACGTCGCCGCCGGCATTGGTTTGCGTAAAGCCCTTCGACAAGTCGAAACGGTAGCCGTCGATTTTGTACTCCTGCAGCCAGAACTCCATCACGCGCTTCGAGAAGGCACGGGTGTAGGGGCTCTCGTGGTTGAAGTCGTAGCCCACGTTGAAGGGGTGCGTAGCATCCTGGTTGAACCACGGGCTGTTGGCGGTAGGCTTGCCGTTTTCGAAGTACAGCTGCACCATCGGCGACTCGCCAAACGAGTGGTTGAGCACCATGTCCAGAATCACGGCAATGCCGCGGCGGTGGCACTCGTCGATAAAGCGCTTCAGCTGATCTTTGGGGCCGTAGTATTTATCGGGAGCGAAATAGAAAGAGGTGTTGTAGCCCCACGATTCGTTGCCCTCAAACTCGTTGACGGGCATCAGCTCGATGGCGTTTACGCCCAGGCGCTGCAGGTAAGCCAGCGTGTCGGTGAGGGTTTGGTAGTCGTGGCGGGCAATAAAGTCGCGCACCAGCAGCTCGTAAATAACCAGCTTGCTTTTGGCCGGGCGCTTATAGGTGGCAGCCTGCCAGTTGTAAGCCGCCTGGTTGGTTTGCAGCACCGATACGTTGCCGGTGGTTTTGCCCGTGGGGTAAGCCTTCAGGCCGGGGTACGTTACCTGTGGGATAAAGGGGTCGTCGCTGGGGTCGAGCACCTTCTCGGTGAAGGGGTCGGCGATGCGCAGCGTGCCATCTACCAAGTACTGGTAGGCGTACTCCTGGCCAGCCTGCAGGTTATCGAGCTGCAACCACCACTGCTTGCCGTCGGGGGTTTTCTTCATGTAGCCCGCGTCGGTGGGCTCCCAGTTGTTGAACTCGCCCAACACGAAAGCGTGCTGCTTATCGGGGGCGGTAAGTACCAGCACCACCGAGGTGCCGCCGGGCAGGTAATTGATACCATCGCGCATGCCGCCGGGCAGCGCCTGCGTAACCACGGCGCCGCGCACGAAAAACACCAGCGTTTGCTGGGCCGTTTGCGAGCCGTCGGTGGCAACCACTTTTACTTCGTTGCGGCCGGCCTGGGTAAACGTCAGCTCTTTGCTGATGCTGTTGGCGTTGGCTTCTTCCTGCAAAGCGTTGTTAAGGAACAGCTTGAGGTTGCTGCTCTTCGAGGCTTCGGCCGAAACCCGCACTTTGGCACCGCTTTCCACCAGCTGCAAGTTCTGGCCGGCGGGGGCCGTAAAGCGTACCGACAGGGCCGCGCTCTGCTGCACCTCAATCAGGATGTCCTTGTTGCCGGTGTCTTTGCCCTCGGGCGAGCCGTTGGCCCCGCGAAACACCATCGCGAGCTTCATGATTTTGTCGGTTGCCGGCAGCTTATCGTAGTAAGTGCGCGGCACGAAGCTGATGGTGTAGAGGTTAGGATTGGTGGCGCTGCGCGTCATCTTCTCCTTGGCAATGGGCTGCGAGAAACTGGTGCCCACCACCGCCTTCCAGTCGGTATCGTTGGCGCTTTTGTCGGAGATTACGCCGGTCCAGATGTACACGTCGCCGGTGTAATCCTTCAGTCCGCCCGAGCCTTTGGTGGCATCGAAAGTCAGGGTTACCTGGTCGTCGGCCGTGAAAAACGACGGCTGCGTGGTAACCACCTGGGCGCGCACGGCAGCTGTGCTGAGCAGCATCAGCCAGAGCACACCTAGGAGTCGAAGTTTTCTCATAAACGGTGGCAAATAGTAGTGGTTGAGGTGATGAACCTAAAAAAAAGACGCAAGAAACACAGTAAAGGTACTACCCTACCGCAAACGTTACCAGCCCCGCTCCTATCTTTTGTGTGTAGCTTTGGCCCGCGCACAATTTTCTTCGAATGCGGGCTCTGCAACGCGGTTTTGTTTTGGCCATTGGCTGCCTGGTGGCAAGCACTTTGGGGGTAGCCCAGGGCCTGCCGCCGGCTGCCGCCGCAAACGATTCGGTGCTTATGGCTGCGCCGCGGCGCCCGGCCCTAGGTGCTACGCCGGTTCCGGTGCCCAGGCACCGCCTGCCGCTGGTTATCGGCACTTTTGCCACGGGCTACGCCGGCACTTATTACGCGCTCAGCCGGGGCTGGTACACGGGGCCGCGCAGCCGCTTTCATTGGTTCGACGACACGCGCGAATGGAAACAGCTCGATAAAGCGGGGCACCTGTGGGGTGCGTTTCATGAGAGTCGCGGGGCCGTGGATTTGCTGCGCTGGGCCGGCCTCACGCCCAAGCAAGCCATTTGGTACGGCGGCTTCGTGGGCTTTTTGCTGCAAAGTCCCATCGAGTATTTCGATGGCCGCGACCCGGCCTACGGCGCCTCGGCTTCCGATCTGGTGGCCAACTTCCTGGGCTCGGCCGGGGTTATGGCGCAACAGCTTACCTGGGGCGAAGTTCGCCTGATGCCCAAAGTGTCGTTCCGGACCACGCCTTACGCCCCGCGCCGGCCCAATGTGCTGGGCAAAAACCTGGGCGAGCGGCTCCTGAAAGACTACAACGGCCAAACCTACTGGCTGTGCGCCGATGTGGGCGCCTTTTTGCCCCAGGGCAGCCGTTGGCCCCGCTGGCTGCAACCGGCCCTGGGTTACGGCGCCCAGCAAATGCTCTACAACGACCCCGACGCCAACCGCGCCGCCGGCCTCGATGCCTACCGCCAGTACTACCTGTCGTTCGACATCGACTTGCGGCACATTCCCACCCGCAGCAAAGCCCTACGAACGGTGTTTTACGTGGCCAGCATCTTCCACTTGCCCGCGCCTGCCCTGGAGCTAAACCGCAAGCGTGGCCTGGTGCTGCACGGGCTGTACCACTAAGGCACCTAGGGCCTTGGGTGCCGCTGGGCCAGCCCCGGGCATCGGTGGGGCCGCTTTTCGCGTTTCATTAGCGACCTTTACCCCTGCCCGCGCCCCGGCTGCCACCGCCGCCCCGGCGACCTAGGGCAAACCAGACGAAAAATCAGCTGATTATGAATATTGGAGACCGAGTGCGCCTGATGTCGGGCCGCGAAGAAGGCATCGTTACCCGCATCCTCGATCAAAACCTTGTTGAAGTAACCATCGACGACTTTCCGGTGCCGGTGCTGCGCTCAGAGTTGGTGCTGGTAGCTCCCGAGGAGTTTAAGGCCTTTGGCGGCAGCGAGCTGGCGCCTTCGCAGGTAGCGGCGCCGCGCCCCCTCAAGCCGGGCAAGCCCACCGGCAAAAACACGCCGCCCGCCGTTACCAGCACTACCTCGCCCGGCGGCAGCACGCCCGTGCCGCCCAAGCCCGCCCCGGCTCCGCCCGCGCCCAAAGGCCTGTACCTGGCCCTGGTGCAGCAAACCTCGGAGCTGCTGGTGGCGCACCTCATCAACAACACCGATGCCGACGTGCTCTTTACCTTTGGCGAGGAGCGCAACGGGCAGTACCGCGCCCTGGCTTCTGATAAGCTGGCCCCCAAAGCGGTAAGCCAGCCCCTAGGTCATCGGCACCTCAAGGACTTCGACCAGTGGAGCACGGCCGTGGTGCAGCTGCTGCCCTCGCAGCCGAACGCGCCTACCCTGTTCGAGACGTTGGTTAAGCGCGTGTCGTTCAAGGCCAGCTCGTTCTACTCCAGCCGCCGCGAGGCGCCGGTTATCAAGCGCGAGGCCTTCCTGTTTCAGCTCGATGAAAAACCGGTAGCGCCCATTCCGGTGCCCACCACCGACGAGCCCAAGCCCGCTGCTGCCCCCGCCGCCGTCGACCCCGTGAAGCTGCGCGACCAAATTGCCGACAAACTGCGCGGCGACGCCAAAACCGTAGTACCCGCTCCCAAGCAGGAGCCCTTGAAAGCAATTGTGGCCCCGCCCCACGAGGTTGACTTGCACCTGGAGGCCCTAAAACCCGAAGGCGGCACCGAAGGCCTGAGCAACACCGCTATTCTGGAGCTGCAGGTAAACGCCTTTGAGGATGCGCTCAGCCGGGCCCTGGCCACCAACATGCACGAAATCGTGTTCATCCACGGCACCGGCAACGGCACGCTGCGCAAGGAGCTGCATAAGCGCCTGAGCCGCAACCGCGACATCAAGTTCTTCGAGGAAGCCCGCAAAGAGAAATTCGGCTACGGCGCTACGCTGGTGCGGCTGAAGTAGGGAGTTTGCCCTAGGTGCTGTCATCCTGAGCCTAAGCGAAGGACCTTCTCACGCAAAAACGAGCCGTTGTTTACGCTGTCATCCTGAGCAAAGCGAAGGACCTTATCACGCGAGATAGTAATTACTACCTGGCGTGATAAGGTCCTTCGCTGTGCTCAGGATGACAGTATCACTTATCACATCTAAAATCTGCAATGCCCTATTACGTCTATATCTCTACCAACCCCGCAAAACAGTTCTGTACATCGGCGTAACAAACGACTTAGCAAACCGCCTCGCGCAGCACTACGCCAACCGCGGCGAACCAGGCACTTTTGCGGGTAAGTATTTCTGCTACAACTTGCTCTACTTCGAGGAGCATCAGAATAGCCTTAACGCCATTGCCCGCGAGAAGGAATTGAAAGGCTGGACGCGGGCGAAAAAAGACGCTTTGATCGATACCTTGAACCCTGCAAGAGAATTCTTGCAATCCTGACGGCGCCCGACGTGGCAAGGTCCTTCCTTCGTCAGGATGACAATACACACCGCTCTTCTTCCACCCCGATGAACCTACCCGGCCTCCTTGCCGCCTCGCTCCTAGCCCTCAGCACCCTCCCCACTTTCGCGCAGCAGCCCGCAGCACCTGGGCTGCCGGTACCGCGCAACCTGCAGGCCACCTACGCCAAAGGCACCCGCGCCGAAGACGGCAAGCCTGGTCCCAAGTACTGGCAAAACGCGGCCGATTATAACCTGCGCATCAACTTCGACCCTACCACGCGCCTGGTGGCCGGCACCGTCGATATCACCTACTTCAACAACAGCCCCGACGAGCTAAATCAGCTGTGGTTTAAGCTCTACCCAAACCTTTACAAAAAGGGCGCGGCGCGGGCCAGCAGCATCCGGCCCGAAGATGTAAGCGAAGGCGTGAAGATTGAGCAGCTGACCATCAACGGGCAGGCCCTCGACCTAGGCAAACTGAACATCGACGCTACCAACATGCAGGTGCTGCTGCCGCAGGCCCTCGGCGCCGGGCAGCAGGCCAAGGTATCGGTAACGTACTCCTACACGCTTAACCAAGGCTCGCACACGCGCACCGGCGAGGTGGAGCCCGGTTCGCACTTCGTGGCGTACTTCTTCCCGCGCATTGCCGTGTACGACGACATCGACGGCTGGAACAAGCTGCCCTACAACGGCCAGCAGGAGTTCTACAACGACTTCGGCAACTTCTCGGCGGCCATTACGGTGCCCAAAGACTACGTGGTGTGGGCCACCGGCGACCTGCAGAACGCCTCCGAGGTGCTCACGAAGAAATACGCCAAGCGCCTGCGCGACGCCGAGCGCAAAGACGCGGTGGTAAAAATCATCGACGAAGCCGATGCCCAGCGCCGCGACATCACGGCCGGCAACGCCCAAAACACCTGGCGCTTCGAGGCCAGGAACGTGCCCGACTTCGCCTTTGCCACCTCCGACCATTACGTGTGGCAGTCGACGAGCCTGGTAGTCGATCCGAAAACCAAGCGGCGCACCCGCGTGGATGCCGTGTACAACCCCAAGCACAAGGATTTTGAGGAGGTGGTGCACTTCGGCCGCAAAACCGTGGAGGCCATGAGCTACACCTTTCCGAAGTGGCCCTTCCCCTACTCCCATGAAACCGTGTTCAACGGCCTCGACCAGATGGAGTATCCCATGATGGTGAACGACAACCCCGTGGAAACCCGCGCCGACGCTATTACCCTCACCGACCACGAAATCTTCCACACGATGTTCCCCTTCTACATGGGCATCAACGAAACCAAGTACGGTTGGATGGACGAGGGTTGGGCGACCATCGGCGAGTGGGTTATTTCGAGCATCATCGACCCGAAGCTGGTGGACGATTACGGCGTGCTGCCCTACGCCCGCGCCGCCGCCACTGAGGCCGACATGCCCATCACCACGCTCAGCACCCAGCAAACCGGCACGGCTTTTTTCCTGAACTCCTACCCCAAGCCGGCCCTGGGTTACCTCTACGTGCGCGACCTCCTAGGCGACGAGCTGTTCACGAAGGCGCTGCACACCTACATCCAGAACTGGAACGGCAAGCACCCCATGCCCTTCGACTTCTTCAACTCGATGAACGCCGGGGCCGGCCGCAACCTCAACTGGTTCTGGCAGCGCTGGTTCTTCGACGGCGGCTACCCCGACCTAGGCATTGCCAGCGTAACCAAGCAAGGCGCCAGCTACGATGTGGTAGTGGAAGCAAAAGGCAGCAAGCCCGTTCCCGTGGATTTGACTGTGACTTACGCCGACGGCACTACGCAGCAAGTGCACCGCAACATCGGCGTGTGGGAGTCGGCGCCTAGGTCCATAACCGTGCAAGTACCCGGCGACAAAGCCGTGAAGCAGGTGAAGCTGGGTAGTACTTACGTGCCGGATAGCTACCCGCAGGACAATGTGTGGGAAGGAAAGTAGAACGACCCTGCTGTCATCCTGAGCACAGCGAAGGACCTTATCACGTTTGGTTGATTACTACCAAACGTGATAAGGTCCTTCGCTGTGCTCAGGATGACAGACGAACCAAGAAAGAAAGAATAAATTACCTTTGCCCGCAAGTGATGCGCCGCCCCACCGCTGCGCAACCGGCCTAGGTCGGGAGCGGAGAGGAAAGTCCGGGCAACGCAGAGCACCCTGCTTCCTAACGGGAAGGACGGCGGCGGGCGACGGCCGCCGGACAGCCAGTGCCACAGAAAACTACCGCCTGTTTGAGCTTAGGTAAAAAGCTTAGGGACTTGGCTGAACGACTCCAAGCACCATAAGTTCTTAAGCCCTAACCGGTAAGGGTGAAAAGGTGCGGTAAGAGCGCACCAGCGGGCGGGCAACCGTTCCGGCTGGGTAAACCTCAGGGGTTGAAAGGCCAAATAGGCCGGCAGGCGGGGCTTCGGTCCCGCAACGAGCGGCTCGCTCGTTGTCGGCGGGTAGGCTGATGGAGCCCACGCGCGAGTGTGGGCCTAGATAAATGGTGGGGCCGCTGCCCTTCGCGGGGTGGCGGACAGAACCCGGCTTACAGGCGCATCACCAAAAACACAAAACCGGCCGTCGTTGCAAGTGCAGCGGCGGCCGGTTTTGCTTTAAAGACATGTTTGGGGTTGCGAAGCCCAATGGATGCCAACTAGAGCTAAGACTAGTTCCCCTCCTCAGATGAGGAGGGGCTGGGGGTGGTTGACTGGTCGTTGAACGCCTCTGAACGGGTCGTCATGCTGAGCTTGCCGAAGCATCTCTACCGCTTCGTTGAGGCTCGTATCTGGCGAAGCGGTAGAGATGCTTCGGCAAGCTCAGCATGACAGACGCGGGAAGCAGTCCTAGGTAGTTTTAGCTCTAGCTTTTCAACCACCCCTAGCCCACGCCGCTCGATGCGCGGAATTCATCTGAGGAGGGGAACTAGCTGTAACCTCAATCCTAGCCTTAGCTCTAACACGCTACTTCTTGTTAGCAGCCCGAATGGCTTTTACCTCGGCGGCTGAAACGGCCGAGGCTTTGTTGCCGAAGCTGTTGCGCACGTAAGTCAGCACGTCGGCAATTTGCTGATCGGTGAGGTGGGGCTGCGCGGGCATCACGTTGCGGTACTCTTCGCCGTCGATGTCAACATCCTCGAGGCCATTCAGCACCACCTTTACCAGGCGGGTTTTGTCGCCGAGCACCCAAGTTGTTTTGCTGAGCGGCGGGTTCATCGTTTCCACGCCTCCCCCATCGGCCATGTGGCAGGTGAGGCAGTTTTGGGTGTACACGGTTTTGCCCGCGGCCAGCGTAGCCGCCGACACGGCTGCCCCGGCGGGCTTTGCTTTGGCAGCGGTTGGTTTGGCCTTGGCAGTCGGTTTTTGTTGAGCGGCTGCCGAGCTGGTGCCTATTGCTACCAGACCTAGGGCCACAAGAATCAGCTTAGTTGAAGCCATTTACTTTTTGTTGTACACGATGCGATATAAGGTGCCCTTCTTGTCATCGGTGATATAAAGGGAGCCGTCGGGGCCTTGGGCGAGGCCGCAGGGCTTGTGGTCGGGGCGGCCCGCAGCGGCTTTGGCGGCGTCGCCCGCGAAGTTGTCGGCAAACACTTCCCAGTCGCCAGAAGGTTTCCCATCCTTGAAAGGCTGGAACACCACGTAGTAGCCTTTCTGGGGCTCGGGGGCGCGGTTCCAGGAGCCGTGGAAGGCGATGAAGGCGCCGTTCCGATACTTCTCGGGGAACATGGTGCCCGTGTAGAACAGCAGCGCGTTGGGTGCGGTGTGCGCGGGGTAGGCCGCCGCCGGCAGCAGGTAGTTACCGGTGGCCTCTTTTTTACCGTCGCCGCCGTACTCGGGGGCCTGCATCAGCTTCTGCTGCTGGCCGTCGTAGTAGGTGTAGGGCCAGCCGGCGTTGTCGCCCTTTTTGAGAGCGTACATGCACTCGGCCGGCAGCTCCGCCGATTGTTTGGTGTTGTAGAGCTCGGGGAAGTTGTCGTGCAGCTGGTCGCGGCCGTGCTGCATCACAAACAGCTGGTTGGCCTGCGGGCTCCAGTCGAGGCCCACCACGTTGCGCAGGCCGGTGGCGTAGCGCGTCCCGTTGCCATAGCTCTGGTTCAGCTTATCGGCCCGAAACTGCCAGATGCCCCCGGCCGAATCGAGCATGGGGCAGTTGGGCCGACCTAGGGAGCCACGCTGCCGGTCGTTTACCTGGCACGAGTTGGAGTACGCGCCAATGTTCACGTACAGGTTGCCGTCGTTGTCGAGCGCGATGGATTTGCTTTCGTGCTGGCGGCGGTTAATCAGGCCCGTTACAATCTTCTCGGGCTTATCGGGGTTCGTTACCTCGCCCTTCTCGTTTAGCTTGTAGCGAAACACCTCCTGGTCGGACGAGGCGTAGAGGTAGCCGTTTTTGGCCACAATGCCCGTGCCGCCGTATTTGCCGAACCCACTCGCTACTTCGGCCTTGCCGCCTGCGCCGGGGCGCAGCATCAAGATGCCGTTGCCGCTGGCGTTGGGGCGGTTCAGCTTAACGAAGATGGTGCCTTGCGGCGTGGTGGCAATGTGCCGGGCACGGCCACCGGTTTCGGCCACTACCAGGGCACCAAAGCCTTCGGGTAGTTTCAGGCCGGCGTTGTTGGCATCGGGCACTACGCGCTCCTCGGGCTTGAGCGCAAACAAAGACAGGCTCCCGACCAGTGCCGCCGACAGCAGCAGGTAACGCGGAACAGCGTTTTTCATGGGGTAGTAGAATTCGGTAAACGGGTTTGGCAGCTGACTTTTACGGCCTTCGGATGAAAACGAACAGCCGGGTTTTCGGGCTGTTTGGCAGAATTACCCCCGTAGCACCTAGGGCTGAGCGTGTGCGCAGGCACTTACCGGCAGGCAAACAGCGGGCGAAGGTAGCAGATGCCTGCCACGGTGGAGGTTTTCAGCGTATAATTACAACGCCCTCCTTTTCGTTACTTTCGACCCCCGACTGACTTACCCTGATTCCATGCCCCGCATCCTCATCATCGACGACGAAAAAGCCATTCGCTACACGCTCAAGGAAATCCTGGAGTTTGAGAACTACACCGTCGACCAAGCCGAAGACGGACCCGCGGGCCTGGATATGCTCATCAAGGACAAATACGACGTGGTCCTCTGCGACGTAAAAATGCCCAAGATGGACGGCCTCGAGGTGCTGGAACGCGCCCAGAAGATTTCGCCCGATACCGCTTTTATTATGGTTTCGGCGCACGGCAACATCGAAATGGCCGTGGATGCCACCAAAAAAGGGGCCTTCGATTTCATTCCGAAGCCACCCGACCTCAACCGCCTGCTGGTAACCGTGCGCAACGCCCTCGACCGCACCAAGCTGGTTACCGAAACCAAAACGCTGAAAAAGAAGATTGCCAAGAACTCCGAAATGGTGGGCGACTCGGCCGCGTTGGAAAGCGTGCGCAAGGCCATTGCCAAAGTAGCCCCCACCGATGCCCGCGTGCTCATCACCGGCCCCAACGGCGCTGGTAAGGAAATGGTAGCCCGCCAGATACACGAGCAGAGCAACCGCGCCAACGGCCCACTCATCGAGGTAAACTGCGCGGCCATTCCGTCGGAGCTCATTGAATCGGAGCTGTTCGGCCACGAGAAAGGCTCGTTTACCTCGGCCGTAAAGCAACGCATCGGCAAGTTTGAGCAGGCCGATGGCGGCACGCTGTTCCTCGACGAAATCGGCGACATGAGCCTCTCGGCCCAGGCCAAGGTGTTGCGCGCCCTCCAGGAAAACAAGATTACCCGCGTGGGCGGCGAAAAGGAAATTTCGGTGAACGTACGCGTGCTGGCGGCCACCAACAAAAACCTGCTGCAGGAAATTGCCGACCGTAACTTCCGCGAGGATTTGTACCACCGCCTGTCGGTAATCCTGATTCAGGTGCCGGCCCTCAACGACCGCCGCGACGATATCCCGGCGCTGGCCGATAAGTTCTTGGCCGACATTGCCAACGATTACGGCAACAAGCCCAAGCGCATCGCCCCCGATGCCATGCAGTACCTGCAGAGCCTCGACTGGCGCGGCAACATCCGCGAGCTGCGCAACGTGGTGGAACGCCTCGTGATTATGGGCGGCGACCCCATCAGCGAAGACGACGCCCGCACGTTTTCGGGCAAGTAACCGCTCCGTGCTTGCACCCCAACAAAAAACGCCGGCCTATCCAGCCGGCGTTTTTGCGTTCATCTCGTCGTACAGCGAGCAGCATCAGAGTGCGTCTTTGGCTTGCTTTTTCTGCTCGCGCAGTTGGCGTTTTTCCTCCTTCAGCTGCTGCTCAACGGTTTTTTGCTGTTGGCGTTGTTGCTTGGCAGCCTGCTCCTGCTCCTTAAGCTGCCGCTTTTGTTGCTCCATGACTTCTTCCTGCTTTTGCAGTTCGGCCTTGGCTGCTTTGGCCGACTCGCGGCTGGCCTCGGCTTGGCGTTTTTGCGCGTCCAGCGCTGCCTTGGTGGCATCGGTGCGCTGCTTTTGCATCAGCAGACGAGCCCGTGCCGTATCGGCGGCGGTAGTTTGCCCCAGCGCTGGGAGGCAGCCTAGCAAAACGAATAGGGAAACCGTTGTCAATTGAGCTTTCATGGCTTTACACTGTTTACTCTGACACCCACAACTATCTATAAGATAATGGCTTCAAGGGCAAAATCCAGCAAAAAGCAGCTCTATATTGCTCGGCGCGGTAGCTTTTAACCAGCTAATTGGCTGCAGCCGCGGATATCGGAGTTATCGAGGCGGCCGAGCACCTCAAAGCTGCCATCGGGGTGGCGGCGCCCTAGGTCGCGGGTTTCAATGAAGGCGCAGCTATCGATGTTGGCTAAATCGACCACGTTGATGGCGCCGGAGGCACGCTCGAAGTTGGCGCTGAACGGGTCGGTGGGCTCGCGCAACAGCACCTGCAAGGCCGGCGGGGCGAAGAAGCGGCCGTTGCCGGGGCTGTAGGCCTGCGAGAGCAGCTCCGTCATGCCGTATTCGGAATGAATGACCTCCTTTCCGAAAGCAGCGCCCAGTTCGGCGTGCAGTTCCTCCCGAATCATTTCGCGGCGGCGGCCCTTCATGCCGCCCGTTTCTAGTACTGCTGTAGGCAGGCGCAGCGCAGGGTGATTGGGGTAGGAGGCGGCCAAATCAAGCAAGGCGTACGTCACCCCGATCAGCATGATTTTGCGGCCGCCTAGGTGGTGCGCCTCCTCCAGGGCCCGCAGCAGGGCGGCGTGGTCGTGCAGGAAGAAGGCCTCCTGCTGCGGCTGGCCCGAGGCGCGCACAAAGTGCTCTACCATCGCCACCAACGACGATTCGCCTTGCTCCAGGTATGAGGGCAACAGCGCCAGAAACGCCCACTCCGCCAGGGGGCCGTATTGCTGCTCGAACAACCGCTGGGCGTGTTGGTGGTACAGATCTGGGTCGCGCACGAGGTGGCGGCTGCGCTGCATTTGCGTGGTGCCGCTGCTGCGAAACACCTGCGCTGGTTGCCACGCATCGGTGGGTTCAACGGTAACTACGTCCTGCGTTTTGAAGAACTCGATGGGCAGAAAGGGTACCTCAACCAAACGCTGAACTTGCGCCGGCTGGCAACCCAGGGCACCAAGCCAGGCGCGGTAGGGTGCGCAGTACCGGGCCTGGTACTGAAACAGCTTCAGCGCCAATGCCTCGGCCGTTTCGGGGCTGATGGTGGCTAGTTGCTGGAGGTATGCAGCGCGGAAACTCATCGGGCCGGGCGTGGGTTAAGCAAGGGCATAACAAATGTGCGGGTGCTGCGTTGTGTGGTAGTAAAATGCGTACTTTTTCGGGCCGGATATCGGCAGCACCTGCTTAGCTTTTTCCCTATGCTGCGCATACGTTTACTCACGAGCTTACTGGCAGTGGCCGCTGCATGGGCGCTTACCGCCTGCGACGATGCCCCGGATTACCCGGACACGCCTTCTATTCAGTTTAAGAGCATTACGGCCGAGCGCGTAACGCCCACCACCGGCGAAACGCCCTACAACCGCATTTATGTAACCGTAACCTACAAAGATGGCGACGGCGACCTGGGGCTTTCGGAAGAAGACATTCAGTCGCCGCCCTTCAACGCGGGCCGCTTCAGCCAGAATTACTTCATCACGATGTTCCGGCAGAACAGCAGCGGCATTTACCAGCAATACATTCCGTCGATTCCGTTCAACGGCCGGTTTCCGCGCATGCTGGAGCCCAACGAGAAAAGCCAGCCCATTCGCGGCGACCTGACCTACGAAATCTACAAAGGCATCGGCTTCACCATCACCGACCCCAACTTCCGGCCCGGCACCAAAATCAAGTTCAACATTCAGATCGTGGACCGCGCCCTGCACGAAAGCAACGTCATCACCACCGACGAGCTGACCTTGCCCTAGGTACTTGCCGGGCTAAGCACCGAATGCAACCGCCCCGCCGCCGGCAATGCTGGCAGCGGGGCGGTTTGCTTTGGGCACCTAGCTCGTTGTCATTTCGAGCGAAGCGAGAAATCTGGGTTGAAACCATTTAGTTGTCAGTCCCAGATTTTTCGCTTCGCTCGAAATGACAGCTAGCTCAAAACCACAAGCCAGGCCTAGTAAATGTCGGGGAAGCGCTGCGGCTCCACCTCCTGCATCAGCTCGTACACCGTATCGAACACGTCTTCGGCGTTGGGCTTCGAGAAGTAGTCGCCATCGGAGCCGTAGGGCGGGCGATGGGCCTGCGCCGCCAGGCAGCGCGGCTGCGAATCGAGGTAGCGGTAGCCGCCTTGCTCGTCCACTACCTGCTGCATCATGTAGGCCGTGGCGCCGCCGGGCACGTCTTCGTCGGCAAACAGCACGCGCGAGGTTTTCTTGATCGACTCCAGAACCACGCCTTCGCGGTCGAAGGGCAGCAAGGTTTGCACGTCGATTACCTCCACCGAAATGCCTACTTGCTCCAGCTGCGCAGCGGCATCGAGCACGATGCGGCACATGGAGCCGTAGGTTACGATGGTGATGTCGGTGCCTTGTTTCAGCACTTCGGGTACACCTAGGGGCAGCGTGAATTCGCCGATGTTGCTCGGGATGCGCTCCTTCAGGCGGTAGCCGTTCAGCGGCTCAATCACGATGGCGGGCTCGTCGCTCTTCAACAAGGTGTTGTAGAAACCGGCGGCCTGCGTCATGTTGCGCGGCACGCACAAGTGCATACCCCGGATCGAACCCAGAATCATTTGGATGGGCGAGCCGCTGTGCCAGATGCCCTCGAGGCGGTGGCCGCGGGTGCGCACAATCAGCGGGGCTTTTTGGCCGCCTTTGGTGCGGTACTGCAGCGAGGCCAGGTCGTCCGACAAAATCTGAATGGCGTACAGCAGGTAATCGAGGTACTGGATTTCGGTGATTGGGCGCAGGCCGCGCATGGCCGCGCCAATGCCCTGGCCCACAATGGTGCACTCGCGGATACCGGTGTCGGTAACGCGCAGCTCGCCGTACTTCTCCTGTAGGCCGGCAAAAGCCTGGTTTACGTCGCCGATGCGGCCAACGTCTTCGCCGATGGCAAACACGCGCGGGTCGCGGGCCAAAATGGCGTCGAAGCAGGCTTGCAATACCTCTCGGCCGTCGACCTGCGGGGCATCGGCGGCAAACTCGGGCTTCACCTCTTCCACATTCAGCGCCGATTCTTCGCTCTGGCTGAACAAGTGCGAGTTGTAGCGGTCGGCGTTTTCGGCCACGGCTTGCTCGTGCCAGCGGCGCAGCTCGCTGCGGGCGCCGGAGCGCTTTACGTCGCGCACGAGGCGCAGCGAGCGGCGCACGGCGCGCATGATATCGGCGCGGATGGGCGTGGGGTTGTGCTCAAGCTGGTGAATCAGCTCGTGCAGCTCGTTTTCGCGGCCGGTTTCGGTAGCGAGGTTGTTGAGCAGCTGCACGGCTTCGTTGCGCTCGGCCACGATGGGGTTGAAGAACGCTTCCCAAGCCGCAGCGCGCGCTTTGCGCACGGCATCCTTGGCTTCGTTCTCAATCTGGTCGAGCTCCGCCTCAGTAGCGTGGCCTTCCTGCAGCATCCACTGGCGCATTTGGCGCATGCAGTCGTACTCCTGCTCCCAGGTGAGGCGGTCTTTGCTTTTGTAACGCTCGTGCGAGCCCGAGGTCGAGTGGCCTTGCGGCTGCGTAAGTTCGGTTACGTGCACCAGCACGGGCACGTGCTCGCGGCGGCACACCTCGGCGGCGCGCTGGTAGGTATCAACGAGGGCGGCGTAGTCCCAGCCTTTCACCACAAAAATCTCGAAGCCCTGCTCGCCCGGCGCGTTGCGCTGGAAGCCACCTAGGATTTCGGAAATGCTTTGCTTGCAGGTTTGGTACTCGGCCGGAACCGAAATGCCGTAGTGGTCGTCCCACACGCTCATCAGCATGGGTACTTGCAGCACGCCGGCCGCGTTGATGGCCTCGAAGAACATGCCCTCCGAGGTGCTAGCGTTGCCGATGGTACCAAAGGCTACCTCGTCGCCGTTGCGCGAAAACTGCGTGAACTGCTGCAGCTCGGGGTTTTGGCGGAAGAGCTTGGAGGCGTAGGCCAAACCCAGCAGGCGCGGCATCTGCCCGCCGGTAGGCGAAATATCGGCCGAGGAGTTTTTGCTGTCGACGAGGGCCTTGAAGTTGCCGTCTTCGTCGAGGAAGCGCGTGGCGAAGTGGCCGTTCATGGCACGGCCGGCGGTGGCGGGCTCGGCTTCGGCGTCGGGGTGCGCGTAGAGCTGGGCGAAGTACTGCTGCAGCGTCAGCTCGCCCGTAGCGAACATGAAGGTTTGGTCGCGGTAGTAGCCCGAGCGGAAGTCGCCGGGGCGGAAAGCACGCGCCATAGCCAGCTGCGGCAGCTCTTTGCCGTCGCCGAAGATGCCGAACTTGGCTTTGCCCATAAACACTTCCTTGCGGCCCGTGAGCGAGGCCTGGCGGCTTTCCCACCCTAGGCGGTAGTCGCGGAGCAGTTCTTCTTTGCTAAGCGTGGCGGCGGCCGAAGCTACGGCCGATTCGGCAGTGGACATGCAGTTGGTCGTCGGGAAAAAGTAGACGGAGCGGACACCCGCCGGATGGGTGCGGGCGGCCCGCCGAGGCCGGCGGGCCCTCAAAAGTACGCAAAAGCGGCACGCAAAGTCGAGGCCCGGCAAACGACCGTTAGGTTCGGGCTTCTGATTATATTTGCTGAGGCTGTTTTACCTTGCCGTTCGGGCCCCTGGGTGCACCGATTAATGCCTGAGCACGCAGCCTTTAGTCATTCATTTACGCCTTTTTGCTATGCTTCGTACCCTTACTACCTCGCTGCTGGGCTTGTGCCTGCTGCTCACGGCCCTAGGTGCTTCGGCCCAGGGTGTGCTCGAGTTTACTCAAACCATGCACGACTTCGGCAACGTGGCCGAGGGCAGCGTGGCCACCCACGAGTTCAAGTTCAAGAACACCGGCAACCAGCCCGTGGTAATTGCGAATGTGCAGGCATCGTGCGGCTGCACCACCCCCGACTGGACAAAAACGCCCGTGATGCCCGGCAAAACCGGCTTTATTCGGGCCGCTTACAACAGCGCCGGCCGCCCGGGTCAGTTCAACAAAACCGTAACCGTGACGAGCAACGCTGCTACGCCTACGCTGGTACTGACCATTAAAGGTGCTGTGGTTGACAAAGCCGAAATGGCCAAGAGCTACACGGCCGCGCAAATTGCCAAGTCACCCAAACTCACCCTCGACCGCAAGCTGCACGACTTCGGCAAGATGGAATCGGGCCAGCAGCTCACGGCCAAGTTCACAGTAAAGAACACCGGCAAGAGCGACCTGCAGCTGGGCTCGATTACCTCCAACTGCTACTGCGTATCGCTGCGCAACCAGCCCAAAGCCCTGAAGCCCGGCGAGTCGGCTACCATCGAGCTGCAGTACGCCCAGCGCCAGATTGGCCAAATGGCCGATGTGGTAACGCTGCACTCCAACGACATCACCGGCCCCGACGCTACCATCACCCTCAAAGCCAACGTGGTACAAAGCCTCTCGCAGCAAAGCATGCTGAAAGAAGGCGCCGCGGCGGTACCGTTTAAGTAGGACCGCGGATAACTGGCTGCGTCTTGCCTGCTTGGGATGCGCCAGCAACAAGCACAACGGCCGTCATGTCGAGCTTGCCGAGACATCTCGCCGGATAGTATTGTCATCCTGACGCAGAAAGGACCTTCTCACGTCAGGACCTCAGATATCTCGCTCCGCTCGACATGACAGGCTTATTGACCTGCTAATTTCTTGCTGATGCCACGACCTCAACCGTCGTGGCATCATTTTTTGTAGTGCCCGCCTAGGTGCATTTTGCGCGTTCCTCCCTCAACAACCTCTACCCTACCCGATGCGTGTTTCTTTACCCTTGTTCCTAGGTCTGGCAAGTGCGGCCGTGCTGGGCAGCGGCTGCGTCCGTAATATTCAGGTGCCCCAGGCCACGCCGCAGTATGGCTTGCAGCTGCGTATTCGGCTACCGAAAATCACGCCGGCTACTACGCTCGATACCGTGCGGGTAGCCCTGGAGCTCATCAACACCAACGACGAGCCCTACGTGGTATCCAGCCCGGCACGGCCCCAGGCCACCCTGCCCGTGGCCTACATCGACGGGGCACCTAGGGCCTGGCAAATGCACATGCGCCGCGGCAAGGATGTGCGCATCACCCTACCGCCGCGCGGCACTTACCGCGCCACCTACGATTTGCCCATGAGTGCTTTTGCGGGCGAGCGGCGCGAGGCCGGCAAACAATATCAGCTGCAGCTGCTTTACCACCCCAAGGTGTACGGCCCCAAAGGGCACCGCGCCACGTTCGTCGAAATCCAGAGCAACAAGCTGGCCTTTTGAGGTAGCTCGACCGAACGCCGGGCGGCGGGCATTGCCTATATTTGCGGCCACTTTTCCCCGTCATCACATCCCACCATATTTCCCATGATCATCGGCGTACCGAAGGAAATTAAGAATAACGAAAACCGCGTGGGCGTTACGCCCGCCGGCGTGGCCGAATTCCGCAAGGCGGGCCACACGGTATATGTGCAAACCAGCGCTGGCGAAGGCAGCGGTTTCTCCGATGCCGATTACGAGCAGGCTGGCGCTATGCTGCTGCCCACCATCGCCGATGTGTACGGCCAGGCCGAGATGATCGTGAAGGTGAAGGAGCCCATCCAGGAGGAGTACCAGCTCATCCGCGAAGGCCAGCTGCTGTTCACCTACTTCCACTTTGCCTCGTCGGAGGAGCTGACGCACGCCATGATCGAGCGCAAGGCTACCTGCTTGGCTTACGAAACCGTAGAGCTGCCCAACCGCTCGCTGCCCCTGCTGGTGCCCATGAGCGAAGTGGCTGGCCGCATGGCTCCGCAAGAAGGCGCTAAGTACCTCGAGAAGCCGCTGAAAGGCCGCGGCATTCTGCTAGGTGGCGTACCCGGCGTACGTCCGGCGCAGGTGCTCATCCTGGGCGGTGGCGTGGTAGGCACCAACGCCGCTAAAGTAGCTGCCGGCTTCGGCGCGCAGGTTACCATCATGGACATCAGCCTGAACCGTCTGCGCGAGCTCGACGACATCATGCCGAAGAACGTGGTGACGCAGTACTCGAACGACTACAACATCCGCGCTGCCATCAAGGAGGCCGATCTGATCATCGGCGCCGTACTGATTCCGGGCGCTAAGGCTCCGCACCTTGTTACGCGCGAGATGCTGAAGGACATGAAGCCCGGCGCCGTAGTGGTTGACGTTGCCGTTGACCAAGGTGGCTGCATCGAAACCTGCACCCCCACCACGCACGAGAACCCCACCTTCATCATCGACGATGTGGTGCACTACTGCGTAGCCAACATGCCCGGCGCGGTGCCCTACACCTCTACCCTGGCCCTCACCAACGCTACCCTGCCCTACGCCATTAAGCTGGCCAACCTGGGCTGGCGCGAGGCCTGCCTGCGCGACGCTTCGTTGCGCCTGGGCCTGAACGTGGTAAACGGCGAGGTGGTGTACAAAGGCGTAGCCGAGGCTTGGGGCCTGCCGCTCACCAACGTGAGCAAGATCCTGGAGCCTGCCCACGCGTAAGTGAATTAAGAAGGAATAGTGAGGAAGGAAGATTGCGTTTACGGGCCCAATCACCCCTGTTCTGCCTTCTTCCTTCCTCACTACTCCTTCACCCTTAAAAAAGCCTCCCCTACAAGGGAGGCTTTTTGCTAACTCGAATACCTTCTTTCTCCGCGATGCAAGACATCACCTACATCGGCGAGCCCATTTCCGATTCGGCTACCTTTAAGCTGCTGCCTTTTGAGATGCAAGCCTTTATGCTGCAGCACAATGGCATGGTTGCTTTTCTGGGCGGCCTGCACATTCGGGGTTGCTGCCACGAGCCGGCCTGGCACTCGCTGCGCGAGGCCTGGCAGGGCGAAAATGCATTTTGGCGCACCTACGCCAGCGTAAAGCAAAGCGACCTGCCTTTCGCCCAGGATGCGGTGGGCAATCAGTTTCTGCTGCGCCGCGGCGAGGTGTGGTGGCTCGATACCGAAACCGGCGAAATGGAAAACCTGGGCGTAGACTTCGTGCGGTTTATTCGCGGCGTGGAGCTGTACCCCGACCAAGCCCTCGACCTGCAGGCCGTTTCGATGTTCACGAACCTAGGAGCCGTGCTGCAACCGGGCGAGCTGCTGGCCGTGTACCCGCCCAACTGCATCAAGGCTGAAAACGAAAACTTCAACCTGACGCGCATGCCCGTGGATGTGCGCCTGGGCTCGTTGGCCAACCTGTATCAGCAGATCCGCCGCCTCAAGCCCGGCCAGAAAATTCGTCTGCGTAAAGACTATTAGCAGTTTGTGAGTTAGGGAGTTGAGGAGTTTATGAGTTGGCGGGTTTAGGGTAAAGAGTGGCGCGAAACGAACGCATCAACTCTTCAACTCATAAACTCTCCCACTCACAAACTCCTCAACTCCCTAACTTTTTCCTTCCTCCTCGTATGCCCTCATTTTTGCTGCAACTGCTGCTCCGGCGCTTTGCGCTGCTGCTGGCGGCTTACCTGCTGTTGCGCGGCGGGTTTTATGCGGCCAACTATAGCGTGTTTGCCGAGGCCTCCGCGGCGCAAACGTTGTGGGCGTTCTGGCACGGTTTCCGGTTCGATTTATCGGCGCTTTTGCTGCTAAACTTTCCGTTCTTGCTGCTCTCGCTGATACCAGCATACGGGCGCACCTGGCAGCGCACGCTGCGGGGCGTGTACCTCACGCTCAACGCCCCGGGGCTGGTCCTGAACATCATCGACAGCCAGTACTTCAAATTCATCGGGCGGCGCACCTCCGATGAGCTGTTCACCATTACCGGCGACATTGAGCGGCAGGCCGGGCAGCTGGTGTGGCACTACTGGTTTTTGGTGCCGCCGTTTGCGGTGCTGTTTGGCTTGCTGTGGTACTTCTACCCCATGCCCAAAGCCGCGCCGGCGCCAGCTAACGCGGCTAACCCGCTGCGCCGCATGGCTCGCACCATGCTAGCGGTAGCGCTGGTGGCTGGCCTGGCAGTGCTGGGCATCCGCGGAGGGCTGCAGCTGAAACCCTTGCGGCCCGGCCACGCCTTCGTGCAGACGCCGCCGAGCCTGGGTCATCTGGCCCTCAACAGCACCTTTACCTTTATCAAAAGCTTTGGGCAGAAGGTGTTGGAGCGGCGTGACTACTTTGCCACGCCGGCCGCCTTGCAGCAGGCCCTAGGTGCCAGCTACCCCGCGCCGCGCCCGCAGCCCACCGCCACCCGCCCCGATAACGTGGTGATTTTGCTGGTGGAAGGCTTTGCCTCGGAGTACAACGGCATCGAAAACCCGGGCCAGCGCAGCTACACGCCTTTCTTCGATTCGCTGGCCACGCAGGGGCTGCTGTTTCGGGAGCACTACGCCAACGGCCGCCGTTCCATTGAGGCGCTGCCCGCCGTGTTGGCCGGTTTGCCGGGGCTGATGGAGTCGCCGTACATCACCTCCAACTTTCAGACAAACGAGCTGCACGGTTTAGGCGAACTGCTGGGGCGCCAGGGCTATACGACGTCGGTTTTTCATGGGGCCCAAAACGGCACCATGGGCTTCAATGTGTTTGCCGGCAAAGCGGGCATTCGGCAGTACTACGGGCTCGAAGAATATCCCCGCGGCGCCAAAAGCCCCGACTACGATGGGCACTGGGGCATTTTCGACGAGCCGTACCTGCAGTACTTCGCCCGGCAGCTTACGCAGCAGCGGCAGCCGTTTTTCTCAACGGTGTTCACGCTGACCTCGCACGAGCCCTTTCCGGTGCCGACGCAGTACCAGGGCCGCTTTGCACCCGGCGAGCTGCCCATTCATGCCTCCATCGGCTACACCGATTTTGCCCTGAAGCGCTTTTTCGCCACGGCCAGCCAGCAGCCGTGGTACCGCAATACGCTGTTCATTCTGCTCGCCGACCACACCTCGCAAAGCCTGCAACCCGGTTACCAGAACCTGCTCGGCGCCTACAAAACGCCGCTGCTCCTGTTTCACCCCGGTGGTAAGCTACCGGCTGCCGATGTGCACCGCATTACGCAGCAAGCCGATGTGCCCGCCACCGTGCTCGATTACCTAGGCTTTGGCGCCGATGCCAGCCAGCTGCTGCCGTTTGGGTATTCGGTGTTCGACAATCGAGTAACTGGGCGTGCGGTATTCCTCTCGGGCAACACTTACTACCTGGTGCACCGCGACTACGTAACCGAGCTGACGACCGACAACCAGGTGCGCCTCTACCCCTACCGCACCCACAGCCTGCCGGCCCAGCCGCTGGCGCAGCCACCTAGGGACAAACAGCAGGCCTACGGCAACGAGCTACGCGCTTTGGTGCAGTTCTTTACCAATGGGCTGCTCGATAATACTTTGTATCCGAAGCTCAGTGCACCAACAACTGTAGCGCGGACTTTGTAGTCCGCGTCCGCGGATAGTAATGTCTGACCTAGGGAAATGTAGCGCAGGCTTGGCTACGCCTTCCTACGGTTCAGCCCGCGTTGGCGTGAACGATTGCTGCTGCGCGGTTACGCCCTACGACGACGTGCTGGCACACGCGGGCTAAAGCCCGCGCTACACCGCGCTAACGGCAACGATTGATTTTACTATCCGGGGACGCGGACTACAAAGTCCGCGCTACTTCCAGCAGTTCCAGCGCCTCGGCGTAGGTTGGAATAAACGTAAGTGCCTGCGTGGTGCGCTCGATGCTGTGCACGCGCCAGCAACAGTGCTGCACGCCGTTGGTTACGAGCAGCAGCGGGGCGCCAATCGTTTGGTTGTAGGTGGCAATTTGCATAGCCACATCAGCGGTAAGCGGCACGCTGGCGGCTTTGCACTCTACCAGCAGCAGCGGCTGGCCTGCCGGGCCCAGGGCGTGCAGATCGGTGCGTTTGCGGCGTTGGTTGTAGGTGTGGCCGCGCTCCAGGCTGAGCAGGCCGCGCGGGTACCCCAGGTGCTCAACCAAGTAGTTTACAACGTGTTGCCGCACCCATTCTTCGGGGGTGCACACCACGTTGCGGCGGCGGAGCACGTCCCAGATCAACAGATTCGGGCCCGATTGCGTAACTTTGTAGGCGAAAGGCGGCAGGTTCAACGCTTGCATCACCTCCAAAGGTACGGCTAACAGGCTCCTGCACCCGCTTTTTCGCTCCGCAGAGCCGTCGTTCACTATCATGCACGACGGTTTTTTTGCATCCGTACCCCAACCTACCCGGCATTTCCCATCAATACACCATGAAGACCAAATCAGACATTGTCAAGAACTGGCTGCCCCGCTACACCGGGGTACCGCTGGAGGACTTTGGCCAGTACATTCTGCTGACCAATTTCATCAACTACGTAACCATGTTCGCCGAGCATTTCGGCGTCGAGATTAAGGGCATCGACAAGCCCATGCAAACGGCCACGGCCAACGGCATTACCATCATCAACTTCGGCATGGGCTCGGCCATGGCTGCCACCGTGATGGATTTACTCGGGGCCATCAAGCCGAAAGCGGCGCTGTTTCTGGGCAAGTGCGGCGGCCTGAAGGGCAAAACCAAAGTGGGCGACCTGATTCTGCCCATCGCGGCCATTCGCGGCGAAGGTACCTCCGACGACTACCTGCCGCCGGAAATCCCGGCTCTGCCTTCGTTTCGCTTGCAGCGCTCGGTTTCTTCCATGATCAAGAAGCACGAGAAGGACTACTGGACGGGCACCGTGTACACCACCAACCGCCGCGTGTGGGAGCACGACGAGAACTTCAAGAACTACCTGCGCCAGATCCGGGCCATGGCCGTGGACATGGAAACGGCTACCATTTTCGTGGTGGGCTTCGTGAACGAGATTCCGCACGGCGCCTTGCTGCTGGTATCCGACGAGCCGATGACGCCAGAGGGCGTGAAAACCGCCGAGAGCGACAAGAGCGTAACGTCGAACTACGTTACCACGCACCTGCAAATCGGCATCGAGTCGCTGCTGGAGCTGAAGAACTCCGGCGAATCGGTGAAGCACATGCGCTTCGAATAAGACCACGGATTCAGGCGGATTTTTCGGATTTCGCGGATTTTGTGGACGTGCCTCAACGGTGCTCTGGCCTGGCGGCCGGGGCACCGTTGTTGTTTTCGGACCCCTGGGCGCAACCGATGCAATGGCTGGCAACGGGGTGCCTCGGGCCCTAGGTGGCGGGCCGGTTTATTTTGCCTGGGACTTGGGCTAACTTGCCGCCTTACTCCGCCTTGCCCATGCTCCAACGACTACGCCCTGCACTGGCGCCGCTTGCGGCGCTGCCGCTGCTGGCGGGCCTCACGGCCTGCCCCTCCGCTAAATACCCCGCCGACCTCGTCGTGTACAACGCCACGGTGTACACCGTCGATTCGGCCTTTACCAAAGCGCAGGCCTTTGCCGTGCAGGATGGCAAAATCGCGTTTGTAGGCACCTCCGACGAAGTGCGCGGGCGCTACCGCGGCAAGGAAGAAGTTGATGCCCAGGGCAAGTTCATTTACCCTGGTTTTTACGACGCGCACTGCCACTTCTACCGCTACGCCCTAGGTCTGCGCGATGCCGATTTGGTGGGCACCGAGTCGTGGGGGGCGGTGCTGGGCAAGCTGCGCGCCCAGCGCCGGCAGCACCCGCAAAGCGCCTGGCTCACAGGCCGCGGCTGGGACCAGAACGACTGGCCCACGAAGCAGTTCCCGACCAAAGACTCGCTCGACCGGCAGTTCCCCGACGTACCCGTGTTCATCGTGCGCGTGGATGGCCACGCGGCCCTCGTCAACCAAAAGGCGCTCGATCTGGCCGGTGTAACGGCCCGCACGCCCATTTCGGGTGGCGTAATCGAGAAAGATGCCCAAGGTCGCCTCACAGGGTTGCTGGTCGATAACGCCGTGGATCTGGTTTCGGCCAGGATTCCGGAGCCCACGCCTGCCGAGGCGGCCAAGCTGCTGCTGCAAGCGCAGGCGCAGTGCGTGGAGTTGGGCCTCACCAGCCTCGCCGATGCCGGCCTGGAGCGCAGCCAGATCGAGCGCCTCGACTCCATGCAGCAAGCCAACCAGCTGAAGCTGCGCCTCGACTGCATGATTAACCCCTCGCCGGCCAACCGCCAGTACTACCTAGGGCGCGGGCCTTACCTCACCGACCGCCTCACGGTAAACTCGTTTAAGGTGTACGCCGACGGCGCCCTGGGTTCGCGCGGGGCCTGCTTGCTTCATCCTTACTCCGACCGGCCGAAGCAAACCGGTTTCCTGTTGCAATCGGTGGCCGAATACCGGGCGCTGGCCAAGGAGCTGGCCGCGAGCAAATTTCAGATGAATACCCACGCCATTGGCGACTCGGCCAACCGTGCCCTGCTGGATATTTACGCCGAAGTACTGCGCGGCCAAACCGACCGCCGCTGGCGCATCGAGCACGCGCAGGTGGTAAGCCGCCCCGATGTGGCCAAGTTTGGCCGCTACAACGTGGTGCCCTCGGTGCAGCCCACCCACGCCACCTCCGATATGTACTGGGCCGGCGAGCGGCTGGGCGCCGAGCGCCTGAAAACCGCCTACGCCTACCAGGATTTGCTGAAAGCCACCGGCCGCCTGGCCTTGGGCTCCGACTTCCCGGTGGAGGCCCTGAATCCGCTGTTCGGTTTCCATGCGGCCGTGGCACGGCAGGACGCCAAGAACTACCCGAAAGGTGGTTTTCAGCCCGAAAATGCCCTCACCCGCGAGCAGGCCCTGCGCGGCATGACGGAGTGGGCCGCCTGGGCCGCTTTCGAGGAGAAGAAGAAAGGCACGCTGCAAGGCGGCAAATGGGCCGACTTTGTGATTTTGGAACAAGACCTGATGACCGCGCCCGCCGAACAGCTGCGCAACATCAAAGTGCTGAGTACTTACATCGGCGGCGAGAAAGTGTACGGGCGGAAGTAATCAACTGTAATTCAGACCAACTGTCATTCCGAGCGTGAGCGAGGAATCTGGTGCTGCCGACACAACGTTGCTGACCCAAATTCCTCGCTCACGCTCGGAATGACAAGATGCCGAACGGCCCCGCCTGCAGCTGCAGGCGGGGCCGTTCGATTTAGGTAACCCCTAGGTGCCCCAGGGCTGCTCAGGCACCTAGGGCTGCGCAACTTAGTGCGCTTGCAGCGGCGTGCCGGCGTGCGGCGCCGCTGGCGGCGGCTGGTTGATGGTTTCGTGCGGGTGCGGCTCGCGCAGCTTCTTGCCGCGCAAGGTCAGCAGAAACAGCAGGCCCAGAATAAAGAAGACGATGAGAGCCAGGATGCTGTAGCGCATCGAGCCGAACCACTGCCCGATGATGCCCCAGGTAGCCGTACCGATTACGATGCTGAGCTTTTCCGTAACATCAAAAAAGCTGAAGTAAGCGGCCGTGTTGTGGGTGTCTTCGGGGATGATTTTGGAGTAGGTAGAGCGCGACAGGCTCTGGATGCCGCCCATGGTGAGGCCGATTACCGACGCCAGGGCATAGAACGTCCTGTCGGCTTGCACGAAGTAGCCCGCAATACAGATAAACGCCCAAATGATTACCGACCAGCTGAGGGCCCGCGTATTGCCGATGCGCTCCGATAGCCGTGCGAACAAGTAAGCACCTAGGATAGCCACCAGCTGCAGCAGCAAAATGGTGATGATCAGGGCCTGATCGGGCAGGTGCAGCTCGTCTTTGCCGAAGATGGTGGCCACGTACATCACGGTTTGCACGCCCATGTTGTAGGTGAAATAGGCCAGCAAAAAGCGCTTGAGGTTGGGCAGGTGCTTGAGCTCATCCCACACCTTGCCCAGCTCGCGGAAGCCGTTGAGCAGCCAGCCGCTGTCGGCGGTGCCGGCATTGGCCGAGCGGCCTTCGTCGGCGGGCAGGCGGGCAAAGGGAATCTGGGCGAAGCCGGCCCACCAAACGCCCGTGAGCAGAAACGCTATTCGAGTGGCCTTGCCGGCCGTGAGGCCCAACGACTTATCCAGCCCCAGGGCCGGGTGGCCCATGATCAGCCCCAGGCACAGCAGCAGCAGAATAACCGAGCCGATGTAGCCCATGGAGAATCCGCGCGCAGAAAGCCGGTCGTACTGGTCTTCGGTGGCGATGATGGGCAGGTAGGAGTTGTAGAACACGATGGAGCCCGAAAAGCCCACCGTGGCGGCAATAAACACGAACGTAGAAACGGTGAGCGTGCTGGGCGTGAAGAAGTACAGCGCCGCACACGAGGCCGCCCCCAGGTAGCAAAAGAACTGCAGGAACAGCTTTTTGCGCCCCGAGAAGTCGGCCAGGGCCGTGAGGAACGGGCTGATAAGGGCAATCAGCAGAAAGGCCGCCGAAATAGCGTACGTGAGCAACGACGAGCCCGGCACCTGAAACCCCAGGAAGTTGACGGGGCTGTTGCCGTCGCGGCCGGTGATTTCGGATACCACGCCGCTCCAGTAAATCGGGAAGATGGACGAGGTGATTACGAGCGGGTACACCGAGTTGGCCCAGTCGTACATGGCCCAGCCCGAGGTGATGCGCTTGTCGTTTTTCGGCACCGCTACGGAGGTGGCGGCCGCGGCCGAGGCAGTTGTCATAAAGTAAGGCAGTAGAAGAATGCCCAAACTACGCAGTTTTAGTTATTGCGGACGTTGCGCCTTGGTTAAGTAAAGCGCCATGCAGTTGCCTGCGCCGCCGGCTGCACCCGCCACCTAGGCAGCGCGGTGTTTACTTTGCGGCCACATCAGCCCCGAGCACCTGTGCCCCCAAACACCTCCGCACGCCGCCTGCCCCTGCCCGATCCAGCGCCTCAACTGCTGTTTGCGGGCCGCTGGCTGCTGATTTGCGCGGTGGTGAGCGTGTTGGCGGGGACGGCCTCGGCGGGCTTTCTGGTGAGTTTGGATTGGGTTACGCACCTGCGCCGGTTGCACCCCTGGCTGGTACTGCTGCTGCCCCTAGGTGGGTTGGCGGTGGGTTTGCTCTACCACTACCTGGGGCAAAGCGTGGCCCGCGGCAACAACCACCTGATTGAGGAAATCCACCAGCCGCGCGACGTGATTCCGCTGCGCATGGCCCCGCTGGTGCTGCTGGGCACCTTGCTCACGCACCTGGTGGGCGGCTCGGCGGGGCGCGAGGGCACGGCCGTGCAAATGGGCGGCGCCCTCGCCGATCAGCTCACCCGCGGGCTGCGCCTGCGCCCGCGCGAGCGGCGCCTGCTGCTCATTGCCGGCATCAGCGCGGGCTTTGCCTCGGTGTTTGGTACCCCGCTGGCCGGGGCCGTGTTCGGGCTCGAGGTGTTTCGGATAGGCCGCCTGCGCTACGATGCCCTGCTGCCCAGCGTACTGGCCGCTTACGGCGCCGACTGGGTAACGCGCCAGTGGGGCGTGGGGCACGCCCATTACCTGGTGCCGCACGTGCCCGCCCTAGGTGCCGCGGGCCTGGCAGCTGCCTTGGGCCTGGGGGTGCTGGCGGGTGTGGTGGCGCGCTGGTTTGGGGCGGCTACGCATGCCTGCCAACGCTGGTTTGCAGCGGCGGTGGCCTGGCCGCCGCTACGCCCGGCCCTGGGCGGCGCGGCTTTGCTCTTGCTGACGTGGCTGCTCAGCCTTGGCCCCGTGCCCAACATTACCAACTACCTAGGGTTGGGGCTGCCCACCATTGCCGCAGCGTTTGCGGCCCCGCTGCCGTGGTACGCCTTTCTGCTGAAACTCCTGCTTACCTCGCTCACGCTGGGCTCGGGCTTTAAGGGCGGCGAGGTTACGCCGCTGTTTTTCGTGGGTGCGGCCTTGGGCAGCGCGTTGGCGTTGGTGCTGCCGTTGCCGGTGGCATTGCTTGCGGCCATGGGGTTTGTGGCGGTGTTTGCCGGGGCAGCCAATACGCCCTTGGCTTGCACGCTTATGGGCATCGAGCTTTTTGGCGTGGCCGCGGCGCCTTACCTGGCGCTGGCTTGCGTTATGGCCTACCTCGCTTCGGGCCACCGGGGTATTTACGGGGCGCAGGTGGTAGGCCAGGCCAAGCACTTGCGCTACGGCCGCGATACCGGCCAGCCCCTAAGCCAACTACCTAAGCGTTAAGCCTTAGCAAAATCACGTTTTCAAAAAATCTTACAACAAATGTAACCCAAGGCCAAGCTGCGCCGTTGGTACGGGGGTGTAGTAGTGCGCGTGCGTGAGAAGCTGATGTGAGCCCTTGCCTGGCAAGGCCTGTTGTGCCGAGGGCAGCAGTAGTAAATATCCCGACGCGTACCCCCCTTCTGCCCCACGTAGTTGTTGCAACTCCTGCTCTTACCGCCGCTTTTCCCATGACCGCCGAAGAATTAGCGCAAGCCGGCTTTTACCCCGCCGACTGGGTGCCTTCGGGCACTACCTACACACAGGGCCAGCTATACGTACGCATGTCGGCCACGGGCTCCGTGCGCGTGTTTGTACCGCTCGATTCTGCCGACATCGAAATCTCATCGGGCGACCTGTACGACCCCGAAATTCACCACCGCGGGCCCGTGACCACCCTCGACGAGCTGTACCGAATCCTCAAGGCCTAGGTGGCAGCAAATATGTAAGCGCGCGGGCCCCACAAACCAACCTGGTTCGTGGGGCCCGCGCGTTTTTGTTGACGACTGACGACTGACTGTTAGTCCGATACCGGGTCGCCGAAGAAAAAACCGGCGTCTTCGAGCGAGGTAGCCACGGCCGCGGCAATCTGGTGCTGCTGCACGTACTCCAGCTCCTCGGGGTAGGCCTCAAAGTATTGCTCCGTTACAAAATCAGCCGCATCCTCGGTGCCCATCGATGCCCAGAGCATGCGGGGCATGTCGAGCCGCCACGAGTGCGACTGGGTACGCACCCGCACAATTTTCAGCTTGCACTGGATGCGCACCGTTACCATGGCCATGTCGGGTTCGGCATCGGCCTGAATGACGTAAGAAATGGTGTTGCTCATGATGAATAGGTGGAGAAGCAACCCGAGGGCTGCGGGTACGAAACAAGCAGTAGCGTTAGCGCACCCGTTCGGTGCTGTGCTGCTGCAAAGCGTTGGCGATGATGCGGTGCACGTGGCAACTGCCCAACAGGCGGGCCGGCAGCGGATGCCGCTCCCGAAACAGGCGCGCCACCAGTTGCGAGGCGGCCCGGGTGCCCATGCTTTCCCAAAGCAGATAGGGCAAATCCATTTCCCAAACGTCGGGGTGGTCGTTGCCGAGCGTTACGAGCACAAGGCTCACCACCGGCCCCTCGGCCTCGGCTACTGCCCGCAGCGTGTACCTGTTGCCCATACACCAAAAAGGTTAGCTGTTTCTACGTTTAAGAAAATACATTATTGCCATAGTTCCATAAATATTGTTGAGCTAAGGTTTTGCATACCTGCGACCGGCAGTGCTGGCAACCAAACCACACACCGCGCTATGCCACAGGCTTTCAAACGAATGCAACGCCAGCCAACCTATTCGGCACCACGATAGGTGCCCCGGAAAATGACAACAACCCGGAAACAGACAGCTGTTTTCTTCCTCTTTCGCAGCAATGCCCCGTTGGGTTGCGGCGGTAAGTACGGTTTTTCAAGCTGAACAAATACGGACGCTGAAACTGCTGGCTCAGCTCAGGCCTGAAACCAAGCGCATCGCACAAACTTTCAACGCCTTACAAGCACCTGATAACGCTGCTTGGCTCTGGCGGCGGGGCGGCGGGGGCCTGCGCAAAAACACCGAAAAACCGCTCGGCAGTAGCATCATCGACCACGGGCTTGCGTACGCATAACCAAAACCAACTGCTACGCCCATGCACCACGACCACGATACCCCTGCCCCGCCGCCCACGCAGCTGATCCGCTACGTGCTGCAAATTGGCAACATGACCGACAACGAAAGCATTGGCCGCGTGCGCGAGCTGCTCACCAACCTTGGCCTGCTCGTCGACCAGGTAGGGCACGGGCAAGCCGAGGTAGCCGTGGCCCAGGGCACCAACCCCGGCCCCGAAGGCATCCGCGAAGCCCTCGAAGGCGGCGGGTTCCGGCTCGATGCCTGCACGGCCCAAACCGGCTGATTATCAAGCCCCCGATAAAAAAGCGCGGGCCCGGAGCATTGCTCCGGGCCCGCGCTTTTTTAAAGCCGGCCACCTAGGGCTACCCGTCGTAATCGAAGCGGCGGTAACCCGGGTTTTCGTCGCGGCGGCCATACCGATTGGGGTGGTCGGGGCGCGGCGGCTGGTTGCGGCGGGTTAGCTCGTCGAGGGGCCCGCGGCTGTTCATGCCGATGTTCATGTTGCGAATGTCGGTGCGGTTGCGGCCGCCCTGGTCGTAGTCGCCGCCACCGTAGCCGCCCCTGAAGGGGTTGCGGTCGACGTCGAAGTTGCGGTCGGCGAAACTGTCGCGGCCGCCGCTGCCCAAGCCTCCCCGGAGGCCGTTTTCGTCGTAGCCGCGGTCCATATCGCCGTTGAAGCCGGCAAAGCCCTGGCCGTAGCCCCGGTTGGCGCCGCTGTACTCCGAGCCGCCGTAGCCCGAGCTGCCCAGGGCAGCCCCGCGGCCGTAGTTATCGTTGTACTGCTGGCGCGGGCGCTGGTCGTCGTCATCGTAGCGGCGGCGCGGCCGGTCGTCGGGGCGGCCAATGTCGCGGCGTCGGCCGTCGTAGCGCTCATCCATTTCGTTGGGCCGATAGCCCGGCCCCAAGCCGTTGCGGCGCCCCGAGCTGGCCCCCGATGAGCTATCCGAAGTACCGCCGCGCCGGCTAAAGCCGCGGTCGTAGTCATCGTCCTGGTCGGAGCGCCCGGCGCCCTGCCGGTTGGTATCGGGGTAGCGGCGCTCGTTGGGGCGGCTGCCTTGGTTGCGCGGCTCATCAAAGAGGTAATCCGAGTAATAGGCCATGGCGTTTGGGTCGTTGGTCAGATGATTATCTACCGCCGCATCCGCCGCAATGTTACACGCGCTGCCCGGCAACTGAGTTGAGCGCCTTGCTAAACCCTGGCTTTGCATATCATTTATTACCAATTGCTTATATTCAGACACAAGCTTATTAGCAAGCTGCGCCATGAAGCTCGCCCTTGCCCCCAGCATCCTCCCCGTAGCCCGGCAATTTACCCTGCTGCAGGGCTGTAGTCCCGAGGAGCTGGCCATGCTGGAGGCCAGCCTTACCTGCCGCACCTACGCCGAAGAGCAGCCCCTGTACAACGCCGGCTCCGAGCCCGCCGGCCTGTACCTGCTGGTGCGCGGCTGGGTAAAAGTGAGCCGCTGGAGCGACGACGGCAAAGAGCAGATTGTGCGGCTGGTCCAGGCCGGCCACGCCCTCGGCTACCGCAGCCTGGTAGCCAACACCCCGCACGCCAACTCGGCGGTGGCCCTCGAAGAAACCGCCGTGTACCTGATCGAGCGCACCACGCTGCGGCGCGTGCTGGCCGGCAACCCCAGGTTGGCCAATGCCTTGGCCGCCCTGCTGGCCTCCGATCTGGCCTCGGCCGAGGGGCGCATGCTGCACCTCACCTACAAGCCCGTGCGCGCCCGCCTGGCCGAAGCCCTGTTGCTATTGCTGCGCACCCAACAGCGCCCCGCTGGCCAGCCAAACAGCTTCAGCATCTCGCGCGATAACCTGGCCGCGCTGGTGGGCACCACCAAAGAAACCCTGTGCCGCCTGCTCACCGGCATGAAAGACCTAGGCCTGCTCACCACCGAGCGCCAGGGCATTCGGGTGCTGAAGCCCGCTACCCTAGGTGAGTTGGCGGCCGCGGCCGAATAGGCAACCCGGCATCGGGGGCCCGCCCCAACACGTAAGTTATTGCTGACGAATATCATGGCAGGTGCCCGGGCCAAGCCGTTGCTTTGGGGCTGCCGCGCTTCGCACCAACGATAAAGGTGGTGCCGTATCAGTGCCTTAGCCTATGCCTGCTGCCTACTTATCAGCCCTTAGCCAGCAACTCGGCACCGATGCGCACCTGGGCCTAACCGATGCCGAGGCCCGGCAACGCCTGCTCCGCCACGGCCCTAATGCCGCCGATAATGCCCCGCGCGAAAGCCTTTGGGCCTTGGCCTGGCGCCAGCTGCGCAGCTTGGCCGTGCTGGTGCTGGCGTTGGCGGCGGGCATTTCGTTTGCCATGCACGATGCGCTGGAGGGCTATGCCATTTTGGGCGTAGTGGGGCTGAATGCGGCTATCGGTTTCTGGCTTGAGCTGCAGGCCAGGGCCTCCGTCGATGCCCTGCGGCGCCTCGATGTGGTAGTGGCGCAGGTGGTGCGCGGCGGGCAGCTGCGCACCATTGCCGCCACCGAGCTGGTACCCGGCGACGTGCTGCTGCTGGAAGCCGGCGACGTAGTGCCCGCCGACGCGCAGCTGATCGAGGCCAACAACCTGCAGGTAAACGAATCGGCCCTCACGGGCGAATCGGTGCCGGTAACGAAAAACCTGCGCGAGCCCGCCCCCAACAGCCCCCTGGGCGACCAAACCCACCGCGTGTTTAAGGGCACGGCCGTGGTCGATGGCAACGGCCGGGCGCTGGTAACCGGCACCGGCGCGCAAACCGAAATCGGCCGCATTATGGGGCTGGTGCAGCAAGCCGAGCGCAGCGCCACCCCACTCGAAAGCAAGCTTAACCACCTCGCCCGGCAGCTGATTGGGGTTTCGGTAGTGCTGGCGGCGGTGTACTTAGTGGGCGGGCTGCTGCAGGGGCAGCCGGCCTTGCGCTTGTTCAAAACCACCGTGGTGCTGGCCGTGGCCGCCATTCCGGAGGGCATGTCGATTGTGGCCACGCTGGCCCTGGCCTACGGCGTGCTGCGGCTGGCCCGCCGCAAGGTCATCGTAAAGCAGCTCACGGCCGTCGAAACCCTGGGCGGCACCAACGTTATCTTCACCGACAAAACCGGCACCCTCACCCGCAACGAGCTGGCGGTAGTGCTCGTGTGCCTTCCCGAAGGCAACATTGGGTTTCCGCGCGACGCCGCCCCTGAGCTGGCTTCGGCCCATTTGGGGCAAGTGCTGCGCGTAGTGCAGCTGTGCAACAACGCCCACTACGATGCCGCCACGGGCCACGAAGTGGGCGACCCGCTCGAGGTGGCCCTGCTGAAGCTGGTGGCGCAGCAAGGCGGCCGCTCGGAGCCCGTGCCACGCGTGGCCGAGCAGCCTTTCAGCGCCGATACCCGCCTGATGGCCACCGTGCACCAGCTCGGCCCGCACGCGTTTCTGACCTCCGTAAAAGGCGCCCCCGAAGCCGTGTTGCCCTTGTGCACGGGGCTCTGGCAGCCGGCTGGCCCCACCCCGCTTTCGGCCGCCGACCTAGGACGGTGGCAAACCCGCGCCGAGGAGCTGGCCCAAAACGGCCTGCGCACCCTGGCCCTGGCTTGCCGCACCACGCCCCAACCGCCGCACCCGCCGTTGGCCGGGCAGCTTAGCTTACTGGGCCTGATTGCCTTTCTCGACCCGGCCAGGGCCGAGGTGATACCGGCCCTGCAGGCTTGCCGCGAGGCCGGCATCAGCGTGGCCATGGTAACCGGCGACCACCCCGCCACTGCCCTGGCCATAGCGCGGCAAGTGCACCTAGGGCCGGCCGGCAACGCGGCCGTAGTGCACGGCACCGAGCTGCGCCCCCTGCCCGAGCTGAGCCCGGCCGAATGCCAGCGCCTGCACGCGGCCCGGGTGTTTGCGCGCGTGAGCCCGGCTCAAAAGCTCGACCTTGTTTCGCTTTTTCAGCAGCGCGGCGACGTGGTGGGCATGACGGGCGACGGCGTAAACGACGCCCCGGCCCTGCGCAAAGCCGATATCGGGGTAGCCATGGGGCAGCGCGGCACGCGCGTAGCCGCCGAAGCCGCCAGCCTCGTGCTGCAAGACGATTCCTTCGCCTCCATTGTGGCCGCCGTTGCCCAGGGCCGCGTCATCTTCGACAACATCCGGCAGTTCCTGCTCTACCTGGTTTCAAGCAACCTCAGCGAAGTGCTGGTGGTTACGGCCGTGGGCCTGCTCAGCCTGGCCGAGCCGCTGCGCCCTCTGCAGCTGCTGTTTCTGAACATGGTTACCGATGTGTTTCTGGCGCTGGCGCTGGGCTTAAGCGCCGGCCACCCCAACCTGATGCGGCGCCCGCCGCGCAAGCCGGGCACGCCCCTGCTCTCGGCCGCCGATTGGCGCCTGGCCGGGGCTTTCGCCCTCATCATCAGTGCGTGTTTGCTGGCCGCCTACCTGGGCCTGCGGCAAGTTGCGAGCATGGATGTGGTGCGCACGGCCCTTTTTTACGGGCTGGCGCTGGTGCAAACGCTGCACATCTTCAACATGGGCATTGGCTGGCAAACCCTGCGCAACCCGTATGCCTGGCTGGCCCTGGCAGCCTCGGTGGGGCTGCTTGCGGCTACCTACCTGCTGCCGCCGGTGCGCGCCGTGATGCACATCGAGGCGCTGCCGCCGGTGGGCTGGGCCTGGGTGGTGGGCTCGGCGGGTGCGGCCATGGTGCTGATGCAGGCCCTGAAGCTGTTGCTGCACCGGCTCGGCGCCAAGCATAGCACGCCCACCCCCCCGCCCGAAACGGCCGCCAGGCAGCCCAGCGAATCGGCCCCGGCGCTGGTGCCCGTCGGGGCAACTGCCCCCGACTGATACCGTCGGCTCTAGGTGCCGGCTGGCGCTTGGTTTGCCAGCAGCGGGCCCGCGAAGCAACACGCGGAGGCCATTGGCGCGCCGGCTTTCCGCCTTTGCGCCAACGGCCTCCGCACGTCGGGAATTACCGGTGCCGCCGGCCGGGCTGGCCGGCAGCGCACCTAGGGAGCCTGCTGCGTGTTACAGCACTGGCTGCGCATCGAGCGGGGCATTGCTTAGCTTGCTGAGCAGCACATCGGCCACGCCGTCGCCATCGGGCAGGCCCTGCTGGCGCCACAGCTCCACGCCGCGGCGCACCAGCACGCACGAGGGCAGCTCGGCGGCATGAAAGCTACGCACCACCGTGGGGTGGCTTACTTCGTCAATTTTCAGCACCCGGATGGCCGAGCCCAGCTGCCCCTGCAACAAATCAAGCGAAGCCTGTAACGAAACGTGGTGCTGCATGCCTTTAGCACTAACCACCGGCAGCAGCACCAGCAATACCGCCGCATCGGTGGGCGGGGGCATCGATTTGGATGAGGAGATGGTCATTGCTGGTTAGGTAATATTGCGGAAGTAAAATTGGGTTTTCCACCATAGCCTCGCTATGACATTCGTCATGCTTTGCAGTTGACAAGGGTCAGTTCGGCAATTTTGGGGCAAACCTTCGTACTCTAGTGTTCAGGCAGCCACCCCCTACGCAGCTGCCTTATTTTCTGCCCATGCCCAACAACCCCTATACCAATGCCCTAACCGACCTGCTCATCAACCAGGCGCAGGAGTTCATTGGCATTTATGACGCGGAGCAAGGCCGGTTTGTCCGCGCCAACGAGGCCGGCGCCCGGCTGCTGGGCTTTGCCTCCGAGCAGGAGTTTTTGCAGCGCAGCCCCGAGGCCTTGCCCCTGGCGCTGCCGGCCGGCACCACGTGGCCCATGCTACTGCACGAGGCGCAGCAAAACGGCCCGCTCGAGGTCGAAACCCGCTTGCCGCGCCCCTCGGGCGAAACCTGCCGCGGGCTGCTGGAGGTTACCTGCTTCGAGGCGGAGGGCCTGCGCTACCACCTGGTGCGGCTAAGCGAGCAAGGCCGCCTGCAGCAGGCCGAGCGCGAGCTGGCCCAGAGCGTAAGCCGTTTTGAGGCGGTGGTAGCCAACGCCACCATCGGCATCATTATGTGCGACCGGAGCGGCACCATCGTATCGGCCAACCGCCTCTCGGAGCAGCTGTTCGGCTACACGCCCGGCGAGCTGCTGGGCCAGCGCATCGAAATGCTGGTGCCCAGCGCCATCAGCCGCCACCACGAGTCGTTGCGCAAGTCGTTTAACGCGCACCCCTCGGTGCGGGCCATGGGCGCCCACCGCGGCGACCTGGAGGCCCAGCGCAAAGACGGCTCGGTGTTTCCGGTGGAGGTCAGCCTCAGCTACTTCAACCTCGACGACGAGCTGTACGTGGTGTCGTACATCATCGACATCACCTATAAAAAAGAAGCCGAGCGCGAGCTGGTGGCGCAGCGCCAACGCGTGGAGCGCCTCAACGCCGAGCTGGAGCAAAAGGTGGCCGACCGCACCCACGCCCTGCTGAGCACGCTTGAGCAGCTGGAGCAGCGCTCCGAGGAACTGGCGCAGGCCCTGGCCGCCGAGCAGGAGCTGGGCGAGCTGAAGTCGCGCTTCGTCTCGATGGCCTCGCACGAGTTTCGCACCCCGCTCACGGCCGTGCTTACCTCGGCCACGCTTATCGAGAAATACCCCGGCGGCGACCAGCAAGACAAGCGCCTGAAGCACCTGCAGCGCATCCGGGCCTCGGTAAACCACCTCAACGACATCCTCGAAGAGTTTTTGTCGGTAGGCAAAATCGAGGAAGGCAAAATTGAAGCCCGCCCCGTGAGCCTCGATTTGGCCACCCTGCTCACCGAAACCATTGCCGACGTGCAGGGCATGCTGAAGGCGGGCCAAACCATCGACAAAGCGGTGGCCTGCCCCGGCCCCGTACGCCTCGACCCCTCGCTGCTGCGCAAAATTCTCGTCAACCTGCTGTCGAACGCCATCAAGTACTCCGGCGAAAACTCGGTGGTAACCGTGCGGGCCGATTGCAACGGCAACCGCCTGCTGCTGAAGGTGCAAGACCAGGGCGTGGGCATTTCGCGCGACGACCAGGAGCACCTGTTCGAGCGGTTCTTCCGGGCCCGCAACGTTACCAACGTGCCGGGTACGGGCCTAGGTCTCTATATTATCGGCAAATACCTGGAGCTAATGGACGGCCGCATCGAGCTGGAAAGCGAGCTGAACGTGGGTACCACCGTTACCATCACCATTCCCTATGAAAACCATCCTGCTGATTGAGGACAACGACCTCATTCGTGAGAACACCGCCGAAATTCTGGAACTGGCCGGCTACCACGTGCTCACGGCCGAAAACGGCAAAATCGGGGTGGAAAAGGCACTGGCCGCGCGCCCCGACCTCGTCATCTGCGATATTATGATGCCCGTGCTCGATGGCTACGGCGTGCTCAACATCTTCAACCAGAACCCGCAGCTGGCCGGCATTCCGTTTATCTTCCTGACGGCCAAAACCGAGCGCTCCGACATGCGCAAGGGCATGGAGCTGGGCGCCGACGATTACCTCACCAAGCCCTTCGACGAGGCCGAGCTGCTGAGCGCCGTAACCGGCCGTCTCAACCGCTTCAAGCACCTCAAGCCCGAGTACGACCTGCAGAGCGAAAGCGGCCTGAACGACTTCCTCGACGATGCCCGCGCCGTGGGCAACCTCGAGAGCCTTTCGGCCGACCGCAAAGTGCACACCGTGCGCAAAAAGCAGGAAATTTACTCCGAAGGCGACGAGCCCACCCGCCTGTACTTCGTGAAAGCCGGCCGCGTGAAAACCGTGAAGGCCACCGCCGGCGGCAAAGAGCTGATTACGGGCATTTACAACGCCGGCGAGTTTTTCGGCTACATGGCCCTGCTCGAGCAAACCAAGCACGGCGACTCGGCCGTGGCCGTGGATGACTCGGAGCTGGTGTATATCCCGAAGGACGACTTCACGCAGCTGCTCCTGCGCAACCCCGAGGTAGGCCAGCAGTTTATTCGCCTGTTAGCCGGCCGCGTAAACGAGCGGGAGCAGCAGCTCCTGGGCATGGCCTACAACAGCATCCGGCGCCGCGTGGCCGATGTGCTGCTGCGCATGCACGAGCAACCCAGCGCCGAGGGCGCCGCCGTAATCCAACTCTCGCGCGACGACATGGCCGCCGTAGTGGGCACCGCGCCCGAGTCGCTCATCCGCACGCTCAGCGAGTTCAAGCACGATGGCCTGATTGAGCTGACCAACAAAACCATTCGGGTGCTGCAGCCCGATAAGCTGCGCCGCTCTAACTGGTAGCCAAAGCAAAGAGGGGCCGCCCACGTGGGCGGCCCCTCTTTGCTTTACTGCTTAGGTACCCACATCTGGGGTTCCTTGCTTAGCGCAGACATACTAGCTAGACCGAGCGCAATTTGGCGCTGTTCCGTGCTGCTGATTTTTACTGGATAGCGCTGTTGCTTATTGCTTACCCCATTGCACACTAAAGTGTATTATCCGTTGGCCAGTTCAGGCAAGTCAAGTTAAGCTTGTAATACAGAAGTCCAGGTTTACCAAGTACACAACCGCCTAACGAGTAAGTATTGCAGCCACCTACATGAGCTTTTCTTTAAACCAAGGCTGCACCTTGCGTTCTAAAACCCATCCTACCAAAAGAACAATAAACAAATAAATTATTAATCTTATAGCGAACGACAGAACTGTACCTGTAAACACCGGCACTAAACTAAAAATAGACAGAATTGGAACATGAATAATATAAACTCCATATGAAATTAGACCTAGAGGCTTCAACTTATCTAAAATCAATCTTCCAGCAGACTCCAGATTAGAACTGAAGACATATGCCAATATTGATAATAAATAAAAAATAGAAGGAAAGAATACAGTATTATAAAGATCAGGCTGCTTTATCTTACCAGAAACGATATATGCCATAAGATACAATCCAGGAATAGAAAAAGCAATCAACTCAATAAAACGTTTGCCAAAGACAAATCGATTGGTGAAACAGAGTAGTAAAGGAACACAGTAACAAAGCAGGGATATATCAGAAAACACAATGGCACGATCAAAAAAATACGGAGCTTGAACCTCATTTACATCTAAACGAAGTGAAGCAAGAACAATACCCCCAAAGTTGAGCCTATGGAAACAAAGCATAAGCAGCAAGAAAGCTAGCATCACTCCATACTTTTGAGGTGTTTCGCTTTTTTTGAACCGGGTCATTAACAATCCTAAAAACCAAAAAACAGCTCCATAGGAATATGAAGCAAGCACCATGGGTTTGAGTTGCAAAGCATGAATAGTTAAACCAGTGCCTAAGAAAAATAGTGCTACCCACTCAGCCCGCCATTGTTTATAGGAAACTAATAAGAATAGTAAATAGTAAATTATTTCGTAACTCAGCGACCATAAAGGCTGGTTGAACGCAGGTACTTCTACTGCTAAGCCCTGCAAGAAAAACACCCAACCACCTACTGAACTTAATTGAATATATGCATTGTGCAATGACGCGACTAAAACCGTGGCTATTATTGCAAGAGCATACAATGGATAGAGCCGAACAAGACGCTTCTTAAGGTATAATTTACGCTCCTCGTTAGTTGTAATAGCTTTTCGATTTGCTAGCCCAATCACATAACCCGACAGCATAAAAAACACTATCACACTAAGGTGTCCCGGCATCGGAATTTGCCAAACGCCCTCAAGATTGTAGTTAGGGTCCAAGGAGGTTTCTGGCTTATATGCATGCTCTAGCACTACTAGGAATGCAGCTAAACCCCTCAAGGCTTCTAATGAGTAATCGAAATTTGCATTATGATTACTGCTGTTGGTTTGGTTGATTTGCAAAAGAGGAATTTGTTGGTTTATCACGTGAGAAATTTGGATTCAGAAATGAAATTTATATTTTCAACACTAATCAATACAAATAATCAATTAGCCCATACCAAAGATATATGATTCTCTAATCAACATACAACCATTTGATTGCTAATAATCAAAATTTTAATGCTAAATTTTTACAAGAAATTATTTACCACTAATTAAAAATACTATAAATTCACCAGCCCAAATTGACGCAAAGATGATGGGTGTAAGGTTAATACTGAACAACCTAGAAGAAATAATAAGTATCTAGTATTTACAAAAAACCCCGTCCCTAGGTCGGGAACGGGGTTTTCTGCAGAGAGGATGGGATTCGAACCCACGATGACCTTTTGGGCCATACACACTTTCCAGGCGTGCTCCTTCGACCACTCGGACACCTCTCTGGATGCGGAAAGCTGCGCAAAGTAACGCCGCTTTTCTCAGAAACGCAACCCGGCCTGCATAGGTTGGCTCGGGGAGATTTCGCCGCGCAGGTCTTGCATCAGCAAACGCCGGGTGGCGGCCACATCCAGACCCAGGCCCAGCACGAACATGAGTTTGGTGATAGCGGCCTCAGTAGTAATGTCTTCGCCACCGATTACGCCCAGGTCGGTGAGGTGGGCGCTGGTTTCGTAGCGGCCCTGGATTACGCGGCCTTCTTCGCACTGGCTTACGTTGAGCACGTGCACGCCGCGGGCGTGGGCATCGCGCAAGCATTGCAAAAACCACGGCGCGGTGGGCGCGTTGCCCGAGCCGTAGGTTTCGAGCACGCAGCCGCGGAGGTCGTCGGCACCTAGGGTAGCCCGCACCATGCGCTCGGTGATGCCCGGAAACAGCTTGAGCACGGCCACGCGGTCGTCGAGGTGCTGGTGCACGCGCAGGGGGCCCGCGGGCAGCAGGCGCACCAGGTTGTCGTTGAATTCCAGCTCGATGCCGGCCCGGGCCAGCGGCGGCAGATTTTCGCTTTTGAAGGCGGAGTAGTGCTGGCTTTCGACCTTTTTGGCGCGGGTGCCCCGAATCAGCACATCGTTGAAAAACACGCACACCTCGGGCACGCGCACAGTGCCAGCGCGCGGGTGGCGGGCAGCGGCAATTTCGAGGGCCGTAACGAGGTTGCGGCGGGCATCGGTACGGATGCGCCCCACCGGCACCTGCGCGCCCGTGAACACCACGGGCTTGCCTAGGTTCTCGAGCAGGTAGCTGAGGGCGGCAGCCGAGTAGGCCATGGTATCGGTGCCGTGCAGCACCACAAAGCCATCGTAGTGCGGGTAGTGCTCCGCCAGAAGGGCGGCCAGCTGCAGCCACTCGGCGGGCGTTACGTTGCTCGAGTCGATGGGCTCGGGCAAGCTCAGCACCGATACGCGCATGCCCAGCTGGCGCAGCTCGGGCATTTTCTTCTGGATCTGCCCGAACTTCATGGGCACCAGCTCGCCGCGGCGGTTTACCGACATGCCCACCGTGCCGCCGGTGTAAATCACCAGCACCGAGGCCACGGGGCCTGAATTGCCCGCGCCCTCGGCGGCATGCTCAACGATTATTTCTGGCTTCAAGAGGCAAATGGATGAGGTGGAAAGGAAGTAGCGCGGCGCGGTCGGCGAAGACGACCAGGCGGAACTGCGCGGTTGCGGGCCCAATCGGCGCGGTACTCAGCGCTACGGCGGGCTACAGGCTGAACAGTTCGCGGGCGGTGCGGGTCGTAGCCTCGGCCACTTCCTCCACGTCCTTTTTCATCAGCTCGGCTACTCGCTTGGCCACCAGGGGCAAGTAGCTGGGCTCGTTGCGCTTGCCGCGGTGCGGTACGGGCGCGAGGTATGGGCAATCGGTTTCGAGCAGCAGGTGCTCCAGCCCCAGGTGGGGCAGTACCTGATCTAGGCCGCCGTTTTTGAAGGTAGCCACGCCGCCAATGCCCAGCTTAAAGCCCAGCCTGATGGCACGTTCGGCCTCTTCGCGCGTCCCCGAAAAGCAGTGGAATACGCCCCGCAGCGTGCCGTCCTGGGCTTGCTCTACCAGCTCGGCGGTTTCGGCGAAGGCGTCGCGGGTGTGCAGCACGATGGGCAGTTTGTGCTTTTTGGCCAGATCGAGCTGCACGCGCAGGGCCTCCTGCTGCCAACCCAGGGTGGTTTTGTCCCAGTACAAATCGACGCCGCACTCCCCTACCGCCGCAAACGGGCGCTTGCCAAGCCAATCCTCCACTTGGTACAGCTCGCGCTCAAAGCCTTTGTGCACGTGGCACGGGTGCAAGCCCATCATGGCAAAGCAGTGCTGCGGGTGGCGCGCCTCGGTCTCGAGCATGGCATCGATGCTGGTGTGGTCGATGTTGGGCATGAGAATGGTGCTGACCCCGGCGGCGTAGGCGCGGTCGAGGGCCTCGTCGCGGTCTTCTTTAAACTGCTCGGCGTAGATATGGGCGTGGGAATCGGTCAGAATCACGGGTACGGGGCGGGTTAAGCGGAAGGCACGGCTTCACTGAACGTAAGCCGCGCGGCAAAGCTACGCAGGCTTGTGCTGAAGGAGGGCGGCAACTTGTCATGTCGAGCGGCCGCGAGACATCTGGGTCAGGGCACCGCTACGCAAGAATCAACCCAGATGTCTCGCGGCCGCTCGACATGACAGGTGGTTTTCACCTAGGGGTTTCACCCAAAACATGTCACCTCAACCCTACTCCCTATACATCCGCCCCTTCCAGTCGAAGGGCTTGCGGCTGAGGCGGAACCACGTCATGCCCACCGTTATGCCCACCGTGTACGCCTCAAACAACGGCAACAGCTGCAAGGGCGCTTTCAGGCCGGCTTTCCGGAAAGCACTGCTAGCCAACAGGGCTTGTGCCAGCATTTTAGCCCCGAGTATACCTAGGGCCACCGGCAGGCCCCACCCCCACACCGCCAGCAGCCAAGCCGGGTAAAAGCCCGCGTACAGCAGCAGCCCCACCCGAATACCGGCGGGCAGCTGCTCTACGCCGCGCAGCCAGCGGCGGCGCTGGTGCATCAGCTTGGCCCACGTGGCAATGGGCAGCGACTCGGCCAGCACCACGGGGTCGTACACGTTCAGCCAACCGTAGCCGCGGCGCAAAATGGCCTGAAACAGCTCGTAATCCTCGGTTACCGAAAAGGGCAGGTTTTCGTAGCCGCCGGTGGCCAGGTAGGCCTCGCGCGTGATGAGCATGTTGTTGCCCATGGCCGTAACGGGCTGGCCGCGGTCGGATACCATTTGCACCAAAGCCAACGACATCAGCCAATCGAGGCCCTGCAGCCGATCGAACAACCTAGGGCCGCGCACCACCGTGAGGCCGGTGATGGTGGCCATGCCGGGCCGCCAGTACGCCAGCAAGCCCTGCACCCAGGTGGGCGGCACGGCAATGTCGGCGTCGGTAATAAGGAAAAAATCGGTGGTGGCGAGGCGGGCCAGGTGCGCCAGCACGTTGGCCTTGCCGCGCGCCGTGCCCAGGTGCTCCTCGATGCGGATTACCCGAAACGTGCCCGCAAAGCCCTGCATGGTGGCCGCGGCCACGGCGGCCGTGGCATCAAGACTGCCGTCGTCGCCGAGCAATACTTCCAATTGTTCGTGCGGATAACGCAGTTGCCGGATGCTGCGCAGGCACCGGCCAATGGCTTGCTCCTCGTTGCGCGCGGCAATCAGGATGCTTACGCGCGGCACCGGCTCGGGCAACGGCTGCGGCCTGGGTGGGCGCCGCCGCGCAAACAGCCACCACGAGGTGAGCAGAATTCCAAACCACAGAATGAAATAGCCAAGCAACAGCTGATCAGCCAGCATCATACACAAACAGGCATCGGCCCAGGGAGTAGCCGCCTGACCGAGCAGGCAAAGATAGGCCGATGCCCCGCCCACCCGGCAGCTTGTGCGCCGTTCGGGCCGCCCATGTGCCCAACCAAGCTGCCTTCGGGCCCGAGCAAAACCACCGGCTACCCCGGCCGGGCAGCCGAAATGCTGTTCCTTTGCCCGGAAATCCCCCCGCGTACATGCCTTTTGCCGACATCAAACTGATTGCCACCGACGTCGACGGGACGCTGCTCAACTCCCGCCATGAGCTTAGCCCCGATTTTTACGCGCTGTTCGAACAGCTGAAAGCCCGGCAGGTGGTGTTTTCGGTGGCGAGCGGCCGGCAGTACCACAACCTGCGCAACCGCTTCGCCAGCATTGCCGACCGGGTGGTGTTCATCGCCGAAAACGGCAGCTACGTAGTCTGGCAAGATGAGCAGCTGCTGGTGCAGGCGCTGGCCCCCGGGGTGGTTACCGGTTTGCTGGAGCGGGCCCGCCAGCTGGCCGGCGTGCGGGTGGTGCTGTGCGGCAAACGCACGGCCTACATCGAGGAGGCCGCGCCCGAGTTCCGGGCTTTGATTCAGAAGTTTTACGATGCCGTGGAGCTGGTGCCCGATTTGCGGGAGGTTGCCGGCGACGAGTTTCTGAAAATTGCCCTGTGGGACGCGCGCGGCGCCGAAACCCACCTGCTGCCGCACTTCGCGCACTTGCAGGGCGAGCTGCAGGTAATGGTTTCGGGCCAGTATTGGCTTGATATTGCGCACGGCCTGGCCAGCAAAGGCCGCGCCCTGGCCGCGCTGCAGCAGCAATACGGCATTGCGCCGGCGCAAACCATGGTGTTCGGCGACTACCTCAACGACCTGGACATGATGCAGCAGGCGCAGTTCAGCTACGCCATGGCCAACGCCCACCCCCGGGTAAAGCAAGCCGCCCGCTACCAGGCCCGCAGCAACGACGAGTTTGGCGTGGCCGCCGTGCTGGCGCAGGTGCTGGCATCGATGAACGCCGGAGCCTAGGTCGGCAGCTTGCATGTGGCTGCCTGCGGCAAACCACTCGCGCCGCACCTAGGGCCGCTAGAGCAACCCGAACCGGTAGCCTTGTTCGGCCAGCTCGGCCAGGTAGCGCGGCAGCACGTAGCGCAGGTTGCGGCTGGCCTTGAGGCTGTCGTGGAATACCACCACCGAGCCGGAGCGCGTGAGGCGCAGCGAATCGCGCAGGCAGCGCTCGGGCTCGTAGCTGCGGTCGTAGTCGCAGGTAAGCACGTCCCACATCACGATGTCGTACGTGGGCTGCAGCACGCGGCTCAGGGCCGGCGTAATGCGCCCGTACGGCGGCCGAAACAGCTTTGGGCCGCCTGGCTGCACCGCATCAATGGCCTGCTGGCACCGCGCCACCTCGTTGAAGTACGTCGCCCGCGCGCTCGACCAGCCGCTGATGTGGTGGTAGGTGTGGTTGCCCAGCCGATGCCCCGCAGCTACCACTTGCCGGGCTATTTCGGGATGGCGCTCCACGTTGTCGCCCACGCAAAAAAACACGGCTTTCGCCTCGAAAGCCGCCAGCTGCTCCAGCACCCAGGGCGTTTCGTCGGGGATGGGGCCGTCGTCGAACGTCAGGTACACGGTGGGCTCGGCGGGGGCGGGTCCTTGCCAAACGGCACCGGGCAGCCAACGCTGCATGACTTCGGGCAAACGGTGCAAACGCATGGGCAAGCAAACTGGTGGAAGATGCAAAAGTAAGCGGGCCGGCGGGTAGCCTGGCGGTTGTGCCTGCCCCTAGGTGGCTGGCGGCCTAAACAGGCACGGCACCTAGGGAGCAACCCAGGTTTTGGGTACCTTGTTCGCGCCGGTTGAGCTTGGGGTACGGGCACACGCCGCCAGCGTCGCAAAAACCTGGCAAACAGCTTATTGACAGCTTTGTAAACGGGTTTACTGATTTCGTAAACACGTTTACCGACCAGCATTTGGGCGCGCTATCCTACCCCTACCGTGGCCTCCAGCGCCTGCCAAAGCCGGCGGGCGCTTTCGGCCCACGAAAAGCGTGCGGCGTTTTTCAGGCCCTGTTCTGCCAACTGCTGCCGCAACCCGGCATCCGAATCGAGCCGCACCAGCGCCTGGGTTAGCTGCGCCACCGAAAACGGATCGGCCAGTAAGGCACCGCCGGGGCCGGCTACCTCGGGCATGGAGCTGCAATTGGAGGTGAGCACCGGGCAACCGCTTTGTTGCGCTTCCACAATCGGAATACCGAAGCCCTCGAAGTAAGGCACGTAGGCGCAGGCGCGGGCCGCGGCGTACAGCTGCACCAGCTCCTCGTCGGTGACGCGGCCGGTGAGGTGCACCGCCTGTTGATGCTGCATCTGCTGGTAAGCGTCGAGGATGGGGCCGGCTTTCCAGGCCTTGCGGCCTACCACCAGCAGCTGCGTTTCGGAGCCAGTTTGCTGCTTGAACTGGTCGAAAGCCCGCAGCAGGTTCACGAGGTTTTTGCGCGGCTGCAGCGCCCCCACGAACAGAATGTAGGGCCGCCCGCCGCTGAACTGCTGCCGCACGGCCTGCTGCTCCGGCGCGGGCAGCGGCCGAAAGTGCGCATCGGCGGCGTTGTACACCACGGCTACTTTGGCGGCATCGGTACCGTAAGTGCGCACCAAATCCTGCCGGGTAGCCTCCGAAACGGCCACGATGCGCCGCGAAGCCTGCACGTAGCGGGGCGTAAAGTAGCGGTAGTACTTGCGCACCAGCCAACCCACATCCTGCGGGTAGTGCTCGAAGGCCAGATCGTGCACCACCGTGAGGCGCGGCACCGAGGTGTTGAGCGTGGTAAAGCCGTCGGGGCTCAAGAACACGGCGGGCTTGTGCCGGCGCAGCCACATGGCCACGGCCCCTTCGAACCAGGCCACAAACAAAAACGGGTGGCGCGCCGGCGGGTACAGCACGTGCGGCACCACGTTCGGCCCAAACACATAGCGCGGGTCGAAAGCCCGATCGAACAGAAAGTGAAACGTGTGCTCGGGGTGCTGGGCCACCATGTGCCGCAGCGTTTCATAAGTAAACCGGCCGATGCCTTCGAGCGAGTTGCCCGGCAGCAGAAAGCGGGTGTTTACGGCTATGTGCACGCGCGAAGGGAGGTTAGTGGAACGTTTGGAAATTGGGTGCGGCCGGCGCCCTAGGTGCCGGCCGGCTGCACCAGCACCTAGGGCGCCGCAGGCTTGCGCGGGAGCAGTGATTTGAGCTCCTGAACCCGCACCACGCCGGCGGCAAACAGCAAGCCCACAAACACCAGCCCGGCCACCACGCTTTCGGCCAGCCACGGCAGCGCCGCCCAGGTTTGCAGCGCATACCAGCCGGCGCACAAGCCCACAAATACCGCGAGCAAACGGCCCAGCAAACCCCAGGGCACCGCAATGTTGGCGCGGTACTGCACCAGCCAAAGGTACCCCACCGATATTACCACCGCGCAGATGAGCGTGTTGAGCGCCCCCGCCACCGCCCCGTACCTAGGCAGCAGCACGAAGTTGAGCCCGATGTTGAGGGCTATGCTGCCGGCCACGAGCCAGCTTACCGGCCGCTCGAAGTTGGTGCTGGTAAGCAAGGTGCTGTAGATGGCGAAAAACGCGTGCACCAGCACGTTCAGGAAGAGCAGCTTGGCGCACCACGTCATGCGCTGCAGCTCCTCGAAGCTGCTGTTCTGGAACTGGAAGAAGAGCAATTCGCCCCGAAACAGCACGAACGCGCACACGAACAGCAGCGGCACGGCAGCCACCCGCTGCCCAAACCACAGCAATTCCTTCTGCTCATCGCGGTTGCCCAGCGAGTGCGCAAACTTGGCGAAGAACAGCGGCAGCACCGTCCAGAGGTACATCATTACGGCATCAACCCAGCGGTAGGCGCCGGCGTAATACCCCGCCTCCCGAGCCGACGACAACCGCTCCACCATCAGCATGTCGATGCGCTCGTTCATGCCGTAGAGCAACGTGATGAGCGCAAACGGAATGCTGCCGCGCAGCATTTCGCCGGCGTGCACCCGGTTGGGGCGCCAGGCCAGCTTGCCGAACAACCTGGTTACCAGCACATAAAGCAGCACAAACGTGAAAACGGCCGCCACCGTGCGGGCGCCTACGTAGTTTTCGAGGTTGATGCCGATGGGCAGCAGCGCCAGCACCAGCCCAAACAGCAGCAGCTTTTCGAGCACCGAAAGCCAGGCATCGGTATTGAAGTGCTGATGCGCCTGCACCGCCCCGCGCAAAAACTGCGCGTACTGCGTGAGCAGCAGCCCCAGGCCAATTACGGCCAGCAGCAGCAGCGTGTGCCCGCGGTACCCAATCAGCCAGCCGCCCCCTACCATCAGCCCCAGAAACAACACCCCCAGCCCCCCGCGTAAGGGCAGCACCGTAGGGAAGTACTCGGGCAAAAAACCCGGCTCGGCGGCTACGCGCTTGGTGGTGTGCTGCGTCAGCCCTAGGTCGGATACCGAGGCCAGCACCAGAGCAAAGTTGAGCAGCGCCGCAAACGTGCCGAACGCGGCGTGCCCGATGCGGTCTTGCACCACGTTCTCGAGCACCACCCAACCCGGCTTCACCAGCAGGTTCAGGAGCACGGCCAGCCCGATATTTCCGAAAAAGCGTTTGATGCGTGTGGTAGGCTTAGGTGGGCCGCAAAGCTACCAAAAAGACGCTCGTACCCGGTTTTTGTGGTAGCTTTGCTTGTTAGAAAAGGGGTTTTGCCCTTGTGCTGCCGCTTACTTCCTCTCAATAATCCGCATGTCCGCACGCACTTATTCGTTACTCGGCCTCTGGCCAATCATTCATCGTTGGAAGCGCCTGGTACTAGCGGCCGTGGGCTTTGCGGCCCTGGTAAGCCTGGTGGTAGCGCTGTTGCTGCCCAATATTTATAAGTCGACGGCTATATTTTACCCCACCAACGCCGTTTATCCCACCAACACCGAAACCTCCGACCTCGACCGTTTTATTACGGAGCAAGGCAACAAGCGCGAAATCAGCAACCGGCCCGAAGACCTCGACCGCCTGATTACCATCGGCAACTCGCAGCCCGTAGCCGAGCAGATCATTCTGAAATACGACCTGCACAAGCGCTACGACGTGGGCGCGCCGGGCAACGAGCTCGACGACCAGGATGCCTTGGAGGAGTTCAGCGAAAACCTCGACATCGTGCACAACGAGCGCGACGCCATTGAGCTGACCTTCCTCGACGAAGACAAGAAGCTGGCCGCCCGTATTGCCAACGACCTGATGGGCATGATCGACTCGATCAACCAGCAGCTTACGCTCGAAAACCGCCGCCGCGTGCTCGATCTGTACCGCACGCGCTACACCTACCTCAACAAGGAGTACACGCGCACCAAAAGCGCCCTGATTACGGCCCGCAAACGCTTCGGTATTTTCGGCATGGACCGCGAATCGCGCTTTCTGGCCCAGGAAATCATCTCGACGCAGGCCGATATGTACCGCGCCGAAAGCGCCGGCGACGCCGGCCGCGCCGCGGCCTTGCGCCGCTCGCTGCGGGCCCTTACCGAGGCCGACGGCGGCAGCCTGATTAACCTGGAGAACTACGTGCAAGGGGCCGACTCGATCAGCACCCTGGAGGCCCGTTTCGAGGACTTGCAGCAGCGCCTGGTACAAGCCCAGGCCGCCTACGAAAACGCCGAGCTGGCCCTGAAAGGGCGCGTCTCGTCGCTGTACGTGGTGCAGAAGGCCATACCGGCGGCGCGCAAGTCGCAGCCGGTGCGCTGGCTGATTGTGGCCTCGTCGGTGCTGATTACGTTCGTGCTGTCGGTAATTGCGGTTACCCTGATTGAGCTGTACCGCCGTAACCTAGGTGCCAACCGCCGCACCTACACCGAGGACCCCGTTCTCTCCAACACCCTATGATGCAACTGCTGGCGCGGTTGCGCCCGCGCGATACCGCCGAACGCGTTTTTGTGGCCTTTGTGCTGCTGCTCGTGCTGGGCGGGGCCATTGGCCTGGGCTTCGAGTCGCCGCTGGGCCTGGCGCCGGCGCTGCTGGCCATCGGCGTGGGGGTGCTGCTCGTCGACTGGCGCTGGATTTACTACACGCTGCTGTGCACGCTGGCTTTCTCGCGTGAGATTCCGCTGCCCGGCGGCCTTAGCCTCGACGTACCCTCCGAACCCATGATGCTGGTGCTGCTCGGCTGCCTCGGCGTGGCGGTGCTTACCGGGCGCAGCACCCTCACGGCGCGGCAGCTTGCCCACCCCATCGTGGTGATTCTGCTGCTGATGCTGCTGTGGTCGGCGGTGTCGATGCTGTTTTCGGTTGATACCACCAAGTCGGTTAAGTACCTGCTGGCCAAAACGTGGTACATCGGGCCGTTTCTGCTGATTACGCTGATGCTGGTGCGCACGCCCACCGATGTGTGGCGTATTGCGGCCTGCCACACGGCCTCGGCCTGCCTTACGGTGCTGTACGCCGCGCCTCGGCACGCCACCAAGGGCTTCAGCTTCGCCGACATCAACTGGGCCCTGCAGCCCTTCTACATCAACCACGTAATCTACGCTACGGTGCTGGCCATGATGCTGCCCTACGCGTGGTACGCGGCGCGCGGTACGCAGGGCGTATGGCGGTGGCTGTGGCGCGTGGCGGTGGGCGTTATGGTGTTCGGGTTGCTTACGTCCTACACGCGGGCTTCCATCATGTCGATACCCATTGCAGCACTGTATTACCTGGTGCTGCGGTGGCGCTACACCCGCGTGGCGCTTGTTGCTGCGCTGCTGAGCGTGTCGGCGGGGGTGCTGTACTTCGTGCAGCAAAACAACTTCATGCTGTACGCGCCCGACTACGAGAAAACCATCTTCAACGGCGACGACTTCGGGAAGCACATTGCCGCTACGTACAACCTGCAGGACCTCTCGGGCATGGAGCGCGTGTACCGCTGGGTGGCCGCGGCCCGCATGGTGAGCGAAAAGCCCCTGACCGGCAGCGGCCCGGCCACGTTTTACCCCGAGTACAAGCGCTACACCCTCAAGAGCTTCCGCACGTTTGTATCGGACAACCCGGAGCGCTCCACCACGCACAACTACTTTCTGCTGCAGCTGGCCGAGCAGGGCGTGCCCGGCTGCCTGCTGTTCGTAACGCTGCTCTCGGCCACGCTGCTGCTGGCCGAGCATCTGTACCACCGGGCAGCCAGCCGCCCCGAGGTACGGCAGGTGGTGCTGGCGGCTTCGCTCTCGCTGGTCGTCATCATATTTCACCTCACACTCAACGAGTTGATTGAGGTAGACAAAATCGGCTCGTTCTTCTTCATCGGGCTGGCCGTGCTGATGAAGTGCCAGGAATGGCTGCGCAACGCACCCGCACAAACCGAGCCGCAGCCCTAGGTGCCTATTACCCTCCCCGGAACGCAAACCGCCCGCTGGCCTAGGTGCCAGCGGGCGGTTTGCGTTCCGGGGAGGGTAACGGCTGACGGGCAACAACCTGCAACGAGCCTTGGGCTCGTGGCCCTAGGTGGCCAGGCCTGCTTTTCGACCTAGGGCCCGGTTGATTGCGGTTGCTACCGAGCGAAACGCGAACTGCAAGTCCGCGCTACGTACGGGGCGCTTAGCGGAAGCGGCAGCTCAGGATGGTGATGTCGTCGGCGAAGTGGTTGCCGTTGACGTTGAAGGCCTCGATGCGGCGCAACAGCTCGTCGTGCAGCTTGGGCAGCGGCAGGTAGCGGTTGGTTTCGAGCGTTTCGAGCACCCCGGTTTCACCAAACTCTTCGTGGTGAGCATCAAATACTTCGGTCAGGCCATCGGTGTAGCAGAGCAGCATACTTTGGGCGGCCACCTGCACGCTACCAACTTTCAGCATCGGCAGCTCGTCCATCACGCCCAGCATAATGGTGCCGTCCTTCAGCAACTGCACGGGGCCGTGCCCTAGGTCGGGCAGCAGCATGGGGTCGTTGTGGCCGGCGTTTACGTAGCGCAGCTCGCGGGTGGTGCGGTTGTACTCGCCAAAAAAAGCCGTGATAAACCGGTCGCCGCCCGAGTTGCGGAAGATCAGGTTGTTCAGCTCTCCTACCACCGTGGCCAGATCGGCTTGCTGACGCAGCAGCGTGCGCAGGCCGGCCTGGAAGTTCGACATCAGCAACGACGCGCCCACGCCTTTGCCCGACACATCGGCCGCGCAAAACAGGAAGCGGTTTTTGTCGATGGGCACCACGTCGTAGAAGTCGCCGCCGACGGCCGTGTGGGGCACGTACGTGGCGTGCACGGCCACGTGCTCATCGTTGGGCAGCTTGCTCGGGAAGAGCATGGCCTGCACCTCCTGCGCAATTTCAATTTCCTTGCGCACGGCCGCGGCCTGCACCTGTTGGCGCATCAGCCGCCGCGACGACACCGCCCCGAACAGAATCTGGCTTAACGAGTCGATAAACGTGACGGCTTCGCGGCGGGCCTCCAGCGAGCTGGTGTAGTTCTGGTGCAACGGCCCGATAAACACAAGGCCCAGCAGCTGCTCGCTTTGCCGCACGGGCATCACGGTAGCGAAAAAATCCCAGGGGCGGCCCAGCTCCAGGTCGATTACATCAACGGGGTGCTCGGGCGGAAAGCGCTGCAGCTGATCGGGCAGCGTAATGCCGCGGAAATCGGGCATGCCCGGGCCAAACGCCACGGCGCAGCGCCATTGCGCATCCTCCACCACATACACCGCCAACTGCCGCACGCCCAACTGGCCGAGCAGCGTAAACTGAAAAATCTTGTAGAGGTTCTCGTCGCTTGGCTCGCCGTTGATGGCCTGGGTTATTTCCAGCAGCGCAGCCAGCTCCCGCTCCTTGAGCTTGAGCAACAAGTGCTCTTCTTTGGTGAGCGGACGCAAAGTATCGGGCATAGTCGGGGATGAGTGCAGGAGCGGATGAGTAGTTGAGCAGATATGAGTGGAATGAGCATTGCTTAATCTACTCATCCGCCCATTTACCCATTTGCTCATCTCACTGAATGGGCGTTTTTGGATCGTAGGCGTCTCGGAGTCCGTTGCCAAGTAAGTTAAAGCTAAGCACCAGCAGGCTAATGGCAAGGCCCGGCAGCAGCGTAAGCCACAAGCCGGCGCGGGTGCCCAGCAGCTGAAAGCCTTCGTTTACCATAAGGCCCCACGAGGGTGCCGGCGGCTGCACGCCCAAGCCCAGAAAGCTCAGGCCCGCCTCCAGCAAAATGGCCGCGGCAAAGTTGGAAGTGGCAATTACGATCAGCGGCCCAAGCAAATTGGGCAGCAGATGGCGCACCAACAGCCGGCCGGTTGGCAATCCTAATACGCGGCCAGCCTCCACGAAGGTTTTTTCGCGCAGGCTCAGCAGTTGACCGCGCACCACGCGGGCCACATCTACCCACATCGTAAGTCCCACAGCCACAAAGGATGTCCAGACGCCTTTGGAGCCGAACGCCAGCGAAATAGCAATAACCAGCATGATGCCCGGAATGCTCCACACCACCGTCATTACCCCAAGCAGGAGCGAATCGAGCCAGCCGCCGGTATAACCGGCAACGGCGCCCACGGCCACCCCGATCAGCAACGAAATGAGCACCGCCACCAGGCCGATACCCAGGGAGATGCGCGTACCCAGCAGCAACCGGCTCAGCTCGTCGCGGCCGGCTTTGTCGGTGCCGAGCCAGTAGGTACGCTCGATAATGTGCTGTTGCTCGATCTGCTGGCGCAGCTCGGCGGCGGGCCCGGAGCGGCCGGTTACCTGGCTAAGCACGTAGCGCCGCGGGGCTTCGGCCAAGGCGCCTTTGGCCTGGTATGGCTGGGCAATAAGCGTATCGCCGGCCACGCGCCAGCCGCCAATGGGCACCTCCTCGTAGCGGGCGGGCGTGCCGCCCAGCCAGCGCTGCAGCAGCGAGGGGTTTTCAGCAACCGAATCGGTAAGGGGAAGGCGCAGAATGGTAGCCCGGAAACCCGGCGGCTGTTTTTGCAGCTGCACCAGGCCGTTGTTGGCGTTGGGCGTGGCATCGGGCAGCACGAGGTAGCCCAGCAGCGCCACCAGCGTGCACAGGCCGATAAACAACAGCCCCGCCATGGCGGGCGTGTTGCCGAGCAGCCGCTGCCGAACGTAGTAGCCGGGGGTGCGCACCGGCGCGGCCGGGTGAGTTGCTACGGGAGCCGCCATTAGCGGGTGTTGTGTTGAAGCAGGCCCTCTTTGCTGGCCAGGAAAAAGCAATCCTGCCGAACGGCGCCAAACAAGGTAGGCTCGTAGGCCAGCTCGGTATCCGGGTCGGGCCAGAAGCACCGCACCAGGCCCTGCTCGAGCATTTCGCGCAAGTGCTGCTCCAACTCGTTGGCCGATAGGCTGGTGCGCTGCTGCAAATCGCTAAAAGAAGTGACGAAGTAGAGTTCGTCGAGGATGTCGAATTCGGCGTCGGTCACGGAGGGCTCAGCTGATGGTTAACAAAGGTATCATCAGCTAACCTGAATGCGAAGGAAAAGTCACGGAGGCGAATGGAAGCACCGGCAGTACCTACCTGCAAACCGGCAAAAAGTGCGGCGGCTAGCCATGAGCCCCCTGGCCTGGCGAAGGCCACGAAGTTGCTCCGGGCAAATTACTCATTGGTTGCTTCGACCGTTGCCGACCTAGGTATTTCGGCGGATTTTACGGCCACCTGGCGCCCTTTCCAGCGGTAGCCGCCGCGCAGACCCAGGAGGCCTACCGCTAGTGCGTAAGGCGGGTACATCACCTGCAACAGTGGCACCAGCTTAAGCCAGTTTTGGCGTCCGAAAAACCGCAGCACCGGTCGCAGAAAAGCTACGTCGGCACCCAGCTTCAGGCCCCAGCCAACCAGCACCCAAGGCCACACCGCCGCTTGCCAGCACAGCAGCCCTACCAACGCCCACAAGCTAAGGTTGGCCGCCAGCACCAACACGGCCAACCACCGCGACGCCCCGCTTTGGTAGTGCCGCCATTTGCTGGCCCACCGCACCCGCTGCTGCAGCAAAGCACCTAGGGCAGGCTGCGCGGCGGTACGCACGGTAGCATCGGGGTGCTTCAGAAACCGAATACCCTGTGGGTAAGCAGCCGATATTTTGTGCAGCAGAAACTCGTCGTCGCCGCTGGGCAGGTGGGCATTGCCGCCAAAACCACCCACCGCGTAGAAAGCCGAGCGGCGGTACGCCAGGTTGGCGCCGTTGCACATGGTGGGCGCGCCGGCAGCAATGCTGGCCGCGCCAGTACCTACCAAAGCAGCCAGCTCGAGGCCTTGTAAAGCAGCCAACAGGCCTTTGCCGGTAAGCAGTACCGGGCCGCTTACAAATTGCAGCTGCTCCTTGCTGAACGCCTGAGCATAAGCCGCCAGCCACCCCGCGGGTACGCGGCAATCGGCATCGGTGCAGAGCACCCACGGCGCGCGGGCCTGCGCAATAGCGGTTTCGATGGCGGCTTTCTTGCCGGTAAGGTTGCCTGATTGTTCGGCGAGGCGCAACAACCGCAGCGGATATTGGCTGCGCGCGGCCGCGGCCTGCACTACTGCGGCCGTATCGTCGGCCGAATGGTCGTCCACCACGATTACCTCGAAGCGGCCGCCTTCGTGCAGGTAGGTTTGCCGGCCTAGGTCGGCGAGGAGCTGCGGCAGGTTGGCAGCCTCGTTGCGGGCGGCAATCAGCACCGAGACAGTCGGCTTCTCCCCTTGCGTTGTGGCTTGCGCCCTAGGTGGTTCAGGCTCTTTGGCAAGCGCTGGCAGCTGCAACCAATGGCGGCGGTATTGCCAGAAGGCGGCCGCGTAAACAGCCGTGGGCACGCACACTACGGCAGCCAGCCAGTGAGGCAGCATCATACCACGCGCAGCTGCTTACGGTGCTTGCGGTTGCGCCGAAGCACCTTCAGCCGTAGCACAAACAGCAGGCCCGCCGCGCTGGGCAAGGCAATGTTGAGCACCCACAGGCTAAGGCTGGCGCTGAGCACGGGCAGCACCGGCAAACCCAGCAGGCCAAACAAATGCGTGGCCGATAGCTCGCGGGCGCCCACATCGGTAAGCGCGTTGAGCGAGGGCACCAACGACTTCAGCAGGAAGGTGCCGGCAATGGCGGCCAACGCGGCACCTAGGGGCGCCTGCGCGCCGTAGGCCCACAGCAGCAAGCCAAATTGCGCCGTGAACACCGCGTAGCGCAGCCCCGAAACCAGCAGCACCTCGTGGAGCACCCGGGCCGGGTAGTGCGGCAAATTGGCCACGTAGCGCCTAAACCTACCCAGGGGCCGCCATTGCAGCACGGCCTCCAGCAAATAGCGGCTGCGGTAGAGCGGCAACAGCAGCAGGCCCGCGCCCAGCACGGCCGTGAGCACCAGGCCGCCCACTACCGCGGGGTACGTGTGGCCGATGGCCCGCGCCACAAAGTAGAGCCCGCCCGCCGCACCGGCCAACAGCGTAATAATCAGCTGGCAGTAGCGCCCCAGGAACACGGCCCCCAGGGCTTCGGGCCGGCGGTTTTTCAGCTCGAGCAGGCGGCCGGCGTAATCGCCCACGCGGTTGGGGGTTACGAAACCCAGGGTAAGCCCCACCAGCACCGCCCGGAAGCTGCGCGCAAACGATACGGGCTCGAGGTGCCGCGCCAGGCGCCACCACTTCCAGGCTTCCAAGGCCCAGTTGAGGGGCACCAGCAGCAAGGCCAGCACGGCGGGGCCGCGCTTGGCGTCGGTAATCAGCCCGCGCCACGCCGCCGCGGTAGCGGCATCGGCCACTACCGATTGCCACAGCAGCCACAGCGTAAGGCCCGTTACGGCCAGCTTGCCGAGCACCACCCACGGCTTAAGGTTGCGCCGGCGGGAACCGGCACTGGGTTTATGTGTGTAGCTTTGTACTGAATGGCTACTTACCCCTCCCCCGCTCCGCTCGACCTGCCCAAGATCATTATGGGCATCGACCCCGGCACCCAGATTATGGGCTACGCCGTAATTGAGGTCACCGGCCAGCGGGTGCAGGTGCTCCGCTACGACGTCATCAACCTTAAGGCGTTTGGCTCGAATCACGCAGTAAAACTAAAGAAGATCTTCGACCGGATGATTCAGCTGATCGAGGAGTACCTCCCCGACGAGCTGGCCATCGAGGCTCCCTTTTACGGGGCCAACGTGCAAAGTATGCTGAAACTGGGCCGGGCGCAGGGCGTGGCCATTGCTGCCTGCCTCTCGCGCGACATCCCGTTTGTGGAGTACGCCCCCACCAAGGTAAAGCAGTCGGTTACGGGTTCGGGCGCCGCCAGCAAAGAGCAAGTGGCCCACATGCTGCGCCAAACCCTCACGCTGCCGCCCATGGAAGAAGCTCCGAAGCTGCTCGACGCCACCGATGCCCTGGCCGTGGCCCTGTGCCACCACTACCAAAAAGGCAACAACGTGAAAGCCGGCGGCAAAAGCTGGGGCAAGTTTCTGGCCGAAAACCCCGATAAAATGGCTGCACCCGTGGCCGGCAAAAAAGCCGTGGCCGCCCGCGCAAAGCCGGTGGCCAAGGCCTAGGTTTTAGCCCTAACACCGGCCTAGCCAGGCAACAGGAGGTGTCTTTCGAAGCTGACTGCGGCTTACTCCTGGCTTTGTTCTTCCAACAGCCAAACGTGGCAGAGCAGCCCGTACAGGGCACCGCTGAGCGCAAAAGCGGCGCTGTAGCCAACCACCTCAATCCAACTATCGGCAGGTCGGAGGTTCCGAAGGGCTACGAGGAAACTGCCTGCTGCCCCAATGCCGGCACCCACTAAAGCGGTTTCTGCGGCCGTTCGTTCTTTTATTGACTTGGTGAAACCCCTCAGCACGGGGTAGGCCAGCATATAGACCCAGCCGCCGTAAAAAACGATGTACAGGTAATAAATCAGGAACTCATCCAGGCTCCAGATTTGGTGCGCATCAGTGCTGAGCGTTACAAGCAAAAGCAAACCCAGAGCGGCAACACCGGCGCTCAGCAATGTGATTACCAGCAATATGCAAAACGTAATCATGCCTTTTGAATAATACGGCTGAATAACGAACAACACACAGCCCCGGCTTGCTCTAGGTGCCGCATACACCGAAAGCAGACCGGGGCTGTGTTGTAATGCAATTTCGCTTACTGCCCGATTACGAACACCGTATTGGCTTGCGCATTCACGCCGCGGCCGGTTTCGCGCTTCTTCTCCTGCCCGTCGAGCAGAATAACCGCCGTGATTTCGGCCGTAGCGGAGTTGGTGTTCAGGCTGGCCAGCACGTTCACGGCGTCGCCGTATTTCATGGTTCGCTTAAACGAGTAAGTGGCAGGTAACGCCACGCTGGTGAGCTGCGTGCGGCCGCCCGATTCGTTGCCGTACAGTACAAAATCGGCCTTGGCGGCGCTGGGCGAGCTAATGCGGTACTCCACCTGATACTCTTTGGGGCCGGCGGGCTTGGTGCTGCTTTCTTTGGAGCAACCCACCGCTACGGCCAGGCAAACACTACCGATCAGTAAGCGGGTAAGCTGTTTCATGAACAAGTAAGTAGGTGAACGAATACGTTTCAGCAACTCTCAGCCGAAGCTGAGCAGCGGTTTCGGGGCCGAATATGCGAGAAGTTGCCGAAACATATTGTTTCAGGTATATATCTGCATCAGTTGTCATTGCGCGTGCCGAGCGAAGTGGCACCTCTCCTGCTGACCAAACGAAACACCGGTTGCCGAATTGCCACCGACGACATGCTAGCTGAACTCAATCTCGCCGCGCAGGTAGGTAACGGCGTAGCCGCTCATCAGCACCCGCTCGCCGCGCAGCTCGCACCACAGGTCGCCGCTGCGGGGCGATACTTGCCGGGCGTGGAAGGTGGTTTTGCCGAGGCGCCCGGCCCAGTACGGCACCAGCTGGGTGTGGCCCGAGCCGGTAACGGGGTCTTCGGGTACGCCCACGCGGGGGCCAAACCACCGCGACACAAAATCGACGCCGTTGGAGCCGGGCGCGGTGGCAATTACGCCGCGGTACTCTACTTTGGCCAGGTGCGTCATGCTGGGGCGCAGGGCGCGCACCTCGGCTTCGGTGTCGAAAACGGCAATCAAATCGGGACCGGCATGAATGCTCAGGGGCGTGGCGCGCAGGCCGTCGAGCAAGCCATCGGGGTGGTGCTCCAGGTGCTGCGGCGGTTGGGCCGGAAAATCGAGGGTGAGCTGGCCGTTGGGCTGCTGGCGCACGCGCAACGGGCCGCTCTGCGAGTAGAAGGTAAGCTCCTCGGCGGCGGCGCCTAGGTGCCGGAACAGCACGTGGGCCGTGGCAAGGGTGGCATGGCCGCACAGGGCTACCTCCACGGCGGGCGTAAACCAGCGCAGCTCGTACTCGGCCGCGGCGCCGGCGCGCGGCACGAAAAAGGCGGTTTCGGCGAGGTTGTTTTCGGCGGCAATGGCCTGCATGGTTTCGGCGGGCATCCACTCCGTGAGCGGGCACACGGCGGCAGGGTTGCCGGCAAATACTTTATCGGTAAAGGCGTCGACCTGGTAGATGGGAAGCGTCATGGGCGAGGGAAAGCAGGTTAAGCGGGGCTAATGTAGCACCCGGCCCAGCATAGTTGCAGCCCTGGCGGGCATTTGCACCAAACCTGCCCGGCGGCAATTCTTTTGGCTGGCAGGTGTGCGGGCTTCGGCCCACCCACACGCGTGGCCGCATGCCTGCTCACGGATGCGGCGCCTTCGGGGCCTGCTTCGGGATGCGCCACCGCCCAGGCGACGCGGGCCTGATGTAGGTAATGGCAATACCGAGCAGCACGATGCACCCGCCCACAACGGTAGTGCCCGTAACCTGTTCGCGCAGAAACACCCAGGCCATCAGCCCGGTTACAAACGCCTGGCTCAGGAGGCTCAGCGACACGTTGGTGGGCTCGAGGTGCTGAATGGCTTTGTTGATGGTGAGCCAACCTGCCAGCTGACACACCAGCCCCAGCCCCAGCAAGCCCAACCACGTTTCTGTTGAGAAATGCCACAGCGGCTCTTGGTACCCCAGGCAAAGCAGCAGCAAGAAGATACTGGCCGCCAGCATGTTCCAGAACATGAACGTGAGCGTGTCGATGCGCCGTAGTACGTCTTTCGTGAGCAGAATGTAGATGCCGTAGAAGACGCTGGAAAGCACGGCCAGCAGAAAGCCTAGGTCGAACTGCAGGGCCAGAATTGCGGGCAGCCCGGCCAGCAGCACCATGCCGCACAAGGCAACCAGGGTGCCGCTCCAGAACGAAACGCCGGGCCGCGCTTTCAGGAACACCACGCTGCCCAGCCCCACCCACACGGGCGCCAGGTTGGCCAGCAGCGTGGCCACCGTAGCCGACGACAGCCGGATGGAGATGTTCCAGACGGCAATATCGGAGGCGAATACCAGGCCCCCGAGCAAGGAAATAAGCAAGTCCTTGCGGCTGATGGACTGCAGCTTTTTGGCCAGCAGCACATACAACGCCAGCACCGCCCAGGCCACGGCAATGCGGTAGAATGCGGAGGTGAGCCCGGGCACCGGCATGCCCTTCACGAAGATGGGCGAAAGCGAAATGCAGACGATGCCGATAACCAGAAGCAGACGCGGGTTCATAGGCAGCGAAGGTACGGCGGGGCGTCGGGGCCGGGGCGGGCGGTATGCCGTTGGGCCTTGCGCCGGCCGCGCCGGCGGATGGGCGCTTTATGGTGGTAAATCGGCGCTTTATCACTTCATTAGCGCTTTTGGATATTTATTTCTGAGTCCGTGCAACCGCGCAAACAGGTGCCCGGTCAAGCGTGCAGAAGGTTGTCTTATTCCGGAATAGTCAGCATGCTACCTCGCTCTATCAGTACCGTATGCCGCCAATCGAAGAGATATTAGCCGGCTGCCGCCGCGGGCAGCCGGCGGCCCAACGGCAGTTGTACGACCACTTGGCCTACCGGCTGATGGGCGTGTGCCTCCGCTACAGCCCCACCCGCGCCGAAGCCGAAGACGCGCTGCAAAATGCCTTCGTGAAAATCTTCAGCAACCTGCACCAGTACGCCGGGCAGGGCCCCTTTGAAGCCTGGGCGCGCCGCATTGCCGTTACCACCGCCATCAACGCCTACCACCAGCGCAAGCAGCGCGGCCCGCACGTGGACTGCGAAGAAGCCGCCGACCAGGCCCACCCCGACGGCACCCCGCTCGAGCAGCTTTCGGCCAACGAGGTGCTACGCCTGATGCAGACGCTGCCGCTGGGCTACCGCACCGTGCTGAACCTGTACGCCGTGGAAGGCTACTCGCACGCCGAAATCGCGGAGCTGCTGGGCATTTCCGAGGGCACCAGCAAATCGCAGCTGTCGCGCGCCCGCCACTTGCTCGAAGAACGGCTGGTAGCCTCCAACAAAATCGCCTAATTGCCATGACTGAGCACGATCAGCAAGATTTTTTTCGGGAGCTGCACGACAAGCTCCACGACTTTGGCGCCGAACCACCAGCTGATGCCTGGGCGGGAATCCAGAGCCGCCTGCCCCAGCAGAAGAAAGACCGCCGTCTGTTTTTTTACCTCAGCACCGCAGCTGCCCTCCTGCTGCTGGGCGTGGCGCTCCTAGGTGGTTTTCACCGCTTCAACATGCCCTTCGGCGGGGGGGCTGCAGGCCGCTCCGCGCAACCCGTGGCCGTACGCCCGGCCAGCACCGGCGGGCAAGCAGGCCAAGCAGCTGGCGCATTGCCGAACGGGCAGCCCACCAACCCGGGTGCCGCTGGCCCCACCAACCCCGGGGCTGCTGATGCACAAGCCATTGCCGCACAAGGCACCCGGGAAAGCGCAACTGCCGACGCCACCGCTGGCGCTTACGCAAGCAACGCCTCGGCATCGGCCGGCACGCGTAGCGCCCTAGGTGCTTCGGAGGTCAGCAACGGCCTGGCACCCGCGGCAGCTTCTTCTGGATATGCCGCAGTTACTGATGCCAAAGCCCGCCGCCGCACTTCGCGCTCGGCCGGGACGAAGCACCTGGGTGCGTTGGCTGCGGCCAGCACTGGCACGGCTGCCCGCAGCCGCACAGGGCGCCTAGGGAAAGAGCAAGGCATGGCAAGCCTGGGCAGCCGGGCAGCTACCCGCCGAACAGGCAGCAACACTTTGGCCGCGGCCTCCAATGCTGCAGCCTCCCGCGAATCGGGCTTGACGCGCAATAGCCTGCGCCGCGCCGCTCGCCCGAAAACGGGTTTATCCGCAGTTGGCATTTCGGAAGGGGGTTCGGGTTTTTCCGCCTCGACTCGTACGGCTACTCACGGCCGCATCAGAGGGGCTAGCTTGCCGCTCGAGCCTACGGCCCCAGAAGTGGCGCTAACCGAGCCCGAGGAGCCGGAAGTACAACGCACCCGCCGCAGCAACCGCAGACCGCAAAGCCGCCGGGCCCGCATCATCAAAGGCCTGAGCGTGGAAATGCTGGCCGGGGCCGCCTACTCCTACCGCCACCTGTCGGGCAACGGCACCAAGGCCCAACGGCAGCTTACCAGCCTCGAGCGCCCGGCCGTGGGCTACTCGGGCCAGTTGAACGTGGCTTACGCCCTCAACCGCCAGGCGAAGGTTTCGGTGGGCTTGGGCTACACCGACTACGCCACCCGCTACCGCTACCAGGTGCAAAAGAGCAGCGGCAGCGTGCTGAAAATAGATCAGCGCGATGTGTACCGCTTTATGGTGGTGCCGGTGCAGATGCAATACAAACTCGCCGGCAACCACCGCTACGCCCTGGGTTGGCTGGCGGGCGGCACGCTCGGGGTGTACACCGGCGGCCGCACCACCGAGGGCAGCGCCTGCAACTGCACGCAAAACAACGACCCCACCACCGACGCCCGCTACCGCTCCTTTACGGTAGCCGCCACCGCCGGCGCTTTTGTCGACTACAACCTCACGCCCGACGTGCGCCTTCTGCTCCGCCCCACGCTGCAATACCACCTCACCTCGCTCACTGCCCCTTCGTCGGGGCTGCTGCAGCGCCGCCCCGTGTCGGTGGGCCTGCAAACCGGTTTGTCTTTCAACTTAAAAGAGCCGAAGCGCCCCGCCCCGGCTATTGCTAAACACTAATTCTGGCTGATTTATGAAGCGTATCCTTCTCCTCTCCGCGCTGGCGGCTAGCCTGTGCGGCTGCGCCAAAGAAGACATTGTTATCTGCGAAGTCGACGGCGGTGTGACGCCGCCCGTAACAACCCCTACCAAGTTCGCCAGCATTGCGGATTTTGCCACCCGATACGGCGCCGCCCCTCAGCTTTTCTCGCTGCCGGCGCGCACCTTTCAGAGCGTGGTGACGGCCAAAGGCAACCGCTTCACGTTCGCGCACAACAATTTCATCCGCACCGATAACCAACCACTATCTAACAGCCCCATTCGGGTGCGCATCCGCGAGATTATGGGCAAAGCCGATATGGTGCTTTCGGCCATGCCCACGGTGGCCCAGCAGGGCGAGCTGCTGGAGTCGGCGGGCGAGTTTCAGATTCAGGCCATGCAGGACAGCGTGCCGCTGCGCATCAACGACACCACGCGGGTGCGCTTCCAGACGGTGCTGCCGCCCGTGCTCAACTCGCAGCAAGGCATGCAGTTGTTTGTGGGCAATGGCGTGGGCGGCGGCGCGGCCGGTTGCTTTAGCTGGATACCGCTGCCCACGGCGGCCTTTGCCCCCACCGGCAATGGCTTTTCGGGCTCGGTGCAGGGCAGCCTGATGAACGCGGGCCTGGGCTGGATTAACTGCGACCGGTTCGTGGGTCTGCCCACCTCGCCCCCGCTGCCCATCACGGTCAATGCCCCGAACGTCAGCAAAACCAAAACGGCCGTGTTTGTGGTGTTTGATGAGCTGAACGCAGTGCTGCAGATTTGCGGCGACGGCAGCAACAAGTTCACGGCCAGCCAACTGCCCACTGGGGCCAAGGTAAACGTGCTGGTCATTCACGTTGACAACGAGCGCGTGTACTACGCCAAACAAAGCCTGGTGGTGGGCTCCGCCACGGCCGTTACCCTCACGCCCACCGAAGCCGACGTAACGGCCATGGTTGCCGACATCCGCACCCTGTAATCAGCCTTAACCTACCCCTTATTCCGGTGTTTGATTGTGGCCGGCCCCTGGTACCTAGGGGCCGGCCTTTGCATTGCCTCTGGGGCGAGATTTTGAGGAAGTCATGTAGCGCGGGAATCCGTTGGCTGCGCCGACCTGCGGTTCCGCGACGCGCCCCAAAGGCGCGTATGTAGTTCGGCGCAAAAGCTGATACGCGCTTGTGGCGCGGAACGGATTTCCGCGCTACGGCGCACACAACCTAAACCAGCTCGCCGCCGATTATTACCTGCGCCACCGGGTTTTCGCCCAGCCAGTAGGGCAGTTCGCGGTAGTCGGGCACGTGCAGCAGCAGCACATCGGCGCGCTTGCCGGGCTCCAGCGAGCCGCAGTCGTGTTGCCGATCGATGGCCCAGGCGGCGTTGAGGGTTACGGCAGCCAGGGCTTCGAGCGGCGTCATGCCCATTTTCAGGCAGGCTACCTGCAGGGCCAGCCACAGGTTTTTGCTGGGGCACGAGCCCGGGTTGAAATCGGTGCTGATGGCCACGGGCAAAGCCGCATCAATGAACTGCCGCCCGGGGGCGTATTTTTCCTGGCGCAAAAACAGGGGCACCAGCGGCAGCAGCACCGCCACGGTGCGGCCCTGGCCGGCGGCCGCCACCTGCGCGGCGCCTGCGGGCGTGAGGTAGTCGCAGTGGTCGACGCTGGTGGCGCCGAGCTCGGCGGCCATCAGGCAGCCGCCCAGGTCGTGCAGCTGCTCGGCGTGGATTTTCAGCTTAAACCCTAGGTGGCGGGCGCGCTGCAGGTAGCGGCGGGCTTCCTCAACGCCGAAAGCGCCTTCTTCGCAGAATACATCCACGAACTCGGCCGCGCCGCGCACCTCGGGCAGCACTTCGGTTGCCAGGTAATCGAGGTATTCGGCGGGGCGGCCCTTGTACTCGGGGCCGGGCACGTGGGCACCCAGGAAAGTGCTGACGATGCGCACGGGTTGCTGCTGGCCCGCTTGCCGGGCCACGCGCAACAAGCGCAGCTCGGTTTCCTTATCGAGGCCGTAACCGGTTTTGGCCTCCAGGGTGGTTACGCCGTAGCGCCGGAAGCCCTCGAGGTGGTGCAGGGCGTGGGCGAGCAGCTCGTCGTCGCAGGCCGCGCGGGTTTTGCGCACGGTGCTCAGGATGCCCCCGCCCGAAGCCAGAATATCGAGGTACGACTCGCCCTGCAGCTTGCGCTGAAACTCATCGGCGCGGTTGCCGCCAAACACCAGGTGCGTGTGGCACTCCACCAGGCCGGGCATCACCACGCGGCCCGTGGCGTCGATTACGCGGGTTTCGGGGCCGATCAGCGCCTCATCCAGCTCGGCCATGGCACCCACGGCGGCAATGGTGCTGCCGTGGCAAGCCACGTACCCTAGGTCGAGGATGCGCCACTGGTGCATGGCAGCGCCGGCCAGGGGTTTATCGGTGGCCGGGCCGGCCAGCGTGAGCACCTGCGCCGCGTTGCGGATGAGCAGCGAGTAAGGTTGGGTGGCGGGCACTGCAGAGCGGAAAAAGGACCTAGGCTTGGGGTTGGCTGGCGCGGCGGGTGGCACGCGTCAGTTGCTTGATGTACTCGACGCGGCGGAAGCGCAGCGCCGACCAGTCGTCATCGATGGCAATTTGGCGCACGGGCTCGAAGCCGAGGGCGTGCAGCGGCGCCCAGCCCGTGTCGCGGTTGAAGTCGCAGCGGTACTTTTTGCTGGTGCCCTTGGGGTAGGCAAACCACACGGCCGCGTCGGCGGCGGCCAGGGCGGCTACCTGCGGCGCCAGCAGCTCGATTTCGGTTTGTTGGGTGGCAAACACCAGGGCGGCATCAACCTTATCGGCAGCTGCTGCATCGCCCACCACCGTGCAGTGGGCCCGCAGGTCGGCCAGCATGGGTTGCAAATCGGCGGGCAGCCCGAGCACCAGCACCACGGTGCCGGGCTTCAGCAGCATTTTCTCGACGGCTGATTTCATGAGGCGAATGTAGCAGAAGAACGCCGTGCCGCCCTAGGTGCCCGCCCGCGCTACGCCTGCCAGGGCCTCACCTCAAACCCGCCGCCCGGCCCGATGCGCACGTGGTACAACTCATCGAAGCCCTCGGCGTAGGTGGGCAGCTCCAGGCGGCCGCTGGTGCCAAAAATACCTTTGGCCGGCACCTGCTCGGCGGTGGGGCGCTGCTGGTTGCGCAGCAGCGCCTCGCGCGGCGCCGACTGAAAGTAGTAGCCTACCACCCGGTAGCCCGCCTGCCGGGCCGCGGCAATGTATACCTGCCGCTCGGCCACGGTGGGGTTGGTGTTATCCACCGCAAACCGGGCCTGGGTTTCGAGGCACAGCTGCAGCAGGCGCCGCTCGCGGTTGCGCGTACGAAGCAGATCGAGGCTGATGCGCACGTGCGAGTTGAAGAACCGCTGCTTGTAGAACGTCGACTTGCCCGTGGCCTGAATTCCGCAGAAAATGACTGCCTGCATAGCCCTAAGAAACAGAGGAGGTTAACCCCGATGAGTTATTGGTAGTGCTGAAGACGAGTTTCGTATACTTTTTCCAGCCCGTCTTTGGTTTTCAATACCTCATCTGATTATTATTATACACGAACCGAAACGCAAGAGCCTATGCGACCAAACGCCCACTCGCTGCCCCTGCTCACGATAGTCTCTGCGCTGCCCAACGAGGCCACCGAACGCCCCATCTGGCCCAACGACGAGCCCGAAACGGCTGTCATTCCCCTGAAGGCGCAGGTTAGCACGCCCACAAAGCCCAGCCAGCCCCAAACCACGGGCTTTATGGTGGCTTCATCTGCCGAGCCCGCGCCCCCACCGGAGGCCGCCAACCCCAAGCTGCACAAGTACGACGAGTTCGTGAAGTTCTACCTCGAATACATGAACCGCGCTTAGCCGATTGGGCGGCTAACGGCCTTGCGCCGGCAATCTTTCTACGGTAACTCCCTCCCTTGCTTCCCGATACGCCCAACGGCTACCGCTTTGCAGCGGCGGCGGTTGGGCGTATTTCTGGCTGGTTGTTGCCGAAAGCGCGGCGGCCCTAGGTCCAGTACTTAACCGGGGCCTGCGGGAAGCGCTGCTGCCATTCGCTGTAAAAGACTTCCTTCAGGCGGCGCATATCGTCGGGCTGGTACACGTACTTGTGGCTGCCAAACTTGTTGCGCTTAACGGCGCGGCGGGCTTCGTCGAAGTCGAGGGAGGTGTTGGGGTACCACTGCAGCAGCACGTCCTTGGAGCCGGGCGTAAAGCGGTGGCTGATGAACTCGGCCGTGAGGTCGCACTCGAAATCGAGCGTGGCCGAGAGGCGGTCGAACAGCTGGCGGTACTCCTGCTCCCAGTTGGGGATGGGCATAATGGGCGCCAGCACCACGCCCACCGGGTAGCCGCCCCCGCCTAGCTCCTTGGGCAAGGCCAGCTGGCGCAACGCCTGCAAGCGCGCCTCGATGGAGGCGGTGCCGCCCTCCAGCTTGCGCGCCACCGACTCGGCGTTGAGGCTGACCCGGGCCCGCGTGTGGCCGTGGTGGGGCAAACCGAGCAGCGAGCCTACCTGGTCGTACTTCGACACGAAGCGCAGGCGCGCCCCCTCGCGCTGCCCAAAATGGCGCACGCACTCGGCCAGGCTGCCCGTGAGGTGCTCAATGCCGAGCACATCGGTGTAGCAGCTCACCTCGAAGCTGGTAAGCCGGCCGGCCTGCTCGTAGCTGGCGGTGTTCCGGAGCAGAGTGGGCAAGTTGGCAAACACGCGCACCACCGGCGGGCCCTGCAGCGAGCCGGCCAGGTAGCAGTACTGGCAGTGCGCGGGGCAGCCCTCGGCCAGGTTCATCTGCCAGTCGGCCGAGGGGGGCGTGGGTTGCAGGCGCAGCGCACTCGGCGGAGCCTTTACCACGGCCAGGGTACTTTTGGCGCGGCGGTAGGTGTCGCGCTCATCGGTGCCGCGCACGCCGGTAAGGCGGTTGCTCTTGAGCACCTCCACCTCCAGGTCGTGCTGCAGCACGCGCTGGTATATCTGCTGGCCGAACTCCTCGTCGAGGGCGTCGGGCGTGAAAAGCACGCGCTTGGGCAGCCAGAGCTTGGCGCTGTGGGTGCGCACCAATGGCTCGGGCTGGGCCGTGGCCGGGGCGTTGAGAACGGGTAAGGTGAGCTGGTCGATCATCATTAGCTACAACACCCGGGCAGTGCCATAAGCTCCATCTAACACATGAAACAGATATTATTTTCTAGCTGATTAACAGTGTTTTATGCGTCAAATAATTTATCGTCTGTTAATCCGAAACCGGCGGTTGGCTTAGCCAATTTGGCCTTTGCGCTGGTACAGAAAAGGTGCAGGTAAGCGCAGCCTGCCGCCCTTGTATGTGCTGCTTAGGGCACGGGGGGCAAGGTCAACAATTCGGTACCCGGTTTGCCGGCGTAGGCGTTGACAAGGCACCGCTTTCTCGCCTAGGCCTGAAAGCGCACTGGCTTAACTATTCGACTTTTAACTTCACTTCTGCTTCAACAATAGCCTATTATTTATCTGAATAGTAACATCTTACAAATCAAACCACAACCATAGCAATGGCCAGCCAGTTTAGCCAATATGCCTGCCATTGATGCCCCGCTTATCCTCACGCTTTCGCTCGACGAACGGACGTTCGGCTACTTCAACGCCTTGCGTCAGAAGCACTTTCCGCCGGAGCGCAACTACCTCGATGCGCACTTCACGCTGTTCCACCACCTGCCCGGCCCCGCCCACGACGACATTGCCGCGGTGCTGGTTGCCCGGGCGCAGGCGCAGCGCCCCATGCCCATGCGCGTAACGGGCTTGCAGTTTTTGGGGCGCGGGGTAGCCTTCGCGCTCGACGCCCCCGAGGCCGAGGCCTTGCACCGCGAGCTGCAGGCCCTGTGGCGCGCGCACCTTACGCCGCAGGATCAGCAGCGGCGCCGGCCCCACGTAACCATCCAGAACAAGGTAACGCCCGCCGCGGCCCGCGCGCTGCACGAGCAGCTGAGCGCCGGCTTCGAGCCTTTTGAGGCCACAGGCACGGGCTTGCAGCTGTGGGCCTACCGCAACGGGCCCTGGGAGCTGCTGCGCAGTTTCGCGTTTGGCGCCTAGGTTTGCGCGTGGTTGCGGCACCGGGCACCTCCGGGCTTTGTCGGGCAACCCCATCCCCCACCCTATCCGATGCTTATGAAAGCGCTGCTGCTTATTGATATTCAGAACGACTTTGTACCCGGCGGCGCTTTGGCCGTGCCCGCGGGCGACCAGGTTATTCCGCTGGCCAACGCGCTGCAACCGCACTTCGAGCTGGTGGTGGCCACCCAGGACTGGCACCCGCGCACGCACAAAAGCTTTGCGGCCAACCACCCGGGCAAAAACGAGTTCGAAACCACCGAGCTGCACGGGCTGGAGCAAGTGCTGTGGCCGGTGCACTGCGTGCAGGGCACCGCGGGCGCCGAGCTACACCCCGCCCTCGATACGCAGCGCATCGAGGCCATTTTCCGGAAGGGCACCAACCCCGAAATCGACAGCTACAGCGGCTTGTTCGACAACGGCCACCAGAAGGCCACGGGCCTAGCCGATTACCTGCGCGGCAAGGGCGTGCGGCAGGTGTACGTGGCCGGCCTGGCCGGCGACTACTGCGTGTATTTCACGGCCAAAGATGCCCTGCAGGAAGGCTTCGAGACGTACCTGATCGAGGACGCCGCCCGCCCGATTTCGGCCGAGGGCTACGAGCGTGCCAAAGCCGACATTGCGCGGCGCGGCGGGCGCATCGTGCACAGCAGCACCCTGCTGGGCTAAGCCGGCGAGGCACCAAGGGCACAGCGAGCCGCCGCGCCCTGGCCGGAGTAGCGCACCGCCACCCTAGCTACGGCCACAACCTTTGCCGCAGCGGCGGGGTACAGCATGAGGCCTGCCGCTGGCCGGCAGTGGCCTGCCCATGCTGTTCCGTTTATGTCCGACCTAGGCCTCAACCTCCCCTATCAGCTTGATATTGCCCTGCGCACCGCCGCCGTTGTGGTGGGCGGTTTGGCTGCCGGGCTGCTGCTGAAGTTTGCCATTTTCGCGGTGCTGCGTACCTACAGCCACCGCCCCGACGACCCGGTTTTGCTGCGCTCGGTGGTGCGGCGGCTGAAGCGCCCGAGCGGCTACTTTCTGCCCGTGCTGGTGCTGTCGTTTGTGTTGCCGCTGGCCCCGCTGGCGCCCAAGCCCTTCGAGGTGTTGCGGCGCATTGTCGAAACCTGTCTGATTACCTCGTTTGCGTGGTGCCTGGTGCGGCTCGTGCGGGTGGTGCAGGATGTGGTGCAGCACCACTACCGCCTCGACGAGGGCGACAACCTGCGGGTGCGCAAGCTGTTCACGCAGCTGCAGTTTGTGCGCAAGTTTGTGGTGTCGCTGATTGTGTTTCTGGCCGTGGCGTTGGTGCTGATGAGCTTTGCCACGGTGCGCAAAATCGGTACGGGCTTGCTTACCTCGGCGGGTATTGCCAGCGTAATCGTGGGCTTTGCGGCGCAGCGCTCCATCAGCAACTTGCTGGCCGGCTTTCAGATAGCCTTTACCCAACCCATCCGGCTCGACGACGTGCTGGTGGTGGAAGGCGAGTGGGGCCGTGTGGAAGAAATTACCTTCACCTACGTGGTGCTGCGCATCTGGGACGAACGCCGGCTGGTGCTGCCGCTCAACTACTTCATCGAAAAACCCTTCCAGAACTGGACGCGCACCACCTCGCAGCTGCTCGGCACCGTGCACCTGCAAACCGACTACACCATTCCGATTGATGAGGTACGCACGGCCCTGCAGCGTATTGTGGAGCAAAGCCAATATTGGGATAAGCGCGTGTGCGTGCTGCACGTCACCGACTCCAAAGACCGCACCCTGGAGCTGCGCGCCCTGGTAAGCGCCGCCAGCTCGGGCGACATTTGGGAGCTGCGCTGCGAAGTGCGCGAAAAGCTGCTCGGCTTTGTGCAGCAACACTATCCGCAGTGCCTGCCCAAAACCCGTACGCTGGTGGATGCGCCGGCAATTGAGCAAGGCAAGGCTGTCGGCATAGCTGATGCTTAGTCGGCGGCCCCGGCGTTACTTCAGCCAGTGGGTTGCGCTCAGGCCCAAACTGATTAATTGTACCCGCGTCGGGGTAAGCGGTTTCTCTTGATAACTGCCCCATTCTTGCACGTTGCGCGTATCCACAATACTGCCTAGCGTGGAGCCCCACTGCAAGCTGAGTTCGTTTTGCGCGCTTAAACGATAGAACACGCCTGCATTGCTAACCCAACTAAGCGTCTTCAGGTAAGGCTCATTCACTGTTTCATACTGGCTGAAAATGACTACGCTGGAATTGTTATTAAGCCGGGCGTTTTTGTAGTGAATGCGCGTCTTACGGCGCAGCGTGAGGCGCGGCCCGGCGCCCAGCATAAAGCCCCAATGCTCGTTTAAATAGTAACGGGCCTGTACCGGTAGCTCCAGTACCATGGGTTGGTAGTGGTAGTCGGTAGGATTCAGTTGGCGGCGGCTCACCGCCCATCGCCGATCAATTACCGAGGCTCCAATAGGTATCACAAGTTGCTCCGTTCCCGAGGTAGGATCGTAAATCTCGCGCACAACGTAGGGCTGGTAGGCGCCCCGCAGCTCGGCACCAAATTGCCAGCGCTGTCGCCAGGCATAATCCACTATTAGAGAAATGCTTGCTCCTGCCCGGGCTTTGCCTTCATAGCGGTAATCACTGCTCAGCTCCGCGTATCGCCCTGTGGGTCTACCGTTCCTGTCAACGAGTTGCACCCTTGGCAGCACTTGATTGGTGAGCGGCACATTAAGTAGGCCGCCAACTTGCACCCCTAGACGCCAGCTTTGGGCATGTACTGGCGCTGTAATTAATATGCAGATAGATAGTAGCAAATACTTCATAGTGGGCGCAAGATATACTGTTAACCCTTCGGTCAAGCTGCCACCGCCCCGCTAATACGCCTGGATGCCTTAGGCAGAGGTTTTTCATTACGACCTGCTGAACCACCTGTTGGCTGCGGCCCGAAATCCGGTCGTTAGTTTTTTGAATGAATGCCTCATTTTCGGTGCTTAAGGCCAAGCGTCGCACTTCGGAGTTGTAAAGGTCGGCCTCCTGCTCGCCGTTCGCCATACCCTGGGTGTGGGGCGCTTCGGGGGCCTGCGGCACCAATCTTGTTCGTTTCGCATTGCGTATCTTGTGGGTGCCAACCGGCTCGGCTTCCCTACCCCGCTGCCTTATGAAATTTCGCTTTTTCGTTGCCCTAGGTGCCCTGCTGCTTTCGGCCGGTGCAATAATGGCGCAAGATGTCCAAGAGGCACCTTCGCTGGGTTTGCGCACGCCGCTGGTGTCGTACAATCTGCAGGCCGGCGCCTCGTTTGCGGGCCGCTACGGCTCGGCTACTTACCTCAGCCCGCAGGCCAATTTTCAGGTGAGCAACCGCCTCACGCTGTTTGCGGGCGGCACGTTTATGCGCTTTATGCCGGGCGCGGCCCACTACCCCGCCACTACCGAGGGCGGCGCGCCGCGCGCCAGCCTGCGCAACGGCACCAACCGCTACCTGCTCTACGGCGGCGGCACCTACGCCCTCAGCCCCCGCCTGGCCCTAACCGGCAGCGCCTGGAAAGACCTGACGCCCGGCTTGCCCAACCTGGGCGCGGCTGTCAACCCCTACTCGGGCTTCGGCAACCTAGGGCAGGGCGTAAACCTGCGCGCCGACTACAAACTCACCGAGAACATTTCGGTGTCGGGTGGGGTGCGCGTGGTGCAGGGCGCTTCGTCGGCGCCGGGGCTCAACCCCATGCTTTATTCGCCCGTGGGGTACTAGCCCCGCCCTCCTGATACTCAGCGCAAAAGCCAAGCCCGGAAATTCTCCGGGCTTTTTCTTTGTTTGATGCTCTACATTTGCGGCCCGAAAAGGTGCTGTTGGGGGCTGTGGGCGCATGCTACGGCCCGCGTGGCCGGTTGCTGCATTGGCTAAACGCGCGCTAAGCCACGGCGGCCGGCCCGGGTGGGCGGCCTTCTGGCGTGCAGCCCCGTACGAGTTTGCAGCCCCAACCAAATACCTTTTTGCGTGTTGCACGTATTCTGCAAGGCTTTCCCCAACGCCTCATGACATCTATAGATAACTCCTCCGAACAATCCCTCGACGTAGTGCTCATTGGGGCCGGCATCATGAGTGCCACCCTGGGCATGATGCTCAAGGAGCTGCAGCCCGAGCTGAGCATTGCCGTGGTGGAACGCCTCGACGTGGCCGCGGCCGAAAGCTCCGACGCCTGGAACAACGCCGGCACTGGCCACTCGGCCTTTTGCGAGCTGAACTACACCCCCGAAAAGGCCGATGGCTCCATCGACACGAGCAAGGCCATCAAGATTGCCGACCAGTTCGAGCAGTCGAAGCAGTTTTGGGCTTTCCTGGCCGAGAAATACCAGGTAAAAGAGCTCAGCCGCTTCATCAACCACATTCCGCACCTCAGCTTTGTGTGGGGCGACGACAACGTGAACTTCCTGCGCAAGCGCCACGCGGCCCTCACCCAGTCGCCGCTTTTTAAGGGCATGAGCTACTCCGAAGACCGCGAGCAGCTGCTGAAGTGGATGCCGCTGGTGATGGAAGGCCGCGACCCCAACCAGAAGGTAGCCGCTACCTGCATGGATATGGGCACCGACGTAAACTTCGGTTCGCTCACGCGCGGCATGTTCCATTTGCTGCAGGAGAAGCCCAACGTGGCGTTTCACTTCAACAAAGAGGTAAGCAAAATCCGCCGCAAAGACGACGGCTCGTGGCGCATCAAGGCCAAAGACCTCGCCACCGGCGACACCCTGAAGCTGCGCGCCCGCTTCGTATTCATTGGCGCGGGCGGTGGCTCGTTGCCGCTGCTTATCAGCTCGGGCATTCCGGAGGCGGCCGGCTTTGGCGGCTTCCCGGTAAGCGGCCAGTGGCTGAAGTGCGTAAACCCCGAGGTAATTGAGCGCCACCAGGCTAAGGTGTACGGCAAGGCCGAGGTAGGCTCGCCGCCCATGTCGGTACCGCACCTGGATACGCGCATGATCAACGGCAAGCGCGAGCTGCTGTTTGGCCCCTACGCCGGCTTCACCACCAAGTTCCTGAAGAAAGGCTCGTTCCTGGATTTGCCGCTGAGCATTAAGCTCAGCAACATGCGCCCCATGATCATTGCCGGCCTCAAGAACATCCCGCTCACGCGCTACCTCATCGACCAGGTGCGCCAGTCGCCCGAAGACCGCTTTGCCTCGCTGAAGCAGTACCTGCCCGAAGCCCGCTTCGAGGATTGGGAGCTGGAAATTGCCGGCCAGCGCGTGCAGGTTATCAAGAAAGACAAGAAGGCGGGCGGCGTACTCGAGTTCGGCACCGAGGTAGTGGCCGCTTCCGATGGCTCCATTGCCGCCCTGCTGGGTGCCTCGCCGGGCGCCTCCACGGCCGTAAGCATCATGGTGGGGCTGATTGAGCGCTGCTTCCCGGAGCAAGCCCGCACGCCCGAGTGGCAGGCCAAGTTCAAGGAGATGATTCCGTCGTACGGCGTGTCGCTGCACGACAACCCCCAACTGGTGGAGGAAATCCGCGAGTATACGGGCCGCGTGCTGCACCTGATGGCCGCCGAGCCCACCGAGGCCCGGTAAGCCGCCTAGGTACAACCCCAACAAACAGGGCCGCCTACTAACGGGCGGCCCTGTTTTGCTATGGGCGGGATGCGGCACCTAGGCCGCTAGAGGCGGGGTTGCTCGTCTTCCACAAACGATTTAATCAGGCAAAGCAGCGGCTCATCAATCCTGGCGCGCGTGGGAGCCGGCAGCTGTTTTTGCCGCGCCTCCACCCCCGACATCACCTGCTGAAAGTCATGATCGGGCAGGTCCTGAAAACCCATCGTCCAGTCCGAAAACATGCGGTGCTCAATGGGGCCGTCGGCCAGCGTCAGCACGTTGGTGTGGCGCACATCCTGCCGGATGGTTTCGTAGAGCCCCTGCACTGCCGGCTCTTCCCCTTCCAGTATCTGCAGGATGTTGCCGTAGCTGTAGAGCAGCAGGCCCGTAATGCCCAGCCCGCGGTTTTTGCGGCGCGATTTTTCAAGCATCACGTGCAGGGCTTCCGCCGACAGGGGCTGCACGGCGGTGCTTTGGTATACGATGTGGTGCATAGTCGTAACCTGTGCTGAAGGTGGCCGCCGCAGGCCCCGCAGCTACTTGCTACGCCCTGCCGCCGTTGCCCGCCGGGGCATGACACTTCAATTTGCCAATCCGCACACATTAAAGCAAATTAAGGCCAGCCTAAATACCCGGCCGAGCCCCAGCCTGCGGTACGGCTACCGGCGGGGCAGGTATACCTCGGCCAACATGCAGCGGGCACTGCCGCCGCCAATGGTTTCGATGGTGGGAATGGCCAGCGGCACCAGCTGGCAGTAGCGCTGCAGCAGCTCGCGCTGCGCCTGCGTAAGGGCCGCCTCCGCCTGCCCCGAAAGCACCAGCAAGGCCTTGCCGCTGTCCGACTCCAGCGCGAGCATGTTGCCGGCAAACTGCGCCACCTGCGCCTGGCTGATTTCGACCAGCTCGTGGCCGGTGCTGCGCAGGACTTCGGCTACGGCAGCGCGTTCGGCAGGGTCAGTAATACTTTCGAGGCACACCACGGCAAACTGCGGGCCCACGCACATCATCACGTTGGTGTGGTAAATAGCCTGGCCTTGCGCATCGTGGGCATGAAAAGCCACCGTGCGGTACCCCAGCATTGCGGCCACGTGGCCTAGCAACGCCGCATCGGTGCGGGGCGAGAGGCAGGCGTAGGCCACGCGGTTGCGGTGGTCGAACACGATGCTGCCCGTGCCCTCGAGGTACTGCCCCAGGTTTTCGTGGGCCGATAAGTCGATGACCTCGCGCACCTCGAACTGCCTGTTCAAGCCCGCCAGAATGTCCGGGCGGCGCTCGGTGCGGCGGTTGGGCGTGCACATGGGGTACAGCACGGCGCGGCCATCGGGGTGCAGCGTAAGCCAGTTGTTCGGGAACACGGCATCGGGCTTGGCGGGCTCGGCGGTATCGTCGAACACCAGCACCTCCACCCCGTGGGCGCGCAGCGTGGCCACGGCCGCCTCAAACTCGGCCTGGGCCTGCCGCTGCACTTGCTCGGGCCCCAGGTGGGTGCCGGCTTGCTGAAAAGAATTGGAAGCGGCGGTTTCGGCGTTGAAGCCAAACCGGGCCGGACGAACAACAAATACGGTACGGGCTGCCTGCATGCGCCCAAAGGTAGGCTACGGCCTGGTTGCCACCACCGCGTACACCAACGGCGCTTTATCACCCAGGGGCCCGATGTGGTAGCGGCCTTCGCCGGCGGGCACCGCGTGGGCAAAGCAGGCATAGGGCGAGTAGTCGTATTCCGAGAAGTGCGTGAGCCGCAGCCCTTGCCCCAGCAGGCTGCCGATTACCTCGCTCAGGCTGTGGTTCCAGGTAATGGCTTGGTGCTCGATGGGCGCTTCCGGATTGGCATAGGTGCCGGTTTCGGTTTCCTCGATGGCGCCGGTGTTGAAGTAGCTGTACTGCACGCGTTGGAAATCGTTGTCGAACATCCAGACCACCGGGTGAAACTCCACCAGCACCAGCTGGCCGCCCGGCTTGAGGTAGCGCGCCACCACCTCGGCCCAACGCCCGAGGTCGGGCAGCCAGCCGAGTACGCCGTAGCTCGTAAACACCACATCAAACGGCGGCTCGGCGGGCAGGTGCTGCGGCAGCGCGTACACATCGGCGCACACAAACTCGGCCGAGAGCCCTAGGTCCGTATTCAGCCGCCGGGCGGCGGCAATGGCTTCGTCGGATAAATCGACGCCGGTTACCTGCGCCCCCAGCCGCGCCAGCGACAACGAATCCTGCCCGAAATGGCATTGCAGGTGCAGCACGCGCTGGCCCGCCACGTCGCCCAGCAGCGCCAGCTCGATGCCGTTCAGCGACGATTTACCGGCCCGAAAACCCGCCACGTCGTAAAACGCCGAGGCCAGGTGGTGCTCGGTGCGGGCGTTCCAGAGGGCGCGGTTGAGCGCGAGGTAAGTATTGGCGTTTTCCATGGGTGGCAGTGGCAGGTGGGCGGCTTGGCCCCAGCCCGGCGCAGCAATATCGTCGGAAATCTATTTATCCACAGCTATCCACATGAAAATGTGGACAATACAGTTAGCTGCACCCAGCCCTGGTGCAGCAACCGGGGCGGTTATCGGCTCGGTGCCCAGGCCCGGCTCAGCGCATGCAAATGATAACAAAGTGTTAACAGTCAGCAAGATGCATATAGCAAAGGATAGCCGTATCTTCTGAAAGTGCTGGAACGCAAGTGCCGCTCGTTGCCAGCCCGCCACCTGCAGGCAAGTCGGCGCTGCCACAAGGTTTTGATTATCAGGCCATGTATTCCTCACGCAAGTACGAACGGGCCGTAAAGCGCAACGATTTTGTGCTCTACCTCATCATGAGCGCGGCTGCGGCCTGCGCCCTGCTCTATGCCATGTCGGTGCACACCTAGCACCTAGGACTGGGGCGCGGCGCCGGCCCGGCCCACCACGGCAAACAACGGATCGGATAATGCGCGCGGGGCGGGGCTGCGGTCGAGCAGCTCGATGCCGTGCCAGTTGCCGGCGGCTTGCAGGTATTGCCCTACCAGCTGCAGGTGACCCTGGTCGCTGAGCTGGTGCCAGGCGGCAACGGCTTTGGTCGGGAAGCAGCGGTTGGAGAAGGTAATAACCAGCGGCGCGCCCGGTTGCAGCACGCGGCCCAGCTCCTGCATTACCGCCACGGGCTGCGTCAGGTAATCAACCGATACGCAAATGGCCGCGCCCGCAAACTCGCCGTCGGCGAAGGGCAGTTGGGGCTGTTGGTTTAAATCCTGCACCACGTAGGCGTGCAGGCGGGGGTTGGCTTGCAGCTCGGCCTCGTTCATGCCCAGGCCCACCACGCGCCCGTACGGCACCTCGGGCGGCAGGTGGCTTACCCAGCTGCTCATCAGATCGAGCAAGGCGCTGCCGGGCGCAAAATACTCGCGGTACAGCTGCGTAACGGCCGCAATGGCCCCGTCGTCGATGTGCTTTACAAAGCGCGGCTGCCGGTAAAACTCGGCATCGGGCGCTTCGTCAATTCGCCGGAAGGCATTAGCGGAAAAAGGCTGGCTGGGGTTCGTGCTCATGGGCTGGGCGGCTGCTGTTGCAACAACGGCAACCAAGCCGCCAGGTTCGGCGCGGGGGCCCTGGCGCTGCGGGCCCGGCGTTGGGGCAGTGCCGGGGCCCTAGGTGATTTGCGGCGCGGGGGCCTCCGTAGTGCGCCGCAGCCACGCCGTAGTGTTACTGAATTTGCGCTGAAAAACACCTAAAAGCCGGTTTTTGCCCGTACCGCCAAGCACCCGGCCGCGTAGGCAAGCAGGCAGCGGCAGGTGGGCCAAACCACGTGCGGCTGCGCTTTTCGCCCGGTTTCCTACCCTTTCTTGCTCAGGCCCTGTTGCCAATGATCGAACTGCAGCCGTTCACCGAAGCCGACTTTCCGCAGCTGATTTCCTGGATTGACAACGAGCGGCTGCTCAAGGAATGGTCGGGCGCTTTGTTTTCCTTCCCGCTTACGCCCGAAAAACTGACTTGGTACATCGAGGGCGCCAACGACCCGCATAGCTCTGATGCATTTGTGTTCAAGGCCGTGGATACCCGCTCCGGGCAAGTGGTGGGGCACATTTCGCTGGGCAGCCTAAGCCCAAGCAACCAATCGGCCCGCATTACCCGCGTACTGGTGGGCAACACCGCCTCGCGGGGCCGCGGTTTTTGCGCCGCCATGATGAAAGCCACCCTGCAGTTTGGCTTCGAAACCTTGGGGCTGCACCGCATCAGCTTGGGCGTGTACAGCTTCAACGAAGCTGCTATTCGCTGTTACCAGCGCTGCGGCCTCCACCGCGAGGGCACCCTGCGCGATGTGGTGCGCTACGGCAGCGAGTACTGGTCGTTGGTGGAGATGAGCATGCTGGCCCCGGAGTGGCAGAAACAAAAGGCCCCTGCCCCGGTGGCTTAAGCAGCGGAAAGCGTGGCTAGGGCTGCGCCCCAGCGCATGGCCCTAGGTGGGTAAGTGCTGGCTTGCCCAAAGGGCAGGCCGGCAAGCAGGCTCTATTAGTTACCGGCGTTAAGGGTTGATCTGCAGGGCGTTTTTGCGCATCCAGCCGCGCGAGGTTACGCCCTGCCAGTTGGTAAACGTTACGTACACGGCCTCGCCCTGCTCCTCGCCCAGGCGCACCTTGTCGCCGCGCACGCAATGGGCCTTGCGGCGGTCGGTGAGGTCGGGCGAGTTGTAGAAATACGAACGCTCGGCCGCCACTACGGCCCGTCCCGCGCCGGTGGGTTGTTCGCGGGGCTGCCTGGGTTGCCTGGGCTGCTCGCTGGCAGCGGGCTCCAGCTCGTAGCTGTAGGGCTCCTCCGCCGCGGCGGGCGCAGGCGGCGGCGTGGGCTGCTGGCGTTGGGTGTTTCGGGGGGCGGCCGCTACGGCGGGCTTGCGGGCCAGGCGCCCTAGGTCGTCGAGCTTCAGCCAGCCGGCAGCCGAGGCGCCGTTGGGCTGCTTGAAGCTGGTTTTTACGTAGCGGTTCACCTCGTCGTCGGCATACAGCACGTCGCCGCGCAGCAGGTAGCGGCCGTTGGGCTTCTCGGCCCGCGGCGCATCGAAGAAGTAGGCGCGCTCGGCCACCACCCGGAACCAGTTGCCCGGCCCGGCCTGCTGGTCGTTGCGGGCGTAGTCGTCGTCGGCGGTGGTGGGGAGCGGGCGGGCCGGGGCTGCTTCGCGCTCGGTTGCGGCGGCCGGGGTGCCCTGCCCGGCCGTGCGTGGCTTATCGTCGGAGCAGGCACCGGCAAGCAGCAACACGCACAGGCCCGCGGCCAGCTGGTTGCGGCCCCGGGCCCTGGCAGGGCCGCCGCCCGGCTTGGCTTGCCGGGTGGCGGTTGCTGCTGCGTTGGTAGGAGGCGGATGTGGCATCATGGGTACGTATCGGAAGCCGGGACAAACCCGTGTTTCTGGTACGTACGCAAGCCGGCCGCTCCGAGTGGTGCCCGGGCACCGGAGGCGGCCCGGCACCTAGGGCTTGTGGTGCGGGGTTTTCGCGCTCAGCCCCTGGCCTGAGGTGCCGAAGCAGACCGCTTGCCGGCGGGGCTGCCGAGGGCAAGCCGCAGGCTAAACACGGCCAGCAGCAGGGTTATGGGCGTAAAAAAAGCCTTTTCGAAGCTATTGACGGACAGCAAATTGCCAACCGTGTTCAGCAAAAACAGGCCAACCATCAGCCACCACGCGCCCTGCACCACCCTTGGGTGTATGCCGAGTTTCAGCCAGCCAACCCGCTCGGCCACCACGGCCCACATCAGCAGGTTGATGGCAACGGAAACCGACTCGAGCACCAGCAGCTGCTGCGGGTCTTTTTTGCCGCCGCCCCACACGATATCGGCCGGCACCAGCCCGGCCAGCACCAACCCATGAAATACCAGCGCCAGGCTGACGATAAGCAGCATGCCGTAGGCCGCTACGCGTTCGGAGAGCAAGGTTTTCAAGGCAGTGAGTTTGGGAATGAGGAGCGGCAGGCAGCCCGCTGCGAAGTAAGCAGCCCGTTGCCAATAAACCACCGCGCCGCGGCCAACTTGCGTAAGCGCTGAAGACCGGGCCGCCACCCGGCTCCTATGCTTATGGCCGGCCGGCGCAACCTAGGGCGCGGTGCCTGGTTATACACCTCATCTTTTCATTACTCCGATCAACCCCATGGAATCACTCACCGGGAAAGTAGCCCTCGTAACCGGCGCCGGCAAAGGCATTGGCCGGGCAGTAGCCGTAGCGCTGGCCAAAGAAGGCGCCCACGTGGGCCTGCTGGCCCGCACCGAAACCCAACTGCAGGAGGTGGCCCGCGAAATTGCCGCCCTGGGCGGAAAAGCCGCCGTGGTTGCGGCCGATGTAGCCGACCGCCTTGCCGTGGAAGCCGCCGTGGAGCAGGTACGCCAGCAGCTCGGGCCCATCGATATCCTCATCAACAACGCGGGCATCGGCACGTTTGCCAAGCTGCTCGACATGCCCGTGGAGGAATGGGAGCGGATTATTCAGGTGAACCTGCTGGGCACTTACTACACCACGCGCGCCGCGCTGCCCGATATGGTTGCGCGCCAGGCCGGCGACATCATCAACGTGGCCTCTACGGCGGGGCAGCGCGGCGCGGCCACCACCAGCGCCTACAGCGCCTCCAAGTTTGCGGTGCTGGGCTTCACCGAGTCGCTGATGCAGGAGGTGCGCAAGCAAAACATCCGCGTTTCGGCCCTCACGCCCAGCACCGTAGCCACCGAGCTGGCCATCAGCAACAACCTCACCGACGGCAACCCCGAGCGCGTGATGCAGCCCGACGACCTGGCCGAGTTCATCATCGCGCAGCTCAAGCTCAACCGCCGCATCTTCATCAAAGAGGCCGGCATGTGGTCGACGAACCCCTAGGTGCCGCGGGCCGCAGCACCGCCGGCGGCAAGCGCCGGGCACAACAAAAAAGGAGCCCCCGGTTGGGGGCTCCTTTTTACTTCGGCAAGCGAGGGAGCTTACAGCTGAGCGCGACGCACCTTTACGGCGTTCAGGCCCTTGCGGCCTTGCTCTACCTCAAACTGTACCGTGTCGTTGTCGCGGATTTCGTCGATCAGACCGGTTACGTGGACGAAGATGTCCTGACCAGTGGCGGCGTCGTTGATGAAACCAAAGCCTTTGGTTTCATTGAAGAATTTTACGGTTCCTGTTGACATGATGCTTTAGGAAATGGATGAAAAGAAAGCAACTGGCAACGGAACACTACTTGGATTCTGCAAGCGAATGATGGTAGGTGACACGAGGCAACTTGCCTTAAACACTGTAAACGTAAGCCTTTTATTTGGACTGGCTAGCGAAAACTATCCGTACCAAGGGTGGCAGCGTTGTACGGGGAGCTAACCAGCCCCTGCTTTCTTAAGTTCAAAACGCGCTTGATTAATGGAAAACATTGCCCCTGGCCCCCTGTAAACAAGGTTTCGGCGCCTGGCAGCTAACGGCCCGATGCACCGGCAATATTTTCCGCGGCCCGCAATAAATATGCGTACGCACCTGCCGGGCTACGTGGCCAAGGTGCGCCCGGCGGGCAACTTTCGGAAGGGTTTGCGGTATTACGTCCACGTTCGGGCGCTGGCTGCGGGGCATTAGTTGCCGCCGAAGCCAGGCCCGCCGCTCCTCCTGCTACCTCCTCCTCTGATGGCTACTTCGGCTTCTTCTGCTCCCGATTCCGCATCACCTGTTGTTGTGCTGGCCGGCGCCACCGGCGCCCTAGGTCGGCGCATTGCCTACCACCTGCAGCAGCGCGGGGCCACGGTGCGCGCCCTGGTGCGCGAGGGCAGCGGTGCCAAACCCGAAGCCGCGGAGCTGCGGCAGCTGGGCGCCGAGGTGCACGAGGTAAACTACGGCAGCGTGGCCCAAGTGGCCCGGGTGTGCGCCGGAGCCGGCTGCGTGGTGTCGGCCCTGTCGGGGTTGCGCGAGGTAATCGTGGACACGCAACGCCTCTTGTTGCTGGCCGCGGTGGAGGCCGGCGTGCCGCGCTTTATTCCTTCGGATTACTGCATCGATTACACCAAGCTACCCGCGGGCTCCAACCGCAACCTCGATCTGCGGCGCGAGTTCGGCCAGCGGCTCGATAAAGCGCCTATTCGGGCCACCTCCGTGCTCAACGGCATGTTCACGGATTTGCTTACCCGCCAGGCACCGGTAATCCTGTTCGGCCCGCGGCGGGTGCTGTACTGGGGCAACCCCGACCAGCCCCTCGACTTCACCGCCCTCGACGACACCGCCGCCTACACCGCCGCGGCCGCCCTCGATGCCGCCGCCCCTAGGTACCTGCGCGTGGCCGGCGAGGTGGCCAGCATCCGGGGGCTGCAAGCGGCCGCCGCCGCCGCCACGGGCCACGAGTTTAAGCTGCTGCGCGCCGGTAGCCTGGGTGCCTTCGAGGTACTTACCAAGCTTACGCGCGCCCTCACGCCCAACAACGGCGAGGTGTTTCCGGCGTGGCAGGGTATGCAATACCTGCACAACATGTTCAGCGGCCTGCCCAAGCTGGCGCCCCTGGATAACCAGCGCTACCCCGACATCCGGCCCGCCACGGTGCGCGAGGTGCTGGCCGCCCGCCAATAGCTGCCGCCGCTGCCCGGCACCTAGGGCAACAATTGCCAGCTGAAGCTTACCCCTTTGGCCGCGTCGGTGCGCATATCTGGGTAGGTTGGCTTGGCCGGTTCGGGCCGGGTGTAGGGCTGCCGCGAGCCGTCGGGCGCCACTACCGTGAGGTTGGCGTAGGGCACAAACACGTAAATCCGGTCGCTGGGCCTAGCCGCGCGCACCCAAGCCGATAGGTCGACATTGGGTTTGTAGGCCCGGATGGCCGGCAACACGGGGCGGCCGGCGCGCATCAGCGTCAGCTCGGCGTACTGGCATTGGTAGCGCAACTTGTCGGCACAAGCCGGGTCCGAGCTCAGTTGCAGCCTCACCGCCGGAGCCATGGCGGCGCCCGTAGCCGTTATGGTTTCGCCGTTGCGCACTACCGATACCACGGGTTTGGGGCATTCGGACTGCGCTTGCGCTCCGGACACAGCGGCTAGCAACAGCAACGGGAGGAATAGCTTTGGCGGCATCAGGTAACAAGGACTATTAGTAGAAATAAAGCATTTACGCCTGGCCCTTCAGCAACGGCGCAGCCTGACAACGCAACATAGCGGTTTCCGGTGCTTAAGCCCAACGGTAACGCGTGCCAGAGTGGCGGTGGACAACCGGAAGTTTGGTTGCAACCTTCGACCCAACCACAACTTTTTTCGTATTCACTTTGCATCACAAAGTTCTTTCTGTTACTTCGCATCAACAACGTTACTGCCGCCTAGGGCCTGCTGCCTTGCCCGCGTACCTGGGCTAAGCATTTGCCTGTCTGACGCTTCACTGCATTTCAACCGCCAACCCCCTACTCCCATGACCTTGCGCATCAAAAACATTGCTGGCACCGCGCTGGTAACTGCACTCCTTCTGCTGATTCCGTTTGGGGCCATGAAGCTCGGCACGGGCGTGAATTGGTCCGGGTTCGATTTCGCCCTCGTAGGCACCCTGATTTTCATTACCGGCCTCGTGGGCCAGCTGCTGGTTAGCCAACGGGGCACGCTCCTCTACCGCCTGGCCGGCGTGCTTGCCGTTGCCGCCGGATTTTGCTCGCTGTTCGTGAACCTGGCCGTGGGCATTATAGGGGGCGGCCCCAACGCGGCCAACCTGCTGTTTGCGGCGGTATTCGCCACGGCGTTCATCGGCTCGGCGCGGGCGCGCCTGCAGCCGCGCGGCATGGCCCACACCATGTTTGCGGCGGCGCTGGTGCAGTTCCTGGTGCCGGTAATTGCGCTGCTCATCTGGCGCTCCGAGCCGATGGACCTGCACGGCATGGCCGGCAACCTGCTGTTTGTGGCCATGTGGGCGGGCTCGGGCTGGCTCTACCGCGAGGCCAGCAAGCTGCGCACCGCCTAGGTCAAATGCTACCTCTCTCGGTTCGGTGGCTCCCGCGTTGGGGCAGGCATTAAGCTTGGTACCAGCGCAGGAGCTGCTCGCCTCTAGCGGCCCAACGCCCGTTGGTACGGTGCTGGTATGGGCAGACCTTGCAAGCGGTTCGTCATGGCAAACAGGATCAGCAGTGCCACTGCCACGCCTACGCCACCAATGCCCAGCGCTTGCCTACGCGCGTTTGCCTCGCCCCATAGCGCAACGCCTTTCTGATAGTGCAGGCTTGCTACGTGCAGGAATATGGCCACCACGGCCAGAAAATAGTAAGGCACGAAAAACAAGCTGAACGGAAAGGTGTTGATGCCCGCCGCCGCGAAATACAGGTTGGTATCGAGCCCTAGGTAAAGCCGCCCACCAAGCACAGCGGCAGTATGCACCAGCAGAAAAAAAGCCAGGTACAAGCCGGAGTAAACCTGAATGCGCTCCGCCCACCGCCGCTCCGGCTGCTTGCGGCTTCGCCAATACAGTGCCGCGCCCGTTACGATTTGCCCCGCAACAGCCAGCAGCAAGGCCGTTTCTACCACCGGGTTTCGGTAAAAGCTGCGGAGCATAGCCATGGTTTTGAGATGCGCCTCGGCACTCCCTAGCGCTACCAGGTGATTGGCCAGGTGAATAAAGACGAAAACGGCTAACAACAGGCCCGTCCAGTAATGATAAGTTTTGATAGGTAGCGGCATCAAACAGGGCAACTAGTACGCAGCAATATTAGCCCAATTAGATATAGTCCTGGCATTTGATATGGCAGCAGATTTCTCGCTTGCCTTATTGCCTGGGCTTGTGCGAGGTATTTAACCCTAGCTGCTTTCCCATTCTCCCTGTAACGACCAACGCCGCCCCAGTTACCTAGGGCGGCGTTTAAAGTTTTGCTGCTGAGGCGGAAGCGCGGTTGCCCCCTCCGCTTCATCATATCAGGCACAAGCCGCAAGCTCGCGCCTGTTGATAACGACGCTAGCGATAGGCAATTACGGCTGCTAAAGCCTGATGCCCTGCGAAGCTATTGCTTGTTCCTGCTTGGCATGGTTGGCCCTGAACTCTGCGTGCTGAGCCTCGGAGCGTTCCGTCCCTAGGTCATTCAGGTACTCGCGCAGCTTGTCGGCGGGCTTGTATTCGCCATAAGCCGGGGTGCCGGGCTGGTACCGCCACGAGGCGTGCAGGTTGCCCCCATCTACGGCATCGAAGCCCAGCTCCTCCACCAGGGCCATTACCTTTTGCTTGGCGGCGGCATCGTCGGAGGCTACGGGCAGGGCAATGCGCCCGGGGGCGCCGGCGGGCAGCCCCTTCGTTACGATGTGCTCGGCGTGGATATTATTGAACACCTTCACCACCGGGCGCCCTAGGTGCTGCTGCACCCACTCGCTTTCGGTGAGACTGCCGCTTTCCAGCTCCGGAATCTGGCCGTCGCGCAGCAGCGGGTAGTAATTGCACGTGTCGATAACGGGCACCTCGGCCGGCACACCCGCGAACAGGTCTTTGGGCAGGTCGGGTATGTTTTTCAGCGGAATCGTCACCACGATCAGGTCGGTGCCGCGCCGGGCCGCTTCCTCGGCCGTTACGGGTGTAGCACCGGTTTTCTGGGCCACGTCTTTCAGCGTCTCGGGGCCGCGGGAGTTGGCGATGTATACCTTATGACCTAGGCCGGTAAGCCGCTCGCCCAGGGCGCTGCCGATGTGGCCTGCGCCGATGATTCCGATGTTCATGGTTGGGGTTGTTTGGTTCGCGCGCCGGCGAGGTGCCGGCACAAGTAGTTAAACAGCTACGGCAGCAGAATGCTTTTTATAGACAACCGGTTGCCCGGATTAGCTTGCTTATAACCAATGCTGGCATATGACCATGCCTTGCTAGCTCATGTCGGCGTGCTATCCGTTGCTGTGCCACCTGAGATGCCCTAGTTGGCACAACTACTTAGGGAGTTGCACACGATTTATGTCAGGTAGATTCTTAGCTCAGAATTTCGAAATCAAGAGGGTTGGCTTCATTGTAAACAACGTTCACAACAGCTCCCTTCCTATACGCCGGAACAAGGGTTGCCACGCCGTTTTTATCCTCCGCTTCTACAATCTTCCCTGTATTAGTTTCGAATCGAACGATGGGTCTAATGACCGATATACGACCTATATCCAACTTATTACCAATGATTACTCCTTTGGTTCTCGCTCCAGCTTCACGCAATCTTCGAGAATGTTGTTCCCCTCGTACCACTGCCCAAATAAACAGAGCTAAGAAGGCAATAATTGGTACTACTACTTGCCAATTCATAAGATACCACAAGAAAGCAGGCGCAAACTTAGGGAGGTGTTTACGCCTGCTTTCGATTGTTTTGATCCAATCTACTCCCGCCCCGGAATCTTCACCCCGCGCTCCTCGGCTACCTGCTGGGCCAGCTCATAACCCGCATCGGCGTGGCGGAAGACGCCCATGCCGGGGTCGGTGGTGAGCACGCGGCGCAGGCGCTCGGCTTTTTCGGGGGTGCCGGTGGCCACGATGACCATGCCCGCGTGGGTGCTGTTGCCGATGCCCACGCCGCCGCCGTTGTGCAGACTCACCCAGTCGGCGCCGGAGGCGCAGTTGGCCAGGGCGTTGAGCAGGGGCCAGTCGGCTACGGCGTCGGAGCCGTCCTTCATGCCTTCGGTTTCGCGGTTGGGCGAGGCCACGGAGCCGCAGTCGAGGTGGTCGCGGCCGATGACGATGGGCGCTTTCACTTCGCCGCGGGCCACAAGTTCGTTGATGACCAGTCCGAACTTCTCCCGCTCGCCGTAGCCCAGCCAGCACACGCGGGCGGGCAACCCGATGAAGGGCACCTTGGCCTGGGCCTTCTCAATCCAGCGGCGCAGCATCTGGTTGTCGGGGAAGGTTTCTAGCAGGGCACGGTCGATGCGCAGGATGTCCTGCGGATCGCCGCTGAGGGCGGCCCAGCGGAACGGGCCTTTGCCCTCGCAGAACAACGGCCGGATGTAGCCGGGCACAAACCCGGGGTACAGAAACTGGCCGTTTTCGTCGCGCACCTGCAGGCCGCCTTTTTCGGCCTGGCCGCGCAGGTTGTTGCCGTAGTCGAGGGCCACTGCCCCGCCGGCCTGCATATCAATAATGGCCTGGCAGTGCTTTACAATGGCTTGCAGGGCCTGGCGCTTGAACTCCTCGGGGTTTTGCTCGCGCAGCTGCAGCACCTCCGCAATGTCGCCTTCGGGGATGTAGTCCATCAGGTCGTGGGCCGAGGTTTGGTCGGTTACCACCTCGGGACGCCAGCCGCGGCACACCAGCTCGGGCAGCACGGTGGCAGCGTTGCCCGTCAGGCCAATGCTCCAGCCCTGGCGCGCCTGCTTGTACTGCTCGCACAGCGCGAGGGCGTGCTCCAGGTCGCGGGCTTGCTCGTCCACGTAGCCTTCGCGCACCTTCTGCTTCACGCGGGCGTCGATGGGCTCGATAACCAAGCACACGCCGTCGTTCATGGTTACGGCCAGGGGCTGCGCGCCGCTCATGCCGCCCAGGCCGGCCGTTACGGTGACGGTGCCGGCCAGCGTGCCCGAGAAGTGCTTATCGGCCACGGCGGCAAAGGTTTCGTAGGTGCCCTGCAAGATGCCCTGGGTGGCAATGTAAATCCAGGAGCCGGCGGTCATCTGCCCGTACATCATCAGGCCCTGGCGGTCGAGCTCGTCGAAGTACTCCTGGGTGCTCCAGGCGGGTACCAGGTTGCTGTTGGCAATGAGCACCCTAGGGGCGTGCGGCCAGGTGCGGATTACGCCCACCGCCTTGCCCGACTGCACCAGCATGGTTTCGTCGGGCGCGAGGTTTTTTAGGGTGCTGACGATGGTTTGGTACTCCTTCCAGTTGCGGGCGGCACGGCCGGCGCCGCCGTACACAATCAGCTCGTCGTACACCAGCGAAACGGCCGGGTCGAGGTTGTTTTCGAGCATGCGCAGGGCGGCTTCGGCTTCCCAGGTTTTGCAGCGCAGCGTGGTGCCGTGCTGGGCGCGCACGGTTTCAGTAGGCTTGTACTCGTAGTACATCGGCCGCTTGGCCGTGGGTTGCGGGGCGTTGGCGTCGTCGGCGGCGCTGGTGGCTTCGAGGTTGAGCTCGGGGGTTTCGAGAGCGGAGTTTGGCATGGCGGGTGGGCGAATGGCAGGCTTGGGGTGGAGCGGCAAGATAGGGTTTTGGCTGCTTGCCCAAACACCCGTTGCCTACGCCCCGCGCAGCCCTAGGTGGGTTTTGCCTGGCCAAGCGCAGGCAGCCAGCATCGGGAAAGCAGGCGCAGCTCTTTCCTGAAAGCAGACAAAACCGGCCGCAAGCTCGACATTAGTTAAGTGCTATTGCACCCGGCGTATTGTCGAGATTGTTCAACATTGTCGAAATTTTATTATAAAATTCAGGTTACCTCACTCCCAAATCAGTATAAAGCCCTTGCAGACCATCCGGTGGGCGGTTTGCGGCACTTCATATATTACCCTTTACAACCAATCACCATGAAAAAGGCACTTTTTTTAGCACTGGCGGCAGCTTCGTTCACTTTCGCCTCGTGTGGCGGCAATCAGGAAAGCGGCGCTGAAGGCGGCGGTACGGGCAGCGGCGCCGGCACCGAGGCCTCGGGTGGCGGCACCGGCTCGATGGATCAGTCGGGTGGCATGGGCAGCGACACCAGCGGCATGGGCGGCTCGGGCACCGGCGACATGGGTACCGGCAGCGGCATGGGCACGGGCTCGACGGGCGGCGCCTCCACGGCTGGCGGCGCTACCACGGGCGGCTCTACGGCTGGTGGCACCACCACGGCCAGCACCACCGGCGGCTCTACCATGGGCTCTACTACCGGCACTACGGCCGGGGGCTCCACTACGGGCGGCAGCACTGCCGGCGGCACCACGGCCGGCGGCTCAACCGCTGGCGGCGGCATGGGCACTACCGGCACCGGCGGCACCACGGGCCGCTAGTGGCCCCTCCCCTGTTTCACTATCCAAAGCCTCCCGCGTTGCGGGGGGCTTTGTTGTTTTAGCCCCGCTCCCCAGGTCGTGCATCAGGGTTGACAGCCATGCAGGCATGTATGTGTGAGGCAGCAACTTACGCAGCTATTGCAAGCGAGCAATGAAGCAGCCTTTGCCGCTATATAGCAGAAATATCATCCTTGGCTAAGTTCAAGCTTGGAAACTACTTGCGCTGTGCCTTTACTTGCGCCCCGCTTGCCCCTGATGTACCGGCGGGCCGAAAGTTTTCTTATCAATCTTCACCATTCACCTACCCCTAACATGAAAAAAGTACTGTTCCTGGCTCTGGCCGCCGCTTCGTTCGCCTTCGCTTCGTGCGGCAACCAGCAGGAATCCGGTGCCGGCGCTGAAGGTGCCACCACCGAAACCACCGCTACCGACTCGACGACCGTAACCGACATGGGCGGCGGCGAAGCCGGTGCCACGGCCGATTCGGCCGGCACCGCTGGCGGCACCACTACCGCTACCGGCACCGCCACCACCGGCACCACCGCTGCTGGCACCACGGCCGCTGGCGCCGTAACTACGGGCGGCGGCACGGGTGCAGCTGGCACCACCGGCACCACTACCGGCCAGTAAGCACCAGCTTACATGGTTAAGTTGAAGCCCTCCGCCACCGCGGAGGGCTTTTTTGTTGCCTAGGTGCAAGGGGGCCAAGCAGGTGTGGCAGCGGCTGCCCCTAGGTGCGGCGGACGAATAATCGGCAAGCAGCCCCTACTTAGCCGCGCCGGTTTGCGTACTGTCTGTATCATTCACCAACCGATGCTGCAATGAACAAGGTAGCCGCTGGCGTACACCAGCTCCAGATTCAACGTTTTGTGAACGTGTATTTTGTAGAAGTTGGCTTAGCCGGCGAATGGGTGCTGGTTGATACCGGGCTGCCCGGTTCGGCCAAGGCCATTATTGCGGCGGCCGACCAGCTGTTTTACCCCGGCACCCACCCGCAGGCCATTTTGCTCACCCACGGCCACATGGACCACGCCGGCTCGGCGCGCGAGCTGGCCGAGCACTGGAAAGTGCCGGTGCTGGCGCACCCGCTCGAGCTGCCCTTCTTGCAAGGCCGCGCCGTGTACCCGCCCGCCGACCCCACCGTCGACAAAGGCGGCTCGCTGGCGTTTGTGGCGCGGTTTTTCCCGCCGCAGTCGTTTCAGCTGAGCGACGTGGTGCAGGCCCTGCCCATGCAGGATAACAGCGTGCCCTACCTGCCGGAGTGGCGCTGGCTGCACGTGCCCGGCCACGCACCCGGGCAGGTGGCGTTGTTCCGCGAGTCGGACCGCACGTTGCTGGGCGCCGATGCCTTTGCCACGGCCAACCACGAGTCGGTGCCGGCGTTGCTGATGCAGGTGCCCAAAATAAGCGTGGCGGGCGCACCCTTCAACTACAACTGGCAGCAGGTGCAGCAATCGGTGCAGTTGCTGGCCTCGCTGCAACCGCAGGCGGTGGGCTGCGGGCACGGCCCCGTCATCAGTGGCCCCGAAGCCGCCGCGGGCTTGCTGGCCTTGGCCAACAACTTCCCGATGCCCTTGCACGGCCGCTACGTGGCGCAACCCGCCGTAGCCGACGCCGACGGTGTGCAGTACCTGCCGCCCGCCCCGGCCGACACGCTTCCGCAAAAGGCAGCCTTGGTAGGCGCGGGCGCTGCGCTGGCCCTAGGTGCGCTGGCTTTGCTTGGCCGCCGGCGCAAGGCCAAGAACCGCAAGCGGCGCGGCGGCAAACGCCCGATTGGCCTCACTACGCTTCCGCCCGAGCTCGATTCGAGCGCCTACGGGTATAAGGAGTACCGCCTATAGCGGCTCACGGTGTAGCGCGGAAATCCGTTGGCTACGCCGACCTTCGGTTCCACGACGCGCCAATGGCGCGTATCCGGTACCGCGCCGAAAGGTATCGTATCAATACATACGCGCCTTCAGCGCGTCGCGGAACCGTAGGTCGGCGTAGCCAACGGATTTCCGCGCTACAATACTAACAAAGGCCGGGGCTGCGCTGCAGCCCCAGCCTTACTTGTTTAAGCGAGCAGAAAGTTGGCTATTTGCCGGCGCGGCTCACGGTTACGCCGCCGTTGGTGGTTATGGCCTTTACGGGAGCACCGCCCTTACCTAGGGCCACCGATACCTCGCGGCCAATGGTGCCTTGCACTTTGGTGGGGAAATCGGTGCTGATGGGGCCGCGCTGGGTGCTGGTGAATAACTGCGCCGAGTAGTCGGCGGGTACCTGCCACGAAATGCCGCCGTTGGTGGTGGCCACATCGAGGCCGGCTCCCTCCCACTTGCTGCCGGTGAGGTTGATGTTCAGGCCGCCGTTTTGGGTGCGGCCTTTCAGGTCGCCGCCGCTGCCGGTAATGCTTACGCCGCCGTTGTGGGCCTCGAAGCTCACCGGACCTTGCACGTTTTCGAGGCTGATGCCGCCGTTGTGGGTGGTAAGGGCCAGCGCCTGCTTACGCGGTACGAAGATTTCGTAGCTCACGGCATAGCCGCCGTTGCTCATGGCGTAGCCCGAGTTGCTGCCGCTGCCATCGGGGCCGGCGCCGCGCAGGGTGTTGCCCTCGGTGCTGATTTTTACTTGCTGGGCGGTGGTTTTGGCGGTGGCCTCGTCGCGGCCCCAGGCTTGCACTTTGGCCCGCACCCGAATTTCGCTGCCGTCGTAGCCTTTCACCGAGATGCCGCCGTTGCGCAGGCCATCAACCGTCAGCTTTTCGCCCTTGGTGGCGGGCAGGGTAAAGTCGCGGGTTTCGCAGTAGCGCTTTTGCTCCGAGTTGCCCCACTTGCCCTCCTGGCAGGTAGAGGTAAAGGCCGGCACCGTTTGGGCGTGGGCAACCACGGCGGCGGAGCTGAGCAGCAGGGCAGCTAGTACGTGTTTCATAGCTTCAGAAAGGCAATTTGGTTGAGATGTGCAGCTCACTGACGAAAGCCAAATAGCAAAGGCTGCAGATACAACGAAATTTTTCGTACTTCTTGTATTAGCTACCCAAGCAAGGGCCGCAAAGCATCAGCATACGAGCGACTTACGCGCACTACCTTTCCGCCCTCGAGCGTGGCATAGTAGCCCCCGCTGCCGTCGCGCTCCAGCTCTGCTACGGCGTTTAGGGCCACTAGCACCGAGCGGTGAATGCGCAGAAAACGCTGCGGATCAAGCCGGTTCTGCAGGGCCGTAATGCCTAGGTTGCTGAGGTGCTGGCCGGTGGTGGTATGCAGGGTAGCGTAGTCGCCGGCAGCCTCAACCCACCGAATAGTTTCGACGGGCACGGCCACCAGCCGTGCCCCTTGCGGCACAAACAACCTAGGCGGAAAAGCGGCCGGTGCGGCAGGCGCCGGCATGGTGGTGCGCGCATCCTCGAGGCGCTGCAACAGGCGTTGCAGGTTGGCATCGGGGGCATCGGCGGCGGTGTGCTGCAGCACGCGCTCCACGGCCCGCCGAAACCGGGTGCGGTCGTAGGGCTTCAGCAGGTAGTCGAGGGCGCCGGCCTCGAAGGCACCTAGGGCGTACTGATCGTAGGCGGTGGAGAAAACTACCCGCGGCACCTGCTCGAGCCGCCCGAGCACCTCGAAGCCGTTGAGGCCGGGCATCTGAATATCCAAAAACACCAGCTCGGGCTGCAGCTGGGCAATGCTTTCCACGGCGGCAAGCCCATCGGCGCACTCGCCCACGATGCGCACCTGCGGAAAATCGGCCAGGTACTGGCGCACGATGGTGCGGGCGGGCGCTTCGTCGTCGATGATGAGCGTGGTCATGCAAGCAGTGAGTTTGGCAGGCTAGATCGGCAGCACAAACGACACCACCAAGCCGTGCGGCTGGTTGCCCTCGATGTGCAGGCCGGGGCTACCTAGGGCCAGTAGGCGCTGGTGGGTGGTGCGCAGCCCCACGCCTTGCGCCGAGCTGAGCAGCGTTGCCGCCGTGCAACCGGCGGGCAGGCCCACGCCGGTGTCGGCCACCGTGACTTTGAGCTGATTGCTGCCTAGGTACTGGGCGGCCACGTGCACCGCACCACCCTGCAAGGCCGGGGCCAGGCCGTGGCGCACGGCATTTTCTACCAACGGTTGCACGAGCATGGGCGGCACGGGCACCGCGAGCAGGCTTTCATCTACCTCAAAACTTACCCGCAGCCGATTGCCAAAACGGGCTTGCTCCAGCTCGAGGTAGCTCTGCAAAAACTGCAGCTCATCGCCCAGGGGCAGTTGCTCGTGCCGCGAGGCATCGAGGGCAAAGCGGAAGGTGTGGGCCAGGCGCACAATCAGCTCGCGGGTACCTTCCAGCTCGGGCGGCACCGAGGCGCTGATGGAGTTGAGCGTGTTGAAAAGGAAGTGCGGATTGATTTGGGCCTTGAGCGCGGCCATCTGGCTGGCGTGGGCCTGCGCCTGCAGCTGTTGGTTAAGCAAGTTGTGGTGGCGCAGCTGCTGAATGAAGCGGTGCACGTGCAGCACGCCAAACTGCACCCCGTAAAACAGCGCCGGAATGTATACATCCCACACGCGCCCGTTGCCGCTCATGGTAGCTTCGCCCAACCAGTTCAGCAGCCCGTAGTAGCTCACAAACCACGTTCCTACCCACAGCGGCCACACCACTGCGTGCGCCAGCAGCTTAAGCGGCCAAGAGGCGCGCTCGAGGGGCGTCCGGAAAAACAGCCACCACACGGGCAGCGTCCAGAGGGCTTTGAGCGGGTAGTCGAACAACAGCACCCGGCGCAGGTAATTGGCAAAGGCATCGGGCTGCACCTCCTGCGCGGTGTAGGCGATGGTGCCGGCATACAACACCGCAAACCCTACGTAAAAGCCTGCCATGGCCAGCAGTCCGCGCCACGTAAGGCGAGCGGGCTGCTCGGGCGTAAGCGGCAGTGCGCCCGGGTGCGCGGCGGCCGTTGCGGGTGGTGCCCAGGCCGGGGGTGCGGGGGCAGGCGGGGTAAGCAAATCCACTTCCATGAGGGGGCAGCGGTTGGCGGTGTTGGCGTAAGTTACGGAAACAGCTTCGCCAGCTTTTCTTCCAGCTGTTTGCCGCGCAAGTCTTTGCCTACTATGCGCCCTTCGGGGTCGAGCAGCACCGTAAGCGGAATGGCGCGGGCATCATACGCCTCGGCGCTGGGGCTGCTGAAGCCTTGCAGGTCGGATACCTGAATCCAGGGCAGCTGATCGGCGTCAACGGCCTTCAGCCACTTCTCGCGCGAGTCGTCGAGCGACACGGCGTAAACTTCAAACCCTCGCGGCTGGTACTGCCGATACAGCTTTACCATGGCAGGGTTCTCTTGGCGGCAGGGCTTGCACCAGGAGGCCCAAAAATCGATGAGCACATAGCGGCCGCGCAGCGAGGATAAGGCAACAGGCTGCCCATTGGGCCCGGGCAAGCTGAGCTCCGGGGCGGGCTTGCCAACGGCCGTAGCTTGCCGGGCCCGCTGCCGACCTAGGAGCACCTGCGTGTAGCGCGAGTTGGGCAGCGCCGCGGCAAAGTGGTTGGTAAGCGAATCGAGCAGGGCCTCTTCGCGCGAATACCCGCTTAGGTCGACGGTGGCGTAGGCGGCCACAAAGGAGGTTGGGTGTTGCGTTATCAGCTGCTTCGTTCCCACGATTCGCTCGCTCCAGGCATCGTTCCAGGGGCCGGAGCGCTGCTCGCCTTGTTTGATGAGTTCCTGCGTACGTTGCCGGTGCCCCCGCATTACCTCCTGAAAACGCTGCAACACCTGCGCATCGGCAGTGCCGCTTTGCTGCGAAGTGCTGGTCAGTTGGTTGACATCGGCAGTCAGCAACACCCGGGCGGTATTATCGAGGGCAACGGGCACGGGTTCGGCTTTGGGACCAACCAGCAGCGTGTACACAGCTGGCTCGGCTACTTGCCCGCGCAAAGCAAAACGCCCGGCAGCGTCGGTGCTGGTCGAGTCGAGGCGGCGCCACGCCGGATCGGTACCGTCGGCCAACACAATGCGCGTGCCTTCGGTGGCATTGCTAAGCTGCCCTTGCACCTCGAACTGGGTAGGGCCGCTGCTGACGCTTGCCGTTGGCGCTGCTTGGCGCTGGCAAGCGCCTGCACCTAGGGCAATTACCAGAAGTACCGCGGGAACAAGTAGCAGGTACCGAAACCAAATGGGCAGGGTTAAGCGGGCAGAAAGCATGGCCGTTGCAGGGTGGGTTCGGCGCTAACCTACCCAAGGCGTTTGCGGCCGCCCAATGCTTATCGGCGAGTGGCAGCCACGGCCGGCGAATGGTGTGCAGCGGCGCTCGGGCGCGCAGCACCACCGGCGCCCTAGGTCCTCGAAGCGAGGCCCGTGAGGTAGGCCGTGACGAGGGTTGCCGCCAGCCGCGCCGTCTGGAAGTCGCGGTCGAACACGGGATTGAATTCTACCACCTCAAACAAGCGCACCTCGGCGTGGCGGCCGGCTTCAAAGGCGGCTTCCACGGCTTGCCTCGGCGTGAGGCCATCGGCGCTGGGGGCGCTTACGGCCGGGGCAAACGCCTGGGCCACGGCATCGGTATCGAAGCTTACAAAGGCCGCACCCGCGGCAGCCGCGCGGCGTACAGCTCGCTCCATGTACAAGGCCATGCCATCTTTCTGCACGTGCGCCAAGGGCACAATGGTAGCCTGCTGCTGGTGCAGAAACTCGATGTCTTCGTACGTATTGAGGTTGGAGTGCAGGCCGATTTCGGTGAAGCGCGGGCCCGCCACAAACCCTTCGCGCAGCAACTTGCCGAAGGGCGTACCGCTGCCTAGGTCGGCGCGGTCTTTCACATCGGCGTGGGCATCCACGTTCACTCCGCCCAGGGCCTGGCTACCGGCGGCATCGTAGAGGCCCCGTACGGTGCTGTAAGTGCCATCGTGCGAGCCGCCGAGCACCACCACGCGCGGGTACTGGCGCAGCAGCTCGGCCACCCGCTCCCGGATGCGCCGGTGGTGCGCGGCGTGGTCGTACGGCTGGGAGCCCGCAATGTCGCCGGCATCGGCAATGCGCAGGCCGTCGAGGCGCACGTTGTGCTCGAGGTTGTAGGTTTTGTGGTAGCGCCGCAGCTCGCGCCGGATGGCCGCCGGCGCGCCCACGGCCCCGGCCCTGCCGCCCTCGAGCACGGTGCCGTGGTCGAGGGGCAGGCCCACTAGGCACACGTCGGCTTCGGGCAGCTCGGCGGCGGGGCGAATCAGTTCGCGCAGAAACGTGGGCATGGCGTTCGGTTGTCAGTTGTCAGTGGTGAGTTGTGAGGCTTCGTTGAACGTGCAGGATTGATGAGGTGCACATTGCCCCGCTGAAAGCTAACAGCTATCAGCCAATAGCTAACAGCCGACAACTGACAACCGAACGCCATGCTTACCTTCGTTGCATGGCCTTTTCATTTATCCGAACCACTACTGCTTTGCTCGGCTGCCTGGCGGGTACGCCGTTGGTAGCCGCCGCGCAGCAGCCCGGCGCCAAGCCCGCCACGCCGCCTACTTCGGTGGGCATGGCGCAGTTGCCGAGCTCGTTTTTTGGCACGTACACCTACCGCTCCTACACGGTGCACTCGTCGGGCGAGGAGCCGGTGCAGGCCAATGGCGTGGGCGGCACCCTCAAGCTTTTTCCCACGGGCCTGTTCGAAAAGCGCATGCAGCTTACCGGCCCCAACGGCCCGGTTACCTTCAGCCAGCGCGGGCGCTTTACCGTGCGCGGCACCGACATCAGCTTTGCCTACCTCGACGCGCAGCAAACGCCCAAAGCCGACAACGGCACGTTTCGCTACGACGCCAAAAAGCAAACCCTGGAGCTTACCATCAAGGGCTTTCCGGAGGGCAGCAAGGCGGTGTACGTGCTGCAGGCCGCCGGCCCTCTGCGCTAGGCACCCTCCCCTGCCCATGTCCCCGGCCCCGCCCGGCACCTAGGGCTGGGGTTGCCCTGGGCTCGGCTTTCGGCTAACTTGCAGCCCCTTTGGCAGCGGGTACCTAGGCGCCCGCTGCCGAAGCCTTCACTCTTAAGCACTTAGCACAACACTCATACTATGGGACGCGCGTTTGAATTCCGCAAAGGCCGCAAAATGAAGCGCTGGGACCGGATGTCGAAAGACTTTACCCGCATCGGGCGCGAAATCGTGATTGCCGTGAAGGAAGGCGGCGCCAACCCCGATACCAACTCCCGCCTGCGCACGGCCATGCAGAACGCCAAAGGCGTGAACATGCCCAAAGACCGCGTGGAAGCCGCCATCAAGCGCGCCAGCTCGAAGGAAGAAGGCAACTACCAGGAGGTGGTGTACGAGGGCTACGCGCCGCACGGCGTGGCCATTGTGGTTGAAACCGCTACCGACAACCCCACCCGCACCGTGGCCAACGTACGCATGTACTTCAACCGCGGCAACGGCGCCTTGGGCACCGCCGGCTCTTCCGATTTCACCTTCACCCGCAAGGGCGTGTTTAAGCTGGCCGCCGAGGGCCTCGACCGCGACGAGCTGGAGCTGGAGCTAATCGACTTCGGCGCCGACGACATCTACGAAGACTCGGAGGAAGACGAGCACGGCAACGTAAAGCACTTCATCGTGGTGGAAACCGCGTTCAGCGACTTCGGCCAGATGCAAAAAGCCCTGGAGCAGCGCAACCTGAACGTCATCAGCGCTCAGCTGCAACGCATTCCGAATACCACCGTGCACCTGGAAGGCGAACAGCTGGAAGAGGTGATGAACCTGATCGAGAAGTTCGAGGACGACGACGACGTGCAGGCCGTGTACCACACGCTGGGCTAGACCCTGAAGTGGAACTGGTAGCCACGCTGCTACCGATTGTACTGGCTTACGCTGGCAGCGGGCCGCCCACCTTGGGCGGCCCGCTGTGGTTTTATTGCTGCCGGGTGGCTTACTTGAGGCCCACAACTACGCCTTCCCCCTTCCCATGCATCTGAAAACTACCCTCTGGGCGGCCCTGCTGGCCCTAGGTACGTTGGCCTGCCAACAGCAAACCACCGACACCGCAGCGGACACCACAGCTGCTGCGCCGGCCACTTACTTTGCCGGCGACACCACGCGCATCAAAGACGGCGGCGTGCAAATGGTGTCCATCAACACGGCCAAGGGCAAGTTCAACGTCTGGACGAAGCGCTTCGGCAACAACCCGCGCATTAAGTTGCTGCTGCTCAACGGCGGCCCCGGCGCCACGCACGAGTACTTCGAGTGCATGGAGAGCTTCTTGCCGCAAGAGGGCATCGAGTTCATTTACTACGACCAGCTGGGCTGCGGCAACTCCGACAACCCCAAGGACACCGCCATGTGGAGCTTGCCGCGCTACGTGGAGGAAGTGGAGCAGGTGCGCCAGGCCCTGAATCTGAACAAAGACAACTTTTACCTGCTGGGCCACAGCTGGGGCGGCATTCTGGCCGCCGAATACGCCCTCAAGTACCAGCAGAACCTGAAGGGCCTCATCATCTCGAACATGATGATGGACGTGCCCGCCTACGGCCGCTACGCCGACGAGGTGCTGGCCCCGCAGCTGAAACCGGAGGTGCTAAAGGAAATCCGGGCCATCGAGGCCAAAAAGGACTTCCAGAACCCGCGCTACATGGAGCTGCTGTTGCCCAACTTCTACACCGAGCACATCCTGCGCCTGCCGCTCGACCGGTGGCCCGAGCCCGTGAACCGCTCCTTCGCCAAAATGAACCAGTCGTTGTACGTGACGATGCAAGGGCCCAGCGAGTTTGGCGTGGCCGGCAAACTGGTAAACTGGAACCGCGTGCCCGATTTGCCCAAGCTCGCGGTGCCGGTGCTCAGCATCGGCGGCAAGCACGACACCATGGACCCCGAGCACATGCGCATGGTGGCCCGGAAGGTGCAAAACGGCACAGCCCTCATTTGCCCCAACGGCTCGCACATGAGCTTCTACGACGACCAGCAGACGTACATGACCGGCCTGATCAAGTTCCTGAAGGGCGTCGATCAGGGCCAGAAGAAAGTGCAGCTGTAACGCCTTCTATTTCAGTTAACTCATACCTAACCACACCCTTTACCCGTGATTACCAACACCGTTCCGCTTGCTTCTTCCACCACCACCGCGGCCGCGCCGGCGCTGTATTCGGCCAAGGCCATTCGGGTATTTTCGGCGCTGTTTAGCGCAGTAGCCGGTGGCCTGATGATGGCCCATAACTTCCGGCAGGTGGGCCGCCCCGATGCCGCGCGCAAAGCCTTGTGGGGCAGCCTGGCCTACACGGCTTTGGTGCTGCTGCTTGCCACCTTGCTGCCCGAAAACTTCCCCGACGGCGGCAGCATTGGCATAGTTACCGGCCTATCGGGCGGCATGGCCCTCACCAATTACTTCCGGCGCCTGGTGCCCGATGCGGCCAACTACCCCAGCAAAAGCGTGCTCAAGCCGCTGCTCATCTGCTTGCTGATTTTTATCCCGATTCTGTTGCTGGTGGTGCTGCCGGCACTACGCTAACCTACCATACCTAGGGCATGGCCCACGACACCGGGCCGTGCCCTGGGTGCTTCTACCCCATTCTTATGTATAGGAACGCTTTACGACGAGCACCCGCATTTCTGCTGGGAGCTACCCTGCTACTGGGCTGCAAAAAAGAAGAAGTGGCGCCGCAAACCGGCAACCTAGTGATAAGATTCAACAACAGCTCGCTGATTAGCGGCACCACCTGCTACCTATTCACGGAGCAACTGTGGGCTGCGCCGTACGCTGCCAGTGCCTTGCGCGAAGCCAAGGTGCCGGCCGCGGGCAGCACCGCCAACCCCGGCACCGTAAAAATCGGCTTCAACGATCTGAACGCGGGCAATTACGTGTTTGTGGTGGGCAGCAACCGGTGGGCGGTGCAGGTAACGGCGGGCAAAACCAACGAGGTATCCAAATAGCCGCCGCGCCGGCTTCGCGTATCTTTGCGGCCTGCCGGTGCTTCGGCGGGCCGTTTTTTTTGCCTCAACCCCTTAGCTGCTATGGCTACTCGTCTTAACAAATACATTAGCGAAAGCGGCGTTTGCTCGCGCCGCGAAGCCGACCGCTACATCGAAATGGGGCAGGTAACCATCAACGGCAAGCGCGCCAACATCGGCGACCAGGTAAACCGCACCGACCGCGTGATGGTGAACGGCAACCTCATTGAGCCGCGCGCCGAGGAAGACGCCATTTACATTGCGTTCAACAAGCCGCCGGGCATTACCAGCACCACCGAGCGCAGCGTGAAGGACAACATCATCCGCTACATCAAGCACTCGGAGCGCATCTTCCCCATCGGCCGCCTCGACAAAGACTCGCAGGGCCTGATTCTGCTGACCTCCAACGGCGACATCGTCAACAAAATCCTGCGCGCCGGCAACGAGCACGAAAAGGAGTACATCGTGATGGTAGACAAGCCCATTACGGAGCAGTTTCTGGAGGGCATGCGCAAGGGCGTGCCCATGCTGGGTACCGTGACCCGCGAGTGCGAAGTGCGCCGCGAAACCGATTACATTTTCCGCATCATCCTGGTGCAGGGCCTCAACCGCCAGATTCGCCGCATGTGCGAGTTTTTCGGCTACAAAGTGGTGCAGCTGGAGCGCTGGCGCGTGATGAACGTAACGCTGAAAGGCCTGGGCGTGGGCGACTGGCGCGAGCTGACCGAAAAGGAACTGGCCGGCATTTTCGAGGCCATTGAGCACTCCAGCGGTACCGCACCTAAGCGCCGCTCGCGGGCCAAAACCCCGCAGCAAATAGCCAGCGAAGAATGGCTGAGTGAAGCTCCTCGCAAAGCGGCTGCTCCAACCGGCACGGGTAAGCCGGGCTCACGCAAACCCGGAGCATTGCCTACTTACGGCAAAGATGCCCAGGCTAAGGGCCGCCACCGGCCTGGCAGCACCAAGCCCAAGCCTGGCACCGACGGCCCCCGCAAGACTACCAAGCCGGCCACCGGTGGCAAAAGCGGTGGCCGCGGCAGCAAGCCCGGCGGCCGCCACAGCGGCAGCCGGTAGCGCGGCGCCTAGGTCTGCTACGTGTGCCGGCGGCAGGGCAGCACCCGGCATGGTGCTGGCTGCAGCCCCAGTCGGTACACGCCAGGGCCGGCTCCGCCTCCGAGCCAGCAAGCCTTTGGGCCGACCTGACTAGTAGCCCCAGCAGCCCGGTTGTCGGCGGGCTACGCGGCAAAACTGCATTGAAAACCGGCTTCGCGTGTAACTTGCGGCCCACCGCAGCTCCGGCAGCTGCGGTGGGCCGTTTGATTTGCCCCTTACGGCCCTCCTCCGATTGCCCACAACCCCTTCCCACCGACTCATATGCTCCGCACCGACTGGACGCTCGACGAAGTAAAAGCCATTTACTACCAACCCGTACTGGAACTGGTGGCGCAAGCCAGCGCGGTACATAGCCAGCATCAGGCCACCGGCGAAGTGCAGGTGTGCACCCTGCTGAGCGTGAAAACCGGCGGCTGCCCCGAAGACTGCGCCTACTGCCCGCAGGCTGCCCGCTACCACACCGGAGTGCAAGCCCACAAGCTGCTGCCCGACGCCGAGGTACTAGCCGCTGCCCAGCGCGCCAAAGAATCGGGCTCGACGCGCTTCTGCATGGGCGCCGCCTGGCGCGAAGTGCGCGACAACCGCGACTTCGACCGCGTGCTGAACATGGTTTCGCAGGTAAACGACCTAGGGCTGGAAGTGTGCGCCACCCTGGGCATGGTAAACGACTATCAGGCTGAAAAGCTGAAGCAAGCCGGCCTGTACGCCTACAACCACAACCTCGACACGAGCGAAGAAAACTACTCCAACATCATCACCACGCGCACCTACGACGACCGCCTGAACACGCTCGAAAACGTGCGCAAGGCCGGTCTGTCGGTTTGCTCGGGCGGCATCATCGGCCTGGGCGAAACCGACGAAGACCGCGTGAAGATGCTGCACACCCTGGCCACGCTGCCGGCCCACCCCGAGTCGGTGCCGGTGAATGCGCTGGTGCCGGTGAAAGGCACGCCGCTGGCCGAGCAACCCCGCGTGAGCGTGTGGGAAATGCTGCGCATGATCGGCACGGCCCGCATTCTGATGCCGAACACCATGGTACGCCTCTCGGCTGGCCGCCAGGAAATGCCCGTAACGGAGCAGGCCCTGTGCTTCCTGGCCGGTGCCAACTCTATCTTCTCGGGCGAGAAGCTGCTAACCACGCCCAACCCCGACTTCGACGCCGATAAGGAGATGTTCGCCCTCCTGGGTCTGAAGCCGCGCCAGTCGTTCAAGAACCACGTACCCGAAGGCGCTACCGTGCTGGCCAAAGCTGCCACGGTAGAAGCTTAATCAAAAGCATTTAAGCTTAGAGCTACAAGCTAGTTCCCCTCCTCAGATGAGGAGGGGTTAGGGGTGGTTGAAAATCTAGAGTTAAGAACTACATCTATAGGTTGTTCAAACGCCAGAGTCAACCACCCCTAGCCCCTCCTCATCTGAGGAGGGGAACTAGCCTTAGCTTCTGGCCAGTAGCTTTCTCACCAACGCGTATCCATGGCCTCTCCTCTCCTTTCGCGGCTTGCGCAGCAGCTGCAGCAGCGCGAGGCCGAAGGCACCCGCCGCCGCTTGACCTTGCCCGCGCAAGGCTTGGTTGATTTTGCCTCCAACGATTACCTAGGGCTGGCTCGCTCGCCGCAGCTTGCTGCGGCGGTGCGGCAAGCTGCTACCCACGCCACCAACATCGGCAGCACCGGTGCCCGCTTGCTCACGGGCAACTCGGCCGATGCCGAAGCCCTGGAAGCGCGCATTGCCGCCTTTCACGGCACCGAGGCAGCCCTGCTTTTCAACTCGGGATACACCGCCAACCTGGGGTTTTTCTCGGCGGTGCCGCGCCGCGGCGACGTGATTCTGTACGACGAAGCTTCGCACGCCTCCGTCAAGGAAGGCATCCGTAGCTCTTTTGCCACGGCCTACAGCTTCCGGCACAACGACCTAGGTGATTTGCGCCGCCGCTTACGTCAGCAGCCAGGCACCGGCGTGGTATTCGTGGCGGTTGAGGCCGTGTACTCGATGGGCGGCGATGCTGCTCCGCTAACTGGCCTAGCCGCAGCCTGCACCGAATTTGATGCGCAGCTGGTGGTTGATGAAGCCCACAGCGTAGGCGTACACGGCCCCAACGGCGAAGGGTTGGTAACCGAGTTGGGGCTGGATGACAAGGTACTGGCCCGAGTAGTCACCTTCGGCAAAGCGCTGGGCAGCCAAGGCGCCGCCGTAATTGGCCCGGCCGTGCTGCGCGACTACCTCCTGAACTTCAGCCGGCCTTTCATCTACACCACCTCACTGCCGCCGCTCACGCTGGCGGGCCTGGCTGCCGCCTACGAGCATTTGCCGCACCTGGGCGCCGAGCGTCAGCAGTTGTTCGCGCTATCGGCCTACCTGCGGCAACGCTTAGCCGCAGTGCCGGGCGTGCAGGTACCGGCCGAAAGCCAGGTGATTCACCCCATCCGGCTGCCCGATGCCACCCCGGCGCAGGTGCGCGCCCTGGCCCTGGCCGTGCAGCAGGCGGGCTTTGATGTGCGGGCTATTGTGCCGCCTACGGTGCCTGCCGGCCAACAATGCCTGCGCGCCATTGTTCATGCCTACAATACCACTGCCGAAATAGATGCCTTCGCCGACGCCCTCCGCGCCGCTCTCGCCGCTGCCTAGCACCCCTGTTGCTCCCCAACGCTTGTTTGTTACCGGCATCGGTACCGATGTAGGCAAAACCGTTGCCGCCGCCGTACTGGTGCAAGCCCTAGGTGCCGATTACTGGAAGCCCGTGCAAGCCGGTGCCCTCGATTTCACCGACTCCGATACCGTGCGCAGCCTTGTGAGCAATCCGGCTTCGCACTTCCACCCCGAGCGGCACCGCCTGCAAATGCCCGCCTCGCCGCACCGCGCCGCTGCCGCCGAGGGCATCACCATTCAGCTCGACGATTTTCAGCTGCCTGCTACCAGCAACCATTTGGTGGTAGAGGGCGCCGGCGGCCTGCTCGTGCCCCTGGCCCCGGGCCTGCTCGTCGCCGATTTGGTGAAGCACCTAGGGCTGGAGGTGGTGGTGGTGAGCCGGCACTACCTGGGCAGCATCAACCACACGCTGCTTACGCTGGAGGTGCTGCGCCAACGCGGTATTCCGTTGCGCGGCCTCGTGTTCAACGGCGACAGTCAGCTCGATGCACCTTCCGAAGAAGCCATTCTGCACCACACGCCCGCACCGGTGCTTTTCCGCCTGCAGCAAGAGGCGCAGCTCGACGCCGCCGCCGTGGCGCGCTACGCCCAGCAAGTGCAGCTGTAGCGCGAAGTAGCGCGGACTAGTCCGCGTCCCCGGATACATTTCTCCATCGTTCTTGCGATTAGAAGTTACTATCTGAGGACGCGGACTACAACCGAAGGTCGGCGTAGCCAAAGTCCGCGCTACACGCAGTTCCACCGGTTTCCGCGCCATCTTTGCAGCTTCATCACCTGCCCATTTCCATGTCATTAGCCCAACGCGACGCCGCTGTACTCTGGCATCCGTACACCCAAATGCAAACCGCGCCGCTGCCCATTCCGGTGGTGCGCGGCGAAGGTGCCTGGCTGATTGCCGAAGACGGCACGCGGTACCTCGACGCGGTTGCCTCGTGGTGGGTGAACCTGCACGGCCACGCGCACCCGTACATTGCCCGGCGTGTTAGCGAGCAGTTGGCTACCCTGGAGCACGTGATGTTTGCCGGCTTCACGCACCCGGCTGCCGTGGAGCTGGCCGAGGGGCTGCTGCAGATTTTGCCCAGCACCCAAAGCCGGGTTTTTTACTCCGATAACGGCGCGACAGCCGTGGAAGTAGCCATCAAAATGGCTTTGCAGTACTTCCACAACACGGGCCAGCCGGAGCGCCGCACCATCATTGCCTTCCGCGACTCCTACCACGGCGACACCTTTGGCGCCATGAGCGTGAGTGCGCGCTCGGCCTTCACGGCCCCGTTTGCCCCGCTGCTGTTCAACGTGGAGTTTATCGACGTGCCCGTGCGCGGCCGCGAAGCCGAGGTAATGGCCCAAATGGCCTCCATCGCCCAGCGCCACGACGTAGCTGCGTTCATCTTCGAGCCGCTGGTGCTCGGCACGGCCGGCATGGTGATGTACGAGCCCGAAGCCCTCGACGCGCTGCTGAGCATTTGCCGCCGCCACGACATCTTCATCATCGCCGATGAAGTAATGACCGGCTTTGGCCGCACCGGCCGGCTGTTCGCCTCCGACCACCTGCGCGAGCAGCCCGATATCATGTGCTTGTCGAAGGGCCTGACGGGCGGCACCATGGCCCTAGGTGTAACTACCTGCTCGGCCGCTATCTACGAAGCCTTCCTGAGCAGCGACCGAACGAAGACGTTCTTCCACGGGCACTCCTACACGGCCAACCCGGTAGCCTGCACCGCTGGCCTGGCCAGTCTCGATTTGCTGCTGGCGCCCGAGTCGTTTGCCGACCGCGAGCGGATTGCCGCCGCCCACGCGCAGTTTGCCAAGGCGCTGCACGGCTTGCCCGGCATACGGCAGGTGCGGCAGCTCGGCACCATTCTGGCCGTGGAGTATGCCCCCGACGAAGCCACTTCGTACTTCAGCCGCCTGCGCGACGAGTTTTACGCCTTGGCCATTTCGCGCGGCGTGCTGCTCCGTCCGCTCGGCAACATCGTGTATGTGCTGCCGCCCTACTGCATCAGCAACGACGAGCTGCGCCTGGTGTACGATACCCTGCTGGCCATGCGCGAGTTGGTACTGCGCGCCGCTACCGAAACCACGCCTGCCTCCGTTCCCGAATTTCCGCATGACTGATTTCGCCCGTGCTGCCATCATAATCCGTGGCCGCGGCAGCGTTTCGGCCCTGGGTACGGCAGCGGGTGCGCCCTACTCGGCAGGCTCCCCGTTTTCAGCCCGTGCCCTAGGTGCGCAGCCAGTACCCGTGGGCAGCATACCCGCGGCCGAGGAGGAGTTGCTTCAGGCCCTGCGCCGGCAGCAACCCGCTTTCCGTCAGCTCGACCGCACCGTTCTGCTCGGGTTGTTGGCCGCCCGCGCTGCCCGCACGCAAGCCGGCTGGATTTCGGCTGATGCATTATCAGGCAACTCAACCACCGATCAGCACGCCGCTCAACTCACGGTAAGCATTGGCTCGTCGCGCGGCGCTACGGGCCGATTCGAAGAGTTTCACAACAGCTACCTAACCGAGGGCAGCGTGCCCGCCGCGGCCTCGCCCCTCACTACCTTGGGCAACGTTGCCAGCTGGGTTGCTTTTGATGCCGGCAGCCAGGGCGCCGCGCTCAGCCACTCCAGCACCTGCAGCAGCGCGTTTCAGGCCCTTGGCAACGCGGTGGCCTGGCTGCGGGCAGGCATGGCGCAGCACTTTTTGGCCGGCGGCACCGAGGCCCCGCTCACCAATTTCACGCTGGCCCAAATGCAGGCCCTAGGTATCTACTCGCCCTTCGGGGCCGAGGAGTGGCCCTGCCGCCCCGGCGCCGGCACCCCCAACACCTTCGTGCTGGGCGAAGGCGCCGCCGTTTTCGCCCTCGAACGCCTCAGCCCCGAAGCCCTGCAGGCCGAACGCGCGCAACGCCCCAACGCGCCGCTGCTTGTGCTCGAAGGCGTAGGTTTTGGTTTCGAGGCCATACCCAGCAAAACCGGCCTTTCGCCCGATGGGCAGCATTTTCAGCGGGCCATGCGCGGGGCCCTGCAGCAAGCCAACTGCCAGCCCAACGAGGTAGATGCCCTGGTGCTGCATAGCCCTGGCACCGCCGCCGGCGACGCGGCCGAGCGCCGGGCCGTGCAGGCCATATTCGGCGAGCAGTTGCCGGCGTGCACCTCCAACAAATGGCTGGTGGGCCATACCCTGGGTGCATCCGCTGCGCTTAGCCTCCACTTCGCCTGCGAGCTGCTGCTGGGCGCTGCGCCTGCTGCATTGCCCTTCGCCTCGTGGCTGAATGAGCATCCCGCGCACAAACCGCTGCGCCGCATCATGGTAAACGCGGCCGGTTTCGGCGGCAACGCCGCCAGCGCCATCGTTTCGCTCGCCTAATCCGCCTGCAGCCCTAGGTGCCCGCGTCGTTCGGCAACCCCCACACCTCAGGTGCCAGCCGGCCTTTCGAGGCTCTCCATCTAGGGCACGTAGCGCGGAAATCCGTTCCGCGACGCGCCAACAGCGCGTAGGTGGCTCTGCACAACAGCACCTTTCGGCGCAGTGCCGGATACGCGCCTTCGGGGCGCTTCGCGGAACGGATTTCCGCGCTACACTGGGAGCGGCGGCGAAGGCGCGAGCCGCAGCCGCCGCTCCCAGTGTAGCGCGGAATCGTTGCTGACGTCTGGCTCCCCCTCTCCCTTTGGAGAGGGGGCCGGGGGGCGAGGTTCCGCAAGCCCCCCTATTTCCGCCCTCCACAGCACAAATCTTCCGCCGCTGGCGTAAGTTAGGCTCCCCATTTCTCCTATCGCTCCGCCATGAAATTCCCGCTGCTGGCTTCCGCCGCGTTCCTGTTCCCGCTGGCCCTGTTTGCGCAAGCCCCCGCCACCCCGCCCACCGACGCCGAAATCCAGAAAATGGTAGCCGAAATTTCGGCCGACCGCCTCAAGGACGACGTGTACAAAATGGTGTCGTTTGGCACGCGCCACACCCTCTCCGATACCAAAAGCAAAAAGCGCGGTATCGGTGCTGCGCGGCGTTGGGTCGAGGATGAATTCAAGAAGTACAGCAAGGCCAGCGGCGGCCGCCTGAAGGTGGAGCAAGACACCTTTACGGTGAAGCCCGACGGCCGCCGCGTCGACGTGAAAACCCTGATGGCCAACGTAATGGCCACCCTGCCCGGCACCGACCCCAACGACAACCGCGTGTTTATCGTGAGCGGCCACCTCGACTCGCGCGTAACCGACGTGATGAACCGCACCGCCGATGCCCCCGGCGCCAACGACGATGCTTCGGGCGTAGCCGTGGTGATGGAAATGGCCCGCGTGATGAGCAGCCGTAAATTCCCGTGCACGCTCGTTTTCGTGGCTGTGCAGGGCGAAGAGCAGAGCCTGGTTGGCTCGGGCTACTTGGCCCGCAAAGCCAAGGCCAACAACTGGAACATCGTGGGCATGCTCAACAACGACATTGTGGGTAACTCGCACGGCCACGACCCCGACTTGCACCAGCCCAACCTGGTGCGTGTGTTCAGCGAAGGCGTGCCCGCCAACGAAACGCCCGAACAGGCCCAGCTGCGCCGCCAGCTTTCCTCCGAAAACGACTCGCCCTCGCGCCAGCTGGCCCGCTACGCCAAGCAAGCCGGCGAGCAGTACGTAGCCGGCCACACCGTAGCACTGGAGTACCGCCCCGACCGCTTCCTGCGTGGCGGCGACCACACGCCCTTTAACCAGCAAGGTTACGCCGCGGTGCGCTTCTCCGAGATGAACGAGGACTTCACGCACCAGCACCAAGACCTGCGGACTGAGAACGGCCGCCAGTACGGCGACCTACCCGAGTTTGTGGATTATGAGTACCTGCGCAAAAACACCGGCGTAAACCTGGCCACCATGGCTAGCCTGGCCCTGGCTCCTGCCGCCCCGCAAAACGTAGGCGTACTCACGGCCAACCTCACCAACCGCACCGAGCTAAAGTGGGATGCCCCCGCTACCGGCCGCAAGCCTGCCGGCTACATGGTGCTGATGCGCGAAACCTCCTCGCCCGTGTGGCAGCAGCGCTTCCCCGTGCAAGGCACCACCGCCGACCTGCCCCACAGCAAGGATAACTTCATCTTCGGCGTTGCGTCGGTGGATGAGCAAGGTCACGAAAGCCTGCCGGTAATTCCGAAGCCAGTGCGGTAATACGTTTCTACCTTTTGAAACTAAAGGACTTCAGAATTCTGAAGTCCTTTAGTTTTTCCATTTGCAATTGCTAACTCGACATGAGCTCTCTCACAACAGCGTTTGTCAACTTACCTTATTGAAATGCTGAAGTAGCTACAAAGATTTATTTGAGACAATCGTATTGACTAATCCTTACCCTAAACAAAACGATATCTTTAGCAGATACATTATCAGGAGTATGTATGAGATATGATGTACTATCGTATGTATCTTTAGAAATTAGATACAAATATTTTCTGCCATCCGTATTTAGAATAAGCTTCTTTGTAGTTTTTTCATCAGGGCTGTACCTACCCCTGACTTCTTCTTTGAGAAGTAGTTGAGCAAAGAACTGTGAAGGCATTTGAACATCTACCCCATCAATTGAAACAAACCTATTCGACGATTTTATAGATTTAACAGCAGAAAAAAAGCGCCTCTCTAAACTAAATTCTAGAACACTTTCGAAAGATTTGTGCACAAATAGAAGCACTACAAAACTTATAACACTTACCCAAAATATCTTTGAATGAAAGACATATTCTCTATTGTCTTCATTTCTTGCTGCAGCCAAGCAAGCCATGACAACAAAAAATGTTATAACCATTATTAATGCAACTACCCCATCCACATATTGATAATAAAATTGCATAACCATGTTATTTCCAGTAATAAACTACCAAATTATAAATACCAATTTTGAGTGATAATATTGATCCTTACGGTAGTGGTTATTTCTTCTTCAACTCTTCTTCCGTGCAGAACCTATAGACATAGAACTCCTCAGAAGCACCGGATACCGTAAGTATTATACGTGTGCCGTCTACTGCCTTCTTCTTATTCATGCTGTTGCCGTTGGCATCCAGAGCGCACGAGAATGATGGGCCTTTAGCATTGCGTTCTTCTGATAGCCAAGCTTTTAGGTCAAAGGCATTGAAGTCCTTAACAGAACGGAAAGCCTTCCCTCCCCAACACATTGATCCAGTAGCAATAAACACCGAGACACGAGCTGAATCGGTAAGAGCTGGTGGCAAAGTGATTGTCTTGAAGGTGGCTAGCGGTACACATTGTTTCATGTCCAGAGGCTTGCCATTTACCAGCAACGGGCGCGGCTGCGGTTTCGCTTGGCCATACGCAGGCAACTCAATAACTAAGGCCAAGGCAGTAACGCCTACGAAAAGTTGAAATACTCGGTGCCAGCCCATATTGAAGAGGCGATGAATAAGGGGATATGCAGCTAGTTTACCGGGCCAGCATAAGGCGCAAAAATAACTCCTTTAGCACCGCTTATGGTAGTTGATTGCCCTGACTCGAGAAGTACAAACTCACTTAAGCTTTAACTGATCATCCAAGGCCTCCCCCGCTGGCCTCAAGTTCCCGATATATTTTCGTCGGCGTACGAAAGCAGTGTCGAAAGATAGCCTTGTTACCTTGCGGCACTATGATCCGTGCTGCCCTCGCCATTGCTGCCGCGCTGCTTGCCTCCGGGCCTGCGCTAGCGCAAACTGTTCACTCTCCTACTAATAAGCTCGCGCTCGACTTTCGCCTGAGCCCCGAAGGCGAGCCGCTGTACCAGCTCAGCTTTGGGCCGAAGCAAGTGCTGAAAACCAGCCGCCTAGGTGTGTTGCTGCAGGGGCAGCCCGGGTTCGACAAAGGCCTAACGGTAATCAAAGTCGATTCGGCGCAGGCCGATGAAACTTGGGCCCCGGTGTGGGGCGAGGTAAAGCAGATACGCAACCGCTACAAAGAGCTGCTGGTAACGCTGCAGCAGCCCGGTGCCGAGAAGCGCCAGATGCAGGTGCGTTTCCGGTTGTTTGATGACGGCTTGGGCTTCCGGTACGAGTGGCCGCAACAGCCCAACCTGCAGTACTTCGTGGTGCAGCAAGAGCGCACCGAGTTCAACCTGCCCGCCAACCACAAAGCCTTCTGGATACCTGGCGACTACGACTCGAACGAGTACGCCTACCAGACTACCCGCGTGAGCGAGGTGAACACGCTGCCCATCACGCCCATTCAGCTGAAAGCCTCGCCCACCACGGTGCAAACGCCTTTGATGCTGAAATCGGACGAGGGGCTGTACGTGAACATCCACGAAGCAGCTTTGGTGAACTACCCGGCCATGATGCTGAACGTAGACCCCAAAACCTACACCCTAGGTGCGCAGTTGGTGCCTTCGGCCACGGGGGCGGCGGCCTACCTGCAAACGCCCGAGCACACGCCTTGGCGCACCATTGTGGTGAGCAACAAAGCCGCTGATGTACTGGCTTCGAAACTTATCCTGAACCTGAACGAGCCTACCAAGCTGCAGGATGTAAGCTGGATTAAGCCGCAGAAATTCGTGGGCGTGTGGTGGGAAATGCACGTCAACAAAGCTTCCTGGAACTACTCCGACACGGGCAACCTGAAGCTGGCCACCACCGATTGGAACGCGTTGAAGCCCAATGGCCGGCACGGCGCCAACACCGCCAACGTAAAGCGCTACATCGACTTCGCGGCCAAGCACGGAATTGAGGGTGTGCTGGTGGAAGGCTGGAACGTAGGCTGGGAAGACTGGGCCGGCAACTGGAAGGAGGAGGTATTCGATTTCGTGACGCCTTACCCCGATTTTGACGTGCAGGAGCTGCAGCGCTACGCCACGGGCAAGGGGGTGAAGCTGATTATGCACCACGAAACTTCGGGCTCGGTAACCAACTACGAGCGTCGCCAGGACGAAGCCCTGCGCTTCATGAAAGACCACGGCTACGACGCCGTAAAAACCGGCTACGTGGGCCGCATCATCCCGCGCGGCGAGCACCACGACGGCCAGTGGATGGTGAACCACTACAACCGCACCGCCGAGCGCATGGCCCAGCGCCGCATTATGGTGGACATGCACGAATCGGTGCGGCCCACCGGCCTGCACCGCACCTACCCCAACTGGCTGGCCAACGAGGCCGCGCGCGGCAACGAGTTCAACGCCTGGAGCGAGGGCAACCCGCCCGAGCACGAAACCATTCTGCCCTTCACGCGCCTGATGGGCGGCCCCATGGACTACACGCCCGGCATCTTTCAGATTAAGCTGGAAAGCTGGAACCCCGAGCGCAACAAAGGCCGCCAGGTACACACCACCCTCGCTAAGCAGTTGGCCCTGTACGTAACCATGTACTCGCCGCTGCAAATGGCCGCCGACCTGCCCGAAGCCTACGAGCAGCGCCTCGATGCCTTTCAGTTCATCAAGGATGTGTCCGTGGATTGGGACGATACCCGCGTGCTGCAAGCCGAGCCCGGCGACTACCTCACCATCGCGCGCCAGGCCAAGGGCCGCAACGAGTGGTTCCTAGGCGCCATTACCGACGAGCAAGCCCGTAATCAGCAAGTTAAGCTCGATTTCCTTTCGCCCAATACCACCTACGAGGCCACCATTTACGCCGATGGCAAAGGCGCCCATTGGGAGAAGAACCCGATGGTGTACCAAATCCGGAAGCTGAAAGTGAACAGCAAATCGGTGCTGAAGCTGCAGTTGGCCGCTGGCGGCGGCGCGGCCGTGAGCATCAAGCCTCTGGCCACGAAGTAGCCCCCGGCAGCTGCGCCACTCACCGGGAGCCTAACCCATAACTTACCCATACCCAAGGAGCCGGCCTACGGCCCCCAACGCCTATACCGGCGTTGGGGGCCGTAGGCCGGCTCCTTGGTGGCAGAGCAAAAACAACCTAGGGCTACACGCTCAGCGTAGCCGGCCCGAACTCCTCGAAGTGAATGGCCTCGCGCGGCACGCCCAGCGCGGCCAGGTCCTGCACCTGCTTGCGAATAAAGGGTGCCGGGCCGCACACGTAATAGTCGGCATTTGGCATCAGGGTGCCGCCGTTCAGCTTGGTCAGGTCCACGATGCCGGTGTAATGGCCCTCCTGCCCTTCGAGGCCCGGAGCCGGCGCGTCGTAAAACACGTGCTGCTGCACCTGCTCGTGGCGGGCGGCCAGTTGGGCCACCGGCTCGCGGAAGGCGTGCACCTGCGGGTTGCGGCTGCCGTGCACCCACACCACCTCGCGCTTGCTGCCCGTATTCACCAGGTAGTCGAGCATGCTGAGCAGGGGCGTTTGGCCCACGCCACCACTTACCAGCACCACCGGCGTCGATTTGCTGATGTCCAGGGTGAAGTCGCCGGCGGGTGCGGCCAGCTCCACCAAACCGCCCTCGGCCACGAAATCGTGGAGGCGGTTGCTGATCATGCCGTCGGGGTGCTGGCTACCGGCTTCCTTCTTCACCGATATGCGGTAGTACTCGCCGTTGGGGGCGCTGGACAGGCTGTATTGGCGCGGCTGAAACAAATTCAGCTCGGGCAGAAACAGGCGCAGGCTCACGTATTGGCCGGGCAGGTAGTCGGCTACTTTGCCGCCGTCGGTTGGGTAGAGGTAAAACGAGGTAATCTCCGCCGATTCGGCCACTTTGCGCTTTACGCTGAAGGGGCGCCAGCCCGTCCAGCCGCCTTGCTGATTGGCGGCGTGTTGGTACAGGTTGCTTTCCACGCCGCTCATCAGGCGAGCCAGCTCGCCGTAGGCCGTGGCCCAGGCTTCGAGCAGCGCGGGCGTGGCGGCCTCGCCCAGCACCTCCCCGATGGAGGCAATCAGGTGCCGGCCCACAATGGCGTAGTGCTCGGGCCGGATATCCAGGCTCACGTGCTTGTGGCCGATTTTGGTTACGGCGGGCACCAGCACCGAGGGGTCGTCGATGTTTTCGGCGTAGGCCAGCACAGCCAGGGCCAGGGCCATTTGCTGCTTGCCGTTTTGCTGGTTGCCCATGTTGAAGACGTTCTTCAGCTCGGGGTTGTGCTCGAACATGCGGCGGTAGAAGTGCGTGGTAAGGGCCACGCCGTGTTCGCGGAGGGTGCTTACGGTGGCCGTAACGAGAACTTTCTGGTCGGGGGTCATGTAAAAAATAGTATTACCGGATAAAAATGTCCGGTATTCAAACAAAAAAAGGTCAGCTGTACTGTTTCAAAAAGCCCAGGCCATCGTGCACCTTATCGGCCAGCTCGCCGATGGTGTGGGTGCTAAGCAGCTCGTTCAGCTGGTCGCGGATGGGCAAAAACTGGTAGTGCATGGGGCAAGGCTGCCGGGCCGAGCACTGCGGCAGGCCCAGGGCGCAGCCGTGCAGCATGGCGCCCCCATCGATGGCTACCACCACCTGGCGGAGCGTGACGGTGCGCAGCTGCTCGGGCGTAAGCTCGAAGCCGCCGGAAGGACCTTTTACGGAGGTTACCAACTGAGCGCGCACCAACTGCTGGAGCACCTTGGCGGTAAAGGCCTCGGGCGAGCCGATGGCGGTGGCAATGTCTTTCAGGCCCACGCGGCCGCCGGCACCGGCCGACTGCTGCCCCACGTAAATCGCGGCCCGAATTCCATACTCACATGCCTTTGAAAACATTGCCATCGTGCCACAAAAGTACAACCAACCGGCATAACGGACAAATTTATCCGATATACAGCCCGGGTATTTACTGCCCTACCCAACATAAGCCAGCGCCGGCGCAGCAGTGAGCATGATGCCGGCGGTACGGCCCTAGGTCAGTTTTTCGAAGAAGCCGCAGAGGGTTGCGCAGAAGACGCCAAAGCTCAGCGTCCTCTGCGCAACCCTCTGCGGCTTCTGCGGGCTAAAATCAATTCTACTTGCTCCGCTTCACCTCCTTGAGCAGCTGCTCGTTCAGGCGGGTGTACTCGTCGCGGCTGTGCTCGTTTTTTTCCTGCTTCACGAGGGCCAGCGACTGGCGCACGGCTTCGGCGGCTTCGGCGTTGCGGTTGGCTTTCTGCAGCATTTTGCCCTTCCAGTAGTAGGCGTAGTAGCTGGGCTGCTGCTTAATGGATTCGTCGAGCCAGGCAATGGCTTGGTTGAGGTCTTTGCCGGTGCTGTAGTAATACTGCGCGGCGGCGAAGTACGGCTTCTTGTCCGTCTTCATGGCCTCCTGAATTTGGGCCATGATGCGGGCGTCGGCATCGGCCTCGATGGGCACGCTCACGCGCACTTTGTCCCAGCGCAGGTACAAATCGGCGGCGGCGGGCTGCAGGTTTTCCAGCGTAATGGCAAACGACTCGGCCGAGGTGTTGGAGGTGCGCGGCTTGGCTTTCACGCGTACGAGGTCGAGCTCGGGGCGGTAGTCGTAGGCACCCCACTGCGAGGTGTCCTTGTTCAGGATGATAGTCCACTCCTTGGGGTCGGGAATGGTGAACAGGGCGTAGGTACCGGCCGGCACCACCTGCCCACCAAACTTCACCTCCTCGCCAAACTTGATGCGGGTAGACGAGTTGGCCCCCGTGCGCCACACCTGGCCGTAGGGCTCCAGCTTCCCGAAGATGTCGCGGCCGCGCTTGGAAGGGCGCCCGTACACCAGCTCGATATAGGAAGTCGAGAAATCCTGCCGCATGCGCACGGTAGGGCTCATTACGGGCAGGCGCAGTTGTTGGGCCTGCAGCGGCAGCGAAGCAAGGCCGCACAGGCCGCCGGCCAAAAGAAGCGTACGAAAACGTTTCATGCGTAGGATTGGTGGGAAATCGGGACCGGTAGCAAGGTTTGGGTACTGTCCGGAAAGGCAAAGAAACACAGGCGCGCCAATTCCATAACGAACCAACCCGTGTTGCTCACCTCGTAGGGCTGGCCTGCCAGCCGGAGGCCAACTTACGGCTGCCCGCAATAACCTTGCCTGCGTGCCATTCATTTGCCTTGAGCATGGGTAGGCAGTGCATTGCACGGTTCGCAACAAATTGGGCTTTTGCCGGCACATTCAGCCCCAAAATGCGGCTATGGGTAATTGCCACGGCACTTTTTTGCGGCCGGCGCTGGTATTTCTCCAAATCTGTCCGTACTTGCGCCGCAATCAGCCCTACCCCCTAGGTCAGGCTTTTTCAGATCAGACATGGCAGCTTCGGCACCGCGCTTTTTCCTGGCTACTGCTCCGGCCCACCTGGGCTTTTCGGCGCTGGTGGCAGGGGTGTGCAAAAAGGGCAAGTGCGCTAAACGGGTAAAACATACCCGCAGCTGACCGCGTCGCCCCACCTTGCTTGTACTGCACAAACTAGTTAGCGCCGGTCCTCCAACCGGCGCTTTTTTCTTGCGTTTCACCTAGCAACCGCTGCTTAAGTGGTTGATTCCTTGTCACTCCACTTTCTCTACTCATATGAAAGTTCTCAAGTTCGGCGGCACGTCCGTCGGGTCGGCCGAGCGGATGCGTGCCGTGGCCGAGCTTATCAAGGCTCAGGAGCCCCGCATTGTGGTGCTCTCGGCCATGTCGGGCACCACTAACGCGCTGGTAGCCATTGCCAAGCTGCTGTTCGAAGGCGAAATCACGGCGGCCACCTCGCAAACCGAGATTCTGCGCCAGCACTACCACATGGTAGCCCGGGAGCTGCTGCCCGATGCCGCCGTGGCCCAGGAAGCCACCAAGCTGCTCGATGACTCGTTCAAAACCATTTTCAACCTCACGCGCACGCCGCTGTCGGCCTCGGGCGAAAAGGTGATTCTGGCCCAGGGCGAGCTGCTGAGCACCCAGCTGTTCCATTTGTACCTCACGCGCGTGCTGGGCGAGCAGGCGGTGCTGCTGCCGGCGCTGGAGTTTATGCGCATCGATCAGGACGAGGAGCCCAACGCAGCTTACATCCGCGAGCATCTGGCCACGCAACTCGCCGCGCACCCGGGCCAGCGCCTGTTCATCACGCAGGGCTACATCTGCCGCAACGCCGAGGGCTTCATCGACAACCTGAAGCGCGGCGGCTCCGATTACTCGGCCTCGCTGATTGGGGCGGCCGCCAATGCCGAAGAAATCCAGATTTGGACCGACATCGATGGCCTGCACAACAACGACCCGCGCGTGGTGGAAGGCACCTACCCCATCCGCGAGTTGTCGTTTGATGAAGCGGCCGAGCTGGCGTACTTCGGGGCTAAAATTCTGCACCCCAGTTCGGTACTGCCTGCCCGTGAGCACGGCATTCCGGTGCGCCTGCTGAACACCATGCAGCCCGACGCGCCCGGCACGCTGATTTCCTCCAAAACCGGCTCGGAGGCCATTAAGGCGGTAGCGGCGAAGGATGGCCTCACGGCAATCCGCATCAAGAGCAGCCGCATGCTGCTGGCCTTCGGCTTCCTGCGCAGCATTTTCGATGTGTTCGAGCGGTACCGTACGCCCATCGATATGGTAACTACCTCGGAAGTGGCCGTGTCGCTCACCATCGACGACTCGAGCAACCTGCCCGCCATTTTGGAGGAGCTGCGCCGCTTTGGCACCGTTGAAATCGACACAGACCTGACTATTATCTGCCTGGTAGGCAACCTGGTGCAGGAGCAGCACGGCGCCGCGGGCCAGGTGTTCGATACGTTGCGCGATGTACCGCTGCGCATGATCAGCTACGGCGGTTCGCCCAACAACATCAGCATCCTCATCAACACCACCGATAAGGCCCGCGCCCTGCGTGCCCTGAACGAAGGCCTGTTCCGGCGCGAGCAGGCCTTGGCCGCGGCGGCTTCGGCCCAAGGGAACTAGACCCAACTGCTTGGGGGTCTCTGCCATTTGATTTACACTTCGCTTTCAACCACTTACCTGCTTGCTGCCTGGCAGCGCGGCCGCTCCGCCACCTAGGGGGCGGCTGCGGGTAAGCCTTCTGATACCATGTCTCTTCAACTTCCGTCGGACTTAGCCACCCGGCCCACGCCCTTTTACCTCTACGACCTGGGCCTGCTGCGCCAAACCTTGCTGGCCGCCCAGCGCGCCGCTGAGTCGCGCAACATTCAGGTTCACTACGCGCTCAAGGCCAACACCAACGACCCCGTGCTGCAGCTTATGCGGGAGCACGGCTTTGGGGCCGACTGCGTGAGCGGCAACGAGGTGCAGCGCGCCCTCGAGGCCGGCTTTGCGCCCGACCACGTGGTGTTTGCCGGCGTGGGCAAATCGGATGCGGAAATCAACCGCGCGCTGGCTGCCGACATTTGGTGCTTCAACGTGGAATCGGGGCCCGAGCTGGAGGTGCTGAACGAGCTGGCCGGCGCCATGGGCAAAACCGCCCGCGTGGCGCTGCGCCTCAACCCCAACGTGGATGCCCGCACGCACCACTACATCACCACGGGCCTGAAAGCCAACAAGTTTGGCATCGGCATGGCCGAGCTGCCGGGCGTGGTAGATATGCTGGCCAGCTTGCCGCACGTGGAGCTGGTGGGCCTGCACGTGCACATCGGCTCGCAGATTACCGACATCTCGGTGTTCGAAACGCTGTGCCACCGCGTGAATGAGCTGCAGCAGTGGTTTGAGCACCGCGGCATTGTGCTGCCCCACCTGAACGTGGGCGGCGGCCTAGGGGTAAACTACGAGCAACCCGACGAGCAGCTGATTCCGGATTTCGAGGCGTACTTCGGCACCATCGACCAGTACCTGCGCCGCCGCCCCGAGCAGCAGGTGCACGTGGAGCTGGGCCGCGCCCTGGTGGCGCAGTGCGGCACGTTGGTAAGCCGCGTGCTCTACGTGAAGGAAAGCCAGCAAACCCGCTTTGCTATTCTGGATGCGGGCATGACGGAGCTAATCCGCCCCGCGCTGTACCAGAGCTACCACCGCATCGAGAACCTCACGAGCCAGGGCCCCGAGGAGCTTTACGACGTGGTAGGCCCCATTTGTGAATCGTCCGATTCGTTTGGGCGCCGCATTGCCCTGCCCGAAACCCGCCGCGGCGACGTGGTGGTGCTGCGCACGGCCGGCGCCTACGGCGAGGTAATGGCCTCGAACTACAACCTGCGCGACAAAGCGCCGGCAGTGTACGTGTAGCCATTCGGGCCTCACTCCCCCGGCCCCCTCTCCCATAGAGAGGGGGAGCCACGGCGGCGCGGACATCAGCAACCTCAGCAACGATTGCGGGGCCGCCGAACCTAAGTTCGGCGGCCCCGCTGCATTTCCGGCACCTAGGGATTGTAGCGCGGAAATCCGTTGGCTGCGCCGACCTTCGGTTCCGCGACGCGCTGCCGGCGCGTATGCGGTTGTGCACAACAGCACCTTTCGGCGCGGTGCCGGTTACGCGCTGTTGGCGCGTCGCGGAACGGATTTCCGCGCTACATAGGGGCGGCGGCGGAGGCGTGAGCCGCAGTCGCCGCAATCGTTGCTGACGTCCGCGCCGCCGTAGCTCCCCCTCTCCTCCGGAGAGGGGGCCGGGGGGTGAGGCAACAAGGCCCAGAAATGAGGCAGGTAGCCCTCAATAATAAATCGTCCAAGGTCCCACGTGCTCCTGCTTGCTGAGGCCTTTTACCAGATACTGCCGCTCCGCAGGCAACTCTTTTTTGGCCAGCACCACGGGGCGTTGGCGCAGCCAGGCACCTAGGGCTACGGTGTCGGCGGCGTCCTGCAGGTTGATGAGGTAGCGGCGCCACTGCTCATCGCGCTCGAACTGGGTTTCGCGCTGCAGGCTGTGGTTGCCGTCGTAAAGCGAAACGGGCAGTTTGTGCTGCTCGAAGGCCAACGAGGGCAACAGCTCGTTGTAGACCAGCACGGGGCGCTGCGTAAGCTTCAGCTGCTTGAGGCGCTCGGCTACCGGGCGGCTGCCGTTGGCCTGCGCCTCTACCTGACCTAGGAACGCCTTGGCCGAAACCAGCAGGCCCATCGTGAACACTACCGTGAGCACCAGCAGCTTGGGCGCGATGCGCACTTCATCCCAAAACAAGTGCGTGAGCAGCAGCACCACCACGCTGGCCGCCGGCCACATGGCCGTAATCGGACTGATGGTCAGGCCGAAGCCAGGTCCGAAGATGGGCAGCAAGCACATGGCCCCCAGCAGCAAGCCAAACAGCGACATAAAGCCCACATACCACCGAAACAGCACGGCATCGGTACGGCGGCCGAGCAGCTCCACCGTCAGCAGCGCCACCCCCGGGAAGATGGGCAGCACGTAGAGCAGCAGCTTGGATTTGGAAAGCGAGAAGAACACCAGCGGCACCAGCACCCACCACAGCAGCACCTGCCGCCAGCGGGCACCCAGGCCGCGCCAACCGTTGCGCACCACTTCGGCAATCAGCACCACTGACCACGGCAAACTGCCGAGGGGCGCCAGCACCACGTAAAACCACCACGGCTTGGCTCGGTTGAACGTGGCCGCGTTGGCAAAGCGCTGCACCGTGTGCTCGAAGAGGAAGTAGCGCAAGAACTTGGGGTCGTCGAGCCAGAGCAGCAGGTACCAGCTCAGGCCCGCCAGCATAAACAGCGCAAAGGCCAGCAAATGGTGCGCGCTCCAGGGGCGGCGCGGCGCCTCGCGGCTGGTGTGCAGGCTGATAACGGCCATCAGCGGCAGCACCACCGCCACCGGGCCCTTCGTCAGAAAACCCACTCCCAACGCTATCCAGCCTAGGTACAGCCATGCCGCCGCCGGCTTGCCAGCGGGCGTGTAGTGGTAGCGCACGAAGGCATAAGCCGATAGCAGCTCCAGGGTGGCCAGGTAGGCATCGGTGGTAACGTTGAGCGCCGAAATAAGCACCACCGGCAACGTGCCGTACACCACGGCCGCAGCTATGGCGCGGCGCCGGTCGCCGGCAAACAGCAGCAAACCCAGGCCGTACATCAGCACCACCTGCACCAGCACGGCCAGTACCGGCAGCACCCGCACGGCCCCCGCCGAGCTGCCAAACAAACCCAGCCCGGCCGCCGTGAGCCAGTAGGTAACGGGCGGCTTATGAAAATGCTGTATACCCAGCAGGCGCGGGTGCAGCCAATCCTGCCCCACCAGCATTTCGCGGCCAATTTCGGCGTAGCGGGCCTCGCTGCTTTCGAGCACGCCCCAAGCGTTGAGGTTGACGAAGAACGCCGCACCTAGGGCCAGGAGCAGCAACCACAACCACCAACGCGACGACATGGGTAAAGACGGCATAAGCAAGCGAAACGAGATACGCCGGTAAAAGTAGCGCCTGCTTTGCGCTCGGGCAGTACCGCACTAGGCCGGGGGCAAGCCGCCGGCCCCGGAACCGGGCTTGCCGGCCCCGCCGAGGGCGCTTTTTCGGGGCTTGAAGCTGATGACCATAAGGCCCGCCCCCAAAATGGCGAACAGGCGCATGCTGGGCACGCACACGCCCAGCACCACCCACAGCAACCCGGCGTAAAACAAGGGGCGCAGCTTCGCGTCGCCCAGCAACCGCTTGTAGTTCATCGGGGCAAGATACGGGGCGCGCCGCATACCCGCGCGGCGGCCTGCGGTTGGCGGGGCCAGCTAAACCTTTGCCGCCGACCCTAGTTAGCCTAAGTACTCTGGCTCGCAACTCTTTCGGCTTATGCGCATTCTGCTTACCGGCGCCAACGGCTACATTGGCCAACGCCTGCTGCCGCTGCTGGTAGAAGCCGGCCACGCGGTAACCTGCCTCGTGCGCGACCCGCGCCGCTTTGTGCTGCCCGCCCCCTTGCACGACCGCGTGCAGATAGTGCAAGCTGACCTGCGCCAACCCGACACCCTGCGCCACCTGCCCCAGGACTTCGACGCGGCGTATTACCTGGTGCACTCGATGAGCACCAACGGCCGCGACTTTTACCGCGCCGAGCAGCAGTCGGCCAGCAACTTTGTGCAGTACCTCAACGGCACCCGCATTCGGCAGGTGATTTACCTCTCGGGCATCGTCAACGATACCAAACTCTCTACCCACCTCCGCTCGCGCCTGGGCGTGGAGCGCGAGCTGAAGAAGGCCTCCCACGCGCAAGCCACGGTACTGCGCGCCAGCATCATCATCGGCTCGGGTTCGGCATCGTTCGAAATCATCCGCGATTTGGTGGAAAAGCTCCCCGTGATGGTAGGCCCTAGGTGGCTGAACTCGCGCTGCCAGCCCATTGGCGTGCGCGACGTGATGCACTACCTCACCGCCGTGCTCGACAATCCCGCTTGCCTGGGCAAAACCTTCGATATCGGCGGGCCCGATGTGCTTACCTACAAGCAAATGCTGCAGGGCTTTGCGCGGCTGCGCGGCTTTCACCGGCCTATTCTTACAGTGCCGGTGCTCACGCCGCGGTTGTCGTCGTGGTGGTTGTTTTTGGTTACGCGCACCTCGTTTTCGCTGGCGCAAAGCCTGGTCGATTCGCTGAAAAACGACACCGTGGCCGACTTGCGCCGGAGCATTCGTAAAGCCGTGCCGCACCAGTGCATGAGCTACACCGAAGCCCTGGAGCTGGCTTTCCAGCGCATCGAGCAGAACGAAGTCATCAGCAGCTGGAAGGATGCCGCCAGCAGCGGCGTGGCCGATAAGAACTACATGGACTACGTGCAGATACCGCAGCACGGCATGTTCTTCGACCGCCAGGTAATGCACTTTGCCCGCCCGCCCGAGGAGGTGCTCGACAACGTTTGGCGCATTGGCGGCAAGCGCGGCTGGTACAAGGTAGATTGGCTGTGGCGGGTGCGCGGCCTGCTCGATAAGCTGGTGGGCGGCGTAGGGTTGCGCCGTGGCCGCCGCTCAGCCTCCTCGCTCCGCCCCGGCGACCCGCTCGATTTCTGGCGCGTGCTGGTAGCCGACCGCACCAGCCGCCGCCTGCTGCTCTACGCCGAAATGAAGCTGCCCGGCGAAGCCTGGCTGCAGTTTCGCATCCTCGATAACCCCGATGGTACGCACACGCTCGAGCAACTGGCCGCCTTTCGGCCGCGCGGCTTGGCGGGGCGCCTGTACTGGTACTCGCTGGTGCCCTTCCACTTCGTCATCTTCAAGGGCATGATCGAGAACATTGTACAGTACGGCAGCGCCCGCAGTCCGCAATCGGCTGCGGCGGCCTCGGCCACCTAGGGTGCACGCGCTGCGGCCGAGCTGCGTATGTTTACCCCCGTGAAACTCGTGTTCCTTGCTTCAGCCCTAGGTTGCCTTGCTGCCGCTGCGCCGGTGCAGGCCCAAACCCCTACCCCGCCCGGCCGCCAGGTAATCAATAGCTGGTTGGTGGGTACCGAGGCGCTGCTCGGCAAGCAGCCCAACCTGGCCGTTGGCAACCCCGGCTACTGGGCCGCCGGGCTGCACGTAGCGCACCGCAACCTGTGGCAGGAGTCCGATGCCGACTACAGCACCACCTTCACGGTGGGTTTGCGCGGTGGTTTCGGCAGGCTTACCGGCGACTTTCGCTACCCCGTGCTCAGCAACACGCGCCTGTGGGGCCTCAACCCCTACGCCGCCGCCGATGGCCGCTACTTTGGTGGCTCGTTTGGGGTTTGGGTGGGCAAGCTGGGCTACTACCGCGAGCTGCAGGCCGTGCGCTTTGTGCCGCAGCTGCGCGTGCGCGGCGGCCGCCTCGATAACTGGCACGGCCAACTCGACTACGCGCACGACCTCACCGGCCTGGGCAACCCCTCGGCCCGCCTAGGTGCCGGCCGCGGCTTTGGCACCGAGGGGCAGTTCCGGTTGCTGCTGGGCGTGGCCTTCCCTACGTCGTCGTTCGACAACGAGGCCGCGCAACTCTTCGGGCAGGCGCACTTGACTTTGGGCGATGCCTGGAGCATCAGTGCCTACTACCAGCCACCTTTCCGCACGGGCCAATCGCCCACGCAGGGCACCTTGCAGCTCGCCCGCAGCTTATGACCTAGGGCCACCTAAAGCCGGCGCACCAGCCACATAATCGCACTCAGCACCAAACTAAGCAGCAGCATCGATACGATGGGTGCGTAGAAGCGGAAGTTGGGCCGCTCGATGCGGATGTCGCCGGGCAGGCGCCCGAACCAGCTGAACAGGCTGCCGCCACCTAGCCAGATGATGGCGCCGAGCACCACCACGCCGAGGCCAATAATAACGAGCAGTTTACCGAGTTGCGGAGGCATAGTGCATGTGGGTTTCCCGCGGAGGGGGCAGCGGTTTTACGCAGAAGTAGCAGAGTTCAGCGCCCTCTGCGCCGAACTTCTGCGTCCTCTGCGGGCTAACGGCACCTAGCCCTTCTTCTCGAACACAAACTTCACCTCGCCCTCGGCCGTCACTTCCAGGGCAGCCTCGAACTTGGCGCCGGTACGCTGCGAGGTAAAGCCCCGGATTACATCCGATTTGCCGCGGCGCAGCAGCTTGGCCACTTGCGCATCGGTAAGCTGGCGGCCGCAGAGCTCGAGCGGCACCCGAAACTGGCAGTCTTCGCGGAAGCGCGAGCAGCCCCAGGCCGTTTTGCCCTTGAGCATGGTACCCAGGCGGCACACCGGGCAGGGTATCTGCTGCGGCTTGTCGTCGGCGGCGGGCTTGCTTTCGGCGGCGCGTTGCAGCTCGGGCTGGTGCTTGGCGTTCAGGCCAATGGCCGCGTCGAACTTCTGCCCTAGGTCGTCGATGAAGCCTTTGATGACGGGAGTGCGGCCTTTGCTCAGCAACGCCTGCACTTGCTTGTCGGTGAACTTCTTGCCCTCGAACACCAGCGGCAACCGGAACTGGCACCCCTCGCGGAAGCGCGAGCAACCGAAGGCCGTTTTGCCCTTCAGCACGTGGCCCTGGCCGCAAGCCGGACAACCACCTAGGGCACCATCGGGGCCGGGCGTGGCGGGGGCCGCCGACTTGGCGGGCGCGGGTTTGCTGCCGCCGTTTTTAGCGGCCGAAGCAGCGGCTTCGGTGGCCGTGGGCGGCGGGGCCACCATGCGGGCGCGGTCTTGCTTTACCTCCTGCACCATCTCCTGCACCAAGCCTTTCAGCTCGGCCAGAAACTGATCGGGCTCGAGGTTGCCGCCTTCAATCTGGCGCAGCTTCCGCTCCCACTGGCCCGTCAGCTCCGCCGATTTCAGCGTGGGGTTCCGAATCAGGCCAATCAGCTCCACCCCCGTTGGCGTGGGCACAATGCGCTTTTTCTCGCGCTGGATGTAGCCGCGCTTAAACAGTGTTTCGATGATGGCGGCACGGGTAGAAGGGCGGCCGATGCCGTTTTCCTTCATGGCCTGGCGCAGCTCCTCGTCCTCCACGTTGCGGCCGGCGGTTTCCATGCCGCGCAGCAGCATGGCCTCGGTGTACTCGCGCGGCGGCTGGGTTACTTTCTGATCGAGGCGCGGCTTGTGCGGGCCCGATTCGCCCTTCGTGAACGAGGGCAGCACGGTGTTCACCACGTCGTCGTCGCCCTCGCCGGCTTTGGCCGTGCTAGGTGCCTGCTGCTGCGTGGGGTCGCCGTACACAATGCGCCAGCCGGGGTTGAGGATCTGCCGGCCGCGCACCCGGAACGGGTGCCCCGCCGCCTCGGCCGTTACGGTGGTGTTCGAGACTTCGCAATCCGGATAGAACGCAGCCAGAAAACGGCGCACAATGATATCGTACACGTTGTGCTCGGCCTGGCTGAGGCCGCCGGGCGCGTTGCCCGTCGGGATGATGGCGTGGTGGTCGGTAACCTTGTTGTTGTTGAAGACCTTGGAGGACTTCCGAATCTTGTCGGCCAGCAGCGGCTGCACCAAGGTGCGGTACGGCCCGCTGATGCCCTGCAGAATGCCGGGAATTTTGGCGTACTGGTCGTCGGGCAAGAAGGTGGTATCCACGCGCGGGTAGCTGACTACCTTCTTCTCGTAGAGGCTCTGCACGGTTTTGAGCGTGTCCTCGGCCGAGAGACCCAGCTGGTTGTTGCACTGCACCTGCAGCGAGGTAAGGTCGAACAAGGCAGGCGGCGACTCCAGCGCCTTCTTAATTTCGACGCCGGTAACCGTCAGGGGCGCATCCTTTACGGCGGCCATGGCGGCATCGGCTTCCTCCTGGCTTACGAAGTAGCCGCGCGCTTTCAGGCGGGCCTTTTCGTCGGGCTCGTCGTCGTCGGCTTTGCCTTTTTTGGGCGGCGCCACGTGGCTGAACAAGGTGCCGCGGTACTCGGTGCGCAGTACCCAATAAGGCTCGGGCTTAAAGTTGCGAATCTCGTGGTAGCGGTCGACGAGCAGGGCCAGCGTGGGCGTTTGCACGCGGCCCAGGCTCAGCACCTGCCCACGGCCCGAGGCGTACTTCAGGGTAAACAGGCGGGTGGCGTTCAGGCCGAGCAGCCAGTCGCCGATGGCGCGGCTCTTGCCGGCCATGTACAGACGATCGAACTCCTTCCCCTCGCGCAGGTTGGCAAAGCCCTGCCGAATGGCTTCCTCGGTGAGCGACGAAATCCAGAGGCGCTTGAAGGGCTTGCGGTACTTGGCCTCGGTAAGCACCCAGCGCTGAATCACCTCCCCCTCCTGGCCCGCGTCGCCGCAGTTGATTACCTCCTCGGCACTGTTCAGCAAGTTTCGGATAACCGCGAACTGCTTGCGCACGCCGTCGTCCTGCATCAGCTTAATGCCAAACTGCTCGGGCATCATGGGCAGGTCGTGAATGCTCCAGCGCTTCCACTCGGGGCGGTAATCCTCGGGCTCCTTCAGGGTGCAGAAGTGCCCGAACGTCCAGGTGACTTGGTAACCGTTGCCCTCGTAGTAGCCGTCCATGCGCCGGTTGGCACCTAGCACGTTGGCTATTTCGCGGGCTACGCTGGGTTTTTCGGCAATGCAGACTTTCACTATCGCAGGTTCTCGCTGATTCGGTAAGCTGCCGCTGCGCGGCGGGCGGCAGCGACATAGCAATCAACAAAGATACGCCGAGAAAAAGTCGTTTGGGGCGGGCCAACCAGGCCCCGGAACTGCCCGAAACGCAAAAACCTCCGGGCTAAGGGCCCGGAGGTTTTGCATGGGGGTCGGCGAGCTATCAGCCGCACCCAAAAGACGAAGCCGAAACCTAGGCGGTTTGCTTGGCTCCGTTTTGTTCGGCGGCCGGCGTGGCCTCTTGTTTCTTGCCTTTGCCGGCGCCGTGCTGCTGCTGCAGTTGCTGCTGCAACTCAGCCTGCACTGCCGAATCGAGCGCGGCGTTGGGTTTCGAAATGGTGCTGTAGATGTGGCTGAACTCGTCCATGTCGCGGGTGTCCACTTCCAGGTCGTGCAGAATGCCCTCGCTGATGTCGTACACCAGGCCGTGCAGCTGCGGCGGGTTGGGCTTGGTGCGGGCGTTCTGGATGATGTTGGTTTTGGCCAGGTTGCGCACCTGCTCAATCACGTTGAGCTCCACGAGGCGGCGCAGGCGCTGGTCCTCGTCCTGAATGCGCAGCAGCTCCGTTTCGTGCAAGCGAATTACGTCGCGGATGTTGGTGAGCCAGCTGTCGATGAGGCCGTGCTGCTTGTTGGAGGCGGCCGCAGCCACGCCGCCGCAACCGTAGTGGCCTACCACCAGAATCACCTCTACCTTAAGCACTTCCACCGCGTACTGCAGCACCGACAGCATGTTCATGTCGGTGGTTACAACCATGTTGGCAATGTTGCGGTGCGTGAACATTTCGCCCGGCTTGGTGCCGGTGATGGCCGAGCCCGGCACCCGCGAATCGGAGCAGCCGATGAACAGGTAGCGCGGCTTTTGGCCCTGCGAAAGTTTTTGGAAGTATTCCGGGTCTTCGGCCAGGCGGGCCTCCACCCAGCGGCGGTTGCCATCAAGAATGTGTTGCATAAACGGGAATGAGAAACTGAGTTAGTGGGTGGTAACGCGGAAATAACCGTGGGTGTTTGCCCTAGGTTAGTGGCCCAAAACATGCACCTGCGGGATGTCGCGCAGGACCAGCTCGATGCCGCGGTCTTTGGCACTCTGCCGGAAGTTTTCGATGGCCTCGAGCACGTCGTAGTCGATGGAAACCGAGTCGGAGCCGTCCAGAATCACGCGCGTGCCGGGCTTAAAGTTGTCGAGCGTGGTGGTGATGGCCGCTTTGTTCAGGAATGATACGTGCTCGGCCAGCTTGAGGTGCACGGTGCCGGGCTGGTGGTCGGGCTCGTAGTGGAAGAAGTAAGCCGATTCGGCGTTGGCTTTCAGGATGAAGAAGGCGGCCACGGCCAGGCCCACGCCCACGCCCTTCAGCAGGTCGGTGAACAGGATGACGCCCACCGTTATTACGAAAGGCAGGAACTGCGCCCAACCTAGCTTCCACTGCGTGAGGTACAGGCCGGGCTTCGTGAGTTTGTAGCCCACCATCAGCAGCACGGCGGCCAGCGCCGAGAGCGGAATCAGGTTCAGCGCGTCTTCGAGGAACAGCACCGCCAGCAGCAGCAGCGTGCCGTGGAAGAAGGCCGAGATGCGCGTGGCGCCGCCGGCGTTGATGTTGGCCGACGAGCGCACGATTACGGCCGTGAGCGGCAAACCGCCCAGCAAGCCCGAAATGATGTTGCCCGTGCCCTGCGCCACCAGCTCGCGGTTGGTGGGCGTGTTGCGCTTCAGCGGATCGAGCTTATCCACGGCCTCCACGCTCAGCAGCGACTCGAGCGAGGCAACGATGCCAATGGTAAGGGCCAGCAGGTAGATGTTGCCGTTCAGCAGCACGCTCCAATCGGGGAAGCGCAGGGAGCCCAGCACATCGTTGATGGAGCTGATAACGGGCAGTTTAACCAGGTGCGTGGTCTTCACCTGCCACTCGGGGCGCAGGCTACCTAGGGCCAGGTTGATGAGAATGGAGCACACCACCACGATGAGCGCCCCCGGCACCAGGCCCAGCACCTTGCTGCGCTTGATGAAGGGCCGCTCCCAGAGCAGCAGCACCGTTAGCGAGAACAGGCCGATGAGCAAAGCGCCCGGCTGCAGTTCGCCCAGAGCCCGTCCAATCGACGAGAACGTGTTCATGCCATCGGGCTGGAAGAAGTTGAGGTCTTCGAAAAAGTCCTCGTCGCCGCCCAAAAAGTGCGGAATCTGCTTCAGGATGAGGATGAGGCCGATGGCAGCCAGCATACCCCGAATAACCGAGGTAGGAAAATACATGCCGATGACGCCGGCTTTCAGCGAACCTAGGGCAATTTGGAGCACCCCAGCCAGCACCACCGCTACCAGAAAGGCCTCGTAGCTGCCGGCTTGCTGAATGCCTGCCAGCACGATGGTGGTGAGGCCGGCGGCCGGGCCGCTTACGCTAAGGGCCGAGCCGCTAACCCAGCTTACCACTACCCCACCCACAATACCGGCTATCAGGCCGGCGAGCAACGGGGCTCCGGAGGCAAGCGAAATGCCCAGGCACAAGGGCAATGCCACCAGAAATACGACCAGACCGGCCGGCAAATCTTTAGCCAGTGTATTCTTATACGACGGCGTGGGGCCTGCCGGCGGAGCCGTAGCGGGCGGAATGGCCGGCATGGGCGGGGTTGATACTGTTGTGGTATCCATGGGGGAAGGCGAAATAAATAGCAACCGGATAAGCCGCCGCCGCAACACCGCGCGCACGACTTCCATTTGCTGCAATTTCCCCTGCCCGTGTTAAGACGGAGTTAAACCCGAATTAAAGCCCGGTTAAATAGTTAAAGAATAATTAAAGCCGGGCTTACAACAGCCGCGGCAGCTCCAGCACCACCTTTGTGCCCTCGCCCAGCTGGCTTTCTACCTGAATACTACCGCCGTGCAGTGCCATGATTTGGTGGGTAAGCGGCAGGCCAATGCCGTGGCCGGGTACGCCGCGGGCGTTGTCGGCCCGGAAGAAGGGCACGAACACCTGCTGCCGGTCGGCTTCGTGCATGCCCACGCCCCAGTCCTGCACCTCCAGGCGCACCTTGCGGGCCGAGGCACTGAGGGTAGCCAGCACCGGCCGCGGGGCGCCGCGCGAAAACTTGCAGGCGTTTTCGAGCACGTTGAGCGCGGCCGAAAGCAGCAGCGCCTCGTTGCCGTTTACCACGGGCTCAATGTCGGCGGGCAGCTGAAAATCGAGGTCGATGCGGCAGGTTTGGTGCCGGCGCTGCACCTCTTCGTGGGCTTGCAGCAGCAGCTCATCGAGGCGCAACGGAGCCAGGGGCACCTGCGAGGGGTCGTCGGAGGCGCGGGCAATCTGCAGCAGCCCGTTGGCGAGGTCCTTAAGCAGGCGGGCGGCATCGAGGGTGTTGCGTAATACCTGCTGGTACTCCTCGGCGGTGCGTGGTTGCAGCAGGGCTACCTCCAGCTCTCCGATGAGCACCGTAAGCGGCGTGCGCAGCTCATGCGACGCATCGCGCACGAAGGTGCGCTGCCCCACAAACGCGGTTTGCAGCCGGTCGAGCAAGCTGTTGAACGTGCGCGCCAGCTGCGACACCTCGTCCTGCCCGTCGGCGCCCGAGAGGCGGCGGTACATATCGGAGGCGGTAATGCTGCTCATCTCCTGCACGGCCAGGCGCATGGGCCGCAGCGCCTGCCCCGCAAACACCCAGCCGCCAATGCCCGTCACCACTAGCGAAATCAGGAAGCCCGTGATAAGTACCGTGCGCAAGGTGCCCAGCTTTTGCTCGCTATCGGCATCCTTCGACCAGGCCACAATTAAAAAGCGGCCGCGCCCGGGCACCACAAAGTACATGCCCACGGTGTAGCGCCAGTCGGGCAGTTTCTGCACCATGGGCTTGCCGGTTTGCCCGAGCCAGCCGTCGGGCAGGGCGCGGCTGGTGGTTTCGCCCTCCCGAAACATCAACCGCCCGCCTAGGTCGTAAATGCGCACCTCCTCGTCGGGGAGGGTGCGGTAGAACTGGCGCAGGTAGCGGCTGTAGTGGGCGCGGCTGCGCGCGTCGTTTTTAGGCTGGCTGCCGTCGAAGTACACGTGCGCCACCACCAGCGCGCGGTTGCGCAAACTCTCCTCGAACGACTGGCTGCGCGAGAGGGACGTGAAAAGGTAAATCAGCGCCGAAAACAGCAGCAAGGTGCAGGCCACAATGGCCGCAAACTGCAGCGCCAGGCGCAGGCGGATAGACATGGGGCAGTTATAGGAGTTTGGGAGTTGGGGAGTTTAAGAGTTTGGGAGTTGGAAAGGTCAGGGTTGAGAGGTGCTTTAGGTAAAACGTAGGCCGGGCACCTAGGGCCCGTAGGCGCAATGGCCTCAGGCCACCAACCTCGCCAATTCACCAACTCCCAAACTCAAAACTCTTAATTCACCAACTCTTTAACTTTCGTTGACTTTGGCCACGTAGCCCATGCCCACGAGCGTGTGTATGAGCTTGGGCGTAAACTCCTTGTCGATTTTTTTGCGCAGGAAGTTGATGTACACGTCGATGACGTTGGAGCCGGTATCGAAGCTGGTTTCCCACACGTGCTCCAGAATATCAACCCGCGACACTACCCGGCCCTGGTTGCGCAGCAGGTAGTGCAGCAAGGCAAACTCGCGGGCCGTTAGCTGAATGGTTTGCCCGGCGCGCGTTACCTGCTTGCTCATGGGGTCGAGGGCGAGGTCGGCGAGGCGCAGCACGGGCTGGCTGGGAGCCTCCTGCCGGCGCCGCGACAACGCCCGGATGCGCGCCAGCAGCTCCTGAAAAGCAAAGGGCTTCACGAGGTAATCGTCGGCCCCGGCATCGAGCCCCCGAATCTTATCATCGGTTTCACCTAGGGCCGTGAGCATGAGAATGGGCACCGCCGTGTTGTGGGCCCGCACCTGCCGGCACACCTCCAGCCCGCTTAGCCCGGGCAGCAGTTGGTCGAGAATGATCAGATCGTATGACGTTGTGAGGGCCTGCCGCAGCCCCAACAGGCCGTCGGCCGCAATATCAACCAGGTGCGTTTGCTCGCTAAGCCCCTTTTGCAGGAACGCCGCCACTTTCGGCTCGTCTTCAACCAACAGAATCTTCATAGGCAGATAAAATACTTGTCCGAAGGTAGCCGGTTACGGCTTTCCTACAGCATATAGCAACCCGGCTTAAAATGTTTGGTCGAATTATTGCAGCAAAACTTATTACAAATTATTATCAGAATAATTTAAGATTAACTTGACTAATAAATTTACGTCCTATACGTTTATGGAAAAATTCTATAGGCAACGCTCTCCCACTGCTTCTTTCGTCCAGATGTACGTTTCGACCTAGGGCTGCGCCACCAGCTTTTGGTTTGCTGCGTATACGCCGGCACCGAAGCGTAACTCCTCCACCACCATGCTCCTACTACTGCACCGCGTGCGGCTGTGCCTTTTCGTGCTGCCGTTTTTGTTTGCTGCCTGCGTTCCGCAGCGCAACCTGCCGTATTTCCAAGGCAAGTACAACACCAGCACGGCGGTGCTGGCGGCCAACACGCCCCAACCCTACCGCATACAGCCCAACGACGTGCTATCGGTGCGGGTGCAGAGCGTACAGCCCGCGCTCAACGAGATTTTTAACGTGACGGATGCGCGTGCGGTGTTTCAGGGCGACCCGGGCAACATGTTTCTGGCCGGCTACAACGTCGACGCCACCGGCCACATCAACCTACCAACCGTGGGCAAAGTGAAGGTGCAGGGACTCACCATCGAGGAAACGCAGGCCCAGATTCAGCGCGGGGTGGCCAACTACGTTCGCGATGCCAACGTGCTGGTAAAGCTGCTGTCGTTTAAAATCACGGTGCTGGGCGAAGTAAGAAACCCTGGGCGCCATTTTGTGTATAACGGCCAAGCGACGGTGCTGGAGGCCCTGGGGCTGGCCGGCGACCTGACCGAGTTTGGCAACCGCCGAAACATCAAGCTGATCCGGACCACGCCCAAAGGCAACGAGGTGCTGTTGCTCGACCTCACCGACCCGAAGCTGCTGTCCTCGCCCAACTTCTTTTTGTTGCCCAACGATGCGCTGTACGTGGAGCCCCTGGCTGCTCGTACCAACCGCGCCAACGTGGCCAACCTAGCCTTGGTATTTTCGGGCATCTCGGCCTTGGCCCTGATTCTCAATTATATAAACGCCAACTAGGTTTGCTGGTACCGGCGCCCGCACCGGCTTGCTCCCATACGTACAAACACCTAGCCCAACCGGCATGGAATCACGCGCTACCACCTCCGACGATTTAGATTTACATCAACTTTTCTTCAAGCTGCGGGCCCGCTGGGTGTACTTTCTGCTGGGCCTGCTGCTGGCCGGTGCCGCGGCGTTTTTGTACCTCAAGGTAAAGTCGCCGGTGTACGATTACCGCGCCACCATGCTGTTGGGCAACCAAAGCACAGGCTCCAAGCAAGCCCAGGAGTTGCTGAATCTGCTGGAGGTGAAGGAGCGCGGCATTCAGATGGAAGACGAAATCGGGCTGATCAGCTCGGCCGGCATGGTGCGCCAGGCCATCGAGAAGCTGCCCGAGTTTAAAGTAAGCTACTACGCGGCCCCCAAAAACTGGCTCAACTCGGTGGCCACCCTGCAAGTGCGCGAGCGGCCGGCTGGCTCCTTGCCCTTCCGGGTAGTGCCCGACCTAGGCGCCCCGCAGCTCACGGGCACCAAAGTGAGCGTGGAGCCGCTGCCCGATGGCCGCTACCGCGTGCAAGCCAAAGTAGACAAAGGCCAACTCGCTGACCTGCAAAGCGGCTCGTTGGTGCGCGAGGTAATCGACACCGAGCTCGACCACACGCTGCGGGCCGGCGAGCCGCTGCGCCACGCCCTGCTCAACATCACCATCCAGCCCGAGCCCGGCGCCTCGGCGGTGCCCGGCGAGAAGTACTTCTTCGCCCTGAACGACGTGGGCAGCCTGGTGGGGGCCTACCAAGACCGCCTGAAAGTGCGCACCATCGATCAGGAATCGCGCATTATTGAGCTGCGCACCAAGGGCAACGTGCCCATAAAAGAGCAGCAGTTTCTGGATACGCTGATGAGCGTGTTCATCGCTGCTGACCTGCGCGAGAAAAACCAGACGGGCCAGAAAACGGTGGAGTTCCTGGACAACGAAATTGCCAAGCTGGCCCAGGCCCGCCAGAAATCGGCCGAAGAGCTGAGCACCTTCCGGGCCGAGCGCGGCGTGGTCGATGTCAACGCTCAGTCGGCCTCGGGTATTCAGCAAACCTCTACCCTCGAAACCGAGCGCACCCGCCTGGCTTCGCAACGCAGCTTTTACCAGGGCATGCTACGCCAGCTGCGCGACGACCGCGCCATTACGGCCGCCTCGGCCTCGGGCGTGAACGACCCCGTGCTGAGCAGCCTGATTTTGCAGATGGCCGAGCTTTACAAAGAGCGCTCGGGCCTGGTGGTGAATGCCAGCGCCAACAACCCGCTGGTGGAGGTGCTCGACGAACGCATCCGCAACACGCGGGCCTCGCTCGAGCAAAACCTGAGCAGCATGATCCGCTCGACGGATATTCAGCTGGCCGACCTCACGGCCCAGCTAAACAAGGTGCGCTCCGAAATGAGCCGCATGCCCGAAAACGAGCGGCAGCTGGCCGTGCTGAAGAGCAAGTCGGATTTCAACGACAAGAACTACAGCTTTTTGGTTGACAAGCGCGCCGAAGCGGCCATTGAGCTGGCTACCAACACCACCGATAAAAAAATCATCGACCGGGCTGCCATGAACGGCAACGGCCCCTCGGCCCCGCAGCCGCTGTTTGTGGGCTTTATGGCCCTGCTGGCCGGCCTGCTCGGGCCCCTGGGTATTGTGTTGCTGATGGACAAGGCCAACCGCCGTATTCAAAGCAAGGAAGACCTGTCGCGCATTACCGACATTCCGATGCTGGGCGTGGTAGCCCACGGCAACAAAGCGGAGCGCAACGAGATGCTGCACAACCCGAAAGGCCCCATTGCCGAGTCGTTCCGCTCGATTCGGGTGAACCTGCAGTACCTCTCGGCCGGCCTCGATAAAAAAGTGATTGGCGTAACCTCCTCGGTACCCGGCGAAGGCAAAAGCTTTTGCGCCGTGAACCTGGCCGCCGAGCTGGCCCACTCGGGCCGCCGCGTGGTGCTCGTCGAGACGGACCTGCGCCGCCCCACCGTGGCCAATTACTTCAACTACGATCCGCAGGCGCCGGGCCTGGCGGCTTACCTCGCCAACCTAAGCCCGCTGGGTGAGTGCCTGCGCGCCTCCTCGGTGCCCAACCTCGATGTGCTGATGTGCGGCGACATTCCGCCGAACCCCATGGAGCTGCTCGAGTCGACGCGCATGACGAGTTTGATGGAGCAGCTGCGCGAGGAGTACGATTACGTGCTGCTCGATACGCCGCCCGTGGGCTACGTGTCGGAGTACTTCGTGCTGCTGCGCCACCTCGACGCCAACATTTACGTGGTGCGCCAGAACTACACCGACCCCTCGTACATCAGCCAGATCAACGAGCTCTACGACCAGGGGAAGATCAAGCATGTCTACATCGTCATCAACGACATGCACTTCAACAAAACGTACGAGTACCGCTACAAGAAGAAAGCCTATACCTACGGGTATAGCAGTTAGGGAAGGCCACGGCCGGCTGGCCGTGGCTGCTCCTCCGCCTCCACCTTTTTACTGCTTTCTTTATGGCCTCGTCCGCTGCCCCGGCGCGCAGTTTAACTGCCGCCACGGTTCACGGTGTGAAGTGGACCACCGGCGCCTCCATTACCACTGCGCTGCTGCAGGTAGGCTACACCGCCGTAATGGCGCGCCTGCTTACGCCGGCCGAGTTTGGCCTGGTGGCCTTGGCCGGCGTCATTCTCCGGTTCGGCAGCTACTTCGCCCAAATGGGCATGGAGCAGGCCATCATCCAAAAGCCCGACATCACCACCGAGGATGTCCGGGCGGCCTTCACTTCATCGGCCCTGCTGGGGGCGCTGTTTGCGGCCATTCTGGTGGTGGGTGCGCCCTTGGCCATTACCTTTTTCCACGAGCCCAAAGTAGTGCCGGTGGTGCGGGTGCTGGCCCTGGGTCTGCTGCTGACGGGCCTGAATGCCACTGCCCTGAGCTTGCTGCGCCGCCAAATGCGCTTTCAGATTTTGGCCATTATCGAGGTAGCCGCTTACTTGCTGAGCTACGGCGGCATCGGCATCGTAATGGCGTGGGCCGGTTTTGGCGTGTGGGCGCTGGTGGGCGCGCAAGTGGGCCAGCTGCTGCTGCTTACCATTATGGCCTACGCGGCGGCGCGCCACTCCTTGTTGCTGATTTTCCGGTGGGAGGTGTACCGCCCGCTGGTGGCGTACGGCTCGCGCATGTCGGCCATTAGTTTTCTGGAGTTTCTTACCGGCTCGCTCGATACTCTGCTCATCGGCCGGTTGCTGAACGCGGCAGCCCTGGGTCTGTACAGCCGCGCCTGGATGCTCATCGGCCTCCCGATTTACCTGCTCACGAGCAGCATTGCCAAGGTAATCTTCCCATCGTTCAGCCAGCTGCAGCACGACCGCCCCAAGCTGCGCGAGGTGTACCTGAGCAGCATTATGCTGATCGGGGCCGTGGTAATGCCTACCTGCGCCGGCGCGGCCATGGCCGCGCCCGAAATTGTGCTGGTAATGCTGGGCCCGAAATGGCTGGAGGCCGCGCCCATTTTGCAAATGGTGTGCGTCGCGTTTTCGATGAGCATGGTTACCATGTTTGCCGGCGTGGTGTGCGATGCTACGGCCACGCTTTCGCCCAAGCTTGTTCTGAACATCGGCTACACGGCCTTGCTGCCCTTGCTGTTTGTGATGATGGCACCCTACGGCCTGGTGGGCGTGGCCTCGGCCGTGGTAATGGGCGAAGTGGTGCGCACCATCCTGTACATGAGCCTGATGAACCGGGTGCTGGCCGTGACGCCGCTGGCGGTGCTGCGCTCCTACGTGCCCGGCCTCACCATGGCAGCCGTGGTGACGCTGGTGCTGGGCCTGGTGCTGTACGGCCTGCGCACGGCCGGCGCGCCGTTGCCGGTGCGGTTTGGCATGGCCCTGCTCACGGGGGCCGTAACGGCCGGCAGCCTGCTGCTGTTCTGGCCGCCCGAGCCGCTGCGCGCGCTGTTGGCCCGCATCCTGGGCAAGCTTTCGTTGCCTACCTCGGGCTGGGCCGCGGGGCCTGCCGCCTGGCTAATGCAGCGCCTAGGTGCCACCCCTGCCGCCGCTACCGAGGCACCTGCCGATACCGAGGCTACCGCCCCCGCAACTGCTGAGCGCCTAGGTGCCCCGGCCCCCGCGCACCGCCGGGCAGCCCTTTCTCCCGACCCTGAAGCTGAATTGGTATGAGAACCAGAGTTCTATTCGACCATCAGATCTTCACCATCCAGAATTACGGCGGCGTGTCGCGGTACTTCTGGGAGCTGATGCGCAACGCCGGGCCCAAGCTGCAGTGCGAGCTGCCGGTGGTGTTCAGCAACAACCTGTACCTGCGCGACGGGCAACACACCCGCCACCGCACGTTTTTCCCGAACACGAACCTCCCGGGCGGCTGGCGCATCATTAAGGCCTGCAACGACTGGGCCGCGCGCAAAGCCCTGCAGCGGGCCGCGTTTGATGTGTTTCACCCCACGCTGTTCGACGACGACTACTTCCTGGAACGGATGCCGGCGGGCAAGCCCTTCGTCATCACCATCCACGACATGATTCCGTACCTGTATCCGGAGTATTACCCCGATCGGGAACTGAGTCATCTGAAGCGCGTGGCCGACCGCGCCAGCCGCATCATCACGGTTTCAGAAAACACCCGGGCCGATGCCATGCGTTTGCTGGGCCTGCCCGCCGAGCGCGTGGTGGTGATACCGCACGGCACCACCACCACCGAGGCCACCGGCCCCAGGCCGGCGGTGCCGGGGCGCTACGTGCTGTACACCGGCACGCGCGGCATGTACAAAAACTTAGGCTGCTTTCTGGAAGCGGCCAGCCTGCTGCACCGCCAACACCCCGACCTGTATTTCGTATGCGCAGGCGGCGGGCCGTTCAGCTTGCCCGAGCAGGAGCAGTTGCGCACCTTGCACCTCACCGACCGGGTACTGCAGCTGGGCCCGCTTACCGACGCCGAGCTGGCCTACCTCTACCGCGACGCGGCGGCTTTCGTGTTTCCCTCGCACTACGAAGGCTTTGGCCTGCCCATTCTGGAGGCCTTTGCCCACGGCTGCCCGGTGGTGCTGAGCGCGGCCTCGTGCTTTCCGGAGGTTGCCCAGGAGGCGGCGCTTTACTTCCGGCCCGATGCCCCGCAGCAGCTTGCCGAACAGCTGGCGCAGGTGCTTACCGATAAAGCCTTGCGGCGGCGCCTCAGCGAAGCCGGCCAGTTGCGCAGCCAGGACTTTACCTGGGCCCGCACCACGGCCCTGACGCGCCAGCTCTACCGCGACGCTGTAACCGAGCCGCTGGTGCTCGAACTCACCTAACCAACACCTTTTCACCGCTTACCCGCCATGATCATCAGCCTGCGGTTCCGCTTTCTGATTGTACTGCTGGTTGTGCTGCTCACCGACCGCGCCTTTACGGCATTTGCGTTCGAGGATGCCGACGACCCGGTGCTTTGGATGTGCATGCAGCTGCTTACGGCCGGCATGATCGGGCTGAGCGCGCTGTACCTGCGCTACTTCAGCCGCCCGATGCGCACGTGGTATTTCGTGATGCTGGCGTGCCTGGCCGCCTTGGCCCTGGAGTCGCGCATCGGCTGGGATACCTGGATGGTGTACCCGCACGTGTTCAACAAGCTGCTGGTGATTATGCCGCTGTTTGCGGTGTACGGGTTTTACCGCCGCTACGGCATGCCGCCCCTAGGTCTGCTGATGGCCTTTTTGCTGGTGGGGCTGGCGGCCAGCCTGGTTATCAACTTCCCGGAGGCGCTTAGCCTGGCTTCGTTTGTCGATAACGAACGCGGCTTCAACGTGGAGTCGACGTACCTGCTGCTGCTGCTGGCGTTGTACTACTTCAACCAGTACATGGCCAAGGGCGGGCTGCCCAGGTTGCTGGTGTTTTTTGTGGCCCTGGGCATGATTGTGTTCCTGCAGCACCGCACGGTGTGGCTTTGCACCGTGCTGGCCCTCACGCTCAACGTGCTGATGCTGCGCCGCACGGTGGGCGTTACGCTTTCCTTCCAGCGCTTTACGCCGCTGTTTGTGCTGCCCATTGTGGTGGCCCTAGGTGGCGGCATTGGCGTGGTGCTGAACAACCCCGAGGTGCTGGCCCGCCTCGAAACCAGCATCGAGGACATCCAGAACCCCGACAAGCAAGGCACCGGCAGCTGGCGCCTGCAGCAGTTCCGCTCGTACGAGCCCTTTATTCTGGAGCACCCCGTGGCCGGCATGCGCCTGAAGGGGTTTGAGCTGCCCATTCAGTTTTACTCCACCGAATCGAAGCTGAAAGTGTGGAAAGACGGCACCGGCCACCACTTTCACAGCTGGTACGTCGACCGCCTGTTTTACTTCGGCGTTATCGGGGTGCTGCTGGTGCTGGTGGTGCCCGTTAAGCTGATTATCCGAAGGCTGCGCAGCCCCGAGCCGCTCGATGCCAACTCGGCCGCCTTTCTGGCCTTTCTGGGCAGCAGCCTGCTCTACAGCTTCTCCTACGACTGGCCGTATTACATGTACTCCGTTTACGGGTTTGCGCTGGCCATTATGGACCCCTTGCCCGCAGCCGCGCCAGTTAGTTACCAGCCTCGGATGCCGCGCCGTACGCGCCGCCCCGAGGAAGCCATTTCCTCCACCGCCGTAGCTCATGCAGATGCCTGAAAACTACTCCCCCAGCGCGGGCTTTGAGACGCCGGTGCTGCTCCTCATTTTTAACCGCCCCGATACCACGCGCCGCGTGCTGGAGGCCATTCGGCAGGTGCGGCCCACGCGCCTGTACGTGGCCGCCGATGGCCCGCGCCCGCACCGCCCCGCCGACGAGGCCCTGTGCGCCGAAACCCGCGCCCTGGTGCACGAGCTGGTAGACTGGCCCTGCGCGGTGCAAACCCTGTTTCGGGCCAGCAACCTCAACTGCGGCGTGGCGCCGGCTACGGCCATCGACTGGTTTTTTCAGCACGAAGAGGAGGGCATTATCCTGGAAGACGACTGCGTGCCGGCCCGCTCCTTTTTCCCTTTCTGCGCCGAGCTGCTGGCCCGCTACCGCCACGATACCCGCGTGATGCACATCGGCGGCAACAACTTTGCTGCGGAAGCCGCCGAGGTACCCCGACCGGGCACCGAGTCGTACCACTTCTCCAACCAAGTGAACAGTTGGGGCTGGGCCACGTGGCGCCGCGCCTGGCAGCACTTCGATTTTCGGATGCAGCGCCTGCCCGAGCTGGAGGCACAGGGCAAGCTGAAAGGCATTTACAGCTCGTGGCTGGAGGAGCGCTACCGCCTCAGCAAAATCCGCAGCGTGCTCAGCCTGCCGCAGCCGCCCGATGTGTGGGACTACCAGTGGCACTTTGCCATTGCGGCCAACTCGGGCCTGTGCATTGTGCCGGCCGTGAACTTGGTGGGCAACATTGGTTTTGGCGCCCAGGGCACGCACACCATGGATGCTGCCGACAGCCAGGCCGATGTGCCCACCCTGGAGCTGCCGTTTCCGCTGCACCACCCGCACCACGTACTCATCGACCGGCCGCGCGACCGGCGGCGTTTCCAGGAGTTCCTGCAAAGCCGCATCCGGGCCAAGCTGTCCCGTTTGTTTCCGCGCCGCGCCGCCGCGTCGCATGCCGCTCCCACTCCCGCTCCTGCTTCCGTCTTGGCTCCACCCGATGCCGAGCTTCTTTCACCGGCTCCCCAAGCTTAGTCCCATGAAAATCCTGCTCTCAGCCTACGGATGCCAGCCAAACTCGGGTGGCGAAGACAGCCACGGCTTCAATACCCTTTGGGAAACCGCCGCGCTGGGCCATCAGGTGTGGTGCTTTACCACGCCCCTAGGCAAAAACGGCTCCATCGAAAAATACCTGCACGAGCACGCCGACAACCCCATTGCCCAGCGCATACGGGTGGTGAACGTGCACGTGCCCAAGGTTGTGGACTACCTGTACCGCTGGCAGTTTGGCGTGTACGTGCACTACATCTACTGGCAATACCGCGCCTGGCGCAAGGCGCAGGAGCTGGATAAGCAGGTTGAGTTCGACCTGGTGTACCACATCACCTACAACAGCCTGCAAATGGCCTCCTGGATGTGGCGCCTGGGCAAGCCGCTGCTCCTGGGGCCGCTGGGTGGCGGCATGCAGGCGCCGGCCTCGCTGCGCCGCTACCTGCCCGATTGGTTTAAAACCGAAACGATGCGCAACCTCATCAGCAAGCTGCTCATCACCTTCGACCCCAACGTGCGGCAATCGTTGCGCCACGCCAAGCTGGTGCTGGCCGCCAACCGCGAAACCGCCGAGCTGGCCCGCCGCCTAGGTGCCAAACGCGTGGAGCTGGCCATGAGCACCGGGCAGTTTCCGGCGTTTTACCCGGCCGAGTACCCCGTGCGGCCGCAACGCACCAACGGCGAGCTGCGCATTTTGTGGCTGGCCCGTTTGTTTCCGCGCAAAGGCCTGCATTTGGTTATCGAAGCTTTGGGCAAGGTGAATCCGCGCGTCAAGTTTCACCTCGACATTCTGGGCGACGGGCCCGTGGGCCCGCTGCTGCCGGGCTGGATTGCCGCGGCCGGCATCGAGGACAAGGTAACCTGGCACGGGGCCGTGCCCTTTAGTGCCGTGCGGCAGGCTTACCTCGAGCACGACCTGTTTATGCTCTGCAGCCTGCGCGACACCTTCGCCTCGCAGTACCTCGAGTCGATGGCCCTGGGCCTGCCCATTCTCACCCTCGACCACCACGGCGCCACCGATTTCATTCCGGACTATGCGGGCATTAAGGTGCCCGTAACCACCCCCGAGGCCACCGCCGAAGCCCTGGCCCGCCAGGTGGAGTACCTCTACGACCACCCCACCGAGCTGGAGCGCATGGGCCGGGCCAGTTACGCCTATGCCTGCCAGCACACCTGGCCCAAACTGGTGGCGCACCACCTAGGGCGCCTGGCCGCCCTGGAGCCCGCCTTTGCCGAGCTGGCCGAGCCGGTACCGGTTCGGCCAACGCAGCCAGCTGCCGAGCCCGCCACGCCGGCCCCTGCCCTCGAATACTCCGGTGCTGCCCTAGGGTAGTGCCAGGCCCACAACCTCTTCCACTTAAGCTTCTCCACCTTTCTCCTCCCAAGGCTTATGTTGTACATCGTCATTCCGGTATTCAACCGCCTGGCCTATACCCGCGCCTGCCTGCAGTCGTTGCGGCAGCAAACCTCCACCCGTTTCCGCACCATCGTGGTCGACGACGGCTCGACCGACGGCACCAGCGAAGTGCTGGCGCGCGAGTTTCCGGAGGTGGAGGTGCTGCACGGCGACGGCAACCTGTTCTGGACGGCCGGCGTGAACATGGGCATCCGCCGCGCCCTGGAGCACGGCGCCGACCGCGTAATGACGCTCAACAACGACGTAATCTGCGACGCGGCCTTTGTGGAGCGCATGCTGCAGTGGGCCCAAAAGCACCCCGACGCGCTCCTGGGTGCGTTGGAGCTCGATGCCTCCACCACCCAGCCCATTTACGGCGGCGAGGTGTTCAGCTGGCTTACGCACCGCCGCAGCGACTTGCTGGAGGTGCTGAAACCCGAACAGCGCCGCGGCCTGCACCCCGTAACCTACCTGCCCGGCCGGGGGCTGCTTATTCCGGCCCAGGTGTTTGCCAGCATCGGCTTGTTCGATGAGAAGCGCCTGCCCCACTACCTGGCCGATTACGACTTTACGAGCGTGGCGCGCCGCCACGGCTTTCCGGTCTACATCAACTACGATGCGCACCTGCTTACCTACCCCGAGGAAAGCGGGCAGGAAATTACCCGCAAGCAAAAAAGCCTGCGCGGCTACTACGAGCACCTGTTCGGCATCCGGGGCGGCGGCAACCTGCGCAACTTCACCCACTTCGCCCTGAAAAACTGCCCCACGCCGCTGGTGCCGCTGTTTTTGGTTAATGGCTATGCCCGCCGGCTGGTGGGCTATTTCCTGCACTAACCGCGCGCCAAAGGCAGCCCTAGGTGGTGAGGCGGGCAAAAGCATGGGCCAGTGTACCAAGCCCTAGGTGCGGTACGCTGCCAGCGGCGCCGGCAGGTGCCGTTAGCCATTATGTTACCCGCACTTTCACCCACACGCTACCCCTATGCTGCCTTTTCGTCTGATTTGCTGGTCTTTGTTTGGCTCGTGCCTGGCTGTGCCCGCCTCCGAGAAGGCCGGAGTGCCCGGCGCCGAAACGCTGGTTATCAAACGCGGCGGCACTTACACGGGCACGTTCCGCAGCACCAGCCCCGATAAGCCGTGCGTCCGCATCGATACCGACGAGCCCGTGGTGCTGCGCCAATGCCGGCTCGAAGGCCCCGGCCTGCTGATTGATGCCCGCAACGGCGGCGCCCGCCTGACGGTGCAGAACTGCATAGGCGTGGCCCTGGCCCCCACCAACGACGATGAAGCCCCGGGCCGGTTTCTGGAAATTAACGACGCCACCTCGCTTGCGGTAACCAACTGCGAGCTGCGCCAAACCAGCGGCATTGTGGTGTACAAATGGCAGGGCAACGGCTCGGCTGGCCAAACCTTGCGGATTCTTCGCAACAAGGTGTACAACATAACCGGGCGCTACCGCAACGGCGGCGGCCGCAAGGCGCATTTTGTGTTGCTGAATCAGGTGCTTCGGGTGCCCAACGTCGAAATTGCCTGGAACCAGGTCATCAACGAGCCCGATCAGTCGATGGTCGAAGACAACATCAACATCCACAACTCCTCGGGCACGCCCACGAGCCCGATCCGCATCCACAACAACTTTATCCGGGGCGCCTACCCCGTGCCCGCCACCGCCGATACCTTTACCGGCAGTGGCATCACCACCGACGGCGACGGCAGCTCGCCGCTTACCTGCACGGCCTACGTCGAGGCCTTTCAGAACCAGGTGGTATCTACCTGCAACGCGGCCATGAACATTGCCGCCGGGCACCACGTGCGCTATTACCGCAACCGCATGGTAAGCAGCAGCCAGTTGCCCGATGGCCGCGCGCTTAGGGCTACGTATGCGGCCACCTCCGTTTACAACGCCTACAACAAACCGCGCAGCGTGTTCTTTGCCAACAAGGTCGATAACAACATCATCGGGTTTGCCAAGCGCGGCTACAACGTGCCGTTTGCCAACCGCCACGACCTGAGCACCGGCCATTGCCCCACTTGCTTTGCCAACACGCACTTACCCAACCCGATAACCCTCGCCACAGAAAATCGGGAGTGGCAGATTTGGTTGGATAAGCTAAGCCGCTCGGGCACCAAGGTCGGGCCCCAGACCACCGCCAAACCCCCGGCATTGCGCCCCGAACTAGGCTGATTTTTAAGGTTTTTCAACTTTTTTTCGGCAGCACTCCCTTTCGGAGTGCTTTTTTTATGGCCGAGCTTACTTAGAATCGGTCTATCAAAATCTGCGCCTCTTGGGCCATACTCGCTATATCGGTACGGCCAACGCCCCACTGCGCATCTAAATAGTGCAATTCAACTTTATTTTCGACCGCCCTTGGTGTTTACAAAACTTTTATACATTTGCAGTGAACACCGGCACCAGCAATTGCACTTTTAACAGGTAATAGCTGAGTTGAAGACCTGATTAAACGGCGTACACCGTGCATCAGCAGGATTGTACAGCGGGTATTCGGGCGATGGAGGAAGTAGGTGATAAGTGGTTGCCTGCTAAGTACGGAGAGTAGTGAAGTTGGGTTAAAAGCTTTAATTAAAGCTTACTTAGCTTGGTAACGACACAAAGCAAACAAGGCGAAGCCTCTGGGCCCGGAAGCAATAACCTGGTTTGCATTGCGGTCAAAATGGATTTTCTGGTTGAATTCTTTCCTCGTGCGAGGATAATGAATCCGGAAACCGCCAATTGCACATTAAAGATCTGGCGCTCGGAACGAATTGTGACCGACCCAGGTTGAAACCGCAACAATTCCTGCAAAGGACCTTTTTTTCTAACAAAAACAGAATGCAAAAAACCTCTGGATTCCGGCCGCGGTTTGACCGTGAAAACTCTGGTGCACGCTTTCTGCCCTCAGTGGTGCTCGTGCTGTCGATGATTGGCCTGCAGCCTAGCGAATCGCTAGCGCAGGGCCAAGCCCCTAATGTGACGTATTCGGCACCCCTCGTAATTACGCAAGGTGGTACCTACTCTGGTAACTTCAAGAGCACGGACTCCAACACGCCGTGTATCCGAATCCAGACTACCCAACCGGTTACTATCGAGAACTGTATCCTGGCAGGCGCTGGCGACCTGATTGACGCGAAGAACGGCGGTAGCACGCTGATCATCCGCAACAACAAAGGTTACGGCCTGAATCAGAGTGTGGATAACCGCCGCCACGGCCGTTTCGTGGAGGTAAACTCGGGTCGTTCGGTATTGGTTGAAAACAACTATTTCGAACACACCTCAGGTGTTGCAGCTTACCAGTGGAGCGGCGACGGTTCGCCTTCGCAAACCCTCACGGTGCGCCGCAACGTGGCCAAGAACATCGACGGCCGCTTCCGCAACGGCGGTGGCGAGTACGTGCAGTTTCTGGGCCTGAACCAGGTGCGCAACGTGGGCAACATCGAAGTTGCCTGGAACCAGGTGATCAACGAGCCCAACAACTCGCTGGTAGAAGACAACATCAACTTCTACAACTCGGGTGGTGTGTCGGGCAGCCCGGCGCGCGTGCACGACAACTACGTGCAGGGTGCGTACCCCATCCCGGCTACGGCCAGCAAGTTCACGGGCACCGGCATGACCACCGACGGCGACGGTTCGTCGGCCTCGACTACGGCTGCCTTCATCGATGCCTACAACAACCAGTTCATCTCGACGTGTAACGCGGCGATGAACATTGCCTCGGGCCACGATGTACGCTTCCATCACAACCGCATGGTAACGGCCGGCTACCTGCCCGACGGTACCAAGCTGCCCTCGGCCTGGGCTGCTACGGCTATCTTCAACGCCTACCAGCAACCGAGCAACGTATTCTATAATAACCAGACGGACAACAACACCATCGGTTATTACCGCGAAGGCTACAACGTACCGTTCGCCAACCGCCACGACCTGAGCACCGGTGCCTGCAACAACTGCACGAGCACCAACCACCTGCCCAACCCGATTACGGTTGACACGGAGAAAAACGAGTGGACGCTGTGGCAGCAGAAGCTGCAGCAGAACAGCATCACCCTAGGTGTGGGTGGTTCGGGCACCGGCACTTCGCCTACCCCGACTACTCCTACCTCGCCCGCTCCTGCACCAACTCCGGCTCCGGCCCCCACTGAGGGCGGCGGCAACACGGGCAGCACGCCCATGGCCGGCCCCGTAGGCGCTGCTTTCTACCGCGGCATCGATATCAACGGCACGGCCGTAACCCTCGACGGCAACAAGTGGGAAGCTGCTACGGGCGCTGCCAACTTCCAGGTAACGGGTACCAACTTCAGCAACCCTTCGGTTACGCTTTCGCCCAACACCGAGCCTGAGCGCGCCACCATGCTGCGCACCGCTGTAGGCGGGAGCACCGTAGGCGCTACCCTGACGAGCGTGCCCGCTGGCACCTACTCGGTGTACGCCTACATCTGGGAAGACAACGCGCCGGAAACCACCGACATCGTACTGAACGGCCAGACCGTGAAGTCGGGCCTGAGCACCGGCTCGGCTGGCAACTGGCAGCGCGTGGGTCCTTTTAAGGTTGAGGTGAGCAACGGCAGCATTGCCCTGAGCACCACCGGCGGCCACCCCAACCTTTCGGGCATCGAGGTCTGGAAGCACACGGCAGTAGCCAACCAGGCTCCTACGGTTACCCTCTCGGCCTTGGCCAGCCTTACCCTAGGTCAGCCGCTGGCCCTGTCGGCAACGGCAGCCGATGCCGATGGCACCGTGGCTAAGGTTGAGTTCTTCAACGGCACCACCAAGCTGGGCGAAGACACCTCGGCTCCTTACACCCTGAGCTTTACGCCGGCTGCTGCCGGCACGCTGAGCCTGACGGCCCGCGCCACTGACAACGCTGGCGCCACCACCAACTCGGCTGCCGTATCGGTATCGGTACAGGCCGCTCCCACCACGGGCAGCACGCCCATGGCCGGCCCGGCTGATGCTACCTTCTTCCGAGGCATCGACATCAACGGCACGGCCGTAACCCTCGACGGCAACAAGTGGGAAGCTTCGGCTGGCGCTGCTAACCTGCAGGTAACGGGCATGAACTTCTCGAACACGGCTACGGCGCTGAGCCCGGCTACCGACGCTACCCGCGCTGGCATGCTGCAAACGGCCGTAGGCGGCAGCACCGTGGGCGCTACCCTGACGAGCGTGCCCGCCGGCTCTTACTCGGTGTACGCCTACATCTGGGAGGATAACAACGCCGAAACCACCAACATTGTGCTGAACGGCCAAACGGTGAAATCGGGCCACAACACCGGCGGTGCTGGCCAGTGGCAGCGCGTGGGCCCCTTCAAGGTTGAGGTGAGCAACGGCACCATCGCCCTGAGCACTTCGGGCGGCCACCCCAACCTCTCGGGTGTTGAGGTGTGGAAGCACAACACCACCACGGCTCCGGCTGCAACCCGCACGCTGTTCCGCGCCATCAACCTGAACGGCCCGGCCCAAACCATCGACGGCATCAGCTACGAGGACGGCACCACGTTCAAGGACATCACCACCAACGGTGGCAAGCTCTCGACGCAATCGGTAACGCTTAACCCCGCTACCGACGCCGCCCGCGCCCAGATGATCCGCTCGTTTGTATGGAGCAACAACCTGCGCCTGACGGTGAACAACGTACCGAACGGCACCTACGAGGTATCGTACTACGTGTTCGAAGATAACTATGCCCAAACCTACAGCACCACGCTGAATGGCCTGCCCTCGCTGACGAACCACAACAGCGGTGCCCCCGGCACCTGGCGCAAAACTGCTCCGCAGAAGGTTACCGTTACCAACGGCATCATTGAGCTGCGTAGCACCGGCGGCGCCATCAACGTATCGGGCATGGAAATCTACCGCATCACGCAGTAAGCTTCCATCGTCGCATCTCGCTCCACTAAACAAAGCCCGGCAACTGCCGGGCTTTGTTGTTTTACAGCGCGTTAGCTAAGCCCGACCATAAGCATGGTCGGGCTTTTTGCATTCGACGGTGAGCAATGGTACTTTTCTGAATAAAAAATTAATTTTATTTATCGCAACCATTGTTTAAGAGATAAGTAATCCAATTATTTGCCGGCAAAGTTCTAGCAAAAGCTTTGTCATATCTCCACCACCTCTCTTTTGCTCCCCTACCATGAAGCGTGCCCTCATTACCGGCATTACGGGCCAGGACGGCTCGTACCTGGCCGAGCTGCTGCTCAGCAAAGGCTACGAAGTTCACGGCATCAAGCGCCGCTCCTCCCTCTTTAACACCGAACGTATTGACCACCTCTACCAAGACCCCCACGAGCAGGACATCCGCTTTAAGCTGCACTACGGCGATTTGTCGGACTCGACGAACCTGATCCGGATTGTGCAGGAGGTGCAACCCGACGAGATTTACAACCTGGGCGCCATGTCGCACGTGAAGGTGTCCTTCGACACGCCCGAGTACACGGCCGACGTGGACGGGGTGGGCACCTTGCGTTTGCTGGAGGCCATCCGCATCCTGGGCCTGACGGACAAGACGCGCATTTACCAGGCCAGCACCTCGGAGCTTTACGGCCTGGTGCAGGAGGTGCCCCAGCGCGAGACCACGCCCTTCTACCCCCGCTCGCCTTACGCCGTGGCCAAGCTCTACGCCTACTGGATTACGGTGAACTACCGCGAGGCCTACGGCATGTACGCCTGCAACGGCATCCTCTTCAACCACGAGTCGCCCTTGCGCGGTGAAACGTTCGTGACGCGCAAGATTACCCGCGCGGCGGCCCGCATTGCCCTAGGTCTGCAGGACAAACTGTACCTGGGCAACCTCGACGCCAAGCGCGACTGGGGCCACGCCAAGGACTACGTAGAGGCCATGTGGCGCATTTTGCAGCAGGATCAGCCCGAAGACTTCGTTATCGCCACCGGCGTGACCACCACCGTGCGCGACTTCGTGCGCCTGGCTTTCCGCGAGGTGGGCATCGAGCTGACGTTCTTTGGCGAAGGCGCCGAGGAAACCGGCCACGTGGTGGCGTGCCACAACCCCGAGTTTCAGCTGCCCCTAGGTAAGGAGGTCGTGGCCGTCGACCCGGAGTACTTCCGCCCCACCGAGGTAGAACTGCTCATCGGCGATCCTACGAAAGCACAGGAAAAGCTGGGCTGGAAACCGCAGTACGACCTGCCCGCCTTGGTGCAGGACATGATGCACGCCGACTTGGAGCTGTTCCGCCGCGACGCCACCTTGCGCGAGGCCGGCCACAAGGTGCTGAACTACTACGAATCGTAGGCCTGCGCCTGAGTTGCTTTCCACCTCTCCACTTATGGAAAAGAACGCCAAGATTTACGTTGCCGGGCACCGCGGAATGGCGGGCTCGGCAATTGTGCGCCGTTTGCAACAAGCCGGCTACAACAACCTCGTGCTGCGTAGCTCTAAAGAGCTCGACCTGCGCAACCAACCCGCAGTGGCTGCTTTCTTCGCCGAAGAAAAACCCGAGTACGTGGTGCTGGCCGCTGCCAAAGTGGGCGGTATTGTGGCCAACAACACCTACCGCGCCGATTTTCTGTACGACAACCTCATGATTGAGGCCAACGTGCTGGAGCAGGCGCGGGTGCACGGCGTCCAGAAGCTCTTGTACCTGGGCTCGTCGTGCATCTACCCCAAGATGGCCCCGCAGCCCATTAAGGAAGAATACCTGCTGACCGGGCCGCTGGAGCAAACCAACGAGCCCTACGCCATTGCCAAAATTGCGGGCCTGAAGCTCTGCGAAGCCTATTACGACCAGCACGGCTGCCGCTTTATCACGGTGATGCCTACGAACCTGTACGGCCCCGGCGACAACTACCACCCCGAACACTCGCACGTGATGGCGGCGCTGCTGCGCAAAATCGGTGAGGCGGCTGCCCTGGGTTTGCCGCAGGTAGAGGTGTGGGGCACCGGCAAGCCGTACCGCGAATTTTTGCACGTGGATGACCTCGCCGATGCCTGCCTGCACCTGCTGCTGCACTACGACGGCCGCGAGCCCATCAACGTGGGCACCGGCGAAGACCTGACGATCCGTGAGCTGGCCGAAACCATTGCCGAGCTGACGGGCTTCCGGGGCGAGCTGGTGTTCAACACCTCGCGGCCCGATGGCACCCCGCGCAAGCAGCTCGATGTAAGCCGCCTGCACGCGCTGGGCTGGCGCCACCGCATTGAGCTGCGCGATGGCATCCGGCAGGTGCTCGACGCCGCCGAGTGGCAAGCCCATGCCTCCGAAGCGGCCAGGCACACGTTGCAGGCGTTGGCCACCTAGGCGGCCCACCTGCAGGTTATTTACGCAATAAGGCTTTCCACCAACTTATGCACGCAGTACTAAGCAGGGTTCAGCGCAAGGCCGGGCGCTTGCTGCGCGAGTGGGTGCCATACCACCGCCACTACCGCCCGGTTGGTGTGCACGCAAGCAGCGCTCAGCTGGCTGCAGCGCCTGGCAGCGGTGCCACCTACTACGAGATTGAGCCGGCCCACACCTCCACGCTGGAGCTGCCACAAGGCTTTTACGAGTGCGCGGCCGATTTTTCGGGCTTGCACGGCAAACCCAACACCACCGAGCAGCTGCCCACGGCGTTTGTGCTGACGCTGCGCAACGGCCGCGTGTACGCCGACAACCCCAACAGCGTAGCCATCATCAGCGCCGACAACCGCTTGGTGGGCGACGTGTCGTTTCAGTACGGCGGCTCCTGGGACCTCACCCAGCCCCAGCACAACAACATCTTCCGGCAGCAGTGGTTTCTGGAGCCTACCCGCATCGAGGGCACGGTGTGCAGCCTGCTTTCGGGCGGCGGCGCGGCCTCGGGCAACTACTACCACTGGCTGATCGACTCGCTCCCTAGGCTGCACCTGCTGCAACAGGCCGGGCTGCTCGGCTCCGTCGACTACTTTCTGGTGTACAACCGCAACCACGGCTTTGTGCGCGAGAGCCTCGCCCACCTGGGTATTGGCCCGGAGCGCATCATCGACGTGGAAACGCACCGCCACGTGCAGGCTACCCAGCTGATTGCCACCACCTCGGTGCGCGGCTCGGGCAACCACGTGCCGCAATGGGCCTGCGACTACCTGCGCGCGGCGTTTTTGCCCGCCGATCCGGCCCTGGCCAGCCGCTTCGGGCCGCTCGTGTACATCAGCCGGCGCGATGCCTCGGTGCGCCAAACCCGCAACGAGGCCGAAGTGGAAAAGCTGCTGCACGGCTACGGCTTCGAAACGCACGTGCTCAGCCCCTACTCGTTTGCCGAAAAGGTGGCCTTGTTTGCCGGCGCGCGCATCATCGTAAGCCCCGTGGGCGCGGGCCTCACCAACCTCGTGTTCTGCCCCAGCGGCTCCGATTTGGTGGAGCTGTTTCCGGAGCACTTTGTGGTGGCCGATTACCTCGACCTGGCCACCAAAGCCGGCATGCGCTACCAGTTTCTGCTCTCGACCCTAGGTACCCCCGTAAAAAACCGCTGGGAGGCCTGGGAAGAAGACCTGCTGATTGACGTAGATGCCCTGCGCGCTCAGGTAGAGCCCTTGGTTGTTGCCGCCAAGCAACAGCTGGCCTAGGTGCCTGCCGCTCCCGTACCTGCTTTGCGGCCCCGGCCGCAACTACTCTTTTCAGCTAGCCGCTCCACCACATGGCTACTTCCGCTACTACTCCTACGGCGCTGCTCTCCATCGTAACCTGGAACAGCGCCGACTCCATTGAGCAATGCCTTGCCTCGGTGCTGGCGCAGGATTACCCCAACTTTCAGGTTTGGGTGGTTGATAACGCCTCGGCCGACGATACCTGCGCGCGCGTGCAGCGCCTGATTGCGGGCGATACGCGGGCGCAGCTGCACGCCCTGCCGAAAAACACCGGTTTTTGCGGCGGCCACAACTACGCCCTCGACCGCACCAGTACCGATTTTGTGCTGCTCGTGAACCCCGACGTGGTGCTGCCGCCCGATTACCTGAGCCGCGCCATGCGCCAGATGGAGCGCGACGAGCGCATCGGTACGGTGTGCGGCCTGCTGGTGCAAAGCACCGATGCCGACCCCGTAATCGACTCGGCCGGCATGAACCGCTACCCCGACGGCCGCTTTGGGCTGCGCCTGCACGGCCAACGCGTATCGGAGGCGCGGCCCGAGGCCGGGTGGGTTGAAGGCGCCGACGGTGCCCTGCCGCTGTACCGCCGCCGCTTTATCGACGATTTGCGCGTAGCGGGGCAGTTTTTCGACGAGCGTTTTTTCGCCCACAAAGAAGACTGGGACATTGCCTGGCGCGGGCAGCTCTACGGCTGGCGTACCTGGTTCGACCCGGAGTGCCGTGCGGTGCACCCACGCGTTTTCCGCCCCGGCGACCTAGGGCTGCGCCGCCGTCTGGGAGCCGCCATCAAGGCCGATGCCGTAAAAAACCAGCTGATGCTGCTGGCCAAAAACGCCCCGGCCAAACCGGGCTTTTGGCTGCGCGCCCTGCCCCGGCAAGCCGCCGTGCTGGCCTACACGCTGCTGGCGGAGCGCCCCTCGCTGTCGGCCTACGCTTACATCTGGCGGCATCGGCGCGAGGTGCTGGCCAACCGGCGCCTGGTGCAGGCGCGGGCGCGCCTAGGTGCCCCGTTGCCCCAGGCCTCGGGAGCTACTACCAAGCCCGTACTCAGCCTGTGCGTGCCCACGTACAAACGGCCCGAGCTGCTCGAGCGCACCCTGCGCTCCATCGGCCCGCTGCCCCCCGATGTGGAGCTGCTGATTTCCGACAACTCGCCTACCGAGGATACGCGCAGCGAGGAGCTGGTGAAGCAACTGCTGGCCGATGTGCCTGCCGCGCAATGGCGCTATTACCACAACCCGCCCGGCGGCAACAGCGCCACCAACTTCAACCTGTGCATCCTGCGCGCCGAGGGGCACTACGTCATGCACCTGCACGACGACGACTACTTCTTCCCCGGCGGCCTGATGCTTATGCTCAACCGCCTCCGCCGCACGCAGCGCACCTACCCCATCGTGCTGTTCGGCGTCGATCTGGTGGATATGCAGGAACGCGTGCTGCGGCACCAGGGCGTAAAGCAGGAGGTGTTTCTGAAACCGGCCGAGGCCCTGCAACAGGTGCTCACCAACTCCTCCATGGTGCGCATTCCGGCCATTATCGTGAGCCGCGACGCCTACATGGAGGCCGGTTGCCTCGACGAACAACAAGGCAGCAGCGGCGACTCTGATCTGTGGGTGCGGCTGTTTGCCCAACACGGCGTGTTGCGCGTGCCCGAAACGCCCGCCGCCTACACCATACACCAGGGCGCCGTTACGGCCCAGATGTTCAACGAAGTAACCATTGGTCAGCTGCTGCGCATGTTCGATAAAGTGCGAACGGCGCAACACCTGCCTGCCCACGTGCTCGACCGGGCCCAGGCCAACTACTTCTACCAGTTTATCCTGGCCGGCGCTTACCGCGCCCTGCAGCGCGGCGACGTAGCCGAAGCCCGCCAGATCCTCGGCCTGCTGGGCACGCCCGAACTCAGGGGCCTGCAAGTGCCGCTGCGTTGGGCGCCCGTGCGCGCCGCTTTTTCGGTGTTGTCGCGGCTTGATGGGCGCATGGTTCGTCCGCTGTTGCCGTCGGTTTAGCCCACCACACGAATTGCTTGAGCAGCAAAGCCCCGCGGCGCATACGTGCGCCGCGGGGCTTTTCTTTTTCCTAGGTGCTTGGGGCCGGCTACATGCACCGGCACCCTCGCACCAGGCAAAACGCCCTAGGTGCCGGTGGCACCTAGGGCGTTGTTGCAGGCATGAGCAGCTTGCTACGCTACGCTCTCGGCCGTAACCGGGGGCTTGGGCAGCTCGGCAAATGCGTAGCGGAAGTCGAACAGGCGCTTGCTGGTAATGAGCTCCTTGTTCTGCTTGAACTCGGCCCAGCTAGTCAGCAGCACCAGTTCGTCGGCTTGCGCTACCACGCTTTCGAGCGAGTCGGCGTAAGCAATGGGTAGCTTAAATTCCTTGCTGAATACCTCGTTGGCCATGGGGTCGTAGGCCACGATGCGGGTGTAGCCTTTGGCCAGCAGCTTTTCAATAATGAACTTGCTCGGGCTCAGGCGCACATCGTCGGAACCGCTCTTGAACGCCAGCCCCAGAATACCGATGGTAGCCTCCTTGTTGGGCACTGCCGCAGCAATCTTGTTGGCCATGAAATCCATGATTTCATCGTTGATCTGCAGGTTGCTTTCCAGGATTTTGGCCTCGAAGCCGTTCTCCTTGGCAATGCTGGCCAGCGCCGCGGTGTCCTTGGGCAGGCAGTAACCGCCGTAGCCGCAACCCGGAAACACGTAGCTCGCCATGTTAGCCGGCGCGCCGCTCCAGCGCTTATCCTGGTGCAGAATCTTGAACGCCGAGGGCACGTCGATGTCGCCAATATGTTCAGCAATCATCGACATCTCGTTCGAGAAGCTGATGAGCGTAGAAAGCAGCGTGTTCGAGAGGTACTTGATGAACTCGGCCGAGTTGTACGTTACGTAATGAACGGGCGCGTTGAAAGGCAGGTAAATCTGGTTCAGCACCTCCTTGGAGCGCTCGTCTTCTACCCCAATCACGATGCGGTCGGGGTTCATGAAGTCGTCCCAGGCGTAGCCTTCGCGCAGGAACTCGGGGTTCGAGGCCAGCCCGATTGGCTTGTTGTACTGCTGGTTTAGCTGATCGACGTAGGGCTTCACCTTCCGCGACACCGTGGAAGGCGGCACCGTGCTTTTCGTCACGATAACCTTGAAGTCGCCTTCGCTGGCCTCAAACACGTCCTTCACGGCGCTGAGCAGGTACGTGAGGTTGGCGCTGCCATCGGGGTTGCCGGGCGTGCCCACGCAAATGATGATGGCCTTGCTGTCGTTCACAGCTTCTTTCAGGGAAGCGTCGATGATGAAGTTCTGGCCCAGCTCTTCGCGCAGTGCCTCGTCGAGGTGCGGCTCGTAAAACGGCACCTCGTAGTTCTTGATTTTATCAACGCGCTCCTGGTTTACGTCGATGCCGTACACCTTGAAACCTTTCTTGCTGAACCCCAGGGCCGTAGTAAGCCCCACGAACCCAAGTCCGAGTACCGTTATCATTATAGCTGGCCGTTGTTGAGGTGGAGGAATTTGAGGTAGCGCTGGATGCCCTCTTCGATGCGCACCTGCGGGTCGTACCCCAGGATGGTGCGCGCCTTGGTGAGGTCGGGGCAGCGGCGGTTGGGGTTGTCGGTCATGTACTCCTTGTCGTGCGACACGCTGAAGGAGATTTTGCCGGTGTACCCGAAAATTTCGCGGCCGTTGCGCTCAAAGATTTCGGCAAACTCGCGCACCGACAGCTCGGGGTTGTCCATGCCGATGTTGAACACGTCGAACTTGCCGTGCAGCAGCACTTTCAGGTAGCCGGTAATGGCATCGGAGATGTAGCAGAACGTGCGCGTGGGCGTGCCGTCCGACAAAATTTCCAGGTCGCGGCCCTCTACCACGGCTTTGGCAAAGTCGGCAGGCAGGCGCTTGTCGTTGATGTTCATGCCCGGCCCGTAGTTATTAAAGGGCCGCGCCATGCCAATGGGCATGTTGTACTTCTGCGAAAACAGGTAGCATAGGGTTTCGCCGAAGCGCTTGGCCTCGTCGTAGCAAGCGCGCGGACCAATGGTAGCTACGTTGCCGCGGTATTCCTCTTTGGTCGGGATGAATTCAGGAAACGGGTCGCCGTAAATCTCGCTGCTCGAGAAAAACAGGAAGCCGCGCAGCTGCTTCTCGGCATAAAAGTCGAGCAGGCGACGCAGGCCCGTGATGTTGGCATCTACCGTCTCGATGGGGTAAATGCGGTAGAACGTGGGCGAGGCAATGGAGGCCATGTGAATGACCAGATCGGCCTCGGCCGCGCCGGGGATATCGGCCACCGAATCGGTAATCACGTTGAACTCGTGCAGCTTAATTGCCTCGGGGTTGCTGGCCACCAGGTTGTCGAGCCAGTCTTTGGTACCGGTGAGGAAGTTCTCGAGGGCGATGATGCGCTTGATCTGCAGCTCCTCGGCAAAGTGCGCGAAGAAGTGCATGAAGTAATAACCCAGAAAGCCGCCGCAGCCGGTCAGCAAAATGGTAGAGTCGCGCAGTTTATCCTTTTCCTGGTCGCTAAGCTTTTCATAGATAGCCACCATATCCTCCCGCAAAATGCGGTTGTCGGTTTTGGTAGGTAAGGCGTCGATCATGTATGGGGTAGGTGAAAGGTGGAGGAGCGAATTGCCAGGCGGCGGTGCTTACACCAGCTCGGGCTTGCGTTGCAAATGCGGGAAGAACATGGCCGTTTGCTCGCGGTAGAGGCGCTGCACCAGGTTGTCGGCGGGCAGCTCCACGTCGTCGAACGTAATGGGGTGGTCGCGGGGCACGTCGCGCTTCAGCACGCAGCCTTCGGCCAGGCCCACGGGCAGCAGGTTTTCGAGGCGGGCGGTTTCGGCGTTTTCGCACTGGCCGTAGGTATCGTAGCCGCCTAGGCCATCGAGTTTGTGGCCGGCTTTCAGGGGCGTTTTGGCGTGGGTAATTACCTCCACCACCGGCCCGCCCAGGGGCGCCATCACAATGTCCTGGAACAGTACCATGCGGGCAATGGAAATCGGTATTTCGGCGTAGATGAGGTGATAGGGCGTGTAAAAGCTGTAGAGCGGCCCCGTGCCCAGCTTGCCGTACTCGAGGTAGTGCTTGGTTTTGGGGTCGTCGGTGGTGGCGAATACAAACACGCCGGGGCCGGGCTTGGGCCCCACCACGTAATCCACAATGCCACCTAGGCGCTTCAGCTCCTCCACGTCGTAGAGGCCGGTCATGTCATCCACGTGGCCATCGTGGTGGTAGCCGAGCATGCCGCGCCGGGCCACGCCCATGCCGGTGGCATTGGCCACGCAGGCTTGCTCAATCGAGATTTTGGTGCCGTCGGCAAAGCTGGTTACCATTTCGGGTGTCAGCTGCCAACGTTCGGCAAAGCCTTTTTGGGTGGTGGGGTTGCGGTAGAAATCCTGCAGGCCTTTGATGTTGCCGCAAATCAGCGGCGTCAGGCCCAGGCCTTTTACAAAGCGGTACAGGTTCATGATTACGCCGGGCTGGTCGCCGTCGCAGCCGCTCAGCATCACGCCGGCCTTGTCGGCGTACACTTTCATGATGGGCCCGATGGTGGCATCCACCTCCGGGTTGAAAAGCAGCACGTGCTTTTTGTGCTGGATGGCTTTCATCACCAGATTGGCGGCGTAGTGAATGGTGCCGGTGCACTCCACCAGCAAATCCAAGCCCTCCACTTCGCACAGCAATTCGGCGTTTTCGGTAACGGCCAGTCCGCCCTCCGAAATACACGCCTGCAACGACGCTAAATCGTTGCATTCCTGGGCTGTGTGGCCGGTGTATTCGTAGGCTTCGTGCGCTTTGCTCAGGGTGCGGTTGGCAATTACACTCACCACCATGCCGGGGGTGTAGCGCATTACCTGGTTCACCATGCCCTTTGCCATTTCGCCAGCGCCCCACAGCCCTACCCGGATTGGCCGTCCTTCTTGCTCGCGAGCTTGCAGAAATTTGTCAAGTATGATCATAACCGGTTTTGGTTGGCAAAGGCTTATACTGATTTCGATTTAAGTTAGCGATAAGCAGAACAATATTTCTATTTAATCACAGGAAAATATTATACCTATTTACCCCGCAAAATAGGCTTAAACGGGGCTTTACGACACTATTTAATTGATTATTAGCATTGATATTTTAAACTAAATAAAGAACCGGTATTTCCGAAAACCGGAATAAGAAACGACGACCTTCCGTTGCCCGGAAATAACAACCCCGCCGGTCCCTTTCGGGTCCGACGGGGCGGCACAAGGCATCGAAACTGCTCCACCTTTCAGTTTCGCGCCCGGTACACGGGTTGCACGGAGCGGCCGTGCAGGTACTTCTCGAGGCCTTCGTCGATGGCCTTACGATACACACCCAACACCTCGTGGAGGCGTTCGGCGGTTAGTTCAATGTCGGCGGGCTGGTGGGCGTAGCTCACGATGAGCGAGGGCAGCAGCAGGCCACGGCGCAGGGCCTCTTGCAGCACCAGGGTGCGGAACCCCTGCGAGGGCTGGTGGTCGGCGTCGCGGGTGGCGTACACCATGCACTGCGGCTGGCCCAGCACCGCGAAATACCCGGTAAGGTGGTACTCGGCAATGGATTGGGCCACGAGGCGGCGCAGGTATTCGCCGGCTTCGCGCATGTGCTCGTTCACGGGCTCGCGGCGGTACGTGGCCAGCACCGCGCGCATCGCGGCCAGCGAGTGACTTTCGGCCCCGTAGGTGGTCGAGAGCAAAAACACGCGCTCTTTTTGGTGGTGCAGGCCGCCCAGCTCCATCAGCTCGCGTTTGCCCGTGAGGGCCGCAATGCTGAAGCCGTTGCCGAGGGCTTTGGCCCAGGTGCTGAGGTCGGGCTTTACGCCGTAGAGCGCCTGCGCGCCGCCAATGTGCCAGCGCAAACCGGTAATGATTTCGTCGAAGATGAGCACCGTGCCGTGCTGGTCGCAGAGGCGGCGCAAACCCGGCAGAAAATCCGGGGCGGGCGGCGTCTCCTTCTCAATTTCCAGAATCAGGCAGGCAATCTGGCCGGGGTGCTCGGCAAAGAGGCGCTCTACACTACCTAGGTCGTTGTAGCGGAAACCCAGCGTGAGCTGCCGCACGGCATCGGGGATGCCCGCCCGAATGGCGGTAGTGCCGATAAACCAGTCGTCGGTGGAGAAGAACGGGTGGTCCTGGCAGCAGGCTACCAAATCGCGGCCGGTGGCGGCGCGGGCCAGCTTTATGGCGGCCGTGGTTACGTCGGAACCGTTTTTGGCGAACTTCACCATGTCGCCGGCGCCGGTGGTTTCCAGAAAATCCTCGGCGGCTTGCAGCTCCAGCATGGTAGGCCGGCCCACGTTGGTGGTGCCGCGCAGCATTTCGCGTTGGGCTGCCCGCAGCACCGGTCCGTAGGCATGACCTAGGGTTACCGCCCGCAAGCCCATGCCGTACTCGATGTACTCCTTTTGCTCGGTATCCCACACGCGGCAGCCTTTGCCGCGCACGAGGTACGGAGCCATGCTCTCCGGAAACTGGTCGTCGCCTTTGGCATAGGTGTGGCTGCCGCCCGGAATCACGGCATGAAAACGCTTCTGCAGGGCCGGCACGCTGGTGGGCAGGGCGGCAGCCGCGGGGGCAGGCGCTTCGGCTACCGGCGGCAAGGGGGCCGCGAGCACAGACGGAGTCATGGGGGAGGGTGTTGAGGTGGAGGCTGAGAGAGGTAAGCGGTGTGGCCCTAGGTCAGAGCACCAGAAACTCGCCCCGGAAGCCGAGCTGCCGGGCTTGCTCCTCGATTTCGGGAGCGTAGGTTGGGTTGCTGATCAGCACCACATCGGGGCGGAAGCTCATCAGCTGTTCGGGCGCTACAACCGGGTGTGCCGTGCGGGGCATAAACTGGCCCTGGCGGCGCGGGTTGATATCGACCACCGCCACAACGGCGTCGTTCAGGTCGAAGGTGTTGAGGAAGGTAATGGCGCGCGAGCCGGCCGCCCAGATTACCACGTGCTTCCCACTGCTACGCAGCTCTTCGACGCGGAGTTGCCACTGGGCAATTACTTTATCGGCAGCGGCGGTAAAGGCCCGCACGGCCACGGGCGTGGTGGGGTCGTGGGTGGGCGGCAACGAAGCCGGGTTGCTGAGCGGCATACCTGCCGGGCGCGCCACCAGGCTGATGTACTCGCCGTGCCAGCACGGCTGCACATCGAGCACCTCGAACCCGCAGCTGCGGAACAGGTACGCCAACGATTGCGGCGTAAACCAAGCGGAGTGCTCGTTCACGATGTTCCAAACCACCTGCTCGCCGATGTTGTAGAGCGCATTTGGTACTTCGAAGTAGATCAGCGGCTGCTCGCCTTCCGGAATGGCCCGGCGCAGCATGCGCACAAACTCGGCCTGGTGCGAGGCAATGATATCGAGCATGTGGCGGCAGCTGATGAGTGCCGCGCCCCGTAGCTTATCGGCCTTTTCGGGCCCGAAAAACTCCTTAACAAACTCCAGTTCCGCGGGTTCGGCCTGGCCCTCCCGCGGGGCATAGCCCGGGTCGATACCTAGGCCCGAGCCCATGCCTGAGCGCAGCAGCGTGCGCAGAAAGTCGCCGTCGCCGCAGCCAATATCCACCACACGCTTGCCCTGCAGGCGGTAGCGCTCCACCAGGTCCTCGCCCAAGCCATCGGTAAAGGCTTTGAACGAAGGCGAAAACTCCAGCGAAAAGTCGTTGCGGGTGTGGGTGATTTTGGCTGGTTCGTAGGCCTCGTTTACGATGAAGTGGCAGTGCGGGCAAAACGAAAGCCGCACATCGGTGATGGGCGCGTTGAGGGCCGCCTCGTGCGTGGGCCACAGAATGCCCGTTTGGGTAGGCACTCCGTGCACTTCGTAGAATATCTCACAATCGTGGGTGCCGCAAACCATGCAGGGCTTGCTGGCCGCCACTCGCGGGGGAGCTTCTGTAAATGCTTGGGCTTCCATAGGCCAGTGGAGAGAAAAGTTGGTGGAGGGAGGTAAGCGTATGCGTTAGGCTTTGGCCAGCAGCCCGACCCGGCGCAAGGCCCGGGCGGCCTTGTGCAACAGCCGAAACCCGATACCCGACTGCTCGGCCACATCGAGCAAGGTGTGCTGCCCGTCGGATTGGTTGAGCACCCAGAGCAGGGCCATTTGCCATTGCTGGCCATCGAGCCCGCCGCCCAGGTGCTTGTACAGGCCGCGCTTGCCCAGCTGCGGCTCGCCGTAGGGGCTGAGGTTTTGGTAGGCGTAATCGTGTTCGAGCACCTGGCACACCCGGCGCAGCACCCGCCACGACTCGCGCAGCTGGCGGGGCTTCACGAAATCGGGGTTGTCGGCCGAGGTATGGTACTCCGGAAACTCGCCGAACGGGGTGCGCGTGAGGCAACCCACCGGCAGGTTGAAGCCCGGCGAGCAGTACTGCCGCTCGTCGTAGCCGTAGGGCGAAAACCGACGCTGCCCGAAAGGCCCTAGGTCGGCATCGCGCAGGGCCACGGCAACGGCCCGGTCGGTGGTGGTGTGCCCCTGCCGCGAGCTTTTGTAGGTGAAATTGCCCGGCCCACCTAGGAGCGACAACACCAACCCGTGCCGGATGCGCGGTACCGCCGTGTGCTGGTGGGCGTGCAGCCAGGCAATGGCCCCGATGGTAACGGGCACAAACACAAAGCGGTAGGTGTAGCGCCGCTTGGGCCGCGCGGCCAGCCACTGCGCCAGCTCGGCGGCCACTACCAGGCTCGCCAGATTATCGTTGGCAAGCGAGGGGTGGCAGATGTGGCACGAAAACAACACTTCTTCCTCCGATTCGCCGGGCAGCACCAGCTGCCCGTAGGTAAGCGAGCCGACGGCGTCGAGCGTCGCGTCGATACACACCTCGTATTCCTCGTCGAGCAGCTGCTGGCGCTGGTTGTGCGCCAGGCAAAAGCCCCACGTGGGGTTGTAGTAGCTGGTGCGGTAGGGTATCAGCTCGGGCTGCTCGGGCAAGGAGTGCAGGTGCTCCTCCAGCTCGGCGCGGCTTACCCAGCGGTGCACTGGCGTGCTGTAGCTCACCACGTGCAGGTTGTGCTCCCGAAAATCAACCACGCGCCTCCCCTGCCGGTCGGCTATGTACGCATCGCAAATGTTCCACTCGGCGGGCACCGTCCAGTCGAACACCGGGGTGCCGCTGGCTACCTCGTGCACCTGCAGGCCGGGCGGCAGGTGCCGCGCCAGCACGTGCAACGTCTGGCGCACCCCATCGCCGGTAATGCTCCGGCAAATGGGGTACAGCTCGCGCAGCAGCGCGTGCATAGCCCGGCCCGAGCCGGTTGCACGCGGCTCTGCCAACGCGGGGGCCGTAGCCTCAGACTTGTGCAACGCGGGTAGTGCTGGGTGCATAGCTAAATACCTCGAGCTGGGGAATGGCCACCACAAACTGCCCGCCCCACTCGTTGATGAAATCGAGGTGCTCGGCAATTTCTTCGCGCAGGTTCCAGGGCAGAATCACCACGTAATCGGGCTTTTCTTCCCGAATCATTTCGGGCGCCAGCACCGGTATGTGGCTGCCGGGCAGGTATTTATCCTGCTTGTAGGGCGAGGCATCGGCCACGAACTCGATGAGCCCGGTGCCCTGCAGGCCGCAGTAGTTGAACAGCGTGTTGCCTTTGGCGGCCGCGCCGTAGCCGGCCACGCGCTTGCCTTGGCGCTTCTGCTCCAGCAAAAACTCCAGGAAATCGGTGCGCACCGTATCGATGCGGGGCTGAAAATCCTGGTAGTACTCCAGCGTGAGCATGCCGGCTTCCCGCTCGCGGGCAAGCAAAGCGCGCACGGCTTCGGTTACGGGCTTGGTGGTATCGGCGGTGTGGCGGGCAAACACGCGCAGCGAACCGCCGTGCGTGGGCAGCTCCTCCACATCGAACACCGTGAGGCCCTGCGAGGCAAAAATGCGGTTTACGGTGCTCAGCGACAGGTAGCTGTAGTGCTCGTGGTAAATGGTATCGAACTGGCACTTCTCCACCAGGTTCAGCAAGTGCGGAAACTCCATCGTCACCACGCCGCCGGGCTTCAGGGCTACTTGCATGCCGCCCACAAAGTCGTTGATGTCGGGCACGTGGGCCAGCACGTTGTTGCCGATGATCAGGTCGGCTTTCTGCTCGGAGCTGGCCAGCTCGCGGGCCAGCTTGGTGGTGAAGAAATCGACCAGCGTGCGGATGCCCTTGCCGGCGGCAATGCGCGCGGTGTTGGCCGTGGGGTCGATGCCCAGCACCGGCACGCCGTACTCGCGGAAATACTGCAGCAGGTAGCCGTCGTTGGAGGCCGCCTCGATAACCAGCGAATCCTGGTTGTAGCCGAAGCGCGTCATCATCATGTCCACGTAGCGCTTGGCGTGGTTTAGCCAGCTGGTGGAGTACGAGGAGAAGTAGGTGTACTCGGCGCCGAAAATCTCAACGGCCTTTTTCACCTCCCCGATTTGCACCAGAAAGCAATTGTGGCAGACGTAGGTTTTGAGCGGGTAAAACAGCTCGGGCTCCTCCAACTGCTGCGCATTCAGCATCGAGTTGGAGGGTGGGCAATGGCCTAGGTCAGCGAATACGTGGTGTAGTTCTGTTTCACAGTGACGGCAGTTCATAGTGCAAAGGGCTGTTGAGGAAGGTCAGGTGGAGGAGGAGATTGCGCCGTCCGCAAGCGCATGGCTCCGGGCTGCTACCTTGCTAGGTGTTTAACGATGCGTGCTGATTGATACCTAGGAAACGTGGGTGAGCAAGCGGAGCCGGGGCGGCAGGGCTGCTTTCCGCGTTATTCGGCACTTAGGGCTACTGCCTTGTTGGTACGGATGAGGTTGAAATCGGGATGCTGCTGGTCGCGGGCCGACACCAGCACCGGTGCAAACGGCCACTCGATGCCCAAAGCCGGGTCGTTCCAGCGGATGCCCCCTTCGTGGTTGGGCGCGTACTTGGCCGAAACCTGGTAGCTGATGTCGGTGTCGTCTTTGAGCGTCAGGAAACCGTGGGCAAAACCGGCCGGCACGTACAGCATGCGGTACGATTCGGCGGTCAGCTCCACGCCCAGCCACTGGCCGTAGGCGGGCGAGTCGGGGCGCAAATCCACAATCACGTCGTACAGGGCGCCGCGTGTGCAACGCACCAGCTTGGTTTCGGCAAAGGGCGCGGTTTGGTAGTGCAGGCCCCGCAGGGTGCCCTTGCGCGGATTGTGCGAGAGGTTGGCCTGCAGCGGCGGCGTGCTCAGGCCGTGCGCGGCAAACTCGTCTTCGCACCAGGAGCGGGCAAAAAAGCCCCGCTCATCGGCTATACGCTCCACATCGATAATGAAGGCGCCGGGAAGCTCGGTCTCGGTGAAGATCATGCTAGTGGGGTAGTTGCAACAGGCGGGGCAGCGGGCAAGGGCGGGGTTGGTGCCGGCGTTGGCCGCCGGCCTGGGCACGGGCGCTTGCGGCAGCACCTAGGCCGGTGCCGGGCAAACGCCAGAAGCCAGTTGTGCCGGCCGAGGCCGCCGCTGGCTGCTGACAACTTGAAAGCGTTAGTCGATAGGCAGAATGGTGGGCACGGCAATACGCTCGCCGATAGGCGCCTGCACCGGCGCCGACAGAATTTCTTCCATCACCGGGTCGGCCACCTTGGTGGGCTCGTCGCCCCACACCTTCCAGGCCGCCGCGCCGCGCTGCCACATATCCTCGAGCAGGTTTTTGTCGCGGAGGGTATCCATGGGCTGCCAGAAGCCGGTGTGGCGGAACGCGGCCAGCTTGCCTTCGGCGGCAAGCCGCTCGAGCGGGCCTTTTTCCCACACGGTGTTGTCGGCCTCGATGTAGTCGAACACGCCTGGCTCCAGCACAAAGAAGCCGCCGTTGATCCAGGGCGTTTCGGCACCTTCGGGCTTTTCGGTGAAAGCATCGATGCGGCCCGAGTTTTCGCTGAGGTTAAACACCCCGAAACGGCCCGGCTGGCGCACCGCCGTGAGGGTAGCCGTGGCTCCCTGCTCGCGGTGGAAGCGCACGGCCTCCCGAATATCAATGTTGCCCACGCCGTCGCCGTAGGTCATGCAAAACGTTTCGTTGCCTAGGTACTCGCGCACCCGGCGCAGGCGGCCACCCGTCATGGTTTCCTGGCCGGTGTCAACCAGCGTTACCGTCCAGGGCTCGGCGTTGTGGCGGTGCACCTGCATTTCGTTGCGGTCGACGCGGAACGTGATGTCGGCGTTGTGCAGGAAATAATCCGCAAAGTACTGCTTGATCATGTGCCCTTTATAGCCGCAGCACACCACAAAATCGGTGATGCCGTGGTGGGCGTAAATTTTCATGATGTGCCACAGAATAGGCCGGCCGCCTACCTCGACCATCGGTTTGGGTCGTACGCCGCTTTCCTCGCTGATGCGGGTGCCGTAGCCCCCCGCCAGGATAACTGCTTTCATGTATTAGGTGAAGTTTGGTGGAGAGTAGCTGTTGAGCTGCTACGCACGCTGGCCCTAGGTCAACGCGCCGGCAGGACACGCAATCTGATATGACTAAAGATATTTTTAATTATAACTTACCTATTATAAAGCAGGCATTTAATTTCAAAGAGTATAAATCACCTTCGAAATGTTACAACCTGGCGGCGCTGGCGGCGCTGGTTACCACGGTGCCGGCTCGGCCGGGCGCCCCGACAGGTGTTGTACTGCCTTTTTGGAAACCAGCCACACAAAGCGCGAGTTGGTAACGAGGTAGCGGCGCCACAGGCGGCGGGGCTCGAGGTACAGGCGGTAGGCCCACTCCAGCCACAGCTTGCGGGCCCACTCGGGCAGGCGGCGCTCCAGGCCGGCGTAGGTCAGAAACGCCTGCCCTACCCCCAGCATGCACGCTTTTACGCGCCCTTGGTGCTGGGCCATCCACTGCTCCTGGCGCGGGCAACCTAGGGCCACGAATACCAGATCGGGGTTGGCCTCGTTGATGCGGGCCACGTCGGCTTCGTCTTCGGCCGGCGTAAGCGGCCGGAACGGCGGCGAGTACATGCCGGCAATGCGCAGCGCGGGCAAATCCTGCCGGATGCGGTCTTCAATGGCCTGCAGCACCTTATCGGTGGTGCCGTAGAAGTACACCGACTGACCGCGCCGGGCGGCTTCGGCCAGCAGCATGGGCAGGGTATCCATGCCGGCCACGCGGGGCTGGCGGGGCCCGCCAAACCAGCGCACGGCGGCGGCCACAGGGCTGCCATCGGGGGCTACCACGGCGGCCCGGTTTACAATGGCGCTAAACGATGGTTGGCGGTAGGCCTCCACCACCATGTGCACGTTGGCGAAGCACACGTAGGAAGAGGTACGGGCCGCACCCAGTTTCAGGATGGTATCGACCATGGCAGTGGGCGTACCGGTAGAAATCCAGGTGTTCAGGACGGGGTAGCGTGGTAGCACAGAAGCGGTGGATGAGGGGAGGCAGGAGGAGTCGTAAACTCGGCGGCACGAGCCTGCGTGGGGCTAATACGGGGGCGGGTTAGTAAGCGTTTTTCTCGCCCCGCACCATGTTCCAAACCGTTTGGCCGATAATCTTCATATCGAGCCCAAACGACCAGTTTTCCACGTATTTCAGGTCGTACTCCACGCGTTTTTCCATGGTACCTTCTTCGCGGGTTTCGCCGCGGTAGCCGTTCACCTGGGCGTAGCCCGTGATGCCGGGCGTTACGGCGTGGCGCATCTGGTACTGGGTAATGTGCTTGGAGTACTCCTCGAGCTGCGACACCATGTTCGGGCGCGGGCCTACCACCGACATATGCCCCAGCAGCACATTGAAGAATTGCGGCAGCTCATCGAGGTTGTACTTGCGCAGGTAAGCCCCCACGCGGGTTACGCGCGGATCGTTTTTGGTGGCCTGCAGCTCGGTGCGGCCGTGGCTGGCGCTCATGGTGCGCAGCTTATAGCACGGAAACAGCTGGTTGTGCTTGCCCGGGCGCATCTGCTTGAAGAAAATTGGCCCCCGCGAATCGAGCTTGATCAGCAGCGCCAGCACGGGCATGATGATCGGGAACACCAGCAGAATAACGGCCAGCGAGAAGGCAATGTCGAAAATGCGCTTCAGCAGTTGGTTGGTACGAATGCCCAGCGGCTCGTGCCGGATGGTAAGGATGGGCATGTGGTCGTAGAAGTACACGTTCACATCCTTGCGCACGGTACCGCGGAAATCGGGCACGATGCGGAACGAGAGGAAGTGCTTATCGGCAAACTGGGAGAGCTCCTCGATCAGGTCGCGGCGGTCGAGGGGCAGGGCGAAGTAGATTTCGTCGATGCGGTTTTGCTGGCAAAAGGTTGTCAGATCGGCCACGCCACCGCGCACGAGGTTGCGCAGGCCGCCGGGTACCGGCTCGTCGGCAAAAAAGCCGGCAAACTCGTTGGCAATCGGGTCGTGCGAGGCCAGGAAGCGGTAGAGGCTTTGGCCGCTTTCGCCGGCGCCCACAATCACGTAGCGGCTAACCGGGCGCGCCACGTGCCGCAGGTACTGCCGGTACCCGAAAGTGAGAACAAAGCGCCCCGTTACCACCGCCACCAGCGACAAGCTGTAGGCCGCGAACAAGAAGCGGGCGGGCACCCAGTACTGCTTCATGAGCACGGCGCCCGTAAGCAGCAGCACGGCGTGCAGCAGAAAGGTGCGCACCACGTACATCAGCTTCTCGGGGTACGTGATGAGCTTATCGACGCGGTAGACGTTGGCATACTGCCCGGAGAGTATCCACCAGAGCAAGGCAAATACTACGAATACGGCCGGGTAAATACCCTCAAAATCCCAGGTGCCCGAGGTGATGTATCCGGCGCAGCGGAAGGCGCCGAAAATGAGCAATACATCGGTAATGGGCAGGATCAGACGTGAGGCATCGGTGTAGTGGCGGTACCGTTCCATAATTACGGGTGCAGGTGGTTGCGACGTAAGGACCTGGAGCTGCCGGAGTCCGTTACAAGGGCTCAGTACGGGCAAGGTAGCAAAAAGATATTACTTAACGTTTATTAATTATTACTTATTTAACCCTAAGTATAATACACCTTGCTTAAGTGCCATAAATCGCCTTTCCCGGACCCTTGTATAGTCCAGCTTAAAGCGGCGTAAATGCCAAATACTGTCGAGGTTTAGTTAGCAGGTAATAGCCTGAAGGCCATTGAATTGCTTGACAGGCCTCCTCCACGCGCCCGGCAGCACTGGCGAGTAGAGGTTTCTGCCTATATAGCCTCATTAATATACACAAAATTATTTTAGATAAACCACATTTTTTTCATTTCCAGCCCGCTGGTTTCGGCTCCGTTTGCCGCTCGCCTGGGTGGCGGCGTGGCCCGCCCCGGCCAGGGCTACCCAGCCGCCTGAGAAATCGTTGGCAAATCTGCCTTGCCCCTCCCCTGGCGCGGCTGCTCAGCCCTAGGTGGCCAATGAAGCGGTTAGCAGGGTGAGGCCACACCAACGAGCTCGGGCTTGGCCGCCCGCTCCCAGTCGCAAGCCCGGTTGCGGGTACTGCGCTATTTTTGGCTATGAACTTTGCATACACGGTAGCTGCGGCCACCGCGGCCGATGTGCCCGCCCTCGTACAGCTTATCAACAGTGCGTACCGCAGCGAGCCGGCCCAAGCCGGCTGGACGGGCGAAGGGCACCTGCTGAGCGGCCCGCGCACCGACGACGCGGCCCTGCACGAGCTGCTGCAAACGCCGGCCGCCACCATTCTTACGTACCACGACGCTGCCCACCAGCTGCGGGGGTGCGTGTTTGTGCAACCCCAGCAAGGCACGCTTTACCTGGGCTTGCTGGCGGTGCAGCCCCACGCCCAGGCCCAGGGCATCGGCAAACAGCTGCTGCGCGCGGCCGAAGCCCACGCTCGCCAGCACGCCTGCCGCAGCATCACGATTACGGTGCTCTCGGCACGGCCCGAGCTGATGGCGTGGTACGAGCGGCATGGCTTTCGGGCTTCCGGCGAAACGCAGCCCTTCCCGGCCGATGCGCGCTTCGGCGTGCCGGCCCAGCCCCTTACGCTGGTGGAGATGCTGAAAGTGCTGCCCTAGGTACCCCAAGGGCCAAACCGCCGGGCCAGCACCCAAGGGGCACCAGGCGGCAGCTCAACCCGAAAGGCTGATGCGCGGGAGCACACCCCAGCAGCAGCTACGGCTGGTTTTAGCCTTTAGGGCACCTGCCGCCAACGCAGGTACACGGTGGTGCCTTCCTCGCCCGAGGTCATCTGCAGGTTAATGTCGTGAAAGCCGGCGATGGTGCTTGCCAACGCCAAACCCAGGCCGCTGCCCTCGGGGCTGTTGGCCGAATCGGCGCGGCGGAAACGCTCGAACACGTGCGGCAGCTGATCGGCCGGAATGGCGGGGCCGGTGTTGTGAATGCGCAGTACATACCCTTCGTCGGCAGTAGGCTCGCCCGCAATGCCGATGCGCCCGCCCCGGTGGTTGTACTTGGCGGCGTTGCTGAGCAGGTTGTAGAACAGCGTAAACAGCAACGAGCGGTTGGCATTGGGTATAGCGGGGGCGCCGCTTAGCTCGCACGCCACGGTAATGTCGCGGTCGAGCAGGCGGTCTTCCAGCTCCTCCAGGGCCTCGCCCAGCAACTCGGCCACCGGCACGTGCCCGGCGCGCGGGTACTGGCCGTTTTCCACCCGCGAAATCAGCAGCAGGGTGCGCAAGGTGGCCGTAAGTCGCTGCAGGGTTTTCTGCGACGACACAATTTGCAGCTCGGCCGAGAGCGGCAGGTTTTCGGCCTGCAGCATGTTCTCGAAGCGGTTTTGCAGAATCGAAACCGGCGTGAGCAGCTCGTGCGAGGCATTGGCGATAAACTCCCGCTCCTGCTCGAACACCCGCTGTATGGTGTGCAGCATCTCCTGAATGGTGGCATCGAGGTAGCGGAAATCCGAGGTGGTGGTGCGCAGCGGCGGCAGGTTGGGCGCCGCCGGGCCGCGCACCGCCCGCAGCCGCCGCACGATCTGATCGACGGGCCGCAGCAAATAGCCGATTACGCCCAGCTCCAGCAGCAGCGTACTCAGCACCGCAAACAGCAACGCGTAGCCCGCCAACGAGCGCAGCAGCCCGTACACATCCTCCACCGACTCCATGCTTTTCCCGATTTCGAGCACGTAGGCCTGGCCCTGGTGCACCAGCCGGTGGCGCAGCACCCTAAAATCAACCAGCTCGCCGTCCTGCCGGCGCAGCAGCGTGGCTATGGTATCGGGGGCGGCGGTAGCAGCCGGCGGAGCGGGCCGCAGCTCAATGTATTCGTCCTGCAGCAGGTCGTAGTGCACGTGCCCATCCGAGAGGGCCCGCGGCAAAAACTCCGTTACGCCCAGCGTGCGGATGCGGTGCTGCACCCGTTGCAGCTCGCGGCGCAGGGCGTCGTCGGTGTGGCGCAGGGCCAGCGTACGCACCAGCCAGGGCAGCAGCAGCAGCAGCACGGCCGTCATCAGCACCTTCGAGAGCGTGCTGAGCAAAACCAGTTTCTGGCGCAGCCTCACGCGGCCGGGTTGCTCTTGATGCGGTACCCCACCCCGCGCACGGTTTCAATCCAGTCGCCGGGGTCATAGGCGGCCAGCTTCTTGCGCAGGTTCTTCACGTGCACGTCGATGAAGTTGGAGTCGCGCTCGTCGGCGTCGCTGATCATGCTGCCCCAGATATGCTCGCTGAGCTGCAGGCGCGTCAGCACCTTTTGCCGGTGCAGCAGCAGGTAGTGCAGCAGGTCGAATTCTTTTTTGGTGATGATTACCAGCTGCTCGCCGTGGCGCAGGGTTCGGTCGCTCACGTTCAGCCGGAAAGGCCCCAGCTCCACCACGTCCTGCTTCACGCCGTGCTTGCGGCGGGTAATGGCCTGCATCCGCGACACCAGCTCCAGCAACGAAAACGGCTTGGGCAGGTAATCGTCGGCCCCTAGGTCGAGGCCCTTGATGCGGTCATCGACGGTGCCGCGGGCGCTCAAAATCAGGATGGAGGCGTGTTGGTTGCGCTCCTTGCGCGCTTCGGCCAGCAGCAGCAACCCGTCCTGGTCGGGCAGCCCTAGGTCGAGCAGCACAAAGTCGTACTCGTTCACGAACAGCTTTTCGGAGGCCTCGCGCCCGGTGCGGGCAAAGTCGCAGTGGTACCGCTCGTTGTGCAGGTACAGGCCCAGCTCGCGCGCCAGGGCCCGGTCGTCTTCAATGATCAACACGTTCATGGCAAGGCAGTTGGTTAGGTTGAAGGGTGGCCCTTTTCCGGGCGGCTGCTTGCGACAAGCTCCGCAAATTAAAGCACTTTAATTCGGTTCGGGTGCAGGCTTTCCGGCTGGTGGCTTGCACGTCGCCACGCGGCCTTGTTCAAGCGCAGGCCCCAATCTACGCTCACGAAATGTTCATGTGGCCCAGGCGTGCTTTGCAGCTCAGCCGGACCTAGGGCCCCCGAGCCCGGCCCGATTTGCCACCTGCGTTTCCGCTGTGCCAGCATGCGCCAGGTGGGTTTCGGTAGCCGCCGCTGCGGGTTGCCTGGCTCGGCTCACTTCAAAACCACAACACATCCGCGTCAGGATTACCAAACCGGTTCTTATGAAAAGGACAACCATGCTCACGCTCCTGGGCTTGGGCCTCGCATGGGGCTGCGGGAGCTGCACCGAGCACCACGAAGCCAAGGAAGAAAAAATCAAATTTCTGGTAACGAGCCCGCTGCAGCAGGATACTACCATTACCCAGGAGTACGTGGCGCAAATTCGCTCCATTCAGCACATCGAGCTGCGCGCCCTCGAAAAAGGCTACCTGCAAAAGACCTTCGTCGACGAGGGCCAGTTTGTGAAGCAAGGGCAGCTGATGTTCCAGATCATGCCCCTGCTCTACCAGGCCGAGCTGAAGAAGGCCGAGGCCGAGGCCAAGTTCGTGAGCATCGAGTACCAGAACACCAAAAAGCTGGCCGACGGCCACATCGTGTCGCCCAACGAGCTGGCCCTCTCGCAGGCCAAGCTCGAAAAGGCCAAGGCCGAGGTGGCGCTGGCCCAAACGCACCTAGGGTTTACCACCATCCGGGCGCCGTTCAGCGGCATCATGGACCACTTTGAGGCCCGCTTGGGCTCCCTCGTGGACGAGGGCGACTTGCTCACTACGCTTTCCGACAACAGCCAGATGTGGGTGTACTACAACGTACCCGAAGCGGAGTACCTCTCCTATAAAACCCACGGCAAACCCGATAGCGACATGCGCGTGCAGCTGCGCATGGCCAACAACGAGGTATTTGAGTACCCCGGCGTGGTGAAAACCATCGAGGCCGACTTCAACAACGAAACCGGCAACATCGCATTCCGGGCCACTTTCCCGAACCCCAAAGGCCTGCTACGCAACGGCGAAACCGGCTCGGTGCTGATGACCGTGCCGCTGCGCCACGCCGTGATTATCCCGCAGAAAGCCACCTTCGAGGTGCTCGAAAAGAAGTTCGTGTACGTGGTGGATGCCAACCACGTGGTGCACCAGCGCGAGGTGACGGTGGGCGCCGAAATGCCCGATTTGTTTATCATCAGCGGCGGGCTGAAAGCGGGCGACAAAATCCTGCTCGAAGGCATCCGGAAAGTGAAAGACGGCGACAAAATCGACTTCAGCTACCAAGACCCAAAGCAGGTCATCTCGCACCTCAAAGTGTACTCGGAATAAAGCTATTGGCTGTTAGCTGCTGGCCGTTAGTCTCTTATTCGGGAAAGTCCATATCCAGCAACTTCCATTCAGAACCGAGCTAACAGCTAATAGCCAAAAGCTAACGGCTAACTAAACATGTTCAGCAAATTCCTTCGCAGGCCCGTGTTTGCCATCGTCATATCGGTGGTCATCATGTTCCTGGGCCTACTGGCCATCAATACCCTGCCCAACTCGCAGTTCCCGGAAATTTCGCCGCCCATGGTAATGGTGAGCACGGCGTACCCCGGGGCCAGCGCCAAGGTGCTTACCGAGTCGGTGCTGATTCCGCTGGAGCAGGCCATCAACGGCGTGCCCGGCATGAAGTACATGACCTCCGACGCCGTGTCGGCCGGCGAGGCCAACATCCAGATCGTGTTCAACCTCGGCACCGACCCCGAGCAGGCCGTGGTGAACGTGAACACCCGCATTGCCCAGGTGCTCAACCGCTTGCCCCTACTGGTGCAGCGCGAGGGCGTGGTGGTAAACCGCGTGGTGCCCAACATGCTGATGTACGTGAACCTCTACAGCAAAGACAAGAATACCGACATGCGGTACCTCTTCAACTTTGCCGGGGTAAACATGCTGCCCGAAATCCAGCGCATCGACGGCATCGGGCGCGCCAGCATTCTGGGTTCGCGCCAGTACGCCATGCGCGTGTGGCTGAAGCCCGACCGCATGCGGGCCTACAACCTGTCGGTCGACGACGTGATGGAGGCCCTCAACGACCAGAGCGTGATCGGCTCGCCGGGCCGCATCGGCCGCTCCGACGGCAAAGAGGCCTCGGCGCTGGAGTACGTGCTCACCTACAAGGGCCGCTTCAACGACGTAGAGGAGTACAAGAACGTCATCATCCGGGCCAATGCCAACGGCGAAACGCTGCGCCTCAAAGACGTGGCCAACGTGGAGCTGGGCTCCGAGTTCTACGACATCTACTCCAACCTCGACGGCTACCCTTCGGCGGCCATTATGCTGAAGCAAACCTACGGCTCCAACGCCGTGGAGGTAATTGCCCGCGTGAAGGACAAGCTGGAGGAGCTGAAGAAAACCATGCCGCCCGGCATGGATTACAAAATCAGCTACGACGTTTCGAACTTCCTCGACGCCTCCACCGAGAACGTAATCCACACCCTGCGCGATGCCTTTATTCTGGTGGCCCTGGTGGTGTTCCTGTTCCTGGGCGACTGGCGCTCCACGCTCATTCCGATTATCGCCGTGCCGGTGTCGCTGGTGGGCGCCTTCATTGCCATGCAGGCCTTCGGGATGACGATTAACATGATTACCCTGTTCGCGCTGGTGCTGGCCATTGGCATTGTGGTCGACGACGCCATCGTGGTGGTGGAAGCCGTGCACGCCAAGATGGAGGAAAAGCACCTCTCGCCCTATGGGGCGGTGCGCGAGGTAATCGGCGAAATCAGCGGGGCCATCATTGCCATTACCGTGCTGATGACGGCCGTGTTCGTGCCGGTAGCGTTCATGAGCGGGCCGGTGGGCATTTTCTACCGCCAGTTCTCCATCACGATGGCCTCCAGCATCGTCATTTCGGGCATCGTGGCCCTGACCCTGACGCCCGTGCTGTGCGCCATGATTCTGAAGAACACGCACGGCCAGCCCCGCAAGAAAACGCCCATCAACCGGTTTATCGACTGGTTTAACCGCGGCTTCGAGCGCCTGACGGGCCGCTACACCAACTTCCTTGAGAAGATTGTCGCCCGCCGCGTGCTCACCTTCGGCATTTTGCTGGTGTTCGGGTTTGGCATTTTCGGCATCACGGCCAAGCTGCCCTCGGGCTTTATTCCGGCCGAAGACCAGGGCATGCTCTACGCCATTATCCAGACGCCGCCCGGCTCGACGCTGGAGCGCACCAATGCCCTCTCGCAGCAGCTCTCGAAGCTGGCCAAGGAGGTGCCCGGCGTGGAAAGCGTGTCGAGTTTGGCCGGTTACGAGGTACTGACGGAGGGCCGCGGCTCCAACGCCGGCACCCTGCTGATTGACCTAAAACCCTGGGCCGAGCGCAAGCAGAGCATCCGCGACGTGGTGGAGGGCCTGGAGGAGAAAGCCAAGGAAATACCCGGCGCCACCATCGAGTTCTTCGAGCCGCCGGCAGTGCCCGGCTACGGCGCGGCGGGCGGTTTTCAGCTGCAGCTGCTCGATAAAACCAGCACCGGCGACTACAAGGCGCTGGAAAAGGTGAACGACGATTTCATGCGCGAGCTGAAAAAGCGCCCCGAGCTGAGCGGGCTGTTCACGTTTTTCTCGGCCAACTACCCCCAGTACGAGCTGCAGATCGACAACCAGCTGGCCATGCAAAAGGGCGTGAGCATCGGCAACGCCATGAACACCTTGAGCATCATGATCGGCTCGACCTACGAACTGGGCTTCATCAAGTACCAGCGTTTCTTTAAGGTGTTCGTGCAGGCCTCGCCCGAGTACCGCCGCCTGCCCAAAGACGTGCTCGATATGTGGGTGAAAAACGACAAAGGCGAAATGGTGCCGTTTTCGGCCTTCATGAAAATCGTGAAAAGCCAGGGCGCCAACGAAATAACCCGCTACAATATGTACCCTACGGCCTCCATTCGGGGCGATGCGGCCCCGGGCTACAGCTCGGGCGAGGCCATAAAGGCCGTGCAGGAGGTGGCCGCCCGAACCCTACCTAGGGGCTACGACATCGACTGGGGCGGCCTCTCGAAAGACGAGGTGAGCCGCGGCAACGAGGCTGTGTACATCTTCCTGGTGGTTATCGTGTTCGTGTACCTGGTGCTGGCCGCGCAGTACGAAAGCTTTCTGCTGCCGCTGGCGGTTATTCTGTCGCTGCCGGCGGGCATCTTCGGCTCGTTCCTGCTGATTAAGGGCATGGGCCTGGCCAACAACATCTACGCCCAGGTGGGCCTGGTAATGCTGGTGGGCCTGCTCGGCAAGAACGCGGTGCTGATTGTGGAGTTTGCGGTGCAGAAGCACGAGGAGGGCATGACGGTGCGCGAGGCCACCATTGAGGGCGCCAAGGTGCGTTTCCGGCCCATTCTGATGACCTCGTTTGCCTTCATCGCGGGCCTGATTCCGCTGGTAATTGCCCACGGCGCGGGCGCCATCGGTAACCGCACCATCGGCACCTCGGCCCTAGGTGGCATGCTGTTCGGCACCGTATTCGGGGTCATCATCGTGCCGGGCCTGTACTACATCTTCGGTACGCTGGCCTCGGGCCGCAAGCTGATCCGGGATGAAAACGAGCACCCGCTGTCGGAGTTCGAGCCCCACGTTTTGGTTGAAGAAGTAGAAGCCCATGCTTAAGAAACGCATATACCAAGGCCTGAGCGCGGCTTGCCTGGCCTTGGCCGTGGGGGCCTGCAAAACGCCGGCTCTGGTTCAGCAAAAGGAAAACCGCGCCGTGCCGGCCAGCTACACCGGCGGCGCGCCCGATAGCACCAACTCGGCCAGGGCGCGGTGGCAGGAGTTTTTTACCGACCCGCACCTGGTGGGCCTGATTGACACGGCCCTGCAGCGCAACCAGGAGCTGAACATTACGCGGCAGGAAATTGAAATTGCCCGGCAGGAGGTGCGCGCCCGCAAAGGGGAGTACCTGCCCACGGTAGGCCTGGGCGGCGGCGCCGGCGCCGAAAAAGCGCCGCGCTACACCCTGCCCGGCGCCACCGAGGAAAGCGTGGACATAAAGCCGGCGCGCCGCACGCCCGATCCGCTGCCCGATTTTCGGGTGGGGGCCTACGCCAGCTGGGAGGTGGATATCTGGCACAAGCTGCGCAACGCCCGGAAGGCGGCCGCCGCGCGCTACCTGGCCTCGGTGGAGGGCCGGAACTTTACGCAAACCAACCTGGTAGCCGAAATTGCCACCTCGTACTACGAGCTGCTGGCCCTCGACAACCAGCTGGCCATTGTGCGGCAGAACCTGGAAATACAAGGCAATGCGCTGAAAGCCGTGCGGCTGCAGAAGGATGCCGCCCGCGTGACCGAGCTGGCCGTGCGCCGCTTCGAGGCGCAGGTGCACCACACGCAGGCCATTCAGTACAGCATTCAGCAGCGCATCGTGGAAACGGAAAACCGCATCAACTTTCTGGCGGGCCGTTATCCGCAGCCGGTGGCGCGCAACGCTGCCACGTTCAACGAGCTGGTGCCGAAAGCCATTCAGGCTGGGGTGCCCACCCAGCTGCTGCAAAACCGCCCCGACATCCGGCAGGCCGAGCAAAACCTGGCGGCTGCCAAGCTGGATGTGCAGGTGGCCCGCGCCAACTTCTACCCTTCGCTGCGCATTACGGCCGGCGTGGGCGCGGCCGCGTTCAACCCGGCGCTGCTGGCCACGCTGCCCGAGTCGATGCTGCTGGCGGTGGCCGGCGACGTGGCGGCCCCGCTCGTCAACAAAAACGGCATCAAGGCGCTGTACTTCAGCGCTAATGCCCGCCAGACGCAGGCCGTGTACCATTACGAGCGCACCGTGCTGAACGCCTACATCGAGGTGGCCAACCAGCTGGCCAGCATCGACAACCTGGCCCGGAGCTACGACGAGAAAGCCCGCGAGGTGCAGGCGCTCAACCAGTCGACCTCGATTTCGAGCAGCCTGTTCAGCTCGGCCCGGGCCGATTACACCGAGGTGCTTTTTACCCAGCGCGAGGCCCTGGAATCGAAGTTCGAGCTGATCGAAACCAGGATGCAGCAGCTCAACGCCTCCGTGAAGGTGTACCGCGCCCTAGGTGGCGGCTGGCAGTAATACCGCCGGGGGCCTCCTGACGCCCCCTGTACCCGGAACGTCATGCCGGGCCGCGGCGAGGCCTCTCGGCAGGTAGTACGGCCCTCCTGACGTTACCTTCAGCACAACCGGCGCCTGGCCGGGCAGCCGCGTGCTGCCCGGCCAGGCGCCGGTTGTGCTATTTGAAGCCGAAGAGAAAAGGAAAGAGGAAGGTGACGATAACCGTCCAGAGAAAGTAAACGGGCAGGTAAGCGGTAACGGCCTCTCCTACCCCGCTCAGGCTGCTTCGGCGCGACACGGCCCGGAACAGCTGGGCCGTTACGAGCAGCAGATTGATGAGGATGAGCACGTTGCCGCCCAACACGGCCGCGCGGTTGGGGGTGATGCCCCAGGCGGAAATCCGGAACAGAATAGCCGACAAGGCTACGCCGTTCACGATAACCGTTACGGCCGAAAGCAAAGCCAGCACCCAGATTTCGGGGCGCGTTCGGCTGGCGTTGGCGCCTTCCGAAACCGAGAAGAAAATAATGGCCAGCACGCCGATAAGCAGCGCGTTGAAGATCAGCAGAAACTCCCGGTCGTTGTAGGGGTCTTTGCCGGAGTACACCATGGCCCCTAGGTAGATAACGAGCATAACCAGCACCAGGGGGCTGAAGATGCGGGCAATAACGGGCGACACTCTGCCCACCAGCTGCGGATTTATTTGGGTAAGGTAAGTGCCCACAATGGGCGCGGCGGCCAGCCCGAATACTACCACGTACTGCACGTAAAACTCCTCGATTTGCAACCCGATGAGGGAAAACAGCCCGATGGTAATGCCGGTCATGATCACGCCCGCAATCAGAATAAGCGTGGTGATGACGACCAGGTCGCCGTTGTACTTCAGAAAACCCAGGCGCTTAGCGGGGTTGTTGGCGGCCCCGCCCACGTAGGCAAACCCCAGCAACGACCACAAAAACAGCAGCAGGTGCACGCACGATAAAAGCAGCGTGTCGCTGGTGCGCACATCGGGCAGCAGGTTGATGAATACCACGCCCACCAGGCTGGCCCCCGCCACAAAAGCGGCTTTGCCGGCGGTGAGCTTGTTGCGCCAGGCAAAGTAGGCCGACAACATCGGGAACACGATAAAGCCGATGTTGCGCGGGTAAAAGAACTCCTCATCGAGGGAGAAAAAGACCGGCAGCTTGGCGATGAGCCCGGCCAGCAACGATGCCACCACAACAAACCCTAGGTGCCCCCCGCCCCCGGCAACCTTGGGAGCGGCATAGGTAAGCCGGGCGTGCCAGTAGCCCAGCAGCACATTGTCGGGCTGCTCGGGGTAAGCCGCCTGAAACGCCCGCTTGAAAGCCGGCTTGTCTTCCCGGTACAACCTTTCCAGCAGGCCGGGATTGTGGAGGTTGGCGAGGATGGGGTTTTCCATGCTGGGGCCCGGTGTGGGGTGAAGACTAGAGGTTATTAAAGTACTTTGTGTTTCAAAGCTATAAAACTTGCGCTAACCACCGGCTGGGTATTGCAAAAAATAGTGCGGTTTATGCGAGGCTTATTACCAAGGCTGAGGCCAGCCAGAGCCAGGCGGCAACACTCGTTGGCTTAAACCCGAATGGGCGGCAGCGCCCAGCCGTTGCGGGCGGCCAGCAACCGAAAAATGGTTATCAGGCCCACCGCCACCAGGAAATTTACCGTCGGGTCGAGGCCCAGGTACAGCGCCAGCACGTAAAACACGGCGCCGGTGAGGCAGGGCGTAGCATACAGCTGCCGCTCAAACACCAGCGGCACCTCGTTGGCCAGCGTATCGCGAATTACACCTCCGAAAAGTGCCGAAACGATACCGAGCAACACAGCGGCCCACGCATTAACGCCCGTGTTAAGTGCTTTTTGCAGGCCCAGAATGGTAAATATCCCGATGCCCAAGGTATCGAACACCAGCAAGGGGCGCTGCAGCACGCCCAGCCACCAGCGCCGGCACGCCACGGCAATCAATACGCTGGCGGTTATAACCACCAGGTAGTTGGCGTCGCTGATCCAGGCCACGGGGTAGGCCTGAATGATTACGTCGCGCAGGGTACCGCCACCCACCGCCGTTACAAACGCGAAGATGAACAGCGTGAGCAGGTCGTGGTCCTTTTTCTTGTGCAACGCGGCCAACGTGCCCGAAATGGCAAACACGCCGGTCCCGATTAAATCTGTCAGGTAAATTATGCTCATGGCAATGCTGGGCAACAAATACGGACCACCGCTTCGCTTTCGGCAGCCGAAGCGGCAAAGTAGCACGCCTGCTGCCGGCATCCTGAATGGCTCCGGCAGTTGGCGCTCCACATGGGCTTGCCGTTTGACTTGGCCGGGGCTGCCTCCTTGCAAACCCTAGGTGCGCGAAACCCCACCCATGATGGGGGCTTGTAATCAGCTGATGGGTTGGGGCGTAGCTGCCTGCAATGCCTCCGGGCAGCGCTGCGAGTCAGGAACAACCGCCGCTAAACCTCGCGACAGCATCAGCCACAAACAAAAAACCCTGTTTACATAGTGCAAACAGGGTTTCGGGTGGGCCCAGCTGGAATCGAACCAGCGACCTACTGATTATGAGTCAGTTGCTCTAACCGATTGAGCTATAGGCCCGGCCTGTAAACCAGTACTGAAAAGCCAGTAGGTTGGTTTCGGCGGCGCAATCTACCAATTTCGCGGCCTCATTACCAAATCTTGCTCCTATGCCTGCTCCTGCGCGGCGGTTGCCCAATCTGCTTTTCGACTTCGGCGGCGTCATCATCAACGTCGATTACAACCGCACGCTGGAGGCCATGCGCGCCCTGAGCCGGGCGGGCTCTACCATCGAGTTTACGCAGGCGGCGCAGTCGGCTTTGTTCGACGACCTCGAAACCGGCCGCCTCTCGCCGGCCGAGTTCCGGGCGGGCCTGCGCCAGCACTACGACCTGCACCACGCCACCGATGCCCAGCTCGACGAAGCCTGGAACGCCATGGTGCTCGATTTGCCGCTCGAACGCATCGAGTACATCCGGGAGCTGCGGCGCGAGGGCTACCAAACCGCGTTGCTCTCGAACACCAACAGCATTCACATCGACATGATCCGGGAGATGCTGCGCCGCCAGTACGGCCTGCAAAACGGCATTGCCGATGTGCTCGACCGCGTGTTTTACTCGCAGGAGGTAGGCCTGCGCAAGCCCGGCCCCGAGGTGTTCGGGCACGTGCTGCGCGAGCTGAACTGGCGCCCCGAGGAAACCCTTTTCGTGGAGGATAGTATCCAACACATCCGGACGGCCGAAGCGCTGGGCATTCGCACGTTGTTTTTGCAGCCGCCGCTTACCCTTCTCGACGCCTTACCTGCTGCGCTCCGTGCCTTTTCCCTCCCTTCCGCCTAGTGCCGGCGACGATGCCACCCCCCCGCCGCCCGTTGGCCGCCTGCCCCGCGCGCCGCTGCGCTGGCGTTGGCGCCGCTACGAGCGCCCCGAGCCCCCCGTGTGGCGCGTGGTGCTGGTGCACCTAGGGCTGTTTCTGATTACCCTGTACACCACCACGGTGGCGGGGGCCGAGCAGGTTACAGCCCAGTCGCTCTGGAGCGGCTGGTGGCCCTCGGCGGCCGAGCTGCAGCGCGGGTTGGCTTATTCGTTGCCCTTCCTAGGTATTCTGACGGTACACGAGTTCGGGCATTATTTCACGGCGCGCTACAATCGCATCCGTACCTCGCTGCCGTACTACATACCCATGCTGAACGGGCTGCTCGACATCGGCACGTTCGGCGCGGTCATTCAAATCCGCGACAAGATTTTTTCGCGCCGCGAGTTTTTTGATGTGGGCATTGCCGGGCCGCTGGCCGGCTTGGTGGTGGCCGTGGCGGTGCTGGTGTACGGCCTCACGCATCTGCCGCCGCTCGAATACCTCTTCCGGGTGCATCCGGAGTACCGCTTTTACGGCGCCGATTATGCCCGCTACGTGTACAACGCTGAGTCGTTTGGCGTGAACCCGCCGCTGCTCTACCACGCCCTGGCCCAGCTGCTGGCCGACCCGGCGCGCCTGCCCCACCGCAACGAGCTGATGCACTACCCTTACCTGCTGGCGGGCGTGCTGGGGCTGTTTTTTACGGCCCTCAACCTGCTGCCCATCGGCCAGCTCGATGGCGGCCACATTTTGTACGGCCTGCTGGGGTTCCGGCGCGGCAACCAGCTGTCGGCGGTGCTGTTTCTGGGCTTCATCTTCTACGCGGGCCTTGGGCTTTTTTCGCTGAGCGCGCCGCGCGAAACGTGGCTGTACGGCGGGCCGGTATACGTGCTGTATCTGTTTTTTGTACTGCGCCGGGTGCTGCCCACGCCGCGCCGGGTATGGATGCTGGTGGCCGGAGTGTTCATGGCGCAGCTGGCGGTATCGGTGGCGTTTCCGGGCATCGAGGGCAACCCGGGCTGGCTGTTGTTTGGCCTGCTGCTGGGCCGCGTTACGGGCATCTACCACCCGCCCGCTACCGATGAGCGCCCCCTTTCGCCGGGGCGGCAGGTGCTGGGCTGGCTGATGCTGGTGGTGTTTGTGCTGTGCTTTTCACCTTCGCCCTTCCGCTAAGGCTGGCCGCCGTTGGCAACACCTGCGCGGCCGGTGCGTACCTAGGGCCATGGCTACCACCACTGCTCCCTCCCCCGCTGCCGCCGCTACCGACCGCTCCACCCCCGAATACCGCTGGGCTTTGGCCGAGCGTATTGCTGGCCACATGCTGGAGGCTGGCCTCAGCCACCGCGACATCAGCGACGTCACCACCCCCGACGACCTGGTGCAGCTGGGCGCCCTGCCCAAGGCCGATGCCGCCTATGTGCGCGGCTTGGAAATTGTGCCCGAGGCCGAAGCCCGCGAATTGTTTGTGCGCCACGCCCGCGGCAAGGCTACCAAAGCCGACCCCGAGTGCTGCGCCACCTTCAACTTTTTCCGGCAGCTGGTCTGGATCAGCCTCTACAGCCGCCCCGACGAAGAAGACGGCCTGCCCGCCTAGCCGCTGCGTTGTTTGAGCACCTAAGCTCGGCCGTTGGCCGTATCTTTGCGCCGGCTTTTCACTGCTAATTCCTGTGTTCGAACAGCGTACCTTTTTTACCCGTCGTTCGCTGAAGCTCGAGCCCGACGGTCTGCGCTTTACCGAGCGCACGCTCAACGCCTACAACGAGCTAACCATTTCGTACGAAGACCTGCTGCCGCTCGGCACGGCCCGCCACCGCTACGTGCCGGTGCGCCTTACGCTGCTGAGCTTGTTTTTGGCGTTTGGCTGCGGCAAAGTGTGTTACGATTACGTGCTGCGCGGCGAGCAGCCCAACAGCGCGGCCTGGCTGTTGCTGATTTTGCTGGGCTTGCTGGGGGTGCTGGTGGCCTACACCGCCAAGCATTGGCACTGGCACTTCGTTATCACCACCGGCCGCGGCAACCTGCCCTTTCTCGACCTAGGCGCCTCCGGCAAACAACTGCCCGCGGTGGCGGCCCAGCTGCACGCCTACACCGTGGCGCACTTGCGCCGCAAGTACCTGCGCGTAAATCCCTTCGAGCCCACCGAGGCCCAGCTGGAGCGCCTGACGTGGCTGCGCGAGCACAACGTGATCAAACAAGCCGAGTACGAGCAGTACAAGCAAAAGCTCCTCGGCCAGGGCAGCCAGCTCATCGGCCCGGTTGGGTTCAGCCTGAATTAGGAGCGTGGCTGAAATCCCTACCCAGCACGTGATGCTGGGTGCAGGCGAAGCATCTTTACCGCGTGTTCTGAACGTCATGTCGGGCGCAGCCGGGACATCTCGCGTGCGGACGCCGGATAGCAACCACTACCCCTCTCTTTGGGAGAGGGGGCCGGGGGGAGGTTCTCGCGTGAGAAGGTCCTTCGCTTGGGCTCAGGATGACGGGCTTTCGTTATTCACCCCCAAACGCAAAAGGCCCCGCAGCTTGCTGCGGGGCCTTCTTCATGCTATTGCATGGCTACTAACCTAGGGCCGCAACGCCGGGCAGGGTTTTGCCTTCCATGTACTCGAGCAGTGCGCCGCCGCCCGTCGAGATGTACGTAACGCGGTCGGCAAAGCCCAGCTGATTGACGGCCGCGGCCGAGTCGCCGCCGCCGATGAGCGAGTAGGCACCGTTGGCGGTGGCTTCGGCAATGGCGCGGGCCACGTACTCGGTACCGAGCGAGAAGTTGCTCATCTCGAACACACCCATCGGGCCGTTCCACAGAATGGTTTTGGAGTTGCGAATGATGGCCGCAAACTCCTCGCGCGCCGTGGGGCCGATGTCGAGGCCCATCCAGGTAGGCGGAATGTGCGTGTTGGCCGCCACGTCCACGTTCGCGTCGTTGGCAAACTTATCGGCGATGATGCTATCGGCGGGCAGCACCAGGTTCACGCCTTTTTCTTTGGCTTTCTGAATCAGACTTAGGGCCAGGTCTAGCTTGTCGGCTTCGAGCAACGAGGCCCCGATGTCGCCGCCCTGCGCTTTGGCGAAGGTGTAGGCCATGCCGCCGCCAATCAGCAGGTTATCCACCTTATCGAGCAGTTGCTCAATGATTTCGATTTTGTCCGAAATCTTGGCGCCGCCCATAATGGCCGTAAAGGGCCGCTCGGCGTTGTTGAGCACGCGGTTGGCGTTTTCAACCTCGCTGTGCAGCAAATAGCCGCCCACGCGGGCCTGCGGGAACGACTCGGCCACTACGGCCGTGGAGGCGTGGCGGCGGTGCGCCGTGCCAAACGCGTCGTTCACGTACACATCTCCCAGGCTAGCCAGGCGCTGGGCAAACTGGGCGTCGCCTTTTTCTTCTTCGGGGTAAAAGCGCAGGTTTTCGAGCAGCAGAATTTCGCCGGGCTGCAGGGTACGGGCCAGCTCAACGGCTTCGGCCCCAATGGCATCAGGCGCAAACTTCACGGGCATGCCGTACTCCGTGCCGAGGCGGTTTACCAGGTGGCGCAGCGAGTATTTCTCCTCGGGGCCGCCTTTGGGCCGCCCTAGGTGCGACATCAGAATAACGGAGCCGCCATCGGAGAGGATTTTGCGGATGGTGCGGGTGGCGGCCCGAATGCGGGTGTCGTCGGTAATGCGGAAGTCTTTGTCGAGGGGCACGTTGAAATCGACGCGCACCAGGGCTCTTTTGCCGGCGAAGTTGTACTGATCGATGGTTTGCATGAGCAACCGGTTAGGTGGGAAAACGCCGCCTTATACGCGGCGCCGCGTAGTTCGGTGTTTTTCGGCAGTGATGCAAAAAGCGCCGGGCGCTTAATGTAGCACGGAGTCGCACTCGGCGCCGGCGCCGCAGGCGCCAATCCGGAACCGCGCCGCATGGCCCGTAACCCCGCAGCCTCGCATGGTCGGCCTCGCCGACTGCGCCGGGTACCGCTCAGCGCTACAGCCCGTGCCTTGTTTGCCCCGGTGCTGCTTTTCGCCGTGCACGGCGTTCGGCTGCGCGCTCTTTTTTCGCCTAACTTTGCAGCAGCATGAGAATTGGCATTTTCTTCGGTGGCCCGTCGCGTGAGCGGGAAATTTCCTTTGCTGGCGGCCGCACGGTTTACGATAACCTCGATAAGTCGCTGTTTCAGGCCGTTCCGGTCTTCGTAGACAGCCACGGCAACTTCATTCTGCTCGACTGGCAGTACCTCTACAAGGGTACCATCCGCGACTTCTACCCGCCCGTGTCGGCTGTGCCGCAATCGGACCTGAAGCTGCAGGTGTACCTCGAGAGCCTGGGCGAGCTAAGCCACCAGGAGCAAGACCGCATCATCGCGGAGGTAGGCCGCCGCCTGCGCCCCGACGAGCTGGCCGAGCTGATCGACTTCGCGTTCCTGGCCCTGCACGGCCCGGCCGGCGAAGACGGCGCCATTCAGGGCTTGCTCGAGTGGTACGGCATCCCCTACTCCGGCTCCGGCATTTTGCCCTCGGCTTTCGGCATCGATAAGATTGCCCAGAAAACCCTGATCCATGCCCTAGGTCTGCCTTCGCCGGCCTTCCGCGTGCTCACGGCCGAGGAGTTCGACGCTGCCGACCCGGCTGCCCTGCTGGCTTACCTGCAGCGCGAATTGGGCTTGCCGCTCGTACTGAAAGCGCCGCGCCAGGGCTCGAGCATCGGCGTAAGCATTGTGCGCGATGCCGACGTGGCCAAGTTCACGGCCGCCGTAGAGCGCAGCCTGTTCCGCCGCACCGTAACCCGCGACGACTGGCAGCGCCTAGGTGCCCACGACCGCATTGCCTGGGCGCAGCACCTCACCGACATTCGCGAAGGCATTGGCCTGCCGGTAGTTATTGACGAAGCTCTTAGCTATCAGCCATCAGCTGTTAGCGGCGTTCAAGCACAAGAAGCTAACAGCCAACAGCCAGCAGCTAACAACTTCATCTACCATCCCGAAGAGCTGCTGCGGGCCCTCGATGAGCGCCTCCTGCTTCAGGATTCCGTTCGCCTCACCAACGTGCAGGGCGAGCAGCAGGTGCTGGTCGAAGCCTTCGTGCAGGGCCGCGAGTTTTCGTGCATCGTAGTGGAGGATGTTGACGGTACGCCGCTGGCCCTGCCCCCTACTGAAATCGTGAAGGGCACCGAGGTGTTCGACTACCGCTCGAAGTACCTGCCCGGCATGGCCCGCAAGGTGACGCCCATTGAGCTGCCCGAGGCCGATATTCAGCGCATCCGCGAGCAGTGCGAGCAGCTGTTTCGCACGTTCGGCTTCCAGGTGTATGCCCGATTGGATGGCTTCATCACCGAAAGCGGCGAGATTTTCCTGAACGACCCGAACACCACGTCGGGCATGCTGCCGGCTTCGTTCTTCTTCCACCAGGCCGCGGAAATCGGGCTCAACCCCTCGCAGTTCCTCACCTATATTGTGCGCACCTCGTTGGCGGCGCGCCGCCGCGGCGGTTTGCAGCCCATTAAGCTGGGCCGCAAGCTGCACCAGCTCGACCAGGCCGTGGCCGGTCGTCAGCAGGAGGAGCGGCAGCGCACCAAGGTGGCCGTAATTATGGGCGGCTATTCGTCGGAGCGTCACATTTCGGTAGAGAGTGGCCGCAACATCTACGAGAAGCTGTCGTCGTCGGCGAAGTACGAGCCGGTGCCGGTGTTCCTCACGGGTTCGTCGCAGGATTATCAGCTGTACGTGCTGCCCATCAATATCATGTTGAAGGACAACGCCGACGACATTCGCGACAAGGTGCGCCATTACGAGGCCGGCCACGGCCCGCACCCCATTCTGGAGCGCATTCGGCAGGAGGCTTCCAAAATCACGCACACCTACGCCGCGCAAGCCGTGGCGGTGCCCGAAAAGCTGACGTTCGAGCAGCTGGCCGAGCGCGTTGACGAGGTATTTATTGCCTTGCACGGCCGCCCCGGCGAAGACGGTGCCCTGCAGCAGCAGCTCGAGCGTGTGGGCCTGCCCTACAACGGCTCGGGCGTGAAGTCGAGCAGCATCACCATCAACAAGTTCGAAACCAACCGCCTGCTGCGCGAAGCCGGCCTGCGCGTAGCCGACCACCGCCTGGCCGCTCGCCTGGAGTGGGAAGCCGACCCCGAAGGCTTCTTCGCGTCGCTGGAACAGCAGTTCGCTTATCCGTTCATCGCGAAGCCCTCGGACGACGGCTGCTCATCGGCGGTGAAGAAGATCAAGAACCGCCAGGAGCTGGAGGCCTTTACTCGCCTGATTTTCCGCGACCAGGAAGACCTGCACGAAGACGCCGCCCGCACCCTCAACCTAGGGTTTAAAGAGGAATTCCCCCGCAAGGAGGTGTTCCTGGTTGAAACGCTGATTTCGCGCGACGGCGCCAAGCACTTCCTCGAAATCACGGGTGGTTTGCTGACGCACCGCCGCGACGATGGTGGCCGCGACATTGAGGTGTTCGAAGCCTCCGAAGCCCTGGCTACGGGCGAGGTGCTGAGCCTGGAGGAGAAATTCCTGGCCGGCGAAGGGCAAAACATTACGCCCGCCCGCTACGCCGCCGACCCGGCCGAGCGCCAGCGCGTTTCAGAGGAAGTAAAGAAGGTGTTGCGCCGCGTGGCCGAAGTGCTGAACATCGAGGGCTACGCCCGTATCGATGCGTTTGTGCGGGTGCGCGACAACGGCGAGGTAGAGGTGCTCATCATCGAGGTGAACTCGCTGCCGGGCATGACGCCCGCCACCTGCATCTTCCACCAAACGGCGCTGGCCGGCTACACGCCCTACGACTTCATCGACCGCATTCTGGAGTACGGCAAAACGCGTTCAGTTAAAGAGTTAGAGAAGTAGTGAGTTGAAGAGTTAGGGCGATGCACAGACCGGTTTCCCTGCTAACTCCTCCATTCAACAACTACTAAACTCAGCAACTCACAACCTCATTAACCGCCACCGATGGCTTTCCTTAAATCCGATACTTGGTTCGACCTGCTGAAGCACCTGCTGGTGATTACGGGCGTGTCGTTGCTGCTGCTGTTCCTGTTCTTCTTTGTGTATCTGCCCGTTACCACCAACCACGGCGAGACGATTGCGGTACCGAAAGTAACGGGCATGCAAATGGCTGACCTGGACAGCTACCTCGACGACCGCGACCTGGCGTACTTCGTCGACGACAGCACGTACCGGCCCGATATACGGCCCGGCACCGTGCTCACGCAAGACCCCAAGCCGGGCGAAAAGGTGAAGGAAGGCCGGAAAATCTACATTCAGGTGGCCATGAAGAACCCGCCCGTCATCAAAATGCCCAAGCTGACGGAAGGCTCGCAGAAAAACGCCCAGATGATCCTGAGCAGCTACGGCCTGACGGTGGGTACGCTCACCTTCGTGCCCGATCTGCGCCAGAATGCCGTGCTGAAGCAAATGGTGAACGGGAAGGAAATTGAGCCCGGGGCTCCCATTGCCAAAGGCACCCGCGTCGACCTTGTAGTGGGCGACGGCCTCGGTAACCAGGAGTTCCCGGTGCCCAACGTAGTAGGCATGCCCGCCGACGAAGCCGCTACGCTGTTGGCCGGCCAAGGCCTGGTACCCGGCGAAACCTTCTACCAGGAGCCCGAAGAAGGCCAGCAGGAAGGCACCATTGTGAAGCAGCGCCCCGAGGCTACGCCGAACGCGACTATTCGCTCGGGTCAGCTCGTCGACCTGTGGGTGGCGGGCAAGGAGCCTATCAAAGCCGTGCAATAACAACCGAGCGTCGTAACGAAAGCCACCCGGCCTGCCGGGTGGCTTTTTTGTTGCCGGGCACCTAGGCTTTACCGCCCGGCGGCATAATCTTTTCGGGCGCTGGCACGTTTGCGGTGCGTAACTTACCCGCTCATGATTTATCGGCTACGTTTACCATTTGTCGTTTGTGCATTACTGCTGGCCCTAGGCGTGCGCCCGGCCGCAGTACTGGCGCAGCAAGCCGGCGCGCTCCCGTTGCCGGCCGATCCGGCCCGCGCCGCCCAGCACCAAGCCCCCACCGCGCGGCGCGGCAACGTGCTGCTTACCCTTCCGTTTTTCGAAGACTTTGCCGGCCAGCGCGAGGGCGCGCCCCACCCCGACCGTTGGGAGCCCAAAGGCGGTGTGCTCGTGAACGAGCGTTTTTCGCTGGCGCCGCCTTCGCGCGGCATTGCCACCTTCGATGGCCTCAATGCCCAGGGCCGGTCGTACGGCACCACCTCGTCGTTCAGCTTCACCGACACGCTTACCTCGCACCCCATCGACCTGAGCGCGGTGCGCCCAGCCGACCGCACCTTCCTGAGTTTTTTCTGGCAGGCGGGCAGCATTGTGGGCGCGCCCTCGGCGCAGTCAAGCACGCGGCCGGTGTTTCTGCAGCTTGAGTTTCTCGACAACACCCAAAACTGGGTAGTGGTGTGGCGTAAGCCCAGCCAAGGGCTGCGCACCGATTTCACCCAGCGCTTTATTGCCGTAAACGAGGCCCGTTTTCTGCACGCCAATTTCCGTTTTCGCTTCCGCAGCTCGGGCAACCAGTTTGGCACGCGCGACACCTGGAACCTCGATTACCTGGTACTCGACCGCAACCGCGACACCACCAACGTATCGTATGCCGATGTGGTGTTGAGCCGGCCGCTGTCGTCGTTGCTGGAGCGCTACACTGCTATGCCGGTGTGGCAATACAACGCGGCTGCCAACCCTGCGCAAGAGCTAAACGACAGCACCTTCACCACCTTCAACAACCTCGATGCGGGCGCGGTACCGCCTACCCCGTTCTCCTGGACGGGCACGGTGCGCCTGCTGCCCGCGGGCGCGCCCCGGCAGTTCCTGACGGGGGGCGCCTCCCTAGGTCCCGGTACCCGGCAATTCTACATCGGCGGGCCGGTGGGCACCAACCCCGTGCCCGTTACCTCCGACCCCAAGCGCATCGAGCACAGCATTTACATTTCGCTGCTGAATAGCTCCGCCAACCCGCGCACCGCCCCCAACGACACCGTGCGCCGCATCACCGAGCTCAACAACTACTTCGCCTACGACGACGGCTCGGCCGAGGGCACCACGCTGCTGCGCCAAAGCGAGGCGCGGGCCACCTCGCGGGCCATGCGCTTTGCGGTTAACCGGCCCGACCAACTGCGGAGCGTGCGCTTTTACTTTGCCGGCGCCACGGCGGCCCCGGGCACGGCGGTACCCACCGACGTTACCTTAACCTTTGCGGTGTGGGACGCCACCGGGCCCAACGGCTTGCCCGCCGAGCAGCCCCGGGTAACCAAGTCGAAAACGCTGAAAACCGATGCTGCCCTAGGTGGCCTGCAGGAGGTGGTATTCGATCAGCCGGTGCCGGTGAGCGGCAACTTCTACGTGGGCTACATTCAGCCCGCCACCAACCTGTTTATTCAGTTCGGGGCCGACCTAAACAGCCGCCAGCCGCGCAACGCTTTCTACGACAACGAAACCGGCGTGTGGGTGGTGTTTTCGAACCGCGACGTGGTGCCCATGCTGCGGCCCGTAATGACGGGCACCGTAACCGGCACGCGCCCCCCCAAAACTGCGTCCAACATTCAGGTGTACCCCAACCCCAGCCGCGGCACCGTGCAAGTGGCAGGCCGTTATGCCCGGGCCGCGCTGGTTGATGCCCTAGGTCGGGAGGTGTGGCGGCAGCCGGTCAACGAGGCCGGCCAGCCGCAACTGAACCTCCGCGCGGTAACTGCCGGCGTGTATTTATTACGCCTCACCTTGCCCGACGGCAGCCTGAGCACGCATCGCCTGGTGCTGCAGCCGTAAGGCGCCGCTTCGCCGGATATTCGCTTTTTTAGCGGTGCGGCTCCGCCTGGGTGCCGCCCAACTTTCCACCCCATCCAACCCCACATGAACGACATCACCCCCACCGAACTAAAAGAGCGTCAGCAGCAAAACCAAGCTCCGGTTATCATCGACGTGCGCGAGCCGTGGGAACACGAGGAAACCCGCATCAACGGCAGCCAGAACATTCCGCTGGGCGAGCTGCCCGCTAAGCTGGAGGACCTCGAAGGCCTGAAAAACCAGGAAGTAGTAGTGCATTGCAAAGGCGGCGGCCGCTCGGCTACGGCCAAAGCCCTGATGCAGCAGCACGGCTTCCAGAACGTGCGCAACCTGTTGGGCGGCATCATGGCCTACAACGCGCAGTAACCCACCTAGGGCGTAATGTAGCGTGGGCTTCAGCCCGCGTATATCAGAACGAGCACGTTGTCGTATCGTTCTGACATACGCGGGCTGAAGCCCACGCTACATTTTTGGCCCAGTAAGTACGTAGCCGCTGTAAATCCGGATGCTCATGTTCCTACGCAACCTCACCAGCACCTAGGCGGCTTCTAGTTGGCCGGCATCGGTGTAGCGCAGTACGCCGGTATCCACCAGGTCGCGCAGCAGCGAGGTCAGCGCATCGGCTTGGCTGGGCTGAAAACCAGCCAGCAGCTCGCGCGGAGTACGCGGCGTAGTACGAAGCTGAGCCAGTACCTGCTCGCGCAGATCGGTGGCTACCACTGGCTTTTGCTGCCGGCGTTTTTCGGCAAGGCAATGGTCGCAGATGCGGCAGGGCTTGCTATCCAGCTCGCCGAAATACTCCAGCAACAGTTGCTGGCGGCAGCGCGTGCCGTTGGCGTAGTTGATTACGGCTTCGGTTTTCAGCAGATCACGCTCACGCGCCGTTTCCAGGGCCCTCGCATCGAGCGGCAATTTGGCGGCATCGTGCCGCGGGGTGGTAAACAGCGCCTGCGGCGACTCGTGCCGCGGCTGGTACTGCACTATGCCCGATTTGTGCAGGTACTCCAGGGTTTTGCGCACATCCACGGTGCTCCAACGCAGCTGCTGCGACAACGCTCCTTCCGAAATATTCTGAAACGAGCTGAACACCTCGCCGCCGTACAAACGCAGAATGGCTTTGATGAGCTGGTCGTGCCGCTCGTTGGCCACCTGAAAGCGGTATAAATCGCGCACGTCGAGCGGGATATGCACCTTGGCCGGGCTGAAAACTGCCTCGTTTAGTTGCACCAGACCTGCCTTTTCAAGCACGCGCATTGCGTTGTGCGCATCAATGGGCTTGAGGCGGTACGTGCTGGCAAACTGCTGCAAGTCAAAGTCGAACGCCACGAGCTCGCCCCCGCCCACGGCTGTGCCGGAGTAGTTGGCCAGGGCTTGGTACACGCGCCGCACCACATCGATGGGCGGATGCCCCAGGGCCACGCGGCGGCGCATTTCGTGGGCGTCGTTGGGGCCCCACAGCAGCACGGCAAAAGCGTACAGCTCGTCGCGGCCGGCGCGGCCCGCCTCCTGGTAGTAGGCTTCGAGCGAATCGGGCGCATCGAGGTGTACCACGCAGCGCACATCGGGCTTATCGATACCCATGCCAAAGGCGTTGGTAGCCACCACGATGCGCGTTTTGTCGTTGGTCCAGTCCTGCTGCACGCGGGTGCGCTGGTCGGCGGCGAGGCCGGCGTGGTAAGCGGCGGCGCTCAGGCCGTTTTGCTGCAGCCAGGCCGCGGCCTGCTCGGTTTGCTTGCGGGTGCGGGCATACACCACCGCCGTTTTGCCCGGCCCCACCCCCTTCAGCACTTGCAGCAGGCGCTGCAGCTTGTCCTCGGTGTGCAGCACCGAGTACGAAAGGTTGGGTCGCTGAAAGCTGCGCTGGAACGTTTGGCCCGCGGGGCCGAAGTTCAGCTTCTGCCGAATGTCGTGGCGCACCTCCTCGGTGGCGGTGGCCGTAAGGGCCAGCACCGGCACACCCAGCAGCAGCTCGCGCAAGGCACTGATTTGCAGGTAAGGCGGCCGAAAGTCGTAGCCCCACTGCGACAGGCAGTGCGCCTCATCCACGGCAATCAGCTGCACCTTCATCTTGCCCACGCGCGCCCTAAACATTTCAGTCAGCAGCCGCTCCGGCGACACGTACAGAAACTTTACCGGCCCGTACACGCAGTTATCGAGGGTCTGGTCGATGTCGCGGTGGCTCATGCCGGCGTACACCGCCTCGGCCTTAATGCCGCGCTTGCGCAGGTTTTCTACCTGGTCTTTCATCAGCGCAATCAGCGGCGAGATGACCAGACAAAGTCCGTCTTTGGCCAAGGTGGGCACCTGAAAGCAAATGCTTTTGCCGCCGCCGGTGGGCAATAAGGCCAGGGTGTCGTGGCCGGCCAATACCGAGCGGATTATTTCCTCCTGCCCCGACCGGAACGCCTTGTGCCCCCAGTGCTGGCGCAGTACGGAAAGGATGTCGTCGGTAGGTGCAGGCACGGCAGTGGTGTTTGTCGGACGACGAAGTTACGCACGAAACGCAAGCGAGCAGAACCGTTCACCCCGCTGTCATTGCGAGCCAAGCGAAGCAATCGGTCCTGGGCTGGGCACAACCGTTCATCTGCACTTAGCGCTTCTTACCTCGTGCGGTTGTTTCAGCTGACAAGTTTTTCGGTTGGTGCGAGGTGAATGGTTGTGCCTCGACAGGAAGGATTGCTTCGCTTGGCTCGCAATGACAGCGAAGAGAACGGCTTAGCCGATTAAACACGAAAGCCCGGCTCCTAGCGGAACCGGGCTTTCGTAATAATTACTGCTTTGCTTAAGCAGCAGCCTGACCGTTCTCGCGGTCGTCGATGGTTTTCTTCAGGTTGGCAATGGCCTGCGTGGCGCGCTCCTGATCGAGCTTGTTGATGTTCAGGAGCATCTTGGTCTTCTCCTGACGCGTGATTACCGGGTGATTCAGCAGGCGGATGATTTCCTCCTTCTGCTGCGCCGTGGCGTAAGCCGCGTTGGCAGCGGGGGCCGCCTCGGCAGCCGGAGCCGTCTGCTCAGCTTTCACGGCCTTCATGGGCGTGGCGTCGGCGCTGCGCGCTTCGGGCGCGTTGCCGCCGTACTCCATTTCCTCGGCCGGCGTGGGCTCGTAGCCCGCCGCACGGATAATCCAGGCCAGGATGTTGCGGTAAGCCTTACCGATTGCGCGCGTTTGCGCCATCGAGGCAATGGCAAACTCCTGGTAGAATTTCTTGCCTTGCTCCTTGTTCGAGCAGATAGCGAAGCCGGCGCCCACGGTGTGCTCCGAGCGCATGTCGAAGAGCGTCACCTTGGCCTGGTATTTAATTTCGGTGTCGGTGCTCATGTTGATGACGTGGTCGACGATGGGCACGATGCCCAGGCGCGAGCCGGCGTACTGCCAGCCTTCCACGTTCACGAACTCTTTGCCTTGCACCGAGGTGGTGAGTTTGTTCTCTTTGATGAAGTTAGCCAAGTCCTTGGCCAACGACAGCGTCTCGTCGGAGCGCGAGATGTCATAGCTTTCCGCTTTCATTTTCCGAACCGGTGCTTTGTTGTCTTTTTGTGCCTCAGTCATGGCTTTCTTAATTTCCCTGTAGTACGTCCTGTGTTACGGATTCATAACAGGGCGCCTAGGTGATTAGTGCATTTTTAGGGTTGATTTTTAGCATTTTTTCTTGTTGTAAATCAGCCACTTACAAATAATATTCAAAAATAGAATAGCTAAAGCCTTTAGCCAGCTCGCAGCCCCCCATGCCAGGGTTTCGGGGACTGATTTAAGGCAGCCGCTTGGGTAGGTCTTCAACGCATTGAGCGCAAAGAAGTTGAGGCGAGCCTGCCAATTCCCTAGGTGATGAGCACAAAAAAACGCGCCCGGAGTGGGCGCGTTTTCAGAGGCTTTGCGGACTTGGCTTCAGGCCGCTCGACTATTCCAGAATGAAGCCGTCGCGCATGGTAATTTTGCGGTCGGCCATTTCGGCAAGCTGGTCGTTGTGGGTTACGATAACGAAGGTTTGGCCGAGCTCTTTGCGTAGCAAAAAGAAGATCTGGTGCAGCTCCTGCGCGTTTTGCGAGTCGAGGTTGCCGGAGGGCTCGTCGGCGAAAATGATTTCGGGCGAGTTGATGAGGGCCCGCGCCACGGCTACGCGCTGCTGCTCGCCGCCCGACATCTCGGAGGGTTTGTGGTCGGCGCGGCGCTCCAGGTTCAGCATGCCCAGCAGCTCGCGGGCCCGCACGCGGGTTTCCTGCTCGTGGCGGCCGGCCAGGTACGCGGGCAAGCACACGTTTTCGAGCGCCGTGAACTCAGGCAGCAGGTTGTGAAACTGAAACACGAACCCGATGTGGCGGTTGCGAAACTTGGCCAGCTCGGAGCGCTTCAAGGTGCTTACCGATTCGCCGTCGAATAGCACTTCGCCGGTATCGGGCGTATCAAGCGTACCTAGGATGTGCAAAAGGGTGCTCTTGCCGGCCCCGGAGGAGCCCACAATCGACACGATTTCCGACTTTTCGATGGTCAGATCGATGCCCTTGAGCACTTCCAGCGAACCGTAGCGTTTACGAATGTTGACGGCCTGCAGCAAACCGACTGGGTGTTAATGAGAGAAGAAGCGAATAGCGACAAAGCTACGCAGAAAGGCCCGATGCCAACAGGCTTGCCGTTGCACCCAACGCGTACCAGCCGGCTTATACGGCAACTCGGCCGTAGTGGCTTAGTATATGCGGCACTTAATTGCAGGGCCGGCGCCCTGCCCGAGGCCAGGCAATGCCGGCACCTAGGTAATTGCTACCCAAGGGGCAGCGCCACAAAGTGAGAGCAACGGCACCCCTACTATGTGCTACTTCGCGCTACATTGCCTACTTTCGCGGGCACATTTCCGGAACCCGAAAACCCACCTCAAGTCCGAAGTATGAACATTCACGAATATCAGGGCAAGGACATTCTTAAGCGCTACGGCGTGCGCGTGCAGGAAGGCATCGTGGCCGAAACTGCCGAGGAGGCCGTAGAGGCCGCCAAAAAGCTGACCGAGCAAACCGGCACCGGCTGGCACGTAATCAAAGCCCAGATCCACGCCGGTGGCCGTGGCAAAGGGGGCGGCGTAAAGCTCGCCAAGAACCTTGACCAGGTACGTGAACTGTCGGAGCAGATCATCGGCATGCAGCTGGTGACCAAGCAAACCGGCGCCGAAGGCCGCAAAGTGCACAAAGTGCTGGTAGCCCAGGACGTGTACTACCCCGGCGAGTCGGAAACCAAGGAGTACTACATGAGCGTGCTGCTCGACCGTACGTCGGGCAAGAACGTAATCATCTACACCACCGAGGGTGGCATGGACATCGAGGAGGTTGCCGAAGCGCACCCCGAGAAGATCCACAAAGAGTACATCGACCCGCGCGTGGGTCTGCAGGGCTTCCAGGCCCGCAAAATCGCGTTCAACCTGGGCGTTGAGGGCGAGGCTTACAAGGAGATGGTGAAGTTTGTAACGGCCCTGTACAAGGCCTACGACGACACCGACTCGGCCATGTTCGAAATCAACCCCGTGTTGAAGACCTCGGACAACAAGATTCTGGCCGTTGACGCCAAAGTAACCCTCGACGACAACGCCCTGTACCGCCACAAGGACTTCGCGGCCCTGCGCGACACCAACGAGGAAGACCCGCTGGAAGTGGAGGCTTCGGAGTCGAACCTGAACTACGTGAAGCTCGACGGCAACGTGGGCTGCATGGTAAACGGCGCCGGCCTGGCCATGGCTACCATGGACATCATCAAGCTGTCGGGCGGTGAGCCGGCCAACTTCCTCGACGTAGGCGGCGGAGCCAACGCCCAAACGGTGGAAGCCGGCTTCCGCATCATCCTGAAGGACCCGAACGTGAAGGCCATCCTCATCAACATCTTCGGGGGCATCGTACGCTGCGACCGGGTTGCCAACGGTGTGGTTGAAGCCTACAAGAACATCGGCGACATCCGCGTGCCGATCATCGTTCGTCTGCAGGGCACCAACGCCGAAGAGGGCGCGCGCATCATCGACGAATCGGGCCTGAAAGTGTACTCGGCTGTACTGCTGAAGGACGCCGCCCAAAAAGTAAAAGAAGTACTGGCTGCCCAGGAGCAGACGGCTTAATGGCCCTAGGTACTTTGCCAACAAAAAGCCCCGCCAGCATGCTGGCGGGGCTTTTTGTTGTGGTGGGCTTTGCGCCGTTAGTTGCCGTTTTGGGCTACGCCAAGGTTTTCCTCGGCCTGCACCGGCACCTGCTGGCCTTTCACGCGCAGTTCCACTTCCATGTTGCCGCGCGTACCCACCGAGTACGGGCAAATCTGGTGGGCCTGCCGCACCATCTCGATGGTTTTGTTATCGTCGAATTTCTTCAGATCCACATCCAGAACAGCGCTTAGCCCATACGCCTCGCCTTCCTGAAACAAGGACACCGAGCAGTTTACCGTCGTATCCGGATCGAGCCGGTCGCCGGCACGCTGGGCAATTACCAGCAGCGCCTGCTGAAAGCACGACGCGTAACCTGCAGCAAATAACTCTTCGGGGTTGGTGGCGCCGCGTTTGCCACCGAGGCCCTCCGGCACCGACATATCCAGATCGATAACACCGGTGGTAGAGCGTACGTGGCCACTGCGGCCGCCCACGGCTTGGGCCTCAGCAGTGTAGAGGTTCTTTTTTTCGGATGTGGCCATACAAATGAGCTTTAGGTTTCGGGTTGTGCGTAAAGCTTAACTCTTGAAACCGGTCGAAGGTTACGCCTCCATTTTCGCGGAAAATGCTAACCCGATTTGCCAGCGCCACAATTTTGCCTACTTTTGCCGCCCATAGCTGCTATCTGGTCGCGTAGTACAACGGATAGTATAGGAGTCTCCGAAGCTCTTGATCCAGGTTCGATTCCTGGCGCGACCACCACCTCAAAACCCGCTGCCAACCGGCAGCGGGTTTTCGTTTTTTTGGCGGGTGCTTAAGTAAACTCAACTACTCATATATACGCTCTACTGAGTATTTGGCATCATCCTTGGGCCGGGCGTGCTTTCCCATCACGCTTTATCAATTGCTAATCCGCATGAAGCTACCCCTTACCCTATCCGCTGCGCTGCTGTTGGGCAGCTTGGCCGCTGCCCCAGCTATGGCCCAAGAGCCCGCCAAATGGCAATTTTATTTTGAAGGCGGCCCCAAAGTCAGCCAGTTCCGCACCATGGCCCACAGCGGCTCCTACAGCCCGCAGCAAGGCAGCAACTTGTATACCGAGGCCGACCGGCGCGTGCAGGTGCGCAACACATTCTCGGCTTACGCACAGGCCAAGGCGTTCAAGCCGTTGTCGGAGCGCGTGGTGCTGGCCATTACGGGCGGGCTGAACATGCAGCACCTCAACTACCGCACCGGCTACACCGAGCGGGTCGTAAACAGCATGATTACCAGCTACGATTCGGAGCACATCAGCCGTTTGCTGACGCGCGCCAGCCTCGATTGGGGCCTGTACTACCGCGTGAAGCTGGGCGAGGCCGGCCAGCTGATGCCTGGCATTGCCGTGGGGCAGATGATTAACCTAAGCCGCAACGGCTACAGCTACACCTACCTGCAGCCGGGTGTGTACTACACCAGCAACCGGCTGCTGCTTTCGGCCACCGTTTCCGATACGCCCTACAACGTACTGATTCCGGGGGCTTCGCGCTTCGAGGGCGTGCTGGCCGGGCCTTACATTTCGGAAACCGAATACCGCATCCGGGAAATACAAGTGGGCATCGGCGCGCGGTTTTAAACCGCGGCGCGCTGCCACCCGATGCTCCGACGCCCTAGGTGCCGGAGCATCTTTTTTGGGCCGGGATGCAGCAGCTACGCAAGCCCCCAAGCCAAGCCCGCGGCCCTAGGTACCCTGGGCCCGGGCCGGCCCCGACACCTAGGACCACGGGCGCTGCTGCCGGCCCGAGTTGGTTTTGCCAGGGTTAGTGCGTAAGTATGCGCCCCGAAACCGTGCTCCCTGGGCCGCAACCCTTTTTGCGGTTGCCCCTGCCGCCGAACCACCCGCTTGCATGCACCTTCTTGCCTCCTACCGCTTCCTGAACCTGTACCTCCACGACGAAGGCCCTGCCCGCGCCCTCGAAGCGCAATGGATAGGTTTTATCAGCAGCGCCGATCTGCGGCAGGCCGTGCTCGATGCCCTCGAAGCGGCGCGGCGCAACCGCGTTAGCAGCTGGATTGCCGACGACCGGCAACTAGGCCCGGTTCGCCCGGCCGACATCGAGTGGATTGCGCACACCGCGCTGCCGCTGCTGGACGAGTACGGCATTACCAAATTTGCCCGCGTTGAAGCCACCGACCCGCTCAACCAACTGCTCATCAACAGCACGTACCAATCGGTGCTGAACAACTACGGCTTTGAGCTGCGCATTTACTCCGATTTGTCGGAGGCCCGGGAGTGGGCCGTTGCGCCCTAACCGGTAACCCGCGCTGCCAACCCGCTGCCGGGCTTTCCGGCACAAAGGCCGGGCAGTTGGCTGCTGTTTTTTAGCGGTTTGAAGCTGTTTTTTTGCCCCGCTGCGTGCGCGGCACAGAGCGCTATGGCCGTTGATAGCGGCTGGCGTGGCCCACTCTAACTCATGTTGTTAGAGGCAATTATTGGAGGGTACCACCCTGCCCGCGAAGGCTTGCTTTGCAGGAACACCAGTGCGTGTATACGCAGCCTTGGCCCATACTCCCTGGCAGCGCATAAGCTGAGTTAGGTGGCCGAGGCTCCTGCTTGTGCATTTTAAGAGGTACGCGCGACGCTAAACCCTCGGTAGGCTGAGGCCCAGTTCTGGCTCACCCCCGCAGGGCGCTGCTAACCCTGAGCTGTTTATGGTTGCATTTATTTCTATGAATTGATATCGGCGTAGTGGCGGGCTTGCCGTACAACATCAGCACAGGCCCCGTGCTGAATTACATTTTCCGCCATCCGCTTTTCAATTCATTCCCATGAACCACCGCATTTCGCGGCGCGAGGCGCTGCGCAACACCGCGCTGCTTGGCGCCGCCCCTTGGTTGAGCCTGGGCGCCGCTAACGCGGCTCCTGCAGTGCTTAAAGCGCCTACTCCCCCACTCACCGCCGCCGAAATTGCCAGCATCGAAGCGGCCCTAGGTAAAAAAGGCACTTACGTGGAGGCACAGGCCACACACTGCACCGCGCTGCCGCGCAACGACCTGCAAGTGCGCATCAAAGGCGAGCCGGTGCCCATTGCGTTTGGTTTCGGGGGTTGGGTGGCCATCAAGCACACGCTCGACGGCAAATCGGCGATGCTGATGAGCGACACGGTGCTGCTGCAGGAAGAAGTGAACCCGCTGATGTCGGCGGCGCTGGCCCAGGGGCTCGAGGTGGGGGCCGTGCACAACCACTTCTTCTACGAGGAGCCGCGCATTTTTTACATGCACATCCACGGCATGGGCAGCCCGGCCGAGCTGGCCGCAAAGTTTGCCGCCGCGCTCAAAAACTCCAAGCTGCTGCCGGCCAACCAGCCGCCCAGTGCCACACCGGCCGCGTCGCAGGCCGGCAACAACGCCACGCCCGCCGCCGGCGCAGCCCCCACGGGCAAGGAGCTGTTCGATTTGGCGGCTCTGGACAAAGTGGTGGGCTACCAGGGCGCCGTAAACGGCCCCACCTACAAATACACCGTGGGCCGCGCCGACTTGCAGGTGGTGATGATGAACACCGAGATGACCGCCGCCATCGGGCTGAACTCGTGGGCGGCGTTTGCCGGCCGCCAGGCCGATGCCCACGTGGCGGGCGACATTGCCATGCTGGAGCACGAGGTAAATCCCGTCATCAAAACCCTGCGCGCCCACAACCTGGAGGTGGTGGCCGTGCACAACCACATGCTCTTCGATCAGCCGCGCATGGTGTTTTTGCACTACTACGGCCGCGGCCCGGCCCCGCAGCTCGCGGCCGGCTTTCGGGCCGCCCTGGATCAGCTCGGCAAACGCCCACCGCACGATGGACCGGCAAAGCGTGGCATGAAACACTAGCCTGGCTGCCTGAACTCTGCGAAGGCCGGGCCGTTCCTCACTGCCCGGCTTTGTTGTTGAATGCCCGTTTTCACACACTTGCTGGCCAGAAGCAAGGCACGGCTTGCAGGTTGCTTCAGCTTGCCGGGAACCGGGCGCTGCACGTGCTTGGGTGGCGGCTGGCAATTGCTGACCCTGCCGGCACGGCCCTAGGTTGCGGCATGGCTTGGCAAACCATGCGGCACCAATCCGGTTGAAGATGAACGCCGTACGTTCGGCAGTACCTCATTCATCATCCACACCAAACCCCAAACACCATGCGTAAGCACAGCTTTGCCGCCCTTGCCTTGTTAGTGGCCGTTGGTACCGGTTTCAGCACCTCGGCGCTGGCCCAAACCAAAACCAAAGCCAAGGAGGACAAAATGAAGATGAAGGAGAAATCGTCGATGAACGGCACCACCACCGGGGGGAGCATGTCGGCGGGTTCTTCGATGAACGCCTCGTCGGCAGCGGCGGGCGGCGTGATGGTAGGCGGTGCCCTGATGACGCCGGACAAAGACATCGTGGCCAACGCGCTGAACTCCTCGGAGCACACCATCCTGGTATCGGCGGTAAAAGCGGCCGACCTCGTATCGACGCTGCAGGGCACGGGGCCCTTCACGGTGTTTGCGCCCACCAACGCGGCCTTCGATAAGCTGCCCGCGGGCACGGTGCAAACGCTGGTTGAGCCCGCCAACAAGCAGCAGCTCACCACCATCCTGACGTACCACGTGGTGCCCGGCCGCTACCTGGCCTCCGACCTGAAAGACGGCCAAAAGCTGACCACCGTGGAAGGCGAAACCCTGACGGTGATGAAGAAAGGCAGCTCGGTGATGCTGCGCGATGCCAAAGGCGGCATGGCCACGGTTTCTATCCCGAACGTGGTATCGAGCAACGGCGTAACCCACGTGGTGGATACCGTGCTGATGCCTACGCGCTAAGCCGAGCTTACCTTCGCAAAAAAGCCGCCTGCGTTGCGCAGGCGGCTTTTTTGGGCTTTGGGCCCTAGGTGGTTGGGCGCTTTGCCCGGCCGAGGAGCTGGTGATGTTCACCTTCGTTGCGTTTTGTCCGTATAAGGGCTGAGTTTTCCCAACCACTCCCATCTTCTGACCAACCATGCTTAAAAAAACAATCTCCCTGCTGTCGCTGGCGCTGGCTATGTGCGCCGTGACCACCGTGGCCGAAGCACAGACCACCAAAACCAAGTCGGACGACGAAAAAACCAAGACCACGGCTGCCGATGGCACCGTGACCAAGGTGAAAAACGACGACAATGGCAACGTGAAGCTGAAAGGCAAAACCGAAGCCGGCGACAAAATGAAGTCGAAGGTGAAGCCGATGAACGGCAGCTCCATGGATGCCTCGGGCACCTCCACGGGCACGTCGGGCTCCTCTACGGGCGGTTCGATGATTAACTCGTCGGGCTCGATGAGCGGCTCCAGCTCGGGCAGCATGAGCACCGGCACCGGCACCAGCACCGGCACTACCACCGACACCAACTCTTCGGGCACGATGGGCACCGGCACGGGCACCAGCACCGGTACGGGCACCATGTCGGGCTCGGGCACCGGCACGATGAGCACCGGCTCGGGTACCGGCACCGGCACCATGAGCGGCAGCGGCACGATGAGCGGCACCGATACCTCGACCGGCACCAGCGGCTCGATGTCGGGCACCAGCACCACTACTACCGATACCAACGTATCGAACAGCGGCGCCACCGGCTCCGACGACATGCGCGTAGGCCGCCGCATGAAGCCCAACAAGGAGACCAAAATGAAGGCCAAGAAGGACAAAATGAAAATGAAATCGGAGTCGGAAATGTAATTCCGGCTGATTTCAGCTAACCAAAAGCGGCTCCGGATAAGGTATCCGGAGCCGCTTTTTTGTGGCCGCTCGTGCCCAGACCTAGGGCGTGCCAGGCAGCGGCCAAACCAAGCGCCATGTCGGGCGCAGCCAAACCGGTGGCTGCAAGGTTCAGCCCGATGGGTTACCGGGCACGGCGGCTGCCTGGCTCGCCATTGCGCTGGCATGCCGCGGCACCTAGGGCGGTTATCAGGCCAGCAGCTGCTGGTACTTCGCGTGGTTTTTCTCTACGAATTTGGCCATGTAGGGGCAGCTGGTTCGCACGCGCAGCTTCTCGCCGGCGGCCCAATCAAGCGCCTTGGCGGCCAGCTGATCGGCCACGCCTTTGCCGCGCAGCTCCTCATCAACGTAGGTGTGATTGAAATCGACCACGCCGTTTTCGGGGCGGCTGTACGAAAGCTCGCCTTCGTAGCCGTGCGAGGTGGCGTAAAAGGTTTGGTCTTCGGGTTGGTGTTCGATGTGCATGGGTTGGCAGGCTAGCAGGTGTAAGGCGTGGCAAGGAGCGTTTGGGGGTGCCCATTGGCCACAACTGCCCTTGTTACGTATAAAGAAGCAGCCGTTGCCACCCGCTCGGCTTTGTTTTTTCCACATCCTTATGCCTCAGGTTTCTACCACCCCCCACAACGAAACGCCCCAACCGCCCGGCAACCGCATCAGCCCGGCGCCGGTTGCCACGCCCGCCCCGGCCCAACCTGCCACCCAGCCCGCGGCCCCGGGGCCCCGCATGCGCTACTGGGAGCAGATTGACCCCGCCAGCCGCAGCCTGTACCCCGTCGACTAACCCCCTACCCGCCCTGCCATGCATTCCCAGTACCCCACTCCCCCCGCCGACGACTCGGCCGACAAGCCGCGCAAAGTGGTTTCGGCCGAAGAAAACCAACGCGAAACCAGCACCAAGGCCCCGAGCCTGCTCGACCGCGAAACCTACGGGCAGATTCTGGATCAGCCTGCCCCCGACGAGGATTCCTCTGACTTTGCCTCGGGCCTGAACCAACCGGCCTCGCAGCACCTCAGCAACGAGGAGCGCGTGCCGGGCGAAGAAAACCGCAACGCCCGCTCCGAGTAGCGTTGCGCCCCCGCCATACCCCCGCCCCGGCCCCCCACGGCCGGGGCTTTTTTATCGACCTAGGCGCCCCGCGCTACGTACACGCAGGCAGTACCGAACTTACATCCGCAACCATGGCATCGAAATCACAGCACCCGCAATTCGACGAGCAAGACGACCACCAGGCCCGCCAGGAGCGCCAGGAACAGCAGCAGCGCGCCGCGCAGGACCGCCCCACTCCCGCCGAAGAAAACAACAATACCGAGGGCAGCACCACGGCCATGCTGAACCGCGAAACCCACGGCCAGATTATGTCGCGCAGCACCCCCGACCGCATTTACTCCGATGGCAGCGACGATACCGAAACGCCGCGCCCGCCCACGCTCACCGACGATACCACCGGGTTCGACCCCACCAACCGCACCCGCTAACCCTGCCACGGCCCGCTGCACCTAGTAGCGGGCCGTGCTGTTTTGGCTTACTTACAAATAGTTACCTAGGGCTATACATCAACCAATCAAGCCTTTGCTGGTATTTAAATAGCTGGTTGCGAATATTTTTTTGCAACAGCGCTTGACATTCGCTCTGACTATGACGTATGTTTACGTCATACTTCAAGCATCCATGACTTACGCCAAGCTTTCCGGGTTCACCGAAGCCCAGCGGCAGCTAGCCCGGGTAGCCAAGGCTTTGAGCCACCCGGCCCGCATTGCCATCATCGAGCTGCTGGCCGCCAAAAAATCCTGCATTTCGGGCGACATCGCGGCCGAGCTGCCTTTGTCGCGCACCACGGTTTCGCAGCACCTGCAGGAGCTGAAAGCTGCCGGGCTGATCAGGGGCGACATCGACGGCCTCACGGTGTGCTACTGCCTCGACACCGACACGCTCAGCCGCGTGCAGCAACACTTTGGCGCCTTTCTGCAACAAGCCGCCTGCTGCAACACCACCGACGCTTCGGCTGGCTGCGCCTGCTAGGTGCTGCCGCCTCTCTGCCCATTCCTCAACCTTTTTTCCGCCCTTCTGATCTATGAAAACCGCTTCCTTCCCCCGCATGCACGTTTCGCTGTACGTGTCCGATATCCAGGCCACCATCAGCTTTTACGACACGTTTTTCGGCCAGCCCGCCGATAAGATTAAACCCGGCTACGCCAAGTACGTGCTCGAGCAGCCCTCGCTGATTATCTCGTTTGTGCAGAACCCAACGCGCGTGCAAAGTCACTTCGGCCACCTGGGCTTTCAGGTAGAAACGCCTGAGCAGCTGCAGCAGCGCCTGGCCGTGGCAAACGCGGCGGGGCTGGTACAGCGCCAGGAAATCGGCACCAACTGCTGCTACGCCAAGCAAGATAAGTTTTGGGTAAACGACCCCGACGGCGTAGAATGGGAGGTGTACTACTTTCATGAGGACGCCGAGTTCAACGACCCGCACTACGACGACCACGACACGGCCGGAGCAGCCAGCCAGTGCTGCATTGCCCCCAGCGCGGCCGAGGTGCTGACCACCGCCCCAATGGCCTTTACGCTGCTCGACACCGCGGCCCCGGCAGCCGCGTGCTGCGGCACCAGCGGCAGCTGCTGAGGCGGCCGCTGGCAACTTTTGCTGTACTCCGAACCCCTGCTCCGATGCTGCTGCAACCGTTAACCGAACATCACTGGCCCGCCGTGCAAGCTATTTACGCGGCGGGCATTGCCACCGGCAACGCCACCTTCGAAACCCGGGTACCTGAGTGGGCTGCCTGGCATGCCGGCCACCTAGGGCACAGCCGCCTGGTGGCCCTGGGGCCCGGCGGCCAAGTGCTGGGGTGGGCAGCTCTCAGCCCCGTTTCGGGCCGCTGCGTGTACGGGGGCGTAGCCGAAGTAAGCATCTACATTGCGCCGGATGCCCGGGGCCAGGGCGTGGGGCTGCACCTGCTGCAAGCGTTGGTGCAGGCGGCGGAGGCCAACGGAATCTGGACGCTGCAGGCCGGCATTTTGCAGGAAAACGCCGCCAGCCTGGCCCTGCACGCCAAGGCGGGCTTCCGCACCATCGGCTTTCGGGAGCGGATCGGGCAGCTGCATGGGGTGTGGCGCAACGTGGTGCTGCTCGAGCGGCGCAGCTCAACCGTGGGCACCGAAAGTTCGGCCGCCGAACCGCCGGCGGCTGTCGTTAGCGCATAATCACTCGCCCGAGGGCTTAGGTGCGTTCATCAATACCCAACACCCGGGGCTGCCTAAGGCGTTTTTTTTAACCCAGGTAATCACCCATTAACACGCGGGTTGTAAACTGCAGCGCCAACGCGCCGTTATCAGGTGCCCGGCTAAAGCCCTCTGCCATGCTCACCCTGCTTGTTCTCACTGATTTTTCGCCCGTAGCCGACCATGCCTTGCAGTACGCCGCCGCGCTGGCCGCGCCGGCGGGCGCGCACCTGGTGCTGCTGCACGTGCGCCCCTCGTTGCTAAGCCCGCGCGCCTTTACCGCCGCTGCCGATTATTCCGAAAGCCAGGCCAACGACCTGTTGCAGCAGCGCCTGCGCACCCTGCCGGCGGCCGTGCGGGCTACTTGCGCCCTCGAGCGCGGCGATGTAGGCACCGAGCTGGCCACCGCAGCCCGCCGCCACAAGGCCTCGGTAATAGTGGTGGGCCGCCCCGACCTCAGCAACACCCCCGAAGAGCTGGCTCACACCACCTCGCTGGAGGTGCTGCGCCACGTGGCCTGCCCCCTGCTGATTGTGCCGCACAACGCCTCGGGCACCGTGCCGCCGCGCCAGGTGCTGCTGGCCATCGACGATCAGCCGCTGCCCACTACCCACGCCACCCAAACGCTGCAGCCCCTGCTGGGCAGCGCCGCGCTTACCGTGCTGCACGTGAGCGACGAAGAAGTAACCAACGACCCCACCCGCGCCTTTGCCAACGCCCAGCACGCCGGCCTCACGGCGGGCTTTGCCAGCGCGCAGCCCAACGGCTTCAGCGGGGCCAGCCCCGCCGCGGGCATTGCCGATGCGGCCGCCATGCTGCAACCCGATTTGCTGCTGCTGGTAGCGCGCCGTCGTAGCTTTTTGGGGCAGTTGTTTCATGAAAGCGTAACGGCGGCCGTAGTGCGCGAGGCCCGCCTGCCCGTACTGGTGCTGCCCGAGGTGGCCTAGGCTAATTCAGCGCTGTTAGCTCAACCTTAACACCGGAGTGCCTTTGCGGGTACTCCGGCTTGTATGTCTGCACCCCGATTATTGCTTTTGCTGGCCGGCCTGCTGCCCGTGGTGGCCCAGGCCCAAACGCCCCGGGCGCCCACGGCCCCGCCCGATACCATCCGGAAGTACGAAAACCCCGGCGGCATCCCGGCCGCCGACAAAAAGCCCTGGTGCAAGGGCAAGCTGGTGCGCGCTACCGTGGTGCCGGCCGCGCTTATCGGCTACGGTGTCAGCACCATCAACGGGCGCGGGCTGTACAGCAGCTACGATGCGCAGCGCGACATTCAGCGGCAGTTTCCGAACTTCCGCACCCGCGCCGACGATATTCTGATTTTCGTGCCGTACCTCGAGCTGGCCGCCGTGGAGCTGGCCGGCGTCGAAACCCGCAACGACCGGCTGAACATTCTGCTGGTGATGCTGAAATCGGAAGCCATTTTCGCCGCTACCACCTTCACGCTCAAGCACACCACCAACGTGCTGCGCCCAGATGGCAGCACGCGCAACTCCTTCCCCTCGGGCCACACGGCGCAGGCTTTTCTGGCGGCCAGCATTGTGCACACCGAGTTTCGCGACCAAAGCCAGTGGTACGGCGTGGGCGCCTACACCATTGCCACCAGCGTAGCGGCGCTGCGCATGCTCAACAACCGCCACTGGCAATCCGATGTGGTGGCCGGGGCCGGCGTGGGCATTTTGTCGGCGCACCTGGGGTACCTCACGCACCGCAACCGCTGGGGGCGCAAGCCCCTGCCTGGCCGCTACAGCGTAGCGCCGCTGGCCTACCCCGGCGCGGCCGGCCTTACCGTGGTGTGGCGGCCTTAGGTCGGCAGCTCTGGTTTTGATCAGCAACGGCACCGCCCGCTCCTCGGCTCACGGCAGCCCGGGGGCGGGCGGTGCCGTTGGTAGTGGGTGCTGCCTAGGTGGCGCGCGGGCTGCGGCACCTAGGCAGCCAGCCGGTGCGGCGCCCCGCAACCCCGGCTTGGGCCAGGCCGTTAGCCCTGCTATTGGCCAATTGCGCACTGCTTATGAATGCTGCCGATTCGCGCCGCCAGTTTTTGCGCCAGGCCGGGCTGGGTGCTGCGTTGGCAGCGCTGGCCGGCCCGGGCGCTGCCGCTGCCTCGCTCGCTCAACCTCTTACCGCCGCTATGCAAAACAACGATCAGAAGAAACTCGGCTGGGCCATTGTGGGCCTGGGCAAATTCGCCACCGAGCAAATCATGCCCAACTTTAAGGATTGCCAACACTCCCGGCTGGTTGCCCTGGTGAGCGGCTCGCCCGACAAAGCCCGGAAGCTGGCGCAGGAATACGGGCTTCAGGAGAAGAACATCTATAGCTACCAGAACTTCGACAGCCTGAAGGACAACCCCGAGGTGGACGTGGTGTACATCATTCTGCCCAACAGCCTGCACGCCGAGTACACCATCCGGGCGGCGCAGGCGGGCAAGCACGTGCTCTGCGAAAAGCCCATGGCCACTTCGGTGGAGGACTGCCAGAAGATGATCGACGCCTGCCAAAAAGCGGGCAAGCAGCTGATGATTGCCTACCGCTGCCAGTACGAGCCGTTTAACCTGAATGCCATTGAGCGCATCCGGAAGGGCGAGCTGGGCAAGCTGCGCTTTATCACCTCCGACCACGGCCGCCTCGTGAAGCCCGCCGAAGACCAGGCCGACACCTGGCGCGTGCAGAAAAAGCTGGCCGGCGGCGGCTCGCTGATGGACATCGGCATTTACTCGCTCAACGCCGCGCGCTACTTTGCCGGCGAGGAGCCCGTGGAAGTAACCGCCCAGGTTGCCTCCGACCCCAACGACCCCAGATTTAAGGAAGTGGAAGACAACGTGGCCTTTACGCTGCGCTTTCCGAGCGGGGTGCTGGCCGCCTGCACGTCGTCGTACAGCTACGAATCGGTGAAGCGCGGCCGCGTGTTCGGCGACAAAGGCTGGCTCGACCTTGATCCGCTGTCGGACTACGACAAGCACACGATGAAAATCGGGAAGCCCGAGGGCAAAGAGGAACCGCAGCTAAAGGAAGGCAACCAGTTTGCCGCCGAAATAGACCACCTCTCGGAGTGCATCCGGCAAAACAAAACGCCCCGCACCCCCGGCGAGGAGGGCCTGCGCGACGTGCGCTACATCATGGCCATTTACGAGTCGGCCCGCAAGGGCAAAGCCATTAAGGTGTAGCGGCGGCGCCTAGGTGCCGGCGTTGGGCGAGGGGCGCGGCAACCGCGGCAAATGCGCCCACGGGTACAGCGCCCCGTTGAGGGCCGTGCGTACCAGCCGCCACTGCGGCACGGGCTTGGTAGCTTCGGCCACGGCCATTTCTACCAACTCGCGGCTCGCGCGCACTTGCCGCTGCCAGGGCCCGGCAATGTCAACGGCAGCCAACCGCTCGAGCTCGGGCAGGGCCTCCTGGCTTAGGCGCAGCATCTCGCCGTGGTGCTCCGGCGTATATTCATGCAGGCCCAGCAGCTGCTCGTGTAGCTGTTGCAAATGCCGCAAAGAAGGGTGAAGTCGCTCCATTTCGGTGGATATCCGGGCTTTGTACGCGGAATGCGGTTGCGTGGCTACGTGCTGCCGAACTTCCGCCCGGGGGCGCAAAATGCGTGGCCGGTATGTGCGCCTTGCGCCCGAACCCTGGCTGCCCGCCCACGCCCGGTTGCGTTTCACCTAGGGGCCATGCGCCCCAACCGCTAACAGGCGTTGCGAGCTTGGTTTTGCCTGCGCACCGCCCACGTATTTCCATAGTCTTACCTTCGGGCGGCAGTTGTGTGCTGCGCCTCCTCTCCCGGCTTTGTCAAAACACCCAACTTCTGCTTCAACGCTGGCCCAATCCGTGCTCAACGTGTCGCTGGCGCCCATGGCGCTGCTGCGGCCCGCGGCACCCGGTACTGCCGATTTCACCGTAACGCACCTCAACGAGGCCGCGCAACGGGTGCTGCAGCTGCCCGCCGAGCCCAACCTGCCGCTTAGCCACTGCTTTGCCGCCCTAGGTGCCCAGCGGGTGCTGGCGCATTGCCAGGCGGCTTACCACTCGGGCCAGCCCCAGCAGGCCTTGCTGCCCGCCGGGGGCGCGGCCCCGGCCTGGCAGCTGGCGGTGCAGTGCCAGCACCACGAGCTAACCCTGAGCTTTGCCCCTGCCGAGCCCGCCGCCCCAGGTGCGGCCGCCGCTACCGATTACCGGCAGCTGAACAACCGGCTGGAGCGGCTGTTCAGGCACGCGCCCACGGCCATTTGCATGATGGCGGGCCCCGATTTCGTGTACCAGATGGTGAACACCGCCTACGAGCGGCTGTTTCCGGGGCGCGAGCTGCTGGGCAAGCCGCTGCTGGAGGCAGTGCCCGAAGCCACCAACCACGAGGCGTACCACTCGCTGCAGCAGGTGTACCGCACGGGCATCACGCACGAGGCCCAGGGCGTGCTGCTGCCGGTGCAACGCACGCCCGGCGGCCCCATCGAAAACGGCTACTTCAACTACATTCAGCAGGCGAGTTTCGATGAGCACGGGCGCACCGACGGCGTAGTGGTGTTTACCTACGAGGTAACGGGGCAGGTAGTGGCGCAGCAGCAGATGCAGCAGTTTCAGCAAGAGCTGCTTACGCTTACCAACGCCATCGATCAGCTGGTTTGGACGGCCAAACCCCACGGCGAGGTTGATTACTACAACGAGCAGTGGTACAGCTACACCGGCAGCAGCTGGCAGCAGTGCCGGAACAACGGCTGGACGACCTACTTTCACCCGCACGATTTGCCCCGGCTGCAGCAGCACTGGCACAACTCGCTGGCGCACGGCACGCCCTACGAGGTGGAAGCGCGCCTGCGGGCCGCCAGCGGCGAGTACCGCTGGTTTTTGGTGCGGGCCCTGCCCCTGCGCGACGCCGATGGCAACATCACCCGCTGGTTTGGCACCGATACCGACATTCACGAGCAAAAGCGCCTGCAGCAGGTTTTGCTCGAAAGCGAGGAGTATTTCCGCTCGATGGCCGACAGCCTGCCCTCGATGATTTGGGTAACCGACCCCGACGGCCAGTGCACCTACCTCAATAGGCAATGGTACAGCTACACCGGCCAGCAAGAAGCCGAGGCGCTGGGCACCGGCTGGCTGCTGGCCGTGCACCCCAACGATGCCGCCGCGGCCGAGCAAGCCTTTCTGGAGGCCAATGCCCACCGCGTACCTTTCAGGGTGGTGTACCGCCTGCGCCGCCACGATGGGCAGTACCGCTGGGCCATTGATGCGGGCATGCCCCGCTACAACGCGGCCGGCGAGTACGCGGGCATTGTGGGCACGGTGTTCGATATCCATGAGCGGCAACTGGCCGAGCAGGCCTTGCAGCGCCTTACCCAGCAGCTGCGCACCGCCCGCGACGAAGCCCGCGCCCTCAACAAGCAGTTGCAGGCCACCAACGAGCGGCTGGTGCGCACCAACGTCGACCTCGACAACTTCATTTACAGCGCCTCGCACGATTTGCGGGTGCCCATCACCAACATCGAGGGGCTGCTTGATTTGCTGGAGCACCAGCTGCCCACGGCCGCGCTCAGCAGCCCCGAGCTGGCCCCGGTGCTGCACATGATGCACGACTCGGTGGAGCGCTTCAAGCGTACCATCGGCTACCTGAGCGAGGTTACCAAGTTGCAAAAGGAGTTCGACCAGCCGCCCGCGCAAGTGTCGCTGGCCGCCGTGTTCGACGACGTGCGCCAGGATTTGCAGCCCCTGATCGAGCAAACCGGCGCCCACCTCGAGGCCGACCTAGGCCAGTGCCCCAGCGTGTCGTTTTCGCCGCGCAATTTGCGCTCGGTGGTGTACAACCTGCTCAGCAACGCGCTTAAGTACCGCCACCCCGAGCGCCCGCCGCACATCCGCATTGCGTGCGAGGTGCAGGAGCATTTTACCGTGCTGCACGTGCACGACAACGGCCTGGGCCTGGAGCCCGAGCAGCAGCAGCAGCTCTTCACCATGTTCCGGCGCCTGCACGGCCACGTGGAGGGCTCGGGCGTGGGCCTTTACATGGTGAAGCGCAGCGTCGAAAACGCCGGCGGCCGCATCCAGGTCAGCAGCGAGCCGGGCGTGGGCTCCCGGTTTTCGGTGTATTTCCCTCGGCCTACCAGCGCCAGCCCAGCGTAGCGCCGCCGTAGTAGTTGCGCCCCGGTGCGGGCTGAAAGTAGCGGTTGCCAAAAGCGTTCAGGTCGTTGCCGAGGCTGTAGCGCCGGTTGGTGGCGTTTTCGAGGCCAGCGTACACTTCCGTTTCGAGGTGCTGAAACCAGGTGCGTCGCCAGCCCGTGCGCGCCGCAAACGTCCAGTAACCGGCCGCGTACTCCGTGTTGGCGTCGTTGAGCGGAATGCGCGCTTGGTGGCTGGTGGTAGGGCTGAGGTAGAAACCCAGGGAGTAGCCGAAATCGAGGCCGGCGGCCAGGGTGTGGGGCGCCGTGCCCGTGAGGCGGTTGCCACTGAAATCGTTGCCGTTGCTTTCGTAGCGGCCAAAGCGGTAGTGGTTGTAGGCATAGCTCACGAAAGCCCGCAAACCCAGGGGCGCCGCCGGGGCCTCGGTGGCGGTAGTACCGGCCGCTGCTGGTGCCTGCCAGAGCCAGCCACTCAGGGCTACCTCCACGCCGCGCTGCCGCGTGGAGCCCGAGTTGGAGAACAGCTGCACCCCTTGCGCATCGGTGCGCGACACGATGGTTTGCCGCAGCCGGAAATCATAGGCCGCCACCTCGAAGCGCAAGCGGTTGCCGAGCAGCTGTCCGCGGGTGCCTACCTCGTAGCTGGTGCCGCGCTCGGCCTGCAAATCGCGGTTGAGCGAACCGTTGGATGGCCGGATTTCCTCCTCGGTTGGCGGCGAAAACCCGCTGCTTACGCTGGCGTAGGCCGATACCTGCGGCGTCAGCTCCTTCAGCAGCGCTACCCTAGGCGACGCCTCGGGCCGGAAGCTGCGCTCGAAACGGTAATTGTTGGGCCGCAAGGCCGCATCGGACACGCGGTAGATGCGGTAGCGCAGGCGGTTGTAGCTGGCCCCCACCGTGGCCAGAAAGCCGTAGGGCAGTTCCCAATCGGCTTGCCCAAACGCAAAGCCGGTGGCCGTGCGGATTTCGTCGTCGTAGCGCAGCGGGCCGGGGGTGCCGCCCTGGTTTTGGTAGTTGCGCGAGTTCTCGAACGCGGTTTGTACCTCGCCCCCGGCCGTGAGGCGCAGCGGCAACCCGGCCAACAGGGTACGGTAGCCAAAGCTGGTGCGCCCGCCCCAGCCCACCTGCGTGTTGCGCTCGTAATCAACCAAAAACGGCGTGCGAATAACCGAGCCGGTGGTGTAGAGCGTGGTTTTGTTGCTGAAGGCCGCCGAAAAACGGTACTCGTGCGTGGCGCCCAGCAGCGCCGTGCGCGAGCGGTAGCCGGCGCGCTGCTCCAAAGTGCCGGGCCCGGCGGCGCTGCGCGGCCGGGCCTGCCGCGGGTTTTGCCCGAGCTGCGCCCGCGTGAGGCTGCCGGGTATCTGGTAATCGAGGTCGGTGTAGAGGGCGCTGAGGCTGATGGTTTGCTTTTCGGAGGTAGCCAGCTCGCCGTCCAGCGCCAGCACGTCGCGGCGCTGGGCGCTGTTTTGCCGGTAGCCATCGAGCTCCTGCCGGGTGTACTGCGCCCGCAGCGTGCGGCCCTCTTTGCCGGTTTCGGCCACGGCCGAGTAGCGCCACAAGCCAAACGAGCCCGCCGCCAACCCAAGCTGCACGCGCGCCTCGCCGGGCAGGGGCCGGCGGTTGCCCAGCAGCACCACGCCGCCCGTGCCTGCGCCGTAGGCGCTGCCTGCCGGGCCTTTTATCACCTCAATTCTACCTAGGGTGGCCGGGTCGAGGAGGTTGAGCGGGGTGCTGCCGCTGGCTTCGGTAAAGGGTATGTCGTTGTAGTATACCTTCACGTTGCGCACCCCAAACGGCGAGCGGATGGTGCTGCCCCGCACGCTCAGCCGGTAGCTGGCCGTGGCGCGCTCCTCCAGCCGCACGCCCGGCAGCGTGTTCACGGCCTGCGTCAGCGACACCTCGTTGAAGCGCCGAATCACCTGCTCATCTACCACGCCCACGGCCGCCGCCGTGCGCCGCAGCGGCAACCGCTGCCCATAGCCAATTACGGTGGCCTCGGGCAAGGCCACGGCGCGGCGGGTGGTATCGGTGGCAGGCGGGGTTTGGGCCTGGGCACCTAGGGCGCTCAGCAAAGCTGCAAGCAGCAGAACACGTTGGGGCATGGCGGCGGTAAGGGGCTGCGAAGTAAGCAACCCAACGCCAAAGCGCGCCGTGGGGTTGGCGACCCCAGGGCTTGCTCCCGCTGCCTCGTTGCCGGGGCCAGGGGCACTGTTTTGAGCTAGCCACAGCATTCTTTTAAAATTATATGACTTATCTTATCTTTTGTATGAATTATTTTATTGTTTTAGTTGCGAAGGGCAGTTGCTTAATGGTATATTCAGTGGTAGGTGTTGACGCACCCGCCAGCCCGCCCGCTACCGCCCGCCCAGCCCACCGTTGACGTTGCTTTTCCGATCCGCAAGCGCCGCCCGAGGCTTTGCTCGGAGCTGAGTTTGCTGCCCGTTGCTGGCTTGCCAACCGCAACAGGCATGCGCTGCTGAGCCCGCGCTAAGGCTTAACGGCCAAATTGTGCAATCCAACGGCCATCGCAAGCTGTCGTTTTTAGCTACTGCCCGCCCCCGGCGCCCGGGGCGGTGCAATCCTCCTTTAGCCTTCGGCACTACCCTAGGTGCCCGAAGCCCACCTCCTCTTCCGGCCTTTCCTGCTCCGGCTCATCAGGCCCGGGTAGGCCAGGTATTGCCTGCACCTCCGCCCTACCTACTTCCACACACCTAACTTCTATGGACAGCTTTTTTCTACTCCGAAAGCGGACAGGAAAAGCCACGGCATCAAGCCTCAACGGCACAAATACGTTGCTGTGGGGGCTTTTTTTGTGGCTTGGCTTAGCTACCCTGAGCTCAACGGCAACGGCCCAATCGATTACCATTGACGGCAACCCGGGCGACTGGCCGGCCGTGCTCAATCAGCCTAATTATGTGTCGTCGTTCAAGGTGGATGCCAACAACACCGGCGACGACCAGTTCACCAACGGCTCGCAAGACCCCGACCCAATTAGCGGCTGGGGCTGGAGCCTGGGCAACACCAACGACAAAGGCGACATTACCAACGCCGGTGCGGCGCTAATCGGCTCCAAACTTTACTTCTTCGGCGACCGAACGGCCATCAACGGGGTAGCGCAAATCGGCTTTTGGTTTTTCAAGAACGGTGTTGGCCCCGTTACCGTAAACGGCGCCAACGTATTCAGCGGCTCGCACGCCGTGGGCGACCTGCTGGTGCTCAGCAACTTTACCGATGGCGGCGGCAACGTCAACATCACCATCCTGAAGTGGGTTGGCTCGGGCGGCAACGAAGGCGGTGGCTCCTTGCAAACAGTATCCGCCAGCTTGGCCAATGCCAACGCCGCCGTAAACGACCAAGGTTACCCAGTACCCAGCTATCCTACCTGGGCCTACACGCCCAAAAGCGGCAGCGGTTACGTGCAGGGCTCTTTCTTCGAAGGGTTTGTTGACCTAGGGAACCTTAACCTTGACCCATGCTTCACCAATTTCCTGCTCGAAACGCGCAACTCGCCCTCGGTAAACGCCTCGCTGCAGGATTTTGCGGGTGGTGCGTTCAACACAAAACCCGTCGCGCAAGTAAACTCGGCCACGCGCTGCTCCGCCGACCCCGCCGTGCGGCTTACGGCCTCGGCCCAGGGCGGGCTGGCGCCGCTGAGCTATGAATGGAGCGGCCCGGGCGGTTTTTCGGCCACCACGCAAAGCATTGATGTAACGGCCCAAGGTACTTACACCGTAATTGTGCGTGGCGCCAACGGCTGCGCTTCGCAGCCTGCCACGGGCAACGTAACCGTAAACGCTACCCCCACGGCCACCGCGGCCTCGGCCACTTTGTGCCCCGCTACCGAGGGCGGCACCACCGCTACCTTCGACTTAACCGCCTTGGAGAATACCGTGAAGGGCAGCCAGACCGGGGTGTCGATCAGCTGGTTCAGCGACGCGGGCCTGACCAACGCCATTACCTCGCCGGGCGCCTACAGCTCGGCCACGGGCACGGTATACGCCAAGGTGAGCAACACGGCGGCGCCGGCCTGCGCGGCCAGCGCGGCAGTTAGCCTGGCCGTGAACACCGTGGCGCCGGGCAGCATCACGGGCGGCGGCGCCCTCTGCTCGCCCTTCGACGCCCCTGCGTTTGGCAGTGTGGGCGCTACCGGCAGCGGCAACGTAACTTACAAGTGGCAGCAGAGCACCACGAGCGCCTCGGCGGGCTTTACCGACATCGGCGGAGCTACCGACCCCACTTATGACGCCCCGGCCGTAACGCAAACCACGTGGTATCGGCGCGTGGCTACCAGCACGCTGAATGGCGTAGCCTGCGCGGCTACCAGCAATGTGCTGCGCGTGCAACCGAACAGCGTGAGCCCCGGCGAAATTGCGGGCAGCAGCACCGTGTGCGTGGGCGGCGACCCGGCCGCGTTTAGCAGCCCCACCGCCGGCTCGGGCGCGGGCAACATCAGCTACCAGTGGCAGCGCAGCACCACCAGCGCCACAACGGGCTTTGCCGACATCGATGGCGCTATCCTTGCCACGTACGACGCGCCTGGCCCGATCAACACGACTACCTGGTTCCGGCGCGTGGCCACCAGCACCCTCGATGGCGTGCAGTGCTCGGCCAACAGCAACGCCCTGCAGGTAACCCCGAACAGCATCAGCCCGGGCAGCATCACGGGCGGTGGCACGGGCTGCTCGCCTTACGATGCCCCGGTGTTTGGCAGTGTGGACGCTACCGGCAGCGGCGACATCAGCTACCAGTGGCAGCAGAGTACCACCAGCGCCTCGGCTGGCTTTGCCAACATCGATGGCGCTACTGATGCCGTTTACGACCCCGGCGCTGTAACCCAGACCACGTGGTTCCGGCGGGTGGCTACCAGCACGCTCAACGGGGTACAGTGCTCCGACAACAGCAACGCCCTGCAGGTAACCCCGAACAGTGTGGTGCCGGGCAGCATTGCCGGCGGTGGCGCGCTGTGTGCGCCCTTTAACCCGGCGGCCTTCAGCAACGCGAGCAACGGCTCGGGCTCGGCACCGGTTACCTACCAGTGGCAAAGCAAAGTGGGCGCCGGCGACTGGACGAACATCGATGGCGCTACCGGCCCCACCTACGATGCCCCGGCCGTAACGCAAACCACGCTGTACCGGCGCGTGGCTACCAGCACCCTGAACGGGGTGCAATGCTCGGCCAATAGCAACGAGCTTACCGTAACGCCCAATGCCGTGGCGCCGGGCAGGATAAACGGCGGCAGCACCGTGTGCGTGGGCGGCGACCCGGCCGCGTTTAGCAACGCCGCCCCCGGCACCGGCGGCGGCATTATAACCTACCAGTGGCAGCGCAGCACCACCAGCGCCACCGCAGGCTTTGCCGACATCGGCGGGGCAACGGGCGAAACCTACGACGCGCCCGGCCCGATTAACGTGCCCACCTGGTTCCGGCGCGTAGCCACCAGCACCCTCGGCGGGGTGGCCTGCTCCGCGCCCTCCGATGCCGTGCAGGTAAACGTGATTGTGTGCGGTGTGAAGGTGTGCACGCTCACGCAAGGCGGCTGGAGCAACGACCAGGGCGCGCTCTGCAACAACACCTCGTTGCGGCGCCTGGCCCTCATCAACCAGCTGCTGGGCACCACGCCCCTCACCATTGGCATACCTGCCTCGTTGCAGTTCCCCAGCAGCCGCAGCCTCACGTTTGGGGCCAACCAGGGCCAGTGCATCGTCGACCGCATGCCGGCCGGTGGCTCGGCGGGTGCTTTCCCGAGCGGGGTGGCTTACACGGTTGACGGGGTGGCGGGCACCTGCGCCGGCATTCCGGCTTCCATCCTGAAGAACGGCAAGTTCAACAACGTGCTCATCGGCCAAACGCTGGCGCTCAGCCTGAACGCGCGCCTGAGCAGCAACCTGGCCGGCATCCCGCTTTCGGCCACGATGACCACGTACAGCACCATCAACTGTACCGACAACGGGTTCCTGTCGCCCACGGTAACGCGCACCATTGCCGCCAGTGTGCTCCAGAACCTAGGGACCTCGCGAACGGTGGGCGGGCTGCTGGTCCTGGCCAACCGAGCCCTGAGCGGCCAGAACTACACCGCCAACGGTGCTACCCCGAGCTTCAGCGACATTAGCGGGGCCGTGGCGGCCATCAACGAGCTGTTCGACAACTGCCGCGTGATTTCGGTGGCCCCGAGCACCAGCTCGCTCACGGCCTCGCTCACCACCACCGGGCCCGCCGCGGCGCAAAGCGTGAAAGCGGAGGCCGGCCTGAGCACCTCGCTCTACCCCAACCCCGCCAGCGCCGATGCTACCATCACGTTCTCGGTGGCTAAATCGGGCCGGACGGTGGTTGAGGTGTACAACGCCCTAGGTGCCCGCGTGGCCAAGCTCTACGATGCCGAGGTGCAAGCCGGTGAAGTGAAATCGGTAACGCTGCACGGCGAGCAGCTGCCCTCGGGCACGTACTTCTACCGCGTCAGCACCGCTGGGCAAAGCAAAACCAACCGCTTCAGCTTAGTGAAGTAAGCTTTGCTTAGTGCCTGCGTTGCAAAAAGGCCCGCCTACCTAGGCGGGCCTTTTTCGTGCTCTAAAACGTAGTTGTTACCTTGGGTACCTAGGGCCAGCATTATGTATACCGTACGCCGCCATTCGCGCAAGTTGTTTTTCCCCGCGGGGCTGTTGGTGCTGGCGTGGGGCCTTTGGGTCTGCTGCACGTTTATCCGCACGGACAAGCGTGCTCAGGTGCAGCACGTAATGCAAGTAACGCTTCCACCGTTGCCCTACGCCGACCCAACTTATACAGGGTTGATCATGGGGCCGAAATATGCGGAACTAATTGCCCAACGTGCCTGGCGTACGACAGAGCTAACCGGCAACCGTTATGCTGATTCGCTGAAGCTGGTTAGGTTGCAAGCTGCCGCTGCCACCCTGGCTAAATCCCCGAATGATGTGTGGGGAATTCAAATTAAGTTCGGTCCCAACGCGCGGTACCAATCGTTGGTAACGGCATTGGACATCCCTTCAAGGGTTGGCCTGAAAAAATATGCCTGCTTTCCATTGGGCTCAACTTACTCGCTGTTTCTGTTTAGCGACATCCCGAAGCCGGTAACCCCAATTTGGGTTTGCGGGTTTTCAACTCAATTGGCCTACCCTTTACCATACATGCCCACTTGGCAACAGTGGCTGGCCAGCTTCGCCCCGCAAACGGCCGCGGTGGCCGGGCCTCTGGCAACCTCTGCCTGGCGCTACCCGGCCTTGCTAGTATGCCTGGCTTGCGTAGCCGCGCTGTGGCAATGCAGCCGCCTACTGGTGCGAGCTGTGCGTACCCGCAACCCTAGGTAGCGCAGACACCATCAGGCCCCGGCAGCGGCAGTAATGCCCCAACGACACCGCCAACCCGCCCCGCCACCCGCGGGCATTTGCTACTTTGCCGGCTGGCTCGCCGTCTGCATGAAAAAACTCGCCCGCAACCTAACGTTTCAGGTACTTACTGCCATTGCCCTGGGGGTGCTGCTGGGCGCGTTTTTCCCGGGCGTGGGGGCCGCCCTCAAGCCCGTGGGCGAAACGTTCATCCGGCTTATCAAAATGCTCATTGGGCCCATCATCTTCCTCACGGTGGTGCTGGGCATTGGCAGCATGGGCAGCCTGAAAAAAGTGGGCCGGGTGGGCGGCAAAGCGCTGCTGTACTTCGAGCTGATTACCACGTTTGCCCTGCTGCTGGGCGTGGCCGCCGCCAACCTGGTGCAGCCCGGCCGCGGCATCGATACCGCCGCCGCCACCGGCAAGGCCGCCGAAACCCAGCAGTACGCCGAGCAGGCCGCCGGCATGGATTGGGTGGCCTTTTTCACGCACATCGTGCCCGAGAGCATGGTGGGCGCCTTTGCCGAGGGCGACGTTCTGCAGGTACTGTTGGTGGCGGTGCTGTTTGGCCTGGCCCTCACGCGCATGCCCGCGGCCGTGGCCCAGCCACTTATTGCCACATTCGATCGGCTGAGCCACGTGCTGTTTGGGGTGTTGGGCATGGTAATGAAGCTGGCGCCCCTAGGTGCCTTTGGCGGCATGGCCTACACCATTGGCAAGTACGGCCTGCATACGCTGCTTCCGCTGGCCAAGCTGATGGCCTCGGTGTACCTGACGATGGCCTTGTTCATTTTTGGGGTGTTGGGGCTGGTGGCGCGCTACTACCGCTTCAGTTTGTGGCGGCTGCTGGGCTTCATCAAGGAAGAGTTGCTGATTGTGCTGGGCACGTCGTCGTCCGAATCGGCCTTGCCGCGGCTGATTGACAAGCTGACGGCCTACGGCTGCTCGCGCTCGGTGGCAGGCCTGGTGATACCCACGGGCTACTCCTTCAACCTCGATGGCACCACCATTTACCTTTCCATGGCCAGCATCTTTCTGGCGCAGGCCTTCAACATACCGCTAAGCCTGGGCCAGCAGCTTACTATTATTGGTATTCTGATGGTGACGAGCAAGGGCGCGGCGGGCGTTACGGGCTCGGGCTTTGTGGTGCTGGCCTCTACCCTGGCCGCTACCAAAACCATTCCCGTCGAGGGTATGGCGCTGCTGCTCGGCGTCGACAGGTTTATGTCGGAAGCGCGGGCCATTACCAACATCATCGGCAACGCCGTAGCGGCCGTGGTGGTGGCCAAAAGCGAAAACGAGTTCGACGAAGCCCGCCACCGCTGGGCCCTGGCCGGCCACGTACCGCCCGAAAGCGAGGTAGCCGCCGACCGCCCCGAGCACCCGGTAGCGGTACCGGCATCGGCTACTCTGGTGGTTGAGGACGAGAAAGAAGCAAAGACCAGAAGCTAGAGCTAAAAGCTAGTTCCCCTCCTCAGATGAGGAGGGGCTAGGGGTGGTTGAAAGGCTAGTGCTAAAACTACCTGGGACTACTCCTTGCGTCTGTCATGCTGCGCTTGCCGAACCAAAGGAAGGCATCAACCAAGCATTCCTACCGCTTCTCCTGATACTAATCCCAACGAAGCGGTAGAGATGCTTCGGCTTCGCTCAGCATGACGTTCTTTCATCAGACGACCTATTCGGGTGATTTTACCACCTGATGCGAGGCCAACCACCCCAGCCGCAACTGCGTCGCGGCATCCCCTCCTCAGCTGAGGAGGGCAGCTTTTTTCGGGCTTCGCCTTCTATCCCCGGCCGCACGGCTTGCGTACACAGCAAAAAACTGCACTTTCGGAAGCAAAAACTACCCGCGCGTTGTTGTTTGCCTATATCCAATTGACTACATGCCCGCCTTACCGCCCGATTTACGCAAAGCCCTGCTCAACCTGCCGCAAAAGGAAAAGGACCAGCTGCTGGTGCGCTTGGTGTGCCAGGACAAGGTGCTGACCGAACAGCTGCAGTTTCGCCTGCTCGAAGGGCCCGAAGCCCTGGAGGACCGGCGCGAGCGGCTGCGCGAGCGGCTCGACGACCCGGTGCGCGGCTACCACCAAACGCCCAACGATTTGCTGCTGATTTTGCGGCAGCTGCAAAACCAGATCAGCTACCACGCCAAAATTACCGGCGACACGTTCGGCGAAGCCGAGCTGACGGTGCGCCTGCTCAACAACGTATTCCGGCACCAGCCCGCTTCGGTGGCCCGCCTCAGCGGCCCCAACCAGCCCCTGCTCAACCACGTGGTACGCCGCACCGATACCGTGCTGCGCCAGGCCGAGAAGCTCGAAACCGACTACCACATCGAGCTGGCCGACGCCGTGAACGAGTTGCTTACCAACATCTGGAGCACCGCCGCTGCCCCCCTCGCCCGCGACCTAGGGCTGCCCCGGCAGTGGGGCGTATTTCACTAACCCATTCCTCGCCTGTCATCCCAAGGCGCTAGCCGAAGGACCTCATCACGCCCGCACGACACAAGCCGGCATTCCCTAGGTCGTGTCATGTCGAGCTTGTCGAGACATCTGCCGTGCTGACGTCCGATACTAACTGCTCCCCTCTCCACAGGTGAGGGGCTGGGGGTGAGGTTCGGGCGTGAGAAGGTCCTTCCTTCGTCAGGATGACAGTAATTAAGTAGTTACTACCCAACGTCTACACCCCAGCCGTCTCGCTTAGCTCGACATGACAGCCGTTTCCTAAGTCGCTAGGCTCCCCCTCTCCACCATGTCGCGCCTGGAGCGAGGGTGGTGAGGCCCCAGTAAGGTCCCTCCTGCGTCAGGATGACAGACCAAGCATTTCCAGCGCAAGGCCTAGGTCGTTTGGTTGCCCCAACCAGAAAACAGCAACTCGGGCCTGGCGGAACTCGAGAGAACCCAACCGTAGTGCGCCTACATGGCAATGTGCTTGCCGGAGCATCTTTTCGGAGGCTAAATCAGTAAAAAGCCTGAAGCCGCCCCAGGTGGCTACCAACTACCCTCCGATTCTCTCTCCCAAGCCATGAGCTACACGCCTAACCCCGACCACATGCGTGCGCCTAGCCACCTCAGCGAAAATGAGTTGCGGCAGGCGCTCGACGAGCTGGACACCAAGATTAAAACCCTGCATGCCCGCGCCAACGCTACCACCGCCAACTCGCCGCACCACTACCACGAGCACATTGCTGCCCTGGAGGTGAAGCGCAGCAAGCTGGCCGAGCAACTTGGTACCCCGGGCCGCGAGGCGGGCGAGCAAGGCAGCGTCTGGACGGAAATTAAGCGCGGCATCGATACGCTGCGCGACGACATCAGCAAGCTGATTTAACTGCCCCAACCCATGCGCAACCGACTGATTGGGGTGGTAATGGCCGCAGCCCTGCTGTATGCCTGTACCGCGCAGGAAAGCTACCAAAACGCCGTAGCCTGCACCGAAATTGAAACCGGCATGACCCAGGAGCAAGTGCGCCACCTGATGGGTGAGCCCACCGGCGACGACACCGCCGCCGATGGCGGCCACACGTGGTCGTACCTGTTTGGCAGCGCCACCGACACGCAGCCGATTAAGATTGTTTTCGGGGCCGATGGCCGCGTAACGAGCAAGCAGTGCGCCCCCGAGGCGCAAGGCGACAAACGCCCCGATAGCGGCGACTACGGCAAGCAGTAACGCCCCTCCTGCTCTTTGCTTTCGAAAGCGGCTCCCAACCTAGGGAGCCGCTTTTTTTTTCAGCAGTCGCGCTAACCCATAGCCTGGGCGGCGCTGCTCCAGCCACGTGCAGGCCACGCACCTAGGGAGCGGCGGCGGAGGCGCGAGCCGCAGCCGCCGCAATCGTTGCTGACTGCCGCGCCGCCGTGGCTCCCCATCCCCCTTTGGAGAGGGGACCGTGCCCCGTGGGGGTCTCAAGAGGCCCCGGAGCCTCTGGCAATTCGCCCCAACTTTTTTACCATTCGGCCGGGCGGCTTACCGCTCGCCCAGGTTTTGCTTCCGCTCGGGGCCGCGAGGTGCCACCTTTGGATCATCAACCACGACACAAACCGCCTGATGATCATGAAACGCTTCGCTACCGCCCTCCGCCCCATCTGCGCTGCCCTGCTGCTCGCCACCGCCGCCCTGGCTCCTGCCGCTGCCCTAGGTGCCCAGCCCGCCCCGGCCGCCCACACCACCACCGACAACCCCGCCGCGCACCCCAACTTTACGGTGCGCGTGGTGGGCAAAGGCCAGCCCGTGCTGCTGATTCCGGGCCTTACCTGCCCCGGCGCCGTGTGGGACGAAACCGTGGCCCGCTACCAGCAGCAGTACCAGTGCCACATTGTGTCGCTGGCGGGGTTTGGCGGCGAGTCCGCGCCGGCCAGCACCGACAACCTGCTGCTGAATGTGCGCGACCAGCTGCTGACTTACATCAAAACCCAGAAGCTGCAGCGCCCGGCCATCATCGGCCACAGCCTGGGTGGTTTTATGGCCCTCTGGATGAGCGCCACCCAACCCGAAGCCGTGGGCCCGCTGGTGATTGTGGATTCGCTGCCGTTTATGTCGGCCATTCAAAACCCCAACCTCACGGCCGAAATGGCTAAGCCCATGGCCGAGGGCATGCGCCAGCAAATGAGCCGCGGCCCGATGCCCGCCGCTCAGCAGCGCCAAATGGTGGCCAGCATGATTACCGATACCGCCCGCCAAACCGTGGCCGCCCGCTGGGGCCGCCTCTCCCACCCCGCCACCGTGGCCCAGGCCATGTACGATATGTACACCACCGACCTGCGCCAGGATATAGCCCGCATTCAGCAGCCGGTGCTGGTGCTAGGTGCCTGGGCTGCCTACAAGCAATTCGGTTCGACAAAGGAAAGCACCCGCGCCATTTTCGAGCAGCAGTACACCAAGTTGCCGCAGCACCGCATCGAAATGTCGGAGGCCGGCCGCCACTTCCTGATGTGGGACGACACGCAGTGGTTTTTCGGGCAAACGGATGCTTTCTTGCAGCAGCATGCCCCCGCTAAGGCCAAAGCAAAAACCGCTGCCCGCTCGAAAAACAGCTAAGTTTCGGGGGCCGGCGGCGCTGCGTCGCTGGCCTCACGCTGCCTCATCAACCTACGCTTCCACAACCGCTTCCGTAGCCATGATTCGCCAAGAAGACTTTGCCGCCCTGCACCTGGAACTGTCAGTAAAAGCCAAAAACGGCCTCGATTTTATTGCCGCTGCTACCCTGCTCTGGGCCGGTATTGCGGTGGTATGGGCGCTGCCGGGCTCGGCCTCGCAACACAGCCTCTACACGTTTATGGCCAGCGGCCTGATGCTGCCCCTGGCGCGGCTGCTCTCGGGCGTGTTCGGCACTACCTGGACGCTCAAGCACAACCCGCTGCAGCCGCTGGGGTTGTGGCTCAACTTCGCGCAGCTGTTCTACTTCCCGTTTCTGGTGTTTGTGTACCTGCGCAACCCCGAGTACTTCATCATGGTCTACGGCATCATCACGGGGGCGCATTTTTTCCCGTACGCCTGGTTTTACCGCACGGCCGCGTTTGCGGTAGCGGCCGGCGTAATTGCCGGGGGTTGCCTCGCCTTGGGCTTGTACCTGGCGCCCACGCAGCTGTACCTGATTCCGGCTTTCATCAGCGGCTCGATGGTGCTGCTGGGCGCCTGGCTGTGGGCCGATTACCGGGCCAAAACCCGCTTGGCCGCCGCGCAACCGGCTGCCTTTGCGGCTGTGGCCTAACCGCTGCTCAGCCGGTATTTTTTCTTTGGTTTCGCTGTAGTTCCTCAGCCCATGAACCTCCTTGCTACGGTGCCGCCCCCCAGCCGCTCCTACTGGCGCCTGCAGCTGATTGGCTGGGCCTTGTACGGCGTGTTTGGGGTGGTGGGCTACACCATGTTCACCCAAAAGTTTGCGGGCTACATCGTGGTCATTCAGGTGGTGGTGGCGGCCACCATGGTGGGCCTGTCGCACGGGTTGCGCTACATCATCAGGCGCTACCAATGGGTGCAACTGCCGCTGCTGGGCGTGCTGTGGCGCTTGCTGCTGATCAACGCCCTGCTCTCGGTGCTGAGCCAGGTGATTATCTGGACGATAACGCTGCTGGTAGTGCTTCCGCTGATGATGCCCGGTGGCAAACCCCAGAGCTGGGGCGAGTTTGTCGGCTACGCGCTCAACGTCAACTTTGTGCTGTGGTTGTGGTCGGTGGTGTACTTCGGGCTGCACTACCTGCGCAGCTACCGCCAGGCCGAGGTAGATAAGTGGAAGCTGGCTGCCGCCGTGCGCGAGGCCGAAATGCAGACGCTAAAGGCCCAGATCAACCCGCACTTTCTTTTCAACGGCCTCAACAACATTCGCTCCCTCATCGGCGAAGACCCCGAGCAGGCCCGCCACATGCTTTCGCACCTGTCGGAGCTGCTGCGCTACGCCATTCAGCTGAACCGCACCGAGCAAGTGCCCCTGGGTAAGGAGCTGGCCGTGGTGCAGGATTACCTGCAGCTCGAGTCGTTGCAGCTCGAGGAGCGCCTGCGCTACACCATTGATGTGCCCGCCGATTGCCTGGGTGTGCAGGTGCCGCCCATGCTGGTGCAGGTGCTCGTCGAAAATGCCATTAAGCACGGGTTGGCGCAGCTGCCGGCAGGCGGCGAGCTGCGGGTGCAAGCCCGCTGCGCCGCGGGCGAATTGCTGCTGAGCGTAGAAAACACCGGCCAGCTGAGCAGCGGCCCCGCCAAAGCCGATGGCACCGGCACCGGCCTGCGCAACGCCCGCGAGCGGCTGCGCCTGCTGTTCGGACCTAGGGCCGAGCTCCGCCTCGAGCAAGCCACCCCCGATACCGTAGCGGCGCGCCTGCGCCTGCCCGTTGTTATCAATGAACAATTAGCAATGAACAATGAGCAATTGCCGACCAGCCCTGGGCCAGTGCCCCTAAGTCACGCGCCGGCCCTAGGTGCCGCCACCCCGCTCGGCGCCCCGGCACCCCGCCCCTAACCGCCTGTTCTCCTGCTCATTGTTCATTACTCATTGATCATTATTCATTACCATGAATATCCTGCTTGTCGACGACTCCCGCCTGGCCCGCCAGGAGCTCCGCCGCCTGCTCCAGCGCCACCCCGATGTAGCAGTGGTGGGCGAAGCCGCCAACGCCGACGAGGCCACCGCGCGCCTTGCCGAGCTGCGCCCCGATGTGCTGCTGCTCGACATTCATATGCCCGGCCGCTCGGGCTTCGAGCTGCTGGCCGACCTCGAGGGCGCTGCCCCGCACGTCATTTTCACCACGGCTTTCGACCAGTACGCCGTGCAGGCCTTCGAGGTAAACGCCCTCGATTACCTGCTGAAGCCCGTTGACGAGCAGCGCCTAGGTGCCGCCCTGGCCAAAGCACGTACGGCCCTGAGTACCGACCCGGCCGACGAGCCCGTGGCCGCTGCGCCCGCGCGCGAGCTGCTGCGCGAAACCGACCAGGTGTTTGTGAAAGACGGCGAGCGGTGCTGGTTTGTGCGCCTGGCCGATGTGCGCCTGTTTGAGGTGGCCGACAACTACACGCGCCTGCATTTTCATGACGAACACCCGCTGATTTCGCGCACGCTGCAGCAGCTCGAAAGCCGCCTCGACCCCAACGTGTTCTTCCGCGCCAACCGCCAGCAAATCATCAACCTCAAGCACATCGAGCGCATCGAGCCCTGGTTTAGCAGCACGCTCAAGATTCAGCTGCGCGGCGGCTCGGAGGTGGAGGTGTCGCGGCAGCAATCCATGCGCTTCCGCGAGGCCCTGAGCTTGTAGAAGTACTATGCCGCTACGAATCACGCCATTAATTCGCAGTTAAAAAACTCCGATTTAATCTCAAATTAATAACAATAAGCACTTTACTGAGTATACTGATATTGCCTGCACACACCTCCCAAATACGCTGATTAATAGACGGCTATGCTTGTTCTTACTGTTTTGGCCGATTTCTCTGGGGTAGCGGCCAACGCCCTGGAGTACGCCACTTTTTTAGCCCGTCAGCTTACTACCCGCCAAATGAGCGTGCGGCTGCGCGTGCTTTCGGTTGCCGCCGACCTAGGCACCGCCGATGGCCTGCTTGCCCACCCCACGCTGCCCCCGCTTCCGGCGCTCGAGCAACGCCTGGCCACCCTGGAGCGCCTGCGCGAAACCTCGGTAACCTACACGCACGAGCTGCTGCAGCGTCCCGTGGCCGAGTGCCTGCCCGAGATGTTGTCGGCCTCGTTGCCGAGCGTGCTGATCTGCGGCCGCGCCAACCTGCCCGCCAACGCCGCCGAGCACCCGGTGCTGCAACTAATCAGGCTGGTAACGCAGCCGCTGCTGCTGGTGCCCGAGCACTACCACGAGCACGTAATTCCGCAGCGCATCGTGTTCGATACCGACCGCCGGCCGGCGCATTTGCCCAAGTCGGTGTCCATCGTGCCCGAGTTTCTGCTGCAGTTTCAAACCAACCGCGTGCTGTACCTGGGGCAGGGCCGCGCCGGCGCCCGGCGCCTGCTTACGCGCGTAATTCCGGAGGCCGTAGCCATTCATATCTACACCACCGCCCAGGCGCCCGAGCCCGACGATATTCTGGCCAACGTGCACGCCACGCAGCTGCTCGATGGCCTCTCGCACACCATCCAGACCAACCAGCATTCCAGCATCGAGCAGGGCATTATCGAAACGGCGCTATCAAACGCCGCCGATCTGCTGATGTTTGTGGCCCGGCAGCAATCGTTGCCCGGCAGCCGGTTCTACAACAGCCCCACGGCCGGCCTTATGCTGCGCACGCCCATTCCGGCGCTGGTAATTCCGGAAGCGGCCCCGGTGCTCTGGCCCGGTTAGCCGGTTTTGCACCTAGGCTTTTGCAACGCCCGGCGGCACCCGCCCGGGCGTTTTGTTTGTGGGTACCTAGGGCGGCGCGCACGTATCCTTTTGGGCGTAAAGCGAGTACACAGGTATCATTATCCGGCTGCGGCTGGACGCCACCTATAACCCGCGCCCCCATGAAAATCTCGACCCCATTGCTCGCGCTCGGCATGCTTGTGCTTGGCGGCGCTTGCACCCAGGATAAAGTACTGCAACAGCCCAAAAGCTACGGCAACGTAAACGCAAAGCCACAGCGCCGCGCCAACGACAAATCGTCGTTCCGCCGGGAGCCGCGCACGGTTGGCTTCGGCGTTGATATGAACGCCAGGAACCCTTACAAATTCCGCACGGTAAAGTCGCCCAAGGCGTACCGCTACACCAAGCCCGTAACGGCTAAGCCCCAACGCGGCGCCTCGCAGTAGCCGCTTCAGAGCCACCGACCAACAAAAACGCCCCGGCGCCAAACGGCACCGGGGCGTTTTTTGTCAATTAATAATTATTAATTACTAATTATTAATTCTTTAGGCCGCCGGTTCGCGGAAGCCGACCCAGGTAAAGCGCTTGAGCACAAACTCGGGGTTGGTGAAGGAAGCGTTGCCGGCGGGGTTGCCGCCGGTTACGTGGAAGTCGGAGAAAGCCGCGTTCTGGTTCACGTAGATACCGCCCGTCAGGTTGAAGCTGACGGCCGTGCCGGCCAGGCTCATCTGATCCATAATCTCCTCTTTCAGCTCGGCATCGGTGGTGTAAGCCGCGCAGCTGATGGCGCCGTGCTCCCGGGCCAGCTCGGCGGCCAGCTTCACGCTCTCGTGCGAGTCGCGGGTTTTGATGGCCAGCATGATGGGCCCGAACAGCTCCTGGCTGAAGTGCTCCTTCTGGGTGGCATCAACCTCGTAGAGCGCAGGCGAGCAGGTGCGGGCATTCTGGAACATGGGGTTCTCCACTTTGCCGTGCGCCAGCACGTTGCGGTGGCCGCTCTGCGTCATCTGCTCCACGCGCTGGTGCGTGGCCGGGTTCTGGATGGCACCCAGCACGTGCGGAGCCGCCTTGGGGTTGGTAGCCAGGCCCTGCACAGCGCCGGCCAGCTTCTGCACCACTTCATCGAAGGGCACCAGCGTGCCGGCCACCTTCACGCCCTCGGCCGGGATGAAGAAGTTTTGCGGGGCGGTGCACATCTGACCCGAGTACAGGCTAACCGAGAAGGCCAGGTTCTGGGCCACCTTGTCGAGGTCGTCGCACGAGTCGAGGATAACCGAGTTCACACCGGTTTTCTCGGTGAAGACGGTTTTGCCCTTGCTCTGCAGGCTCTCGATGTAGTTGCCGAACTCGGTGCCGCCGGTGTAGTCGATCAGCTTTACGGCGGGGTGCTCGGCCAGCTCCTTGGTGATGAGGCGGTCGTCGGCATCAACGGCCAGCTGGCAGATGGTGGCGGGCAGGCCGTGGGCCACCAGCACTTTCTGCACCTCGGCCACCACAATGGCAATGGGCAGCACGGCCTTGGGGTGCGGCTTAATGATAACGGGGTTGCCGGTTACCAGCGAGGCGTACATGCCGGGCACGGTGTTCCAGGTCGGGAACGTGGAGCAGCCGATAACCAGCGCCACGCCCTTGGGCACCGGGCGCCACGATTTGTTCAGGCTGATGGTGTACTTGCCCATGGGCTTGTCCCAGCGGGTTTCTTCGGGGAAGCGCGTTTGCTCCTCGTAGCCGGCGGCCACGGCCTCCAGGGCGCGGTCGGCGGCGTGGGGCCCACTGGCTTGGAACGACATCATAAACGCCTGCCCCGTGGTGTGCATGGTGGCGTAGCCGATTTCGAAGAAGCGCTGCTTCATGCCTTCCAGGCTCTCGATGAGCAGAGCGGCACGGTCGGCGGGCTTCAGCTTACGCCACGCATCAAACGCCTGCTGGGCGTTGCGCACCAGCGTTTCGGGGGCGTAGTAAGGGTATTTGATACCTAGGGCTGCCTGCTCGTAGGGCGACTCCTCCTGGCCGGCCCAGGCCTCGGGCTGGCCTTGCTGCAGCTCCTGGAACTGCTGGCCCCGGCGACCTAGGAAAGCCTCACGGCCTTGGGCATCGGCATCGGCACCGTACACATCGGGCGAGGGGTTTTCGGGGTAATGGGCGAAGAACGTGCGGCCGTGCAGGGCTTGCACAGCTTGCTCCAGGGTAGCCTGGTGCTTTTGGGTTGTAGCGGTCATAATCGGGAATTGAGGGAATGCAAAGCAACGTCGAGCGAAAAAGCTCGGCCATGTGTCGCGGCGGGGCTAAATTTACGTAGTTAAGGCACACCTGCCCCATCACATCATTTGCATCGATGAAACAGCTTTTACGCCTGCTGTTTTTTACCCATAGCTGGCTGCTGCTTTCGGGGGTAGTTGCTGCGCAACCGGGCCCAACTGCCGCCACCGAGGCCGCGCCTACCTTGCCGGGCACGGCGGTGTTTAAGCTGCGCGAGGGTGTTGCCCTTACTTACGTGGAGCGCGCCCTAGGTCAACTGGGGGCCAAGGGCGTGCAGCAGAAGTTCCCAAGGGCGGTGCCGCCTTCGGCCGATTTGCCGGGCAGCGTGGAGCTGCGCACCATTTACCAGTTCAGCTACCCCGCCGAGCTGCCGTTTGGCAAGGTGCGGCAAACCCTGCTGAGCACCGGCGCCCTGGAGTACGTGGAGCCGCTTTACCAACGCGCGCCCTTGTACCAGCCCAACGACCCGCTGGCCGACTCAACCAAAGCCGATGGGCAGTACCACCTGAAGCTGATTAAAGCCTACTCGGGCTGGAATTTGAGCAAGGGCGACACTTCGGTGGTAATTGGCATTACCGACAGCGGCGTGCTGTTCAACCACCAGGATTTGCGCGGGCAAGCCAAGCTGAACTACGCCGACCCCATCAACGGCATCGACGACGACCGCGACGGGTACATCGACAACTTTCGGGGCTGGGACACCGGCGACAACGACAACGACCCCACGGCCTCAATCCCGCGCAGTGGCTTGTTTAGCCACGGCACGCTGGTAACCGGCGCCGCCGCCGCCGCCGCCGACAACGGCAAGGGCGTAGCGGGCGTGGGTTTTAAGTGCCGTTTCATGCACATCAAAATATACCCGCAAACGCCCGAGGGCGCGTTTGGGGGCTACGAAGGCATTGTGTACGCCGCCGACCACGGCTGCAAAATCATCAACATCTCGTGGGGCGGCGTGGGCGGCAAGTCGCAGTTCGAGCAGGATGTGTGCACCTATGCGGCCGTAAACCGCGACGCCGTGCTGGTGGCCGCCGCCGGCAACACCAACGCCGAGCTCGACTTTTACCCGGCGTCGTACGACCACGTGCTGTCCGTGGCGGGCCTGTCGGATTTCGACGAGCAAACCATTACCTACAGCTACCACGTGGGCCTGAGCGCGCCCGGCCGGCGCATACTTACCACCCTCTACGACGCCGAAGACGCCTACACGCCGGTGGGCGGCTCGTCGTTTGCGGCGCCGCTGGTAGCCGGGGCGGCGGGGTTGGTGCGCAGCCTGTATCCGCAGCTTTCGGCGGCGCAGGTAGTGGCCGTGCTGCGCCGCTCCGCCGACGATATTTACGGCATACCCCGCAACGCCCCGCTGGCGGGCCGCCTGGGCTCGGGCCGCCTGAACGCACACCGCGCGCTGGCCCTGGGGGCCAACCAAACGGCTGTGCGGGTGCTCGGCCACCGCCTCAGCAAGCCGCGCTTGCTGGCCGGCGACACGGCCCGCCTGGCGCTTACCATCCAAAACCTGCTGCAGCCGGTGCCGGGCCTCACGCTCAGCATCAGCTCGCTTACGCCGCAGCTTAGCCTGGGCAGCGGCAGCACCGCGGCCCTAGGTACCTTGGGTACCAATGCCACGGCCACCGTGCCGGTGCAGCTGAGCATTGCCCCCAACACGCCAGCCAGCACCCGCGCCGTGCTGCGCTGCCGCTTTACCGCGCCCAACGGCTTTGCGGCCGATGAGTACGTGACCTTGGAGCTGAACCCCGATTACGTGGTGCTCGCGGCCAACAACCTGCACCTTACCCTTACCAGCCGCAGCAACCTGGGCTACGATAGCGGCAACACCGAAATCGGCGCCGGTATTACCTACCGCAACTCGCCGGTGCTGCTGAGCGAAGGCGGCTTGCTGGTGGCCACCGGCCCCGCCAAAGTAGCCGACCGCCTGCGCGGCGTGCCCGCCAACCGCCCCGATCAGGACTTTTTCCGGCAACAGGCCATAGCCATGCAAACGGCCACGGCCGCTATGCAGCGCGCCACCGGGGCGTTTCAGGATTCGTTGCCGAGCCAGAGCAACGGCCGCACCCTAGGGGTGCGCGTGCGCCAGCGGGCCATGGCCTGGGCCGGCCCCGCCCCCGCCGACCGCGACTATGCCATTGTGGAATACACCTTGCGCAACCTCTCGCCCGATACCTGGCAAACCCTGCACGCCGGCTTGTTTATGGACTGGGACCTGCCCGCCGAAGCCGGCCGCAACCTGGCCGCGTACGACTCGGCCCGCGCCCTGGGCTACGTGCACGATGCGCTGAACCCTAGGTTGTTTGCGGGCGTGCGGCTGCTGGGGCCCGCGGCCCCTGCCACGGCCTCGTACTACGCCCTCGACAACGCGGCGCCCACCACGGCCGCGGTAAGCCTGCGCGACGGGTTTTCGTCGGCCGAGAAATTCCTGACACTTAGCTCGGGCCGCCGGCAACGCACCGCTGGTACGCCCACCGGCTCCGATGTATCGCACGTAGTGGGCGCGGCCCTAGGTCGGCTGGCCCCCAACGACTCGGTAACGGTGGCTTTTGCCGTGCTGGCGGCTCCTACCCTGGCCGAGCTGCAAGCCGCCGCCGATGCCGCCCAGCTGCGCTACGCCCAGGTGCTGCCCACGCGCCCCACAGTGGCACAGCAGGCCAGTTGGGCCGTATTCCCCAACCCCAGCCACGGGCGCCTGCAGGTGCAATTGCCCCCCAACGCCGCCGCTGGCTCGGTGCTGGTGCTGCGCAACAACCTAGGGCAGCAGGTGCGCACGTGGCTGGTAACGCAAGCCACCACCGAGCTGCAACTGCTTGCTTTGCCCGCGGGCGTGTACCTGCTGCAGTGGCAATTGGCCGGCGGCCAGGTGCTTACGCGGCGGGTGGTGCTGCAGCCGTAGCAACGGCCAGGCTTGGCACCTCGGCTTTTTGCCGTAATTACCCCTGCTTGATACTGCGCTGCGACGGCTCTACTTGGCAGCTTCGTCGCAGCGCAGCTGTTTCTTACCACGGCATTTATACTCCCGAAGATCAAGCACGAAATCGGAGCAACGTGCACAAGGTGGCCGGAATTAGGTTAGATTATGCCGTTGGCGCAACAATTGGCATTGCTTGCACCAACGGTAGGCGGCACCGTAAGCGTGCCGCATGATTAGGTCGCTCACACCAGTTGCCCCATTCGCCGGCCTGGCTAACCGGTTGGCCCAACTTCATTGCGCACGCTCATGAAGGCGAGAGAGTTTCTGGACGACGCCGGCAGGCTAACGCTCTTTACCGCACGTTTTTTCCGCGAGGGTTTTCAACCGCGCTACGAGGTAAGCGAGTGGCTCTACCAGTGCTACGTAATCGGCTATCAATCCTTGCCGCTGGTGGGCGTAACCGGCTTTATCATGGGCATGGTGCTCACGCTGCAAAGCCGCCCAACCATGGTGCAGTTTGGGGCCGAGTCGTGGATTCCGGCAATGGTGGGGCTGACGATTATCCGCGAAATGGGCCCGATTATCACCGCCTTGATTTTTGCCGGCAAGGTGGGCTCCAGCATCGGGGCCGAGCTGGGCTCCATGCGCGTAACCGAGCAGATCGACGCCATGGAGGTATCGGGCACCAACCCGTTTAAGTACCTCGTTGTTACGCGCGTGTTGGCCGCCACCCTTATGCTGCCGGTGCTCACCATCCTGGCCGATGGCATTGCCTTGTTCGCGTCTTACCTAGGGCTCAACCTACAGGGCGTTACCACTTTGGCGCTGTACATCAACAACATTCTGGAGAGCCTGACCTTTGGCGACGTGCTGCCGGCGTTCGGCAAAACGTTCTTTTTCGGGTTTGCCGTAGGCATGATCGGTTGCTACAAAGGCTACAATTCAACTAAGGGCACGGAGGGCGTAGGGCAGGCCGCCAACTCAGCGGTGGTAGTGGCCTCGCTGGTCATCTTTGTGCTCGATTTGCTGGCCGTGCAAATCACCGGCCTGCTTGGCCTTAACTAAAGCCTCCCATGCACTCCGGATCGACACTAGCACCTAGGGCATTTCCGACAGCTGCGGAAACCGCGGTCGGTTCCGATACGGTCGTTGCCGTGGAGCACGTGTATAAATCGTTCGGCGACAACCACGTGCTGCAGGATTTCTCGCTGCTCCTGCGCCGCGGCGAAAACGTGGTGGTGCTTGGCAAGTCGGGCTCGGGCAAATCGGTGCTGATCAAGTGCATCATCGGGCTGCTCGTGCCCGATGCAGGCCAGATTACCGTGCTCGGCCAAGACGTTACCCGCCTCGACCACCAGGCCATGGATCAGTTGCGGGCACGGGTGGGCTTTTTGTTCCAGAGCAACGCGCTTTACGACTCCATGACTGTGCGCGAAAACCTGCTGTTTCCGCTGCGGCGCCACTGGCTGCGCCACCGCCGCGGCGAGGAAGAAGAGCTGATTCGGCAGGCGCTGGCCGACGTAGGCCTGGAGCAAACGGGCGCCATGATGCCGGCGGAGCTTTCGGGCGGCATGCGCAAGCGCATTGCCCTGGCCCGCACACTCATTCTGCGGCCGGAGATTATCCTGTACGACGAACCCACCACGGGGCTCGACCCGGTGACTTCGCGCGAAATCAGCCAGCTGATTCGCCAGGTACAGCAAAAGTATGGCACCTCGGCCCTTATCATCTCGCACGACCTGAGCTGCGTGCGGCTTACGGCCGACCGCGTGGCGCTGCTGCGCGACGGCCGCTGCTACGCCGAGGGCACCTACGCCCAACTGCAGCAGCGCCCGGAGCCGGCCATCCACGAGTTCTTTATTTAAAGCTTCGTTTGTATGTCGCAGCGTACTCCTGGAAACCACGTTCGCCTTGGGCTGTTTGTGCTCGTTGGTTTGGGCGGCCTGCTCGTGACGCTGTTTTTGCTCGGCCGTCAGCAAAACCTGTTCAGCCGCAGCTTGCTGGTGCAAGCCGATTTCCGCAACGTATCGGGGCTGCTGACGGGCAACAACGTGCGCTTGGGCGGCATTCCGGTGGGTACGGTGCGCCGTATTCAGATCATCAACGATACCACCATTCGCGTAACCATGCGCCTGAACCGCGACGTGCAGCCCTACGTGCGCCGCAATACTGTGGCCAGCATTGGCACCGATGGGTTGGTGGGCAATACCATCATCAACCTGCTCGCGCAGCCCGGCCCGGCCCCGGCCGTTGCGCCCGGCGACCGGCTGCCCACCCGCGTGCCCCTAGGTATCGACGACCTGCTGGTTACCCTGCAGGGCTCGGGCCAGAACCTGATTGGCATTACGCAGGACATGCGTGCCGTTACTGCCCGCCTCAACAACAGCGAGGCACTTTGGCAGCTGCTGAGCGACGAGCAGCTGGCGGCCAATGTGCGCCATAGCCTGCGCAGTGCTGCGCGCGCTGCCACCAGCCTCGAAACCGCCGCAGCCGATGTGCAGCGCCTCACCCGGCAGGTGCGCCAGGGCCGCGGGGCCGCGGGCTACCTCCTCACCGATACCAGCTTGGTCGGTAACCTGGCCCACACCAGCCGGCAACTGGCCGGCAGCTCCGATACGTTGGCGGCCTTGCTAACCACGCTGCAAGGGCAGGTGCACCGTGGCACCGGCCCACTGGGCACCCTGCTCACCGATACAGCCATGAGCCGCCAGCTGCGCCAGAGCGTGGAGCACGTGGAGCGCGGCACGGCGGGTTTCAGCCGCAGCATGGAGGCCCTGGAGCACAACTTTTTGGTGCGCGGTTACCTGCGTCGGCAACGCAAAAAGCAAGCGGCCGCAGCCCCAAGCGACCAAGCCGAGCCCGTGAAATAGCCGCACGTCCGGCCCCCGGGTCTGCTTTCGGGCAGGTGCTTTAGCGAGCTTCCGGCTTGGGTTGCTAATCATACCCTTGCCGTAGGCTAGCCGGCCAAGTTTTGGCACCTAGGGTAGCCGCGGCTGGTTCCGTAGCTGCAGTAGTTGTCAGGCCTTGGGGTTCGCGTCGCCGATACGCCAGAGCTGCTCCCAGTTGGTGGTAAACTGCGGCGATACGTACTCGCAGCGCCCCTGCCACGACAGCGCCTTGGTGCCGGCCGCGGCATAGCGCACCTTGGCCCGCCCGAAGCGTTTGTTGAGCGCATCCAGCGCCTCCATCAGCTGCTTGCTTTTCTGGCGGGCTTCGGGCGCTTCAAACAAGCCTAATTGCACCTGGCCTTCGGGCTCGAGGCCGGCGCACACCACCCCGGCGCGGGTGTAGCTGGTGCCCGCCCGGCGCAGGCGCTTCAGGGCATCTAGGGCGTAGTGCGTTAGCTGGCCGGTGTCGTTGGTGGCGCAGGGCAGTGCAATGGTGGTGCTGAAGGTAGAGGGCCCCGGCTTGGGCGAAAACCGATCGGTGCCGAGCAGCACCGTGAGCAGGTGCGCGGCCAGGCCTTCGGCCCGGAGCTTTTCGGCGGCGCGGGCAGCAAACGTGGCCACGGCTTCGCGCAGCTTTTGCTCGTCGGCAATGGGGCGCGTAAACGAGCGCGTGCAGGCGGCACTCTGGCGGTGCGGGGCCCTAGGTCCGAGGGTGGTTTCGTCGTCGGGCAGGCGGGCTTCCAGCTCCAGGCACGACTGGCCGTGCAGCTCGTACCACAGCCGCTCGCCCACCACGCCGCCCAGGTGCTGGCGCACCCAGGCGCGGGGCTTGGCCGCCAGGGCCGCGGCGGTGCAAATATTCTGCTCGTACAGCTTGCGGGCATAGCGGTGGCCAATGCCCCACACGTCCTCCACAGCGGTGCGCTCCAGAGCTTCGAGCCGCTGGGCATCGGTACCCAGCACCCAAATGCGTTCGGTTTCGGGGCGTTTGCGGGCTAAGCGGTTGGCCATTTTGGCCAGCACTTTGGTAGGTGCCACGCCCACGGCGGTGGGTATGCCCACGTGCTGCTTCACCGTTTCGCGGATGCGGCCGGCGTAGTCCTCCAGCCCCTGGGGTGCCCAGTAGCGCATGCCCCCTAGGTTCAGAAAAGCCTCGTCGATGGAGTATACCTCTACCTCCGGGGCAAAGTCGCAGAGTACGCGCACCACGCGCCGGCTCATGTCGCCGTAGAGGGCGTAGTTGGAGGAAAAAACCTTTACTGCGTGCTCCTGCAGCGTGGGTTTTACCAGGTGAAAAGCGTCGCCCATTTTCAGCCCCAGGGCCTTGGCTTCGTCGGAGCGCGAAATCAGGCAGCCATCGTTGTTGCTGAGCACCACCACGGGCACGCCCTCGTAGCGCGGCTGAAACACCCGCTCGCACGACACATAAAAGTTGTTGCAGTCGACCAGGGCAAACATAGCGGTAGCTACCTAGGCGCGGCGGCGCAGGTTATTCACCTGCCCGAGCACGCGGCTGCGCTTTTCGCGGAAGGCATGGATTACGTGCGTCACCACCCCAAACACAATCAGCTCGCTGCCTTCGTGGAGGCGGATGATGGGGTAGCGCGGGTTTTCGGGCTCGAGCCAGGTTTGGGTGCCCTCGCGGCGCAGGCGCTTCACGGTATGCTCGCCATCGAGCACGGCCACCACAATGCAGCCATCGGCCGGCTCCAAAGCGCGGTCGACGGCGATGATGTCGTTGTGGCGAATGCCGGCGCCGTTCATGGAGTCGCCGGTTACGCGGGCCAGAAACGTAGAGGCCGGATGCGCAAACAACAGCTCGTGCAGGTTGAGCGGGGCGTCGAGGTGGTCGTCGGCCGGCGAGGGAAAGCCCGCCGGCACCACGCAGGCAAAGAGCGGCAGCGTAAGGCCGGCCCAATCGGTGCTAATAGAAAATGGCGTAATGCGCGTCATAGAACGAGCCGACCCCCACTTAGCCGTTGGCCGGCGCTGCTATTTACTAAATTTTTTAGCATATAGTTTTCAAACTGCGTCAGATTAGTTCCCGAGGAGTAAACTTTTTGATTCTGATGCGGCCGCCACAGCCAGGCATAATCATATTATTTACGCGATTAATGCCCTGATTTCACCAATTTTTCTTACCTAATATTTTTAGTTTATGCTGAATATCCTTATTTTTGGATATGCGCAGAACGAAGAAGACACAGCTTCCTACTCCTACTCCCGTACAGCAATACGCCCGCTGCATCGACGCCGCACGTCGGCCCGAAGACCACATCGGCGACTGGCCCGAGCGCGGCGCGGTGTACCCGGTAGAGTACCGGCTGAATGCCCGTACCAAAGAGCCGCAGGTGCACGTGCTTGGCTTCTATGCCGAGCAGCCCTACGGCGCATTCGCTACCCGCCGCTTCGAGCCCGTAGCGGAGGTGTGGCTGAATTAGCCAACCCGTTTCTGTTCCATCGTCGGCCGCCTTTGTGCGGCCGTTTTTTTTGCGGTGGGCTGATGCCGCCATACGGCGTTGCTCGCCCTAGGTGCGCCTTATTAATTACCTGTCGCAGAGGTGTTTGGGGCTGCCCGGCGCCGGAGCAGGCGCGCCAATAGCACTGCCACGCCCACCGGTAGCCACAGCCACAGCAGTTCGCTCAGCAACGTAGCCACACCCCGCATCGAAATGAAGCCCGCTCCGATGGGCGACACGCGCACGGGCCGCCACGGCAAAAAGTACCGCTCGTTGCTGAACGGCGCCAGCAGCGCCACACCCAGGCCGCCGTTGGTGAGCATATCAAGCACCGGATGCGAGGCCGTAGCCACTGCAAACCAAGCCGCCAACGCCCAGCGCGGCTCCGGCCGGGTGCGCGGCCACGCAAAAAAGCCCATCAGCAGGCCCACCAGCGCGGCAAACACCAACGAGTGGGTAAAGCCGCGGTGCCCCCACATGCTTTCGTACGGAATACCGAGCCTGAAGGTAACGGCATCGAAATCGGGCAAGATGGCGCATAGCGCCGTAAGCCACCAGAAGCGGGCTGGCAACGGCCGCACATGCAGCGCCCGACCTAGGCCGGCAGCTACCGCAGCGTGGGAAAAGATAGTGGGCATGGTAGCTGCGAAGAAACCCGAAGCCCGGCAGTCCGCCAAATACCGCCTGCGCTTCCAACTGGCAGCGCCATAGGCCACAGAATGCGCACCTGGGCTCAAAGCGCGGTGGCGCCGCATGTAACCGGGCGTGTAACTTTACCTTTTCTGCACTGCTGAATCTCATGGAAAACGCCACGCCCGAGCCGGTTTATGCCATACCGACCTCTTATCGCCGCATGGAAAACCTGCACATCGTGTTCTGGCTGCTTAAGGACGTGAGCTGGTGCATGGTCTGGAAAACCCTCGGCATTGCCATGATATTTCCGACGCTGGCCATTGCCGCAATTATTGCCTGGCGCACCCGCCACCTAAAGTCGGAGCTGGCCCACAACTTGGCCATCGTGCTCTGGATTTCGGCCAACTCCTACTGGATGGTCAGCGAATTTTTCCATTTCGACGAGGTGCTTGTTGGCGGGCTGATTACCGGCAAACACCTGGCGCTGGTGCCTTTTACGCTGGGTTTGCTGGTGCTGGCCTACTACTACCTTTTCCTGAAGCCGCGCGAAGCCGACACACAGCCTGAGCAGGTAGCTACGCTGTAAGTCCACGCCTGCAACCGCCCAATCTGCTGTTGGCGAAGGCGCTGCGTAGCTCTTGGCACGTTTGCTGAATTGTCTCAATTTGTACGACACGCTCCCACGTTTGCATAGCTAACAAACGTCATGTACCCGCCCGGGCAAAAGCGCGTACTTGCCGGCATGACTCGTATCCTGCTCACGGGGGCCACCGGCAACGTAGGCGCCGCCACGCTCGCGCACCTGCTGCAAACTCCCAACGTAGCCAGTCGGCTGGTGGCTGCCGTGCGCCCTGGCGCGGCTGCCTCGCTGCCCGAGGGCGTAGCCACCGTTCCGCTCGATTTCACCGACCCCGCCACGTACCAGCCCGCGCTGCAAGGCATCGAGCGGCTGCTGCTGGTGCGCCCGCCCGAGCTGAGCGACGTGCGGCGCTATCTGCGGCCGTTTATCGAGCGGGCGCAGCTGAGCGGGGTGCGCCATGTGGTGTTTCTGTCGTTGCAGGGCGCGCAATACAACTGGTTTGCCCCGCACCACAAGGTAGAGGCCGATTTGCGCCGCTCGGGCATGGGCTGGACGATGCTGCGCCCCAGCTTTTTTATGCAGAACCTGAGCACCACGCACCGCTTCGACATCCGCGACAACCACCAGATTCTGCTGCCGGCGGGCCAGGGCCGCACGGCGTTTATCGATGTACGCGACATTGGCACCGTGGCGGCACGGGTGCTGCTGCAGCCCGGCGAGCTGCCCAACGCCGCCTACGAGCTAACCGGCGCCGAGGCCCTGACCTACGGCGAGGTGGCCGCCACGCTTACGCAGGTGCTGGGCCGCCCCATCCGCTACCGCGCAGCGGGCATCGGCGAGTTTCGGCAACACATGCTGGCCCACGGCTTTGCGCCGGCGTTTATCAACGTGATGATCGGTATTTACTCGGTAGCCCGCCTGGGCTTGGCCGCGCGGGTAACCAACACCACCGCCGAGCTGCTGGGCCGCGCCCCGATTACGTTCCGGCAATTTGCCCACGACTACCGAAGCAGCTGGCAATAGCGGCCCTAGGTGAGGCAAACGCCCTTAACCGCAGGCAGCCCGCCGGGGCGCCGCTACACGTACCACACGGTTTCGGGCCGAGCGGTTACGTGCACCGCGTCGCCCACGGCCAGCTGGTTGTCGGTGGTTCGGATGGTAACTGAGGCGCCGGCCAGCTCGGCCCGCAGCTCCTGGTAGCTGCCGTAGTAGGTTACTTCCGTAACGGTGCCTGCCAGCCCTTGGCCCGGCGCCACCAGTTGCAGGTTTTCGGGCCGCAGCAACAGGGCTTTGCGGTTGGGCCGCAGCCCTAGGTGCTGCGCAAAAGCTTTGTGCGCAGCACCCCGCAGCAGGTTGTAGCTCCCAAACAGCGCTGCCACGTACTCGCTGGCGGGCTGCCGATACACTTGCTGGGGCGTGCCGCGCTGCACTATGGCGCCGTGCTGCATCACCAGCATTTCGTCGGCCCACGAGAGGGTATCCAAGGGGTCGTGCGAAATGAGGGTGCAGGTAATGCCCAACCGCTCGCTGATGTCGCGGATTACGGCCTTGAGCGTGGTTTTGTGGCCGATATCGAGGTTGGAGAAGGGCTCATCGAGCAGCAGCAACCTAGGCGCACCTAGCAGCAGCTTGGCCAAGGCAATGCGCTGCCGCTCGCCGCCCGAAAGCTGGTTGGTTTTGCGCTTCAGCAAGTGGCTGATCTGGCACACCTCGTACAGCGTTTCGGCCTCGTCGGCGGGTAGGGTGTTGGCGTATTGCAGCACCTGCTCCACGCGCAAAAACTTGGGCAGCTCAAACTGCTGCGAGAGGTAGGCAATGCCTTTGTGCCCCGGAATCAGCTTTTCGTGCGGGTCCTCCACTCGCTGCCCTTCAAACCACACCTCGCCCGACTTAGGCGACACCAACCCGGCTATGGTTTGCAGCAAGGTGCTTTTGCCCGAGCCCGTTTCGCCGGCAATGGCCAGCTTCTGAAACCGCTGCTGCGTGAAGCTGATGTCGCGCAGGCCGAAGTTGCCTTCTTCCTGAAAGTTGATTTCCGAGACGCGCAGTAGATCCATTCGGCAAAGCTCGGGATAATAAGAGCATCAAGCCGTGTTGCCTTGCGCAGCTTACCGAAACCACCTAATGCCGACGCTCAAGTTTATTTCTTTATACCGTTGGCCTACCTGCTGGTAACTGACTGCACAAGTGTAGCGCGTTCTGAATAAAGTTGAAAGAATGCTCTGCCATTGCCATTGTTTCTGCCACCACCCAACCCGGCTCGTAAGCTCGAAATATTGCTTATGCAGTACTCCAAAACGATACTGACTCCCCACTTCCAATCCTGCACGAGTGTATCTGTATTCGCCATCAATAATGCGTGCCTCACCTAAGGCTAACCAGATGGGCAGCATGCGGTTGCCATAAGAGAAGTTGCCACCTAGGCTCAACCTTTCAAAGGCAAAAAGCGCTTTGTTGAGCTGAACATACTGATACTCTGCAGCTAAGTCGACATTGACATTGCAAGAGGCAATTAATTCGTCTATGCCGATTGTAGCAGAACGAACTATGCTGCTTCGTCCGGTTTGATACCCTAAGGCGATCCGCGCCGCTGGCTGCATGTAGCTGTTGTGTAGTAGATAAGGCCAGAATAAGGTGGCTTGTCCTCCAAAGGGAGTGTTTCGCACCCCCGAAACAAGTCTAGCTTCTACGTAGGGACGGTAGAAGTAATCTACTATGCACTCCACTCTCATGCGTACCGCTACGCTGTCGTGCGAATGCACCAACAAGCGCTGAGTTTGGTAACCAACAGAACGCACAACTATCGTGGCCGTGTCTTTTCCTATGTCTAACTGAAAAGCTCCTTTGTCATCAGTAGATGAGCCGGTTGTTGTGCCCGCAATGAGTATCTCTGCATTTTGAAGAGGATTACTCGTACTTCTTTCCAGCACAACTCCGCGCACAACACTTTGAGCAGAGCTTCCTAGCCAAGCAAACATTAGTACCAACAGCGCTAAGTAATGCCTCATTGAGTAGGTTGTTTGATTACTGGCTAGATGCGAGTCCTCTCGTTATTCCATAAACAAAACCGGCCGCTCCCACCTAGGGAAGCGGCCGGTTTGCTATGCAGCTATCCGCTCAGAATTACTTCTGCGACAGCGCGCTGGCTTCTGTCGACTGCTGCAGGCGAATCAGGTTGAGGGCCGAACCAGCCTTAAACCACTCGATCTGGCCCTCGTTGTAGGTGTGGTTCACCGTGATGAGGTCCGTGTCGCCGTCGGTGTGGTGCAGACGAATCTGCAGCGGCTTGCCGGGGGCAAACTCCGTCAGGCCGAGGATGTCGATGGTGTCGCCTTCCTCAATCAGGTCGTAATCGGCCTTATTGGCGAAGGTGAGGGCCAGCATGCCCTGCTTCTTCAGGTTGGTTTCGTGGATACGTGCGAACGACTTCACGATGATGGCGCGCACGCCCAGGTGGCGGGGCTCCATGGCCGCGTGCTCGCGCGACGAACCTTCGCCGTAGTTCTCGTCGCCTACTACCACCGTGCCGATGCCCATCGACTTGTAGTTGCGGGCCACTTGCGGTACCGAGTTGTAGGTTTCGCCCTGGCTCACGAAATCGCGCACCTTGTTGGCCTCGCTGTTGAAAGCGTTGATGGCCCCGATGAGCATGTTGTTCGAGATGTTGTCCAGGTGACCACGGTACTTCAGCCACGGACCGGCCATCGAGATGTGGTCGGTGGTGCACTTGCCTTGGGCCTTGATGAGCAGGCGCAGACCCATCAGGTCGGTGCCTTCCCAGGGCTTGAAGGGCTCGAGCAGTTCGAGGCGGTCGGAGTTCGGATCGACGATTACCTGCACGCCCATGCCGTTTTCGGCCGGGGCCTGGTAGCCAGCGTCCTCCACGGCGTAGCCTTGCGGCGGCATTTCGAGGCCACGGGGCTCATCCAGCTTCACTTGCTCGCCGTTTTTGTTGGTGAGCGTGTCGGTGAGCGGGTTGAAGGTCAGGTCGCCGGCAATAGCGAAAGCCGTCACGATTTCGGGCGAGGCCACGAACGCGTGCGTGTTCGGGTTGCCATCGTTGCGCTTAGCGAAGTTGCGGTTGAACGAGGTGATGATCGAGTTCTTGCGCTTGGGGTCGTCGGTGTGGCGGGCCCACTGGCCGATGCACGGACCGCAAGCGTTGGCCAACACCACGCCGCCCATCTGGGCGAAGGTGTCGAGCAGGCCGTCGCGCTGTACGGTGTAGCGTACCAGCTCCGAGCCCGGCGTTACCGTGAACTCGGCGTTTACCGTCAGGCCTTTGGTCACGGCCTGCTCGGCTACCGAAGCAGCACGGGTGATGTCTTCGTACGACGAGTTGGTGCACGAACCGATCAGACCAACCTCGAGGCGGGCGGGCCAGTTGTGCTCCTTAACGGCCGCAGCAAACTGCGAAATCGGCCAGGCAGCATCCGGAGTGAAGGGGCCGTTTACGTGCGGCTCCAACTCCGAGAGGTTAATCTCGATCAGCTGATCGTAGTACTTAGCCGGGTCGGCCAGTACTTCGTCGTCGGGGCGCAGGTGCTGGGCTACGCCGTTGGCCATGTCGGCAATTTCGGCGCGGCCGGTGCCACGCAGGTAGGTAGCCATCGACTCATCGTAGGCAAATACCGAGGTGGTGGCCCCGATTTCGGCGCCCATGTTGCAGATGGTTGCCTTACCTGTGCACGACATGTTTTCGGCACCCTCGCCGAAGTACTCCACGATAGCGCCGGTGCCGCCTTTTACGGTCAGGATACCAGCAACTTTCAGAATTACGTCTTTGGGGGCCGTCCAGCCGCTCAGCTTGCCGGTCAGCTTCACGCCGATCAGCTTCGGGAACTTCAGCTCCCACGCCATGCCAGCCATTACGTCAACGGCATCGGCACCACCTACGCCAATGGCAATCATGCCGAGGCCGCCAGCGTTGGGAGTGTGCGAGTCGGTGCCGATCATCATGCCGCCGGGGAAGGCGTAGTTCTCGAGCACCACTTGGTGAATAATGCCGGCGCCGGGCTTCCAGAAGCCGATGCCGTACTTGTTCGATACAGAGGCCAGGAAGTCGTAAACCTCCTTGTTCTCGTCGTTGGCTACGGCCAGGTCTTCGGCGGCGCCGTCGCGGGCCTGAATGAGGTGGTCGCAGTGCACGGTGGAGGGCACAGCCGTTTTGTCGCGGCCGGCTTGCATGAACTGCAGCAGGGCCATTTGGGCGGTGGCGTCCTGCATGGCTACGCGGTCGGGCGCGAAGTCAACGTACGATACGCCACGCTCAAAGCCCTGCGTGGGTGTACCGGCATACAAGTGGGCGTATAGGATTTTTTCGGCCAGCGTGAGGGGGCGGCCCACCACGCGGCGGGCAGCTTCTACTCGCTCGCCCAGACCGTTGTACACGGTCTTGATCATGTCCAGGTCAAACGCCATGGGATATCAGCGGGAAAAGGGTGACAAAACCAAGCCAAAGTTGGCAAGGCGCAAATATAGGCCCCACCACCCGGCAGACAAACTTTATATTCGCCCTCCGGTTGTACGCGGGTTTGGCGGCTACGTTGGGCTGCCAAGTGTACTTTTCGGGGGTCTATTGCGCCCATATTTATTTACAACAGATGACTTTTCGTTTCGTTTCGGGCCGCCTGCTTTTGGGCAGCGCCGCCCTGCTGGCGTCGGTGCTGACGGCCTGCAACTCCGGTTCCGACAAAACTGCTGCTGATACCGTGGAAAAAACCAGCGCGGCCTCGCCGCTGAAAACCGGCCCCTGGCGCGGTGCTCTGAAAACCCAAGGTCAGGAAATTCCTTTCCTGTTTGAGGTAGCCGAAGAAGGCAGCAAGCAGGTGGCCTATCTAATTAACAAAGGCATCAACGGCGAGGAGCGCCTGAAGCTGGATGAAATCAGCACCGCCGGCGACTCAACCACCATTAAGTTGCATGTGTTTGATGCTGCCTTGGTGGTGCGCCCTGCTGGCGAAGGCAAGCTGACGGGCACTTGGGTGAAGTACGACGCCCCCGAGCCCTACCGTGTACCGTTTGAGGCTACTCAAAGCAATGAACTGTTTGGTGCCGCAAAGGGCCAAGCGCAGGATTTTGCGGGCACTTGGGCTACTACTTTCAAAGACGACGAAGGCAGCACCACACCTGCGGTGGGCATCTTCAAGCAAAACGGCTCGGAGGTTACAGGCACGTTTCTGACCACCACGGGCGACTACCGCTACTTGGCGGGCCAAGCCGATGGCAACACCGTGCGCATGACCACCTTCGATGGCAACCACGGCTGGCTCTTTACGGCACAAAAGCAAGCCGACGGAACACTGAAAGGCGACTTCTACAACGGCAAATCGGGCCACGAAACCTGGACAGCTAAGCTCGACCCGAACGCCAAGCTGCCCGACGCCAACGCCCTTACCGGCATGAAGCCCGGTCAGAAGCGCCTCGATTTCAAATTCCCGAACATCTACGAAGGGGGCAGCATCTCCCCCACCGACCCCAAGTACAAGGGCAAAGTAGTGGTGGTGCAGGTGCTGGGCTCGTGGTGCCCCAACTGCATGGACGAGACCAACTTCCTGGCGCCGTGGTACGAGAAGAACAAGCAACGCGGCGTGGAAATCATCGGCCTAGGTTTTGAGCGCAGCCCCGACCAGAAGGCAGCCGCTCAAAAGCTGCTGAAAATGAAAGAGCGCCTGAACGTGGGCTACGATTTGGCCGTGGCCGGCATGGCCAACAAAGACTCGGCTAGCAAAGCCCTGCCCCAGCTCTCGAAAGTACTGGCCTTCCCCACCACCATCTTCCTGGATAAGAAAGGCGAGGTGCGCAAAATTCATACGGGCTTTAGCGGCCCCGGCACCGGCGAGTACTACCAGAAGCAGACCGAGGAGTTTAACAAAACCATCGACCAGTTGCTGGCTGAGTAAGGGCTGTCGTTGTAAAGAGGAACAGCCGCCCCCTCGGCTGTCATTGCGAGCCAAGCGAAGCAATCCTTCCTCTCGCGGCACCACCGTTCAGCCACCACCAACCGAAAAACGCACCGCCCGACTCTTAGTATCAGGAGTCGGGCGGTGCGTTTTTCGGTTGGCTACCAGGTTTTTGCTTAGTACTGGCTGAACAGCTTACCCTGCTCAGGACCGATTGCTTCGCTTGGCTCGCAATGACAGCCGAGGGGAGCGGCCACCTAGGTGCGGATGCGCTCCAGCAGCACAATGGGCTCCTCGTGGTAAGTGGTGCGGGCAAACTCCCGGAAACCGAACTTACCGGCCAGGCGCAAAGAGGCTTCGTTGTCGGGGTCGATGATGCAGGTAATGCGGTTGGTGGGGAAGTTTGTATCGGCCCAGGCCAGCGCTGCCTCCAGGGCTTGGCTGGCGTAGCCGCGGCGGTGCACGCGCGGCGACAGTACCCACCCTGCCTCGGGCGTGCCTTTGATGGAGGGGTTCAGGTCGCGCTGATAATCGAAAAAGCCTACCCCTCCGATGTAGCGGCCGGTGGCTTTTTCCTCGATGGCCCACGAGCCGTATCCCAGCATGGCCCAATGCCCAAGTTGGCTCAGGATGCGGCGCCAAACCTCTTCCTCGGTATTCGGCTTGTTGCCTAGGTAGCGGAAGAAATCCGGGTCGGTGTGCATGTCGGCCGACTCGTGCAAATCATCGAGCTTGGGGCCGCGCAAAATGAGGTCGGCGGTTTCGAGCCGCGGCACCAGATCTTGCGGGGCGCTTAATAGGCTTAAGGGCAGTGTCATGGGGCAATGATAGCACGCCCGCGCACAATGCGCCACGCAACCACATCAATATGTGAACGGGGCGGTGCCGGCACGGGCTGCTCTTCGCTGCTGGCCTGCCCAGCACCTAGGCGCGCAGCCGGAACTGCAGCGTGATTTCGGCGCGGGGGCGCAGCGTGATGAGCGGGCGCAGACCCGGCGCGGGCTGGGCCACCCATTCCACCTCGAAGCGGCGCAGGGTTTCGAGCAGTACCAGCTGCATTTCGGTGAGGGCAAACTGGTTGCCGATGCACAGGCGCGGCCCGCCGCCAAACGGCAGGTAGGCGTAGGCGGGCTGCTCGCGCAGCTGCTCCTTGCCGAAGCGCTCGGGCCGGAAAGCTTCGGGCTCGGGCCACAACCTGGGCAAGTGGTGCACGCCGTAGATGTAAGCCGAAATAAGCGTGCCTTTGGGCAGCTTCAGGCCGTTGTACTCGTCGTCTTCGAGGGCTTGGCGGTCTACGATCCAGGCGGGCGGGTACAGCCGCATGGTTTCCTGAATTACCTGCAGCGCGTACGGCAGCTGGGGCAAATCCTGAAAAGCAGGGCGCCGCTCACCTAGGGCTGCTCCCATTTCGGCGCGCAGCTTGGCCACTACCTCCGGGTGCTGAGCCAGCAAGTACCACAGCCACGACAGCGCGTTGGCGGAGGTTTCGTGGCCGGCCACGAGCAGGATAATGGCTTCGTCGAGCACCTGCGCCTCCGTCATGGGCTCGTGGGTGTCTTCGTAGCGCGCATCGAGCAGCATTTGCAGCAGGTCGTCTTTGCCGGCGCCTCCCTCCTGCTGCCGCTGCCGAATGTACTTGAGCACCAGTTGGCGCATTTGCGCAGCCAGCTGATCGTGGTAGCGGAATTGGCCCTTCACAGCCAGCCACGGCTTTAGGTAAGGCTGCCTGAGGGTGCGGGTGTAAAAAGCCTGAATATCGGTGAGCAGGTGAGCCAGTTGCTGCAGCTCGGCCTCGCTCATGCTGGTGCTGAACACCGAGCGCGCAATAATGCGAAAAGCCGTAGTCGTCATCAGCTCGTGCACCGCCACTGGGGTAGCGCCGCCTTGCTGCCGGGCCTGCGCCACCACGGGCTCCAGGCATTCGTCAATTACCTGCAGCATGGTTTCGGTAAGAGCCGCAATGCGCTGCCGATGAAAGCCCGGCTGAATAAGCCGGCGCTGCTGCAGCCAGTAGCTACCCTCGGAGGTAAGCAACCCATGCCCTAGGTAGCGCGCCACCCCGTGCGACATCTCCGACTTGGGATAGTTACGGTGGTTTTTCTGCAGAATGTGCTGAATCAGGCCCGGGTCGCGGGTGAGCAAGGTGGGCCGGATGCCGCCCATGTGCAGCCCGATGGTTTCGCCTAGCTCATCGAGGTACTGCGTGATGATGGGAATGGGGTTCTCGGCCAGCGCCAACGAGTTGCGAAAAGCCCGCAAGCGCGGCACTTGGGGCAAAGCAGGCGAAGCCGCCGAAGCAGAAGCATTCATACAAAAGGCGCTAACAAGGGCCACTGAGCAAAAGCGCCCCAAAGTACACCTAGGGCAGCCGCCAGCCAACGGTGGCAGCGGCTTTTGCCGGCGCGGGCACCTAGGCCAGTTACCTTTTTCGGCGTTCGTGCGTACCACTAACCGGGGCTAACCCGCGTTAGCACCTAGGCCGTTCGGCGCCTCATTCCTTAACCCAAAACCAAACACCTCCCCGTATGTGGATTCAGCAGAAAGCCAACCAGCCAGCTCCCATTACTGAGTTGCAAGGTCACACCGTGGGGCTCAAGTTCGAGTGCAACGAGTGCCACACCGAAGTTTTCACGGACCTGATCGGCATTCCGGCCCCCGACCACCTCGCCAACTCCATGGAAGACGACGGCCAGTTTGAGAAAGAAGAAATCAAATGCCCCGGCTGCGAGATGGTTCACGAAATCACGGTAAAAAGCACCTTCGACGGCGTAACGTTTGATATATCGGACGTGGCCGCCGACAAAGTTAGCTACCAGATTCCGCCGGCCGAGCAGCACTAGTAACAGAAGCCGCAACAGGCCAGAAAAAACGCCGCCCGAAGCAGATTGCTGCTTCGGGCGGCATGCGTTTAGGCCGGTTGAGCCGTCTTATTTTTCTCGCTCGATGGTGTAGTCGATCAGCTGCGCCAGTGAGGTGCGGGCCGGCGACTCCGGAAAGGTGTTCAGGATTTGCAGGGCCTCGTCGCGAAAGCGCGTCATGCACTCGATGGCGTACTCCAAACCGCCCGATTTTTTCACGAACTCAATTACCGACTGCACGCGGTCGGAGCGGCCGTCGTTGTTCTGCACATTATAAATGATGCGCCGCTTCTGCAGCCACGAGGCTTCGCGCAGGGCGTGGATGAGCGGCAGCGTCATCTTCTTCTCCTTAATGTCGATGCCCACGGGCTTGCCGATTTCGGCGGTGCCGTAGTCGAACAAGTCGTCCTTGATTTGGAACGCCATGCCCACTTTCTCGCCGAACAGGCGGGCGCGCTCCACGGTGGCTTTATCGGCTCCGGCCGATGAGGCCCCCACGGCCGTGCAGGAGGCAATCAGCGAAGCGGTTTTCTGGCGAATGATGTCGAAGTACACGTCCTCGGTAATATCGAGGCGGCGGGCTTTTTCGATCTGCAGCAGCTCGCCTTCGCTTAGCTCGCGCACGGCGTTGTTCACGATTTTGAGCAAATCGAAATCGTCGTTCTCCAGGGCCAAGGCCATGCCGCGCGAGAGCAGGTAGTCGCCTACGAGCACGGCAATCTTGTTTTTCCAGAGGGCGTTGATGGAGAAGAAGCCGCGCCGGTAGTTGGAATCGTCCACCACGTCGTCGTGCACCAGCGTGGCCGTGTGCAGCAGCTCGATGAGGGCCGCCCCGCGGAACGAGGCTTCGGGCAACGGCGCGGTAGGGTCGGCGCTAACGGTGTGGGCCGTCAGAAACACGAACATGGGCCGCAGCTGCTTGCCTTTGCGCTTGATGATGTAGCCCATGATCTTATCAAGCAGCATCACCCGCGTTTGCATGGACTGGCGGAATTTGGTTTCAAATTCCTGCATTTCGGCCGCTATCGGGGCCTGTATATCGTCCAGCGTATATCTCATGCGGTGGTTGGGCGCGCAATGATACGCACGCGGCGGCAGTTTTTAAGCTGAAGGGTCGGGCAGAATACGGCGGATGCTTAGTTTAGGCCAACCACCACCAACCAATCACCTGCCGTGCCGGCCACCACCACTGCCACCGTTACCAGCTGCGCCAACTGCGGCACCGCGCTGCAAGGTGCTTACTGCCACAGCTGTGGCGAAAAGCGCCTCGGCTACCACGACTACGCCCTAGGTCATTTTCTGGAGCACGCCGTGGACACCACCACGCACTTCGATTTTAAGGTACTGAAAGGCATGTGGAGTTTGTTGGCCCGGCCCGGTCGCATGACGGCCGACATCCTGCGGGGCCGCCGCGTGCCCTGGCCCAAGCCCTTGCAGCTGTTCCTGATTGCCAACCTGCTGTTTGTGTTTGTGGCGCACCGCATCGGGCTCAAAATATTCAACACCCCGCTCAACTACCACCTCGACAACTGGTACGGCCGCTGGGCCCTGGAGCAGATCAACAACCTGACAATCAGACGCAAAACCAGCGCAGCGCAGCTAACCGAGCAGTTCAACCACTTGGCCGATGTGCTGTCGAAGTCGCTCATCTTCGTCTTTATTCCGTTGGTGGCCTTGGCCCTCGCGGCCCTGCTATGGCGCCGGCGCCGCTACTACCTCGAGCACGTGGTAACGGCCACGCACTACATGAGCTTACTGCTGTTGCTGCAATTGCTGATGGTGGGCCCGGTGCTATTGTTGCTGCAGGCGGCGCCCTATGTGCTGGGGCGCCCCCTCACCTACTCCGAGTCCGATCAGACCATCGGCGTGCTGATGCTGCTGGCCCTCACGGGCTGGGGCTACGGCCTGCTGCGCCGCACCTACGGCGGCGGGCGGTGGCTGCCGCTGCTGCAGGCTTTGGGCCTAAGCCTGGTATTTGCCTGGCTGCTGATAAGCGTGTATCGTCCGTTTTTGTTCTTGGTTACGTACCTTCTGCTGTAACCCTCAACTGTCGGGCTTTCGGGCCCATTGCCCCCTGTTCTATGCCTGCTGCCGCAACCCTCACCCGCCTCGATTTTGTGCTCAAGCCCGCGCACCACGCGCGGCCATTTGCCGCCGACGCCCGTTTTGTGCCCGATGGCAAGCCCAAGCCGGTGGTGGTGTTTGTGCACGGGTTCAAGGGGTTCAAGGATTGGGGCCACTTCAACGTAATGGCCGATTACTTTGCCCTGCGCGGCTTTGTGTTCGTGAAGCTCGATCTGTCGCACAACGGCGTGGTAATTGGCGGCACCGGCGACCTGGAAGACCTCGACGCCTTCGGCCGCAACAACTTCAGCATCGAGCTCGATGATATCGGCTGCCTGCTCGATGCCCTGCACCAGCCCGGCGCCACCCCCGTGCCGCCCGCCGAAATGGACCTAGGCCGCCTGTACCTCGCGGGCCATAGCCGCGGCGGCGGCTTGGTAATGCTGAAGGGCGCTGAGGACAAACGCGTGCGGGCCGTGGCGGCGTGGGCGCCCATTACCAACGTAAACCCCGGCTGGCCCGAGCCCATGATGCAGCAGTGGCAGCAGGCGGGCGTCATCCACGTCGAAAACGCGCGCACCAAGCAGCAGCTGCCGCTGTACTTCCAGATTGTGGAAGACTTCCATACCAACCGCCTGCGCCTCGATATCCCGCACAACGTGCGCCGCAAGCTGCGCCAGCCGCTGCTCGTGATTCATGGCGACCAGGACGAGACCTTGCCCGTACAAAAAGCGCACGAGCTGCCCCGCTGGAAACCCGACACCGAGCTGGTAATATTGCCGGGCGCCGGGCATATGTTTGGCGGCGCACACCCCTGGGATGCCGAGCACCTGCCCGAGCCCGCCCACGAGGTAGCCGAGCGCACCATTGCCTTCTTTCAGCGCCAAGCCTCCTAGGCCATGAACCACAAGCACAACGCCTACCTTTTGCTCGGCTCGAACCTGGGCGACCGGGTAGCTACCCTGCACCGCGCCCTCGTGGCGCTGGCCGCCAAAGCGGGCAAAATCGTGTCGGTTTCGGCCGTGTACGAAACCGCCGCCTGGGGCAACGAAGGCCAGCCCGCTTTCCTCAACCAGGCCATTTTGCTGAATACCGACCTAGGCCCCGAGCCGCTGCTCGACGTGTGCCAGCAAGTAGAACAAGAGTTCGGCCGCGAGCGGCTGGAGCCCTGGGGCCCGCGCACCCTCGACGTCGACATCCTCTTCTTCGACGACGTAGTGCTGCACACCGAGCGCCTCACCATACCGCACCCCCGCCTGCCCGAGCGCATGTTTGCCCTGGCGCCGCTGGCCGACATTGCCACCGCCTACGTGCACCCCGAGCTGCACAAAAGCGTAGCCGATTTGCTGGCCGATTGCCCCGATAAACTGCCCGTGGAGCAGTGGATGGGCGACCTTTAACCTAGGGTGCCTGCTTGCCTGGGTGCTGGGGTACCACCAAGGGCTGCACCGGCCGGTTGTGCGAAAAGCGCGCTACCCGCACGGCACGCACCGCGGGGTACAGCAGCCAAACAGCCAGCACCCACACCACCCAGCGCCGCTTCGCGGCAGCTTCGGAAACCAGCGCGGCCAGCACCACCACAAACGGGCCGTACACCACGGCGCAGTACCGCTCCACGTCGTACACGTTGCCGCCGCTGCGGCTTACTACCGTGGTGCCCATGTGGATGAGCAGGTATACCACCACCGCCACGCTCAGCAGCCGTATCAGGCGGTGGCTTTGCTGCCAGCTTAGGTACAGCATGCCGGCCAGCAGCACGAGCAGCAGCCCCGCAAACACCCAGTGCTTGGGCCACTCGGCTTGTTGCACCGGCAACAGCCAGCGCACCAGCACGTAGCCGTAGTCGGCCAGGGCTTCGCGCAGGCCCTGCCAGCCTTTGTTGCGGTAAAACTCGGGCCGCGGCGCTACCATGCGGGCATAAATCAGCCAGGCCAAAGCCATTAATCCGCCGACGGCCCCGTGCAGCAGCAGGGCGCCGCGTTGGCGGCGCCACGCATCGGGGTAAGCCAGCAATACGCCCAGCCCCACGCCCACCAGCAGAAACAGCCCCGAGGTGCGCTGCAACGGCAACAGCACCCCCAACGCGGTAGCCGCCAGCCACCACCTGGGGCCGCCGCGCTGCAGGTAGTGGTACAGCGCCACCGCGTACAGGCCAAACAGCAACCCAAACACCGGCTCCGACCACACAAATTTGGCCGTGGCCAGCCACGGCGTGGCGCAGCCCAGCGCCAGCACCGCGCCGGCGGCTATCGGCCGGTTGGGCACTACCCGCCAGGCCAGCCAGCCCCAGGCACCCAGGCAACCCAGCAAACTGATGCCGTTCAGCACGCCCACCCATGCGCCGGGGTTGCCCATGCCGGCCGAAAGCAGCACCGGGTACAGCGGCCCCCACCAGCGGTAAGGCGTGCCATCGGGGTTCAGCAAGTGGCCGTGCTCGGCAAAGCTGCGAGCCGCCGCGAGGTAGTAATACGAATCGGCCGTAACGCCGGGCCCCGGCCCGTAGGCGTACGCAAACAAGCCCAACAACCAGCCCGCTGCCAGCAAGCTGATGATGAGCCTGCTGGCACTCCCTCCTGTCAGCCGCGGCTGCTCCATGCACCTAGGGCGAAAAGCAGAAGAGCCGGCAGTGGGCCGGCTCTTCCTGTTATCGAAAGCTTACTGAGCCGAGGCGGTAGCAGCCTGGGGCGAAATCTTCTTCACCAAGCCTTGCAGCACCTTGCCGGGGCCGCACTCCACAAACTCGGTGGCGCCGTCCAGGGTCATGCGCTGCACCGACTGCGTCCAGCGTACCGGCGCGGTCAGTTGGCTGATCAGGTTCTGGCGGATTTCGTCGGGGTTGGTGTGCGGGGCAGCGTCCACGTTCTGGTACACCGGGCAGCGGCCCGCCGTAAAGGTGGTACGGCCAATGGCCTCGGCCAGCGCCGCCTCCGCCGATTGCATCAGCGGCGAGTGGAAAGCCCCGCCCACCGGCAGCGGCAGGGCGCGCTTGGCGCCGGCAGCCTTCAGGGCTTCGCAGGCCTGCTCGATGCCCAGCTTCGAGCCGCTGATTACCAGCTGGCCGGGGCAGTTGTAGTTGGCGGCCACTACCACGTTGCCGGCCTGCGTAATTTCCTGGCAGATGCGCTCCACGGCGGCATCGTCGAGGCCCAGGATGGCGGCCATGGTGCCGGGCTGCTCCTCGCAGGCGGCTTGCATGGCCTGGGCGCGGCGGGCCACCAGTTGCAGCGCGTCTTCAAACTGCAGTACCCCCGCCGCCACCAGCGCCGAAAACTCACCTAGGGAGTGGCCGGCTACCATGTCGGGCTGCAGGCCGGGCGTGGCCACAAACTGCGCCACCGAGTGCACGAAGATGGCAGGCTGGGTTACGTCGGTGCGGCGCAGGTCGTCGTCGGAACCCGTGAACATGATATCGGTGAGCGAAAAGCCCAGGATTTCGTTGGCTTGCTGCATCAGGCGCTTGGCCTCGGCGTGTTGCTCGAAAAGCTCGCGGCCCATGCCCGTAAACTGGCTGCCCTGGCCGGGGAATACTACTGCTTTCATCAAGAGGGAAAATCGATGGAAGAAACGGTGGCGGGCACGCGGCCCGGTTTAGCAGCGGCTAAACAGGCCGCAAGGTGCGCAATCAGGGCCTTATGCGCAAAACCGATGGCCCGGCCCTAGGTGCCCGGAGCCGTTTGGGCCGGCCTGCCCCGAGGTGCCTTGGCTGCCTACACCCAGCCAGCCCGTTGGCACCTAGGGCCGGGGCACAAAAAAACGGGCTGCCGGTGGTCGGCAGCCCGTTTCGAAACACTTGCTGAGGGCTTTTACCGCATCAGCTCTACCCAGCCTTTAAAAATTCGGGTGGTTCGCTTGAGGTCGGCAAACTCCACTTCGATCAGGTAGTAGTAAGTGCCGGCCGATGCACGGGCGCCCGTGTCGCCGCCTTCGTTGCCGCGGCCCCCGCCGCCGTTCCACAGCGTCAGGTCGCTGGAGGCGGTGCCCTCGTACACCTTCGCGCCCCAGCGGTTGAATATCTGCACCTTGGCGCGGGTTACCGGGCTGGCGAAGATGGGCTTGAAGGTGTCGTTGCGGCCGTCGCCGTTGGGCGTGAAGATGTTCGGCAGCACAAAAATCTGGCAGTTATCCTGGCACTCGATGTTGCTCTGCACGCTCGAAGTGCCGGCCGAGTCGACGGCAATTACCGCGTAGCAGCCAGCCGCCGAGGCCAGGTTGCGGTGCACGAAGCTTTGCACCGGCGTGCGGCCGATTTCCGTGAACTCGCCCTCCTCGGTGGGCCGGAACAGCACCCGGTAGAAGGCAATGTTGCGGCCGCAATCGGCGGGGGTATTGCCCAGCGTCCAGCGCAGGTAGTTGTTGTAGCGGGCCTGCCCGCCGCGCGGCAGCGCAGCGGCTACGCTGTCGCAATTAATGGGGCGCAGCGTGAGCACCGGCGGGCACGGAATAGAGGCCAGCGTAACGCAGCGCACCTGGCTCAGGTTGACGAGGTTGCTGGGCAAATTGGGCGCGCCGTAGGTACCCACGGTTTCCACGTAGTAGCAGTACGTCTGGTTTTTGCGCAGCGGCTGGGCCGCGGTGCCCCGGTCGGTAAAGGTGCCGCTGGTGCGCGTCACCACGGTATCCGCAATCAGCGTGAAAGCGGTAGCACCGGGGTTGCGGCGGTAAATGCGCGTGCGCCGCTGGCTGTTATCCCAGGGCACGTTGTACGTGAAATTAAGCTTGATGGAGTTGCCCACCGCATTGGCCACGCCGTTGAGGCGCACGCTGCTGGCCGGACCGGCATTCTCCACAATGGCCGCCGAGTTGGGCTGCGTCGACACGTTGCTGAAGAACTCGAGCCGGTAGGTGTAGGCCTTGGTTTCGGTGTCGAGGTTCGTGTCGACGTGAACCGTATCGTCGAGGTTGCTGATGGTCCGGACGAGCGTGTAGCCGCCCGTGGAGGGGTTCTGGCCTTCGCCGCGGAACAAGCGGTAGCCCACCGGCGGGTTAAAACCCGACGAGCTGACCGGTTTGGTCCACTTCACGGTGATCTGCCCGGTGGCCGCGTCGGTGCGGTCGACGGTAACGTTGGTGAACAGCGCCGCCCGACCCTCCAGCGTTACGCACACTTCCCGCGAGGCAATGCTGGCCCCACCGGCCGGCCGCGGAAACTCGGCGTAGATGCGGTAGCAGTAGGTTTTGCCCCGATCAAGCCCCCGGCCGCCGTTGTCGTCGGTGAAAGAAACCACGTTGCTGGCTACCGAGCCAATTTGGGTGTAGCCGGCGCTGGCCGGAATACCGGTTTCGCAGGGCCCGGGCCGGAATGAGGACGTGTTTTCCTTCCGGAAAATAAGAATGCGCGACGCGTTGGAACAGATGTACCGGTCCCAGTTGAGCACGATGGAGCCACCCTGCGGCCGGCCCACCAGGTTGGCCGGCGGCGGCCCTACCACCGTAATGCGCCACGGCCGCTCGTCAATCAGCGGCGAGGTAGCTCCGGGCGGCTGGTCTTGCACCTTAAACACTACCTGCGTGGGGTCGGAGGCTACGTCGGAGCAGCTCGTCGTCCACTGAAACACGCCGGCCACGTAGCCGGGCCGGCTGATGGTTTGCCGGAACGTAGCCGGCGGGAAAATCCCTCCGAACGCCTGCAACTGCATGGTATGGTTATCGGGGTCGGTGCCGGTGATGGTGCGCGTGATGGTGGCTCCTGCTATTACACAGGTGTCGCGTGGTACAAACACCGTGGGGCGCTGGTTATTCGAGGCCACTACCGTAATCTGCATATCGCGGATAACCTCCCCGATAATGCGTCGGCCGCCGTTGGCATCGCGCCGCCACTCCGTTACAATAAATGCCACGTTGTAGTCGCCGATACCGCGGAGGCTGGGCGCATTCCACACCAGCTGCCCGGTTCGGGGGTCAATCACCAGGATGGCCGGCTCCCCTACCTGCGCCGCGGGCGGGCCGGCATACGGCACCTGCACGCCCCCCGGCGATACGCTCTGCTCATTGGGGTAAGCATAGCCCGGCACGGGCGTGGGCTGGGGCCGGTTGCGGTTGGTGGTGGCCGTGGTAATGCCCACTACGCCGCGCGGCTCGCGCTGGCACACCACCAGTCGGTACGACAGCGAGTCGCCATCGGGGTCGGAGGCGGCGGGGTTGTGCAGAAACACCTGCCCGGCGGTAGCCCGATCAACGGCCGGCGCGTTGAGTACCGGCGAGTTGTTGGCCCCCACAATCGGGTCGATGGTGATGCGCGTGTGGATGTAGAAGTTCTGCGCATCCGAGGCCTGCATGTTCCGGATGCCCGTGGCCCGGTTCTCGCCGATAAAGCTCACGAAGTAGCTGCCCGGCGCGTTGTAGGTGTGCTCGAAATTGTAAACGTTCCGCAGAATATCGTTGCCGATGTTCGTGCGGCTGGCCACGCTGATGGCGTTTACACCGCTGGTGGTGCCGTCGCCGTAAAATATCGTCTCCGTCTCATCCTGCGCCGCCGGCGAGCGGGAGTCGGTGTAGATGATCATCTGAAAAATGATCCGCAGCGGGTTGTTGGGGTCGGCGCGGGCCTGGATGTCGCCTGCGCGGATGTGCGTAGCCATTGCCTGCCCGGCCACCAGCCACAGTGCAAATACCGTCAGGAGGGTAGCGAGCTTTGGGAAAGCCCGGCTATGAAGTAGCGGAAGCGTCATATGGCTAGTCCGTTGGAAGCGTCGGCGAGAGGTGAAGAAGATGCGGAAAAATCCGCGAGCAACCTAACAAAAACCGTACAGGTTGGGTTAGTACAATAGTACGATGTGTGTAACGGTTCAACAGCCTAGGTGGTTTGGCTAGCTTCCGGGCTTAATTACTGTTCGGCTTAGGTTACATTGTTTCGTACCGGGTCGGGCAGTACCTTTGACCGGTACAACCGACCATTTTCTCACCCTTTCGTTCCCCTATGAGTTGGCTTAGCAAAGCGCTTACCAGCAGCATCGGCCGCAAAATCATTGTGGCCGTCACGGGTTTGTTCCTGTGCTCGTTCCTTGTCGTTCACTTGGTTGGCAACTTGCAGTTGTTCAAGAACGACGGCGGTGTTGCTTTCAACATCTATTCCCACTTTATGGGCACCAACCCGGTCATTCGGGTGATGGAAATTGTGCTGGTGGCGGGTTTCGTGTTTCACATCTACGAAACCTACATGCTCACCGTCCGCAACAAAGCCGCCCGCGGCGCCCAGGGCTACGTCGTCAACCACAACGAGCAGAACTCGCCCTGGCAGTCGCGCAACATGGGCCTGCTGGGCACCATTATCCTGATTTTCCTGCTGGTACACCTCTACAATTTCTTCTACCGGGCGCGCTTCGGCGAGCTGGACCCGGACATCAACAACAACGACGACTTGTTTACGCTGGTGGCGTCGTCGTTTAAGCAGTGGTGGTACGTGGTGCTCTACGTGGCCGCGCAAATTGCGCTGGGCTTTCACTTGGTGCACGGCTTCAAAAGCGCCTTCCAGACGTTGGGCCTCACCCACCGCAAGTATACCCCGGCCATTACCTACACCGGCTACGCGTTTGCCATTCTGGTAGCGGCTGGCTTTGCCATCATGCCGCTGTACTTCTACTTTCTGACCGACGACAACTATCAGCCTGTGTGGGCCGTGAAGCCGTTGGTGGACACCATTAACCTCGCGCTCAACTAATGAAACTGGAGTCGAAGATTCCCGAAGGCCCCTTGGCCGAAAAATGGGAAAAGCACAAGTTCAACGTTAAGCTCGTAAACCCCGCCAACAAGCGGAAGTACGACGTAATCGTGGTGGGCACCGGCTTGGCCGGCGCTTCGGCCGCCGCCTCGCTGGCCGAGCTGGGCTACAACGTAAAGGCCTTCTCCTTCCACGATTCGCCCCGCCGCGCGCACTCTATTGCTGCGCAGGGCGGCATCAACGCTGCTAAAAACTACCAGAACGACGGTGACTCGGTGTACCGCCTGTTCTATGATACAGTAAAAGGTGGCGACTACCGCGCCCGCGAAGCCAACGTGTACCGTTTGGCGCAGGTATCGGTAAACATCATCGACCAGTGCGTGGCGCAAGGTGTTCCCTTCGCCCGCGAATACGGCGGCTTGCTGGCCAACCGCTCGTTTGGTGGCGCGCAGGTAAGCCGCACGTTCTACGCCCGCGGCCAAACAGGCCAGCAGCTGCTGCTAGGTGCCTACTCGGCCCTGTCGCGCCAGATTGCTTACGGCAAGGTGAAGATGTACACCCGCACCGAGATGCTCGATCTGGTGGTGGTTGACGGCCAGGCCCGCGGCATCGTAACGCGGAACCTGATTACCGGCGAAATCCAGACGCACGCGGCCCACGCCGTGCTGCTGTGCACCGGTGGCTACGGTAACGTGTTCTACCTGAGCACCAACGCCAAGTATTCGAACGCTACCGCCGCCTGGCGCGCGCACAAAAAGGGAGCTTACTTTGCCAACCCCTGCTTCACGCAGATTCACCCCACCTGTATCCCGGTATCGGGCGACTACCAGTCGAAACTGACGCTGATGTCGGAGTCGCTGCGTAACGACGGCCGTGTGTGGGTGCCTAAAACCAAGGAAACGGCCGAGCGCCTGCGCGCTGGCCAGATCAACGTAAACGACATTGCCGAAGAGGACCGCGACTACTTCCTGGAGCGCAAATACCCGGCCTTCGGTAACCTGGTGCCCCGCGACGTAGCCTCGCGCAACGCCAAGATGATGTGCGACGAGGGCCGTGGCGTAGGCCAGTCGGGCCTCGCAGTTTTCCTCGATTTCGCCGACGCCATCAAGCGCAACGGCGCCGATTGGGTAAGCCAGAAGTACGGCAACCTGTTTGCCATGTACGAGAAGATTACCGGCGAAGACCCTTACCAGCAGCCGATGCGCATTTACCCGGCGGTGCACTACACCATGGGCGGCCTGTGGGTTGATTACAACCTGCAAACCACCGTGCCGGGTCTGTACGCTTTGGGCGAGTGCAACTTCTCCGACCACGGCGCCAACCGCCTGGGTGCTTCGGCACTGATGCAGGGCCTTGCTGATGGCTACTTTGTAATTCCCTACACCCTGGGTGATTACCTGGCCCAAACGGCACCCAAGCCCGTAACCACGGAGCACGCCGCCTTCCAGCAGGCCGAAACCGAGGTGCGCGAGCGGATTGCCAAGTTCATGAGCATCAACGGCAACCGCACGCCCACCGAGTTCCACAAGGCCCTAGGTCATATCATGTGGGAGTACTGCGGCATGGCCCGCACGGCCGAGGGCCTGCGCTTTGCCAAGCAGGCAATTCAGCAGCTGCGCAAGGAGTTCTGGAGCGATTTGAAAGTGGTTGGTGTTAACGAAGAGCTGAACCAGACACTGGAAGCCGCCGGCCGCGTGGCCGACTTCCTGGAGCTGGGTGAGCTGATGGTTGACGACGCCCTGAACCGCAACGAAAGCTGCGGTGGCCACTTCCGCGAGGAGTACCAGACGCCCGAAGGCGAAGCCCTTCGCGACGACGACAACTTCGCCTACGTGGCCGCTTGGGAATACCAAGGCGACAACGTGCCCGAAGCGCTCCACAAAGAGGAGCTTAGCTTCGAGAATGTGAAGCTTACGCAGCGTAGCTACAAGTAAGGTTATAGGGCTTAGGGACTTAGGGGTTAAATTCACCCTCTTCCCTGCCCTAACACCTAAGTTCCTAAGACCTAATACCTCAGAAATACAATGGCCGGTAATAACCCGAATGCCAAACCCATGAACCTCACCCTGCGCGTGTGGCGGCAGCGCAACCGCAACACCGACGGGAACTTGGTTGACTACCAGGTGCGCGACATTTCGCCCGAAATGTCGTTCCTGGAAATGCTTGACGTGCTCAACGAGGACCTCCTCCACAAAGGCGAGGAGCCCGTTGCCTTCGACCACGACTGCCGCGAGGGTATTTGCGGTTCGTGCAACCTGTTCATCAACGGCCGTGCCCACGGTCCCGAGCCCGGCACGACTACCTGCCAGCTGCACATGCGCAAGTTCAGCGACGGTGACACCATCGTTATCGAGCCCTGGCGTGCGGCTGCCTTCCCCGTGAACAAAGACCTGAGCGTTGACCGTTCGGCTTTCGACCGCATCATCCAGGCTGGCGGCTACGTGTCGGTAAATACCGGTGGTGTACCCGACGCCAACGAGATTCCGATTCCGAAGAACATTGCCGACCGTGCGTTTGACGCCGCTACCTGCATTGGTTGCGGTGCCTGCGTGGCAGCCTGCAAAAATGCTTCGGCTATGCTGTTCGTATCGGCCAAGGTGTCGCAGCTGGCGCTGCTGCCCCAGGGTCAGGTAGAGCGCAAAACCCGCGTTGAGAACATGGTGGCCCAGATGGACAAGGAAGGCTTCGGTGCTTGCTCGAACATCGGCTCGTGCGCAGCCGAGTGCCCGGTAGGCATCTCGCTCGAAAACATTGCCATCCTGAACCGCGAGTTCCTGGCGGCTAAAGCAACTTCCAATAACCTTGCGTAGCACTTAGTAGTTAAGTGCTGCGAAAGCGGAAAAGCGAAACGGCCCTCCGTTTCGCTTTTCTTTTGCCCCTGCCGTGCCTGCCTGGCATTGCGGCGCGCCATATCACCTAGGGCGCCGTTGCCTCAGGCCTTATCGTTTTGCTTCTGATCAGATGATTACCATTGTTGCCGGTACCAACCGGCCCCGCTCGCGGGCGCGCCTCCTGAGCAACCTGTACGCGGCCACGCTGCAAGGCCTGGGTGCCGAGGCACAACTGCTCGACCTGGCCGAATTGCCCGCCGATTTTATTTCGACGGCCCTCTACGACCATGCCGGCCGCAACAACGAGTTCAACCGTTTGGCTAGCCTGGCTAGCCAGGCCGATAAGCTGGTGTTTGTGGTGCCCGAATACAATTGCTCGTATCCGGGCGTGCTCAAGGCATTCATCGATGGGCTACCGTACCCAGGCGGTATCCGCAACAAAAAGGCAGCGCTGGTAGGGCTATCATCGGGTGCGCAGGGTGGGCTGCTGGCCCTTACGCACCTAAGCGACGTGCTGATGTACCTGGGCACAGCAGTGTTGCCGTTACGTGTGCGCCTACCCAACATTGAGGAGCACCTGACGCGCGAAGGCGAGCTGAAGCACCCGCTGTTTCAGGACTTGCTGCGCCAGCAAGCCGAGGAGCTTATCCGGTTTTAGCCACTGCGTGTTAATGGTGGTGAGCACTACCCATGCCACCTACGTCTTGTTCTGGCCAGGCTGTTGCTAGCTGAAATTATGCGCCCTTATGGTGCGCAGCAACGTATTCGGGTTGCCGGTTTCAGCAGGCCTAGGTGCAGCTGCATTGTTACGCTCTTCACAAGTAATGATGCGAGGCTGTCGTGGTTGGCACATAGCACCAAAGCAAAGGCCCCGCCGATTAATCGGCGGGGCCTTTGCTTTGGGTTAAGTCGCGGGTACGTGGGTTAGTCCACGTTATCGTGCAAGAAGCGGTTGTCGCCGAGCAGTTCGTTGTCGTCGGAAAGGTTGAAGCGCGAGATGTTACGCTCCGACGAAGGCTGCACCGGTTCCAGCTTCACCTGCCGGCGCAGGTACGCAGGCACTTCCATTTGCTCCTTCACTGCATCCGACGACAAGCCATTGCTTAGCTCCATTAGTCGGCGGCGGCGCTCTTCGGCCCGGGCATCCAACGACGGACGAGCGGGAACTGCCTGCGGCAGCGGCTCGGCCGGGGCAGCGGGCATATGCTGCACCACTTGCAAGGGCTCGGGTGCCGAGGGTGCGGGGTATACCACGGGCGGCACAAACGGCGAGGGCGACTGCTCTAGGTCGAAACGGGCCTGGGGCTGCTCGGGAACTGCGGGCGGCGTAACGGCCGGGTACTCCACGGCAGCCACTGGCGTAGCGGCTACCGGCGCGGGCGGCACCACTACCGGAGTTGGGGTGGGCACCACCGGGCGCATGCCGATGGGCTCGTGACGATCCTTGTCGAACAGGTTAATCTGCGGATCGGGCACTACCACCGGCTCGGGCTTGGAGGAAGGCTCCACCTCGCGCGACAAGCTGTTCATGATGGTGATGCTGTGTGCTTCGCGGGCAAAACCCGTGGCAATTACCGTCACGCGGATGCTCTGACCCAACGTACCGTCGATGCCGTGGCCAAAGATAACCTCGGCATCCTGGCCGGCTTTGGCCTGGATGTACTCCGTGATTTCGGTCAGTTCGTCCATCTCCAGTTCGGCCTGGTCGCCCGACATGATGGAGAGCAGAATCTTCTGCGCGCCGTGGATATCGGTGTTGTTCAGCAACGGCGAAGCCAGGGCCTCTTCGGCGGCGCGGCGGGCGCGGTTTTCGCCTTCGGTGATGCTGCTGCCCATTACGGCCGCACCCGAGTCCTTCATGACGGTTTTCACGTCTTCAAAGTCCACGTTCACGTCGGCCGTTACGGTAATAATCTCGGCAATCGACTTGGCAGCGGTGCTCAGCACGTTATCGGCCTTCGCGAAAGCCGAACGGATGGGCAGGTTGCCGTACATCTCGCGCAGCTTATCGTTGAGGATAACGAGCACCGTGTCGCAGTTATCGCTCAGGTCGCGGATACCCATTTCGGCTTGCTGGCGCTTTTTGCGGCCCTCAAACATAAACGGCGCCGTTACGATGCCCACCGTGAGGATACCCAGCTCTTTGGCCACCTTGGCAATTACCGGCGCGGCACCCGTGCCGGTGCCACCGCCCATACCAGCCGTAATAAACACCATTTTGGTGCCGTTGCTCAGCAGCTCCCGAATTTGCTCGCGGCTCTCGATGGCAGCCTGCTTGCCGCGCTCCGGGTTGGCGCCGGCACCTAGGCCTTCCGTCAGATCAACGCCGATTTGCAGGCGGTTCGGTACGGACGAGCTCTGCAACGCCTGCTTATCAGTGTTGCAGATAACGAACTCTACATCTTTTATCCCCTGCGAGTACATGTGGTTGACGGCATTGGAGCCGCCGCCACCCACACCAATCACCTTGATGATGGACTTGCTTTGGGGCGTGATATCAAATTTGAAATCCATGGCAGGTTGGGTCAATGATCAATTCACAATGATCAATGAACAATTGAGCGGAGAGCAATTTACGTACGAACTCGGCAGCTACCGCAAGCTCGCTTCTACTTTGCTCATTGTCAACTGATCATTGTTCACTGACTTAGTACTGTTTGTCGTCGAAATCGTCGATAAGAAGGCCTTTCGTCTTCGTGATAATGTCGCGCAGGAAACCGGCGGCCTTGCTGGGCTGCTTGGGTTGCTCCGGCTGCTTGGCTTGCGGCTGGGCCTGCGCAGGCTGGGCTGCCGGCGGGGTATTCTGCCGAACCGGGGCCTCGTGCGGGCGCGTCATGGTGTATTCGTCGTATTGCTGGCGCGAGCCGCGCTCGTCGAGCGAGCGGTAGCCGCCCAGCACCAGGCCCACCGTGGTAGCGTACATGGGCGACTTCACAGCCTCGATGCGCGATTTGCCCAGGTGCTCGTTGGGGTAACCAATGCGGGTATCCATACCGGTGATGTACTCGGTCAGCTGCACCAGATTTTGCAGCTGCGAGCCACCACCCGTCAGTACAATGCCAGCCGCCAGGCTTTTCTCGAAGCCGGTGCGCTGAATTTCGGCGTACACCAGCTCCAGAATCTCCTCCATGCGGGCCTCGATGATGTAAGCCAGATTCTTCAGGCTGATTTCCTTCGGCGCCCGGTCGCGCAGGCCCGGAATGCTCACGATTTCGTACTCCGAAGCCTCTTCCGCAATGGCTTTGCCGAACTTCACCTTCAACTGCTCGGCCTGGTTTTGCATCACCATGCAGCCTTGCTTGATGTCGGAGGTGATAATGTTGCCCCCAAACGGCAGCACGGCCGCATGGCGGATAATACCATCCTTGAAGATAGCCAGATCGGTGGTACCGCCGCCGATATCGATCAGAGCCACGCCAGCCTCCTTCTCCTCATCCGACAGCACCGACATCGACGATGCCAGCGGTTCCAGAATCAGGTTATCGATTTCGAGACCAGCCTTGGTCACGCACTTGTTGATGTTGTTGATGGCCGTGCTCTGGGCCGTGATGATGTGGAAGTTGCCCTCCAGGCGCACGCCCGACATGCCCACCGGATCCATGATGTTCTCCTCGTAATCCACCTTGTAATCCTGGGGCATTACGTGGATAATCTCCGAGCCCGGAGGCGTCACCAAACGGTACATATCGTTGGTGAGGCGCATCACATCTTCCTGCGTAATCTCGCTATCGGCCGAGGCCCGCGTAATGGAGCCGTTGTGTTGCAACGACTTAATGTGCTGGCCGGCAATGCCTACGTTTACAATTCCGATGTTAATTCCGGATTGCTCTTCGGCCTGCCGAATAGCACGTTTAATTGCATCAACGGTCTTATCAATATTCGAAACAATACCACGCACCACACCTTCCGACACGGCTTTGCCCATGCCGAGAATTTCGAGTTTGCCGAATTCATTTTTTCGGCCCACCAAGGCGCAAATTTTGGTGGTGCCAATGTCGAGACCTACTACAATTTTATCGTGCTGCATGGAGGTTATGGCTGGCGGGTAAAGCGGTGTTGAGGGTCGGGAGAAAGCAAATTGCCGGAAAATCAGATAGTTTCAACGGCCTTCTATTCGCAAATTATTTGATTCTGGAATTCCACATTAACCCGGTGGTACGTATCCCATCCTAAAGCTGGCGGAATTTGGCGGTAAAATACCATGAGTTTCGCGAATTTTTCCGAAATATTCTCAGGATATCCAAATTCTACACGCTGGTCGCCCACCTGCTGGGTAAACGTCAGCTTGCCGTTGGGCGACACGAATACTTCGGCCACCTGGGCGCGCCAAAACGGGTGCTCGTCGATGTAGCGCAGGAATTGGAGGTAGCGCTGCCCCGTAGAATCCTGGAAGAACTGGGCACTCAGCGGCGCCCCGCCTACGCGGGCAATGGGCACCACGCGCGCCGAGTAAAGCATCGACAGCGGCAAGGTTTGGCCGTCGGCATCCACGTACAGGTCTTTGTCGGCTTCGGGGTGCACTAAGCGGGCAATCGGGCGGTTCTGCCGCACATCGGCGTGCAGGTTGCCGCCTAGGTCGCGGTACACCTGAGCATCCTTCACAAACGGGTGGGTTTTCAGACGGCCTTCCAGCGCACGCAGGTCGAGGTCCTGTGGCTCGGCGCCTTCCAGCTGCTGATTACCGTTGCGCGTGAGCAATGCCGTCACTTGCTGTTCGCTTATGAAGAAATTATTGAACTCGTTACCAATCGAAACAATTACCGAACCCACGGGGCGGTTGGTTTGCCGCACCGAGGCAAATACCGTTAAAGCCGTCATTAGCAGCAGGCTACCAATAACGAAAAGTACATTTTTTGCCTTACGCTTCAGCGCCATACCACTTATTGTTCAGAATTTTTTTCAATTCCGGGACAAGCTGGTCGATATCGCCTGCGCCAATGGTCGTCACTATTTCAAAATCTTCGTCGCCGTAGGCACTTTCTACCTGCAGCAGGCGCTCCTTCGAGAGCAGGGCTTTGCGGGTGTTGGTAAGCTTCTCGAAGATGATGTCTGATTCGATGCCTTCGATGGGCAGCTCGCGTGCTGGGTAGATAGGCAGCAGAATAACCTCGTCGGCCAGGCTTAGGCTTTGGGCAAACCCCTCGGCAAAATCGCGGGTGCGGGTATAAAGGTGCGGCTGAAAAATGGCCCGAATGCGCTTGCCCGGGTACAAGGCCCGCACCGAGCGCAGAAAGGCCTCAATCTCGCGCGGGTGGTGGGCGTAATCATCAATGAAAGCATGCTCCTCCCCTTTCGTGAGCACAAACTCAAAGCGGCGGTGCACCCCGCGGTACGCAGCCACGGCTTCGGGTAGTTGCTCCCAGGGCAAGCCTACCATGCTGGCCGCGGCGGCAGCAGCCAGCAGGTTTTCTACGTTGTGGTAACCGGGCACCGGCAGCTCCAAGCCGGGCACGCGTACATCCCCTAAGCCAGGTGCCAGCAAGTCGAAGTGAAACTTGTGGCCTTGGGCCTGAATGTGGCCGGTATGCAAATCGGGGCCTTGCTCGGGCGTGAGGCCGTAGTGCAGCACACGCACGCCGGGTTGCACAGCCGTAGCCAGGCTTTGGTCGGCCGTATGGTTGAGCAGCAGCGTGCCGCCGGGCTTGATCTGACTCACGAACTGCCGGAACGACTCGACCAAGGCCGACTGCTCGCCGTAAATGTCGAGGTGGTCGGCATCGGTGCTCGTTACGATGGCCACATCGGGGTGCAAGGTCAGAAACGACCGGTCGTATTCGTCGGCTTCTACCACCACAGGTACTTCGGACCCGGCCTCGGCAGGAGGCAGCAATAGGTTCGAATCGAGGTTGACGCAGATACCACCTAGGAAAGCGCCAGCGGGAATGTGAGCGTGGTGCAGCAAGTGGGCTACCATGCTGCTCGTAGTGGTTTTGCCGTGCGTACCCGCCACAGCTACCGTGCGGCGGCCCTGGGTCAGCAAACCCAGCACCTGGCTCCGCTTCTGAATGTTGAAGTTGTTCTCGCGCAGCCAGGCCCATTCCTGGTGGTTTTTGGGCATAGCCGGCGTCAGAATCACCAACGTTTTATCGGGGTTTACCCGTACTTCGGTGGGGATGCTGAGGGGGTCGTCGTTGTAGTGCACATGAATGCCCTCGCGCTGCAGCGCTTCGGTGAGTGGCGTACGGGTTTTGTCGTAGCCCCACACAATGTGGCCGTTGGCCCGGAACCAGCGCGCCAGCGCCGACATGCCGATGCCACCAATACCTAGGAAGTAGACGTAGGGAAACTGAGCTACAGGGTTCATCGGGCTGCTAGGGCGCGTTGGCGTTCGATTAAGATTTCCAGCTCGTCAACGATAGCCGTGGTGGCATCGGGGCGGGCAAGGGGCAGGATGTTGCGGCGCAGCTCGGCTTGCCGGGCGGGGTCGCGCAGCAAATCCAGGGCCACATCGTAGAGCTTTTGCGGGGCCTCGGCATCGGTTACCAGCAAAGCCGCAGAGCGCGAGGACAATGCCTGCGCATTTTTTGTTTGGTGGTCTTCGGCCACGTTGGGCGAGGGCACCAGCACGCACGGCTTGCCCGTGAGGCAAAGCTCCGAAACCGACAGCGCACCGGCCCGGCTGACGACTACATCGGCGGCGGCGTAGGCCAGATCCATGCGTTTGATGAACTCCAGCGCGTGCAGGCCGGCGGCGGCAAAAGGAGCAGCTTCTTGCTCGGCATTGGGGTAGTAAAGCTTGCCCGTTTGCCAGAGCAGCTGCACCCCGGCTTCGCGCAGGCGCGGCAGGGCCGCTGCCGTGGCTTGGTTGAGGGTGCGGGCACCTAGGCTACCACCAACCACCAGCAGCACCGGGCGCGCCGGATCGAGGCCAAAGAACTTTAGGGCCTCCTCACGGCTGCCGCCGGCAATTTCGCTCCGCACGGGGTTGCCCGTAAGCACCAGCCGCTCCTGCGGAAAGAAGCGCTCCATGCCTTCGTAGGCCACACAAACCTTATCGACGCGGCGCGCCAGCAGCTTGTTTACGAGGCCGGCATAGGAATTTTGCTCCTGAATCAGGGCCGGAATAGCGCGCGACGTGGCGGCCAGCAGCACCGGCGCCGAGGCGTAGCCACCCACGCCCACTACGGCATCGGGCCGGAAACGCTCGAGCAGCTTGCCCGCTTTGCGCACGGCCCGAAACACCTTCACCGGAAACAGCAGGTTTTGTGGCGTGAGGCGGCGCTGCAGCCCCGAAATATCGAGGCCCACAATGCGGTAGCCGGCTTCGGGCACGCGCGTCATTTCCATGCGCCCGTTGGCGCCCACAAACAGAATGTCGGCATCGGGGCGGCGGCGGCGCAGCTCGTTGGCAATGGCTACGGCCGGAAAAATGTGCCCACCCGTGCCCCCGCCGCTGATGATAACGCGGCAAGAAGCCGAGGTCTGCGGCGATTCTGAAGTAGGAATGCTGAATTCTGAATTCGACATGGAAAAAGGATTCGGAAGTTGAACGCTGAGGCGAGGCGGTGTTATTTCAGCATTCAGAATTCAACCTTCAGAATTAAGCAAAAGCGGTTTGTTTCGGAATCCGGGGCGCATCATCGGGTTCCCCGGTCATGGGCCGAAGCTCCCGCTCGCCGCGGCTCACGCTTAAGATAATACCGATGCTGATACCGGTGAAAATAAGCGAAGTACCACCCATACTGAGCATGGGCAGCGGCAAGCCCGTAATCGGACCTAGGCCCACGGCCACACCCATGTTCACCATGGCTTGCAACACCAGGCTAAAGCTCAGCCCGGCCGAAAGCAGCCCGCCGAAAGCGCCGTAACTGCGCATCACGGTAATCAGCCCGCGGTACAAAAAGGCCAGGTACAGAAACAGAATACCGATGCCCCCGGCAAAGCCGTATTCTTCAATAATTACGGCGTAGATGAAGTCGGAATACGGGTGCGGCAAGATGTTGCGCTCGGTGCTTTTGCCAGGGCCTTTGCCGGTAAGGCCGCCCGTGGCAATGGCGATGTAGCTGTGCTCGAGCTGAAACGGCACCGGCTTCGACTTGTCGGTGAAGGACTCGATGCGCTTTTGCACCGTGCCCCAGCGCTGCCCGGCCGTAAGGGCCACGCCACCTAGGGAAACCACAATCACCACCGTCAGGAGCATGTGCTTCATGGGCACGCGGCCGATGAACATCAGCAGCAGGCAGGTGAAGAACAGCAGCAACGCCGTGGAGGCGTTCGACAGCACGATGATGCCGCAGATAACCCCTACCCAGATCATTACGGGCAGCAGCGTGGTTTTGAAGTTCTCGATGTATTGCTGCCGGCGCGACAACATGCTGGCTAGGTGCGAAATCAGCGCCAGCTTGGCCAAGTCGGAAGGCTGAAACGTTTGGTTGATGACCGGAATGGTAAGCCAGCGCGAAGCGTCGTTTACGGTAGTACCCCCGAAGAAATACGTGAACAGCAGCAGCGGTACCGAGGCCAGCAGCGCGTACAACGACCAGCGCGAGTAGTGCCGGTAATCGACGAGGTGCGCCAGCCACGCCGAAAACAGCCCGACGAAAATCAGACCGGCGTGTTTGATGAGGAAGTACTCGGTGTTACCGCCCATCTTCTTGTAAGCCAGCGTGCCGGTGGCCGAGTACACCACCAAAATGCTGATGACCGAAAACATCAGCACAATGGCCCACAGGATAGGGTCGCCCTTTAGGTTGCGCTGCAGCCAGTTTTTGATGGGTTCCATGGCGGTAGGGGCGCGTTGCACGTGCCCATTGGGTTTGGGATATACTTTAACCGATAGCGGGTGCGTGCGACGCGCCCCCACATTCCGCCACTGCCTGGGCAAATTGCCGGCCGCGGTCCTCGTAATTCTTGAACAAATCGAACGAAGCGCAGGCGGGCGAGAGCAGCACCACGTCGCCGGGTTGGGCCAGCTGGGCGGCGCGGCGCACGGCCTCGCGTACGTCCTGGGTTTCCTCCAGGTGCGGTACTACCTCCCCAAACACCGCGCGCAGTTTGGCGTTGTCGGCACCTAGGCAAATCAGCGCCTTTACTTTGTCGCGGGCCAGCGGCACGAGCGTGCTGTAGTCGTTGCCTTTGTCGGTGCCGCCCGCAATCCAAATCAGCGGGGCTTTCACGCCGTCGAGGGCAAACCAAGCGGCCTCCACGTTGGTGGCTTTGGAATCGTTGATGAACCGCGCGCCGTTGATTTCGCCCACGGGTTGCAGGCGGTGGTCGGCGTTGTGGAACCTAGGCAGCGCGGCCTCAATCTGCTCCACCGAAACGCCGGCTACCCGCGCGGCCATAATGGCGGCGGCTTGGTTCTGGCGGTTGTGTTGCCCGATCAGCGGCGAGCGGGCAATGCTTACTTCCTCGTAGCCGTCGTTCTGCACGTGCGGTATGTCGAGGCGCAAGGTGGTTTCGGAGGTGAAGTACGCTGCACAACGCCGCTCGGGGTGCTCCTGCAGGGTAAACGGTAAATCGTTGGTATCCACAAATACCGACTGATACTCCTGCTCGATCACGCGGTCGTCGGCGTTGTAGATGAAGTAGCTGCTGCTATCCAAGTTGCGCGTGAGGCGCAGCTTGGATTGGGCATACTTCTGCATGGAGTAATCGTAGCGGTCGAGGTGGTCGGGCGTAATGTTCAGCAGCACCGCCACCGAGGGCGTGTAATCGTAGGTATCGTCGAGCTGAAAAGAGCTCAGCTCCAGCACGTACCAGTCGAACGCATCCTCGATAACCTGTTCGGCAAACGAATGGCCAACGTTACCGGCCAGGCCTACCTTATAACCAGCCTCTTTTAGCAGGTGGTAGGTAAGCAGCGTGGTGGTGGTTTTGCCGTTGGTGCCCGTAATGGCAATGCTACGAGCTTTGGTATAGCGGCTGGCCAGGTCGATTTCGGAGATAACGCGAATCCCTTTCTCGCGCACGGCTTTCATTACCGGCGCTTTTTCCGGAATACCCGGGCTCTTCACGATTTCGTCAGCCGACAGGATTTCCGCCAGCGTGTGCGTGCCTTCTTCGTAGCGGATACCGGCTTTGTCGAGTTTCTCCTTGTAGGCAGGCTTAAGCGCGCCGCCGTCCGACACGAATACCTCGTGCCCTTTGGCTTGCGCGAGTAGCGCCGCCCCCACCCCACTTTCGCCCGAACCTAGGATTACCAGTTTCATTCTATTCGCTATTGATTCGTTCTAATGCCTCGAGTACGGTTTCCTTTAGCTTATCCATGCCGTAGTAGCTAGGATCATCGTTACGTAGTTTATCATCCGGCTCGAAGAAATCCAGATCGTAGGCCAACTCTCTCAATAACTCGGCTTGTGCTTCGGAAACAGAAAACTGGTCGTTCCACACGAGCTTTTGAAACCGCTGTACCAAGCCCAAGACTTCGCTAGGTGATTTCTCGACTACCGTTTCCGCCAGCAAGCGCCTCATAGCAGTCAAGTCGGCCATAACCTAACGCAATTTCAAGGTCACAAGGGTCAGTACTGCCAGCATGATACCCACAATCCAGAACCGCGACACGATTTTGGATTCGTGGTAGCCTAGCTTTTGGTAGTGGTGGTGCAGCGGCGACATGCGCAGCAGGCGGCGGCCTTCGCCGTACTTGCGCTTGGTGTACTTGAAGTAGCTCACCTGCACCATTACCGAAAGGTTCTCGACCAGGAAAATGCCGCAGAGTACCGGAATGATCAACTCTTTGCGCACGATGAGGGCCAGCACAGCGATGATGCCGCCGATGGCCAACGAGCCGGTGTCGCCCATAAATACCTGCGCCGGGTACGAGTTGTACCACAGGAAACCCACGCACGCTCCCACGAAGGCGGTACAGAAAATCGTCAGCTCGCCCACGTTCGGGATGAACATGATGTCGAGGTAATCGGCCAGCACAGCGTTACCCGATACAAAGGCGAAAATGCCCAGCGTGGTGCCGATAATGGCCGAGGTGCCCGCCGCCAGGCCGTCGAGGCCGTCGGTGATGTTGGCCCCGTTCGATACCGCCGTGATGATGAAAATCACGATGGGAATGTAGAAGAAGGCGTAGTACTCGTTGAAAAAGTCGCCGGCCGTGGCAAACAAGTCGCCGTAGTTCAGCTCGTTGTTTTTGGCGAACGGGATGGTGGTAATCATCAGCTTCACGTCCTGGTACACGCGGCTGGCATCCACGGCCGAAATCTGGCCGTTCGGGAGCAGGTATTGGCGCACCGTTACGTCGTGGCTGAAGAACAACACCCAGCCCACCGTCAGCCCTAGGCCAATCTGGCCCAGCATTTTAAAGCGGCCGGCCAAGCCTTCCTTGTCCTTCTTCACCACCTTGATGTAGTCGTCGACGAAACCGATTAGGCCGAGCCATACTGTACTCAAAATCATCAGGATAACGTAGATGTTATCGAGCTTGGCGAACAGCAGCGTGGGCACCAGAATGGCCAGCAGAATAATCAGGCCGCCCATGGTGGGGGTGCCCTTTTTCTCCAGCTGGCCCTGCAGACCTAGGTCGCGCACCGTTTCGCCGATTTGCTTGCGGCGCAGGATGGCAATCAGCCGTTTGCCAAACAGCTGCGCGATGATAAGCGAGGTAACCACTGCCATGGCCGCCCGGAACGAGGTATACTGGAATACACCCGTGCCCGGAACGTTATAATGGCGGTGCAAAAAATCGAAGAGGTAGTAGAGCATTAGTGGGGGCTGGAGCGGCAGCCAGTTCAAGCGCGGTGAAGCAGCAAAATTTCGGCTTTTTCGGGTGCGGTCAAACGTTGCGTTTGTAGTGATTTTGTGCTAATCGGGTCGTTGTCGGACGAACTCATTCAAACGTCATGTCGAGCTTGTCGAGACATCTCGCGTGCTGATGTTTGATAGAAATTACTATCCGGCGAGATGTCTCGACTGCGCTCGACATGACGTTCGGAAGACCTGCAATTACAAGCTCAGCAGTTCGTAAGCTTCGCGCAGCACTTCACGGTCGTCGAAGGCGGTGCGCTGGCCTTGGATTTCCTGGTAGGTTTCGTGGCCTTTGCCGGCTACCAGCACAATGTCCTGGGGCCGGGCAATGGCGCACGCGGTTTTGATGGCTTCGCGGCGGTCGGGCACGGTGAGGTACTTGCCCGCGTCGGTGGGGCGTACGCCCGCTTGCATCTGCTTCAGGATTTCGTTCGGGTCTTCGAAGCGGGGGTTGTCGGAGGTAAGCACCGTGCGGTCGGACAAGCGGCAGGCCAGCTCGGCCATTACGGGGCGCTTGGCCGCGTCGCGGTTGCCGCCGCAGCCCACCACGGTAATCACCTGTTGGTCGGGCCGGCGAATTTCCGCAATCGTTGTCAGCACGTTTTCCAGCGCGTCGGGCGTGTGGGCGTAATCCACAATGCCCACCACGCGCTTACGCGGCGACACAATCGGCTCGAAGCGGCCCGGCGCCGAGGTTAGGCCCGAAAGCACCGTCAGGGTTTCTTCGGGGTCTTCGCCCAGCAGCGTAGCCGCACCATACACGGCCAGCAGGTTGTAGGCGTTGAATACCCCAATCAGGCGGAACTGCACTTCGTGGCTGTCCACTTCGAGCAGCAGCCCTTCCACACTATTTTCGATGAGGCGGCCGCGTACCGTGGCGAGGCTGCGCATGGAGTAAGTGGCCTTGCTGGCCTTGGTATTCTGCAGCATTACCATGCCGCGCTTGTCGTCGGCGTTGGTGAGGGCAAAGGCCGAAGCGGGCAACATGTCGAAAAAGCCCTTTTTGGCCTTTATGTAGTTATCGAACGTGCCGTGGTAATCGAGGTGGTCGTGGGTGAGATTGGTGAAGATGCCGCCGGCAAAGTGCAGGCCCGTTACACGGTGCTGCACCACGGAGTGCGAGCTAACCTCCATAAAGGCATGCGTGCACCGAGCGGCCACCATGCGTGCCAGCAGCTCGTTCAGCCGGATGGCATCGGGCGTGGTGTGCGTAGCGGGGATTACCTCCTCGCCAATCTGATTTTGCACCGTAGAGAGCATGCCGGCTTTGTAGCCCCGCGCCGTAAACAGCTTGTGCAGCAGCGTAGCGGTGGTGGTTTTGCCGTTGGTACCCGTTACGCCTACCAGCTTCAGCTGCTTGGATGGATGCCCGTAGAACGCCGCCGCCATGTGCGCCATGGCTTCGGCGCTATCCGCCACCCGTACATACGTAACCTGTTCGCTTAGCTCCGCCGGGAGTTCTTCGCACACCACCACGCTGGCCCCTAGGTCGGTGGCCTTGCCGATAAACTGATGACCATCGGCCTGCACGCCGCGCAGCGCGAAAAAAACCGTAGCAGCGGCCGCCTGGCGCGAATCGAGGGTGAGGTTAGCAACGAGTACGTCAGCCGCGCCGCGCTGCTCGAGCACGTTTACGTCGGTGAGTAAGTCGCGAAGCGGGTGCTGGGGAGTGGAGGTTAGCGAAGACAAGAGCAGTAGAGCAGCGGAAGGGTCGGAGAATGGGTTAAGCGCGGCCGAGGCTAGCGCGAGCGCGCAGGCTTCAGGCCGGGGTACAACGTACCCTGGCCATCGGGGCGGGCGGTGGGCTGGCCGCTGGCCGAAACGGGCTCGGGTATTACCGTGGGCTCGGGCGCCACGGTGGGCTTGGGCGGAGCGTAAGGCAGCACGGGCTGCGCGGCTTTCGCTACCACGGTGGGGTCTTTGAGTTCCAGCATAATGGTGGCGCCGCGTTGCAGCGGCGCCCCGGCCGGCAACGATTGCCGCGTAACGCGGCCCGTACCCACGGTGCGTACGCGCAAGCCGCGGTTCTCGAGCATAAACAGCGCATCGCGGCGGGTTAGGCCTGCTACATTGGGCACGCGGCCCCGGCGCACCGGCAGGGGCTGCCATTGCAGCGCCTTAATGCCCTGCTGCGTATCGGCTCGCACCCACTCATCGGCCGACGAGCCCTCGGCGTGGTTGCTGACACCTAGGCGGCTGCACACCAGTTGCAGGTCTTCTTGCAGGCCGGTATGAGCGGCAGGCACCAGGGCTTTGCGCAGCGGCGCACGGGCCAGAAGGGGGCGCTGGCTGGCTTGGTCGCGGGCCATGGCTTTATCAGATACCTCGCGGAACACCGGGGCGGCTACGTCGGCACCGTAGATGCGGCCGTTCTTGGGCGAATCGACCACCACGATGCACGAATACTTGGGCTTATCGGCCGGGAAGTAGCCGCAGAAGCTGGTGGAGTAGGTTTTGGTGTAGCGGCCGTTCTTGAATTTCCAGGCCGTGCCGGTTTTGCCGGCAATCTTGTAGTCGGGCGTACGAATACCGCGGGCCGTGCCGTTTTCCACCACCCCCTCCATCATGGCCTTTACTTTGGCCAGCGTAGCGTCGGAGCAGATTTTGGGGTTCAGCACCTTCGTCTCGAAGCGCTCCAGCACCTGGTCGGCCTGCTTGATTTCGCGCACGATGATGGGCTGCACTTTCACGCCGTTGTTAGCCACGGCGTTGTAGAAGGCCAGCGTTTGCAGCGGCGCCAGCTTCAGCTCGTAGCCGATGCTCATGGTGGAGAGCGAGGTGCGGCTCCAGGAGCGGTCTTGGGGGTCTTTGATGTAGGGCCGGGCCTCGCCGCTCATCTGAAAACCCAGGGGCTGGTGCAGGCCAAATTTCTTCAGGTAGTCGGTGTACTTGTTGGGCTCGGGGCTGAAGTGGTCGTTCACCAGCTTGGCCACGCCAATGTTCGACGACTTCTCGAACACCTGCTGCACCGATATTTTGCCGTAGGGGTGCGAGTCGGTCTTGACGGCCCCGGCAATTTTCATCGATCCCGTGCGGCCGGTGTTTACGGAGTCGTTCAGGTCGAGCTCGGGGTTGTCTTCAAACAAGGCCATCATCGAGGCCAGCTTAAAGGTAGAGCCCGGCTCGGTACGGCCCTGGTCGGCAATGGCGTAGTTGTAATCCTCGCGGTACACGCCGTCGGCCACTTTCCCTAGGTTGGCCACAGCCTTGATTTCGCCGGTTTTCACCTCCATCAGGATTACCGTGCCGTACTGCGCGTTGTTGTCCATCAGGCTGCGCAACAGGGCATTCTCGGCCACGTCCTGCAGGTTGATGTCGATGGTGGTTTTGATGTCGTAGCCATCGAGCGGCTTCACTTCGGCCGCGTCGTACACGGGCTTCAGGCCGCCGGGCAGGCGCTCGAACAGCGCCTCGCCATCCTTGCCGGCCAATTGCTTGTTGAAAGTGTACTCGAGGCCCGCGCCGTGCTTTTCTTCGTTGATGAAGCCAATGGTGCGCTGCGCCAGGCCGCCGAAGGGCCGGAAACGCTTATCCACCTTCTCGAAGATGACGCCGCCGCGGTTTTTGCCAGCCCGGAAAATGGGCCAGGTAGCCAGTAGCTTTTTCTCCTGAAAGTTGATTTGCCGCGAGTTGAGGCGCACGTAGCGCACCCGGGCTTTGGGGTTGTGCGCGTTTTTGAGCTTGCGCAGGTACTCGTCTTTGCTACGGTCGCCGAAAAAGCGCGACAGCAGCAGCGCCAACGAATCGGCTTTGCGGTTGAACAGCTCGTCGCTTACCACCGAGGGGTCCCAGGCCACCCGGTAGAAGGGCAGCGAGGTAGCCATAATGCTCTCGTTGTCGGAGAAAATGTTGCCGCGCGTAGCAAACACCGGTTGGTACACAATGCGGCGCTCCTGCTCCAGGGCGCGCCACCGCTCCCCTTCCTGGTACTGAATGCGCTGAATCTTCCAGACGATGGCGCACGAAAACAGCAGTACGCCCAAAAAGGCGAGCCGAACTCGTGTAACGATGGATTTCTTAACGCTGCCCTGCTTGCTCATGCCTATGGCTAGTGTTGCTCTTCTTCGGGGGTGGGCGCGGCAGCAGGCTGGGTTGCCGAATCTACGGCGGCGGAGTCGCGCACGGCGCGGGCGGCCAGGGAGTCGGCGGTAATCACCGGCAGGCGGTCGAGTTCGGCTTCATCGAGGCCGCCGGCCGGCACCGTAATGCGGAAAGGCGGCGACGAGCTTTCGACCAGGCCGTAGGCGGCCACCTTGCGCGCCACCTCGCTTTGCTTGCTGGCCTCCATGTAATCCGATTTCAGGGTGGTGTAATCGGCGCGCAGGTCTTCGGTTTCCACTTTCAGCTTCTGAATGCTGCGGTTCATGCGCGTGGCGTAGTGCGTGTTGCCGATGTAGAGCAGAATCAGGAACATCACGAACAGCGTGTGCGGCAGAAAGCGCACGGGCACGCCGTCGCGGAACAGGCCATCGACGTTTACTACTTTCTCGACTACCGAGAAGATGCTCCAGGTAGACTGCCGACGCGGCTTGGTCTCCGGCTCGGGGCGCGGGCGCCTGGGCTCGGGCACCGGTTCCGGCTCGGGCAGCTGCTCGGGCTCGGGGGCCGGCGGCGCTACCTCGCGCGGCACGTTCTGGCGCGGCTGGTGCGTAGTAGGACGAAGCGTATTAACGGCCACGGACGATTCAGTGCTTGGGTTTGATAACGAACTCGTTGCGCACGCCCACGCGCAGCTTGGCGCTGCGGGCACGGTTGTTCAGCTGCAGCTCTTCTTCGGAAGCCGTAACGGGTTTGCGCGTGAGCACCTCAAAAGGTTTCTGCGGGTTGCCGAACAAATCCTTTTCTACCTCCCCGAAGAATTTGCCCGTGCCTAGGTAGTTTTTCACCAGCCGGTCTTCGAGCGAGTGGTACGACATGACCACCAGCCGCCCGCCCGGCCGCAGCACCTGGGCGGCTTGCTCCAGCATGGCCTCCAGTACCGTCAATTCGTTGTTTACCTCGATGCGCAAGGCCTGAAATACCTGCGCCAGGTACTTGTTTTCCTTGCCGCGCGGGGTGCAGCTGGCAATGGCTTTTTTCAGATCGGCAATGGTTTCGATGCCGCGGCCGCCCCGGCTTTGCACCACGGCCTTGGCCAGGGTGCGGGCGTTGGTTACCTCGCCGTACATGCCAAAAATGCGGTGCAGCTCGGCCTCGCCGTACTCGTTTACCACGTCGGCGGCGGTGGGGCCTTCGTCGGGGTTCATGCGCATGTCAAGCGGTCCGTCGAAGCGGGTGCTGAAGCCGCGCTCCGGCGTATCGAACTGGTACGACGACACCCCTAGGTCGGCAAGCAGCCCATCGACGGGGGCAGCCCCGCGGCGCTCCAGCTCGGCCTGCAGCTCGCCGAAATTGGCCCGGATAAACGTGAACCGATCGGCCCGCGGGCCCGCGAGCAGGCGCTGGGCCTGGCGCTCGGCGTCGGCATCCTGGTCGAAGGAGTACAAGTGGCCATCCGGACCCAGGCGCTCCAGAATAGCCCACGAGTGCCCGCCGCCGCCGAAAGTAACATCGACGTAGCGGCCATTGGGCTGCAGATCGAGGCCATCGAGGCACTCCTGCAGCATCACGGGGCGGTGGTAGGTCGCGTTGGGAGTTTCCATTGTTATGCGGCCAAACCGCCCGCCGGCGGCGTTTCGTTGGTCAAAAATTTCTGTGCCAGCTTCGAGAAGCTCTGCTGGTCTTTAATCAGGTATTCGTCGTAGCGCGTGGGGTCCCAGATTTCGCAGCGGTTGCCCAAGCCCACGATGATGGCCTCCTTCTCGATGCCGGCGTAGCGCAACATGGTGCGCGGCAGGCCAAAGCGCCCGATGTTATCGAGCTCTACCTCCGTCATGCCCCGGAAGAAGTTGCGCTGAAACTGGCGGTACTCCTCGTTGAACTCGTCGAGCGCCATCACTTTCTCATGAATCACGCGCCACGCCGACCTAGGGTAAAGCACCAGGCACGGCTCAAACCCTCGCACCAGCACCAATTGGCTACCCGACTGCTCGGGCAGGTTGGCCTTTACCTTCGCCGGCAACACGAGCCGCCCTTTCGGGTCGAGCTTGCATTCGTATTCGCCGGAGAGCAGGTTCATAGGTTAGGGGCAAAAAGAAGCCGTAGCTTTGCGGATGGGGTACGTGCACGAGGTCGGTAAACAAAAGTACGCAAGCCCTTCGAAAAGGCAACCACCATTTACCATTTTCTACCACTGCCAAAAAAGCCCGTTTTGGGCAATCTGAGGGCTTTTTGTGTAGGTTGACTAGCGCCTGGGGCAGAAAGTGGTAGCAGCTGCTGGCGCTTGCCAAATTGGCAGCAAGGCTACTTCGGTACCTAGGGCAAAGCCAAAATCATGTACTGGCCCGGCCTTTATCTGTACGGTCGCGGCTCGGGCTTACTGCGTATCTTTGTACTGTGAAGAAACGCTCGTTGCTCCTGCGCCTGACAAGCCTGTGGCTGGCCCTGCTGGTGCTCACCTCGTCGGTGGGCCTCACGGTGCAGCAGCACACTTGCTTTGCCAGCGGGCAAACGCAACGGGCGGTAGTACTTACGCCGCACCACGTGTGCGCACCCAAAGCCGCCGTTGCCGACGCGCCGCCGGCCTGCAATAAGCCCGCTCCCGTTGCCAAGGCATCGGTGAAAGACGGCTGCTGCGACTTCAGCGCCCATCACCACAAGGTCGATACCGCGGCATCCTCGGGGCCGCTGCTGAAAGTAGTTGCGCCTGCTCTGCTGGCCGTGCTGCCCCAACCGGTTTGGGCGCCGCAGGCAACGGCAGCCGCAGCTGTTGCGCCCCAGCTTACCTGGCACGCGTCCGACTCCTCTCCTCCCCTCCGAGCGGGCCGTGCTTTGCTGGCCTTCAAGTGCACGCTCAACGTCTAGGTTAGGCTCTTTTTCGGCAATGCCGGCACCGTTTGGTGTTGGCTGGCTTGGCCCTGCGCGGCCATCCCTCTCCTCTCCGGAAGACCTAACCTCTTGACTTTATGCCTGCTTCGTTGCGAAGCCGCGCCCTGCGCCTTGCGCCCTTGCTCCTGCTTGGGGCCGCGCCGGCCGCATTCGCTCAATCAACTGCCGCGCCCAAACCCGTACGCGGCGAAGTAACCGATGGCGCCTCGCGCGCCGCCTTGCCCGGCGCCATTGTGCGCTGGCTCGGCACCGACCAAGCCGCCACCACCGACGACAAGGGCTTGTTCGTGCTGCCTTATTCTACTAAAGCTACCTCCGGGCGGCTCGTGGTAAATGCCCTGGGCTACCGCCCCGATACCGTGCAGGCCGCTCCCTACGTTCGGGTAGCCCTTAAGGGCAGCGCCGAGCTGCAGGAAGTTGTGATTACCGAGCGGGCCCCGAGCTACTCCTCGCTCACACCTACCAACACGCAGGTAATCAGCGCGCAAGACCTGACCAAGTCGGCTTGCTGCAACCTGGCCGAAAGCTTCGAGACCAACGCTTCGGTTGAGGTTTCGACCACCGATGCTGCTTCGGGGGCCAAGCAAATTCAGCTGCTGGGCCTGGATGGCTCTTACTCGCTGCTGACGGTGGATAACCTGCCGGCGCTGCGCGGCCTGTCGTCGCCATACCGCCTTAACTACCTGGCCGGCCCCTGGATCGAGAGCATCGACATCATCAAGGGCATGGGCTCGGTGGTGAATGGCTACGAGTCGGTTTCGGGGCAGGTGAACGTGCGGCTGAAGGAGCCCGATGCCACCGACCGCCTGCTGTTCAACGCCTACGTCAACGACTTCGGCAAATTCGACCTGAACCTCAACACCTCGGCCCGCATCAACCCCAAGCTGAGCACCGCCCTGCTGCTGCACGCCGACCACCTAGGCAACCGCATCGACCGCAACCGGGACGGGTTCATGGACCTGCCCCTGGCCACGCAGTACAACCTGATGAACAAGTGGAAGTACAAGTCGGGCAAGGCCGTGGTAAGCGAGCTGGGCGTGGGTGCGCTGCGCGAAACGCGCCTAGGTGGCCAGGTTGGTTTTCGGGCCGAGGAGGTGGGCAACCCCAACTACGGCATCACGCAGGCAACCAACCGCTACACGGCCTACAACAAAACCTCCTACACCTGGCCCACCAAGCCCTACCAGAGCCTGGGCCTGCTGCTTTCGGGCACCAGCCATAGCTTTAACTCCACGTTTGGCGGCAGCACGTATGGTTTGCCGTTTGATGTGGTGCTGCAAGAGGGCAACCTGTTTAGGCCGCAGCGCCGGTACGATGGCACGCAACGCACCGGGCTGGCAACGCTGCTGTTCCAGAGCGCCATCGGCAACACCGCGCACGTGTACCGCCTAGGTGCCAGCTACCTCTACGACGACTACCAGGAGTACCTGCGCACGGGCCCCAACGCGGCCGAAACGCCGGAGCAAACCCGCCAGCGCGAGCGGCGCGCCCGCACCGAGCGCGTGCCCGGCGCTTTTGCCGAGTACACCTACCAAAACTCGCGTAACCTGACGGTAGTGGCCGGCGCCCGCGCCGATTACCACAACCTCTACGGCTGGTTCGTGACGCCGCGCCTGAACGTGAAGTACGACCCCACCAGCAGCACGGTGTTGCGCCTGGCGGCTGGCCGTGGCTACCGCGTAGCCAACCCCATTGCCGAAAACACGGGCATGCTGGTGAGCAGCCGCCCCTTCAGCATTGCCAACAACCTGCAGGCCGAGCGGGCCTGGAATGTGGGCGGCTCCGTGTCGCAGTACTTTACGGTGGCCGGCAGGCAGGCAACGTTTGTGGCCGATTACTACCACACCATCTTCCAGAACCAGGTGGTAGCCGACCCCTATTCGTTGCCCTCGATGCTCATTATCGGCAACCTGGCGCCGGGCGGCCGCTCGTTTTCGCGCAGCTTCCAGGCCGAAGTGCAAATTGAGCCCGTGAAAGGCCTGCACGCCAAAGCTGCCTATAAATGGCTCGATGTGAAAACCAGCTACGGCAACCGCCTGCTGCCCAAGCCGCTTACGCCGCAGCACCGCTTGTTTGCCAACGTGGGCTACGCCAGTGCCTACGACAAGTGGCGCGCCGACCTCACGGCCCAGTGGTACGGCAAGCGCCCCTACGCCCCCAGCCTGATGCACCAGCACGACGCCGGCGCTGCCGGCCCGGTGCTGCGCTACGCCCCGCGCTACGCCTTGCTCAACGCCCAGCTTACCCGCGCCTTTAAGCGCATCGATGTGTACGCCGGCGTCGAAAACCTGACCAATTTCCGGCAGCGCAACCCCATCGACGCAGCCGCGCAGCCTTTCGGACCCATGTTTGATGCTGCCATGAACTGGGGCCCCATCTATGGGCGTTTGACTTACCTCGGCATGCGCTTCCGGCTGGAATAGTATTTGGTACAGGGTAATCGGTAGCTAGTACTCAGTGCCCTGCACCCCCCGAAACTTCTCTCCTTTTTTCTTCCTTCTGTAATCATGAAAACCCTCCGCGCACTTTCCTTTGGCCTGCTGGCCGTTGTTGGTACCCAGTTCTCGCACGCCCAGGACACCGCTCCCAAAGCCAAGCAGAAAGCCGGCACCGAGCAGGTGAGCATCAAAACCTCGGCCGTGTGCGATATGTGCAAAGCCCGCCTCGAAAAGGCTTTGGCCTACGAAAAAGGCGTGCAGGCTGCCGTGCTGAACGTGCCCACGCAAATGCTCACGGTTACCTACCGCACCGATAAAACCAATGCCGACGCCCTGCGCTCGGCCGTGGTGGCCACCGGCTACGATGCCGATGCGAAAACCGCTAACGCCAAGGCATACGAGCGTTTGCCCGAGTGCTGCAAAAAAACCAACGGCGTGCACACCACCGAATAAGCCCGGGGTGGCACTACCCCCCGAAGCAAATCGGCGACCTAGGCACCTAGGTCGCCGTTTTGCTTCGGGGCCAATCAATTAGGCCGCAAGCGGCGGGTTGGAGTGGGTAAGCTCCTGCACATCGAAAGTGAGCTGCAGGCGCAGGGGCAAGGGCCTGCTCAGGCGCCGGCGGTGCGTGCCCGAAACCTCCACCGTAAACCAATCGGCGCGCAGGTACTCGAGCAGGTTGATGTGGCCTTGCACCTGCATATCGATGCGGTCGGGGCGCACTTGCCGCTCGCCGAACGAGGCAATGTGGGCTTTGCGGTCGTGGGCGGTTACAAAGCAATGGCCGCTCGAGAGGGCGTTGAGCGTGGGGCCGCGGTGCGGGCCGGTGCAGGGCGCTTCGGGCAGCAACTCGAGGCTGGCGGTGCGCAGGCTTACTGCTACCACGTTGGGCGAGGTAAGCGCGGCCAAACAATCGAGGTTAGAAGGCAGAGTTACTTCCGAAACAAACAGCAGGTCGAGGGCCGGGTCGATGCGCAGCTTAATGGAACGGGCACTTACGCCCGTGCGCATGGTACGAGCCCGCTCGTGGCGCGGAATGGTAAGGGCCACTCCCAACACAAGCGGCTGGATTGGGGGCGTGGCGGCAACAAAACGAGACATAGCAGCAGGTGTGAAAAAGAGCGGTCGGAGGCATACAGTAATGTACACACTTTCAGTCGAGTAGCCAGCACAAATTTGCAGTTAGGCCGCAAAAGGTTGCACCCCGCAGACTACCTAATTATTAAAATAGAGGAACCGGTAATGGTGGTCGACTAAGATGAAGTAGCAGTATGCCAGCATTGTTTTCTTTCAATAATTTTTAGCACACAATATTTCAACTCGCTATATTCACCCCAACGCCCCTACCCAACCAAGTCATGAAGATTACCTGCTTGCTTCTCGACGACGACCCGCTGGTGTTGGATTTGCTACAGGCCTATGCCGCCATGACGGATGTGCTGGAGGTAAAAGCCACGTTCACCGATCCGCTCGAAGCCCACCGGTATTTGCTCGATCATCAGGTGCAAGTGCTGTTTTCCGACGTGACGATGCCGCACCTCTCGGGCCTCGACCTGGTGCGCTCCTTGCGCGAGCCGCCGCTGGTGGTGCTCATGACTTCGTACCCGCAGTACGCCATGGAGGGCTTCAACCTCGATGTGTGCGACTTTCTGCTGAAGCCCATCTCGCTCGACCGGTTTCTGAAGGCCGTTAACAAAATTGCGGGCCTGCTGCGCACCGCGCAGGTGCCAGCCGCCGAGTCGGGCGATGCGCTGTCGGGCTGGGGCTCGTTCTTCATCCGTACCGATTCGCAGTTTGTGCGCCTGCACTACCGCGAGGTGCTGTACATCGAGGCCCTGAAGGATTTCACCAAAATCAACACCGTAGACGGGCGCACGCACCTCACGCTCGTCAACCTCAAAAATATCGAGGAGCAGCTGCCACCCGGCATGTTTGTGCGCACGCACCGCTCCTACCTCGTCAATTCAACCCGCATCGACTCGGTGAGCAACCAGGAGGTGCGCGTGGGCGGCCAGGCGTTGCCCCTGGGCCAAACGTACCGCGACAAGGTTACCGAGCGCATCGTGAACCGGGCCCTCATCAGGCGCACCCACTAGCCTGGCCCTAGGTGCCGAGGGCCCCGCGCCGCGGCAGCACCTAGGCGTGCTTGGTGCGCCACAGCCGCCACCACGGCAGGTAGGGCTGATCGTGGTGCTCGTAGTGGTAGCCGAAAAAGTAGCAGCTCACAAAGGCCCACAGGTGGTGCGGCAGCTGGCTGCGCGATTTGTGCACGTTGTCGGGGGCGTGCTCGCCGCGGTGGGGCAAGTACGTGCCAAAGTAAAACAGCTGCACCGTGGCCAGCACCGCGGGCAGCATCCAGAAGGCAATAACGTTGGCCGCCGGAAAAAACAGCTTCAGTACGTTGAAGGTGGCCGCCATCAGCAGCACTTGCCACACCGTAATGTAGTTGCGCGCGAAGCGCAGCAGCCACAGCGCAAAGCCGGGGTGCCTGCCGTCATGAAAATCGGGGTCGTCGGGGGTGGCTACGTGCCGGTGGTGCGCGTGGTGCCGCGGCAGCAACCTAGGAAACCAGTTGTAGGCAAAGAGCAACGCCGTGAGGGTGCCCAGGGCGTTGTTCAGGCGGCGGTTGCTGCTTACCACGCCGTGCATGGCATCGTGCGCCGTAATGAACAGCCCCGTGTACAGGTGCGTTTGCACCAGGGCCAGCAAATAGGGCCACGGCGTGCGCCAATCAGGCTGGTAGTAGGCCAACAGGTACGTCAGCAACGCCGCCCACGTACCCAAAATCAGCAGGGCCACGGCAACCCCCTTCTGGCCCAGCGGCTCGGGCTTTACGCGGCGCTGTGGTGCTGAAATGGTGGGGGGTTGGGTCGTTTGCAAAAGCTTCATGGGTACGTTCTGGCAATGTTGGCCCAGCCGCGTGGGCAGCAACTCACCAGCTCACTTTCTCACAATCTAAGCAGGGCATCGCGCACGTCTTCCATCAGCCACATGGGCGTGCTGGTGGCGCCGCAAATGCCAATGGTTTGGCCCAGCTGAAACCACTCGGGCTGCAGTTCCTCCACCTTCGAAATAAAGTGCGTGTTGGCGTTGGTGTTTTTGCACACCTGGTACAGCACCTTGCCGTTGGAGCTTTTGGTGCCCGATACGAACACAATCTGGTCGTACTCGGCGGCAAAGCGGCGCAGCTCATGGTCGCGGTTCGATACCTGCCGGCAAATGGTATCGTTGGCCGCCACCTGGTAGCCCCGCCCCTCCAGCTCGCCCTTAATGCGGTAAAAGCTGTCGGTGCTTTTGGTGGTTTGGCTGTAGAGCGTAATGTTCGGCGGCAGCTCGTGGCGCAGCAGCTCGTCGAGGTTCTCGAACACCACCGCGTCGCCGCGGGTTTGGCCCAGCAGGCCGCGTACCTCGGCGTGGCCGTGTTTGCCGTAAATGAAAATGCGCTCCTTGCGGTCGTAGCTGCTCTTGATGCGGTTTTGCAGCTTCAGCACCACCGGGCACGAGGCATCGATGAGCGTGAGGTTGTTCTGCAAGGCCATTTGGTAGGTGCTGGGCGGCTCGCCGTGGGCGCGTATCAGCACCTTCTCGTCGCGCAGGCCACCTAGGGTTTCGTAATCGATGATGCGCAGGCCGCGCTTTTCGAGGCGCTCCACTTCTTCATCGTTGTGCACGATGTCGCCAAGGCAATACAAATACCCTTGCTCGTCGAGGATGTCTTCGGCCATCTGAATGGCGTAGATAACCCCGAAGCAAAAGCCGGAATTCGGGTCGATGCGGACACTGAGGTTGAGCGGCATATCTGTCTCGGTAACCAAGGAGCCAGGCAGAAGGTTGCGGCGGAGTGTGCGGCAGAAGGTGTGAATTCTGCTTTAATATAGCACACTCCCGGTACCGCACAACCTACTCGGGCAACTGGCGCAGTTTGGCGGCCTCGGGGCCGCCAATGTGGTTGTGGGTGAGCATAAAATCGCGCACGATGCGGAAGCCTTCGGCATCGAGCCCCGACTGGGGGTGGCGCAGCAAGGCCTGCGTCAGCAAGGCGCGGTCTTCGTCGAGGTGCTTGCTGGCACCCAGGAACTTGGGCAGGTTGCTCTCGATGCTGAAGCGCAGGAAGCGCACCTCGGGGTGTTTGGGGTTAAGGGCCACGGCGGCATCAAACTGCTGGCTGGCGGCCTTCACCCGGTCGAGCTTATCGAACACGCCCCCGGTGTGCTTGGCCATAATGGCCTCGGAAGCGGCTTTGTAGGCCAGCACCACGGCGTCGCGCTGGGTGTAGCCGCGCATCAGCAAATGAAACCGGCGGCTGGCCTCTTCGTTTTCGGCGGCCTGGCGGTAGTGGCGGCGCAAGGCGGGCAAAGCGTACGGCGAGTGGGCGTCGGTATCGGTAGCTGAAAGCACGGCAACAAGCAGGGTTAAGAACAGGCCAAACAGGAGTTTCACGGGCGGGGCACTGGCGCCGGGGCCTTAGATGGCCCGCAGGCGGTACCGAAAGTACGACCCAACCAGCAGCAGAAGTTTCGTGTTGTCGGGCACGCGCACGCGCCCGGCCAGAATGCGCTGCGCCGGCAAGGCCCGAATGGTGGCAAACAGCTTGAGGTAGTATACGTAGGCCAGGTACACTCCCAGGCGGGCCGAGCGCGGCAGCTGCACAATGCCCGCGTAGCCCGCGTCGAAATCGGCCTTAATGTCGTCCTCGATGCGGCGCTTGCAGGCGTCGTCGAACTGCTCGTAGCACACCCCGGGGAAGTACACGCGGCCGCGGTCTTCGTAGTCGGAGCGTAAGTCGCGCAAAAAGTTGATTTTCTGAAACGCGGCCCCCAGGCGGCGGGCGGGTTGGCGCAGGCGCTCAAACTGGGCATCGTCGCCCTCGCAAAACACGCGCAGGCACATCAGCCCCACCACCTCGGCCGAGCCGTAGATGTACTCGTTGTAGAGCGGCTCGTTGTAACAGATATCCTCGAGGTCCATGGCCATGCTGTGCAGAAACGCATCGATAAACTCGCGGTCGATGCCGTAGCGGTGCACGGCCAGCTGAAAGGCGTGCAGCACGGGGTTCATGCTGAACTGCTCGTCGATGGCGCGATGGGTTTCCGAGCGAAACTCGCGCAGCAGCGCGGTTTTGTCGCGGTCGTGGAAGGTATCCACGATTTCATCGGCCCAGCGCACAAAGCCATACACGGCGTAAATGGCCTCGTGAAAGCGCGCATCGAGGCTACGAATGCCCAGCGTGAAGGAAGTGCTGTAGCGCTTGGTGATGAGCTTGCTGCACCCCAGGCTGGCTTGGTCGAAAAGGGCCACGTGGTCCGCAACGGGCGGCGGCGAAACGGCGGGTGAAAAGGTGGCCATGCTGGAAATGTGGTGTGGTGCTTGGTACTACGCAACAAAGAAGCCCGACGGTGGCCTGCGGCAAGGCCAGCCGCGCTACTGGCTTAATAATTTACTCATTATCAACTTACAAGCGCATTTTCCTTCTCTACCTCGCCGGCTACCACCTGCCCCGAAATAAGCGAAGGCGGCACGCCCGGCCCGGGCACCGTTAGCTGCCCCGTAAAGTACAGGTTGCTGATTTTGGGGCTTTTGAGCGTAGGCTTGAGAATGGCCGTCTGGCGCAAGGTGTTGGCCAGCCCGTAGGCGTTGCCTTTGAAGGCGTGGTAGTCGTCGATGAAGTCGCGGTGGGCGTAGCTGCGGCAGTACACCACGGCGTCGCGCACGCTCTGGCCCGTATGGTGCTCCAGGCGCGTCATGATCATATCGTAGTAGCGCTGGCGGGTGGCTTCGTCGTCGCCGCCCAGGCCGGGGGCCACGGGTATCAGCAGGAACAGGTTTTCGCAGCCCTCGGGCGCTACCGACGGGTCGGTTACGCTCGGCACCGAGGCGTAGAACAGCGGCTTGCTGGGCCAGCGGGGCGCCTCGTAAATCTCATGGGCGTGGTGGTTGAAGTCCTCGTCGAAGAACAGGTTGTGGTGGCGCACGTTTTTCAGGCGCTTGTTCAGGCCCACATAAAACAGCAACGACGACGGCGCCATGGTGCGCGTATCCCAATACTTGGGCGAGTAGTGCCGGTGCTCGGGCGCCAGCAGTTGTTGCTCCACGTGGTGGTAATCGGCGCCGGCCACTACCACATCGGCCGCCACAAAGCCCGTGGCGGTACGCACGCCGGTGGCGCGGCCGTTCAGCACCTCGATCTGCTCTACCTCCTGGTTGTACTGGAACTCCACGCCTTGCTCCTCGGCCACGCGCACCATGCCGCGCACAATCTCGTGCATGCCGCCCATGGGGTACCAGGTACCTAGGGCCAGGTCGGCGTAGTTCATGAGCGAGTACAGGGCAGGCGTATTTTGCGGCGTGGCACCTAGGAACAGCACCGGAAACTCCATCAGCTCCACCAGCTTGGGGTGCCGGAAAAAGCGGCGCACGTGCTTGTGCATGTTCTCGAGCAAATCGAGCCGCATGGCATCAACCAACAGGCGCGGATCGGCAAACTCCAGCACCGAGCGGCCGGGCTTGTTCACGAATTTGCTCATGCCCACCCGGTACTTGTAGCCCGCCTGACCCAGGAAATCGTCGAGGCGGCGGCCGGCGCCGGGTTCCAGCTGCTCAAACATGCGGCGCAGCGCCTCCATGTCGGCCGGCACGTCGAGCTGGTCGTTGTGGCCGAACACCACGCGGTACGAGGGGTCGAGGCGAACGAGGTTGTAAAAGTCGGCCGGCGTGTGGCCAAAGCGGGCAAAAAACTGCTCGAACACATCGGGCATCCAGTACCAGCTCGGGCCCATATCAAACGTAAAGCCCTGCGCCTTGAATACGCGCGCCCGCCCGCCGGGGCCGTCGTTTTTCTCGAGCACCGTTACGCGGTAGCCGCGCTGCGCCAACGAGGCGGCCGCGGCCAAACCGGCAAAGCCAGCCCCTATCACGATTACTTTCTTACTGGGTTGGGCAGAGGTACTCAAACGCTGAACAGTTGTTGATGAAAGGTAGCAAGCTACCAAATGTGCCCGCACTTTGTTTTGGCGGCGGCTGGCGGGCACCTAGGGCCGCACGAAAAAGGCCGCAAGCCACGCCCTCCGGTTGAGGTTGCAGCTTGCGGCCCGTGCACGCTCCCGACTCGATTACTCCTTCCCCCTACGCGCCGGGAGCGTAGACCTTAAGCGCACTCTTAAGCTCCTTGCGGGCTATGTGAATGCGGTTTTTAACGGTGCCAATCGGAATCTGCAGCTTCTCTGCAATTTCCTGGTATTTGTAGCCGATGTAGTACATCATGAAGGGCGTGCGGTACTCGTGGCCGAGGTGCGCAATGGCTTCGTTGATGTCCGTCACCACGAAGTCCGACTGGGCGCCGTTGTGCGTGATGTAGTTCTCATCGGTATTGAAGTACTGGAAGTACTCGGTGGTGTCGATGTGGCTGTTGCGCTTCGTTATCTTATTGTAATTATTGATAAACGTGTTGCGCATTATGGTATAGAGCCACGCCTTCAGGTTGGTCCCTGCCTTGAACTTCTCCTTGTTCAGCAGGGCCTTCAGCAGCGTCTCTTGCACCAAGTCCTTGGCATCATCGGCGTCGCGGGTGAGGTTCATTGCCACGGGCCGAAGCGAGTAGGATATCTTCTGTACTTGGTCGGTGAATTCCAGGGAGGTCATACGCCTGTTTAACTTTTAGGGGCCAAAAGCTAAACAAACATACGAAACTACTTTCTAAGCATACGTGTATCCCGAAGCTTTTTTCCTCCGTTTCGGTGAAACGCCCGAAAAACTCGGTGAACCGCACCTCAAAGCCGATGAATAGTGCCTGCGAAAGGACATAAAGTTACGGGTACGAGGTTAAAAGCGTTTAATACAACGCACTGATAATTAGCAGTATACAACAACCTAAAACCTAGGCCGTGGGTGCGCCTGCTGGCAAGGGCTCAGCCACATCGAGCTGTTGCACAAGGGCAATAAAGTCGGTCATGCGCTGCACGCGGCGGAAGCGGATTGGCAGCTCGGCTTCGGACTGCACTACCGGGCCGTACAACACGAATTCCGACGTGGGGCACAGCGTGCCCAGCGCTTGCAGAAACTGGGGCAGCCGTTCGCGCTCGGGCACAGTAGTAAGCACCGACGACACATAGTGCGGCTTGTAGCACTTGCACACAGCAGCCAACTCGCTGATGGGTAGGTTTTGGCCCAGGTACAACACATGGTGCCGGCGCACGCGCAGCAGGTAGTTCATAAACAGCAAGGCCAGCTCGTGCAACTCGCCTTCGGGCAAAAACAGCACCCAGCGGGTGGTGGTTTCGGCATCAACGGCAGGCAGGGCATCGGCGGCGGCCAGCAGCTTTTGCCGCAGCAGATGCGAGGCCAGGTGCTCCTGCGCCGGGTTCAGGCTGCCCGTTTGCCACAGCACCCCAATGCGGTACAGAAAGGGGTACACGATGTGAATCATCGTTTGCTCGAACCCGATTTCCTTGGCTGCGCGAGCAATAACGTAGCTTAGCTTGGGCTCGTCCATGTCCATGGTGGCCGTAAGCAGGGCGGTAATCTGCGGGTTGTACTGGTGCGGGTCGCTGCAGCAGGCCGCCACGGCCTGGCACAGCTCCTGCTCGGTAAGGCTGGCTACCTGCGAAATGCGGTGCCCCCGCTCGCAGAGCGTGGCCACGTTCAGCAGGCGGCGCAAATCGGCATCGCAGTACGTGCGGATGTTGGTGGTTGTGCGCTCAGGACGCAGCACGCCGTAGCGCTGCTCCCACATCCGGATGGTATGTGCTTTAATACCGGAAAGGCTTTCCAGGTCCTTGATTGAAAACTGGCCCACGGAACAGGACGAATAGAAATGACGATAGGTTAGGTGGTGTGGCTTTGGGCGGCGGCGGCACGCCGGGCCTGGGGCTTGCGGCGCGCCAGGGTAAAGTATTTGGGCGACACCCACAGCAGGCCAAACTCTTGGCTGCCGCTGCGCCCGGTGGTTTTATGGTGCATTTTGTGTGCCATGTTCAGGGCACGCAAGTAGGCGTTGCTCGTGCGTTTCCAGAAAGGCAGGCGCCGGTGAATGAGCACATCGTGCACGAAAAAGTAGAGCGTGCCGTACACGGCTACGCCCATGCCCACCCAGTAGCGCCAGTCTTTCGCGGGGCCACCGTACACCATCAGCAGCATCGATAACCCGCCGTAGAACAGGAAAAAGAAGTCGTTGCGCTCGAAGCGGTGCGGGTGCCGCACGTGGTGCGAGCGGTGCAAAAACCACAGCGGGCCATGCAGTACAAATTTGTGCATGAACCACGCCACGAATTCCATACCCAGAAAGGTAAAGACCACCAGGGCCGCGCCAGTCAGAGGAGTCATGGGATGGTAACCGCGAAAAGTAGTACTTGTTTAAATGAACCGCCTAGGTGCTTGCGTGCTCCGCACGCTTGCGGCAGCGATGATTAGCGCCTGTGCCAGTAGCACAGCAACGACGCGCGGCGCTCTGCCGGCAAGCGGGTGGTAGGCTTAATTACACCCGGGTGCCCCGAAGCAGAATGCCGCGCGTCGCGCGTAGCGGTGGTTGCCCGGATGCTAGTTCCAGGTAATTTTTTCTTTGTTGAGGAAGGCCGAAATGCCCCGGCGGCAGTCTTCGGAGCCGCGGGCCTCGGCGTTGAGCCGGGCCGCGTAGCGCAGGCTTTCCTCGAGGGGCAGCTCCGGAATGCGGGCAATCATTTCCTTGGTTATTTCCATGCTCTGGCCCGAATTCTCGACGCACAGGCGGCGGGCAAACCGGTACACGTGCTCGGCCAGCTGCTCGGCGGGCACTACCTCGTTGATGAGGTTGTAGGCCGCCGCTTTTTCGGCCGGAAACACGTCGCCGGTGAGCAGCAGCTGCTTGGTACGGGCCTCCCCTATTTTGCGCAGCAAGAACACGCTTACGATGGCCGGCAGAAAGCCGATCTTCACCTCGGTGTAGCCAAACTTGGCCTCGGGCACCGCAAACGAAAAATCGCAGAGCGTGGCCAGGCCGCAGCCGCCGGCCAGGGCGTGGCCCTGTACCTGCGCAATCACGATTTTCTTGAGCGTGTAAATCTGGTGAAACAGCTGCATCAGGTGCGTGGAGTCGGCCAGGTTATCGGTGTAGCCAAAGTTCTGCAGCTCCTGAATGTAGCCTAGGTCGGCGCCGGCGCAAAAGGCCGGGCCTTCGGCGCGCAACACCACCACTTTGCAGTGGGGGTCGTTTTCGGCGTATTCGAAGGCCTGCTTCAGCTCGGTTACCAGCTCCGAGCTGAGGGCATTGCGTTTTTCGGGCCGGTTGAGCGTGATGTAGCCAATAGCATCGCTGGCCTCGTAGCGAATGTACTGTAACGCTTCTAGCTCCTGGGTAGCCATATCTTCCATGAGTCGTCGTTGCGTGAGGGGTGTGGTGGAGGGCCAAGGCGGCGCGTTGTTCCGGGGCGCGGCGGCCCGGGAGCGGGGCCATGCAGGCCCGGTGCGCGGCGGTGGCCCAAACGGGCTCAGGTCAAACCTAACAAAAATGATGCGACATAAAAACCAGCTGGGCCGGAGCGTCGCACCATGAGAATGTACGAAGGAATAATGAGTTTGGACGGGGCCACCCAAAACTTACTCGGATTATGCAACTTAACCGCCGCTCGATGCAGCTCCTACCCGCTGAACGACAGCACCTTGCGCCGTTACATCGTGTACGCGCATACCTGCGGCCTGCAGTTGCGGCAACAGGCGCGCCACGTACCACGAGCGGCACGACGAATCGAACACCACCAGGGCCCTAGGTCCGAAGGTGTCCCGCAGCTGCTCGGGCCACACGCGGGCGTTGCGGCGCAGCACCACCACATCAACCGGCACGGGGCGCTGCCCCTGCCACAGGCGCTGGCTGACAAAGGCCACCCGCCGGCCATGCCAGCTGAGGAGCACCGGCCCGCCGGGCCCTAGGTGGCGCACGGCCAAATGCGGCGGCCACCCGGCCACGTAGCGCACCTGTCGGTTGCCCCGCTCGATAAGCCCCGGCAGCACCCGGTAGGTTTGCTCGGTGTGGTTGAGTGGCAACGAATCGGGCGTGACAATAAGGGCCGAAGCGCCCTCGTGCAAGCCCAGTGCCGAGCGCCTGGGTATGCTGTAGATGATCAGGCGCGTATCGGCGGCAATGCGGCGGTCGGCCTGCACGCGGCTACCCGAAAACCCCAGCAATACTACCGTAGCGGCACCGAGCCACACCAGCCGCCGCCACGCGGCAAACGCCAACAGCAAGGCAATCAGCAAATACAGCAGCCAGGTTTGCGGCGGCGTGAGGTGGATGCCTGTCACCAGGGCACCCGGCATGGCCTCGCCTACCCACACAATGTACTCGTTGAACAGCCAGATCAGCTTTTCGAACACCCAGCCCAGGCCCCGTGGCAGCCACAGCAGCGCCTGCAGGCCTGTGAGTTGCGAGGCGCCTTCGGCCAGAAAAGCCACCGCTTGCAGCCCCAGGCCCACGTACAGCGCCAGCGACGACAAGGGTACCGCCACCAGGTTGGAGAGCAAAAAGCTGAGCGGAAACTGATGGAAGTAGAACAAGCCCAGCGGAAACGTGGCCACTTGTGCTGCTAACGAAAGCGCTACCGCCTGCCACACCGCATCCAACACCCAACCCGCGCCACCTAGCAGCTTCCGCTGCCAGCGCGGTTGCCACGGCCGGATTTTGCGGGCCGTCCACTCCTGCGCATCAACCCAGCCGGCAATGCGCGGCTGCAGGTACACGATGCTTAGCACGGCCAGAAACGAGAGCTGAAACCCCACGTCGACGAGCAGGTACGGGTCGTAGAGCAGCAGGCAGAAGGCGGCCACCGCCAGCGTGTTGTACATGTTGCTTTGCCGCCCCATGGCCCGCGCCACCGCCACAAACGAGAACATGACGGCCGCCCGCAGCACCGAGGCCGACAGTCCCGTGAGGAAGGCGTAGGCCCAAATTACCAGCAGCCCCACCCCTGCCGACCACACCCGAAACCCGCGCGTGTTGCCGAAAAACCGACCTAGGATCAGCTGCAACACCCCGAACAGCAGGCCCACCTGCAACCCCGAAACGGCCATGATGTGCGTGGTACCGGTGTTGGCGTAGGCCTGCTTCGTGTCGCTGTCCACCTCGTCTTTCAGGCCCAGCACCAGGGCATCGGCAATGGCAAACTCACGCTTGGCCGTAACGTAGCGCCGGAAAACACCTTCCAGCTGTTTGGCGGCCTGCATGCTGTAATGGCGCAGCCAGCTGGGCGGCTGCACGGCCAGCACGCGGTACTGATCGGGGTGCACAAACTGCTGGTGGTAGATTTGGTGGTAGCCGAGGTAGCGCCGGTAGTCGAACTCGCCGGGGTTGAGCGGCGCTTTGGCCGGAGCCGGGGCGCCGCGCACCAGCCACACCTGGCCGTAGCGCGGCTCCTGCACCCCGGCCTCGTACCTGGGCACCGATACCCGCACGCCACCTAGAGCCGGCCGCCACTGCCCCGCCACCCGCACCGCCGAAACGCGCAACGTAGTGGCGTAGGTATTGGGGCGCACCACCGTGTAATCATCGACTACGGCGCGGTAAAACTCGATGGGGCCTTGGTGGTAGAGGTGCTCGGGGCGGCGGCTTTCGGTGGCTTGTTGGGCTACGGTGGTGCCGGCCAGCACCAGCACACCCAGGGCCAGTAGCCCCGCGGCATCGTGCGCCCCGGAGGTGCCTGCCTTTGTGGCCCACCCGTTGGCCCCTAGGTACAACACCACGCCTGCGGCCAGCCAGGGCAGCAAATCGGGCAAGCTTGCGCCCCAGTAAAACCAAATGACGATGCCCAAAACCAGGGCCAATACCAACCGCACCGCCGGGTGCGTGGCCCACGGAATAGTGGTGGAGCGAATTGCCATAGATGCCTTTGCCTAAGAATGCCTCACGCGTACGGTTGACCTAGGCGGTTGTGTACGGGCAAAGCAAACCCTAGGTGGCAGCAGCCGGGACGGGTACGCGGCAGGCAGCCTACAGCCCCGCGGCGGCCGGGTTGCGCCACTCCATTTTGTAGTGCTGAATGTCGGCTTCGGTAAACTGCTCGCCTACTTTCTCGAAGCCGTGGCGCTCGTAAAAGGGCACCGCGCGCAGCTGCGCGTTCAGGTACACCGTGGCCTCGGGGTGCATGGCCTGCACATCGCGCAGCACGGCTTTCAGAATGGCGCTGCCCACTTGCTGGTTGCGGTACTCCTCCAGCACGGCAAAGCGCTCCAGCTTCACGCCGCCTTCGGTGCGGCGCCAGCGGGCAGCGCCGCAGGGCGTGCCATCGGCGGCCTGGGCCAGGTAGTGCGTGGCGCCGGCCTGGTCGTGGGCATCGTGCTCCAGCTCGCGCGGCACGTTCTGGCCTTCCACAAACACCTTTTCGCGGATGGCAAAGGCCTGCTGAAGTTCGGCGGGAGCGGTGATGCGGTGGGCGGTAATCATACTGAGGGTGAGATTGGGTAAAAGCACAACGGCGCGGCAGCAAAGCTACCGCGCCGTCGAAAAATATCAGCCAGTGCTACCTAGGCTTGCTCCTGGTTTACGGGCAGCTCCTGCACCGGGCGGTCGTCGCCGTCGGAGTCGGTGGGGCGCTGGCCGGGCTGGTAGTAGCGCGCCGGGCGCACGGGGCGTTCGGCTTGGGCGCGTTGCTGGTCGGCGTCGTGCTTGTCGTAGGCCATTACAATCTGCTTTACCAGGCGGTGGCGCACCACGTCTTCGGCCGACATTTCCACGAACCCAATGCCGGGCACATCCTGCAGAATATCCAAGGCCTGGAACAAGCCCGATTTAATCTTCGTGGGCAAGTCTACCTGGCTACGGTCGCCGTTCACCATCACTTTGGCGTTCGGGCCCATGCGCGTCAGAAACATCTTCAGCTGCGAAGGCGTGGTGTTCTGGGCTTCGTCGAGCAGCACAAACGCATGGTTGAGGGTGCGGCCGCGCATGTAGGCCAGCGGCGCAATCTCGATGGTCTTGTTCTCGAGGTAGAACTTGAATTTCTCGGGCGGCAGCATGTCCTCCAGCGCGTCGTAAATCGGGCGCAGGTAGGGGTCAACTTTCTCCTTCATGTCGCCGGGCAAAAAGCCCAGGCTCTCACCGGCTTCTACCACGGGGCGCGAAATGATGATTTTCTTGACCTCTTTATTTTTGAGGGCGCGCACCGCCAAGGCCACCGAAATGTAGGTTTTGCCCGTACCGGCCGGCCCGAGGGCAAACACCAGGTCGTTTTTGTTTACGGCATCAACCAGGCGCTGCTGGTTAGCCGTTTTGGCTTTGATAATGCCCCCCTTCGCGCCAAACAAAATCACGTCGGGCGACGAGGCGAGGCGTGCGTCCTCCAGCTCCTCATCCGACGAGCCCACGTACTGCGCCACGGTTTTGTCCGTTACCTGGCCGTACTGGTGGTAATGCTCGAGCAGCGACGAAAGAATGTCGTTGATGCGCTGGATAACGGCCGTTTGGCCCTGGATTTTAATCTCGTTTCCGCGCGAAATGATTTTACTGCCGGGGAAGGCAGCCGCCAGTTGGCGGATATTCTGGTTGTCGGGGCCCAAGAAGTCGACTAGCGAAACGTTCTCAAGCGTAATGACTTTTTCGACCAAGCTAGATAGATGTGAAAACGCCAAAGGCGCAGTGGAGAGAGAAGAAAAGCGGCCAACATGCTGAGCGGTCAGTCGGGGCCGATTGCCTACTTTTGCGGCCGCTGCAGTGGGCTTAAACAATAGTACGCATTCTTCTCAAAAACGGTCAATGGGCCTGATAACGTTCCTTTCGGACTTTGGCTACCGCGACCATTACGTGGCCGCCGTTAAGGCGCAGTTGCTGCGTTTGGCCCCGGCCGCGCCCGTGCTCGACATCACGCACGCCATCGAGCCCTTCAACATTGCGCAGGCCGTGCACGTGCTCGGGTCGGTTTTTGCTGACTTTCCCGCGGGCACGGTGCATCTGATTGGCGTTGAGGACCACGGCGCGGGCCGCCGCGGCTGGCTGGCGGCTGCGTGGCGCGGGCACTACTTTGTGGCCGCCGACAACGGCATCCTCACCTTGCTCACCGACGGCCGCCCCGACGACCTGGTGCAGTTGCCGCAGCCCGCCGAGTGGCCCGCCTCCCCCACCCGCGAGGTGCTGGCCCCCGCGGCCGCGCACCTGGCCCAAGGTGGCTCCCTTACCGACCTAGGGCCGCTCACCACCGAGTTGTACCAGCTGCTCAACCGCCAGCTGCGCCTGCAGGATCACCGCATTACCGGCCACGTGGTGCACGTCGACCACTACGGCAACCTCATTACCAACATCACCCGCGCTGCCATCGAGGCCGTGGGGCACGAGCGTCCCTTCAGCATCCATTTTGCCCGCGAAACCGTGCGCCACATTGCCCCGCATTACCAAACCGCCGACCCCGGCGACGCCGTGTGCGTGTTCAACAGCCAAGGCGCCCTGTGCATCGGCGTAAACCAGGGCAATGCCTCCGAGCTGCTCGGTTTGCACTTCGATTCGCAGGTCGATGTGCGGTTTGCGCAGGAGTAGCTTGCCCGCCCAGCCCACGCTGCCGGCACCGCAGCCGGCACTTCCGACCTAGGGCCGGTCCCACCCCAACGACTACCCGCTATGCTCATTCGCGTTGTGCGCCTAACGTTCCGGCCCGAAGCCGTGCCGGATTTCCTGCAGGTGTTCCGGGCTTCCGAAGACCGCATCCGGCAGCAACCCGGCTGCCGCCACATGGAGCTGTGGCAGGATGCCGACGCCCCTAACGTGTTCTGCACCTACAGCCACTGGGATTCGGCCGAGCACCTCGATGCTTACCGCCAATCGGCCTTGTTTGGCGAGGTGTGGCCGGCCACCAAGCGGTTGTTTGCCGCCCCGCCCGTAGCGTTTTCCGTACACCCCGTAACGGCCCAAACCGCCCAGCTGCCACCCCCCGATTCGGTGCTGTAGCCAAACTATACCTAGGGGCCCGTTGTTGCCCGGCACGGCCGATGCATCGCCGGCTTCCGCTCACCGTTTCGCGCGGTCCCAGCCGTGCGCCTTGCCTTATGCAGCCCGACTACTTCGCCTTCTACGGCCTTCCCGAAAGCTTTTTGCCCGACGAAAAGGCCCTCAAAACAAAATACTACGCGCTCAGCCGCGAGTATCACCCCGACTTTCATGCCACGGCCGCGCCCGAGCAGCAGCAGCACATGCTGGAGCTCTCCACGCAAAACACCAATGCCTACCGCACCCTCTCGAGCTACGACCAGCGCCTGCAGTACATTTTGCAGCGCCACGGCCTGCTCGAAGAAGGCAAACAAGAGCTTCCGGCAGATTTTTTAATGGAAGTTATGGAGCTGAACGAGCAGCTGATGGAGTTGGAATTCGAACCCGATGCCGAGGTAGCAACGCGCGTGCAAACCGAGGTCAATCGGATTGAGAATGAAATAGAAACCGACATCGGGCCGGTGCTCCAGGGCTACGCTGAACTGCCCGCAGAGCAGCGCCCCGCCGCCCTGCAGCAAGTGCGCACGTATTACCTGAAACGCCGCTACCTCTTGCGCATTCGCGAAAGTCTCTCTAAGTTTGCTACCCGTTCCTGAACAACGGTCCGCGTTGTTCGTCTTGCCCAGATGGCGGAATCGGTAGACGCGTTGGTCTCAAACACCAATACCGCAAGGTGTGCCGGTTCGACCCCGGCTCTGGGTACTCAAAAGCCCTTCGGCACTGCTGCCGAAGGGCTTTTTGTTTTCCGGTGCTGCTGTTAGCTCGGCCTTGCGGCGCGGGGCAACGTAAAGCCTGGCTCCTGCTGCTACTTTCCGCATGTCCACGCTTTCTCCTGCTCAGTTCCATACGCCGGCCGGCACCATCATCGGCTACTACGATGGCGCAGTGGTGCGAGCCAGCGGCATCCGCTATGCCCGTGCCGAGCGTTTTAAGCCGCCGGTTGATGAGCCTGCTGCCGCCGCGCCTATTCAAGCTACCAGCCCAGGGCCGGCGTGCCCGCAGGTAGTCGATTCGCTGCTGAACCAGGCCCTAGGTCCGGTACTGGCCGGCCGCACCTACAGCGAGGATTGCCTGCGGCTGACCGTTACGGCACCAGCCGATGCACGCCCGGATGAGCAGCTACCCGTAATCGTATGGATACACGGCGGCTCGTACGTAAGTGGCGCCGGCGACCTGGCTTTCTACGACCCCGCTCCGCTCGTCAGCGAACAGCGGGTGGTAGCGGTTGCCGTTACCTATCGGCTGGGCCTGTTTGGCTTCCTGGGTCGGGCGGATGCGCCGGCCAACCTGGGCCTGCTCGACCTGATGGCGGCGCTGCGCTGGGTGCAACGCAACATTGCCGGCTTCGGCGGCAACCCGGCGTGCGTAACCTTGCTGGGGCACTCATCGGGTGGCGATGCGGCGGCGCACCTCATGGTTGCGGAGGGCGCTGCGGGGTTGTTCAGGCGCGTGATGCTGCACAGCGCACCGCTTGGCTTAGCGCCCAACCGCTCCCGCATGACGCAGGCCATGGCCGCGGCCATTGGCTCCGTTGCCGCAACCGCCAGTGCCGATGAAGTGTTGGCTTTGGAGGCAAAGGCCTGGCGGGCGGCACGGTGGGCGGGGCTGAAAAGCGGTATGCCCTTCGGTACGCAGTACGGTGCTTACCCGCTGCCACCCGAGGCAGCCGTGGCGCAGGCCTGGCAGTCGGCAGCAACCAAAATCGATGTGCTTATTGGCGCGACGGCCGAGGAGCTGCGCTTTTTTGCCGTCATCGACCCCAAGTTTCGCTGGATTGAGCGGGTGCCGCTGCTCGGCCGAACGCTTACGCGCCAGCTCGTAGCGGAAGGCTCGCGGCGCATCTACGTGGCTCCTGCAGCAGCTTTTGCCAAGCGCCATGCCCAGGCGGGCGGCCGGGCCTACCTGTTCAACGTAACGTTCAGCCCCCGCGGCAGTCTGTTCGGCGCCGCGCACACCATCGATTTGCCCTTGCTGTTTGGCACGCGCGAAACCTGGGAAGCGGTGCCGCTACTGGGGGATGTGCCTTGGGCAGAAGTTGCGGAAGCCGGCAGGCAGGTGCGCCAGCTGTGGGCCGCATTTGCCCGCACCGGTGAGCTGCCACGACAAACGGAGGTACCCGGCGTGCTGGAGTTGCAGCGCGTACAAGAACGCGCCGCGTTGCTCGCTTAAGTACAGCTTATAGCAGTAGCTTGGCACGCTGCACCAGCCCCATCGGCCATAGCTTGCCAAATGCCGTTGCGGTACCTAGGGCAACCCTGCTGGCAGCTCCCGCATCCACTTCTCCATTGCTTATGAAAAACTACCTACCCATACTAGCCGCTGCGCTCGGCTTGCTGACAGCCTGCGGCACGCGGCCACCGAGTGCTTCCTCCAAGGTCAGCACCTCCCCTACCGAGCCGCCCGCGTTCGGTGCCATTCGCGAAGACGAGCTGCGCCGCGACTTATTCGAGCTGGCCAGCGACAGTTTGCGTGAAAGCCGCGCCGGCCGCGAAGACGAGCTACGTGCGGCCGTGTGGGTGGCCGACCGCGCCCGCGAAGCGGGCCTCGAGCCCGCCGGCGCCGATGGTACTTACTTTCAGTTTTACCCGCTGCGCCGCGTGGCCGTATCGGCCGATAGCCGGGTGCAGCTCAACGGGCAACCCGTGGCCTTGTGGCAGGATGCCTGGGTGACCAACCCTGTGGAGGCTCGCCTCGATGGCCCGGTGGTGTGGCTGAATTCAATGGCTGATACCACCAAGCGCGACTTGCGCGGCAAGATTGTGGCCATGAACCTGCTGCCGCCTACGCCGCTGCCCGCGCCCAAAATGAGCCTGTGGGGTTTCCGCTACATTTTGTCGGCCCTAGGTCAGCAGGGGACGGCGCTGCGCAGCAAGGGCGTAGCGGGCATTGTGTTGGTAGCCGATGCCACCGCCGAGCCGCAGCTGGGCTTTGTGGGTTTCCGCTACGAAGACGGCACCTACAACCTGCCAGCTACCACCGCTACACCTACTCCACCGGCTGCGCCCCTGCTGCTGGTACGCCAAGCCCTAGGTGCTCAGCTTCGCTCGAAGGCTACGCTTAAGGCAAACCTGGGAGTTGATAGCTACATCTACCCATCCATCAACGTAATAGCCCGCGCCCCGGGCACCGACCCCACGCTGCGCGCCGAGCACGTGCTGTTCAGCGGGCACCACGACCACGACGGCGTAGGCCCGGCCATGCAGGGCGACTCTATCTGGAACGGTGCCGACGACAACGCCACCGTGAGCGTAGCCATGCTGGCCATTGGGCGGGCCTGGAAGCTGAACCCCGGCCGCCGCTCGGCCCTGTTTGTGTGGCACGGCGCCGAAGAGCGCGGCCTGCTGGGTTCGCGCTGGTACGCCGAGCACCCCACCGTGCCCAAAAACTCAATTGTGGCCGTGCTGAACGGCGACATGATTGGCCGCAACGCGCCCGATTCGGCGGCATTGCTGGGCTCGGTGCCGCCGCACCGCAACTCCACGGCCCTGGTAAACATGGCCCTGCAAGCCAACAACCAGTTCACCAAATTCAAGCTCGATAACCGCTGGGACGACCCCAGGCACCCCGAGGGCTGGTACTTTCGCAGCGACCATTTGCCCTACGTGCGCGCGGGCATTCCGGGCTTGTTCTTCACCACCCTGCTCCACCCCGATTACCACACGCCCCGCGACGAAGCCGCGCGCATCGACATCGCCAAGCTCGCCCGCATGACGCGCTGGATGTACGCCACCGGCTGGGCCGTGAGCAACACCCCCGAGCGCCCCACCGTGGACGCCGGCGCGAAACTCGAACGTTAGCGCAGCAGTACACACAACCAGCCCCGCATCGGCACCTCCGGCTGATGCGGGGCTTTGTTATTCATGCCCACACCTCTTACCACCTACCGCTACCTAGGCGACCGGCTCAGCCGCCTGATGGGCTCCGGCCTTGTCGGCGAGTTGTGCTACCCGGTGCTTGATGCCCGCGGCAAGTGCATACGCGGGCGCAACGGCTCCATGCTGGTGCGGTTTGCCAGCGGCCCGGCCGTGGTGCTGGGCCGGCAGTTACGTAAGGTGGCACCGGCCTCGGGATTAGGTGAGCAGCCACCTGCCTAGGTGGTTTTGCCTGTGGCCAGCTTCGGCACCCTAGGTAGTTAGCTCTACCTCCACGGCCGTGGAGCCGCCTTTGTCATCGTCGGTAACCAGCAGCAGCTCGTAGCGGCCGCGGGCCACTTCGCGTCGCACGGTTATGCTCTCTACTTTGCCCAGGTAAGGTTTGCCGTTGGGCTGCACCAGCTGGGCCATGCGTACGGGCAAAGCCCTACGGCTCTGCTGGTTCGGGTCGATGATGCCCACAAAACTGCCGAGTACCTCGCCGTCGGCCACGGGGTCGGTGGTGTCTTCTACCGAGGCCGAAACAAACAGCAGGTTGTGGTGCACCGACGCGCCCGACAAGCCCGAGGGCTTGCCGCTGATGTGCGGCAAGGCGTAGCGCTGCACACCAATAGGCGGCACCTGCGCCGAGCGGTGCTGCACAAAATCCATGGCGGCACCCAGGGGGCAGCGAAACACGAGGTTGCCGGCATCGGTGCCCACGCTGCGCTGCATCAGAAAAAGCGTATCAGCAGTAGCGGCGGCGGCTTCCAGGTTCAGCGTAATGCCTTTGGGCAGCAGCGGCTTAAGGGCGTTGTAGAGTGGCGCGAGCGAAAGCGGATACACCGCGGCGGCGGGCGGCGTGCCGGGCCCAAGCGTCACCCAAAAACCGATTTCGCGGGCGGTAGTAGCTCCCGAGCCCATTACCAGCAAGCCCTTTTGCCCATCGGGCAGCGCCACGGCCGTCAGGCACTCCAAGTCGGGCTTAACGTCTTTGGGGATGCGGCCTGAGCTGAAATGCGCCGTTTCGAACAATTGCACCGGCTTGCCGGCCACCAACTCGCGGGCGCTGAGGCAATACAGAAAAGGCGCGTCGTCGCCGATGATGTAGGCCAAATCGCCTACAATCTCAATGCCCGAGGCCGAGGGCAGCTTCGGCAACGCTACTTCGCGCTGAATGGTGGCTTGCATGGTTGGTTTGTGAGTTGTCAGTTCTCAGTTGCCGGTTGCCAGTACCTGTTGAGGGGTTGCCAGCATGGCGGGAAAAGCAGCACCAGTAGCCCGCAACGCTTTATGCCGCTACGCAACCGGGGCCGGGGCCGTTGGCCATGGGCTGGTTCGGGCACGGCAACCGGCTGCCAAGCACCTCGTCATCAGCCGAAAAACGAACAACGAAAAACTATCAACTGACAACTGACACCTTACTGCTTCGTGATGGTGAACTCCACGCGGCGGTTGAGGCGGCGGGTTTCTTCGCGCTCGTTGCTGGCGCGGGGCTTGGCGCCGCCGTAGCCGATGGTGCTGATGCGCTCGGCGGCCACGCCCCGGCTCACGAGGTAGCGTTTTACCTCGGCCACGCGCTCTTCCGAAAGCTTCACGTTCAGCTTAGCGTCGCCCTGGTTATCGGTGTGGCCTTCGAGGCGGATTTCCACCGAGGTGTTATCCTGTAGCGTGCGGGCCAGGCGGTTCAGCTCGGCGTAGGAGGTGCCCAGCAGGTTGGCTTTGCCCTGCGCGAAAATGATGGTGGGCAGCTCGAGGCGCGAGCCCACGGCGGCAGGCATCACCAGCAAATCCAGCGTCAGCGGGCCCGATACGCTGACGGTGTCGGTTACGGTAAGAAAGCCGCCGGCGGTAGCGGCTACGCGGTAGCGGCCGGCCGGCAGGCTAAACTGGTAATTGCCGCCCGCCGCATCGGTGCGCCCCGTGGCGTTGAACACGATGTCGCCACCTAGGCGCTGGGCTTTTACCTCGGCCACCACCGGTTTGCGGGTGCGGGCATCGAGCACGCGCCCTTGCACAAAGCCGCGCGGCGGGGCCGTGGCCACCGGCACGGCGGCTGCTACGGGCGCCTGCGCCACCAGGGTATCGGGGGCGGGCGTGAGGCCAGCGGCGGCGCGCACGATGTCGGCGGGGCCGTTGGTGGTGCGGGCCGCCGCCCAGTAGGCCGATTTGCCCTCGGGCCCCAGCTGAAAGTAGGCATCGAAGCCGGGGCTGTTGACGGTGGGCCCTAGGTTGCGCGGCTCCGTCCAGCGCGTCCAGGTATCATCGAGCCGCTGGCACACGAAAATGTCGGCGCTGCCGTAGCCGGCGTGGCCGTACGAGGCGAAGTACAGCGTTTTGCCATCGGGCGTAAGCCAGGGCGCAAAGTCGAAGCCCGGCGAGTTCACCGTGCCGCCCAGGCTGCGCGGCTCCGTCCAGCCGCCGTCGCGGTCGGGCTGGCTGATGTACAAATCGTTAGCGCCCTGGCCGTCGGCACGTTCGAGGCTCATCAGCAGCACTTTCTCGTCGGGCGTCATAAAAAAGGTCGACGAGGTGCCCGTGGTGTAGTAGTTCGCAATTTCCACCGACTCCACCTTGCCCCAGGCATTGCCCAGGCGGCGCGCTTTGGATACGCCCTCGTCCTTGGAGGTGCCGTCGGACTGGTACCAGCCGCGCACCAGCAGGGCGTTGCCGCCCGCGAGCACGGCCTGCACACCGTTGTGCTGCGGCGTGTTCAGGGCGTCGATGCGGATGGCCGGGCCCCAGGTTTGGCCGTTGTCGGTGGTTTGGCTTGTCCACACGTCGCCCGATTCGGTGTTGCCCTCGGTGTTGCCGGCAAAGCGCGTGCGCACAAAGTATAGGGTTTTGCCATCGGCGGTAAGCACCGGGTGCAGCTCGTTGGCCGGCGTGTTGATGGCGGCACCTAGGGGCGCGGGCTTGCCAAAGGTGCGGGCGTTTTCGGCCAGCTGCAGGCGCAGCGGAAACATGCGCCACTGCTGCGTGGCTTTGGTTTGGGCGCGCTGGCCCACCACGCCGGTACCGTTCAGCTTATCGGTGCTCGGCACGGCCAGGCAAAAGTCGTTGCCGCGGCTCACAATTTGGGCGCAGCCAACCGGGCCCGCCGCTACCAGCTTCCACTGCTGGTACAGGCTGCCCGTGTAAGGCCGCTGCACCACGGGGGCGTTTTCGTCGGGGCGCTCCAGCGTAAGGCATTTGCCGCTGTGGCGCGCCTCGATGCGGTACCACTCGCTGCCCGGGCTGATGCGCACAAAGCGCCACTGCTGGCTCTGGGCCTGGGTAAACTCCCACTGCACCACGCCGGCGCCGGCCTCGGCGGTGGCGCCTTTTACCTCGAGCGCCCGGCCGGTGGCCCGGGCCACCACCCCGTAAAATGTGCCCTCGGTGGGCGTAGGCGCGTTTTGCGCAGCGGCCCGGTGGTGCCCCCACATCGTACCCATCCACAACACTACCACACAGCTACGCAACAATACAGAGGCAATCGGCATAAGGCAAAACAGCACACTTGGTCTGGTGTGCAAGTTAGGCGAAATCCGTGCCTGAGGCATTTGGCGCAAACGCAGCATCGCCCACTTGGCCTAAAACCAGGTGGGCGATGCGCAATTCTGTTGCCGGAGGCAAATAGCGTCAGTGTGTTCTCATGCAGGATTGTGGATGTACTTGAAGCGCACAAATTTGTCGTTCTCGTAAATGGCCGTGAAGTGGCCGCCGCCGTTGTCGGCGTGCTGACGCTCCATGCTGCTCTTGGGAGCCGCAGCCATCGTGGTGGTAGTGCTGGAGGTAGGCACCGCCGGGTAAGCGCCAGGAATTACACCAGGTACGTGGCAGATGAAGGAGAGGATCTTTGAAGCCATGTTCGTTCTCGTGTTTTAGGTTGTTGGAAAAGAGGTTGGGTGTCAGCAAGCGTAAGCTACGTAAAGTCCTTGACAACTATAAATTAAATTTTAAATAATTGAACGATGCTAAGATAGCAGAATAATTTATTGCTGCGCCATCCGTAGCATTACGTAATTTAGTATCCGTGCTAGTACGTAGTAATCAGCTCAGTACCAACCCGGAAGCTATACGCGCCATAGATGCCTGAGCCCCGTTCGCAGACGCAATACGGTGGTCGGTAGATTATGGTTGAGCCTGCGCCGGCAAAGCAGATTTATCCTACTTAACCTGACTTAAAGCAAAAGAGCGTCCGGCACCTGTGCCGGACGCTCTGAATAGTAGCCAGAAAACTCCTGGGCGAGCTGCTACGAGTTGTTGATGAGCTTGTGCTTGAGGGCGTACTGAATCAGCCCCACCACCGATTTGGAGTTGGTTTTGGTAAGGATGTTTTTGCGGTGCGTTTCCACCGTCCGCTCGCTGATGAAAAGCTTTTCGGCGATGAGCGCGTTGGGGTATTCGCGGGCTATCAGCTGCAAAATTTCCATTTCGCGGGCCGTCAGCTCCACGGGTTTCTCTTCGCGGCCATCGGTTTGGTTGGCGCCGTTGCGGTGCAGGTTTTGCAGCAGCGCCGCCCCTACCTCGGGGCTGAAATACGTGCGCCCCGCGGCCACCTGCCTGATGGCATCGGTAAGCTCGGGCTTGGTGGTGTTCTTGAGCACGTAGCCCGAGCCACCCGCTTCCAGCACATCGGTTACGGAGCTGTGGTCGTGAAAAACCGACAGGGCCATGGTGCACACGGCGGGGTGCGCCGTCCGGATGGCGCGCATCAGCTCCACGCCCGTCATGCCTGGCATGTTCAGGTCGACGATGGCCACGCGAATGGCGGGGTTTTCCTGCAGGCGCAGCAGCGCATCGCCGCCGCTTCCGGCCGAGGCCACCACCTGCACGTCCGGAATGTCTTTCAGCAAGGCTTTCAACCCCTCGATAACCAACGGATGGTCGTCGACCAGAAGCACCTGCAAAACACTGGTTGAGGCCTGGCTTGCGGCTCCGGAATTGTTGCTCATGGAAGGTTCACCTGGGCTAATGCCAAACATGCGAGTAATTATACGAAATCGTGTTGCGCTGCTAACCGGGTCGGGCAACACCGCAAAGTACGATACAATCGGCAGGGTGTTGGCGGGCCGAAAATGCGTGCAGCCGGGCGAGAACGGTCATTTACTGATCATCAGCAAATTATTAGTCCAATTCAGCCCGAGCAATTTACAAGCAAGAACTGTTCGGCAAATGCCCGCCACTACGTAATCCATCGCGATAAATACCTACTAAGTGCGTGCTTCCTGCAAAGCCAAGCACGGGTAAGCCGGGCCCGGCCTACGGGCTGCCCACCCAGGCCCCGCGTGTGGAGACCTAGGCGGGCAGCCCGCGGCTACAAACCGTACTTGCCGCTGAACTTGCGGTTGAGGTAGGTTTGCTTGTTTTCGAGGCTGAACGCGCGGCCGTCGATGTAGGCGCGGGTAACGTTGTTGGTGCGCATATCGAGCAGGTCGCCGGTGCTGATGACCAGCGTGGCGCTTTTGCCTTGCTCCAGGCTGCCGTAGTCCTTATCGAGGCCCATCATGCGGGCGGGGCTCAGGGTTACGGCCGTCAGGGCTTCCTCTTTGCTCAGGCCGAAATTGGCCGCCGTGCCGGCAATAAAAGCCAGGTTGCGCGAGCCCGGAATTTCCATGTCGCCCTGGTAATCAAGGCAGAAGGGAATGCCGGCCTGCTGCAGCATGTACGGCAGCTTGTAGGGCAGGTCGTAGTCGTCGTCGGGGCGGCGCGGCAGGGCATGAATGCGCGAGAGCACCACCGATACGTTGTTTTGCTTCAGGAAATCGAGGGCCATCCAGGCGTCGCGGGCGCCCACCACGGCTACCTTTTGCACGCCCAGGCGCTTGGCAAAGCGCACCGCCTCGATAATCTCCTTGCCGTAGTCGACGTGGATGAACAGCGTCTTGGAGCCGTCGAACAGGCCACCCAGGGCCGTGAGGCGCAGGTTTTCCTTGCGGCCTTTGGGCAGCTGCTGGTAGGCTGCGGCTTCGCTCAGCAGGCTTTCCAGGTCGCGGAGTTGCTGCTCGCGCGTGTCCTGGCGCTTTTGCACGGCCTGGGCATCTTCGGTGGCGCTCAGCTTCAGCACCATGCCGGGCCAGTTCAGGTGCAGGCCGTCGTCGGCCCGCACGGCGGCGTCCTGCCAGTTCCAGGCGTCGAGCTGCACCACCGAGCTCTGGCCCGAAATCATGCCGCCCCTAGGTGTTACCTGGGCCAGCAGCACGCCGTTGGTGCGCAGCGTCGGGATGATGTCGGAATCGGTGTTGTAGGCAATCAGGGCCCGCACGTTGGGGTTGAACACGCCCACCTCGCGCGAGTCGACGGTGGCCCGCACGGCATCTACTTCCGTCAGACCTAGGGTGGTGTTCGGCAAAATCAGGCCGGGGTAAATGTGCTGGCCTTTTACATCGACTACCTCGTAGGCGGCTTTGTCGGCCGCAAAGCCGTTTTGGGCGCCCACGTAGGTAATGCGGCCTTTATCGAAGGCTACGGCGGCGTCGTTGACTACGGTGCCGTTGCCCACGTGCAGCGTGCCGCCCACCAGCAAAATGGGTTTAGCCTGCGGCGGGGCCGGGGTGGGCACCTGCCCGAGCGCCGCGGTGGCGCTGGCACCTAGGGCCAGGGCAAGGGTAAAAAGTTTATGCGAAAAGCGCATGGCTGAATGTCTGTTGTGTTATCGGGATGAGCCGAAGTGGCGCGGAGTGGTACTCCGCGTGGCGCTACCGGCGCCAAGGCCTCGCATGGGCAGCTACCTGACCTAGAGGCCTAAGAAGGTGTGGTACCGAATGGCGGCTTCAGGCCGCCTGCGGAGTCCCACTCCGCACCACGTCGTGCTGCTGCGGCATTACTGATCGAGGTCTTTGTCTTCGCCTACCGTGTCGCAATGGAAGTGGCCGGTTTGGCGCTGCACGCCCATTTGGGTGGGCGCACCGCCTTTCTTGGCGTCGATCATCTTCTGCACCAGGCGCTGGCGCTCCTGCTTCATTTGCTGGCGCAGCTGCAGGTCGCTTTCCAGATCAAACAGCTGCCGGCCGTCCACGAAGGTGCGCTCGGCCTTGGCGTAAATGCTCAGCGGGTTGGCCGACCAGAGCACCACATCGGCGTCTTTGCCTTCCTTGATCGAGCCCATTTGCTTGTCGAGCTTCAGGGCGCGGGCGGGGTTCAGCGTAACCAGCTTCAGGGCTTCTTCCTCCGAAAGGCCACCGTACTTGATGGTTTTGGCGGCCTCCTGGTTGAGGCGGCGCGACATCTCGGCGTCGTCGGAGTTGATGCACACGTTCAGGCCCACCTTCGTCATGATGGCGGCGTTGTACGGAATGGCGTCGCGCACTTCGTTTTTGTAGGCCCACCAGTCGGAGAACGTGGAGGCCGTGGCGCCGTGCGCTTTCATCTTATCGGCCACTTTATAGCCCTCCAGAATGTGCGTGAAGGTGTTCACCTTGAAGCCCATGCGCTCGGCTACGTTCAGGAGCATGTTAATCTCGCTCTGCACATAGCTGTGGCAGGTAATGTTGCGCTTGCCCTCCAGGATTTCAACCAAGGCCTCCAGCTCCAGGTCGCGGCGCGGGGCGCCAACCTTCTTTTGCTTGCCCTTGCCGAGCTTGTTGTAGGCGGCCCACTCCTGCTGGTATTCTTTGGCGCGCGTGAAAGCGTCCACAAACACCTGCTCCACGCCCATGCGCGTTTGCGGGAAGCGGGTCACGTTCAGGTCGCCCCAGTTGGCTTGCTTCACGTTTTCACCTAGGGCAAACTTGATGAAGCCGGGGGCCGTCTGAATTTTGTACTGCTCGCCGGGCATGCCCCAGCGCAGCTTGATAATGGCCGATTGCCCGCCAATGGCGTTGGCCGAGCCGTGCAGCAACTGCGCCGCTACTACCCCGCCGGCTAGGTCGCGGTACACGTCCACGTCCTCGGCATCTACCACGTCGCTCACGCGCACCTCGGAGGTAACCGATTGGGTGCCTTCGTTTACGCCTTCGCTGATGGCAATGTGCGAGTGTTCATCAATGATGCCGGGCGTGAGGTGCTTGCCGGTGCCATCGATGGTGCGGGCGCCGCTGGGGGCTACCAAGCCCTTACCCACTTTGGCAATCTTGCCGTCTTTCAGGAGCACGTCGGCACCCTCCAGGCGGCCGTCCTTTTCGTTGGTCCAAACGGTGGCGTTTTTGATGAGTACCACCTCCTGCTTGGGCACCTCGGTGCGGCCGTACGCCACAAAGGGGTACATCATGCCGCCCAATTGCGGGGCTTCGGGCGCTTTGGCCGAGTCGCGCTTGGCGGCGCGGCTGGCTTCCTCGAGGCGGCGGGCTGTCCATTTTACCTGGCTGGCATCGGGCAGCTGGCCTTCGCCCTGAAAAACGCGCCCCTCGGCGGTGTAGTAGCCGCTCAGGCGCACGGTTTGGCCCTTGGCTTTGCCCTTCTGGCTGAACACGATGGTGGCCAAATCGCCGGCCACGCTCAGCGAGCCGCGCACGGTATCCTTCGGTGCCAGGGCTACTTTCAGCTCGGGCGCCTCGGGCTTACCGGCCACTAGCATGCGCACCTCGGGCTGCTGGCCGATTTGTAGCGCGTACACGCCGCGGTAATCGGTGGGCACTTCGCTCAGCTTGTAGCGGCGGCCTTGCACCCAGTTATCGAGCAGCACGTTGTCGTCGGCAAACAGGCGCGCCGAGGTAACCAAGAAGTTGGCTTCCATCCCGGGCCGCAGGGCTCCTACCCTATCCTGCACCTTCAGCAGCTCGGCGGGGGTGGCCGTGAGGGCGCGCAGGGCTTCTTCTTCGGGTAAGCCGTAGCGCACGGCCGTGCGCAGGTTCGTCCAGAACTTCTTTTTGTCCTTAAGGTCGGCCGACGACAGGGCGAAACGCACGCCGGCTTTTTGCAGTACCGCCGCGTTGGCCGGGGCCATTTCCCAGTGCTTCAGGTCTTCGAGGGCAATGCGCGTAGCATCGTAAATATCATCTACCTGGTAGGCATCGGGGAAGTTCAGCGTCAGGATCAGCGGCGCCCGGGTGGCTTTCACGTCCTCGATGCGCTGGTATTCGTCGCCGCGGCCTTTGATGATGTACTGCTGGCCGAACTCGTCGCCTACGCGGTCGGCGCGCAGCAGGCTTTGCTTGTCGCGCACCTCAAAAATCTGGGGCAGGCGGCGTTGGTCGTTCAGAGCGCGCAGCGAGAGGTTTTGCTCCTTTTGCGGATTACGCTGGTTCCAGTCGGCGTCGAGGTAGGTTTGGCGCAGCAGCGCAATGCTGCCCATCAGCGACGAGGGGTAATCCTGCGTGCTGGTGCCTTTATCGAAGGAATAAGCGGCAGCGGCCCGATCGAGCAGCAGCACTTCGGCTTCTTTACGGCCCGAGCTCAGAGCCACCAAAGCACCGGTGCCGCGCGCAATGCCGTCGGTTTGGTGCGTGAGTACGGCCCCGAAGCCCAGCTTGCGCAGCTGCTCGGCCTGCTCGTCGTTCACCTTAAACAGTTCGGCGGCATTTACCTCGGGGTGCACGGCCTGGTTCCAGTCGTAGGCGCCGGCTTTCGAGCTTTCGAACTGCGGCCCCTGCGCGCGGCGGCCACGGTTGTCGGCAGGTTTCACCTCGGGCAGGCCGTAGTTGGAGTAGGCCTCCACAAAAGCCGGATAAATGTGGCGGCCGCGCATGTCCTGCACCACGGCGCCGGCGGGCACTTTCAGGTTTTTGCCTACGGCCTCCACTTTCCCGTCGCGGATAACGAGGGTGGCGTCGTCGAGGCGGGTTTTGTAGTCGGTAAAAATGGTGGCGTGCGTGAAGGCAAAGAGGCCGGGGCGTTCGTCGTACACGCCGTTGCGCGGGTACGTGCCCTGCGCCCAGGCCGGACTAACTGCTGCCAGCCCAAACACCAAGCCCAGCAGGCGTAAATGGTTTCGCATGCGAAAAAAAGCGGTGGAAATGAGGTGAGTGAACCCACTAAAGGTAGCCAAAGAAACTGCTGTGCCTACAATGGTTGCAGCCCCGCAAAGCCGAGTTTCGCGGCTTTGCGTAAGTGGGTTGTTGTCAAGCACCTTTTAACCCCACACTTATGCGCAAAGGCTCACGCGTTTCCTGGAAATACGGCACCGGCTCGGCCATTGGCAAAATCGAACAGACCTTTAAAGAGCCGGTAACCCGCACCATTAAGGGCTCCGAAATAACTCGCAACGGCACCGCCGATAACCCGGCCTTCCTTATCGTGCAGGATAACGGCGACCGGGTACTGAAGCTCAAAAGCGAAGTGCAGCCGGTGAGCAAGTAGAACGGTGTGGCGCGCAGTAGCGCGGACTCTGTAGTCCGCGCTACAATCGCGCTACACGCACAAAAAAGGCCCCGCCGGTAACCCGGCGGGGCCTTTTGGGCTTAGGCAGAAAACCGACCTAGGCGTTTTTGGGGTCGGGCTCGATAAAGGCTTGCTCCTCCATTTCGGTGGGGATTACCACGATGCCCTTCTGCAGCTTGGAGTTGCGCTTGCCGTACACGAAGTACACGATGAAGCCGAGCACCATCCAGCCCAGCGCTACCTGCAGCGTGAACAGGTCGAGGCCCACGATCATCAGCAAGCAGATGGCGGCACCCAGGAAAGGCACCAGCGGGAAAGCAGCCGACGAGAGCGGCGAACGGAACGGGCGCGGCTGATCGGGGTCGGTGCGGCGCATGATCCACACGCCGATCGATACCAGCACGAAAGCCAGCAGCGTACCAAACGAGGTAAGGTCGCCGGCCAGGGAGCCGGGCACGAAGGCCGCGAAAGCACCCACGAACACCAGCAGCACCAGGTTCGACTTGTAGGGCGTGCGGAACTTGGGGTGCAGGTCGGAGAAAGCCTTGGGCATCAGGCCGTCGTTCGACATGGAGAAGAACACGCGCGACTGGCCCATCAGCATCACCAGAATAACCGACGAGAAACCGGCCAGGATAGCCACCGTAACGGCGGTGCTCAGCCACTCGAAACCGGGCATGTGCTCTTTAATAGCATAAGCCACCGAGGCTTCGCCGCCCTTCGCGGGGTCGGCAAACTCGCGCCAGTTGGCAACGCCCGTCAGCACGTGGCCGAACAGGATGTAGAGCACGGTGCACACGGCCAGCGAGCCGAGAATACCGATGGGCATGTCGCGCTTGGGGTTCTTGGCTTCCTGCGCGGCCGTCGAAACGGCGTCGAAACCGATAAAGGCGAAGAACACGATGGCCGCGCCACCGATGATGCCGCCCCAGCCGTGCTTGTTCCAGGCGGTGTACTCGCGCACTACCTTACCGGCGGCGTTGGTTACCGGCTCGGCGTTTTCGGGAATGAGGTACGGCGTGTGGTTGGCGGGGTTCACAAACTGCCAGCCTACCGCAATGAATATCAACACGATGGCCACTTTCACCACCACGATAACGGCGTTGAAGGTAGCCGACTCCTGCGTGCCTTTGATGAGCAGCAGCGACAGGGCCACCACAATCAGCAGGGCGGGCAGGTTAATCCAGCCGCCCTCGGAGGGGGCGTGGCAAAGCTCGAAGGGTATTCGGGTGCCAAACACCTCCAAGAGCTTGTTCAGGTATTCGCTCCAGGCAATGGATACCGTGGCGGCACCTAGGGCGTATTCCATAATCAGGGCCCAGCCGATAACCCAGGCCACAAACTCGCCCATGGTGGTGTAGGCGTAGGTGTAGGCCGAACCGGCAATCGGAATCATCGCCGCAAACTCGGCGTAGCACAAGCCCGCAAAGGCGCAGCCGATAGCGGCCACGATGAATGCTAACGTAACGCCCGGGCCTGAGGCTTGAGCGGCCGCCGCAGCGGTACGCACAAACAGGCCAGCCCCGATGATGGCCCCGACGCCGAGTGCCACCAGGTTGGCCGCGCCCAGGGTGCGCTTAAGAGCGCCTTCGCCGGAGGCATTGGCTTCGCCCAACAGCTGAGCGAGCGGTTTTTTGGCGAAAATGTTTGCCATTAGTGAGAGTGAATGGGGAGAATATTTAGAGAGAAGTTGGTCGTGGGATGCCGCAGCGGGCCGCAAACGGACACGTCGGGGCCCGAATATAGGCAGAATCCGGCTTGCTGCTAGCTTGGCCCGGAACTTGCCCCGGCTGACCCGGGCCCGTTAAACCTATGGGCCAGTTTGCCCTCTAAGCAGGCAATATTTCATTACAGACACTCCCGCCATGAAAAAGATGCTTCTGCTGCTGACGGTTGCGGCCCTCGGCTTTACCACTGCTCAGGCCCAAAACCCCGCCAGCGCGAATGCGGGCACGCCCAACCCCGGCAATTACCAGGGCCGCGGGCAGGGCCAAGGCCGTTTCTCGCCCGAGCAGCGCGCCGATCTGCAAACCCAGCGCCTTGCCAAGCAGCTCAGCCTCACGGCCGATCAGCAAACCAAGGTGCGCGCCATCTTCCTGGCGCAAGCCAACGAAATGGAAACCCTGCGCGGCCAGATGACCCCGGGCAACCCCGATGGCCGGCAGGCCCTAGGTCAGAAAATGCAGGAGGCCCGCACGCGTACCGATGAGCAGCTGCGCGGCGTGCTCTCGCCCGAGCAATTTGCCCAGTACCAGGCCAAGCGCGAAGACCAAATGGAAAACCGCCTCGAGCGCCGCGAAGAAATGAAAGACGCCAAGGTGAAAGCCAAAGGCGACAAAGTGAAGGTGAAAGCCGATAAAGGCAAATCAAAAGTGAAAGCCGACTAAGGCGAAGCATCACGTCTCTCGCTCCACCTCTTAAAAGCCGCTCCTGCCCGGGGCGGCTTTTTTGCTTGCCTGACAGCTGCTGCCGTTGCGCCACCTAGGGGCTGCCGCAACGCCCGCCCGGCCCACCCACCCAGGGCACCTGCCTCGGCCTTACCAGCTGGCAAGTTGCCGGCCGGCCGAAATTTCAGGGCACTACCCGGTTGGCCGGATTCTCGGATTGTTATATTTGACAATGTCAGCCTCGGGCGGCCCGTAGCGGCCATGCTGTCAGCTTACGCTTAAACGGCGCGGTGCTTGTAATCGGCAAGCCCTCCGTCGGCGGCCGCGCCACCTGGGTCCGGCAGTTGTCACCTTACTTTACATCCATGAGTCCCCTGCCTTCCTCACAACCCTTCAGGATACACCAGTTCTACGACAAAGGGTTGGCCCACGCCTCTTACGCCGTGCTCAGCGGCGGCCGCATGGCCGTCATCGACCCGGCCCGCGACCCGCAACCGTATTACGACTTCGCCGACGAGCAAGACGCCAAAATCGTGGCCGTCATCGAGACGCACCCGCACGCCGACTTCGTCTCGTCGCACCTGGAAATTGCTGAGGAAACCGGCGCCACCATCTACGTGAGCAAGCTGGTGAAGGCCTCTTACCCGCACAAGCCTTTCGACGAGGGCGACCGGATTTCGGTAGGGCAAGTGGAGCTGCACGCCATCAACACGCCCGGCCACTCGCCCGACTCCATCTGCATTTTGCTGATCGACGAGCTGGGCGGCACCCGCGCCGTATTTACCGGCGACACGCTGTTTGTGGGCGACGTAGGCCGCCCCGACCTGCGCGAAGACGAAGCCGTGGGTGGCCACAAGCGCGAGGAGCTGGCCGCGCAGATGTACGACAGCACCCGCGAAAAGCTGATGACCTTGCCGCCCACCACCAAGGTATACCCGGCGCACGGCCCCGGCTCGTTGTGCGGCAAAACCACCTCCACCGACCTCGACTCGACCATTGGCAAGGAGCTGAAAACCAACTACGCCTTGCAGCCCATGTCGCGCGACGAGTTTGTGCGCGTGCTGCTCGAAGACCAGCCCTTCGCGCCCAAGTACTTCGGCCGCGATGTGCAGATCAACAAGCAAGGCGCGCCGGCGTTCGAGGACTCGGTGCGTTCGGTGCAACACCTGCAAAGCCACACCCCGCTCGAAGCCGGCGTTCCGATTATCGACACCCGTCCGGCGGCGCAATTCCGCCAAGGCCACTTGCCCGGCGCCATCAACCTGATGGACGGCGGCAAGTTTGAAACGTGGCTGGGCTCCATCCTAGGTCCGAAAGAGCCGTTTTATCTGGTGGCCGATTCGCAGATTGCCCTCGACACGGTTATCCGCAAAACCGCCAAAATCGGCTACGAAAGCAACATCAAAGGCGCTCTGCTGACTCCGCGCGAGCTGCCTGCCACCTCGCCGGAGGTTGATGTGGAGCAAGTACGCCAGCACCCCGAGCAGTTCACCATCGTCGACATCCGCAACCGCACCGAGGCCAAGCAGCCCGTGTTCGACAACGCCCTGCTGATTCCGCTGCCCGAGCTGCGCGAACGTGCCCACGAAGTGCCCGCCGATAAGCCCGTGCTGGTGCACTGCGCCGGCGGCTACCGCTCGGCCGCGGGTAGCAGCATCCTGAAGGCTGTGCTGCCCAACGTGCCGGTTTACGACCTAGGCGAAGCTATAACCGAGTTTCAGAAGCAGGCTGTGCATTAAGCGCCTGCTGATCTGAAAGTCAAAAGCCCTGGCCGTGTGCCGGGGCTTTTTGATTTTTAGCCCGCAGAAGCCGCAGAAGTTTTCGCAGAAGTCGCAGAGCTCAGCGGCCACTGCGAAAACCTCTGCGCCCTCTGCGGGCTAAATAAACTGGTTTACCAATTTGATTAAGTAACCTGATTTACTAAACATCGAACCTTCTTGGCGCCGACAATTTGCAGCGAAAATCGGCGCCGCAAACGTTAATTTTGACGTTGCACTGTCACTTACCACCCGCATGAGAGTCCTGCACACCGCCGATTGGCACCTAGGCCAACGCTTCATCAGTGGCCACGAGCGCACCGAGGAGCACCGCCATTTCCTGGAGTGGCTGGTGCGCACCGTGCAGGAGCAGCGCGTGGAAGTGCTGGTGCTGGCCGGCGACGTGTTCGACACTGGCTCGCCCTCCAGCGCCGCGCTCGAGCTGTACTACTCCTTTTTGGTGCAGCTGCGCCAAACCAACTGCCGCGACGTGGTGATTGTGGGCGGCAACCACGACTCGCCGGCCACGCTCAATGCCCCGGCCCGCTTGCTGCGCCACTTGCGCGTACACGTGGTAGGCTGCGTGCCCGATTGCTTCGAGGAGCAGGTGCTGATACTCGACGACGCCCAGGGCCAACCCGCGCTGGTGGTGTGCGCTGTGCCCTTTCTGCGCGACCGGGACGTGCGCCTCTCATTGCCCGGTGAAACCGCCGAGGCGCGCGAAGCCCGCATCAAGCAGGGCATTGCCGACCACTACGCCCGCGTGGCCGAGTGCGAGCAGGTGTGGCAGCACAAGGCCAACGGCCTGCCCGTGCTGGCTACCGGCCACCTCTACGCCGCCGGCGGCTCGGCTTCCGATTCGGAGCGCACCATACACGTGGGCAACCTAGGGCAGGTCACGGCCGACCACTTCCCCGATTGCTTCGACTACGTGGCCCTAGGTCATTTGCACCGCCCGCAGCGCGTGGGCGGGCGCGAGCATATCCGCTACAGCGGCTCCCCCATTCCGCTGTCGTTTTCCGAAATCCACGACCCGAAGCAGGTGTTGCTGCTCGAATTCAAGGGCACCGGCTGCCCCACCATCGAAACCATTGCGGTGCCCACTGCCCGCCGCCTCGTGCGCTTCCACGGCGACCTGGAGGAAGTACTTACGCAACTAGCCGCCTACGACAACGCCGAGCTGCCCCTGCCCGCCTGGGCCGATGTGGAAATCCGCTCCGAAATAGGCCAACTCGAAGTAGCGGAGCAGCTGCTGAAAGTCATCGAAAAGCTCGACCGCAAGCAGATTGAGGTACTGGCCCGCCGGCATTTCCGCATCGTAACGCTCCGGCCCCTAGGTGAAACCGAAGCCGAGCCGCTCACCCGCAGCCTGCACGACTTCTCGGAGCGCGAAGTATTCGAGCGGCGGCTGGAGGGCGAGCCGGAAGATGGCCGCGAACAGCTGCTGCGCACCTTCGATGAGCTGGTGGAGCTGATGCACACCAACTAGGGGCCTCACCCCCCCGCCCCTCTCCAAGGGGAGAGGGGGAGCCTGGGGATTCAATAGAGTTAATTAGCGTTTGTGACGATAAGTGAGAAAATGAATTGTGGATCAACAACTCAAGGAAACTCATCCATCTGCTCAGGAGGCTTGGCATGGGCTACTGCTGATAAGTTGCAGTATAATCTAAGCAGTGTATCGGCCTGGCAGATGCGCCGCCAGCCTACTCTGGCTGAGGCGGTGATGTGGCAGCATTTGCGAGGGAAGCGGTTAGGTTTTCGCTTCAGGAGGCAGAATGTGATTGACCGCTTCATTGCGGATTTCATCTGCATACCCGCCAAGCTTATTGTTGAGGTTGATGGTGGTTATCATAACCAGCCAGAGCAAAACACTTATGATGAAGGCCGTACCCACAATCTGGCAACGCTGGGCGACACCGTCAGCCGCTTTTCCAACGAAGAAGTGCTGCATCAACCCGACTCTGTAGTAGCACAAATCCGACAGCATCTGGCGTAACTTGCTTAGCAAATAGCTAACTACAAAAGCTAGCTCATTCTTACCTTGAATACATGCCCTCGTCAGGCTCCCCCTCTTCCCTTGGAGAGGGGCCGTGCCCCGGAGGGGTCCCGTGAGGCCACCTATGAAAATTCTCCGCGTCCGGTTTTTCAACCTCAACTCGCTGCGCGGGCAGCACGAGATTGACTTCAGCAATGCCCCGCTTTCCGATGCGGGCCTGTTTGCCATTACCGGCCCCACCGGCGCGGGCAAAACCACCATCCTCGACGCCATTACGCTGGCCCTCTACGGCCAGGTGCCCCGCCACGACGGCGAAGTAGCGCAGGTAATGAGCCAAGGTACCGGCGAAAGCTGGGCCGAGGTAGAGTTCAGCGTAAACGGCAAGCTGTACCGCTCGCGCTGGGGCCAGCACCGCGCCCGAAAAAAAGCCGAAGGGCAGCTGCAGGATGCCTCCATGAGCATCAGCGAGCTGAAGGAAGGCTCCGACGAGGGCGTGATTCTGGAAAGCTACAAGTCGCGGGTGCCGGCGCGGGTAGCCGAGCTGAGCGGCCTGGAGTACCGCCAGTTTTTGCGCTCGGTGCTGCTGGCGCAAGGCGAGTTCACGCGCTTCCTGAAATCGAACCCCGGCGAGCGGGCCCAACTGCTCGAAAAGATTACCGACACGCAGAAGTACTCCGAGATTTCGCGCTTTGCCTTTGAGAAAGCCAAGGAAGAAGACAAGCGCAGCGAAGCCCTGCGCGCGGGCCTTGCCGGCGTAACGCTGCTGTCGGAAGACGAACTGACCGCCCTAACGGCCGAAATAACCGCCCTCGAAGCGCAAGCCGCCGCGGCCACCGCCACGCGCCAGCGCCTCAGCGAGGCCCATACCTGGCTGCGGCAGCTCGACGACCTAGGGCTGCGCCGCCAGCGCGCGGCCGCCACCCTGGAGCAGCTAACCGCGCAGGCCGCCAGCCTCGGGCCCGTGCGCCAGCGCCTTACGGCGCACCAGCAGGCCGCGCCGTTCAGCACGCCGTGGGCCTTGGTGCAGCAAACCGATGCACAGCTGCAGCGCCTGCGCCACGAGCAGGAGCAGCTTGCTTTGCGCCGCCCCCTGCTGCACACCACCCTCGAAACAGCCCGCCAGCAACGCGCCACGGGCAAGCAGCACCACGCCCAGACCCAGCAGGCGCAGCACGAGCAAGAGCCTAGGTTGCTCGAGGCCGATAAGCTCGATGGCCTGATTGCGCAGGCCGAGGAGCAGTTGCGCAAAGAGCGCCTGGATTACGACCAACGCCTGGAGCAACACAAGCAGGCCGCCGCCACGCTGGAGCAAACCACCGCGCAGGTGCAAACCCTCGGCACCGAGCTGCACGACCTCGACCAGTGGCTGCAGCACAACCAACGCCTGGCCGAGCTGCCCGCGGCCCTGCCCGACCTCACCAGCGAACTGCAGGTTTGGACGAGCCTGCAGGCCGAATTGGGCGAGCTGAGCAAAGCCGAAGCCGACCTCAAAACCCGCCTGGCCGCCGCCACTGCGGCCGCGCAGCGCGGCCAAACGGAAACCGAAACCACGCAGCAGCGCCTTGCTGCCGTGCGCCAACTGCACCAGGCTGCCGCCACCGAGCGCGACCAGTGGCTGCGCCGCCTGCTGCACCACGTGGCAGCCCTGCAGCGCCAGCACCGCGAGCAAGAGCAGCGCTGGGACGACCTGCGCCGCCTCACCCAGGCCCACCAGCTTATTCTGACGCACGAAGAAGCCCGCCAGCACCTGGTGGCCGGCGAGCCGTGCCCGCTGTGCGGCGCCACCGAGCATCCGTATGCCGCGGGCGTGCTGGGCATCAGCCACGATTCGCTGCAGCGCGACCAGCAGCGCGAAGAAGAGCTGGGCCAGCTGGTGCGCACCCTGAATGCGCGCCTCAACCGCATGCAAAGCCTTACGGGTCTGCTCGAACACGCCGGCGGCAATGCCGCCGCGGCCGAAGCGCCTACCCTGCTACCCCTGCTTACCGAAGCCGACGAAGAGGCCGCGCCCAAAGCCGTTCGGGCCGTGGGCCAGCAGTTGCGCGAGCTGGCCCAGCAGCAGCACGACCTGGAGGTGGCCTTTACCAAAGCCCAAGGCCAGCACCAGCAAGCGGCGGCTCAGCAGCAGCAAATTGGCCAGGAGCTAGCCGCCCTGCAAATTCGTTTGGCCGATGCCGGGGAGCGTGTGCCCGTGGTGCGCGACACCATCGGCAGCCTGCTGAGCTCGTTTGGGCTGCAGTTTACGGGCGAAAACGGCGCTACGCTGGTGGAGCAACTGAAGGGCCTGAGCGCCGAGTTTGCGCGGAAAAAGCAAGCCCGCACCGATGTGGACAAGCTGCTCAGCACAGCCCAGGCCCGCACCGAGGAGCTGACCAAAAGCCGCGCCGACAACCAGCAGTGGCTCACGGCCAACAGAGAGGTGCTGATGCAGCGCTTCAAGGCCATTGAGCAATTGCGTGCCCAGCGCCAGGAGTTCTTTACCGGTACCGATGTGGCCCAGGCACGGGCGCAGCTGGCCGAGGCCGTGCGCCAGGCCGCCGAGGCGTATGAGCGCCACGATAAAGCCTTTTGTGAGCAGGAAGCTACCCTGGCCCGCCACGACGAACGCCATCAGCAGCTGGCCGAGGAAATCGCGCAGCAACAGCAGCAGCGCGACCAACGCCACGCCGCTTTGCTGGCCGACCTGCAAGCCGCCGGCCTGCCCGCCGATGGCGCCGCGCTGGCTGCCCGCCTGCTGCCCGAGCACGAGGTGCACCGCCTGGCCGAGCAGTTGCAAGCCCACGAACGCGCCGTGGCAACCGCGCAACACAGCATTACGGAGCTCACGCATCAGCACCAAACCGAGCAGGCCCGCGCCCTCACCACCGAACCCGCTGAGGTGGTATTGGGGCAGCTGCGCGAGGCCGAGCAGCAGCTGGCCGCCCTCAACCAGCAGCTGGGCCAGCGCCAGCAGCGCCTTGCCGACCACCGCAGCGGGCAGGAGCGCCACGCCCAGATTGTGGCCGAGCTGGACAAGCAATTGCAGGAAGCCCGCCGCTGGCGCCGCCTGGCCGAGCTCATTGGCTCGGCCGATGGCAAGAAGTTCAGCGAGTTTGCGCAGGGCCTCACGCTGGCCCGCCTCGTGGAGCTGGCCAACCGCCACCTGGCCCGCCTCAACGACCGGTACCGCATTACGCGCAACCCGCACGAGCACCTCGATCTGCTGATTGTGGACGAGTACCAGGCCGGCAGCACCCGCTCGATGAACTCGCTCTCGGGCGGTGAAAGCTTTTTGGTAAGCCTGGCCCTGGCCCTAGGTCTGTCGGAGCTGGCCGGCCGCAAGACCCAGATCGACACGCTGTTCATCGACGAAGGCTTCGGCACCCTCGACCCCGATACGCTCGACGTGGCGCTTTCGGCCCTCGAAACGCTGCAGGGCACGGGCAAAATGATCGGCATCATCTCGCACGTAGAGGCCCTGAAGGAACGCGTGAGCACCCAGATTCACGTGCGGCGCGGCGCCGGCGGCGTCAGCTCGCTCCGCGTAGTAGGTTTCGGCACTGAGGCGTAGCACAGCAGTAGCGCGGTGTAGCGCGGACTTTGTAGTCCGCGTCCACAGACAGTATTTTCTAATCGTTGCGTGTAGCGCGGGCTTCAGCCCGCGCTACACGCACTGCCGCCCTAGGTCCGAAAACAGAAATTACGAGTTGAAGACGCGAACTACAAGTTCGCGCTACACGCGCTGCACCGCGCTACAATTGCGCGGCCACCCCAGCGGCGCGTATTTCCTCCCAGCTCCAATACCGCCGCGGCTCGATTCCGGCGTATTGCTTTTGCAAGAAGCCGACGACTTCCTGCTCCAACTCAGTGGCGGAGATGGATGAGGCATAGATAGGCCGCTGATCGGGGTCGGCGTAGCGCTGCACTTTGCTGAGGCCGCGGTCCGAGAGGCGCAGCAAGGGGCCGGTATCGGTTACGGCGTCGCACGTCCAGAGGCGGCGGGAGGTTTCCAGCTCATTCAGGCGCTCGGCCAAGGGCGCAAGCGGCAGGCGGGGCAACGTGGGCCGCGATTCCAGATCGACCCAGGTGGTGTATTTGTACTCCAGCTCGTAGCGCTGGCCGTGGTAGCAGCTCAGTACCACATCGTAGCCGGCGGTGGGGCCAAACAGGGCGTAGTAAGGCAGCGGCTCGGGCGAGTGTAGTACCACCAAGCCCAACTCGGGGTAGCGGCGCAGCTGCGTGGCGGGGCTTTGCATGGCGGCAATGCCTTGGCGCACACGCTCGTGCTCTGGGGCCCAGGCGGTGCGCCCTAGGTCGGGGGTTTGCAACACCTCGGCAAAGGCCGGCAGAAACCAGGCAAACTTTTCCGCCGAGGCTTCGTCTTCGCGGCGGCGCAGCTCAGGCGCGCCGAACGGCGGGTAAAACAGCTCTTTTTCCTTGGCGTTCAGCCAGCAAACCAGCTGCAGGGCGGTGTCGGCCAGGGGGTGCTGCCAGTCCAGCTCCCGAAAATCACCTAGGGTTGCTACCATGCGCAGCAGGGTTTCGTGCTGCAACGCCAGCTCGGGGTTCAGCAGCGCCCACACGCCCACAAACCCATCCACATCGAAGTGGTTGGCCGTGACGAATTGGGCCCGCTGCAGCTCGTGGGGCGGGGTGCGCAGCGCCCGCAAGGCCGAGCCGGCGCTGGTATCGTCGCGGTAGGGCTGGGGCGTGGGGGCCTGGCGCCAGTGGGCCAGCGTAAGGGCCGCTCTGGGCAGGATGCTATCGACGACAACGGTGGCGACGGCCTGGCGGCGGGCCTGAGCAAACGGCAGAAAAGCAAGCAGGGGCATACGCCGGCAAAGAAACAGCCGCCGGGCCAATTAGCGGCGCCGCCGGCGGTTGCTGATGCGCTCCACGCGGCTGCGCTTTATCCAGTGCAAGTACTTCTGCAGCTCGTCGGCACTGCGCAGCGCCTCTACCGAATGGTACTGGCGGGCCAGGGCTTTGTTGGTAAGCAACAAGTGCACGGTGCTGTGGCAGGGCTGGCACAAGTCGATGGTGGGCCCGTAGCGGCCGCCCTCCTCGCGGGGCACCAAATGGTGGCGCGATACCTGCTGCACCTGCCGCTCGCATAGTTGGCAGGTGGGTTCGGGCGGCGGGGCCGCGGCTGCAAAAGTTACTTTCCGTCGTGAAGCCACAAAGCGGGCTTACGCGAAGGTCGGATAGCAGGATGCCCAGGGCTGCATACGGAAACCGTGCGTTCAGAAAAAAATTACTTGTGCTTTTTCCAGGGCGTTTGTCAGATTTATATATTTGGTAGCATCAGTGTGCCAAAGGTCCAATAAGTCAATTTCTTACCTAGCTGTTCGGGCCCGCGCTGAGCTTCCGCTCCTACCCTACCACCCGCCTCCCTCCCCTGGTACCTCTTCAATTCATTTCACACACTCCGCCCTATGAACACTCCTACCCTTGCTTTGTGGAAACGCATGAGCAGCCTTGCCGCGCTGCTTGTTGTGTTGCTGCTGTGCTCGCCTAGCGCCAAGGCCCAAACCTGGATGGTATCAACCGACCCGTTCGTGCGGATCGGCGTTGCTGACAAGTTCGGGCAGCTTGGCGCCTACAAGGCCAAATTCACCGTTACAAGCCAGGCATCGGGCAAAAGCTACACCCTGGTGAAGGACGTGCAGAACGGCCAGAACGGCGTGGACGTCATCTTCCCGAGCCCGGCCACCGAGGCCGATTTCTTCCAGACGGAAACCGGCATTGCGGCCAACGGCGCCCCCGGCGACTACACCTGGGTGTGCGAGGTAAGCGGCAAGCGTGCCGGTGGCGGCCGCTTTTCGCTGCCGGCCGTGTCGAACGACGTAACGGTAGTGGAGCGCGCCAAGAAATAGTTGCTCCGCCGCTCGTACAACAAGCCGCCCGGCCCGCACCCACGCGCCGGGCGGCTTTTTAGTGCCCTTACCCCGCTGGCCTCGGGTGCCGTATAACCTTGCAGCACCAAGCCCTTGTACTCATGGCCAAAAAATCCTTCAACGAGCTCATCAACAGCCCCGGCATGCCCGTGCTGGTCGATTTCTACGCCGATTGGTGCGGCCCGTGCAAAGCCATGGCCCCCATTCTGGAGCAAGTGGCGGCGCGGCACCAAGGCAAAATCAAGGTGATAAAAGTAGATGTGGACCGCAACCCGGCCGCCGCGCAGCAGTTTCGGGTGCAGGGCATTCCTACCCTAATCCTGTTTCACAAAGGCCAGCCAGTGTGGCGGCAGTCGGGCGTGGTGCCCGAGCCGCAGCTCAACCAGGTACTCGCCGGCTACGTGGGCCAGCGCGCCTAAGCCGCTTACGCGCCTTATCTTGTGCGGCCGGCGCTGTTGCGCCGGCCGTTTTTTATGCGCCACGCTGATATCTGCATTCTTGGGGCCGGACCCGCCGGCGCCACCGCCGCCCTGCACCTGGCCAACGCCAGCCACCGCGTAACCGTGCTCGACAAGGCCACTTTCCCACGCGACAAGGTGTGCGGCGATGCCCTGAGCGGCAAGGTGCTGATGGAGCTGCGCCGCATCGACGAAGCCCTGCCGGCCAAGTTGGCCGCCTGGCCCGGCCAGCTGCCCAGCTGGGGCATCGACTTCTTTGCGCCCAACGGGCAGCGGCTCAGCGTACCCTTTCGGCCCCGCTACAACCCCGATACCGAAGCCCCCGCCGGCCACGTAGCCCGCCGCCTCGATTTCGACCAATTGTTGGTGGATGAGCTGCGCCTGCGCCCCGAAGTAGAGCTGCTCGAGGGCACCACCGTGGCCAACCACCGCCTAGGTGCCGACGGCCGCTGGCTGCTGCTCGATGCCGCCGATCGGCCCATCATTACGGCGCGGTTGCTGCTGGTGGCCAACGGGGCGCAGTCGGCGTTTGCCCGGCAAATTGGCGGCCACGCCCTGGAGCCCGCGCACCACTGCGCCGGCCTGCGGGTGTACTACCGCGGGGTGCGCCAGCTGCACCCGCACAACTTTATCGAGCTGCATTTTCTGCCCGATTTTTTGCCGGGTTACCTCTGGATTTTTCCGCTGCCCGATGGCGCCGCCAACGTGGGCGTGGGCATGCTTACGAAGGAAGTGTCGCGCAAGCGCGTGAACCTGCGCGAGCGGCTGCACGAGCTGCTTACCACGCACCCCAAGCTGCGCGAGCGGTTTGCCGAGGCCACCCCCGAGGGCCCGGTGCGCGGTTTTGGCTTGCCCCTAGGTTCGAAGCGCCGCCCGCTTTCCGGCAACGGCTACCTGCTCCTCGGCGACGCCGGCTCCCTCATCGACCCGTTTACCGGCGAGGGCATCGGCCACGCCATGATTTCGGGTAGGCACGCCGCCGACTGGGCCGCCCGGGCTTTGGCTGCCAACGATACGTCAGCCCGCTTTCTGCAGGGCTACGATGCCGCCGTGTACCGCCGCCTGGGTAAGGAGCTGCGCCTGAGCCACGGCATGCAGCGGCTGCTGCGCTGGCCGAGCTTGTTCAACTTTGTGGCCAACCGTGCTGCCCGCAACCCTACCCTGGCCGAAACCTTATCGGCCATGTTCCTCGACCTGGACTTGCGCGAGCGGCTGCGGCAACCGTCGTTTTACCTGCGCCTGCTGGCTGGCAAATGAGCGCCCTAGGTGCCGCTACTTGCCGGCGAAGCGGCGCAGGCTCTTGTTGGCTTCGGGGTTTAGCTCGGAGGCGCGCTCCAAGTCGCGGCGGGCGTCTTCGGGCTTGTTGAGCGAGGCGTAGCAAATACCGCGGTACTCGTAGGCATCGGCGTACTGCGCATCAAGTTCGATGGCCTTGTTGAAATCGGGCATGGCGCCCTTGTAATTCCCGAGCTGCATTTTGGCAATGCCGCGGCCGAAGTAAGCTTCTTTATCGGTGGGGTTGTAGCGCAGGGTTTTGCCGAAGTCGCTGATGGCGGCGTTGTACTCTTTCAGCCGCAGGCGCGTGAGGCCCCGGTTGTACAAGGCCACTGGGTTGGTGGCTTTGATGCGCAAGGCGGCATTGAAATCGGTTAGCGCATTGCGGTAATCCTTGAGCTGGGCCTTGGCGCGGCCGCGCGCAATCAGGGCGTCGGCGTTGCGCGGGTTAGCTTTCAGGCGGGCATCGGCGGCTTTAATCTCGGCCCGAAAATCGGCGGGCGTGCGGCGCTCGGCTGCGCCGGCCCCAGGTGCCACGGCCGCCTCGGGTGCTGCGGCACCTAGGGCCGGCTCGGTGCTGGCCACCGGCGTGGCAGCCGCGGGGGCAAGCGCCCGGCCCGAGTCGGCCGCGGCGGCGGCAGCGGCCTCGTTCAGGCGCGCACGGGCGGCCATGGTGGGCGTTTCGTTTTCGCGGGTGGCCGAGCACTGGGCCGTCAGCAAAATCAGCAGCAGGCCACCTAGGGCCGGCAAGGATTGTATAGCTGGTTTCATCGGGAGTTGATCAGGGTAAAAGAAAGCAAACGCCGGAAAGCCCAAACCCGGGCTCCGCGGTTTAGTATACGGCAGCGCGCCGCCGAAGTACCGCGCATTGGGGCGGTATTGCCGGGGCGGCTATCTTTGCCCACCCGAGCCCAGGCTGGGCCCGGCTTTCAATTGCCCATCTTTCCCATCAGACAACCTTATATGGCATTGCAGTACGACGTAGTCGTGATTGGCTCGGGCCCTGGCGGCTACGTAGCGGCCATTCGCGCCTCGCAGCTTGGCCTGAAAGTAGGCGTGGTAGAGCGCGAATCGCTCGGTGGCATCTGCCTCAACTGGGGCTGCATCCCCACCAAAGCCCTGCTGAAATCGGCGCAGGTATTCGACTACCTGAAGCACCCGCAGGAGTACGGTCTCTCGGCCGACAACGTCGGCTACGACTTTGCGGCCGTGGTAAAGCGCAGCCGCGGCGTGGCCGAGGGCATGAGCAAGGGCGTTACCTTCCTGCTGAAGAAAAACAAGGTTGATGTCATTTCGGGCACGGCCAAAATCAGCAAGCCCGGCGAAGTGGCCGTAACCAAGGCCGATGGCGGCAGCGAAACCATCCAGGCCAAGCACATCATTCTGGCTACCGGCGCCCGCGCCCGCGAGCTGCCGAACCTGCCCATCGACCACAAGAAAATCCTGGGCTACCGCGACGCCATGGTGCTGCCCGAGCAGCCCAAAACGATGGTAGTGGTGGGCTCCGGCGCCATCGGCGTGGAGTTTGCCTACTTCTACGCCACCATGGGCACTAAGGTGACCATCGTGGAGTTCATGCCGCGCATCGTGCCGGTGGAGGACGAAGAAGTGTCGAAGCAGCTGGAGCGTTCGTTCAAGAAATCGGGCATCGATATCCTCACCAACGCCTCGGTGGAGAAGGTGGACACCAGCGGCCCCGGCTGCAAAGTGACCATCAAAACCGCCAAAGGCGAGCAGCAGATGGACGCCGACGTGGTGCTGAGCGCCGTGGGCATTCAGCCGAACCTCGAGAACCTAGGCCTTGAGGAGCTGGGCATTACGGTGGAGAAAGGCCGCATTAAGGTGGATGAGTACTACCGCACCAACGTGCCCGGCATCTACGCCATTGGCGACATCGTGCCCGGCCCGGCGCTGGCGCACGTGGCCTCGGCCGAGGGCATTACCTGCGTGGAGGCCATTGCCGGCCACCACCCCGAGCCCATCAACTACGGCAACATCCCCGGCTGCACCTACTGCTACCCCGAAATTGCCTCGGTGGGCCTCACCGAAGAAGAAGCCAAAAAGCAGGGCTACGACGTGCTGGTGGGCAAGTTCCCCTTCTCGGCCTCGGGCAAAGCTTCGGCTTCGGGTGCCAAGGACGGCTTCGTGAAGGTCATCTTCGACAAGAAGTACGGCGAATGGCTGGGTGCCCACATGATCGGCGCCGGCGTAACCGACATGATTGCCGAAGCCGTGGTGGCGCGCAAGCTCGAAACCACCGGCCACGAAATCATCAAGGCCATTCACCCCCACCCCACCATGTCGGAGGCGGTGATGGAGGCTGCTGCCGCTGCTTACGGGGAGGTAATTCACCTGTAAGCCCTAGGTTATCTTACGTGCCAACGGCCCGCCGGAACAGTGTTCCGGCGGGCCGTTGTGCGTATCTCTCAGGTGGTTTTATGCATCCATACGCCGCAGCCACCAGCGCCAACGCTACTGCGGCAGCGCGGTTCGTGCCGCGTCGAAGGGCAGCTTCTTGTAAGTGCCACGCAGCCGCGCGTCCAAGTCGGCTTTGTCGTCGGTGAAGCGGGGCTGGCCGGGCTGCTCGAAGTGCCAGGTGCCCAGGTAGTGTACCTGGCCCGCGGCAACGGTGAAGACGTATCGGGTGGCGGCTACGGCGTTGGCCGGATTAGCGGCTTTGCGCAGGTTTTCGGTGAACGTTTCGCCGCCGTACCATTTGCTTTCGGTGTATTCGTAGAAGTGCAGGGCGTAACGGCCGGGCGGCACCGCGAAGCAGAAGCTGTTGCTGCGCGCCGATTTGAAGGCCGGCTTCACCTCCAGCCGCACGGCTTTGCCGGTGCCGAGATTGACGAGGCGCACGTACTGCCCGAAACCGCCGCTGCTGAAGCCCAAGCGTTGCACACAACTGCCGTACACGATTCCCTTGTCGGGTGGGATAATGCCGCGGTCGGGGCTCCAATAGTTCAGCGCAGGCTGCAGCCCCTTAAGCGGCAGCAGATCCAGTGAATCGGGCCCGGCCGCCACCTGGGAAGCTACGCCGGGTACCCCAAACGTAACCGGCATGGTATACACCACGCTCACGGGGCGGCCGTTCTGGGTAGCGGGCTGCCAGGTCCAGTGGTTGAAGAGGCCCACGACGCGCAGGGCCTCGCGGTCGAGGTCGGCGCGGACGCCTTGCTTGAGGCTCACATCGGTGGTGCGGCCCTCGGGGCTGACGGTGAACTGCACCAGTACCTTGCCGGCAACGCCCTCGCGCAGGGCCTGCGCGGGGTAGCGCAGGCTGTCGCGGATAATGGCCTTAAGCTGATCCAAGCCGCCCGGAAATACGGGCATGGTTTCGGTGTAGCGGTACTCCTTGGCAGGGGCCTGGGCTGGTTGTTGGCTATGCACCGGACGGCTGAGCAGGCCAAAGCCTGCCGTAAGCCCGACAAGGGTAAAAAAGCGTTTCACCGAATTGCCATCAGATAGGGAGAGACATGCTATCAAACCGCAAGATACCAAGACCCTCGCCCGCTCACCAAGTGCCGCAAGTTTCCGGCTGCGGTTGGGTTATCGGGGCTTCGGATTACATTAGTTCCCCTATTTTACTTTATGTCCTCCGCTACCGACATCCTCCTCTACCAGTCCCCCAACGGGCAGGCGCAGCTGCAAGTACACCTGCAAAACGAAACCGTGTGGCTCACGCAGGCGCAAATGGCGGAGCTGTTCGACGTCTCGCGTCCCAACGTTACCATGCACGTGCGCAACGTGTTCAAAGAAGGTGAGCTGGCCGAAGAATCAGTTAGGCTGTGTCGGTAAACTCCAGAACGGTCATGCTGAGCCTGTCGAACCGAAGGAAGGCGTAAGCCAAGCATCGCTACCGCTTCGTGGAACGAGCCCAGACGAAGCGGTAGCGATGCTTCGACAGGCTCAGCATGACGACCACGAGGCTTGAAGCAACTTCTCAGACACAGCCTAGTAAGGAATCCTTACATACTGCCGCTGATGGCAAGGGCTACCGCGTCAAGCATTATAACCTTGACGTAATTACCTCGGTGGGTGCAATAGTCCGGAACAGCGCGGCATCGGCAGGCGGGCGCAGGGTTGTTGCTGATGCGGCTTGTTTGCTGAAGCCACAGCTGTTCAGCAACCCGACACCTAGGCTTGCGCAAGCAGCCTGCAGGGCAATGCGGGTAGATAAGGGCATAGGGGTGGCGCATTGATAGCAACGGCGTTGCAGCGCTACCCAATATACACTTATTGCTATGCTTGCAGAAACAGGTTTGCGAGTTGTCAGCGCACTTGCTTGGTGGCCTGTTGTGGCATTGCTATGCGCCTAGGTGCCAGCGGGCTCCATTGGCTAAAGCAGCTTTTCGAGCGCGGCTGCTATGCCCTCGAGGGCGCCCACGTAGTGCACTATCGGCTCGTACAGGCTGCCCGACGACAGCTCTACCTCGGCGCCGGCATTCGGGATGAACAGCCGCAGGATGCCCCGCTCGTGCATGCGCACGAGCAACTGCCCTTCGAGGTAGCGTGTATCGCTCGGAATCCAGTCGGCCGGTACAAAGCCCACTTCGTTTAACTCATATTCTTTCATGCGGCAACGGCGCGGGGCATGCGGCGCCTCCGCGCTGCGGGAGGTTGGTTATGGGTTGGTTGGTGCCGTATCCCAGCCGCCACCTAGGGCGCGGTACAACTCTATCAGCAGCTGAAACTGCTCTTTGCGCAGCTGCGTGGCTTCGAGCTCGGCATCGAGCACGTTGCGCTGGGCGGTAATCACCTCCAGGTAAGTGGCACGGTTGGCCACGTAGAGGTTATTGGAGGCCTCCACGGCCCGGTTGAGCGCGGCTACTTCCTGCTGTTTCAGGGCGTAGGCCCGCCGGAAATAAGCCAGGCCGCTCAGGTTGGTATGCACCTCCCGGAAACCCGTTTGCAAGGCTTTCTGGTAGGCAAACACGGCCTCGCGCTCGGCGGCGGTGGCGCGCTGGTAATCGGCCCTGATCTGGCTGCGGTTGAACACCGGCGCGGCCAGCCCGGCAAGCAGCCCAAACGCCACCGATTGCGGCTGAAACAGCAGCGAGGTGCGGTAGGCATTCAGGCCTACGTAGGGCGTGATGGTGAGCGAAGGCAGAAACGCGGCCCGGGCGGCGGCCACGTCGGCGCGGTTGGCCGTGAGTTCCAGCTCGGTCTGCCGGATATCGGGGCGGCGCAGCAACAGGCGGGTGGGCACGCCGGCGGCTACGCTATCGGGCAGTGCCTGCTGCCGAATGGGTGCCCCCCGCACAACGCGCTGCGGATAGCGACCCAGGAGCTGATTAAGCTCGTTTTCGGCCCGCACGATGCGCTGGCGCACCTGCTGCTCGAGGCTTTGGGTGCGCAGCAACTGCGCCGTAAACTGCTGCACGGCCAGCTCGGTAGCACGGCCACCGGTTTTCTGCACCTTCACAATCTCGAGGGCGCGCTCCTGCAGGCGGGCGTTGCGCACCAGCACATCCAGCTCCGAGTCGAGGGCCAGCAGCTCGTAGTACAGGCTGGCTACTTGCGCCACCAGCGAGGTAGTAACCAGGTATCGGCCCTGCTCGGTGGCCAGCAAACGGGCGTAGGCCGCCTGGCGGCGCTGCCGCAGCTTGCCCCACAGGTCGATTTCCCAGGTGCTGCGCAGGCCCAGGAAATAATCGGGCGTGGCGGGGTTGGGGATGCGCTGGTCGCCGCGGATATTGGGCGAGAGGTTGGTGTCGTAGTTGCCCACGCCGTTGAGCGTGTACTTGCCCCACCGGTCGAAGCCGGCGGCGGCTACTCCGCTTACCGTTGGCAGCAGCGCCCCGCGGGCCGCCACCACGGCCGCGCGGGCCTGCTCGATGCGTTGCACGGCCATGCGCACATCGAGGTTGTTTTGCAGGGCGGTGTCGATAAGGCTGACCAGCCGGGTATCGGCGAAGAACTCGCGCCAGGGCCGCTCGGCAATGCTGACCGAGTCGGTAGCGGCGGCGGGGCCGTACTGCGCCGGCAGCACGGCCGCAGCCCTAGGTGGTGTAGGCTCGGTTACTTTGCAGCCGGCCATCAGCAGCAAGCTCAGCAGAAAATAGAGGCGTTGAGAAAGCATGAGTTGGAGCATATGGGCGGGCTGCCGCAGGGGCGGTTCCCGGCCTGGGTGGTGTAGCGCGTTGTGCAGGGCACAAGCCGAAGCTTCGGCACCGCTTCGCCAAATAGCGGTTCCCCAACCGTAGCCATTTGCTGGCTTGTCGGTGCGAAGCCTGGCTGTGCCCGGCACAACGGTAAGTGGCCTTGCCACCTAGGCGTTTAAGCAGTTGTATGGTTTAGGCGTGTTCGGGCTCGAGGCGCCGCACCGCGCGTTGGTTTTCAACAGCATCTTCTTCGTCGTCCTCGTCGGGCGCGGCGGGTTTGCTCAGGCCCGCAAACAGCACGTACAGGCCCGGAATCAGCACCACCCCAAACAGGGTACCGATGAGCATACCGCCCGCCGAGGCCGTGCCGATGGAGCGGTTGCCCATGGCCCCGGCGCCCGTGGCAATTACCAGCGGAATCAGGCCCGCGATGAACGCGAACGACGTCATCAGAATAGGCCGCAGGCGCGACACGGCACCCTCGACGGCGGCCTCGAGCACCGGGGCGCCCTGCTGCCGGCGCTGGTTGGCTACCTCGATGATGAGAATGGCGTTTTTACCTAGGAGGCCGATGAGCATGACCAGCGCCACTTGCGCGTAAATGTTGTTTTCGAGCCCCAGGACTTTCAGCGACAGGAAGGCGCCGAACACCCCCGTGGGCAACGACAGCAGCACCGGCAGCGGCAGCAGGAAGCTCTCGTACTGCGCCGCCAGCAGCAAGTACACGAACACGATAACCACCAGGAAGATGTAGATGGCCTGGTTGCCCGACAGGATCTGCTCGCGCGTCATGCCCGACCACTCGAAACTGAAGCCGCGCGGCAGCTCCTTGCTGGCCACGCGCTCCACGGCGGCAATGGCGTCGCCGGAGCTGAAGCCGGGGGCGGCGTCGCCGTTGAGCATGGCCGAAGTGTACATGTTGTAGCGCGTGAGCTGCTCGGGGCCGTACACGCGCTCCATCGTCAGGAAGGTGGCGTAGGGCACCATCTCGCCGCGGTCGTTTTTCACGTACAGCTTCAGCACGTCTTCGGGCGCGGCGCGGTAGTTGGGCGCGGCCTGCACCATCACCTTGTACATCTGCCCGAAGCGGATGAAGTTGGAGGCGTAGAACGAGCCCAGCAGCGTTTGCAGGGTGCTCATGGCGCGGTCGACGGTTACGCCCTTTTTGGCGGCCATTTCCTGATCGACGTGGATGAGGTACTGCGGGAAGCTGGCGTCGAAGGTGGTGAAGGCCGAGCCGATTTCGGGCGTTTTGGCCAAGGCCGTGATAAACTTGTTCGACACGGCGGCCGTCTGCTGCAAGTCGCCGCGGCCGGTTTTATCGAGCACGCGCAGCTCAAAACCGCTGCTGTTGCCGAAGCCCGGTACGGTAGGCGGCGAGAAGAACTCGATGCGGGCGTCGCTGATGCCGGCCGTGCGCTTGTTCAACTCCTCAATCAGCTCCTGCACCGACAGCTTGCGTTGGTCCCAGGGTTTCAGGTTGATCATGCCCATGCCGTAGGAGGCCCCGGCCACTTCGTTCAGCAGGCTGTAGCCGGCCAACGTCGAAACCGACTCTACGGCATCGAGCTTGGCGGCTTGCTGCTGAATCTGGTCGAGCACTTTTTCGGTGCGCTCCACGGTGGCCCCGGCGGGCGCCGTTACGTTCACGTAAATCATGCCCTGGTCTTCCGTCGGGATAAAGCCCGTGGGCAGAATCAGGCTCAGCCCAAAGGTGGCAGCGCAGAACAAGGCAAACAGACCTAGGGTAACCGCCCGCTTGGGCGCCCAGCGGCGCAGCAGGCGTTCGTAGCCGCGGGCCACGGCATCGTAGCGGCGGTTGAAGCCGGCAAAAAAGCGCGCCAGCAAACCGGGTCGCTTGCCATCGTCATCGGGCGTGTCGCCCTCAATAGCGTGCGTGGGCTTCAGCAGCAGCGCGCACAATGCCGGCGTAAGCGTAAGGGCGTTGACACCTGAAATGACAATGGAAATGGCCAGCGTGAGCGAGAACTGCCGGTAGAACACGCCCACCGGGCCCGACATAAACGCCACCGGCACAAACACCGCCGACATTACCAGCGTGATGGCCACAATGGCACCGCCAATCTCGCCCATAGCGGCCAGGGTGGCTTTGCGCGCCGAAAGGTGCTCTTCGTGCATTTTCACGTGCACGGCCTCCACCACCACAATGGCGTTATCCACCACAATGCCAATGGCCAGCACCAGCGCGAACAAGGTGAGCAGGTTGATGCTGAAGCCGAACATCTGCATAAAAGCCAGCGTGCCCACCAGTGCTACCGGCACGGCCAGGGCCGGAATAAGCGTGGAGCGCCAATCCTGCAAGAACAGGTACACCACCACAAACACCAGCAGGAAGGCCTCAAACAGCGTGCGTACTACCTCATGGATAGAAGCATCGAGGAAGCGCGACACGTCGTAGCTGATGTTGTACGTCATGCCCGGCGGGAAGCTGGTTTGCTTCAGCTCGGCCATGCGGGTTTTCACGTTCTCGATTACCTCGCGGGCGTTGGAGCCGGGGCGCTGCTTCATCATAATAGCCGCCGAAGGCCGGCCATCGGTTTTGGAGGCCATGCCGTAGCTCAGCGTGCCAAACTCCACGTCGGCTACGTCGCGCAGCTTCAGCACCGAGCCATCGGCGTTGGCCCGGATTACGATGTTCTTGTACTGCTCGGGCTCGAAGAGCTTGCCCGTGTAGCGCAGCACGTACTGCAGCATTTGAGCGGTGCGGCCCGAGCTTTCGCCGGTTTGGCCGGGCGCGGCCTCCACGTTCTGGGCCCGAATGGCCTCCACCACTTCATCAGCCGAAACGTCGTAAGCCAGCAGGCGGTCGGGCTTCAGCCACACGCGCATGGAGTACTCGCGCGAGCCCATGATTTCGGCCCGGCCCACGCCCTCGATGCGCTTGAGCTCCTGCAGAATGTTGATGTCGGCGAAGTTGTAAATGAACTCCTCGTCGGCCGAGGGGTCGTCGCTCATTACATTGAGGTACAGGAGCATGCTGTTCACCTCCTTCTCGGTAGTTACGCCGGCCTTGATTACCTCTTCGGGCAGTTCGTCGATGATGGTCGTGACGCGGTTCTGCACGTTCACGGCCGCGAGGTCGGGGTCGGTGCCCACCTCAAAAAACACCTGAATGGCCGTGATGCCGTTGTTGGAGGTAACGGTGGACATGTACGTCATGCCCGGCACGCCGTTGATGGCGCGCTCCAGCGGCGTGGCCACGGCCTTGGCGCACACCTCGGCGTTGGCGCCGGTGTACTTGGCCGTAACGGTTACGGAGGGCGGCACGATTTCGGGGAACTGCGTGATGGGCAGCGTCAGGAACGCCAGCCCGCCCAACAGCACAAAAATCAGCGAAATGACCAGCGAGAGTACCGGTCGTTTTATAAACAGTGCGAGCATCGGAGCGGCAGGTGGTGGTGGTAGGTGGGGCCGGCAGCCCGGCCACCCAGGGCTGGCTGCCTCCCCCTCACGCCCGCCGAAAGTCGCGGTGCCAGCCGACCAGAACCACACCATTCACCTTTTTCTCCACGGAAAAAAATTATGGCTCGGGTCGGGGTTGCGGCACCGCAGCTTTGGCGGGCGGATGGCGCGGGCGCTTTTGGTGGACGCCTGCGCCATCGGGGCGGGAATTTTAGTAGGCGTGCACGGTGGCCCCGGAGCCGCCACCGCCGCCGGCGGGCTGGGCCCTAGGTGCCAGCAGGCTATCGAGGCCCACGGGGCGGGGCCGGATGCGCATGCCGTCGCGGGCGTCCTGCACGCCTTCGTACACCACCCGGTCGCCGGGTTTCAGGCCGGCCTCCACCACGTAGAAGTGCGAAAGGCGGGTTTTGGGCACGAAGTGCGTTTGGCGCAGGCGGTTGTGCTGGTCGACGAGGAACACGTAGTTTTTATCCTGCAGCTCGAACACGGCTTTTTGCGGCAGCAGCACGGCATCCTCCACCTCGTTGGCCAGCTTTACGCGGCCCGTGGCGCCGTGCTTCAGGAGCTTGTCGGGGTTTTGGAAACGCGCCCGGAAAGCAATGGAGCCGGTGTTGGCGTCGAACTCGCTTTCCACGGTTTCGATGCGCCCCAGGTGCGGATACGGCGAGCCATCGGCCAGCACCAGCTGCACCTCGTCGGCGTGGCTGTTGGGGCCTTTGGCGCGGCGCTTCATGTAATCGAGGTACTCGCCCTCCGACACCGTGAAGTAGGCAAACACCGCCCGGATGTCGGACACGGTGGTAAGCAGCGTGCCATCATCAACCAGGCTGCCGACTTTCAGCGGAATGCGGTCGATGATGCCGTCGAAGGGCGCGCGCACCTGCGTGTACGAAAGGTGCAGCTGGGCATCGGCCAACGACGAGCGGGCCTGCGCAGCTTCGGATTGGGCGGCCTTCAGCTTGGCCTGCGCCACCTCCAGCTCGGTTTTCGACACGATGTTTTTATCCACCAGCAGCGTTACCTGCTTTACCTCCAGCTCGGCCACGCGCGTGGCGGCCTGGGCGCTGGCCAGGGCGGCTTTGGCTTTGCTGATTTGGGTGCGGTAGGGCGCGTCGTTGATGCTGAACAGCAGCTGGCCCTGCTTTACCTCCTGCCCTTCGTCGACGTGAATCCTATCGAGGAAGCCTTGCACGCGGCCGCGCACCTCCACGTTGCGCAGGGCCTGAATGTCGGCCACGTACTTGCGAAACAGCACGGTATCCTTGGCTACCAGCTGCGTTACGGGCAGCACGGGCGTGTCGTCGGCGGCCGCGCCGGTAGCCGATTGTTCGGTTTCGCCTTTGGCCGTGCAGCCCGCCAGGGCCAGGCCACCTAGGGCAGCGGTAAGTACGGATAGGCAGAGTATTCGGGGTAGCGGTAATGACATAACAAATTGGCCCAAAGGCCACGAGGTGCAACAACGGCGCAAAGCTGTAGCTACAGCATTAGAGCCGCATTAGGCTGAGATTAGAAAAGATTAGAGCCGCGTTTGGGCGGTGGGTTGCTCTTGCCGCAGCAGGCTCACGAGCAGGCTATCCTTGCGTAGCTGCTCGGCCTGGCAATCGGCCAGCTGGCCTTGCATCAGGCGCAGTTCCACCGCCGATTCGTCGGCGCGGGTGTCGGCCACGGCTTCGCGGTCGAGGAGGTGGTCGGCGCTGGGGTACAGCAAGTAGCAATTCAGGCTGGCCGACAACAGCAACCCTGCCAGCAGCAAAATGGCTGGCAGCTGCGTCGGCCGACGATGCTTTTTCATGGGCATAAATGCACTGATCAGCCACGAAGGAGGCTTCAGGGCATTAGAGCCACGTGAGAACGGGATTAGAAAAGATTAAGGGGGCCAGGGCCTCACCCCCGGCCCCTCTCCAAAAGAGAGGGGAGCCTGGCAACCTAGGGAATAGGTGTCATGCCGAGCATGTTGCGCATCGAGCAAGGAACCGAGACATCTGGTGCACGGACGCCTGATAGCATACACTCCCCCTCTCCCTCATGTCGCGCCTGGAGCGAGGTAGGGGGCCGTGCCCCGTAGGGGTCCCGTGAGGCCCCAACAGCAGCACGCCAGATGCCTCGGTTCCTTGCTCGATGCGCAACATGCTCGGCATGACAGCCAAGCCCTAGGTGCTAGTGTGCCGCTTTAGGCTCGGCAGCGGCTACGTAGGCCGGCAGGCGCACGGTGGCGGTGGTGCCCTGCCCCGGCTCGGAGCTTATGGTAAGCTCGCCTTTGTGCAGGCGCACCACTTTCTGCGTGATGGGCAGGCCAATGCCGTGGCCCGGCCTGGAGCGGCCGTTTTCGGCCCGGAACAGCGGCTCGAACACGCGCTGCAAGGCTTGTGGCTCGATGCCGATACCTTGGTCGGCAACCGTTACCAGCAAGGTTTTGCGGTTGTGGTAGCCCAGTTGCACCGTTACGGGCTTGCCGGAGTATTTGCAGGCGTTATCGAGGAGGTTGAACAGCGCGGTGGTGAGCAGGTGCTCGTTGCCGAGCACCATGAACGGGTCCTCCACATCGTCGGGCAGGTAGCCGAAGTGCAGCTGCACCGCGCAGCTGGTGTGCTTGGCCGTGCAGTAATCAATGGCCTGCGTGAGGCACTCATCGAGGCGCACAGGGTTGCGCTTGAAGCTGGTTTCGTCGGCTTTGGCCAGGGCCAACAGGCCGTTGGTCAGCTCGATAATGCGGCGCAGCTCCTCGATAGAAGATTGCATGCTGCGCTTGGCTTCGGCCAAATCGGTGTCGTAGCTCAGCGAGGTTTCGAGGGTACCCAGGGCGTTGGCCAAGGGCGTGCGCAGCTCGTGCGAGGCGTGGGCCACAAAGCTTTTGTGGGCATCGAACGCCTGCTCCAGCCCCTCCAGCATGCGGTTGAAGGTGATGGCCAGTTGGGCAATTTCGTCCTTTTGGTTGCCCTCGTGCACGCGCTGCCCTAGGTTGGAGGCCGTAATGCGGCGCACCTCGCGCACAATGCGCGCAATGGGTTTCAGGGATTCTTCGGCGAAGTACCAGCCGGCCACCACCGTGAGGGCCAGCGCGCCAATGTTGCCCACCAGCAAAATCAGCAGCAGCTTGCCCAATTGCTGATGGCCCACTTCGTCGTAGCCGGCGGCAAAAATGCGGTAGCCCTGCCCCTGGTGCTCGTAGTACACGCCCAGGCACTCGCGCCCGCCGTACTTAAAAGCCACTTGGTGGTTGGGCTGCACCTGCCGAAGATGGGCGAGGTTGCCGCGCTGGTCGATGTGGTCGTCGGAGGCGTAGATGAGCCGCCCCTGCGGGCTGAAGATGCTGATTTGTTCGCCGGCGTGCGTCAGCAGGTCACGGCGGCGCAGCGCGCTCAGGATGCCCCGGCGCAGGTTGTCGCGCTTAAGTAAAATGCGGCCCGTAAGCTCCACCTTGCCCGCCATGCGGTTCTGAAACTTCTTCTCGCGCGTGGCCGCATTGAAGTAGTAGATAAACAGCGAAAAGCACAGCTGTATAGCCAATACCAGCAGCGTAAAGCGCAGAATCAGTTTGTTGCGAATCAGCATGGCGGGTTAATTAGTAATTAATAATTATGAATTAGTAATTGCAACAGCACCGAAATGGTTGGAGGCACAAGCAATTCATAATTATTAATTACTAATTCATAATTAAAAGGCATCAGCCTTCGCGCATGGTGTAGCCCATGCCTACCACGGTGTGAATGAGCTTGGGCGAGAAATCTTTGTCGATTTTCTTGCGCAAATAGCTCACGTACACGTCGATGATATTGGTGTTGGTGTCAAAGTTCAGCTCCCACACGCGCTCGGCAATGTCCACGCGCGTAACGGTTTTGCCGCGGTTCAGGAGCAGGTACTCGAGCAGGGAATACTCGCGGGTGGTCAGGTCGATGCGCTGGCCGGCGCGGGTTACGTAGCGGCCGTCGAGGTTCAGTTCGAGGTCGGCCATGCGTAGGGTGCGCTTGGCGGTGGCGGCCTCGTGGTTGCGCTTGCCCAGGGCGCGGGTGCGCAGCAGCAACTCCTTGAACTCAAAGGGCTTAACGAGGTAATCATCGGCGCCGGCCTCGAAGCCGGCCACTTTGTCGTCGAGGCTATCGAGGGCCGTGAGCATGAGCACGGGCACGTGGGCGTCGTGCTCGCGCAGCTGGCGGCACAGCTCAAAGCCGTTGATGTAGGGCAGGTTTACGTCGAGAATAACCACGTCGTAGCGGTTGCGGTCGAGCAACGATTTGCCCACGCGGCCGTCGTAGGCTACTTCTATCTCGTAGGCCTCGTTTTCGAACCCTTTTCGGATAAACGAGGCCAGCTTGGGCTCGTCCTCAACCAACAATAGCTTCATAGGCGCGGGGCAGGGCAATAATTGCCACACAAAGGTACGCAGCCGCCAAGGGTAAGGTCGGCTGCCAGGATTACCGCGAGCGGCCCGCAAAGTTTCGGCAATTGCCGAGTTTTCGTTATCGTTGGCTTCCGCTCCTACCTAATGTAAGCTCAACCCCAAGCACCACTCTGCATGAAGTCGCTCCTCACCTTCTGGAAACTGCTGTACCTATTGCTGGGTGGCCTCGTGCTGGCCGGTTTGGGCGCGTTTTTCAAGCTCGCCAACCTCTCGCCGCTGCTGGCCGATGGCGGCCTGCTGTTGGGCCTGAGCTGCGTGCTGCTGGCCAAAGTGCTGTTGCTAGTGCTTTTTGTGCGCTGGGGCTGGCGCGTAAACCGCCAACTGCTCGATGCGTAACCCCTTTTACTCCTAAAGCATCATCGAGCCGCCTCAGGGGCTAGGTAAATAGAGCGCATCAAATTTCGAAATCGAACTTCCATATCTACATCGTTGCTAGGCCGCGTAGCAACAAAACTCACCAGACAGGACCCTACTTCGGTAATGTAGGAACGCTGCAACAAATCGAGCTTAGCCGGACGGTGAACTAACCGACTGGTGATCAGGAAATCATGTCCGTTCCAACTAAGCACTCCTGTTTCAGGGAGAAGCTCGGTTCCTTGCTGCTGGCCTTCGGGACGCCGGATGTATTCAAACAACGCAGACGCCGTTTCGCCGGGGCTTTTTGGAGTTATTACCATCACGAGATTAGCTCCTGCGGTTGCAGCAGAAGCTGTATCTGGAATAAAAACCAATGAGTAGGAAGAAGCAGTAGAATCGGCTACACGTACGCTCCAGCCATCTTGCTTTTCATACTCAACTCGCACTCCATACACGTTACGGACAAATCTGTTGTTTGCGCTACATCCAGCGAGCAGGAGTATGAGCAGCGTTAGGCAGTACTTCCAAGCAGTGTAAATCCTCATTTGTAATTCTATTAATGGCCAGTTAATGGTCAGTCCTGCACCGGCTCCAGCGGCACTTCCTTGCCAATCACCGTCTTGTGCTTCGGCTTCTGGCTTACCAGCCACACCCCGGCAAAAATCAGCAGGCCTTGCAGGGCCCGGGCCCAGGTGAGGTGGTCGCGACCTAGGGCCACGGCAATGAGCACGGCCAGAATGGGTTGCAGGTAGATATACACGCCCAGCAACGCCGGCGAGGCGTGCTTCAGGGCCCAGTTGTTGAGCAGGTAGGCCACCACCGTCAGCATCACAATCATGTACAGGATGATAACCCAGATGCGCATGGGCAAGTGGGCGTAATCGGGGGCCAAAGCTTGCTTCAGCCCGAATGGCACCACAATAAATGCGCCCACCAAAAAGCTGCGCGCCAGCACCGTAAAGGCGTGGTACTTGCGCATCAGGGGCGCTACCAGCACCAGGTACAGCCCGAAGAAGGTAGCGTTCAGCAGAATCAGCAAATTACCTAGGGCTACCGATTGGCCGGCGGCACCGGCCGGGCCCCGGCTCAGGATTACCATGGCCGCTCCGGTTCCGGCAAGGCCGATACCCAGGGCGCGCTTGAGAGTAATACGCTCGCCGAGCAGCACCACCGAGGCCAGCACCACCACAATGGGCGAAATGGTTTGCACCAGCGAGGCGCTGATGGGCGTGGTCAGGTTCAGTCCGCCGAAAAACAGCAGCTGATTCAGGCCAATGCCCGAAATGCCGCACAGAATGGAGCGGATGTTATCGGCGCGGCCGGTAATGCGCTCCTTGGCAAACAGCCGCGCCAGCACCTCGAACACCACCGCGGCCGTAACCACGCGCAGCACCACAATGCCGTAGGGCCCTACGTGATGCGGCATCACCTCCTTGGAGAGGCTGTAGTTGGCGGCGTAAATCAGCGACACGATAAACAGCGCGGTATGCACGCGCAGCGGGTTTGAAGGCTGATTCACGCAACAAAGACTATGAGGATGAGGATGCGAAGATGTAGCGCTGCGGCGGCACTTCGCGTATGTGCGGAGCTACAATCGTGTGCTGATACGCGAAGTACGGCCTAGGTGCTACATCTTCGTTGTGCAACGGCACCCGCGCATGCCCGCCTTGCTCCTCTCGTATGAACTCACTCTTCGACCCACCCGCCGATCAGCCGCGCCCCGGCGCCCCGCTGGCCGAACGCCTTCGCCCCCGCACTTTGGACGAGTACGTGGGCCAGCAACACCTTATCGGCGAAGGCGGCGTGCTGCGCCGCTACCTCGAAGCCGGTCGGTTGCCTTCGCTGATTTTGTGGGGCCCGCCGGGTGTGGGCAAAACCACGCTGGCCCACTTGCTGGCCGCGCAGCTCAAGCTGCCGTTTGTGGCCCTGAGCGCCATTAACGCCGGCGTGAAGGATGTGCGCGACGTAATCCAGCAAGCCAAATCGCGCCGCAACACGGTGCTGTTTATCGACGAGATTCACCGCTTCAGCAAGTCGCAGCAGGATGCGCTGCTCGGGGCCGTGGAGCAGGGCATTGTTACGCTCGTAGGCGCCACCACCGAAAACCCCTCGTTCGAGGTAATTCCGGCTATCCTGAGCCGGGCGCAGGTGTACGTGCTCGAGCCCCTAGGTAAGGACGAGCTTACTGGCCTCGTGGACCGGGCCCTGCGCGACGACGAAGCCCTGCGCCGCCGGCCCGTACGCCTGGAGAGCTACGACGCGCTGCTGCGCATTTCGGGCGGCGATGCGCGCAAGCTGCTCAACCTGCTCGAAATTGTGGTGCAGGCCGCCAAAGCCAACCCTGAAACCGGCGAAGTGGTGGTGAACGACGAGGTGGTGCAGCAGCTGGCCCAGCAAAACCTCTCCCGCTACGACAAAGGCGGCGAAATGCACTACGATGTCATTTCGGCCTTTATCAAAAGCATTCGGGGCTCCGACCCCAACGCCGCGCTCTACTACCTGGCCGTGATGCTCGAAGGCGGCGAAGACCCCAAGTTTATTGCCCGCCGCCTGCTCATTCTGGCTTCGGAAGATGTGGGCAACGCCAACCCCAACGCCTTGCTGCTGGCCCAGAGCACGTTTCAGGCCGTTACGGTTATCGGCATGCCCGAGTCGGATATCATCTTGGGTCAGTGCGTGGTGTATTTGGCCACTTCGCCCAAGAGTAACGCCTCGTACATGGCCATTCGGGAGGCGCGGGCTTTTGTGCGGCAAAACGGCGTGGCTTCGGTGCCGCTGCAGCTACGCAACGCCCCCACCAAGCTCATGAAGCAGCTGAATTACGGCACCGAGTACCACTACTCGCACGACGGCGAAGGCAACTTCGTGTTCCAGGAGTTTATGCCCGATGGCCTCGGCCACAAGCGCTTCTACACCCCAGGCGACAACCCCACCGAAGCCAAAATGCTGGAGCGGCTGCGCTATTGGTGGGGCGAGAAGTACGGTTATTAACCAAAGCAAAACTCAAAGCTCCCCTCCTCAGATGAGGAGGGGACGCCGCAGCTTTAGCTGCGGCTGGGGTGGTTGACGGGCGTCTGCGCCGCAAGAACAATTCTTATCAGCTTCATTAATACCTGTTGCAACATTCTGACCCAGGAAACCACTGGCGCGAATTTTAGCACCGAGCACCATTCAGCACTACTTCGTGCAACCCGATACCAAAACCCTTCTACTTTTGTTTATTAGCCGCTGATACCCTTCTTCCTCAACAATGCGTCAATTTCTTAAATACGTACTGGCTACCATCGTCGGGCTGATCCTGTTCTCGGTGGTGGGCCTGTTCTTGTTCGTTGCCATGGTAGCTGCCCTAGGTAGCTCCTCCGACGAAGTAACCGTGGCCAGCAACTCGGTGCTGGAGCTCAAGCTCGATAAGCCGATTACCGAGCGCAAGCAGGAGGCCGAGTTCACGCCCTTTGGCGCGGGCAACTCCTCCATTGGCCTCGTCAACCTGAAAGAAGCCATTGGCCGGGCCAAAACCGACGACGACATCCGCGGCATTCTGCTGAACCTCGATGTGGTGTCGGGCGGCATGGCTTCGCTCGAAGAAGTGCGCGACGCGCTTATCGACTTCAAGAAATCGGGCAAGTTTGTGGTGGCCTACCACGAAACCGGCTCCGAAAAGGGCTACTACCTGTCGTCGGTGGCCGATGAGGTGTACCTGCACCCGCAAGGTTTGCTCGAGTTCAACGGCCTTTCCACGGAGGTGTTTTTCTACAAGCGCCTGTTCGATAAGCTCGGCGTCGAGCCGTATATCTTCCGGGTGGGCTCGTTTAAGAGCGCCGTGGAGCCCTTTATGCGCGAGAATTTCTCCGACTCGGCCCGCTACCAAACGGTGTCGTTCCTGAACTCCATCAACAACCACACCGTGCAGCAAATTGCCGCAGCGCGCAAGCTGCCGGTAGCCCGCCTGAAGGCCGTGCAGGATTCGATGCTGGTGCACAACGCCGAGGATGCCAAGCGCTACGGCCTGGTAACCAAGCTGGGCTACTACGACGAAGTGCTCGACTACATGCGCACCAAGCTGAACCTGGGCAAAGACAAAAAGCCCAGCCTCATCAGCCTGAGCACCTATAGCAAGGCCGACAAGGACGAGGAAGAGGTGAGCACCAACCGCATTGCCGTGATTTATGCCGAAGGCGACATCGTGAGCGGCAAGGGCGGCGAGGAAAGCATCGGCGGCACCAAGTTCGCCGAGGCCATCCGCAAAGCCCGCCTCGATAAAAAGGTGAAAGCCATTGTGCTGCGCATCAACTCGCCCGGCGGCTCGGCCCTGGCTTCGGATGTGATTTACCGCGAGGTGCTGCTGGCCAAAAAAGAGAAGCCGGTAATTGCCTCGATGTCGGACGTGGCGGCTTCGGGCGGCTACTACATTGCCATGGGCTGCGACGCGATTGTGGCCCACCCCAACACCATTACCGGCTCCATCGGGGTATTTGGCGTGCTGCCCAACTTAGGGCCGCTGCTCTCCGATAAGCTCGGCATCACCGTCGACCGCGTAAACACGGGCAAGTTCTCCGACATTCCGACTGTTACGCGCCGCCTCACGCCCTTCGAGCAGCAGCAGCTGCAGCGCGAAGTGGAGCGCACCTACGCCGATTTCACCAGCAAAGCGGCCCTGGGTCGGAAAATTCCGGTGGAGCGCCTGCGCCGCCTGGCCTCGGGCCGGGTGTGGTCGGGCACCGAAGCCAAGGAGCGCGGCCTGGTGGATGTGCTCGGCGACTTCGACGACGCCGTTGCCATGGCTGCCAAGCGCGCTAAGCTCGAAAAAGGCGACTACCGCCTGCAAAGCCTGCCCCGCCGCAAATCGGCCTTCGAAAGCTTTGTGGCCTTCTTTGGCGACTCGGAAGAGGCCGAAGCCCGCGCCCTCAAAGCCAAGCTGGGCCCGTTGTACCCCATCTACGAGCAGTACCGCACCGTTACGCAGATGCAGGGCGTGCAGGCCCGCCTGCCCTACGAGCTGACGATTCAGTAAGCACATTGCTTGGGGCTGGAGGCTTGACAAAAATCAGCCCGACCCAAAATGCTGCGAAGCTCAACTTGGAGCTACTTTTACGCGCCGCCGGCACTTGTCGGCGGCGCTTTTTTATGCCCCAAACTGCCGCCGAACAACTCTCCCAACTGCGCGAAGCCGCCGCGTACATTCAGCAACAAACCGCTGCTTTTCAGCCCGAATTCGGCATTATCCTGGGTACCGGCCTGGGTGCCTTGGCCAAGGAGGTGCAGGTAGAGCACACGCTCAGCTACGCCGATATTCCGCACTTTCCGGTATCGACGGTGGAAAGCCACGCGGGCCGGTTGCTGCTGGGTACCCTAGGTGGCCGGCGGGTGGCGGTGCTGCAGGGGCGCTTCCACTACTACGAGGGCTACACCATGCAGCAGGTGGTGTTTCCGGTGCGGGTGCTGAAGCTGCTGGGCATCAGCAAGCTGTTTGTGAGCAACGCCGCCGGCGGCCTGCACCCCGAGTTCCGCATCAGCGACCTGATGCTGATCGACGACCACATCAACCTGCAGCCTACCAACCCGCTCGTGGGCCCCAACCTCGATGAGCTGGGCCCGCGCTTCCCCGATATGTTTGCGCCGTACGATGCCGGCCTGCTTGCCCAGGCCCAGGCCGCCGCCGCCGACCTAGGATTTGGCCCGCGCGTGCGCCGCGGCGTGTACGCCTCGTTGCCCGGCCCCATGCTCGAAACGCCCGCCGAGTACCGCTACCTGCGCACCATCGGCTCCGATGCCGTAGGCATGAGCACCGTGCCCGAGGTAATTGCCGCCCGCCACATGGGCCTGCCGGTATTGGCTGTTTCTGTCATCACCGACCTGGCCAGCCCCGAGCACCTCAAACCGGTTGATCTGGCCCATATTTTGGCCGCCGCCGCCGATGCCGAGCCGCGCCTCACGGCGTTGCTGAAGCGCGTGGTGGAGATGCAGTAAGGGAATCCGTTTCTACCAGGAAAGCAACTGCGGGGCCGGCAGACGTATCATTCTGCCGGCCCCGCAGTTGCTTTCCTGACAGGGCCTAATAGTACCCCAAACGATTGATGCGATGGTCGAAGCGCCCATCTACGACCTGTACCGAATCGGAGCGGCGGTACGCGGTAAAGCGGAATGTACCCGACAGGATGTACTCGGTGTAAGGCTGCCCGCCGACGGTTGTATTGGACGACACCTTTTTCTGTACCCGTCGCACGTGCAGCTCGCCCCGCCCGGAGCCGTAATCGGTGTAGTTTCCGAGCCAATCCATGCGGGCGAAGTGCCGCCGGCCGTCGAGCACGAAGCGGCGGTTGTTCAGGTTTAGGAGCGAATCCAGGGTAAAGGGCACGCGGCCGTCGCGGCGCAGGGCAAAAACAAAGCCCTCCCGGGGGTCGGCAGCGCTGCTGTTCTGCATCTCCCCGTCGAAATTGATAAACAGCGTATCTTCTTGCGCCTCAATCACCAGCGGCTTGCGGCGGCCAAGCAGGCCCTGGTTCATGTAGGCCCGCCATACTTGCCCGTTGATAAGGGCACCGCCCGCATTATTGCCTTTTTCGGTGTACAGGGGCAACTGCTTGTTGGCTGGGTCGGGCTCGAACGTATCCTTGCGGCAAGCCACCAGTGCCGGCAGGCCAAACAAGCAAACCCAAGCGTATCGTAGTATCATGAACAGTAAGCGGATTAGGTAGCGCTATAAAGGGCAGAGCCGCCGGCTGCGGGCAAGGTTGTCAGGCAGGCTGAATTATTCTTTTAAAATTATCCGCCGCCGCTGGTAGTTGAGAATGGTGAACACGCCAATGCCGCCCTCCACCGTGCTTCGCACTTTGGCCGGTTGCCCAAAAGGGTTGCCGTTGGCCGATTGGGCGTCGTCGATGGAGCGCAGGAAATCGTAGTACGGCCGCTCCAGGTGGAAGAGCGTGACGAACAGGGTGTCGTTGGGCGAAAACTCGTAGCTGGTGCCCAGCACAAAGCGCTGGCCGTTCAGCAGGCGGTCTTCGGGCAGGTAATCCACCGCGGGGTTGTCGTTGATGCGGCGGCGGTGCACCTGCAGGCGGTAAAAATCGACGGTAGCGGCCGGGTCGTCGAACTTGGTGAGCACGTAGGCTTTGCGCTGTTCGCCGGTGCGGTCGTTAAACTTCCACTCGATCGTGTCGATGGGCACCGTGGCGGGCATGGTGGAGGTGCCAAACAGGTGGCGGCCCTTGGTGTCCTTCACATCGAGGCGGTAGGTGTCGCCGGGCCGGATGGTGAGGCGGCGGCGCCCCCGGTGCGTGAAGAACTTTTTGGTGCCGGCATTCTGGCCCGGGCCAAAGCGCAGGGTATCGATGCGGCCCGTGGGCCCGGTAAGCGTAACGGTTACATCGGTAAGCAGCTGGTTGCTCGGCTCGCTGAGGTACGGCACCGTTTCGGTAATGGTAAGCTGCGGAATCTGGCCCGACTCGAGGTAGCACTCGGCTACCAGCTGGGCGGGCGGCGCGGGCAGCTCCACGTCCACGTCTTTCTGCAAGCCGCAGCCGCTCAGGCAGCCCGCCGCAACCAGGGTCAGCGTGGGCCCGAGCAGGCGTAAAGCAGATGCTGTTGAAGGCAATGGCATCGTTCAGCTTAGAATTTGAAGTTGTAGGTAACCGACGGAATCACGGGGAACAACGACACCTGCCGGGCGCGGTAGCGCAGCACTTGCTCGGTGTCGGCGTCGCGCACCTCATCGATGTAAATGAAGTACGGGTTGCGGCGGTTGTAGGCGTTGTAAATGCTCAGCGTCAGGTCCGACTCGCCGCCCCAGCGCATGGGCCGCAGCTTGTACACCACGCCTAGGTCGAGGCGGTTGTAGCTGGGCAGCCGGAAGGAGTTGCGGTCGGGGTACAAGGGCACGGCCTCCAGCTCGCCGCCAAACACGTCCTGCACAGCAATGCGGCCCGTGGGCAGCGTGGTGGGGTTGCCCGAGGTGTACACAAACGAGCCGGTGAGGTTGATGCGCTTGTTGAGCCGGTGCAGCAGCACCAGCGTGAGGTTGTGGCGGCGGTCGTAGGTGGGGAAAAACGGCCGGCCGCCGTTGATGCCGTCGGTGCCGCGCTGGGGCTCAAACTCGCGCTTCGTCCAGGCCAGGGTGTAGCCCAGCCAGCCGGTGGTGTTGCCGTCCTTCTTTTCGAGGTACACCTCGTTGCCGTAGGCCCAGCCGCGGCCAAACAAAAACTCTTGGTCGAGCTCGGGGTTCACGAACAGCTGGGCGCCGTCGCGGAAATCGATCTGGCGCTGCGCCCATTTGTAGTACACCTCGTTGGTGAGCAGCAGCTTGCCGCCGGCAAACAGCCAGCTCACCCCGGCCGATACCTGCTGCGAGCGTTGCGGCTTCACCGAAAGGCGCGAAGGGTACCAGATGTCGGTGGGCAAGGACGCCCCCGAGTTGGTAACCAGGTGCGCGTACTGGTACATGAGGGCGTAGCTGGCCTTGAGCGTGGTTTTTGGCGACAACGTGTAGCGCGCCGCCGCCCGCGGCTCGAGCCCGCCGTAGTCGTTGCGGCCCGAGCGGAAGCCCGAGAGGCGCAGGCCGTAATCGAGGGCCAGCCGGTCGGTTACCGTAAAGTTGTCGGCTGCGTACAAGCCACCCTCCTGCCCGTCGTACTGCACGTCCTGACCTAGGCTCAGCTCCTGGTCCTCGGAGCCGGCCTGCAGGCGACCCACCCCGAAGTGGTGAAAGGTGCCGCTGCCGCCAAACCGGATGACGTGCTTGCCGCCCTCGGGCCGCCACTCCCAGTCGGAGCGCAGGTTGTAGTCGCGGATGCTGCTGCTCAGGCCGAAGCTGAACTGATCGAGCCGGTTGGCAATGTTGTAGGTGTAGTACGATGCCGTGGCCGAGGTATTGGTAAACAACCTAGGGCCGAACACGTGGCTCCAGCGGGCCGTGGCCGCGCGGTTGCCCCACCGAAAATCGAAGTTGAAGCCGCGCGTGGAGCTAAACCCGAACACGTCGTTGCCGAGGTAGCCGCTCAGGAACACCTGATCTTTGTCGCCGAGCTGGTAATTGGCCTTCGCGTTGAGGTCGTAGAAGTAGTAATCCGGAATGGGGTTGTAGTCGGGGTCGTCGGCGTTCAGCTTGTTGATCTGCCGCGTAAACACGTCGAAATACGTGCGCCGGCCGGCCACGATAAACGAGCCCTTGCCCTTTTTAATGGGCGCCTCCACCGCCAGGCGCGACGAAATCAGCCCGATGCCGCCGCTTACCCCCAGGGAGTCGCGGCTGCCTTCGCGCAGCTTCACATCCACCACCGACGACAGCCGCCCGCCGTACTGTGCCGGGTAGCCCGATTTGTACAAATCGACGGACTGCACCACATCGGAGTTGAAGGTGCTGAACAGCCCGAACAAGTGGTTGGGGTTGTACACCACCGCGTCGTCGAGCAGAAACAAGTTTTGGTCGGCCGAGCCGCCGCGCACAAACAGGCCGCTGGTGCCCTCGCCGCCGTTTTGCACGCCGGGCTTCAGCTGCAGGGTTTTCAGGATGTCGACCTCGCCAAACAACGCCGGCAGCAGCTTGGCTTCGCGGGCCGTGATGCGCTCGGCACCCATTTGGGTGGTTTGCAGCTTCTGCTCGAGCGTACCGGAGCCTTCAATTACCACTTCCTGCAGCTCGGTGCCGCCCAGGGGCAGCGCAAAATCGAGGCGTTGCGTGTTGCGCAGGTTTACCTCCAGGGTTTGGCTTTGGTAGCCGATAAACGAGGCCTGCACGCTGTGGCGCCCGGCGGGCAAGCTTAGCTCGTAGCTGCCGTCGGGGTTGGTGGCGGTGCCCAGCCCCAGGCGCGGCACGGCCACGTTGGCCCCGGGCAAGGCGCTGCCATCGGAGCCGCGCACGGTGCCACGCAATACCACCTGGGCCAGCAAACTAAGCGGCGCTGCCACGAGCAGCAGCACCGAAAAAACAAATCGGAACGAGCGTAAACGAACCATGAATACAGGTAAAGCACGCGAAGTACTTCGGCGGCCTGTGGCTAACCCACTCATCAGTAGAATAGTTTGATTACCGGCCGGGCGAAAGGGTGGCTTGCAAGCACTACGCAGCTTGCGGCTGCAAAGGTGGTCAGCGGTTTCGGAAGCCCGCTTACAGTATTGCCCGAATGGGCTTACATAATTCGGATCAGGGCTTTAGCTCGCACAAAAAATCCGCTGAATCAGCGGCGCAAGCTTCGTTGGTGGTTTAGCTTTGCCCTTATGACCAAACTGCTCGACGGAAAAGTAGCCCTGATTACGGGCGCTTCGAAAGGAATTGGCCGGGCCATTGCCCAGCATTTTGCCCAACTGGGCGCTCAGGTTGCCTTCACGTACCTCTCCAGCGTGGAGAAGGGCCAGCAGCTCGAACATGAGCTGGCGGCCTTCGGCACCAAAGTGAAAGGCTACCGCTCCGATGCCTCCGACTACCAGCAAGCCGAAAAGCTCGTTGACGATGTAATTGCCGAGTTCGGCAAGCTCGATGTGCTGGTGAACAACGCCGGCATCACCAAAGACGGCCTGCTGATGCGCATGAGCGAGGAGCAGTGGGACCAGGTGCTGAACGTGAACCTGAAATCGGTGTTCAACCTGACCAAAGCCGCCACCAAGCCCATGATGCGTGCCAAATCGGGCAGCATCATCAACATGACGTCGGTGGTGGGCATCAAAGGCAACGCCGGCCAGGCCAACTACGCGGCCTCCAAGTCGGGCATCATCGGCTTCACCAAGTCGGTGGCCCTGGAACTGGGCTCGCGCAACATCCGCTGCAACGCCATTGCGCCGGGCTTCATCGAAACCGAAATGACCGGCGAGCTGGACCAGAAAGTTGTTGACGAGTGGCGCAAGGCCATTCCGCTGAAGCGCGGCGGCACCCCCGAAGACGTGGCCAAAGCCACTGCCTTCCTGGCTTCTGATGATTCGGCCTACATCACCGGCCAGGTGCTGCAGGTCGATGGCGGTATGCTGACCTAGGGTTGGAATGCACACTTGGCGTGCACCTAAACTCCTGATGGTAAAGTTTTTTTGCATTCAAGCCCAGGCTAGTTTTTTTAGCCCCCAGCGGAAGCCGCCGCTCTCCCAAAGCAAACGGCCGCCCAATTGGGCGGCCGTTTGCTTTGGGAGAGCGGCGGCTTCCGCTAATACCCACCTGAAAGCGTTATAACTTTTAACAGGCTAGTTAGGCTTATATGCCATAATCATTGCTTAGCAGGGAGGTAAAAAGTCACCATCTTAACATCACCATTTGTTTCTGTAACCGATTGATATTCATAATAAATACCCGTTTCCGTGGTGTAGTTGGTTTTGTAAGACAGTTTCTCAGCAGGCGGGCATGCGGCTTTACCCGTCCATCGAGCGACAATTCCTCCTGATTGCCCTGGTATCAAAGCTTCGGAAACAATTGTCATGTACACATTGCATGGAAGTCCCAGCACAAAACCAGGTTGCCAACATCCGAACCCAACAGTAGATCCGTAGCCGGGAACACTGTTCTGCTCCGTTGGCAGCGCAACAGAGCTTTTGGGGCTTACCTGATCAGAGGTTTTAGTACAACCGGAAACAAGTGTTGCAGCGCACACGAATGCTGTACAGATGAGGTAAAGTTGATTTTTCATAATCGTTTGTGCACAAGGTGTTTTACAATGACTTACAACAAGTTACAACTTCACATGAGTACTATGTAATAATTTTTATACAGAATAACACTAAATAAATAAATTAATAATTCAATCGGTTATATATAGCCCATTGTTATGAATGCTAACTGGATCAAGGCTTGACCGTGCAAGCTCATGATTACCCCTGTGTATGTTCAGCTTAACAAAGTTGTGGTCGCCTTCCAATAACTACCTAGCAATTGCGTGTGTAGAGGCTTCTGCGAGCAACTGTTTAGCTTGCAACAGAGTTATTGCTATTCCCTTCCCGATTTTTTCCGTTGCTGACGACCGCCTACTCCCCTTGGTTTCTCCTGCTATGCTTGGCCGTAGGCGCGGGCTACGCGGCGCTGCTGTACTCCAAACGCGCGCCCTGGAGCAAAGCCGTAAACTACGGCCTTGCCTTGCTGCGCTTCGCGTTGGTAAGCCTGTTGTGCTGGCTGCTCCTAGGTCCGATTATCCGGCGCAACACCACCACCGAGGAAGCCCCCACCGTGGTATTGGCCGTCGACGACTCGCGCTCGGTGCCGCTCTACACGGCCGATAGCACCAGCCTGCGCCGCACGCTTTCGGGCCTCGATGCCATGGCCCAGCGGTTGCGGGCCGCCGGCTACGATGTGCAACTCCGCACCCTCGATACAGCCGCGCCCGCCCAGGCGGCGCAGCTGCGCTTTCGCCAGTCGGCCACCAACCTCGATCAGCTGCTTACCGGCTTGCAGGAAGGCTACCAAGGCCGCAATTTGGCCGCCGTGGTGCTGGCCTCCGATGGCCTGGCCAACCAGGGCCGCCCGCCTGTGTACGCCGACTTCACCTACCCGATTTACCCGCTGGCCCTAGGTGACACCGTGCCCCGCCGCGATTTGCGCGTAACCGACCTGCGCTACAACCGCGTGGCGTTTTCGGGCAACCGCTTCCCCGTCGAGGCTGAGATTGGCTACGACGGTTTTACCGGCGGCTCGGCTACGGTGCTCATCCGCGAGAACGGCCGCGTGCTGGCTCGCCAAACCATCCAGCTCAGCCCCAACCGCCGCCTGCAACGCACGCAGTTTCTGCTGACGGCCGCTGCCCCCGGCAAGCACCGCTACGAGGTACTGGTGGAGCAGCAACCCGGCGAGTTTACTTTGCTCAACAACGCCCGCAACGCCTACGTGGAGGTAGTAAAAGGCCGCCTGCGCGTGCTGCTGGCCGGCGCCGTGCCCCACCCCGACCTGAAAGCCCTGCGCGCCGCGCTCATCCAGAACGATAACTTCGACTTGACGCTGGTACTGCCCGGCATCGCGCCGCTGCGACCCAACCAAGATTACGATGTGGCCGTGCTGCACCAGCTGCCCAGCCGCACCGCCGAGGGCCGCGACATTGTGCAGTACGTGCGCACGCGCCGCCTGCCGGCCCTCTACATCCTAGGTGCCCAATCCGACCTAGGCGCCTACAACAACCTAGGTACTGGCGTGCGCGTGAGCGGCAGCTCTGGTGCCGAAGCCTCGCCGGTACTCAACCCCAACTTCACGCGCTTTGCCCTGGATGCCGGTGTGGCCTCGCGCCTAACTGATTATCCGCAAGTGCCTGTAGTGGGCGCAACGCAACTAGGCGGGGGTGCCGAAGTAATCTTGCGTCAGCAGGTAAATGGCACCCGCACCAACCGCCCCCTGTTGGTGGTGGCGGGCCAGGCCGGCCAGCGCCAGGCCACCCTGCTTACCGACGGCAGCTGGCAATGGCGCCTCGAAGAGGCTGCCTCGCACGACGACAAGCCCAGCGCCTACGATGGCCTGATGACGCGCCTGCTGCAATTGCTCACGCAGGACAGCCGCCGCAAGCGCCTCGATGTGTACCCCACGCAAGACGCCTTCAACACCACCGATGAGGTAACCTTAGGTGTCGAAACGTACAATGCCGTGTTTGAGCGCGTATACGGGCAGCGCATAACCCTCACGCTCACCGACGAGCAGAACCGCCCGCGCACCTTCAGCTTCACCAACCGCGAAAACGGCGGCCCCCTAAACCTGGGCACCTTGCCCGGCGGCCTCTACCGGTACACCGCCCGCGCCACCGTGGCCGGCCAGGCTCAGGAAGACCGCGGCGAAATACTCGTGCAGGAGCAGCAACTGGAAGCCGCCGCCTCGCGCGCCGACCACAACATGCTTTACCAACTTGCGCAGCGCAGCGGCGGCCGTCTCTACTACCCCGCCCAATTGCAGCAACTTGAGCAGCAGTTGTTGCAAGCCAAGTTTAAGCCGGTCCTCTACACGCAAGAGGAACTCAAGGATATCATCGACGAGAAGTGGCTGTTCTTCCTGCTGCTGGCATTGGCTACGGCCGAGTGGACTATCCGCCGGTATTCGGGTAGCATTTGATTTTTGCTGTCATCCTGAGCACAGCGAAAGACCTTGTCACATTAGTTAGTAACCACCCAAGTCCAGGGCTTTCTGACGTGATAAGGTCCTTCGCTGTGTTCAGGATGACACTTCAAACTACGAATAACCTCGCTCCCTATGGACTACCCCGCCGCTCTCGAACGCCTCCAACGCCACGCCGGCACCTCCAAGCACAAAGCCACCGCCGACGACTTTCTGCACACGTTGTTCCTGATCAGCGACAAGAAAGGGTTTCGGCCTGTGCAGCCACTGGCCGAAAACATCCTGGAGTGCTTTGAGGCCGTGAACGTGCACCTCAATGGCGAGCAGCCTTCGGAAGCCGCTACCGAAGTCAAGGCGCAAACCATTGATCGGCCATTGGTGTACGCCGTGAATAACCTGCTGACCACCGGCCGCCGTTACGCCCAATGGGTAGAGCAAGAATCGGGCTTTGAGGTGGCCGATGTGCAGGAAATGACCCGCGCCGTAAAAGCCATTGAGCTGGGCTGGAACTTCGTACTGGCCGGCGAGTTCGACTCGATCCGCCGCGAGGTAGCTACCTGGCTCGAGTAAGCCGCCCAGCCGGCACCTAGGCATAACGCAAGCCGCGGCGGAACGCCGTACCTTTGTGGCAATATGCGCTACATCCTCGTCAACAAACCATACGAAGTCCTGCCCCAGTTTACCGACGAGGCCGGCCGTGCCACCCTCAAGCAGTTCGTGGCGGTGCCCGACGTATACCCTGTCGGCCGCCTCGACTACGACTCCGAGGGCCTGATGCTGCTCACCGACGATAAACAAATGCAGTTTCGGTTGGCCGAGCCGCGCTACAAAGTGCCCAAAACCTACTGGGTGCAGGTAGAGGGTATTCCGACCGACGAAGCCCTGGAGCAATTGCGCCGCGGCGTGCAGATCAAAGATGGTTTTACGTCGCCGGCCGAAGCTCGCCTGCTGCCCGAGGCACCCGCCCAGGTGTGGGAGCGCAGCAAGCCGGTGCGCTTCCGCGCAAACATCCCGACGAGTTGGATCGAGCTGACCATTTCGGAAGGCATGAACCGGCAGGTGCGCAAAATGACGGCGGCCGTAGGCTTCCCTACCCTGCGCCTTATCCGGACAGGTATTGCCACGCTCACGCTCAATAAGCTGGCCCCTGGGCAATGGCGCGAGCTTACGGCAACCGAAATTCAGGCCTTGAAGCAGCTCACGGCCGCCAACCTGCCCGGCGAAACGGCGCCCGCCCGCAAAAAGCCCACCGAGCGCTACGACCCCAACTTCGAGCAGAAGATTGCGGCCCGCAAAGCGGCGCAAGCTAACAAGGCCGCTGCTGGCAAGTTTGGCCCGGCGCGCGGCCCCAAAAGCCAGAAATCCGGAGGCCGCCCGGCCGATGGCCTGGGTACCGGCCGTGGCAGCCGCCCGGCAAACGCTGCCCCACGTGGTGGCAAGCCGGCTGGCGGCAGCTCAGCGCCGCGCTCGGGTGGCAAGCCTAGCGGCACCGGCCCCGCCCGCTCGGGCAACGGGCGCCCAGCATCACCGGGCCGGGGCACCCGTGGCTCGCGCTAGCCAACCGCTACGGCAACCGCGGCGCCGCTTGTACCGGCTGGTACAGGCGGCGCTGCTGCTTTTTGTGCTGGTTAATGCGGTGGCCTTTAACCACGCCTGGCGCTTCACGTACTTTTCGGCCGAGCGGGGCCGCCACACAGCCAGCCCCGAACAGCTGTCGTTGGGCGATAAGTTGTGGCTACTGGCCACCGGCATTCGCAACCCCAAACCCGTCGGTGCTGCGGCGCCCCCTTTCGCGTACCGCACGGTTTATATCAGCAGCCCCAATGGCCGGCTCGAGAGCTGGTACGCCCCAGTGCCTCAGGCACGCGGCACCGTAGCGCTGTTTCACGGCTACACCAGCGACAAATCGCGCCTGCTCCGCGAGGCTGCCTACTTCCGCCACCTAGGGTACTCGGTTTTGCTCACCGACTTTGCCGGTGCCGGCGGCTCCGAGGGCTACCGCATTACCGTTGGCCACCACGAGGCCGACGATGTGGCGGCGGTGGTGCGCTGGTTGCAGCAGCAACATCCTGGGCAGCGCGTGGTGCTCTACGGCATCAGCATGGGCGCGGTAGCTATTCTGCGGGCCGAAAGCGAGCTGGGCGTGCAAGCCACGGCTAACATCATTGAGTGCCCCTACGGCAGCATGCTGCAAACCGCCCAAAACCGGTTCGCCTCGATGGGTGTACCGGTTTTCCCGATGGCCAACCTACTGGTGTTTTGGGGCGGCGTACAGAACGGCTTCTGGGCTTTCGGCCTCTCTGCCGAAGCCTACGCCGCCAACAACAAAACGCCCACGCTATTGATGTGGGGCACTGCCGACCCGCGCGTAACGCGCCCGGAAACCGATGCCATCTTCGCCGCCCTAGGTGGCCCCAAGCAGCGCCACGACTTTGAAGGCAGCGGGCACGAGCCGTACTGGCGCAAGCATCCGGAGGCGTGGCAGCGGGCAATCGGAGCGTTTTTGCGCCCGCACCTCGCGGCCGATGGCGGGGCGAAGCCCGGGAGCAGGTAGCGGCAGTACTGCACGCAATCCAACCGGCCGCCGCTCGGCCAAAACCTCAAACTACCTGCTGCGGCTGCCCCACGCGCCCGATGCGCCCTAGGTGCGTATCCTGAAAACCGGTTGGGTACTTAAGGCCATAGCCCAGCAGGCGGTCGAAGGCGGCGTGGGCGAGCAGCACAGCGCCGGCCAACAGCAGCACGGGCATGCCCAAAAGCCAACCCGCAAGGCCGCAGGCCAGCGCCACCGCTTTGTGGTGAAACGCATTATAGCTCAGGGCACCTAGGCGCGGGCCGGCCAAGTAACCCAGGGCGCTCAGGTCGGGCAGCAGAAATACGGCGGGCAGCACCCACCAGGCAAATGGCAAGTGGGCAAATACCACAACGGCCAGCAGCAATTGGGCTAATTCTTCGGTTTTCAGCAGGGTTTTCATGGCGCCGGGGCTCGGATGTAGTGAGACAAAACCAACGCCCCAAAGGTGTGGCACCGTAGTGCTGCCCGACGTTAACAAAAGCTAAGAAAACCTACCCATTGCGCGCTACGCGGGCCCTTATCCGGCTCAGCGACACCGGTGTAATGCCTAGGTAGTTGGCCACTAAGTGCTGCGGTATGCGCTCCAGTATCTTGGTTTTGCCCGATGCCAGCAGGGCGCGGTACCGCTCCTCGGGCGACAACAACAGCTGCTCGACCAAGCGGGAATCGGTGCCAAGTAGGTGGTATTCGGCCACCAGGCGGCCAAACCGCTCGTACACGGGGCACCGATCGTAAAGGCTGCGCAGTACGGCGTAATCGAATACGACCAGCTCTGCGTCGGTCAGGGCCTGTATGCTGAGCTGGCTCGGCTGCCCCGTAAGGCAGCTCGGGTAATCGGCCAGCAAGTGGTTTTCAAAGAAGAAATAGGTGGTACGCTCCTCGCCGTCGGGCCGGGGATAGTACAGCCGTAAGGCCCCGCTGATTACCAACGCCACTTGCGGGCGGTGCTGCCCGGCTTGCACGAAATAATTGCCGCGGGCCAACCGCTCGCACCTAAGGGCTACGGCCAGCTGCGCCCACTCGGCATCGGTAAGTTCGGGCACAAACCGGCGCATGTAGGCGAGTAGTGGGTGCATGCCGGCAAAGTAAGCGCGTTCGGCAATTCCGAGGTGCTGCTGCGTGTTCGGCTCCACGCTGCTGGCCCGTTGCACAGCACCTCAGAAATGGGTTAGCTGCTCGGAGGGTACTTGCAGGCTGAACATCTGTCGCCCGCGCTTTCCCGTAAGACAACTTTCGTCAGCAACCAGTCAGCTCGGCCAAAGCCGCGGTGACAATCTGACAGCCAAAACGACAGGTTTTGGCCTTGGTACGCTGCTTGTAACTAGCCCGGCAGCCGCCCGCACCTAGGGCGGCTAACTGAACTAAGACACCTTCACTCCTACTCATCCATACCAATGGGAAAGATTATCGGTATTGACCTCGGCACGACCAACTCGTGCGTGGCCGTAATGGAAGGCAACGAACCGGTTGTAATTCCGAACAGCGAAGGCCGCCGCACGACGCCGTCGATTGTGGCCTTTCTCGATAATGGCAAAGGCGAACGTAAGGTAGGCGACCCTGCCAAGCGCCAGGCTATTACCAACCCGCATAACACCATCCAGTCAATTAAGCGCTTCATGGGCCGCCGTTTCTCGGAAGTAACCGAGGAAACCAAGCACGTGGCGTACCAATTGGCCAGCGGCTCGAACAACACGGTAACCGTGCAAATCGGCGACCGTCAGTACACCCCGCAGGAAATTTCGGCCATGGTGCTTCAGAAGATGAAGCAAACCGCCGAAGACTACCTCGGCCAGCCCGTAACCGAAGCGGTTATTACCGTTCCGGCTTACTTCAACGACGCCCAGCGCCAGGCTACCAAAGAAGCCGGTGCCATTGCGGGCCTCGATGTGAAGCGCATCATCAACGAGCCCACGGCCGCTGCCCTGGCCTACGGCCTCGACAAAGACCACTCGAACCACAAAGTTGCCGTGTACGACCTCGGCGGTGGTACGTTTGATATTTCCATCCTCGAGCTCGACAACGGCGTGTTCGAGGTGCTGAGCACCAACGGCGACACCCACCTGGGTGGCGATGACTTCGACCAGGTTATCATCAACTTCCTGGCCGACCAGTTTGCTTCGGAAAACGAAGGCATGGACCTGCGCAAAGACGCCATGGCCCTGCAGCGTTTGAAAGAAGCCGCTGAAAAAGCCAAGATTGAGCTGTCGTCGTCGACGGAGACGGAGATTAACCTGCCCTACATCACCGCCACGGCCACCGGCCCCAAGCACTTGGTGGTGAAGCTGAGCCGCGCCAAGTTCGAGCAACTGGCCGATTCGCTGATCCGTCGTTCGATGGAGCCCGTACGCAAGGCCTTGCAAGACGCCGGACTGTCGGCTTCGGACATCAACGACGTGATTCTGGTAGGTGGCTCCACCCGCATTCCGCGCATCCAGGAAGAGGTAGAGAAGTTCTTCGGCAAGAAGCCTTCGAAGGGCGTGAACCCCGACGAAGTAGTAGCCGTGGGCGCTGCCATCCAGGGTGGTGTACTGACGGGCGAGGTGAAGGACGTGCTGCTGCTCGACGTAACCCCGCTAAGCCTCGGCATCGAAACGATGGGCGGTGTAATGACCAAGCTCATCGAAGCCAACACCACCATCCCGACCAAGAAATCGGAGACGTTCTCGACGGCTTCCGACAACCAGCCTTCGGTTGAGATTCACGTGCTGCAGGGCGAACGTCCGATGGCTTCGCAGAACCGCACCATCGGCCGCTTCCACCTCACCGACATTCCGCCGGCACCCCGCGGCGTTCCGCAAATCGAAGTAATCTTCGACATCGACGCCAACGGTATCCTGCACGTAACGGCTAAGGACAAAGGCACCGGCAAGGAGCAGAAGATCCGCATCGAAGCTTCGTCGGGCCTCTCCGACGCCGATATCGAGCGCATGCGCCAGGAGGCTCAGGCCAACGCCGACGCCGACAAAGCCGAGCGCGAGCGGATCGATAAGCTGAACCAGGCCGACTCGATGATCTTCCAGACCGAGAAGCAGCTGAAGGAGTACGGCGACAAGCTGAGCGCCGGCAACAAATCGGCTATCGAATCGGCACTGGCTGACCTGCGCTCGGCCCACGAAACCAAGGACGTTGCCCGCGTCGATTCCGCCATGACGGCCATCAACGCTGCCTGGCAGGCTGCCTCGCAGGAGATGTACGCCCAGAGCGGCGCGCAAGGTGGCCCGCAAGGCTACCCCGGCGGCGACGCCAGCGGCTTCCAGGGCGGCCAGCCCGGCGGCAACGGCCAGCAAGCCCAAGGCGCCCCGCACGACAACGTGACGGACGTGGATTACGAAGAAGTGGACGGCAACAAGTAATTGCTGCCAACCATAAACAATAGTGAAAAGGCCGGGGAGCTGCTCCCCGGCCTTTTTCTTTTGGCCCTGCCCTAGGTGCCTCGGCCCCGCTGGCTGGCCGGCAGCCTAGCCCAGAAAGCCCTTGGGCGTCCAGCTCGCCGATTGGTCCGAATCGGGGTCTACGTCCTCCAGGTACAACTTGGGCACGCGCACGGTGCGGCGCTGCGGCGCGGTTTTGGGCTGCCCTTCGGCCGGCTGCGCTTCTATCACCTGCTGCCCGTTAAGCATGTTGGTGCTCAGGCTTTTGCTGGCACCGCTGGCCCGGTCGGTGCTGGTGTAATCTTCGCCGATCAGGCGCATGCGGCCCGTGGCGCCCTCGTACCGGAAGCGTTGCAGCACCTGATAGGCCCAGCGCGAGCCGGCGTAGTGCGACACCAGCAACACGCCCCGCGCGATGCGCAGCTCGGGCCGGGTGCCTTCGCCACCTAGGGCCCCGAAACAGCTGGTGCAGTAGAGCAGCTTGCCGCCCACGCCCACGCGCTGCAGGCTGCCGTTGGGCTGCGTTAGCAGCACTACCAGGGCGCGGTAGCGGGTATCGTCGTCCGGGTCGGGCGATTGTTGTTCAATCAGCATCAGCACTTTGTCGGGGCGCTGGTCGGCATTCAGGTCGCCGGAAAGTTGTTGCTCCAGCTGCCAGCCTTTGGGCACAAAGGCGGCGGGCTGGGCGGCCGCAAGCGGCAGCCGCCGGGCATCGAGCACGCGGGGTTCGTGCTGCCGGGGGCCGGCGGCAGTAAGCCGACCTAGGCTGGCAGCAATCAGCAACGAAAGGGTAAGGTTGAGCATGGGCCAAAAATACGGGGCGCAACGGCCGCACTGGCCGTTGCGCCCCGTTGCGCTGGCGTTTACCACACGGCAAACTTACTTAACGCCCGATTCGAGGGTGGCTTTGCGCACGTCCACGTCTTCGAGGTAGCGCTTGGCGGTTTTGGGCAGCGTTACATCCTTGCGCGAGGTAAGCTGGCGCTGCCCGGCCGGGTCGGCGGGGTCGCGGTACACGCGCTCGGAGCGTTGCTTGCCCGTGAGGTAATCGGTGCTTTTGATGGTGGTATCGAGCGTTTGGCGGTTGCTCCTGATCTGCTCCTCGCCTACCAAACGCATTTTGTTGGTGCCGGTGTCGTAGCTGAAGCGGTGCGTAAGCTCGAGGTTTTGCTCGGTGCCCGAAATATGCCGCACCACCAAAGCGCCTTTCTCCACTTTCACGTCGGGCATTTTATCGGAGCTGATCAGCAAATCGGGCCCGCCGATGCCGTAGAGCAGTTGCCCCGAGGCGGCGACGCGCTGCAACTGCCCGGCAGCATCGGCCAGCAGCACCACCACGGCGCGCTCCCGGCGGGCTTCGGGCGCGGTGGGCGAAGGCCGCTCAACCAGCACCAACACGGGGTCGGCGCGCTTGTCGCCGTTCAGGTCGCCCGAAATCTGGCGCTCCAGCAGCCAGCCGGTGGGCACAAAGGCAGCCGTGCGGGCAGCCTTCGTGGGCAAGGAGGCGGCGTCGAAGGCTATGGCTGCTTGCGCAGGCTTGGTTTGCAGCGGGCCTAACAAAGCGGCTGCGAGCGTAAGAGTGGATAAGGCAGACATGCGCAGATGGAGTTGAGTGGGCTGCTTGGCTCCAACCGTTGCCCGGCGGTCGGAAGTTCATTGCAACCTACCCCGGCACCGCGCCCTTGCAGTCAACAACTTTAACTAATCATATTATCAATATAACTATTCTAATTCATTTACCAGCGGCTGCCGTCAAGGATTAACTGCTTCTGGGCTGGCTTTGGTTTGGCCATGTCGGCTGTTCGATTTGGGCTACGGCCGTCTTTCCTACCTTGCGCCATGCATTTCCTGATAATTGGCGCCGGCATTGCGGGCCTTACCACAGCCCTGGCGCTGCACCAGCAGGGCCACCAGGTTGCCCTCTACGAAGCCGCTCCTGCCCTGCGCGAAATCGGTGCCGGTGTTGTGCTGGGTGCCAATGCCATGCAGGCCCTGGGGCACCTAGGCCTGCACGATGCGGTGCACGCCGCCGGCTTTGCCGTGAAGCGCATCAGCCTGCTCGATGAGCGCGGCCAGGTACTCAACGACGTAGACACGCGCCCGTTTACCGAGCACCTCGGCTACGACAACCTCGCCATCCATCGGGCCGATCTGCAGCGCGTGCTGCTCGGGTACCTTCCGGCTGGCGTGCTGCACCTGGGCAAAGCCCTGGAGCGGTTCGAGCAACACGGCAATCAGGTAACGGCCTACTTCACCGATGGCAGCTCCGCCACGGCCGATGCCCTGCTGGCCGCCGATGGCATCCGCTCGCGGGTGCGCCTGCAATTGCTGCCCCACAGCCAACCGCGCTACGCCGGGTACACGTGCTGGCGGGGCGTTATCGAGGGGGCCGCCCTGCCGCAGCTGGCCGGGCGCAGCACCGAGTCGTGGGGGGCAGCGGGGCGCTTTGGCATGGTGCCGCTCGGCAACGGGCAGGTATACTGGTTTGCCTGCATCAACAGCGCCGCGCCACAAAACCCGGCCTACAAAGCCTTCCGGCTGGCCGATGTGCAGCGGCATTTCGCCGGCTTCCATTCGCCCATTCCGGAGCTACTGGCGCTTACCACCGACGAGCAGCTGATTTGGGGCGACATCATCGACCTGAAGCCGCTAAAGCACTTCGCCTATGGCCGTGTGTTGCTCCTAGGTGATGCCGCCCACGCCACCACGCCCAACATGGGCCAAGGCGCCGGGCAAGCCGTAGAAGACGCCGCCATGCTGGCCCGTTGCCTGCGCGAGCAGCCCGAGGTGCAGGCGGCATTTCGGTTGTTCGAGCAACGCCGACTACCGCGCACCACCCGCATCGTGCGGCAATCGTGGCAACTAGGCCAGGTTGCGCAGTTTTCGCAGCCGTGGCTGGTGAAGCTGCGCAACGCCGTAATGCGCCGCGTACCCAACTCCGTGAACAAGCGGCAAATGCAGTTTTTGTACAAAGGAGTCTAAGCCGTTGCACCCGCTGTCATTGCGAGGACGAAGGACATTCCGCGCATCGAGCGGCGTCAATCGGTCCTGAACTTGGTACGACCGTTCAGCCAGCACTAAGCGAAAACCACCTAGGGCGAGGTAGCGCGGACTTTAGCTACGCCGACCTTCGGTTGTTGTCCGCGTCCACGGATAATAACATCAATCGTTGCCGGTAGCGCGGGCTTTAGCCCGCGTTGGCGTGAACTAAATAGTTGAGCCGATACCGCGGGAAACCGGTCGTTCGGGCAAACGCGGGCTAAAGCCCACGCTACACCGTTCGGCGCCCTAGGTCAGAAACAGAAAATACTATCCGTGGACGCGGACTACAATCGAAGGTCGGCGTAGCTAAAGTCCGCGCTACCTCGCCCTAGGTGGTTTTCGCTTAGTGCTGGCTGAACGGTCGTACCAAGTTCAGGACCGATTGCTTCGTCCTTCGTCCTCGCAATGACACCCGGAGGAACGGTTGCAGCCCTAGGTGGCGCTGGGCCGGGCGGGCTGCTGCAGCTCGATGGGCACCGGCTGGGGCTGGCCTTTGGCCTCGGCCGACTCCTGCTCGCTTTCTTCCTCGAAACCCTTTTGGATTTTCTCGGCGGCCTCCTGAAAGTCGCTCTCGTCGGGGCGCTCCATGTTGGCCAGGTGCTGCATTTTGGCATGCGGCTCGTAGCTCAGCCGGATGTAGATGGGAAAGTGGTCGGAGCCGACGTGGGGCAGCCGCTCGATGCTGGCTACCTTAAAGTGAGCCGAATGGAATACGTGGTCGAGGGGCCAGCGCAGCAGGCGGTAATCGGCATGAAAGGTAGGCAGCAGCCCCCGGCCCATGCGCGGATCGAGCAGGCGGCTGATGCGCCGGAACAGCTCGGAGGTGTGCGACCAGGCCACGTCGTTCATGTCGCCGGCTACCACCGTGGGTCCGTCGTGGTCCTCAATTTCGTGGCCTACCAGCAGCAGCTCGGCATCGCGCTTGGTGCTGGTTTTCGACTCTTGCGGCGCGGGCGGCTTGGGGTGCAGGCAGTAGAGGCGCACCCGCAGGCCGTTGGGCATCTCCACGAAGGCATGGAAAGAGGGTATGTCGTCGTCGAGCAGAAACTTGATTTCGGGGTTGTGCAGCGGCAGGCGCGAAAACACCAGCATACCGTACGTATTGGGCAGCGGGGCGTAGGCCGTGTACGGGTGGGTTTCTTCGAGACTGCGCAGTTGCTCCAACCACCATTGGTCGGTTTCCACGGCCAGGATGATGTCGGGGTTGCAGTTGCGAATGACGCCCAGGCAGCGCGAAGCGTCGCGGTTGGTCATCAGCACGTTGGTAACCAGCAGGCTCAGGTGGTTGTCGTTGTCGGTAGTGGGGCGGGTGCTGTCGAGCACCTTTTTGCCCATCAGGTTGGTGTAGGGCAAGATGCGCAGCATCTGATACACGATGGCTCCGGCCAGCGTCAGGATAAACAACGGCCCGAGCCAATCGAACTGCCAGAAGTTGAGCACCACGCTACCCACCAACGCCACCGCCAGCGCACCCACCACTTGCAGGCGCGGAAAGTCGAATACCCTGATCCACCACGCCTCGCGGCGCGCCAGCGGCAGCAGGGTAGCAACCAGGGCTGCGGTGCCCACAATGGCCACCAGGCCATCGAGCACGCGCGTAAATAAGGTTAGCAAAAAGGTTAGCACGGGCGGGTTGAGCGAAGAAGAACGGTTGAGCTATTGTACTGCGGCGCGTTAACTAAGTTGCGGCTGCATATACTTAGGGCTATATACGCGAGCAGCCACAGCGCGGCTATTCCGTCGGGCCCGTACCCGCCCCTAGGTGCTGGGTGCTAAAAATCGTCGAGGCCACCTTTGCGCAGCTCGTCCACGGTGCGCATTACTTTGTCGCGCAGGGCGGCGCGGTATTTTTCGAGCGCATCGGCCAGGCGGGCATTGCCGATGGCCAGCATCTGCACGGCCAGAATGGCGGCGTTGGCGGCGTTGTCGAGGGCCACGGTGGCCACGGGCACGCCCGCTGGCATTTGCAGCATCGAGAGCACCGAATCGAGCCCGGCAATGCTGGTGGCGGCATTGATGGGCACGCCAATAACTGGTAGCGTGGTAAAGGCTGCCACCATGCCGGGCAAGTGCGCCGCCCCGCCCCCACCGGCAATTACCACCCGCAGCCCCCGCTTGCGCGCCGACTCGGCGTACTCCACCAAACGGTGCGGGGTGCGGTGCGGCGACACCAGCGTAATCTCGAAGGGTACCTGAAACTGGCGCAGCACTTCGGCCGCCACGTTCATCACGCGCAGGTCGGATTGGCTGCCCATAATAATGCCCACCACCGGCGTGGAGGCATCGGGAGCGTTGTGATCGGGGGGCAGGGTAGTCATGGCAGTGCGGGGGAAGGCCGTGGGGGAGCTGGGAGTAAGCCCGGCAGTATACATACGCAGATAGGCCCTGCCGGAGCCAACAAAATCGGGACTGTATGCGCTTCCCGACTACCTTTAGCCAGAATATATTGCCCGTTGCATGGAGATACTGCTCGCCACCTTCACTACGCTGTTTTCGGTTGTCAATCCGTTCGGGGCCATGCCCGTGTTTCTGACCCTGACCGAGGCCGACACCGCCCAGCACCGGGCTGCCACCGCCCTGCGGGCCTGCACCTACATGGTGGGCGTGCTGGCCGTGTCGTTTTTTGCGGGGCAGTACGTGCTCAACTTCTTCGGTATCAATATCCACCACCTGCGCATTGCGGGCGGCATTCTGCTGATGCGCTCGGCTTTCGACCTGCTGACGCCCGGCGCCAACCGCGACCGGGTAGGCCCGGCCGTGCTCGAGGAAAGCCTGCACAAAGACGACATCAGCTTTACGCCGCTGGCCATGCCCATGCTCTCGGGTCCGGGCTCCATTGCCGTGTGCATCGGCCTGTTTACCGAGCGGCTCAGCTACTTCGATATGGCCCTGATCGTGTTCGGCTTCGTGCTCGTGGCCTTGGCCAGCTACATGATTCTGCTGTCGTCGTTGCGCCTCACGCGCTTCCTGGGCCGGCCGGGCATGGCGGCGCTGGCGCGCATTATGGGCTTTATTACGCTGGCTATCGGGGTAAATTTCCTGGCCTCGGCCATCAAGGCGCTGTTTCAGGAAAGCTGATGAACCTGGCTCCCCCGCATCGGAAAGCTATTCTCAGGGGCTGAAAACACTTGACAACTATCACCCAACAGCACAAGCGTCCGTAGGCTATCTTTGCGGCCCGAAACCGCTTATCCGATGCTGAAGAACGACCTGATCCTGCGTGCCGCCCGCGGCGAACAAACCGAACGTACTCCTGTATGGCTGATGCGCCAGGCCGGCCGCATTTTGCCCGAGTACCGCGCGTTGCGCGCCAAGTTGAGCGGTTTTAAGGAACTGGTTGAAACGCCCGACCTCGCGGCCGAGGTAACCATTCAGCCCATTGATGCGCTCGACGTCGACGCAGCTATCATCTTCAGCGACATTCTGGTGGTGCCCGAGGCCATGGGCCTTACCTACGAAATGGTGGAAGCCCGCGGCCCGCTGTTTCCGGAAACCGTGAAATCGGCCGCCGACGTGGCCCGCCTGCGCGTTGCCGACCCCGAGGAGCACCTAGGGTATGTGCTGGAGGCCCTGCGCGTCACCAAAAAAGCCCTGGGTGGCCGCGTGCCGCTGATTGGTTTTGCCGGCGCCCCCTGGACGATTCTGGCCTACATGGTGGAGGGCCACGGCTCCAAAACCTTCAGCAAAGCGCGCCGCATGCTGTTCCAAAATCCGGAGCTCTCGCACCAGCTGCTGCGCAAAATCACCGATACCACCATTGCCTACCTGCGCGCCCAAGTTGAGGCCGGCGCCAATATGTTGCAGGTGTTCGACTCGTGGGCGGGCATCCTGAACCCGCAGCACTACCACGAGTTTTCGGCCCGCTACATCGGCGAAATTTGCGCGGCTATGCCCGCCGATGTGCCCGTAACGGTGTTTGCCAAAGGGGCTTTCTTCGCGCACCAGGACTTCGCCCAGATGCCCTGCCGCACCATCGGCCTCGACTGGAACGAAGACCCCCGGGCCGTGCGCCAGCTCGTGGGCGACAAAACCCTGCAAGGCAACCTCGACCCCTGCGCCCTCTACGGCTCGCCCGAGCAAGTGCGCGCCGCCACCATCGAAATGCTGGAGCGTTTCGGCCCGCAGCGCCACATTGCCAACCTGGGCCACGGCGTATACCCCGACACCAACCCCGACCGTGTAAAGGTTTTTGTGGAAACGGTGAAGGAGCACAGCACCCGCATGCGCCAGGATCTGGCGTAGGGCAATCCACTGTCGTTCCGCATTTTGTCATCCTGCATCTAGCGTACGCAAAGCGAAGGACCTTATCACGTTGGATAGTAATATCTACCTGGCGTGATAAGGTCCTTCGCTTTGCTCAGGATGACAAACGATGAATGCGGTACTCGGCGCGTAAGCAGCTTACAGCACTTCGGCAGCTTCAGCTTCTTGCAGCAGTCGACCTTTCTCAATTGGCACTACGCCCACTTGCTCGCACACCAAACCACCGCCTAGGTTGGCCAGGGCGGCCATGGCCTCGGGGCTGGTGCCGAGGGCTACGCACAGCGCGGCAATGCTGATTACCGTGTCGCCGGCACCCGAAACATCGGAAATGGCGCGCACGTGGGCGGGCAGGTACACCGGGCCCGACATAGCATCGCAGAAAACGCCGCGCTCCGACAACGTAACCAGCACCATTTCGGGCGCGAGGTGCTGGCGCAGCACCGCAACGGCGTGTTCGAGGCCCGCGTTGTCGCCGTCGGCAAACTCCAGCTTCAGGCCTTCGCGCAGCTCTTTCAGGTTGGGCTTGAAGAGCGTGCAGCCGCGGTAAGCCAGGAAGTTGCGCTTTTTCGGGTCGACGACGGTGGGTACGCCCTTCTGGCGTGCAAGCGCAATGAAGTTGGCAATGCGTTCGGCGTTCAATACCCCTTTGTCGTAGTCTTCGAAGATGACCACATCGGCGCGGTCGAGCAATTGTTCGTAGGCTTCGGTCAGGGCGGCGTCTTCGGTGGTAGTCAGGTCGGTTTCAACTTCCGAGTCGATGCGGAGCAGGTGCTGGCCGTGGGCCAGGATGCGCTGCTTTACCGTGGTGGGCCGCTCGGCGCTGCGCACCAGGCCATCGGCGGGCAGGTGCCGCTCGTGCAGCAGGTGCAGTAGCTGGTCGCCGCCGGCATCGTCGCCAATCACGGCGCACAGCAGCGGCGTGGCACCTAGGGCTTGCACGTTCAGGGCCACGTTGGCCGCTCCGCCCAGGCGCTGCTCGGTGCGCGTCACGTTCACGATGGGCACGGGGGCCTCCGGCGACAGGCGCCCGGCTTTGCCCCACACGTAGGCATCCACCATCACGTCGCCCACGATGAGCACGGTCAGGTCGTTGAAAGCGGCAAAAAGATCGGTAAGCGTGGCGGACGACGACAAAGCGGCTGCAGGCATCGGAAAGCAGAATGGCGAATGAAGCCGCAAAGATAGCCCGCGGCTAGGTAGTGTGTGGCCTGGGTTTGTAGGCAGGCACCCGGGGCGGCCCAACAAAAAGCCGCACCCTAACGGGGTGCGGCCTGGTTACCTAAGGCAATTTCGGGTATGCGCTTAAGCCAGCTTGGCCAGACTAACCTTGATGCGGCGGAAAGCCTCGCGCAGCTTCTCGTCGGCGGCGGCGGTGCTCATGCGCAGGCACTGCGGCGCCCCGAAGGCACCACCATCAACGGTGGCCACGTGGCCGTCGTTGAGCAGGTAAATGGCCAGGTCGCAGGCGTTGTCGATTACCTGCCCCTCGGGCGTGGTTTTGCCAAAGTACGACGACACCTCCGGGAACACGTAGAAAGCGCCGCTCGGGGTGGGCGTTTTCAGGCCCGGAATGTCGCGCACGAGTTCCAGCACCAGGTCGCGGCGGCGGCGGTAGGCCTCCACCATCTCGTCGGCCGAGGTGCGGCCACCTTGCAGGGCGGCCAGGGCGGCGCGCTGCGCCACGGAGCAGGTGCCCGAGGTAATCTGGCTTTGCATTTTCTCGCAGGCGGCGGCAATTTCCTTGCGGGCCGCCAGGTAGCCAATGCGCCAGCCCGTCATGGCATAGCCCTTCGAGAAGCCGTTGACGGTGATTATCTGGTCCTTAACCTCGGCAAATTGCGCCAGGCTCACGTGCTCACCCACAAAGTTGATGTACTCGTAAATCTCGTCGGCAATTACGTGCACGTGGGGGTTGCGGGCCACTACCTCGGCAATGGCGGCCAGCTCTTCGCGCGAGAACACCGAGCCGGTGGGGTTGCACGGCGACGAGTACATTACCAGCTTGGTGCGGGGCGTAATGGCCTCTTCGAGCTGCTCGGCGGTTACTTTGTAGTCGTTTTCGAGGGTGCCCACCAGCTTGATGGGCGTGCCCTCGGCCAGCTTCACAATCTCCTCGTAGCTAACCCAATAAGGCGAGAAGATGAGCACCTCGTCGCCGGGGTTCACCAGGCTCATCACGGCGTTGGCAATACTCTGCTTGGCGCCCGTGCTCACCACAATGTTTTCGGGCTTGTAGTCGAGGTTGTTGTCGCGCTTGAACTTCTCGGCAATGGCGGCGCGCAGCTCGGGGTAGCCGGGCACAGGCGTGTAAAAGGTATAGCCGTCGTCGATGGCCTTTTTGGCCGCGTCCTTGATGTATTGCGGGGTCTGAAAGTCCGGCTCGCCGAAGCTCAGGCTAATCACGTCGACGCCTTGGGCCGCCAGCTCGCGGGCCTTTTTGGCCATGCCAATGGTTTGCGACTCTTCCAACGCGTTGATGCGGTCGGATAAGAACGAGGTTGCTAGCGTTGCGGCAGCGTTCGACATGGGGGAATGCAGGCTTGGGGTAGGAAATGGGGAAAGCGCAAAGGTACGCAGATAGGCGCGGCACGCAGTATAGCACACGGGCCCGCTTTGCACAAACCACACCCAATCAACCGGACGAAGCAACCCTGGGTTGCACCCCTCCTACTCCTGCCCCAGCACCTGAAAATTGCGCAGCACCAGCCGCAGATCGTCGGCGGGCGAGTAGTCGCGGGCGTAAATCAGCTCCAGGCGGCGGCGTGTGGCGTCGTTCAGCGCGAAGTTGGCATGCACGGCCTCGTCGGCCGGCGAAAACACGGCCCGCGGCGTGCCGGTGCGCGGCGCCATGTAGCGCAGCCCCACCCACGTGCGCCGCCCCAGCAGCACCCGCAGCACGTTGCGCAAAAAACCACCTAGGGTAGCGCGCTGGCGCAACACTACCAAGGGCGTGCCCACCAACACAACCACGCTGATGACAATATCGAGCAGGCGCTTCACGCGCCGCTGCTGGGGCTTGTAGAGGTTCAGCTCGATTTCGAGGGCGTAATAGTCGCCGGGCGAATCTTTGGAAGAGCTGCCGATGATGTAGTCGCTGTCTTCGGGCAATATCTTGAAGGCCACCTCGGGGTGCGTATCCTGCAGCTGCACCATGTTGCCCATAATCTGACTGGCCGTGAGGTCTTTGCCACAGAACACCAGCTCCGTCACGTCGTAAATGCGCAGCACTTCGGCCAGCTGACGCAACGAGCCCAACTGGTCGGCGGGCGTAGCGGCGGCCGAGCCTTCGTCGGAGGGACTGATGAAGCCCAGGATGCGTGCTTGCACCGCTGCGGCACCCAGCAGCCTACGTACGCGCTGGCTCTCGGCCTCCGAGCCCACAATGGCAATGTGCTTGGGCGGCTGCTCCGAGAGGCGCAGGTCGCGGTAGCGGATGAAGTGCTGCACCACGCGGCGCGCCACCATGGCGCCCACGGCCCACACGCCGCCCAGGATGATCAGCGCCTTCGAAAAACGCCAGGCGTCGAGGAAGTTGGAAATAGCCGAAATCAGCACTGTACCGATGAGGATACCGTGCGCAATGCGCGAAGTTTTGGCCGGTTCGTCGTAGGAGCCGCTGAGGTAGGCCGAGCTAAGCCACACCACAATGTAGGCCGGCACGGCCACCAGCATGTACTGCGGCGGATACGGCGTGGGCACAAACTTGTGGTTCTGCTCCCAGTAATCCTTCAGGAAGTACATGCCGCCCAGGATGATACCTGCATCGAGCAGCACGGGCCAGGCCTTGTCCCAGAAGCGCCGACCTAGGGCCACCCCGGCGCGCAGCCAGATGGCAAAGTTGATCAGCAGCGAAAACGCGCCGGCTTGCTTGGGCGCGAAGTGCTTTTGGGCGAAAATGACCATGGCCCGGTAAAACACGAACACGTAGTTTACCGAGGTGCGCTTGGTGCTTTCGCCCTTGTAGTGGATGATGCGCGTGCCGGGGTAATAGTAGTTTTTCCAGCCGCCCTGCGTAAGCCGGTACGAGAGGTCGATGTCCTCGCCGTACATAAAGTAGTCCTCGTCGAGCAGGCCTACTTGCTCAAGGGCGGCTTTGCGCATCAGCATAAACGCGCCGCTCAGCACCTCAATCTCGTGCGTCTGGTCTTGGTCGAGAAACCCTAGGTGGTAGCGGCCGAATTTGCGCGACTTAGGAAACAGGGCCGCTAAGCCAAACACTTTGTAGAAGGCAATCCAGGGCGTGGGCAGGCTGCGCTTGCTTTCGGGCAGAAACTTGCCCTGGCCGTCGAGCATCTTCACGCCCAGGCCGCCGGCTTTGGGGTGGGCATCCATAAACTCGCAGCACGCCCGGAAGGTATCTTCCTCCACCACCGTATCGGGGTTCAGCAGCAGCAGGTACTCGCCCTTGGCTTGGCGCAAGGCCTGGTTGTTGGCTTTGCTGAAGCCGGGGTTGTCCTGGTTTTCGATGAGGATGACCTCCGGAAAGCGCTGCCGCACCATGGCCACCGAGCGGTCGACGGAGTTGTTGTCGACCACGAAAACCTCTACCGGCTGCCCCAGCTTTTCGACAGCGCGGCGCACCGATAACAGCGTCTGCTCCAGAAAGTAGCAAACATTGTAATTAACGATGACGACGGAAAGCTTGGGGTACGCGGGCACGGGCGGAGAGGCAATACACCGAAAGTTAGCGACTTTGCTAATGCCCTACCTACGCACGAGCTGCATCTTCTAGATTTCTTAACCGCTAGGTTTCGATTCTTTAATATGCCGCCGCCCGCCGCCAGAGCAGCACTGCCTGGGCCTGAAAACAAAAAACCGCCCCGGCAACAAAGCCGGGGCGGTTTTGCATGGCGAATACGGCCTTAGCGCAGCTGCCGCTGGCGCTCCACAATCGAACGACCTAGGGTAATCTCGTCGGCGTACTCCAGCTCGCCGCCCACCGGAATGCCGCGGGCAATGGAGCTGATGTGCACCTCGGGGAACTCGCGCAGGCGACGCGTGAGGTAAAACGCCGTGGTGTCGCCTTCCATCGTGGGGCTGATGGCCAAGATAACTTCCTTCACTTCGCTGTCCTCGCCTTGCATGCGGCTCATCAGCGGCTCGATGTGCAAGTCGCCGGGGCCGATGCCCTCGATGGGCGAGATAACGCCGCCCAGCACGTGGTACACGCCCTGGTACTGGCCGGTGTTTTCGATGGCAATTACATCGCGGATGTCCGACACGACGCACACCGTGCTATGGTCGCGCAGCGGGTTGGCGCAAATCGAGCACTGCTCCGTGTCGGAGATGTTGTAGCAGGTGTTGCAGTAGCGAATATCGAAGCGCATTTTGGCCAGGGCCTCGGCCAGCGAGCTGGTCGTTTCCGTTTCGGCTTTCAGCAGGTGCAGCGCCAGGCGCAACGCCGTTTTGCGGCCGATGCCGGGCAGCTTCGAGAGTTCCGCTACCGCGTTTTCGATCAGTTTGGAGGGAAATTCCATTCGGAAATAAGCTATTGGCTATTAGCTGTTAGCTATTAGTTGCCAGCCATCAGCAAAAAAGCTGATGGCTAACCGCCAATGGCTAATAGCTGGCTAAACTACGTCGGCCGAAATGCCGCGGTCGTGAATGGCCGTACACAGGGGCTCCAGCTCATCGTACGAGCCGACCTTTACGGTGCACTGGCCTTTGTAATGAATCAGCAGGGTGCATTGCTCGGCCTGCATGGGCTCGTGGCCGCACACATCAATAAGCGTCTTGATGACGTGGTCGAAGGTATTTACGTCGTCGTTGTATACCACAAGGTCGCGCAGGTCGGTGCTTTCTTCCAGCACCAACACATCCACTTCCGGGGCAATCAGCGGTTTAGTGTTCATGGCGTAAAGGTACAGCTTCAGGTGGTAGGTTGCGGGCCGCGCGATGGTACTGCATAACATGCCGCGGCGTGGTATAGTTGCCGCGGCGCCGGAATTTGTGGGGCCGCACATCTGTTGATTCCGCTGTAATTTTCGGGCACATTCCTACCCGGTCCTCACCCACTTTTCGCGTTTTATGCACCTCATGTTGCGGCGGCTTTCGCTGCCCCTAGTATTGCTGGCTTTGGCCGGCTCGCCCGCGCTGGCGCAGCAGCAGCTCCTCACCGTAGAGGACGCTTTCCGCAACCCCGCCCTTAACCCCGCCAACCTGCGGCAGCTTAGCTGGATACCCGGCTCGAAAGACGAATACAGCTTTGTGCGCACCGCCGAGCCGGCGCAAGGCGGGCAGGACGAGCTGGTGCGTGGCCGCGTAGGCGGGCCGCTGCAAACCGTGGTAACGCTCGGCAACCTAGGGCAGGCGCTGCAGGCCGCCGGGGCCCCGGCCGTAAAAGCCACCGGCTTTCCGCAGGTGCAGTGGCTCGGGCCCGATGCTTTTCTGGTTGCGATGCCCAGCCGCGAGGTGTTCCGCTACTCCACCACCGATGGCAAGGCCACCAAGCTGTTTGGCTACCAGGCCGGGGCCGACAACGTGGATTTCGACCCGACCAAAACGCGGGTGGCCTACACCAAAGAGCAGAACCTGTTCATCAGCCAAGCCGGCAAGGAGAACGTGGCCGTTACCTCGGAAAGCAACCCGGCCATTGTGAATGGCCAGGCCGCGCACCGCTCCGAGTTCGGCATTACCAAAGGCACGTTCTGGAGCCCCAAAGGCAACAAGCTGGCCTACTACCGCATGGATCAGACCATGGTAACGGACTACCCGCTGATTAACACCGCGGAAGTGCCGGCCAAGGCCGAGCCCATTAAGTACCCCATGGCCGGCGACAAAAGCCACCAGGTAACCGTGGGCGTGTACGATGTGGCCTCGGGCAAAACCGTGTTTCTGCAAACCGGCGAGCCGAAGGAGCAATACCTCACCAACATCAGCTGGAGCCCCGACGAAAAATCGGTGTACGTGGCCGTGCTCAACCGCGAGCAAAACCACATGTGGCTGCGCCAGTACGATGCCGCTACCGGCGCGCTGGTAAAAACCCTGTTCGAGGAAACCGACAAGGAGTACGTGGAGCCGCAGCACCCGCTGCAGTTTGTGCCCGGCCAGCCCGAGCAATTTGTGTGGCAAAGCCAGCGCGATGGCTACAACCACCTCTACCTCTACAACACCGCGGGCAAGCTGCTGCGCCAGCTCACCAAAGGCCCGTGGCTGGTAACCGATGTGCTCGGCTTCGATGGCAAAGGCAAAACCATCTACTTCGCCAGCAACCAGGAAGGCACCATTCAGCGCCAGCTTTACGCGCTGCCCCTAGGTGGCGGCAAGCCGCGCCGCATCAGCAGCGGGGCGGGCACCCACACCGGCACGCTCAGCCCCTCGGGCGAGCTACTGATTGATTCGTACAGCAGCCAGATTACGCCGCGCACCATTGCCGTGCTGGGCACCAAGGATGGCAAAAGCCAATTGCAGCTGCTGAACGCACCCAACCCTTTGGCCAACTACCGCCTAGGTGCCACCAAGGTGTTTCCGATTAAGGCCGCCGATGGGCAAACCGACCTATACGCCCGCATCATCACGCCGCCCAACTTCGACCCGAACAAGAAGTACCCGGCCGTGATTTACGTGTACGGCGGCCCGCACGTGCAGCTTGTAACCGATTCGTGGCTGGGCGGGGGCAACCTCTGGATGCAGATGATGGCCGAAAAAGGATACGTGGTGTTCACCGTCGATTCGCGCGGCTCGGGCAACCGCGGCTTGCCATTCGAGCAGGCCACCCACCGGCAGTTGGGCACGCAGGAGCTGGCCGATCAGCTCAAGGGTGTTGATTACCTGAAGTCGCTGCCCTACGTGGATGCCCAGCGCATTGGCGTGCACGGTTGGAGCTACGGCGGTTTCATGACCACGACTATGCTTACGCGCGCGCCGCAAGGCACCTTTAAGGTAGGCGTGGCCGGCGGCCCCGTTATCGACTGGCGCCTGTACGAGGTGATGTACACCGAGCGCTACATGGACACCCCGCAGGAAAACCCCGAGGGTTACCAAAAGGCCAACCTGCTGAACTACGTAGAGAACCTAAAGGCGCCGCTGCTGATGATCCACGGCACCATCGACGATGTGGTGGTGTGGCAGCACAGCCAAGCCTACCTCAAAACCGCCGTCGATAAAGGCGTGCAGCTCGACTATTTTGTGTACCCTGGCCACCCGCACAACGTAGGCGGCAAAGACCGGGTGCACCTCTACACCAAAATCACAAACTACCTCGATATGTACCTTAAACCGGAAACCCCGGCCGCGGGCAGCAACACCAGCGGGCAGTAAGGGCCTCACGGGACCCCTTCGGGGCACGGCCCCCTATCCAAAGAGAGGAGGAGCCACGGCTGCACGGCTGTCATGTCGAGCAAAGCGAGACATCTGGGGTGTTGACGCCGGATAGTATTGTCATCCTGAGCAAAGCGAAGGACCTTACCACGTCAGGGCCTCACGGGACCCCTCCGGAGCACGCCCCCCTACCTCGCTCCATGCGCGACATCGTAGAGAGGGAGCGGATACTATCCGGCGTTCGCACGCGAGATGCCTCTACAAGCTCGGCATGAGGTTTTAACCCTAGGTTGTTCAGGCGTGATAAGGTCCTTGACTACGTCGACCTTCGGTTCGGCTCGCGCTTCAGGATGACAGCCGAAAAACCGCAGCCCAACCAACCCACCACCTCCTTCTTCATTCCTCATTCTTCCTTCGCCCAAAGAATGCCCGCTCCTTCCACCGACTTCAAACGCGCCCTGCGGCAGCTTTCCGATAAAGAAAAAGAAGATCTGTTGCTGAAAGCCGTGCGCCGCGACGCCGAGCTGTACGACTTGCTGCGCTACGAAATTCTGCCTGAGGTAGATCTGCGCATTATCCAGGACGAGCACGCCGAGCGCATTGCCGAGCTGTTGCAAAAAGCCAACGGCCGCGTAATGAACCGCGCCCTTTCGCGGGCCCTGGGTAAAGCCGCCAAGGAAATTGCCCGGGCCAAGCGCATCACCAAAGACAAACGCCTGGAGGTGGAACTCAGCCTTTACACACTGCGCCTGGTGCTGGAGGAGTACAGCGAGTTTTTCAACGGCTACTTCCAGTCGTTTTACGTGGCTACGGTGCGCATGCTGCTGCGCACGGCCAAGCTGGTGCCCAAGCTGCACGAGGATTTGTGGCTGGAGTACAAACCCGAAATCGATGAAATACTGACTACGCTGCGCGCCCACGAAAAGCACCGCCAGCTGCGCTACGCGTTGCCCAAAGAACTGGAGCTACCGCACCTGTAAAGCATGTCCGTTGACGGGCTCTTGCGCTTAAGCCACAATTGTTATAACAAAATGGTTATTGTATAAAAATATTAAGATAGGATGCGGAAACCCATTTAGATTTGAAGGCTGAGCTTACTGCAGTTACACGCTTCAACTCCCTTCTTCATCCAATTATGCAGAAAAACCTTACCCGTATTCTTACCGGTTGTGCATTCCTCGGCCTGACGAGCTGTGCAGGCAGCTATTCGCCCATCCGTCCGGCACGCATTGCCACGTACCAATCGGTAAGCGCTGCTAACTCACCCGTTGAGTTCGGCTACAAGTACAGCGCCCTCATTACCAACGGGCCAAACAAAAAGTACGTCAAGAAAGAGCGCAAGCAGGGCTACCAGGTAGTGGCTGTGAGCGTGAAAAACAACACCAGCGCCGACATCAACTTCTCGCGCGACCTGGAATTGTACTTCGGCGACCGTCCGGTGCAAGCCGTTCCGTCGGTGCAGGCCGCCAACGACCTGAAACAGGGCGTGGCCATTTACCTGCTCTACGTGCTCGGCATCGGGCGCCTAGGCGGCTCTACCGACCCCATGACCGGCCAGACCACCGGCGGCACGCTATTCCCGTGGGGCCCGGCCGTAGCAGTAGGCAACATGCTGGGTGCCAGCGGCGCCAACAAAAACCTCCGCAACGAGTTTGCCACCTACGACCTCACCAACAAGGTAATTAAGCCGGGCGAAACGGTGCACGGCATTCTGCCGCTGCGCGAAGTCAACGTAGCCCCGCTGCGCGTAGTACTACGCAACAGCACCGCCGCCACGCCCGCCGCGGCCCCGGCTACTACGCCCGAAGCGCCTGCGGCGGCGCCGGCCCCTGCAGCCAGCCCCGCCCCCGCCAACAACGGTGGCCAGCACTAACCAGCCCTAGGTGCTCTGAGTGCCACAAGCGAGAACGGCCCCACCTGCACTGCAGGTGGGGCCGTTCTCGCTTGTGGTCTTACTGAGTAAGAGGTCGATTACTGAGCTTGCTGCTTAGCAATTACGTTGAAGCTCAGCGTGAAATTGTCGTCGATGGCTTTGTCGGCAGCAGCGCCGAACAAGGTCGAGCCGTATTTCACGTCGTACTTGGTGCGGTCGACGGTAGCCACGCCCGAGGCCGAAGCCACACCGTCCTTCACGCCTACTTTGGCCGGGAAGCTAACCGCGTTGGTTTTGCCTTTGATGGTGAGGTTGCCGGTTACCAGGGCGTTGTTGCCGTTGGCGTCGCCTTTCAGGGGCTTCAGGTTGGTGATGACGAAAGTGGCGGTCGGGAATTTCTCAGCGCCGAAGAAGTCGTCGTTCTTCAGGTGGCCCACCAGTTTGCCGTTGTAGTCGGCATCCTTGATGTCATCCACCTTAATCGAGTTCATGTCGAAGGTGAAGGTGCCACCCGTAACCTGGTTGCCACGCACCAGCACTTGGCCTTCTTTCAGGGCCACGGTGCCGTTGTGCTGGCCACCTACTTTTTTGCCCACCCAACCTAGGGTGCTCAGCTGCGGCTGCACGGCGTAGGCGTTGTTGTTGGCCTTGGCGGTGCCAGGGGTGGTTTTCTTAACGCCAAACTTCTCCTGAGCGTGGGCCGGAGCAGTAAACAGAGCGCCTACGAGCAGCAGGGGCAGAACGAATTTTTTCATGATTTTAAGCGTGTGAGAGAACGGAGGTTGTATGAGCAGCCAGGGTTTAGCTGCGGATTTTATCGAGTAAGTCGCTGAGTTGCGCAGCCTCTTCGGCGCTGAGGTTTTCGAGGCCGCTGTGCTGGGCATTGGCCAGGTCCTCGGTGCGCTGCAGCAAATCGAGGCCGGCTTCGGTAATGCGGATGTCGACGGCGCGGCGGTTGCTGGGGCACACCTGCCGCGTTACCAGGCCTTTGGCTTCCAGCTTATCCACAATGCGCGAGGCGTTGCTGGTTTTATCGAGCATGCGTTCGATGAGCAGATTCACCGTAGCGGGCTTGGGGTGCTGCCCCCGCAAAATGCGCAGCACGTTGTACTGCGGCAGTGTAATGCCATAGGGCTTGAAGGCGGCGGCCAGACGTTGCTGCAGCCACCCTGCCGTAAAAACCACATTCAGGTAGGCTTTTTGGTAGGCGCTTTTGAACACCCGCTGCTGGATTTCGTCTTCGAGCTTCATGCGTTATCTGGAATGCGATGCAAATATATGTACATACATTATATGTAGCAACATCGTTCCGCTATTTTTTCATAAGCTGCATGCCCTACCTTTTGTTTGGCAGTTGCCGTATGGAGGGGCGTGCGGCAATAGCACAAATCAGACCACACTCCTTCCCTCGTATGAAACAGCTGACCTCCCTCCTGCTCGCTTTTGGCGCTCTGCTTACCACGGCATCGGCCGTGCAGGCCCAAAACACGCCAGGGCAAACCCAAGCTGCACAGCAAGATAACCAGCGCGAGTTGCAAAACACCGACCAGTTTGTCATGCAAAACGGCTCGGTGGTAAAGCGCAGCGGCACCAAAACCACCGGCCTGAGCCAGAACGTGCGCCTGCCCAACGGCACCAAAGTAAACGTGAAGAGCGGTATTGTGGAGCTGCCCGGCGGCAAGATTACCACCCTGAAAGAAGGCGACTACGTGCGCGCCGACGGCAGCATTGTGTACGCCACGCCGCAAAGCGCCGCCGCTGCCCGCGGCGAAACCGCCCCCGCCGACGCCAAGTTCGGCACCCTCGACCAGGGCGCGGTGCCCAGCACTGCCGAGGCCGAGCAGCGCATTGCCGACCTAGGCCGCCGCGTCGAGCTGATGGCCCAGAAGCTGCAGCTGCTCAACCAAAAGATTTCGCTGCTAAGCCAGGGGCACCCCAAACTGCCCGATACCAGCCAGCTCGACAGCCAGATTAAGGCCCTCGACGAGCAAATGCGCAACGTAAAATAAGCTGTTGGTTATTAGTTGTTAGCTGCTGGCTGTCAGCTGCTAGCTTTCGACCTAGGGCTGACAGCCAGCAGCTAATAGCTAACAACTGGTATCTCCGGTTGCGCCGCGAGGTGGCCGTTGGCTTCGTGCACCAGGCCGTACGGCTCGTCGCGCACGATGAGGAAGCCATCCAGGTCGCAGACCTCGGCCAGGCCGCTGAGCTGCAGCGCCGACCAGATACCTAGGCTTGTTTCGACCATGCAGCCAATCATGGTGCGCAAACCGTGCGCTTGCGCCTGCCGCAGTAGCCGCACGCCGTTGAGGTAGCCGCCGGCTTTCATCAGCTTCATGTTCAGCACGTGAAACTGCCGCGCAATGGCCGCGAAATCGGCCGTGTCGGTCACCGATTCGTCGGCGATGAGCGGCCAGGGGCTACGGCTGTGCAGGTGGCGGTAGTCGTCGGCGCAATGGGCGGGCAGCGGCTGTTCCAGCAGCTGCACATTCAGGCCGGGCAAGTCGCGTACGGCTTCCACAAAGCGCAGCAGGCCGTCGGCGTCGTGCCAGGCTTCGTTGCCATCCACCAGCAAGGGGTGGCCGGGGAGCAGCCGCGTCAGCTCGCGCAGCAAATCGGCGCCGCCTTCCTGGTTTACTTTCACTTTCAGCAGCGGGAAGCGGGCCATGCCCTGCGCCGCTACAAACGCCGCCACGGCGCCGGGCTCCATAATGGGCAAGGTAAAGGCTGTGGGCACGGCTGCCGCGGGCGTGGGCACCTGCAGCAATTCGGGCACGCTTACCTGCTGTTGCTTGGCCAGGTAGTGCACGTACGCCGACTCCACCGCGAAGCGCAGCGCGTGGGCAGGCTGGGCCACCTCGAGCAGGGCCGTGAGGTCGTCGAGGTGCTGCACGTGCCCCAGGCCGGCTTGCTGCAAGGCGGCAAACTGGGCCAGCAGCAGCTCGGGCGTTTCGGCGTAGCGCACGTTGGGCGCGGCCTCGCCCCAACCGGCCTGCGGGCCCTCGCCTACGCGCACCAGCAGGTTGGTTTTGGCATCGGAAGCGTTGCGCGAAATCTTCCAGGTAAAGCGAAGCGGCAGCTCGAGCGAGCTGATGGACCAGTGCAGCATAACGAAGCAATACGAGCCCACCCGGGCAGGGGTGCAAATTAAGCCGGCCGCGCACATCCGCAGACTGCCGCCCAAACGTCTATCTTTGTCCACCTTCGGCACCCCCATCCGAGCCGAAGACTGGACTTATTGCTGCTTATGAAGCTTACGCGCGTTGCCGTGCCGGCCATAGCCTTGCTGCTGCTGGCTGCCCTCCTCACCGCCTTGTCGCATTACGGCGTGGTTGCCCTGCCGCCCGCCGTGCCCATGGCCGCCCGCTGGGCAGCCCTGGTGGCCATCGTCGTTTGGGCTTCGGTCCGCCGCTCCCTCACCTTCTGGATTGTGGTGAGCATGCTGGTTGGGGCCGAAGTGGGCGCCGATTTCCCGCAGGAGGCCCAAAGCCTTAAGGTGCTGTCGGATGTGTTCCTGCGCTTGGTCAAAACCATCATCGCCCCGCTGGTATTTGCCACGCTGGTGGTAGGTATTGCCGGCCACTCCGACCTGAAAAAGGTGGGCCGCATGGGCCTCAAAGCCCTCATTTACTTCGAGGTGGTTACCACCTTCGCGCTGTTCATCGGCTTGGCGGCCATCAACCTGTCGCGCGCGGGCGTGGGCATCAGCCAGGCCGGCAACACCGAAACCGAAACGCTGCAGACCGTGAAGCAAACCACGGCCGACATCATTCTGCACATCTTCCCCGAAAACATTGCCAAATCAGTGGCCGAGGGCCAAGTGCTGCAGGTGGTGGTGTTTGCCATCATCTTCGCCATTGGCCTGGCCATGGTGAAAGAGCAGCACCGCAAACCCATCCTGGAGTGGTCGGAAAGCCTGTCGGAGGTGATGTTCAAGTTCACCAACGTGGTTATGTTCTTCGCGCCCCTGGGTGTGGGCGGCGCCATTGCCTACACGGTTGGCAAAATGGGTTTTGCGCCGCTGCTCAATGCCTTGCAGCTGCTGCTCACGCTCTACGTGGCCCTTATTGCCTTTGTGGTGCTGATTCTGCTGCCGATGGCCCTGATTGCACGCATCCCGATTAAGCGCTTTGTGCAGGCCATTGCCGAGCCGGTGAGCATTGCCTTTGCCACTACCTCGTCGGAGGCGGCGCTGCCCCGCGCCATGGAGGCGATGGAAAGCATCGGCGTACCGCGCCGCGTGGTGGCCTTCGTAATGCCCACGGGCTACTCCTTCAACCTCGATGGCACCACGCTGTACCTCTCGCTGGCGGCCGTGTTCGTGGCCCAGGCGGCCGGCATCGAGCTGACCCTAGGTCAGCAATTGGTAATGGTGTTCACGCTGATGCTCACCTCGAAAGGCGTGGCCGGCGTGCCGCGCGCCTCGCTGGTAATTCTGCTGGCTACGGTAGCCTCGTTCAACCTGCCCTCGTGGCCGGTGTTCATCATTCTGGGCATTGATGCGCTGATGGACATGGCCCGCACCGCCGTAAACGTAATGGGCAACTGCCTGGCCACGGCCGTAATTGCCCGCTGGGAAGGCGAGTTTGTGGATAACTACCAGGGCGAGCCTATCGATGACTTGTTTGAGGAAGAAACCTCTACCCCGGTGGCCGCCTCGCGCAACCACTAGCCCTAGGTGCTGCACTGCGCAGCTACCGCCAGGCAAGCACAGCAGCCCGGGTTCCGCAACGTGCGGGGCCCGGGCTGCTGCTTTTTCAGGCCGGCAATGCGGCAGGTTTACCTAAAGCTGCCACTTCTGCTCAACCCTGATTTATCCTAAGCTTTATCGTTTGCGCCACAATTCAAATCAGCTAACTTAATAACCGGCCTTACGCGGCAGCTGGCTTTGCGGCACCGTGTGTTGCCTATGTTCTTCAACCGTTCGTGCCCCATGAAAACTTCTGCTATTGGTCGGTTTGTAGCGCCGGCGCTTCTGCTGATGTTGTTTGGCTTTCGGGCAGCGGCACCGGCCAACACTTTTAGTGTGAAGGTGAACGGCAAGTCGCTGACGGGCAAGCCGGGCTTCAACACCTGCATTCTGATGATGAATGCGCTGAATTTGGGCGGCAATCTGGCCGACGGCAGCCACGTGATGATCGAAATCATGCCGGCGTCGTTTCCGGAGGTGCCGGCCACCCTGCCGCTGGGCGTGCAGAGCATGGAGAAGTACGCCAAGGTTTTCTATTACCCCAAAGGCACCCAGGACGCCCTCAATTACTACGTCTCCACCAAGGGCGGCACCCTGACCATTACGCGCTACGACGCCGCCACCCGCACCATTGCGGGCAGCTTCGGCGGCAAGCTGGTGCGCGTAAAAGGGTTGGGCGAAGTACCCTCCGATGTGGTGCAGCTAACCGACGGCCGTTTCGATGTAGCCTTCGTGAAGCGCTGACGCCCTAGGTGCTGCGGCGCGCCTGCCCAGCATGCAGGCCTGGGGCCCAGCAAACTTTTTGCCCGGCATTAAACCCCAGGCACGTTGCGGCATCTATGCGAGTAGAAAACAGGTAACAACTTCCTTCTACTCACATAAGCATGAAAACCAATTCCTGGCTTAAGGCGCTGGCCTTCTCGTTCGCCCTCCTGCCCGCTACTGCCACCGTCGGCACGGCTTGGGCCCAGGTGCGCGGCACCCAGCAAAATGCCCAGGGCATGGGCAAGCACGGCCACCGCGGCGGCCCGCGCAAAGCCAACCCCGAAGTGCGCACCTACCTGCGCGAAAACGTGATGCCCGTGGTACGCCAGCAGCGCCAGAAGCTGGATGCCCAAATGAGCAGCGCCGATAAAACGCAGCTCGAAACCTACCGTGGCCAGCTGAAAAGCCTGGGTGAGCGGCAGGCGGCGCTGCGCAAGAGCTTCCGCCCCGAGGGTACGCCCAAAGGCCAGCGCGTGCCCCTGACGGATGCCCAGAAGCAGCAACTGCAGCAGCTACGCACCGAGCGCAAGGCCGTGATGGAGAACGTAGCCCGCCTGGCGCAGAAGTACGACGCGCAAATAAACCGCCTGGCCGAGGAGGTAAAGCCCCAGCGCGACAAGTGGGCCGCCGATTTACAGGCGCTGTCCCAGAAAAACCTCACGCCCGAGCAGCAGCAAAAGCGTGCGCAGTGGCAGCAGAAGCGCGGTAACGGCTCCGGCAACCGCCAGAACTTCTTCGGGCCCTCGCGCTTTTTGCTGATGAACCCCAACGCCCCGGCCAAAGCCGAGCGCAACGCCGGCACCGGCCGCGCCGCCTTGTACCCCAACCCGGCCAGTAGCTCGCAGCGCCTCGAGTACGAGGTGAAAAAGGATGGCAACGTGAAGGTGGAGCTGCTCGATGAGCGCGGCAAAACCCTGCGCACCCTCTTCGACGGCAAGCAGGACAAGGGCACCCACTCGCTCGACGTGAACCTCGCCGACCTAGGCCGTGGCACTTACCTCTACAAAATCACGAGCAAGGGCCACACCGAAACCCGACGGTTCGTGAAGGAGTAAACGCCCCTGCAACCTCCCATATTCCGGCACAGGCCGCCCCACCTAGGGGCGGCTTGTTGCGTTTAGGGCAATGTACGGCTGGCCCTAGGTACTAGCGGTGCCGCAGGGGCGTTACCTTCGCGCTATGCTTCGTCGATTGTTTCTGATGTTTGTGCTGCCGCTGCTGGGTGCGGCTCTTTTTGCCGGCTGCTGCGGCTCCGTGGCCTGCAACTGCCGGAACTACCGCACCGATGCCCTGATTTTTCAGTTCAGCGCCGACTCGGCCAGCAACGGGCGCGGTTTCCGGGCAGCCGAGCTAACCAACGTGGTGCTTGTGCGCTACAACAGCATCTGGCCCGACGATTCGCTCAACGTGCAAAAAACCGACACCGTGCGCCTGACTCGCACGCGCGCCACGGCTTTCACGCCCATCGTCATCGACAACACCGAGCCCTTCACGCAGCGCTTCGGGCGTAAGCTGGGTATGCCCGAGCCGCGCGACTCGCACCGCTACGCCATTCTGCTTACCGGTGCGGCGCGTAACTCGCCGGTGCGCAAGCGCTATTTCATCGGCGGCATTACCCTGAAAGGCAAGGTGGAGGCCGATGACTGCTGCACCTGCTACCAGAACACGGAGAAGTCGTTTTACCTCAACAATACCTTCGTGGAGGCCACCACGGGCGCCGGGGCCCAACCCGCCGTTACCGTCCTCACGCGCTAGGGGCGCAAGGGCTACGTCCGGGGGCCGGCCAACTGCGTATAGTACTTAGTGCTACCGCAAACCGCCCCGGTTTGCCACCCGGCAGTTGCCCTCCCCTATGCCCCAGTCGTCCGACGTTACCACGGCCCCCGCGCCGATATTCTTTTTTCAGACCACCCTAAGCCTCGAACCCATCATTGCGTGGTGGCAGGCCCGCACCGAGGATGCCAACCCCGGCATTGCGCTGCTGGCCCGCGGCATCATGCGCGAGGTGGAGCGCGTGCCCGAGCTGCGCGGCACCATCACCGAGCCCAGCGTGCTCGATACGCACCAAACCCTGGTGCAGGCCCTGATGGTGGCCGTGTTTCCGCCGGCCTCGTTCGATATCGAAATCAGCGGGGCCATTCCGCCGTTTCAGCGCTACAGCTTTTACCACACGCCTAGGTTCGCGGAGGTGCTGCTGGCCCCCGATAAGCGCGTAAAGCAGCCGCTCAACATCGATTCGGCCACCATGGAGCGCCACATGGTGCACATGGTGTACGCCCAGATTCTGGAGAAGCTCTACGGCGTAGATCTGCCCGACAGCAATGGCACCGTCATCTTCACGGTGCCCGATTACCACATCGGCCTGTACCGCCACTACAGCGTGTCGTTCAACTCGGCTTTTCTGGATATTCGGGTGGTAGGCCAGCGCCCCGAGCTTGCGGTGGAGCAAATGGAACAGCTCCGGCGCAACCCCTACAACACGGAGCTGTGGCGCACGCTGCTGCCCCCAGAAAACTTCGCGCTCGAAGGCTTCAACGTGTTGCACCTGAGCGACGTCACGAACCAGGAAATCCTGTCGGAGCTGAAATACGACCTGCTCGAGCGCGATGTGCTGCAAGCCTCCGACCGGCTCGAGCAGATTCAGGAAAAGCTGCGCGTGCTGTTTGGGCGCCCTTTTTTGCAGCTGGGCATCGCCGCCTACGACGAAAAGAAAAAGGCATTCGTCGACTTCGGCCGGAAAATCAACCACAGCTTCCTGATGAAGCAGCTGCAGCGCCAGGATGCCAACTCCGGCTTCCGGCGCATCTACGCGCAGGTGTCGCAACAGCGGCGGCCGTTGGTGCTGGAGGATGTGCAAACCGCCGACATCCCGGAGGATTTGCGCGAGCAGCTGCTGAGCATCGGCATCCGCTCGGCTATTCTGGCCCTGCTGCCCTACGGCGACGACGCGGTGGGCCTGCTGGAGCTGGGCTCGCCCAAAGCCGGCGACCTGGATGAGTTTGCCCTCGACAACGTGAATGCGTTTCTGCCGCTGTTTGCGGTGGCCGTAAAGCGCAACGCCGAGGAAATCCAGACGCGGGTGCAGGCCATCATCAAGGAGAAGTTTACGGCCATCCACCCTAGCCTGGAGTGGCGCTTTACTGATGCGGCCATCAACCTGCTCGAAAAGCTCGACGAGGGCAATAAAAACGCCGAAATGGAGCCCATCGTGTTTCACGATGTGTACCCGCTCTACGGCTCCTCCGACGTGCGCGGCTCCAGCACGGCCCGCAACGAGGCCATTCAGGGCGACCTGGTAGAGCACCTGACGCTGGCCAACCGCGTGCTCAAAAAAGCCACCGAGTACCAGGCCCTGCCCATCCTCGACGAGCTCAAGTTCTACGTCACCAAAAACCTGCGCCGCCTGCGCCAGGGCATCCTTACCGGCGACGAGGTGAACATCCTGGAATCGGTAAAAACCGAGGTGGAGCCGCTGTTCGAGTACCTGGCCCAGCACACCCCCGAGCTGCGGCCCGTCATCAGCGACTATTGGTCGAACATCGACCCCGAACTGGGCATTTTGTACAAGCGCCGCAAGGCCTTCGAGCAAAGCATTACGCAGCTGAACGATGCCGTGAGCGACTACCTCGACGAGGAAAATCGGCGGGCCCAGCAGATGTTTCCGCACTACTTCCAGCGCTTCAAAACCGATGGCGTAGAGTACAACATCTACATCGGAGCCTCCTTGGTGCACGATAAAACCTTCGACCTGATCTTCCTTAAAAACCTGCGTTTGTGGCAGTTGCTGATAAGCTGCGAAGTTACCCGGCTCACGCACCGCCTCAAGCCTACCCTACCCGTGCCGCTCGAAACCACCCAGCTCATTCTCATTCACAGCCAAGCCCTGAGCATCCGCTTCCGCACCGATGAGCGCCAGTTCGACGTGGATGGCGCCTACAACATCCGCTACGAAATCATCAAGAAGCGGATTGACAAAGCCACAGTGGTGGGTACCGGCGAGCGGCTAACCCAGCCCGGCCACATTGCCTTGGTGTACGCCCAGGCCCGCGAAGCCGCCGAATACCAGGAGTACATCGACTACCTGCAAGACCGCAACATGCTCGAACCCGAAGTAGAAGAGCTTGAGCTGGAGGAACTGCAAGGCGTAAAAGGTCTGATGGCAATGCGCGTGAAGGTGAAGATGAGTTAGGAGTTAGGTGTTAGGTGTTAGGTGTTAGGTGTTAGGTGTTAGGTGTTAGGTGTTAGGTGTTAGGTGTTAGGTGTTAGGTGTTAGGTGTTAGGTGTTAGGTGCGTATGGCCGACCTAGGGCCTGGGTTGCGCTGCCGTGCACCTTTCTCAATACTAACTGCCCGCTACTTGCTACCCCGTACCCAATAATCAATACCAACTACCTCCTACCGAGGCGCTGCTGCACGGCCGTACGCACCAGTATTACCCAGGCAATGGCGGCGGCAAAGCCGGCCAGCACATCGGTAGCGTAGTGCACGTGCAGGTACACCCGCGACAGGCCAATCAGCAGAGCCCATAGCAGCAGCAGCGCGGCCCATACGGGGTGGTGCCGGTAGCGCCACAGCTGCCAGGCCAACATGCCGTACATGGCCAGGCCGATCATGGCGTGGCCGCTCGGGAAGCTCAGACCGGGCTGGTAGATAAGGGCAGTGAGTGGCCTCACGCGCCCGAAAGCGGTTTTGAGCAGCTGATTAAGCAAAGCCGAGCCCACGATAGCGGCAAACAGCTCCACCGCTTCGCGGCGGTGCTTGCGCCACCACAGCCACGCAGGCAGCACCAGCGCTACCACCACAAACCACAGCGCCGACCCGAAGAACGTAACGCGCAGCACCCAGGGCGTGAGCCCCGGCAAGGCCATCCGTAACTGATCGAAGGCATCGAAAGCGGCCTGGTCGAACTGCTCGGGCCCGGCCACGAAAACCAGGCGCGTAAGCAGCACGAAGAGCAGAAAGCTACCGATAAAAGCCCCCACCAGCACCAGCAGCTCGGCGGTGAGCTGACCGGTAAGGCGTAGCAAAAATTGCGACAGGCGGTTCATGGCACAGGCAGGAGCACGAATTACCGCTGATGCGGCTGCCGCGGAACTAAGGAAATTCGGGGGCTAAAAACAAGAAAGCCGGCCCTTTCGGAACCGGCTTTCTGTTGTGCGGTCGGAGAGACTCGAACTCTCACACCTTTCGGAACTGCCGCCTGAAGACAGCGCGTCTACCAATTTCGCCACAACCGCAGCTTTCAAAAACTCGCCGCTGTTGGTAGTGCAGCGGCGAATTGTGATACAAAAGTAGAGCAAGGAGGCGCTTGTTGTCAAGCGCCTGCCTAAACTTTTTTACCCTATTGTTACCTAGGGTCTGATTATCAGGTACAAATTTTATTCATTCAGGGCGCTACCAGCAGGCATAGCCGAGCGCACGCGCCGCCTGATGACGTGTTCGAGGCGGTTGAGCAAGGGTATAGCCAGCAGCAGCCACAGCACCCCGGCGGCAAAGCCGGCCAGCACATCGGAGGCGTAGTGCACGCGCAAATACACCCGCGTAAGCCCGATAAACAAGATCAGCACGCTAAGCAGCAGCACCAACAGCCAGCGCAGCGAGCGGCTCTCGACGTGGCGCCAGGCCAGGTAAATCAGCAGGCCGTAGAAAGAGGCCGAAATCATGGCGTGGCCGCTCGGGAAGCTCAGGCCCGACGCCGAGGTAAGCGGCAGCACCGGCCGGGGCCGGTTGTAAAACTCCTTAAGCAGCAGATTGAGCGTGATGCTACCTAGGGCCACCACCGGCACCTTGAGCGAGTACCAACGGTGCTGCCGAATCAGCAGGAAGTAGCCGATTACCGCCAGGGCCGCCACGATAATGAAGTTGCGCGAGGCCAGGAACGTGAAGAAATCAACCCAGGGGCGGTTTTCTTCGCCCAAAAAGCGATGCGACCACGCAAAGGCGCCTTCGTCGAAATCCAGCTGCCCGTCGCCGAGCACCTGCCGGCCGAGCAGCAGAAACAGCACCACCCCGGCCGTGCCGATGACCAGGATAAGCGCAAACTCGGTTACGAACAACGCCGCACCAGCCAGCAGCCGTCGGAGAAAACCAGTCATGCAGAAAGAGGGATGGTGGATGCTGCAGAAACGAAAACCGTTGGGCTTAGGATGTGCCCGGCTCCTGGCTGCTTACGTAAGTTGCAGCATCATCAGCTTTGCCGCCCGTGCCCACTCCCAACTTCGATCGAGTAGCCCGCTTCTACGACCCGTTGTCGCAGCTGGTATTTGGCACCACGCTGCTGCAGGCCCAATGTGCAGCCCTGGCCGAGGGCCTGCCCGCCGGGGCACCTAGGGTATTGTTCATCGGAGGCGGCAGCGGCGAGGTACTGCCAAAGCTGGTTGCGCTGCGCCCCATGGCCGAGGTGCTATACCTGGAGGCGTCGGCCGCGATGCTGGCGCAAGCGCAAGCCCGGGTGCGCGAGCTGCCCGGCGGCGTGGCCCGGCGCATCAGCTTTCGGCACGGCTCAGAAACCAGCTTGCGGGCCAACGAGCAGTTTGATGCCGTGGTGGCGTTTTTTCTGTTCGATTTATTTCCGGAGCCCGAACTAGCCGCTATGCTCAACCACTTGCGCCGACACACCCACGCGGGCACTCAGTGGCTGGTGGCCGACTTTACCCCGCCCCAGCGCTGGTGGCAGCGGGGGTTGCACTGGCTCATGTACACCTTTTTTGGGCTGACGGCCGGGGTGCGCGGGCGCCGCCTACCCAACATTGCAGCCGCTATGGCAACACTGGGCCTTGCGCCTAGGTGGCAGCAGCACTGGCGCGGGGGCTTGGTAGAGGCCAGCGTGTACGGCGCGCCCCTAAGCCCAAAGCAATAGGTAGCGTGTGGCGTCGCCGATGTACATTCGGGCCACTCCTCATCCCACCTATGCGTCATTCATCAGCTGCCCGGTTTGTGCTGGGCTTAGGTTTGCTTTCGGCCCCGCTGGTTGGGGCAGCCCAAAACACCGCACCCCGCACCACTGCCACTGAAGCGCCGGTGCAGTACAGCATTCAGTTTCCGAATGCCGTACACCACGAGGCGCAGGTAGTGGCCACCTTCCAGAAAGTGCCCGCCGGGCGGCCGCTGCAGGTGCGCATGGCCCGCTCCTCGCCGGGGCGCTATGCCCTGCACGAGTTTGCCAAGAACGTATACAACGTTCGGGCCACCGACGGCCAGGGCAAGCCGCTCCCCATCCGCCACCCCGACCCCTATGGCTGGGAAATAACGCCGGGCCCCGATGGCACCGTGCGCTTTAGCTACACGCTCTACGGCGACCGGACCGATGGCACCTACGCCGGCATTGATGCCCAGCACGCCCACCTGAACATACCGGCCACGTTTGCCTACGCCCGCGGGCTGGAGCAACGCCCCGTGTACGTGAACTTCGAGCAGCTGCCCGCCGACTGGAAGGTGGCCACGCAGTTGCAGCCGGCAACCGAAAGCGGCCAGCCGGTGCCGGGCCGCTACTTCGCGCCGCATCTGCAGTATTTCATGGACTCGCCCACTTCGCTGGGCGCCCAGAAAACGCGGGCCTGGCAGGTTGGCGGGCAGCAAATTGAGATGCAGGTGCTGCACGCCGGCTCCGACGCCGACCTCGACCGCTACGCCGACCTCACCAAGAACGTGGTACGCGAGGCGCAAGCGGTTTTCGGGGAGCTACCGACCTTCGATTTCGGGCGCTATACGTTTATAGCCAACTACTTGCCCCAGGCCAGCGGCGACGGCATGGAGCACCGCAACTCTACCTCGGTTACCAGCTCGCGCCCCCTCGGTGGCCCCAACGTGCTCGATAACCTAGGCACCGTGTCGCACGAGTTTGTGCACAGCTGGAACGTGGAACGCATCCGGCCGAGCGACCTGGAGCCGTTCGACTTCGACCGCGCCAACATGAGCGACATGCTCTGGTTTGCCGAGGGCTTCACGCAGTATTACGGCGAGCTGCTGCTGCGCCGCTCGGGTGCCTACACCACCGATGAGCAGTATTCGCGGGAGGCCCTTACGGGGTTGGTAAACTCGATGGAAGTACCGGGCGCTAAGCGCTATGGAGCAATTTACATGAGCCAGCAGGCGCCGTTTGTTGATGCGGCCAAATCCATCGACCCCACCAACCGCGCCAACACGTACCAATCCTACTACTACGTGGGCGGGGCCAATGCCCTTGCCCTCGATTTGCTGCTGCGCCAGAAGCACCGCACCGACCTCGATACCTACATGCGCGCCGTGTGGCAGCAGCACGGCAAGCCGCAGCAAAACTACGCCCCCGCACGCCCCTACACCGTGCCCGATTTGCAGCGCATTTTGGGCGAGGTGAGCAAAGATACCGCTTTTGCCGGCCAGTTTTTCCGCCAGCACATCTACAACGCCACCACCCCGCACGACTACGCCGCGCTGCTGGCCCCGGCCGGCCTGGTGGTGCGGCAGGCCAGGCCCAATGCGGCTGCCCTGGGTATGCCGGGCCAGGTAGATTTCGTGAACGGCCGCTGCCTGATTACCTATAACACGCTCGTGGGCACGCCGCTGTACCAGGCCGGCCTCGACCGCGACGACGAGCTGCTGAAGCTCGACGGCAAGCCGCTGAAAGACGAAAAGGCGCTGGCGGCCATTCTGAAAAAGCACAAACCCACCGACACCGTACCACTGGAATACCGCTCGCGGGGGCAGGTGCGCACCGCGCAAATTGCCCTGGCCCCCGACCCCACGCTGGAGGTGGTGCCGGCCGAGCAAGCGGGCCAGCAGCCCACGCCCGAGCAGCTTGCGTTCCGAAAGGCCTGGCTGGGCAGCAAAGCGCAGCCCTAGTACCTAGGGCAAACATCCGGCGCCGTTTACGTTTGTAAAAGCCGGGCCCGCGCGGGCCCGGCTTTTTCGTGTTTTATCTCGCCCGTATGCCCCGCTCCGATTACCGGCTCCGGCTCATCTATGCCATTATCCTGATTGATGTGGTGGCGGGGGCGGCCCTAGGTCCGGTAATGCCCGAGTTTGTGCGGGGGCTGCCCCGGCCGCAGCTGTGGCTGTCGTTGGGCACGGGGTTGTTCCTGGGCATTCAGCTGTTTTCGGCGCCGTTGCTGGGCAAGCTCTCCGATGGCTACGGCCGGCGGCCCGTGCTGATTTTGTCGGCCCTGGGCACGTTGGCGGCCAACTGCCTGCTGTGGCCGGTGCGGGCGGGCCTGTACTTCGCCAACCGCCTGTCCGATGGGCTTACCAACGGCATGTACGCCACCATTCGCTCGGCCATTACCGACCTCTCCCCGCCCGAGCGCCTGTTTCGCAACCTAGGGCTCGAGGGCGCCATTATTTCGCTGGGCTTCGTGCTCGGCCCCATGGCTTCGGGGCTGCTGCTGACGGTGTTCGACGTAGAAGCCGCCCGGCAAGTGCAGGCAGTAGTGGGCCTGGGCGTGGCGTTGGCCGTGCTGAATGTGGCCCTGAGCTTTGTGCTGCGCGAGCCGCACCCTCAGCGCACCGGGGTAAGCCGCAGCGCTCTGGGTGCCGCGGTGGCCGAAGCCTTGCACCTGCCCTCGCTCTGGCACCGCCTGCAAGCCAAAAACCAGTCGCACCCCGGCCTGCTGCAACTCGTGGCTACCCAGGCCCTGCTCACGCTCAGCATCGGCTGCTATTACTACTTCGTGCCCTACATCAGCCTGGGCCAGCTGCGCATGGATGCCCGCGCCATTTCCTACTTTTTCATGTTTTTCGGGGCGCTCAGCATTGCCATCAATTACATCTTCTTCGGCCTGGTGGCCGACCGCATCAACCAGCGGCGCGCCATTCGGTGGCTGGCTACCCTAGGTGTGCCGGTGCTGCTGGCCTACGGGCTGGTGGGCAGCTCGCGGGTAGGGTTGTACATCATCGTGGTATTCGATTGCCTCACGCTTTCGCTTATCCAAGGCTTGCTGGAGGGCCTGATTGCGCAGCGCACCACCGCTGCCGACCGCGGCGAAATTTTCGGGCTGAACCAGGCCGTGCAGGGGTTGGCCAGCTTTGCCTCTACGCTGGTATTTGCCGGGCTGTCGGCCCTCGATCTGCGCTTGCCGTGGCTGTGGTTCGCGCTTTGCCTAGGTGGCGTAGCCTGGCTGATGAGCCGGCACCTCAGCGCAGCTCAGCCCACCCCCGAGCCGGCCGAGGCCCTGGGTTAAGCCGGCCCTACAACGGCAAAGCCCCGGCTGGTGCCGTGCACCAACCGGGGCCAAAAGGCTAACAAACCCGGCGAGCTTAGAGGGGTACGCCCGTAAGGCTCAGCAAGCTCAGAAAAAGACAGAGCAGGTTGAAGTATAAGCCAAAAGCACTGCGCACGGCTACTTTACGGTCGATGTTTTCGTCGCCCAGGCCCAAAAACGCTTTGCCTTTCAGTTTGTTGGCATCGTAGGCCGTGAGGGGCACAAACAGCAGCACCCCGGCGGCGCTGCTCAGCTCGGCGGCAAGGCTGTGGGGCCACAGCATGTTGCCGATGGCCGCCAGGGCCAGCGTAATCAGGAGCACCAGCAGCATGCCGGCCCAGCTGCTCATTTTCGCGCGGGCAAAGTAGCCGTACAACAGCATGCTGCCCACCACCGCCGACGCGATGAAGAAAGTAGCGCCCAGCGAATGCGCCGAGTACTCCCGAAACACCACCCCCAAGGCCAGCCCCCCGGCCAGCACGCACACCACGAACGCGGCCACCAGGGCAAGCGTATTTTGGGCGGCAAAGCGGGGCGCCACCAACAGGCCCGTAACGATCAGCACTGCCACCACCCCCACAAACACCCAGGCCGTACCAAACAGCACCGCCTGCAACTCGGGCGAGGCGGCCACCACCATGGCCGTGCCGCCCGACAGGGCCAGTGCGCCGGTAAGCCACCCGAGCACCTGCGTCATGAAATAAGCCTGTAAGTCGGCTACCTGCTCGGCCGTCAGGGCGGCCGATGCGGGTTGTAGCTCCTGGCCTTCTTGGGGTACAATTTCTTGCATATGCGGTGGGGCAGTAACGGCGGTTTGGGCGGTTGGCAAGCAATACTGATCCTAAAATAGTTGATTGCACATCACGGGCACTACACCCTTCTGCGTAATGCATACTTTTCTTGCTTAAACCACACTTCAGCCTATGCCAACAAGCCGCCGCGTCCGCAACGAGCAGCTGCGCACCATCCGCTCCCGCTACGAAGGCAACCTGATGATCGGGCGCGCATTCGCCAACGCCAACGAGGAGCTCTACGAACCCACGTTTTCGAACGTGCTGCGCTGGAAGTTTCTGACCAAAAACCCGCAGGCCCAGGAAAAAAAACAGGACACCTGGGCGCCCGCCGTGCAGTCCTGCACCGAGGTTATCGGGCAGCGGCAAGCCGATACGTTAGTCTGGCTGGGCCACGCCTCGTTTTGGCTGAGCTGGGGCGGCCGCACGTTTCTGTTCGATCCGGTGCTGTTCAACCTGCCGCTCATTAGGCGCCGCCACGCCCTGCCCTGCGCCCCCACCGACCTCACGGGCATCGATTACCTGCTGCTTTCGCACGGCCACCGCGACCACCTCGACGATAACTCCATTCGGTTGCTAGCCCGCCAAAACCCGCGGATGCAGCTACTGGGCCCGCTTGGCGCAGCCAAGCTGCTGAAGCGCACGGCCGGCACGTTGCCCCCTACGCAGGAGGCCGGCTGGTGGCAGCAGTTCGACCTAGGGCCCAATGCGCCCATCGAGGTGTTTTACCTGCCCGCCGCCCACTGGCACCGCCGCGGCATCGGCGACCTGAACACCGTGCTCTGGGGCTCGTTTTTGCTGCGCGAAGCGGCCACGGGCCGTACGCTCTACTTCGGCGGCGACTCGGCCGAGGGCCCGCACTTCTACCAGATCGAGGAGCAATTCGGCCCGCTGGATATTGTGCTGCTGCCCATCGGGGCCTATAAACCGGCCTTCATGATGAACCGCTCGCACATGAACCCCCACGAAGCCGCCAAAGTGAGCAACCAGCTGCGCGCCGGCCACCTCGTGCCGATGCACTACGGCACCTACGACCTCTCCGACGAGCCGGCCTCGGAGCCGCTGCGCCTGCTCAGGCAAATTGCGGCGGAAGGTTGGCTGAGTGCCGCGCTGCACGTGCCCGCCGTGGGCGAGCCCCTCAACATTGCCGCAATGGAGTAACCTCCCGCACGTCGGCAGTAACCCGGGCACCTAGGGCGCGCGTAGGCACATTTGCTACCAACCACTACGCCTATGTTGTTCGATAAAATGGAAACGCTCGACGACTTGCTCGTTATGCAGCTGAAAGACCTTTACAGCGCCGAAAAGCAGCTGGTTGACGCCCTGCCCCAAATGGCCGCCGCTGCCAAAGACGGCCGGTTGCGCCGCGGCTTCGAGCGCCACCTGCACGAAACCGAGCGCCAGGTAGAGCGCCTCGAGCGCATTGCCAAAGACCTCGACCAGGACCTCGGCGGCCACACCTGCGTGGCCATGCAAGGGCTGATCAAAGAAGGCCAGGCCACCATGTCGGAGCGGGCTACCGACGAGGTGATGGACGCCGCTTTGATTGCCGCCTCGCAAAAAATCGAGCACTACGAAATTGCCAGCTACGGCACCGCCCACCACTACGCCGACCGCCTGGGCCACGCGCAGGTGGCGCAGCTGCTGCGCAAGTCGTTGGAGGAGGAGCAGGACACCGACACCCGCCTGAACGACCTGGCCAAGAACTACCTGAACCAGAAGGCCATGTAAGCCACCTAGGGCGCCGTGCCTTTGCGTTGTAATTGGCAAAAGCCCCGGCCGCTTCGGCGGCCGGGGCTTTTGTTTGGGCCTGCGCCCGGGGCACCGGGCACACATGCGCGGGAGCGTTATCTTTACACCCTATTTCCCCGCCTATGTCGCCCTCCCTCGTCCTGAGTTTGATTGCCGGCTATTTCGTCGTGCTCATCATCATTGCCTTGCTTACCTCGCGCAAGGCAACCAGCGCCTCGTTCTTCGTGGCCAACCGCAACGCGCCGTGGTACATGGTGGCGTTTGCCATGATCGGCACCTCCTTGTCGGGCGTCACGTTCGTGTCGGTGCCGGGGCAAGTGCTTACGGGCCAGTGGAGCTACATGGGCATGGTGCTGGGCTACGTAGCCGGTTACGCCGTAATTGCCACGGTGCTGCTGCCGCTGTACTACCGCCTCAACCTCATCAGTATTTACACCTACCTGGAGCAGCGCTTCGGGTTTTGGAGCTACAAAACCGGGGCGTTTTTCTTTCTGCTTTCCAGGGCCATTGGGGCGGCGTTTCGCTTGTTTCTGGTGGCGGGCGTGCTGCAGGTAATTGTATTCGAGCAAATGGGCGTGCCCTTCGCGGTTACCGTTACCGTCAGCATTCTGCTGATTTACCTCTACACCTTCCGCGGCGGCCTCAAAACCATTCTCTGGACCGATACCTTCCAGACCCTGGCCATGCTGCTGTGCGTAATCGTCAGCATTGGTCTGATCGGCAACGAGCTCAACCTGGGGTGGGCCGGCCTGGTGCAAACCGTGCGCGAGTCGCCGCTGTCCGAAACGTTCTTCTTCGCCGATGCCAACGACAAGAAGTACTTCTGGAAGCTGTTCGCGGCCGGCATGTTCATCACCATCACCATGACGGGCCTCGATCAGGACCTGATGCAGAAGAACCTGAGCTGCCGCAACTTGCGCGACGCCCAGAAAAACATGTTCTGGTTTACGCTCACGCTGGTATTCGTCAACCTGCTGTTCCTCTCCCTGGGTGTGCTGCTGTATAAGTTCGCCGAGGTGAAGGGCATTGCCCTTGATCAGATACCCAGCCTGCTCAACCTCAAGGGCAAGCTCGATACCGACAAGGTATTTCCGTACCTGGCTACCACGCACTTCTCGCTGTTTGCGGGCGTGGTGTTCGTGCTGGGCATCATCGCCGTAACCTACGCCTCGGCCGATTCGGCCCTCACGGCGCTTACCACTTCCTTCTGCGTCGACTTCCTCAACATCAGCCGCTACTCCGAGGCGCAGCAAAAAACCATGCGCCAGGCTACGCACTTGGCCTTTACGGTGGTGCTGATCGTGATTATCCTGGTTTTCCGGGCCCTCAACGACCAAAACGTAGTATCGGCCGTGTTCGATGCGGCGGGCTACACCTACGGGCCGTTGCTGGGCCTCTACGCCTTCGGGCTGTACACCCGGCGCCGGCCGCAGGATATCTGGGTGCCCGTGGTGTGCGTGCTGTCGCCCATCGTTACGTGGGTGCTGGTGAAGAACTCCGCTGCCTGGTTTGGCGGCTACGAAATGGGCTTCGAGAAACTGATTTACAACGGGCTGCTCACGTTCGTGGGCCTGTGGCTGATTTCGCGCAAAGCCCAGGTTGAAGAGGCAGTGAACCCCATAGCCCGCGAATTGGTTAGCTAGGGCGTACCTTTGCGCCCGCAGCGCGAATCGGAGGTCGACGCAGTCAGGCTCCCGTTTCGCGTATTGCTGCATCGGTATCGTGTCATTGCGTTATCGTTCAGCCATACGCGAAGCGGGAGCTTGCCTTTGCCAGCCCTGCGGTTCGCGCTACATTTTGCCTTGCCCGTGAAATATTACCTACTCGTCGTCTTCTCGCTGCTCGCTTGCGCCGCTTCGGCGCAAACCGCCCCAGCCGCCCCAGCCAACCAGCCTACGGTGTTGCGCCCGGGCCACATGCAGGCGCAAGCGCGCCCGGCGGCCAACCGCCCCGATGTGGCGCCGCAGTTTCCGGGTGGGCAAAAGGCCCTAGGTCAGTTTGTGCAAGAGCAAGTGCAGTACCCCGAGGCCGCGCGCAGCAGGCAGCTTAGCGGCAACGTGCTCACAACCTTTGTGGTAGCCGCCGATGGCAAAGTAACCCAGCCCAAAGTGGTGCAAGGCCTCTCGCCCGAGTGCGACGCCGAAGCCCTGCGGGTGCTTGGCCTGATGCCGGCCTGGAAACCCGCCACCCGCAAAGGCCAACCCGTAGCCGTGCAGGTGCAGGTGCCCATTCCGTTCGGCAACCCCGCAACGCTGCAGGTAGAGAAGAATAAAGTAAAGTTTGAATAGAGACGTCTGGAATGCGGAGGCCGCCGAAGCGCGGTAGCCTTGCCCCGACTGAATACATATGGCAGCCAGAAGCGGATTGAATACGAGCGGTACAGTAGGTGCCGAAGTACCCAAAGTCAAGCTTACCAAAGAGAACTTCAAGCGCGGCATGCGGATTTTCCGCTTTGTGCTGCCTTACAAGGCCCCGTTTATCGCGGGCCTGCTGCTGCTGTTGCTCAGCAGCGTATCCACCATGGTAATGCCCAAAATGCTGGGCTACCTCGTCAACATCGCCAATCACCAAACCGATACGCTGCCAGCTTTTTTGCCCAAAACCATTACCGGCATTGCGCTGGTGCTGTTTGGGGTGGTGCTGCTGCAGGGCGTGTTCTCGTTTTTCCGGATCTTCTTTTTCGCCCGGGTTAGCGAGTTTTCGGTGCGCGACATCCGGCGCACGCTCTACCAGAAGCTCGTTACGCTGCCCATTCCGTTTTTTGAGCAGCGCCGGGTAGGCGAAATCACCTCCCGCCTGACCTCGGACGTAGCCAACATCCAGGACACGTTTACCCTCACGCTGGCCGAATTTGCCCGCCAAATCCTGACGCTGCTCGCGGGCGTGGCTTTTATCATGTGGGAGTCGTGGCGGCTTTCGTTGTTTATGCTGGCCACGTTTCCGCCGTTGGTGCTGCTGGCGTTTTTGTTCGGGCGCAGCATCCGTAAACTCTCGAAGCAAACCCAGGATGAGCTGGCCAAAACCAACGTCATCGTGGAAGAAACGATGCAGGGCATCAACTCGGTGAAAGCCTTTACGAGCGAGCAGCACGAGGTGAGTCGCTACGGCGCCGGCCTCAACCGCACCGTGCAGGCTGCCCTGAAAGCCAGCGTATTCCGCGGCGGCTTTGTGTCGTTTATCATCGTGGCCATTTTTGGCGGCATCTTTCTGGTGCTGTGGCGCGGCGCTACCTACGTGGAGCTGCCCGCCTCCGATCCGCGCCACCTGCCCATGGGCGACCTGGTATCGTTTATTCTCTACACCATGTTCATCGGGGCCTCGGTGGCGGGCCTAGGTGAAATGTACGGTAAGATTCAAAGCAGCCTCGGCGCATCGGAGCGCATTCTGGAAATCCTGGATGAGCAGTCGGAGCCGGTGCACGCGGCTAGGCCGGCCGGCGCGGCCCCCGTACAGCTGCGCGGCGACATCGAGTACGCCAACGTGCAGTTCCGCTACCCCACCCGCCCCGATCTGGCCGTGCTCAAGGACATCAGCTTCAGCATTGAGGCTGGCGAGAAGGTAGCCCTGGTGGGCCCCTCAGGCTCGGGCAAAAGCACCATCGTGCAGCTGCTAATGCACTTCTACCAGCTTAGCGGCGGCCACATTCGCATCGATGGCCACGAGCTGGAGCAGATTGATTTGACGGATTTGCGCCGCAACATTGGCATCGTGCCGCAGGAGACGCTGCTGTTCGGCGGCACCATCCGCGAAAACATCCTCTACGGCCGCCCCGATGCCCCCGAAGCCGACGTGGTGGATGCAGCCCGCCGGGCCAACGCCTGGCAGTTCATCCAGTCGTTCCCCGAAGGCCTCGAAACCGTGGTGGGCGAGCGGGGCATCAAGCTCTCGGGTGGCCAGCGCCAGCGCATTGCCATTGCCCGCGCCATCCTGAAAAACCCGGCCATTCTGCTGCTCGACGAAGCCACCTCGGCCCTCGACTCGGAAAGCGAGAAGCTGGTGCAGCAGGCCATGGACGAGCTGATGCAGAACCGCACCAGCATCATCATCGCGCACCGCCTCAGCACCATCCGCAAGGTTGATAAGATTCTGGTTATCGACGGCGGCCGCATCGTGGAGCAAGGCTCGCACGAGGAGCTAAGCGAAAACGAGAACGGCCTGTACGCCAACCTGCTGAAGCTGCAGTTCGAGCTTACCTAGGCCCGACGATTGGTTATCATCAGCCCAAATCGGCTGCCTGTGGCTAACTTGGCCGCATGCAGCCGATTGTTGTTTCCGGAGTACGGGTACCATTTGCCGATTACCGCCGGCTTTACTTCTCGCTTACCTACCGCTCGATGATGTATTTCGCGGTGCCACTGGTCATCGTGGTAGGCATCATCATTGCCCTGGCCAACGTGCGCTACCTCGCCACGCCGTGGTTCTACGGGCCGCCGCTGGTGCTGGTGCTGGCCTTGGTTGCGGCCGGGCTGGTGTACTACCTAGGGCAAATCCGGAAAAGCTACGAGGCCTCGGGCCTGGCCTACGACGCGCTTGATTACACCTTCGACGCGAAGCGCCTGACCGTAACCGGCCGCCAAAGCGACGCGCTCGACGTACGCTGGGACACCATCACCGAAGCCCAGCGCCGCCGCAACTGGCTTATGCTCACTACTACTGCCCCGGCCACGCACCTCATCGACCTAGGGCGCGTGCAACCGCCCGCCACCGAGGCCGCCCTGCTGCAGCTGCTGGCCGATAAAGGCGTTGTATTGAAGTAACTCCGGCTGGCACCCACGGCTATGCAAACCCGCGTTACGGCTACCTTCAACGAAAACTACCTCGATGCCGACACCGTGCGCCGCCTGTTTTACGAGTGCCTCGATGCCGATGCGCGCGTAAGCCGCGGCCGCAACCTCGGGCGCACGGCGGTGTCGTTTGTGGTGTACGGCTACCGCACCGAACAGTCGTTGTTCCGGTTTTGCCGCCTGCTGCACCACCACGACCCGTTTGCGCGCCTCTTGGTGGATGGCCGGCCGTACGCGGCCTGAAACCACCTAGGCCAAAACCGTTAGCAAAAAGCCCGCGCCGCATCGGCCGAAAAGCGTACTTTTACCGCAGTTAATCAACCCTCTCTACCCGTTCCTATGTTGCTAAAGAACCGGACTTCGCTACTGGCCGGCACTGCCCTGGCAGGCGCAATCCTTTTCTCGGCTCCGGCCGCCCAAGCCCAGCTCAGCACCCCCGCCGCCAGCCCCAAAAGCACCGTGCAGCAGCGCGTGGGCCTCACCGACGTAACCATCACCTACGCCCGGCCCAGCGCCAAAGGCCGTACCGTATTCGGCTCGCTGGTGCCCTTCGGCCGCCGCTGGCGCACGGGTGCCAACCAAACCACCACCATCAAGTTTTCCGACGAGGTGACAGTGGAAGGCAAAAAGGTGCCGGCCGGTGAGTACGGCATCTACACCATCCCGAACAAAGCGGAGTGGCTGGTGGTGCTGAACAAGGACACCAAGCGCGGCGCCGACGTGGAGAACTTCAAGGACGACCAGGACGTGGCCCGCTTCTCCGTAAAGCCCTACAAACTGCCCTCGAAGGTCGAAACCTTCACCATCAACTTCACCGACCTCACCCCCGCCACCGCTAACGTGGATCTGCAGTGGGAGCTGACGGGCGCTAAGTTTAAAATCACTTCCGATGTGGACCCCAAGGTAATGGCCCAGATCGACGAGAAAGTGGTGAAAAACGCCAGCCCCAGCGCCAACGACCTGGCCGCGGCCGCCGTGTACTACTACGACAACAACAAGGATCAGAAGCAGGCCCTGGAGTGGATTCAGAAGGCCAACGCCAACGAGCCGAAGTTCTGGAACGTGCACACCGAAGCCAAAATCCGCATGAAAATGAAGGATTACAAAGGTGCCGTTACCGCCGCCGAGCAGTCGAAGAAGCTAGCCCTCGACGCCAAAAACGCCGACTACGTGAAGATGAACGAAGACCTGATTGTGGAAGCCAAGAAAGTTGGCAAGCTGTAATCGGTAGCTTCGCTGAAGCATTTACACCACGGCCCGGTTGCCTAAGGCAGCCGGGCCGTGGTGCATTTATGTAGCGCGGAAATCCGTTCCGCGACGCGCCAAGGGCGCGTATGTGGTGCTGCGCGGTTCCGGATACGCGCGCTACACCGGGGCGGCGGCGGAGGCGCTAGCCGCAGCCGCCGCAATCGTTGCTGACATCCGCGCCGCCGTGGCTCACCCTCTCCCCATGTCGCGCATGGAGCGAGGTAGGGGGCCGGGGGGTGAGGCAACGTGAGGCCCCTAGGTCGCCATGCTCGGCTGCGCGTCCGGCACCGCCTGAGGCAGCAGCTTCTGCAGCAGTGCCGCCAGCAGCATCACCGCAAAACAGCCCAGGATATTGTACCACAAATAGGCAATATCCGTCAGCCAGAAAGCCAATACTGTTGCCACTTGCGTAACCACAGCCGCCCAAAACACCGCCCGGCCGTGTACGTGCTTCTGGAAAAACGCCACCGCGAAAATGCCCAGAATGGTGCCGTAGAACAACGAGCCCAGGATGTTGACGGCCTGAATCAGGTTTTCCATACGGCTGGCAAACAGCGCAAACCCCACGCCCAGCGTGCCCCAACCCACCGTGGCCCAGCGCGACACCCGCACTAGGTGCGCCTCGGTGCAGTGCTGCCGGCGCGTGAAAGGCCGATACAAATCGATGAGCGTGGTGGAACCCAGGGAGTTGAGGCCACCGGCGGCACTGCTCATGGCCGCGCTCAGCACCACGGCTACCAGCAAGCCCACCAAACCCTTCGGCAGGTAGCGCAGCACAAACGAAATGAACACGTAATCGGTGTCCTTGCTGTCGGCGGCCGGCGCGGCTTGCTTTACCAGTACCTCCCACGATTTCCGCAACCCACCGGCGGCGGCCTGCGTGGTTTGCAACCGTTGCTGAGCGGCCACCTGCAGCTGGGCATCGTTGCTTTGGCGGGCGGCAACCAGGGCTGTAGCGGCCTCTTGCTGCGCCCCCTGCACCGCGGCGTACTGGCTTTCGAGCTGGCGTGCCTGAGCCGATACTGCCGGGTTGCTCATCACCTTCTCGTACACCGGCCGGTTAAAGGTGAGCGGCGCCGGCTGAAACAAGTAAAACACGAACAGCAGCACCCCAATCAGCAAAATACCGAACTGCATGGGCACCTTAATCAGCCCGTTCATCAGCAGACCTAGGCGGCTTTGCGTAATGCTCTGGCCCGAGAGGTAGCGCTGCACCTGGCTTTGGTCGGTGCCGAAGTACGACAGGGCCAGAAACAGGCCGCCCGTCATGCCCGTCCAGAAGTTGTAGCGGTTCTGCCAGTCGAAATTGAAATCGACGAGGTTGAGCTTGCCCATGCGGCCGGCCACGTGCATGGCATCGGCAAAGCCCACTTGCGGCGGCAGGTAATGCACCAGCAAATAGCCCGCAATGGCCATTCCGCTGAAGATTACCGCTACCTGCCCCTGTTGCGTTACCGTAACGGCCCGGGTGCCCCCGCTCACGGTATAGCCGATGATGGCGGCTCCTAGGAGGCACACCGTAACGGTGGTATTCCAGCCCAGAATAGCCGACAGCACCAGGGCCGGCGCATACAGCGAAAGGCCGTTGCTAAGCCCCCGTTGCAGCAAAAACAGCCCCGCCGCCAAGGTGCGCGTGCGCCGGTCGAAGCGGCGTTGCAGGTACTCGTAGGCCGTGTACACGCGCAGCCGGTGGTAAATGGGCACCGCCACAATGGCAATGAGCACCATGGCCACCGGCAGCCCGAAGTAGAACTGAATAAACCGCATGCCATCGGCAAAGGCTTGCCCCGGCGTGCTCAGGAAGGTAATGGCCGAGGCCTGTGTGGCAATGATGCTGAGGCCCACGCCCCACCAGCGCGTTTGCCGCCCGCCCAGCAGGTAGCCATCGAGCGAGGCGCCGGCCGTGCGGGTGCGCCAGGTGCCGTAGCCGATAATAAACGCCAGGGTGCCCGTGAGCACCAGCCAATCGAGCGCACTCACGTTGCAAACCAGCGGCTAAGCCACACAAACACCGCAATTTCGGCGGCCAATGCTCCTAACACCAGCCAGTACCACGCCCGCCACGAGGGCAGCAAGGGCGGCTTGTTATCGGAGTGCGAATGAGCGGAATGCGGCATGGGTGGAAACGGGGAATGCTACGAAGAACGGTAAAAAGTGGCGCTGAGTGGCACTCGGCGCGGTCGGCGAAGCTGACCATGCTGTGCTACGCCTTGCAAGCCCGAACGGCGCGGTTCCGGATTGGCGCCTGCGGCGCCAACGCCGAGTATCACCCAGCGCTACTTCTTGCCCAGTTCAATCATGTTGGTAAACAAGCGGTAGGCGCCGGGCACGCCGGCCGGCAACTCGCGGAAGAAAGACAGCCCCGTGTAGATGTAGTGTCCCTTGCCGTACTCGGCCACCAAAATGGCGCTTTCCTTGGCCGATTCGCCGGGGTCGTGGCTGCTGATGATGGTTTGGTATTTGGCATCCCAGGAGCTGGGGTAGTACAAACCCTGCTCCTGCACCCAGCCCTGAAAGTCGCGCTCGGTAATCTTGTTCGGGGCGTTGAGCAATGGGTGCTCGGGCTTCAGAAACTTCACCGGGGCGCTTTCCACCGTTACCCGGTCGTTGCTCAGCTTCATTGGATACGGGCCAATTTCGGACAGAACGGTGCCGCGGTTCACGGTGTACTGCACCACCAGGTTGCCGCCTTTCTCCACGTAGTCGAGCAGCACGGGCTGCAGGTAGCGCAGGCGCTCCACGGTGTTGTAGGCCCGCACGCCCAGCACCACCGCATCGAAGCGGCGCAGGCTCTGGGCAGAAATATCCTCGGGCTTGAGCAGCGTTACCGAGTAGCCAATCTGGCGCAGGGCATCGGGCACTTCGTCGCCGGCGCCCATGAGGTAGCCAATGTGGTTGGCCTTGCGCTTCAGGTCGAGCTTCACAAGCGGTGCCACGGCTTCGGGGAAGAGCGTTTGGGCCGGAATGTGGGTGTAGTTGATGTTCTGGATGCCGCGCGCGTATTGCTGCCCATCCACGGTAGCAACGGCGCGTAGCTGCCCGGCACTTTCCTGGTTGGCCCCTTTGTCGGCACTAGGCTGCACCTGAAACTCCACCGTGCGCTCCTCGTCCTTGTTTTTCAGCTCGAACGGAATACTGGCGGGCTCCACCTTCCAGCCGGCCGGCACCTGCAGGGCAACTGTGCCTTTGGCATCAGCACGGCCGGCTTTTAGCGTTACCGGCACCGTTTTGGGCTGGTTTTCGGCGAACACATAGGCATGGCCGCTGAGGTTTACGGCTACGGGCGGCACCACCGTGAGCGGCCGGTACAGCTCGCCATACACGGGGTCGGTGCGCTTGAATTGAATGGGTACGTGAAGCGGAGCCAGGGCATCATTTTGCAAGAGCACCGCTAGCTCAGCCACCGGCGGATTTTCTGCAAGTCCCGTTAGCGTAATACCCGGAACCAATTCTTTTCCTGTGGCTACGCGCTTTTTTCGCTTTTCTGTGTACAACTCTGGGAAAGGAAGCACAGAAAGGGGCGGGTAAACCGTGTAACCTTGCCGACCCAGCGGGTACTGTTTTGGCACGCGGTACATTCCTAGGCTGGCAGCCTCGCGCAACCAATAGGGCTGTGTATTGGCAACAAACGGATGAATTTTGCCGCGCAAGGGCAAGCGGAGACTCTTACCTGCCTTTACTTCAATTGCTTCGCTCAGCGTAGTGTCCGCATCAAGCGCGTACATAGGGAGCAGCGCCGCAACTTTTATCGGCTGATCAGAGCGGTTGGTTACCTCCAACGTCAGCCGCAGCGGTTGGCCGGCTACCACGGTGGCTTCGGCGGCGGTGAGTTCTGCGTACAGTCCTTGGCACGCTTGCAGCAGCTGTTGGGTTTCAGCCCACTTCTCCTGTTGCCAAAAGCCTGCTTCCGCCGAAAGAAGTTGTTGCAAGGCCTCGCGCACTTTCAACAGGCCCGCCACCGAGGCCTCCGGTTTGCTTGGGTCGTACTTCTCAATGACCTCGTCAATCAGTTTCTGCACCGCCGCCCCGCCCTTCACCCGGTTCCAGGTCATGTCCACGCCCTCGAGCGGGTCTTTGCTGACCTTTTCCCCTTTCATCTGCTGCAGGTACTCAATGGCTTCGCCGCGGGTGGCGCTGGCGCCCATGCCCTGGCTTTGGTGCTGCGAACGGCTGCGGGCGGCGATTTCGCCGTAGCTCTGGCCCAGGAGCGCGTTGTACCCACCGGCATCCACCTTCAGGTAGCCGCTCATGTCCTCGCCGGGCTTCACGAAAAACGAGCCGGTGTTCCAGAACAGGCGTTTGGGTTGCCAGGGCTGCACGTACTGCAGCTGCTCCGGAAAGCGCTTCGGGTCGCCGGCGGCGTCGAAGGCTTCGAGGGCGAGCATGGCCGAGGCGGTGTGGTGGCCGTGGCCGGCGCGGGCGTCGGGCGGAAAGCGGGTGATGAGCACATCGGGGCGGCGCTGCCGGATTACCCACACCATATCGGCGAGTACCTGCTCTTTGTCCCAGATGGTGAAGGTTTCTTCGGCGGTTTTGCTGAAGCCGAAGTCGTTGGCGCGCGAGAAAAACTGCCGGCCGCCGTCGATGCGCCGGGCGGCCAGCAGCTCCTGCGTCCGGATTACACCTAGGGCTTCGCGCAGCTCGGGGCCGATGAGGTTCTGGCCGCCGTCGCCGCGGGTGCAGCTGAAGTAGCCGGTTTCCAGGAGGCGCCCGTTGGCGAGGTAGGCAATCATGCGGGTGTTCTCGTCGTCGGGGTGGGCGGCGATGTAGAGCACCGAGCCCAGCACGTTGAGCTTTTTCAGGCCCAGCAGGATTTCCGACGACGAATACGTTTTGGGCGCCTGGGCCTGGGCCGCAAGGAAGAAGGAAGAATGAAGAACGAGGAGGGCCGGCAGCGCGGCGCGGAGGCGAGCGAGGAGCATTCGGGAAAGCGAATGGAACGAGGGGCGTAAAGGTATTGGTTTAAGTAGGCGGGATAAAAACCCGGCTTTGCCGCAACGGTTGCGGCCCGGCTGCCGTCGGTGGCATAACTTACCGCGCATTTGGGGATGCCCTCCCCTGTTCAACCCGATTTTTGCATGAGCTTATTCCCTCGTCCTTGGTTATCGGCCCTAGGTCTGGCGCTGCTGGTTCAGCCCGCCACCTCGTTTGCCCAAAGCGCGCCGCCTGCTGCTAAGCCGGCAGCCGCTGCGCAGCAATGGACGCACCTCGACCCCAAAGCCGACCGCGTAATGGGCATCAGCACCGCACGCACCTACGCCGAGCTGCTAAAAAACCGCCAACCTACGCCCGTGGTGGTGGCCGTAATTGACGCCGGCATCGACACCACCCACGAGGACCTGAAGCGCGTGCTGTGGCGCAACACCAAGGAAATTGTGGGCAACGGCAAAGACGACGACCAGAACGGCTACGTCGACGACGTGTACGGCTGGAATTTTCTGGGGGGCAAAGACGGCCGCAACGTGGACGTGGACACCTACGAGGAAACCCGCCTGCTGGCCAGGCTGCAGCCGCTGTACGAGGGCAAGGCGCGCACCAGCCTGCCCAAGGCCAAACAAGCCGAGTACGACCTGTACCTGCGCGTGAAAAAGGACTACGAGAAAAAGCTGAAGGAAGACACCGAGCAGTACCAGGAGCTGGGCCCGCTGGCCGAGCAGCTCGATGGCATTACCGGCCAGCTAAAGCAGGTATTGGGCGTGGAGCGCCTCGATACGGCCGTGCTGCGCCGCCCGCCCACCAAGGAGGCCGGCGTGCTGCAGATTACCTCGCAGCTCCACAGCAGCCTGATTCAGTCGGGCGCGCCCGATATGGAATCGGTGGTGGTGCAGATGCGCGAGGCCTCGGCCGAAGCCAAAAAGCGCGTGGAGTACTCGCTGAACCTGAAGTTTAACCCCCGCGCCGACATTGTGCAGGACAACGAGGAGAACCTGCAGGAACGCGGCTACGGCAACCCCGATGTAATGGGCCCCGACCCCACGCACGGCACCCACGTATCGGGCATCATCGCCGCCGACCGCCAAAACAACCTAGGAATTTTGGGCGTGGCCGATGCCCCGGTGCGCATCATGACGCTGCGGGCCGTGCCCAACGGCGACGAGCACGACAAGGACGTGGCCCACGCCATCCGCTACGCCGTCGACAACGGGGCGCAGATCATCAACATGAGCTTCGGCAAGTACTACTCGCCGCAGCGCCCAGCCGTCGACGAGGCCATTAAGTACGCCGGCCAGAAAGGCGTGCTGCTGGTACACGCCGCCGGCAACGAGTCGAACAACATCGACGTGGTAACGCACTTCCCCTCGCCGGTAGCCAAGGATGGCAAAACCGCCCACCCCAACCTGCTGACGGTGGGCGCCTCGGCCAACAAAAACAACGATAAGCTGGTGGCCGATTTCAGCAACTACGGCAAGCGCGTGGATGTATTCGCCCCGGGCGTAAACATTTACTCCACCTTGCCCGGCAGCAAATACGGCAACGAAAGCGGCACCAGCATGGCGGCCCCCACGGCCGCGGGCGTGGCGGCCGTGCTGAAGGCGTACTACCCGCAGCTCACGGCTACCGACCTCAAGCGCATCATCATGCAATCGGCCGAGCCGGTGCACACCAAGGTGCAAAAGCCCGGCGACAAAAAGAGCGTCGATTTCGCGCAGCTCTCGAGCACGGGCGGCGTCATCAACCTGTACCGGGCCGTGCAGCTGGCCGGCCAGCAGGGCGCCAAAGCCGCGGCTACGCCGGGCACCTCGGGCCGCTAGGCACCCAAAGCACCTAGGCGCAACTTACCGCCAACGGGCAACGGCAAACGCCGTTGCCCGTTTTTGTTGGTAGCCGCCGCGGCTGCCGGGCGGTGCCGCACAACCACCCACAACCATACCTGCATGTTGTTCCAGCAACTCCTCATCCGCAGTGTACTGCGCAAAAAATACCCGCAAGGCTTACCGCCCGGCCACAAAGGCGGCGGGCCCGTGCTGCGTTTTGCACTGCGGCTGTTGCGGCGGCAGCTCACCAACACGGCTTTGGTGGTGGCCGGCATTTTTTCGGCGGCTTTGGGCCTGAAAGGTTTTTTGCTGCCCAACGGCTTTATCGACGGCGGCGTAACGGGCATTTCGCTGCTCACGGCGCAGGTTACGGGCGTGCCGCTTTCGGTGCTGATCCTGGTGATTAACGCGCCGTTTGTGGTGCTGGCCTACTTTCAGCTCGACCGCGTGGTGGCCGTGAAAACCCTGCTGGCCATTACGGGGCTGGCGGTGGTGCTGTGGCTGGTTTCCTTCCCGGTGCTCACCCACGATAAGCTCCTGATTTCGGTGTTCGGTGGGTTTTTCCTAGGTGCTGGCATCGGCCTTACCATCCGGGGGGGCGGCGTGCTCGATGGCACCGAAATCCTGTCGGTGTTCATCAGCCGCAAAAGCCCCATGAGCGTGGGCGACGTCATCCTGGTCATCAACATTTTCATCTTCGGCGTGGCGGCTTTGCTGCTCTCCGTCGAGGCCGCCATGTACTCCATTCTGGCGTACCTCTCGGCCGCCAAAACCGTCGATTTCATGATCGACGGCCTCGAGGAATACACCGGCGTCACCATCATCTCGAAGCGCAGCGAGGCCATTCGGCGGGTGCTTACCGAAAACCTGGGCCACGGCGTAACCATTTACAGCGGCCGCACCGGCTACAGCGCCAACGGCGTGCAGCGCCAGTCGCTCGATATCGTGTTCACGGCCGTAACGCGCCTCGAGCTCACGCGCCTCAAAGCCGAAGTAGAAGCCATCGACCACCAGGCATTTATTCTGATGCACAGCATCAAAGACACCCACGGCGGCGTCATCAAGAAGAAGCCGCTGCACTAGGTCTGAGGAGTGAGAAGTCGGCAACCCACTGCTGGCTGCCTCCCCGGTTTGGTGTTTGCCTGACCTAGGGCCTGTCAGCCAAAGACGTACCACCTGAAAATGAGCATGTTGACGCCGTAGTTAATACAACCCGCCGCCAGGCTCACAGCCAACGCGCTGGCAATGGCCGCGGGCCAGCTTAAGCGCAGGCCCCGGCGGCCAATCCAGGTTAGGTACAGCACGTACACGCCGGCTTGCATAAGCGCGGTGCTGCTGCCTGGCTCGCGGCCCGCCACCAAAAACACCGATACCAGTGCCGCAATCAGCAGCAGCTGAAAGGCGCAGCCCACCAGCACCAGCAGCAAAAACGACTCGGCGTAGTTGAGCCGGCGGCGGTACACGCCCCACGCCACCAACGTGTGCACCGGCACCAACGACAACCACCACACGTTGAAATACTTGCCTACCGCCCCAAAGTACTCCCCCACGCGGCGCACCTGCTCGGCCGAGGCCCCGCGCAGCTGAAAACCGCGCTGCACGTTCTCGCCGATCAGCTCGTAGTAGTGCAGCTTCACCGAGAGCAGCGTAGCCAGGCCCACGGCCAGCAGCAAAAACTGAAACGGGTTGAAATACCGCTTCCGGCGGCCGGCCAGGTAGTCGGCAAACACCTGCCCGGGCGCGAGCAGCACCTGCCTGGCAAAACCGAAAATGCTTTTGTCGGCGTGCGTAAACACGTGCACCAGCTCGTGCAGCACGTGGGCGGTGCTGAGGCGGTGGGGCCGCGCCTGGCCGCAGTGGGGGCAAAAAGGGCCGGCGGCCAGAGCCTGCTCGCAATTGGGGCACGGCCCGGCAACGGGCGGTGCAGCAACTTCTTGGGTGGGTGCGGGTGCGGCCGGTTTGGCGTCAGCAACAACGGAGGTACCGAGCGGCAACATAGGCTACGGGGGTTTGGCAGGCATGTATTAGGCACGCGCTATGCAGTTTACCTGCTTTCCGACTGCCGCGCAAGCACTACCTTCGTCTTATGGCTGATACCCGCGCCCCGCTTACGCTTTCCGATCTTTACCTCTACCCCGTTAAGTCCCTGGGTGGTTTTCGCGTGCCCGAGGCGGCCATCGAGCCGCGGGGCCTGCGCCACGACCGCCGCTGGCTGCTCGTCGACGAGCGCGGCCAGTTCCTGACGCAGCGCAGCCAGCCCACAATGGCCCTGCTGCACCTCGAGTACGCCCACAACGGCTTTATTGTGCGGCACATACAGCGGCCCGAGCTGAAACCCCTGCTGGTGCCCTTCGAGGCCGAGCACAAGGGCACGCAGTTTGTAACCGTGTGGGACGACATGGTGTTTGCTTTCCGCGGCCTGCGCGAGCACGACGAATGGTTTTCCGAGGCCCTGGGCCAGCCCTGCCGCCTGGTGCACATGCCCGAAGCGGCCCTGCGCACCGCCGATGGCGGCGAGGCCCGCGGCCTGGTAAGCTTTGCCGATGCCTACCCTTTCCTGCTCATCGGCCAGGCCTCGCTCGACGACCTAAACCGCCGCCTCGCCGAGCCCGTGCTGATGAATCGTTTCCGGCCCAACCTGGTGGTGCACGGTGCCGAGGCCTACGCCGAAGATGCCTGGGGCAGCTTTGCCATCGGCGGCAACGCTTTTGAGGGCGTGCGCACGTGCGGCCGCTGCGTGCTCATCACCACCGATCAGCAAACGGCCGAACGCACCCCCGAGCCCCTGCGCACCCTGGCCCAATACCGCACCGTGGGCAAGCACGTAATGTTTGGCCTGAACGTGGTGGGCCCCGAAACCGGCCGCCTTCGCGTGGGCGACACCGTGGAGGTGCTCGGCTACCGCAACTGATTTTTCACCTAGGCCCAATGGCCCGGCCAACTCGCATATCAGGCGCTACCTGGCAGCCCCGCGCTGCCGGTGGCGCCTGTTTTTGTACCAGAAATCCGGCCTGGTTCAGGCGCCGCTATATTCGTTTTAATGCATAAACAGCTGCAGAGGCACCGTGTGGCAATAACTCACGCCTTTTTAAGCATTTAGGCGTAAAATATTTCCCGGAAAAAGTTAAAAACAATTGATATGGTACTACATACCGACTATTTTTGAGCATCCGTACGGTATGCCGAAAAGCCAAAAGCTGCCGGCTGCGTATGGGTCCGCCCCGCCCTACCTTCACCTAATGCAGCACAACTACTTATTTCGGCAGCTCCTGCTTTTGCTGGCGCTGCTCTTGGCTACCGTGGCCCAGGCCCACCAGCCGGCGCCGCTGGCCGATTCGCCCGTTTACGAGGCCCTGCTGAAACGCCACGTGCTGCCCGATGGCCGCGTGAACTACGAAGGCCTCGCCGACGACGAAGACGAGCTGCTGGCCTACCTGCAAAGCCTGAGCAGCCGCCCGCCCCTGCCCAGCTGGAGCCGCTACGACCAGGCCGCGTTCTGGCTGAACACCTACAACGCCTACACGCTGTACCTCGCCATTCAGTACTACCCCGTCGAGCGCCTCAGCGACATCAAGATTAAAGCCGTGGGCGGCCAACGCTCGGTGTGGGAAGCGCCCGAAGTAAACATCGGCGGCAAGCAGTACACCCTGAAGCAGATTGAGCGCGAAATTTTGCCCGAGCTGCTGCCCAACGAGCCGCGCCGCCACTTTGCCCTGCACTGCGCGGCCGTGTCGTCGCCCACGCTGCTGCCCGAGCCCTACGAGGGCAGCCGCCTCGATGCGCAGCTCACGCAGCAAACCGCCCGCTTCATCAACGACCCGCTCCGCAACGCGCTGGAAGCGGGCAGCGTGCAGCTTTCCAGCCTGTTCGATTGGTACGCGGCCGATTTCGGCAGCAAAGCGCAGCTGTTTGAGTTTATCAACCGCTACGCCACCACGCCCGTCGGGCCAACGGCCTCGGTAGCCTACGTGCCCTACGACTGGACGCTCAACGATTCGCGCGGGCCTGGCGTAGTAGCCCAACGCAAGCGCTAAGCCACCACACCACCACAACAGCCGCTTCCGCCGAAGCGGCTGTTTTGTTTTGGGGCTGCACCTTTGCCGTTCCGTAGTCTACCCCCTCTTGCCCCAACGCTTTGAAGGACCTAGCCTTTTTGCTCGATTTCCTGGGCCAGCTGGCCCAAAACAACAACAAGCCCTGGATGGACGCGCACCGCGCCGATTACCAACAGGCCCGGAAGGTGTTCACGGCGCTGGTAACCAACTTGCTGGCCCGGGCGCAGCAGTTCGAGCCTGCTTTGCTGCCGCTCTCGCCCTCCGATGTGATGTACCGCATCAACAAAAACGATCGGTTTCAGCAAAGCGACGAGCCCTACAAGCGCCACATGGGCGCGGGCCTGAAGCGCGACGGGCGCCAGTCGCCGTGGGCGGGCTTTTTTGTGGCCATCGAGCCCGGGGGCGAAACCTACGTGGGCGCTGGCCGCTGGCAGCCCGAGCCGCAGCAGCTGGCCCGCATCCGGCAGGAAATTCACTACAACCCCGAGGCTTTCTATGCCTTGCGCCAGGATGCGGCTTTGCTGCGCGAATTTCCGGCGGGCCTCGACATGAGCCAGGCGCTGCGCACCGCCCCCAAAGGCTACGACCGCCACGACCCCGACATCGAGTGGCTGCGGCTCAAAAGCTATTTCGTGTGGCGCACGTTCAGCGATAAGGAAGTGCTCCGCCCCGATTTCCCCGAGCGCGTGCTGGCCGCCTGGCAAGCCGCCCTACCCCTGGTGCACTTCCTCAACGAAGCTATGCAGGAAGGGTAGGTGTTAGGTGTTAGGTGTTAGGTGTTAGGTGTTAGGGTATATGTTAGTCTGGCCCAAGGGCTACAAAAAAAGAGGCGCAACGTGGGTTGCGCCTCTTTTTTTGTGTTGGTTTGCCCTAGGTGCCTAGCCCCTAAAACCTAACACCTAAGCCCTAACTAAAACAAACCGAACAGGTTGGCCTGAATCTTCTCGATGATGGTGCCCAGGTCTTCGGGGCGGCTTACGTAGTCGAGCTGGCTTACGTCCACAATCAGCAGCTTGCCGTGCTTGTAGTTGCTGATCCAGCGTTCGTAGTGCTCGTTGAGGTTGCGCAGGTACTCGATGCGCATGTTGTTTTCGTAGTCGCGGCCGCGCTTCTCGATCTGATGGATGAGCTTGGGCAAATCGGCTTTGAGGTAGAGCAGCAAATCGGGCGGATCGACCATGCTGATCATCGACTCGAACAGCCCTAGGTAGTTCTGGTAGTCGCGCTCGATCATCATGCCCGACTCGTGCAGGTTGGCCGCGAAGATGTGGGCATCCTCGTAGATGGTGCGGTCCTGAATCACGCCTTTGCCAATCGTCTTCATCTCTTTGATGCGCTGCGTTTGGCGGAAGCGGCTATTAAGAAAATACACCTGCAGGTGAAACGACCAGCGGGGCATATCGTCGTAAAAATCCTTGAGGTAAGGATTGTGGTCGACGTCTTCCAGAAACACTTCCCAATTGAAGTGGTGGGCCAGCTTGTGAGCGAGCGTGGTTTTACCGGCACCTATATTGCCAACGATGGCGATGTGCATGAGCAGGGGCGAAATCAGAAATGAGCGCACAAAAGTAAGGCAAACCCATCAGCCGATTATCGTTGTTGTTGCTCATTGGCTACTGTTTCAAATTATTGTAACTTAAGTCACATGCCGCAGCCCTTAAGCCCTCAGCCGGGCGGTTCGAAAGCACACTCGAGCGCCGAGCTGGTGCATCGCGTAGCCGACCCCTCGGGCGCTACCGTTGCCGAATTCAACTACTTCGTGGCCGAGCGGGTGCTGTACGTGTGCTGGCACGGGCACCTCACCGGCGAGCTGGTAATTCAGGTGGGCGAGGCCAGCCTGCCCTGGATTGAGCAGCTGCACCCCCTGGGTTTGGTAAACGACAAGCGCGGCACCACCGGCGACTGGGGCGACTCCATCGACTGGATTCAGTTTGAGTGGCTGCCGCGGGCCAAGAAAAACGGGCTCCATGCCTTTGCCTACGTGATGGACCCGGACACGCCCATGTCGCTCGAAAACACGAGCGTGGCCGATGCCATCGGCGAGGAAATTGAGCTGCGCATGTTTTACAGCCTGCCCGTGGCCTGGAAATGGCTGCGCCAACGGGCCCCAAAAACAAACAGTACCTCGGCTGCCTAGCCGAAGCCATGGGCGCGTGCTCCCTACCCGCTTCCAACAACAACGGGCGGCCCAACCCTGCATGCAGGATCGGACCGCCCGTGGTGCGAAAAGCAGGTGAGCTTCAGCCCTATTCGTCGAGGGCCTTTTTGGTTTGCTTGGCTTTTTCGAGCGTGCGGAACTCGGCCTGCCACGAACGAATGCGCAGGCGCTCCTCCATCGGAATCTGCTCGCGCACTTTCTCGTAGCGCCCGTTCATCTTGGTGAGCACGTTGCTGGCCACGGCCCAATCCTCGGGGTCCCAGTCGTGGCGGTTTACGCGCACGTAGTCGATGAAGCGGCCGTACAGGTCGTGCATTTCCGCGGCCCGCACGGTGGCCAGGTTCACGTTTTCGCCCAGGATTTGCGTTTGGGCCTGTTGCTGGGTTTGCGGCTGGCCGGCTTCTTCCTGCAGGCGGCGCTGGGTGGCTTCCCAGTTGTGGTAGCGGCTCTTGAGGTTGCCGTACTCGCGCTTGCCCTGGGCCGAGAGGCTGTCCACGGCTTTGTCGATGCGCTTGCTCTGGTAATCGAACTCGTCCATAACGCGCGGTAAATCGCGGCGGGCACCGGTTTCGGCGCGCTCGAGCTTGTCGTTTACCCAGTCGCGGAAAATGCCCAGGTCGCGCTCAACCGACGTGGCGGCCTGCCGCACCTCCGTGCTCGTGGAGCTGGGGGCCGGGCGCGGCGCGGGCTTCTGCGACGGGGCCTGCTGCGGCTTCTGCTGCGCGGCCGGCGGCGTAGTAGCCGGGCGCGTTTGGGCCGAGGCACCGGGCGCCGCGCAGGCAAGCAACGAAGCAGCAAACAGGCTTGAAAGAACGGTGGATTTCATATCGGGGAAGTGTGGTTTCGGGGTAAGAGCGGGGCGGTGGGCCCCAGGCATAGGTACGTACTATCTAAAATTCGGGCCAAACATGCGGCGCTGGCCCTAAAACGCTCGTTTTTTACCGAAATTATGCCCTTTTTGCGCCTTATGCCCGATTCAGCCGCTGCTGCCGTAGCCATACAACCCGCCACGCTGGCCGATATCCCGACGATTATTGAGGTGGCCGAAGCCACCTGGGAGCCGACGTACCGCTTCATCATTTCGAAGGAGCAAATCGAGTACATGTACCGCGTCATCTACACGCCGGCCTCGCTGCAGCGCCAGATGGCCGACGAAGGCCACCGCTTTCTGGTGCTGCACTACGAGGGGCGCCCGGCGGGCTATGCGTCCTTCAGCGAGCGGGCCACCGAGCCGGGCACGTTTAAGCTGCACAAGCTGTACGTGCTGCCTTCGCACCAGGGCCGGCGCCTAGGTCAGCAGCTCGTAACGGCCGTGGAGGATGCGGCCCGCGACGCCGGCGGCCTGTGGCTGGAGCTGAATGTAAACCGCCACAACCCGGCCCTGGGTTTCTACGAACACCTGGGCTTTCAGCAGCACCGCGAAGAGGATGTTCCCATCGGCCCCTACTGGATGAACGATTACGTGATGCGTAAGCCGCTGCAGGCCAAAATTCTGCCCTTCGCCTAGGTGCCCGGCACGGCCGGCGCCCCGGGCACCTAGGGTTTCACTGCTTTTCCTACACCCCTTTTTCCTATGCCCACTAAACTCACCGTCAACAACAACGGCTCTTTGCGCGTCGAAGGCGAAGACTTCATCATCGTCGATGCCCAGGGCAACGAGTACGGCCTGCAGGGCCGCACGCTCGTCAGCATTTGCCGCTGCGGCCTCTCCAGCCAGAAACCCTTCTGCGACGGTTCGCACAAAGGCCACTTCGAGCACAACGCCGTGGCCTTCGACCTGCCGCCCCGCAAAGCCTAGACCACGGATTCGGGCGGATTCGTCGGATTTGGCGGATTTTGCGGCCGATTCAGTTTGTCTCCGACAGCCCGGCCTGGTGGCCGGGCTGTTCTTGTTTGGGCCCGGCCGAACTGCCGTTCGTCGGCCCCGGCCACGCCCTAGGTCGGCCGGGCCTGCGCCACAAAAAAGACCCGGAGCAATGCGCTCCGGGCCCCGGTATTGGCTTTAGCCGTCCACGAAATCCGCGAACCGAAGGAAAGCGTAAGCCAAATCCGACAAACCCGCTTGAATCCGTGGTCTAGGCCTGCTGAAAGAGCTGGTTTACCAGGTCAACGTACTCCTGGCGGGCGTCGTCCTGGCTTTTGCCGTTGAGGCCGGCCCAGGCGTCGTACTTGGCAATGGCTTTGAAGTCGAACCCGCCCGGCCGGTCGCCGCTTACGTCGCCTTCCGAAGCTTGCTTGTACAAAGCGTAGAGCTTGAGCAGCGTCATGTTGTCGGGCTTTTTGGGCAGTTGCTGAGCGCGTTGGGCGGCTTGTTCAAATTCTTCGGGGGTGGCCATAGGTCTGACAGTGGGTTAGATACGCTGCCGAATATTCGGCACGCCTAACATACGCATTCATCCGATGCCGCGCATACCTTACCTTGGGTGGCTACTCACCGCAATACCCCCACCATGCCCCTTTCTACCCCTGCCAAACGCTTGTTTAGTACGGCGTTGCTGCTTGGCCTGAGCACGGCCGCCTTCGCGCAAAAAACTTACCTGCACTGCGGCCGCCTGCTCGATGTGCGCGCCGGCAAGCTGCTGACGGAGCAAACCCTGGTTATCGAAAACGGGCGCGTGCAGGCCCTGCAGGCCGGCTACGCCACGCCCGGCGGCGCGGCCGATAAGGTCATCGACCTGAAGAACCGCACCGTGCTGCCCGGCCTCATCGACTGCCACGTGCACGTGGAGGGCGAAACCAGCAAAGACAACTTCCTGAAAGAGTTTACCGAAAACCCTGGCGACGTAGCTTACGCGGCCGAGGCCCACGCCCGCACCACCCTGCTGGCCGGCTTTACCACCGTGCGCGACCTAGGCGGCTCGGGCATCAATATCTCCCTGCGCAACGCCATCAACCGCGGGCAGGTGGCGGGGCCGCGCATCTTCACGGTGGGCAAAGCCATTAGCGGCACGGGCGGCCACATGGACCCCACCAACGGCTACCGCCTCGATTTGATGGGCGTGCCCGGCCCGGCCGAGGGCGTGGCCAACGGCCCCGACCAATGCCGCCAGGCCGTGCGCGAGCAGTACAAGCGCGGCGCCGACCTCATCAAGATTGCCTCGACGGGCGGCGTGCTGTCGGTGGCCAAAGATGGCTCGGCCCCGCAGTTTACCGAGGAGGAAATCAAGGCCGTGGTAGAAACCGCCCGCGACCTGGGCCTGAACGTGGCCTGCCACGCCCACGGCGCCGAGGGCATGAAGCGCGCCATCCGGGCGGGCGTTACCAGCATCGAGCACGGCACCCTGATGGACGACGAGACCATTAAGCTGATGAAGAAGTACGGCACCTGGTACGTGCCCACCATCACGGCCGGCAAATCCGTAGCCGACTCGGCCGCCAAGTACCCCAATTATTACCCGCCGCTGGTTACGCCCAAAGCCCTGGCCATCGGCCCTAAGCTGCAAGGCACTTTCGGCAAGGCCTACAAGGCAGGTGTTAAGATTGCGTTCGGTACCGATGCCTCGGTGTTCCGGCACGGCGTAAATGCCATGGAGTTTCAGTACATGGTGGAGGCGGGCATGCCGGCGCTGGAGGCGTTGCGCGCTGCCACCCTCAACGCTGCCGAGCTGCTGGGCCAAACGCCCAACCTAGGCGCCCTGGAGCCCGGCAAGCTGGCCGATGTGGTAGCCGTGGACGGCGACCCGCTGCAGGACATTAAAACCATGCAGCGCGTGCGCTTTGTGATGAAGCAGGGCGTGGTGTACCGGCAGGAGTAAACTCGGGCAGTAGCGCGGTATGTTGGCTGATTTTAGCCCTAAACCCAAGCGTGGGACTAACTCAGCTGTGCTTGTACGCGTAAGGCAGCATGCCGCCCCCTACTGCTATGAAAACACCCGACGTCGACTCGCTCGTTAAGAAATTCCTGCAACACAAGCTTACGCTGGCCCTGGCCGAAAGCTGTACCTGCGGCTGGGTAGCGGCTCAGCTGGCACCGGCCCAGGGCGTGAGCAATGTGCTACTGGGCTCGGTGGTTACGTACCACGGCGAGGCCAAGCAGCGCCTGCTAGGTGTCAAGAAGAAAACCCTGGAGGAGTACTCGGCCGAAAGCCAGCAAACCACCAACGAAATGGTGGACGGCCTGCACAAGCAGCTGCCCGCCGATGTGTGCGTGGCCATTACCGGCCTGTTCGGGCCCGGCGCCTCCGAAACGCCCGATAAGCCTTCGGGCACCATCTTCGTCACGATTATGCTTGCCGGCCGCGCCCACGAGTACCGCGAGGTGCTCAAAGGCCCCACCGAAAAGCTGCGCGAGCTGGCCGCCGAATTCATCTTCGCCAAGCTCGGCGAGCTGCTCGACCGGCGCCAGAACAGCCCGAGCGAAACCGTGAAGGGCAGTTAAAAAATTTTTGCCGCCGAACTACCCGCGAAAGCAGCCGAAACCGGCTGCTTTCGCGCATTTTTGCGGCCATGGCAAACTATACCATTAGCTCTATCGTGGCCGCTTTTAGCCTGGCCGTATTTGCAACCCCATCGGCACAGGCGCAGTCGGAACTGGCCGCCCGGCCCGATACTACCAAGCTGGCGGCCCGGCCGCTTTCGCCGCCCGCCGGCCCTGCGCCCCTAAGCCAGCCGCCGCTTTACCCTGCCAGCTCCCTAGGTCTGAGCCTGGGCTGGGGCGCGCCCTACGGCTGGGGGCTCGAGTACAGCCAGCTCGTGTCGGCTAACCTGGAGGTGAATGGCGGGCTGGGCGTGGGCATGGGCGGTAAGATTGGCGTGGGCGTGCGGTATTACCTCGAGCCCGCAAAGCGCGTGTCGCCGTTTTTCGCCGCCAACCTTGCCCGCTCCGGGCGCTTTGCCAACGTTAGCCTTGCCCTCGACAGCGAAGAAGTGCAGTACTCGCTCAGGCCCAGCGGCGTGCTGCACCTGCGCAGCGGTTTGCGCTGGCAGCCCGGCCGCTTTGCCATGCTGGGCACAATTGGCTACGGCTTGGTTTTCACCGGCGACCCTGCCACTTACCACTACGCCTCCAACGGCCGCCCCAGCAAAGAAATGCGCAGCCTGGTGCGCCTTTTCGGCCCGGGTGGCCCGGAGCTGTCGTTGGCTTTTCTGCTGGGCCTGGGGAACTAGCCTCCCTTCCGCCCCCCCGAGAATCGTAGCAGCTCCTGCTGGTTCGGCGCTGGTGCGGCACCTAGGCTATTCGGGGTCGGCCGAGCACGAGGCGCAGGTTCATGCGCACCACGTCGCCGATGGAGTCGCAACGGTCGAACTCCGTGGACTGGTGGTGCAGGTTTAGCTCTTTCTTGAGCTGCGCGATTTTATCGGGCGGCGAGAGGTCTTCCTGTCGCATGCAATCGATGAGGTCTTTCAGGCGGTAACGCTCGGCGCGGGCGCGGCGGGCCATCAGGGTGCGCTCCTCGGTTTGGTACTGCCGGATGGTTTCGGGCGAGAGCAGCTGCCGCACCAGCTCCACCACGGGGCGGTTGTCGCGGAAGTACTGCGGCAGGTACATGGCCTTGTGCCCCTCGTAGCTCTGCTGGTCGAAGTCGATGGCCCGCACACGGTATTGCTCGTCCTCGAAGTCGGGCGTCACGTCGATAACGTAGTTGTAGGAGCGCATATCGCCGAGCAAGCGCGCAAAGCACCGCTCGTTGAACTTCACGAACTCCTTGGCAATACGCACCTGGTTGAGATGCGGCCGGTCGAGGCGCGTACGGATAAAATCGTCGCCCGGAATGCCGGCAATGTGCTCCTCGATTAGCGTGTCGCCGGCCACCAGAAAGTTGATGCTGTTGGGTGACAACAGGTGCTCCAGCTCCAGCCCGTACACGCGCGAGGCGTCGGCTCGCTTCACGTAAAAGTAGTCGTAGTTGTCGTTGAACTGGTTGACGATGCGCACCCGAAACGGGTTGGAGTTGCCGAACCGGCAGTAATCCACGCGGTCGGCAATCAGGTGCTCCGTAAACGACAGGTCGCCGTCGGTTTTCAGCAGCGCGTACACCTGCGTCAGGCCCTGGCTGAGCTCCAGCAAGGTGTGCGGCTCGTAGTGCACGGTTTCCCAGAGGGTGTCGGTGCCTTGGCGGTCGAGCAGCGGAAACGAGCCCGTGGAGCGCAGCAAGTCGCCGTAAGTAACGGGCAGGCGCGTTTCGCGGTCGTAGAGGTGCAGGTACTCGCGCAGCGGCTGGCTGATGCGGTACGAGGGTTTCTTTTTGGATATTTCGTTCAAGGGGCGGGTGGCTGGGTGCTGATGAGGCTACTGTAACGCAAAATGCCCTAGGTGGGTGTTGCGTTGTAGCAGGCGAGCAAGTTACCGGCGCGAGCATTAGCCCGGCGGGTTCGGGCTTGCGCCAGTGCTTCACACAGGCTACAAAGCACCTGGGCGTACATCCCGCTGCGCAGTTCCGCATTGGCGCCTTCTATGCCTGCACCGAGCACCGCTCCGCGCTACACCGAGAGCAAAATTTCCCGAACTTTAAAGGCCTTTTCCCGCCTTTTGGCACTCTTCCATGAAAAAAGCTTTATTCTCCCTGGCGCTGGCCATGCTGGTGCCGGTGCTTTCGCCCGGTTGGGGCTTTTTTGGCCACCGCACCATCACGCAAATTGCCGTGTACGCGCTGCCTTCCAGCTTGCAGGGTTTCTACTACCGGCACATGCCCCAGCTCGTGAAGCTGAGCACCGCTCCCGATGAGCGCCGCAACGACGACCCCACCGAGGCCACCAAGCACTTCATCGACATGGACCATTTCGGCGACAACCCCTTCGGGATGATGCCGAAAGACTACGACAAGGCCGTAGCCAAGTACACCGCCGATACGCTGAAGAAGTACGGCGTGGTGCCGTGGGTAGTGCTCGAAACCAAGGAGAAGCTGACCGAAGCCTTCAAGCAGCGCGACACCACGGCCATTATTGCCTTGTCGGCCGACCTGAACCACTACGTGGCCGATGCGTTTGTGCCGCTGCACACCACCGAGAACTACGACGGCCAGCTTACCAAGCAAACCGGCCTGCACTCGTTGTGGGAGTCGAAGCTGCCCGAAATGTTTATTGCCGAGTACAAGCTCGATTCGGAAAAGGCCGAGTACGTCAAAGACCCGAAGTCGGCCATCTGGAAAGTGGTGCAGGAGTCGTACGGCTTCCTGGGGGCCACCTTCGACTACGAGATGGAGCTGAGCAAGAACTTCACCACCGAAAAGAAGTACTCCTACTCGCACAAATACGGCAAAACGCGCCGCTCCTACTCCGATGAGTTTGCCAAGGAGTACCACAAAAAAGTGGGCGGCATGGTGGCCTATCGCCTGAAAGGTGCCCCCACGCTGGTGGCCTCGATGTGGTACACGGCCTGGAAAGACGCCGGTAGCCCCGACCTGAACACCCTGATGCGCCCCGGCAAGCTCAGCAAAGAAGAAAAGAAGCTGCTCGACGAACAGCTTGAAGCCTGGAAGGACAACCAGCTGGTGCCCCTGAACATGCTGCTCTCGATGCAAAAGGAGAAAGCCGCCGAAAAGCCCGACGTGGTAGGCTCGGCCGATGGCGCCGCCCCCGCTCCGGCTCCCGAAGCCGCCCCGGCGGCCCCCGCCGCGCCCGAGCCCGACAAGGTGAAGACCAAGGAAAAGCGCGACAACGACAAGCAGAAGGAAAAAACCAAAGCCAAGAAGAAGGACGACAACAGCCCCTTCAACGACAAATAGGCCACCCGCTCCGGCGGCGGCTTGCCCTCTCCCAAACGCCCCTGCTCGGCAGGGGCGTTTTTTGTTGCTCGGTGCAATATTGCTGGCTTGCACCGGCGCTGCGTTTGTCCCGAATGCGCAGCGCGCACGTTATAAAGCAGCGGGCCGGGCGGCCACCTGGCGCCGAGTTGCCGAAGCCGTGTATGTTTGCTTTCCGGACTTGCCCCAGGATCGAAAGATTTTTCTTGCTGCCATGACCACCACCGCTACCCGCATCCGCCCCACCCTCGCCTACGCCGCCCTAGGTGCCGCCTTGCTTTCGGCGGTTGCCTGCAACCGGCAGCAGCCGGCGCAGGAACAAGCCGCGCCCGTATCGGCCGATGGCTCGGGCCGGCCCGGCCCCGACCTGACCAAGATCAACGACCAGAACGTGGTGGAAATCCTGACGAAGTACGGCCAGGAGCATCCGCAAACCGAGGTGCTGATCAAAACGGATATGGGCCCGGTGAAGGTGCGCTTGTTTAAGGATACCCCGCTGCACCGCGCCAATTTCCTGCTGCTGGCCAATAAAGGCTACCTCGATCAGACGGTGTTTTACCGCGTGGAGAAGGGCTTTGTGGTGCAGGGCGGCAACTCCGATAAGCGCACCATCAGCCTGGGCAAGTACCACCTGCCGCCCGAAATCAAGCCCGAGTACTTCCACCGCCGCGGGGCCGTGGGCATGGCCCGCTACGACGACGAGAAGAACCCCGGCCGTCTCTCCTCCTCGCACGATTTCTACTTCACCGTCGGCAAGCCCCTGAAAGCGCCGCAGGCGCAGGCCGTGGCGGGGCGCAAGCTTACGCCCGAGCAGGTAAAAGCATACGCCACCGATGGCGGCGTACCCGCTCTCGATGGCCAGTACACCGTGTTCGGTGAAGTGGTGGAGGGCATGGACGTGGTCGAGAAAATCAACCAGGTGCCCGTTGATGCCTACAACTGGCCCCTCAAGGACGTAGGCATGAAGGTGGAAATCCTGAAATAGCCCGCTCGCCTAGGTCTACTGGCCCCGCCGAACCTGCACCAGCTTAGCGTGTTGCCGGTCGGTGGGGTCTTCTTTCTGAAAATCAACCAGCTCCTGTCGCGTGTAGGCGCGCACTGCCTGCGGCGCAAACACATCCATGCCGCTTACATCGGCCGTGGCGCTGCTGGCGGGGTTGCGCGCCGGGTTCGTCAGGATACTGTCGCCGCTCACGCGGAACACGCGGTAGAAATAGAACTGCTCCTGCGCGCCGCCCTCCGGAAAGAAGCGCACCACCAGCACGTCGCCCACTTGCGGGTTGCTGAGGTACGCGGCGGTTTGGTCGGGGGCAGCGGGCGCGGGTGTGGCGGCAGCTGGGGCACTATCGGCGGTGGCGATTTTGCGTGCGTCCTTGCGCTGGCAGGCGCTCAGGAGCAACAAAGCACCTAGGGCGGCGGATAAAAGCTTGTTCATGCGAAGTGGTTTGGATGAATACGCTTCAATGCCCAAAGAACGTCATGTCGAGCTTGTTGAGGTAGCTCGCTAGGTAATAACCGTCTGCTTCATCTGGCGTCCGCTTGTCGAACCGAAGGAAGGCGTAAGCCAAGCATCTCTACCGCTTCGCCTGCTTTCCTAGGTCGTCATGTCGAGCGCAGTCGAGACATCTCGGCGGATAGTAATTTTCTATCTGGCATCAGCACGCGAGATGTCTCGACAAGCTCGACATGACAACGACCTAGGCTGTGTCTGAAAAGTTGCTTCAAGCCTCCTGGTCGTCATGCTGAGCCTGTCGAAGCATCTCTACCGCTTCGTCTGGGCTCGTTCCACGAAGCGGTAGAGATGCTTCGACAGGCTCAGCATGACCGTTCTGGAGTTTACAGACACCGCCTAGAGAAAGCAGTTAAACCTGCCTCCGATTTCAGCTGAAACACCTTGGCCGCTGCCTGGCTATACGACTGCGGACGATAAATCGGCAAAGAAAAAGCGGCCCGCGCTAACTGCGCGGGCCGCTTTTTCAATCAGGAGCCAATCGGCTTACCAAATCTTGGCACGCTCGGTTTTGGCGCGTACCATTTTTGCATCCTCTTTGCAGCCGAAAGCTTCAAAGAACTGCGGCATGTTCATCAGCGGGCCGTTGGTACGGAACTGCGCCGGCGAGTGCGGGTCGGTGAGTACTTGCTGACGCAGGAACTCCGGCCGCGCGTTGGTACGCCAGATCTGGGCCCAGGCCAGGAAGAAGCGCTGGTCGGGCGTGAGGCCGTCGTACTTGGGCACGTTGCCGTTGGGGTACTGCTTTTTCAGCTGCTTTTGCAGGGCCGAGTGGGCAATGCTCAGGCCCCCTAGGTCGGCCAGGTTCTCGCCCATGGTCAGCTTGCCGTTCACGTACACCGAGTCGAGCGGCTGGAAGGCCGAGTACTGCTTGCCAACTACGGCCGCGCGGGCCTCGAACTTCTCGGCGTCTTCCTTGGTCCACCAGTCTTTCAGGTTGCCTTCGGCATCGTACTGGCGGCCCTGGTCGTCGAAGCCGTGGGTGATTTCGTGGCCGATTACCGCGCCCATGCCGCCGTAGTTCACGGCATCATCGGCTTTCGGATCGAAGAAGGGCGGCTGCATGATGCCGGCCGGGAATACAATCTCGTTCATCGACGGATTGTAGTAGGCATTCACGGTGGGCGGCGTCATGCCCCACTCCTTGCGGTCGATGGGCTTGCCAAACTTGCTGGCCATGTCGCGGTAAGCCCACTCGCGCGAGGCCAGCACGTTTTTCAGGTACGACTCGCGCGAGATGTTCAGCGCCGAGTAGTCCTTCCACTGATCGGGGTAGCCAATCTTCACCGTGAAGGCGTTGAGCTTCTTCATGGCTTCCTTCTTGGTGGCGTCGCTCATCCAGTCGTTGCTCTGGATGTGCTCACCCATGGCCTCCTTGATGTTGGCCACCATTTCCAGCGCCTTGGCTTTGGCCTCGGGCGTGAAAGCTTTGTCGACGTACAACTGGCCGAAAGCTTCGCCCAGGGCACCGTCGGTAGCCCGGATCATGCGCTTCCAGCGGGGCTGCTGCTTTTTGGCCCCCGTGAGTACTTGCTGGAAACGGAACGACTCGTCGTTGAAAGCCTGCGGCAAAGCCGACGGCACCGACGACACCAGGTGCCAGCGCAGGTAGGTTTTCCAGTCGTTGAGCGGCTCGGCTTTCAGGGCGTTGCTGGCTTCCTGAAAGAACGCCGGCTGACCCACGATTACCTCTTTGGCCGCACCCAGGCCCAACTGCGGCAGCATCGTGCTCAGCCCTAAGTTGGGGAAGCGCTTGTTGGCTTCGGCCACCGTCATTTTGTTGTAGTTGGCGTAGGGGTCGCGCAGGTCCACGCGGCTTTTCGAGGCCTTGGCCAGGCGCGTTTCGAGGCGCATTACCGTTTCGGCGTTTTTGCGGGCCGTGGCCTCGTTGTCGCCGAGCAGCTTAAAGGTGTTCGTCAGGTACGTCATGTACGCCGCCCGAATGCCCTTCGAGCGCGCGTCGTCCTTCAGGTAATAATCGCGGTCGGGCAGGCTCAGGCCGCCCTGGTACAGGTTTACGGCGTACTGCGAGCTGATTTTGTCGTCCTGGCCAACGTAGGTGTTGAACACGGCACCGGTTTGCAGCATTTGGGCGCGCACCAGCTGGTTTTGCAGGCTCTTCAGGTCTTTGGCGGCGCTGATGCGGGCCAGTTCGGGCTGCAGGTACTTTAGGCCAGCGGCTTCAATAGCTGCCGTGTCCATCGCCGAGGCGTAGTAGTCGCCTACTTTCTGGGCGTTGGTGCCTTTGGCGGCGCTTTTGTTGGCGGCAGCTTCGTCGAGGATTTGCCGCATTACGGCGTTGTTCTTGTCAGCCAGCTCGTTGAACGAGCCCCAACGTACCTCAGCGGCCGGAATGGGGTTGTTTTTGTACCAGTTGCCCGAGGCGTATTGGTTGAAGTCGTCGCAGGCCGACACTGACTTGTCGATGTTGGCCACGTTCAGGCCCACGCCGGCGGGGAACGATTCGGCAGCCGGAGCTGCGGTAGTGGTGCTTGCCGTCGTTTGCGTGGCGGTGGTGCTGGCGGTTTTGGAGCTCGATGCACAGCCCCACAGCGCCAAGGCGCCCCAGGCAGCCACCACGATCGACACGCGGTTGCGGTTTTTCATACGAAACGATAGGTGAGGGTGAGATTTGGCTTGTAAGGTAGGCAGATGGTTGCATTTATTCCTGCTCTGCTTGGGCCAAAACCCGTTGCCCTTGGGCCAAGTTCAGCCGCGGCCACCTAGGGCCCGTATCTTCGGGCTGATGAAGGAACCCAACGAACGTTACCGCAACTTCTTTCAGGATGTGTACGAGGTAGTGCGCCTCATTCCGCCAGGGCGCGTTTCTACCTACGGTGCCATTGCGCATTACCTGGGCAGCAAGCAGGGCGCCCGCACGGTTGGCTGGGCCATGCAGGCGGCCCACGACCTGCGCGGCGATGAGTACGTGCCCTGCCACCGCGTTATCAACCGCCTGGGTATGCTCACGGGCAAGCAGTTCTACAACCCGCCCTCGGCTATGCAGGCGGCGTTGGAGGCCGAAGGCGTACCCGTCGTCGAGGATAAGGTGCCGGATTTCGCCCAGCGCTTCTGGGACCCCAGCACCGAGCTTCAGCCCTAGGTGCCGCAGGGGCTGCTAGCGGCGGGCAGCCTGCATGCCCTGCTCCTGGGCGCGCTGCTGCAGCAAGCGCAGGTAAAACTCGCCCTCTTTGGCCGAAACCGGCTTTAGCGTAGCGGCGTGCTTGCCGTAGCCCGGCACCAACTCGTAATAATTTACGCGGCAATGCTGCGGATGCACCGCTACGCAGGTGGCGGCGCGCGCGGTGGGGCACAGGCTTAGCTCGTTGGGCGCATTGGGCCAGGGCACCAGCACAAAGCCCTTGTCGGCAATGTTGCCCACCACGTCGCCGTTCACGCTCACTTCCACGTCGGGCTGGGTGCTCACGGGCCGATGGAACACCACCAGCCGGGTGCTATCGGTATGGGTGTGCGGCGCGGCAGTAGCCGTTTTTTTGTGCCTGGCCGGGTTAGCGGGGTTGTCGGCGGGGGCGGCTGAAGTTGTAGCAGAGGCCCACTCCCGGCCGGCCACCGCCCAGCCGGAGCCCGGGCCGCCCCCGGCTTGCGCACGCCCTCCGGCAAACAGCATGGCTACGCCGAATGCAACCGACAACGAAGCTAAGCGCATGGGCGCTACATCAAACAACATACAACAATGGGCACTACCCTACCCTGGCAACTACAATACGCCATTGCCAGATTAGCAGGGCATTACGTGGCAAAGCTACTACACGGCAACCGTATGCGCCACCGCACCTTTAATCAGGCGGCGCATTTTTTCGGGGTTGGCGTTCTTCAGCAGGTAGCCGTACGCGCCCTCGGCCATGCAAAAGGCCGTGGCAGCCGAAGACGTAGACGTAATTGATGATAAAGAGCCGGATTTAGCCCAGCGTTGCTAAGCCCCCAGCGCCGGAGTGCAGCCCTAGGTACCAAGGTGGCCGCCTGTTACTTGGCAGCGCGGGCCCGCAGCTCGGCGCGCCTTATTTCGAACAACGCCTCCTTGGCTGATACCGGCTTAAAGTTGGCGCCAGTACCCGTGGCCTCCAACTCGTAATACAAGGTTTCGCCGGCCAGGGGCAGGGCCTCGGTGCAGGCTTCGGAGGCCGCGGCGCCACTGCCTACGCATAGCTTGGCCGCGCGCCGCTTATCGGCCCAGGGCAGGGCTACGCTCACGGTTTCGGGGCTGAGCTGGCCCACGGCCAGGCCGTTGGCCGAAACGGCCACGGGCGCCGCCTCGGGCCGGCGGCGGTACACTACTATGCGCCCCTCGACACTGGTCGGGCTGGCGTCCGCAAACTTGCTTTCCAGCGGCAGCGCCGTAATGCGCCCGGTAAACAAATTTACGCTGTGGCGCTGCGGGTACCCACCCGAAGCCGCGGCGGCAATGCCTGCGCCCACCACGCCGCCGAGCATGGCGCCGGCCATTACCTCGGAGCCTTTGGGGGCACTGGGAGCCAGAAACTCAAAGCCCTCGGGCGTGGGCGTGAGCAGGTAGTAGTCGCGCCGGTACAGTATGTATACGTCGCGGCCGTCGCAGTAGCCCCACACGTTGCGCACGGGGGTGCGCACGCCGTTTTCGGCCACGTAGTATAGCTCCACGTCGTCGGTGCCGGCCCACTCTTTTTTGCGCGGCGTTTTGCTCAGGGCTACTACCCTATTGATGCCCGGCGCGTTTTGCTGCAGCTCGGCCAGGGTTTGGTACACGCCGGGGCGATGCTTGGCCTCCGCCAGGAAAGGCAGCGGCAGCAACGACACCAGCGAGGCCTCGGGCTGGGCAGCCTGCTCGGGACTTAGCACGGCCAGCGCCGGCAGCTGGGCCGGCGCGCTCTGCTCGAACCGGGCCAGACACTGCTGCAACACCTGGGCAGCATTGCCGGCGTGCATACCGGTTACCTCAATGCCCTTGCGCTCCACGGCAACGGCACTGCGGGCCAGCAAATCGTACTGCCCATCGGGCCGCAGGCGCAGCAAGTCGGCTACGAGGTCGGCGCTGGCAGCTTCGGAATTAGCCGTCGTGATTTCGCCCACCGTAAACTGGTGCACCCGCAGGGCGTAGCGCACAGTATCGAGGGCGGGCGGAGCGGTGCTTAGTACCTTCTCGAAGGCTGCGGCCAGGCCTTCCTTAAAGTCGGCGGCCACGCGGTTGTTGTCGAGGCCGGTTTGCACCCAGCCTACGTGGGTGCGGTCGGGGCGGGCATCGAGCACGCGCACAATGCGCCCCGGCCGAAACGGGGCCGGCAGCACCTGCGTTTGCAGGTTGATGTAGTGGCGGCCGTGCTGGGCCATAGCGGCCGGTGCGGTGGCTGCCAACAGCCCCGCCAAGCCAAGCAGGCGCCGGGCGCGCTGCTTTACGTACAGAAATTTCATGATGCTTTGGCGCGCTGGGCCTGGGTGGGGCTACGCCACTACTGTATGCGCCACCGCTCCTTTAATCAGGCGGCGCATTTCTTCGGGGTTGGCGTTCTTCAGCAGGTAGCCGTACGCGCCCTCGGCTTTCAGGCTGTCGATCAGCTCGGGCTCGTCGTGCATCGAGATGATGATGATGCGGATGGCGGGGTACTGCACGCGCAGCAGGCGGGTGGTTTGCAGGCCGTCGAGCACGGGCATCTGCAAATCCATCAGCACTACGTCGGGATGGTGCGTCAGGGCATCGATGCGTTCGAGCAGCTCCTGCCCGTCGCCGGCCTCAAATAGTACTTCTACCTCGTCGAACGCGGTAAGCAGGGCCCGCAGGCCTTTCCGGAACAGGATGTGGTCGTCGGCAATAGCTACTCGGATAGTGGGGCTCATGAGGCTAACGATACGGAAACAGGTGTTGCTGCAGGGTTGGTAGCGGTAGTGGCAGGCAGGTAAACAGCCGGAAAGGAAATCCAGACGCGGGTGCCGGCTCCGGGAGCCGACTCGTGGCGCAATATACCCCGCAAAACGACAACCCGGCTACGTAAGTTGGTTAAACCCAAGCCCGAGCGTGTGCCGGAAGCGGGTTGGGCCTCGGTGGCAGTCAGGTTAAAACCCACACCGTCGTCGGCGTATTCGATGCCCAGCCGATCGGGGCCGAACTGCAGGCGCACCACGATTTCGTTGGCGTTGGCGTGCTTCAGCCCGTTGCCGATCAACTCTTGCACCACGCGGTACACGGCCAGCTCGTGCTTGGCCGACATGCGCCGGGGTTCGCCAAGCTGCTGCAGCACTACCCGGGCGCCGCCCTCGGGCACCGCGCGGCACAAGGTTTCGAGGGCAAACGAGAGTCCGAACTTTTCGAGCACGGCCGGCAGCAGGTTGCGCGAAATGCGCCGCACCTCGGAAATGGCCTGATCGAGCATGCCCGACATTTCGCTGGTGGCCGTCGACTCGGGCATGGCGCTCAGGTGCAGCTTTACGATAGAAAGCATGGTACCCACGGCATCGTGCAGATCGGCCGCGATGCGGCGGCGCTCTTCTTCCTGTGCAAACAGGGCCGCCTCCAGCGCTTGCGACTGGGCCTGCTCACGCTCGTGGCGCAGTTCCTCTTGTTGCAGCAGCAGGCGCCGCTGGTAGCGCAGCACAAACCCCACGATGCCCACGGTAAGCAACAGCAGTACCGGCGTTACGAGGAGTAATGATGTAAGCAAGGGACTCATTGAACACGAAGCGGATAAATACACGGCTTAAGAATAGCCACAATCTAATATAAAGAAGAATTCAACATATCGGTATTGTTCCGGGGCGGCAAGCCGTAAGTATATCAGCTTGAGGCAATAAAACTACGCAGAAGCGCGCGGATTTACTGCACCGACAACCCACGTGGTAACTGGGCGCCAGCGGCTAAGCCCTGGGCAATTACTCCGGCGCGCCCCTAGGCAATGGTGCGCTTAGGCTGATTTTGGGGGTGCGGGCGGCCATCGCGCCACAATGCCAGCGTCATCAGTACCAGCCCTGCCAGGTAGGTACCGTCGATGATGACGGACATCCACCGACCGGCAGCCCCTTTCTCTGATTTCAGCAGGTAGCTGGTAACAGAACCGGCGTAGTAAATAGCCTGGGCCACGCTCACCAGAAACATAAAGTCGTACCAGGGGTTGAGGGCGCGCAATTGCTGCAGCCACTGCTCGAAGTAGAGCAGCACGAGCGTAATCATGAGCACCACCTGCACGGCGCGGGCGTACACGTTGGGCCGATGAAGACCCGACCACCAGAACGCATCGGCCAGACACACCAGCGTAAACGCTACCCCCACCACCGGCAGCCAGCGCTTTACCCAAGGTTGCTGCAACGCGTGGTAGTAAGCCCAGCCCAGCAGCCAGGTTTCGACGAGCACCGTAACGTGGAACAGGTACATGTTGGTGTGCAGCACCTTGCGGCTCCACATATCCACGAAGGCATCGGCGCTCCAAAACGCGAAGTACCAAACCAGGATGTGCGCCGGTTTGGAAAGGCTACGCCAACGCCACACCCCCAATACTGCGGGCACGAGCACGCCAAACATGGACGCGCGGTTCAGGAGGGTGCTCAATATATCCAGCCACTCGGGAATGGGCGTTGGCATAGGGTAAGCGGTTACTCGGCGCAGAACGGACTGTTGTGCGCGCAGTTATCAGGGCATTCGAAGCCGCGGTTTAGCACCAACGAATCGAGGTCGTTGCCCTCGGCGTTGGCGGCTACGGCCACCAGCGTCAGCTTCTCGTCGTCTTTCAGCCCGAAATAAAAGCGGATGCCCTGGGCACCGTCTTGCTCCAGAAGCTTGCGCAGGTGCTCCTTGCCCAGAAATATGGCTTTATTGGGGTTGAGGCCGCACTCCTGGTAACGCTTGGTGAGGGCTACACCGTCTGCTTCGCTGATGAAGCTGCCTTCGTCGCCGGAAAATGTCATTGTGGGTAAAGGTTGTTGAGAGGTGGAATGAGAGAAAAGCAATAAGCCTTGGGAATAAGGCGCACAAATATATTGTTATCCGAATGCAACAGGATTCGAAGACTGCCTCAACTAAACGCTTTGCTGGGTTTATTTTCCCGGCGGTGTCGTGTGGGCAGCGGCAGCCCTAGGTGCCGAATGCCTGACGCCCACCCAACAGCCGGGTTTAGTGGCCGTTAGCACCCTGCTTGGCGCACCCGGCCTCACCCAAACACCTGAGCGCCTGGCCTAACCGAGCGGCTACAAGGCATCGTCGTCGGCGGCGGTGGTGGCGGGCTCGTCGTCTTCGTCGTCGAGGGCGTCGAACACGCGGTCGAGGGTGGCCTCGGCGGTGCGCAGGCGTTGCTTGCAAAAGCGGATCAGCTCGGCGGCACGCTGGGCGTTGGCGGTAAGGTCGTCGACGTCTACGTTCTCGGTTTCGAGGCGGCGGAGCAGCGTTTCGAGCTCGGCAATGGCGTCGCGGTAGGTACGGTCGGGCGAGGTAGCGTCGGGGGTAGGCATACTAGAGGGAAAGCGGATCGGAAGTAGCAGCCAGATCGACCACCTGCACCGGCAAGGGGCCTTCGGGCAATTGCAGCAGCAGCAGGGTGCCGGCGGGCGTGGTGGGCGTAATGGGCTGCAGGCTGTCGGCGCGCAGGTAGCCGCGCCGCCCCAGGTGCTGCGGATCGTGGGCGGCGTGGCGGGTAATGGCGGCAGCCAGGGCCAGGGCGTGGCGGGCGGTGGCGCGCACGGCGGCAACCTCAAGCTGGTAGCGCTGCCGCAGCAAGGCCTCGCGGCGGCGCTGGTGCAGCTGCCGGAAGCGGCGCAGCACCAGCCGGCCTAGGTGGCGCACGTGCCGGCGCTGGCGGTCGGCGGCCTGCAGGGCCGCGCGGCGCAGGTGTTGCTGCTGCTGGGTTAGCTGCCGGGCTTCTCGCTGCAGGGCCTCGCGGGGAGCCTCGGTGGCGCGGCGCAGGCGCTGCCGCAAGGTGGTTTGCTCCTGGCCGATGCGCCCCTGGCTAAGCTGCACCACCTGCCGAGCTAGGCGCTGCAGCCCCGCGCTGTAGTGGCCCAGCTGCTGGGTGCACAGCTCATGAATGCGCACGCCGTAGCCATCGAGGGCGGCCTCGAGGCGGGCCAGCCGCTCCACCAGAAATATGGCCACAGCGGTGGGCGTTTTCAGGGCGGTGTGGGCCGTGAGGTCGGCCACGGCTTCGTCGCGGTCGTGGCCGATGCCGGTGAGCACGGGCAGCGGAAACGCGCCGATGCCCGCCGCCAGCCCGTAGTCGTCGAAGCACAGCAAATCGGTGCGCGAGCCACCGCCCCGAATGATGACGACAGCATCGAAATGGCGGCGCTGCCGCCGGATTTGCTCCAGCGCCCCCAGGATGCTGGCCGGGGCCTCCTGCCCTTGCATGGCCGCCGGAAACAGCGCCACGCTAAAGGCATAGGGTGCCTCCTCCAGCTGGCGCACAAAGTCCTGCCAGCCCGCGGCCGTAGCCGACGAGATTACGGCCAGGCGCTGCGGCGCCAGCGCCAACGAAAGGCGCTTGTTGCGCTGCAGCAAATCGCGCGCTTCGAGCTTGGCAATGGTTTCGGCGCGCTGCCGGGCCAGGTCGCCCACGGTGTAGGAGGCGTCGAGGGCAATGATATCGAGGCTCAGGCCGTACTGCTCGTGAAACCGCACCTGGCAGCGGGCCAGCACGCGCATGCCCGCGCGGAGCGGCTGCCCGGTTTGCTGCTCGAAGTGGGGGCCCAGCACCTCGTAGCGGTTGCGCCAGATGGTGGCCCGCACCTGCGTGCGCACCTCGGCGCCGCCCAGGCCGGCGGCCGCGGGGTCGGTGAGGGTGAGGTAGCAATGGCCGGCGCCAAAGCGCGGCAAGGTAAGCTCGGCTATTTCGGCCGTCACCCAGTAGGCATCGTCGAAAGCCAGCGACAAAACATCGCGCACGCGGCGCAGCAGCTCGGCCAGGGGCACGGGCGCCAGCGCAAGCTGCGGGGCAACGGTACGGCGGGAACTACGAAGAGCCATGCGACCCGCAAGGTACAGAAACGCCCCCGGCAAGCCAGCATCAAGTTGCGCGAATAGCGCAGAAGATGCCGCCCGCTCTCAACCCTGCTTTGCCTCGGTGCGTACATCATGCCCACTAAGCCGCTAGTTACCTCCGCATCAATCAGTACCCATTCCTAATCACCCAAACACCTTTTCTTATGGCATTCTTTGAAGGCAAACTGAACTCGCTCGAAGACCTGTTCGCCGAGCAACTGAAAGACTTGTACAGCGCCGAAACGCAGCTGGTGAAAGCCCTGCCGATGATGGCCCAGGAAGCCAACGACCCGCGCTTGCGCCAGGCATTCGAAATGCACCTGCAGGAAACCCAAAACCAGGTTGCCCGCCTGGAGCAGATCGGCCGCGGCCTTAACCTCGACCTAGGTGGCCACACCTGCAAAGCCATGCAGGGGCTGGTAGCCGAAGGCAAGGAAACCCTGAGCGAAAACGCTACCCACGAGGTAAAAGACGCCGCCCTGATTGCCGCTTCGCAGCGCATCGAGCACTACGAAATTTCGGGCTACGGCACCGCCCGCCACTTTGCCGAGCGCCTGGGCCACACCGAGGCCGCCTCGCTGCTCTCGCAAACCCTGCAAGAGGAGCAACTCACTGACACCAAGCTGAATGACCTGGCCAAAGGCTATATCAACCAGCGCGCTATGTAATAAACGCGGGCTGCCGGCCCCGTTTTTTTCAGAAAAAGCCTGCAACGCGCAGGCTTTTTTTGTGTCCGTGGAAGCTGAACCGACGCAGCGCTGCATCCACGTCAAAACTTTTTGTTTGCCCTAGGTTGTTATAGGCGGTCTTGCCGAATGGGGCCCACGCCCCGCACTTTTTGCGTTCTTACTTACCCTTCCTCATGCCACAAATTGAGCCGCTAACCGACTCCGCGAACGTGCACAACGCGTACGACCCCGAACCCCGCCGCGGCGGGGCGTGGCGTTGGTGGCTGCTGGCCGTGGCCGTGGTAGCCGCGCTGGCGTTTGTTAAGATGAAGTTTTTCCCCTCGCCTACCGCCGAGGGCGGCAAAGGAGGCGGCGCGGGCAAAGGCGGCCCCGGCGCAGCCGGTGGCGGCAAGGGCGGGCCGGGCGGCCGCGGCGGTGCCGTGCCGGCGCAGGTGTACGTGGTGCAGCCCACGCGCCTCACCGATGCCGTAGCCGCCACGGGCTCGGTGCTGGCCGACGAGCAGGTGACGATTCGCAGCGAAATCAACGGGCGCATTACCAGCCTCAACTTTCGGGAGGGGCAGCCCGTGAGCAAAGGCCAGCTGCTGCTTACCATCAACGCCGACGAAATACAGGCCCAGCTGCAAAAGCTGCGCTACAACATCAAGCTGTTCAGCGACCAGGAAAAGCGCCAGCGCACCCTGCTCGAAAAAGAGTTTATCAGCCAGCAGGAGTACGAGCAGGCCAACAACCAGCTGCTCACGGCCCGCGCCGATTTGCAGGCCCTGCAGGCCCAGCTGGCCAAGGCCTACGTGCGGGCCCCGTTCAGCGGCATTGCCGGGCTGCGCTCGGTGTCGCAGGGCGCTTACGTGTCGCCCAACACGCCGATTACCACGGTGTCGCGCATTACGCCGGTTAAGGTAGACTTTGCCGTGCCGGGCCGCTACGCCAATGCCGTGAAGGCCGGCGACGAGGTGGAGGTGCTCGACGAAGCCAACGGCAAAAAATACCTGGCCCGGGTGTACGCCATCAACCCGCAAATCGACCCGGTTTCGCGCACGCTCTCGGTGCGGGCTACCTACCCCAACACCAAGCAGGAGCTGCGCCCCGGCGCGTTTGTGCGCGTCAATCTGCAGATCGGGCAGGTGGAGGAAGCCATTCAGGTGCCCACCGAGGCCGTTACGCCCGAGGCCAGCGGCTACCGCGTATTTAAGGTAGTAGGCGGCAAGGCCCAGCCCCAGCCCGTAAAAATCGGCATCCGCTCCGAAAAGCTGATTCAGGTAACCGAGGGCCTAGGTGCCGGCGACACCATTATGCGCACCGGCATCCTGCAGGTGAAGCCGGGGGATAAGATTAAGGTGCAGAAGTAAAGTGTAGTTGATTTTAGCCCGCAGAAGGCACAGCAGTTTGCGCAGAGGGCGCTGAGTCGTTCTGCGTCTTCTGCGGGCTAAACCGGAAACCAGCGAATCCATGAGTTTATCATCCACCAGTATTAGCCGGCCGGTACTCGCCATTGTGATGAGTCTGGTTATCGTGCTGTTCGGCGTAATCGGGTACCGCTACCTCTCGGTGCGCGAGTACCCGAGCGTCGATCCGCCGATTATCACCGTGTCCTCGAACTACACCGGGGCCTCGGCCGACGTGATTCAGTCGCAGGTGACGGAGCCGCTCGAAGAAGCCCTGAACGGCATTGCGGGCATTAAAAACCTGACCTCGACCTCGCGCGACGGCCGCTCGACGATTACCGTAGAGTTCGACCTGGAAACCGACCTGGAGGCCGCCGCCAACGACGTGCGCGACAAGGTATCGGGGGCGGCGGGCCGCCTGCCGCGCGACATGGACCCGGCCACCGTGAGCAAGGCCAACGCCGACTCGCAGCCGATTGTGATGACCTACCTCAGCTCCGACAAGCGCAGCCTGCTGGAGCTGACCGACTACGCCAACAACACCCTGAAGGAGCGCCTCCAGACGATTCCGGGCGTATCGGAAGTGCGCGTGTACGGCGAGCGGAAATACTCCATGCGCCTGTGGCTCGATCCGGTGCGCCTTACCGCGCTGCGCGTGAGCCCCGTGGAGGTGCAGCAGGCCCTGGCCCGCGAAAACGTGGAGCTGCCCTCGGGCGCGGTGCAGGGCGCCAACACCCAGCTCACGCTGCGCACCATGGGCCGGCTGTCGTCGGAAAAGGATTTCAACAACCTGATTTTGCGCCGCGACTCCACTTCGCTTATTCGCATGTCGGATGTGGGCTACGCCGAGCTGTACCCCGAAAACGACCAGACCATCTTCCGGGTGAACGGCGTGCCGATGGTGGGCATGGCCGTGATTCCGCAGCCGGGCTCCAATCAGATTGAAATTGCCGACGAGTTTAACAAGCGCCTCGAGCAATACCGCGGCGACCTGCCCCAGGACCTGAAGCTGAGCCCCGGCTTCGACAACTCCATCTTCATCCGCAACTCGCTGGCCGAGGTGCGCAAAACCATCTTCGAGGCCTTTGTGCTGGTGGTGGTTATCATCTTCCTGTTCTTGCGCGACTGGCGCTCCACGCTCATTCCGGTGGTGGCCATTCCGGTGTCGTTGGTGGGTATCTTCTTCGTGATGTACCTACTCAACTTCTCCATCAACGTGCTGACGATGCTGGGCATCGTGCTGGCCATTGGCCTGGTGGTCGACGACGCCATTGTGGTGCTTGAGAACATCTACGCCCGCATCGAGGCGGGCGAGTCGCCGATGGAGGCCGCCCAGAAAGGCTCGGCCGAAATCTTCTTCGCCATCGTGTCGACCACGGTAGTACTGGCGGCGGTATTCTTGCCGGTGGTATTCCTGGAGGGCATCACGGGGCGCTTGTTCCGCGAGTTCGGCATTGTGGTGGCGGGCTCGGTGCTGATTTCGGCCTTCGTGTCGCTTACGCTCACGCCCATGATGTGCTCGCGCCTGCTGAAGCATCAGGACAAGCCCAACTGGTTTTACCGCAAAACCGAGCCTTTCTTCGAGAAGCTCACCAACGGCTACCGCAGCAGCCTCGAGTCCTTTCTGGCCGCACGCCATTGGGCCTGGGTGGTGGTGCTGGCTACCCTAGGTGGCTCGTACTACTTCTTCCAGACGATACCCTCGGAGCTGGCCCCGGTGGAAGACCGCAGCCGCATCAACGTAAACGCCACCGGCCCCGAGGGCGCTTCGTTCGAGTTCATGGATCAGTACATGGCCAAGCTCACGAAGGTGGTGCTCGACTCGACGGGCCAGAACCTGAGCAGCGTGTTTACGGTAACCTCGCCGGGCTTTGGCGGGGGCGGCGGCACCAACTCGGGCATTGCCCGCGTGCTGCTGGTGGATGCCGACAAGCGCGAAGCCACCCAGCAGCAGCTCAACGACGTGCTGAGCGCCGGCGTGAAGCAGATTTCCGAAGCCCGCACCTCCGTGTCGCAGGACCAAAGCATTGGCTCGGGCGGCGGCGGCGGTTTGCCGGTGCAGTTTGTGGTGCAAACCCAGGACTTCGAGAAGCTGCGCACGGCCGTGCCCAAGTTCCTCGAAGCGGCCCGCCAGGACCCTACCTTCCAGTTCGTGGACGTGAACCTGAAGTTCAACAAGCCCGAGCTGCGCGTTATCATCGACCGCGAAAAGGCGCAAACCCTAGGTGTGTCGGTGCAGGATATTTCGCAGGTGCTGCAGGCCGGCCTGAGCGGACAGCGCTACGGCTACTTTATCCGGGAGGGCAAGCAGTACCAGATTATCGGGCAGGTGGCGCGCGAAAACCGCAACCAACCCCTAGACGTGCGCCTGCTGACGGTGAAAAACCGCCAGGGCCAGCTGGTGCAGCTCGACAACGTGATTCGGCTGGAAGAAAGCAGCACGCCGCCGCAGCTGTTCCGCTTCAACCGCTACAACTCGGCCACGGTGTCGGCCTCGTTGGCCAAGGGCAAAACCCTGGGTGACGGCATTGCCGCCATGCGCCGCATTGCTCAGGAAAACCTCGACGAAACGTTCTCGACGGAGCTTTCGGGCGCCTCGCGCGACTTCGAAGAAAGCTCCTCCTCGCTGCTGTTTGCCTTCGGGCTGGCGCTGCTGCTGATTTACCTGACGCTGGCCGCGCAGTTCGAAAGCTTCAAGGACCCCGCCATCATCATGGTAACGGTGCCGCTGGCCTTGGCCGGGGCGCTGCTCAGCTTGTGGTACTTCAACCAGTCGCTCAACATCTTCTCGCAAATCGGCGTGATTATGCTGATCGGCCTGGTAACCAAAAACGGTATTCTGATCGTGGAATTCGCCAACCAGCGGGCCGAGCAGGGCGTGCACTACATGGAGGCGCTGGTAGAGGCTTCGGCTACGCGCTTCCGCCCCATTCTGATGACCTCGCTGTGCGCCATTCTGGGTATTCTGCCGATTGCGCTGGCTACGGGCGCGGGTGCCCTGAGCCGCCGTGCCATGGGTATTGGTGTGGTGGGCGGCCTGCTGTTCTCCACCATACTCACCTTGTACATTGTGCCGGTAATGTACTCGTACTTCGCTACGGCCAAAAACCGCAAAGCCCACGTGCAGCCCCAGGAAGAAGCCCAGGTGCCCGATAAGCCGGTGCAGGAGCCAGCCGTGGCGTAGGCCTCACCCCCCAACCCCCTCTCCGGGGAGAGGGGGAGCTTGGCGACCTAGGGAGCGGCTGTCATGTCGAGCGAAGCGAGACATCTGGCGCAATGACTCCAGATGGCATCCGCTCCCCCTCTCCCACGGAGAGGGGGCCGGGGGGTGAGGCTCCTCGTCAGGATGACAGTTAGTAACCAACGTCAGCACCCCAGATGTCTCGCGTTGCTCGACATGACAGGAGCTAATAAAACGTCCGTACTGCCTCTTTCGCTCCTGCTTCGGCCCAACGACCTAGGGCTGCTCCTTCCCTACCCAACCAACCTACCGTCCTGAATTACTCAACAGTGCTTCGTTTCGTATTCCCCGTCGCAATATCGTTGCTGCTGCCGGAGCTGGCCCAGGCCCAGCGGCCTGCCACACCGGTACCCAACCCCGGCCCGCAAACGGCGCAGCCCCGCACGGTGGCGCCGGGCCCGGCGTTGTCGCTGCAGGAGGCCATCAGCATTGGGCTCGAAAACAACTACGGTATCCGGATTGCGCAGCGCGACGAGCAGATTGCGCGCAACAACGTAACGCGGGGCAACGCGGGGCAGCTGCCCACCGTCAACGGCAACTTTACGCGCAACTACACCATCAACAACGTGCGGCAGGAGGCCTCGAACCGGCCCGAGCCGAGCGTAGCCCAGGGTGCCCGCTCCAACCAGCTGAACGGCAACGTGGCCCTTACCTGGACGGTGTTCGACGGCCTGGGCATGTTTATCGCCTACGACCGGCTGCGCACCCTGGAGGCCCAGCAGCAGCAGGTTACGCGCGCTACCGTGGAGCAAACCGTGGCCGATATCACCGATGCGTACTTTGCCGTGGTGCGCGAGGCGGGCAAAATCCGGGCGTTTGAGGAAGCCCTGAAAATCGGGCAGGCGCGCATTGATCTGACGCAGGCGCAGGTGAACGTGGGCGTGGCGGCCAAAGTGGAGCTGCTTACGGCGCAGGTCGATTTCAACGCCGACCGCTCGGCCCTGATTCAGCAGCAGGAGTTGCTGGCCACGGCCAAGGTAAACCTGAACAACCTGCTCAGCCGCACCCCCGAAACCGACTTCAGCCCCGCCGACTCGATTGTGGTGAGCAACACTTTGGTGCGCGAAACCGTGCTGCAAGGCATTCAGCAGCGCAACACGCAGCTGCAGCAGGCCCGCCTGGGTGTGGATATTGCCAACTTCGACCGGCGGCTGGTGGCGGCCTCGCGCCTGCCGCAGGTAAACCTGACGAGCGGCTACGGCCTGAACCGCAACGTAAACGGCGCGGCCTTTTTCGGGGGCAACCTCATTACCAACACCGGCCGCACGCAGGGCTTCAACTACGGCGTGGTGGCCTCGGTGCCCATTTTCGACGGCTTCAACCGCCGCCGCCTCGAGCAAAACGCCCGCATTGCCATCGAGCAAAGCAAGCTGCGCCTCGACCAAACGCAGCTGAACGTAACCTCGGCGGCCGAGCAGGCCTACCTGCAGTACCAAAACCGCCTGCAGCTGCTGCAGCTCGAAGAAGACAACATTCGGCTGGCCCGCCAGAACGTGGCCATTGCCCTGGAGCGCTACCGCCTGGGCCTGCTCACGCCGCTGGCCCTGCGCGAAGCCCAGCGCAACCAGCTAAATGCCGAGGCCCGCTTGCTCGATGCGCGCTTCAACGCCAAGCAAGCCGAAACCGTGCTGCGCCAGCTCAGCGGCGAGCTGGTGCAGGAAGGACGGTAAGCTGTTGGCTTTTAGCTGTTAGCTATTGGCTGTTGTGCTTCTGTCTGTTACCCTGCCTTCGTCGGGATGACAGCATAAACAACGCCGAACGGCATCCTGCCCAACGTCAGCAACGATTGTCAACCACCCCGGCTTTGGCTGCCGCCAAAGCGTCCCCTCCTCATCTGAGGAGGGGAGTTTCTTCGGTGTAAGTTTGCGGTATGAGCACCGCTGCCGATTTCTACGCCGAATACCTCGACTTGCAGTACCGCCCCGATTTGCGCGTGCTGACGGTGCGGTGGTTGCGCGATGTATCGTTTGCGGAGCTGCAGGCGGGCTTTCGGGCGGCGCTGCACCTGGGGCTGGCGCACCGCGCCACGCACTGGCTGGTGGATGTGCGCCGCCGGGCCGAGCTGAACGCCAGCTCATCGGGGTGGGTGGCGCAGCACTTGCTGCCCGAGGCGGCGGCGGGTTTGCGGCCGGCGCAGTTGTATGTGGCTTACCTGTTGTCGCCGGCGCGGGTGGAGGCCATACAGGCTACGGCGGCCCTGGCGCAAACGGTGGCTGCCTCGCAGGCGGCTACGCAGCCCTATACCCTGCAGATTTTTATGGACGAAGGCCCGGCCGTGCAGTGGCTGCTGGGCCAGGGCTAACGGCGCGGCGGGTTGGTTTTTGGTTGGCTGCGCCTGGGCTTGGCGGGGTGCCGGTGCGGCGGGTTGTGGTATAAGCAACGTCAGCAACGATATTGCCAGCAGTTCGTTTTGGTCGTACTCGATGCTAGTTGTGGTATAAGCAACGTCAGCAACGATTGTCAACCACCCCGGCTTTGGCTAAAGCCAAAGCGTCCCCTCCTCATCTGAGGAGGGGAGTTTGTGCTTCGCTCCGCTTGCCGGGCGTCAGTGGCCTGTCACCTGTTACTTGTCACCTGTTACCCAAATCACCCGGCATAGCTGCCTTCGGGGGTTTGGCGCAGCAAACCTAGGGCGGCGAGGGTATCGAGCAGGGGCTGCACTTTTTCGGGGCGGAGGCGGCGGAACTGCTGGGCTACCTGCCGGGCCGTGAGCGGGGCTTCGGACTGCTGTACGAGGGTGCGCACGGCTTGCATTTGCTGGGCCAAATCCTGCGGGAAGGTATCGGCGCCGGCGGCTACCAAGGCCGGCGCGGCAGGGCTGGCTTTGGCGGCTTTGCCTTTGGGCGCTTTGCCGCTGGGGGCTGCGGCCTCCGGGGCCGGGGTGGGCAGCCCTAGGTGGGCTTGCACCTGCTCGGGGGCCTGGTAGGCGGGGCGCAGGTAGCGGATGTGGCCGGCCTGCTCCTCGCGGGCGCGCTGGTGGTTGAGGTGCACGAGGCGCTGCAGCAGCTCGGCTTCGGGCAGGTTGGCGGGCCAGCCGTAGGCCTCGGCCACGGCGGCATCGAGCTGCTGGTGCAGGCTCAGGAGCACGGAGGCGAGGCCCAGCTGGTTGGTTTGCTTTTCCTTGGCCGTGAGCTCGTGGCCGGCGCGCAGCTTCTCCACCACGTTGTAGAGGTCGGTGAGGGTGAGCGTGGGGTGCAGGGCCTGCTGGCGCTTGCGGTGCGCGTCGAGGGTTTCGGCCAGCTCGCGGATGCGCGCCTGCTGCTCGGGCGTGGCGTCGGGGAAGGGAAATGGGTCGAAGCAGCGGGATTTGTTGTAGCGGGGTGTTGCACCAACACCAAGAATTCCACCTGCTGCTAGTGACCACGTTTCATGTATTCTGCTTGACAAAACCCCTAGGTGGAAAGCGTCATCAAGAGCAATGGCAATGAGCATGTTGTCGGGCAACACGTCGGCATTCAAGAACTGGAACAACCGATGCTTGGCCGTTTCAACAGTAGCTATGTAACGGTTCAGCCCACGCAAAGCCTTTCTCATTTCGCTTCGAGGCTTACCAAAAAGCCACCAAAGACGTGCGTAAGCTGCTCCGTCTTTCGAGCTGCCTTTTGCATCTCGCTCTGGTTTTACCTGCTCAACGACATGCTGATAAACATTTGGAAAGCGAACCAGCACTTCTTTATCATCAAGCCCAAACAAATCAATAACCATTGATTCGCGTGGCTTGGCGGTCAAATCCCTGCCGTTTCGGTATGGGCGAATGTGCTTCTCCAAGCCTTCAATTACTCCCAAACCTAGGCTTGCCGCTGTTTCAGGTGAAACAATAAAACCTGCACCGTGGAGCTTTACGCCGGGGCTTGCAATTGATTCATTTGCCTTCAGCGGCTTGGCTGAATCCAGCTCCGCTCCTATCGACAAATCAGCCAAAATCTTCCCCTCCTGCTGACTGAACGAAACGTCTGCGGCTTCGTCGCCTTCGGCCACAGCTTCGCTTTTCACCATGAGCAGTTGCCCGGTGGCCTGGCCGTTGGCCCTAGGTTCGGCAACCGTCATGGCGATGCGCACGGCGGCACCGTCGCCGCTGTCAATCCACGGGTGGTCGGGAATGGCGAAATCGAGCATGAGCGGCGCGTTGTCGCCATCGAGGAAGGGCTGCAACACGCGGCGGTTGAAGGTTTGCTTGAGGCTGTTGGTGGTGATGAAGCCGAAGCGTTCGGTGGGGCCTTGCGCCGTAACCTGCCCGGCTTTGTGCCACCAGTACATTACCAAATCGGCCGAATCGGGCACCTGGCCTTTGTAGGCCTGGCGCAGGGCTTCGGCGTAGCCATCACCTAGGGCTTCGCGCATGCGGGCTGGGCCTAGGAACGGCGGGTTGCCCACGATGAAATCGGCTTGGGGCCACTCGGCGGGGCGCGGATTGGGGTAATCGAGCACGGGCACCTGGGCGGTTTCGTCGGGCACTTCGCGGCCGGTGGCGGGGTGCAGCTTGGTGGTGCGGCCGTCCCAGCGGCGCACGGGCTGGCCGTGGGCATCGAGGCGGGGCGTGGGCGCGTCGTGGGCCAGCACGGCGTCTTGCTGCCGAATGTTCTGGTAGTTGTCGAGCAGGGGCTCGCGCAGCTGGGTGGGGCCGTGGGTGCGCAGGTGCCACTGCAGGTAGCCAATGCGCAGCACCACATCGGCAATGGCGGCGGCGCGGGGGTTCAGTTCGAGGCCCAGCAGCTGCTGCGGCGACACGGTGGTGGCGCCGGCCAAATCGAGCATCTGGGAGTGGCCGAAGCGGTTGATGGCGGCCAGCACCTCGCCTTCGAGGCGCTTGAGGTGCTCGAGCGTTACGTAGAGGAAGTTGCCGGAGCCGCAGGCGGGGTCGAGGATGCGCAGCGAGGTGAGGCGGTTGAGGAACTTCACGAGCTCCTGGCGGGCCTGCTGGTCGTTGCCTTCGTCGTGGCGGCGGGTGGCGGCGGCTTGCGCGGCGGCCCACTCGCGGCGCAGGGGCTCGAGCACGGTGGGCAGCACGAGGCGCTCGACGTAGCGGCGCGGGGTGTAGTGGGCGCCCAGGCGGTGGCGCTCGTGGGGGTCGAGGGCGCGCTCGAGCAGGGTGCCGAAAATGGCGGGCTCCACCTCGCGCCAGTCGGCCTCGGCGGCTTGCAGCAGCAGCTCCATTTGGGCGCGGGTAAGCGGCAAGGCGGTGGCGTTGTGGAACAGCTGCCCGTTGAAGCGCGGCAGGCGCGTGTGCAGGGCGGGCGCAAAGCCGCCCAGGTCCATGCTGTGCCAGAGGCTCTGGAGCACGTCGGGCAGCAGGGCGCGCAGCTCCTCCTGCTGGTACTGGCGCAGCAGGCCGGTAAAGGCATCCTGCGGGATGAGCTGCACATCCTCGGCGAACATGGTGAAGAGGCAGCGCATGAGAAACTGCGCCACCACCTCGGAGGCGTGGCCGGCCTGCTCGAGCTGCTGGCTGAGGGCGGCGAGCTGGGCGGCGAGGGCGCGCGTTACGCGGGCGGCGCGGCGCGAGGGGTCGAGCTCCTGGGGCTGGGTAAACAGCAGGGCGAGGCGCTGGCGCACCTGCTCGTCGGCCAGATCGGCGAGCCGCACGCGGTAGGCGTTGGCCCCTAGGTGGCGCTGCTGCTCGCGGCGCTCGGGCAGGCCCGAGAGCAAATCGAGGAAGGGCGCGTAGGCATCGGTGGTGCCCGAGAAGTTGGCGTACAGATCGAGGCAGAAGCCCACATCGACGACGACCACAAAGGGCGGGCGCGGCTCCTGTGGGGGCAGGGCGCGCACGTAGCCGAGGGCCTGGTGGCGGGCCTGCTGCATCATTTCATCCCACTTGCGGGTGCCGCGCAGGGCGTGGCCGCGGCGGCGGCGCTCGGGCGAGAGGCCTAGGTCGTGGCGCTCGCGCTGGGCGGCGGCATCCTGGGCATCGGTGCCTTGCTTGGTTTCGAGCACAAAGCAGCCGCGCTTGTAGAGGTCGATGCGGCCGTGGGTGCCGTCGGGGAAGGTTACGTCGCGCTCCAGCACGTAGGCATCGTGCTGGCGCTGGGCGGTGGTGGGCTGGGGCGGCTCGACACCGAGGAGGTGGCAGAGGTCGTGGAGGAATAGGGCGTAGTTGGCGCGCTCGGCGCCGCCGGCGGCGGCCCAGCGGGCTTCAAACTCGGGGTAGGTCACGGAGGATGGTGGGGTAACTTTTTGGCAAGGTACAAAGGGGACCTCACCCCCCGGCCCCCTCTCCAAAAGAGAGGGGGAGCCACGGCGGCGCGGTGTAGCGCGGTGTAGCGCGGACTTTGTAGTCCGCGTCCACAGATAGTAACCTTAATCGTTGCCGGTAGCGCAAACTTCTAATTCGCATTTACTCGAACGAAATCGACGGGGCGAAACCGCGCAGGACCAATCGTTCTGGCACACGCGGGCTAAAGCCCACGCTACACGCGCTTCCGCCCTAGGTCAGAAATTACTTTCTGTGGACGCGGACTACAAAGTCCGCGCTACACCGCGCTACACCGCGCTACGGCGCGCTACACGCGGCTACGGCACCTAGGCTTTGCGGGGGAGCTTTTTCAGCCAGTGGGCAATGGCTTTGGCTACGGCCTGGGGCTCCTCTACGAAGGGCACGTGGCCGGTTTGCATTTGGGCTACTTGCTGGTTGGGGAAGCGGAACAGCTTGTAGTGCTCGGGGCCCACGCAGTTGTCGATTTTGCCGGTAACCACCAGCACGGGAGCTTTGATTTGGGGCGTTAGGGCGAGGAAGTTTTTGCGGTAATCGGGCAGGCTGAAGCCGTAGGAGCCGAACTCGCCGGTGCCGGGGTTGCCTTTGTCGGCCTCGGTTACCTTCTGGTGGCTTTCGATGGTTTGGTACTGCAGCTTCTGCCAGATTTCGGGCTTCATCTGGGGCATCAGCATACCAAAGCGCTCCTCGGCCGACTTAGCGGCATCCTGCAGCGGGGCTTTGGCCTCGGCGGGCAGGTAGGGCAAGGCGCCGGCCACGGTGTTTTTCATGGCTTCTTCGAGGCTAAGCGTGCAATTGAGCAGCACGAGGCCTTGCACGCGCTGGGGGTAGCGGGCAGCGTACTCGGTGGCAATGGTACCGCCAAAGGAGTGCGCCATTACCAGCCACTGCTCCAGGCCGAGCTGCTGGCGCAGGTCTTCGAGGTCCTGAATCTGGCGCTCGAGCGAGTAGTTTTTGTTGGGGTCGTTGGGGGTGCGGCCGCTGCCGCGCTGGTCGTACCACACCATTTGCAGCTTGTCCTTCACCAGCGGGTCGATGAAGGTTTCGGGCATACCGCTCCAGGCGCCGGGCCCGCCGTGGATGAACACGCACGGCCGGCCCTGGCCCGTGATTTTGGTGAAGAGCCGGATGCCATCGGAGGTGGTGATGGTAGGCGTGCCGTTGGTGAGGGCGGGCTTGGGGCCATCGGCGGGGGCGGCGAAGGCGGGGACAAAAATCAGCAGCAGAAACAGGCCAAGCGCCGCGCGGCGCAGCTGCCCTAGGTGTGCAGGTAGCATAAAATGGGAATGGGTGTTGGGAGAGCGGCAAAGGTATGGGTTGGGGTTGGGTGTGGCCTCACCCCCGGCCCCTCTCCGGGGAGAGAGGGGAGCCACGGCGGCGCGGCCGTCAGCAACGATTGCGGCGGCTGCGGCTCGCGCCTTCGCCGCCGCCCCGGCGTAGCCAACGGATTTCCGCGCTACATGCGCCCTAGGTGCCGGAAACGCGGCGGGGCCGCCGAACCTAAGTTCGGCGGCCCCGCAATCGTTGCTGAGGTTGCTGACGGCCGCGCCGCCGTGGCTCCCCTCTCTCCCCGGAGAGGGGCCGGGGGTGAGGCCACAGCGCCGCAACACCCCCTACCGTTTCCAGCTGCGGAGCTGCTGCAGGGCCTCCTGGGTTTGCGCCTGGGTTTTGGCTTTGCGCTCCTCTTCGGACGTTATCGGGCGAAGCGGGTTGTCGAAAAAGCGTAGGACGTTTTGCTGCACGGCCGGCGTAACGGCGGCGAATTTGTCGTCGGCGAGGCGGCGCACCCACTCGCCGTAGGTTTCGTCGGTGAGGGAGTACTCGCCGGCGCGGGTAGGCTTGCCCGTATCGAAATCGGTGTTGATGAGGCGGTGCGGCGGCTGGGCCTGCTGCTGCTCCACGGCGGTGCAGTACTGCTGCAACACGGTCCGGAAGCTTTGCCGGAAAAACCGCTGCGCCTCGGGCGTGGGCAGCGTGAAGGCAAACGGCCTGAGGGGGCCGATTTTGGGAATTACGCGCACCACGCCGCTCAGCAGGCGGGCCCCCAGGCCGGGGCGCTGGTAGGCCCCGCCAAACTCGCGCCGGTACTGCCGCTCGTTGTAGCGGTACACGTAGTCGCGGCGGCGGGCGTTGGGGCTGAGCTTCCGGATTTCGTCGCGCTGGCTGTGCCAGGCGGCCCGGGTGGCGGTGGGTATCAGCTGGCTGATGCTGAAGCGGTACGAGGCAATGCTCAGGTCGACGTTGGCAATGGTTTGGCCCAGCTTGAGGCCGTAGGTGGCCAGAAACGCGCGCTCCAGCACCTCTTTGCTCACCTTAAAGCCAATGGCCTGGTGGTAGTCGTCGGAGCGGTAGCGGCCGGCGGCTACCTGCACCACATCGAAGGCAAACTCGAGCTGCGTGTGCTGCTTGGGGGCTTCTTCGTAGGTGATGGTGGGGCCGTATTGGGCGGCCAGCTCGGGGTACACCGAGGCCATGGCGCGGTTGGTGCCCTCGGGGTGGCCGTGGATGTCGGATACGTAGTGGGCCAAAGCACCCAGGGCAAAGGCGTATTCGTCGCGGGTGCGGGCCGAGTCGAGCAGGGCGCGCACGAAGTCGCCGCTGCGTACGTAGTGCGTTAGGTTGGTGAAGAGCTTGGAGCCGAACGGGTAAAAACCCATGTCCTGAATAATGGCGCCGCCGTAGGCGTGGGCTTTGGCCTCGCGCAGCTCATCGGGGGTAGCTCCCGGAAAACGCCGCTCGATGGTGGGTACCAGGCACCGCCTCCAGGTAGAGTCGATGTTGGCCATGTGGGTAAGCACCGAGTACCCGTGGGCTGGCAACGCGGCAAGCCAACCCAGGAGCAAACAGGCCCCAAACAATATGCGCATAGGTGTGTGGCGCTGCGCGCCCGGCCGGGTACCCGGCGCGTTGGCAGCCCTGCTAATACGCGGCCGTTGCGCATAAGTTGGTAGGGGTTAAGGGCTGGCGCGAAGCATGCTCCCCTCCTCAGATGAGGAGGGGATGCGGCAGCTTTAGCTGACGCCGGGGTGGTTGATAATCGTTGCTGACGTTGGGGCCTCACCCCCGGCCCCTACCTCGCTCGATGCGCGACATGGGGAAGGGGGAGCCACGGCGGCGCGGCAGTCAGCAACGATTGCGGCGGCTGCGGCTTGCGCCTTCGCCGCCGCGCTGCCCGCTGCTCTGTTGCCCAAACGCCCTAGGTCGCTCGGCTCCCCGCATTGGGCAGGGGCCCGGGGGCAAGGCCCTTCCTTCGTCAGGATGACAGGTGGGGTACATACCAGCCACCCACCCGCCCAACTCCAGGGCTGGCTTGCCGTTAGCAGGGACACACCTGGTTTTTGCATATGACCTCTCCTACCCCTGCCGAACCCAAATCCTCGCGCTTGCCGCTTTTCATTTCCATGGGCATAATCGGCTCGTTGGCAGCCTGCTATTTTTTGTGGCCGGCTTTTCAGGAGCAGGTGCAGGCGGGTTGGGCAGCCCTGCGCAGCGGCGAGCAGCAGCGCGTGGCCCAATGGGTGCAGCAGTTTGGCTACTGGGGCCCGGTGGTGCTGGTGCTGGCCATGATAGCGCAGATGTTTCTGGTGGTTATCAACAATGCCTTGTTGATACTGGTGGCCATACTGGCCTACGGGCCGGTGTGGGGCGCGGCGCTGGCCTGGGCGGGGGTTATCGTAACCTCCAGCGTGGGGTATTGGATTGGCCGCGGCCTGGGCGAAGCGTTTGTAACGAAGCTGCTGGGCCACAAAAACCAGCAGAAAGTAACCGAGTTTGTGGAGCGCTACGGCCTGGGCGCGGTGGCGCTGGCCCGCCTTACGCCCATCATTTCCAACGATGCCATCAGCTTTGTGGGCGGCGTGGCGCGCATGGGCTATTTCCGGTTTATCGGCGTTACGGCAGTGGCTATTCTGCCGCTGATCGGGCTGCTCGCCTACCTCGGCCAGGATAGCGACCGGCTTAAAACCGGTTTGCTGTGGGTGTCGGGCGTGGGGTTGCTGCTGTTTGGCGGCTATATCTGGTGGGATAAGCGCCGCCGTAAGTAACTGCCTGCCCCTCCCCGGTGCCACCTCAGCAATCGGGCACCTAGGGCCTTGCGCGGCTCTCAACCCAAAAACAAGCAGGCCCGCCGAACGCATGTTGGGCGGGCCTGCGGGCTGTTGGGCAGGGTTGGCTACGCCGGCTGAATTTCGAAGCCAGCCTCCTGTATGGCCGCTACTACTTGCTGGGCGGTGGTGGTATCGGTTTGTACCGTCAGGATTTTTTCGGGCACGTTGGTGTCTACCTGCCAGTTGCCCTGGCCTGCTACCTGGTTGAGGGTGGGCGTAACGGCTTTGATGCAGCCACCGCAGTTGATATTGGTTTTGAAGCGAAGGGTGTTCATGGCAAGAACGCTTATCTGGAAAAGGCAGCCAGCGGCTACCCATGTCACTACAACGACAAAACTACGCCCCAGGTGCTGGGTAGCCGGTACAGGATTAGGGGGCGGCGCTTACAACATTTCCGCGGCCTGCTGCAGCGTACCGGCGGCCGACCAATGGTAGGCCCTGTCGGGCTTGTCAGCCCCCAGGTCGTTGGAGGCACTGCCTGGCGCCTGCATGCAAAAGCCCCGCACCAAATTGACACGGGGCCGATGCTGGCTCGATTTGGGTTCGGCTACTAGCCTTGCTTTTCCAGGTCCATGCCGCAGGTGGGGCACTTGCCGGGCTGGTTGCTCACGCCGCCTTCGCACTTCATGGGGCACACGTAGCTGGTGGTTTGGCCGGTGTTGGTTTGGTCGCCGGTGCCGCCTTCCGTCGAGGGGCGCGATACTTCGTCGGCGGGCTGCTCGATTTTGGCCGAATCGGCGGTGGCGGCGGTGGGCGCGGCGGTATCCACGTCGTTGGTGGGCTTGTTGTTGCAGGCAGTGAGCAGGCTGGCGGCGAGCAGCAGCGAGAAAAGCTTGTTCATGGGTATGGGTTGAAACGGTGGAAAACCAACGGTTGCGTTGCTGGCCACAAAGGTATAACTCCGCCGCCGAGCCTTTTGCCGGCGCCGAATTGTGTAAGTGCCTGCGTGCCATTCTGTACAAAGCCCGCAGCAGGGGCATAATCCCGTACGGCGGAGCGCGCAATTCCGTACCGCCGCCGCCCTAGGTCGTTACGTTCTTTGTAGAGTCGGAGGGCTAGCTGTTTTCCGCCGCATGTCACCCCGAACTACTCCCCTGCCATGACCATGCAACGCGACCCTGTATGCGGCATGCGCGTGGATGCCACCACGGCCCGCCACCGCTCGCACCACGCCGGGCAAGACTATGTCTTCTGCTCCGCGTCCTGCCAATCGAAATTCGCTGCCGACCCTGCCGCTTACCTGCAGCCCGAGCCCGCCGTGGCTGTTGCCGCAGCTAGCACGGCCCGGCACCTAGGGCACACGCCCCAGCCCGCGGGCCACCCCGCCCCGGTGGCTGCTGCCCAGCCTACCCGCACCGAAACCCTCGACATCGAGGGCATGACGTGCGCCTCGTGCGTAAACTTTGTGGAGCGCGCGCTCAGCCGCACGCCCGGGGTGCAGCGCGCCGTGGTAAACCTGGCCACCGAAAAAGCCACCGTAGAGTACCGCCCCACCGAAATCGACCGGCCCGGACTGGAGGCCGCCGTGGTAAATGCCGGGTTCGGCGTAGCGGCTCCGCCCGCGCCCACCACCTCGGCCGCCGAGCGCACCGCGGAGCTGGAGCGCCAGAAAGCCGCTGCCTTTGCCAAGCTGAAACGCCGGTTTTGGGTGTCGGCCGGGCTCACGGCCATCATCATGCCCGCTTCTATGCTGATGCTGTGGCCGGCCCTGATGACGCGCATCTCGATGCCCGTGCTCAACTACGTGCTGCTGGTGCTCACCCTGCCGGTGCTGCTCTACAGCGGCCGCGAATTTTACACCTCGGCCTGGAACGCCCTGCGCCACCGCGCCGCCAACATGGATACGCTGATTGCCGTGGGCACTGGTGCGGCTTTCCTCTACAGCCTCGTGGCCACGGTAGCGCCGCAGGTGTTCACCAGCCGCGGCATCATGCCCGAGGTGTATTACGACACCACAGCCACCATCATCACGCTTATTTTGCTGGGCAAGGTGCTCGAGCTGCGCGCCAAAACCCAAACCTCGGCCGCTATTCGCAAGCTCATAGGCCTGCAGGCCCGCACCGCCCGCGTGCTGCGCCCCGATGGCCAGGAGGCCGATGTGCCCATCGAGCAGGTGCGCCTGCACGACGTGGTGCTGGTGCGCCCCGGCGAAAAAGTAGCCACCGATGGCGTGGTGCTCGAAGGCCGCTCGGCCGTGGATGAGGCCATGCTCACCGGCGAGAGCCTGCCCGTCGAGAAAAAACCCGGCGACAACGTGTTCGGGGCCACGCTCAACAAGACCGGCGCGTTTCGCTTCCGGGTTACCAAAGTGGGGGCCGACACCATGCTGGCGCACATCATTAAAATGGTGGAAGATGCGCAGGGCTCGCGCGCACCCATCCAACGCCTGGCTGATAAAATCAGCGCCATCTTCGTGCCCACGGTGGTGGTTATTGCCATCCTCACCTTCGTGCTGTGGTTCGATCTGGCCCCGGTGGAAGCCCGCCTGCCGCTGGCCCTGGTCAACTTTGTGGCCGTGCTGATTATCGCCTGCCCCTGCGCCCTTGGCCTGGCCACGCCCACGGCCATTATGGTAGGCTCGGGCAAAGGCGCCGAGCACGGCGTGCTGGTACGCAACGCCGAAGCCCTCGAAAAAGCGCACCAGGTAACGGCCGTGCTGCTCGATAAAACCGGCACCATTACGCGCGGCGAGCCCAGCGTAACCGACTTTGTACCCGCCCTAGGTACCCCCGCGCCCGGCCAGCTGCTGGCCCTGCTGGCCGCCGTGGAGCGCCAATCGGAGCACCCGCTGGCCGAGGCCGTGGTGCGCTACGCCGAGCAGCAAACCACCGAAAAGCTGGCCGCTACCGGTTTCGAGGCCTACGAGGGGCGCGGGGCCGGCGCCACGGTGGCGGGCCAGCCGGTACTCATCGGCAACCGCCGCCTGCTGGCCGAGCACAACGTAGCGCTTTCGGCCGAGCAGGAGCAGCAGGCCGAGCGGTTGCTCAACGAAGCCAAAACGGTGCTCTACGCGGCCGTAGGCGGGCAGCTGGCCGCCATGGTTGCCGTGGCCGATACGGTACGCGACTCCTCGCGGGCGGCCATTCAGCGGCTGCAGCGCCTGGGCATTGAGGTGGTGATGATGACCGGCGACAACCGCCACACCGCCGCCAAAGTGGCCGAGCAAGTGGGCATTGGGCGCTACTTCGCCGAGGTAATGCCGCAGCACAAGGCCAGCAAAGTGAAAGAGCTGCAAGCCGAAGGCCATACCGTGGCTATGGTAGGCGACGGCATCAACGATGCGCCGGCCCTGGCCCAGGCCGATGTGGGCATGGCCATCAGCTCGGGCACCGATGTGGCCATGGAGGCCGCCAGCATCACGCTCATGCGCTCCGATTTGCAGGGCGTGGTTACGGCCATCGACCTTTCGCGCCAAACCATCCGCATCATCAAGCAAAACCTGTTCTTCGCCTTCATCTACAACACCTTGGGTATTCCGGTGGCGGCGGGCTTGCTTTACCCCTTCTTCGGCATACTGCTCTCGCCCATGCTGGCTGCGGCCGCCATGGCCCTCAGCTCGGTGTCGGTGCTCACCAACTCGCTGCGCCTGCGCGGCTTCAAAGCAGAACAGCAGTAGCGCGTTGTAGCGCGGACTTTGTAGTCCGCGTCCACAGATAGTAAAATCAATCGTTGCGTGTAGCGCGGGCTTCAGCCCGCGTTTGCGTGAACGAAATCGTTAGGACGAAACCGCATAGGGACAATCGTTCTAGCAAACGCGGGCTGAAGCCCGCGCTACACCGCGCCGCACCCTAGGTCAGACATTATTATCTGTGGACGCGGACTACAAAGTTCGCGCTACAACGCGCTACACCGCGCTACATCACCCCTAACAACTCCCGCCCAATGGATACCGCCGTAATCATCGTAACCACCGTCGGCCTTGGCCTGGCTGTGCTGGTCATCTGGTACTTCTTCCTGGCTCCGCATCAAGCCGTAAGCGCCGTATCCTCAAGCACCGGCTTGCAGCAGATCGACGTGACCGTGAAGGGCGGCTACTCGCCCGATGTCATCGAGGTGGAACACGGCAAGCCCGTGCAGCTCCATTTTTACCGCGACGAAGATGCCAGCTGCTCCGAGGAAATCGTGTTTCCCGATTTCAACATCCGGCGCGAGCTGCCCGCTTTCCAAACCACGCTTATCGAGCTGCTGCCCCAGCAGGCCGGCCGTTTCAGCTTTACCTGCGGCATGGGCATGCTGCGCGGCAGCTTGGTAGTGAAATAACCGTTGGCAAGCCCACAGGAAATCCGTTCTTTAGCCCGGCCCACCACCTAGGTGCGGCCGGGCTTTTTTATGGCTGCCCGCACAAGCTACCGTTGGCGTTATGGATTTGGATATTAGGTTTTTGGGCGGAGCTCACACAGTTACCGGCTCCAAGTATCTGCTCGATTTTCGGGGCCCGCAGCGGCGGCACCAGCTGCTCGTCGATTGCGGCCTGTTTCAGGGGCTGAAGGAGCTGCGCCTGCGCAACCGCGAGCCGCTGCCGCTCGAACCCGCCGACCTCGACGCCGTGGTGCTCACCCACGCCCACATCGACCACTCGGGCTACCTGCCGCGGCTGCACAAGGACGGCTTCCGGGGGCGCATTCTGTGCACCGCCGCCACCCACGACATGCTCCGCATTTTGCTGCTCGATTCGGCCAAGCTGCAGGAAGAAGAAGCTGCTTTTGCCAACCACCGCGGCTACTCCAAGCACCACCCTGCCCTGCCGCTCTACACCACCGCCGATGCCGAGCGCGTGCTGGAGTTGGTGCAAAGCTTCCGTTACGATACGCCCGTGCCGGTGGTAGAAGGCGTTTCGGTAGTGTTTCGCGATGCCGGGCACATTCTGGGCTCAGCCATTGTGCAAATGCAGGTGCAGGGCGACGAGCAGCTCAAGCGCCTGGTGTTTTCGGGCGACCTGGGCCGCTACGACACCCCGCTGCTGCACGACCCCACGCCCATTGCCGCGGCCGATGTGCTGCTCGTCGAATCGACCTACGGCAACCGCGACAACCGCGTGGCCGACCCTGAGGGCGAGCTGGCGCGCATCGTCAACGAGGCCCTGGGCCGGGGCGGTTGCCTCGTGATTCCGGCCTTTGCCGTGGGGCGCACCCAAACCCTGCTCTACCACCTCAAGCGCCTGCGCAAGCTGGGCCGCATTCCGCGGGTGCCGGTGTACGTGGATAGCCCCATGGCCATCAGCATTTCGGGCCTGTACCCGCGCCACCCCGACGACCACAAGCTCGGCGAGGGCAACGTGTTCGACTTTGATGGGCTGCGCTTTGTGCAGGAGCAGTCGGAGTCGAAAAACCTGAACAGCCTGGCAGGCGGCGCCATTATTATTTCGGCCAGCGGCATGTGCACGGGCGGCCGCATTTTGCACCACCTCGCGCACCGCCTGCCCCGCCCCCACGATACCGTGCTGCTGGTGGGCTACCAGGCCGAGGGCACCCGCGGCCGCAGCTTGCAGGAGGGCGCCACCGCCATTAAGCTATTCGGCGAGCTGGTGCCGGTGCGTTGCCACGTGGAGTTGCTCGACGGTTTCTCGGCCCACGCCGACCGCACCGAGCTGCTGCGCTGGCTTGGCCACTTCGGCAAACCGCCCAAGCGCACCTTCATCGTGCACGGCGAGGCCGCCGGCGCCCTAGGTTTGCAGCAGGCCCTGGAGCAGGAGCGGCACTGGCCCTCGGTAACGGTGCCCAACTACCTGCAAACCGTGGAGCTGTTTCGGGGCATTTAGCCGGCGGGGCCGGCTACCACCTAGGGCGCCGGCGGCCGTAGGCCAGCCGAAACTTTCGGATGGCGTGTTCCTCGATGTGCGCCAGGGCCTCCTCCACCGAGTCGGTGTAGGTAAGCAACTGCAGGTCTTCCGACGAAATCATGCCGTTGGCGGCCATTTCGGCCATCAGGTTTTCGAGCGGCTCCCAGTACTCTTTGCCCACAATCACCACCGGAAAGTGGTCGATTTTCTTGTTCTGAATCAGCGTAAGGGCCTCGAAGAACTCGTCCATGGTGCCGATGCCGCCGGGCATAATCACGAAGGCGTAGGAATACTTGATCAGCAGCACTTTGCGCACGAAAAAGTAGCGGCACGTCAGCCACTTATCGAGGTATTGGTTGCTCGATTGCTCGTGCGGCAGCAGAATATTCAGGCCCACCGACAGGCCGCCGGCCTCGCGGGCGCCGCGGTTGGCGGCTTCCATAATGCCCGGCCCGCCGCCCGTAAGCACCGTAAAGCCCATGCGGCTGACGCCGGCCCCCAGGGCCCGGGCCTGCTCGTAGAACGCCGAACCCTCCTTCACGCGCGCCGAGCCGAACACCGAAACGCACGGGCCCACGTTGTGGAGCGTGCGCAGGCCGCGCACAAAATCGCGCAGCACCTCAAACAAGAACTTTAGCTCGCTGCGCCGCGACTTGGGCCCTTCCAGAAACTTGCGCTCCTGGTTGCGGGCCGAGTACGTTTCGTTGAGCGGCAGCCGTGATATATTGGCGTCGTCGTCGTTCATAGCAGGCAGTACGGCGGGCGCGGCGGCACGGCTGCGCAACTTTGCCGGCTGCCAATCAAGCAATTTTATGCGAACGGTTGTATTCAGCACCAAACCTTACGAACAGCCCTACCTGGAGCAGGCCAACGCCGGCCGGCACCAATTGATATTTGAGCCAGCCAGCCTGAGCAGCGCCACCGCCCACCTGGCTGCGGGCGCCGAGGCCGTATCCATTTTCACCAACGACGACGCCTCGGCTCCGGTGCTCGAGGCCCTGCGCGCCGCCGGGGTACGCCATGTGGCCGTGCGCGCCGCCGGCCACGACCAGGTGGCCCTGCCCCACGCGCGCCACCTAGGGCTGCGCGTGGCCAACGTGCCCGAGTACTCGCCCTACTCCGTGGCCGAGCACGCCGTGGCCCTCATGCTGGCCCTGAACCGCCGCCTGCGCCAGGCCGATTACAACCTGCGCAACTACGATTTCCGGCTCGATGGGCTGGTGGGGTTTGATATGAACGGCAAAACCGTGGGCATTGTGGGCTGCGGGCGCATCGGCGGGGTGCTGGCGCGTATTCTGCACGGCTTCGGCTGCCGGCTGCTCGGCTACGATCCGGCCCCGAACGCCGCCCTCACCGAGCGCTACGGCCTGGCGTATACTTCGCTCGAAGAGGTGTTTGCGCAGTCCGACATCGTAAGCATCCATGCCCCGCTCAACGAGCACACCCGCCACTTTATCGGGGCCGGGCTGCTGCAGCAAATGAAGCCCGGCGCCATGCTCATCAACACGGGCCGCGGGGGCGTGCTCGATACCGAAGCTGCCATTGCCGCCCTCCGGAGCGGGCACCTAGGCGCCCTGGGGCTCGATGTGTACGAGCACGAGAAAGGCCTGTTTTTTTTCGATCATTCGCACGAGCCGCTACCCGCCGACGACACGTTTGCGCGCCTGCTGGCCTTCAAAAACGTGCTCATCACCGGCCACCAGGCTTTCCTGACGCGCGAAGCCCTGCAAAACATAGCCGACACCACCGTTGAGCACCTCAATTGCTGGGCCCGCCGGGAGGCTTCGCCGCACGAGTTGTAGTGTGCCTTTGCCCTGGGGCGGCCGCACCACCTAGGGCGGCACCCCTATCCGCACGCAACGGCAAGGCCCCAACCGCTTGTGGCGGTTGGGGCCTTGCCGTTATCAATACCGCAGACACCTAGGCTTGCCCGAGCTGCTGTTTCAGGCTTTGTACTTCGCGCTCCAGCTCCAGCGTGCGGAACGTGATTTTCAGCTCCAGGTCGTTGTAGGCGCGCTCCAGGCGCTCCTGCATCTGGCGCATGTCGGTTACGTCGGTGTTGGTGCCAAGCCAGCGCACCACTTCGCCCTGCTCGTTGTGCACGGGTACGGCCCGCGTCAGAAACCAGCGGTACTCGCCCTCGTGGCTGCGCAGCGGAAACGACAGCTCCCAGGCCTTGCCGGCCCCCCAGGCTTGGCGCACAAACGCCACTACCCGCTCGATGTGGTCGGGGTGGTGCACTTTCTCCCAGCCCCAGCCGCGCATTTCCTCCAGCGTGGTGCCCGTAAACTCGTACCAGCGCTTGTTGTACCAATAGATGTCGCCGTTGGCCTCGGCCATCCAGGCCAGCTGGGCCACGTTGTCGGCCAGGGTGCTGAACTCCTCTTCGCGGCGGCGCAGCTCGGCCGCGGCGCGGCGCTGCTCGCTTACGTCCTGCATGGCGCCAATCATGCGCACGGGCTTGCCGGCCTCGTTGTGCGCAATGTGGCCCCGGTCGATTACCTCGGCGTAGGTGCCGTCGGCGCGGCGGTAGCGGTAGCTGTCCTTCCACAATTTGCCGCCCCCGTCAATCACCTCATGAATGCCGTGCACGATGCGCTCGGCATCCTCCGGGTGAATGTGGTTGTACCACCATTCGGAGGTTTCCTGCACCTCGCCGGGCTGGTACTGAAACACGCGTTCAATGGCGTTATTCCAGGTTAAGGCGTTGGTTTCGAGGTTCCAATCCCAAATGGCGTCGTTGGTAGCCAGCGAGGCCATGGCGTACCGCTCTTCGCTCCAGCGCAACCGCTCCGAGGCCAGCTTTTGCTCGTTGATGTCGGTGCAGGTGCCAAACCACTTGGTAATCTGCCCCTGCTCGTCGCGCATGGGCAGCGCCCGGGCCAAAAACCAGCGGTAGTCGCCTTCTTTCGACTTAAAACGATATTCGATTTCGTAGGGCGCGCCGGTCGTGAGCGAGTGCGTCCAAACGGTGCGGGCCCGCTGCTGGTCGTCGGGGTGCAGCAGGTTGTTCCACATTTCGGTGCCCTGGCTTTGCTCCACGTTGTAGCCCGTAAACTCAATCCAGCGCTGGTTGAAGTACGTGTGGTAGCCCTGCGGATCGGTTACCCATACCATTTGCGGCATCAGCTCCGTTACCCAGCGCATTTCTTCCTGCTGCTGGCCGAGCTGCTGCTCGGCACGGTGGCGGGCATCGATATCGGTGCTGGTGTTCACCCACTGCACCACCTGGCCATCGGCATCGAGCTGCGGCTGGGTGTTGTTGAGGTACCAGAAGTACTCGCCGTCGTGGCGGCGCAGCCGGTATTCGGCCTGGTACGGAATGCCGTGGTCGATGGCACGCTGCCAGCGTTCGGCCAGCATGGCCAGGTCGTCGGGGTGCACAATGCCGGCCCAGCTTTCCTGCAGTTGCGCCAAGGTGTAGCCGGTAAACTTCAGCAGGCTGTTGTTGGCGTAGGTTGGCTCGCCGGCCGCGTTGGTTACCAGCAGCAGCAGGGGCGCATTTTCGGCCAGAAAGCGGTAGTTGTTTTCGGTTTGCCGGGAGGCCGTAATGTCGGTGATGGTGCCAATGAAACGCACGGCCTGGCTGCGCGCCGCATCGAAGAAAGCGCGGCCCGTAGCGCGTACCCAGCGCAACTCGCCGTCTTCGAGCCCTACGGTACGGTATTCTACGTCGTACGAGCCGGTGCCTTTCGGATCGAGGGCCTGTTGCACCACCTTGTCGGTGGGCTCCCGGTCGTCGGGGTGCAGTCCTTCCAGAAAGCGGGGGTAATCAACCTCGGCCGTGGGGGGCAAGCCAAACAGCTCCTTGCAACGGTTCGACCATTGCAGCTCGCCCGTGATGGGGTTAAAGTCCCAGGTGCCCACGCCGGCCGCCTCCACGGCGGTTTGCAGGCGTTCGTAATCGGAAACGGTTTCGGAATTCTGCATTGCAGTCAGGTACAAGGGTGGAATGGGCTACGGCTGGGTCAGCTGCATTTCCATCCCCGACAAGAAGTACAGATTAAGCTGGCTTTGCAGGCCATCGGCCGAGCGGCGCAAGCGTGTTATCAGGGCCCGGGTTTTCTCCTGGGCCACCTCAATCTCTATGTAGGGCCGGTTCAGCATTTCATCACGCTGAACGCTCCAGCTACCCGGCAGCTGCTGCCCGCCCTCGAGGTGCAACGTGTTGGCCTGCAGGTGCACAAACGTAGCTTGGGCCAGCGGGGTGCTGGGGTCGGTTCGGTTCAGCACCTTGTCCGCCACGCGCCACGCACCCGTCAGATATTCATCTGGGAGCTGCTGCAGGTTTACGTCGAATAGCAGGTCGGACATGTAGGTTAAAAAACCAATAACTCAAATGAGGCGCAAGGCAAGTAAACAAAACTTCCCCCTTACCCTAGGGGTGCGCCAAGGCAATAAGTATTTGTACGCAAAGCATAACTCAACAATACAACTTTATACGTACCAAGCTCAACGATGATGCACTAAAAGCAAAAGTGCTGCCCCGGTGATGGGGCAGCACTTTTGCTTGCAGAGGAGGAGGGATTCGAACCCCCGGAGGTGTTACCCTCAACGGTTTTCAAGACCGCCGCAATCGACCACTCTGCCACTCCTCTGGCTGGCGCTTGGTATAAAAAAAGGCTTTTCCAGCGCCGAAAAAGCCTTTTTGCAGAGAGGGGGGGATTCGAACCCCCGATACCGTTGCCGGTATAACGGATTTCGAATCCGTCGCATTCGACCACTCTGCCACCTCTCTGTAGCCCAAATGAGTGGTTTGGGGACTGCAAAACTAGTAGGCCATGTTGCCCGATGCAAGTACACTGGGCAAAAAAATCTTTTGCCTGGGCCTCTGGCCCCACACTTGGCTGGCTTTCAGTCCGATATTTTTCAGGCCGAGGCTTTGGCTGCCTGGCTGGCCCTGCGGGCCTTGCCCCTACCCGTTACGGCATCCACGCTCACGTTCACCTCAAAACCCAGAATCAGGGTCATGCACACGAAGTCGAGCCACACCATAAACCCGACAAGCGTACCGATAGAGCCGTAAAAGTGGTTGTAGCTATCGAAGATCTTGATGTAGAGCACGAACATGAACGACACCAGCAGAATAAGCACGGTGGCGATGATGGCCCCGGCCGACAGGAACGGCCACCGGTCCTGCACGGCCGGCACGTAGTAATAAATCATGCAGGTAACGAACAGGAACAGCCCCACCACCGAGCCGTAACGCAGCAACGAAATCAGAAACTCGGTGAGGCGCTCGGGCACAATCTCGTAGTACACCAGGGCATCGATGATGTAGGTGCCGAAGAAGATGCCGGCCACGGCCACCAGCAAGGCCAACGACAGCACCACCGTGAGCACCGTGGCAATTACCCGCTTGCGCAGGTAGCTGCGGCGCTTAAAAATGCTGTGCTTTTTATCGAAGGCATCGAGCAGGGCCATGATGCCGTTGGAGCTGAGCACCAGCGCCGTGGCAAAACCAAACGACAGCAGGCCGCCGTGCGGGATGTACACGATGTCCTCGATGGTTTCGCGGGTGGCAGCGTACATCTCCTTGGGCATGATGTCGCCCAGAAACTGCAGAATGTCAATGCTCAGGCCCGGAATCTGGATGTAGGGAATGAGCGTGAACAAGAAGATAATAGTAGGAAACACGGCCACCGTGAAATTGAAGGCCATGTAGGAGCTGCGCTTGGTAATGGAGTCGAAGCGCAGCTCGTCGAGCATATGATCAACCACATCGTACATCGAAACGCCGTTGCGCAACCGGAACCCGGCCAGCCACTGAATAAAGCGGCGGTAGGTGCGGCGGCGCCGCAGAATGAGCGCCTTGCGGTAACGATCGGGAAGCTCCATGGTCAGATAGGGACTAGGGCTTAGGTATTAGGTTTTGTGGATGTAGCCTTAGGTATCGGCTGACGGTGGCTCCTGGGCGCAGCACCTTATTACCAATACCTAGCCCCAAGTCCTAAAACCTAAGCCCTAATACCTAAACACTAAAATACGGCCTGATGCTATCGAGCACATGCGCTGGAATGGCTGTGGGCCGGCCAGTGGTGCTGTTTACGAAAACCATGAGCGTGGAGCCCTCGGTGAGTAGCTCGTTGGCTTCGTTGTATATCTCGTATTCGAACAGCACGCGCGAGCCTTCGGGCATTTGGCGGAGTAACATGCGCACGCGCAGCAAGTCGTCGTAGCGGGCCGGGCGCCGGAATTTGATCTGCAGCTCCCCTACCGGCATGCCCACGCCTTCGGCTTCCAGCTCCTTGTAGCTGATGCCCAGCTGGCGGAAAGCCTCGGTGCGGGCTACCTCGAAGTACGCGGCGAAGTTGCCGTGGTACACGTAGCCCATTTGGTCGGTTTCGGCGTAGCGGACGCGGATATGAACGTCGGATTGATACATGCTCTTTTCGTTGCTCGTTTTTGGTTATTTGTTTTTCGTTGTGGCTTTGCTCTTCAGGATCAGCACCGAACAACAAAAAAGCGAACAACGAAAAACGAAAAGGCTTACTTCATGATGCCGGAGCGCGTGAGGGCGGCCTGGTAGCGGCGGGCGTTCAGGATATGGTCGCGTTCGTTGGTGGCAAAAGCGTGGTAGCCGCTGAAATCCTCCTTGGCGCAGAAGTACAGGTACTTGTGCTCCTCGGGGTTCAGCACGGCATCGATGCTGGCAATGCTGGGCAGGTTGATGGGGCCGGGCGGCAGGCCGGCGTATTTGTAGGTGTTGTAGGGCGAGTCTTTCTGCAGGTGCACGTTGAGCACGCGCCGAATGCCGAAGTCGCCGTTGGCGTACACCACAGTGGGGTCGGCTTGCAGCTTCATGCCGCGCTCCAAGCGGTTGAGGTACACGCCCGCCACGCGGGGGCGCTCATCGGCGTGCTGCTGCTGCTCGGCCTCCACAATGCTGGCCAGGGTGCTCACCTGGGCGCGGCTCAGGCCCAGGGCTTTGGCTTTGGCGTCGCGGGCGGGCGTCCAAAACTTCTCGTACTCCTCTTTCAGGCGCTTGAGTACCTTTTGCGGAGGCGTGGTGTAGTACAGCTCGTAGGTGTTCGGGATGAACATGGTGAGCAGCGCCGTGGTGTCCTGAAACCCTAGGTCGCGGGCGTAGGCGTTGCTGCTGAGGAGCGAGTCGAACTCCTGGGGCCGCGAAGCGAAGCTTTCGCTGAGCTTGCGGGCCAGGTCGCGGCGCAGGCGGATGTTCTGGAACGTGAGCTTGAGCGGGGCCTGAATACCGCGGCGCAAGTCGTTGATGAGCTGGCGGTTGGTGTAGCCGTCTTTTAGCTCGTAGCGGCCGGGCTTCACAAGTCGGTCGTACTTCATGAGGCGGGCCACAAAGTGCAACGAGAGCTTATCGACGATAACGCCGCTTTGGTCGATGGTTTCGAGCACTGATTTGGCGCTTTGGCCAGGCTTCACCACCACGTAGGTGGGGCGGCCTTTCGTCTCCACGTTGGGCGTGTAGAAGATCTGGTAGAAGTAGTACGAGAACGTAATCAGCAGAATGCCGAAAATGCCCAGCGGATAGGCAAAGCGGTTGCGGCGGCGGGTGGCTCGGGCGCGGTACTCGTCGGGAGTTGGCATCGGGAGAGCTGGAAGTAGCAGATAGAAAAGCTATTTGCCGAACGCGGCGGCCCCGTTGGGGGCTGCGCACAGCAATAATCATCGGCCAAAAGTAAGGCCCTTTGCCGTCGTTTTGATGCGCCACCTAGGGAATGTGCTTTGGCCCCGGGCCCGGCCGCCGGCGCCTCGGTACCGGTGCATCGTGCTTGCCATGGGCCCCGCTGCGGCCCTAGGTCGGGTTGGCAATGGCAGCCAACGGCCTGCCGATGCGGGCTGCTTAGGGTGCTTGTTTCGGCACCGCCCTAGGAAAACACAACTCCGCTGCCCGCTTGCGCGTCATACGGGTATTGTGTAACTAAGCCGCCTTTCCCTTCACTAACGCTCACGACCTGCCATGGCTGCTACCCTGCTGCGTATTCACCCCGACAATCCGCCCCTCAACAAAATTCAGCAAGCTGTACAGGTGCTGCGCCAAGGCGGTGTTATCATTTACCCCACCGATACCATTTACGGGCTTGGCTGCGACATCACCAACCAACGGGCCGTGGAGAAACTGTGCCGCATTCGGGGCCTGAAGCCCGACAAAGCCAACCTTTCGTTTATCTGCTCCGATTTGTCGCACATCAGCGACTACGCCAACGGCATTACCACGCCCACCTACAAGCTGCTGAAAAAAGCGCTGCCCGGGCCGTTTACCTTTATTTTCGAAGCCAGTGCCAAGGCGCCCAAATACGGCGGCGTGAAGCGCAAAACCGTGGGCATCCGCATTCCCGACAATGCCATTGCCATGGCCTTGGTGCGGGAGCTGGGCAACCCCATCGTGTCGACGTCCATTCACGACGACGACAGCATCATCGAGTACAGCACCGACCCCGAGCTGATTTACGAGAAGTACCGCCCGCTGGTGGATTTGGTTATCGACGGCGGCTTCGGCAACAACGTAGCCAGCACCGTAGTCGACTGTACCACCGAGGACTACGAAGTAGTGCGCCAGGGCGCCGGCGACATCGAACAGTATTTGTAGTTAATGAGTTGGGGAGTTTTGAGTTTAGGAGTTAATGGGGTTTGAGTTAGGAAGTGATAAACGTATCAACTCCTCCCCTACCCAACTCTTAAACTCAAAACTCCCCAACTCATTAACTCTTCTGAAGTTTCCAGCGGCGGTGCGACCAAAGGTACTCCGAGGGTCGTTCTACAATGTCGCGCTCGATGCGGCGGGCAAAAGCCTCGGTGATGGGGTGCTCGGCCAAATTCAGCTCCGAGGAGCCGTCGTAGATTTCCTCCAGGGTGATGGTGCAGTAGCCGCGGCGCACCTTCCGGATGCTGGCGTACAGCACCGGGCAGTTGTACTGCACGGCCAGGCGGTCGGAGCCGGTGAAGAAGGCCGTGTCCTGGTTGAGCGTGCGCGTCCAGTAGGCGTACTTGCTTTTGGGCGGGCACTGGTCGGAGAGCATGCACAGGGAGCGAACCTTTCCCCGATTGGCTTCCATGTCGCGCAGGGTTTCGCGCATCGGAATAAGGCCGGTACCCAGGCGCGTGCGCAGCCGGAAAATGAAGTAGTCGAAAAACGGGTTGCTCAGGGGCTTGTACACGCCATCCACCTTGCCCGGCCAGCGCTGGGCGCCGGCTGGGGCTATCCACTCCCAGTTGCCGTGGTGCGAGCCCAGCGTCATGATGGTGCGGCCTTTGGCAAAGTAGGCGTCGCCGAGCTCGGGGTTGGTTACCACCACGCGCCGGTTAAACTCGGCGTGGCTGATGGTGGCCATCTTCAGAATCTCGACGATGGTATCGGCAAAGTGGCGGTAAAAGCCGTGGGCGGTGTTGCGCACCCAAGCCTCCGACTTATCCGGGAACGAGTTGCGGATGTTGCCGAACACCACGCGGTGGCGGTAGCGCAGCACGTAGCGCATCAGCACGTAAAAAAAATCGGCCACCAGGTAGAGCACCGGCATCGGCAAGCTCGACAGACCTAGGAGCAGCCACTCAAGCGGGAGGTAATACCACGCAAAATCGCGGCGCGTGGGCTTCGGGTGATTCATCGGGGCAAAGATGCACCACCGGGCGCGTATTCGGCGCTGCTACGGTTGAACTTAGCCGAACGCGCGGCCAGCACTTTGTTGGCGGCGTTGCGCACCTCAACCGTAAGCGTGTACTCGCCATCGGTGTTGATGCCCAAGGCGCTCAGGCCACCTAGGGGCAGCTCGCCGGCCACGGCTGTGGGCCTGCCCGCCTTGGCAGTACCCAGGGGCGCATCGGCATCGGCCGCAAACCCCTCGGCCGACTCCACGTGGTAGTGCAGCTTGAGGGCCTGGCCGGGCGTGGCGTTGTAGAGTTCAAGGTAGAAGTACAGCTGATCGGCGCCGCGGCCGTAGTTGCCGGCCGGCGTGCGCGTAAGCAGGTAGCCGCCGCGCGTAAAGTTGGTTTGCGCGGTGGTTTGGCTGGCCGGCTTGCTCAAAAACGCAATGTCGCTGAGCACGGGGGTCGTGGCCGGGTAGTTGAGCACCAAGGGCCGCTCCACCACCGTGGGGGCGGCTTTGCGGTATTGGTCGCGCAGCTCGGCCCGCAGGGTGTACTGCCCGGCCGGCAACGTTAGGCGCTTCAGAAAGCTCTGCGGGTTTTTAAGCGCGGCGGTGGTGTCGCTGATAACGGGCGGCTTTAGCGTAACGGTTTCGGTATGGGCAGGCTTGCCGTCGGCCCGCAGCACCTGCAGCGTAACCGCGGCGGCGGCCTGAAAGCTACCCGGGGCGCGGCGCATGTACGTAAGGCCATTGCCGGGCACGGTGGCATACACTTCTACCTCGTAGGTGTTGGCACCTAGGGTTTTAAATCGGGCCACATCGAGCAGCAGCGTGGGCGTAGCGGCGCGGGCGGCCACAGCAAGCAGCACCAGCAAAAGCGGCATCAGCAAACGAAAACGCATGGGCAAACAGGCAACGTAGATGAATGATATGGCGCTACAACGCAAAAAGTCGGCCGTAGTGCCAATTCGGGCAGCAACCTTCGGGTAGTACTTTCGCCTCTTTCCTAGGTAACGCCGCTTTTCTCCTGCCATGCCAGCCGTATTGTTTGAGCTGCCCTACTGCCCGCCGGCCGCTTTTTTTGCCGAACTACTCACGGCCGATTCGCTGTTGCTGGAGCGGCACGAAAATTACCACAAGCAAACGTACCGCAACCGCTGCCTGGTACTCACGGCCCAAGGCGTGCAGCCGCTTACGGTGCCGGTAATCGATGGCAACCGCTCCGAGAAGGTTCGCATCGACGCGCTCGAAATAGATTACCGCCAGAACTGGATTCACCGCCACTGGCGCACCTTGCAAACGGCGTACGGCGGCAGCTCTTATTTTGAGTACTATGCCGACTATTTGCACGACATCTACGTAAGTAAACCAGACAGGCTCTTTGACCTGAACCTGGCCCTGCTGCGCTTGCTGCTGCGGTGCCTGCGTTTACCCCTCCCTGTTGAGTACACCACCGAGTGGCACGCCCGCTACCCGGCCGAACCTGTGCTCGACCGGCGGGATTGGCTGAGCCCGAAGCAGCTGCCTGACAGCCCGTCAGGCGCGGGGCTGCAGCGGCCTTACCGGCAGTGCTTTGGTGCGGAGTTTGTACCTGGCCTAAGCGTGCTGGATCTGCTGTTTGCAGCGGGTCCGGCGGCCGGCACTTACCTTGTGCCAGCCTCCTCGCCGGCGGCGAACCTTCTGCCCTAATAGCCGGTTTAAGTATTTGCATCCGGCGATACAAGTTTTGTACACGTCCGGATTCTTTCTCACCTTATCTGCATGGAAGCGAAATTCTCAAATAGAGTCAAGGAGGTTATCTCCCTGAGTCGGGAAGAAGCCATCCGACTTGGCCACGACTATATAGGCACCGAGCACCTGTTGCTGGGTATGATTCGGGAGGGCGAGGGTACTGCCATTGCTCTGTTGAAGAAGCTCGGCGTATCCGTAGAGGAGCTGAAATACGCTCTCGAACAAGCCACACGTAACACTGCGACCCAAGGTATCAGTATAACGGGTAGCATCCCGCTGACGAAGCAGACGGAGAAGGTTCTGAAGATTACGTATCTCGAAGCCAAAATCTTCAAGAGCGAAATCATCGGTACCGAGCACCTGCTACTCTCGATTCTGCGCGATGAAGACAACATATCTTCCCAAATCCTGAGCAAGTTTAACGTGAACTACGAAGCCGTACGCGACTCGCTGGATTACCACGGTAACACCAGCCACAACCCCACCTCGGGCCCTTCGGACACCGACGACGACGACAACGACAAACTGTTTGGCTCGTCCAAATCGTCGGGCTCGGCCGCGGCCAAAAAGCCGGGTGAAAAGTCGCGCACGCCGGTGCTCGACAATTTCGGCCGCGACCTGACCAAGCTGGCCGAAGACGATAAACTCGACCCCATTGTGGGCCGCGAAAAGGAAATTGAGCGCGTAGCCCAAATTCTGTCGCGCCGCAAAAAGAACAACCCGATCCTGATCGGCGAGCCGGGCGTGGGTAAAACGGCTATTGCCGAAGGCCTTGCCCTGCGCATCGTGCAGAAGAAAGTATCGCGCGTGCTTTTCAACAAGCGCGTCGTTACGCTCGACCTCGCCTCGCTGGTGGCCGGTACCAAGTACCGCGGCCAGTTTGAGGAGCGCATGAAGGCCGTGATGAACGAGCTGGAGAAGTCGCCCGACGTTATCCTGTTTATCGACGAGCTGCATACCATTGTGGGCGCCGGCGGTGCCTCGGGTTCGCTCGACGCCTCGAACATGTTCAAGCCGGCTTTGGCCCGCGGCGAAATCCAATGCATCGGTGCTACCACCCTCGATGAGTACCGTCAGTACATCGAGAAAGACGGCGCCCTGGCCCGTCGTTTCCAGATGGTAATGGTGGACCCCACCACGCCCGAGGAAACCATTGAGATTCTGCACAACATCAAGGACAAGTACCAGGACCACCACCACGTGGTGTACACTGACAAGGCCATTGAGGCGTGCGTGAAGCTCTCGGACCGCTACATGTCGGACCGCTTCCTGCCCGATAAGGCCATCGACATCCTTGACGAGGCCGGTGCGCGCGTGCACATCAACAACATCGTGGTTCCCGAAGACATCCTGAAGCTCGAAGAAAGCATCGAGAACATCAAGGTGGAGAAGAACCGCGTGGTGAAGTCGCAGAAGTACGAAGAAGCCGCTCAGCTCCGCGACAAGGAGAAGAAGCTCATCGAACAGCTCGACACCGCGAAGCGCAACTGGGAAGAAGAAACCAAGAAGAAGCGCTACACCGTGAAGGAGGAAAACGTGGCAGAAGTTATTGCCATGATGACCGGCATTCCGGTGAGCCGCGTAGCCCAGAACGAAGGCGAGAAGCTGCTGAAGATGGGCGAAGAGCTGAAAGGCAAAGTAATTGGCCAGGACAAAGCCATTGCCCAGCTCGTGAAGGCCATTCAGCGTACCCGCGTAGGTCTGAAGGACCCGAAGAAGCCCATCGGCTCGTTCGTGTTCCTAGGTCCGACCGGCGTAGGTAAGACGGAGCTGGCCAAGGTGCTGGCTACTTACCTCTTCGACAAAGAAGATGCGCTGGTGCGCATCGATATGTCGGAGTACATGGAGAAATTCAGCGTATCGCGCCTGGTGGGCGCGCCTCCCGGCTACGTGGGTTACGAAGAAGGCGGCCAGCTGACGGAGAAAATCCGCCGCAAGCCGTACTCGGTAATCCTGCTCGACGAAATTGAAAAGGCGCACCCCGACGTGTACAACCTGCTGCTGCAGGTGCTCGACGACGGTATCCTGACCGACGGCCTAGGTCGCAAAGTCGATTTCCGCAACACCATCATCATCATGACCTCGAACATCGGGGCCCGTGATTTGGCTGACTTCGGTGTGGGTATCGGCTTCGGCACCAAGGCCCGCCAGGAAAACATGGACGAGTTGATGAAGGGCACCATTGCCAGCGCACTGCGCAAGACCTTCGCGCCGGAATTCCTGAACCGCCTCGACGACGTGATTGTGTTCAATGGCCTGCAGAAGGAAGATATCTTCAAGATCATCGACATCTCGCTTGCCAAGCTGCGCCAGCGCGTACAAGCCCTGGGCTACCGCATCGAGCTGACCGAAGCCGCGAAGAACTTCGTGGCGGAGAAAGGCTACGATCCGAAGTACGGTGCGCGTCCGCTGAACCGGGCTATCCAGAAGTACATCGAAGACCCGATTGCGGAGGAAATCCTGAAGGCACAGCTCACGCAAGGCGACGTCATCAAAGCCGACCACGAGGAAGGCAAAGAGGAGCTTCTCTTCAGCTCGTACAAGAGCGACGAAGCGCCACAACTAGCCAGCGACGAGCGCCCGGCCGAAACGCCGGAAGCTCCTGAAGGCAAGACGGAGTAAGCTGACCTAGCGTTAGCAACAAAACGGCCGGCTGCTTGCGCAGCCGGCCGTTTTGTTTGTGGCTATTGATTAGGTAACCTGCCGCCTTTTCTCCTTTTAGCTGATGCCAGTTTCTTCAAACCCAAGGCCAATAGCCGTTGCGGTTTGTTGTAGGGCACGGGCACGTGAATATTGTCCCAATTAATTAGCCTCATATACCGTAGCGACCAAACCACGTCTTTTTGCTTGCAGGCGGCCACAAATAAATCGCGTAAAACAACTTGTCGTTCGGCCTCAATTTGTTCGTGGTACCGCAGCGGCAAATGCGCACGAATTTTTTCGAAGAACTCCAAAGATTGCCGCCGCTTTTGCAGCCAGCTCAGGCTAGAAAAGCACCCGTTCGTATGTATTCGGTATATGCCCATTACATCGGGCAGAAAATTAGCTGTTCCTCCTTCGGCAAGTACCCAATAATACATAGCCAGATCCGGGAAAGGAGATTCAAAATAATACGAGGGTAATTCGCCTTCAGGTCGCCGAAATATGGCAGAAAGCGTAAATATTGGATTCCCTAGGTAGATTAAATCATGCAGATGCAAGGCGGTTGCTACGCTGCTCCACCATGGATCAGCAGGGGCGCCATACTCTTGCGTACTCTGATCGTAAATCTGAATTGCGTGGAAGCTGACGTGGCAATTAGGGTCGGATTCCATTAAATCGATCTGCTTCTGCAGTTTGAGCGGATCTGTCCAGTAATCGTCGCCATCGAGCATGGCCACGTATTTGCCTGTGCAGAGCGCGTACGTTGGCCGCAGAATAGGAACCATTCCCATATTACGCTCTGGCAGATAGAGCGTAATCCGATCGGGATACTGCGCTTTGTATTCCTGCACAATGGCGCGCGTGCCGTCGGTAGAACAATCCTCCCCTATTACTAACTGCACCGCAAAATTGGTCTGCTGCATTAGCACACCCTCAATGGCTTGCCGGATGTACTTTTCGTGGTTGTAGGTTATCAACCACACGCTCACCAAGGGTGTACTCATAAAGAATTAAGCAGCAAAAAAGCCAATCTGGCGGCTTTCCACGGGTTGCGGATTATCTCTGGTTCGGCTCCCGGAAGAGGTAGGTAGTGTATTCATACAACCCGTAATCGTGCCGAAAGACAAAATTTCGGGTGATTTCTTTCTTTAAGAACGAAGCCAGCAGGTCCATGGGCATATGAAAAAGGTCCTCTCTTTCCCAATCCACCTGTTTGGTCATTACATTGAAAGCTATGCCCCTTGTAGCCCTGGGCCACAACGTGCGCAGCATATTCTGGCAATACGCCCACATCTCCTCGAAGCTGTTAGAGCACTTCTGCGTGAATATTCCGTTCAGGACAATGTAATCGAACACAGGCAGCACTTCCGGCTCCTTCAATACATCGAGCTGCAGGAAAGTGGTGGTCGGAAATTTCTGGCGGGCAAGGGCTAGGTATTTTTCCGATAAGTCGAGGCCCGTGTACTCTATGTGGCCTGCATGCTGTTGCAGAAACTGGCGGAAGTGTGCCGGACCGCAGCCGAAATCGAGCAACCGTATGGGTTCATCAGCCGGCGCAGCTGCCATGATGCCTTCGAGCATCACTTGGTAGCGAAGCTGTGCGTCGTGGTAGTTTGGCCAGCCTACGCCTTTGTGGTTGTCGCCGTGCGTTGCCAGGTAGGATTCGCATTGCGCTACTATCACATGGTGCTGCGCGTAGGCAGGATTTGATGGATTCATGGCTGCAGGTTTGGTTATCAGGTTGTGGGGCGGGTAATGCGTCTTACAGCAAAGTTCCTTGGCCGAACAGGGCCTTGGCTTGCTCGGGGGTGTTGTGCATCAGCAAATCGATTACAGACAAGCCAGGCACAAAAGCCGATTTACCACCCTGGGGGTAAGGCTGCAGGTTAGGCTGAAGGAACCGCAAGGCAATGCCGGAATTGGCGAAATCGGCAGCTGAATAAAGATCTATTCCTCCCGAGGCGTTTACGTATTCCGTAGCACCTAGGCGTTGGCATATTTCAATTATTCGGTTCTGGCCGCTCAGCTTATTGTCTTTATCGATGGCGGAACTACGCAGCAAGGGTACCGGCGCGGCTACGTAGTCATTTATCAAGTGCAGGCTATGACTTACCAGCGTCGTCAAGTCTGTTTCGGGCGAAAGCAGGATCTGCTCGATCAGCGGAAAGACCTGTGCCAGCCCCGGGGCTGTGCTGTACGCCTGCCGAATGGTTGTCAGTGCTTTGCGTCGGATTTTTTGATCGGTGTGCAGGTGGGTATCCCGAATCAAATTGTTCTGCGAGCCGCTGGCTACGGGTATAGTGAACAAGTACTCGGAGCCGTTTACCAGAATGCGGTTCCGGTTAATCCAGCCCCTTTTGATGAACGCTACATCATCGAGCAGTACAAAGGCATCGGCGCAGTGCAGCAGCTGGAAGTACCCCAGGTAAGGGAACAAGTAGGGCTGCATAATGGCTATGCGCATACCCCCTCTCAGCTACAAACCGCGGTTATAATACGGGCAATATGCTCCACTTCGGCCTCGGCCAACCCGTAGTACAAAGGCAGGCATAATACGCGCGATGCTACTGATGCGGCTACTGGGCAGGCGGCTGTGCCTTGCAGGTAAGGCAGGTTGGTGAGGGCCGGGTAAAAATACCGGCGCGGAAACACATTGCTGCTGTTCAGAGCGGCTACTACTGCCAGCAACTGCTCCTCCGACCGAAGCAATACCGGGTAATACGAGTAGTTGGGCTCGGCCCCAGCCGGCAATATGGGTTGTTGTAGGTGCAGAGGTGCGAGCAGGGCATCGTAGAGTGCTGCTAGAACTTGCCGCCGCTGCATCAGTTGTGGCACATAGGGCAGCACGCTTAGCCCCATAGCGGCGTGCAGCTCCGAGTTTTTGGCATTGATGCCCAGGCCAATAAATTGGTTTGGTCCGTCGTGGCCGAAGTTGCGCATATAACCAAGCTTGTGCGCCAACTCATCGTTGTTGGTTACCACAGCACCACCTTCTCCGGTATGAAAAAGCTTGGTGGCATGAAAGCTCAGGGTACTGACGTCGCCGTAATTGAGCGCTGAGTGCCCTAGGTAGTTTACCCCGAATGCGTGGGCGGCATCGTAGATAACGCGCAGGTTGTGGCGGCCGGCAATGCGGGCAATTGACTCCACATCGCATGGGGTGCCGAACACGTGTGTGGCCAGGATGGCGCGGGTGGTGGGAGTAATTGCTGCTTCAACCAGGTCAGGGTTCAAGCATAGGGTATCGGGGCAAATATCCACGAACACTGGCCGGCAGCCCTCCCAAACAATGCTGCTGGTCGTGGCCACGTATGAAAACGGCGTTGTGATAATGTCGCCTTCCAGCCCCAACGCTTTGATGGCCAATTGTAACGCAATGGTGCCGTTGCTCACAAAAAGCAGATGCTTTACCCCTAGGGCTTGCTTCAGCGCTTCCTCCAACTGCTCTACCAACGGGCCTTCGTTTGTGAGCCAGCCCCGTTCCCAAATGCCATTCAGTAGTTTTTGGTACTCCTCGAGCGGCGGCAGAAACGTTTTGGTTACTGTAATCATTAAGCTGGGCCCGTACGCTTCGACGAGAAATTGAAAGATACAATTCGGGTGCCGAAGTGAGACGACTCGAAATCAAACAAACAGCCAAAGTTATATACTTTCTGACTTATGTGTTAGTAGCTCAATGGTGCTACTCTCCTAGGTCAGCACAGCGGCCCTCATCGTAAGGAGAGAAAGTACCTCAATGGTTAGCAGCCCGCAACGAGGTCCGGGCCTCATCTGCGACGAGCGCCCGGCCGAAACGCCTAAAGCTCCCGAAGGCAAGCCGGAGTAAGCTGACTAAGAACCAGAAACAAAACGGCCGGCTGTTTGCGCAACCGACCGTTTTATATTCAACCTATTAAGCGTTGGAACCAATGGCGTAAGTTTTCTTGAGACCTATCGAGAATTTTGTGCCAGTTTACACCTATGCAATGAATAGCTGAATCCAAGGTTTGGTGCCGAACTTCACTAAAACTGGGTTCGGCTTTTTTGTGCCCGCGGGTTACCTTTGGCAACCTTTCTTACCTGACTTTCCGCCTACCCTCTCCCACCATATGTCCGATCCGCACGCCGACCTCGCGCTGAGCAAACTCGAAATACTGGAAAAAAAGAATACCGAAGCCCTGCTGGGCGGCGGCCAGGCCCGCATCGATGCCCAACACCAAAAGGGCAAGCTGACGGCCCGCGAGCGGCTCGACTTGCTCATGGACCCGGGCTCGTTCGAGGAAATCGGCAAGTTTGTGATGCACCGCTCCAAAGACTTTGGCCTTGATAAGGAGTACTACCTAGGCGACGGTGTGGTGACGGGCTACGGCACCATCAACGGCCGCCTAGTATATGTGTTCTCGCAGGATTTCACGGTTTTGGGCGGCTCGCTGAGCGAAACCCACGCCGAGAAGATTGTGAAGATCATGGACCTGGCCATGAAGAACGGCGCGCCGGTAATTGGCCTGAACGACTCGGGCGGGGCGCGTATTCAGGAAGGCGTGGTGAGCCTGGGTGGCTACGCCGACATCTTTTATAAGAACACGCTGGCCTCGGGCGTGGTACCGCAGATTTCGGCCATTATGGGGCCGTGCGCGGGCGGCGCGGTGTACTCGCCGGCCATTACCGACTTTATCATGATGGTGGAAAACACGAGCTACATGTTCGTGACGGGCCCCAACGTGGTGAAAACGGTAACGCACGAAACCGTTACCAGCGAAGAGTTGGGCGGTGCCAGCACCCACAGCACCAAAAGCGGCGTTACGCACTTTACGGCGGCCAACGAGGTAGCCTGCATTCAGCAGATCAAGCAGCTGCTGAGCTACATGCCGCAGAACTGCGAAGATACGGCCCCCATTTACCCCTACGAGCCGCAGGGCGAGGAACTACGCCCCGAGCTCGACACGATCATCCCCGAAAACCCGAACCAGCCCTACGATATCCGCGAGGTGATTACCGGCATCATCGATACGGACTCGTTTATGGAGGTGCACCAGAACTTTGCCGAAAACATTGTGGTGGGTTTTGCCCGCCTAGGTGGCCGCAGCATCGGCATTGTGGGCAACCAGCCGGCCGTGCTGGCCGGGGTGCTCGATATCAACGCCTCGACCAAAGCCGCGCGTTTCGTGCGTTTCTGCGACTCGTTTAATATTCCGCTGCTGGTACTCGAAGACGTTCCGGGCTTCCTGCCCGGCACCGACCAGGAGTGGCGCGGCATCATCACCAACGGCGCCAAGCTGCTCTACGCCTTCTGCGAAGCCACGGTGCCGCGCATCACAGTAATTACCCGCAAGGCTTACGGCGGTGCCTACGACGTGATGAACTCCAAGCACATCGGGGCCGACATGAACTACGCCTGGCCCACCGCCGAAATTGCGGTAATGGGCGCCAAGGGCGCAGCCGAAATCATCTTCAAGCGCGAAATTGCCCAGGCCGAAGACCCCGAAGCCAAGCTGCAGGAGAAAGTCGACGACTACCAGCGCAAGTTTGCCACGCCGTACCGCGCCGCGCACCGCGGCTTCGTCGACGAAGTGATTGTGCCTTCGCAGACGCGTCAGAAGCTGATTCGCGCTTTTAAGATGCTCGAAAACAAGGTGGACCAGCTGCCGCGCAAAAAGCACGGCAACATTCCGCTATAAAAGGTTATCATTGAGAGAGGGAGCGGTGCTGTTCGGAAGGATAGCACCGCTTCTTTGTCCTGACAGGCTTATTTTTATCTGACCTACCAGGGCGGCCGCTGCGCTTGCCCCGAAACCTGCCGCCGACGGCCGCGTTTCAACACTTCTGCCTACTCCCATCGCTTCCCCACATTCGTTCTTATATGCGCAAAGAGAGCTTCGACTTCCTTCATCAGTACCTAAACAACCCCTCTCCCACCGGCTTCGAGAAGGAAGGCCAGAAGCTGTGGCTGGAGTACATCAAGCCCTACATCGACGAGTATTTCGTGGATACCTACGGCACCGTGGTGGGCGTAGTGAATCCGGAAGCCGAGTACAAAGTAGTAATCGAGGCCCACGCCGACGAAATCAGCTGGTTTGTAAACTACATCACGAAGGAGGGTTATATCTACCTGCGCCGCAACGGCGGCTCCGATGCCCTGATTGCCCCATCCAAGCGGGTTATCATTCACACGGCCAAGGGCCCGGTGCGGGCGGTGTTTGGCTGGCCGGCCATCCATGTGCGCAAGGTGGAGCAAGACAAAGCCCCGACCGTTGAAACCATTTTCCTGGACTGCGGCGCTTCGTCGCGCGAGGAAGTGGAGGAAATGGGCGTGCACGTGGGCTCCGTGGTTACGTTTGAAGACGAGCTGATGGAGCTGAACAACAAGTACCTGGTGGGCCGCGCGCTGGATAACCGCATCGGCGGCTTTATGATTGCCGAAGTGGCGCGCCGCCTGAAAGAGGAAGGCAAAAAGCTGCCGTTCGGCTTGTACATCGTGAATGCGGTGCAGGAAGAAATTGGCCTGCGCGGCGCCGAAATGATTGCCCACCGCATCAAGCCCGATGTGGCCATCATTACCGACGTGACGCACGACACGCAGTCGCCGATGTACGAGAAGAAGACCTCGGGCGATATTCACTGCGGCAAAGGCCCGGTAATTACCTACGGCCCGGCCGTGCAGAACAACCTGCGCGACCTGATTATCCAGACGGCGCAGCAAAAGGAAATCCCGTTCCAGCGCGCCGCCGCTACCCGCGCCACCGGCACCGATACCGATGCGTTTGCGTACTCCAACGCCGGCGTGGCTTCGGCCCTGATTTCGCTGCCGCTGAAGTACATGCACACCACCGTGGAAACCGTGCACAACGACGACGTGCAGAACGTTATCAACCTGATCTACGAAACGCTGCTGCGCATCGAAGACAACCACGATTTCCGCTACTTTAAATAAGCAGTAGCCCAAAAGTTTAGTCAGGCGGCCGCACAATTGGTGCGGCCGCTTTTGTTTTGCAGCCTTAGGCACAAACAAAACCTCTTACCCCATGCTTCAGCCCCCGCTCGTGCAAACACCGCTAACGGTTACCGACCAGATGAACCGGCGCGTGGTGGTGCCGTTTCCGCCGCAGCGCATTGTGTCGTTGGTGCCTTCGCAAACGGAGTTGCTCTACGACCTAGGGCTGGGCAAGCGGGTGGTGGGCGTGACGAAGTTTTGCATTCACCCGCAGGAGGCGCGGCAGCAGGCTCGGGTAATCGGCGGCACCAAGAACTTCAACTTTGAACACATAGCGGAGCTGAAGCCCGATCTAATTATTGGCAATAAGGAAGAGAACTACCAAGAGGGCATCGAGCAGCTGGCCGCTGAATATCCCGTGTGGATGAGTGACATCTTTACCCTAGGTGATTCGCTGCGGATGATGCGGCAGGTGGGCCTGATTACCGGCACGCAGGCGCGGGCCGAACGTCTGGCCAATGAAATTGACAGCAGCCTGCAAGCTTTGCCAACGGTGGCCGAGCCCCTTTCGGCCGCCTATTTCATTTGGCGCAAGCCTTATATGGCGGCCGCTGCCGGCACTTTCATCGATTATATGCTGCCGCGCGCAGGCTTCCGGAACGTGTTCGGCGGCCTAGGTCGCTACCCCGAAATCAGCGCCGGGCAGCTGGCAGCTGCGGCTCCGCAGGTGATTCTGCTTTCATCGGAGCCGTACCCGTTTCAGGAAAAGCACGTGGCGGAGTTCCAGGCAATTTGCTCCAACGCGCAGGTGCTGGTGGTTGACGGCGAATTGTTCAGCTGGTATGGCAGCCGCTTGCGGCACACAGCGGCGTATTTCCGGCAATTGCAGAACGAAACAGCGCGTGTAGCGCGGCCTTTGTAGTCCGCGTCCGCAGATAGTATATACTTAATAGGTGCGGCTACTGGAGAATTCTATCTGTGGGCTGCGGACTACAAAGTCCGCGCTACTGCAGAGCCGCTCGTTCACGCCAACGCGGGCTAAAGCCCGCGCTACACGCACTGCCGTCCTAGGTCAAAAATCAGAAATGACTACCTGCGGGCGCGAACTGCAAAGACCGCGCTACAGTGGCTCCATTTTGAAACCAGCCTGGCGCAGCTCTTCCCAGAAAAACGGATACGACTTACGCACCACGGCCGGGGTTTCCACCTCTATTTTGCCGCGCAGGGCCAGCGGGGCAAAGGCCATAGCCATGCGGTGGTCGTGGTAGGTGGCTACGGTTTGGCCGTTTACGTGCAATTGCTGCGCCGATACCCGGAACATATCACGCTCCTCGGCCGTGAGCGAGGCGCCAAACTTGCCCAGCTCGTTCTGCAAAGCCGCAATGCGGTCGGTTTCCTTGATGCGCAGGCTCTCGAGGCCTACCATGTCAACGGTTACGCCCGTGGCGGCGGCGGCTACGGCAATGGTTTGGGCCAGATCGGGGCAATCGGTAAAGTTCATGGCCACGTGGCCGGCCCGGCCCTTGGCGGGCGCCTGCCGCAGAATCACGCCATCGGCCACGAACTCGGTGTGCACGCCCAGCGGGTCCATTAGGTGCATAATGGCCTGGTCGCCCTGCCACGACTGGCGGCGCAGGCCGGGCAGGTGTATTTGCGAGCCGGCCGGGCCTAGGGCTACCATGGCGTACCAGTAGCTCGCCGCCGACCAATCGGCCTCGATGGTGTAATCGGCGGGCTGGTAGGGCTTGGGCGCCACGCGTACATCCCGCTCGCGCACTTCTACCTGCGCTCCGAAGTGGCGCATTAGGCTGGCCGTCATGGTGATGTAGGGGCGCGAGCCGATGTGCCCCGTTAGCTGCAGGTTAAGGCCGCCTGGAATGAGCGGACCCACCATCATCAGCGCCGAGATAAACTGACTGCTGATGTCGCCGCGCACGGCCAGCGTAGTAGCCGCGCCGGGCTCGAAACCGTTGAGCCGGAGCGGCGGGTAGCCTTCGCGCCCCAGGTATTCGATGTTGGCGCCGAGCTTGCGCAGCGCATCAACCAGCACGCCAATAGGCCGCTCCAGCATACGGGCCGTGCCGGTGAGGGTGGTACGGCGCCCCGTAACAGCTAAGTAGGCCGTCAGGAAGCGCATCACGGTACCGGCATCTTCGGCATCGAACACCTCGGCCTCGGGGTGCGCCAACAGGCGGCGCATCAGTTGGGTATCGTTGGCTTCGGAAAGGTGCGTGAGCGTGCCGCCACCGGCCAGGGCTTGCAGGATGAGGGCACGGTTGCTTTCGCTTTTGGAGGCGGGCAACACGGCCGTGCCGCGCAGCGGGCCACCGGGCCAGCACAACGACAGCGTATCGGGGAAAGTGGGTTGGTGCATTAGCAGAGGAGCGCCCGAAGGTAGCGCCCTAGGTTAAACTTGCGGCCAGCCGCTTGGGCGGCGGCCGGCCCGGTTACAGCCGGTGATAATAGCGGAGCGATTCGGCAATTTCGGCCACCGTTACGGGCTGGTCGTACACGCCCCGGCCGATGCCCTCAAGCAGGGTGCAGTTGATGGTGCTGCCTTGGTTTTTCTTGTCCTGCAGAGCCAGTTCGGCAATGGCTTGGGTTTCGAGGGTTACGAACTGCACCTTTTCGAATACCGAGAACAGGAAGGTCTCGATCTGGTTTAGCTCGCGCTCCATGAGCAAACCTTTTTGCACCGACAGCCAGCTTTCGCAGACGATGCCGGCGGCCACGGCCTCGCCGTGCAAAATGCTGCGGCCGGCCTGGCTCAGCAGGTAGCTTTCGAGGGCGTGGCCCACGGTGTGGCCGAAGTTCAGGAGCTTGCGCGGGCCTTTTTCGGTGGGGTCTTGCGCCACAATGCACTGCTTCACCAGCACCGACTCGCGCACCACGGGCGTCCAGTCTTCCACAAACAAGCCTTGGTGCCGCTGCTCGGCAAAGGCTGCGGCATCGGCAATAAGCCAGTGCTTTACCACCTCGGCGTAGCCGGCGCGCAGCTCGCGCGGGTCGAGCGTGCTCAGGAATGTGGTATCGATGCACACGGCTCCGGGCAGCTGAAACACCCCTAGGTGGTTTTTGTAGCCCATGAAATCGACGCCGGTTTTGCCGCCGATGGCCGCATCCACCTGCGCCAGCAACGTAGTAGGCACCACCACGCAGCGCATGCCCCGCTTGTAGAGGGCCGCGCAAAAACCGCCTAGGTCGGAGATGACGCCGCCCCCCAGGCACACCAGCACGCTGTGCCGGTCGAAGCGGTGCTCCGTTAGCTCGCTCCACACCCGCTCGCTCGTGGCGAGGGTTTTGTGCTCTTCGCCGGCGGGCACCTCAATCAGCAGGTGCGCTTCGGGCAGGTAGGGCTTCAGGGCGTGGTAGCACAGGCGGGCGGTGTTGGTATCGGCCAGCACGGCTACGCGTGTGGTGCCGGGGCGGCCGAGCAGCGCCGCCAACGCCGGCAGCGCCTCGGGGCCGATGTGGATTGCGTCAGTCATCGGGCGTAAAGTTCAGGGTTCTGGCGTTAGTAGCCTACATTAGCAACGAGCAAGGCCAAGAGCAGCCGGCCTGGGTTGTTTCGGAGCACCGCAAACCGCGCAACAGCAGCAGTGGAACCAATAGCGCTTTTCGACGGCGAGGTACGCCTGGCAAAGTTTTCGGGCAAGGGCGCCTGGACGTACGCCCCGCTTCCGCCGCTGCAGATACCCGGCCGCAATGCCTTCGGGCTGGCCAAGGTAACCGGCTCCATCGATGCGTTCGTGCTGCCGCTCAGCACCCTGATGCCGCTGGGCAATGGCCGCAGCTTTTTGCCCCTGAAGGCGGAAATCCGAAAAGCCATTGGTAAGCAGGCCGGCGACACCGTACGCCTTGTGCTGTACCCCGAGGCCGTGGCCTTATCTGTTTCTGATGACGATTTACTTGCCTGCCTGGCCGATGCGCCCCTAGCCGAAGCAGCTTACACGCGCCTCTCCCCATCGGAGCAAACCGCGTGGCTAAACTGGGTGCGCGCCGCCCCCACCGACGACGCCAAAGTAGCGCGCATGGTATCGGCGCTGGCGCGGCTAGAGGCCGGAGCGGCCACGCCGCCGAGCAAATAACAAGTCCTTGCCATGGCGTGCAACCTTTCGCACCTAGGCCGGCATCCTGTGGTATATAAGCCACCGACATATGCCCATACGCACCTACTTTTTCGGGCTGCTGAGCGCCGTGCTGCTGCTAGCTGGCTGCTCCGCCGACCGCGACGTGGCACCCCTCGACGCGCAGCTGCAAGGCACCTGGCGCTGGGTACAAACCACCGGCGGCATTGCGGGCGCGCGCCTCACGCCGGCCAATACGGGCTACCAGGAGGAAATCCGTTTCGAGTCGAGCGGTAAGTTTTACCGCATCCGCGACGGCAAAACCATCGACACGGATACGTACGCGCTGTTTTTCGCGTCCTCGCCCGGCGACAACCACACGCCTAACCTGATTCGCTACGGCAAAAACTCGTTGGGGCAGTCGTTCGAGATAACCGAGAACCGCCTCACGCTCTACGACGAAGCCGCCGATGGCTACATCTCGCAGTATGAACGCTAACTCCACCGTTATGCACAAGCTTGCTTACTGGTTACTGTTCGCATCGGGCGTCGTGGGCCTGGGTGCCTGTAACCACCTCCATTCCATCGATGCCGAAACAGCCAAGCCTACCTCACTGATTGGCCGCTGGCAGTTGGTGGCCGTGAGCGGCGGCATGGTGCCCAACCCCACTGTGCCGCCCGAGGAGCTCCGCATTGCACCCGACAGCACCGTGCGCCTGTACCTGGCTGGTGCCTTGGCGCAACAGTTCCGGCTGCGGCCCACCAGCGGCAATTTCTGCACGCAACTCCAGCCGGTGCAGCTAGTGCGCTTCGACGAGGCAAGCAAGCCGGGCATCACGTACGCCTACCAGATCAAAGGCGACGAGCTGATCCTGGATGGCAACATCTGCGTGGATGGCGTGATTCGGCGCTACCGCTGGGTTTCCGATAACGCTAACTAATCAGCCCCCATGGCCAAATCCGTCCAACTCTTCTGCGACTTGCTGATTGCCGCTTTGTGCTTTGCGGCCCTAGGTTGCCAGCAGCAAACCGACGATGTGCAACCCTCCGACGCGGCCTTGCTGGGTCGCTGGGACAGGGTTGTGCCCAAGCACGAGCAACATTACCCCCGGCATCTGCTGCCCAAACGCAGCCTGGAGTTTTCGGCTGATGGTCGCCTGCGCTTCTACCGCAACGACACCCTCACGCACGAGGCTACTTTCGAGCACCGCGGTTTCCCGAGCAACGTGCAGGCGCCTCAAGGCCTGCGCTACTTGTCGCTCAACAGCGGCCAAGGCAGCAGCGGCGTGACGTACGAACTGCAACAGGATACCCTGCGCTGGACCACGCCCTACTACAAGGATGTGATGAACTGCTGGCCCGTGCGCGAAACCTACGCCCGCGCCTCGTCCACCACGCTTCCCGGCAAATAGCCCCGTGCGGCTGCCCCGGCCGGAGCAGCGCCCTAGCACCTAGGGCCGCTACTCCGGCCGCTGCATTATTTCGGTTTGCTTCCGGATGCTTTCGATGTGGATAAGCTTGTAGAGCTCGGCCACAAACTTGTCGTTCATGTTCAGGCGGGCGGCCCACTCGGGGCGGCTCTGGTAGATTTCGTTCCAGCGGTCGAGCTGCAAAATCTTGATGTTGTTCTGCTTTTTGTACTCGGCCAGTTCCTCCACCAAAGCCATGCGGCGCGCCAGGGCCTCTATAATTTCCTGGTCGGCCACGTCCATTTTATGGCGCAGGTCTTCGGCCTTGTTCAGGTAGTCGCGGTTGTCGGTGGAGCGGTAGCGGTGCTTTAGCTCGTGCATCATTTCGGCCAGCCGGAAGGGCGTAACCTGCTGCTCGGCGTCGCTCCAGGCGTTTTCCGGGTCGGGGTGGGTTTCCAGCATCAGGCCGTCGTAGTCCAGGTCGAGGGCCTTTTGCGCCACGGGCAGCAGCAAATCGCGCCGCCCGCTGATGTGGCTCGGGTCGCAGATCAGCGGCAGCTCCGGAAAGCGCGTTTTCAGCTCGATGGGGATGGCCCAAGTGGGCGCGTTGCGGTATTTGCTAGGTGCCCCGGTGCTGAAGCCACGGTGAATGGCCGCCAAATCGCGCACGCCGGCACGGCTGAGGCGCTCCAAGGCGCCAGCCCACAACGCCAGGTCGGGGTTCACGGGGTTCTTCACCATCACGGGCACGCCGGTGCCGCCCAGGGCCTCGGCCAGCTCCTGCACGGCAAAGGGGTTCACGGTGGTGCGGGCGCCAATCCAAACCACATCCACGCCGTGCACCAGGCATTCCTCTACGTGGCGAGGCGTGGCTACTTCAACGGTTACGGCCAGGCCGGTTTCCGCTTTCACGCGCTGCAGCCACTTGAGGCCCACCGCCCCAATGCCTTCGAAGGAGCCCGGCCGGGTGCGCGGCTTCCAGATACCAGCTCTAAACAAATCGACGCCCAAGCCTTGCAGCCCACGGGCGGTAGCCATTACTTGTTCTTCGGTTTCGGCCGAGCAGGGGCCGGCCAGCAGCAGGGGCTGCGCCTTGCGGGCCAGCAACCGGGTAAAATACGTGTCGAGTTCCATGGCTGAGGGCAGCTGGCCAGCCCCGCCCAATTTGCCGGAACCGCCGTTGCCACCTAGGGGTTTTAAGCACGCCACCGGCATGCTGGCTTATGATAACAGCGCCGCCCAAAACGATGTTTCGTGGCTATCTTCGCAGCCCAAAGCTACCACCCCGCATGCCCGAGCCCCAAACCCACCCGAGCGTTTCCTTCGACAATACCGCCGTGGCCTTCGCCAGTAAGTCGGACGGCGACCTGAAACAGATGTACGCCCTGTTTGCTGCCATGAACAACAAGGGCCTTGTTGACCTAGGCGGCGGCATGATGAAGCGCGCCCTGAGCTGGGGCCTGCCTGGCAGCAAAACCATCATCAAGCACACCATCTTCAAGCAGTTTTGCGGCGGCGAAACCATTGCGGAGTGCAAGCCCGTGATTGCCGAGCTGGGCAAGTTCAACATCGGCACCATCCTCGATTACTCGGTGGAGGGCGAAGGCAACGAGCACAGCTTCGACCACACCCGCGACGAGCTGCTGAAAACCATCGACCTGGCCGCCGGCCACCCCCACATTCCGTTTTCGGTGTTTAAGGTGACGGGCGTAGCCGATAGCGCCCTGCTCGAAAAAGTGCAGGCCAAGCAGCCGCTTGCCGCCGCCGAGCAGCAAGCCTACGACCGCGCCCTGCAGCGCATCGACGCGCTGTGCCGCCGCGCCCACGAGCGCAACGTGCGCATTTTCATCGACGCCGAGGAGAGCTGGTTTCAGGATACCATCGACGACATTGCCCGCGACATGATGCGCCGCTACAACCACGAGCGCGCCATCGTGTGGAACACTTACCAGCTTTACCGCCACGACCGCCTCGACGCCCTCAAAGCCGACCACGACCACGCCGTGCAGGAGGGTTACTACCTAGGAGCCAAGCTGGTGCGCGGGGCCTACATGGAGAAAGAAGGCCGCGTGGCGCAGCAGCGCGGCTACCGCAACCCCATCAACCCCAGTAAGCAAGCCACCGACGAGCTGTACGACGAGGCCCTGCGCTTTTCCGTCGAGCACATCGAGCGCCTGGCCATTTGCGCCGGCACCCACAACGAGGCCTCCTCACGCCTGCTCACCGAGTTGCTGGCCGAGGCCGGCCTCGCCCCCAACGACGAGCGCGTGTGGTTTGCCCAGCTCTACGGCATGAGCGACAACCTGAGCTACAACCTGGCCCACGCCGGTTACAACACGGCCAAGTACGTGCCCTACGGCCCCGTAGAAGCCGTAATGCCTTACCTGCTGCGCCGCGCCGATGAAAACACCGCCATAGCGGGCCAAAGCAGCCGCGAGTTTCTGCTGATTAAGCGCGAAATGGAACGCCGCCGAAACAAAGTACGCTAAGCCTCAGCGGCATAGTTATTGGTAAAAAGCCCGTTGCCTTGGAAGTATCCAACGCAACGGGCTTTTTTGGTATTTTCCCCTCCCCTTCTCCCCTACATCTTAGCAACAACATGATTACACGCGTACGCCGCTTTCTTATTCAGTACTCGCGCCACCAAACCGGTACGGCCAGCTACCTCACGGTAGTTCAGGAAGCGGAGCTAGGTCTTAATCTCGATATATCGCACGAAAAGGCCCGCCTAAACGAAATCCTGGCCGAAATATCGGAAACCGAGTACACCGCCGGCCGCCCCGTGCTTAGCTGCCTGGTAAAAGTGGAAGGCTCGAAAGGCCAGGGCGATAATTTCTTCAAGCTTTGCGAGCGGCTGGGCATGGGCCCCTGGCGCGAGCTAAAGCAAAATCCTGATTTTCTGCAGGAAATGCGCAGCGCCTGCCGCGATTTCTGGCGCAACGACGACAACTTTGCGCAGTTCGGCTAAGGGCAGAGCGGCGAGGTTTACAGGATACTCGGCAGGTTAATTTGGACACTGTCGTGTAACCTCAAGTAGATGGGGCGCGTTAAGGAAGCCATCGAGTCTGTTTAGTGGCTAACCGCAGCAGGCTTTGGTGAATTTCCCTTCCTTTTTCACCCAACCACAACCTCACCAAAATGAACACCGACAATAATTCGAACCTCGGCAACACGCCCGGCACTGGCTCTTCGATGAACCCCGCTAACCAAGGTACTGGCGCAGGCGCCGGCTACGGCAGCGAAAAGCACTCGGGCAGCGGCTCGATGGGCAGCTCGGGACTGAACTCCAGCAGCAACATTTCGAACGCTTCGAGCACCGGCTCGGGCACCGATCAGAGCACCGGCGCAAACTACAACTCGGGTTCGTCGCTGGGCAATAGCAACATGGGTTCGTCGTCGTCGTACGGCACGCCGCAAAACAGCGGCATCGACCCCGACCAGAAGCACCACGATTACAGCGCTACCGAAAAAGGCGGCGCTATGGCCGGCGGCCTGGGTGCCGCAGTTGGCCGCGGCGTTGATGCCGTGCAAAACACTGCCGGCGATGCCGCCCGCGCCGTAACTGGCAACGATTCGACCTACGGTTCGAGCAACCAGTCGGGCCGTATCCTGACTTCGACGTTCCGCGACCGTGAGTCGGCTGAGCGTGCTTACAGCTCGCTTTCGTCGCGCGGTTACACCAAGGACGACGTGAACCTGATGATGTCGGACGAAACGCGCAAGACGCACTTCGGCGACCACACGCCCGACTCTGAGCTGGGCAACAAAGCCATGGAAGGCGCAGGCGTAGGTTCGGCTATCGGCGGTACCGCCGGTGCTGTAATCGGCGCTATCGCAGCTATCGGTACTTCGGTAGCCCTGCCGGGCCTGGGCCTGGTAATTGCCGGCCCGCTGGCAGCTGCACTGGCCGGCGCCGGAGCCGGTGGCCTCACGGGTGGCTTGGTAGGCGCCCTGGTAGGCTCGGGTATTCCTGAAGAGCGCGCCGCCGAGTACGAGCACGACATCAAGAATGGCGGTATCGTAATGGGCGTGCGTCCGCGCAACGACGAAGATGCCCGCCACTTCCAGGACGAGTTCCGCCGCCACAACGGCGACCGTATCTACTACTAGTCGATTATTTAGAGTCGGCTTGCCAAAAGACCCTCCCGCAACCGGGAGGGTCTTTTTTGTTACTATTAGGTATGAGCTGCGGCGGCACCTGGCCTGGCAATTTGGCACTATTGTTTAGCTGACCTCGTTAGCCTTTCAGAATGGGCCCGGTTTTGGCCTTACCATTCGGTGCGGCTTTACGTACATTTAAGACCACTTTTTTTCGCGCTTTTGCCCATGTCATTTCTTCGCCTGAAAATAGGCTTGTACGCCGCAGTGGTTGCCGCTGTGTTTGTGCTGGCTTCGTATAAGCTATACCGGGGCAACGACGCCCGCATTCCGCAAAAGGAGGAAGTTCTCATCAAGGCGATGCTGCAGGGCCTAAGCCAAGCGCACTACCAGCCCGAGCAAATCGACGATAATTTCTCGCGCCGCGTATTCGACCTGTACCTGAAGCGCATCGACTATTCGAAGAAGTTCTTGCTGCAGTCGGACGTAGCTCAGCTGCGCAAATTCCAAACCGACATCGACGACCAGGTGAAGCGCGGCTCGCACGAGTTTATCGACCTGGCCACGCGCCTCGTCGATCAGCGCACCAAGGAAGCACAGGCGCTGTACCGCGAGTTGCTAAGCAAGCCCATGGATTTCACGGCGGAAGAATCCTTCCAGACGGACTTCGAGAAAGCGCAATACCCGGCCGATAAAACCGCCCAGCGCGACGAGTGGCGCCGCTACCTGAAGTACCTGACCATGACGCGTTTGGTAGAAATTCAGGACGAGCAAGCCAAGCGCGACCCCAAGAAAGCTACCGCCCCTGCCCTGTCGGCTGCGGAGATGGAGGCCGAAGCCCGCAAGCGCGTGCTGAAGTACTTCGACGAGCAGTTTAACGACCTGATGCAGAACGACGACAACGACCGTTTGGCGTTGTGGGCCAATACCATTGCCAACACCTACGACCCCCACACGGAGTACTTCGCCCCGAAGGACAAGGAGTCGTTTGACATTGCCATGACGGGCCGTTTCGAGGGCATTGGCGCTACGCTGCAGGAGAAGGATGGCCAGATCAAAGTGGCTGACATCATTCCGGGTTCGGCATCGTACCGCCAGGGCCAGCTTAAAGCCGGCGACATCATTCAGCGCGTGGCGCAAGGTGCGGCCGAGCCGGTTTCGGTTGAAGGCATGCGCCTCGACAAAGCCATCACCTACATCCGCGGCCCCAAAGGCACCGAAGTACGTCTGACGGTGAAAAAGCCCGACGGCAGCACGCAGGTTATCCCGATTGTGCGCGACGTGGTAATTGTGGAAGAAACCTACGCCCAGTCGGCCGTTATCAACGAAAACGGCAAAAAGATTGGCTACCTGCGCCTGCCCACCTTCTACGCCAACTTCAACGACGAGCAAGGTGGCCGCAGCTCGGCCGAGGACGTGAAGAAGGAAATTGAGAAACTAAAGTCCGAAGGCGTGCATGGCATCGTGTTCGACCTGCGCAGCAACGGCGGCGGCTCGCTTACCGATGCCGTGGAAATGGCTGGCTTATTTATCGACAGCGGCCCCGTGGTGCAGGTGCGTTCGGGCCAGGGCTCGGCGCAGGTGCTGAACGACCGCGACCCGCGCGTGCAGTACAACGGCCCGCTGGTGGTGATGGTGAACAAATACAGCGCTTCGGCCTCCGAGATTCTGGCCGCGGCCATTCAGGACTACAAGCGCGGCGTGGTTATGGGCTCGACGAGCACTTACGGCAAAGGCACGGTGCAGCGCATCTTCAACCTCGACGACGCGCTGCCGGCTGAGTTCAATGCCATCAAGCCTTTTGGCTCGCTGAAGCTTACTACCCAGAAGTTTTACCGCATCAACGGCGGCTCCACGCAGTTTAAAGGCGTAGTGCCTGATATTGTGCTGCCCGATGCCTACAGCTACCTCGACCAAGGCGAGAAGGATGCCGAGTACCCGCTGAAGTGGGACGAAATCAGCCCGGCCCGCTACCGCACCTGGCCGCAAGCCCCTGCAATCGATAAGCTGAAAGCTGCTTCGAACACCCGCGTGGCCAACAGCCCGAGCTTTAAGCTGGTGCAGGAAATTGTGGAGCGTATGCGCAAGCGCAAGGACGATACCAGCGTGTCGCTGAAGCTGACGGCTTACCGCGCCGAGCAAGAGCAAGCCAAGGCCGAATCGAAGCGCTACGAGGAGCTGCAGAAGGCCGCTCAGCCGCTGGTTATTGCGCCGCTGCCCACCGACCTGCGCGCCGTGCAGTCGGATACGGTAAAGCAAAACCGCGTGCGCCGCTTGTCGAAGAACCTGGTGAAGGACATTAACCTGCGCGAGGCTGTGGCCGTGGTGAAAGACCAGATCGATGCACCCCAGGTAACCCGCCGCTAAGCCCGTTAGCCTCGGCCCACCTAGGGCCTTCCTCAAAAGCCCCTGTGCCTTGCAGCACAGGGGCTTTTTGTTTGCCGAATCCGTTCGTAGGTGCTTAGCAAAAGCTTGCTTCAAAAGGCTGAAAATCAAGGCCTATTTACTAAGCCAAACATTTTAACCAGGTATCTTGTAAACACCTGATTATCAATGCTAAAATTAGTATAATAAACACCCAATTTTTTTAGCATTTAGGCACTCAATCGGGTTATTCTGCGTTGTGCTGATATGATGACGAACAACGAACAACTGAACGATAACATCCTGCACCTTCCGGTGGCCGACGAAGCCCAGCCCCAGCACGATGAGGCATGGCGCAAGTCCATCCCGGCTCAGGTGTTCTTGAACTACTTCTTCGCGCTTAGCTACCATATCCGCGAAGCCGACGACGCGACGGGTGGCCTGCAGCACCTGCCTTTCTTCCGGGCGCACCAGGCCGAGCTTACCGACGCCGACCGCGCTCAGGTAGAGAAGTACCTACATAGCTGCTGGAGCACCGAGTACGCCCTGCGTGCCACCGCCGACCTAGGCGACGAGGATTACCTGCGCAACGCCCTGCACTGGACGTTCCCGCAGGCCTACCATGCCGTAATGGCTGGCTTGCACGCTTTCCTGCACACGGCCGGCGTACGCACCAACAACCCCTCGCTGATTCGCCGCGAGGTGGGCCGCCTGGTAGTGCGCAATGCGTATCCGCGTCCGGTATCGTTCTACGCTGCCGGTTCGTACGGCGACTTCAGCATTCACCGCTTGCCGCTGGCCGGCTACAAGGCCGGGCTGCAGATTGCCAGTAAGGCCATTGATGCGCAGGCGCAAATTGGCCAGTTCCTGCGCACTACCCGCAAGCAGAAGGCCGTAGCCGTGCGTCAGCAGGTGCAGAGCAACCCCACCACGGCTATTCGTAGCCAGAAGACGGGGCAGCCGCTCGAGAAGTGGAACGCGCAGCACTGGCAGCAGATTACCTGGCGCCTGGGTTACACCACCATCTTCGACCTGCTGGGCCGCCTGCGCATTTCGCAGACCAGCCGCGAGATTGAGCGCTACGTGGAGTCCGACATCGACTTCGGCCTGTTCCACCAGTCGCTGCTCGACATCGTAAGCTACCTCAACGGTATCCATGAGACGTACGTGGCCAAGGCCCTAGGTGTGGAACGCTACCGCGAACTGGTGGCCAACCTGCCTAAGCACTTGCAGCATGGCTTTGTGGAGGAACGCTTGCGCACCCGCGTTGAGCCGAACTTCACCGAAACCGATCCGCAGATGGGCATTGCTGCCTAAACCGAGGATTGCCCCGGATTACACCGATTTTGTAGACAACTGCATATACACCTAAGCGCTGGCTCCCTGAGCCAGCGCTTTTTGTTTGCCGGCCGCGTGGCGCGGAGTGGTACTCCGCGGGCAGCCTCTGGGCTGCCATCCGGAGCTGCCATGCACCTAGGCGCGGGAATGGCGCCTGCGTCGCTACGCGGAGAACCACTCCGCGCCCCTGCTCACCGGCAACGGCGCAATCATCCACAAAATCCGTTACATCCGAAAAATCCGTTTCAATCTGTGGTCTATCTTTGCGGCTTGACTTTTTCGGCCGTGGCCGATTGATATACCCCTACCCTATGCACCACCTCAGCGAACAGGAGCTGATTCGTCGGCAGAAACTCGACGAACTCCAAAAGCTCGGCATTGAGCCGTATCCGTCCGAGCTGTTCGACGTGAACTTCTACGCCCAGGAAATTCACGATAACTATCACCCCGAGCTGAACAACTTCCAGGAAGTTCGCATGGCCGGCCGTCTGATGTCGGTGCGGGTAAAGGGCAAGGCCTCGTTTGCCGAGCTGCAGGACGCCTCGGGCCGCATTCAGCTCTACATCAACCGCGACGAAATTTGCCCCGGCGAGGACAAGGAGCTTTACAATACGGTGTTCAAGAAGCTGCTCGACCTAGGCGACTTTATCGCCGTAGAGGGCCGCGTGTTCAAGACGATGGTAGGCGAAACCTCGGTGCACGTTACCAGCTTCAAGCTGCTCTCGAAAGCCCTGCGCCCGCTACCCGTGGTAAAGGAGCGCGTAGACGAAGCCACCGGCGAGAAAATCACCTACGACGCCTTCACCGACCCCGAGCAGCGCTACCGCCAGCGCTACGTTGACTTGGTAGTGAACCCGCACGTGCGCGACGCTTTCGTGAAGCGTACGCTGCTGGTGCAAGCCATGCGCAACTACCTCAACGACAAAGGCTACCTGGAGGTGGAAACCCCCATCCTGCAGCCTTTGTACGGCGGTGCCGCCGCGCGCCCCTTCAAAACGCACCACAACACCTTGGACATGACGCTGTACCTGCGCATTGCCAACGAGTTGTACCTGAAGCGCCTGATCGTGGGCGGTTTTGATGGCGTGTACGAATTCTCGAAGGACTTCCGCAACGAGGGCATGTCGCGCTTCCACAACCCCGAGTTCACCCAGATGGAGCTGTACGTAGCGTACAAAGACTACTACTGGATGATGGACCTGGTAGAGGAAATGGTGGAGCGCGTAGCCCTGGCCCTGCACGGCCAAACCGAGGTGAAGGTGGGCGAGAACCTCATCAACTTCCAGCGCCCCTGGAAGCGCTTCACCATGGCCGAAGCCATTGAGCACTACACCGGCTTTAATATTGAGGGCAAGAGCGAAGAAGAGCTGCGCGCCGCCGCCAAAGACCTGAAAGTCGGCCTCGACCCGAGCATGGGCAAGGCCAAAATCATCGACGAGATTTTCGGGGAGCACGTGGAGCCCAAGCTGATTCAGCCGACGTTCATCACCGACTACCCGGTGGAGATGTCGCCGCTGGCCAAGAAGCACCGCTCGAAGCCGGGCCTCGTGGAGCGTTTCGAAGCCATCTGCAACGGCAAAGAAATCTGCAACGCCTTCTCCGAGCTCAACGACCCCATCGACCAGCGCAAGCGTTTTGAGGATCAGCTGGAGCTCGGCAAGCGCGGCGACACCGAGGCCATGGTACTCGACGAGGACTTCCTGCGCGCGCTGGAGTACGGCATGCCGCCCACGGCTGGCCTGGGCATCGGCATCGACCGTTTGTCGATGATTATGACTAACTCGCACTCCATTCAGGACGTGCTCTTCTTCCCGCAGATGAAGCCGGAGAAGGCCGAAACCCTGACCGAGAAATCGGAGAAGCCAGTAGAGTAAAACAATGTAGCGCGGGCTTTAGCCCGCGTTTGCGTGAACGATGTCGTTGTTGCATCGACAACTCAACGATTTTGTTCTGGCAAACGCGGGCTAAAGCCCGCGCTACAAAAAGTCGAAAGCCCCTCGTACCTATCACGTACGGGGGGCTTTCTTTTATGAAATCCGTTAACCAATCCGGCCGGTACGAAACGAAGAAGCTTGCGATGGACACGTACGATTTTACTACGCAGGTTGTTTGACCAGATCCTGGCAGAAGCTCTACGGTCGGCAATTTTACTTCGGAACGTCTATCCGACTTTCAATTTTAACCGATTTCAATTGTATAAACGCCCTCGCTCTCAAAAGGTTGTGGGTGTTGCAATATTTTTTTGAAATCAGGACCTAGGGGAAAAATCAGAAGGCCTCGCACCCAATAACGGTGCGAGGCCTTCTTCACAGAATCAACTTCAGCAGATCAACGAAGTAGCTTAATCCGAAGAAGCTTGCGATGGATCGGTAAGATTTTGCTGGGCGGATGTTTAACCAGTCCGGCCAGAAGCACTACCGTCGGCAATTTTGCTTCGGGGGCTAAATCAAAGACTATTTCAAGTCGATTTCTAAGTTCTTTAACGCAACGCCGGCTGAGTGGTTACAGCCGACAACGAAATTTTACTTGCTGGTGTCGCCCGAGCCGGTAGCATTGCCTGCCACGCCGCCGCCCGTGGCGCTGGTGCCACCCGAGCCGCCCGAAGCGCTACCCGAGCCACTACCGCCGGCTGAGCTGCCGCTGCCCGTTGACGAAGAACCGCTGCGGCCGGCATTGCTGCCCGCCGAACTGGCCGTGCTGGCTGCGCTGCCCGTGGTACCGCTGCCGCCGCCCGACGACGAGCCACCTGAGCCCGAGCCACCGGCAGAAGAGCCGCCTCCGGCAGACGACCCACCGGATGCCGAGCCACCGCCCGAGGAGCTGCCCGAACCCGAACCGCCACCGGCCGACGATGAACCGCCGCCCGAGGCTGAGCCACTACCCGACGACGAGCCGCCGCCGGAACCACCCGAGCCACCGCCCGAACGGCTGCCGCCGCCACCTTGGCCGCCCATGCCCGCCAGGGCATCTTCGGCACCGGCCTTATCGGCGCTGCCGCCTTGGCCGCCCCCACCTTTCATCGCATCAAGCCGCGAGAGGCCGTCTTGCAGGAGTTTGTTCAGGTCGTCGCCGAACTTACCCAACGACTTGCCCAGGCTTTCGCGTGTAGCAGTGCCCGCGTCGGGGGCCATTAGCAGACCAGCCACAATACCGGCGCTGGCGCCGGCCAACAACGCGAGGAGTACTTTACCGCTGTTGTCTTTCATAAATAGCAGGGTGTTAAGGTTAAGGGGGAGAACAAAGTGCGTGGCCATGCGGCCGGTAGGTTCCTAACGCGGATACGCCGGGAAAGTTGTGCAAAAAAAGGCCCCGCACCAGGGAGGTACGGGGCCTTTTGCAAGGAGCTAACGCTTGGCTTACAAGTCGTTCAGCAGCTTCACGATTTCGCGCTTGCTCTTGCCGAGCTTGTCCTGCAGGCGGCCTACGAGGTCGTCGGCGGCGCCTTCGGTGTATACCAGGTCATCGTCGGTCAGCTGGGCGTACTGCTGCTTCAGCTTGCCTTTCGACACGTTCCAGTCGCCTTTCATGTTCAGGCTGCTGCCGGCGCCGGTTACGCCCAGGTCTTCCAGCTTTTCGGTCAGGCTCTTGAACGAGGTATCGAGTTGGGTACCGAGCTTCGAGAGGGTATCGTTCAGCTGGTCGCCGTATTTGCCGGCGTAGTTTTTCAGGTTGCCGCGGGTGGCGCTGCCTTTGTCGGGGGCCATCAGCAGGCCGGCTACGATACCAGCGCTAGCGCCAGCCAGCACGGCCAGCAGGATCTTGCCCGAGTTGTTGTCTTCGTTGTAAGACATGATTGTAGGAGGGTGTGGGTTGAAAGAAAGATTCAGGTAAGGAAAATCGGCTAATGAAGCTCATCGGCTGATTTGCCGTGCTATACGCAAGGCCAACCGATGAGTTGTGCGGAGAACCCAAGAAAATAGCTCCGGCGCAATATTAGCGTAATTGATTATTCAACCCTACTCCCTAGGTCAGCAATTGGCTTACTTGGCCGGCAATGGCGGTTTCAACGTACTTTTCGGCACCACTACTCCCCCACTTACCCCATGTCTATGCGCCTGCTTGTAGCCGCTGCGTTGCTGGCCTCGGTACTCTCGGGTGCCTGCCAGCGAAGCGCTTCGCCCACCGCCTCAGCCGATTGCATCAACGAGAGCAACATCCGGAAAGACGCCATGTGTACCATGCAGTACGACCCGGTGTGCGGCTGCGACAACAAAACCTACTCCAACGCCTGCGTAGCCACCAACGCGGGCGTAACCAAGTTCACGAAGGGCGCATGCCCCGGCTCCAACAACTAACTGCCCTACCTGCATCATGGCTGAGAAACGCTACGTTCTGAACCCCGCGCCCTTTGTGGTGCCCACCACCGATGGCAAACTCATTGAGGAGCACGTGGGCCACGCCAGTACCGGCACCGGCCAATACAGCCTCGCCCACATGGTGGCCCCGCCGCAGTGGAGCGAGCCGCACCAAACCCCGCAGTTCGACGAAATAACCATTGTGGTGCGCGGCCGCAAACGCTTCGAGATTGACGGCGACGTGGTGGAGCTCGGCGCCGGGCAGGCCTTGCTGATTAAGGCCGGGGCGCGCATCCGCTACTCCAACCCGTTTGCGGAGGAGTGCGAGTATTGGTCGATATGTGTGCCGGCGTTTAGCCCGGATACGGTGAACCGGGAGGAATAACGGGCCCTTTTGTCATCCTGAGGCAGGAAGGACCTTACTGGGACCTCACCCCCCGGCCCCCTCTCCAAAGGGAGAGGGGGAGTGTATGCTACCTGAAGTCAGCAAATGAGCAGCCTCGGCAAGCTCGGCATGACCACCACCTAGGGAATGCTGTGCTTAGGTGGTACGGGCACGGTAAGGTCCTTCGGCTCGCGCCTCAGGATGACAGATGGTTACAGGCCGCCGCTGCTTTGTCGCCTGAGGTTACGGGCTCCTTGCTCTTAACTCCTGGCTTCTTGTTCCTCACCCCATCAGCCACTTGCGTAGCTCGGGGGTGCGGTGGGTGCTGCTCACGAGTTCGGCCTCGGGGAGGGCTTTGAGCTTCACGGCCAGGGTATCATTGAAGTAGGGCTCGAGGCGTTCGATGGCGCTGAGCTGCACGATTTCGCTGCGGTTGAGGCGGAAGAACTGCGCCGGATCGAGCACGGCCTCGAGCTGGCTGAGGGTTTCGTTGAGCACGTAGGCGCGGCCCTGCCGGTCGATGGCGTGCGTAACGCCGTGGCGCAGCTGAAAATAGGCCAGCTCGGCTACCTCCAGCAGGTACAGCCCGGTGCGCGATTTGCTTACCAGGCGCTGCTTGTACTGCGGCGCGGCCGGCGGGCGCAGGCTGGCGGCCAGCTGCTGCAGCACATCGCCCTGAAAAGCCTGCCGCAGCCGCTCGTACTTCTGGAGGGCGGCGGCAAAGTGAGCGTACTGCACCGGCTTGAGCACGTAGGCAATGCCGTTTTGCTCGAAAGCCTGCACCAAAAACGAGTCGTAGGCGGTAATGAACACCACGGGGCTGCCAACCTGCACCTGCCGGAACAGCCCGAACACGTTGCCATCGAGCAGCTCGATGTCGGACAGGATCAGGTCGGGCGCGGGGTGCGTGCGCAGGTAGTCGGCGGCCTCGCTTACCTGCTGAAACTCGGCCACCACGGTGGCGGCGGGGTTGTATTGCAGCAGCAGGCGCCGCACCTGCGCCGCGGCGGGTTCTTCGTCTTCAAGCAACAGGATGCGCATGGGCGGGTAAGGGTAGCGCGGCCGTAAGCGGCAGCGTAACGGTATAGGTTTCGGCGGTGGCCTCTACGCGCAAGGGCTCGGCGGCCACCAGGGCCACGCGGGCGCGCAGCCCCGCAAGGCCGCTGCCGGTACCGTCGGCGGGGGTGGGCCGGGGCCGCAGCTCGTTTTGCACCACCAAGGTCCTAGGTGTAATCAGCAGCCGAATGGCCAGGGGGCGGCTGCGGCTGCCCACGTTGTGCTTCACGGCGTTGGTAAGCAGCTCCTGCACTGCGCCGGGCGGCACCAGCAACTGCGCCAGCTCGGCGGCGGGCAGCTGCACGTCTTCCGCGAACTGATACGCGGCCCCGAAGCGGCAGCGCAGCAGGTGGCAGTAGTCGCGGGCAAAGGCCAGCTCCTCGGCGAGCGGCACCACCTCCTGGGCGCGGGTGCGCACCAGGTAGCGGTACACCTCGGCCAGGCGCACCACGTAGTCGCGGGCCGGGGCGTTGCCGGGCTCGATGAGCGCGGCCAGGATGTTGAGGTTGTTGAACAGGAAATGCGGATCGACGTGCTGCTGCAGGGCGTGCAGCTGGGCGCGGGCCGCCTCTTTGCCCAGCCGCTCCAGCTCGGTTTGGGCGGCCGCGGCGTGCTGCTGGTACAAAAACGGCAGGTACAGGCCGCTCACGAGCAGGTACAAAAACAGGTTCGAGAAAAAGCTGCGCACGTGCGGGTACCAATCCGGGCCGTAGGGCTGCCCTAGGTGCAGCAGCTTCAGCAGGGCCTCGGCACCCAGCAGCAGGGCCACGAACGCCAGGGCGCCCCAGCCCAGCAGCCGGAAGTAGTAGCCCGCGCCCTGCGGCACCTGCCCGCGGGCCAGCCAGCGGCGGTTGAGGGCATCGAGCAGCGTAACGGCTAGCAGCGCCTGCAAAAACAGCCAGAAGGGCGCGTCGGGGAACAGGTAAAACTCTTCGGGCCGGCTGGCCATGATCAGGCGCGTGTACACGGCCATGAGCAGGGCCAGCCCCAAAACCAGCAAGTAAAACAGCGGCGAACGGCGCATGGCTAAGCCCCTCCTAGGTGAGCGGGCAAGTTACTGCGTAATGGCCTTGCTCTCCTTGCCGGCCGCGTCGAAGAAGCGCAGCAGCGGCTGGCCCTGCTGATCGACGCCGATGGAGAGGCGCGTAACGCCCTGGGCGTCTTTGAAATCGAGCTTCGACTGATCTTTGTTTACCACCAGCATCAGGCGGTTCTGGCCCTGCTGGTCGTTCATCACCAACGCCGACGACTTGCTGAGCGTGGTGCCCATGTACACGCGCGGCATCAGGCCCAGCTTGCCCTCGCGCACGGCTTGCTTTTTTTCTTCGGGCGTGGCGTTTTTGTAGCGCTCCTCCAGCACGGGCATGCTCTCGGCAGGGGCGTCGTTGAAGGTGAGGCCGGCGGTGTAGTGCTGCTGGTTTTGCTGGTACGTAAGGGCAATTACCTGATCCTGCCCGAACCGGTCGAACGAGAGGTGGCCGCCGGCTTTCACGTTGCCCTTTTCGTCTTTGTTGCCGGCGAAGATCAGCCCGCCGCACTCCTCGCCTTTGTCGTTGTAGAACAGCAGGCCGGGCACGTCGCGCTTGTTTTCCAGGTACTTGCCGTCGATGGTCATGCCCTTCGGGAAACGCTCTTTGTTCGACATCACCATTTTCACGGTGCCGTCGCGCTCCACCACGTTGATGCGCTCCACCGATATTTCGGCAAAGCGCTGCGGCTTATCGGGCTTGCCGAAGGCGAACAACAAACCGAGGGCGGGTAGCAGCGTGGTAGCGGCGGCGTAGGTTTTCAGCAGTTTCACGTCGCGCTGGAGTTTGGCAGTGGGGTTCATGGCGTGGGGTTGTTTTTGGGTGATTGGATGCCCAAAACTGGCCCCTGGCACCGCCGGATGCAGGCGAAATCGGGTGAGTGCCGGAAAAAGCGTGGGAGTGTGGGGAAAATAAGGGCCGAACTACCTGCCGGGGTTGGCAACGGCGACTCGTATCTTGGCTTATGCTTTTGCTTGTGCTCGTTGCCCAACTGCTGACGGCGTTTATCCCGCCCTCTCCGGCCCCGTCAATTGCCGCCCGACGGCCGCTGGCTTATTCGCTCCTGATCGAATCCAAACCCGACATGGGGCGCACGGCGTTTCTTATCCGGGTGCAGCGCGGCCCGCGCGTCACTAAGCTGGTATACGCGCGTCGCGACAGCATCAAGCGTTATTCCGACCCGGTGCAAGACAGCCTGATTCGTGAACTAAAGGCCATGTCAGCTGCTAACCCGCAGCTCCCTGGCTTAATACACGCCGCCGGCAGCCGCCTGATTGAAAACCAACGGCGCTACGGGGCATATACCCAAGACAGCATTACGCTAAAGAACGCTTGGGCCTCCAACCGAGCCTATATAGCCCTGCTCGATTCGGTTTTTCGGGCCGACGACGCGGCTTTTCGGGATTACGGCTCGGCGCGAACGGTGAATGGCCGGCACTCCGTGGTGCTTCATGCCACCGCTTACCGGCTGTACCGGCAGGCAACTGGCCTACCCGAGCGCAAAGCGTATATGACGGCGCCCGATTCGCACACGAATCCGCTTTTCGTGCGGCTGCTGACGCAAACCCTGGCGCTATACCGCCACAACCACCCCGATTCGTTTATGGCCCCGCGCTATACCCGTGATTATTGAGTAAGCCCCACCGCCTGCTACCTTCCCCGCCCCAACTGCTACTCTTGCCTCATGGATCAGCGCATCATCAACCTCTTCGACGAATACACCCACCGGCCTCTTACCCGCAAGGAGTTTATGGAGCGGCTGCTGAAGCTCACGGGCAGCATGGCCATTGCCATGTCGGCGCTGTCGGTGCTCGACCCCGGCTACGCCGCAGCGGCCACCGTGCCCGAAGATGACAAAGACCTGTTGAGCGAAGAAGTAAGCTGGCCCGGCGAAGGCGGCACCACGATGAAGGGCTATCTGGTGCGCCCCAAAGGCAAGAAGAAGCGCGGCGCCGTGGTGGTTATCCACGAAAACCGCGGGCTCACGCCGCACATCAAAGACGTAACGCGCCGCGTGGCCAAAGCCGGCTACCTGGCCCTAGGTGTCGATGCGCTGTCGGCGTTTGGGGGCACGCCCACCGACGAAGACAAAGGCCGCGAGCTGATCGGTAAGCTCGATGCGCAGCAGAACCTAAGCAACTACCTGCGCGGCCTGGAGTACCTCCGCTCCCGCCCCGATAGCAACGGCCGCACCGGCTGCGTGGGCTTCTGCTGGGGCGGCGCCATGGCCAACCAACTCGCCGCCAACGACTCCAAGCTGAACGCCGCCGTGGCTTACTACGGCCGCCAACCCGATACTGCTGCTGCGGCCAACATCAAAGCCCACCTGATGATGCACTACGCCGGCCAGGATGAGCGCGTAAATGCTGGCATGGCTACCTGGGAGCAAGCCCTGAAAGCCGCCGGCGTGCAGTACGAGCAGTTTGTGTACGAGGGCGCCCAGCATGCTTTCAACAACGACTCTTCGCCGGCCCGCTACAACGAGGCTGCCGCTAAGCTGGCCTGGGAACGAACGTTGCTGCTGTTTAAGGAGCAGTTGGTATGAGCCAACCTTCTGAAGCACCGGAGCATCTCATTGGTGTTGGTTTTTGGTATAGCTTTTACGAACCAGACTTGCCCGCACCTTCTCAATTCGTGGATGAGCACTGGTCAACTGAGGAAAGGAGAAAGGTATTAAGCTACCTGCAACAAGGACATAAATTAATCTATTGGGCAGGCTATAGCTGGTGCCGCTTTCAATGTGGCGAACCAGATGGCAATATGGGCGCTGCCGACCTTACCGACGGCACCTATTGCTGGCCCGAAGGATTGGCCCACTACATAGAACGCCATCATGTAAAGCTTCCAGAGCATATCGTTGCACACATTTTGAGTCAACCCAGCTTTCCTGATTTAGCTGCTGCCTTAGTTCCGGAATCTATTCCTGTTGATATCTCTTGGTGGAAGACACAACGTGGTTGGCAGCCTGCCAATGGTTGCTCACCTTTTTGGTTTAAATCGCGAAAGGAAACACAAGATTTTATGCGTCGCTTGGACCGCAATGCTCTCGATTTTGGCCCACAAACGGATGAGACTGAAGTAGCGCGTGCGAAACTTCTCCAAGCACTGCGGCAAGAGCTACAATAAAACACCCGGCCAGCTCTATTAAGCTGGTCGGGTGTTTTAACATCCTGCTACTAAGACTTCGTTTACGACTTCGGCTGGGCAGCTTGGGGCTGGGCTTTGCGCGGCAACTTAGGGCAACGCCCTATCAGCGCATCACCTCGATGCGCCCTTTGTATTGCCGCTTGGTTATAGGGTTATCGAGTATGTAGTAATACACCCCATCGGGTTGCCCTTCGGCACGCCAGCCGTTGTCGTAGCTGTCTTGACGGAAAACCTCGCGCCCCCAGCGGTTAAAAATGCGGATGCTGAATGCCTTTGCGTTCAAGCCCTTAACCACGAAAGTCTCGTTCTTGTTGTCGTTGTTGGGGGTAATGGCGTTGGGCAATTCAACGGGGCACCGCGCGTCGGTTATTTCTATTTCAGCGGTGCTTACGCAGCCATTGGCGGTTACCTCCACGGTGTACTTGCCGGGGTTCAGCACTTCGTACGTGGGGTTGGTGGAGCCATCCTGCCAGCGGTAGGTGGCACCTGCGCGCTGCGGTTCGGGGCGCAACACCAAGCCCCGGTCCATGCAAATTGTGGTATCGCGACCTAGGGAAATGATGGGCGAAGCTTGGTAACCGACGCGGATCGTATCGGAACTGACGCAGCCCTGCGGCGAAGTAACCTGCACCCAATACTTGCCTGCTTGGGTGGCGGTAAAGGTTGGCTGCGTCGAGCCATCTTGCCACAAATAACTGGTACGGTCGGGTTGGGTGCCGGGGCTTAGCGTAACCGGTTGCCCGGGGCACACCAGCTGTTCGGGCCCGAGTTGCGCGTTGGGTGGCGGCGATATGGTTACGAGCTGCGTGCTGGTGTACTGCACGCCGGTTGTCAGCACCACCTCCAGGGTTACTTTGTACGTGCCTAAGGCCCGGTACGTGTGGCTAACCGAGGTACCCGTAGCCGTGTTGCTGCCCCCCGAGGCTGGCTCGCCAAAGTCCCAGGTGGCCGATGCAATGCTTAGGGCCGGCGTAAGGCTGGCCGCGAAGTTTGCTGTAGTGCTGACGCAAAACGGGCCGTTGTTGAAGGTGAGGTAGGGCGAACGGGGGAAGGCGTTGGGGAAGTTGGGCAGGCTCCGCGTGCCGGTGCGCGAAGCCAACGATACCCCGTTGATTTCCAGGTTGCAGGCCAATGCGCCTCGGGCATTTGGGTTCTGAATGACACCCAGCCAGGGGCTGTCGAAAAAGGCCACGTAAACGCGGCCGTCGGGGCCGGGCAGCAGGGCCCCGGGCCGGCGCGTGGCCATGGGTATGCGTTGGGCCGAGGCATAGATTTCCATAGCCGTGGGCAGCGCTACATCCAGCTGAAACAGCGCTACCACCTGCAGCGGCGTGCGCGGCATGTTCGAGAACATCGACACGTAGAGCCGCGAGCCGTCGGGCGAAAACGCCAGGCCGTACGTGGGCTTTTTCGGGACCAGCATGGGCAGCCGCGTTACGCCGGTTACCTGCCCGGTGGCTTTGTCGAAATCGAACAGGCAGATGTGCCCGTTGATGGTGGTGGCGATTTTGGTGCCCTGCTTGTTGGCCACCATGTAACTCGATTCCTGCAGGTGCCCATAGCGGCTGCTGTCGACGGGGCCAATGCTGCTGATGATGGGCGCACCAACGCCCGCCGGCGACACCAGCGACGCGTAAAAGCGGGAGTTCAATAGCCCGTGCGTTACAACCCACGTATCGCGGCCGTTGGCGTGCAAAATGCCGGTGAGGCGCTCCGTCATGCGGGCGGTTGGCAACTGGGCCATCACGTTGCGGCTCACGGCCCCCAGGCCGCTTTGCTGGGCCATATCCACGAGGTAGTAGTAGGGCCCGGCAGCCCCCAGCTCCTCGCCCATGGTGAACAGGAAATACTGCCTGGCGCGCCCCGGATGCTGCACGATGAGGGCGCCTTGCGTGGCCGAGGGGTTGCCCAACAGCTGCTGGCCGTTGAGCATGGGTTGGTGGCGCGCGTTCCAGACGCTGCGCCCGTCGGTGTAGAACTGCAAGGCCCCCGTTGAGTCGGATACAATGGCGCAGTTTTCGAAAGCGGCCATGGCGTTGGAGCGCACCGAGCTGGGGCCTCCGCCCGTAAAGCCAATGCCGGCCTGGCGCCCGAAAAACCAGTAGTTATCGGGGCCGCGTTGGGCGCCGGCCAGCGCGGGCCAGCAGAGCATCAGCCACATCAGCAGCCTGCTGGCGCCGGGTAATTGCTGGGGTTGCGTAAATAGGCGGGGTAGTGCTGCTGGCATGTATTGCTCGGGTAAACTCATAAACAGTAATGCCCTGGCGCGACGCCGGCTTTGCTGAGCTGCTGCCGCCCACGGGCCCCCTCGTCGGCAAAAGCCGGTTCTGACCTAGGGCCTCCGTGGTAGTTAAGCGCCCAAAAGGCCCGCGGGCAAAGCGGCCTTCAGCCACATAAAGGCTTGGATAGTGCTGCCTCGGGCCAAAGTACGCGGTGCCGGCCAAGCCGCCGAAGGCACCACATCAATATGTGAGGCTGCGCCCGGGCGGGCCCTGGGTAGTACAACGCCCCGCTCGCGGTGCGGAGCGGGGCGTTGCTTTGATTCCCTAGGTGCTTGCCTTACGATTTCGGCTGGGGAGCTTGCGGCAGGGCTTTGCGCGGCAGCTTTTGGTCGCGCATGGCGGTGTTGTACACAAACGTGGCCACGATTACCGAGGCCTGCTTGAGGTCGTCGGGTTGCAGGCGCTCGTAGGTATCCTGGTTGGTGTGGTGGGTGCGGGTGTTGTAGTCGAGGCCGTCCTGGATAAACTGGAAGCCGGGCAGGCCTACGGCGTCGAAGGCGAGGTGGTCGGTGCCGCCGGTGTTGCGCGGCGTAACGGTGGTAGCGCCCATATCGGCGAAGGGCTTCAGCCACTCGGCAAAGATGGGCTGCACGCCCTCGTTGCCTTGCGCGTAGATGCCGCGGATTTTGCCCGAGCCGTTATCGAGATTGAAGTAGCCGGCCAGCTTCTCGTGGGCGGGCAGCAGCTTCATGGTGGCGGGGTCGGCAAAGTTGTTTTTCACATAGTTGCGCGAGCCGTGCAGGCCCTGCTCCTCTTCGCCCCACAAGGCAATGCGAATGGTGCGGCGCGGCTTGGCGCCCACGGCTTTCAGGATGCGCACGGCCTCCATCATCACGGCGCAGCCGGCAGCGTTGTCGGTGGCGCCGGTGGCGGCGTGCCACGAGTCGATGTGGGCACCGAGCATCACCACCTCGCTTTTCAGCTTTTTATCGGTGCCCGGGATTTCGGCCACCACGTTGTAGCCGCGCAGGTCCTGGGTCTGGAACTTGGTTTTGGTGTCCATTTCTACCTCCACCGGGATGCCGGCCTCTACCAGGCGAATCAGGCGCAGCTGGTCTTCGGGCGACATCTCGATTTCGGGCAGCACGGGCTTGGCATCGGCGGCATAGGGCGCGCCGTTGGAGGTGAAGAACGTGCCGTGCGAACCGCCGCGGGTGCTGAGCACGGCCGCGGCGCCCTCCTGCATAAACAGCTCGGCCATTTTGGTGCGCAAAGCCAGGCGGGCGCGGTAAGCGGCCATGGCATCGTCGTTGCCTTGGCGCGCGGGGCGGGCTTCGGCCGGGGCGGCCATCTTCTGCAGCTCCTCGTCGGTGTGGCGCTTGGCATCGGCCGTGAAGGTGGTTTTCGGCTCCGAGGCTACTTCCGTCAGCACGATTTTGTCGCGCAGCTGGCCTTTGTACTTGTCGAGGTCGGCTTCGGTAGCGGCTTTCACCAGCACAATCTGCTTTTTGATGGCGCCGTTGGTGCCGGGCGTCCAGGCTTTGGGCGCGCCAATCATGGCGTGGTAGTAGGGCGCCGTCATGGCCACGTACGACTTCTCGATGTCCCAGCCGCGGCCGAACTCGCCCCAGGGCTCCACCTTCGCATTCGCGAGGCCCCATTGGGCCATTTGCTTTTGCGTCCAGTCGTGGGCGCGCTTCAGGCCCTCGGAGCCGGCCAGGCGCGGGCCGCTTACATCGGTGAGGTAAAAGGCGGTTTTCATCACCTGCGAGCGGTTCAGGCCTTCGTCCTTGATTTTGGCAATCATGGCCTGATCGACCTTTTCGGCTTGCTGCGCCAGCGCGGGGGCGGCCGCGCTCAGGCCGTAAGCCACGGCCAGGTACACGAGTTTCTGCATCGGAAGGGTGCGTGAAGGGTTGGGGGGTGACGGGCTAAAGAAACACGATATGGACGAGGTTTGGGCCGGTACGTTGCGTGGCGCAACTGCCTGCCTATCTTTCCCCTCGATTTTATCTTTCCCTGCTGTCATGCCTGCCTCGTATCCGTGAAAACGCTCCTTACCCTACTGCTGCTCGTGCTGGCTTTTGTGCCCGCCCGCGCTCAAGCCCCCGATAGCAGCTACGCCGCCAAAATGCGCGCCCCGGGCGTGCAAATGGTCTCCATCGATGGCAAGTACAAGGTCTGGACGCAGCGCGTGGGCCAGGGCAAGATAAAGCTGCTGGTGCTGCACGGCGGCCCCGGCAATACCCACGAGTACTTCGAGAACTTTCCGGAGCACCTGGCCCAGGAGGGCGTGGAGCTGTACTACTACGACCAGCTCAACTCGTACCACTCCGACAAAACGCCCGACAAAGACGTGTGGCGCATTGCCCGCTTTGTGGAGGAGGTGGAGCAGGTGCGCCAGGCCCTAGGTCTGGACAGCTTTTACCTGCTCGGGCACTCGTGGGGCGGCATGCTGGCGCTGGAGTACGCCAGCAAGTACCCGCAGCACATCAAAGGCCTGATTACCTCCAACATCGGCTACAAAGCCACGGTGTTCAACAAGCACCGCTACTCCCAGTACGCCGACATTATCCGGCGCCACTCGGCCAAGGAAGGCAAAACAATAGCCGGCCTCGATACCATGGGGTTGGTGGCGCTTTCGCCGTACATCACGCCGGCCGTAACCAAGGAGTTCCGGAGCCTGCATATGATGCGCCTGCCGCAAGAGCCGCCCACGTTTACGCGCAGCCAGGCGCATATTACCCGCACCTACGCCGGCCACTTTATGCCCTACATGCTGGCCTGGGATTTCAGCGAGCGGCTGACCAGCATCAAACTGCCTACGCTCATCATTGGCTCCAAGCACGACTTCGTTCCGGTGGCCGACATCGAGTATATGCAGCGGCGCATCCCCGACAGCCAGCGTTACATCTGCCCCGAAGGCTCGCACTACGCCATGTGGGACGACCCCAAGCACTACTTCCCGGCCCTGATTAAGTTTCTGCGGAAAACGGAGCGCAAAGGCTAGCCCGCGCGGCACAGCCCTAGGTGCGCGCCGGTCTGCGCCATCCAAGCAGCATCATGGAGAACAAGTCGCCCCACATTCTCAACACCTCTGCCAACCTGATGGGGCTGTGCTTTATCGTGCTTACCTCGCTCAAGGTAAATGCATTGGCCGTGGGCTCGGTTATCGACGATTTCACGGCCCTGGCCACGTTGCTGTTCATCACCAGCAGCATCCTGTCGTTTCTGTCGATGCGCAGCTCGGGGCATCGTAGCGGGGTGTACGAGCGCGTGGCCGAGGTAATTTTCCTGGGCGGCCTGGTGCTCGTGTTCGTTACCATTGCGCTCATCAGCCTGAACTTTATCCGCTAGCCGCCGGCCGTCGGCAAAGGCCAAACCCGCATTGGCCCAACGTTCCGGCAGTTGCCGGCGGCCACGCCGGCCCTAGGTGGCCCGGCCCCAGGCAGCACCCAACACCTCCCCCCCACCGCATGGACGCTTATGCCTTAACCTTCGATGCCTTCGATAAGATGGCGCAGGCCTATCAGGATCGGTACATGGAGCTTGATTTGTACAACGATACCTACGCTGCGTTTTGCGCCTTGCTGCCCCAGCCCCACGCGCGCATTCTGGAGCTTGGCTGCGGCCCCGGCAACATTACGCGCTACCTGCTGGCCCGCCGCCCCGATTATCGCATTACCGCTACCGACGTAGCCCCGGCTATGGTGCAGCTGGCCCGGCAAAACAACCCCACGGCCACGTGCCAGCTGCTCGATTGCCGCGCCCTCGGCCAGCTATCCGAGCAGTACGAAGGCATTGTGTGCGGCTTTTGCCTGCCCTACCTCTCGCGGGCCGATTGCGCCAGGCTGATACACGACTGCGCTGCCCGGCTTACCGATGCGGGCGTGCTGTACCTCAGCGCCATCGAGGGCGACTACCAGCAATCCGGCTTCGAAAGCTCGAGCAACGGGCAGCACAAAGCCTACGTGTACTACCACCAGGAGGCCTACCTGCGCGAGCAGCTAGCCCGCAACGGCTTTGCCGTGGCCGGGCTCGTGCGCAAGCACTTCGGCCGGCCCGATGGCACGCCCTCGGTGCATCTTATCATCATCGCCCAGCTCGCAGGCGCGAGCAGCAAATAAGAAAGAGCGTTGTGCCGGGCACAACGCTCTTTTGTTGGCAGCCCGGCGGCTCGGCTACCGGGTGCGGCAGGCCCTGGGTTAGCTAACCGTAGGCGGGTTGCGGGGCGTGCCGGCCGGTGCGCCCCCGGCCAGCTGCGTTACCATATCGTCGAGAATGTCCTTGCCGTAGCCGATGCGGTTGGCGTATTCCAGGCACAGGCCGTATTCGCGCGGGTCAATCTGGCCGTCCTGCAGCATCATCTGCACCAGGGTTTGCAGTTCCAGGGTGCGCTGCAGCCCTTCCGAAGCCACAATGAAGCTGAGCACGTTGAGGTTGTCGGCAATGGGGTTCACGTCGTCGGGCGTCAGGCCCAGGCGTTGGCCAATCTGCACCAAAAAGTCGCCTTCTTGTTTGTCGAGGCGGCCGTCGGCGGCGGCTACCAGCACCAGGTTCTGAAAGAAGGCCAGTTTTTTCTGTTGGGTATCGAGCAGCTGTTCAAGCTCTTTCGGATGCTGCATGGCTGTGCGTAGTCAGGAGTGTTGGGGAACTGAATTTTGAAGCCCACCTGCGGCCAGGCGGCTTCTCATTCAACGCGCCGCTACCGGGAAGGTTGGCCCACGCACCCGAAGCTCGACACTTGCCTGGGTGGGTTTTCAAAAGTCTGACGAGCACCGGCCGCCACCCGTTTATCACGCTGATTTTCCTGCAGTAAACAGGAAATCATCGCATCAGCAGAACCGCTTTTCGGGCTTTGTAAAGTCTGAAATCACCCGATTATGTGAGCCGGCCGCACCCCCAACAGTAGTAATATTGGCTACTGCTTCAGCACCTCCACACCAACCAACATCAACCCCAACACCGCCGCCATGAACCGACAACCTTCAACCGCTTTTATAGGTGCCTCCTGGGCTGCGCTGCTCATTGGCATCATGGCCTACAACGTAGGCCTCTGGAACGCGCAAATGGCCCTGAACGAGAAGGGTTATTACTTCACCATCCTCATGTTCGGGCTGTTTGCGGCTATTTCGGTGCAGAAAAGCGTGCGCGACCGAATGGAGGGCATTCCGGTAACCAACCTGTACTTCGGCATCAGCTGGCTGTGCACCCTTATGGCCGTGCTGCTGCTGGTGGTGGGCCTCTGGAACGCCACGCTTACCCTCAGCGAAAAAGGCTTCTACGCCATGTCGTTCACGCTGAGCCTGTTTGCCGCTATTGCCGTGCAAAAAAACACCCGCGACAACCAGGATGCACCCGCGCAGCAGCCCAAGCCGCGCGCAGAAGAGCGCCCCCGCATCGAGCAGGAAGCCTAGGTGTACTGCCGAACAAGAAGCAACCAGGCCCGCTGCACAGTGTGCAGCGGGCCTGATTGCTGATAAAAGCACCTAGGGATTTACACCTCGTCGCTGAGCACGGCCACGGCCTCGCGCAGGGTCAGGTCTTTGCGCAGAGGCTGCACAAAGCGGTTGGTGCGGTTGGTTTGTACGCTGTCGGTGGAGGGGGCGGCACCTAGGGGCGCCACGGCCAGCACGGGGGCTTGCTGCTGCACCTGCTTGTAGCGCTCGGTGGCTTCTTGCAGGGCTTTCTGCTCGGCGCGGTAGGTGGCCAGGTTCAGCGAAGCCAGCGTTACTTTCTCGCGCTTGGCCATGTTCTGCACGGCGTCGGTGAGCAAACCAAAAGCCTGGTTCGAGGCTACGCGTTGCTTGCTGGCCGCGGCCAGCTTGGCCACGGGCGGCGCCGTGGCCCACGGCCGGTAGCTGGCCGGCGCAATTTCATCCCAGGGCAGCGGGTAGTCGGTGTCCTGCTCGCCCTCGGCCAAAGTGCTGTAAGCATCGGGCACCACGATGTCGGGCGTTACGCCTTTAAACTGCGTGGAGGCACCGTTTACGCGGTAGTACTTCTGGATGGTCATTTTGAGCGAGCCGAAGGGCTTGAGCGCCGCCAGCTCGGGGTTCATGATGTTATCCAGCTCGAACACACGCTGCACCGTGCCTTTGCCGTAGGTGGTATTGCCGAGCACAATGCCGCGCTTGTAATCCTGAATGGCACCGGCCAGGATTTCCGAAGCCGAGGCGCTGTAACGGTTTACCAGCACCACCAGCGGGCCGCCGTACTGCACTTTGGGGTCGGGGTCGGTTACGACTTCGGGCGTGCGCTGCCGGCCTTTCACCTGCACCATGGGGCCGCTTTCCATAAACAAGCCGGCCATTTCGGCGGCATCGTAGAGCGAGCCGCCGCCGTTAAAGCGCAGATCGAGCACCACGCCCTGCACGTTTTCGGCCTTCAGCTTCAGCAGTTCCTTCTTGACATCCTCAGCCGAGTTGCGGCCGCCGTTCTGGTTGAAGTCGGCGTAGAAGCTGGGCAGCAGGATGTAGCCGAATTTCTTACCGCCCTCGTTGATGACGGCCGATTGGGCGTAGGTTTCCTCAATCACCACCACGTCGCGGATAATCGGGATGACCTTGACGGTGGCGTCGGGCTTTTTCACCGTCAGGCGCACCTCGGTGCCTTTTTTGCCCCGAATCAGGCCCACCACTTTGTCGAAGCGCATGCCATCCACGGCTACGGGCTCAGCCGCGCCTTGCGCCACGCGCTGAATCACGTCGCCGGCCTTTAGCTCGCCTTGCCGGTACGCCGCCGAGCCGGGCACGATGTAGGCCACCACAATCTGGCCATCACGCTCGCTGAGCTGGGCGCCGGTGCCCTCGAGGCGGCCCGTTACGGCCAGGTCGAAGTTCGTCTTATCCTGCGGCGCGAAGTACTCGGAGTGTGGGTCGAAGGTGTTTGCTACCGTGTTGGCAAACTCGGCCAGGCGGTCGGCCTCGTCGGTTTGCAGCAGGTCCTGGAACCGCTCGTCGTAGTATTTCAGCACCTGCTTGCGGGCCTCGGCTTCCATTTGGGCGGGGGTACGCACGGGCTTCGAGATAACCGCGCCCGAGGGGGCTGCTTTGGTTGAGGCCAGCGACTTGATTTGCTGCCGGTCCTGCTCGTCCATCATCTCGGCCACGCGCACCATGGTTTGGTACTTCAGCAGGCGGCGCCACATGTCGCGGCGGGCGGCTTCGTCGGCAGGGTAGCCGAGCTTATCCGAATCGGTTTCGAAGGTTTCGTTGGCCGTAAACTCGAAGGGCTGGCTCAGCAGCTCGCGGTAGAGCACCTGCGCCTCGCGGGTGCGCTGATCGATGAGCTTGGTGCTGAGGTCGAGAAACTCGTGCTTGCCCTGCTTAATCTCGTTATCGATGAGCTTTTCGTAAACCTGCAGCTGCTTCACGTCGGGCTGCAGCAAAAACTTCTTGCTGCCGTCGAGGCGCTTGAGGTACAGCGCATACACCCGGCGCGAAAGTTCGTCGTCGAGCTGCGTGGGCTGCACGTGGGCCAGGCCCAGGCCCTGCACCACCGTGCTCAGCAAGATTCCCTTTTTCTGGGGCGGCACATCGCCGGCGAGGCGCTCCGAGCCCGGCGGCAGAAAAAACAAGAAGCCCGGCAGCAGCGCCGAGTACAAACCTAAAGAAGAACGAAACGCCATAATTAGGAGCGTAGCTAAAGCGTGAGAAAGCAGCCCCGGCGTTGCGGCGGCCCCGGGCGTGGGGCCACCGAGCAAGCTGTACCTTTGGGCTTTGCCATTGAAGAACACGTGTTGCCAACCTCAGTTGCACGCGCAAGCCGCACAATATGCAACGGGCAGCGGTATTCGCCCCTAGGTGGCCGGGTTAGTTTTCGGCCCCGGGCCTGGGTGTTGCTTTCGGCTCCTGATAACCAACCTCTTGCCATGCCCGGCCAAACCGACCTTCGGCAACTCCTGCGCACCCTGCAGCCCGCGTTGCAGCCCGGCGCCTACGTGTTCTGCACCGTGCGCCGCCTCAGCGGCCTCAACCCCGACGATATCGTGTGCCTGTTCCGGGAGCAGGAGGGCCTCACGGTAATCCTCCCGCAAGCCGCGGCCGATGCCCTGGGTCTGCCCTACTCGTTCGTAGCTAGTTGGATTACGCTTACCGTGCACTCGGCCCTGGAGGCCGTAGGACTTACGGCGGCGTTTGCCACGGCGCTTACCCAAGCCAACATCAGCTGCAACGTAGTAGCCGCCTACTACCACGACCACCTCTTTGTGGCCCAAACCGATGCCGAGCGCGCCCTAGGTGTATTGCGGCAGCTCTCGGCCGAGGCAGCGCGAGCCTAGGTCGCCCAAGGCCGTAAGCTGCCTGGCACCTGGCCCCTAAGCGTATGTACCGACTGCTACCCCATTGGCTGCTACGGCCGGGTACTTGGCCAACTTCGCCCAAGCGCCGCCTAGGTGCCCGCACCGATGGGCTTAACTTGCAGCCTCTATTCCGCTTCTGCATGCACCTGTACGTTTATACCCTGCTCGACGACACGCTTCGCGCCCGCCTGCGGGCCCATTTGCCCGCCGACGTGCAGGTATCCTTCCGCAACGAGCTTGCCGACGACAAGCAGCGCCCCGCCTTCCAATCGGCCAACGTAATTCTGGGCAACCCGCCGCGCGCCTGGTTTGCCGCAGGCACTCTGCCCAACCTGCAGTTCTGGCAAATCGATTCGTCGGGCTTCGAGCAATACACCGGCCTGCAGCTACCCGTGCCCGTGGCCAACATGGGCGACTACTTTGCCTGGCCCTGCGCCGAAACCATGGTGGCGGGTATCATGGCGCTGTACCGCAACCTGCCGCAGCTGGCCCTGCTGCAAGCCGAAAAGCGCTGGGTGGGCCCGCCCGTTCGCGCCAACATGCAGCTGCTGCGCCACAAGCGCGTGGTAATCCTGGGTGCCGGTTACATCGGCCTGGCGGTGCGGCAGCAGCTCACGGGCTTTGGCTGCCACACGCAGCTGCTGGCCCGCACCAGCCCCGAAGCCCAGCTCCGCTCGCCCGAAGACCTAAAAGCCGTACTGCCCGGTACTCACTTGGTTATCAACTGCCTGCCCGGCACCGCCGAAGGCTTTTACTCCGCTGAGCTGATCGGAGCCATGAAGCCCGGCAGCGTGTACGCCAGCGTAGGCCGCGGCAACACCACCGACGAGCCCGCCCTGATTGCCGCGCTGCAGTCGGGCCACCTAGGCGGCGCCGTGCTCGATGTAACCGCCGTTGAGCCCCTGCCCGTGAGCAACCCGCTTTGGAGCATGCCCAACGTCATTCTTACCCAACACTCCGCCGGCGGCCAGCCCGATGAAGATGGTGGCAAGGTGGATATGATTCTGCTGAACCTAGGGCGCTTCCGAAATGGCGAGCCGCTGGAGAGTTTGGTCGATGTGGCGCGGGGGTATTAAGGTACAGCAAGCAGTCCAGCATCCTTTTTGGCGCTCCATGTGGAATTAGCCATTTCTGCGCATCTAATTACCAGACGGATACGGATGCCTGTTTATGCTTCTACGCTTACTGCTGCTTTGCCTTGTTTCTCCTTGCTTTGTGCAAGCTCAAATCGCGCAGATAACCGGCCGCATTGTCGGCCGAGCTGATAATCAACCACTACCTAGAGCTACTATCATCGAGAAAGGTACCACGAACGGTACATTGTCTACTTCTGATGGACATTTCGAGTTATCGACAAAGAACATTTCGGACAGCTTGACCCTGACCGTATCCAACGTCGGTTTTGATACGCGTTTTGTACAAGTAGCACCGGACAGCTATACAGAAATAGCTCTTGATTCGAGTCGGATACCATCACACCCTCGGCCTCACACGTTTTGGGGTAGCTTCAGTCTGCTGCCAGGTTTGAGCTATGCCCCATTTGGCGCGGATTTACGATTATTTACCCGCATGCGTGGTTTCAAATACCCTATCGGCATTGGCTTTACTTACCAGTCCAATGTACACCGTAACCACTTTTTTCGCAGCACTTTATCCCTCCCTAACTGGTCGCGCAACGGACGGTTTTTTGTGAGCAGCAATTTGGAGCGGCAGTGGCTACAGATTGTGCCGGCAAACTTGCATTTCATCAGTTACACCGGTACAATTGGCCTATTAAAGTACCGCATCGGCCCATGGTTTGGCCCTTGGCTACATCTGACAGCGGGGTACGCAGCGAAACGTTTTATTTCAGATGCTACCGGCTTTAGAATTGCTGGTTTGGGATACGGAGCTGGGCTTAGCCACGAGTTCAGGCCTTTCTTTTTGCGCTTAGGAGCCGAAGCTCGTTTTCTCCGTTGGCCTGGTTACTGGCAGCTACAAGGACAGGTGCTCCATTCGCTCGACGTAAGCCGCCGCTTTCGAGTAGGTTTGGCAGCACATTCTTTATTGCAGTACAGAGAAGTAAGCGTGATTATGTATTGTTCCTTTTAAGTAGTGCTTGATAAAGTAAAAGCCCGACCGGTGAGGTCGGGCTTTTACTTTATCAAAGTTCCAGAAGCTTAAGCTTCCTTGGTAGCATGGGTAATAGCTTCTACCATCGCCTCAGAAATGCCCGTGGTGCTGAAACCACCGTCGTGCATCAGGTTCTGCATGGTTACGTAGCGGGTCAGGTCCGAAAACAGCGATACGCAGTAATCAGCGCAAGCTTCGGCCGGGGCGTTGCCCAGCGGCGAGAGGCGGTCGGCGTACTCGTAGAACGCATCGAAGCCGCTGATGCCGGTACCAGCCGTGGTTTTGGTAGGCGACTGCGAAATGGTATTTACGCGCACCTTTTTCTGGGTACCTAGGCGCTGGCCGTAGCTGCGGGCAATGCTTTCGAGCACGGCCTTCGCCTGCGACATATCGGTGTAGTCGAGGAATGCGCGTTGCGCCGCTATGTACGACAGGGCTACTACCGAACCCCACTCATTCAGGGCGTCCTGCTTCTCGGCTACGTGCAGCATCTTGTGGAACGACAAAGCCGAAATGTCGAGCGTCTTCTGGAACCAGTCGTAGTTCAGCTCGCCGTAGTGCTTGCCCTTGCGGATGTTCGGGCTCATGCCGATGCTGTGCAGCACGAAATCGATTTTGCCGCCCAGTTGCTCCACCGCGCCGCTGAATACTTTTTCCAGGTCTTCTACCACGGTGGCATCGGCCGGAATGATCGGGGCGCTGCACTGCTCGGCCAGCTTGTTGATTTCGCCCATGCGCATGGCAAGCGGCGCGTTGCTGAGCACGAACGTTGCGCCTTCTTCGTGGCAGCGCTGAGCTACCTTCCAGGCAATGGATTGTTCGTTGAGGGCACCGAAGATGATGCCGCGCTTGCCGGCAAGTAGGTTGTTGGCCATAAAAACGGTTGAGTCGAGTCGGAGGAAGGAATATGGAATGGGCAAAAATAGGGTTTCGGTCTAGATTGTCATGTCGAGCTAGGCGAGACATCTGAGTCAGGCCGTTCGTGGTAGTTCCAACCCAGATGTCTCGCTGCGTTCGACATGACAGTTAGTACCCGCCCACATCCTAGTTCAGCGCCTTCCACTCGGGGTTGTGCGCCGCGATTAGTGCATCCTTCTTCGGGCGCCCCCAGCCCTTCAGCTCCTTCTCGCGCGCAATGGCCTGCTGAACACTGGCGTAATGCTCCCAGTGCACAAGCAGATGACACCAGTACCTTCCAGCGAATGTGTGTGGCTTTCCTGCATTCTCTAAGTGCTCGTCCAAACGCCGCACCATATCGTTGGTAACGCCGATGTAGAGCACGGTTTTCTTTGGGTTGGTAACGATATAGACGTAATAGTTGTGATATTTCATAGAGATAAGAACCTCTGTCATGTCGAGCGGCAGCGAAACATCTGGGGACGGACCGTCTGCTACGATTCTAACTCAGATGTCTCGCTGCCGCTCGACATGACAATTCCGGCCTACGCCGCTACCAACTCGCTTTCGCCGCGCATCGAGAGCAGCTCGCGGGCGCTTTGCACGGCGTTTTCCGTAACGCGGGCACCCGAAATCATTTGGGCGATTTCGCGGATACGTTCCTCTTCCGTCAGGCGGCGGATACGGCTAACGGTGCGGTCGGCGCGGTCTTCCTTGTACACGAAGAAGTGCGCATCGCCGGCGGCGGCCATTTGCGGCAAGTGCGAAATGGTGATGAGCTGGTGCTTTTTGGCCATTTGCTGCATCATGCGGCCCACCTTCACGGCTATTTCGCCCGAAATACCGGTGTCGATTTCGTCGAACACGATGGTAGGCAGCGCAGTCTTATCGGCCAGCAGGTACTTCACGCACAGCATCAGGCGCGAGAATTCGCCACCCGAGGCGGCTTTACTGAGCGTTTGCGGGTGGGCACCTTTGTTAGCCGTAAAGAGCAGGCAGATAACATCGGTACCGCTGGCTGTGGGTTGGCCGGTGCTGTGCTGCACCACCAAGCGGGCGTTGGGCATCCCTAGGTCGGCAAGCAACTCGGCCAGTTCGCGCTCAAACTGCGGGAAGGCTTTGCGGCGCTGCTCCGAAAGGTGCGCTGCCCGCTTGTTTACCGTAGCCAACGCGCCTTCGGCATCTTTGCGCAGGCGAGCAATTTCCTTGTCGAGGTTCAGCACCGAGCCTACCTTTTGCTGCAGCTCATCGCGCACGGCCAGCAGGGCGGGCAGGTCGCGCACCTGGTGCTTGCGCTGCAGGTTGTAGAGCACCGTCAGACGGGCTTGCAGCTCATCGAGGCGCCTGGGGTCGGCCTCGGTGCGCTGCTCGGCCATTTCGGTTTCGTCGGCAATGTCGCGCAGCTCAATCAGGCACGAGTCGAGCCGCTCCTTCAGCTGGCGTACCGACTCCGAATACCCGGCAATGTGCCCCAGCATAATACTGGCTTCCTTGAGCGACGAGGTGGCGCAGTACTCCCCTTCCGACAGGCTTTGCAGTGCGTACGTCAGCTTCTGCTTGATTTCCTCGGCGTGCTCCAGCTCTTTCAGCTCTTGCTCCAGTGCCTCCTGGTTTTCGCCATCGAGGCGGGCTTCCTCCAGCTCGTTTAGCAAGAAGCTGTGGTAATCAAGCTCCTTGTTGGCTTGGGCTACCTGGTCCTCGAGGTGCTTGAGGTCGGCGGCCAGCTTGCGGTACTGCCGGTAGGCATTGCTGTACTGCGTGCGGGTGGGCACCAGCCCGGCGTACAGGTCAATCAGGTTCAGCTGAAACACCGGGTCGCCGAGCAGCAGCGTATCGTGCTGCGAGTGGATGTCCATGAGGTTGGCGCCGACTCTGCGCAGCGTTTCCACCGTCACGGGGGTGTCGTTCACAAAGGCGCGCGATTTGCCGTTTGGGCTGATTTCGCGGCGCAGAATGCACTGCGCGTCGTAGTCGATGTCTTCGGCCTCGAATATATCCTGCAGGTGGTAGCCCGAAATATCAAAATGCCCCTCGATCACGCACTTCTTGGCCGTGTTGAAAAGCAGTTTCGAATCGGCCCGGTTGCCGAGGAGCAGCCCAATGGCGCCGAGCATGATGGACTTGCCGGCGCCGGTTTCGCCCGTGATAATGTTCAGCAACGACGAGGGCCGCAGCTCCAGCGACTCGATGAGGGCGTAGTTTTGTATGCGGAGGTCAACCAGCATAAGGTTGGTGGTTGCGTAAATAGTTATTGACAAACACCACCTAGGCGTGCGGCGGCCAAGTGGATACTTACAAACTTACTAAAACGTTTAGCCCATCCGCAAGCATAACCTCTAACCTATTTAGCAAATAATAACAAAAATCGCCTTTCCAAGCAATCAGGCGCAGATAAAAAAATTAGCAGCGGCAAACCTTGTTGGTTTGCCGCTGCTAATGTATGGTCGCTCAGCTGCCTAGGTCGGGCGTCAGCGCTGCTGCAAAATGGCCTGGTACTTGGCCGAGTTGGTGGGGTCTACTTCCTGCAGCAACGCCACTACGCCCTGCTTCTGATCGGCCGACTGGCTGCTGCGGTAGATGTTGGCAATTTCATCGGCCTTGGTTTCGAAAAACGAGCGGATTAGCGTGGAGCCCGGCCGCCGCTGGTTGGCCTGCTGAATGCCCTGCAACGCCGTGAAGATGCTGGTGCGGGCGTCGTCGGGCTTCTGAATGAAGATATCGAGGCCCTGGCGGTAGTAGGCGTACACGGCCGAGCGCAGGGCCTCGAGCTGCGGATCCTGCATGCCGTTGAGCAGCCAATAGCGGCTGCGCTGGTCGCGCTTGCCGTTGTCTTTCCAACCATCGTCGCCGTCGGCGCTTTGGCCGGCCGCTACCTGCAGGATGTTGCGGGCGCGGTCGAAGTAGCGCGAGCCACCTAGGGGCGAGAAGCTGTCCTGGTCCATGCCGATGATCATGTAGGCATAGAAGCCCAGAATCGACGACAGGTTGTTGACGTAGGAGTTCTCCGAAAAATCGAGCGGCTGGCCGGGCAGGTAAGTAAACCGCCACGACTCGGCGTAGCTCATCAGGTTGGTTTCGTAGGCGGTGCCGTACACGGGGCGCGTGCTCAGGATGCGCGCCGTAACTTGGTAAGTGCCGTTCTGCGGGATGGCGTTGATGCCGATGAAAAGGCGGCACCGGATACGCTCTTCCGGCTTGTACACGTCGTTGGTCCAGCGGCGGTTATTCAGGAAGTCGGCTATTTCCTTCTGCATCCGATTGATCAGCTGCGGATCGGTTATGGCCACGTTTTGGGCCGTTACCTCTACCTCAGCCAGCAGCTCCTGGGCTGCGGCCGGGCGGGTGCCGGCCAGCAGCATCAGCAACAAACCTAGGCAGAAGAAAATACCGTTACGCAACATGGGGCTGAAGGCGGGCAACAATGGCAGAAACAATATCGTGGGCTACGGCGGCTTTGGGCTTTAGCTCGAAAGCCGTGGCGCCGTGGGCATCCACGAGGGTAATTTTGTTGGTATCGTGGCGGAAACCCGCGCCGGCATCGCGCAGCGAGTTCAGTACCACGAGGTCGAAGTTCTTGCGCCGCAGCTTATCCTGGGCGTGGCGCAGTTCGTCCTGGGTCTCCAACGCAAAACCCACCGAAAATTGTTCGGGCCGCTTGGTTTGGCCCAGCGTGGCGGCAATGTCGATGTTCTTTACCAGCTCCAGCACCAGCGTTTCGTTGGAGCCGTCGTCGCGCTTCTTGATCTTTTCCGTAGCCACGGTGCCGGGCCGGTAATCGGCCACTGCGGCGGCAAACACCCAGATATCGGCCTGCTGCGCTACGGCGGCCGCGGCTTCGTACATCTCCTGCGCGGTTTGCACCCGCACCACCTGCACGGCCGGGTGCTCGATGCTCAGGCTGGTAGGTCCGCTCACCAACGTAACCGCAAACCCCGCATCAGCAAACTCCTGCGCCAAGGCATAGCCCATTTTGCCAGTGGAGTGGTTGCCGATAAACCGCACCGGGTCGATGGGCTCGTACGTTGGGCCAGCGGTGAGCAGTACGCGGCGGGGCGAATTCTGAATTCTGAATGCTGAATTCTGAATTGAGTTGGTTACGTCGCTGGCTAATTCAGAATTCATAATTCAGCATTCAGAATTCTCACAATTTCCTCCGGCTCCTGCATGCGGCCGGGGCCGCTGAGGCCGCTGGCCAGCTCGCCGGCGGGCGAGTCGAGCACGCGCACGCCGTCCTGGCGCAGGCGCTCGAGGTTGCGCTGCGTGGCCGGGTGCTGGTACATATCGAGGTCCATGGCCGGGGCCACCATGGTGGGGCAGCGGGCCGAGAGGTAAACGGCCGTGAGCAGGTTGGGGCACAAGCCGTTGGCCAAAGCACCTAGGGTGTTGGCGCTGGCAGGGGCAATCAGCAGCAAATCGGCCCACAGCCCTAGGTCGACGTGGTTGTGCCACACGCCGGAGGCTTCGTCTTTGATGAACCCTTGCAGCACCGGGCGCTTCGAGAGCGTGGCCAGGGTAATGGGCGTAACAAAAGCCGAAGCCGAGGGCGTCAGGATTACCTGCACCTCGGCTTCGGCTTTTATCAGCAGCCGCACCAAAGCGGCCGATTTGTAAGCGGCGATGCTGCCACTCACGCCCAGCAATATGCGGCGACCTGCCAGCATCGCGGCTTAGGCTAAACTAAAACTACTCGGCTTTCTCGGCCGTGGGCTCCTCCGGCTCGGGCATCCGGAAGGTTACTTTGCCTTCCAGGAACTCCTCGATGGCGAGGTTGGTGGGCTTGGGCAGACGCTCGTAGTGCTTCGAAATCTCGATTTGCTCGCGGTTTTCAAACACCTCCTCGAGGTTGTCGACGGTAGTTGCAAATTCGGCCAGCTTGCCGTTCAGCTCCTCCTTGAGCTTCACCGAAATCTGGTTGGCGCGCTTCGAGATGATGGCAATCGACTCGTACACGTTGCCGGTTTCGTTCACGAAGTCCGACAGGTTGCGGGTAACGATGGAAGCAGGAACGTTGCTAGGTACTTTCATAACCAAGTGATGGTTGAGGAATCTGGACAAATATGCCAAACGCGGCGGTTTGGTTACTGAGCCTTGGGCGTGGTGGCGGTTGCTCCTTCGCTGGCCGGCTGGTTTTCTTTCAAAAATTTCTGCGCGGCGTCGTAGAGCTGCTCCGCGTCTTTCAGGTTTTTGCTCTGCGGGAAGGCATCAACAAAGGCCTGATAATACGCAATAGCTTCGGTAAAACGCTCGCGCTGCTTGTTTTCCACGCTTTCGCGGGCCAGCTCGTACTGCGACACGAACTTGAGATAAGCCACCTGCTCGCCGTAGGGCGACGAAGGGTATTGCTGCTGAAAACCGTTCAGGGCCACTACGGCCGATTGGTAGTAGCGCAGCGAATAGTACAGCTTGGCCGATTCGAAAGCCTTCACATCCAGCTTCTTCTGCAGCTCGTTTGACATGCCTTCGGCCTCGGGGCGGAACTTGCTTTCGGGCCGGCGGTTCAGGAACTCCTGAATGGACTCAATCGCGGCGAAGGTGTTGGTTTGGTCGAGCTCGAACTCGGGCGAATCCTTGAACAGCGACTTGGCGTGCATGAATTCGGCCTCCTCGGCAAACGGTGAGGCGGGGTACGTGGCCGCAAACTGATCGAAGTAGTACGCGCTTAGCGTGTAGTTGCGCTGCCGGTAGTTGATGTTGGCGAAGTAGAACTCGGCCTTCTCGGCCTCGGGGCGCCCCTTCAGCAACGGAATCAGCGGCTCCAGCAAGGCACCGGCCTTGTAGTAGTCTTGCTTTTTCTCGTAGTAGTCGATGGCCGCCGTGTACTTCTTGTTTACGTCGGTGCTTTTCAGCAGCTTCTGGTAAGAGCTGCAGGCACCGAGCAGCAAGGTGCTCATCAGCAGGGCGACGACGCGAAGGCGGAATACGGACATAAGGGGGACAAAGGTAAGGGTTTGGCGGCCCAACGCAAAAGCCGCTCAGCCACAGGAGCCCAGCACCGCCGCAAAGGTTGCGCTGCTGCTGGGCCTAACACTTAACGTTTGGGTTTGGTGCTGCCCAAGGTAGCGGGCTTTTGTGTAGGAGCTGCTTTGGCCGCCGGAGCCGTGGTTTTGGTGGCCGGTGCGGCCTTGGCAGGCTTGGCCGCCGGTTTAGGAGCCGCTGCTTTAGTAGCCGGCTTAGCTGCAGGTTTGGCCGGGGCCTTGCCCTTAGCGGCCGATTTCCTGGTGGCTACCTTTTTGGCTGGCTTGCCTTTGGGCTTGGCGGCCGGCGCAAAGTGCTTGCCCAACACGGCGCGGCGGGTGGGCTTTTGCGCAATCAGCCACTGAAACCCTTTCAGCTGCTTATCCTCCTCTTTCAGCTCGTGCGGCGGAATAAAGCTGGCGTCGGGGTTGGTGAGGAAGGTGATGGTTTGCAGCTTGTTTTCGGCAAAGCGCAGGGCCATGTTGGCCGACACGGCTTTGTTGAGGCCGGTGGTGGCGGTGTCGTTTTCGAGGGCGTAGTACAGGCTTTCGGCGTTGCCCAGCACATCAACCTTGCGCAGCTTGCTGTTGCTGAAGTGCGCCACCATGTTGCGGCCTTTCACCTGATTGAAGTTCAGCAAGGTATCCTGGCCCACGATAAACGAGTTGGCGTACAGGCGCATCTGGTCGATTTTCTGCCGCCGCAGCCGAATTTCCATCGAGTCGGCCGTGAGCTGGTTTTTCTGGTTCCAGAGCACCGGCTTGGTGTTCAGGTAAATCACCGAGTCGCGGCGGTTGTAGGTAAGCGAGTCGCAGCGGCCCTGCAGCTCGCCGCGGTAAATCTTCACGCGCCGGTAAGCGTAAATAATGCCGGGGTCGTTGGCGGCGCGGCGCTCCACGCTCATCAGCGTATCGGCGGCGAGGTACAGCGTGTCGCGGTCGGCAATGCTGCGCATCACCGGTGAGCCCGACACCTTGGCCCGACCTAGGGCGCGCCAGTAGCGGCCCACGTCGCCGCGAATTACCACGTTATCCTTTTTGGCCGTCATCGACACGTTGCCGCGGGCCACGCCGTATTGCCGGGCCTCGTCGTAAATCAGCTGGTCGCCACCCAGGAGGTAGTTCGGCGTTTCAATCTTGGCGTTGCGCTGGAAGTCCGATACCCGCGTGCGGGTGTTGTATGTGCCCTTTTCGGCGTAGAGGTTGCCCTGCTGCCCCGTAATGCGCGTCGGCCCGAAGAAGTACGCCACCTTGGTTTGGGTGTTGAACTGCAGCGTATCGTTGGTGATGGTGTAGTCGCGGCTTTGCAGGCGCACGTTGCCCCGGAAGCTGAACACCTGCGTTTCGGTGTTGTAGTAGCCGCGCTGCGAATCGAGCGTGTTTTCGGGGTCGACGATGTGGCCGCCGTCGCGGTAAAAGGCGATGCGGCGGTTGAGGTCGTAATCGAGAGCGGGCGTAGTAAGCGTAATGCGCGGGTCGCGCAGGGTTACATTGCCCGTCATGCGGGCCAAGCGGGCGTCCCCGTCGTAAAAGCCCCGGTCGCCGGTGATGGTAACCGTGTCGTTTTGCACTACGCGCACGTTGCTGAAGGCCTCAATGGCGTTGCGGTCGGCGTACTGGTAGGCCGAGTCGCAGTACAGATACGTGTCGCCCTGCCGGAAACTCACGTTGCCGATCAGCTTCCGGATTTGCCGGCCGTTGAACACGCCGCCCACCAGCTCGCCCGCGCCGGGCAGCAGCTCGATGCGCTGGCCTTTTTGCGGCGGGGCCGTTTGGGCAGGGCGGCGCTGGGCCCACGCTAGCGGCGTGGTCAGCAGCAACAAAAAGCAGAATAAAAAGAAACGAAGGCGCATCGGCGCAAAAGTACAGAACCACAGCCCTAACGCACACTCGTCAGGTTTGGTGCATTTGCCGTATTGCTACGCATAGCCCGATTTCGTCCCAATTGCTTCAGCATTTGTGGCACGTTATCCACCTCAATGGCATCGGGCTGCAGGGCCAGCAACCGCCTGATTGATTTGCCCGAACGCCCGCCAAAAAGCACCACCTGCAGGCCCGCCGAGCGCGCCTGCGCCATGTGTTCGGGCGTGGCCAGGCGCTTGGGCAGCACCACGGCCTGCACCCCTTCCACGGCCGCTACTGGCAGCCGCTCATTAAATGCATCGGTAATTTCCAGACCTAGGGCCACATCGGGCAGCTGGGTTTTAAACTGCCGAAGCGAGGGCACGTGCTCGGTTACAATTAGCACCCGCTCGGCTGGCACTTGGTATTGCCGCAGCAGCCGACCTAGGGCGCGCACCAACTGGGGCGAGCGGGCGTAGGGCTGCCGGGGTTGGCAGGCGTCGTTTTCGTGCAGATCGAGGTGCAGGTACGGAAACGTTGGCCGCTTGCTCAGTTCCTGCAGCAGCTGCTCGAGCGTGGCCACGCGCTCCTGCTGAAACCAATCGTAGGGCGGCCCGCCGCGGTAGCGCAGCTGCTGCAGCGCGGCGGCAGGGTGCTGGCTTACGCAACCTTGGCCGGTGGTCATGCTTTGCAGCTCGGCATCGTGGTAGAGCACGGGTATACTGTCCCGGCTGAGCTGCACGTCCACCTCCACCCCATCGGCGCCGGCACCTAGGGCCTCGGCTACGCCGGCCAGGCTACTGGGCGGCAGTGGATTAAAAGGGTTGATGGGCGTGAAGAAACCCGAGCCCGCGTGCCCGATTACCTGCACCGGCGCGCGATTAGCACTACTGGTAGCACTGCCCGCGTGGCGGCTGCAGGCTACCAGCCCAACGCCAAATACGCAAATCAGCCAGGCGGCGCGGCGCGCGGTGACAACAGCAGCGTAAGATTTGAGCATAGAGCAATGGCTATACTTACTCCTCTCTCTACTGAATGGCAGCAACTTAGGTTTAGCCACCTAGGCGGTTTCGCGGCGGGGCGGGCAGGCGCTACCTTTGCCCCCTCTCCTAGTACTGTGCCTGTATGCTCGACCGCGTTCGTGAGTTCATTGCCGAAAACAACCTCTTCAACCCCGAAACCGATCAGCTGCTGGTAGCCGTGAGCGGCGGCATGGACTCGGTGGTGCTGCTCGATGTGCTGCACCGCCTGGGCGTGGGCGTGGCGGTGGCGCATTGCCACTTCGGCCTGCGCGGCGAGGAGGCCGATGCCGACGAAGAGTTTGTGCGCAAGCTGGCCAAGAAGTACGAGGCGCCTTACTTCGCCGAGTTCTTCGACACGAAGGGTTTTGCCGCGCAAGAAGGCCTGTCAACCCAAATGGCGGCCCGCGTGCTGCGCTACCAGTGGTTCGAGCAGGTGCGCCGCACCCAGCAGCTCGGCTACATTGCCACCGCCCACCACCGCCGCGACGCGGCCGAAACCATGCTGCTGAACCTTACGCACGGCACGGGTTTGCGCGGTTTGCACGGCATACCTGCCCGGCAAGGCAACGTGGTGCGCCCCCTGCTGGGCATCGGCAAAGAGGATATGTTCGACTACGTGGTGGATCGCCGCCTGGTGTGGCGCGAAGACTCCTCGAACGAAAGCACCGCCTACCAGCGCAACAAGCTGCGCCACGAGGTGCTGCCCACCCTACGCGAGCTAAACCCCAACCTCGACGAAACCCTGCAGCACACCGCCGAGCGCGTGCAGGGCGCCGAGCAGCTGGTGCAGCACATGGTGGAGCAGGCCACTCAGCAGGCCCGCCGCGACGAGAACGAGGCCGTGTACCTTAACATAGGCGTGCTGCAAGCCACGCCCGCCACCGCCGTGGTGCTGCAGGAAATGCTGCGGCCCTTTCATTTCTCGTGGCTGGTAGTCAAGGATATTGTGGCCTCGTTTCGGGCTACCTCGGGGCGGCAGTTCGAGTCGCCCACGCACTTGCTCGTCAAAGACCGCGACCAGCTCGTCATCACGCCCAAAAACCTAGGCGGCTTTGGCACTTTTCAGCTGCAGCAGGGCCAAACCGAGCTGGTGGCCGAAGGCCTGCGCCTGACGGTAACGGAGCGCCCCGCCGAGGGCTACAAAATCCCTAGGTCGCGCGAGGTGGCCGCCTTCGATGCCGACAAGCTGAAGTTTCCGCTCACGCTGCGCAAGTGGCGCGAGGGCGACTGGTTTATGCCCATCGGCCTGAAAGGCAAGAAGAAGCTCAGCGACTTCCTCATCGACGAAAAAGTACCCCTGAACCTGAAGCCGCAGGTGCCGCTGCTGGTTACGCCCGATGGCAAGGTAGCCTGGGTGGTGGGCCACCGGCCCGATGATCGGTTTAAGATTACCGAGGAGACGCAGCGGGTGCTGGAAGTGCGCTTGCAACGGAAGTAGCGCGGACTTTGTAGTCCGCGTCCTCGGATAGTAACTTCTAATCGTTGACCTAGGCTCTACGAGGAGAATACTATCCGAGGACGCGGACTACAACCGCAGGAAGGCGTAGCCAAAGTCCGCGCTACAGCGCAGCACATGGAAAATGCGCCTCGTTACCGCTACTTCGCCGCACTCTTTCTACATTGCAAGCGCGTAACCCCATCTTTCAATTCCCATTCCGTACCCCATGAAAGTAACCGTTGTAGGGGCAGGTAACGTGGGCGCTACCTGCGCCGATGTACTCGCCACCCGCGAAATCGCCAACGAAATTGTTCTCGTCGACATCAAAGAAGGTATTGCCGAAGGCAAGGCCCTCGACATTTGGCAGAAGGCTCCCATCATCGGTTACGACTCGCGCACCATCGGCGTAACCAACGATTACAGCCGCACCGCCGATTCGGACGTGGTGGTAATTACCTCGGGCCTGCCCCGCAAGCCCGGCATGAGCCGCGACGACCTTATTTCCGTTAACGCCGGCATCGTGAAGTCGGTAACGGAGCAAGTAGTAAAGTACTCGCCCAACGCCATCATCATCGTCGTATCGAACCCGCTCGACGTGATGACCTACCAGGCGCACCTCACCTCGGGCCTCGACCGCATGAAGGTGTTCGGCATGGCCGGCATCCTCGATACGGCCCGCTACCGCGCATTCCTGGCCGAGGCCCTGAACGTGAGCCCCAAAGACATTCAGGCAGTACTGATGGGTGGCCACGGCGACACCATGGTGCCCCTGCCCCGCTACACCACCGTGGGCGGCATTCCGGTTACCGAGCTGATCGAGAAAGACAAGCTCGACGCCATTGTGCAGCGCACTGCCGTAGGCGGTGGCGAGCTGGTGAAGCTGATGGGTACTTCGGCCTGGTACGCTCCGGGTGCTGCCGCTGCGCAAATGGTGGAGGCCATCGTGCGCGACCAGCGCCGCGTGTTCCCGGTGTGCGTAGAGCTGAAAGGCGAATACGGCATCGACGGCGTGTACCTGGGTGCACCGGTAATCCTGGGCAAAAACGGCATCGAGCGCATCATCGAGCTGCAGCTGAACGACGAGGAGAAAGCGTTGCTTGAAACCTCGCGTGGCCACGTGAAAGAAGTAATGGACGCGCTGGACAAAATGGGCCAGCCCGCCAACGCGTAACCTGGCCTAACGGCCAAGCTTGCGAGCCGCTGCGCCTTCGGGTGCAGCGGCTCGTTTGTTTTCTGTCATTCCGAGCGAAGCGCGGAATCCGGGGAAATCAGCCATCTGATGCGCCTGAGTCAGCAGTGCCAGAATCGGGGCTCATGATGATTTCGAAAAGAGCAATACTCCCCTGATTCCGCGCTTCGCTCGCAATGACAAAAACGCAGCGGCCCCGCCTAGGTACCTAGGCGGGGCCGCTGCGTTGGGGGCTGCCCGTGGCTACTGCTGGCTAGCCCGAAACAGCTTCTGCTTTTCTTCCTTGGAAAGGCTCTCGTAGCCGGAGCGCGAAATCTTATCGAGTATCAGATCGATTTCTTCCTGGGGCGGCTGGGCCAGGCCGCCGCGTTTGGCACCTGCGGCGGTGGCCGGCGCACTGCGGTGCGTTACGCGCAAGCGCGGGCGCCCGTGCAACAGGCCGTTAATCCATTCGCCGACGGCAATAACCGGGCGGCCCAGGTCGCGGCCGCGCTGCAGCTGGTTGATGTAGATGAAGCCCAACACCGCGCCGCCCAGGTGGGCTATCTGTCCGCCGGGGTTGGTGCCGTTGATGCCGGCAATCGAAATCAGCACCACCGCCGCGGCTATGTACTTGATGCGTACCGGCCCGATGAGCAGCAAGTTGAAGGTGTAATCGGGCAAAAGCGTGGCGGCCGCTACAATCACGGCCGTTACGGCGCCCGAAGCCCCAAGCATGGGCACGCCCAAACCGGGGCGCAGCACGGGCAGCAGGTTGTAGCTCAGCACAAAAAACAACGCCCCCACCAAGGCACCCAGAATGTAGAGGCTCACGAGGCGCCGGTCGCCGAGGTACTCGCGCACCAGCATGCCAAACCAGTACAGGTTCAGCATGTTGAAAAGGATGTGGAAAAAGCCGTCGTGGGTGAAGGCGTAGGTGAGCACCGTCCAGGGGTGCCGCACGAGGCTGGGCAAATCGGAGGGCATGGCCAGCTGGCGCAGCACCACGTCGTAGGCGTCGCCCACGCTGCTCAGGTGCAGCACCGCGCGCATCACCACCAGCACCGCAAACACCAGCACGTTGATGACCAACAGCTGATTCAGCGCGTTGTCGCGGCGGGTAAAGGTTTGCTGAATATCGGCGAAGATGCTCATGGCAAGGGGGTGGGTTAGTAGAAGCGCGAGTGGTGCCGTTCCCAGTATTTCAACAGCAGGAAGCCGAACAACATTCCGCCCAGGTGGGCGAAGTGGGCCACGTTGTCGCCGGGGTTGCGCTCCACGCCCGCGTAGAGCTCGTACAGCCCGTACAACGCCACGAAATACTTGGCCTTGATGGGGAACGGGAAGAACAGGAGCATCAGCTCCGTATTGGGGAAAAGATAGGCAAAAGCCAGCAGAATGCCGAAAAGCGCCCCCGAAGCGCCCACCATCGGGCCGTTGAGGGCGCGCTCGTAAATCGTGTCGACGCTCTCGATTGCGCTCTTGATGTTGCTTTGGTTGCCGGGGTTTAGCTGAATGTCGCGGGCTACCATCTCGTAGCCTTGGGCCTGCGGGTAGTAGTCGCGGAAAAAGTCGCTGAACTCTACGGCGCTTGGCGACTCTACGAAGGCGTTGCGCGCGTCGCGCATTTGCCCTATCTCGTACTCCCGAATGCCCGAGTACAGCACCCCTGCCCCTATCCCGCAGATCAGCCAGAAAGCCAGAAACCGCTGCGGCCCCCAGCGCATTTCCAGCATCGGCCCGAAGGAAAACAGGCCGAACATGTTGGATAGCAGGTGGCCCCAGCCCGCGTGCATGAACATGTACGTGACGTGCTGAAACGGCTGAAACAGTTCGGAGGTCCAGGGATAGAGGGCCAGCAAACGCGGCACCACCCCAAGCGCACCCATGCTTTCGAGTAGCAACAGCCCTATGTTGATGAGGAGCAGGTTGCGCACCATGGGGGTGACATTGAGCATACGCAGAGCAGATTAAGGCTGATAGTGACTTGGCAGGCCGCCGGAAGGTATCTTCCGCTGCGGCCCACGCTACGCTTGCTTACGCAAAACGGGCAAGCGTAGCGGTACCCCGGCCAGGGCACCGCCCGGCACGAAGGTATAACCAGCGGGCCAACTGCCCAGTTTAGCGCCCCGGTGGGCCCGTGCCCCTAACCGCGCCCCTGCCGCAAAGCACCTAGGGCTTAGCTCCGGAAAAAGGCCTGGAGCTGATCGAACTCCAGCATCACGAGGGTGCGCTGGCCATCGGGCGTGTAGCCGGGGGTTTGGCAGGCAAACAGCCGGTCGATGAGGGCCGTCATTTCCACCTCGCTCAGGCGGGCGGCGGCCGCGGCGGCTACGCGGCGCGCGAGGCTGCGGGCCAGTTGCTCGCGGCGGTCGAGGCGGGCGCGCACGCCCGGCATCCGAAACTGTTCCAGCAAGCCTTCGAGCAACTCCTTTTCGTTGGCGCGGCTGGGCACATCCGCGGGCAGGCCTTCTACCACAATGGTGTTGGGCCCAAACTCCGAGAAGCGGAACCCTAGGTCGTGCAGCTCGGTGGTTACCTCGCGCAGCACGGCAAAGTCGCTGGGCGAAAAAGCCACCGTGCGCGGAAACAGCAGGGTTTGCGAGGCGCTGCTCTCCTCGGCAATCTGCTGCTGGTACTGCTCGTACAAAATCCGCTCGCGGGCCGCAATGTGGTCAATCATCATCAGCCCCGATTTCACGGGCACCAGCACGTATTGCTGCACCTGCACCACGCGGCGGCTGGGCAACGCGCCCGGCGCTGCGGCACCGCCCTCGGCGGCGCCGGTGCTGGGGCCGTGCGTAAGCGGCAACTCGGGCGAGGCTGGGGCTGCGGCAGCCGGCGCGGTGGGCACCGGCGGCAACACCGGAATGGCGGGCAACGGCTCGGGTTTGGCGTCGGGCGCCTCGGCCTCAATGTCATCGAGGGCGCCGGGCTGGCTCAGGGTTTTATAAAAGTCTTCCAGCGCTTTGCGGGCTTGCTCGGTGGGGCGCGGCGTCAGGGGTTTTTCATCGGTCCAGCGCGTGGCCTCGCGCGTGGGTCGGGCGGGAGCGGCAGCGGCGGCCATGGCCGCGGCCAAAGCCCCGCCTTCGTTCCCTAGGTTGTGGTGCGCGTTATCATCAGGGTCGGCAAAGTCTGATATCGAGCCCGTGCGCAGGCCCGCCAGCGGCGCAAAGTTCACGTTGCTCTCGAAGTCCAACGACGGGGCCATGTTGTGCAGACCTAGGGCCTGCTTTACGGCGGCGCGCACAATGGCGTACACGGTTTTCTCGTCCTCGAACTTGATTTCCGTTTTGGTGGGGTGCACGTTGATGTCGATGGTCTTGGGGTCGAGCTCCAGAAACAGCACGTAAAACGGGTGCGTCTCCTTGGGCAGCAGGCCCTCGTAGGCGGCCAGCACCGCGTGGTTCAGGTAGGCCGAGCGGATAAAGCGCCCGTTCACGAAGAAAAACTGGTCGCCGCGGCTTTTTTTGGCCGATTCGGGCTTGCCGATGTAGCCTTTCACCGAAATAAACGGCGTAACCTCCTCTACCAGCGCCAGCTGCTCCTTGTAGCTGTTGCCAAGCAACGACACCACGCGCTGGCTGAGCTTGCCGGCCGGCAGGTTAAACACCTCCAGGTCGTTCTGGTACAGCGAAAAGCTGATGTTTGACTTCGACAGCGCCACGTGCTGAAACTCGTCGAGAATGTGGCGCATTTCCACCGCATTGCTCTTCAGAAAGTTGCGGCGCGCCGGCACGTTGTAAAACAGGTTTTTTACGGCAATGCTGGTGCCATCGGGGCACGCCGTGGGCTGCTGATTGGCCACCTGCGAGCCTTCTACCAGCAGCTGGGTGCCGGTTTCCTGCGCCCGCAGCTTCGACTTGATTTCGACCTGGGCCACGGCCGCAATCGAGGCCAGCGCCTCGCCCCGAAACCCGAGGGTACGAATCCGAAACAGGTCCTCCGTCGTACGAATCTTACTGGTGGCGTGCCGCTCCAGGCTCATGCGCGCATCCGTAGCCGACATGCCCGAGCCGTTATCTACTACCTGCACCAGCTGCTTGCCGGCCTCCTTCACGATCAGCTGAATTTGGGTAGCGCCGGCATCCACGGCGTTTTCCAGTAGCTCTTTCACCACCGAAGCCGGGCGCTGCACTACCTCGCCGGCGGCAATCTGGTTAGCTAGGTATTCGGGCAGCAGTTGAATGATATCGGACATAGCAATACGAACCTCAACGGGGGTTGCGTTTGTTCTGATGAAGGGCAAAGGTACGTCACCGCCCGACGGCTTGCGCCACCGGTCTGAGTCAGCCGGACTCAGCATGGGATTTTACCCGTAGCCGCGTCGTAACATTTCCTGAAAATGAACGGCTTGCTGGTTCCGGCTGTAATTGGTCCCAAATTAGCACTCATCCGCCACGGGAAATAATGCGTAAGTTTGTGGCCAGCTTTTGCTTGCGGGCTTGCTCGTAAGTTGGTCGGCCATCGTCTTACGGGCTTCGGCCGGTTATTTCCGCTCCGTTTGTTTGGCGCCCTTCCCCGTAGGTTCCGGCCTCCGCAGAAGGGCGCAGATGCAGGCGGCCGACTTAGCCATTTCATTTACGCGACACGACACAGAGGCCAATGGGCAAGGAATTTCGGATCGGATTGGTACTGCTGCTGTTGGCCGTTACGGGTCTGATCGTGTCGTCCTCTGCCCCCCACGACAAGGGCGCAGAGCCCCGCTCCGTAGCCGAGCAACAGTGGGTCGATTCGGTCTTTTCCTCGCTCACGCCCGATCAGCGCCTGGGCCAGCTGTTTATGGTGGCTGCTTACTCCAACAAGGATAAGAAGCACACCACCTACACGGAGTTTTTGGTGCGCGAGTACAACATCGGCGGCCTCATGTTTTTGCAGGGCGGCCCGCGCCGGCAGGCCCAGCTTACCAACCGTTACCAGACTGCCGCCCGCACCCCCCTGCTTATTGCCATGGATGCGGAGTGGGGCCTGAACATGCGCCTCGATTCCTCCATGCACTTCGCCAAGCAAATGACGCTCGGCGCCATGGACGACGACCGGTTCGTGTACCAGATGGGCCGCGAAATTGCCCTGAAAATGCGCACCCTAGGTGTGCACGTGAGCTTTTCGCCGGTGGTCGATGTCAACTCGAACCCCAATAACCCGGTAATCGGCAACCGCTCCTTCGGCGAAAACAAAGAGCAGGTAGCCAAGTTAGGCACGGCCTACATCCGCGGTTTGCAGGACCACGGCGTAATGGCCGTTGCCAAGCACTTCCCCGGCCACGGCGACACCGACGTGGACTCGCACCTGGCCCTGCCGGTTATCAACACCGATATGGTGCGCCTGTCCAACGTCGACCTCTACCCTTTCCAGAAGTCGTTCGAGGCCGGCGTAATGGGCGTGATGGTGGCCCATTTGTACATGCCCCTCTTCGACACGGTACGTACGCAAACCACTACCCTTTCGCGCAACCTCGTTACGGGGCTACTGAAGGAGAAAATGGGCTACAAAGGCTTGGTTTTCACCGATGCGCTTAACATGAAGAGCGTGGCCGACCTCTACAAGCCCGGCGAGCTGGATGCGCTGGCTTTGCTGGCTGGCAACGATGTACTGCTGTTTTCGGAGGATGTGCCCATGGCCATCCAGAAGATTAAAGGCCTGGTAGCGGCCAACAAGATTTCGCAGGAAGAAATCGACTACCGCGTACGCAAAGTGCTGCGCGCCAAGTTTTGGGCTGGCCTCAACCGCAAGCCTGTGGTCGACGTGCCCAATCTGATGAATAACCTGAACCGCCCGCTCAGCCGGGTGGTGCAGCAAAGCATCTACGAGCACGCCACCACCGTGGTGAAAAACGAAGACGACCTGCTGCCCTTCACCAACCTCGATTCGCTCCGCGTAGCCTCCATCACCATTGGCGCGCCCAACGGCAACCAGTTCGGCAAAACGATGCAGCGCTACATGCCCTGCGCCACCTACGCCATCCCGAACCGCTACGCCCCCGATTCGACTTTTGAGAACCTGCTGCCGAAGCTGAGCCCCTACAACACGGTGGTGGTTAGCTTTCATAACATGAACAACACCCCGGCCCACAACTACGGCCTAGGTGACGGAGCCCTCCGGTTCGTGAAGAAGCTGCAAGAAAACAAGAACCTGAAAACCGTGGTAGTGCTAATGGGCAATGCGTATGCCCTGAAGCACGTGGAAGATGCCCGTACCCTGGTATGCGGCTACGAAGACAACTTCACGTCGCAGTCGGTGGTACCGCAAATTCTGTTCGGGGCGCTGCCGGCCAAAGGCAACCTGCCCGTTACGGTATCCGAAAAAATGCTGGCCGGCACCGGGCTGCCCACCGCCGATTTCCGCCGCTTGCGCTACGCCACGCCCGAAGCCGTCGGCCTCGATTCGCGCGTGCTGGCCCAAATCGACAACATAGCTACCGAGGCCATTGCTTACGCCGCCACGCCCGGCTGCCAGGTACTGGTAGCCAAAGACGGCGCCGTGGTGTACGACAAGAGCTTTGGCTACTGCACCTACGACAAGAGCCAGCCCGTAACCAACGAGACGCTGTACGATCTGGCCTCCATCTCGAAAGTAGCCGGTACCCTGCAGAGCATCATGTGGCTGAAAGACGAGGGCAAGCTGAACCTCGACAGCAAAGTATCGGATTACCTCCCCGACCTGAAAGGCACCAACAAGAAGGACATGACGGTGCGGCAGGTGCTGCTGCACCAGGCCGGCCTGAAGGCGGGCATCCCCACCTGGGAGCGTACCGTTACGCGCACCGGCAGCCTGAAGCCCACCTTTTATGCCAGCACCCGCACCGATGACTTTGCCCGCGAGGTGATTCCGGGCACTTACGTGGCCCGCTCGGCCGAAGACTCGGTGTGGACGTGGATCAAGCGCAGCTCCATGCTGCCGAAAGGCAAAGGCGGCGTGTACCCCACCGAGTACTCCGATCTGAGCTTCATCATTCTGAAGCGCCTGGCCGAAAAAGTATTGAACCAGCCCATCGAGGCGTTTCTGCAGCGCACTTTCTACGCGCCACTAGGCCTGAACACCATGACTTACAACCCGCTGCAGCGGTTTCCGAAGTCGTGCATTGCGCCTACCGAAAACGATAACTACTACCGCCACACCCAGTTGCAAGGCACCGTGCACGACCAGGCCGCGGCGCTCATGGGTGGCGTGGCCGGCCACGCGGGGTTGTTTTCGAACGCCAACGACCTGGCTATTCTGATGCAAATGAACCTGCAGAATGGCCGCTACGGCGGGCGCCGGTTCTTCAACACGCCGGTGGTGGCGGAGTTTGCCCGCTCGGCCAGCACCGCTAACCGCCGCGGCTTGGGTTGGGACCATGGCGACCCCACCAAGCCCGAAGGGCCTACGAGTAACCTGTCGCCGGCCAGCACCTTCGGCCATACCGGCTTCACGGGCACCTGCGTGTGGATGGACCCGGAAAACAAGATTATGTATATTTTCTTGTCGAACCGGGTGTACCCCGATGCCGGCAACAACAAGCTGCGCCAGTACAACATCCGGACGCGCATTCACGACGTTATCTACAAGTCTATCCTGACGGACGCCGACAAGGGCAAAAGTTGATTAGAGGGGAAGCGTATTTCTATGTGGTGTGGAACAAGCAACCCCTTGACCGGCGCGTCGTCCCTGACCAGGACGGCGCGTTCTTTTTTGGCGTAACCCACTTCTAACACCTGCTGCGGCCTAGGTCGGCGCGTATAATTCTGCGGGTTTTTCCAACTTGCCGCTGCTTGCGCTGTTAGGCAGCCAAACCCCTCCTCCTTCTGCCCCTGCTGCACACCCACACTATGAATATTGGCATTGTCTGTTACCCTACTTTCGGCGGCTCGGGTGTAGTGGCCACCGAGTTGGGCAAAGCCCTGGCGCTGAAGGGCCACCGTGTGCACTTCATCACCTACAGCCAACCCGTTCGGCTCGATTTCTTCAACGAAAACCTGTTTTACCACGAGGTTTTCATTCCGCCGTACCCGCTGTTTCAGTTTCCGCCCTACGAGCTGGCGCTGGCCAGCAAAATGGTCGACATCGTGCAGAACGAGAAACTGGATGTACTGCACGTGCACTACGCTATTCCGCACGCCTCGGCGGCGTACATGGCCAAGCAAATTCTGCGCACCAAGGGCATTCAGATTCCGGTAATTACCACGCTCCACGGCACCGATATTACCCTGGTGGGCAAAGATGCCTCGTACGAGCCGGTGGTTACGTTCAGCATCAACCAGTCCGATGCCGTTACGTCGGTTTCGGCTGATTTGAAGGACGAAACCTACCGCTACTTTGCGGTGGAGAAAGACATTGAGGTTATCCCGAACTTCATCAACCTGGAGCGCTTCAAGAAACAGCGCAAGGAGCACTTTCGGGCGGCTATTGCGCCCGAGGGCGAAAAGCTGCTGATCCACACCTCCAACTTCCGCTCCGTGAAGCGCGTCGACGACGTGGTGCGGATTTTTGCCGGGGTGCGCGAGCAAATGCCCGTGAAGCTGCTGCTGGTGGGCGACGGCCCCGACCGCCCGCGCATCGAGAAGCTGTGCCGCGAGCTGGGCCATTGCCAGGATGTGCGTTTCCTGGGCAAGATGGAAGCCGTGGAAGAGGTACTGAGCATCTCCGACCTGTTCCTGATGCCTTCCGAGAAAGAAAGCTTTGGCCTGGCGGCCCTGGAGGCCATGGCCTGCGAAGTGCCCGTTATTAGCACCAACGCCGGCGGCATTCCGGAGCTGAACGTGCACGGCCTCACCGGCATGGTCAGCAACATCGGCGACGTGCCCGACATGGTACAAAACGCCCTCTACGTGCTCCACGACGATAACCTACCCCGATTTAAGGCCGCCGCCCGCACCCACGCCGAAGAGTTTGCCGTGGAGAAGATTGTGCCCCGCTACGAAGCCTGCTACCAGCGCGCCATCGACGCGGTGCTGGCTGGGGTGTAAAATGGCTCTTTTCAGGTCATCCTTCATCTGTCGTCCGCAAAGCGAAGGACCTTATCGCGGCTGAACAACTGACGTAACACCGTCTTGTTCTTGCGCGATAAGGTCCTTCGCTTTGCGGACGACAGATGAAGGATGACAGCTTTTTAAGGAACCTAAAACAACCCTGCGGCTTCGCGCTTAACGGCGTTTAGCGCCGGGGTGGTGGGGTCGGTTTCGTCGGCAATCAGGGTTTCGAGCACGCGCTTGGCCAGCTCGGTGCCGCGGGCCTGCTGCTGGTTGGGCAGGGTTTGGTAGGCCTTGTTAATCATGGTAAGCACGTTTTCCTTGGCCTGCCGCACCTGCGCCCAGGCTTCGGGGCTCATGTAGAGCTGCTGCGAGAGGTTGTGCTCGTACTCAGCCCGGATTTCCTGCACCAGCAGGCGGTGGTACTCGGTGGCGGTTTGGCCGGCCGAGCTCAGGCGCACCAGCAGGTTGTTGGGCGTGATGCGCTCGAGCAGCAGCGTTATGCGCTCGTAAGCTTGCAGCCGGATGGGCAGCACGGTTTTGGCATTCTCGAAGCGCAAGGCAATGAGGCGGCGCTGCTGGTCTTTTTCGAGGTATTGCTGCAGCAGGAAGTACACCGTGCCGGCCACGATGAGCGCGGGCAAGGTAATCTTGAGCAGGTCGATGATGAGGGCAGTATCCATGCGGAAAGAAACACGCCGCGCTGGCGGCACAGTGGAGGGTAATAGCTGATGCCCTAAAAACGGCGCCAACGCACCTAGGGCCGGCAAATATAGTACGGTGAACCTGCCGCCTACGGCCGCTGTTACGGTATCGTTACGGCTTATGGCACTTGGGCTGTATCTTTGTAGCCCAGGGCGGCAGGCCCTCCCCAACCGAAGATTCTACGCAACAACTTCTGACTATGGCAACTGCCACGGCTTCCACCAAAACCGCTCCCATCACGCTCACATCGCGCGCACTGGAAGAGGTGAAAAACATTCTCCGCGAGAAGAACGTCCCGGCCGAGTACGGCCTGCGCGTAGGCGTGCAGGGCGGCGGCTGCTCGGGCCTGAGCTACCTGCTCGGCTTCGACAAAGCCAAGGACCAGGACGAAACCTTCGACGTGGACGGCGTAAAGCTGATCATGGATAAAAAGCACGCAATGTACGTGTTGGGCATGGAAGTCGACTTCCAGGATGGCCTGAACGCCCGCGGCTTCACCTTCAGCAACCCCCAGGCCAAAAGCACCTGCGGCTGCGGCTCGTCGTTCTCGGCGTAAGCCCCTAGGTCGTTTTCAAGCCACAAGCCCCGGCAACTGCGCAGTTGCCGGGGCTTGTGGTTTTAGCTGAAATCGTAAGGGTAGCCGATTTCCTGCAGGTCGGCTTCGAGTTGGGGCCAATCCTCCAGCTCGGCAATGATGCCGCGCACCACCTCCTTGGTAAGTACCTCCCCGCGGTAGATGTGCGCCACGGCACCTAGGGCCAACGGCTGGCGGTCAGTTTCCTCGATGAAATACCCGTTGGCCCACTCGGCATAGGTTTCGGGCTTGCCATCGAAGATGTACAGCAGCTCCTCCGAACCGTCTTCGCCGTGGGTGGGCGGGCCGGTTTGCCAACCCGTTTCGGGCGTGTACCACAAGCAAAACGTGGTGCCGATGGAGCTGACGGGCTCGCCAAACATAAACTCCTCGAACGCTTCGGGCAGCCCGCGCGTCAGCTGCTGTTTATCGGCTTGGTCGTAGCCCTCCAGGTAGCCGTTGATGCAGCAACCCTCCTTGCGGAACAGCACCAGCATCTGGTCGCCCTCGCCGTCGTTCATTTCAAACAGCTCCTCGCCCAGGCCCCAGGCGGGGTCGTAGGTGTGGTAGCGGTATTCCCACTCCTGCGAGTTGATGGCATCGAGCACCGCCAACGATTTGCAGAGGCGTTGCAGGGTTGGGGCGTCGGGCAGGGCGGCGTAGTTGCGGGTTGAAATCATATGTACAGCGTAATAGCGTTTATGTGCTGAGAAGAACAATTATACCCTATCTATTACCGCTTAATGAGCCGATAAAACCCATTACCGTCTTGCCCCATCCGTAGCCCATTGTAGAATACGCTGTTGTACCGAAAGACGTCGAAGCACTTGCTTTCTTTAATGGTGTAAGTGATGTCGAGCGTGTCGGTATCCATACGATTTAGACGAATGAACAATCGGGCGTCAGATTTGCCATCGAATCCCACGGGGCGCAGTTCTACCACGCTGCCGGGTCCTGCAACAGACTCGTTATACACGGTGAAGTCAGCCGCTACGCCCTGGTAGCTTATTCTAATCGAGTCGGGGTGGTATTGGGAAGTAGAGCGCCCAATCAGGTTTTGACTTGTCGGCGACACTAGCAAGAAGGCCAGCGAACTGTTCGGGGGGTCTACATCATCACATCTGTTACAGCCAGCCAGGGTAATCGCTGTTAGCAAGCAGGCAATGTTACTTGTGCAATTTTTCACGTGACAATGGGTTGTGGATGCGGTGGCTGTTGAAGCCCGACATGCGTAAACTAATGCGTACCAGCGCGTGGCGCAGGCACTGACCGAGCCGGATGCCCGGCTTCATCCCTAGGTTAGTTCAATACGTCTTCGTCATATCGGCCGGCACCACCAGCACATAGTCTGCTTTTTTCAGGTGCTCCTTATCAAGCTTGCCGAGTTGCTCCTGCGTTACGGTGCTGATGGTAAGAATGCGTAGCTGAGGCTCGGCCTGGCGCAGGTACCACACAATGCCGTCGTGGTTATCGGAGTGGTACGCGCCGTTTAGGTGCAGCAGCAATTGGCCGGGCTGGCGGCTTTGGCGGATGAAGTGCGCCATGGTGGCGTCTTTGAGGGCCTGGGCCTGCACAATGTTTTGCACGCCGGCTGCGTGGGCCGCGTCGCCGCCGAACATCTTAAACATATTCTGGTAGCCGGGCAGGTTGTAATCGACCTTGATGGGCAAGGGCGCCACCCACTTTTTCTCGTCGGCACCTAGGGCATCGAGGGCCGTGAGGCTGCCCTTGGCTACTTGCTGCGCGAAGCGGCGGGGCACGTTGGTGCCCACCACGCGCAGCTTCTGTTGCCTGGCCAGTAGCAGCAGGGGCTTGTAGTCGGTGGGGTAATTGGGCCAGGGGCGGCTTTGCTCCTCAAACGCTTTGTCGTCCAGCTCGCCCACGTTGTACTGCTCCACCAGGGGCTGCACGTCGCGCTCGAACATTTCCAGACCTAGGACCAGCTGCCCCGCTTTGCGCTGCGCCAGCTCCTTGGCCACCTGCAGCTCCAGCCAGTGCGCCATGGGGTCGTTGTGCTGCTCGCCGAACAGCACCACATCGGCCCCAGCCAGCTCCTTGGTCATCCGGCCGAATGATACCGGCTTGCCATCGGCCGTGAAGAGGCGGTAGGCGGGCCGGTCGTCGGTGTTGTCGGGGCCGGAGCCGGTTGCAGAAGCCGTTGCCGTAGCGAGCATAAACAGAGCAGCAAGCAAAACTCGAATCATAGTAGCGAGCAGCCCGACGCTGCCTGTGTGTTAGTCCCAATCGTCGCCTTCGGCACCCATGCCAATAAGCCAATAGGGCGCACAGGTTACGGTATTGCGCGAGGCACTGTTCAACTCCACCCGATCTACCACGCGGCCGTTTACCAGCATTTCCAGTTTCAGCCAACTGTTGGCAGCGGGCTGGAGCGCGCTGCTGCAGCTTACGTTGCGCAGGGCAATGGCGGCATCCAGGTGGTCGTACCAGCCAAACTCGCCCAGGTTGTACGTGCTATCGGCCCGCACGGCGTAGGTGTAGTGGCCGCTGGGGCCGGGCTGGGGGTTGGTGGTGGTGTTTCGTACCGAGGTGTAGTGCATTTCGGCGCCCAGGCCGGCGAGGTTCTGGCCGGTAACCCGCAGCGCAACGGTGTATTTTACCTTGTCCTTCAGCGGATCATCGTCGCAGCTTGCCAGCAAAGCCAGCACCAGCAACACCAGCAAGGGCGCGCGCAGCAGTTGTTTCATGCCCCAAAGTAACGATTAGAAACTACCTCGGCCGTAAAGCACCGAAGCCCTTCCTAGGTCAGGAAGGGCTTCGGTTATCAAGGGAGCAAGCAAGCGGCTAGCCTTTGTAGAAGAGCCACTTCGACAGCTCGCCGTAGGTTACTTTTTTGCCGTACATCAGAATACCCACGCGGTAGATGCGGCCCGCCAGCCAGATGGTGCCCATAAAACCGGCAATCAGCAGCGCCATCGACATGGCAATTTGCCAGGCCGGCACGCCGCCGAAGGGCAGGCGCATCATCATGGCAATGGGCGAGGTAAACGGAATCATCGACATCCAGAACGCCACCGAGCCGTTGGGGTTGGTTGTCAGGATGGCCTGCGACACCACAAACGTGAGTACCAGCGGCATCGTCACGGGCATCATAAACTGCTGGGTGTCGGTTTCGCTGTCCACGGCCGAGCCGATGGCCCCGAACAGGGCGCCGTAGAACAGGTACCCGCCCAGGAAGTAGAACAGGAAGCAGCCCAGCAGCAAGGGCATGTTCAGGTCGGCGTTGTCCAGGGCCTGAAAGGCTTTTGCCGAGAAGTTCTCCTTTTTCGCGGCCTCGTCGGCAGGCGTATCCTTGCGGGCAATGGCTGTAGCGTCAACATCGGCAGTAGTGCCCGAAACGCTGGCGGCCTGGCTAGCCACGGCCTTATCGGGGCTGACGAAGGCAGAAGCTGCTGTGCTGATGCCCATGGAAAGCAGCACCCACAACGCCAGCTGCGTAAAGCCCACGCCGGCAATGCCCAGCACCTTGCCCATCATCAGCTGGAAGGGCTTCACGGAGGAAATTACCACCTCCACAATGCGGTTGGTTTTTTCCTCCATCACGCCGCGCATAATCTGCACGCCGTAGAGGAAAATGAAGATGTAGATCAGGAAGCCGAAAAAGTACGCCACGCCCGTGCTGATGCCCGTGCTGGAGCTCTTTTCGCCTTCATCACTCAGGCTCACGGTTTGCAGATCGATGTCGGCCTTGAGGTTATCGAGCACCGAGCGGTCGATGCCGGCTTGCTGCAGCCGGCGGTTTTCGATGGCTTTGTTGGCAGCCCGCCGAATGTCGTTTTCGAGGGTTAGGCTCAGGCCCTTCCGCGAAAACACCTGAAACCCATCGGGGTTGCCGATGTCCATTTTCGGTACGTACAGCAGGGCGTCGTACTTGGCTTTCTGAAACTCCTGCTTGGCCGTGGCCAAATCGGGCGATACGCGCGTGAAGCTGATGTCGTCCTTGCTTTCGGGCAGCTTATCGGCAAACAACCCGCCGGCATCGGCAATGGCTACCACCTTGCCGCTGTCCGACATTTTCGCGATGAGCACCGGCACCGCAAACAAGGCCACCGTAAGCAGCGGCCCGATAAGCGACATGATGATAAAGCTTTTTTTGCGCACCCGAGTGAGGTACTCGCGCTGCGCGATAAGCCAGATTTTAGACATGATTGTGTTGATGTTTTGAGAGAAGAATAGCGCCTGCCGTGTAGGGCAGCAAGCACAAGCACTTGGGCGGGCCCCTAGGTGTTCGAAGGCTTTGCAGCACCTAGGCACAGCCGCAAAAGGCAGCCTGCCTTACGCCGTTACCGAGTCGGTTTCGGGCACGTAATCGGGCTGGGTTTCGCGCACGCGCCGGATAAAGATTTCGTTGATGCTCGGGATACGCTCGCGGAAAGCGTGCACCTCCACCCCGCCGGCCCCGATGAGGTAGCGCAGCAAATCGTTGGGCGTGAGGTCGTGCAAAATGCGGATGCGGGCGTAGAAATGGTCGTTTTCGCGCTTCTTCTGCTCCACCACTTCAAAATCGGGGTGCACCACCATCAGCTGGCCGCGGCCCTCCACCTCGTAGGTTTGGGTGCGGTAGGCGTTGCGCACGTCGCGCACTTGCCCATCCAGCACTTTCTGCGAGCGGTTAATCAGGGCAATGTGGTCGCAGAGCTCCTCCACCGACTCCATGCGGTGCGTGGAGAAGATGATGGTGGTACCCTGCTCGCGCAAGGCCAGGATTTCGTCCTTCAGCAGGTTGGCGTTGATGGGGTCGAAACCCGAGAACGGCTCGTCGAGAATGAGCAGGGCGGGGTCGTGCACCACGGTGGCCACAAACTGCACCTTCTGCTGCATGCCCTTCGAGAGGTCCTCTACGTTTTTGCCGGCCCAGGTTTTGATGTCGAACCGATCGAGCCAGTACCGGATTTTCTGGTTGGCCTCGGCCTTCGATAAGCCTTTCAGCTGCGCGAGGTACATCAGCTGCTCCCCTACTTTCATCTTTTTGTAGAGGCCGCGCTCCTCGGGCAGGTAGCCAATCTGGCCGATGTGGGCGGGGTTCAGCCGCTCGCCCCGAAACCGGATTTCGCCACCGTCGGGGCCCGTAATTTGGGTAATGATGCGGATGAGCGAGGTTTTGCCGGCGCCGTTGGGGCCGAGCAGGCCAAAAATGGAGCCTTCAGGCACCTCGAGACTCACGCCATCGAGGGCGGTGTGGTTGGCGTACTGCTTGCGTACGTCAATCGCCTGTAAAATTGGTTTCACGGCCGTTGAGAAATGGTTGTGGACAGCAAGGTAGAGACTTCGAACGCACGGCGGCACGCGCCGGCCCGAAATCTTGCCTGAACGGTGGTTTTGGCCCGACCAAGCAGCGAAATGATAACTCAGACTGCGCGGCTACTCCTCGGCGCTCAGCTCGCGCAGCGAGGTTTCGAGGTAGTCGAGGTGTTGGCCGTACAGGGTTTGCAGGTACCAACGCGTAAACCAGCGGATTCCGAAAAACATGAGCACGCTAAACAGGAGGTATATCAAGCCCGTTATGCCCAGCGCCACCCACAGGGCGCGTCCGCTCAGGCGCTGCATGATTTCGCCCGCGATGTAAAAGATGCAAATCCCCATCGCCACTGGCGTCGACCAGAGCGTAACCCGGTAGTAAAGCCGCACCAGCCCGCGTAATCCGGCCAACTGCCTCGCTACGTGCTCGTGCACCGCCCCCGAAAAATCGGCCAGCCGATTGAGCACCGTCAGCTTGCGGTGATAGTAGAAACCGCTGAGCAGGCACACCACCACGAGGTACACCAACATGGCCCGCACTTGCCCCGTAACCCCGGCGGCTAGGCTTGCGCCGGCTCCGAGCACGAAGGCAACAGCGAGGGCAATTTCCAGCCAGGCGTTGCGGCGCATCTTGGCCACAGCGTTTTGGGAGCGGCGGCTCACGAGGCGTTCCAGCTTAGCCGCGTCGGTAGCGGCCCGGGGTTCGGTGGGCGCGGCTTGTTGCCAGCGGCGCCGCAGGTCATCAAGTTCCATCAGACGAGGCGAACAAACAGGGTGCGAAGTTTCTCTTGCACGCGGTGCATTTTCACGCGCACGTTGTTTTGGGTGATGCCGAGGATATCGGCCATTTCTTCGTAGCTGCGCTCTTCGAGGTACAGCAGCACAAAGGCCTTCTCTACTTCCGACAACCGCTCGATGGCGCGGTACAGCTGGGCCAGGTCGTCGCCTAGGTCGTCGGGGGGCGGGGCGGCGTAGGGGGCATCGGGCTCGAGCTCGGCGGTACCGGGGTGGCGGGTGCGGCGCCGCAAATCGGATATGGCCACGTTGAGGGCTACGCGGTAGAGCCAGGTGCTGAGCTTGGCCGCGCCGGGCTGGTAGCGGGGCCACGCGCGCCACAGCTGCAGCACAATTTCCTGGTACAGGTCCTGCTGATCGGTGGCATCGGGGCAGTACATGCGGCACACGCGCCACAGCAACGGCTGATGCTCGGCCAGGCGAGCGGTAAATTCGGCAGATGAGGGTGCGGCAGGGCTCATGAGCAACTAAGTCGACGAATTAATCGCCCCTGCTGCGCACGCATTACACCCAGCCCCGAATATTTTTCTGGTGGTAGAGCAGCGGGTTTCGCAAGCCTAACAAAAAAGCCCGATCTGCTTAGCAGATCGGGCTTCGGTAGCACCTAGGGTGCCAGGGGTTTACTGAAAGTACTCTTTCACTTTCTCGAAGAAGCCTTTCTCGTTTTTGCCGGGGCTGGGCGTAAAGTTGGGCGACGAACGCAGCTTTTCGAGCAGGGCGCGCTCCTCGTTGGTCACGTTCTTGGGCGTCCAGACGTTGATGTGAATCAGTTGGTCGCCTTTGCCGTAGCCATTCAGGTCGGGAATGCCTTTGCCGCGCAGGCGCAGAATTTTGCCGGCCTGCGTGCCCGGGTCAATCTTCACCTTCACCTTGCCCTCAATGGTGGGCACCTCCACGCTGGCACCTAGGGCCGCATCGATGATGGAGATGTACTGATCGAGCACCACGTTGTTGCCGTCGCGCTTCAGCAGTTCGTGCGGCTCCTCCTCAATCTGAATGAGCAGGTCGCCGGGTACGCCGCCGCGCTCGGGGTAGTTGCCTTTGCCGTTCATGCTCAGCTGCATGCCCTCGGCCACGCCCGCCGGAATGTTGATCGGAATGATTTCTTCCTGCAACTGGCGGCCTTCGCCGTGGCACACGTCGCACTTGTTCGTTACCACCTTGCCCTCGCCGTGGCAGGTGGGGCAGGTGCTGCTGCTCACCATTTGGCCGAGCATGGTTTGCACCACGCGCTTTACCTGGCCCTGGCCGTGGCAGGTGCCGCAATCGTGCACCTCGGTGCCATTTTTGGCGCCCGTGCCCGAGCAGGTGTTGCAAGCCGTGTAGCGCTTTACCTTAATTTTCTTCTCAACGCCGTTGGCTACTTCGTCGAGGTCGAGCTTCAGCTTGATGCGCAGGTTGGAGCCTTTGCGCACGCGCCGGCCCTGGCTGCGGGCACCGCCGCCGAAAAAGCCCTCGAAGCCGCCGCCCCCGAAAATGTCGCCGAACTGCGAGAAGATGTCCTCCATGCTCGGTCCGTGGCCGTTGCCGCCGGCTCCGCCTACGCCCTGGTGGCCAAACCGGTCGTAGCGGGCGCGCTTCTGGTCGTCCGACAATACCTCGTAGGCCTCGGCGGCTTCCTTAAACTTGTCTTCGGCCGAAGGGTCGTCGGGGTTCTTGTCGGGGTGAAACTTGATGGCCACCTTGCGGTACGCCTTCTTGATTTCATCGGCCGACGCGTTTTTGGCTACGCCCAGTATCTCGTAATAGTCTCGCTTCGTCGACATGACGTTGTCGGTATTAGGTATTCAGTATCAGGTGTTAAGATCATGTTGGCCCTAAGTCCAACTACCCAATACCTACTACCAGAAAAATTTACTGTCCTAGCACCACCTTGGCGTGGCGAATCACTTTGTCGCCGAGGTAGTAGCCCTTTTCCACTTCGTCGACCACCTTGCCCTTCAGGTCTTCCGACGGAGCCGGAATCTGGGTAATGGCCTCGTGCAATTCGGGGTCGAACGCCCCGCCTTTGGTCTCCATCGTCTGCAGGCCTTTTTGCTGCAGGGCTTTCGTGATCTTGCCGTAGATGATGTCGATGCTTTCGCGCACCACATTGGCATCGTCGGTATTCTGGGTGTGCTGGCGGGCCCGCTCAAAGTCATCGAGCACGGGTAGCAGCACCATCATCAGCTCCTGGTTGGCCGTCTTGAACAGGTCGGCGCGCTCTTTGGTGGTGCGGCGCTTGTAGTTCTCGAACTCGGCCGCGAGGCGCAGGTACTTGTCTTTCAAATCGGCTATTTCCTGGTCGGCACGCGAGGCATCGGCCGCGGCCCCGCCGTTGTCGGCAGTTTCGGCGGTAGCTTGCTCGTCAAACATTTCGCCGGCTACGTGGTCGGCGTGGTTGGTCGCGCCATTGGTTTGCTGCGACTCTTCGGTGTGCGGATATTGTGCGTCAGCCATTCCTTACAGCTTCTATTTCAGGGGATGGGTGTTCCTTTTCAGAACACCTGCAGGCACAAGGAGCCTGCCAAACGCCACCGTGGTGACATAGTGGCACAGAAACCTCAGCCCTAGGTGGTTTAGTTCAGACAAAGTAACGCAGCCAGCCGCACTTGGCCGGCCAATTGGCGCACCCGGCTGCAGGCGATAGTTTGCGCTGCCACCGGGGTCCATTTCGCTCTGAAAATGTTTATAGTCTTAATACTGACTAAGTATCTTTACAGCGCCGCCCGCTGCCCCAAAGCAGTCCTCCTACACACCAAGTTCACTCGCCTGCCATGACAACCACCGCTCAACTACAAGACTCAACCATGCAGCTTGAGGTAAGCGAGTTTACTCACATTCTGCACCTGCACGGCATTCACGCTGCCCTCAAATACCTGAACAACCGCACCCCGCACCGCTACACGGGTATTTTCCGCTTCGATGGCGACACGCTCCGCAACGAGGCCCTGTACGACCGCTACAACCCCACGCAGGAGAAAGGTGCCGATGCCCCCATGGAGGCAACATATTGCTCGTTGGTGGGCCGGCAGCAACAACCCCTGGAAATAAACGATGCCTCCACCGACTTGCGCGTGAAAGGCATCGTTGATACACCCGTGGTGTCGTACTGCGGAGTGCTTATCCGCGATGGGCAAGGCCAGCCATTCGGCACGCTTTGCCACTACGACATGCAGCGCTGCCAGGAGCGCAGCACCGATTTGCCCCTGCTCGAAGCCGCCGCCCAGCTGTTTTATGCGCAGCTAAGGCCAGCGGCTTCCTAGGTCGGTTGGCGGCACTAGTCGAACTGGTCCTCCGACAATTCCTGCTCGTCGTCTTCGAACTCGTCCGCGTCGTCGTTGCTTTTCTGTACCCAAATGCTGTGGCGCAGCGGCTTGGGGTCTTCGCGGCGGGCTTCTTGAATTTGCTGCCAGAGCAGGTCCTTCAGCTTCTGAATGTTTTTCTGGGTGATGCTGGAGATGAACACGTGCGGCACATCGTGGGGCAGCGTGGCCGTAATTTCGGCCTCCAGCTCCTCGTCCAGCATATCGGATTTAGTGATGGCCAGCACTCGGCGCTTTTCCAGCAAGTCGGGATTAAACTGCTCCAGCTCGCTCAGCAGCACCTGGTACTCGGCGGCAATATCCGGCGAGTCGGCCGCAATCATGAACAGCAGCGTGGCGTTGCGCTCGATGTGCCGCAAAAAGCGCAGCCCCAGGCCTTTGCCCTCGGCCGCCCCCTCAATAATACCCGGAATATCGGCCATCACGAACGACTGGTAGTCGCGGTAGCCTACCACCCCTAGGTTGGGCACCAGGGTGGTGAAGGCATAATCGGCAATTTTGGGCGTGGCAGCCGAAACCACCGACAGCAGCGTGCTTTTGCCCGCGTTCGGGAAGCCCACCAAACCCACGTCGGCCAGCAGCTTCAGCTCCAGAATATTCCAGACTTCCTGGCCCGGCTCGCCGGGCTGCGCGTAGGTTGGCGCCTGGTTGGTGGCCGACTTGAAGTGGTCGTTGCCGAGGCCGCCGCGGCCGCCCGGCGTCAGGATGATCTGCTGCCCGTCTTCGGTAATCTCGGCCCGCACTTCGCCCGTTTCGGCGTCGCGGGCAATGGTACCCAGGGGCACTTCCAGGATAATGTCTTCGCCCTGTGCGCCGGTGCGCAGGTTTTCGCCGCCGCCTTCGCCGTGGCCGGCAATTACGTGCTTCTTGTACTGCAGGTGCAGCAGTGTCCAGAGCTGCTTGTTGCCTTTGAGGATGATATGACCACCGCGGCCACCGTCGCCGCCATCGGGGCCACCTAGGGGCTTGCCTTTGGCGCGGAACATATGGCGCGAACCGGCTCCGCCCCTACCCGAGCGGCAGCAGATTTTTACGTAGTCGATGAAGTTGTTGGAAGCCACAGGCGGTCAGTAATTGGATGAGTGAATGAGCGAATGAGCGGATGAATGGATGAGTTGCGCGGGGTTGGCCGCGTATCTACTCATCTGCTCATCCGTTCATCCACTCATTCCAATAAAGCCGTCATCCTGAGCAAAGCGTAGGGTCTTGTCAGGACGGAACGGGTTTGGTAAACACCGTTCCAGCGTGATAAGGTCCTTCGCTTGGCTCAGGATGACGGGATGGTATCGGTAGCGGGTTCGGCAGGCCAAACCCACGCCGCAAAGTTATGCTTTTACCTCGTCGGCGGCCTGGCTGCCATCAACCACCGTAGCGGGCTGGTGCGAATCGATGAGGTGGCAGAGTTGCTGGAAGATGCCGTCGATGGAGCCGATGCCGTTTACAGCGTGGAATTTATCCTGCTCGGCGTAGTACGAGGCCACTTGGGCGGTTTTGGTGTTGTACTCCACCACGCGGCGCCGGATCAGCTCTTCGTTCTGGTCGTCGGGGCGGCCCGAGGTTTTGCCGCGCTCGAGCAGGCGCTTCACCAGTTCGTCTTCGGTTACCTCCAGGGCAATCATGCACGAAATGCCGGTGTCGTAGCGCTGCATCAGCTCGTCGAGCGCCACGGCCTGCGGAATCGTACGCGGAAAACCGTCGAAGATGAAGCCGCCGGCGGTTCGGTTGCTGGCCAGTTGCGTCTCGATCATGCCAATCACCACCGCATCGGGCACCAACTCGCCGGCATCCATGAGTTTTTTGGCCGTGAGGCCAAGCTCGGTGCCTTGAGCAATTTGCGAGCGGAGCAAGTCGCCGGTGGAGAGGTGTACCAGGCCATAACGCTGAATGAGGTTTTGGCTCTGGGTTCCTTTACCAGCCCCGGGAGGGCCGAACAACACAATATTAAGCATGACGCGAGAAAGCGGGAGGGATTGTGAGAAAAACGGGGGCGAGTGTAATATAAGAAAGATTAGCCAAGTCTGGGCGCGCTACACAGCGCGGTACAGGTCGCGGTAGTTGCGGCCGAGGCCATCGTAGTCGAGGCCGTAGCCCACCACAAAGTCGTTCGGAATGGCTAAGCCCTGGTACTTGATGTTGAGCTGGTGTTGCAGGCATTCGGGCTTGATGAGCAGGGTCGCCACCTCAACCGATGCCGGCTGCTTGGCCTGCAATTGCTCGAGCAGGGCCTTCATGGTGTGGCCCGTGTCAACAATGTCTTCCAGTACCACCAGGTGCCGGCCTTCTACGGCCTCTTGCAGACCTAGGATTTCCTTTATCTCGCCGGTGCTGCTGGTGCCCTGGTACGACGCCACCCGGATGAAGCTGATTTCGCAGTCGATGCTTAACTCCTTCATCAGGTCGGAGGCGAACATAAACGAGCCGTTGAGCACGGCCAGCAGCAAAGGTTTTTTGCCGGCGTAGTCGCGGTTGAGTTGCTGGGCCACTGCGCGCACAGCAGCAATCAGCTGAGCTTCGGACAGATAGGGAGCAAACTCTTTGTTATGCAGCGAGATAGTGGCCTGAGGCATGCCAGGGGTGGATTGGCGTGGGGGCGAAAGTGCGGCGAAGGTACGACAAAAAAGAGCAGCCCTCCCGGTTGGCAGGAAGGCTGCTCCCTTGTCATACGTTGCCGGGGCCCTATTCGGCGCGTTTCAGCAACGAGGTGAGGACGATGCGCCCGGCCTCGGTGCCTAGGTCGGCGTAGCGCACCTGGGGCTTGGCAGCCGGCAGCACCTGCTCGGTGGCCGGGCGCAGCGGCGCCGGCGCCACGCCGCGCTCGGCCGGCACGTTGCCCTCGCGGGCAATGTGCGGCGCAATCACCAACGACACGATGCTCATCAGCTTGATCAGGATGTTCATCGACGGGCCCGAGGTGTCCTTGAACGGGTCGCCTACGGTGTCGCCGGTTACGGAGGCTTTGTGGGCGTCGGAGCCCTTGTACTCCATTTTGCCGTTCACCATCACGCCCTTCTCAAACGACTTCTTGGCGTTGTCCCAGGCGCCGCCGGCGTTGCTCTGGAACATGGCCATCAGCACGCCCGAAACGGTAACGCCGGCCAGCGTGCCGCCCAGCACCTCGGGCCCAAAAGCATAACCGATGATGATGGGCGAAATAAGGGCAATAGCACCCGGCAGCAGCATCTCCCGGATGGCGGCCTGCGTTGAAATAGCCACGCACTTTTCGTACTCGGGGCGGCCGGTGCCCTCCATAATGCCCGGAATTTCGCGGAACTGCCGCCGTACTTCCTGCACCATGGCCATGGCGGCCCGGCCCACAGCCGCAATAGCCAACGCCGAGAAGATAAACGGCACCATAGCCCCGATAAACAAGCCCGCCAGCACCCGGGCGTTGCTGATATCAATGGTATTGATGTTAGCCGTGCCCATAAAGGCGGCAAACAACGCCAACGACGTAAGCGCCGCCGAGGCAATGGCAAAGCCCTTGCCCGTAGCGGCCGTGGTATTGCCCACCGCGTCCAGAATGTCGGTACGCTCGCGTACTTCCTTGGGCAGTTCGCTCATCTCGGCAATACCACCGGCGTTATCGGCAATCGGCCCGAAGGCATCAATGGCCAGCTGCATAGCGGTAGTTGCCATCATGCCCGCCGCGGCAATGGCCACGCCGTACAGGCCCGCAAACTCATACGACAGCACAATGCCCGCCGCCAGCACGATGATGGGCAGCACCGTCGACTCCATGCCTACGGCCAAGCCACCGATTACGGTGGTAGCGTGGCCGGTGCTGCTTTGGCGCACAATGCTGAGCACCGGGCGCTTGCCCATGGCGGTGTAGTATTCGGTAATCATGCTCATCAGCGCGCCCACCACCAGGCCCACGGCCACGGCCCAAAACACGTCGGTAGCCGTGAAGGGCGCCGAGCCCAGGCGGTTCATACCGAGGGTACCGCTGGGCAAGATGTAGTGAATCACAAACCAGGAGGCAACGCCGGTTAGCAGAATAGAAATCCAGTTGCCCATATTCAGGGCGCCCTGCACGTTGCCGCCTTCCTTCACCCGCACGAACAGAATTCCGATCAGCGAGAACACGATGCCCAGGCCCGCAATTACCATCGGCAGCAGTATCGGCGACAGGCCGTTGAAGTTGTCGCCGGCGGCTACTACTTCCCGACCTAGGACCATGGTAGCCAGAATGGTAGCCACATACGAGCCGAACAAGTCGGCACCCATGCCGGCTACGTCGCCCACATTGTCGCCTACGTTGTCGGCAATGGTGGCGGGGTTGCGCGGGTCGTCTTCCGGAATACCGGCTTCAACCTTGCCCACCAGGTCGGCTCCCACGTCGGCCGCCTTGGTGTAAATGCCCCCTCCTACCCTCGCAAACAAGGCAATGCTTTCGGCACCTAGGGAGAAACCGGTGAGCACCTCAAGGGCACGCTCCATTTCGGGGCCGTTGGCGCTGGCATTGCCCACAAACAGGTAGTAGAAGGCGATAAACAAGCCGCCCAGGCCGAGCACGGCCAAACCGGCAACGCCCATGCCCATAACCGAGCCACCCGCAAACGACACCTTGAGCGCCTGCGAAAGGCTGGTGCGTGCTGCCTGCGCCGTGCGTACGTTGGCCTTGGTGGCAATCTTCATCCCGATATAGCCCGCCGTGGCCGAGAAAACAGCGCCCAGCAAGAAAGCGCCGATGATAAGGGGGTGCGAACGTTCGTTGCCCACGCTTATCAGGCCCAAAAACACGCAGGCAATCAGCGCAAACAGGGCCAGCACACGGTATTCAGCTCGTAAGAAGGCAATGGCGCCATCGGCAATGTAGCCGGCAATGGTGCGCATGCGGTCGTCGCCGGCATCTTGCCGGGCAACCCAGCCCGAGCGCAGCGCTGTGTAAAGCAGCGCCAGCAGCCCAAGCCCGGGTGCGAGGTAGAGAATGGTCATAAAGCGGTGTTGGGGTTGAGGAAGAAGGAAAAGTGAGAATAGCACAGGTTGGCGCTTGAAAAATAGGCTTTTTACCCACAAGCCCAACTATTTCCTTCTTGCGTCCAGCTTACAGCTCCTGCATGAGCACCTGGTAGAGGCGCAACATGCTGTCGATGTCGGCTTTATGCACAATCTCGTCGGGGGTGTGCACGTTGTCTTCCGGAGCCCCCACGAAGCACCAGTCCCAGGGCTGGGCGCCGTGCTGCAGCTCCTTGCCGTCGGAGCCGCCGCTGCCCTCCACTTCCAGCTGGTGCGCAATGCCCGAGGCCTTGGCAATCCGGCGGATGCGCTCCACGTACGAGCGCCGCGGAATGAGAGAGTCGCGCAGCGAGATGACGCAGCCCTGGCCAGGGTGCACGCCCTCGGTAACCCACGTAATGTCGCACACCAACGCCTGGCGCACGCCGTAGTGCTTGTAGATGTAATCGGCCAGGTACGCCACCGAGCCGCCGCCGTGCTCCTCCCAGCAGCTGAAGACCACGATGCCATGCTCCAGCGTCTCGCACAGCCGCAAGGCCGTCCAGACACCCAGGCGGTTGTCGAGGTAGCAGCTTTGCACGGCCTCGTCGGTTTCGCGGAAGTCGCAGCGGAAGGTCAGTTCCGTCCCGCGTTCAATCTCGCGGTTGAACTCATAACCCAAGGCCCCGGTTTTCTCGTCTACCGTGAGCGTGCAATCAATTTCCCCCTGCGCGTCCTGCCCCACCAGCCGGTAGCCCGTTTCGGCATCCGGGCCGCCGATGCGCACCAGTTGCTTGCCGTACCGCACCGTAAACCCAATCGAATCAAGATGCGCGAAAACCGCTGTTCTGGGCTGGCCGAAGACCAGAATAATACAATCCTGAAACTCTCCACCGGCCAACACCGTTGGCTGAACTCGCCAGGCCGGCGCTTGCTCTGCAACGTAACGAAGCACAAATTCGGTGAGCGGGGCTTCGTGGCCTGAGGGAGCCGCTATGCGGCATAACGTGTGCAGCAGATTCATAGAAGAGGCTATTTTGTCCAAATTCTAACCTAAATAGCGTATTTTAGCTGTTCCGTTTGGTAGCGGAGCGCTGGCTGTCTTTCCGCCTTCCGTTTCCTTTAGATTAATCCATGCGTTTTCATCTGCGTTTTATCCTGTGGTTGTATGTGGTAATTGGCTTGCTGCTGGCCTTGCCAAGCGCGGCAGCCGCCCAATCAGCCGACACGACTAAGCGCAACGCGCCCATTCGCAACATTCAGCTGGAAAACGTTGATGTGGCTCCCGGCGCAGTGGACACCAAAGGCTGGCTGCTGCTCGACAAGGACATCCAATTGGAGCTCGACGGGGCCGTGCGCAATCTGTACAACTTCAAGTACGACAAGGCCGAAAAGCAATTCCGCTCGCTTCGGCGCCGCTATCCCAACCACCCCATGCCGTACTTCCTCCTAGGCCTCAGCCAATGGTGGAAGATCATGCCCACGAACATCCAGACCACGCTCTACGACCGGCCGTTTTTTGCCTACATGGATACGGCAATCGTGAAGGCCGAAAAGCTATACGAACAAGACAACCGCAACTACGAGGCCTGCTTTTTCCTGGCCGCTTCGTACGGGTTCGATGCGCGCCTGAATGCCGAGCGCGCCAACTGGCGAAAAGCTACGGTATCAAGCAAACGTTCCCTCAAATACCTGGAGCTGAGCAAAGAAGCCAACGGCCTCAGCCCCGAGTTCTTGTTCGGGCAGGCGTTATTCAACTATTACGCCGTCTGGATTCCGGATAATTACCCCTTGCTCAAGCCTGTATTGCTCCTTTTCCCGAAGGGCAACAAACAGCTTGGCCTGCAGCAACTCCGCAACGTGGCCGATAACGGCGTGTATGTAGGTCCCGAGGCGAAAGTATTTTTGATGCGCATCCTCAACAACGAGGAGAACAACCCCACGGCGGCCATGCCCATTGCCCGCTCGCTGGCCACCAACTACCCCGATAACGGCTACTTTCAACGCTTCTACGCGCTGTTGTGCTTTAACGAGGGCGAGTTTCGGGAATGCGAACGGGTAAGCCGCGAAATTCTGGACAAAATCAACCGTGGCTTTCCGGGCTACGAGGGCATCAGCGGCCGCTACGCCACCTACTTCCTAGGTTGGCTGATGCAAAACAAATACAAGGACATCAACAAGGCCAAGGAGTACTACCAGCGCTGCATCGTGTTTGCCGAAAGCACCAACGAAACCAGCGGCGGGTTTTACCTCTACGCCAACCTCAACCTGGCCCGCATCGCCGATAAGGCCAAAGATGTAAAGGCCGCCGTACGTTACTATGGTGTGGTACACAATAAAGCCGACCACAAAAGCGAACAGTACCGCGAGGCCCGGGCTTATTTGAAGAAGAACAAGAAAGGTTAAGGCCTTTTCGCTTACCTAGGAGCTATGGAGCTGAAGGACCTTTTTTTGACGCCTCTCTACCTAGGCATTTTCTACGGTATTGCATTCGCTATCCGTAAGCGCTACACCAACGCACTTACGCGCCGCTACTTTATCCCCGCCCTTACGGTTAAGTTTATTGGGGCGATTGGATTAGGACTGATCTACCAGTTCTATTACAGCGGGGGCGACACCTTCAATTACTTTCACCACGTCAAGGTAATTCACGAAGCTTTTGGCGGTTCATTTGGCACTGGGTTAAAGGTACTCATGGCCCAAAGCCCGCCCGATGCCGACATGCTTCGCTACACCGCGCGCATGTATTGGTATGATGCGCCCACCGAGTATTTTATTGCACAGGTAGCTGGCGTATTCTCGCTACTTTGCTTCAATAGCTACGCCGTAATTGCGTTGTGCTTTGCCTTCGTTAGCTTTTGTGGGATGTGGGCGATGTACGTCACGTTTTTGAAAATCTACCCACTGGCTTATAAAAAGCTGGCCATTGCCGTGTTTTTCCTGCCTTCGGTGTTCTTTTGGGGCTCAGGGCTCATGAAGGACTCGCTGTGCATGGGTGCCCTCGGCTGGACGTTCTACGGATTCTACCACGTATTCATTGCCAAGAAAAACCTGACCACAGCAGCTCTGCTAGGCGCCTTAGGTGCGTACGTCCTCATATCGGTTAAGGTGTACATCCTGCTTTCGTTTCTGCCAGCAGCGCTTATCTGGGTATTCACCGAAAACAACCGCCGTATCAAATCCGCAGCCCTACGTGCCTTGCTTAAGCCGCTGTTCTTAGCGTTAGGGGTCGTGGCAGGTTATTTCGGGGCGACCAACCTCACGGCTGGCGACGATAAGTACGATGTAGAGAAGCTCGGCGAACGAGCTCGTATTACCCATACTTACTTGAGTACCTACGTGGCCAGCGGCTCGGTTTACAACATTGGAGAGTTCGATGGATCTCTGGCATCTACACTGAAAGTGGCACCGCAAGCAGTAGTTGTGTCTATCTTCCGCCCCTTTTTATTCGAGGTGCGTAACCCAGTAATGCTGCTTTCTGCTATTGAAGCCACGATGTTTATCTGGCTTACATTGTCTTTGTTTTACCGAGCAGGATTGATAAAGGGTTTAAGCACAATCATTAGCACCCCCATCTTATCGTTCAGCTTCCTATTCTCCATTGTATTTGCCATTGGAGTTGGTATTAGCAGCGGCAATTTTGGCACTTTAGTCCGGTACAAAATTCCACTTATGCCTTTCTACCTAAGTGCGCTGTACATCATGCAGCACATGCAGTTCAGTAAAAAAGTGGCACGCCGGCGGGTCGCGCCAAATGTACATCTTACCAAACCCAGCGAAATTAAACAACTGACTACCCCTGGGTAAAACACCCGGTAGTGGCTCAGGTAGGCTGACGTACGTATAAGTGAACATGGAAGCATGTTCGTATTGCGGCGCTTCGGCGCTGCGCAAAAACGGCTTGGCGCGCAACGGCAAACAACGCTACCACTGCCGCGCGTGTGGGCGGAGCAGCCGCTCGGCACCGGGTAAAGGCGCCTATTCGGAGGCGCGGAAAGCCGAAATCCTGCGCGCCTACCAGGAACGCACCAGCCTGCGCGGGCTCACGCGCATCTTCGGCGTTTCACGCCAGACGGTCACGGCGTGGCTAAAAAAAAGCCCGTAGCCTACCGCCGCTGAGCCAGACGCTGGCCGCCGCGGCCCGTTGACGGGCTGGAGCTGGACGAGTTGTGCACGTTCGTGGGCCGCAAGCAGCAGAAGGTGTGGTTGTGGTTAGCCCGGTGCCGGCGCACGCGCCAGGTCGTCGCCTACGCCCTGGGCTGTCGTGGCCGGCGCACGGCGCGTAAGTTATGGCGCCGTCTACCGCCCGAGTACCGCCGGGCTTGGTGCTACACGGATTTGTGGGAAGCCTACATGGGTGTGGTACCTTGGCGCCAACACCTGCCGGCTACCTGCCGCGGCACCACGAACCACGTCGAGCGGTTCAACGCCACGCTGCGTGCCCGCCTCGGCCGGCTGGTGCGCAAGTCGCTCTCGTTCTCCCGCTCCCTGAAGCTGCTCGACGCTTGCGTGAACCTCTTCCTGCACGACTACAACGCCACGCGTCAGCCTACCTGAGCCACTACCAAATACCTATTTATATACTTAGCGCAGAATATATTATGCGCTAGCCATCTATTGTTATTGGCAGTAAGCAATTTATAATTCGGACAGTCAGGCAGGTTGTATTGTTACCCAGAAAGGAGTGCTTTTCTACAATGTTATGTGGTACTGCACGCCAAAAGTCCCAAACACATCTATCCCTAGATTTTCGCTGCAGCATTTGGCGAGATTAACAAAGCAGATCCGGCTCGCATAAAAAGATTACCGAGTGCGATTACGCAAGTATTCTGCCAGTGTAGGGTGCGACCACAAACGAGACTTTCCTTCCGGAGCATTTTTTAGTTGTAAAGCACCAATCAACGCATCCCGCACCGCTTTTTTCAATAATGGTAAACCCGCGGCCAACTGCAAAAGCGGGTATGTCACAAAATTATCTTCTGACGTAGGATTAATCAGCGCTTGATCGATGATATCTCCTGTGTCAATACCCGGATCTACTAGGTGGACTGAAACACCGCAATGAGCTGAATCGTTGTTGGCTAAAGCCCAATACCCACCATGCACGCCACGGTAAAGCGGAGTTATTCCAGCATGGGTATTAATGAATTTACAATTCACGCTTGTCAGCACCTTCTTTGATATTATACGGGTGCCATTCACGACAATAACATCGGGCTTTATGCCTTGCAACTGATTTATACACTCCGGGCTATTTACCGAAGACACACGGGTAATATACTCTTCTGGTATAGGACTATTATCCAAACCCTCCGAAGCCCTAATTGCATTTAGCCGCTTCTGCGAAGAAGCTTTCAAAGGCTGCGCTATCAGCACTTTGAATAAAATTTGTCCTACTACAGTATTCCATCCTAGTTTTTCCGCCCTACGTTTAAGCAACTGTTTTTGGCTGACAGGGGTCTCAATGATGATTTTATGGACGCCAAACTCCTGGTTTAAGGCATGAAACAGGATGTTTGTCGATTCCCCCGGACCTGCCAGAATAACAATTTTATTATTATCGCTAATAGACTGACTCATGCATTTATATCTTTAAGATTTTGAAGACGAACAGCAATATCATTCATGGAAAGGCTTTCCATACCGTATTTGGCGCGTAGCTGCTGATAATAGCTAGCAATTTGGCGCAATACGGAAATATTTTCGCTTAAGTTTATTCCGAAATTGTGCGGATGCCACCATAAATGAAATACCTTTCCATGGCGCGCGGCATACTCCATTCCATTCAAGATGCGCTTAATACGCAAACTTTCCAAAAAACTAAATTTTTTTGACCAAGGCCGCAAAAACCGACTAGCCGGTATGTTATAAGGACTAGAACGTGCTATATCTTCGAGTGAATAACAATTTTCGCCAGAAATATTGATGTATGCATCCAACAGTCTGGCACCGCGTTTGTAAAGTTTTTGGTCTTCCTCATTTCGCTCCTTGTATATCCACGAAGGCTCATTTCCGCGGTAACTTGTTATGCCAAATTCTCGGCAAATATCGAAGTAATCAGAATTACTCTGATTGCGTGGAAATACTAAACTGCGGACCTCCAATCCCTGCTCACGACTTATTTGAACAGCTGCAGCCAAATCGTGCCTAAATGCTTCGGCGGTTTGTCCGCGCTCTAAGCAATAATAATGACAGAAAGTATGGGTGGCAACTTCCTGTCCTGGCGTTTGTCGGATTTTTTCTAGCAACGAAAAGCCAAAATGATAAGGATCATTTTCTTCGTTGTCACCTATCTCATCAAGGGCCAGGTAAGGCGACAGGTTGTTATCAACGTATTCAGGCCGAACGCTTGGCAAATGCGCTAATAAATCAGATTTGTCTTTGCAAAACAAAAACCCTACCGTAGCCCAAGTTGCCCGCAGGTTGAATTCAGAAAACACAGCCAACATAGCTGGTATAGCCTTATGCACACCCAGAATATTAGCACCATACTGTTCAAGCGTTTGCTGATCGCGCACTCCCCAGTTGAGCTCAAAGTCAAGGGATATAACGAATTTTCCTGGCTCTCGCAGCTCAGGCCAGTTTGCAGTCCTATGCATACATCCTTTTCTTAACTAAACAGAGCCAAGAAATTGTTTTGATTTGAAAGAACGGAGTACCGCTCAACGATTGTACGACGAGCCCCCGTTCCTAACTGAGCCCTCAAATCCTGGTCGCTTAGCAGGCTACGTAACGAAGAATACCATTCGTCGGGTGTATCACATACAAACCCATTGTAACCCTGTTGTACTACTTCGGTGTTCATGCCTACCGGCGATACGAGGGCAGGCATTCCCAATGACATGTATTGCAGGGCTTTGAACGCGCACTTGCCGCGAGCCCAGGGGTCGTCTACCAGTGGCATGAGCCCTAAGTGAAATTGCAGTAAATCTTCAATCTCGGTTTCCTTGCGCCAAGGGATGTACGAAAGTGCCCGCAACCCAGCGTATTCAGGAGCTTGGTTTGAAATAACCTTGAAATCGAATTCAAAGCCCTCTTGCTCCAATCGTTCTAAAACTGGCCAAATCAAGTCCAGGTGCCGAAGGGTTGTATGAGTACCGGTCCAACCAATAACCGGCCGCTGCGGCAGGTATTGGTCACGTATGCGGTTATGACGAGTTTCGGTATCTAAGGTAGTTGGGTTAATAATGGCATTCGCGTTAAACTGTTGTGCATAATCTCGTAAGTAGGCATTGCCGCAGCTTACTTTGTATGCCCAACGGCATATTCTGCCTACTTTTTGCTGCCATTTTAGCCTGCTTATGAAGGTTCGCTCCCCGGCCGGGTCTTTCATCCAGATGGCATCATCAAAGTCGTATATAATACGTTTGCGAAACACCTTTGCAATGAGCCATTCGAATAACGGGGGGCCGATAGGAGCAGCTTCGCGGTGAATAAACACAAAATCAGCCTTGGGTACCTGTGTCAGCAATACCCAAATACGACGCATAAACCCAGCTAGTATACCTAATATCTTGGCGAGGGTATGGCCGGATTGGTAAAGGACTGCCCATGTTTTATCAGACAAAAAGGGCTCCATGCGCCATGTATGTCCGGCTGCAGGCAAAAAACCGAGGTATTGCTCGAAACGGAAACGCTGTGAGGGCGCCTTTCCGGGAGGGTATGGGACCAGAAAAAGAATGTGCATGACTGGGACTATACACGGCAGTGGCCGCAAATTGGGTTGCAAAGGTACGGCAAGCGCAAGATTCTTGAAGCGCGTTTGGGTTTTGCCAGAACGACCCCTCGATCGTCATGCTGAGCCCAGTCGAAGCATCTCTACTGATAGCAGCCTTCTAGTATCATTGCTTCGCTAGCTCAACATGCCCCAATACCCAAACAGGCTCTTAGTTGCGAAAGCTAAACGGTCAGGCCTTTCTCAATTCGCCTGCCTTGCGGCGCTCAACAATAGGCCATAGCTATCTTTGGTCTTATTTAGGTCTGTAACCTCAACCAATGTCAGTCTCTATTAGTACGCCGCTTATATCAGTTATCAGTCCGGTGTATCAAGCCGGAGGTCTTATACAAGAGCTGATTGAGCGATTAGAAACTGTGTTGCCACAGGTTTCCACCGACTATGAGATAATCTTAATCGACGATGGCAGCACTGATGAGAGCTGGCAGCTTATTGTAAAGCACGCTGCACGCAGTAACAACATACGAGGGCTTCGACTAAGCCGAAATTTTGGGCAGCACCACGCCATTACCGCCGGGCTAGACTTGGCTGCCGGCACGTGGGTGGTCGTTATGGACTGCGACCTGCAAGACCGTCCGGAAGAGATAGTTTCACTTTACCAGCACGCGCAGCGCGGCTACGACGTGGTACTGGCTGCCCGGCAGCACCGACAGGACAACTGGATGAAACGCGCTAGTTCACGCTTGTTTTACCGTGCCTTATCTTATCTCACCGGTGTGAAGCAAAATCCCGAAATAGCCAACTTCGGCCTATACCATCGCCGCGTAATCGATACGGTACGGCAATTGCGCGAGAGCATCCGCTACTTCCCCACCATGGTGCAGTGGGCGGGGTTTCGGCAATGCAGCTTACCCGTGCAGCACCTGGAGAGCAAACGCCCCTCCACCTACAACCTAGGTCGAAGGCTTCGCTTAGCTACCGACATCATGCTGGCTTATTCCGATAAACCCCTACGCCTGACGGTTTACACCGGCTTGCTGATTTCGGTGGTGGCCTTTTTGCTCGGGTTGATTACGCTGCTTCGTTTTGCCCTAGGCCAAATTACGGTGCCCGGCTATGCCAGCTTGTTCATTTTCATGAGCTTTTTCTCGGGGCTGATTATTCTGGTGCTCGGGATTGTAGGGCTTTATGTAGGCAAAACATTCGAAGGCGTACGCAACCGGCCACTGTACGTAATAGCTGCCACTACCCCGCGTAATTGACATGACGCCGACGCACATACCCTTTAACAAACCTTACCAGTCGGGCCGCGAGTTGCTGTACATCCAGGAAGCAATTAAGGCAGGGCAATTATCGGGTAATGGGCGGTTCACCAAGCAGTGCCAAACTTACTTCGAGCAACAGTACCACATCCACAAAGCGCTGTTAACTACCAGCGGCACGGCAGCCCTCGAAATGGCAGCTCTGTTGCTGAACTTACTTCCCGGCGACGAGGTCGTAGTGCCTTCGTTTACGTTTACCTCAACCGCCAATGCTTTTGTACTGCGTGGTGCACGCATAGTGTTTGCCGACAGTTCGGCCGAGCACCCCAACATCGATGTTTCGCAACTCGAATCACTGATTACGCCGCGTACCCGGGCTATCGTACCCGTGCACTACGCCGGTGTTTCCTGCGATATGGCTGCAATTATGTACCTGGCTGAACGCTTTAACCTGGCAGTGATTGAGGATGCCGCACAGGCCATCGAGAGTTATTACCTAGGAAAAGCGTTAGGAAGCTTTGGTCAGCTAGCAGCATTTTCCTTTCACGAAACCAAAAACCTGATTGCCGGCGAAGGCGGGCTGCTGGCCGTCAACTCGCCCGAGCTAGCACCTAGGGCCGAAATCATGTGGGAAAAGGGCACTAACAGGGCCGCTTTTTTTCGGGGTGAGGCTGCCAAGTACCAGTGGGTTGATGTCGGATCGTCGTTTTTGCCTTCGGAGCTGAACGCTGCATATCTCTGGGCACAACTAGAGGCAAAGGCTAGAATACTTGAGCAACGGCGCCAGCAGTGGCACCGCTACTACCATGCCTTTCAAGAAATTGCTGCCGAAGGCCTAGCCCTGTTACCCGTTGTACCGGCGTACGCGCAGCACAATTGGCACATATTCTACTTGGTGTGCCGCAACCTACCCGAACGCCAGCAGTTAATACAGCACCTAGCCGAGCAGAATATTCTGGCGGTTTTTCACTACCAAACGCTCCACGACAGCCCGTACTACCAAGCACTGCACGACGGTCGGCCTCTGCCCAACGCCCAACGGTTTGCTGATTGCTTGGTGCGCTTGCCTCTGTATTTCGAGCTTTCCGAAGACGACCAGCTGCGCGTAATCGAGGCAGTGGTTAACTACTTCGACCGTTTGCGCAAAACCTCCTCGTAAAGCGCCCCCAACTGCAGGTAGGTAGCTTCGGGACTAAACTTATGCCGCACAAATGCCCGTCCGGCTTCGGCAAACTGTTGGCGCAAAGGCAAGTCGGCGGCGAGGCGCACCATGGCCTCAGCCATGGCAGGCACATCGCGGTTGGGCACCAACAGCCCGGAGCGCCCATGCTCAAACAACTCCGCCGGTCCGCCACAATCCGAGGCAATCAGCGGTGTGCCGAAAAAGAGCGCGTCTAAGCAAGTAAGCGAGAACGACTCCGACTCAGAAAAATTCAGCACAATATCGGCCTGCTTGATAACGGCCTCTACATCGGACTCGAAGCCGCCAAACGTTACTACTTCGCTTAAGCCAGCATCAGCCATTGCGGCTACCAATTGGGCTTTGAATTCGCGGTTTTTCTCCAGCCCCATGTCGCCGCCCATAAAGCGCAGCCGCAGCCGGGAGTCTTGGGCATAAGCATGCCTGAAGGCTTCAAGAGCAAAGTTCTGGCCTTTACCAGGTATATAATTGCTCAAATACAGCATCCGCACAGTTCCGTCGGTTCGGAGCGCTACGCTGGTGGGCGGGTATTTTTCTTGTCCCGGAATTGGATCGGCAATTACCCGCACGCGTGGCAGCGGACTAAAATACCGGTACACAGCCTGCGACACACACACCACGCGATGCGCCACATGCTCGGCTAGCCAACGCCATGTCCGCGCCAGGGGCTGTACCTGCGTTTGCGGCAGAAAGCGTACGTGCGTGATCAAAGGCAGTGCCGTAAAAGCCCGTGCAATAACCCCTGTTAGGTTGTAAAAATCGTTCATGTGCAGCGCACTAGCCTTTTCGCGGCGGGCAATACGCGCCAAGCGCCAGCCATTCAGCAGCAGCATAAACGGATATAATACTAGGTTGCGCACCCGTTTGCTTATCTCGACAAACGGCACTTGGTACACTTTGTAGCCGGCGGCTTCGAGCACAGCTACGCCCTTGCTGCCGCTGGGCAGCACGTATACAAACTCGAACTGATGCTGCAAACGATCAGTAGCACCCCGCATCGCATTTAGGGCTCCGGTTACTGCAGTGGAGTTATCTGCAACCAGGATGACCGGGCGCACCGATCGGTTGACCAATTGTTCGCTCATGCACCTAGTACCTCGTTGATTGCTTGCACCCATTGCCCGAAGATCTTTTCGCGGGTGAAGTCTTGCATCCGTTGACTAGCGAGCTTGCCAAGGCGCTGCCGCTCTGCTTCATCGTTCAGTAAGGCGGCAATGGTCTCAGTCCACACCTGCTGATCGGCAGCCAGCGTTGCCGCCTGATTCAACATGGGCATTAACATGCCGAATTCAGCCCTTTCGGCTTGGCGAATGGGTTGAGCGGGGGCGCTAGAAGCGGGTGCCAGAATCTCACGCGGCCCGGTGGGGCAATCGGTAGTTACCGCTGGTACTCCACAAATCATTGCTTCGCCCAAGGCCATGGGAAAACCTTCCCAAGCCGACGGGAACACAAACAATGCCGCCGGACGGATGTACTTGAAGGGATTTTGCTGCAGCCCTACGAAATACACGTCGTAATCGGGCGTGAGCTGATGGTTGCTCCAAGCCTCGTATACCCGCAGACCTAGGGCGCGGGCGCGGGCGGTTAAGTCATCACGCAATTCACCGTCGCCGACAAACACGAGCTTGGCCGCCTGCTTTCGCAACAGCGCGGCAAAACTATCCAGCAACGGCGCTTGGTTTTTCTGAATGGTAAGCCGGCCCGAAGTCACCAGTACCGGCGCCGAATCATACACAGCTTGCTCCTCGGCACTAAGCGGCTCCTGCGCTTTTGCCGTAATCCGATCTACTTCGAAGAAGTTATTGATCGTCTGTATTTTCTCGGGCTTCACGCCGAAACCACTAATGAGTTCCGGATTGATGTCGCGACTAACCGTTACAATCCTGTCGGCGCGATTGTACAGGCTGGGCATTAGCACCTTTTTGCGCAACCAACCCACGGCACCCCGAATGTTCTGGTCGTGCAGCTTTGAGCCGTGAATACACAGGATAACCTTTTCCGAACCCTTGCTCAGCAGGTTCACGTAATCCGCTCCTTCCAAGTGGCTGATGCAGATGTCCGTCCGCAGGCGTTGTTTTAGGTTGCGCAGCCGGGTAATTCGGGCCACAAAGTTCCGGACTTTATCTAGAGCTGAGCCGCCGCCAGCTACTTCCAAGCTTTCTACCGAATTGTTGCTCGGAAACAGGTTTCCTCCCTCAAGGTTGAATACTGCTTCGGTTACGTCGTAATGTTTGGCCAGTTCTACGCTATGGTCGTGAAATACACGCTGCGCTCCTCCTAAACCTAAATTGGGAATGAGCAGGAGTACTTGACAAGACATAGATCTGTTCATAAGAAGCGAGTAGTGAATTCAGCTGCACTGCCACAGCAAACCTTGGTTACCTGTACCTGCTTACAACTCATCCGCCTTTTTTAGGCTCTGAGCAGCGGCTTACAACAATCGCTGCACGAAAAATTGCTTCGTAAGAATCCAAACAGTAGGTCATGCGGAACTTTTCAAATGCTTGTAATGCGCGCTGCCTGTGCATATCCAAGAGTGTAGGCGTGCTCAAATAAGCGCGCATAGCCTGTTCCAGTTGCTGTTCATCAACTCGCTCGAAGTTATACTGGTCGATGATGATGCCAGCAGTACCCATAGGTGTGTCGAGCATTGTAGGCACTTCACCAATCAAAGAAGCAATTACGGGCTTACCACAGAATAAATATTCAGCAATGGAATTTGGTAAACTTTCGGCATGGAAGTAACTGGGCAGCAGCCCCACATCAAATAAATCGACCCAATCGATGGGGTTGCGGGAGAAGCCAATAAAGTGAATGCGCGGATGCCGGTGCCGAGCTTTTAATTGGGCTAGATAATCACTGTGGCCGACCAAAACTAAGTGGGCCTGCGGAAAATCGGCAGAAAGGCGTTCAAAAGAGTTTACAGCTGCTCCCCATCCTTTTTGGGCAATTCCACGGGCTACCATCCCAAACACAAAGGCATCCGCAGGAATATGCAGAGCTTCGCGCGTGCACTGTTGTTTCTCTTCTGAAAACTTTCCAGCAAAGCCATTGTATATTTTACGCAGGCGGTCATCTGGTGCTGACACGCCCGGCAGCTGGAATATCTGCAGATTTTTGTCCGTCAGGTACACTACTGCCTGTGCGTTATGCAATGCTACTTTGCCTTGGCGAATAGTTTCTTGACCGTCGTGTTTGTGCAAGAAAAGCTCGTAACAACCATGCATGGTGATAACTAGTGGCGGGCGTTTTCGCTTTTTCAATGCTAATGAGGCAACATAATCCGCATATATAGTATGCGTGTTGACCACATCTGGCTGCATAGTGGCTATGATGCGGCGCATGCGACGGGCAACAAAAGGCGCACGCAAAGAGGGCTGGCGTCCAAAACGCCGCAGTAATCCCTCTGTTTTGCGCAGTAGCCAGTCCCCCCCTATTCCGCAAGAGCCAAAAGCTTCTACCGGAACATCCGGCGCAATGCGCTTTACTAGATTTTGATCGGTGTGATGTGCATAGTGGCTGAACAAACGCACTTGATGCCCCGCTTGGTGCAGTGCCTGAGCTAAGCGCAATGCAAATACCTGCGCGCCGCCAATCCGCAAATCTTCAATAGCAAGCAAAATTTTCACGCTAGCAAAGATCGGGAAAAATAAGCTTTTTCAGGATGCTTAAAAAATATTTGCTTTTGCAGACATCAACACCCAGTCTAGCGTTCTATATGCAAAATTAGACGCATCATAACTTGGCATGAAAAAAGCAATTTTTACATCAAAAATATTAGATATATAATACTTATTTACCCTAAAGTTGGCATTGCTACAGCAGCATAGCTAAGGTGCCGTTTTTCTTGGCGCGTAGCAGCAGGACAGCTTGCAGCAGCATGCGTTTGCACTTGCTGTAGCACTTGGTGCGGCGGCGGAAGCGGGCCAGGTAGTGGCGCAGCAAGCTGTTGCAGCTCTCCACCGAAGTGGTTTCGGCCTTGCTGCGGTAGTGCAAGTGGATCGGCACCAAGGCCCGGTACGGCCGGTAGTAGTCCGTGCACACGAGTTGGAACGCGTGGCGGGCCAACGAGGCGAACAGCCGGGCGCCGGTCGCCTCGTCGCGGGCGCCAACGACGGCATCGAGCACCTGTTTTCGCTCCCGGTCTACCGCGAGCCAGACCCAACAGGCGTTTTTTTCTGCCCCACGTAGCTGTGCAACTCGTCCACTTCCCCGATGCGCACGGCCTGCCCCGGCGCGTCGGTCGCTTGCTGTTGGGCACGCTGGCCGTACGCCCGCACCCAGCGCAGGATGGTCACGTTCGACACGCCCAGCACCCGCCCGATGGCGCGCAGGCCCAGGCCTTCCAGGTACAGCTTGAGCGCCAACTGCCGCTGCTCGTCCGGATAGGCCACGCCCACACCGCCCGTGTAATTGTAGCCGCAGGCCAGGCAGCGGTAGCGCTGCTTGCCCCGCATCAGCCCGTTTTTGCAGTTCGAGTCACTGCCACACCGAGTACATTGCATACGGCCAAGTTACCTGAATCTACGCGGTGTAGCAATGCCCTAAAGTTGTTATAAGGATAGTTGATTTAACATAATCTAATTTTTGCTTAACCTAGCAATGACTATACGCGCGTTACTGCCGATTTGTTAGACAATCGTTGTACAGTTGTTCGTAGGCCACTACGCAACGTCGCATGTCAAATTTCTGGAATGCATCCGATGCTAGTTGCTGATGCTTTTGCAACAACGCTGGCTCTAATGCATAGCGACGCATGGCCTGGTACAACTCATCAGCCGAAGCAAGACCACTTTCAGGAAATGGAATTAGCAGGCCAGCCTGTTCGCCGGTGCTCGTCTGCAGCATGTTCCTCACCTCTCCCACATCAGTTGAAATGCAGGCTTTGCCGCAAAACAAGTATTCGGCAATGGAGTTAGGCAGACATTCGCGCAACGAAGAAGCCAAAACCCCTACGTCAAACACCGTTACAAAGTCAACAGGGTTGTCGTCGAAGCCTGTGAAATGGATATCCGTTTCCGTTGCGCATTCTGCCTGCAGTTGAGTTAGTGCTGGCCCATCCCCTACCAATACCAGTGCAAGGGGCTTAGTGATTTCACTCCGCAACAGGCGGTAGGCTTGCACCAGCGGCTCCCAGCCTTTTCCAGCTACTCCTCTCGCCACCATACCGAATACCAAAGCTTCCGCCTCAATACCCAAAGCTGCACGCGTGCGGCTTGCAGCACGCCCCGACAAGTGAGCATCCAGACCATTATAGATGCGCCTTACCACCAAATGAGCAGTGACTTCTTGCGGTGTCACTTCAGGTCGGAGTACCTCCAGATTAGAATCAGCGAGGTAGGCTACGCCCTGTACAGCCCGCAGAGTATTGCTAACACGTTCCGGGTAATTAGGAATGACGTGCTCCTGACCTTTCTTGTAAAATTCCATGAACTGCTCATAATCCCCGTGCATGGTGATTACAAGCGGTACCGAAGGCATGTCGCGCAATACTTGGCTGATGAGCTCATCGCACCGGAAAGTATTGCTGCTTACCACATCAATGTTGTACTGCTCAATCGTCTGTTTTAGATGCTTTTTCAGGATGCCAGACCTAATACTTAAGTCATAGCCATGCCGCTCCAACCAGCCTTCGGCCCGCTGCAGCATAAGATCAGCACACGTTAAACCCGGCTGATAATGAATGAGCTTGACATCCGGCGCCAACTTCCGAAGCAGGGAATCCTGTGCGTATTGCCAATACAGAGTGTACAACCATACCGAATGCCCGGCTTGTTGTAAAGCTTGTGCAAAACGCAATGCGAAAGTCTGGGCCCCTCCTGCTCTTAGCTCTTCTACGGCAACCAATACGTTCATAGTTACACTCTGGGACCGACAACCTGATTTCGCCCCTAAGTTATGCGCCAATTCTCGGCCGCTTTCTCGGCGACGCCCATCATCCCGTAGGCAAGACTACAACAGTGGCTCGGAACCATAATGCGCAGCCCCGCTGCCGAGCATTATGATACCTTCAGTAGATTAACAAACTAGTTGAGTTGGGTAAGGCCGTACACGCGTCCGCTATGCGTGTTCTGGAGCATGCGCGTTACGGACGCTTCGAGCCTTGGTACATCAACCCAGTACTCCTTGCCCTCACGCATGTCCCCTCCTACAACCACATCGTAATACCGCATACCTGCAGCATATGCTTGCCAATAATAAAGCGGCTGCAGGTAATTGCTGGGCATTATCTCGATGATGTGTCCATGATCATAATTCATAAAGAATTGCTGGATCAAGCCGGCCCCGTGCAAAGCAACTAAGTACTCCGTTTCTTGGAACAGCTGTACCTGCTCCTCCATCGTGAGGTGTTCGGCGTAGACCACCTCAAACCCGTGCTTCTGCATAACAGCAATTGCTTCGGCTTCATTGGCTAGGTAGCGACCGTATTTCTGCTTATCCCGGCTCAAAAAGACTTTACGCCACGGTTTGGTAACTGGCAGTTCGTACATCTTACGCATGGCCCGCCAAGTATCCGGACTGAAGTGCGCCGATTGCAGCTTGTACAGTTTGCCTACATGCACCCATTCTTCGTTTCCTACCACGTACCAGTTCAGCCCCTGCAAAAAAGCGCTGCGCTTGTATAGATACTGAAAGAATGATTGCTCAAACATTTTGCGGGTGATGAGCAAGGGCGTGCTTTTCGGCAAGTCACTCCGATCCAACTGTTGGAGGCTGCTTAATGCATCTACGAAGTGATGGTAGTAATTACGAGTAGCAGAGCCATCGTACCAAATAGCTACCGGCAACTCCGTTGGCTGCTTAGGACGCATTAAATGATTCAGGATATAAGGGTATTGCCGATCACCCTTATAAACCACTGTTTGCTCAACTAACTCGCGGTTGGGCCGTGTACCTAATAAACGCTCGGGCTCAAGAAGCACATCATCGATTTCAAGAACGTACTCTTCTTGGAACCGCCATCTTTCGCTATCCGCTTTGATGAATTTGCTATACAACTCATCTTCAAAGCGTACGGGAATACCACTAAATACGTCAATTTTTTGACGATGAATATACTTGAAGCCTCTACCCTCTTCCTTATTCTGCCAATACTTTGCAGCAATCTTCCGGCCCAAGCCACTGTGCCACAAAAAAGAGCGAACAAGTTGATTTGCGTTTGGCATAAAATTACGACCAGTTTTTCTTTAGACTTCCTACTTATTCTACTTCACATCCAACAGCACGATACTGGTGCTTAAATCGCTCAATCCATTTCAGCCATTGCGCAAAGAAATCATCTGCACTTTGGCTTGTACCAATAAATTGCCGGAAGTATTCAGGAGCGAAATCCTTAGGAAAATCATGCATCGCGTCTAGCTCGCCTGCTATCCATGCTTGATTCATGATATAATTAAAACGAACCATATCAAAATCGATTTCCCTAAACCCATTCGTAGTAGACGTGATGTAAGAAGTCTGCGTGCTCTCCTTTACTAGCTTGCCGTACCGACTATGCGTTTGGTCGTACCAGGTAGATGCCTTTTTTAATTGATCTTCCTCAAGCACTATATTTCGCGCATCCTTCCACAAATACAACCAGTATTTTTTATCAAAACACGCAGAAGCAACAGCATACAGCACATAAAACGGCAACTGATACTTCATTATCGATTGAAAGAAACCTAATCGATAAAACACAGATCTAAATTTGTACTTATTCATAAATACAAATTCATCCCAGCTACTTATCTCCGGCGTAATCTCCTCAATATTATCAGAAATACCCACTTTACGCCCAGCGACTAATGTTGCATTTCCTTGCCAGGCTAAACGCAGCATCACCATGTGCTGCTCATTCATAATGGTATTAACCTCGGCTAAGTCAACAGGCTGAGTAATCCAGATGTCATCTTCGATAAGCAGGAAAATATCACTGCTGTCCTCAACCGTTTTGTACCAAAAACCAGCTGGTATCTGAAATTTTTTATAAGTCTCTTGACCTGCTAAGTGCAATTGCAACGCTTCTACTTTTTCCTGATAATTAGGAGAGTATACTATCTCCACTTCCGGAAACAAAGAGGCTATTTTCCGCAGGTATTCTGGAGGAGTGCCGTCGTCCATCACCTTAATCTTACTTACCCCTGATACGTACTTGTAAACGCTTTTAATGCAGCGTTCCAGGTAATAAGGCCGGTTGCAAGATTTGATCAGGACGTCCATTTTGAGGAAAACAAGCGCAAAAGAAAAATTTAAAACACTAGAACTTCATGGAGTGAAGCACTAACCCACAACGGGCACTGAAAGGGGTGGCAATAACAAATACCTGCGCAATCGGGCCGGAACATATTGCCCCATCGAGTGTCTTAAATACACAATCCATACAACCGCCGCCATTAGCAAACCAGCACAGGCAGCGACGAAAAAGAACGGAATCCAGCCGCTCAAGGCTGGACGATGCAGCCAATTTACTAGCCAATATACCGCAGCTCCCAGTACGCTAATTCCTATCACAGGCTTCAGCAATGACTCGAAAACAAACTCATAGATAGGTATTCCTAAGTGTTTTTTTAAAAGAAAAGGAGTATACCAAAACGAAGTCAGCAACGCGGCAATTATAGTACCCCAAAGGATGCCACTCATTCCGAACATCTTACCTAGTGTGATGGATATAGCCAAATTTAAGCCGGCTTCGACCAAGGCTACCACACTCGAACCTCTTACTACACCCTTTGCATCTAAGAAAAAGCTACCTGTGCGCGTTATGGTTTGCTGAACCATAATAACGAGTGCTAATAGCAGAATATAGTTGCCGGCAAAAAAATCATTACCTACCCACAAATCAATAAACCACTGATCCAAACTTAACATTAGCCAGAAAGCCATCATGCTTAGGCTAACCATTAAGATCATCATTCTTTTGAAATGCTTTTTGGCACTTTCTGGGCCTTCATGCACTACAATTTCAGCAACAGCTGGCAGAGCATTGCCCGTGATACTTGACAACAGAGTCATGCCAACTTCTGGAATCCGTACTGTAATAGAAAATATTGTCACTAAACTCAAGGACAATACTTTACCAATAACCAACCGATCAGTAAACAATATTATTTGGGTTGCTATGCCATGCAGGAACATAAATATTCCATATGACATCATAGATTTCATCAATACTTGGTCGTATAAGCTCAGCTTGACTCGCAGATCAGGATAATAGCGACGCAACAGCCATACTTGTACCAATAAATTGGCCAAGAATTGAAAAGCATTTACATAAGCAAAAGCCCACAGCCCCACGCCCCTTGACAACAAAAGAATAGTAAGGCCGGTACCAACGTTTCCGATGATAAAATATGGGGTACCAACCAGCGGCTGCCGGTGATGAGCATAAAATATTCCTGCAAAGCCACGTTGCGCAAGCTGCCCTCCCACCAACAAGCTTAAAGTAATGACAATTGGAACCGTTGGCGCTGCTAAATCGGAGCGCAGATTAAATAATTCAGGAACAAACGGAGCAAAAATACTTCCACCAATGGTAACTAGCAGACCGAAAAATGCGCCCGTAAACACGCCTGTAGACACGATGCGGTTAACCATTCCCCGGTTGTAATCATCATCGCCTCTATGCAAAGCAAGAGCCCGGTTAACTGCCGTGGACAAACCAAAATCAAAAAGTGACAGGTAATTAATTATCTGAAAAAATATAATTGATAAACCATAAGCCTCCTTATCCAGAAAGCGCACCATTAGCGGAGTGCTAACGATAGCAACCAACATGGTGATTATGGTAAATACTTGCGAGGAAACGGTACCCCAGAATGCGGAACGAGAACGTGAAATGCTGCTCATCTATTTTACTTCCAACCCAAAGCTTCTCCAACAACTCAGTTGAAGCAATCCAAACGTTAGCGCTTCAAAATCCTTTTAAAAAAAGGGTATTTCAACCCCAAAACGGCCATGCAAAGGAACACTATCAGCTTTGGCTGCTTCGATTCGAGAAGTGCATACCACAGCATGCGTGTCGCCTCAGGTCCGTTGCCCGCATAATAGTGCTCAGCATGTTCGGCCAATCGCTTCTTGGCCGCTACCCACTCAGCATCTCCCCGAAAATAGGCCTTGCGATAGATCCGGAAATACGTTTCGTTAAGGGAAAGCTTGTGGCTGTGAACAGCTGATTTGTTGTGTACCCTGTAGGCCCCTAGGTTCAGCGGCAAGTAGACAAAACGAAAACTACGCGACAACCTTAACCAGATGTCTAGGTCTTCCGAGAACAAGGACTCGTCAGGCTCCCCAATTTCATCCAAAGCAGCGCGCCGCGTTGTTACAGTTACGGTTGGCACATAAAACCCTTCCAACAGCGGAACGATGATGTTTCCTTGCGGAGGGTTATCCGCAAAAGAAGGGTTGAAGTAACGAATGAAGCTAGGGCTTAGCTCAGCACCTGCGCTGTCAATTACTTTGCAATCGGTGTAAACAGCACCACAGGTTGGCCCCTGTCTATCAAATTCTGCTACCGTCTCTTCAATCAACGTAGGAGCCAGAATATCGTCGGATCCCACCAACGACAAATATTCGCCTGTAGCATATTTGCGACAATCACCAAAGGTGCGAACTACTCCTTGGTTGCGCTCGTGCTGAACGAAAATGGTAGGGAAGCCCGTCTTTGCTATCCAAGAAGTGATAACCTCGGCCGAGTTATCCGTGGAGCAGTCGTCAACCACGATTAGCTCGATGGCAGGATACGTTTGAGCCCGGACGCTTTCAAGCAGTTGCTCTATGTATGCAGCATTGTTGTAAGAGCCAATGCCAATACTCACCAAAGGTGCATTCATAGGTCAGGGTATCAAGGCTTGCGCTCTTGAGTAGGAGCCATTAAAATCTGAGGCAATGAACAAGCTTTGCCCCATGATAAAGCCATACATATTTTGATGTAGTTATGCTTTACCATTTGCGCGTTCTTTTTTCAAAGCTATGTATCTCAGACAGGAGCTTGGAAAAATGACAAGCCACGGAGAGGCATACATATGAAAGGCGTTGGTTTGCCGTCAAACCAACGCCTACCGTTAAATCATTCCTACCTAGGCGAAATAATTACGTACGGCATTAGCCACTATGTTTACCTCTTTCTCTCCCATGCCAGGCCACATGGGTAAGCTGAGGGAAGATTTGGCTAGCTCTTCAGCAATGGGAAACTGGCCCGGTTTCATGTCCAGATGCGCATATGCCTGCTGCAGGTGTGGCGGCACCGGATAGTGGATCAGGGTACCAATACCAGCGTCGGCAAGATGCTTTTGCAGCGCATCGCGTTCGTTCGTCCGCACAACGTACAGGTGATATACGTGCGTGCTACCCTCAGCAATGGCAGGCAGTACAACATCACCAATCCCAGCCAAATGCTGGTTATACAACTCAGCAGCATGCTGACGCTGTTGCGTCCAGTCGGTGAGATACTTCAACTTCACTGACAATACCGCCGCTTGCATTTCATCAAGGCGGGAGTTATAGCCAATGATTTCGTTGTAATACTTCTTCTGCGAACCGTAGTTACGAAGCGTGCGCAACTTATGATCTAACTCTTCGCTGTTGGTAGTAATACCGCCGGCGTCACCTAGGGCGCCTAGGTTTTTGCCAGGATAAAAGCTTGTTGCATTGGCATCACCAAAGCTGCCGACCAATTTGCCATCGGCCATGGCGCCCTGCGACTGTGCATTGTCTTCAACTACGGCAAGATTATGACGGCGAGCAATGTCCATTATGGCAGACATCTCGCACGCCTGACCATAAAGGTGAACCGGCATAATTGCCCGGGTGCGAGGGGTAATTGCAGCCTCGATTCTTGCCGGATCCAAATTGTACGTAATAGGGCTGGGTTCGACCGGGACCGGAACCGCGCCTACGAACGAAACCGATAACCAGCTAGCTATGTACGTGTTGGAAGGGACGATTACCTCATCCCCTTCCCCGATGTTCAATGCTCTAAGGGCAAGATGCAGAGCGTCCAGACCATTGGCCACTCCTATGCAATACTTCGTGTTGTTGAATGCAGCGTAAGCAGTTTCGAAATCTGCTACGGCCTGCCCCAATACATACCACTGACCATCGTACACGCGGCTCATAGCCGAAATTACTTCTTCCCGAATTGGCTGATGTTGCGGTGAGAAGGAGAGAAAAGGAACTTGCATACGGGTTTCTGAATGGAGCGCAAAGATACGCAGAATCCTACGGGCGAGTTAACGAACAAAATAGAGAGCAGGTGTTACGCCACTGACCGCTACACCAAGCATCGGCCTTTTGAAGTTGTTTCAACTCACGTATGCAGCTACCGCACCATTCCATCCGCAGCATGTAGCTAGGTGCTAGTCGATGCACAAAACTGATCGGGTTGTTTAATAATACTGCGCTTAGCAAGCTCCGTTAGCAGCCCTTGTGCCCACTTGTCCCAGTTCAAGGTAGTTTCATAGCGCGACCTAGCGCCTATGCGCATGCGGGCATAGCGTTGCTTGTCGTTGAATATCTCGAATATAGCCGTGGCAAAATCGCTCCCGGTTGCTGACAAAGGCAGCATAACGCCGCTTTCGCCTTCTACCACAAAACTGCTGATGCCTCCAACATCAGTTGTGACCACGGGCAAACCAAATGCATTTGCATCGGCAAAGGCAATTGCAGCGCATTCAGCTCGTGAGGGCAGCAAAAAGAAATGAGCCGAGCGGAATAAGTCATCTAACCGTTGCAAGTCCCCAGGGCTGTCCATATTTAGATACGGCAGCGTGGCAAAACCAGGGTGTTGATACAAGTGGGCTTCTTCGGCTGGGGGGCGGCAACCCACTACCGTTAGGGTAGTTTTCAATCCCATGGCATTGAGTGTAACCATGGTGTCGTAAGCTATTTTACCGCCTTTTCGTTTCCACTCGCCGCCCAAGAAAAAAAGCCGACAGGTTTCAGTAGGTATATCCACTTTTACATCCGCACCCGTTGCAGGGGGATTGGGGTAGTTGGAGCCGAAAGGGATAACCGCAATTTTGCTTGTATCAATGCCGTAATCCTCATAAGCAGAACGAGCTGCCCACGCTGAGGAGTAACAAACCAAAGCTGCCTTGTTTAAAGCGCGCTTTTCGATATAGTTAAGCTCTTTTTTAGATATATCAAGTAGTTCTGATAGACCTGGGTAAAAATCAATTAACTGCGAAAGAGTAGAATCCTCACAGTATACAATAGGTGTATTAACATCCAGATAGGCTATTTCAGTGAATGCAGCAGGAGCAACAAGTAAATCAAACTGCTCATGCTTCAACCGTTGTTCAAACTTCCGTTTGTACAGATGAGAAAGAATTATTCCCCAAGAATAATGGTAACGCTTACCTGTTAGCGGCTTTATTACACGACGATTAATATTATCACCGATGCGTAGTGGCCATACCATCGGTACCGGACCTAGGGCTGTTACATCTCCAAACGTTCGCTCTAAAGCACGAAACATGGAGTAATGAACACCCGACCAAGAGCGTCGATCAAGTGGGTCAGTGCTGGTCAGAAAACCAATCCGCAGTTTAGGTAAGCTAAGCATTGGGGGTTGGCTAATACGAAATGGCCGTAGCATGGCGGGCTACAAACCATTCCCAAGTTCGAGCAATCCCTTCAGCAAAAGATACTTGAGGTTGCCAGCCAGTATCTAGGTGAAGCTTTTGCCAGTCGAGCACATTAGCGGGTACATCAAACGCACGCGGAGGCTGCACCCGTAAATTCAACTCAAATCCGGCATCGTTGGCTAACGGAGTTAACCACTCAATCACTTCGCGATTTGTTAAACCTATGCCGCTGCCTAGGTTGTATACCTCGCCGGGGGCACCTTTAAGCAAGGCTCCTACAATACCAGACGCTACATCCGATACATGAACATAGTCGCGAATGGTCCCATGTTCGCCAAAAAGCGTGAGTTCGCGTCCATCCAGGATAGAAGCTATTGCTGTAGCTACAAAACCCTGCCCAACATATGGCCGCTGCCATTCGCCATAAGCGTTGGCAGGCCTTACGCATACAATCGGCAGCTGCTTGGTTTCGAAATACATGCGGGCATACTTTTCGATGGCCAACTTTGTAATGCCATAGGGGGAGATTGGCATTGTTGAATGCTGTTCGCTAATCGAAGGAACTGCTGTTCGCCCGTAAACCGTACCGCCCGATGAAATCCATACAAATTTCCGGATATGCGTCATACTTGCAGCTAATCCAAAGATTTGGACTGCTTCCGGCAGGTTTACCAGAATGTCGTTTACAGGATCCTGAAAACTGGTTTGTGGACTGGTGGCGTAAGCCAAGTCTATAACCTCTGATACACACTCGAGCACCTGCCTAATCAGAGGCGTGCTGGCTCCTCCCGGATTTGCTACATAGTATACTTCCTCGGATAGATCGGCCGGTCTGGCATTTCGACCAACCACTACAACTTGTCGCCCTAGGGTCAGCAGTTCTGTTACAACGGCCCGACCAATAAACCCGGCGCCTCCGATAACACAAGTTGTGCGAGTCAGATCAGTGGGGAGGAGCATAGGTATTGAAAAAGACAAGGATTGATTCGTAAAGAACCAAATTAAGTGCGAAAAGCCGATTAATGTACGTCTACTTTGCCAAGAGCTTGCCGAATAAGGATTAGTTAAACCTCAACAAAGGGCCCCGAAACAACCTTAATCAAATCCGCTAATAACGCCGAGGATGGGTTAGTCTCTAGGCGCTCATTGGTGCGCTTGTAGCCTAGGTTACCCATAGTTTGCCATTTGTCTCTGCAAGCCCAAGCCCGCTCTAAAGCAGTATTCAACGAAGTTGCAGTCGAAGCATCGGCGATAATACCAGTTTCACCATCATCAAGCCACATGCGCACCAAACCTACATCGGCCGCAACTACTGCTCGCCCGCACAGTAGTGCTTCTTGCAATACCATAGGCCCAGATTCGATTCGCGAAGGAAGCACAAGTATGTGATTATGCGTCCAAATATGACTGCTATCAGATACATGCCCATGTAGCGTTACCTTTTCCGCCAAGCCATAGTATTTAATAAGCCGTTCGAGGTACGTTTTGTCAGGTCCTTGACCGTAAAGATTAAGATGCCACTCACGCTGGAGCCATTGGTATGCACTAAGCGTTTCCAGCAATACATCCTGTCCTTTTCTGTCTACATCGAAGCTGGCCACTACAGCCAACTGCGCTATTGGCCCGTTGGTACTGGGTTCAGGGTAGGGAATTGGGTAAACGGTTGGTAGATTGAGCGGGTTTTGCACCACCCGTGCATTGGCCAATTCAGCAGCCAGTTGCCGCTTGATCGTTTTTAGCTGGTTGCCGGATATCATCAGCACTTCTCGAGCTTCGGCAAACATCTTAGCAAATTGCTCGCGCTGCGACTCCGCTAATCGAACCGGGTCTTGGTAATTGTGGCAAATCAGCAAATAGGGCACCTGCTGAAGCCATGCCCTTACTTGTGAATGGTAAAAAAGATCGTTCCACCCCCCTTGGCTTACGAGCACCACATCGGGAGCAAAACGCTCTAAAGCCCGTACCTCATCCAGCTTACCCCCGTTCAGCATCCGTCTGAAACCGCTCTTCATTCGAAAGCTAACGCTGCCGTTGTAACGCGGCCGCAGGTAAAACTGTGCGCCCTTGCGTTGCAGGGCTTGCAACGGCGCTGCTAAGTTGGGCCAAGCATGCGTGCACACCAATACTTCGTGCCCCTGAGTCAATGCCTCGGCTGCCACGCGCGACCAGAGTACCTCGCTTCCCCCCCATGGGGCATCGTACATCAGGGATATGAAGGCTATTCTCATGCGTTTAGGGCAGCGTTCAGCACACGGGTGTAACCGGCTACGCAGTCACGAATATCGAACTTATGCAACACCTCTTCGGCACGTGCTACTTGCTGCCGGTAGTATAGCGGATCAGCAACCAGCTTTTTCATGGCCTGGTAGAGTTCCTGCACATCTACGCCCCTGCCTGCTTGCGGCAGCCTAAGTACCTCACCAGCAGTATACCCGTCGTGGGTTTTCAGCATGTGCGGTATTTCCCCTATCTCAGAAGCAACTACAGGCAAACGGCACAGCAAGTAGTCGACAATAACATTGGGTAACGTTTCGATGGGAAAATAGCTCGGCAACAATCCAACGTTCGCTAAGGCAACAAGCTCTACGGAGTTGGGGTGCGAGCCGTAGAACACTACTCCTGGAGCCTTTCCATAGGCCTGCTTTAGCGTTTCGAGGTACTCGCCCTCCCCTACCAGCAGCAGCACAACGTTAGGATAATCAGCCCTGAGTTGAACAAACGCCTCGATTGCTTCACGCCAACCCTTTTCCGGGATTCCGCGGGCAACCAGTATGAACACGAATGCTTCATCGCTGATTCCTAGGTCGGTGCGGGTGAGTTTCTTGGGAAGGGGCTTGTCGATGCTTGTACCCGTGTAAATCTTGTAAGCTGGTTTGGCGGTTTGATAGTAAGGTTGCGCCTTGTACCAGCTCATGTTCTTATCAGCGGCGTAGATAATTGCCTTGGCGTGCTCGTATATGAACGCGGCGCGCTCGGGCCATTCGGGCGCAGCGTACTCGTAGGTGCCGTGCATCGATATGACCACCGGTATTCCTAGAGCTGCCGCATGTTTGCAAGCCAGGTAGTCCTGATGAAATGACAAAGAGCAGATTACATCGGGGCGCTCCGCAGCAAGTGCCTTGGCAAAGTGCCTTTCGATCAACCTAGGTCTGAAATTGCGCAGCAAGCCTGTTTTGAAAAAAGCAGCGTGCAACTTCCAAACCGCCCAGTCGGCGGCGGCAGTTGGCCGAAACGACAGCAGCCGGAAGCGCGTGGTATCAAATTGCGCTACCAAGTTCTGGTTTTGGCGCTCCGGGTTGAAATCGTATAGCAACACCTCATGACCCGCAAATGCAAAGGCCTCCGACAGACGAAGCGCCAGCACTTCGATGCCGCCGATTGATAAGGCTTGCGTGGTGAAAAGGATCTTCATGCCGATGTGGCGATGGTGAGCTTACTGCTTCCGGATTCGGCGCTTATGACCTAGGGAAGCGTTACAGATGAATTTAGGCCGGTAAGCATGCCTGGATTACTTCGTACATCTTCGGGCCGATGGTCGCAATGGTGTGGTTCTGTAAAACCCGCTCGCGCCCCACGGCGCCCATTTGCTGCGCCTCCTCCGGATGATCCAGCAGGTACATCACTTGCTCGGCCATCATCTGAGTATCCAGGTACGGCACCTGTATGCCTGCATCGTTGCGCACGTACTCGGGCATGCCGCCCGAGTTTTCGAAGCAAATTACTGGCTTACCTGATAACCCCGCTTCCAGGCACACCAACGGGAAAGGATCCTCGCGGGAGGTCAGCAGATAGACATCAAATGCCTCGTAGTAGCCGCGCAAATCACTTTTGCCTCCAACAAACAACACCCGTTCGGTTAAAGATGTAAGCCGAACGTCGCGGGTAATTTCTTTAAAGTGGAAGGAACTTGGCTTACCTCCTACCCAAACGAAATAAGTATCGGGCTTATGTTTGAGAACCTCCTGCGCAACCCGCAAAAACAAATCGGCCCCTTTGCGCCACTCCAGCGAAGCAATAGCCCCCACAATTTTGGCTTTCTCCGGAATGCCATGTTGAGCCCTCACTGCTACAGCTGTGGAGGTACCCGGCGGGTTGGCGTTAATGAAGTCGTAGATGACTTTGATTTTTTCGTCGGGGATTGGGCAGAACTGCTTGTAAAAGTTTCGGACTGCATTTGACCCGGGAATAAACCAATCCACATGGGCAGTATTGCGAGCAAATTCTTCGCTGGAATAGTGATAAAACACACTTTCCAACTCGTGTACGTTGATGATCAGCTTCACACCTAGGAGCTGCTTCAGCTCAACTGCTACATCCAGGGTAATGGTGGTGTTGGCAAAGATTACAGCGGGGTTCTTCTTTTGAATGTTCCGGAAGATGTTTTTCCGTCTGTACTGCGTCATTCGATCCAGCTTGGCCAGAGCCCGTTCCTTCATGGTTACGGCTGGCTTGCCATGGTCGAGAATATGCACCTCGCCAAGCTTTTCAAACTCGGGCACCAAATCTCCGCCCCAAATGAGCAGCAACACCACCTCATGCGGCGTGTGTTGTTTTATCCACTGCATTAAATAAAGCTGCGTGAATGGTGCGCCCGTGCGAGAAGCCTCGTGGCCAACAAAAACGATAGTCGCCATGTGGTGGAATGTTGCGCTAGCAGATTTTTGCCAGCTGCCATGTACTATTTTTTAGGCACCAGCGTCTCGTACAGCTTGCGGTACTCTTCAACCATTGTTTCGACGGTGAATAGCTCTGCAGCACGCTTCTGATTGAACGCGCCAATTTGTTCGCGCCGTGCCGGGTCATTCAGCAAGTCTACGATGATATCCGACAGGGCTTCGGCGTCGCCTCCTTCTGCCAGTACGTCAGGATTGGCCAGCATTTCCTCGAGTGCCCCAATGTTGTAGGCAACAACCGGAATGCCCATGTTCATGGCAAACGGCGTGACCTGCCCAAAACTCTCGCTGTAAACCGGCGCTACAAAAATGGCCATGCGCCGGTATAGCTCGGCCAGCTTTTCGTAAGCCACGTAGCCGGTAAAGGTAAACTGGCTTTGCAGGCCTGCTTCGGCCACCTTCTGCTGGTACAACTCCAGGTACAAACCACCGCCCACGATCAAAACCTTGGTGGCAGGGCGTTTTTGCACCGCCCGTATAAAGGGTTCGATTGCGCGCTCGTTGATTTTATCGTGGTCGAGCCGATACACCATTCCAATGGTATCCGGATCGGGCTGGGTTCCGGCACGCTGGAAGAAGGAAAAGTTAGAACCCGGATAGATTACCTGGTTTGGCATTTCCCTAATGCCGTAAGTATCCTGCGCGTACTCGCTTACATACACATACCGGCTAATGGCCGGATGGAAGTAAGGCATGTATGGAATGTTGCAGTTTTCGATAATTGGGCACCCATACTCCACAGCTCCCTGGAATACCACATGATACCACTTCCAGAACGAATACGGCCAGCGACCATAATAATGCACATGCACCAGATCCGGCCCGACACGCTGTAGCAGCTCAGTAAACGCTTCCGCAGTATGAATACCCGAGCAATCGTGCACCGTAACGCCTACGTACCCTTGCTCGGCATGCACTTTTAATAAGGCTACCTCGTGCGTGTACACATTGCTTAGCCCCTCAATAATATCGACAACGAGTTGCTGCGACCCCCCAGTTACGAAATAAGGAATGACGTGCAGGATCTTGGGACAATGGGTCCTAGATACGGGTGGTTTAAGCTGGATGTTGTAAGGCTTAAAATCGGGATTTTGAGCAAAGAAGTCAGACGAAGATTTTGTCATCTGCTCTGCAGGAGTATTGCTGGTTACCTTAGCAATTTTTTGCTGAATACCAGATACCACAGAGCGAAAAAAGGCTCTACCAAGCTTTCTGGCGCCAAGTAACTCCTCCATCTGCTGTTGCAGTTGGTTGAGATGTAAACGCGTCTGCTCTATATCATCAACGTTCCACTTGCGGTGAGGCATTATTAATCAGTTGGAGTTTCGGAAAGTTTCGATGCGATGTTTGAAATATATAGTTAACATAAATGTGCAGAAAATAAATAGGCTATCATTTTTTTCCACGCAATTCATGTTTATGTAATATTAGCTAACTCACATAATATATAAAATATCTGCTTACCTGCCTTTTCAACTCCATGTTCCTCTGTAACCTTCTGCCGAGCATTACGGCCTAACTGCTTACATCTTTCAGGATCAGCCAGCAATGAGATTATGGCCTCTCCCATCAAATCAAAGCGCAGGTAAGGCACTACCACACCATTTTGATTCTCTACAAACTCTGGCATTCCGCCTGATTGATCAAAACACAATACTGGTTTGCCTAACGTAGCTGCTTCTAAACAAACGAGCGGATAAGGATCTTCGCGAGAGGTCAAAAGAAAAAGATCGGCCGCCCTAATATAGTCTAAAGCATTACTACGCTTCCCAATAAATTGAACATGCCCTTCGAGCTTAAATCTAGCAATATCATATTGTAGTTTTTTCCACTCAATAGATTCAAGATCACCCCCCACCCAGACAAAGTAGGGCATAGCGTGCTCGTGATTGATTTTGATGTAATTAGCAATTTGAACAAAGACATCAGGCGATTTTCGCCACTCGTAAGTACCAGATCCTATTACAATACTACTGTCTCTAGGTATTGAAAGCGAATCTAAGACATCATCAACAACCTGCACAATAGGTTGCTCTTCTTCCTTTGGAACGAATTCGTATACTTTTTTAATTCTGCCTTGAGGCAATTTAAACTTTTTCTCAAGATTATAAGTAACAGCATCAGATGCAGAGATTATCAAATCAATATCAGGCAAGGTTTTAGCAAATTTTTCCTCACCAAAATAATCTTCAATTGCTATTTCAAGCTCATGAACATGGCAAACAGATTTGCAATTCAATTCGCTTTTCAATCGAACAACTACTTCAGATGTAACCACCGTGTTTCCATAAATAATTTGAGGATTATTTTTTTGCAAATGGTCAATTATTCTATTCTGATGATCAATAGCATAATCTATAACAGGTGCTGATTGATGAAATTCAAGCTTTAACCTTTTAAGAACCCTCTTGATAAACGGTTCTGCTGGCACAGGAACATAAGGCCTCACCGGTGGTTCCCAAACATATGTTGAAGCTAGTTGCTCAAATTGAGGGAATAGCTCACCACCTTTCAGCAGCAAAACTGAAAAGCTGCATACACCTTGTTGTTTCAGCCATCGAAGTAAATGCAACAATACAATTGGAGCACCTGTCCTTGAAGCATCGTGGCTAATGAAAACAATATGCATTTTTTAAAAGAGGTTAAAGAACATCAAATACAAGGAATACACTATATTTTCTCAAACGTAACATAAATTGTATGCCCCTTAATTTTCTGCCTCCATTTGGATTGCAGAAACTTATGTATAACCGGTATAGTAATTCTATTAAATAGCAATTTACCATACCATTTATTAACCCTAAAATAATTTTTATTAGCGTTAAACCAGGATTCAGTATGCCAATGATTTAATGGCTCATACTTAGCCGATATTAATTTAACAGGGAATATCGACTCCAATTTTTTGAATACGGAGTAAGACCACCTAGTTTGATGATGTGGCGGCATATCTAATACATTATTATCATATTTATAAAAACTATCTGCATTCGGAACGCAAATGACCAAGCGACCCTTAGGCGCTAATGAATCTATCATCATTTTGATAAACTCATATGGCTCGGCTATATGCTCGAGCACTTGGAACGCCAATACATAATCAGGTCTATTGTTCAATTTTACTATAGCATCTTCAACACTACCCAAATATATTGGTAAACCTGCTTTTTGCGCTTTAAATACTGCGTCTGAATTTGTTTCCAGACCCACAATGTTAATGCCTTTTTGTATAGCTTTCTTTATAAATGCACCGGAACCACAACCTATCTCTAAACAATATTTATCTTTTTCAATCTCACTAATAGCTATATCATACTCCCATTTATCCTCAACGTAATACCATTCAAATCCATCATGGAGTGACTTGTATATATATTCAGAACCTTCAAACTTTGGATCAAAAAATAAAAGATCAGTATCATTGCATCTGTATAAGCCAAAAGAATCAATATCAACCCCACTAAACTCAGAAGATATATCTATTTGTAACTGATCACGCCACGCCTCAACAATATCTTTGACATGATAACGCTTAATAAAATCAACATTACCTTTTCCGGTAAGAGGACTAACAACTGTACTATTCATGGTAAGACCAATGTGCGATTTTGTCAACAGGACCAATTAGCAACGCATCAGGCTTAGACGCGTATATTACATTAGACAAATACTCAAATACTATTATTTCAGTTTTTACATCGTAGTCTCTTGATGCATCACCGAGCCAAACCGAAATTTTATAAGTACCTGAATGCAATTCTATATTGTTCACAACAGCCCTTAACACGCCTGATTTACTAGAGATGTTTTGGCCCTCAAAATGATGGTAACGAGCATTAGAACCTAATATAGGTGTGTCCAATGCGTTGTAAAGCACAAAGCCGGCGATGGGTGGTTGTAAGTCAAAAGGAGATTCAAATTCAACTGTCAGATCTATAGTGGCGTGATTTAAAGCCTCAGCATTCAGACTTATTGCCTTTATTGAAGGGGCATCTGCACTAATCTTAAACTGTGATTTAAGATTAATACTAACGTTTTGATAATAATTAGCTACAACTTCTGATATTTCTCCTGAGGAATGTAGCCCCCCATTTTGCATATAGACGCCTCTTGTGCATAAGCTTCGTACAGCGTCCATGTTGTGGCTAACGAAAAGCACTGTACGCCCTCCATTTACACTCACGTCCTTCATACGGCCGAGGCATTTCTTTTGAAACTCGGCATCACCTACGGCCAGCACCTCATCAACAATTAAGATTTCGGGCTCCAGAAATGCGGCCACCGCGAAAGCTAAGCGCACATACATACCGCTGCTGTAGCGTTTAACAGGCGTATCGATGTAGCGCTCTACACCGGAGAAATCAACTATTTCGTCGAACTTCTTCCGGATTTCTGACTTGTTCATCCCCAGGATAGCGCCATTCAGGAAGATGTTTTCCCGCCCGGTAAGCTCGGGGTGAAAGCCCGTTCCAACTTCGAGCAAAGAGGCAATGCGGCCCTGAATTTTTACTCGCCCAGTGGTTGGCGCCGTCACCTTGGAAAGGATCTTCAGCAGGGTTGACTTGCCGGCGCCGTTGCGGCCGATAATACCTAGGACTTCACCCTGCTTTACCTCGAAGCTTACATCCTTGAGCGACCATACAAAGTCGCTTTGTCCGCGAACAGTACGGTCGTTTGTTTCGCCTACTAGAGCAAACGGGTCTTCTTTACCCCTTACACGAGCCCACCACCGGCTTAAGTCCTGGCTAAGGGTACCCGTGCCAATTTCACCTAGGCGATAGAGCTTACCTAGGTTTTCAACTTGAATTGCAATATCGCTCATGCGCTGCTTGACGGAGTATTGGCCTGAGGGCTACACCGTATCGGTAAAGCTTTTCTCAACTTTATTAAATACCACCGTTCCCACCAGCAGAATTAGCACAGTTACGGCAGCGCTGTAAGCCAGGTGCACCCAGCTAAACGTACCGGCACCTAGAAAACCGTACCGGAAGGTTTCCACGATGGCACTTACAGGATTGGCCATGATGACCCACTGGTACTTGGCTGGCACCCGAGAAAGCGGGTAGATTACGGGCGTGGCATACATGAACAACTGCACCCCGAAGCCTAACAACATGCTAAGGTCTCGGTATTTGGTGGTCATGGCACTGAATACCATACCCATTCCCAATGAAAGCAGGCCCATTAGCACAACCAATATCGGGGTGAGCAGTAGCAGCGCGTTGGGCCGAACCACATCGGAAGTGAGGAGGTAGTATACCCAAAAGCCCAGAAACAAGGCCAACTGGATGGCAAAACGCACCAAGTTGGATACCACGATGGACAGCGGCATGGTAAGGCGCGGAAAGTATACCTTACCGAAGATGTGGGCGTTGGCGGTGAATACCGTGGAGGTGGTAGTTAGGGTCTGGGCAAAGTAGTTCCAAATAGTCACCCCTGCCATATAGAACAACAGCATGGGCATGCCATCGGTAGAGAGTTGGGCTACGTTGCCAAAAATGATGACGTAGGTGACCGTGGTTAGCAGGGGCTGAATGAAAAACCAGATCGGCCCGAGAATGGTCTGCTTGTAGGTAGATACAAAGTCGCGACGCACAAATAGCATCACCAAATCGCGGTAACGCCATACCTCACCCAGGCGCAGATCCAGCAATCCACCGCGCGGCTCGATTACTTCAGTCCAGCCGGCCTGAGGAGCATTATCGCTGTGTACCGAAGGCGAGTTTCTTGTCTGAGCTTCTACTGTCTGCACTTGTTTCTTGAAGAAAAAAACCGCTTTTCAACGGAGCTAGCTTAGAAAGCAATCAACTAAGCCGCGTGAAGGCATTAGCCTGTTTATGCACTTGAGCGTCTAAAGATAACCAAAAGCCTTGGTCGGCTAAGGAAGACGCGCCTTGGCTCGTTGTTACAGCCGAGGCTGGCTACGCCTCGGTCTTCTATAGCGAGGCACTGCCAGAGTCTTTTCTTAGCCCTGAAAAATCTTGCTTTGCTTGATAAGGCAGCACTTGGTCCACTACGTACAAGGGTCTACTGCGCGCAGCATCCAAGCCACGCCACACGTACTCGCCTATTACACCTAGGGCAATCATCTGGAAGGATGACACGAACAGCACCACAAGCATAAGCGCAGTCCAGCCGCTCGGGTTGTGGATACCTATCAACTTAAGCGCGAGCACCACCAACGCATAGAGCAAAGCGCCGAAGCCAAGCAAGAAGCCAAGCACGGAAATCAACCGAATGGGAAAAAATGAGAAGGATAGAATGGAGTCTACCAGCAGCTTTACCTTTTTGCTGAGGGTCCAGCGCGACTTACCAATCTCGCGTTTACGCCGCGTGTAAGGGATATTTACAAACGGGTAGCCCAACCACACCAGCAGATAAAAGACATTGCTATTACGCTCCTTCATCTGCAGCACCTGCTCATTTAACTGCTTATCAAAGAACACCATATCAAAGCCCCCTGAGGGAACATTTGATAATGCAATGCTCTTCATCAGCGCATGGAAGGTATTGGAAAAGAAGCGCTGCATGCCCGTTTCTTCACGAGCTGCGCGGTTAGCGAGTACCAGCTTAAACCCTTGCTGCCAATAGCGGTACATATCCGCCAAAAGCTCAGGAGGGTCCTGCAAGTCAGCTGTTGTTACGGCTATGCAGTCACCGGTAGCATAAGCCATACCGGCCACAATGGCGTTGTATGACCCAACGTTGCCCGCCAGCTTCACAAGGATTACCCGCTCGGGCATCAAGCGTTGAAAATCAACCAGTGCTTGCCAAGTGTTATCACGCGACCCATCATCAACAAAAACATACTCTATAGTAACATCAGCAGGAAAATTGCGCTCATTGGCAATGAGCTCCTGACCTGTAACTGCAATGTTGTTCTCGTTATAGTAGCAGGGTATTACTACCGTAAGCTTTGGCATAAATAGACATTTAAAGCAAAGTTAAATGTATTTGGTCTTGCCAAAGGAGTTCGGTGCTACTACAGATAGCTAAGCCGGTGACTCGTGACACACTGTGGTATTCTGTGGTTCTCCTTCCCAGGATTACCGAAGGGTTCGTGTAGTGATCCAAGGCATGGAGCTGGTTATACCTTATGCACACAAAAAAGCACAAGAAACGCGAATTGCATCTTATCTTGCGATTCATTTTGCATGAAAATAAATGCAACATCGTAACTACTCAATCGACGTTTTCAGGCTATTAGGGGCTTTTTCTGTAGTAACGCTTCACGTCAAATACGGCGACTTGTATAACCCGGCTGTACTGGCTATCCGCGGGTTAGGGCGCTATGCCGTTCCTTTCTTTTTTATACTAAGCGGCTATTTATTTTTCAATAATCTTACTAATCGAGGAGATAAGTAGTTTTCTCTGACCTTACGCAACCTGCTTTCTATTCTGTTAGCAGCGGACTTAATGTATTTTCTTGTAGGACTATTCGTCGATAGCCCGCTGTTGGATGAACCGCCGTTATCATTCCCTACAATAGCCAACGGCTTATCGGGCCACCTTTGGTTTATGGGCTCGATGATATTTGGCTACGTAGTTCTGAATTACTTATTCAACAAGCTAGATGATAGGCTCCTTTTGGTTGCAGCTATTGGAATTTATGCTTTTGTTTTAGCTAATGATGCTTACACAAGCTTATTCCATATATCCCCAACCAAAGAAGCATCTCGTTTTTTTGTGTCGATTTCCTTTCTGACGATTGGGTATTTGTTAAACAAGCATAATATAACTGACAAAGTACCGCTTTGGCTAGCTGTACTAGTAACGGTATTTGGCTTTGTTTTACAGACCACCGAAATTATCTTGCTTTACAAGTACACTGGCGCTTCTCCTCATAATCAAGAGTTTTTGTTTGGAACTGCTTTATTTGCTGTAGGGTTAACCCTGGTCGCTACTAAGCTTCAATTGTCTACAGATAACGTATTCGCTCGCATAGGAAGAAAATACTCCTTGCTAATTTATCTATATCATCCACTGTTTATTCTAGCCATATTTAGCTTTGTCGACATAGCAGATTGGGGTGGTGGATGGCTATACTTAGTTGCGCCTTTGCTAACCTTCGTTGTTTGTTTAGGAACCCTGATATTGATTGAGAAGCTTAGCCCTAAGGTGTTTAAACTACTTAATGGTTTGTAACCTATGGTCACTAATTTAAACCATGCAAGCGTTTCTAAAGGAAAGAGGCAAGCAGTTATACTGCTTGCCTCTTTCCTTTAGAAACGCTTGCATTTGTGCTTATGCGTTAGTATTACCCCACACTCGATGAAAATCATCGTAGTTGCGGATATAATCCGCTTCGCTGTAATGAGTTGAAGCAAACACCAACTGCATAGCATTGTGTGAGTACTGCATGGTGTGCCAAGCATGAGGTGGCACATACAAACCTATATTGGGTTCTTCCAAGCGAAACACATCCACAGTACCATCGGGCATTTCCGTTGTAACGATGATGCGCCCAGCAGCCGCAACAAGCACTTGTTGGGTAGCGTGATGCGCATGCCGCCCACGAACAATGCTCTCGGGTGTGTAGTACGTCCAGAAAACACGCTCAACTTTAAACGGAATGTGCTTCTCCTGTTCAGTTACAGAGATGTAGCCAATTTCAGGAGTTCCCAGTTTAGGAAACGTAATTAGGTACGGTTTTTCCACGTTAGGCAGTAACAGCTTCCTGGAAATACTCGAGCGTACGACGCAATCCTTCGGCGCGGTCTACTTTGGGCTCCCAACCTAGGATCTCCTTTGCCTTGGTGATGTCCGGCCGACGCTTCAAGGGGTCGTTCTGTGGCAAAGGGTGAAAAGTTGGCTTGAACTCCACCCCTGCCAGCTTGGCTATTTCTTCGCCAAACTCTTTAATGGTGATTTCGGCCGGGTTGCCAATGTTCACGGGCATGTGGTAATCCGACATCAGCAAACGGTAAATGCCGTCTACCAGGTCGTCGACGTAGCAGAAGGAGCGGGTTTGCGAACCGTCGCCAAATACCGTGAGGGGTTCCCCTTTCAGCGCCTGGCTCAGGAAAGCCGGTAGCACACGGCCGTCATCGAGGCGCATGCGCGGGCCGTAAGTGTTGAAGATGCGTACGATGCGCGTCTCAACGCCGTGTACGTTGTGGTAGGCCATGGTAATGGCTTCCTGGAAGCGCTTGGCTTCGTCGTAGCAACCACGTGGGCCTACCGGGTTTACATTACCGTGGTACTCTTCAACTTGTGGGTGGATGTCGGGGTCGCCGTACACCTCGCTGGTGCTGGCAATAATGATCCGCGCTTTTTTGGCCCGAGCCAGCCCTAGGAGGTTATGCGTGCCTAACGAACCTACCTTCAGCGTCTGGATTGGAATCTTCAGGTAATCGATGGGCGAAGCCGGTGAAGCGAAATGCAGGATGTAGTCCAGCTCACCCGGCACGTGCACAAACTTCGACACGTCGTGGTGGTAGAACTCGAAGTCCTTCTTGCCAAACAAGTGCTCAATGTTGGCGAGGTTGCCCGTCACTAGGTTGTCCATGGCGATAACATGGTAACCTTCGGCCAAAAACCTGTCGCAGAGGTGGGAGCCCAGGAAGCCTGCTCCACCCGTAATTAGTACGCGTTTCTTTTCCATCTGGAGATTATGCGGTTTGGTGAGCGGCTGGTTCGCGATGTTTCGTACGAATGCCAATGCAGTGGTAAGCAAAACCTGCTTTCTCCATTTCCTCGGCATCGTAGATGTTGCGCCCGTCGAACACCACACGCTGTTTCAGTAATCGGCCCACCACATCAAAGTTGGGCGAGCGGAATTCTGGCCACTCGGTTACTACCAGCAAGGCATCGGCATCGATGAGAGCCGATAGCTGGTCTTTGGCGTAGTTGATGCGGTTCCCAAGTGTGTGCTGAGCTTCCTTCATGGCTACGGGGTCGTAGGCAGTTACGGTGCAGCCAGCTTCGAGCAGTTTTTCGATAATCACCAACGAGGGAGCTTCGCGCATGTCGTCGGTTTTGGGCTTGAACGACAGGCCCCACACGGCAAGGTGCTTACCGGCCAGGTTGCTACCAAAATGCTGCTGCACCTTGGTAAATAGCACCGACTTCTGGCCTTCGTTTACGCTTTCAACCGCTTTAAGCACCTGCATCTGGTAGCCGTTTTCGGCAGCCGTCTTTATCAGGGCTTTAACGTCCTTGGGAAAGCAAGAGCCGCCGTAACCTATGCCGGGGTAGATGAACTTGTTGCCGATGCGGGCATCGGAGCCGATACCCAGGCGAACCTTGTTTACATCGGCACCCATGATTTCGCATAGGTTGGCAATGTCGTTCATAAACGAAATCTTGGTTGCCAGCATGGAGTTGGCAGCGTATTTCGTCATTTCGGCCGACGGAATATCCATGAAGATAATCGGGTGGCCATTGAGCAGGAAGGGCTTGTAGAGCTTGCGCATTACCTCCTCGGCCCGCTCCGAAGCTACACCGATGACAATGCGGTCGGGCTTCAGGAAGTCGTCGATAGCTGCGCCTTCCTTCAGGAACTCCGGGTTCGAAGCTACATCGAACTCGATATCGGAACTGCGCTTATCAAGTGCCAGCTCAATTTCTTTTCGCACTTTGGCAGCCGTACCAACCGGAACCGTGCTCTTGGTTACTACCACGCAATGGCGGTTGAGGTTTTCGCCGATGCCACGGGCTACGGCCAGCACGTACTTCAAATCGGCCGATCCATCTTCGCCGGGCGGTGTGCCCACAGCAATAAATGCCACATCGGCATCCTGAATGCTTTCGGCTAGCGAAGTAGAAAAATGCAAACGGCCAGCCGCCACATTACGATTCACCATCTCTTCGAGGCCTGGCTCGTAGATGGGCAGAATGCCCTGTTTCAGGTTATCGATTTTACGTTGATCGATGTCGATGCACGTAACATCTATGCCTACCTCGGCAAAGCAAGTGCCGGTGACCAGGCCGACGTAGCCAGTGCCTACTACTGCAATTTTCATAAGGGGGCGGAAGTAACTGCTTTCAGAGCTTAGGATTGCGAAGCGGAAGATATCAGGGAAGGGCGGACGCCAGCAGTAGTTGCTGGCGTCATGTAACGCTTCCACCAGTGCTGAAACACGATGAGCGCCCAGATACGAGCGTGCACGTCGCCAGGGTTACGTGAAAATAGCTGCTGCTTGAGTTCGCGTACGGCGTCGACTGAAAACAATCCTTGCGCTTCAACGAACTCGTCTTTCAGCAGGTCATCTTCGATTAGGGGACGCAGTTCGTTGCGGAACCACTTGAGCAGCGGTACCTCGAAGCCGTGCTTGGGACGCTTGTACAGCTCTTCGGGCAGCATAGGCCGGAAAGCATCCTGCACGATTTTCTTCTTCATGCGCGCGTCGATTTTGCTTTCGACGGGGAGCGAGAAGGCGAAGTTGACCACTTTGTAATCGAGGAACGGGCTGCGCACCTCCAGCGAGTTGGCCATGCTCATCAGGTCGACCTTGGTGTTCATGTCGTACGGCAGCACCAGGTTCATGTCGGTGAGCAGCACCTCGTTCAGGTCGCCATCGGCGTGGATGTGCTCCAGGATGTCGCGGCGGCGCTTATCGGCCAGCTTCTTGCTGACTTTGCGGCGCGAGGCTGCGCTTAGCAGGTTGCGCGCGTCTTTCTCGTTCACGAACGTGGCCCAATCCCAGTACCGGTCTTTGGGGCCGGCGAGCATGCCGCGCGAAAAGCGCTGAAACTGCCGCACCTTGTTGCCCAGGTACGAGTTGCGCGATTTGGGCAAGGCATCCCACAGCAGGTTGAGACCGGTTACGGCTTCGGCCTTCCAGTCGGGGTTGCGCACTTGCCACTCGCCCATGTGCTTGTTGTAGCCGGCAAACATCTCGTCGGCGCCGTCGCCCGAAAGTGCTACCGTAACCTTTTCGCGGGTGCGCTGGCTCAGGATGGACACGGCCAGCGCCGAAGAGTCGGCGAAAGGCTCGTCGATGTAGTCGAGCACGTGGTAAAGGTGCTCGTACATATCGTTGTTGGTGAGCGAAAAGACCGTGTGGTTGGTCTTGTGCATTTTCGCCACCAGGTTGGCGTACTTGGTTTCGTCGAAGAAGGGCTCGTCGGCAAAGCCTACGCTGAACGTATTGAGGTGCGGCGTGTGCCGGGCGGCCAGCGCCGTTACCACCGACGAGTCGATGCCGCCGCTCAGGAAAGCACCTAGGGGCACGTCGGCTACGAGGCGGCGCGCCACGGCCGCGTCGAGCAGCTCCACCAGCTTGGCTTGCTGCTGCTCGTAGCTGAGGCGGTTTTTGGCGACTTTCTTCGGGTCGTACGGAATCTTGTACCAGCGCTTGCGCACCACCTTGCCATCGGGCCGGATGAACATATAGTGGCCAGGCAGCAGCTTCTTCACGCCCTTAAAAATGGTAGCCGGGCCCGGAATGTAGTTCAGCTGCAGGTAATGCGACAGGGCCACATAGTCGAGCTTGCGCGGTACACCCAGGGCCAGCAGCGACTTCATTTCGGAGGCGAACATGAGCTTGTCCTCGTCGCGGTACACGAGCAAGGGCTTCACCCCCATCCGGTCGCGCGCTATGAACAAGGTATTTTCCTCTTTATCGTAAATGGCGAGGCCAAAAAAGCCGTTCAGCTTCTTCAAAAAGCCGCGGCCTTCGGTGATGTACAACTTCAGGATTACCTCCGTATCGGTGTGCGACTTAAAGGTGTAGCCTTTGCGCTGCAGCTTGGCGCGCAGCTCGCGGAAGTTGAAAATCTCGCCGTTGAAGACGATGGTATAACGCCCCGACTCATCCGTCATGGGCTGGTTGCCGCAGGGCGAGAGGTCGAGGATAGCGAGGCGGCGGAAACCCAGCCCCACGGCATCGTACACGTAGTGGCCCTGCGAGTCGGGGCCGCGGCTCACGATGGCATCGGTAGCGGCCTGCAGGCCAGCCAACGACGACCGACCGGAGTCAGTAAAGGCGAAAAGTCCGGTAATTCCACACATATCTAGTGGGCAAAGGTACGAAGCTTCAGGATTTGGGGCGCGCTTTTACACCCCGCCGCTATACGTAACCAAACCCAAGCGGCAACAGTACATCCAAAGCCGCATGTTTTTTTGAGGCGGCGCATCAACTGCCAAACACCGCTACCCATGAATCTGCAAAATCAAATGGACCTGCAGCAGCAATTTGAAGCTGCCGTTTCGCAAGTGAATAATTTGCCCGGCGACCAGGCCGCGGCCCACATGACGGAGCTATACGGCTTGTATAAGCAAGCCACCGAAGGCGACCACGACACCGAGAAAGACGTGGTGGGCGACGATACCCCCGCCAACCCCGATGGGCCCCAGGGCATGTCGCAAGGCCAGTGGGAGGCCTGGAGCAAGTTTAAAGGCATGAGCGAAGACGACGCCAAGCGCCAATACGTACAGCGCGTGCAGGAAATTGCCGGCCCCGCGGGCGAAGCGGCAACCGCCATTACCGGCATTGGGCAGCCCGCCACGGCTTCGCAGCTCGAAGCTGGCAGCCGCCCGGCCTCGAACCCCAACGAGGCCGGCGCCCCGGGCACGGCTAAAGCGCCCTTCGAGAACGAGGGCGGCGTATCGGCCGGTGGCCTGCGCGGCGACATCAACGACGGTGCTCCTTACGGCGGCGAAGACCGCCTGAAAACCCAGCAGTAGTTGCCCCAGCTAAGCGTGAGCCGATAGGCATTAACGAAAAGACCGCCCCAGGTTGGGGGCGGTCTTTTCGTTGGTACCACCTAGGGCCTGAGTGAACAAGTGCCTCACGCGCAGCGCCTAAAAAATTTTGCCGGGGTTCATGATGCCGTGCGGGTCGAACACCTGCTTAATGCCCCGCATCAGATTTAGCTGCACCTCACCGAGGGCAATGCCGATGTAGGGCCGCTGCACCAGCCCGATGCCGTGCTCCCCGCTGATGGTGCCGCCGAGGCGCACGCACAGCTGAAACAACTCGCGGATGGGCTGCTGCAACCCGTGGTGCCACATTTCGTCCGACAGCTCGCCGCGGATAATGTTCACGTGCAGGTTGCCGTCGCCGGCATGGCCGTAGCACACGCTCTTGAAACCGTACTGCGCGCCTAGGTCCTTCACGCCCTTCAGCAAAGTGGGCAGCTCGGCGCGGGGCACCACGGTGTCTTCTTCCTTGTACACCGAGTTGTAGCGCACGGCGTTACCGATGTTGCGCCGAATCTTCCAGAGCTCGTCTTTTTGGGCGGCGGTATCGGCCAGCAGGATTTCGCCCACGTCGTAGTGCTCGAGCACGGCGTACACCTGCTCGGCCTCTTTGTACAGCTGATCCAGATCCTGGCCATCGAGCTCGATGAGCAAGTGGGCGCGCACGTCGTCGGGCAGGGCCAGCGGAATCTGCAGGTACTCCGACGACCACACGATGGCCTCGCGCTCCATAAACTCCATGCCCGACGGGATGATGCCCGCCCGGAACACCGCCGACACGGCCTCGGCTGCCTGCTCCTCCTGCCGAAAAGGCACCAGCATCAGGATGTTTTGCTGCGGGTAGGGCAACAGCCGGAACACCACTTTGGTGATAATGCCCAGCGTGCCTTCCGAGCCGATCATGAGCTGCGTGAGGTTGTAGCCGGTGGAGTTTTTGAGGGTGTTGGCGGCCGTCCAGATGATGTCGCCGGTGGGCAGCACCACTTCCAGGTTCAGCACGTAGTCACGGGTGGTGCCGTATTTCACGGCCTTGGGCCCCCCGCTGCTGTGGGCCAGGTTGCCACCTAGGGAGCAGCTGCCCTTGCTGGCCGGGTCGGGCGGGTAAAACAGGCCTACTTCCTTCACGGCGTTCTGAAACACCTCGTTGATTACACCCGGCTCGACGGTGGCCTGCAGGTTGCGCTCATCGATGTGCAGAATCTGGTTCAGGCGCTCGGTACTCAGCACCACTCCTTGGTGCGTGGGCAGCGCCCCACCGCTCAGGCCCGTGCCCGCCCCGCGCGGCGTCACCGGAATGCGGTGCTCGTGGCACAAGCGCATAATACGGCTAAGCTCATCAGCGTTTGCAGGCCGCAGCACCACATCGGGCCGAAACGCGAGGTCTTCGGTGTGGTCGCGGCCGTAGCGGGCATACTCCTCCTCTTCGAGGCGTGCCGGAGTCAGCACATGGCTGGCACCCACAATCTCCTCGAAAGCGCTGATTAAAGTTGGAGTTAACTGCCCAAACTGTATTTCTTCAAGTAACTGAGCCATTCGCGTATCTTTGTCTCGATGCGGAAAACGTTCCCAAAGGTACGGCATTCATCCTGGCCTATCGGCCGGTTGTCGTCCCTGCTCCTGCCCATCCTTCTGCTTCTTGCCAGTTGCCAAGGTACCAAGAAGTTAAACTACCGCAACGGCCGCTACTACTCGGCTCAGGAGATTGCGCGCATGAAAGCCGCCGAGCGGCGCGGCCGCCCCGTGGCTGGCTCAGTCAGCAAGACCAAAATCAAGACCAGCTCGCGCATGAGCAGCGGAGGGCGCAAAATCGTAACCCACGGCCCCAAGCGCACGAGCAGCCCGGCATCCGTCGATCGGCAGTTGGGCACCGTCATCGAAACGGCCCGCTCTTACCGGGGCACCCCCTACAAGTTTGGTGGCACCACCCGCCTAGGGCTCGATTGCTCGGGCTTGCTGAACGTATCGTTTGGCGCGGCAGGCATCCAGATACCCCGCTCCTCCAACGAACAAGCCGCCTGGGGCGACCCTATCCGGCCGCAGGATTTGCAAGCCGGCGATTTGGTATTTTTTGGAGGTTCACCTGGCAGCAACAGCATAACGCATGTCGGCCTGATTACTGAAGTTAGCGAAGACGGCGTTCAGTTCATCCACTCTTCCACGTCGTTAGGTGTTGTCGAGAATGCTCTTGAAAGCGACTATTATTTGAGCCGCTTTATTAAAGCAGTAAGACCAAAGTTGTGAAATTCCATCGTAGCTTTGCGCCGAATTACGCCCCGTGCATGAAGTCTCAACTAACCGCTTACCCTGCGCTGCTAGTTCTCAGACACCCCGCTGTCTCCGCGCAGCACCCGTACGCCCATGCGTGCCCATAATGCCAGGCCCGCCTCCCCTCCGATGTTCTGCTGTGGTAATCTGCTGATTTCCCGGCGTTGCCCTTCCCAACAATAGCTTAGCTCACCGTTTCTCACACCCACACATGACAAACAAATTTATTCACCATCTCTTGGCTCCCACTCTGGTTGTTGTGGCCGCTGTTCCCAGCTGGGGGCAAGGCGCTACAACGTCGGCAATGGGAGGTACAATTACTGACAAAGCTGGTGAAGGGCTACCTGGCGCAACGGTAATTGCCGTGCACACCCCCACCGGCACGCAGTACGTAGCGCCGACCAACTCGGAGGGCCGCTACAACATCCAAAACATGCGCGTGGGTGGCCCCTACACCATCCGCGTAACCTTCGTGGGCTACCAGGAAGCTGTTCGGGAAGGCATCTTCCTGACGCTGGGCCAAACCCAGCGCCTCGACGTAAACCTGAGCGAGCAGACGCAAACGCTGCAAGGCGTAGAAATTGCCGGCCGCCGCGACCCGGTTATCAACGCCGGCCGTACCGGTGCTGCTACGGCTGTACAGCGCGAGCAACTTGAGCGTCTGCCCACCCTGAACCGTAACCTGCAGGACTTCATCCGTGTGTCGCCGCAAGCTAACGGTGGTGGCAGCAGCTCGATCGGCGGTGCGAACAACCGCTACAACAACATTACCATCGACGGTGCTGTAAACAACGACGTATTCGGACTGTCGGGCAGCGGCACTCCCGGTGGCAACGCCGGCACGCAGCCCATCTCGCTCGACGCCGTACAAGAACTGCAAATCGTAGTTGCGCCTTACGATGTTACCCTCGGTAACTTCACCGGTGGCGGCATCAACGCTGTAACGCGCTCGGGCACCAACGACCTGTCGGCTTCAATCTACGGTTTTGCCCGTAACCAGGAAATCGTTGGTAAGAGTGTAACCGAGCCCCGCACCAAGGCGGCCGAGTTCTACAACTACCAGACGGGCGCCCGCGTTGGCGGCGCCATCGTGAAGAACAAAGTATTCTTCTTCCTGAACGGCGAAATCAGCCGCCGTAAGGAGCCCCTGGGTTTCGTTCCCGGCAACTCAGACTCGCGCCTCGACCTAGGAGTAATCAATCAAATTGCTGAGCGTGCTGCTTCGCGTTACGGCTATAACGTTGGTGAATTCCGGAACATCGACCGCCGTACCGAAAACAACCGTATTTTCGGTCGCCTCGACTTCAACCTGTCGGAAAATCACCAGTTAACCGTACGCCACAACTACGTAGAGGCGTTTGACGACAACATCTCGCGCGGCTCGACGACCCTGCGTTTTGGCAACAACGTTTTCCAGAACAACAACACTACCAACAGCTCGGTAGCTGAATTGAACAGCCGCCTAGGTGGTTTCTCGAACAAGTTGCTGGTGAGCTACACGCGCATCCGCGACAACCGCACCACGCCGGAGCGTCTGTTCCCGACTTTCGAAATTAACCAAGGGGGCAACCGCTACACCTTCGGCACGGAGCGCAGCTCGGGCTTCAACGAACTTGATCAGGACATCTTCGAATTCACCGACAACGTAACGCGCGCCGTTGGCAAGCACACCTTCACGCTCGGTACGCACAATGAGTTCTTCAAGTTCCGCAACCTGTTCATCAACAACGGTGTCGGTTTTTACCAGTTCAACACACTGGAGGACTTCCTGAACGAGCGTCCCAACCGCTTGCAAGCTGCTTACCCAACCGCCAACAACGGCGAGGCTACGTTCAGCGCAATGCAGGCAGGCGTATATGCTCAGGATGAATACTCGCCCATCGAGAACCTGCGCCTGACGCTGGGTGTACGTTTGGACGTGCCCTTCTTCTTCGACAAGCCAGGCTTTAACGCACCGGTTACCGAGCGTTTCGGCAGCAACATCAACACCCAGAATACGCCTAACGGCCAGCTGCTGTGGGCTCCGCGCCTGGGCTTCAACTGGGACGTAAACAACGATGCCAAAGTGCAGGTGCGTGGTGGTACGGGTGTGTTCACCGGCCGTGTTCCGTTCGTGTGGATTTCGAACGGCTTCACTAACAGCGGTCTGATCCAAGGCGCTATCGACGTTCGTCCGACCGGCACGGGTGCTAACACCCAATACCCCGCCATCGTAACCGATCCGGCGCTGTTCCCAACGACTTTCCGCTCGACGGGCACTTCCGAAATCAACGTCATCGACAAGAATTTCAAGCTGCCGCAAGTTTGGCGCACGAACCTTGCCGTTGACTTCCGCCTGCCCGGCGACATCGTAGCCACCGTTGAAGGTATCTACTCGAAGACCCTAAATGACATCTACTACAAGAACATCAACCTTGTAGAACCGATCGGCCGCCTGGCTGGACCCGACAACCGTCCGGTTTATCCTTCGGCTCGTCAGCGCTTCTCGAACTACACCAACGTTCTGCAGCTCGACAACACCAACAAAGGCTACCGTTACAATGCTACTGCCCAGTTGCAGAAGTCGTTCACGAATGGCCTGAACACGAGCGTAGCTTACACCTACGGCATGTCGAAAGAAGTGAACAGCGGCGCAAGCAGCACGGCTCTTTCGAACTGGCAGTTCAACCAGGTGCAAAGCAATCCGAACAACCCCGAGTTGGGCTTCTCGGCTAACGACCGTCGCCACCGCGTGCTGGCAACGGGTGGTTACACCCTGCGCTACGCTGGCGACAAGCTGGCCACCAACTTCTCAGTTATTTACGAAGGTTTGTCGGGTTCGCCCATCGCCTACGTGTATGGCCAAGGTGGTCGTGACCTAAACAACGACGGTGCTTTCTCGAACGACTTGATTTACATCCCGCGTGATGCGCGTGATGCCAACGAAATTGACATCGTAAAATCGGGCACGACCGACACGCGCTCGATCGACGAAATCCGCAACCAGCTGGAGACGTTTATCCAGAAGGATCCGTACCTGCGCAGCCGCCGCGGTCAGTACGCTGAGCGTTTCGCCGGCCGTACTCCTTGGTCGCACCAGGTTGATATCCGCGTTGCCCAGGACTTTAATTTCATGGCTGGTGGTAAGCGCAACACCCTCCAGGTTACCTTCGACATCCAGAACGTAGGCAATCTGATCAACAATGAGTGGGGTCGTCAGTACTTCGTAGCTAACAATGCTGTTGAACTGCTGCGCGCCGAAACTACCGGCGCACCTAACGTTCGTCCGCAGTTCTCGTTCCCGGCTACGTTCGCTAACAATGGCTACCGTCCTTACGACTTCTCGGCCTTCGCTTCGCGCTGGCAGGGTCAGTTGGGCGTACGCTACACGTTCAACTAAGCCAACCGAGCTTTACAATTGCCAAAAGGGCGGAGAGTTTTCTCCGCCCTTTTTGTTTTTTGCGGGCCCAGATTCACACCCTTTTTGTTTCTTACGGATACATATTTATATATAAATTATTCAATTACATACATAGCTGAACGCTGCGTTTTCTTGATGCGTCCCGTTAATTAACAATTCGGTAAAGTTGCGCCGATGGCGGGGAGCTAATTTTGTGGCCGGTTTCCACAATAGCTCTTATGAAACACAGATTTGTTCACCACCTACTGGCCCCCACGCTGTTGGTGGCTACTGCTTCGCAAGGTTGGGGGCAAGGCGTAACCACCTCCGCCATGAGCGGGGTAATCACCGATAAATCGGGACAAGGTTTGCCAGGCGCAACGGTAATTGCCGTGCACACCCCCACCGGCACGCAGTACGTGGCGCCGACCAACTCGGAAGGCCGCTACAACCTGCAGAACATGCGCGTGGGTGGCCCCTACACCATCCGCATCACCTTCGTGGGGTATCAGGAAACCACACGCGAAGGCATCTTCCTGACGCTGGGCCAAACCCAGCGCCTCGACGTGAACCTGAGCGAGGCCACCACCGAATTGGCCGGCGTAACCGTAACGGGTACCCAAAACCCCGTAATCAACGCGGGCCGCACGGGCGCAGCTACCACCATCCAGCGCGAGCAGATCGAGCGGCTGCCTACCCTTAACCGCTCGTTCAACGACATGACGCGCCTGACGCCGCAGGCGAACGGCCAGAACTTTGCCGGTCGTAATGGTGGCTACAACAACATCACCATCGACGGCGCTATTTTCAACAACTCGTTCGGCTTGTCGTCGACGGTTGGCGGACAGGCTGGTGCTCAACCCATCTCGCTCGATGCCATCGACCAGATTCAGGTGAGCATTGCACCTTACGATGTGCGCCAGGGCTCGTTTACGGGGGCGGGCATCAACGCCGTAACGCGCTCGGGCACCAACAAGGTGCAGGCTTCGGTGTACGGCTTTTACCGCGACCAGAAGTTTGTGGGCGACAAAGTGGGCGACGTAACCCAGCAGTACCCCAACTTCAACCTGAAAAACTACGGCTTCCGGGTTGGCGGGCCGGTTATCAAGGACAAGCTGTTCTTCTTCCTGAACGCCGAATCGGAGCGCCGCAACGATCCGCCGTCGGGCAACTTTGTGGCCAACCGCCCCGGCCAAACGCCGGCACCCGGCGGCAACTCGCAAACTTCGCGGGCCCTGGCTTCGGACCTCGATGTGCTGAGCAACTTTTTGCAGCAGAAGTACGGCTACAACCCCGGCGCCTACGAAAACTTCGAGCAGCGCTCGAACAGCGACAAGGCTACCGCGCGCCTCGACTGGAACATTTCGGATGCGCACCGCCTGAACGTGAAGTACAATTACCTGCGTTCGTACGCCGATATTTCGCCCAGCAGCTCGAACGCCATCGGCAACAGCCGCTCGCAAACGCAGTTTGGCCTGCCGTTCTTCTCGTCGTACTACACGATCAACAACAACCTGGATTCGTGGATTGCGGAGCTGAACAGCACTTTCGGCAGCCGCTTCTCCAACAACTTTACGGCGGGTTACTCGCGCTTCCGCGACTTCCGCGAAAGCCCGGCGGGCACCATCTTCCCGCTGGTTGATATCGGCAACTCGACGGGCCTGAGCACCGGCGCGAACCTGAACAACATCACGGCTACCAACACGCTCACCACGTTTGGTTACGAGCCGTTCTCGGCTTTCAACATCCTCGATTCGGATGTGTACCAGTTGGGCGACAACTTTACGGCGTACCTGGGCAAGCACAACGTAACCCTAGGTACCTACAACGAGGCCTACCGCTTCCGCAACGGCTTCGCGCCCAACTACTACGGCTCTTACCAGTACAACTCGCTCGACGACTTCTACGCTTCGGCTGTAACCCAGGAAGCGCCGTACGGCTACGTGCGCGATGCCAACGGGGTACCGCAAATCAACAGCAACCCGGCGCTGGTGCGCGGTGCGCAGCGCTACCAACTGCAGTACTCGGCCCTGCCCGACGGCTCCTTCCCCTACGCCGAAACCAAAGCCGCGCAGTTTGGCCTGTACCTGCAGGACGAGTTCTCGGTGCGCAACAACCTGAAGGTAACCTACGGGGTGCGCGGCGACTTGCCGATTATCTACTCGGACATTGCACGCAACACCAATGCGGCCAACCTCACCTTCCGCGACGGCGTGAAGCTGGAAACCGACCAGCTGCCCAAAAGCCGCGTGCTGCTCTCGCCGCGCGTGGGCGTGAACTGGGATGTGTTCGACAACAAGAAAACCCAGGTGCGCGGCGGTACCGGCATCTTCACGGGGCGCGTGCCGTTCGTGTGGATTTCAAACCAGGCCAGCAACAACGGCGTGCAGTTCGGCTCGTACGATTTGCGCGGTGCCAACGCCATCAACCCCACTACCCGCCCGGCGGGCCAGACCACGGGTGGTACGCCTTCGTTCTTCAACGCCGACGTGAACAAGTACCGCCCGGTGGGCGCGGCGGCTAACACCCAGTACAACCTGGCCGTGACGGACCGCGAGTTCAAGTTCCCGCAGGTGTGGCGCACCAACGCCGCCATCGACCAGGAGCTGCCCGGTGGCATCATCGGTACGCTGGAAGGTATCTACACCCAGGATTTGAACGCGGTGTACCACCAGAACGTGAACCTGCCGCAACCGGTGCGTAATGCCAACGGTGCCGACAATCGCCCGATTTTCTACAACCTAGGCACCACCGAAACCAACGGTGTGGTAACGACTACGCCCGTTAACCGCATCTACGGCGGCCAGGGCGGCGCTACGCCCACGAACCCCAACATCACGGATGCCATCCTGATGAAGAACACCAACAAGGGGTACTCGTACGCCGTAACCGGCCAGCTGCAAAAAACCTTCAGCAACGGCTTCTACGCCAGCGCGGCTTACACCTACTCCGATTCGAAGTCGGTGAACGACGGTGGTTCGATTGCACAGTCGATCTGGCGTGACCGCGCTATCTCGGGCGACCCGAACGCCAACGTACTGGCGTACTCCAACTACCTGCAGCAGCACCGCGTGGTGGCCTCGGCCTCGTACCGCCGCGAGTACCTAGGGCACCTGGGCACTACCATCTCGCTGTTCTACGAAGCTGCGCCGGCCGGCCGCTTCTCGTACACCTACGCCGGCGACATGAACGGCGACGGAGCTGGTGGCAACAACGACCTGATGTACGTGCCGCGCAGCCGCGACGAGATTGTGCTGCGCAACATCACCTTCTTCTCGGGCACGCCCCAGCAGCAAGTGTACACGGCCGACCAGCAGTGGGCTGACCTGGATGCCTACATCAAGCAAGACAAGTACCTGAGCACCCGTCGCGGCCAGTTTGCCGAGCGTAACGGCGCCGTACGCCCCTGGCAGAACCGCCTCGACTTCCGCCTACTCCAGGACGTGTTCACGAACCTGGGCGACAACAAGAACACGCTGCAGCTGAGTGTCGACGTGTTCAACATCGGCAACATGATCAACTCGAACTGGGGGGTGTTCCAGACGACGAACCGCAACACCCCGCTCACCTGGGTAGGCTACAATGCCCAGGCTCAGCCGGTGTTCGAGTACCGTTACCTCACCAACCCCACCCGCACGGTATCGGGCAGCGACGTAACCGTTACGCCGGGCCAGGCGCTGAATACCACCTTCCGCAACGATACGGGCGGCATTGGTTCGCGCTGGCAGATGCAGATTGGCTTGCGCTACATCTTCAACTAACAATCAGTAGGTTAGCCTTAAAAACCCGGTCTGGAGCTTTCCAGGCCGGGTTTTTTCTTTGCGAAAAGCAGATTTTTTTTCGGCAGACGCTTGCGTTTACGAAAACGGGGTATACCTTTGCACCACAATTCCACGGTAGATGACTGCGGAAAAAACAAGGGGGATTAGCTCAGCTGGCTAGAGCGCTTGCATGGCATGCAAGAGGTCATCGGTTCGACTCCGATATTCTCCACTCCTGTTTTTATTTAAGCCCCAAGAAGCCCAGCCCCCAAAGCTGGGTTTTTTGTTTTTGGGCAAACCAATCCCAGCGCGCTTGGGCTGCATGTTACGGATTTCGGCCTACCCCCTAGGTGCTTAAAACACGGAGGCCCCGGCTGCAGCAGCCGGGGCCTCCGTGGCAGGTGCCAGAATGCACGCAATGGTGCGGCACCTAGGGCTTACACAAACAAGCCATCAACGGAAAGGTAACGCTCGCCCGTGTCGTAGCAGAACGTGAGCACGCGGCCGCCCTGCGGCACCTCGGCCAGCTTTTTGGCCACGGCCGCCAGCGAAGCTCCCGACGAAACCCCGACAAACAGGCCTTCTTCGCGGGCGGCGCGGCGCGCCATTTCAAACGCCTCGGCCTGGCTGATTTGCACGGTACCATCGAGCACGTTGGTGTGCAGGTTGTTCGGGATGAAACCCGCGCCGATGCCCTGGATGGGGTGCGGGCCGGGCTGACCGCCGCTGATTACCGGCGAGAGTTCGGGCTCCACGGCGAATACCTTCATCTGCGGAAACCGGGGCTTGAGCACCTCGGCCACGGCCGTGATGTGGCCACCCGTGCCCACGCCCGTGATGTAAAAGTCGAAGCCCTCGGGGGCGTCGCGCAGGATTTCCTGGGCCGTGGTGTCGGCGTGCACCTGAATGTTGGCCGGGTTGTCGAACTGCATCGGAATCCAGGCGCCGGGCGTGTCGCGCACGATTTCGTGGGCCCGCTCGATGGCGCCTTTCATGCCTTTCTCGCGCGGCGTCAGCTCGAGCTGCGCTCCGTAGGCGGCCATCAGGCGGCGGCGTTCGATGGACATCGACTCGGGCATAACGAGCGTGAGGCGGTAGCCTTTGACGGCGGCCACCATGGCCAGGCCCACGCCGGTGTTGCCCGAGGTAGGCTCCACAATCAGGCTATCGGGCGTGAGGATGCCGTCTTTTTCGGCCTGCTCGATCATCGAGAGGGCAATGCGGTCTTTGATGCTGCCGCCGGGGTTGGCGCGCTCCAGCTTCATCCACACCTCCACATCGGGGCGAATGTCCTTGAACAGGCGGTTGATACGCAACAAGGGCGTGTTGCCAATGGTATCGAGAATGGTTTGAGCTTTCATGAGGTCAGATGCGAACAGAGCAAATCCAGAAACCGGTGAACCGGCAAATTGTTAGGCAAGCGTCATAAATCATAACGCGCGGGCAAAAAGAACTTGGTGGCGGCGCCTTAAATGGAGAAGGTGAAGTCGGCGGTAGGGTCTTCGGTGCGCGTAACGTACAGCTGGGCCCGGTGATAAACCCGTGAGTGCGACGGCACGCTTTCGGTAAGCCACACATTGCCCCCGATGATGCTGTGCCGCCCCACCACGGTACTGCCACCCAGGATGGTAGCGCCGGCGTAAATCACCACGTTGTCTTCGATGGTGGGGTGGCGCTTTTGGTTGGCCAGGTCTTTGGCCACGCTGAGCGCACCTAGGGTTACCCCCTGAAACAGGCGCACGTGGTCGCCGAGCACGGCCGTTTCGCCGATGACGATGCCCGTGCCATGATCGATGCTGCACGAGCGGCCGATACGCGCGCCGGGGTGAATGTCGATGCCGGTGCGCTGGTGGGCATACTCGCTGAGCAGGCGCGGCAGCAACGGCACGCGGCGCTGGTAAAACGCATGCGCCAGCCGGTGCAGGGCCAGGGCATAAAAGCCCGGGTACGTGCTGATGACCTCGGCCATATCCTGCGCGGCGGGGTCGGCGGCCAGGATAGCGCGTGCATCGAGCACCAGCAGCTCGTGCAGCAGGGGCAGCTGGCCAAACAAATCGGCCGCCAACGCCGCCGGGGCCAACGGCAGTCCCGACACCGATTCGAGCACCTGCGCGACGCGGGCCTGCAGGTCGTGGAGGACGCTGCTTACCGCGTCGGGGCTGGCGAGGCGCTGCTCGGTGCGCTCCGGGAACAGCAGCGCCAGCAGGCCATCGGCCAACTGGCACAGCTGGGGCCCGGGCAGCGGCGGCGGCGCAGCACGGTGAGTATTGGCTAAAGCCGCTGCGAAGGCGTCGCTTATCATGAGAATACGAAGAAAAATCGGTTGCTGGAGGTGCACCTTGCCCCTGCCTGGGGTAGCGGCCGGCCTGCATAACCAGCACCTAGGGGCAAAGGTTGGCGGGCTAATATTAGGCAACCGCTGGGGTTTTGCCTGCGTTACCTGAGCTTACATCCCAATCTATTCAACCTCCAAAACACCCCTGACATGCAGGATACCACTGTCACCAAAATTGATTCGCGCCACTCGCCCAAAGGCCCCGAGGGGCAGAAATACCTGGCTTCCGGCATCAATGTATCGATGCGCCTGTGGGAAAACGAGCAACCCGGCGACGCCAAGGAACCGGTAAGCCGCGAGTACGAAACCGTTGGCTTCGTAATAGAGGGCCGCGCCGAGCTGCACCTCGAAGGCCAGATGGTGCTGCTGGAGCCCGGCAACTCGTGGGTGGTGCCGAAGGGCGCGCAGCACACCTACCGCATTCTGGAGCCGTTTACGGCCGTGGAGGCCACCACCCCGCCGGCACAGGCCCACAACCGCGATTCGTAACCAAGACCAGCTGCCAGAACGAAAGTTCTGGCAGCTTTTTTACTGCGCTTTCGATAATAGCAACTATATTACTATACTTTCATTATAAAATACCAATGGAGTTTCACAATTCCATTGCCGCTCCTTGTTGCTCGCCAAGCCAAAGGCGAGCGGGCAGCTACGGCACCTAGGGTGCCGGCTGCAGTGCCAGGCTGCGTTCCGCGACTTTCAGAAGACCTTTCCACCTGCTCCATGAAAACAATCTTACGCTCGGCTTCAGTGGTTTTGCTTATGGGTGCGGCTCCGGCAGCCGCCTGGGCGCAAACCACCGTGTACGTAAACGACGCCGTAACCCTAGGCGACGTGTACACCTCGGCCCCCGGCAGCGACGCCACAGGTACCGGCACGGCCGCTGCGCCCTACCGCACCATTGCGCGGGCACTGCAGGAGTTGCCCGACGGCAGCACCGTGCGCGTGGATGCCGGCACCTACCCCGAGCAAGTGCTGCTCAGCCGCAACGTATCGGTGCGGGGCGCGGGCACGGCGGCGGGGGGCACGGCCTCGGCCACCATTCTGGAGGGGCAGCTGCTGACTGCACCAGACGGCAATGGCACCTCGGGTATTTTGATTACGACCGGCGGCGGCACGCCCGAGGCCCCGGTAACCATTGCCAACCTCACGCTGCGCAACTACGATTTCGGGATTCAGACGAACAACGGCAACGGCAAGCACGACTTTCTCATCGAGGACGTGGAAGTGGCCAACAACCGCCGCCAGGGCGTGTTTTGGAACGCGGTGGGCAACAACCCGGTGGGCTCGGAGCGCATTACGTTCCGGCGCTTGCGGGCCACGGGCACGGCTTTTTCGGGTGGTTCGGGCGGCGGCGCGGGCGGCGCCGGGCGCGGCTTGCTTATCCAGAGCGGGCACAAACATGCGTTCCTGATTGAGAACAGCGTGTTCGAGCAAAACCGCCGGGCGGGCATTGATGTGAACGACGGCAGCGTGAGCGGCCTCGTCATCCGGAACTGCCAGTTTGGGCTAAACGGCGGCGCGGCCATGTCGATCCTAGGTGCTACGGGGCGGCTCGCGGAAGGGGGGCCGAACGTAACGTTTGCGGCCCTGATCGAGAACAACGTTATCCGCAACAACGCCTCCAACGGGCTGGAGCTGAAGTCGTGCACGGGCACAGGGCGCGGCGCAGGGCCGGGCAGCTTCGTGATTCGCAACAATTTTATTCTACGGGCTATTCAAGCTTTGCCCGCCGAACCGCAGTTCGATAACGCCGGCATTGCGTTTATCGACCGCGACCGGAACGCCACGGTACTCGACCCAACCGGCGGCTTTGCCGGCAACCAAACCACCGGCGGCGCCTGGATTGAGGGCAACGTAATACGCGGCTACTTGCCGGGTGCCGGTGCTGTTCTTGGCGTCAATGCTTTTGGCATGGTGCTCGAAGGCGCCAACAACAAGGTGCTGCGCAACGTGGTGTCGCAGTGTGAGTACGGCATTCAAATACAAGACCGCCCCACCGGCAGCAGCAGCGCCCTAGGTGCGTATTACGGGGCGAGCGGCAACAACCTGCTCGTTTCGGCCGGCGACAGCATCAACCAAAACCGCATCGATAGCTGCCAGGTGTTTCCGCTGCGGGCCATTAACCTGACCAACGTGGTGAATGCCAGCCTGAACTGGCTGGGCGGCACCGATGCCGTGGCCATGATGGGCGCCAGCGGTACCGGCGGGCTGGTGAGTACGCTCAACGGCAGTTTTAATACGCAAAACTCCACCGGCACCACGGGCCGCCTCGACATCAGCCCGTACCTGAACAGCGGCACCGATACCTCGCCGGCACCCGGGTTTCAGCCCGACTTCAGCTACCTGAACGTGGCAGCCAGCAGCCCATCGGCCGCGGGTACCCTGGGCAACCTGCAGGAGGCCGTGCTAATGCTCACCGACGGCGGCACCATTGATGCGGCACCGGGCAGCTACGACGAAAGCGTGGTGGTAAACAAAAACGTGTTTTTGCCGCAGGAGGGCGCGCCCGTGAGTGTGCGCGACCTGACCATGAACGGCGCCGGCAAAACCCTTACGCTGCGCGCCCCGCTCACCATCAGCAACAGCCTCACGCTCACCAACGGCATCATCAGCAGCACCAGCACCGACCTGCTTACGGTGGCCGATAACGCCACGGCCAGCGGCGGCAATGCCGGCAGCTACGTGCAGGGCCCGTTGCGCAAGCTCGGCAACGAGGCCTTTGTGTTTCCGGTGGGCCAGAATGGCGTGTTGGGCCGCCTAGGTATATCGGCACCCAATAACCCAAGCAGCGCCTTCACGGCTGAGTACCGCGCCCAGGGCGTGGGCGTTACGGCCGTGCAGCCGCCCCTCACCAACGCCAGCCGCGTGGAGCACTGGCTGCTGGAGCGCACCGCGGGCAACGCCAACGTGGCCGTGCAGCTGTTTTGGGAAGACGGCACCCGCAGCGGGGTGGTGTCGCTGCCCGAGTTGCGCGTGGCCCGGCTTAGCGGCGGCGCGTGGGTGAGCGAGGGCAACACGGGCACCAGCGGTTCGGCGGCCAGCGGCTCGGTTACGTCGGGCACCGTCAACAGCTTTGGCACATTCAGCCTGGCCTCTGTGAACCCCATCAACCCTTTACCCGTCGAGCTGACGGCTTTTCGGGCCGAAGCAGCCGGTGAGGGCAAAGCGCGCCTGCACTGGACCACGGCCCAGGAGAAAAACAACCGCGGCTTTGAGGTGGAACGCGCCCGCAACGGCGAAAAATGGCAGTACGTGGGCTTTGTGCGGGGGGCGGGCCACAGCTCGCAGCCGAAGCATTATACCCTGCTCGACGCCTCGGGGCTGACGGACGTGGTGTACTACCGCCTCAAGCAGCTCGACACCGACGGCAAAGCCACTTACTCGCCTATTGCTGCCGTGCGGTTGCCCGCAGCCCTAGGTAAGCTGGCCCTGTTCCCGAACCCGGCAACCCGCGAGCTGAACCTGCGGTTGCCCAATCCGGCTACCGGAGCCGTAACCGTGCAGATCGTTGATGCAGCAGGCCGCACAGTTTGGAGCACCCAAATACCCGCCAACGGCCAAACCCTGCAACTCGATCTGGAGCACCGTGTGAAACCAGGCTTGTACCTGGTGCGCGTGAGCGGCAAAGGCTTATATGATGCGGCTCAACAGCTGGTGGTGCGGTAGGGATTTCACGAGCCCCCCACGGGGCACGGCCCCCTACCTCGCTCCAGGCGCGACATCGCGGAGAGGGGGAACAACGGCGGCGCGGCCGTCAGCAACGATTGCGGCGGCTGCGGCTCGCGCCTCCGCCGCCGCCCCGGTGTAGCCAACGGATTTCCGCGCTACAAGTCCTAGGTGCTTATGCTGACCAAAAGCAAGCGGGGCCGCCGAACTTAGGTTCGGCGGCCCCGCAATCGTTGCTGAGGTTGCTGACGGCTGAATACCCCACTCCATGATGTCGCGCCTGGAGCGAGGTAGGAGCTGTGCCCCGTGGGGCCCGGGAGGCCCCTACTGCAACTCCACGCTCCGGATTTGGTCGCCTATATCGATGCGGTGCACTACCTCCATGCCGCGCTCCACCACGGCAAAAATGGTGTAGCGGCCATCGAGGTGCGGTGTGGGGCTGTGCGTGATAAACCACTGGCAGCTCTCGGTGTCTTTGCCGGCCGAGGCCAGCCCAACGGCGCCTTCGGTGTACTGGCGGTCGGCAAATTCCGAGCGCAGGGTGTAATCGGTGCCGCCCCAGCCGTCGCCCCGCGGGCAGCCGCCTTGCGCTACAAAGTTGGGTACTACGCGGTGGAAGTTTTTGCCGTTGTAGAAACCCTGCTGCACCAGCTGCACAAAGCTGGCCACCGAGCCGGGCGCTTCCTCAACCAGCAGGCGCAGTACTACATCGCCCTTGGAGGTGTGCACCACCACGCGCTGCCCGGCGGGTATGGCAGCCACGCGCTTCCAGTCGATGGGGTGCTGAGCGGCGGCACTGGGCGTAGGCGTGGGGGTGGGCTTGCTCTGGAGGTAATCGAGGGCTTGCTGCAGGGCCTGCCAGGCTTCAACATCGCGCGGCAAGGCAATGCGTTGCTGGGCCTGCCGCAGCAAATCGAGGTTGCGAAACTCGCCGCGCAGGTTGAGCTTGGCATCGTGCAGGGCACCGGCGGCAGTACCGATCAGGGCCACATCGTTGCTGCCGATGGCTTTTTCCAGGGTTTGCAGGAAGAGCGGCTGCTGCCCCGACGGAAACGCGGGGTTGTTGCGCAAGGCCACCAGGGCCTCGATGCCGTAGGTACTTACCACGGCCGGCTGGTTGGGCGCAAACGTGGCCTGCTCGATGAAGGCGTACGCCGCGGGGTCTTCGGCCAGCGCCTTCAGCAGAAAAGCCTGCTCGTAGGGGTTGGCCGTGCTGCTGGCATAGCGCTGCTGAATGGCCTTCCGGATGGGTTCTTTTTCCTCAGCAGAGGCGTGCTTCAGGGCAGCGGCAAACAGCACCGAGCGCGCCCGCCACGAGCTCATGCGCTCGGCTTTATCCTTGAACAGCTGGCCCGTTTCGCCGGAAGCATGGTTGAGGAAAAACTCGGCCGCTGTAACGGCAACCTGGCCATTGGCGTCGTCGAGAGCAGCCCAGGCGGCTTCTTTCACCGGCACGTACATGCTCGCGTTCATAGCACGCAAAGCCGATACGCGCACGCGGTAGTCGGTGTCGCGGCGCAGGATGCCGGCCAGCGTAGTGGCCAGGCCCGGGGCTTTGGCCTTACCTAGGGCAGTAGTAGCTCCGGCGCGCACGGCGTAGCTGGGGTCGGTGGTGGCAGCGGCGGCAATGGGCGCTTCGTAGGCTGTCAGGTCGAGGCGGGGGGTGCGGGCCAGCGTTTGGGCGGCGGCCAGGCGGGCCTCCAGCGGCTGCTGGCGCGCCAGTAGGCTCACGGCCCGCCGCACGATGGTTTCGGAGGTGATGCCGCGCAGCCCGGCCCGGTACAGGCCCCAAGCCTGCCCAATGGCAGCCAGCGTGTCGGAGCCCGGGTTGGCAGGCACCCGCAGCAGCAGCGCCACCGAGCCCTTGCCCACGCATTTACCTAGGGCCTCCAACTGGGTGCGCCGCACGCGCGCATCGGCCTCGGCATTGATTTGGTTGGCCAGCGGAGCTGCGGCCGCGCTATCGGCCGTTTGCCCCAGGGCAAACGCGGCTGCCTGGCGTACCTCGGGCGCCGCATCCGACAAAGCACTCAGCAAATCGGGCAGCGCCGCTTTGTCCTGCACCGAGCCGAAGGCCATGGCCGCGGCTTGCCGGTAGCGCACCTTGGGGCTTTGCAGAAACGGCCGCAACGCCGCGGTTTGGCGCTGATCCTGCGCGGTGGCAATGCGGCGCAGGGTGGTGTCGGCGGCAAACTGGTTGAGGGCAGCCGCGCTTTGCGGCGGGCGGGCGGTGGTGCACGCTGCCAGCAACACGGGCAGGGCAAGCGGAAGGAGGGCGAAGGGGCGCATCATGGCGCCGGAAATTAGGAAAAGCCTGGCGCATAGGCTACGCCGCTTCAAGTTCGGCCGCACAGGCCGGGGGCGCCCCGCCTCTAACCTATGCCTCTTTCTTAGGGGCCACGCCGAAGCACATAGGCGCAACGGCCGGCGACCTTCGCCACAGCTAAACTTGCCGCAAAGCCGTAAGCAAGGCCTGATTGGCGCGCTGCTTAGGTGTGGCACCTGTGCGGCGCGGCAATTAGGGCGTACCGAATTCGTAAACCGTGGCGGCGCATTGCCCACGGCGCACCAACCCGCAAGGCGGCCCGATTTTTGGAAGCTGCCCGCTAGTACCCACACTTTTGCTCTTCTCAAAGCCGAAGCCCGATGCTGCACCTCTCCCCTACCCGCCTGCTGCCCGTACTGCTCCTGGGTGCCGCCGCCTGCAGCGCGCCGCGGTCTGTTATCCACTCGGGCAAAGTCACGCCCAAGGGCGAGTTTAAAGTTGGCGGCGACTTCGTGATGAACGTCGGCAACGAGGCCATTAGCCAGGCTACCGGCGCCGTGAAGGACCTGGCCGAGCAGGCCGCCAAGCAGGACACCGTAAACTACCGCCCGGCCATCGACCGGGTGCAGGCCGCGGCCCTGGCCTACGTACTCGATCCGGTACAGCTCGCGCCCGATTTGTACCTGCGCTACGGCGTGGCCAACCGGGTTGACGTGGGCTATAAGTTTTCGTTCGGGGCGCACAGCCTCGATGCCATGTACCAGTTTTTGGGGCCAACGGGCACGCCCGAGCGCCCCGGCGGGCAGGCCGGCGCCACCTACGCCAGCATTGGGCTGCAGCTATCGGCGCAGCGGGCCAAGCTGCCCAGCATCCCGTTTCTCGACGATGCCGAGCAGCTGCTGGGTTTTCGGGCACGGCGCTACGATATCATGGTGCCGCTGGTATTCAGCCAATCCCTAGGTGCCGAGGAGGAAATCGGCCACATTGCCTACGGCCTGGCCTACAGCCGCTCGTTCCTGACGTACCGCTTCGAGCCCGGGCGCTTGTACACGGGGCCGGGCAGCGGGCAGGTGAGCGAACGAATTCCGGCCATTAAAGCCAGCCAGAGCTACGGAGCCCTGGGCGGTTTTGTGAATGCCAAATTTGGTTACCGCTACGCCTACGTGCTGCCGGCACTGGCCGTGTACTACCAGAACTATGGCACGTACCAGCTGCTCAACAACCGCACGGCCAAGCTCAAGGGATTTACGTTTATCCCGTCGCTGGGCCTCCAGATTCGCATACCCGGCAGCGGGCGGTAACCGCCGCCTTGGGTGCTAGTGCTGGGCGGCGTTTTGCTGCATGTAATCTTCGGATAGCACGCGGTAGCGGTCGAAAATGGAGCGCACCGCCCGCCGCATTACCATGGAGGCTTGGGCCGTGTTGGGAGCGGTTACGTTGGATGCGTAGCCCTGCCACACGGCCCGGCCGTTTCGGTGGTCGATGAGGGTGATGAGCAAGGTGCCGTCGCTGAGCAGGTACCGCACGCGGTCGTAGCCCTGGCGCTGGTCGGCGGGCAGGTCTTCGGTTTCCACCACGTCCTGCTTCAGCCAGTGCATCAGGTCGGGCTGATCGTAGCCGGTAAAGCGCATGGCCCCGTCGTACACCCGAAACGACACCAGCAGATCGGGCCGGCGCTGGTTGAGGCGGTAACCCTGCGAGCGAAGGTGCGTCTGGATGGCCTCGCGCACGGCCTCGTCGACCGCCACGGCCGTATCGGCCTGCAGCTTGCTCATGCTTTGCAGAAAACCAAAGGTGCGGTAGTGGCGGAAGTTGCCGGCGTAGCTGTAATCCGACTCGATGCGGCTTTCGCGGGCTGTGAAACAGCCACTGAGTAACAGGCTTAGCAACGCGGCGGAAGCGGTAGCGGTGGGTTTCATAGGCTCGGAACGAAACGTTGGCGGTGAATCCAGAAGGTACTCAAAAATTCCGCTACGCAAAAACCCTATACATTGATACTCAAATTGTAGGCTCGACAACCGAGCAAAGGCTCGCAGAATTGCTATATTGCTTTTCCGGCCTTGTGCAGGGCTTTGCTTATGCTCGAATTTTACCTCAACGACCAGCTGGTACGCCCCGCCCAACCCGCTGGCAGCACCCTCCTCGATTTCGTTCGTTATCAGCAGCACCTTACCGGCACCAAAATAGGTTGCCGCGAAGGCGACTGCGGCGCCTGCACCGTGCTGGTAGGCGAGCTGCAGCCCGACGACCAAACCGTGCGCTACCAAAGCATGACCAGCTGCCTCACGCCGCTGGGCAATGCCCACGGCCGCCACATTGTAACCGTTGAGGGCATTAGCCCCGCCGAAGGCCGCGCGCTTACGCCGGTGCAGCAAACCGTGGTGGCCGAGGGCGGCACGCAGTGCGGCTTTTGCACGCCGGGGTTCGTGATGTCGCTGACCGGGCATTGCCTGGGCGGTGCGGCTACCCCCGAGGCCACGCGCGCCGCCATGGATGGCAACATTTGCCGCTGCACGGGCTACAAGTCGCTGGAGCGCGCGGCTGATAAGCTGGCCGCCCACCTGCTGGAGCGCGACGCCGCCCCGGCCCGACTGGAGTGGCTGATTACGCAGGGCTTCGTGCCAGCGTACTTTGCCCACATGCCCGCCAAGCTGGCCCAGCTGCGCGCCGCCACTGCTGCCGATGTTGCCGCCCAAACCGGCGGGCGCACGCCCGCTGCGGCCGAGCTGCCGGCCAGCTGGCTGTTGGGCGGCGGCACCGATTTGCTGGTGCAGCGCCCCGACGAAGTGCTGGCCGCCGAGGTAAACCTGCTCTACGGCCACGCCACGCGCTGCTACGTGCGCGAGCTGCCCAACGGGCAAGTGGCCCTAGGTGGCGCCACTACCGTGGACGACCTGCGCCGCTCCGAGCTAATGCAGCGCCACTTTCCGCAGCTGGCGCGGCACCTCAAGCTGGTATCGAGCACGCCCATCCGCAACATGGCCACCGTGGCGGGCAACTTCGTGAATGCCTCGCCCATCGGCGACCTCACCATTTTCTTCCTGGCCCTAGGTGCCGAGCTGACGTTGCAGGACGCGGCCGGCCAGCAGCGCACTTTGCCGCTGCGCCAGCTGTACCGCGGCTACAAGCAGCTCGACCGCCGCCCCGACGAGCAGATTGTGGAAATCCGTTTCAGTCCGCCAGCTGCGGGCGAGGTGTTCAACTTCGAGAAAGTCAGCAAACGCACGCACCTCGATATTGCCAGCGTAAACTCGGCCGCCCGGCTGCACGTGGCCGAGGGCGTGGTGCAAGCGGCGCACCTGTCGGCTGGTGGCGTGGGGCCCACGCCGCTGTACTTGGGGCAGGCCTCAGCTTACCTCATCGGCAAACCACTTACGCCCGACACACTGCGCGGCCTGAACGAGGTGGCGCAGCACGAAATCAGCCCCATCAGCGATGCGCGCGGCGCGGCTGAATACAAGCGACTGCTCTTGCGCCAGCTGTTGTACGCGCATTTTCTGGAGCACTTTCCGCAGCATATAAGCTTGGCGGCGCTGGTGTAGCCGAAGGCCAAAACTCCCCTCCTTCTTCAAGGAGGGGACGCCGTGCCGAAGGCGCGGCTGGGGTGGTTCCGTCGTTGCTGATGTTAGGTAGCGACTTCAATCACCCACCCCAAACAAGCCCTAGGTCAACAACGTCAGCAACGATTGTCAACCACCCCAGCATCAGCAAGCTGATGCGTCCCCTCCTCATCTGAGGAGGGGAGCTTTTTTCTCTCGCTTCGCTTCTCCCATGCACAACCTCGACGCTGCCGGCCACGTGCGCGGCGAATCGCAATACCTCGACGATATTCCGGTGCAGCGCGGCACGCTGCACGCGGCCGTGTACGCCTCGCCGCTGGCCCACGGTAAGCTGAACGGCTTGCGACTGGAGGCCGCGCTAGCGGCGCCCGGCGTGGTGCACATCCTCACGGCGGCCGACATCCCCGGCGAAAACCAAATCGGTGGCATTGTACCCGACGAGCCGCTGCTGGCCGAAGGGCACGTGCATTTCAGGGGGCAGCCGGTGGCGCTGGTGCTGGCCGAAACCGAACCGCAGGCCCGCGCTGCCGCCAAGCTGATCGAGGCCGACATCGAGCCCTTGCCCGTAATTACCGATCCGAGGGTGGCCCACGCGCAAGGCGAGCTGATTGTGCCGCCCCGCACCTTCCGCCTCGGCGACCCCAGTGCAGCGTGGGCCCAGTGCGCGCACATCATCGAGGGCACGGCCGAAAGCGGCGGGCAGGAGCACTTGTACATCGAAACGCAGGGCGCCTACGCTTACCCTACTGAGCAGGGCGGTGTGCGGGTGCACTCCTCCACGCAAGGCCCTACCGCGGCCCAACGTCACGGGGCGCGCGTGTTGGGCATTGGCATGCACCGCATCGAGGTAGATGTGGTGCGCCTGGGCGGCGGCTTCGGCGGCAAGGAAGACCAGGCTACTCCATGGGCTGTGCTGGCGGCCCTAGGTGCCTACCTGCTGAAAAAGCCCGTGAAGCTGGTGCTGCCCCGCCACGACGACCTGCGCATGACGGGCAAGCGCCACCCCTACTCCTCCGACTACAAGCTGGGGCTTTCGGCCGATCTGAAGCTGCTGGCCTACGAAGTTACCTTCTACCAAAACGCCGGTGCCGCGGCCGATTTGTCGCCGGCGGTGCTCGAGCGTACGCTGTTCCACAGCACCAATACCTACTTCATCCCGAATGTGCAGGCCACGGCTTACAGCTGCCGCACCAACCTGCCGCCCAACACGGCCTTCCGTGGGTTTGGTGGGCCGCAGGGCATGTTCGTGATTGAGTCGGCCATTGCCAAAGCGGCCGAGCAGCTGGGCGTGCCGGCGGCCGAAATTCAGCGCCGCAACCTGCTGCAGGAGGGCGACAAGTTTCCGTTCGGCCAGCCGGCCGAGCTGTGCAATGCCCACGCCTGCTGGCAGCGTGCCGAGCAGGCTTTCGACCTAGGCAACTGGCAGCAAGAAGTGGATGCCTTCAACCAAAGCAATGCACTGCACAAGCGCGGCTTGGCCATCATGCCCATCTGCTTCGGCATTTCCTTCACCAAAACGGCCATGAACCAGGCCCGCGCCCTGGTGCACATTTACACCGATGGCTCGGTAGGCATCAGCACCGGCGCCGTGGAAATGGGCCAGGGCGTGAACACGAAAATGGTGGAAGTGGCGGCGCGCACCCTAGGTATCCGGAGCAACCGCATCCGCATCGAAACCACCAACACTACGCGCGTAGCTAATACCTCGCCTTCGGCCGCTTCGGCCACCGCCGACCTCAACGGCAAAGCCGTGCAGCTGGCCTGCGAGCAGCTGCGCAAGCGTCTGCTGGCCTTGGCTGCCGAAGAGCTGTGCGTAGCCGAAGAAGGCCTGGAGATTTGCGACGAGCGGGTGCTCACGGCCGGCCACCCCGTCGAGTCGGACTGGGAAAAGCTGGTGGCGTCCGCGTACTGGAAGCGCGTCAGCCTCTCCGAAAACGCGCACTACGCCACGCCCGATTTGTGGTTTGATCAGAAAACCGAAAGCGGCTACCCCTTTGCCTACCACGTGTACGGCACCGCCGCCGTGCAAGCCACCGTGGATGTGCTGCGCGGCACCTACGTGCTCGATGCCGTGCGCCTCGTGCACGATTTCGGCCAAAGCATGGCCCCGGGCATCGACCGCGGACAGGTAGAAGGCGGCCTGGTGCAGGGCCTGGGTTGGATGACCATGGAAGAATTGCTCTACGACGAGCAAGGCCGGCTGCTCAGCAATACCCTCAGCACCTACAAAGTGCCCGATTTGTACTCGGTGCCCGCCGATGTGCAGATCGAGTTCCTGGAAACCGAAGGCCACCCGCGTGCCATTTTGCGCTCCAAAGCCGTGGGCGAGCCGCCGCTGATGTACGGCATTGGCGGCTACTTTGCCGTGCGCAATGCCATCCGAGCTGCTCGGCCCGATGTAGCGCCGGCGTTTTCGGCGCCCATCACGCCCGAAAAGGTGCTGATGGCTCTGTACGCACCTAGGGCCGAGGCAGCACCGAATGCCGTATCGCAGGCGTCTGCAGCCCAAAGTGCCACCAGCGCCTAAGTCGGATTTAAGTTATCTGGAGTTGCTTTTGCCTTGAGCTTGCTTACCGCTTCCCCTTCCGTTCCGCGCGATTTGCCGGTGTGGCAGCACGCCTGTGCGTGCCTGCGCGCCGGCACGCCCGCTACGCTGTTGCTGGTGGTAAGCAGCAGTGGCTCGAGCCCCGGCCGGCAGGGTTTTAAAATGACGGTTGCGCCGGGCAGCATGGCGGGCTCGGTGGGCGGCGGCATCATGGAGCACAAGTTTGTGGAGCTAGCGCGCAGCCGCATGGCCGAGGGCAACCACGAGCTGCTGCTGCGCCCGCAAATACACCGCAGCGAAGCGCCGCACCACCGCTCCGGCATGATTTGCTCGGGCGAGCAAACCTTGCTGCTGCTGCCGTTGCGGCCCGCGCACCTGGCTGCACTCGATGCGATTGTGGAAGTGCAGCAACGCGCCGGCAACGGCTGGTTTGAAGTGCGGGCCGATGGCTCTTTGCACGTGGGCACCGGCCCGGCACCTAGGCCGCTGGGCTACGCCCCCTACACCGCCCTAGGTGCCCACGATTGGCGCTACACCGAGCACCTGGGCTTCCGCGACCAGCTTACCATTATCGGGGCCGGACACGTGGCGCTGGCGTTGTCGCGCATCGTGGCCACGCTCGATTTTCACCTCACGGTAATTGACGACCGGCCGGGGCTGAACACCCTGCTCGACAATCCCTACGCCCACCAAAAGCACTGCGTACCCTACCACGAGCTGGCCGGCACCGTGCCTGCCGGCCCGCACCACTACGTGGTCATCATGACGTTTGGCTACCGCTCCGATGCTGTTGCCTTGCGCCAGCTCATCAACCACCCGTTGGCTTACCTAGGGCTGATGGGCAGCGAAGCCAAAATTGCTCAGCTGTTTGCCGAGCTGCGCCACGAGGGCTACACCGAAGCCCAGCTGAGCCGGGTGCACGCGCCCGTAGGCGTGCCCATTAGCAGCCGCACGCCCGAGGAAATTGCCATCAGCGTGGCCGCGCAGCTTATTCAGCAGCGCAACGCCCCGCCGGCGGCGCGCACCTAGGGCACGGCCACCAGCGGGGCGTTGCGGTTGGGCGGCCGTTGTTATTCCGAGGAAGTTGCCATGCCGGGTAAGTTGTCATTCCGAGCAGAAGCGAGGAATCTGGTGGGAGCATCAAGACGAACGCGTGGCCAAAACTCTTGTCCAGATTCCTCGCTTCCGCTCGGAATGGCAAGCCAGATAAACCCGCTGCCGATGCACGACCTAGCGCTTTGCCGCTATGGCTCGTTGCGCTGCGGCAGTGGCCGGGCCATAGGTCGGCTGAATCATGGCTAGCTCATCGATAGCAAAGCCCGACGACTTAACCCAGCGCAGGAACTCCGGCGTGCGGATATCCTCGATGCGGTCGTACTGGTGCCGGGCGTTGATTTGCTCGGCCAGCTCGCGGCCGGCGGTTTGCTCGATCAGGTACGCCACGGCACAGGGGCGGCCGGTGCGGTCGATAAAGCACGGGCGGCGCTCGTGCGGAAAATCGTAGTTGGCGGGGTATTGTCCTGCCATCCAGTAATTGCGCAACAGCTTAAGGGCGTGGTAGCGGTTGCGGCGCTGGCGGTTGGTAAGGGCGCGGGTGCCTTTGCGCTGCAAAAAAGCCTCTACGTACTGAAAATGGGCCGTTATGCGTAGGTGTTCGTTGGTGGTAGCAGTGGGCTCGGTGCCAAACTTGCGGACGTAGCTTACGTCGCCGATAACCGCATTAACGGCCTCGGCGGAGGACGGTTTGCGCTGGCAGCACACGCACAGCAGCGCGCCCAGCAACAGGTGGGTGAGGATAAGGGGCAGTTTCACGGTGGAGAGCAGTAGTTGTATTCAATAAGCTGTACTTAAAGATGATCGTATTGCCTTTGCCCCGGCAAGTTATATACACGATCCTACAAAACATAAAATAGTTTCAACAAAATAAAAATACTATTGGTAACCCGCAGCCTGCAGCCTGAACAGCTCGGCGTAGCGCCCGCCGCGGGCCAGCAGCTCCTGGTGCGAGCCGATTTCGACGAACTGCCCGTGCTCGATAACGAGGATGCGGTCGGCCATGCGCACGGTGCTGAAGCGGTGCGAAATGAGCACGGCGGTTTTGCCCTTGGTCAGCTCCGCGAAGCGCAGAAACACCTCGTGCTCGGCGCGGGCATCGAGGGCGGCGGTGGGCTCGTCGAGGATGAGCAGCTGGGCGTCGCGCATGTAGGCGCGGCCCAGGGCAATTTTCTGCCACTCGCCGCCGCTTAGGTCCACGCCGCCGGCAAATCGCCGGCCAATCATCTGCTCGTAGCCGCCGGGCAGCTTGCCAATTACCGTATCGGCGAGGCTGCGGCTGGCCGCGTCCGCGATGCGCGGCTGGTTCTGGCGCTCATCAATGCGACCCACGGCAATGTTTTGGCCCGCCGGCAGCTGAAAGCGCACGAAGTCCTGGAATATCACCCCGATTTCCTGGCGCAGCTCGGCCGGGTCGTAGGCGCGCAAATCGTGGCCGTCGAGCAAAATGCGGCCTTCGGTGGGGTCGTAGAGGCGGGCCAGCAGCTTTACCAGCGTGGTTTTGCCGGCGCCGTTTTCGCCCACCAAAGCCAGCTTTTCGCCGGCGCGCAGCTCGAAGCTGAGGTGACGCAAGGCCCATTTTTCGGCGTTGCGGTACTTAAAGCCTACCTCCTCGAACCGGAAGCCTTGCCGGATGGGCCTGGGGAACGGCAGGTAGGGCTGGCTGGCATCGCGCACAATGCGCGGCTGCATCTCGAAAAAGTCGAAGAAATCTTGCAGGTACAGCGCGCCGTCGGCCAAGGAGCTAAAGCGGCTTAGCACGCCTTCGAGCAAGCCGCGCAGGCGCCCAAACGAGCCGGCCAGAAACGTGAGCTGGCCCACCGTCATGCGGCCGTTCACGGCCTGCACAATCAGGTACAAGTAGGCGGCGTAGTAGCCCATGGTGCCAATGGCGGCAAACACGGTGCCCCAGCCGGCGCGGCGCAGGGCCAGCGTGCGGTTTTTCAGAAAGAATTCGGAGGAAAGCGTCCGGAACCGCTCGATCAGAAACCCCGACAACCCGAAGATTTTTACCTCCTTGGCCGTGTCGTCGGAGGCGCCGGTTTGGCGCAGGTAGTCCAGCTCGCGGCGTTCGGGCGTCCAGCTGTGCACCAGCGAGTAGCTGCGCTCGTTAAAGTGCGATTCGCCCAGAAAAGCCGGCACCACGGCCACGCCCAGGAGCAGCAGCAGCCAGGGGTTGTAGGCCACCAAACCCGCCGCCAGGAAGCCCATGCTCAGGATATCCTGCGCCTGCCCCAGGAGCTGCGACATAAGCATGGTGCGCGACAACGTTTGCCGGCGGGCGCGCTCCAGCTTGTCGTAGAACGTGGCGTCTTCGAACTGATCGAGGTCGAGCTGGGCGGCGTGCTCCATCAGCTTTACCGAGGAGTAGTTGGCCAGCAAATCGCCCAGCAGCGAATCGAGCAAAGCCACGGCCCGACCTAGGGCATCGGAGAGCACCGCCAGGCCAAACTCGATGGCTACCAGCGTGAGGATGGGCATGAGTGGAGCGTTGCCGGCGTTTGGCGCCTGGTTTAGCGCTACTACTTCGTCAATAATAAGCCGACCGATGTACAACACGGCCAGCGGCAGCCCGGCACGCACCAAACGCAGCAGCGCGTTGATGATGAATAACCTAGGGCTGGTTTGCCACACCAGCCGCATAAAGGCCGGGATGTTGCGCAAGGCCGACACCCGCTCGCGGAAGGTAAGCGCCGGCTTGCCATCGGTGCGGGGCCGCTTGGCCGAAATGCGGCGGAAGAAGGTTGTCCAGAAGCTCATAAGTCGTACGGGTGCATACGCGAAGGTGCAACAAGCGGCTACGCGCAATGGGCCGGCCAATGCCCTAGGTGGCCGGCGCGGCCTGCGGCCGTGGCAGCAACCGGTAGCCACCTAGGGCGTTGCAGTTCGGCATGGGCCGCCCGCTGCTAATTGCTCCGAAATTACCGTGGCTTCGACTGCCCTGCAAAAACGCGTGTTGCGGGAATTTATCGCCGGGTGCCATCGGGAAAGGCATTTTTTCGAAGACAAAAGAATCGTGCAACTAACCACCTACCAAGATGCCCGCGGGCAATTGAATTGGGTGGTTAGCGCTCTGATTGACGACCGGTTCAAGGACAATCCAACTATCACTTACAGCTTAATTGACGACACACTGATTCTGGATTAGTACCTGGCGAAGCGGGAGAGATGCTTGGCTGACGCCTTCCTGCGGTTCGGCAAGCTCAGCATGACGGGCTGGGCAAGCATGTTGCCCCAAAACGAAACCCGCCCTAGGTGCCCGGCGGCACCGCAGGTCGGCGGAACCCGCGGATACCTGGCTCCCGCGCGGCTTACCTTTGCCGCGCCACCCGCGTACTACCTCCTCATGCCTACTGCCCCCGCCCGGGTTTACACAGCCGGTTTCTGGCTGATGTGCCTTAGCTCGTTTCTGTTTTTCCTCTCCTTCAACCTGCTGATTCCGGAGCTGCCCGACCACCTCACGCGCCTGGGCGGCGGCGAGTACAAGGGCTTTATCATTGCCTTGTTCACGCTCACGGCCGGGCTGTCGCGCCCGTTCAGCGGCAAGCTGGCCGATACGGTGGGGCGCATTCCGGTGATGGTGGTGGGCTCGTTGGTGTGCTTTATTTGCGGGTTCTTTTACGTGTGGGCCACCACGGTTTTCAGCTTTTTGCTGCTGCGCCTGCTCCACGGTTTCAGCACGGGGTTTAAGCCCACGGGCACGGCCGCGTTCATCGCCGATATTGTGCCCCTGGAGCGCCGCGGCGAGGCCATGGGCTACCTGGGCGTGGCGGGCTCGTTGGGCATGGCGGCCGGGCCGGCGCTGGGCGGCTACCTCACCACGTACTTCCCCCTGAACACCTTGTTCTACCTGTCGTCGGGGGCGGCGCTGCTCTCGGTGCTGGTGCAGGGCACCATGACGGAAACCCTCCCCCGGGCCCAGCGGCAGCGGTTTCACCTAGGGCTGCTGAAGCTGCAGTGGCACGAGGTGCTCGACGGGCAAGTGCTGGCCCCGGCCGTGGTTACGCTCCTGTGCCTGTTTCCGTACGGCGTGATGCTCACCGTCATCCCCGACCAAAGCCGCACCCTCGGCATCGACAACAAAGGCCTGTTTTTCACCTGCTACACGTTGGCCTCGCTGGTTATTCGCCTGGTGGCCGGCCGCGCCTCCGACCGCTACGGCCGCGTGCCGGTGCTGCGCATTTCCAGCCTCATGCTGCTGGTGGCGCTGGTGGTGCTGGCCCTGGCCCAAAGCAAGCTGGTGTTCCTGGGTGCCGGGGTGCTGTTCGGGCTGGCCGCCGGCCTCAACTCCCCCACCCTGTACGCCTGGACGGTAGACCTGAGCGACCCGGAGCGCCGCGGCCGCGCCGTGGCTACCATGTACATTTTTCTGGAGGTGGGTATTGGCCTGGGTGCCTTGCTGGCCGGCTGGCTCTACAGCAACGAGCCCACCCGCTTGCCGTGGGTGCACGGGCTTAGCGTGGCATGCGTGGTGGCCGCGCTGGTGTACCTGTACCGGCAGCCTACCCAGCAGCTTATTCGCGGATAAGCCAGGCACTAAAAATATTCATACAATCTTCATTTCGATATAGCGTTGGCGTGTACTTTTAGGCTACCAAACCTGCGTATCCTCTGCACTTAGCCGCGGCCATCCAGTTTTGGAGTGGTTTTTATCGCGCTATATGCTTTCATTTTTACGCCGAATTGGCCTGGCAGCTGCGCTGGGCGTCATTACGCACTCGCTATCCGCTCAGGACGACCCTATCAAATTTGGCAAGATTGAGGCCACGGCTTTTGAGGCCTCGCAGTACAAGGGCAGCAAAGAGGCTTCGGCCATCGTGCTCTGCGATTTTGGCACCTCGCGCATTGTAGGGGCTCAAGACGGATTCAAGGTCGTGTTCGATCGGGTTACGCGCGTGCTGGTGCTCAACAAAGCCGGCTACGAGCAAGCCACCGTAGCCGTGCCGCTGTACCACCACGAGGGCAACAAGGAAGAGCTGCTGAACCTGCGCGGCTTTACCTACAACCTGGCGGGCGATAAAATTGAGAAACTGAAGCTCGACGGCAAGGCTACGTTTGAGGAAAAGCTCGACGAGCGCCGCAGCCTGCGCAAGTTTACCATGCCCGCCGTGCGCGAGGGTTCCATCATCGAGTACGCCTACACCATCAAATCTGACTTCCTGTTCAACCTGCAGGACTGGCAGTTTCAGCGCGATGTGCCGGTGGCCTGGAGCGAGTACCGCACCATTATTCCGGGCTACTTTCAGTACAAGGAAATTCCGCACGGCCACCTGCCCTACGCCGCGCAGGGCCGCGACATTGTGGGCTACTCCACGGGCTACACCCAATCCACCTCCGACCACTACGGCGTGCACAGCGCCGCCACGGGCTCGGGCCACCAATTGCTGCTTTCGGGCAAGGCCGTGCGCAGCGTGTGGGTGATGAAAAACGTGCCGGCGTTTCGGGAGGAGCCCTTCATGACCACCCGCAACGACTACCTGGCGGCCATCGACTTCGAGCTCGACAAGGTAGTGTTCGACCCCCAACGGCCGCAACAGGTCAGCTCTACCTGGGAAAAGATTGCCACCGACCTGCTGCAAGACGAAAAATTTGGTGTGCGCCTGCAAGGCCGCTCGCCGCTGCACAGCGCTGCCGAGGCCCTGAAAACCCAACACGCCGACCCAGGCGCGCGGGCTGCTGCTGCGGTGGCTTTGGTGCAGGGCAAAGTGCGCTACAACAGCCAGGAGCGCCTGTATGCCACCAACGCCCTGCGCCGCGTGGCCGACCTAGGCCAGGGCTCGGCGGCCGAAATAAACCTGCTGCTGGTGCAAACCCTGCGCGACGCCGGCCTGGAGGCGCAGCCCGTGCTGCTGAGCACGCGCCGCAACGGCACCATCCAAACGGAGGTGCCGGTGCTCAGCCAGTTTAACTACGTGGTGGCCGCCGTGGCCATACCCGGCCAGCCCGAGCTGCTGCTCGATGCCACCGAGCCCCTGGTGGCCCCCGGCACCCTGCCCGCGCGCTGCCTCGGCGGCCAGGGCCGCCTGATTACGCCCGGGGGTGGCAAGTGGGTATCGTTGGCGCCCAAGCAGCGCCACCTGCGCCTTACCAGCGCCCGCCTTACCCTCGACGCCCAAGGCGGCCTGCAGGGCAGCCTGCGCGAGGAGTACAACGGCTACGCTGGCCTGGCCGAGCGCAACGAAGTGGCCGCCCAGGGCGAGCCAGCCTACCTGAAAGCCCTGGCCCAGCAGCACCCCGATTGGAAGCTGACCGACGCCAAACTGCTGAATCTGGACAAACCCGACCAGTCGTTGTTGCTCGAAACCAATTTGGCGGTAGCCACGCCTGCCAACGGCGCCGGGCAGCAGCTCTACTTGCCGGTAATGCAGCTCGTTACCAACCTGAAAAACCCCTTCGAGCACGCCGAGCGCACGTACCCCGTCGATTTTGGCACCCAGCACGAGGCCATTGCCACGGTGCAGCTGGTACTGCCCGCCAGCCTGGCCGTGGAGGAGCTGCCCAAACCCCTGCAGCTGGAGCTGCCCAACGGCGCAGGCCGCTACATCTACGAGGTGAAACAAATGGACAACACGCTGCACCTCACCAGCCGCCTGCAGCTGCGCAAAACGCAGTATCTGCCCCACGAGTACGCCGCCCTGCGCGAGCTGTTTACCCGCTCGGTAGCCAAACACGCCGAGCCGCTGGTGCTGCGCCGCGCCCAATAGCCTGCCGCCGCCGCGTTGGTGCCGGGCTACCTAGGGCTGGCTGAGCAGGCTTACTTCTTCTCCCCGATTCATCTCGCTAACCAATTATTTATGAAGCACTGTTTACCCCTGTTGCTAACCTTGGCTGGTGCTCTGGGCAGCGCCGCTTTCCTGCCGGCCCTAGGTCAGGCCGACCCCATCAAGTTTGGCAAGATCGAGGCAAAGGAGTTTGATGCGGCCGCCTTCAAGGCCGATAGCGCCGCCAATGCCGTTATCCTGTGCGACTTTGGCCGCACCCGCTTCAACGTGGGCCCCAAAGGCAATTTTCAGTACGTGTTTGAGCGCACCACGCGCATCAAAATCCTGAAGAAGGGCGGCTACGAGTGGGCCGATGTGCAAGTGCCGCTCTACCACAAAGCCAGCGACGAAGAAAAGGTCAGCGGCCTGCACGGCTATACCTACAACATGGGCGCCAATGGCCAGATTGAGAAGGTGAAGCTGGAAACCAGCAGCGCCTTTACCGAAAAGGCTTCCGAGAACATTACGCTGCGCAAGTTTACCATGCCCGCCGTGCGCGAGGGCTCCGTAATCGAGTACACCTACACGCTTACCTCCGACTTCCTGTTCAACTTCCAGGACTGGCAGTTTCAGCACAGCATCCCGGTGCGCTGGAGCGAGTACCGGGCCGCCATTCCGGAGTACTTCGACTACAAGCAGCTGTGGCAGGGCTACGAGCCGCTGGCCGTGCAGGAGCGCAACGAGGGCAACGGGCAGTACACCATCCGGTGGTCGTCGGAGATTACGCCGGGCCTCGATGGCGGCCGCACCTCGGGCGGCAGCGTTACGGTTACACCTAGGGTGACGCACCACCGCTGGGCCATGCAAAACGTGCCCGCCCTGCACGAAGAGCCCTACATGACCACCACGCGCGACTACGTGTCGCGGCTCGATTTTGAGCTGTCCGGCGTGAAGTGGCCCGACGAGCCATACCGCGACATGAGCAGCTCGTGGCCCAAAATGCAGCAAGAGCTGCTCGAAAGCGAAAACTTTGGGATGCAGCTGCGCAAGGGCGGTTTTCTGAAGGCTGAAATCGACGCCATCGTACAAAAGCACGCCAACCCGCTGGAGCGCGCCGCGGCCGTGCACGACTTGGTGCGCCGCAACGTGAAAGCCAGCGGCACGGGCCTCTACGCCACGGGCTCCATCCGCAAAACCTGGGAGCAGCACCGCGGCACGGCCGCCGATGCCAACCTGCTGCTGATTACCCTGCTGCGCGACGCCGGCCTGAAAGCCAACCCCCTGATTTTGAGCACGCGCGAGCACGGCTACGTCAACACCACGTTCCCGCTGCTCTCGCGCTTCAACTACGTGGTGGCGCACGTGCAATTGCCCGACAGCCAACAGGTGCTGGCCGACGCCACCGAGGAGCTGGCCCCCTTCGGGATGCTGCCGGCTGCGTGCCTCAACGGCCAGGGCCGCCTGATTACCAGCGTGAAAGAGGGCACCTGGGTGCCGCTGCAGTCGAAGCACCGGTTTGTGCATTTCCGCTCGGCCCAGCTCACGCTCGATGAACGCGGCAGCCTTACCGGCAAAATACGCGACGAAGGCGCCGGCTACCTGGGCTTAGTGCAGCGCAACAAGCTGCGCGAGCACGGCGAGAAGAAATACGTGGAAGGCCTGCTGAAAAACCACGGCGGCTGGAAGATCGACAAGTTTGCCTTCCAGAACGTGGATGCCTTGGGCAAGCCCCTGGCGCTCGACCTGGAGGTGCGCGCCCCCGGCGAGTCGGAGCAGCCCCTAGGTACCATTTACCTCAACGTGCTGCAAACCCTCAACCAGGCCAGCAACCCTTTCCTGCTCACGGAGCGCCGCTTTCCGGTTGATTTCGGTACGCTGCTGGAAGAAACCAACATGGTAACCCTAACCATTCCCGACAACTACACCGTGGAGGAAATGCCTGCCAGCGCCGCCGTGGAGTTGCCCGATGGAGGCGGCCGGTTCCTGTTCAGCATTACGCCCATGGGCAACAAGCTGCAGATTACCAGCCGCATGGTACTGAGCCGGGCCCTGTACCTGAGCGAAGAATACCCCTCGCTGCGCGAGTTTTATGCGCGCATGCTGGCCAAGCAGTCCGAAAAAATCGTGCTCAAGCGTAAATCATGAGCCTAGGTTGGTTTTCCTTTTCGCAGCTGCGTGCGGCAGTGGCCGCTGCCTTGTGCCTGGGGCCGCTACCCGGCCGCGCTGGGCAGGCCCCGCAGTGGCCGGTAAGCAGCATTGCGGCACCGCTGCGCCAGAATGCGCACGCCGTAATTCGGCAGCAGGATGATATCCTGACGGTAAAGTCGGCGGGGCGCATGGTATACACCGTACACCGCGTGGTAACCGTGCTCGATGAGCAGGGCGACAACTGGGGCGTGGCCGCCGTGCCCTACGACAAGCTGACCCAGATAAGCTACCTGCGTGGCACCGTGTACGACGCCCAGGGCCAGGTGGTGCGTACCCTGCGTGCGGCCGACATCAAGGACTACAGCAACGTAAGCGGCGCCAGCCTTTTCGAGGACAACCGCATGCGCGTGGCCGACCTGCGCCAGCCCCGCTACCCCTACACCGCCGATTTCACCTACGAGTACAGCTCCGACAATACGCTGAACTTCCCGACCTGGAGCCCCCAAGACGAGGAGCACGTAAGCCTGGAGCATGCCACCCTGCGCGTAACCACCCCGCCCGAGTTGCCGCTGCGCTACCTCGAGGAACGGCTACCCCAAGGCGGCGCGGTCGTCAAAAGCCAGCAAGGCAGTCAGTTGGTGTATGCCTGGCAACTTACCAACCTGCCGGCCCTGGAGCGCGAGCCGTACAGCCCCCCCGTAGCCGAGCAGGTACCCACCGTGTACACCGCCCCTACCGCTTTTGAGGTGCAGGGCTACCGCGGCGACATGACCACCTGGCAAGGCCTAGGTAAGTGGGAGTACGACCTGAACCAGGACCGCGGTGAGCTAAGCCCCGAGGCCAAGGCCAAAGTGGCCGCCTTGGTGAAGGACGTAACCGACCCGCGCCAGCGCGTGCGCAAGGTGTACGAGTACCTGCAGAACTCCACGCGCTACGTGTCGGTGCAGCTGGGCATTGGCGGTTGGCAGGCGTTTCCGGCCAGCACCGTGGCCAGCACCGGCTACGGCGACTGCAAAGCGTTGTCGAACTACTGCATGGCACTGCTGCGCGCCGCCGGCGTGGAAAGCTACTGCGCCATTATTGGGGCCGGCGACCAGCGGGCGGCCATCCGCACGTCGTTTCCGAGCAACCAGTTCAACCACATGATTTTGTGCGTGCCCATGGCCAAGGATACGGTGTGGCTGGAGTGCACCTCGCAGAGCGAGGCCTTTGGGTACCTAGGCTCGTTTACGGGCGGGCGCCACGCCCTGCTGCTTACGCCGCAAGGGGGCAAGCTGGTGCGCACGCCGGCCTACGCTGCCGCCGCCAACGGCCAGTTCCGGAGCGCCAGCGTAACGATCGACGCCCAAGGTTACGGCCGCGCCACGGTGCGCACGGTTTCCTCGGGCCGGCAGCAGGATGAGCTGGCGCAGATGATAGCGGCGCTGCCGCCCGACGAGCAGCGCAAACGCGCCTACGCCCGCCTCGATTTGGCCGCGGTTACCATCGAGCAAAGCAGCTGGCAGCCCAACCACCAGGGCGTGCTGCCCACCGTTACCGAGCGCCTCACGCTGGCCCTGCCCAGCTACGCCTCGCTTACCGGACGGCGGCTGTTTTTGGTGCCCAACCTGCTGAACCGCCTGCCGCCGCCTGCGCCCAGCGTGGGGGCGCGGCAAACGCCGCTGGAGTTGCACCTGCCCTTTAACGATGCCGATACCGTGCGCTTTGCGGTGCCGGCCGGCTACAAGCCCGAGTCGGTGCCGGCGCCGGTGCAGCTGCGCACGGCGTTTGGCAGCTACGATGCCCAGGTACAGGTGCTGCCCGATGGCACTATCCAGTACATCCGGCGGCTGCAAATGCCCAGCGGCCGTTTCGGGGCGGCGCAGTACGAGGCCTACGAAGGCTTCCGGCAGCGCATCAGCAAAGCCGACCGCATGCAGCTGGTGCTGGTGCGGCCCGAGTCCTGATATTGGGCCACCAGTAGGTTTGCAACAACCGCCACCCGGGCCCGGGTGGCGGTTGTTTTTTTGCGGGCTCTATCTTTTGCCTTCGGCCGCAACGGTTTGGCAACTATTTTTCGGCCCGCAGACATTACAGCAGAACACCCCGGCGTGTCCGTAGGCGTGCCCGCCAAGGTGCCAAGGCCGCTTGCCCGCCCGCCTACCTAGGCCGTTGGGTGGCGGCAAAAGCCGTAAATTGATTTTTCAACTCTCGAAGCCGCATTCGAAACGGAAATGCCTATGCGCACATTGTTTACCCTGCCTGGTTGGGCGTTGCGCCGCGCCGTGCTCCGCGGCCTGCTTGTAGCGGGCATTGGGTTGCCCTTTTCGGCCACGGCGCAGCGGGTGCTGTGGGCCGATGCCAAACCCGCGCAGCTGCCGGCCGCTGCCCGCAGCACGGCTCAGGCCCTAGGTCGGTACCGGGTGGTAACGGTGCAAATGGCCAACGTGCGCGCTGCGCTGGCCCCGGCGGCCGGCGGCAGCAACGCCCGCGGGGCCGCCCCGGTAGTATCGTTGCCGTTGCCCGATGGCAGCTCGGGCCGCTTTCGGGTAACCGAAAACCAGGTGATGGCGCCCGCGCTGGCGGCTCGTTATCCCGCCATCAAAACCTACACCGCACAGGGCATCGACGACCCCACGGCCACGGCCTACCTCGATGTTTCGCAGGCCGGGCTGCACGCCATGATTTTGTCGGCGGGCAACACGGTGTACGTCGACCCGACCCCGGGCGGGCCCGAGCACCTGGTGTTTTACAAGCGCGACATCACCGATGCGGCGCTGGCCCGGCGCGTGTGCCTAACCCAAACGCCCTCGGTGCTCAACCAGCGCCTGAGCCCGCTGCAAGGCGGCACGGCGGCCCGCAGCAACGGCACCCAGCTGCGTACCTACCGCCTGGCCATGGCCTGCACGGGCGAGTACGCGGCCAAAAAAGGCGGCACCACCGAAGGCGCCCTGGCCGGCATTGTGGCCTCGGTAAACCGCGTGAGCGGGGTGTACGAAAAGGAGCTGTCGATTCGGTTGCAGCTGATTGGCAACACCGATCAGCTTATCTTCCTCGACCCTGCTACCGACCCCTACACCAACGAAAGCTCCGAGGCTACCCTCAACACTAATCAGCAGATTACCGACCAGCGCATCGGGCCGGCCAACTACGATATCGGCCACGTGTTCACGACCGATGGCGGCGGCCTGGCGGGCCTGGGGGTGGTGTGCGTGGGCAACAACAAGGCCCGGGCCACCACCGGCCTGCCCAACCCCGTGGGCGACGCTTTCGATATTGATTTTGTGGCGCACGAAATGGGCCACCAGTTTGGCGCCAGCCACACCTTCAACAGCAACGAGGCGGGTAACTGCAACCCGGGTACCCGCTCGGGCTCGGCCGCTTACGAGCCGGGTTCGGGCTCCACCATCATGTCGTACGCGGGCATTTGCTCGCCGCAAAACCTGCAGGCCAACTCCGATGCGTATTTCCATACCCGCAGCTACGACGAAATCCTGGACCACGTAACCAACCGGGGCGCCTGCGCGGCCACCGCCAACACCGGCAACCGCCCGCCGGTGGCGAATGCGGGGGCTGATTACACCATCCCGAAAGGCACGCCCTTCGAGCTGACGGGCACTGCCTCCGACGCCGACGGCGACGCCCTCACCTACTGCTGGGAGGAATTTGACCTAGGGCCGGCCGGCAACCCCAACCAGCCGCAGGGCGACGCGCCGATTTTCCGCTCGTTTCCGCCTACCGCCAACCCCACGCGCGTTTTCCCGCGCCTGGGTGCCTTGCTGGGCAACCTCAGCACCATTGGCGAGGTGCTGCCGCAGTACGGCCGTATGCTCAACTTCCGGCTTACCGTGCGCGACAACCGCGCGGGCGGGGGCGGCGTGAACTACGACGCCGTGCGGGTGCCCGTGGCCGACAACGCCGGGCCGTTTATCGTTACGTCGCCCAACGCCAACGTTACCTGGCGCACCACTGTGCCGCAGCAGGTAACCTGGGACGTGGCCAATACCACGGCGGCGCCCGTAAGCGCGGCGCGGGTCGATATTCTGCTTTCGGTTGACGGCGGCCTGACCTACCCCTACACGCTGGCCGCCGGCACCTCCAACGACGGGGCCGAGCAGGTAACCGTACCGGCCGGCGTGCCCGCCTCGGGGCAGGTGCGCCTGAAGGTGAAAGGCACCGGCAACATCTTCTTCGACATATCCGACCAGAATTTTACGCTGCAAACGCCCACCGGGCCGGGGTTCTTCCTGAGCAGCGACTGCGCCAACAGCACGCAGGCGCTTTGCCCCGGCAACTCGGTTAGCTGCAGCCTGAGCGTGGGCCAGGTGCTGGGCTTTGCGGGGCAGGTAAGCTTGTCGGCTACGGGCGTGCCGGCGGGCGTGAACATCGGCTTTGGCAGCACGCAGGTAGCGGCGGGCAGCACCACCACGCTCACCATTGGCGCCACGGCGGCGGCCGCCTCGGGCACCTACCCCATTACGGTAGTGGGCACCAGCGGCGGCACCACCGAAAGCCAGATTATCAACCTGGTGATTCGCAACTCGGCCAACGTGCCCCCCACGCTGCAGCAGCCCGCGGCCAACGCGCTCCGCACGCTGCCGCAACCGGTGTTCCGGTGGTCGGCCCTACCGGGCGCCACCTCCTACGATTTGCAGGTGGCCACCGATGCCGGCTTCAACAACGTGGTAATCAGCCAAACGGGACTGCAAACCAACTCGTACGCATCCGCCAGCGCGCTGCAGGAAAACGGCCGCTATTACTGGCGGGTGCGCGGCACGGCCGAGTGCGGCGTGGGCAATTGGTCGGCAGGCGAGCAGTTTTACGTGGGCCGGCTTAGCTGCGCCACCTACGCGCCCACGGGCCTGCCCCTTGCCATTGCCAACACCACCAACGCCACGGCCATTTCTACCATCACGGTAAACAGCGCCGAAGCGGTATCGGCCGTGCGGGTACGCGATGTGCGCATAACCCACCGCGACCTGGGCGAGCTGGTGCTGGAGCTGCGCGGACCCGATAACACCCGCGTGCGCCTGGCTTCCTCGCCGTGTCCGGGCTTCGCCAACATCAATGCCAGCTTCGACGACGCGGCTACTACGGGAATCGTCTGCCCCATCAATACCGGCGGCACCTACCAACCCGAAAGCCCCCTGGCGGCCTTCCGTGGCACGCCCGCCAACGGCCCCTGGACGCTGCACGTGCTCGACGTGGCCCCCGGCAATGCCGGCTCGCTCACCAACTGGGTGCTGGAGCTTTGCACCGTGCAGGATGCCGTTACGAGCAACCGCGGCACCAGGCAGCTGCAAGGCGTATCGGTGTTCCCCAACCCGAGCACCGGCCGCTTCGAGCTGAACGTGGACAACAACCTGCGCGGCACTCTGCAGGTGCGTGTAACCGATGCCGTGGGCCGCACCGTGCTCAGCGAGCAGCTTACCAAGGGTGCCGGCCAGTTGCGCCATACCCTCGACCTAGGCAAGCTGAGCCAGGGCGTGTACCACCTGCAGGTGGAGTTGCCCGGCGGCGGCACGGCCATCGAGAAGCTGATGAAGCTGTAACCGGCTTTCCGTACTGCTGACGCGACCAAGCGGCGGCTCCTGCCCGGGCAGGAGCCGCCGCTCGGCTTTTATTCAGGTCGTAAGTTCGGTCATGCTGAGCAAAGTCGAACCATCTCTACCGCTTCGTCGGCACGTCATGTCGAGCTTGCCGAGGCATCTCGCTGGCTAGTCTTGTCATCCTGAGCAAAGCGAAGGACCTTATCACGTCAGGACCTCACGGGACCCCTCCGGGGCACGGCCCCCTACCTCGCTCCATGCGCGACATCGTAGAGAGGAAAGCGGTTGCTATCGGACGTCAGCACGCGAGATGTCTCGACAAGCTCGACATGACGGGCAGTGAACGGTGCAGACGAAGCGGCAGAGATGCTTGGCTGACGCCTTCCTGCGGTTCGGCAAGCTCAGCATGACGTTCGACGAGCCGGATGGCAGAACCCAAACCCGCTTTCGAGGCGGCGCCTACAACGCCACGCGCAATTGCGCTTTCACCTCGGAGCGTTGCGGGCCCTGAATTTCCTCCAGGCCCGAGCCCACGGTTTTTTGCCCGCGGTACGTGGTAGTGGCGTAGCGCACCCACATGGTAATGCGGCGGCCCAGCTTGTACTCGGCCAGGGCATACACGCGGGTGCCGCGGCCGGCCAGCGCCGGCACCGAAAAAGCGTACAGCACATCCTGTTCGTAGGCATACTGGCGGGTGTCGTAGTCGTCCGTATCGAAGAGGGCGTAACGCGCCGACAGGCGCAGGGCGCGCACAGGCTGCACGGTTACATCCTGCGCCAGCAGGTAGCCGGTGCGCCGCGGCCCTAGGAGCTGGCTGTAGTGGGTGCCCTGCAGGCGGGTGCGCAGGCTGAGGATGCTGCTCGGTCTGGTGTCGTAGAACAGCAGCAGGGAACGGCGCACGGTGGGCACCGGCTCGGGCACGGGGCGCGGGCCGTCGGCGTCGTAGGCTTTTTGGCGGGTGCGCACCTGGGCGTAAAGCTGGCTCGTTTTGGTGGGCGCAAACGCCACGCGCACCAGCCAATCGTAGCCGCGCGAGGGGGCGCTTACCTGGTAGCGCAACCACGGAAACCGAAACTGATCGTAGTAGGCCGCCAGCTCCCAGCGCGCCACCGGCCGCACTTTCAGGCCCAGGTACAAGCCGCTTTCGTTGATGGTGCGGGTGTTTTCGCCGAACGCATTGCCGTAGAGCGTATGAAAGTTGCGCGCGTAGTGCCGGTACAGCACGGCGGCATCTACATCCTGACCGAGGCTAGCCAGCAGGCCGTTTACGGTGCCCAGGCCGCCGCTGCTGCTGCGGGCCGTTTCGCCGAACAAGCTGAGGTTGCGCCAGCCGTAGCTGTAGTGCGCCGATACCGCCAGGTTTTGCTTCCCGCTGAACTCGAACAAATTGTACGGCTCGGGGCGGCGCTGCAAGGGCTGCCCGAAAGCGGTGCCTACGGCCGTCAGCCCCAGGCTCAGCTGGCGGCCTATGGGCGCAAAGCTCACGTTGCCGCCCACCATGCCCTCGCGCAAACTGCGGCGGTTGCGCAGCTCCGAGGCCGTGCGGTGGAAACCCGTCAGCAGCAAGCCCGAGGCAAAATCCGTGGCTTCTTCCTCCAACGAGTCGGCCACGGCGGTGCGCAGCGTCGCATCCACGCGCTTCAGCGAGGCAAAACCGGTGAGGCGCCAACCCGGTGTCGGCGCTACCGTGGCCGCTGCTCCGCGGAAAAACGCGCTTTCGAGCACCGAGGTGTAGGGACGGATGCCCAGGTTAGAGCGGCGCAGCGTGGTAATGGTTTCGGCCCCCTTGCCCACCTGCAACCCCGACGACAGCAGCAGCCCTTGCCCGAACTGCAGCTGGTAGTCGCCTACAATCACGGCCTTCAGCCGGCCGCGCTCAAACAGCCCTAGGTGCGCCGAGTAATAATCGAAGCCGTAGCGGCGGGTACCCGGGCTCCAGATGAGTTGCTCGCCGGCGTCTTTTTCGGCCGCCAGGCCAATGCTGAAATCGCGCGCGTGGCTGGTTCGGAAGCGTACCAACAGCTTATCGGGCGAGCCTAAATAGCGGCTGGCTGGGGTGCCGTTGCTGTTGAGGGTGGGCGCCGTGTAACCTTTGCGCTGCTGCAGCACCCGCTCGTAGCGGATGAACAGCGCGTTGTTTTCTTCCTGCCGAATGCGCTGCCACAGCGGCCCGCGCACCGCGTTGCCGCTCGGCTCGCCCACCGTCACGAAGGGCGCCAGCCGGTAAATGGTGCGCAAATCCAGCTCGTCGATGCTTTGCAGCTCATACAGGCTCAGCAGGGCTCCGTTTCGCTCGCGGTGCTCGAGCAGGGCCGTAACCTGCGCCGGCGAGAGCAGCAGCAGGCTCGTCAGCTCCTCGCGGGTGGCGGTGTTCAGGTTGAGCGGCGTTTGCAGGTATTGCAGCAGGGTTTCGTACAGGTCCTCGTAGGGCTGCTGGTCGCTTTGCGGCTCGGCAAACAGCTCCTGCAGCAGCCGGTCGAGGTCGGGGCGCGGGCGCGGGTAGTCCTGCACCTGGGCCTGCGCGCGCGGCGCACCTAGGGCGCACAGGGCCGCGAGCAGCAGCCCCGCTCCTGCCCGGCCGCGGCGCACTTGGTTACCTAGGCAGCTCATGGCGCGGCTTCGGGTTTGGGTTCGAAGCGCAGGCTTACGCTCAGGTGCTGGCTCAGGCCCAGCGCGTTGTGCCAGGCCGCGGCGTAATCAAGCCGAGCGCGGCCAAAGCGCAGCCCCAGGCCGCCGGTCATCTGCCCGGTTAGCGTAGCCACGCCGGCGCGCAGCGCCAGCGCCTCGGCGGCCTGGTACTCGAGGCCGGCCTTGAAGTCGGCGGCCTGCTCTACGTCCTTTTCGGTTTCAATCAGCAGCAGCACTTTGGGCGCGGCGCGGTAGCTAAGGCCGGCCTTCAGCACGGTAGGCACGCGCTCGGTCTGATACTCGGCCAGCCGGGCCTGGTTGAGGTTGTAGAGGTAGGCCCCGAAAGTCAGCTTCTGCGGAATCACCTCGGCCTGCCCGCCCAGCGACAACGCCACCGCGCGGCGGCTGCCCAGCCCCTCGATGCGCACTTGCAGCACATCGGCCCGCGCGCCCACGCTGAAAAGCCCCAGGCGGTAACCGTAGCCCACGCCGGCCCGCTGCTCGTTGTAGAGCTTGCCGCCAAAACGCTGCAGTTCCACGCCCACCACGCCGTGCGGCGCTGCCGTACCAGCGCTACCCGCGGGCTGCCTACCTAGGGGCAATGCCGCGGCCAAAGCAGCCGTGCCAAACTCCGGAATCAGAAACCGATTATCGGCGTACACCGCGGCTTCGGGCCGCGTGAGGGCGCCCAGGCCCGCTACGTTGTTGCCCACAGCCCATACATCGGCCAGCGTAACGGCCGCGTTGCCCAACGCAGCTGCGCGCCCACCGCGAACACCGGGCCCGTTGCCCTGCGCCGCGCCGAAAAGCGGTAAAAAGACGAATAACAGCCCTAAGTATAGTTTTGGCATAAGCACGCACATTACGACGCTATAAAGTTCTGAAGAAGAACCGGCAACAAAAAAGCCCCGACGCCTTTACCGGCACCGGGGCTTTCGCAATACGGCAAAAAACCACCTAGGGCTTACTGGCCAGCCGAAGCCGCCTCGCCCTTTTTCTTCTTCGTTTTCACCTTCACTTTGGTCGATTTGGCATCGGCGCCGGGGGTGTTGGCGGCCACGCTGGCGTTGGGGTTCGGGCCGTTGTTTACAATCGTCATTTCATCGACGATGTGCTTGGCGCCGCCCAGCTTCTCGATGCACCACAGCACGTAGCGAATGTCGGCGTTGATGCAGCGCTTCAGGTCGGGGTCGTAGGCCAAGTCGCCGGTCATGGCTTCCCAGTTGCCGTCGAAGGCCAGGCCAATCAGCTCGCCGCGGCCGTTGATAACCGGCGAGCCGGAGTTGCCGCCCGTAATGTCGTTGTCGGTGATGAACGCAACGGGCAGGGTGCCGTTTTTATCGGCGAAGCGGCCAAAATCCTTGGCCTGCAGCAGCTGGCTTTGCTTGGCCGGCACCACAAACTCGGGGTTGGTGTTGTCTTCCTTTTCCAGAATGCCCTGGCCGGTAGTGTAGTAGTTGTACTGCACGGCGTCGCGGCCTTTGTAGGCGCGCACGGTGCCGTAGCTCAGGCGCAAGGTAGAGTTGGCATCGGGCGAGTACACCTTGCTGGCGTTTTTCTCGCGCAGGGCGGCTACGTACAGGCGGTTGGCGCGCACGAGGCTGGCTTGCAGGGCCTGCGTTTTGGGCAGGATGTTCTGCACGTAGTTCGAGTAGATCGACTGGAACGTTTTAAACGCCGGATCGGCCTCCAGCTTAGCCGCCGTGGGCGCCGCCAGGAAAGCTTCAACCTTGGCTTTCGAGGTCAGCAGCGAGTTGCCGAACACGTAGTCGGCGTACTTCGCCATCGAGCCGCCGTACTGCTTTTGCACCGTCTGGAACACGTCGGGCTGTTGCTCCTTGGGCACATCCTGCATGTACAGACCTAGGAGCGCGGCAAACACCTTCTTGTCGGTGGCGGCGCTGTAGTCCTTGAAGTGCTCGGCTACGGGCTCTTTCAGGTCCTCAACGGCTTTCTGCACGGCCGCTTTGTCGGTGCCTTTCAGGGCCTGGTACAGCGGCATCATGCGCGAGGCCAGCGTGATGATTTCGGTGCCGAAAGCGCCTTCGTTCACGTACTGGGCGCTCAGGTTGTACTGGCGCAAGCCTTCGTAGGCCTGGTTGATGTCCTGGAGCACCGCGCCGTACTGCTGCTGGCGGGCGGGGTCGGCGGCAATCCATTGGGCCAGGGAGGCCTCTTCGCCTTTCTTCTGGTCCACGGTTTTCAGGCGTTTCATGCCCTCGTTTTGGCCGATGAAGTACTTCCAGTAGTTGGCAATGTTGGCGTACTTCGAGGCGTAGGCCAGGCGCAGGGCCGGGTCGCGGTCCATGTCTTCCTTCCAAAGCTTCAGGCGGGTGTCGCGCAGTTTAATGCGGGCGGGGTTGCTTTGGTCGAGCGTCAGCTGCAGGCCAGCGGCGGGCAAAAAGCGCTGCGTACGGCCGGGGAAGCCAAACACCATCGAAAAGTCGCCCTCGCTTACGCCCTGCAGGCTCACGGGCAGGTGCTTTTTGGGGATGTAGGGCACGTTGTCGGCTGCGAAGCCGGCAGTGGGCTTGTTGTCCTTGGAAGCGTACACCCGGAACAGCGAGAAGTCGCCGGTGTGGCGGGGCCACATCCAGTTGTCGGTGTCGCCGCCGAACTTACCTACGGCTTCGGGCGGAGCACCTACCAGGCGCACGTCGCCGAAGCGCTGGTACACAAACAGGTAGTACTCGTTGCCGGCAAACATGTCGCGCACGTAGGCCACGTACTGGCCGTTTTCCTTGGCGGCGTTGGCCAGCTCGCGCTGGCGCTGCTGCACCGTGGCCATGCGCTCGGCCTCGGGCGTTTGGGGCGTAATGCCCTCCAGCACCTTGCCGGTTACGTCCTCCATGCGCACCAGAATATCCACGAACAAGCCGGGGTTGGCTTTCTCGTCGGCGCGGGTCTGGGCGTAGAAGCCGTTTTGCAGGATGTTGTTCTGCGTGGTGCTGTGGCTCTGGATGGCGTCGTAACCGCAGTGGTGGTTGGTGAGCAACAGGCCTTCCTTCGACACGAACTCGCCGGTGCAGAAACCGCCCAGCTGCACGATGGCATCCTTGAGCGAGGCGTTGTTCACGTCGTAAATTTCTTCGGGCGTAAGCTTGAGGCCCTTCTTCTGCATGTCGGCGTGGTTGAGGCGCTTAACCAGCAGCGGTAGCCACATGCCTTCGTCGGCGCGGGCTACGGCGGGCAGCAACAGTGCCAGCAGCAGGCCTTTCAGCCAGGAGCGTTTGAGCATTGGTGGGAGGATAGAATGTGGTGAAAAGAGTGGAAATTGCCCGGGGCAACCCCGAACCAAACTTACGAAGCCGGGCGTTGCCGCCCTAACACCCGTTTGGTTTGGCCGGGCGGGCACTTTCAGCAACACCACCCATGGCAGCCCTGTTCAAACACTTTTTCCTGGCGTTGGTGTGGGTGTATCGGCACCTGATTTCGCCGCTCAAGCCTGCCACCTGCCGCTACACGCCCACTTGCTCGGCCTACGCCACCGAGGCCATTCGGCGCCACGGCCCGTGGCGCGGGGGCTGGCTGGCACTGCGCCGCATCGGGCGCTGCCACCCCTGGGGCGGCTTCGGCTACGACCCCGTTCCGGAAAAGTGATTGGCTGGCACCTAGGGTTGGATGCCAAAGCTGCTTCTCGGCCCTAGGTGGTGCGTTTGCGTATAGCAGCTAGGTACGCCCGCAGGCCGGGCGTTTTACTGGCACTATCCGCAATGCACATGAACCGATTACTGGCGGGCCTGCTTAGCATGGCTCTTATTGGCTCTACTGCCTGTTCCGAAGCGCAAAACGAACAAGCCGAAGGCAAGGGCAAAAAAGGAAAAGGCGGTAAGAAGAAAGACAAAACCGAGGCGCTAAGCCCGGTGGCGGGCCTCACGAAAGTAGGCACCATGCCCAGCGAAGTGCCCGAAAGCTCGGGCCTGGCCCGGGGCCCCGAGGCCGGCACGTTCTACACCCACGGCGATACGCGCAGTCCCGGCGGTGGCCCCTCCATTTACCTGGTGCGCGAAAACGGCCAACTGGTGCGGCGTATCGAGCTGCAGGGCGTACAGCAGCAGGATTGGGAGTCGGTGTCGCAGGACACGCAGGGGCGCCTGTACCTTGCCGATTGCGGCAACAACGGCAACGACCGCCAAGACCTCACCATTTACCGCATCGACCCAAAGAACCTAGGCGCGGTCAGCAAAATCCAGTTCTCGTACCCCGATCAGAAGGAATTTCCGCCGGCTAAGGAGGAGCGCAACTTCGACGTGGAGGCCTCGCTGTGGCACAACGGGCGCATCTACCTGTTCTCGCGCGACCGGGCCAACGACCGCACCAGCAAAATCTACAGCCTCGATGCCAACGGCCCTGCCCGCCAAACGGCGCAGCGTGTGGGCGAGCTTACGCTGCCCGGCCAGGTAACCGATGCGGCCCTCAGCCCCGATGGCTCGCGCCTGGTGCTGCTGGGCCGCGAGCAAATTTTTGTGGGCGCCGTGAGCGGCAGCAACTTTGGCGAGGCCAAAATGCAAGCCGTGGAAATGAAAGGCGCCGGCCAAACCGAGGGCGTGGTGTTCATCGACAACAATACCGTACTCATCAGCAGCGAGCAGGGCGCTTTGTACCGCTACAACCTGCCGCAGTAGCTTTGGCTCTTGTACTAAACCGCCTTGGTTGTACCTAGGCGGGCAAAGCGGCCCTGGGCTACGCCCGGCGGCCGTTTTTTGCTTATCATTGAACCTGAAAATGCACCGCAGCCGCATTGGGCTGCCCTACCCTTTTTCTACTTCTCTCTTATGAGTAACACTGCCGTTACCACCCTGCGCGCCGGCGTTCTGCACGGCGACGAGGTTCAACAGCTGTTCGAGTACGCCAAGGAGCACGGCTTTGCCCTACCCGCCGTAAACGTAACGGGTACCGACACGGTAAACGCCGTGCTCGAAACCGCAGCGGCCGTAAACTCGCCGGTTATCATTCAGTTCTCGAACGGTGGTGCGCAGTTCTTCGCCGGTAAGGGCGCGCCCAACGACAAGCAGCAGGCCAGCATTGCCGGCGCCATTTCGGGCGCCATGCACGTGCACCAAATGGCCGAGCTTTACGGCGTACCGGTAATTCTGCACACCGACCACGCCGCCAAAAAACTGCTGCCCTGGATCGACGGCATGCTCGAGGCGGGCGAGAAGTACTTTGCGCAGCACGGCCGCCCGCTGTTCAGTTCGCACATGATCGACCTTTCGGAGGAGCCGATTGAGGAGAACATCGAGATTTGCAAGGAGTACCTGGCCCGCATGGATAAGCTGGGCATGACGCTGGAAATCGAGCTGGGCGTAACCGGCGGCGAGGAAGACGGCGTTGACAACTCCGACGTTGACTCGAGCAAGCTCTACACCCAGCCTTCGGAAGTGGCCTACGCCTACGAGGAGCTGCTGAAGGTGAGCCCGCGCTTTACCATTGCCGCGGCGTTCGGCAACGTGCACGGCGTGTACAAGCCCGGCAACGTAAAGCTGCAGCCCGTAATCCTGAAAAACTCGCAGGAGTACGTGAAGGAGAAGTTCGGCCTGACGGAGGCCCTGCCGATCAACTTCGTTTTCCACGGCGGCTCGGGCTCGTCGCAGGAGGAAATCCGCGAGGCCATCAGCTACGGTGCCATCAAGATGAACATCGACACCGACCTGCAGTGGGCGTTCTGGGACGGCATCAAGAACTTCTACAAGAAGAACGAAGCCTACCTGCAAGGCCAGATCGGCAACCCCACCGGCGAGGATGCCCCGAACAAAAAATACTACGACCCGCGCGTGTGGCTGCGCGAAGGCGAAAAGACGTTTGTGGAGCGCCTGAAGGTGGCCTTCGACGACCTGAACGCCCTGAACCGCCGGCCCTAGGTCGTTTCGGCTGTCATGTCGAGCGGCAGCGAGACATCTGATTCAGAACGCCTGCCGTGTTTACCCAGATGTCTCGCTGCGCTCGACATGACAAAACAAAAGCCCCGCTGGAGCAATCCGACGGGGCTTTTTGCGTGGGGCCTAGGTGGCTTAGCGTTTCATTTGCACGGGCAGCGGCTTGTTGGGGGCATTGTCGTCGTGCAGGTCGCGGGGGGCGAAGCCGTAGCGGTTGTTGGGGTTTTTGCCGGCGCGCAGCAACACCCACAGGCCCACCAAAATCAGCGGAATGCTCAGGAGCTGGCCCATGTTCAGGGGCAGGCGGTCTTCGAAGGACTCCTGGTTTTCCTTCAGAAACTCCACGAAAAAGCGGAAGGTGAACAGCAGCGTTACGAACAAGCCAAACAGCAGGCCGCGCGGGGTTTGCTCCTTGTAGCGGTTCCAAAGCCCGTAGAGCAGCACGAACAGCAGCAGGCAAAACAGCGCCTCGTAGATTTGGGTGGGGTGGCGCAGCTCGTTCGGGATGTTACCGGCTACGTGGTGTATCTCGTTGTAGCGCACGAACTTAAACGCCCAGGGCACATCGGTTTCGCGGCCGATGATTTCGGAGTTCATCAGGTTGCCCAGGCGAATGCACATGCCGCCGGTAGCCACCACAATCACGATGCGGTCGAGCACCCACAGGTAGTCGAACTTGTTGTTGCGCGCAAACAGCCACACGGCCAGCAAAATGCCGATGGTGGCGCCGTGACTAGCCAGGCCGCCTTCCCAGATTTTCAGAATCTCGCCGGGGTGAGCCAGGTAATAATCGGCATCGTAGAAGAATACGTGCCCAAGGCGCGCACCCAGTACCGTGCCGATAAGCATGTAGATGGTGATGACATCGACCCAGCGCTGCGACACCCGCTCGGCTTTGTAGATGTGCGTGAGGATAAACGAACCGATGATAAAGCCCAACGCGAACAGCAGGCCGTACCAGCGCAGCGTGAGCGGACCGAGTTGAGCAAGAATGGGCGACTGGTCCCAGGTGATGTAGGCGAGCATAGGCACTTTGGCGCGGGTGAGTCGGACAAAAGTAGGGGCGCATTGCACGCGCCGGCTACAAAGAACGATTATCCCAGGAAAAATTACAGGCCCGGGCCTACAAACGGCTCGGGCCTGTGGGTAAAGGTAAGCAGGTTGCGGCGGCCCCTAGGTGCTGGTGGCCTTGTTGCCCGCGGGCAGGTGTTAGCCACACCACCAACCGAGCGGGTGCTGCGCGGCGCGCCCTTACAGCGCTGTCAGCTCGTCGGTGAAGCCGCCGCTCAAAATAGGAAAGCGCAGCCACGAGCGGGGGTCGAGGTTGTAATCATCGAGGTGGAACGAGGGCGCAAACCGCTCGCGCTTCCACTGGTTGCGGCTCCAAAGTTGGTAAAAGCGGCGCACGTAGGTTTTTAGCTGTTCCGGCTCGATGTTTTCGACCTCGGCACCTAGGCGCGCCAGCACCTGCTGCGGGCTGAGGCGCTCGTAGAAAGCCAACCGCTCGATTAAGTTGAGCAGTGGGTACGGCATCAGGTCGCGTTCGTCGGTTTGCTTGTCTTCGAGGGGGCGCAGCTCGGCAGTAGGCGCCAGGTTGTTCACGCGGTGCAAGCCAGCGTATCCCAGCTCGGTTTCGGCCCATACCAGCCACTGTTTCACGAAGGCCTTATCGACGCCGGCAATGGGCGAAATGCTGCCCGCCGTGTCGCCATCCATGGTGCAGTAGCCCACGGCGGCTTCGGAGCGGTTGCTGGTGGTAATCAGCAGGCAGTTTTGCACGTTGGCCAGCATCCAGATGCTGGGCGCGCGCACCCGGGCCTGAATGTTCTGCAGCGTCAGGTCATCGGTCTTCCACGTCAGCTCCCGACCTAGGGCATGCTCAATCTTGCTGGTGTAGCCCTTTACCTCCTGGTCGATGTCCCAGCTGAAGAACACGGCGCCTACGTTTTCGGCTACGTCTTTGGCCGAGAGGTACGTGTCGTCGGAGGAGTTGACGGTGCCCTGGTACGCGCACGTGAGCAACCGGCGCGTAAGCTGCTGGTTGAGCGTGAGGCGCTCGTTGCCGGTTACCTGCTCGGCCGGGTGCGACACGGCCTGCACGCGCGTACCGGCGTCGGCGGTGGCCACCGGCTCGATGGGCGCTGCGCCCGGCAGCTGCCCGTACTGCACCGCAAACCGGATGTCGTCGTCGGAGAAGTTGCCGGCTTTGCGCATGAACTCCTCCACGCCCAGCTCCTGCACGCCCAGGCGCACCATTTCGGCCACGCCCACGGCGCACATGCACGAGTCGGCCCCGCCCGAGAGGCTCAGCACGAAGCCCTTGCTGCGGGCTTTGCGCATGTAGTCGTACAGGGCCAGGCTCAGGGCCTGGTTTAGCTCGCGGTATTCATCGGGCGCCGGCAGCGGCGTAATTTCCTGCGTTACGGCCGGCTCCTGGCCAAAGTCCACGTCGGCATACTCCAGGTCTACGTTCTTGAAGCTCAGCAGCTGGTTGCGCTTGATGAGCTGGCCGTTGCGCGCAATCAGGATTTCGCCGTCGTAAGTAATACGGCCGGCCTCGTTGCCCAACAGGTTGGCGTAGAGGTAGGTTACCTGGTAATCGCGCGAGCCTTTCAGCACCAGCTGGTAGCGCACGTCGGTTTTGCTCATGGCGAAGTGCGAGGCCGAGGGGTTCACGATGAGCTGCACGCCCCTGGGTTTCAGGCGGCCAGCGGGGCGGTCGGTGGCGGGGCGCCAGGCATCTTCGCATATCTCGAAGCCAAACGTTACGCCTAGGTGCTCAAACACAAGGTCGCCGATGGTGTACTCCTCGCCCTCGTAGCTAAACGTAGCCGTGGTGCCCGGCCGCCACGATGAGAAAAACCGCGGCTCGTAGTGCACGCCATCGTTGGCCAGAAACTGCTTGGCCGCAAACCCGAATATTTTTTGGTCGCGGATCACGCAGGCCGTGTTGTACGTCTGGCCGTTCAGGCGCACGGGCAAGCCTACGCACACCACCATGTTGGGGTCGGTGCACCATTGGCGCACTTGCTGCAGGTAACCTAGGGCCGCCTCGCTCAACCACTCGTGCAGAAACAAATCCTCGCAGCCGTAGCCCGTCAGGCACAGTTCGGGCAGGCACAGCAGCTCCACGCCTGCCTCCTGAGCCAGTTGTATGGCCTCTTGGATGTTGCGCAGGTTGTTTTGCCAATCGATTGGCGTTTGGTTGAGGGCAGCGCCGGCAAGTCGCATAAGCTGAAGAAAGCAGGTAAGGTGAAAACGTCCTGCAAGTAACTGCAAATGCTGTTGTCGGGTTGTGTAGCCGTTTCGCTAGCTGTCATTGCGAGCCAAGCGAAGCAATCGGTCCTGGGCTGGGTACGACTTTTCACCCAGCACCAAGCAAAACCGGCGCCTGCTCTAGCTCGCATTTTTCAGTTCGCTTATTTCAGATAGTATATTTAACCGCCTAGGTCTGAAACTAGACATTACTAACCGGGGACGCGGACTTGCAAAGTCCGCGCTATATCGTCCTAGGTGCTTTTCGCTTAGTGCTGGCTGAAGGGTTGTGCCCCGCCCAGGACCGATTGACGCCGCTCGATGCGCGGAATGTCCTTCGTCCTCGCAATGACAGCCGGTGCTGCCGTTGCCGCTACACACCTAGGGCATCCAACGCCCGCTCGGCGGCTTGCTGCTCGGCCTGCTTCTTGGAGAGGCCCATGCCCGTAGCAACGGCTTCTTCGTCAATCAGTACCGTGGCCGAAAACTCCATTACGCCGCCGGTGCGTTGCTCGCCGTTCAGCTCGTAGCGCACGGCTTTGCCGTGGCGCTGCGCCCACTCAATCAGCTTGCTTTTGAAGTTGGCCGTGGTGCTCACCAGGGCTTTCACATCCACAAACGGCCGAATCAGGCGCTTCAGCACGAACTGCCGGGCGGCTTCGTAGCCGTGGTCGAGGTAAATGGCGCCTACCAAAGCCTCCAGCGCGTTGCCGTTCACGGAGCGCGAGCGGGCCGAGCGGCTCTGGCCGGCATCGAGCTGCACCAGCGCGTCGAGGCCAATTTTGAGGGCCAGCTGATTCATGCTCTCGCGATTTACAATGCGCGAGCGAACCTCCGTGAGGAACCCTTCGGGTTCGTACGGAAATTTGCGGAACAGAAACTCGGCCACCACCGCGCCCAGCACGGCATCGCCCAGAAACTCCAGCCGCTCGTTGGAAAGGTGCCGCGTTTGGCCCGGCTGCTGCCGAACCATTGAGGCGTGCGTAAATGCCAGCCGGTACAAACGCACGTTGCCCGGCGCACGGCCCGTTACGGCAGCAATTGCTTGCCGGAACTGACGGTCGTGGCCGAGCAAACGGCGAAAGAAACCGAACAGCGGGAGCGTACGGCCGCTGCGCTGTACCATAAGCAGTATTGGGTATAAGGTACTAGGTAACGGGACTGTTTGTGCGGGTACGCAGCTATGTGTTGCCCAGATACCTACTACCCACTACCCTTTACCTTCTTAGTCGCGGAGCTTACCGAACACCACCGAGGTGTTGTGCCCACCAAAGCCAAACGTATTGCTCAGGGCAATGTTCACCTCGCGCTGCTGGGCTTGGTTGAAGGTGAAGTTCAGGCGCGGATCAAGCTCCGGGTCGTCGGTAAAATGGTTGATGGTAGGCGGAATCAGGCTATGCTCCATGGCCAGGATGCTGGCCACGGCCTCGATAGCACCGGCTCCGCCGAGCAGGTGGCCCGTCATGCTCTTCGTCGAAGAGATGTTCAGGTCGTAGATGGCGTCGCCAAATACTTTCTGAATGGCCTTCACCTCGGCGCCGTCGCCCAGGGGCGTGCTGGTGCCGTGGGTGTTGATGTAGTCCACCTCGGAGGCGGTAATGCCGGCGTCGCGCAGGGCTTGCTTGAGCACCAGCATCACACCGTTGCCCTCGGGGTCGGGCGCGGTGAGGTGATACGCATCGGCCGACATGCCGCCGCCGAGCACCTCGGCGTAGATTTTAGCACCGCGCGCTTTGGCGTGCTCCAGATCCTCCAGAATCAGCGCGCCGGCGCCTTCGCCCAGCACAAAACCGTCGCGGTCCTTGTCGTAGGGGCGCGAGGCCGTTTCGGCGGCATCGTTGCGCTCCGACAAAGCCTTGAGGGCGTTGAAACCGCCGATGCCGGCTTCCGTCACGGCCGCCTCCGAGCCACCGGTTACAATTACATCAGCATAACCCAGCCGGATGTAGTTGTAGGCGTCGATGATAGAGTTCGACGACGAGGCGCAGGCCGACACCGTAACGAAGTTGGGGCCGCGGAAGCCGTGCTTCATCGAAATATGACCCGACGCGATATCGGCAATCATTTTGGGAATGAAGAACGGGTTGAAGCGCGGGGTACCGTCGCCTTTGGCAAAGGCCACGCACTCCTCCTGGAAGGTGCGCAGGCCGCCAATGCCCGAGCCCCAGATAACGCCCACGCGGTCTTTGTCGACGCTGCCGTCGGCAATACCGGCTTCGGCAATGGCCTGATCGGCGGCTACCACGGCGAACTGCGAAAACAAATCGAGCTTGCGGCCTTCCTTGCGTTCGAAGAAATCGTCGGCGTTGTAGCCCTTCACTTCGCAGGCAAAGCGGGTTTTGAACTTGCTGGCGTCGAAGCGCGTGATGGGGCCGGCCCCACTAACGCCGCGCGACAAACCGTCCCAGTACGCGGCAACCGTGTTGCCAAGGGGGGTAATGGCTCCGAGACCAGTAACAACAACTCTCCGTAGCGCCATAAAAGGGGTGCGAAGGGATAAAGGAGGAAAAGAAAAACGGCCGGCGCGGGCCGGCCGGCAAAGCGGTAGGTGCTTTAGCTAGGGTAAAGATGCCTTATTTGGCGTGTTCTTCGAGGTAAGCAATGGCTTGGCCCACGGTGCCGATGTTCTCAGCCTGATCGTCGGGGATGCTTACGTTGAATTCTTTTTCGAATTCCATGATAAGCTCAACCGTGTCCAGCGAGTCAGCGCCGAGGTCGTTGGTGAAGCTTGCTTCCGGAGTTACTTCCGAGGGCTCAACGCCAAGCTTGTCAACGATAATGCTTTTTACTTTTTCTGCGATTTCAGACATTTCCGTGGGGTTTAAAGAAAACTCGGCACAAATAACACCATCTTCGGCAACATTGTCAAACCGGACGAGGTGAATTGCCCAAGTGCCCGCGCTGGTTTAGCCCCGCCAACTCCGTAGTTTTGCGCCGCATGCCAGGCTGCTTTTCCGCCTATGAAAACCCTTACCCTCGACTGCGACTACGACTGCGACTTCGACCTGTTCGGCATCGTGTCGTCGAGCCGGGACCATAAGCTGGCCTGGACGCTGAACCAGGCCCTGCGCCTGCGGCTGATCAAGCAGCAAGATCTGATACTGGACCTGCTGACCCGCGGCCGGCTCGTTATCAGCAATTACCTGCACGCTACTGAAACAGCCACCTTACGCCTGCTCCGCAACCGGTCCGTCGATCCGTCGCCGCTGCAGAGGCACTTTTTGGCTCCCGATATCAAGGAGTACGACTACCTGATACAGGTGCAAAACGGTACCGGCACGCTCGACCCCGATACCCTGCTCGAGCAGCTGGCGGCCTTGCCGGCGGTGCAGTACGTGTGTCGTTTCGATCCAAATACCCTCAAGTTCAAAGAAAACTTGCTCTTTTAGGGTTTGGTTGGCTCGCTGCCGCCGCGCCCTCCCCTTGCTGCCCCACTCAGCCAAGGACCTTTCTCTCGCCGTAGCCGGCCACCCTGGCTAGCTACCTACTGCGCGTTTTTTGCGTAACCACCTAGGGTTACGGCGCTGCCCGCCGAGAGAGGAAGGTCCTTTGATTGCGCCCTAGGTCAGGGGATTAAATAAATTACGCAACAATCGCAGACGCACAACTCTTACCGATACATGGAAAATCGTCCTGGTTTTAACAAGACCAAAATTGTGGCCACCGTCGGACCGGCCTCCAACACCTACGACAAACTGGGCATGCTCATCCGCGAAGGCGTGGATGTGTTTCGCCTCAACTTTTCGCACGGCAAGCACGAGGAACACCTGGCCGTGATTAACCTGGTGCGCCGCCTCAACAAGGATTTGCGCACCCACGTGGGCTTGCTCCAGGATTTGCAGGGCCCCAAAATCCGCCTGGGCGATGTGGAGGGCGGCTCGTTCGAAATCAAAGCCGGCGAACAGATTACGCTGGTATGCGGCGAAAAAGAAATTAGCCGCCCGGGCCGCATCAGCACGATTTACCTAGGGCTGGCGCGCGACGTGAAGCCCGGCGACATGATCCTGATCGACGACGGCAAGCTGGAGCTGCGCGTGCTTACCACCGACCGCGAGAAGGAAGTGCTGTGCGAGGTGATTTACGGCGGCACCGTGAAGCCCCGCAAAGGCATCAACCTGCCCGATTCGAATGTGTCGGCCCCGTCGATGACCGAAAAGGACATCGAGGACCTGAAATTCGGCCTCGAAAACGACGTCGATTGGATTGCCCTTTCGTTTGCCCGCCGCGCCGAAGACATCCGCTTCATCAAGCAGATTATTGCCGAATCGGGCAAGCAAGCGCGCGTGGTAGCCAAAATCGAGACGCCCGAGGCTCTGCGCAACATCGACGAGATTATTGCCCTCACCGATGCCGTGATGGTAGCCCGCGGCGACCTAGGCGTTGAGATTAAGGCCGAAGAGGTGCCGATGGCGCAGAAAATGATCATCCAGAAGTGTAACCGCGCCGGCAAACCCGTGATTGTGGCCACGCAGATGATGGAAAGCATGATCGTGAACCCGCGCCCCACCCGCGCCGAAACCAACGACGTGGCCAACGCCGTGCTCGATGGCACCGATGCGGTAATGCTGTCGGCTGAAACGGCCGTGGGCGCTTACCCGGCCGAGGTGATCCGCTCGATGGTGGGCACCATCCGGAGCGCCGAGGAGCACCCCGGCCTCTACCACCGCGAGTTTGCCGCCGGCGACCCGCTGGCCGCCCCCGATACCTACTACACCAACAGCGTGCTGGCGGCGGCCTGCAGCCTGGCCCGCGCCACCGGCGCGCAAGCCATTGTGGGCATGACGCACAAAGGCTATACGGCCTACCAGCTCTCGAAGTACCGCCCGCAGGCCAACATCTTCGTGTTCACCGACAACCGCGCCATCCTCACGCAGCTGAGTTTGGCCTGGGGCGTGCGTGGTTTCTACTACGACCGGTTTGTGAGCACCGATACCACCATTGCCGACATCAAATACGTGCTCATGACTACCGGCCACATCGCCAAAGGCGACGTGTTCATCAGCACCGCGTCGATGCCCATCAACGAAAAGGGCAAAGCAAACATGATCAAGCTGAGCACGGTGTAAGCCCTGCTCACCAACGCGAAAAAGGCCGCGCAGCAATTGCTGCGCGGCCTTTTTCGCGTTGGTGATGCATCTCTTCTCCTTACCCCCTAACGCCAGAGGCACCGCCACCACCTAGGTAAGCCTGGTGGTGGCTGAACGCGCAAAGGCCCCGCGCTCGGAAGCGCGGGGCCTTTATCAAGAACTACTACGAAACGTGTTGGCTTAGGCAGCCAGCGTGTTTACGTACTTAGCCAGGCTCGACTTGTTGTTCGCAGCCTTGTTCTTGTGGATGATGTTCTTCTTGGCCAGACGATCCAGCATCGACGATACTTTCTTCAGGAGCTCTTGGGCTTCCGAAGCGTCGGTGGTAGCACGCAGCTTCTTAACGGCCGTGCGGGTCGATTTGGCCTGGTAACGGTTCAACACGCGCTTGGCTTCGTTCGAGCGGATGCGCTTCAGAGCCGACTTATGATTTGCCATGATGCGGAAAGCGAAAAAAACAGATGTTCTGTCTAGGTTCTAGTCAATTGGGTTGGCAAAGGTAGATATTCGAAGTGAGAATGTCAAACAGCTAACGAAGAAATGCCTGGAAAGGCAGGCAGAAGCGCTGCCGGCACCGGCCCTGCTCTGCCCTTTCCCTTTTTGCTATGCGCTTCCTGACCCGCACCATCTGGCTTTTGTCGCTGGTAAGCCTGTTTGCCGACCTGGCCAGCGAAATGCTTTATCCTATTATGCCGCTGTATTTGCGCAGCATTGGCTTTTCGGTGTTACTTATCGGGGTGCTCGAGGGCGTGGCCGAAGCCACGGCGGGTCTCAGCAAGGGGTACTTCGGGCAATGGTCGGATCGGCTGGGGCGGCGCCTGCCTTTTGTGCGCTGGGGCTATGGCCTGAGCGCGCTTTCGAAACCCATGATGGCCTTGCTAGCCGCGCCCTGGTGGATTTTTGTGGCCCGCACCACCGACCGCCTGGGCAAGGGCCTGCGCACCGGCGCCCGCGATGCGCTGCTTTCCGACGAAGCGGCCGAGCACCGCACCGGTGCCGTGTTCGGTTTCCACCGCGCTATGGATACGCTTGGCGCCGTGTTGGGCCCAGTGGTGGCCTTGCTTTGGCTGGCCGCGTACCCGGGGCAATACCGCACGTTGTTTTTGCTCGCCTTTGTGCCGGGGCTGTTGTCGGTACTTACCACGCTGCTTGTGCAGGAGCGAAAGCGTGCGCCCTCCAACCAGCCGGTGCGCCCATTTTGGGCGGCGTTTGCTTATTGGAACCGCGCCCCGCAGCGCTACCGCCAAGTAGTAGGTGCGCTGGTGCTGTTTGCTTTGTTCAACAGCTCCGATACGCTTTTGCTGCTGCTGGCCCGGCAGCGCGGCTTATCCGAATCGGGCGTGGTGGGGGTGTATGTTTTCTACAACCTGGTGTATGCGGCAGCCGCGTTTCCGCTGGGCTTGCTGGCCGATAAACTAGGGCCGCGCCGCATGCTGGTGCTAGGCCTGGTACTGTTTGCGGTAGTGTACGGCGGCATTGCGCAAGCTCGGGCGTGGTGGCTGTTCGGTGGCTTGTTCGGACTTTACGGCATTTACGCCGCGGCTACCGAGGGCATCAGCAAAGCCTGGGTAAGCCGCCTCTGCACCCCCGCCGACAAAGGGGCAGCCCTAGGTACTTTTGCGGGCCTTAGCAGCCTGGCTGCGCTGGTAGCCAGTGCCCTTACGGGGCTGCTCTGGCAGCAGTTTGGCCCGCGCGTGGCTTTCGGCACCTCAGCGGCCGTGGCTTTGCTGGTGGCCCTGCTCCTGGCCTTGCTGCCTGCTACCACGCAAAAAGCCCCGGCTTGCTAAGGCAAACCGGGGCTAGGTAGCACTGGTGCAACACGCCAAAGCGTGCTTTCCCCAGGGTTAGTCAACTTTCTTCTCGATGTCGTCGGCCATCTTCTTGTGCGAGTTCAGCATGGGCAGCGTTTTGGTGGCCAGTGCTTTCACCGATGGCGTAGACGCTTGCTTGGTTTTGGCTTCAAACATGGCAATATCCATCTTGTGAGCCGTTTCCATGGCGTCCATGTAAGCCTCGTCGAACGCTTTGCCGGTTTTGCCCTTCACGTTGTCGGCCAGGGCCTGGTGCACGGGCATCAGGGTAGTAGGCAGCGTCACGTTCAGCGGGGCAGCTACCGTCTTCAGCTCCTGCGTGGCCTTGGTGTGGTGGTCTTTCATCATCTGACCGTACTTTTTCACGTCGGCATCGGTCGATTGCTGCGTGGCCATTTGGCCCAGCTGAATTTCGAGCATGTTGCTGCTGGCGGCCGTCATCAGGAAGGTGGGGTCGTCCATGGTGGCGAAGGTGGCCACAAAGGCGTTCATGTCGGTGCCGGGGGTGCCCACGGTGGCCGAGCTGGCGGTGCTGCCGCTCACGTTCATAGAGCCCGAGCTAACACCGGTGCTCGATACGCTGCTGCTGGTGCCCACCGAAGAGGTATTCATGGTGCCGGAGCCCGAGGTACCGGGGCTGGTGGCCGCACCCGAGGTCATGCCGCTGCTGGCATCGTCGGTAACGGTGCTGCCCGAGGTGCTCGAGCCGGTAGTGCCCGAGGCGGTGGTAGAGCTGCTGCATGCGCTGCCCGCCATCATGGCTGCCGCTATCAGAAGAAGGGAAGTTGCTTTCATTGTTTTCATAGTTAGTGTTGCGATTTTCAGTGGCTTATACGTCCGCGAGCCTTGGCTGTTCATATTTTTATACCAATTCCTCGCGCTTCTATCCAAATATGTAAATAGTTATCGGCTAATCCATTATCTTATTAATCTCGGCAGCTTCTCAGCACCTAGGGCTTTGCCGGGCCGCCACGCATCGTTCGCAACACCTGGCTCAGGGCCGGGCACTCGCCTGCAACTGGTATGCATGCCTAAAACTTGCGTACCTTCAACAACCCCTCCCCTTCACCCTCAACGTACCCCTGCGATGCCGATCATAGCCAACTCCCGCTACCGGCCGCCTTTTTACCTCTTCAACGGCCACCTGCAAACCATTGTACCCAGCCTGCTGCGCGAGGTACCCGAGGTGCAGTACCAACGCCAGCGCGTAGAAACGGCCGACGGCGACTTTCTGGACCTCGATTGGGCCCGCACCGAGCACGTTACCGATGCGTTGGGCATTATCTCGCACGGACTGGAGGGCGACGCCGGCCGCCCCTACGTGCGCGGCATGGCCCGGGCGCTCAACAAAGCCGGCATCGATGCGCTGGCCTGGAACTACCGCAGCTGCAGCGGCGAGCCGAACCGCCTGTTGCGCGCCTACCACCTAGGCGACACCGACGACCTGCATTTTGTGGTGCAGCAGGCGCTGGCCACGGGCCGGTACCGGCAAGTGTACATGACGGGGTTTTCGGCCGGCGGCAACATGACGCTGAAATATCTGGGCGAAGACCCGGGCCGGATTCCGCAGGAAATACAGCGCGCGGCGGTGTTCTCGGTGCCTACCGATCTGAAAGCCGGCTCGGAGCATATTTCGCGGCTCCAAAACCGCATCTACCTCAACCGCTTTCTGAAGTCGCTGCGGCAGAAAATCCGGACCAAAGCTGAGTTGTTGCCCGGCCAGCTCGACCTGGATGGCCTCGAAGAGCTCAGCGACTTTCCGCAGTTCGACAACCGCTTTACGGCGCCCATGCACGGCTTCAAATCGGCCGACGAGTACTACGAGCACAGCAGCTCGGGCCGTTACCTGCACGGCATTCGCATTCCCACGTTGATTGTGAATGCCCAGAACGACCCGTTTTTGCCGCCCACGTGCTTTCCGCGCGCGGCGGCCGAAAGCAGCCCCTACGTGTTTCTGGAAACGCCCGAAGCCGGCGGCCACGTAGGCTTTGCCGAGGGCCTGCCCTCCGACGGCGACTACTACTCCGAGCGGCGGGCCGTAGAATTTATCACGGCAAAAGTTCCCGCCTAACAGCCGAGGGGCGCGGAGCAACCCCCGCGCCCCTCGGCTTATTATTACACGTTGTTGGTGCGCTTGCCCGTTGCCACCGCTTTGTTGGCCGGCACAAACACCACCTTTTTTGTCTCGAAGAATTCTTCCTCGAAGAAGTCGCTCAGGTTCGTTACCGTGGCCACCAGGCCCGATTCCTCGATTTCCTCCGTTAGGTCGCCGCCTTTGAGGTAGTACAGGCCGTGGGCTTCGCTGGTGCCGGCCGTGGCGGTGTAGCGCTGCGCTATCCAGGGGTGGAAGTTGGCCAGGCGCGTAACGGCGCGGCTCACCACAAAATCAAACTTCGAGCGTACCTGCTCGGCCCTGATTTGCTCGGCCGTTACGTTGTGCAGCTTCAGGGCGTGGGCCATTTCCTGCACTGCTTTAATCTTCTTGCCGATGCTGTCGATGAGGTGAAACTCAACCTCCGGGAACAGGATGGCCAGGGGCAAGCCGGGCAGGCCGCCGCCCGTGCCTACATCGAGCACCGTGCTGCCTGCCGGAAACTGCGCCACCTTGGCAATACCTAGGGAGTGCAGCAAGTGGCGCTCGGCCAGGTTATCCACATCGGTGCGGGCAATAAGGTTAACGCGTTCGTTCCAGCCGCGGAATTCGCGGTCGAGCTGCTGAAACTGTTCGCGTTGGCGGGGCGTGAGGTCGGGGAAGTAGCGGAAGAGGATGTCCATTGCAGGGCAAAGGTACGGCGGGCGTTTTCTCCTATCTTAAATCTTCTGTCATCCTGAGCACAGCGAAGGACCTTCTCTGGTGGGGACCTCACCCCAGCCCCCTCCCCCGAAGCGAGGGAAAGTGTATGCTATCCGGCGTCAGCAGGCGAGATGTCCCGACAAGCTCGGCATGACGTTATTGCCCTAGGTCGCCAGGCTCTCCCTCTCCTTTTGGGGAGGGGCTGGGGGGTGGGGTCCAACGTCATAAAGTCCTTCGGCTCGCGCCTCAGGACGACAGAGGATGGGAGCCGAACCAAAACACCGAAGCCCCGCCTAGGTAAGACGGGGCTTCGGTTTGCAAAGGAGCAAGCAGGCGCTAGATGATTTCCTTCTTGTTCTTCACCATGTCATAGAGCAACTCGCGGGCGCGGTGCAGCTGCGCCTTTACGGTACCTAGGGGGGCTTTCAGCTCCTGGGCAATTTCTTCGTAGCTGAGCTCATCGAAATAGCGCAGGGTTACGAGGCGCTGGTACTTATCGGGCAGCCGCGACACCACGTGCTGCATGATTTCGATTTTCTGGTTCTTGATGGCAGTTTCGGCCGGGTTCAAGTTGTTGTCGCGGAAATCGATGGTGATTTCGTCGCCGTTATCAATCTTGATGGCCGAATCAATCGACATCGTCTTGATCTTATTCTTGCGAATAAAGTCGATGCAGTTGTTGGTGGCGATGCGGAAAAGCCAGGTACTGAAGGCGTACTCCGGGTTGAACTTGTGCAGGTTGCGGAACGCCTTGGCGAAAGCCTCGATGGTGAGGTCTTCGGCATCGTCGGGGTTGCGCACCATCTTAAGCACCACGTGGTACACGGGCTTCTTATAAATCTGCATCAGTTCGGCGTACGCCTTCTCGTCGGCCTGCTCCACGGCTGCGCGGATGAGCTTGAAGTCGTGCTTGGCTTTGGCCGAGAACTGCTTCTGGAGGTCCTGATTATTTACTTCCATCGGGAGGGGTTGCGGTAGAGCACTAACGAGGCTGTCAGGAGAAAGTAGGCAAAAAAATACCCCGCATCCAACGCCGGGAACAACCACAGCGGTTGCCGGTCGTGGAGGCGGCGGCTGGCCTGCGCGTACGTAGCAAGTGCTGTCGAGGTTCGGACAACCCATGCCCCTGCAAGCGCTACCCATTCAGGATCAGGCACTACAATTGCCGCCAGAGTTGCGAGATAAAATAAGCCGTTGGCTAAGATAAAGGTTCCAATCCGAAGTCGGTCGGCAAATCGGTACCGATTGCCGGCGGCCATGTGGCGGCGCTTCTGGTGCCACCACTCCCGCCAGGTGGCGGGGGCCAGGCTCAGGGTTTGCGCCTCGGCCGCCGTAACGACGGCTGCCTGCCGCCCAAGTTGCACGGCATCCTGCACCAGCAAATCATCGTCGCCGCTGAGCCGCCGGATGTGCGAGGCAAAGCCCTTGGTGGCCATAAAGGTTTGCTTGGTGTAGGCCAGGTTGCGGCCCACGCCCATGTAGGGCTGGCCACGCTCAGCAAAGCTGAGGTACTGCAGGCCGGTAAGCAGCGTCTCGAAGCGCACGAGCTTGTTCAGTAGCCCGGGGGCCTCGGCGTAGGGGCCGTAGCCCAGCACCAGATCGGCGCCCGTATCGAAGCCCTGCGCCATGTGCCGCAACCACTGGTACGAGGTGGGCACGCAGTCGGCATCGGTGAAGAGCAGATACGGGTAGCGGGCCACCTTAATACCTAGGGTAAGAGCGTATTTCTTGGGAGCCAAGCCGTTGGGCGTGCGCTCCACCGTTACGAGGCGCACGTTGGGGTAATATTGCGTGAGCTGCTGCGCGTACAGGATGGTTTCGTCGGCGGAGCGGTCGTCGATGAGCACCACCTCGAACCGCTCGTACTCTTGATTCAGCAACACCGGCATCAGCTGCCGCAGCTGCGCGGCCGCGTTGCGCGCCGCCACTACTATTGACACCGGGCGCTCGGCCTCGCGGGCGGCGTCGGGCTCCAGCGTTTCGGCTACGCGGCGCCTCCCAAACGGCCAGAAGTAGTACACCGCGTACCCCAGTTGCACCGCCACGCACAGCACGAGCAGCCAGGAAACGGGCGAGAGGTAAAAAAGCAAAGCAGGTGCGGGGTTAGTAAGCGCGAGCGGGCAAAAGTAGCCATTCCGGGGCGAGGCACGAACCGCCCATACGGGTTACCTTTGCGGCTTGTTTAGCTAACAGCCGCGGGTGCCCGCCTGCGCTGGCGCCCCTGGCAGGACAATACCAAGCAGCCCGCCGGCCAACTGCCTGAGCCGTTGGCGGCGCCGGCACCTAGGGATTGTTCGGCACTGCTTGCGCCAGCCACCGCCTGCCATTCTTTTTCGCATGACTTTCGACCTAGTCGCTCACGATCCGCAATCCAAGGCCCGCGCCGGGGTGCTCACCACCGACCACGGCACCATCCAGACGCCCATTTTCATGCCGGTGGGCACGGCGGGCTCGGTAAAGGCCGTGCACCAGCGCGAAATCAAGGAGGACATCAACGCCGAAATTATCCTCGGCAACACCTACCACCTGTACCTGCGCCCCGGCCTCGATACGCTGCAAAAAGCCGGCGGCCTGCACAAGTTCAACGGCTGGGATAGGCCCATCCTCACCGACTCGGGCGGCTACCAGGTGTACTCGCTAAGCGAGACGCGCAAGATCAAGGAAGAGGGCGTGAAGTTCCGCTCGCACATCGACGGCTCGCACCACCTGTTCACGCCCGAGGGCGTGATGGATATTCAGCGCGTTATCGGGGCCGACATTATCATGGCCTTCGACGAGTGCACGCCGTGGCCCTGCGAGTACGACTACGCCCGCAAATCGATGGACATGACGCACCGCTGGCTGAAGCGCTGCATCGAGCGCATCGACAGCACCGAGCCGCTCTACGGCTACGAGCAGCAGCTCTTCCCCATCGTGCAGGGCTCTACCTTCCGCGATTTGCGCAAGCAGTCGGCCGAGTTTATTGCCGAGCAAGGCCGTGCCGGCAATGCCATTGGTGGCCTGAGCGTGGGCGAGCCGGCCGAGCTGATGTACGAAATGACGGAGCTCTGCTGCGACATTTTGCCCGCCGACAAGCCGCGCTACCTCATGGGCGTGGGCACGCCGGCCAACATCCTCGAAAACATTGCCCTCGGGGTGGATATGTTCGACTGCGTGCTGCCCACCCGCAACGCCCGCAACGGCATGCTGTTTACCACGCAGGGCATTATCAACATCAAGAACAAGAAGTGGGAGCAGGACTTCTCCCCCATCGACGAGGCACTGGGCGGCTACGCCAGCACGTTCTACTCCAAGTCATACGTGCGCCATTTGTTCCATGCCAGCGAGTACCTGGCGGGCATGGTGGCCTCGGTGCACAACCTCACTTTTTACCTGTGGCTGGTGCGCGCAGCCCGCGAGCAAATCCTGGCCGGCACTTTCCGCGAGTGGAAGGAGAAGATGGTAAAACAGCTGATGGTAAGGCTATGAGTTTTCAGTTGTCAGTTTTTCGTTGTCCGTTCGTTCTGGCATCCATCACTGACAACTAACCACGATCAACTGACAACTAACCCGCATGCTTCGGCTACTCGATAAATACGTCCTCGGCAAGATGCTCACCACCTTCATTTTCACGGTGGTGGTGCTGGTGATGGTGATTTGCGTGATTGACTTCACGGAGAAGAACGACGACTTCATCAAACACAACCTGGGGGCGGGCAAAATCATCACGGAGTATTACCTCAACCTGTTCCCCTACTACGCCAACCTGCTTTCGCCCATCACGGTGTTTATTGCCACGGTGCTGGTAACGGCGCGCCTGGCGGCCCGCACCGAGATTGTGGCCATTCTGGCCTCGGGCGTGAGCTTCCGGCGGCTTTTGCTGCCCTACGTGATGGGCGGCGGCATTATCGGGCTGGCTACGTTCGGGCTGATTGGCTGGGTCATTCCGTTGGCCAACAAGCCGCGCGTGGCCTTCGAGCGGAAGTACGTGAAGAACCCCTACCGCTTTCAGGGGCGCAACGTGCACATCAAAATCGGCCCGCAGCACTACGCCTACCTCGAGAGCTACGACAACGTGAGCAACGTGGGCTACCGCTTTGCCATCGAAACCATTGAGGGCACCATGCTTAAGCGGCGCATGTCGGCCGAGGCCATCAGCTGGGACTCTACCAAAAAAGCCTGGCACCTTACGCCGCAGGTGGTGCGCACCATCAACGGCGACAAGGAAACCCTGAAGGTGTTTCCGGCCCGCGACACCACCCTAAACCTGTACCCCAAGGACTTCGCCAGCACCTTTAAGCTGGCCGAAACGCTTACTCTGCCCGAGCTGCAAAACCTGATTCAGGAAAAGGTAAACCGCGGCGCCAGCGACACCGAGATTTACCTGGTGGAGCGCGCCGAGCGTTACGCCTACCCCTTCGCCATCGTGATTCTGACGGTGATTGGCGTGATTATGAGCGCCCGCAAATCGCGCACCGGCGTGGGCGGCCAAATTGCCCTGGGTTTCGTGCTGGCGTTCGTGTACATCGGCTTCGTTATCCTGAGCCGCAACCTGGCCCTGGTAGGCGATATGCCCCCGATGCTGGCCGCCTGGGTGCCCAACATCGTGTTCACGAGCATCGGGCTGGTGCTCTACAAGTTTATTCCGCGCTAAATGGTGAAATGGTGAGGTGGTGAACTGGTGAGTATCGTTCGACTTGCGCTTTCGGCGCAGCATTGGCCTCCCAGATACCCCACTCACCAGTTCACCACCTCACCATTTCACCCGATGTTGAAAGACTACCTCCGCCTCCACTTTATTGTGTTTCTGTGGGGCTTCACGGCCATTTTGGGCAAGCTGATTTCGCTGCCGCCCGTGGAGCTGGTGTTTTACCGCACGCTCATTGCCGCGGTGGGGCTGGCCGTGCTGCTGGTGTCGCGGGGGCAGCAGTGGCGGGTGCCGGCGGGGCAGGCGCTGCGGCTGCTGGGCGTGGGCGCCATGGTGGCCGTGCACTGGATTACTTTCTTTCTGGCTGCCCGGCTGTCGTCGGTAAGCGTGTGCCTGGCCGGCATGGCCACGCTCGCGCTCTGGACCTCGATCCTGGAGCCGCTGATTTTGCGCAAGCGTTTCGAGGCCTACGAGATTGTACTGGGCCTGCTGGCGATGCTGGGTTTGTACCTGGTGTCGCAGGCCGAGTTCGACCAACTGCTGGGCCTGGGCGTGGCGGTGTTTTCGGCGGGCCTGAGCGCGTTGTTCAGCGTGTTCAATGCCAAGCTCACCCAGCAGCACCCGCCCCTGCGCCTCACCTTCTACGAAATGAGCGGGGCCTGCCTCAGCATTGCCTTGTTTCTGATTGCGCGGCCGGGCTTTGGCGGCGAGCTGCCGCAGCTCGACCCCACCCTGCTCGACTGGGTGTGGCTGCTGATACTGGCCGGCGTGTGCACGGTGTATGCTTTCTCGGCTTCGGTGGAGCTGCAGCAGCGCATTTCGGCCTTCGCGCTCAACCTAACCGTGAACCTGGAGCCCGTGTACGGCATTGCCCTGGCCGTGCTCATCTTCGGCAGCCAGGAAAAAATGAGCACGGGCTTTTACCTCGGCACGGTTATCATTCTGCTGAGCGTGCTGGTGCACCCCATCCTCGACCGGTGGGTGCGCCGCCGGCGCGCCGCCTCACAGCTGCCCGTCCCACACCAGGAAGTCGTCGGCTAAGGCAAGGCTGGGCGGCAGCGGCTGCCCCGGCCACAAGCCAAACACCGCCGAGCCCGAGCCCGACAAACTGGCGTAGGCGGCACCGGCGGCGTAGAGCTGCTGCTTGAGCTCGTTGAGCAACGGATACCTAGGGGCCAGCGAAGCCTCAAAATCGTTTACCACCGTTTCGCGCCACGCACTGATGGGCCCGCTGAGCGCCGTGCGCAAATCGTGGGCGGGGGCTTTGGGCTGCACGCCCGCGTACGCCTCGGCCGTGCTGATGTGCAGGTTGGGGTAAACGACTTTGCAAGCCGTGCCCGCAAGTTGCGGCAGCGGCAAAGGCGCGAGTTCGTCGCCGCGGCCGGTGGCCAGGGCCGGCTGGTTGCGCACGAAGAAGGCGCAGTCGGAGCCCAGGCGCCGGGCGTAGGCTTCCAGCTGATCGTCGGTCAGCCCTAGGTCGAGCACCGCGTTCAGCGCCTTCAGGGCAAAAGCTGCATCGCCCGAGCCGCCGCCCAGGCCGGCGCCAATGGGCACTACTTTGTGCAGGTGCATCTGCACGGCCGGCACCGCCGGAAAGTCGGCTTTCAGCAGCTCGTACGCCCGAATGCACAAGTTGGTGGCCGGGTCGCCGGGGATGGGGCGGCCGGTGAGGGCCAGCGAGGTTTCGGCAGCGCCGGGCAGTACTTCCAGCGCATCGCACCACGGCAGCGGCACCATGGCGGTTTCGAGCGTATGAAAGCCATCGGGGCGGCGCTGGGTTATGTGCAGCCCTAGGTTGAGCTTGGCATTGGGGAAGACGAGCATAGCCGCAAAGCAACAACGCAGCGGCCATACCTGCACGCAATCGGCCCCAATGAAACGCTTGCGCGTAACTTGCACCGGGCTTTATCCACGCCGCTGCCGCATGTCTGCATCTGCCGCTCCTACTGGTTGGTACCGCGCCTGGGGCAAACGCCTGCTCGATGTGCTGCTAGCCGCGCCACTGCTGCTGCTGGCGCTGCCGCTGCTGGCCGCGGCGGCCGTGTTGCTGAAGCTGCAGCCCGGCAGCGGGCGCGTGCTGTTTCGGCACCAACGCCCGGGGCTGCACGGCCGCCTGTTCACGCTCTACAAGCTGCAAACCATGACGGACGAGCGCGACGCCCAAGGCCAGCTGCTGCCCGATGCCCAGCGCCTCACGCGCCTAGGTCGTTGGCTGCGCGCTTCCTCCATCGACGAGCTGCCCCAGCTCTGGAACGTGCTGCGCGGCGACATCAGCCTGGTAGGCCCACGCCCCTTGCTGCCCGAATACCTGCCGCTTTACTCGCCCGAGCAGGCCCGGCGCCACTTGGTGCGCCCTGGCATTACGGGGTGGGCGCAGGTAAACGGGCGCAACGCCATCAGCTGGGAGCAAAAATTTGCCTTCGACGTGTGGTACGTCGAGCATCTCTCTTTTGCGCTCGATTTACGTATTCTAGCCCTGACGGCCGCTCGCGTGCTGGGTGCCCAGGGCATTTCGGCACCGGGGCAGGCCACCACCGAAGCCTTTCGGGGCTCGGCCTCCGGCTCTTCCGATTCCTCTACCGCATGACCCAGCTTTTCTTTTCCGAGTACGAAGACCCCGATTTCACCGGCGTACGGCCGCTCGTGATTGTTGGCGCGGGCGGCCTCGGCCGCGAAGTGCTGCAGCTGGTACGCCAAATCAACGAAGCGGAGCAACGCTGGAGCGTACTGGGCTTTTACGACGACCAGCGCCCCGCCCAGGAGCGCGTGCACGAGCTGCCGTGGCTCGGCACCGTTGCTGACCTGAACGCCACCGCCGAATCGGTTTACGTGGCCGTGGCCGTGGGCAGCAGCCGCAACCGCGCCGCCGTGGTAGGCCGTCTTTCCTCACCGCGCCTGCATTTTGCCACGCTGGTGCACCCCTCGGTGCCGCTGCGCGCTTATCAGCAGATACAGTTGGGCGTGGGCTGCATCATCTGCCAGGCCAGCATTCTTACCTGCGATATTCGCCTGGGCCGCCATGTGCTCATCAACCTAGGCTGCACCATCGGGCACGATGCCGTGCTCGAAGATTTTTGCTCGCTGATGCCGCACGCCAACGTTGGCGGCGAGGCTTATCTGGAAGCAGGCGTATACCTCGGCACCAATGCTACCGTTATCAACCAGGTGCGCGTTGGTACCGAAGCCGTGGTAGGTGCCGGGGCCGTGGTGGTGCGCGATTTGCCCGCGCACTGCACCGCCGTGGGCGTGCCGGCTTCCGTCATCAAGCAGCGCGTTTAAGTTGGTGCCAGCGCCAACTACTCGCCGGCCGCTGTGCGTACACCTTGCCGCGGGCTTACTTTTGCCTGAATAATCCACCTAGGGCTGCGTTGCGCGGCTTTGCTTTTGGGGCTGCTCCCCTGCCCTCACTTTATGCGTAGCGACGAATACGACCGGCTTTATCTTTCGCCGCCACACCTGGGCCGCCACGAGCTCAACTACTTGCACAAGGCCATCGAGGACAACTGGGTAGCTCCCGTGGGCCCTAATATCGACGGCTTTGAGCGCGACATTTGCCAGTACACCGGCGCGCAGCATTGCGTGGCCCTCAACTCGGGCACGGCCGCCATTCACCTAGGACTGCAGCTGCTCGGCGTTGGCCCCGGCGACGAAGTGCTGGTGCCTTCCTTCACGTTTGTAGCCACCGCCAACCCCGTGCGCTACCTGGGTGCCGAGCCCGTCTTCATCGACAGCGAAACCGATACCTGGAATATGTGCCCCAGCCTGCTGCGCGAGGCCCTCGTTGAGCGCAGCCGCACGGGCCGCCTGCCCAAAGCCATTGTGCTGGTGCACCTCTACGGCATGCCGGCCCGCTTGCCCGAGCTGTTGGCCATTGCGGCCGAATTTGGCGTGCCGGTGCTCGAGGATGCCGCCGAAGCCCTAGGTTCTACCTTCCAGAAACAGGCCTTGGGCACGTTTGGCGCGTTGGGTGTTTTCTCCTTCAACGGCAACAAAATTATTACCACCAGCGGCGGTGGCGCCTTGGTTACCAACAACAGCGAATGGGCCCAGCAGGCGCGTTGGCTGGCCACCCAAGCCCGCGACACCGCTCCGCATTACCAGCATTCAGCCGTAGGCTACAACTACCGCCTCAGCAACCTGCTGGCCGGCATCGGCCGCGGCCAGATGGGGCTGCTCGAAGACCGCGTGAAGCGCCGGCGCGAGATTTACATGCAGTACTGCGAGCTGCTGAAGCCGCTGCCCGCTATTCAGGTAGGCCCGGCGGAGTTGCCCAATGCCCGCGCCAACCGTTGGCTGACAACCATTTTGCTGCGCCCCGAGCACACCAGCCTTACTCCGGAAGCCGTGCGCCAGCACCTCGAAACCCATAACATCGAGGCTCGGCCCCTCTGGAAGCCCATGCACCTGCAGCCGCTATTTGCCCACTGCACTACGTACGGCGGCAGCGTTTGCGAAGACCTTTTCCAACGTGGCCTCTGCCTCCCCTCCGGCTCCGCCATGACCGATGCACACGTGCGCCGCGTGGTAAGGGCGCTTAAGGAAATACTACCCACGGAGTAATCCAGGGTAGGCAGATTAGTCCATAAAGTTCAATCAGGGGTACAAATCAAAAGCGGCGGGCACAAAAGGCCCGCCGCTTGGTATATAAATCTCGTCCGGTTTGGCTCAGCTGAGCGCCTGTTCCAAATCAGCAATCAACTCCTCCACGGGCTCAATGCCCACCGACAAGCGCACCAGGCCCACGGTAATACCCAAGGTTTGCTGCTGCTCCGGTGTAAGGTTGCGGTGCGAGGTACCTAGGGGGTACGACAACGACGAATCAACGCCCGCCAGCGAGGGGGCAAACGGAAAGCGCTGCACGCGGCGCATAAAGTCGCTCACGGCCTCGGGGTCGTCGGCGAGTTTGAACGAGAGCATACCGCCGTACAAGCCGCCGCCTTGCTGGGTTGCAACACGGTGTTGTTCGTGCTCGGCCAGGCCGGGGTAGTACACGGCCCGCACTGCTGGGTGCTGCTGCAGCATGTTGGCAATAGCCAAGGCGTTGTGGCTGTGCTCGCGCACGCGCAAGCGCAGGGTTTTCAGGCCACGCACGGCCAGCCAGCTTTCCATGGGGCTCAGGGTGAGCCCGTAAAACATCACGATTTGCTTCAGCCGGGCAGCGGTTTCGGCGTCGGCCGCTACCGTTACGCCGGCCGTAACGTCGCTGTGGCCCGATATGTATTTGGTGACGCTGTGCAGCGCGATGTCGGCACCTAGGGCCAAGGGCTTCGTCAGGATGGGCGAAGCGAAGGTATTGTCAACTACCAGCTTCAGACCGTGGCGGTGGCACTCGTCGGCCAGGCGGCGCAGGTCGGCTACGCGCAGCAGCGGGTTGCTGATGGTTTCGGCCAGCAGCAGGCGCGTGGCAGGCTGCACAAACGGCCCTAGGTCGTAGAGCTGCTCGAAGGGCACGTAGGTAACCGCAATGCCCACGCGGCTGAGCTCGGCATTCAGCAGCGCCGACGAGCCGCCGTAGATATCGGCCGCGCACAGCACATGGTCGCCGGCCCGGCAATACGCCATGATGGCGGCGAATATGGTGGCCATGCCCGAGCCGGTTGCAATGGCTCCTGCCCCGCCCTCCAGCCGGTTCACGGCTTCGGCTAGCTCGTCGGAGTTGGGGTTGCCGTTGCGCGAGTACATGTAACGGCTGCCGGGCTCCTGAAAGTAAGTTTCGAGTTCGTTGAGGTCCTGAAACTTGAAAACCGAAGTTTGGTAGATGGGCGTGATTTTCGGGCGGATATCCATTAGGCAAATGTAACGCTGCGGTGCTTCTGGCAAGCAGTACGACCCAGGCTGAAATGAGTGACGAAAGCAGCAAAACAAAAAGGCCTTTCTCGCGAGAGAAAGGCCTTTTTGTTAATCGAGCAAGGAGCACTACGCCAGTACCGACTCAGCCAGTACCGTTACGTTGTTGCGCAGCACTTCCACCACGCCGCCGCTCACTTGGAACGACTCGCGGCCGGCTGCGCTGGTGATGCGCAATTCGCCTGCCTGCAGCGCGCTGATCATCGGCGCGTGGTTGTTGAGCACTTCAAACTGACCGGCAACACCCGGAAACACCGCCGAGGTAACTTCGCCCTCGAACACTTTCCGGTCCGGCGTGATGATTTCTAAACGCATGTTAGTTGTCAGTTTTTAGTTGTCAGTTGTCAGCGCCGATCCAGACCTAGGCCCGAACCCACAACCGACAACTGTCAACTGTCAACTAAAAGATTAGCGGGCCTCAGCCATCAGTCGCTCGCCCTTGGCAACGGCATCCTCGATGGTGCCTACCAGGTTGAACGCAGCTTCGGGCAGGTGGTCGTAGAGACCGTCGATGATGCCGTTGAAGCCTTTGATGGTGTCCTTGATGTCAACGAGTACACCTTTCAGGCCGGTGAACTGCTCGGCCACGTGGAAGGGCTGCGACAGGAAGCGCTGCACACGGCGTGCACGCGATACTACCAGCTTGTCTTCTTCCGATAGTTCGTCCATACCCAGGATGGCGATGATGTCCTGCAGTTCTTTGTAGCGCTGCAGAATCTCCTTCACGCGCTGGGCGGTGTTGTAGTGCTCTTCGCCGATGATCGAGGCATCGAGGATACGCGAGGTCGAGTCGAGCGGGTCAACGGCCGGGTAAATACCCAGCTCGGCGATTTTACGCGACAGTACCGTGGTAGCGTCCAAGTGAGCGAAGGTGGTAGCCGGAGCCGGGTCGGTCAAGTCGTCGGCAGGTACGTAAACGGCCTGTACCGAGGTAATCGAACCGCGCTTCGTGGAGGTAATGCGCTCCTGCATGGCACCCATTTCGGTGGCCAGCGTGGGCTGGTAACCTACGGCCGAAGGCATACGACCCAGCAGAGCCGATACTTCCGAACCAGCCTGGGTGAAGCGGAAGATGTTGTCGATGAAGAACAGGATGTCGCGGCCGGCACCGGTGCCGTCGCCGTCGCGGAAGTTCTCGGCAACCGTGAGGCCCGACAGAGCTACGCGGGCACGGGCTCCGGGGGGCTCGTTCATCTGGCCGAACACGAAGGTCGCTTTCGAGTCCTTCATGCCTTCCAGATCCACGGCGTCCAGCTTCCAATGGCCTTCTTCCATGCCGTGCTTGAACTCGTCGCCGTACTGTACGATGCCGGCTTCGATCATTTCGCGCAGCAAGTCGTTGCCCTCGCGGGTACGCTCGCCCACACCAGCAAACACCGACAGACCCGAGTAGGCTTTGGCGATGTTGTTGATGAGTTCCTGAATCAGTACGGTTTTGCCTACGCCGGCACCACCGAACAGACCGATCTTACCGCCCTTAGCGTAGGGCTCGATCAGGTCGATAACTTTGATACCCGTGTACAGTACCTCGGTGCTGGTCGAGAGGTCCTCGAAGCGCGGAGCCGAGCGGTGGATGGGCAGCGAGCCGGTAGCAGCGGGCTGGGGCAGGCCGTCGATGGCCTCGCCTACCACGTTGAACAGGCGGCCGAGTACGGCGTCGCCGGTGGGCATCTGAATCGGGGTGCCTAGGTCACGTACCTCAGCGCCGCGGGTCAGACCGTCGGTCGAGTCCATGGCAATGGTACGCACACGGTCTTCGCCCAGGTGTTGCTGGCATTCCAGGATAACGCGCGTGCCGTTGTCCTTCACCACTTCGAGGGCGTCGAGGATGTTGGGAAGCTTAGAGCCTTCACCCGCGAAGCTCACGTCGACGACGGGGCCGATAACCTGGGTGATTTTGCCGGTATTCGCCATTGCAGTTCTTTATAAGGAGAATGAGAGCAGTTTCAGGCCGCAAAAGTACGGACCATTCGCTGCACGGGCAACCCCGCCTCCCGCCGAAAAAAATCAGAATCTTTTCTCGCTGAAAATCACCGCAAAAAGGGGCTTTTCGACCTTACCAAGGCCTTTTTGCTGAAATTTTTTTTGGGGCAAAATTTGGAGGCAGCGAAAAGCTAGCTACATTTGCAAACCCAAACGGCACAACCACTGGTTACCGCAAGGGAAATTGTCCGATGGTGTAACTGGCAACACGCTTGATTTTGATTCAAGAAAGTCCAGGTTCGAGCCCTGGTCGGACAACCAACAAGGCGCTGGCCCCCTCTTCGGAGTGGAGCCGGCGCCTTTTGCGTTTTTCGGTTCCGGCAAATCGGCCCACGCGCTAGCCCTGGGTCAGGCGGGCAAGCGGCCCGGCACCCAAGTACCGCGCGTGCATCCGAATCGGTCGGGCGCCGCTGTCTTGGTTTCGCAGTTTCGCTTATCCCTGTTCCATTCCCTCATGTCTTCGCAGGTTAAAATCTTCTCCGGCACCACGTCGCGCGATGTGGCCGAAAAAATTGCCGCCGCCTACGGTCAGCCCCTCGGCGACCTCACCATCCAGCGCTTCGCCGATTCCGAAATCGGGCCGAGCTTCAACGAGAGCGTGCGCGGCTGCGAGGTGTTCCTTATCCAGAGCACTTTTCCGCCCTCCGACAACCTGATGGAGCTGATGCTGATGGTAGACGCCGCCAAGCGCGCCTCGGCCTACAAAGTGAACGTGGTGATGCCCTACATGGGCTACACCCGGCAAGACCGCAAGGACAAGCCGCGCGTGAGCATTGGCGCCAAAGTGGTGGCCGAATTCATCCAGAGCGTGGGCACCTCCCGCCTGATGACCTGCGACCTGCACGCCGGCCAGATTCAGGGCTTTTTCGATATTCCGGTCGATCATCTCGACGGCTCGACCATCACGGCGCCCTACATCAAGTCGCTCAACCTCGATAACCTCATCTTCGCCTCGCCCGATGTGGGCGGCGTAGTGCGCACGCGGGCTTTTGCCAAGAAGTTCGGGGCCGAAATCGTGGTGTGCGACAAGATGCGCCTGCGCGCCAACGAAATTGCCTCGATGCAGGTAATCGGCGACGTAACGGGCATGAACGTGGTGCTGGTGGATGATATCGTAGATACGGCCGGCACCATTTGCAAGGCCGCCGAGCTGCTGATGGAGCGCGGCGCGGCCTCGGTGCGCGCCGTCATCACCCACCCGGTGCTCAGCGGGCCGGCGCACGAGCGTATCCGCAAATCGGCTTTGGTGGAGCTGATTACGACCGACACCATTCCGCTGCGCGAGGAAAACGAAAAGATCAAAGTGATTTCCGTAGCCGACCTTTTCGCCCGCGCCATTCACAACGTGGTGTCGCACGAATCGATCAGCTCGCTGTTTATATAAGCTATAGAGTAACTAAGACTAGAGCTAGTTCCCCTCCTCAGATGAGGAGGGGTTAGGGGTGGTTGAGAGGCTAGAGCTAAAAGCTAGTGTTGATTGTCGTTCAACGATTGGTCAACCACCCCTAGCCCCTCCTCATCTGAGGAGGGGAACTAGCTTGTAGCCTAAGTTTTAATTGATGGTTAGGCTTTATTCTACTTCATGTAAGCATCGGGCTTCCAAAATATAATTCTTCGCTGTACCTTTGCGGCCCCTTCGGCTGTACCGGCCGAGCGGAACAGTTTCATTTCAAGGCCTTTAAAAAGGCCACACTTTTTCAAACACCAGTTTTATGAAAAGCCTGGAGATTGTAGGGTTTAAAAGAGCGAATCTCGGCAAGAAGGAAGCCAAGCGTCTGCGCAACGAATCGTACGTACCTTGTGTAATGTACGGCGGCGAGACCCAAGTGCACTTCTACGTACCGGCCATTCTGTTCCGCGAGCTGCTGTACACCCCCGAAGTTCACATCGTTGATCTGAACGTAGAAGGCGACCTGTACCGTGCTGTTGTGCAGGATTCGCAGTTCCACCCCGTAAACGAAATGCTGCTGCACGTTGACTTCCTGCAACTGCAGGAAGGCAAAGAAGTGAAGATGGAAGTACCGGTGAAGTTCGTAGGTACTTCGCCCGGCGTTCAGCAAGGTGGCAAACTGGTTTCGAAGCTGCGCAAGCTGAAAGTAAAGGCTCTGCCCGAGAACCTGCCCGACTTCGTGGAGGTAAACATCTCGGACCTGGGCCTGGGCAAGTCGATCAAGGTAAGCAAGGTGGAAACCTCGGGCTACCAGATCCTGACCAACCCGCTGGCTCCGATTGCTACCGTGACCATCCCGCGTGGTCTGCGTGGTCAGCTGCAAGCCGAGAAATAGGTTTTTCGAGCTTTCGACTAAGAAAATCCTGCTTCGCTTCGGTGCGGAGCAGGATTTTTTACGTTTGTGCCCGCGTAATACACCGCTATGAAATATCTGATCCTAGGTCTGGGCAACATTGGCCCGGAGTACGCCGACACGCGCCACAACATCGGCTTTATGGTGCTCGATTACCTGGCCCAGAAGCACGAGGCCAAGTTTGAGATTGGCCGGCACGCGTTCGTGACGGACATCAAGCACAAAGGCAAAACCTACGTGCTCGTGAAGCCCACCACTTATATGAACCTGAGCGGCAAGGCGGCCGCGCACTACCTTACTTCGCTGAAGCTGGAAAAGGAGCAGATGCTGGTGGTAACCGACGACCTGGCCCTGCCCTTTGGCAAGCTGCGCCTGAAGGGCAAAGGCTCGGCCGGCGGGCACAACGGCCTCAAGCACATTCAGGAAACCCTGGGCACCGACGAGTACGCCCGCCTGCGCTTCGGTGTGGATGCCAACTTTCCGAAGGGCCGGCAGGTGGACTACGTGCTCAACCCCTTTTCGGCCGATGAGCAGATTGACCTGCCGCTGCGCGTGGAAAAAGCTGCCGAGGCCGTGCTGGCGTTTGGCACCCTAGGGCTGGAGCGCACCATGAACCTATTCAACACTAAATAAAAGTACCCGGGTTTGCGCCCCTAGGTAGCGCCAAAACGGTTAAGCCAAAGAGGCGCCGCAGCCCTGAGCTGCGGCGCCTCTTTGGCTTAACCGTTTGCTTTACTCAGCCGGTTTCAGCTCGGCCTCGGTGGGGCGAACAAACGCAATGCCTGGTTTTGCCCACGGCGTAGGGTTACCGGCAGCATCCATCAGCGCAAACGAGGCTGCGAAACGGTGGCCGCGCTCCAGCGCGAAAGCGCCCGCGCACATGCCGCGGCCCACGGTAATGCGCCCGTTATCATCGGGTTGCAGGTAGTAGGCGGTGGCGGAGCGGTTAGCTGAATCCCGCACCACAACCCTGACGAGGCACGCCGAGGCATCCTACACGCGGGCAGCAAAGCGCACGAATATCTCCGGGCCGCAGCCCATTTCTTCGTAGTGCGCGGCCTGCAGCTTGGGCATATCCAGCCACACGGGGGCGGTGTGGTCGGGGGTGGCGGCTACGGTGTAGGCCACCGCCCAGGTGCCCGCGTTGTGCTGACTGATGAGGTTAATTCGCGGCTTGCTGCGCTCGGCAATTACCAGCTCGTAGCGGCGGCCGGGCTGCAGGCGCCGGGCGGGTTTGAGGATGACCTGGGTGAGCTGCACCTGGCCCACCAGCGTTTCAGCAACCCGCAGCGCAATGCGCTCCTGGCCTGCCTGCAGGTAAGCGGTGTATGCGCCACCTAGGCCCCGCACCAGCTGCTGGCTTTCGTCCATGCCCTCTACCATAAACACGGCGTTGGCTGGCACCACGCCTGCACTGGGCCAAATGGTTAGCCCGCGGTTATAGCACTTGGCCTGCGCGGCGGTAGCCAGCAACCATAGCAGCAAGGTTGCCAAATACTTCATAAAGAGTAAAGCTAAATGACGACCAGCCGCAAACCAGGGCACGGGGCGGTGGCCCGTAAAAAAGCGGCACCACTCACCTAGGGCGAGTGGTGCCGCTTGGGGCCGGCGCGGGCAACGCGCCGCTACGCCACAAACGAGCCGGGCCGCACCGGCTGCCCAGGCTGCATCAGGCGCAACGAACCGTCTACATCTTCGGCCATTAGCAGCATGCCCTGGCTTTCGATGCCTTTGATTTCGCGCGGCGCCAGGTTCAGCAGCACCAGCACTTGTTGGCCAATGAGGTTGGCGGGCTCGAAGTGTTCGGCAATGCCGCTTACAATGGTGCGCTGATCGAGGCCGGTATCCACGGTGAGCTTCAGCAGCTTTTTGGTTTTGGCTACTTTTTCGGCCGTGAGGATGGTGCCCACGCGCAGATCCATGCGGCCGAACTCGTCGAACGACACATTATCCTTGGCGGGCGTAACGGGCGTGTTGGCCAGCTGATTGGCTACTTTGGTATCGAGTAGCTTCTGCACCTGCGCTTCCACGGTTTTGTCTTCGATTTTGTCGAAGAGCAGCACGGCCTCGCCTAGGTGATGGCCGGCGGGCAGCAGGTCGGCAGCGCCGGCCTGGGCCCAGGCCTGGCGCTCGATGCGCAGCATGCTGCCTAGGTTCGCGGCCGCGGTGGGTAAGAAGGGCTCCATGAGAGTAACCAGGCTGGCGGCCAGTTGCAGGGCCACGTGCAGCACGGTGCCGGTGCGCTCCTGATCGGTTTTTACCAACTTCCAGGGCTCGGTGTCGGCCAGGTACTTGTTGCCGAGGCGCGTAAGGTTCATCAGCTCGGCTAAAGCGTCGCGGAAGCGGTACTGCTCAATCAAATCACCGATGCGCTTCGGGAACTCGGCCAGTTGGGCAAACACCTCGCGGTCGGCATCGGTGAGCGGGCCTTTTGCGGGCACATCGCCGCCGAAGAACTTGTGCGTGAGCACCACGGCGCGGTTCACGAAGTTGCCTAGGTTGGCTACCAGCTCGTTGTTGTTGCGGGCCTGAAAGTCCTTCCAGGTGAAGTCGTTGTCCTTGGTTTCGGGGGCGTTGGCGGCCAGCACGTAGCGCAGCACATCGGCCTTGCCGGGGAAATCCTGCAGGTACTCGTGCAGCCACACGGCCCAGTTGCGCGAGGTCGAAATCTTGTCGCCTTCGAGGTTCAGGAATTCGTTGGCGGGCACGTTGTCGGGCAGGATAAAGTCGCCGTGGGCCTTAAGCATCGCCGGAAAGATGATGCAGTGGAACACGATGTTGTCCTTGCCGATAAAGTGCACCAGCTTGGTGCCGGGGTCTTGCCAGTAGGGTTTCCAGGCGTCGCCGGGCAGCAAATCCTTGGTGGCCGAAATGTAGCCGATGGGCGCATCAAACCACACGTAGAGCACCTTGCCATCGGCGCCCTCTACGGGCACGGGCACGCCCCAATCCAGGTCGCGGGTTACGGCGCGGGGCTGCAGGCCCTGGTCGATCCAGGACTTGCACTGGCCGTACACGTTGGTTTTCCAGTCCGATTTGTGGCCTTCGATAATCCACTCGCGCAGCCACTGCTCGTACTGGTCGAGGGGCAGGTACCAGTGCTTGGTTTCGCGCAGCACGGGCTGGTTGCCCGAGAGCATCGAGCGGGGGTTGATGAGCTCGGTGGGGCTGAGCGACGAGCCGCACCGCTCGCACTGGTCGCCGTAGGCGTTTTCGTTGGCGCAGGTGGGGCACGTACCCACGATGTAGCGGTCGGCGAGAAATTGCTGGGCCTGCTCGTCGTAGTACTGCTGCGACACCTGCTCCGTGAACTGGCCGGCCTCGTACATCTTCCGGAAGAAATCGGAAGCGGTTTGGCGGTGCGTGTCGTTGGAGGTGCGGGCGTAGATATCGAATGAAATACCAAAATCTCGGAACGAGTCGCGGATGATGGCGTGGTACTTATCGACTACCTGCTGCGGCGTTACGCCTTCTTTCTGGGCCCGGATGGTGATGGGCACGCCGTGCTCGTCGGAGCCGCACACGAACTTAACGTCGCGGCCTTGGGCGCGCAGGTAGCGGGCGTAGATATCGGCCGGAATGTACACGCCGGCCAGGTGACCAATGTGTACGGGGCCGTTGGCATAAGGCAACGCTGCCGTGATGGTGTAGCGCTGGGGTTGGGAGGTCGTGCTCGGAGGGGTCATGCAGCTATCAGAGGCAGCCGGCACCTAGGGCCGGCCGATAGGGCTTCGTACGAATGAAACGCGCAAAGAAACGGGTAAATGCGCAGTCTTCACCTCGTCGTTTTGCGTATTAAGCACACCCCTACCACGCCGGACCAATTTTTCAGCCGTATGAGCAAAGACAATCTGCGTCCGATTCACTTCCTTGGCGAAGTAGTTCGCTTGCTTCTCCACACCACAACCTCTACTCCTATGGCCAAAGCCGCAACTACCCCCACGGCCGACACCACGCCCGAAGAACAGCCTGCCAAGCAAAAGGACAAAGGCAAAAAGAAAGACAAAGACGGCCAGAGCAAAGCCGACCGCAAAGCCGCCAAAGCCGAGCGCAAGCAGCAACAGAACGATGCGGCCCACACCAGCATTGATTTGCCCGCCGACAACGAGCAAGCCAAGCGCAAAAAGTCGGGCAACAGAAAAGCCCTGCGCGCCGCCGCTAAGCAAGTGCAGAAAGAGCTGGATCGTCGGCTCGATGAGCTAGCCAAGCGCATCCGGAAGGAAACCAAAGCCAAGCTGCGCGAAGTAGTGGAAGAAGCCACGCGCCGCTTCGACGACGAGAGCGGCCAGCTGCTGCAGCAAACCCTGGAAAGCCTCTCGGAAGATGGCGCTGCGGCAACCACTGCCGCTGCCGGTTATGAAACCGAGGATGCCGGCCAAGCGTCCGAAGCAGCCCAAACCGGTACTCAAGCAGAGCCGGAGGCAGCACCAGCCCCCGCTGCCGTGCCCCAGCGCAAGCCCGCGGCACCTAGGCCTTCGCGCAGCCGAAGCGGTGCAGCCGCTGCTGCGGCCCCGGCCCCGGCTACTGCAGCCGGCAGCCGTTCGCGCAGCCGGGCCGCCAAGCCCGCCGCGCAACCCGGCAACCCCGATGCCGCGG